>NZ_JBIPAO010000001.1:0-270000 GCF_050498925.1 Enterococcus sp. AZ163
AACTTTTTTCGAAAAAGTTGTGTTTGTTTCTCGGCACGAATTGGCAACTCCAATAATTTACCATTTATCCAAGCACACGTCAACTACTTATTTTTATTTTCTCAAAAAAAACACAGTGAATGAAAATATTCACTGTGCTCTTTGTATGTACTTCTTTTAAAAAAGTGGTACACCTTCAATTTCAAATGTATGCAAAATTTCACGTACACTATCCGGTGTTTCCCAAACAAAACCTTCAGGAAGCTCTGTTACCTCTTCTTGATTCATTTCGAAGACATATAACGGTAAACTAATACCGTTTGCTTGTGTATTTGTCAATTCAACTAAACTTATCTCATTGATGTTGATTTGAACCACACTCTTCAAAAAATTTAGGAAGCTTGCTAAAACAGTATTTTCCTTTTTGATTTCAGTACGAGCAAATTCATTTGCAGTACCTTCGTGACGAACTAAAAAGCGTTTTGATCCATCTGCTAGATTCAACATTACCGTTCCAGATACTTCTTTTGTCAAACTGATTCACTCCTATGGTAGCTACTTAGTCTCAACTGGATTCTATCATATCATATTTTCAGAAACAAAGATATTGGCTCGTGAAAATAAATTGTCAATTTTCACTCTTTGTACTGCTTAAATACCGCAAAGTATCTTCAATCCAACGAGGCATCTCATCTTGTATGGAACGAAACCCGATATTCTTGTTACGATTAGTGAAATATCGTTTTCGTTGATACGGTGATGCCGGTGGATGATTTGCTAATGTGCGTAATGATAAACTTATTTTCTGAGTATATTCATCAATATCAATGATCTGTACTTGTACCTTTTGTCCAATTTCTAAGTACTGATGAATGTTTTTAGTGAAGCCTGCTTGAATTTCAGAAACATGGATCAACCCTTGCGTATGATTATCCAGAGAAACAAAAGCACCGTATGGTTGAATACCGGTAATGTCTCCTTTTATAATTTGTCCAATTTTATATCCCATTTAGTTCCCTCTTTCCGCAAGTTTTATTATACTGTATTTACAACAAAAAAAGAAGTTTGCAAAATTAGGAGGAAAAACATGGTCAATTTTGATGAACAATTCAATCGAAAAGGTACAAACAGCGTTAAGTGGGATCAGATTTGCCATACGTATCAAGAAGAAGAGTTATTACCTCTATGGGTAGCTGACATGGATTTTAAAGCTCCCATTGGTATCATCCAAGCTTACCAAGAAATGATCGAACATGGTATTTTCGGCTACACTACAACACCAGATTCACTTTATGAAGCAATCATTGATTGGGAAAAGCATAAGCATCATTTATCAATAACCAAAGATGAGATTTTCTTTTTCAGCGGTGTACTAGCTGGATTAGCTACTGCCATTCAGGCATTCACTGAACCAAACGATGCGGTCTTGATTCACGATCCTGTTTACCCCCCATTTGCTGGGATCCTTAATGAAAACAAAAGAAAAATTGTTCGCAGCAGATTGCTTGAAAAAGACGGACACTTTGTAATGGACTACGCAGATATGGAAGAAAAAATTAAACAGAACCATATTAAACTAGCAATTTTGTGCAATCCTCATAACCCGGGCGGACGTGTTTGGACGAAAGAAGAATTAAATCAGTTTGGTGAGTTATGTCGAAAATATCAAGTCTTAGTTTTAAGTGATGAAATTCATCAAGATCTTGTTTTCTTACCAAATCAAATGACTAGTTTTTCAAATGCTGGAGATAAATTTGAAGACTTTACCATACAATTTACTTCCATGACTAAAACATTTAATTTAGCTGGGGTCAAGAATTCTGTTGCTTTTGTCAAAAACCCTAAATTGCATAAGCAATTAGAGCACAAACAAACCGAAAACTTTCAGCAAGAAATTAATACCTTTGGTTTAGTTGGTATGGAGGCAGCTTATCGTACTGGTGAAGAGTGGCTCAATGAGTTATTGGTGTATTTGCAAAAAAATATTGATGATACATTCACCTTCTTCGACAAGTATCTGCCAAAAGCAAAAATTATGAAACCTGAAGGAACTTACCTACTGTGGATCGATTTTTCGGATTATGGACTATCGGATGAGCAATTGGAGAATCAGCTTGTTCATGAAGGAAAAGTCGTGTTGAATACGGGGATTAGTTACGGACCAGGTGGAAAACAACATATGCGCTTAAATGTTGCCTGTCCTAACGCTACCCTACTAGAAGGGCTCAAACGAATCGCAACTGCCTTAAACTAAAAATAAAAAATAGACTGACCCTAAAAAAGATAGCTTTTTTAGGGTCAGATCATTAAAGAGGCTTCTTTATTCACTTATTTCAATGGTTTCAATTATGATATCATTAACTGGACGATCCTGAGGTCCACGCTTGGTAGCACCAATTGCATCAACAACATCCATTCCTTCAACAACATGTCCGAAGACAGTATGACGGAAATCCAACCAAGGAGTCCCCCCTTGTTTATAAGTTTCAACAACTTCACCAGGAAATCCAGCTTCTTCTAATTGAGTCATCATATTAGCTGGAACATTTTGGTTATTAACAATGAAGAACTGACTGCCATTTGTATTTGGACCAGCATTAGCCATTGACAACGCGCCACGTAAATTGTACACATTACGAGAAAATTCATCTTCGAATTTGTCCCCATAAATACTTTCTCCACCCATACCAGTACCTGTTGGGTCGCCCCCTTGAATCATAAAATCAGGAATAACACGATGGAAAATTACACCGTCATAGTAGCCTTTTTTAGATAATTCAACAAAGTTTTTTACTGTTTTTGGTGCTTCCTCAGGAAATAGTTGAACTACAATATCTCCCATATTTGTTTTGATTGTCGCTTTTGGACCTTTTTGATCCGCTAAATTTAATTGTGGAAATTGAGTCACAGGTATATCCTCCTTTAATTTATCTCGTTCCATCATAACAAACTTTCTGTTTTTTTCCACGTAAATTCGATTGATTGACTAGTCTTTTTTTATTTCCTTGAAACTCAAACCGGTTTAGTTGATTTTATTTCTCTGTTTTTTAGAAGGTATCGTTTCTTATCCATCCACGTTTACATTTTGGAAGGTTTCAAGAAAGTTTGATACAATCAATACCACGATAGTAAAGAAAGAAGGAAAAATACAATGGACATTTTTGATATAACGATTGTAGGAGCGGGCCCGGTAGGAATGTTCGCTGCTTTCTACGCTGGAATCCGCCAAAGAAAGACGAAACTGATTGATAGCTTGCCACAACTAGGTGGTCAGCTGACAGCTCTTTATCCTGAAAAAAATATTTACGATATTCCTGGTTTTCCAGTGGTCAAAGCTGCGGACTTGATCGGGAATTTAGAGAAGCAATTGCAAACATTCCCGCATACCTACTGCTTAGAAGAAGAAGTAATTGATCTAAAGCAGCATGATGGATACCTTGAGCTCACCACTAACAAAGGAGCTCATTATACGAAAGCCGTCATCTTAGCAATTGGGAATGGCTCATTTCAACCAAGACGTTTGCAAGTTGATAATAGCGATGTATTTGAAAATAGAGGTATTGATTACTATGTTAATGACTTGATGAAATATGCCGGCAAAAAAGTTGTCATTGCTGGCGGTGGAGACTCCGCGATTGATTGGGCTCTGATGCTGGAACCCATTGCCGAAAAAGTATCCATTGTTCATCGGCGGGATCAATTTCGTGGACATGAGCATAGTGTCGAAAAACTGAAGGACTCCACCATTGATATTCTGACGCCTTACATCGTCACTGGAGTATCTGGTGATCGCGAATTGACGACTGTGACTTTGCAAAAAGTTCGATCAGATGAGACAATGAAATTGGCTGCGGATCATCTAATTGTTAATTACGGCTTTACTTCATCATTAGACCATTTAAAAAATTGGGGGGTCGAATGCACTCGCCAGGCAGTGCTTGTGAATTCTGATATGAGTACTTCTATCCCTGGGGTCTATGCTTGTGGAGACATTACTACCTATGATGGAAAAGTAAAACTAATTGCTACCGGATCAGGAGAAGCTCCCACAGCAGTTAACAACGCTTTGCATTATATTGATCCAGAGGCTCGGAGACAACCGGGGCACAGCACTAGCTTTTTTCCAAAAATTCAAGGATAACGGAGGAATATTATGGTTTTTGAAACAACCGCACTGGAGGAGAAGGCGCGCGCGCTATTGATTGAACGGGGTGTGACCATCAAAGATATTGCAGAACTTGTTTTTTTTCTTCAAAAAGACTACATCGATAAACTAACAATGGACATGTGTACTCATAGTGTTAATCGCGTGTTAACAAAGCGAGAAGTTCACAATGCAATTATCACGGGAATTCAATTGGATAAATTAGCAGAGCAAAAATTGCTGGATTCTCCACTTCAAGAAATTCTCGAAGAAGACGAAGGGTTATATGGTGTCGATGAAATCATGGCTTTATCAATTGTTAATGTTTATGGTTCAATCGGTTTTACAAACTATGGTTATATTGATAAAGTAAAACCAGGTATTTTGAAGAAACTGAATTCCCATGATGGCAAATCAGTGCATACCTTTTTGGATGATCTTGTAGGGGCAATTGCTGCTTCTGCTGCCAGTCGTTTGGCTCATGAGGATCCCGAAACTTTGGATGACCTGATTAATTGATTTTACTAGATAGTAAAATCAGTATCCTACTCACGCAAGAGCAATCGTTTTACTTTCTATGATCAATCTTGCTGTGTATCAACAAAAGGCTCCCGTACAAAACACTCGGTATGAAAAGTGTTTTGTACGGGAGCTTTATTGGTATGAATAATTTTACTCTTTAGACTTCATTAATTCACTATAGTTTTCTAAACGTTTTTCGGCATCATCTACCGTTTGATTCAGCATTTCCTCTACCTCTGCTGTATCTTGTTTAATGTTATGCAGGGCAGAGAAACGTGTTTGACCTTCTAAGAAGTCATTCATTTTACTGAAATCAGCTTTCTTGAAGTCAATACGTAACGGATCTTTGCCTTTATCTGCTTGACGAGGATCGAAACGATACAACTGCCAATAACCAGATTCAACAGCTTCGATTGATTCTTCAATTGATTTGCTCATACCGCCACGGATTCCGTGATTGATACAAGGTGTGTAACCGATAATAATTGAAGGACCTGGATACGTTTCGGCTTCTCGAATCGCTTTCAAGGTCTGAGCAGGGTTTGCTTCGATTGCTACTTGTGCTACATAGACATCCCGATAAGTCATTGCAATCATGCCCAAATCTTTTTTCTTAGTCTTCTTACCACCAGCCGCAAATTTTGCAATTGCTGCTGTTGGTGTTGCTTTTGACATTTGACCGCCAGTGTTCGCATATAATTCATTATCCATTACAAAGATATTTACATCTTCGCCAGAAGCTAACACATGATCAATCCCGCTAAATCCGATATCATATGCCCAACCATCACCACCAATAATCCATTGGCTAGGTTTCGCAAACATATCTTTATCTTTCAAAATTGACTGCAAGGCCGGATCGTTTTCTTCAGAAAGAGTCGCTGCTAACTTGGCCGCCCGCTGTTGTGAGCCTTCACCCTCCAGCATATGATCGATCCAATTTTGCATTAAGGCTTTTGTATCTTCAGAACCTAAATCTTGAGCCAGAGCTTCATGCATTTTGTTTGCTACTCGATTTCGTTTAGTTTCATTGGCAATATGCATGCCTAAACCATATTCGGCGTTGTCCTCGAACAATGAATTACTCCATGCTGGCCCACGACCATCTACATTAACTGTATAAGGTGTCGCTGGAGATGAACCACCCCAGATTGATGAACACCCCGTCGTATTCGCAATCATCATACGATCACCGTATAATTGCGTCAATAACTTAATATAAGGTGTTTCACCACAACCTGCACACGCCCCTGAGAATTCAAGTAATGGTTGCTCAAATTGAGAACCTTTGACTGAAAACTTTTTCGCTGGGTTTTCTTTTTGTTGAAGGGTCATCGCAAAAGCCCAATTGATCGCTTGTTCTTTTTGCTCTTCATAAGACTTCATAACCAGCGCTTTTTCCTTAGCTGGACAAACCTCAGCACAAAGCCCACAACCTGTACAATCCTCCAAAGAAACTTGGATTCGGTACTTCAATCCATCTTTACCACGCATATCACGAGTGATGAAGCCTTCTGGTGCTTGCTCCATCTCTTCTTCATTCGCTAAGAATGGACGAATCGCTGCATGAGGACAAATAAACGCACACTCGTTACACATGGTACATGCTTCCGGAATCCACTCTGGAACCTCTAAAGCAATTCCGCGTTTTTCATATGCCGCAGTTCCTAATGGCATTACACCACCCAGCATACCATTTTCGATCAGGTCATTGACTGACAACTGATTGCCTTCTTGACGATTGATTGGTTCTAAAATGTTACGAACGTACGCAGGTTTACTTTGATCAGCTTTTGGCGCTGGACGAACTTCTAATTCAGCCCATTCAACCGGAATCTCAACTTTTTTCAGAGCAGCAAAGGTTTCATCAATCGCCTGCCAATTCCGCTCCACTACAACTTTCGATTTTTTCCCATAAGCAGCTTCCACTTCTCCTTTTAGTAAAGGCAGGAAGGTTTCACGATCCATGATATCTGTTAATTCAAAGAATGAGGTAGACATCACCGTGTTGATACGACCGCCTAAACCAATCTTTTGCGCAATATCCATCGCATTGATGATATAAAAATTAATTTGATGCTCTGCTAAATAGCGCTTAATCCGATTTGGTAAGGCTTGTTTAACTTTTGCTTCATCCCAAACTGTGTTAAGCAAGAATGTTCCGCCGTCTTTCAGTCCACGCAATAAATCATATTGGTGAATATAGGCATTGTTGTGACAACCAACAAAATCGGCGCCCTCTACATTGTAGGTTGACAGGATTGGATCTTTCCCAAAACGCAAATGAGAAATGGTTACCCCTCCTGATTTTTTCGAATCATAAGAAAAGTAAGCCTGCGCAAAATAGTCAGTATTGTTTCCGATTATTTTAATTGCTTGTTTGTTGGCACCCACTGTTCCATCTGAACCAAGTCCCCAGAATTTTGCTTGGAAAGTTGTTTTAGGTGTTAAATCCAATACTTCTCTCTGAGGTAAAGACATATGAGTTACATCATCATTGATTCCGATCGTAAAACGCTGCTTCATATCCTCAACTGGCAATAATAAATGATCGTAAACAGCTACAATTTGATCTGGTGTCACGTCTTTTGAAGCAATTCCATAGCGACCGCCAATAACGATCGGACGATTAGAATGGCGATAAAGCACACTTTGTACATCCAATAGTAAAGGCTCACCATCTGAACCCGGCTCTTTTGTGCGGTCTAGAACCGCTACTTTTTCTACCGTGGACGGTAATTTTTCCAACATATTTTCAGCTGGGAACGGGCGATACAAATGCATATCAATAAAGCCGACTTTACGGCCCTGAGCATTCAAATAGTCCACCGTTTGCTGAATCGCTGGTGAAGCTGATCCCATGGCTACAATAACTTCCGTTGCTTCCGGATGACCATAATAGTTAGTTAAGTCATAATCTGTACCACGAAGATCATTAATTTTCTGCATGTATTTTTGAACAATCATCGGCATTTCATCATAATAGCGATTGACCGTTTCTCTTTGTTGAAAATGAATATCCGGATTTTGCGCAGTACCTGAAACATTTGGATGATTCGGGTTCATGCCTAGCGCACGAAACTCTTCCAAAGCTTCCCAGTTCACCATATTTTTCAAATCTTCATAATCAATGACTTCAATTTTTTGAAGCTCATGACTCGTTCTAAACCCGTCGAAAAAGTTCATAAAAGGCAACTTGCCTTCAAGACTTGCTAAATGCGCAACTGCCGAAAGATCCATTACCTCCTGAACACTGCCCTCAGCCAGCATACAAAATCCGGTTTGACGTGCAGCCATAACATCGCTGTGATCACCGAAAATACTTAATGCATTAGTAGAGACTGCCCGAGCCGCCACATGGAAAACTGTCGGCAGCAGTTCCCCCGCAATTTTAAACATATTAGGAATCATTAAAAGCAACCCTTGAGAAGCTGTATAAGTCGTTGTTAAGACCCCTGTTTTTAACGAGCCGTGTACGGTCCCAGCAGCTCCTGCCTCTGACTGCATTTCAACTACCTTAACTGGCTCGTTAAAGATATTCTTACGGCCTTGTTCTGACCATTCATCTACGATTTCCGCCATGGTCGAACTTGGTGTGATCGGATAGATTCCTGCAACTTCGGTAAACGCATAAGAAATATGAGCAGCTGCCGTATTTCCATCCATCGTTTTTATCGTTTTCATCAATTTGTCCTCCGCTCAGACCGGTTGCTCCTGCAACTTTTTATTTTGAACATAGTTATCAATTTCGTTTGCTGCAATCTTACCAGCACCCATTGCCAAAATAACGGTTGCGGCTCCGGTTACAATATCTCCACCGGCATAAACACCTGGAATAGAGGTAGCACAAGTTTCTTCGCTGGCATCAATATAGCCCCATTTATTTAAAGAAAGCTCTGGGAAGGTATCTAGCAAGACTTTATTGGCCCCTTGACCAATCGCTTCAATCGCAGTATCCGCTTCAATAATAAATTCGCTGCCAGGGATTACAACTGGACGTCTTCGACCAGAGTCATCAGGCTCACCAAGCTCCATTTGCACACATTTAACGGCTACTAAGTTACCGTTCTCATCACCCATATATTCAACAGGATTTGTCAACCAGTGATAGTTTATACCTTCTTCAACCGAATGATGGTACTCTTCTTCTCGGGCTGGTAATTCTGCTAATGAGCGTCGATAAACGATGGATACATTTTCTGCACCCAGCCGTTTAGCTGAACGCGCAGCGTCCATGGCAACGTTCCCGCCACCGATAACTACAACATTTTTAGATTCCTGAACAGGTGTATCATATTTAGGAAATTGATAGCCATGCATCAAATTAATCCGCGTCAAATACTCACTAGACGAATAAACACCCTTTAAAGAAGTGCCCTTAATCCCTTGGAAATTCGGTGCACCTGCTCCAACTGACAAGTAGCACGCATCAAATTCGTCCATAATCTCGTCCATCGTAATTGTTTTTCCCACAACAACATTGGTTTCAACGGCAACACCTTGTGCTTTGATTCGTTCAATTTCGTTGTTCACAATATTTTTAGGTAGACGGAATTCAGGGATCCCATAAGTCAACACACCACCCGGTGCATGCAATGCTTCATAAACGATGACTTCATAACCCAATTTCGCCAAATCGCCGGCCGCAGTCAAACCTGAAGGTCCGGAGCCAATGACGGCAACTTTGCCTTTCTCCCCAGTGACCTCTTTGTATTCAATTGGTTGATCCAAGGCCCAATCGGCAACTAAACGTTCAAGCTTACCAATTGCAACTGGTTCAAATTTTTTCGAACGACCTAAGCGACAGACCATCTCACATTGCTTTTCTTGAGGACATACTCGTCCACAGATGGCTGGTAGATTGGTATAGCGGCCCAAAACTTCATAAGCCTTTGGCATATCGCCTTCTTCAATCGCTTTAATGAATCCTGGGATATCAATCATTACCGGACAATTTTCAATACAAGGCGCGTTTTTACATTGTAAACAGCGGCTTGCTTCCAACTGACCTTCTTCAAGTGTGTAGCCTAAAGCAACCTCATCGAAATTATGACAACGAATCTCAGGCGCTTGCTCTTTCATCGGTGTTTTTGTATAACTTCTTTTAGCCTTAGCCATTTTGACTCACCTGCTTTTCATAAATTTCATTGGCACGAAGCTCTTCTGGACGATATTGCTGCATCCGACTGATAAATTCATCCCAGTCTACCTCTTCACCAAGAAACTCCGGTCCATCAACACAAGCAAACTTAATGTTGTCTGCAACGGTTACTCGGCAGCCTCCACACATTCCTGTTCCGTCAATCATAATTGGGTTTAATGAAACATAAATCGGCACTTGATATTTTTGCGCCGTAATAGTACAAAACTTCATCATGATACTTGGCCCAATTGCCCATGCATTGTTAACAGTTTCCCTAGCAAAAACCTCTTCCATCGCTTGAGTAACCAGACCTTTTTGTCCAACTGATCCATCGTCGGTCATTAGAATCAATTCGTCCGAGTATTTTTCGCACTCTTCAGTTAGGATCAAAAGCTCCGCATTTTTCGCTCCTAGAACAGTAATTACGCGATTGCCCGCTTCCTTTAGGCCTTTTACAATTGGGAATAGAGCAGCAATCCCCACTCCACCACCGACTAAAAGAACTGTTCCATAGTTTTCGATGTCTGTTGGTTTTCCTAAAGGACCCACAACATCACTCAAGGATTCACCTTCCATTACAGTTGCTAATTGCGCCGTTGATTTTCCAATCACTTGAAAAATCAGGCGAACTAAGCCTGTTTCTGAATCAGTATCCACGATCGTCAAAGGAATCCGTTCCCCCTGATTATCGATCCGTAAAATGACGAATTGTCCTGGTTTTGCTTTACTGGCGATTCTTGGAGCATCGACATAAATTTCAAATTCTGTCGGTGCCAATTCTTTTCGTTTCACTACTTTAAACAAATTATCACCCCAACCTTTTCCTGAATCCCCTACGCTTCAGCTAAAGACTTAACAAGTGCTTTTAAAACTTCCTCATCTTCATCATCCGCATCGTTTTCGATCATCACTGTTTCACCAATCTTTTTAGCACCTGTTTTTGCAAAAGCTTCGTCAAAATCGATAGCAGCTTGACAGAAATAATCAGGATACAACTCGCTATCTCCACTTCCAACAACTGCATATACTTTTCCAGACAAATCTTGATCCGGTAATTCTTCATAAAAATCTTCTAAATCAAAAGGTCGTTCGCCATCACCATCAGTATAAGTAGCTAATATACAAATATCTGCATCTTCATAAAAATCTGCTTCTGCATCGTCTGCTTCAACACGTTCTACTTCTACTCCAGATTCTTTTAAAACATCCTCCAAAATTTCTGAGATTTCTTCTGTGTTTCCAGTATTGCTTGCGTAAACAATTTTCGCTAATGCCATGTTTGTCATCCTTCCTTTTGTGTATGATTTTGTATCAATAATCTTTATTGAGTATTGACAAGTCTTAAAAGCGCTTTATTTAAAAAGCTAGATAACCGATAATACTGCCAGAGCAAACTTCTATTCTTGCGCATCTAGTCTTCATTTTAAGACTAAATAGGTGAAGTTAAACAGTTGAAAAAAATGATTAAGCTAGCAGTAAGTAATTCGTATCAAGATAATTATAACAAAAAAAAGCAGAGATTGTGGCAAAACTAGCAAATGATAATGAGAACTGTTCTCAAAGAAGTTTTTCCGTTTTATCATCATTCTGTAATGTATATGAACAGTGGTTTTATTGAATGTATTGCGTTTTTCTCGATTTTTATAAATAAGAATAGTTCTAACTCTTATGCTGTTTTATATTAAAAAAACGAATCTGTTATATATCAGAAACAGAAAAATATCTACTGTTATATAACATAGTATTTTTAACTCCGTAGGTTTACTCTATTCGCATTCAGATTAAATTGAACTAGAAATTAGAAAAGGTTTCGTTCCGATCTTCTTATCTATAAAAAAATGATCCTGTGACTATAAGAATGTCACAGGATCTAAAAAAAATAAGCGGTGTAACCGAAGCAATCTTACGTTCCGATTCGATTTTCTCAAATGTTACGCTCCAATGGGCGAGTCTTCGAAGGTTTTCAGAAATAAAACGGATGATCGCCAAAATAGGAAAACCTGTCTTCGGAGTACTATTCTTAATGCGTTACAGCAAAACGACTGCGTGCGCCGACATACCTGCTTAATTCCCGTAGCTGAACGCCTAGGCACATCATCATTCAATTCAACTATTTTTTCTAATTTGGAATCAGCCTTGGAAAATCAGCTTCCGACTGTTTCCTTCAGAGGCATCTCCAAAATACAGTTCTGCGGACAGACTTCTCGACACTCACCACAGTTGGTACATAATTCTGGATCAATTACTGCCACATTATTCTCCATTTGAATCGCTTCCTGCGGACAGGCCTTCACACATCGATTGCAGGTGATACACCCCACACTACAGATTTTCCTTACGCCCCCGCCTTTTTCTTGATTTGAGCAAGCAACAATCGACGTGTCTTCTGCCGGCAGCATGTTTATTAAACTTTTTGGACAGGCAGTGATACATTTTAAGCAACCGACACATTTATTGGGGTTGATTTGAGCAACTCCATCAATTATATCAATCGCATCGTAATCACATACGACTTTACAATCGCCAAAGCCCATACAACCAAAGCGGCAGGCTTGTGGTCCCCCAAAGATTTGATTAGCGGCATAGCACGTTTCGGTACCAGCATAGTCCATTTTTTTATTCGTAACTTCACAGGTCCCATTACAGCGTACAAATGCGGCAATCTTTTGAACCTCTCCAACTTCCACACCTAAGATTTCTGACAAAGCCTGACGAGTAGACAATCCGCCAGGAGTACAGTTCGTTACGCCCGCTTTACCTTCCGCCATAGCTTTAGCATATCCATCACAGCCAGAAAATCCGCAGGCACCGCAATTAATTCCCGGCAATACGTCTCGCAGAGCCTCTTCTTTTTCATCTACTGGTTTATGGAAAATGATGGTCGCTACTGAGAGAATGACTCCTGCGATTAACCCCATTCCACTGACAATGCTAATAGGTATTATGATTTCAGCCATTTATTTACACCCCCTATTGGAATAGCCCTTCTGCTAAACCAGCAAATCCTAAAAACGATAAAGCAACAAGTGCTGCAGCAACCAACGTGATCGGTAGTCCTTGTAATGATTTAGGAATATCATTTCCTTCCAAACGTCCACGGACCCCTGCAAAAATCACCATAGCTACTAAAAATCCCACCCCAGCAGCAAATGCGTTAACGATTGATTGAATGTAGGTATAGTTTTTTGAGAAGTTCAAAATAGTCACACCCAGCACCGCACAGTTGGTAGTGATCAATGGCAGATAAATTCCCAATGCATTATATAAGGGAGTCATGTACCGTTTCATTATGACCTCAACTAACTGAACTAGTGCAGCAATCGTTAAAATGAAGACGATCGTTTGCAAATAGTCTAATCCTAAAGGGACTAACAAGGAGCTGTAAATTGGATAAGTAACCAAGGTCGCTAAAACCATAACAAAAGTGACCGCTAAAGACATTCCAATTGCAGTATCCAATTTTTTTGATACGCCCAGAAAGGGACAGATTCCCAAAAATTGTGACAAAACAAAATTATCTGTTAAAATTCCCGCTACTAAAATAGTTACGAAAGTCTGCATTACCTGTCACCCTCCTCCCCTTCACAAACTGTTGTACAGGCTTCAGAAATTGGGCAGGATGAACAGTCTACTTCCTTAGTGGTACGGTCTCCCAATTTATTCGCTACCATAACTAGCATGCCAAATACGAAAAATCCTCCTGGAGGCAGCAGCATGATTGTCATTGGTGGAACAAAGCCAGCTGTAATTGAAAATCCCAATAACGTACCGCTTCCAATTAATTCACGAATTCCCCCCATACAAAGAAGAGCCATTGTGAAACCAACACCCATTCCTAAACCATCTAAAGCTGAATGAACGACCGGATGATTTTTAGCATAAGCTTCTGCACGACCCAGAATAATACAATTTACTACGATCAAAGGTAAATAGATCCCCAGTGTCGCATCTAACGCAGGTGCCAATGCTTTAACCATTAATTGGACCACAGTCACAAAACCAGCAATAATCGTGATAAACGCAGGAATTCTTACCCGATCAGGAATCACTTTACGCAGAAGGGAGATCACGATATTTGAGCTAAAAAGTACAATTGTCGCTGCCACTCCCATCCCTAATCCATTCATAGCAGAGGTAGTTACTGCCAAAGTCGGACAAGTACCTAACACGAGACGCAAAACTGGATTTTCAACAATTAACCCTTTTGTAAAAATAGCAGATAGCTTTTCTTTTTCCATGGAATCTCCCCCCTTTATTTTTCTGAAGCTATTACTTGCTCAAAAAGAGCAAGAGCCTCTTCGACCGATTTTGCTACAGCCTTTGAAGATTTCGTTGCTCCAGTAACTGCTTCGACCTGATTTTCTCCCGTTGGCGTGCTTTTCACAACTTCCGGCAAACCAATCAGTCCAGAAAACTGATCAACAAATCCCTTTTTCGTTACATTTTGCCCCAAACCCGGGGTTTCATTTGAAGCATCTAAAATATCAATTCCCACAACTTTACCTTCTGAAATAGCACTCATGACACTCACCTCGCTGCCATATCCATAAGCATTGGTTATAAAAAGATAACCCAGAGTTTCTCCCGATGAGTCGAGAGCCTTGAAGGCCTGATTTTCCCCGGAAACTTTCACTTTCTTAAAATTATCTGCTTTAATCAGCTTGTTCATGACCTTTTGTGTTTGGGCCCATTCTTGCTCTGCGATGCGATCTTTGAATGCAGCACGTGTTCCTGCAACTGCAAAGGTAACTACCAGACAAATGATAAAGAGACAGAGTGTGTCTGAAAAGATCACGTTTGATTTTTTCATTTTGCTTTTGCCTCCTCACCAAAGACTTTCGGAATTGTAAGATTCTCAATATGAGGAACCAGGATATTCATTAATAAGATGGCATAAGAAACTCCTTCTGGAAGAGCAGCAAAAAAGCGAATCAAAATCGTGATGATACCGCAACCTATTCCAAAAATAATCTTGCCATTCCTAGTGACAGGAGACGTGGTATAATCCGTTGCCATGAAAAAGGCTCCTAATAATAACCCGCCTGACATTATTTGATACAACAGGTTGTCACCTAGCAAAACTGAAAGGATCGCAACAGTTCCAATAAAACAAAGCGGGATAATTGGCGATATTACTTTTCGAGCAATTAGATACCCCCCACCTATCAGCAGAGCTAATACACAGGTCTCTCCCAAACTTCCGGCCCGTATCCCTAAAAACATATCCATTAACGATGGAATTTCTTGTCCGGTCTGACGAGCAGAAAAATAGGTAGCTGAAGAAATCACATCTACCCCTGCTGCCATTCGATAATCAAATGGCGGCTGCCAAGTACTCATTTGAGAAGCAAAAGACATTAAAAGGATAATCCGTGCTGTAATTGCTGGATTAACAAAGTTTTGTCCTACCCCACCAAAGAATTCTTTTACAACTACGATCGCAATGGCTCCCCCTAAAGCAGCCATCCAAAAGGGCAACGTTACTGGCAAGTTCAACGCTAATAAAATCCCGGTAACTACTGCAGTTAGATTATGAATGGTATCTGGTCGTTTAAAAATTTTTCTAGTGACATATTCACTTAAGACACAGGCAGCCACCGTTACTAGAATCAACATAAGTGCACGAAAGCCAAAAATTATGGTTGAGGCAATGATAGCGGGAGTCAAGGCAATAATCACATCTAGCATAATGCTGCGGCTGCTGCGGCCACAATGCAGGTGAGGTGAAATGGATACAGGTAGCTTGTTCATTTGACTGCCTCTCTTTCCAATAATTTGGCTTGCTTCATTGACTGAACCAATTTTCGTCCCGCGGGGCAAACGTATGCACAGCACCCGCATTCCATACAGGCCGATACATTTAGCTTTTTCAAATTTTCTAGATCTTTATTCCGCGCACAACGTTCGATTTGAACCGGCAATAACGACATAGGACAAGCAGTCACACAGCGCCCACAACGAATGCACGGAGACTCTTCCGGCAGTGCTTGTGTCTCCGACAAAATAGTGATTGCATTCGTTTGCTTTGTAATGGGCAGATCAAGCGAATATTGAGCAATCCCCATCATAGGGCCTCCTAAAATCACTTTGCTGGGTTCATCAATAAACCCATTACAAAATTTTACAATTTCACTGATAGGTGTTCCGATTGGGGCAACAACATTCTTAGGTGTTGCAACATTGCCATCCACTGTAACCCTCTTTTGAATCAATGGAAGACCAGTTTCAAGGTATTCCTGTAAACGAGAAATCGTGGAAATGTTCATGATTAAACAGCCCACTTCAGATGGAAGTTTGCCTGGTGGGATTTTGCGGCCTGTTGTTGCATAGACCAACATTTTTTCTGCTCCTTGAGGATATAGAGAAGGAATTTCCATTATATCAATGGCTGGATCAAGATCTGCCAATTCATTCAACCGATCTCTTAAAATTTGTAATCCTTTTGGTTTGTTACTCTCAATCCCCACTACCCCGTGGGAAATATTCAACTGCTTCATGACTACCTGCATCCCTGCAATGATCCGTTCCGGATACTCTAAACTTTCTCGATAATCAGAAGTAATAAAGGGCTCGCATTCCGCGCCGTTAATAACCAGTATATCGATCGGTGTCTCTTCCTTAATCGCAAGCTTTACATGCAAAGGAAAACCAGCCCCGCCGATTCCTACCAAACCGCTATCTCTTGCAGCATTCAATAGGTCATCTTTAGAATCGATTTGAATAGGTGCTGGTTCTTGTGCTCGCGTATACAACTCATCATTTTCGATGTGGATGGCGTCACAGGTTTGACCATTTGCTAATAAAACCGGCTTGATTCCTTTTACCTTTCCAGAAACAGAGGCATGAATTGGAGCAGACACGTACGCTTTTGAGTCACCAATTACTTGGCCGACAGTAACAATCTCCCGCGACTTAACAGTAGGCTCGCACGGACCGCCAATATGCTGCTGCAAGGGAATGATAACTATTTTGGGCTGTTCTATTATAACGCTTTCATTTTCTGCTGTATTTTTATTATGAGGAACCTTCACACCTCCTTTAAATTTTGCCATTGCTTTCACTAATGTTTTCATACACAATCCTCCCTGTAATAAGAAGAGTCTCTATAGCTCCTGTCCAGCTCGTGAAACTAGTCGTCACTATCGCTGACAGATTAATAACTCTGCTTGTGAAATCATTATCAATAAACTGACTAAAAAGTTCTTTACCACGATTCTTATTTGTTATTATTATACCCTTATATAAAGTCTTTTCACAATCGATTCCAGTGAGAATCGTTCTTAGTAATGCTAAAAAAAACGATAGCCTATTCATTTTTTTCAACAAAAAAGAACAACTATCTTATTAAAATACTTAATAAAGAAATTAGTCAGCTTCCCCTGTGTCAGTGTAAACTTTCAACAATTCCCCTTGTTTACCACTTTTGCAACAAACTAAAAAAAACGATGTACTCAACTAGAAAGTTAAGTACACCGCCTTAAATTTTTCTCAAAAATTATTTGTTTTAAACCTTTTTTAAAGCATATTTTCCAATCAGTATTTGTAAAATGAAAAAAAACTCTAGTAAAACGAAAAACAGAACAAAGCTATGCAGGAAAAATTCCTCTGGCAATACGTTGATGATGGGATCGGTTGCTGGATTAAATATCCAAGCATCATTGTTAAAGAAGATTCCATGGAAGGCCACAAAGAATCGATCAAACCCCATTGCCATCACAACAGCCACAATTAAGGGGATCCCCACCGCAATTTTAAAAGGCTGAACCAACGTCCACAAGCGTTTCTGCTTAATCAAGTGCCGCAAATAGAGAAAGCTGGGAATCAAGGTAAACACAAGTACGCCATAATTTAACAGAAACAAACGCTTAACTTCATAGAAATGCAGCGCACCACTCGCTGAGACCGGAAAGTCTGGTAAAGCCAATTCCGTGATCCAGGGTGTATTCAAATAACGCATTAAATGATCGAAATTCGTTAGTAATTCCTTTTCGGATACCGTTGTATAATTCAACAGATCTAACTGCTGGATATCCCACTGATAGAGCCAGCGGGCATTAATAGTCAACGTAATCGCCAAGGTCAACAGGGTTAACGACCAAAAAACTAATCCCACTCTTTCCCACCGCTGCCAGCTATGCATCAAAATTCCACTCATCTAAAGATTCAACAACATAAGTTGGCGGAACGGGTAGATTGGGAACGTCTTTCTTTTGGGTAAATCCCGAAAGAACCAGTAAGGAATCAATCCCGTTGTCAATTCCAGCTCGAATATCTGTCAAGTAATTATCTCCTACCATGACCACATCCGATTTTGCCAAACCTAAAAGTTCAACAGCTTTATCCATGATAATCACTTCAGGTTTTCCAATGTAGATTGCTTTTTGTTGAGTAGCAGTTTCTAAAAAAGCAATGACAGAGCCTGCACCAGGAAGCAGTCCCCGTTCAGTCGGGATGTTTTTATCGGAATTCGTCCCAATAAACAGTGCACCCTTTTGAATTGCTAATGTGGCCACGACAAATTTTTCATAAGTTACTTCATTATCTAACCCAACCACCACATAATCTGGTGCAGTTTCATCCCATTCAAAGCCAGCAGCTAAAATAGGATCTCGCAAGCCTAATTCGCCAATAATGTAAACTTTGTTTCCTCTATTGGCCTCCTTCATGAAATCAATGGTTGCCAACGTCGCAGTATAGACCGTTTCTGCTGTAACGTGAATATCAAATTCATTCGCTAAGCGAGCCGCAACTGTTTCAGGTTCCTTGGTCGTATTATTAGTTAAAAAGCGAAATGGGATTCCACGCTGCTGAAGTTGTTCAACAAAACGCCGGCCAGCAGGAATCGGTTCTTTTCCACGATAAATCGTACCATCTAAATCAATCAAATAACCTTTGTATTTCATAGTTTTATTGCTCTTCTCTTTGGCGAATGACAAAACGTCCATCGTTTTCTTTTGTTTTCATCGCCGCTTCTTTTTTTGGTTTACGGTTCTTGATTACTGGTTTTTTCTTAGTATTTTCTTTGACAGGAGTCTTCTTTTCTTCAATGTGGGCTTGGTTCGTGCTGCGGCGTTTTTTCCGTTTTTTACGATTGTTGTTTTGTCGCTTGACGCCCATTCGTTCAATGACGAAATATGCACAGCCAAAGTTGCAATATTCGTATAAGTAATCTTCTAATGTATCAATACGTTGTTCAGCATTGCTTTTTCGATCATCTACTCGGAAAAATCCTTTTAAACGTAGTTGATCGTAACCCCAATCGCCGACAATATAATCATAACGAGAGAGCACCTCGCTAAAGCGTTCACCTAATCGTTCTGCATCAAAGCCTTCGCGATAGTCTACCGCTATCCGGTATTGGCGTTCACCGATTAATAGGTTTGTCTCATCTACTCTTACGACAAGCTCACCTTTTTTCTTCTCTTCAGCGGGGGCTTCGACGATTTCTTCCAACGCTTCTGCCACTTCATCGGTCACAGTTTTATTTTCTTTAGTTGTCATCGTTTCACCACCTGTTTGCTATTATACCTTGTTTTCATTGGATTGGGTAGTGAGCTTTTAGATAGTCCCCCAATACGCTGCGAATAAATTCAGGGAATAAAAACTCAGCAGTCCCAGCTATTTCAATTGTCGGAAAGAACGGCAGGAACATATAGTGATCCACCGTTGCAATCGTGTAATTTGCCGTTGGATCGATTGGCTCACCTAGCCAGCAGACCTGGTGGTTAACCGCATCGAAGGATATACCTTCATACACCAAATGTCCAAAGACCTTCCCGCGGAAACCCATACCGATGACTGGGAAGTTAATTAGAAAATGACGGTTCTTTTCCATTTCCAAAATTAAGCGGACCAGTTCATTCCCAGTCAGAGTCACTCGAATCAGATGCATCGGATGTGGCAACGTAGTATGAAGCTGATCTTGATTCACAAATCCGGCAGGAATGTCGCTTAAAAAGAGACCCGAATTCAAAATAGCGACGTCAGTCTCAGCCTTTTCTTTTACTGCATGTAAGGTATACTCAATCATCGGGTGTTTCCCATGAATATCCACACTAATGGAAAATGGCAGATCGGCTACCATCTTCTCAGAAAGCAATTGATGGCCTTCCGTTAAATACCCGGTAATTTCTGCTTTATCCTCTGGCAGCTCCAACATTTTATCAGTCGCATAAGTGTGAGCAGAGGTTCGCACGATCTGATGTTCATCATCCAGATAGATGTGCACCTCTCCAACATAATAACCATACTTACCTGCTGCAGCCACCTGAACATTGCCAATCTTTTCGCCCTGTTCGAATAAATGATGCGTATGGGATCCTAAGATCACATCAATCTCAGGATGTGCCCGAGCAATGGAACGATCCGCACTTATGCCCAAATGACTCATCAATACCAGTACATCCACCTGCGATCGCAGCTGTGCAATCAAATCCGGCATCATATCCTCCACCTGGCGAATATCCCATCCATTCGGATTGTAAGTTAATGGAAAGGGAGCGGTAAAGGCAATCAGCCCTACCTTTGTCCCATTTTCCGTCGTGATGATTTTATAGACCTTTGACCACTCTGGGGCTTGCAGCGTAGGTTTATCGAACAAATTATCTAGAATCACATCAAAATTGGCATCATCGTACAAATGATTCAAGTCGTCTTTGGAATTCCCAACTCCTTCATTATTACCGATTGTTGCCGCATCATAGCCGATTTGATTCATTAATTCAACATTGGCTTGTCCATTGGTAGCTTCCGTCAAGGGGTGCCAGCGATCAACAAAATCACCAAGGTCAACTGTAATAACCGCCTGATTGTTATGCTGATCCTCTTGTTGACGCGCTTGCAAAAAACGTCGAATCTTAGGCCAATTTTCTAGGTGAGAATGTAAATCGTTCGTATGTAAAAGAATAATTTTTTCCATAATTTCGCTTCTCTCTTACCGCTTTTTATTGGTTCTATAGTACCATAATCGTACGATAATTATTGAACAGGAGGCACTTATTCCATGAAATTTGATACTTCTTTAGGCACTCTATGGTTAGATGCTAACGAACACGCGTTAACTACTGTTTCCTACACTAAGATTTCTGAATCAAAGACGGCAAATCCAGTCATACTTGAACAAGCAAAAGAAGAAATTCTGCAGTTTCTTGATGGCCAACTAACCGCCTTCACTGTACCTTATGAATTTATTTACGGTACTTCCTTTCAACAAGAAGTTTGGCATGCCCTTGCCCAAATTCCTTATGGCAAAACATGTTGCTATCAGGATATCGCGGAACAAATCCAACGACCGAAAGCGGTTCGTGCAATCGGCCAAGCCAATCGAAAAAATCCCTTACCGATTATTATTCCCTGCCATCGAGTCATCGGAAAGGGTGGCCAACTCACTGGCTACTCCGGATCAAGTGCAGAAGGCCTAGCTATTAAGCAGCAGCTGTTAACAGTTGAGCAGAATGAATAAAAAAACGAATTACATTAGGACAGCTTTTCATCCATAGGTAGGATGAAGCGAGCTGGTACTAATTGTAATTCGTTTTTTCTATCAAGATACTGTGTAAAATAAAGTCTTTTTATTCAATGCGGCCGAGAAGACTCGAACTTCCACGGTATTTCTACCACTAGCGCCTGAAGCTAGCGCGTCTGCCAATTCCGCCACGACCGCATGAATCTAGAGTAAATCAAAGACAGACATTTTGCAATGATTTTTATCCTAAAACTAGTCAAAATCTGAAATATTTAGTCGTTAATATATTCATCCTGTGAAAATTCAGTGTCTTCATATTCGCCATCATCCTTGCCATAATATCGATTATACCGCTGTTTGAATTTGCGAAATAAGAATACGCCGAAAGCTTTGATAATTGCATATGTCGGCACTCCAAAAACTAAACCGAATAGACCAAACAGATTCCCCATCACCAATAAAACCAATACTATTGTCACTGGATGAACCCTTAGCTGTTCGCCTAATACCTTAGGCTCAATTACATTACCGTTGAGCACCTGTTCAATAATCCAGACAACAATTAATGCCAACAACAATTGAAAAGATTCCAGCAACGCAATCACCGCACAGGGAATAAATGCAATGAAAGGTCCTATATATGGGATAAAAGAAGTGATGGTCACTAATAATGACAAGGGTAACGCGTAAGGCATGCCAATAATTAGAAAACCAATAAAGACGATTAAACCGTTCGCTAAAGCTACAATAAACTGCCCTTTCAAATAGTTGCCTACCTGAATATCAAGAATTCCCCCCAGTTCATTGGCATCTTCTCGGAATTTTGGCGGCATCAGCTTGAGAAAGTAATGCTTAAACTTCTTTGCATCCTTTAATAGGAAGAAGGCAATAATTGGTGCTGTCAGCAAGATGATAAAAAAGCCGCTGACGGTTGAAAAAAGATCACCAACAAATTGTTGAATGTCACCTAGAGAATCAGATAAAATATTAATAACCTGTCCCACTACATCTTCTAACGAGCCAAAAAATTCTTGCGCTGGTTCTTCAAACATCGTTCCAGCAACAAAATTCTGAACCGTATTATTGAAGTTATCAACATGCTGTGGAAAATCGTTTACCAAGCTAAGCGTTTGACTATAGATTCTAGGAACTGCCCAGATTCCGAAGGCGACAAGTAGTAGAACCAGAGTTAAGCCAATACCAATAATCGTATAAATTCGCTTAACACCTTTCACCTCAAAGTAGTTAACAATTGGGTCCAGTAAATAGTACAAGATCAATGCCAATAACACGGGAGCAAACAACGTTCCTAGAATAATTCCTACTGGCTCAAAAATGAAGCGCACCAAGTAGAAAATGAAGATTAAGGCCCCTAACAGTACACCAGCTATTAAAGTAAAAATTAAGTTGCGGCCACCGATAAATTGGATCCAGCGGGTCGCTTTTGTCGAAGGTCGTTCCATTTTTTATCAAATCCTTTTTCTTTCATTGTAACGAAACAATTACCATCCCACAAAAAAAAGGCCTATAACCGGCCTTAACTATTGTTAGATGCTCGTTCATCCTCTTTCACTCGATCAATTGCAATCACTAAAGAGATGATTAGATGTTCATACGATTCATCTAAAATAGTCACCTCATAAGTATCTCCCCAAGAAATCCAGCGTTTATTAATGTCCGCAATTCGACGCCCATTTTTCTCCACAATGAAATCCATATCCCACCAGTTTCCTTCCACCGACATTCCTTCTGCCTCAATAGAATACTGCGCCTTGAGAAATGTTAGGTGTTTAGAGATTTCAATCATGTCTTGACCATCAATTTCTACAAAGAATTTTGGTAACAAACTAATAGTTTTTTTAGTAATTTTACTGATTTCTCTCCCCTGTTCATCTTCAATTCGGAAAGTCTTCGGAATTCTCAAGAAACTTCCTTCTACGTAATAGCGAGGATTTTGCTGATCATCCATAATGGTGAATTTTTCACTGATGCTAAAAACCTTTTGCTTAATATACAGCTTCTTCATTTGTTGCCTCCTGTCTTAGACTTATCGCTCATGTCCCCAGTATTGATGACCGGCTGTGTCCCTTTATCGGTAATAATTGAAACCAGCAGATTATTGATTAATTGGACTTTGCGATCATCTGTAAAATGGATATCCTGCCCATCCTCAATTTGCTCAAGAGCCATCTGAGTCATCGTTACCGCTCCTTCAACGATCGTTTGGCGAGCTGAAAGAATGGCCCGGGCTTGCTGACGCTGCAGCATTGCATTCGCAATTTCAGTTGCATAGGCTAAGTGATTTAAGCGTGTTTCAATCACTTCTACGCCGGCAATCGCCAAACGTTCCTGTAATTCCTTGGCTAATTCCTCAGAAACCTTGGTGGTGTTGCCTCGTAAAGTCAAATCGTCATCATTAAAGGTATCGTAAGGGTATTGAGAGGCAATGTGGCGAATCGCCGTTTCGCTTTGAATCTCAACAAAATCTAAGTAATAATCGACATCAAACAATGCTTTGGCCGTATCAACAACCTTATAAACAACCACTGCGGAAATTTCAATAGGATTTCCATCTGAATCATTTACTTTCAATAGAGAACTGTTAAAGTTGCGCACCTTCATAGAGACTTTAATTTTCTGCGTCAAAGGAGTGGTTACAAACAGACCGTTGCCTTTGATCGTTCCTACATATTTTCCAAAAAACAGTACGGCTTTGGCTTGATTTGGACTGACAATAGTTAGGGAGCTAATGAATAAGAAGGAGATTATCCATAAAGCTATTGCTAAAATAATTAAACCGATTTGATTCCGGCTGCTTCCCAAATAGATAAACCAAACTCCAGCGATCATAATCAAAATTAAAACAAACAACGCTGCATACCCGTTAACGTGAAAGGCTTTTTTTTCTCTCACCTGCAACACCTCCAACTAATTTCTTTCAGTGTACTCCTAACCTTAACCAGATTCAATGAAATAACTGTTCTCAAACTTATTGAAAAAAGAATAGAAAGCTTCCCGAACTTTCTCTTTAATTTCTTAAAAAAGATTTTTTCATTGCATAATAAATGATAAGATGAAGCTATCATATAAAAGGAGGCTATTATGCTCTCACGTTTCAAACAGTCTAAATTGTTCTTCTGGACAGCCGAAATCGTCTTGACGATTATCGGAATTTACTTTATTTTGCAAATGCCTAATATCTTTGAACCTGTTTTAGGCATGCTTTCAGCAGTGGTACTGCCCTTATTGGTAGCTGGATTTCTCTATTATATGTTCGATCCCATCGTCGTATTCTTAGAAAAGCGTGGTATTCCTCGTGTCTTCGGCTTTTTAATTTCTTTTGTGGTAATTGCGATTATTATTGTTTTGGCAGCAATGAACGTAATTCCGCAGTTAATTGAGCAAACGGTTCAGTTAACTCAAAACTTACCGGTATATGCTGAAGAAACTGGAAAATGGATGACTGAGCTGGCCCAGCGGGAGGAGTTCAAGAACTTCAATTTGGAAGAACAGCTGGCTTCTGCTAACCTGACGATTAATAACTTGATTAATTTAGCAATCGTTAGTGTGACCTCCAGTCTGTCACGAATTGTTAGTGTAGCCATGCAGTTTTTCGTGCTGCTATTTACCGTTCCATTCATTTTGATCTTTATGTTCAAGGATGGTCACAAGTTTCTTGATGCGATATCACAATTTTTCCCTTTAACCATTCGGAAAGAGTTACGTCAGACGGTCCGGGAATTAAATGAAACTCTGTCTGCTTATATCAGCAGTACGGTGTTAGATGCGTTTATTATTGGGATTTTGAGCTTCATTGCTATGACTATTTTTAAACAACCTTATAGTTTATTATTGGCGATCTTCTGTGGTGTGACCAATATTATTCCTTATGTTGGACCATTTATTGGTGCGGTACCAGCAGTTATTGTAGGATTTTTTGTCTCACCTTTGCAGGCTTTGTACATGGGGCTTTCTGTTTTAGTGATTCAGCAGTTGGATGGAAACTTAATCAAACCATTGTTGTTTGGTAAATCTTTGAATATTCACCCCCTTACTATTATCTTAGTGTTAATCGGTGCGGGAAGTGTGGCCGGAATCCTTGGTATGCTGATATGTATTCCAGTTTATGCGGTAATCAAAACCTTGATTATTAATATCCATAAGATTTATCATATTCGTCGAGAAAGTCAGCTGCTTAAAGATGATACGAATTCTTCAAATACTTTACAGTAATAAATAAGAAACCCGTGAAATCCAAGTAGATTTCACGGGTTTCTTTGTTTAAAAGCTGCCATAGCAGTCTTTCGAAATAATCTGTCCTGTATCTTTTTCATAGCGAATATTGATCGAAATGTAGCCGCCATCCTCAAAATCTTTCTCCCAGTCAGCGTCCACAATCGACGGACGGGTAGCATCTCCTTTGTTGGTAAAGGTTCTAGTTGGTGGTCCTACAGCTTCCACAAGCTCTTCATAAGAATCACCATGAGAATAGGTTTCAATCGATGTTTCGTCATCCTCGTCGTACTCCACATTGGTGGTTGCTACTTGGATGTTTTCATAAGTACCGCGGTCCCAGTTTTTCACTTCATCGATGTAATCCAACGCTTCGTCTTCTTCCCAATACTCCTCGTTTGCATAGTCATTGGATGCTATTGAGCTGGAGGAGTTAAGCAGATCACTGTCAGAAACAGCTATCCCCAAAATAATAAGCGCAATTCCGGCTGCTATACTTAAACGCGGATATTTCCCCGACCATGTTTGTTTTTTAGGCGTTGCTTTTTTCATTGTATTAGTCGCCCCTTCACTTTTTCATTTCTAATTGCTGCCAATACCCTTCAACTTCATAATAGTATAAGAAAAGCAGGTAACGCAATCTTTTTTCGAAAAAAAAAACAGGCCTCAGCCTGTTGGATGATTGTCTATTTAATTTCAGACACATGCCGGATCCTGCTTAGTGCTGCTTCCTTCCAGATCTGACACAATTCACAAGCCCGACATTGTCCTAGCCTTTCGGCAAAAATTAGTATAACAAATTCTAGTCTTCTTGGCTAGTCTTTTTCATTTGTTTTTTCTTTTCTCGTAAATGCTGAAAAAAATTAGTTAGTAATTTTCCGCAGGTTTCTTCTAAAATACCGCCTTCTACGTAGGCTCGATGATTAAATCTTTCATCTGTTAATAAATTCATTAAGGTCCCAGCTGTTCCGCCTTTTGGATCAAATGCACCAAAATAGACTTCCTCTATCCTCGACAAGATCATTGCACCGCTGCACATAGGACAGGGCTCCAGGGTGACAAACAGTTGGCATTCTTCTAAGCGCCAGCTGTCCAAACCTTTGCAAGCTTCACGGATCGCGAACATTTCAGCATGACTAGTCGCATCCTGACTGTGCTCCCGCAGATTATGGCCACGACCAATGATTTCTTTATTATGTACAATAATCGCTCCAATTGGTACCTCCGCAATCCTCTCAGCCTTCTGAGCTTCCTTAATTGCTTCTTGCATGTACTCATTTTTTTCTTCTTCAGTAAATGAACTGATTCGTTCCACACGCTTCACCTCGTTTTTAACTTTAGCATATTTTACGCAAAAGTCAGTAAAAATTTTACGATATTCAGACTTATGACTGATTTTAAAAAAACTTCTTGGTTGTATGATAAAGGTAGAGTGTTTTAGCAAGGAGGGGCGAGCATGAGAAAATATAAATACGGACTTCTTTTCCTTCTATTTGTAGTAAGCTTCTTATTGATACAGCCTCACTTAACCAAGGACTGTGTCCATCGCTGGGCCTCAACCGCTGACCACCTCAATCCTTTCGTCAAAGAAGAGAAGGTTTATATCAGAACGGCTCACAGCTCTGATTCGGTTATCGCACGTACTACCCAGGAAGAACCAGTCTACGTTACCACCAGCTATGACAATTATGGGCAAGCTAGAAAAATCAGCTACCAGAAATTTAATAAACATGTTGCTTCCGGACGTTATCTAGAAGTGGTCACCAAAGGACAAAACGTTCGCAGTTGGCGAGAGATTTTACCAGCTCAAGTTCCCGTAAAGGCACGTGATCAGTTGCGTTAGCTTTAAACATAAAGACACCTGTTGCCAGCTTAGTACTCGCTGGTAACAGGTGTTTATTCATTAATCGATTACGTTTTCCACAAAGCCCATAATCTTATCTTTCAAATCATCCGTGGTTTCTTTGATGGAATCACCGTATACCGAGACACGTTTCTTCCCATCTTTGATCTTACCAAGGATGTTCATCAGGTTGTCTAAATCATCGTCAGATAGCTTGTCGACGATGTCCATTACTTTCTCATTGCCGTCGAATTTATCACTCACAAACTTTTTCACTTTATGGCGATTCGAAACATGACGGGCCTTGTCCAGAATCTTGCCAGAGGCAATCACTGCTGTGGCAACGCTAGCTACCGCAATGACACTTACACCGATCTTAATTTTCGTTGCTCTTTTCATGGGTATCAGCTCCTTTATTTGCTAATTTAATCATACCACACTCTAAAGATGAACAATAATAAGAACTCTCTCTTTTTTACTTTGAAAGTAATAGTAGTTAATTCTCGTTCGGCTTGCTATACTGAATAGAAAAAAAGGAACAATTATGATCATTAACGAATGTCTTGCCTCTCATCCAAAATTCCAACAAGCCAAACAATACAGCTTAAAGCACTTGTCAACAATTGATGGCGAAGGAATTATTGATCACGAAGCCTTCGACCTTTCCCAAAAAGTCTATTTAGCTACCTTAAACGATCAAATTATCGGCTTCCTGTTAATCGCAGAGGAGGGACTGTTGGAAAAATTAGCGAAGGACAATTTATTCGAACCACAACCACTGAAGGGACTGTTAATTCAACAGTTATTTGTTGATCCTGATTTTCGCAAACGTGGCGTCGCCCAGGCACTTCTAGCCGCAGCAGAGCAGTTGGGAGAGGCTCTTTATCTCTATGTCAGCGATAAGAATCAGTTAGCCAAAAATTTCTATGCTCAAAGGGGATTCGTCCCTATCGGCGTATATGAAACGCCACAACACAATGATTTTAGCAATTTCAAAGCATTTTTATTAATGAAGCCTACAAAAAAGCTGTAAACATCCTAATTAGATGCTTACAGCTTTTGTTTAATTTCGATTGCGATTGCCACCAAATAGTAGAATTAGACGCAGCAATTGCAAGAAGGTTGCTAAGGCTGCCGCAACGTAAGTCATTGCAGCGGCTGTCAGTACTTTACGAGCTGCTTGTAATTCATCTGGTTCCAGCATGTTGCCATCTCGCAAAATCGCTAGTGCCCGTCGAGAAGCATCAAATTCCACTGGTAAAGTAACCAATTGGAAAACCAACGCTAACGAAAAGGCTGCGATCCCGATATTAATCAGTGTTGAGTTCCAACTCATGAATACTCCAATCAAAATAATTGGAAAAGCAATCGTTGAACCAAAATTAGCAACTGGCACAATTGCGTGTCGAATTCTCAAGGGAGCATACCCCTTCGCATCTTGTACTGCATGACCACATTCATGGGCAGCAACACCAATTGCAGCAACTGAAGTAGATTGTGCAGTGGCTTCTGACAAGCTTAACATCTTGTTTCCACTGTTATAATTATCCGTTAGATCCCCTGCGATCTGCTGTACACCGACATCGTTGATTCCCTGATTTTGCAAAATATACTGGGCAGCTCGTGTTCCAGTCAGTCCGTTACGACTGCGCACTTCGTCATATTTACGAAATGTGGAATTGACATAAGCTGAAGCAGCACCGCTAATCACCAATCCGAGGATAACTAAAAAGAAAGTCGGATCAAAGAATCCAAATCCATAGCCGTACATATACATTTCCCCTATCTTATCTTTCTATTAATAGTGTAACAGAAAGCAATGAAAAAAGTGTGAAGCTGGCCCTAAGAAACTCTCTAGAGCTTTTTAACAAATTCAGATTTCAATTTCATAGGACCAAAGCCATCCACTTTGCAGTCGATATCATGGTCGCCTTCAACTAAGCGAATATTTTTGACTTTTGTTCCTTGTTTAATCGGATTAGAAGCCCCTTTCACTTTCAAATCCTTAATCACTGTAACGCTGTCGCCATCCTGTAAAAGGTTGCCGTTGCTGTCTTTGACAACGAGTCCTTCTTCAGCAGACGCCTCTGCGTCTTCTTTCCACTCATGTCCACATTCCGGGCATACAAACATATTGCGGTCCTCGTACGTATATTCTGATTGGCATAGCGGGCAATTTGGTAATGACATGTCTTGTCTCCTTTTTTATTTGATGCTTTATTTTAGCGAAAAAAGCCCTCTTTGAAAAGGGCTGCTCTCACTTTCTTTCGGTTTTGCACGAACTCACTCTATTTAACTTATGCAACAAAGCTAGTTTGTCCAGCCGGACATCCTAAAGATTGCCATCATTAGCTAAGCGTCAATATTGGTGAATTCTCTCTATGCTAAAAAAAGACGGCTTCCCTCTAAAGAAAGCCGTCCTTCTCTTATTTACTAACTAATTCGCCAACAATATCATTCGCACTTACTTCTTTTGCTGCTTCAATCGTCAACTGTTCTACTTTTTCACCATTTGTAAAGGCAACAATCATGTCGGTTTTCTTTCCAGCCGCTTTAATTGCTTCCAAATCGGCTTGAGCGATCATTTGACCGCGTCCAACCTGTTGTCCCGCTTTTACATAAACAGTAAACGGTGTTCCGCCAAGATCCACTGTGTCTAATCCCATGTGAAGCAATACTTCAACACCCGTAGGAGTAGTAATTCCTACCGCATGTTTCGTTGGGAATACACTGGAGATCGTACCAGCTACTGGTGAAAAAATTTCGCCAGATACTGGTAAAACTGCATAGCCATCACCCATCATTTTCTCTGAAAAGACATCATCAGAAACTTCAGTAATCGGTAGTAATTTACCATTGGCTACTGCAAATAATTCTTGATTCTTCGACACTGCTTCTACAGCTACTTTCTCAACAGCGGCATTCGCTGTTCCAGCAGCGCCGTGATGCAGACGATTCATTTCGTCGGCTACAAATTGTACTTCCGTTCCGACGATTACTTGAATATTTTTATCATCAATCACCTTCAGACCAGGTACTCCAGTTGCTTTAATCTTGCTTTGGTCAACAGCACCAGTATCTTGTACTTGCATACGAAGACGAGTTGTACAATTGTCAATTGTCGTTACATTGGTAGCCCCACCTAGTGCATCATAAATCTTTTGCGCCATTACAGCATGTTTGCTATCTCCAGTAGTATCAATATCTGGCATTTCTTCTCCATCACCTTCTTCACGTCCTGGAGTCATTAGGTTGAACTTAGTGATAGCAAAACGGAAACCAAAGTAATAAATGCAGGCAAAAACCAAGCCTTGTAAAATCAACATCAGCGGTTGGTTTGCCACTGGGTTTTTCAAGGATAAGAAATAATCAACAAATCCTGCACTGAAGGCAAAACCAGCTGTCCATTGGAAGAATGCACTTACTGCTAAAGACAATCCAGTGAAAATAGCATGCAGGACATATACAGGCCATGCAACAAACATGAAAGAAAATTCCAGAGGTTCAGTAACACCTGTAAAGAAGGAAGCAAACGCCGCTGCAATCATTAAAGAAGCCGTTACTTTTTTCTTTTCAGGTCTTGCACATTGATAAATCGCTAATGCTCCTGCTGGTAAACCGAACATCATCACTGGGAAAAAGCCAGCCTGATACATACCAGTTTTCCCTACAATTGCTAAACCTTCATCAATAGCTTGCTGACCAGCTAAGAAATTCCCGATATCGTTGATTCCTGCTACATCAAACCAGAAAACAGAGTTTAATGCATGGTGCAGCCCTGTAGGTATGAGCAGCCGATTAAATAGCCCATACAAGCCAGCCCCGATAAATCCTAAACCAGAGATTCCTTCACCTAGTGTTACTAGCACGTTGTAAACTACTGGCCATATGAACAATAGGGCCCCAGAAATCACTAACATTCCTACTGCTGACATGATAGGTACTAGCCGTTTTCCGCTAAAGAACGACAAGGCCATTGGGAGTTTTACTCCACTAAAGCGATTGTACATTTCCGCTGCGGTAAGACCCGCAATAATCCCTACAAATACATTATTCCCCATACTGTTAAATGCAGGATTTACATCTGCGATATCTCCAAGGCCTAGTAATAACTGAACTGAGGCCGAAGCTAAAACTGCTTTAGGTACTAAGTATGCAACCAGCCCTGCTAGAGCAGCAGCTCCATCTTTATCTTTCGACATCCCTAACGCTAATCCGACTGAAAACAGCAATGCCAAATTGTCTAAAATTGCCAATCCACTATTCATCAAGAAAGTGGTAGCTGCATTGGATACACCCATTCCCACAATCCAGTTAGCGATCCCTACTAAAATTGATGCTGCTGGTAAAACAGCCACCGGTAGCATCAATGAACGACCCATTCGCTGCATATAAGCTTTCATTATTTATTCTTCCCCTTTAAAATCATTTTTTGCCCCCCGCAATCGCTCTACATGAATCGCTAGATACCCTAACTCCTCTGTAGTGATTGCCAGCTGATAATTTTTCATTAAAAAAACTCGAATCTTTTTAGCAATTTGGTAGCTTTCCGTATACTTGCTGCGAACCATCTCAATAATATCCATGTCTAGAGAAGCATAGCGCTGTTTTTGATACCGCTGCAAAAGTAAACGCAGGTGGTTAGCTAAACGAGAATAATCTAAGGCCATTTCCTTTGAATAGATATCAACACCCACCTCTTCGGCAATAATGTTGATGACTTCAGAAATGATCGTCACTTCACGAATACTAGAGTAATTATTGCTTTTCCCCATACGAGCACTGTGAATATGAATGGCAATATAACCCGCTTCGTCGTAGCCATAAGGAATGCTTAACGTGCGATTTAGATAATCCACTGCCCATTGTGCGATAGCAAATTCTTCATTGTACAGAACCTCAATTTCACTTAACAACTTATTACGAATGACAATGCCATTGGTGATATTTTGTGCCGCAAAAGCAATGTGATCCGTGAGTGCAACAAAAATATGCTCGTTTAATTTTTCCATTAGGACGGTTTCCGCATGATCGATAATATGCTCAGCCGCAAAGAAATACTTCTCATCAATTTGATTCAATAAGTTCTGTAACTTTTGCTGTCCTTCCGGCTCCATAACGAACAAATGCTCGACATCCTTAGGAAAAATCAAGTCATTCTTTTGCTTGCTGAAGCCTACCCCTTTGCCTATAGCTACCTTCTCTTCCCCATGATCATCTACCAACACTGCATTTTGATTCAAAATCTTTTTAATTTTCATACTCTTCCTCATTCTGCAGAATTTTTCACTATTTCAACTAGTTCTTGGCCAAAGAAAAAGACATGGAAGAAACACAAGGTCGCTTCCTTGTGAGTTCCTTCCATGCCTAGTATGATCTAGTCACATGAAACAGTATTTGTTAACAATTCTAATTGTATAGACCAATAACCATTTTGTCAACCGCTTTCTTGAAAAAAATTTAACGCTTAAATTCTGCACACAAAGCCTGTAATTCTCGATAGATTTCCGCTCGCTCTTTATCATCATGAGCATTGGCACCACTGGCTAAGGGATGTCCGCCGCCGTGATGTTTTTTAGCTAACTCATTGATAACCGGCCCTTTTGAACGCAATCGTACACGGTAGTAGCCTTCTGGTTGTTCAACAAACAACCCCCAAGCAAGCACATGATCAATCACTCCAGGCAAAGGAACCAACGAAGAGGTTTCCGAATCCACAATATCATATTTTTTCATAATTTCTTGGCTCAATACAACTTGTCCCGCACCATTTTCATCTACTTCTAAATTCTGATACAGATAACCTGAAAGTTTTGCGACCTTCAAGGAAATCTGTTCAATTTCACGATTCAGCTTAGTCGCGTCAAAGTCATGATCTACCAATTTAGCTGCTACTCTCAGCGTATGTGATGTAGTAGCTGGATACAAGAACCGTCCTGTATCACCCACAATACCACCATACAAAAGACGAGCTGCATTTTCATTTAATTTCAGATCCTGATCAAAGGCAAAATCTGCAATCATCTCACTGCAGCTGCTCGCTTTAGTGTTCACCCAGACAATATCGCCATAGGGATCATCGTTGGGATGGTGATCAATTTTAATCAGCTTGTCACCTAAAGAAAAGCGTTTATCACTGACTCTTGGTGAGTTGGCAGTGTCAGTTACAATTACTAAAGCATCTTGATACAAACGATCTTCGATAGTTTCCATCTCAGCTAAAAATTCTAGCCCTTCGACTGATCCGCCAACTTGGTAAACTTCCTTTTCAGGAAAATTGTAGCGCAGGATTTCCGCCAGTCCAACCTGAGAACCAAGGGCATCTGGATCTGGACGTTGGTGTCGATGGATAATAATCCGGTCATATTCCTTAATTGCTGCACTAATTGCTTCCATTGTTTTCATAGTATCCTCTTTCTAAGAACGCTCCATTACTTGGCAAACCACTAAGGCCTTAGCCACAATCACATTATCAATGTAGACTTCCAAATCTAATTTCGCTGAACGGCGACCAAATTCAAATATTTTCGTTCGAATTTCAATTTCGCTTTCCAACTGAATGAGACGTAAATAATGCAGGTTCATCTGCTCAATTAAAGTATTCCGTCGTTGATCAATCATCAAAGTACGTTGGGCCACATTGGCTAGCAGCTCACTTAATACCCCAAATGAAATCGTTCCGACACTATTGACCATTTGCGGACTAACCTCGAATTTAAAATAAGGTACATCTAACGGATTACCTTCTCGGTCGCTATCAATCATCACGATATCACCAACAATCTGGTCCGAAATGGTGTTAGACATCTGCGGCTGTCGCTGAACCAGTTGCATTGCCTTCATAACATCCTGGCGGCTAACCATCCCCAATAAGGTTAAATCATCTTTGACTACTGGCATCATTTCCAGTCCATCCCAGATCATGCGATGGCTGACAGAAGCCACACTCATATTCGTTTTAACCACGATCGGTTCTCTGGTCATCACCCGATCAAGCAGCTGATTGTCTGCTTTGCCTAAAATATCCTTGGCAGTCACGATGCCTATTACCCGCATATTTTTGTTTACAACTGGAAAACGTGAATGGCCAGTCTCATCAGATAATGCTTGATAACTAGCAATCGGTTCGCCTGCCTGCAAATAATGAGTCTTTTCTAAAGGCATGTAAATATCGCTGACCTGCATGATATCTTTTTTAATTAGCTGGTCGCTTAACGCACGGTTAATCATTGTAGCTACAGTAAAGGAGTCATAGGTCGTACGTAAAACCGGCAATTCCAATTCATCCGCCAACTGCGAAATTTCTGGTTCTGTGTCAAATCCTCCAGTAATCAAAACAGCTGCGCCGTCTTTTAAAGCCAATCGTTGCGCACCTAACCGGTTTCCTACGATCAATAATGATCCCGGTGTAATATAGCGCTGCATTGCTTCTTCTGTCATTGCCCCAATAACAAATTTATTTAGATCTTTATCTAATCCACTGGCACCGCCTAAAACGTCGCCTTCAATAATTCGAACCACTTCACCAAAGGTTAAGCGTTCAATATTTTTCTTTAATTTGCGTTCGATTCGGATCGTCCCCACCCGCTGAATCGTCGAAACCAATCCGATATTCTCCGCGTCCTTGATGGCCCGATAAGCCGTTCCTTCACTGACACTCAAATTCTTGGCAATGCTGCGGACTGAGATGCGCTCACCCACGGGCAAACTTTCAATGTGTTCTAAAATTAAATCATGTTTAGTTGCCACTGCTACTCCTCCTGTTTTCCTTTTCCATTAGTACAGTTTCATCTTTTTTAGTATAACAGAAGGGGTCAAAAAAAAGAAGTCGCCTGCAAGTTTTACAACTAAACAACTGACTTCCACTGATTATTTCACTATATTTTCAATTTCAGGGTGTAACAGTTCCAATAAATCATTCGCAGCTAATTCAACAGCTTTGCCAATTTCACCGCTAGAAACAATCACCTGTTCATACTCCCGAATGCTATCATCAAAAACCATTGAGTATTCAGGATGATTTAAATGAATGCCGATTGGTGTATTCGCTCCATGTTCGTATCCAGTATGTTCCAATACAAATTCCATTGGCGGTAAGCCGATTTTACGGTTCCCAGTTGCTTTCGCCGCTTTCTTATAATCCACTCGTGCATCCAAGGGAACAACTGCGATTATTACGCCCGTCTTATTCCCTTTCATAACTAGCGTCTTAAAGATTTTGTTGTGATCCGCAGGTTCTTCAGTTAAGACTGCAGTTCCATCCGCTTGCTCGACTGGCAGCTCATGGACAGTAAAATGAATCCCTTTTTGGGTTAAATAGGCTTCTACTTGATTCACTATTTTTTCTCCTTCCAAAGCACCTCAGGATAAAATGCTCCCGATTGCTAGTGTCTGCTTTTATAGATTTTTTCACGGAATCTGATCATTAAAGCCAAGTCAAACTTTCGAATTCCGTCGTTGTCAATCCAAATTTCTCAAAGGAGTTTGCAAGAATTTCTTTTAAATCAGCATTTTTATCATCCGTTGCTCTTATCAGAACATCGACGCCCGCAGGAGTTACCAAAGAAGCTTCAAAACGAATGACCAGAATTGTTTCGTTCTTGCCTGCCACAGACCAATGACTCCGCAATAATTTCAAAAGACCTTTCCCACGCCATTCAAACCCATTTTTAACAACCGTATCTATCCCAACAATAGATTTACGTTTGCCATTTGGCTTTTGATACTCTACTAAATCCAGCAGGCGCTCAGTTTCATCGCTAATCGCACGATAGGTGATGGAGGGATTGAGTCGTTTCCCTGAAAGCCACATAGGGAAATTCGACGCTTGAATCAACCATTTACCTTGAATGTCACTTACTGTATTTTCCATAGAATCCTCCACTGATTAACTGAGCCAATTTCTTAATTATCAGCCCTTACCCATCATTAGCTTCAATGCAATTAAAAGCATCTGATACAACTAGGCATTCTTCTTTTTTCTGAATCGAACGGCAGAAATAACTAATGCAATAAAACACAATGCGAAGGAAGCGATAAAGGTAACGCGCATTCCAAAAACAAAAATATCTGGTCGATTGGCAATGTACGTGGTCACTCGTTCCCCATAAGCTACACTCATTCCACCATAGAGAATCGTTGTTGCCAAGGCAATCCCAATCACCATACCTAAATTCCGAGCAAAAGAATTCATACTACCTGCTACACCTAAGTTCTCTTTGGTTACACTGCTCATAACCATCGTGTTGTTTGGTGACTGAAATAGTGCGTTTCCCAAGCCCATGATGGCTGTTGCAATAACAAAATACCAGATAGGTGTTGTTTCATTCATGAAAATATACATAATCTGAGTTAACGAAAGCATTGCTAAACCTGTAATAACTAGAATTGGTGAACCAATCTTGTCTGTAAGGTATCCACTGATGGGTGAACCCACTACCATTAATAACGGAAATACCATCAGCAAGAGACCGGAATAACTAGCCGAAAGCCCTCGTGCACTTTGTAAATAAAAGGGCATTACTACATTGACAAAAAAGTTCGAGGCAAAGATCAATACCGCTGTAATTAAGCTCATGGTAAACATTTTATTTTTAAAGATGGAGAAGACGATCAACGGATCGGTTTTCCGTTTTTCTACATAGATGAAAAGGAGAAAAGCGATCAGTGCTAATCCAAACAGGCCTAGAGGCAGCGCATGTAAATAACCAATTTCTTGGCCGATGAAGATGCTGCCGAAAAAGCTTATAATCGTTACCGCAAAGGTTCCAAAGCCCAAGAAATCGATCTTGCGTTTGGACATAGTTAAGTCTTTCGGCAGGAATTTTTCACCGATTAAAATGGTGATAATTCCCACTGGAACATTGATCCAGAAAATATAGGACCACGAAAATTGCGACAAAATCAAGCCGCCAATTCCTGGTCCAGCAATCGATCCCAAGGAAACAAATGCACCAATTGCCCCTAATGCCCTTCCACGTTCCTGCATTGGGAAGACTTCTGTGGCAATTCCTGAATTAGTTGCCATGGTCATGCTAGCACCAATGCCTTGAATCACGCGGCTAAACAGCAGAAACTCTAGCGAATGATTGAACCCGCAAAGCAATGAGCCCACCGTAAAAATGATGGTACCCATTCGATACACCTTAATCTTTCCAAAGCTGTCACCGATTTTACCAAACAGCAGCAGACAGGCACAAACAACGATTAAATAGATGGAAACCACCCATTCCGCCTCATTCATTGGTACATTTAAATCTCTTGAGATAGTTGGTAAAGCGATGTTCACAATACTAGAATCCAAGGTGGACATGAAAGCAAACAAGGCTACCGAGACTAATATCCACCAGCGATTTTTTTGTACCAATGGATCATCTTGATAAGTCCTCATATAAAACATCCTTCTTTCTAATCATTGTGATTATAACAAGTTTTCCAAAAAAATAGCAGCAATATGTTGCCAAAGCTTACTGCAAGAGTTAGAACATGTTCTGATAAAATAGAAGGAGTGGTTTATGATGGGGGAACTAAAGGTCCGAAAAATAGGCAATCAGCTAGGGTGCTTTTCCCTAAGGAATGTGGCTTGCAGGATGGAGATATCTTGGAATATACCAAAGAAGGGGACAAGTATATTATGGATGTTCAAAATGCTGCCAAGAATAATGATCGTCAGTTAATCGAGGAAAGCTTCGCTGATTTTGCAGTTGGGCACTTTTCAACCGAAGAACATTGGATCATCTTCTACCAAGAGACTGGGTTAAGTTCGATAGAGGACAAAGCATCCTCGTTTGTCCTATACCTAATGGAAAAGGGCCTCTTGTTATACGAGAAAACCTGCCTTTTTTATCCAAGGAAAACCCCTTGGAAACCATCAATACATTCTTTAAAACGCATCGCTTAATGGATTATCACCTGATGCCACGAACCTGCTAATCGTTGAAGGCGTTACCATCATTGAAGGTACCAATCGTGAATCAGCATTTTGCTTTGTTCCCAGTTTTTAAACCGGAAGAGTCTAGCTGGTTCAATCCTTTAGCTATTGATCACATTCAAGAGGAGGACGGGATCTGCTCTGTGACCCTGACCCACGGGTTGACTCTGGAGCTGCCGATTTCCAAACGTTCATTAATCAACTTAGCCGGCAAGGCTGTCTATTCTTTGGCGACTTATCGGCAAGACTATGCCTCCAGTTTAAAATCAGATGGTTGTCCACTGGATTACGTTTCTCTTCCTGCTACACCAGTTGGACAGCTGCTAAACACCCAAGACCTGCTTCAACGCTGGCACATGAGTCCTGGCATGTTTTTCAATCATTACAAATTGGAGGAGCATTTACTTTGGTATCAACAACTAGCGGATTGTCCAGATATAGAGGCTCGGCTGTATTAGCTTAAAACGAAACAGTCTACTATTAATTAAAAAGATCGCTGCAGATTCTTGTTTTTAACTAAGGATCTGCAGCGATCTTTTTGGAGAAATTGCCCTTATTATATCCCCAGAATTTTCGATATAGTTATTCTTTTTTTGTTTCTATAGTTATTTTTACACTGTACATCAATTTCCATCAGAAGCCTTTTTAGCCAATAATCCCTATCATAGCAGGATTATTGGCTATTCGTTGTTTTCACAAGACTTTTGCAAGTTTCCTTAGACTTTTGTTTTTAGTAAATTATACTTTACGATCAAATCAATAGTCTTCAAAAAAATCGTGCAAAAGTCTCTGGTATTTTGCAAAAGTCTCCTTTTGTTTTTTTATTCCTTTAGTTTATTGTTTAGTCACCGGCCGGAACAAAAAAATTATCTCACAGGAGGAAACCAAATGATCCAGCAGTTAGGCACCAAATTACAAGTACAAATCGAACAAGCAGGCAAAGACAAACAAAAGAAAGTGAACTTCAGCAACATCGTCACAAACCCAGCAGAATCAGACATTACAAAGTTAGGCGAAGTCATGGCTGACTTAGCAGGAGATGGCAGCAGCCTAGACAGCATCATTGTTACCAACCAAACTCGTGTTACTAAATAAACCCAAGGAGGAAGCTATGCCCGAAACAAAACTAATCGCTCGCTTCAAAACCGAAGCGGACAAAACGCACACCTGGAGTTATAACGAACCGGATACCACTAAGACTCCAGCAGAAGTCAAAGCAAGCTTAGAAGAACTAACTGCTCTAAACCTCTTCAAGAAGGATGGCATCCGCCAGTTCTTCTCAGTGGAAAGTGCAGAATTTGTTACTACCAAAGAAACACCACTATTTTAAACACAAGTATGCCCCGCGGCTAGAGCGCCGCGGGAGCTGAAGGAGGAAACCACCGATGACTGAACAGCCTTTCACTCAATACCAACTATTTCATTTAAAAAGCAACAAACTAGAAGAACAAATTGTTCATTACTATCAAGAAACCCAGGATAGTTCTGTGACGATTCAACTATTGTTAGCCATGAAAGTTCGCCATATGCTAGGCGAATCTGATTTTGAATTATTCCTGCAGGATTTAGTTAAGCATCTTTTTGCCAACAATCGGATTACTCGTGCCCTGCGCCGTTACTTCTATTTCTTTAGAGAATATTTTGAAGAGAATGAGTGGGAGATCTTATCAGCTCGGTGTTTTCCACCTGCACATGTCACTACAGAATTAATGGAAGTCATCCCGTCAAGTGTTGAAGGAAATGAACAGGACACTTTAGAAAGTTCCTGAAAAACTACTATATAAAGATAAAAAAATTAAGGAGAGAAAAAAATATGTTTAAACTAGCAGCCGTATTTGAAAATGCCGCAGGAAGAACCCATCGCTGGGGCTACAATGATCCAGATCCAACGAAGAGTCCAGAGGAAATCAAAACAGCCTTAGACACCATAACTACGTTAAATCTATTTCAGAAAGACGGAATCCGACAATTCACTAAGGTCGTTTCCGCGAAATTCGTTGAAACTATTGAAACACCGATTTTTGATCTATCGAAGCCAACACCAGAAGCTTATATCGCTGATCCAAGCAATATCTTTTCAGCTCATATTGTAGCTGAAGAAGCACCGCAAATCTCTGAAGTACCTGTTTTAAATGAAATAAAACCAGAAGAAAATGTACTTGAAGAAATAATTCAAGAAGAGGTTGTTGCACCAAGAACGGCGGAAACCATTGTTCAAGTGCCAGAAACAATGAAGTCAATTGAGAAAAAAGCGGTGGTGTCAACTACTTCTTTGAAGGCTCCTTTATTGAACTCTGATTCACTGGCAGCTGTTGTTGAGAAAGCAGCGCCTAATGAAGTTTCCGTTGTTGTACCAAGTGCTTCATCCCAACAACTGGAAACTGTATCGAATGAAACAGAAAGTAACTTGCCAATAATCGATAATCAGACAATCCAGAAGCCCGTTAACCCAAGAAAGGCCCAAGTTGATCGAGTCCGAGCCTTTCACGAAGCCAAGAAGAAGAAAAAAGGCAAAAAGAAAAAACGCTAGAGTGATTTCCCACCCTGCCCTTGTGGTTTGTAAAGGAGGTGATGTCTGACTTAGCAGTGTTTATGGCGGTGGCTGAACTTCTATAAAGGAGGGATGCGAAAAAAATGCTTAACCTAGGAAAGGATTTCCCGCCATGACTGTGTATCAGGCGTTGACCTTGGCAATTGCCTTTGCGACCTTGATCATTACCCTTGATCGACACAACAAGAAATAATACCAACCTCTACTCACAGTCACCGTCTTAAACGGTGCTTTTGAGGTGTTATGCGCGCAGCACCTCTGCTTTGAGTAGAAAAGTTCTACATAATTGAGGTTGGAATTTAGCTTTTTTCTGCCGTTTTGTTGGCAGTCTGCGATCTTTGATAATTGAATGAACCAGTTGTTTTTTTAGTGATGGATTGTAGTCATTGATTCTTTGAAGAGAGAGTCTTGTGTAGAGTGAGTCTTTAGATATTGCATTTCATTTTTGCCTATTTGTGGCTTTAATCCGTCAGTAAAGTTTGACGTTACTGTTTGTTCTCGAGACTACTTCTATGGAGGGAGTGCTATACTTTTTAAGCAGAAAATGCTACTATAGAGGTGTAAAAGGAGCATGCTGGTAACATGCCCCTAATGCTAACTTGAACACCGTTTCAAGAACGGCAGCTATAGTTTAATTATTTAAAGAAATAACCGTACTACAGCTTGCGTCGCTGAACGGTTATTTTCTTTTGTCTTTTAATTCGATCAAAGCCACAACTACACCGACAAAGGTTAGCACAAAGCCACCAAATGCCAGCATCAGCTGCAAAGCTTCAGCGGTTGACAAAAGGCCTCTCCCTTCTTCAGATTTTGTACTTATCTCCATAAGTACCACCTCCCAAGAGATAGCCACCGTTCACGATTCAGTTATTTGTTAGCCTCTTTATTATAACAGCAAAAGTAACCGCTATCACTAGGTGTTTTCAATAATGATTAATAAGTTAAATCTGGTTCAAAGACCAATTCACCTACACCTGCTAACAAAATAAACCTCAGAATTTTTTGTCTGCTTATCCACTCTTGATAAACACCGTAAAATTCTGAAGTTTATGGTTTTAGTTTGGAATGTGAATCGCTCGTTGATCCGCAGCTAAGGCAGCTTCTCGGACCACTTCGCTGAGGGTTGGATGCGGATGGATCGTTGCAAGTATATCTTCGACGGTTCCACCTTTTTGTAAAACTAATGCTGCTTCGGTGATCAAATCAGTTGCTCGTTCACAGAGTAAATGAACACCCAGCAGTTTTTGGGTTTGCTCTTCGACTAGAACCTTGGCGAATCCATAGGTTTTGTCCATTGCTAGAGCCTTTCCGCTAGCTTTTAGCGGGAACTTGCCAACACGATAGGCAAGGTCTTTTTGGGCTGCTCGTTCTTCTGTCAAACCAACACTGGCGAATTCTGGATCGGAGTAGACACAGCCTGGGGTAGCTTCACCCCTGAATTTTTCTGATGCTCCTAGTGCGTTCTCCACGGCACATTCTCCTTGGGCGGAAGCATAATGGGCCAACATAATCTGTCCAGTACAATCCCCAATTGCGTATACATTTGCTGCATTAGTTTGGAGGTACTCATTCACTAGGATTCGTTGTCGTTCGGTTTGGATACTGGTATTTTCAAGGCCTAAACCCTCAAGGTAGCTTCTGCGGCCGACCGCCACTAGCAGCTGCTCTGCCTGAACGGTTTCTTCGCCTAAAGAAAGCTCGACCTGCTTTTCATCGCCGGCAACTACTTCAACTCGTTGGCCTAATAGGAAATGAATGCCTGCCTTCGCTAATTTCTTTCTGAGCAGTCCAGCTAGTTCTTGATCCATCGAAGGCAAAATTTCTGGCTGTTCTTCAACAATGGTTACTTTTACCCCAAAGCTATTAAAAATAGAGGCAAATTCGATCCCAATTACCCCACCGCCAATGATGGCTAATGATTCAGGCAAGGTTTCTAGAGCTAGGGCTTTGCCTGAATCCAACCAATTAGTGTAGGTATCTAATCCTTTAATTGGTGGAATGAAGGGCTGCGAGCCGGTAGCAATCACAATCCGATCTGGCTGCAGCTGAATTTTTTCCCCATCTGCGGCAGTCACTTCTAAGGTTTGATCATCTACAAAAGCGGCGGTACCTGGCAAGATTTCAATTTGATTGGCTTTCATCAAGCCCTGTACACCTTTAACCAGCTGCTTGACTACCCGGTCCTTGCGCTTCATCACTGCTACCCAATCGAAGCCTTGTGCCTCGGCTTGAACACCGAATTTTTTAGCTTGTTTCACCTGCTCTAAGGCTTCTGCTGATTGCAGCAATGCCTTGGTTGGGATACAGCCTACATTTAGACACGTTCCGCCAAGTTGATTTTTTTCAATTAGCGTGACCTTGGCTCCTAATTGAGCGGCTCGGATCGCGGCTACATATCCGCCGGGACCGCCGCCGATAATTGCTACAGTTTTACTCACTGACTGACCTCCCTATTCTTTTGGTAACTGTTCGTTGGGATTTTCTAAGATTTCAGCTAAACGGGTTAAGAAGCGGGCACCCGTCGCCCCATCGGCTACTCGATGATCCAAGGTTAGGACTGGCTGTAGAACCGAGGCTACAATCAGCTGATCGTTTTCATCAACATAAGGTTTCTTGGCAATCTTTCCAATTGCCAGAATACCTAATTCCGGTGTGTTCACAATCGAAGAAAAGGTCTCAATATTAAACATGCCCAGATTACTGATGGTGAAGGTGCCACCAGTCAGCTCTTCCATTGAGAACTTGCCAGTTTTACTTTGTTCCTTGATTTGATTCAAATCATTTTGAATAGCTGCTAATGACTTTGTATCCACTTGGTTGATTACGGGAACTAGCAAGCCTCGTTTGGTATCGCTAGCAATACCGACATTGACTGCCGCTACACTTTCCACTAACCCCTCCACAAAACGTTGATTGATTTCTGGAAACTCAGACAAGGCAATCGCGACTGCTTTGGCAATAATCGCTGTAAAGGATACCTTTGTAGCCAAATCCTTGCGATAGGCGATTAGCTGATCGCAACGAACCGTAGTACTCAGTTGAAACTGGGGTACATCGGTCCAGCTGCGAATCATTTGCTTGGCCATGGCTTTTTTTAGCCCAGTCAGCTTCTTTCCTTCACTACTCATCGACTTCAATCCACGCAATCGTTTCACCGATATCGACAGTTTCGTCTTCTTCCTCGACTATTTCCACTAAGGTACCATCAACGGCTGATTCTACATCGGTTGTCGCTTTATCGGTTTCGATTTCTAATAAGACTTCTCCTTTTTTAACCGAATCACCGACTTTTTTGTACCAAGTAAGAATCGTTCCTTCATCCATATCTAAGCCAATTTTTGGCATAATTACTTCTTTTTTCATCAATGGTCCTCCTCTATTTCAATGTAGCTCTGACAGCTTCCATTACTTGTTCCTCATTTGGCACATAAGCAACTTCTAAATTACGAGCAAATGGTACTGGCACATCAGGGGCAGTTACTCGCAAAACGGGTTTCTTTAAATGCTCGAAGGCAAACTCTTGGATTTGAGTGGCTATTTCGCCGCCAAAGCCAGATTTTTTAACCGCTTCATGGACGATCACCGCATGCCCTGTTTTTTCAACTGATTTTAGAATCGGCTGCATATCTAACGGTTCGATACTCTTCACATCAATGACTTCGGCACTGATGCCTTCTTCCTTCAGCTTTTTGGCTGCTTTCAATGCAACGTCCACCATGGCTGAGTAAGCAATCAAGGTAATGTCATCGCCAGCTTCCTTGACTTCACTTTCGTAACTGACTTCATAAGGTTCTTCTGGCACTTCGCATTTACGTTTGTACAGCGCTTTGTGTTCCACAAAAACCACTGGATTGTTATCGCGAATCGCCCGCAGCAGCAGGCCTTTGGCATCGTAGGCATTTGACGGCATTACGACCCGAATACCTGGTACGTGAGACAAAATATTTTCTAATGATTGGGAATGCTGAGCACCATTTCCTAGTCCAGCACCACATTGCGTGCGAATGACTAATGGAATACTCACTCGTCCGCCATACATATACCGCATTTTAGCTGCCTGGTTAAGAATTTGATCGAAACAAACACCGATAAAATCCATGTAAGACAATTCAACAATTGGTCGGCGACCGATCATAGCTGAGCCGATACCTGCTCCGACAATCGCTACCTCGGAGATCGGGGTGTCTCTCACCCGTTCACCGCCAAAATTATCTAATAAATCGTAACTGCATCGCAGCTGACCGCCGTAAACAGCGATATCCTCCCCGATGGTAAATACATTTTTATCACTGTTAAAGGCAATGTGCAGTGCTTCATTGACCGCCTGACGCATTGAAAGTTTCCGCATATTAATCTCCTTCCTATCCTTTGGAAAAGATTTTCCATTCGATTTCTTCAAAGGTTGGATCGTATAAATCATTCATGATATCTTCAACCGCCGGCTCAGGATCTAGCTTGGCCTGTTCAGAAGCAGCCAGTACCATTTTTTCTTCTTCTTTTTGAATAGCTTTCAAAGCTTCTTCGCTTACGCCATGTACCTTGACTAAACGCTGTTCACAGCGGACAATCGGATCTTTATCTTTCCATTTTTCGACATCCTCGCGGTTGCGATAATTTTCGCTGTCACCAAAGTAATGGCCAGACATGCGGTAGGTATCCATTTCCAGCAATACAGGTCCTTTGCCTGCTAAAACTTCTTCTTTGATTTCGGCAAAGGTTTGATAAACGTCCACTAAATCATTTCCATCAACCGTTAATCCTTTGATTCCATAAGCCTTCGCCCGGTCCGAAATTCGTTCGATATTCATCGATTTTTCAGTAGAGGTTGAAATGCCAAATTTGTTATTTTCACAAATGAAGACCACTGGTAAATTCCAGATGGAGGCCATATTTAATGCTTCATGGAAGGAGCCTTCATTAGAGGCACCATCTCCGAAGAAGGAAACGGTCAAGTTTGGTTCATGAGCAACCTGTTGACCTAGTCCTGCACCCATCGCCATTGGAATTCCGCCACCAACAATCCCGTTGGCTCCCAGATTTCCGGTAGCTAAGTCAGCAATATGCATGGAGCCGCCTTTTCCTTTACAGTAGCCGGTTTCTCGTCCCATCAGTTCAGCGAACATGCGTCGCAAATCGGCGCCTTTAGCAATACAGTGACCGTGGCCGCGATGGGTAGAGGTGATATAGTCTTTATTACTTAAATGGGCACACACGCCTACAGCAATGGCTTCTTCCCCGTTGTAGGTGTGGACTGCCGCCCGAGTGATGTTGGCTTTCGCCAATTCAATGGCTTCATTTTCAAAAGCCCGAATGCGGATCATCACCCGATAGAGTTCTAACATCGTTTCTTTCGAGATCTTGCTTTCCAACGAAATTCCCCCTAATTCGTATTGTAGTATTCATTTTTCTTGAGGAAAAATGAGTTTTATTCTCATCACGTGTATCATCCGACTAGACTTTTCGCTGCTTGTTTGAGTGGATACTTTGGATACTTCTTTCTGATTTTTGATGCTGCGAAAAGTTGGACTGACACCCTAGTTCATTTTATGGTATTCATTTTTCTTGGGGAAAAATGAGTCTGATTTTCACCACGTATATCATCCAACTAAACTTTTTTAATTCTTGTTTGGGTGGATACTTTGGATATTTCTTTCTGATTTTTGATGCTGCGAAAAGTTGGACTGACATCCTAATTTGTATTATGGTATTCATTTTTAATTCATCTATCAGCTATTTGGAGTGTGGACAAAGGTTTGCCCCTTGTCCACGTGCTTTATTTTCTTAACTCCAGAATTTCAGTGCTTGATCTAATTCTTCGTGGGTATTGGCTGCTTCGGTGACGGGGACCTCTGCCATGACTGCTTCGATAGCCTGCAATAATGCTTTGGCTCCTGAGACTGCTCCATTAGGGTGTCCGTAAATTCCGCCACCGGCCATTAGGATAGTTTCGTTGCCTAGCAGGTTCATCAGGTACTCAATACTGCCGGGATGAACCCCACCAGCAACTGTGGTAAAGGCTGGTTCAATCTTCTTCATAGGAGTAGACAAGGCACTGTGCGTTTCCACTAATTCATCCGTAGTTGTGCCAAAACGTCCGCTGTCTGGATAAACCAATGGCATATCCATTCCCATGATCCGTGGTAATTTTCCACAGCTTAAGGCTGCTGACATTCCATTGTTTTGGGAGCGGTAATACGCACCGGCTCCAGCACAATGGCCAAAGATTGGAATCTTGATATTTTCTTTTTTTAGAAAGCGAACTAAGTCTTCTGTGGCTGCCCAGCCTAATGCGTTATAGTTCACCATGATAGAGTTAGCGCCGGCATCAATCGCTGCTTTGGCACGATCGACAACATTTAAACCAGTGATATTCACTGCGTACAAGGTGGATTGATCTTTGCCAACTTCCTTCAAATGTGCCATGACTGTTTTTACTCGATCTACCATTGGTGAATAAACCGGATCACTTAATAATTCATCGTCCTTGATGACATCTGCTCCACCTAGGGCTGCTTTGGCTGCCCCGGCAGCACTCGCTTCTGGTGGAACACCAATGCAAGGCTTCAAGATTGCTCCGACTAATGGACGATCCTGAATACCTAACAGGTTTCGGATACCGCTGACACCCATTAATGGCCCAGTAAATTCTTCCAGCATGGCATCAGGAAATTCAATGTCAACTAAGCGAATACCATCTTGAGCTAAAACATTTCCCGCTACGGTACTGATAACCATTGCCATGTATGCCGGAAAATTGGCAGTTGGATAAGCTACTCGTGCTACACAAGAAATACCATCTGACATTGGATAGACACCCACTACCTTCGCGCCATATTTTTCAATTACTTCAGGTGTTTCGCCTTCCACATGAGTCCAGGTGCCGGCACTTTGGTCAGCGGCGACTAATTTTACCCAGTCATAAAGATCCGGTTCCTTTTCTGAACGCATGTAATAAGTTGCAACAACAAACTCATTGCCTAAGCCTTCTACCATTTTCAACGTTTCAAATTTCATGTCGTTTTTCATCTTCTTTCAGTTTTTGGTTGATTCCTATTAGTCATCGACAGGCTGGTTTACCAACGTCTGTGATTTTGGATAAAAAGGATCTAAACAGGCTTGAATTTCTTCTTTGCTTTGTAGATTGGTTAATGTCTCAACCTTTTTCTTATCTGAGATTACCGAGTAAACCTGACTGAAAATCGGACCAGTTTCTTCAGTAAAAGCTAGCAATAGAACAACCTTCGCTAGTGCTTGATTTCCCCAAGGAATTGGTTTTCGCGGCAACAAAATCGCAATTTGCGGTTTAATTACCTCTGAAAAGTAGCCATGAGGAATTGCTACACCGGTTTCTAAGCAAGTTGGTACCATGTTTTCTCTTTCAATCACAGTTTGAATAAAATTCAACTTCACGTAGCCTTGAGCCACTAACTGGTTCGCTAAAAATTGGATCGCGGCTTCCTTAGTTTGAAAATCCTGATCCATGAAAATTAGCGATTGGCTGCTAAGTGGCAACGTATCTACTTGTTGCGTTGGTAACAGCATTTGTCGTTTTTTTAATCGTAATATGAAGCGTTCCAACGCTCCTGTTTGATGCATTTCTGACATTATAAACAGTGGAATATCTCCTGTATTGGCATCAAGAGAGCCAGCCATTCCTAAAATATGATAGTCCTTTTTCACTTCAGCAATTTGACTGTCCAGTGGCTGGTCTGTTAATAAGCTCAAAAAAATGAACGCAATCGAAGGTGCCAAAGTACTAATTTCTTGGTTGAGATGCTTGTACAAATACTGGGCGCAGCCTTCACCGGTTAGACAGAAAAAAACAAAAGCAAGTCGTTTGGGCGCAGCGGTTGTTTGCTTCTTCAAAACGACATTTTGCTGGTTCTTAATCAAGGATTCAGCTACTTCATCTATATCCATATCTACCAGCTGTGTTTTGCGAATCGCATCTAGTACCATTAAAGTATCTACCCGAGTAACTGTTCGAACCTCAATATCCAGCTCTCCCCCGATTTCACTGCCGAAGGTTTCTGGTGAACCCATATCTACTAAGATCAGTACGCCTCGACCTTGATTATTCTTTTTCACTTGCTCTAGCAGGCGGTTGTATATCGAACGGGGACTTTCATCTAAACTAATACAAAGTGAGGTCAAATGAGATTTGCCCATCAGCTCATTCGCCACTGCAACCATTTCTGCTGCCACTCGACCATGCGTAACAACGATAACTCCAATTGCCTCGCCATAACGAACGTTTCCGCTGTTAGTAGCGGACAGGTACATAGCGATAAAGCCGATTTCTTCATCCGGCAGCTCCATCCCAATGTATTGTTTTGCCAAGCCTGCCATTTTATAAGCCAATTGGAATTCTTTAGGGTAATGTTTCTTCACATTAGATAAATTCGGATTTAAAATACGCTCTCCGCGGCGAATGCGCTCAATTGAGGCGTTAAAGTGTGTCGCTAAGCAAAAAAGTAGGGACTTATCAATCTCACCTAGCTCTTCCTTAGCAACCTTCAGCATCTCTTCTACCATTTTCAGCAAATCTTCTTCCACGATCGTTTGGATATTATCCGTGATTTGATTCACATTCTTATCGGTTTGAATGTTACTGATATAACGGGAAATTTTCTTTTCCATCAGCTTCCAAATGATAGAATTGATGTCTTTTTCTGAAAAATCATTATTTTGAAGTTTTTCGTATTCTGTTTCAATAATCCGGTACAAACCATCAGAAAATTCATTCGGATCTTTAATTTTTAATTCTGGAACAATTGCTTCATCGGTTGGAGAAACAATTAAATCATTTGCAGTAAAGGTATCCATTTCTTTGGAGGGGGCTTCGGTTTCCTGCAGCTGTTGATGGGAGATAACTAGCGTCTCGCGATCAATCAGAATACAAACGTTATTGCCGGCTTTATGCATACAAGCCAAGTACCCTTTAGCGCAAGCCACCTGAATTTTACTTCTCAGCTCACCAACGTTTCCGGGATAGTGTAAAGATAATAGTCTGCGCATTGCATCAGAAGTTATCACGATCTCACGATTTACCCGCAGTGCCTCTTGATGAAAAAAGGTCATGATAATATCATATTTCTCATCGATTCCGCGCATTGAAAGTGACGGAATGGCTATCGTCATCGGAATGCGGCGCCGGAAAGTATCCAGCAAGTTTGTCTCTATATCTTCAGTCGTTGCAGCAATAATCATGACTTGGGCATTTCGCGTCTTCTGATCTCCCAGCCGACGATAAACGCCCTTATCAATTAATTGAAACAGCATTTCCTGTCCATCTGGCGGCATGCGATGCACCTCATCAAGAAATAGAATACCGCCATTGGCATGACTGATTAATCCTTCGCGATCTTCGTCAGCTCCCGTAAAGGCTCCTCGTTGATAACCGAAAAGCTGCGCATTCAATAGTTGAGGATTCTCAGCATAATCCGCACAGTTCAGCTCGACAAAGGGCATATCCTTTGGCTCTAACTGCTTGCTGAACAAAGCAAATTTGTACATAGCTTCAGCTAGCACACTCTTCCCAACCCCAGTCTCCCCAACAATCAATGTATGAAGACCGATTGGTGGATACATTACAGCCGCTTTGGCTTGCTCCACCTGGATACTCAGACTGCGTTGCGCACCGATGATTCCCGCAAAGGCCTCGTTCTTGATCATTTGCGGCGATGCGTCTTGTTTCCCAGTATCTACAGATATATTTTGCTGTTCAACAAAATTGATAATGCTGTTTAAAGTAATTCGATAACCTGAATCAACTAACCGTTTAGTCAGTTGATTCATGCTGATCGTTGGTTCCGCTTCCAAAAAAGTCAAAATTGCTCTTAACAAAACAACCTCTCGTCGTTCTCTGGAATTTTCAATACCTGCTTTTTTTCTCATGGTAGTCACGCTACTCCGAGAAAGCTTTAAATGTTCAGCCAGTTCTTGATCTGTATAGGGATTTTTTGCATCTTCAGAGTCAATCATCTGCAACATGCGCGTATAATCGGATGATTTCATAGTGTTTTACCTCCTCAACAGATTTTAGTAGTTATAAATGACAGTTACTATTCATTTATAATCCTACTATAAAAACTGTCTTGACTGAACAACCTAATTCTTGTTTTTAGTCCTGTCGTTAATAGTTTACGAAGCCTAAAAGATCAAGGATTTTATACATTATGAAGGTAATTGGGTTACCTCCTTCTGACAGACTGCTAATTAAGCTTGTGCCTTCTGGAAATTCAAAGCCTACAATTTCAGCAATGTGTGTATGCGCTCCGGCCATTGCAGTGGCACACCAGAAATAAATGGCAAATACTACAAATACGGACATACAGATGTGCAAAATATTTTCCTTAGCAAAGGCAGTAATCCCGATAATGAACCATGGAACGGCTACTAATGAAGCGGTCGCCAGCATTCTATTTCCAGGAATAATCGACATAAAAGTAACGATTGGTGTCATGATCAAAATCGCTGACATGGTTGCTGGATTTCCCATAATAGTAGAAGCATCAATCCCAATCCAAACTTCACGGCCCTTCATATATTTCGCTGTAAAGATTTTCGCTTGGTCGGAAATAGAGATTAAACCTTCCATCATGATTTGGATCATCCGTGGTAATAGAATCATTACCGCTGCCATATTGAAACCTAATAACAGGATTTGCCGAACATCGTAACCGGCGATAAAACCAATCAACATCCCTAAGACAGCCCCAATAACAATCGGTTCGCCAAAGATCCCCATTTTTTCCTGCATGGTTTCTGGATCGGCTTTGACATTTTTGATGCCAGGAATTTTTTGAATCAGTTTTACAACTGGAATCCCAATCATAGCCGGAGCAATAATCGCCCCTGTTGGCCAACTACAACCTGGAATACCGTAAAATTCTTGGTAAATTGGCGCCATTTTGTCCGCCCATTTCAAAGAAACAGCCATATAAATGCAACCTGCTAGTACAGTAAAGATCATGTTGCCGGTTGCTCCATAAATTAAAGCCGCACTTGCTGCAAAAGACCAATAATTCCAAAAGTCTACCATTAATGTCTTTGTGAAGTTTAAGAAAATCAGTGCAATATTCGTTGCAATTAATGCGATGATTACCATTCCTGAACCAGGTTGTCCCCAGGCCATCCCCATTAAGCCCCAGCCGACGTCTACAACGTCCAAATTCCAGTTCATTCGTTCAACCATTGACAGGGTCGCCGGTGACATTTGTGCGATCAGCATATCTACAGTTAAGTTCAATCCAATGAAACCAACCGTGGCAGTCAATGCTGAACGGACGGCATCCCCAACTTTCAACCCTAAAACCAGTCCAATAATCAGCAAGGCTACACATAAAATCCCATTACTACCTAATCCCGTAAACCATTGGAACCCTTTGTTTACTGCTTCAAACATGGATTTCCCCCCATTCTTTTTTCATTCTGTTTTTCTTAACTGCCTACCCCTTAAGAATTTGACGCATTTCTTCCATGGCTTCTTCTTTACCAATTCCTGAAATAAACGGGACACCATTAACCTTAGGTGCATTTAATTCTGTGGTTACCGGTGTCATCAGCAAATACATATCCGGCTGCATGGTACTTAAGACGGTCTTCAATTCCGTTGCTCGACGTTTGTTCAATTTGACTTTGATGCCCAATTCCTTGGCTACTTTCTTCACCTCATTTTCACCTGCAGTGGAGGTTGCGAACCCCGCTCCACAAACAACTACGACGATTTTTTCTTCTGCCATTTTTATACTCCCCTTTCTTTAATTACCGTTCGGTTTCTCTTTTAGAGAATTCATAGTGCATGATACTTTCTACTTCTTCTGGTGATTTTGCTGCCAAAAGCTGTTGAACTACTTGCGTATCCTGGATAATTTCCATAATATCCTTGATCATATACAGGTGTTCATCGTTCAAGCTGGCCGCTAACATAAAAACAACCTTTACTTCTAAAAACAGGTTTGGATCTTCCATACTGGCAAACTTTGCACTATTTTTCAGTACTGCAACGCCAATCCCAGCTTTGAATACCTGCGAGCGTTCACTATGAGGAATGGCTATTGGTACTGGTGTTGGAACCCCCGTAGGAAATTCTCGTTCTCTTTCTAAAACTGACTTTCCGTAGCAGTCTTCCACCATCCCATGAGCGGCCATTTCACCGGCCAGCTGGTAAATCAGTTGATCACGGTTCGTTTCCTCCGTGATGATGGCATGGATCTCATTCTTGCTTAGCATCTGGTTCTCAGTGAATGATTTATCCAATTGAGTCACCTCCTTCACTTTCTACATTCTCATGGAATGATGACACCTTTAATCATTTTGCCGGCTCGCATATCGTGAAAGCCCTGCGCCAAATCTTTTAACTCATATTTATGCGTGATAAATTTCCGAGCATCCAACTGACGATTTAAGACTAAATTCAAGGCTTTTCGATTCACTTCTGGTGAATAAGCTGAAGCCCCGTAAACCATAATTTCCTTGTAATGAATTGCATTAGTGTCCAAAAGCTTCGCACTGGATGGATGAATACCGCCAAACAAGATGACCTTGCCTCGCTTACGGGCCAATTCAACCGCATCAGCTTGTGCTTGACCTGCTGGGCAGGCACTAATTACCACATCAGCTCCTCGTCCACTAGTTTTCTCTAACACCATTTCTTTTAAGCGAGGATCTGAGCTGCTCATGTTGATAACATTATTGAAGCCTTGCTTGCGGGCTAGATTGGCTTTGTCTTCATTCATTTCCACAATCAGTACTTCTTTTACACCTCGAATTTGGGCAATCTCACTATGCAGACAGCCGATTGTTCCAGCACCGATAACTACTACTAGATCATCCATGACGATATTGGTATTTATTTGCGCACACAGCACTGACGACGCTGTTTCCGCAATAACTGTATCAATTGGATCAATATCTTCCGGAATTGCATTGAAGCAGCCATGGTCAATAATTTCTTTCGGAAAGGCAATGTATTCGGCAAAGCCTCCATTGATTCCTTCCGCTGTCCCAATCATCCGAATGTTGTCGCAAAGATTTTGAATCCCATTTTGACAATACCAGCATTCGCCACAAACGATGACTGGAGCGATGGACAGCTTAGTACTTACTGGGAATCTTTCATAATTGCTTTCTACCACCTCAGCGGAAATCTCATGGCCGGAAATCGCTGGCAAAATTGAATTTTTCGATCCACCACCATAGGTACGTAAATCCGAACCACAAATCCCACAGGCAATTACCTTCACTTTTATACCATCTGCAGGACAAGCTGGTTCCTCTACCTCTTCGTAGCGTACATCATCTGGTCCATACAAAACTTCTGCTTTCATTGGATCACATCCTCATCTCTTTATTTGCTTTCACTTTTTATAAAGCAATTCCTGTGCCAACTTCTATTCAACTTGGTTGAAGCTTGTCAAACTAAAGAAAGCGGTATCAAAAAGATTAACCATGTTGGCAAAATTGAACACTTTTAGACCTTTCATTTTGGTTTTTGACCTGTTCATTTTGGTTTACGAGAAAGGCAGCCGGTCTTTTAACTAGCAACCTGCTTCTTAAAAACGCAAAAAAACACAGTCAAACGATTGTTACGTTCGACTGTGTCTTTAGCTTACTATTTATTTGCGGCGTCCACGGCGTTGATTGGCTTCCATAATGACAGGAAGAATCACCGGACGACGTTTGGTTTGTTCAAATAGGTAGCGGCTTAGCTTGTCACGGATATCTTGTTTCAGTTTGGCCCATTCAAAATCATCCGAATGCAAATGCTTCACAACGATTTCTTCGGTTATTTCGCCGCTTTCTTTAATCAGGTCACGGCTTGCTTTCACATAAACAAAGCCTCGTGACGTAATTTGTGGGGCTGAAACGATCTTTTTGCCTTTACGGTCAATCGTTACGACGATGACAAAGATACCATCCTCAGATAAAACTTTACGATCACGCAGGACAATATTACCGATATCGCCTACTCCAATTCCGTCAATCATGACGTTATCCGCAGGAACACTGCCGGATGAGCTTAGATGGTTGTTCTTGTACTCCAACACATCGCCTCGTCCTGTGATGAAAATATTCTTGTAAGCCATCCCCAATTCGTGAGCCAAATCAGCATGTGCAGCTAATTGACGGTATTCTCCTTGGACTGGAATAAAGTATTTCGGTGACATAAAATTCAACATCAACTGCAAATCACGGGGATTCGCATGGCCAGAAACGCGCAGATCTTCTGAAATATTCTTCACGATTCCACCAGCACGGTAAATCATGTCTTCAGTCTTTGCCACAGTTGTTTCCATTGCCGTAGTTGGTGTAGTGGTAATGTAGACCAAGTCACCTTCTTCAATGCGAATATTGCGATGAGAACCGTTCGCCATTTTTTGCAACGACTTAATTGGTTCACCCATGCGTCCAGTTTCTAGGATGATTAATTCTTCAGGCTTGTACTTTTTCATTTCCTTCAGAGTAATAAACAAATCCTCAGGAACTTCCAACTTGCCTAAACGCATTGCTGTACGGATAATTCGTTCGAAATCTTGACCGGTTAGTACTACTTTGCGATGGGCTTTTTCAGCGGCATTTAGCACCTGCTGAACCCGTTGCAGGTTGCTCGCAACCGAAGCGACGATAATCCGGCCTTCCCAGTATTTGATGGTATCGAATACTTCGTCGGAAATTTCTCGTTCTGAAGCGACTTGAATCGCATTTTCAGCGTTAGAAGAAGAACTGAACAGCGCCAAGACACCTTCCGATCCGATCTCTGCCAAGCGGCGGTAGTCGGTTGCATACATTGGAATAGCCGTCGGATCAAATTTGAAGTCGCCAGTATAAACCACGTTTCCTTCATCGGTTTTCAGGCTAATCCCAACGGAATCTGGAATCGTGTGCGTTGTCCGGAAGAAGCTGACACTGGCTGAACCAAAATCAATCTCCGTATGCTCATCAATGACATGAAAATCTTTGAAGTTTTTGCTGTCTTCATTGTCCTTCACACTTAACTTCGCCAATTCGATCGTCAGCTCCGTACCAAAAACTGGAACATTCACTTCGGATACTAAATAAGGCAGAGCACCGATCGCATCTGCGTGCCCGTGAGTTAAGAATACTCCCGCCACTCGATCAGCATTTTCAATTAGATAGGTAAAATCAGGAATCACAATGTCGATTCCCAACAGTTCATTTTCTGGATATTTTAGTCCGCAATCTAGGACAAAAATATCGTTATCCACTTCAACCACATACATGTTTTTACCATTTTCACGTACTCCGCTGAAGGGGATCATTTTGATTGTACTCAAAAATAGCCACCTCTTATATTTTTTATCTATTGGTTTCAGCTTCCTCAGACCCCGTAACAGTTCGGTCTGTGCTTATACTCACTAGCTATTATACATGATTTTTGCTGAAAAACCATGAACAGAGCTAGAAACTACCGAAACCCTTAAAAAGATTTAGAAGCTCAAAATCGCAAACTGTTCCGATTGACGATAGATAAAACATCCTTACTTTCTACTTTGAAGTTTTAAGGTAAAAAACTTTTCTTCATTTTGAAGGTTTGCCCATTTTTTTAAATTACTTGCAAAAAAAGAAGGCATTCAGCCTCCTTTATTTAGGGGAATCCCCGTACTTCTTTATCTATTACATCTGCAATATCCATAAATGGCGTCAAACTGGAATGCCCGTTCTCCAAAGCCGTTCCGGTTACCATTATCCGTGAATTCCGGTAATACTCTGGGGTGAATTCTCCCCAGGATTCTTGGGTGGCGTTTTGTTGGCTAAAGACAGAAAAACCTGCGTCCTTTAAATAAAGATACGCTTGATTGTATTCATTATATGGCTGCCATGTACCAATATCTGAACCTGCTGGAAACAAAAGCAACGGTGTCTCACCAATAATCGATTCCACCTCTTCTTGGTATTTAATAGTATCCGCTTGAATCATTGCCAAGCTAGAATGGTCAAAATTGATTGGTGCCCATGAGTAGGAAGCCAGTGTCCAGCCGGTTTCCTTCAAACGATCAGCCACAGCTTTTGCCCGCTGCTTCTCTTTGGTGTTCTTCTTTGCGGAAACATTATAGCCAAAAACACCGTCTGCACCAGTTACTGCCAAAGCTCCTTTTGATCCGCGATAAGAAAAGTCCGGATGCTTCCAGACAAATTGATCCACTAAAGGTACCATATCATAATTTCCAGCCAGTTCATTCTCACCAGCCCGATAACAACTTTTCACCCGATTGTCCTTATCCACTACTAATTTACTGGAAAGTCCTGCTTCAGAGTTTTCTTCGTTGTAAGAAACATTTTCTTGAGACAAAATTAGCGGCTTTTTCCCCTCCGGCAAAGCCACTCCGACAAATTGCCACGTGCCATCGTTCGTTTTTTTCACAATGTCAGACAAGCGCACCAGTACATAGTTTCGTTCATATAATTCGTTAAGCAGACGTTCAAATTCATCCGTCGTTACATTATTGCCCTGATAATCCACCGTTCCAGTTGAGCTGAAGGCTTTTTCCGGCAGAGGAACAAGTGGCTGCATCGATAGGTGTGAAAACAGCGCAGGGTCAGACCACATAATGGTCTCATTCTTTCGCAGCTTGTAATCAAGCAACCGTTCTTCCACTCCTGTGAAATCCTGCCCTTGAAGCAGCTTGATTGCACCATCATAATCGTACTGCATAGCCAAGCTATCGGCCTGTTTCAATTGTTCCTCTTCTTTTTCCGTTAAAGGACTGACAGTGTTCTGAACGGGCGGCTCACTTTGTTCTTCACTGCGATTACTCAATCCCATTTTTATACTAATCCCTGTAGCTAGCAGGATCACTAAAATCAATCCGTAAACAACAACCTTTTGCCTTTTTTTCATCACAATCCTCCAATAAAGAACTTTCATTCACAATTTTAAGGTAAAGTGTATAAAAAATATATAGGAAATAGCGAAAAAGGATAAAAAGTCGTGTCTTTTTAGTCTCGAACAGCCTATTTTTTTAGAATTATAGCGTATACAGATAAGCGACAAAAAGTAAGATCAGAATTAATGCCGCAAGGGTGATTATTTTACTGTTTCTGATCTCTTTCTCCCAGTCATGCTCACGGCCTTTTAACCGATCAATCTTCATTTTTAGATAAAGCCATGGAACAAAGTTTGTGCCCGCCGCAGCTACAATCAAAAATTGACAACCTCGATTCAAGCCACTTGGCAGGATGAACATCAAAATCAGCAGCAAAGTACTAGTCATTATTGGTCCAAAAAATAAGATTCGGCTCAATTGTGCTGCCTGTTCCTTTTTCTTTAAGTCTTCTACCATTTCCGATCCCTCCATTAATAATTCATCCAGAGAAAGTCGATAAAGTCGTGCCAGACGAATCAAGCTTTCAATGTCCGGCATATTTCTTCCATTCTCCCAGTTGGAAATTGAACGAGCAGATACAAACAGCTCTTCAGCTACCTCTGCCTGTGTCCAATTATTTTCCAGTCGTTTTTGTTTTAGTTGTTCACCAATCTTCATGCTCTTCTCCCGTTCTTTTGCTGCTTCTATCGTAAATTCAATCAGACCATTTGTCTATAAAATTTAGGTAGAAAAGTCTTTCCGGTGTTGCTACAACAAGGTTCTGCATACAAAAAAATCAAAAAGCTGCTTGGCCTTTTGATTTCATTCACTGGTTATTTGGGTTAATTTTTGGCTTCTATGTTTCCTTTTATTTTCGCCGAGTATCCAAGTAGAACAGTAGAAAAAACAAACTTATACTTATTAATAAACCTGCTGGTGTACGCACAAACTGGATTATATACCCGATTAGAGGAAGTGTAGCTACCACTTTTCCGAAGATTTGTTCATCCACAATTGGCTGATCCTCAGCATTGTTGGCATCTCCTTGAGTAATAAAATGTTTGGCTTCACGTTCGATAACCCGATGTGTAGTCGTTCGATTATCGCCTTCTTGAATAAAAGTAATGATGTCATCCTTTTCGTAGTCAATCTCCTCGTGAACAATCACTAGATCTCCCTGTGACAACGTCGGTTCCATACTTCCAGAGGCCACAACAGCATAACCGTATCCAAGTATCATTGGGAAACGGCTGTCGTTACTCTTACTTTGGTATAAGCTGTAAAGATTGAAGGTTAGAATCAGTAATAAAAAGACAATCATAAGATTTTTCAGTCCATTAACGATTGTTTTCATCTTGCTGTCCTTTGCGCAAGCGAAAAATGATAAAGACGAAAAAGAGAATCAAAAATCCAATAACGATACTAGCTTTGGCTAATGACTCCCCAGTCTGAGGATACGTCCGCCACTTTTTGTCAGAGAAGAAGCCTGAGACTTTCCTATCATTTACAGATGTATCAACCGGTTTAGGTTTCCCCTGGCCGTCATCCGTTTCTACGAGTACATTTAGCGTTAATTGATAAATCAACTCTCTCGTCTTTGCTATTTCTCCATAATTCGTATCGCCGAGATCGCGACTGCGCTCAAAGGGCCACTGCCATTGCAGATTAATTGTCTCACTCATACCAGATTCAAGCTTTCGCGTATAGCTTAAAGGAAAGGTATTTGACCATAAATTCCACCGATCACTTCCTTCGGTAATCCAAGGACCATTAGCTACTCGCAGCTTAAAATCCAAAGGCAATTCGTCGATGTTCTGATCTTTGCCAATCACTGTATAGTCAATCGGATGTTCATATGTATTATGAATCGTAAAAGAATACTCACCGCTCGTTCCAGGAGCAATTAATTTTTCACCGTCAGCTGTCGTTTTGGCAGCTGTATCTACGATAATAGTAGTAAAAATATTGGTATTGGTCATCTCACCCGGACGCCAACGCTCACCATATTGATCTTCCACATAAACAAAATCCTCGACTGCAGCATAGCTAGCCTGCGTGTGTATGGTCAAACAGAGGAAAAACGCTGCGAAAATCAACAAGAGCTGTTTTACTTTAACTAGCAGATCCTTCTTCATCATTTTCCCCTTCTTTCAATCTCTCAAAAAGCTGTCTAAGGTTAGACAACCTTTTGAGAAGCTGAAAACAGCTTCTCAAATAGGAATTAATCGACTTGCGTTTTTGCAGCAGCGATTTTAATTACAAAATTAGGTACTTCATTTCCAGTTCCGTTGGCATTCAAGCCTAATTGCGTATCTTGATCGTCTTTATTTCGATCGAATTGCCATCTCCACTCGATTTTGACGGATGAATTGTTTAAGATAGTTGAAATATCACTAGGAGTGCTTTGAGGATAAATTACATCAGATTCAACACTCGTTAAGGCTTGTCTTAACCGTTTGGCTTGAGCAGTTCCATCTTCACCACTGGTAAAACCATCATAAAGTATTTTTGAAGCGCCTTGAGTAACTTTAAATTCTAGTGGCAGCCAAGCATCAAAACTATTGCTTGCATTTTTGTCAACATTCCAACCTTTAATAGCTGCAGTTGGTGCTGTGGGAATCTTCTCATTCCCATTACGATAAAACGGAATTACCGCTGAAACAGGATTTGTTCCATCCATATCCTCTGCGTCGATCATAAAGTTATACTTGTAGGCTACTTCACTAGCAGTAATAGTATCATCAACTTTGATTATCGCTTCTCCTTGTGTACCCGGAGCAATAACCTTAGTCGTTCCCTCACCTTTGACTGTTACTGGTTCGTTAGTACCTGGAATATTTCCACCAGCTTTGCTTACATATGAATTGGCAAATAGATCAAATGGTTTCATTTTTTCATCCACATTCCACTTTGCCACTCGTGCGCTATCACTAGCTTCACCAATTGTTCCTGTATACTTTGCTAACGTACCTCCTAAAAGACTTGTCGTCAGCAAAACTGCCCCAAACAATAAAACAGCGGTTTTTATAGACTTATTGCTCTTGCGCTGTGTCATTGTTTTCTTTTCATTACTCATTTCTTTCATCCCTTCTTTTCTTCCCCTTTAATTTATGATCTAACTTCTTTGCGACGCGTAAGACGCTTAGCAACAAAGTCATAACCCAAAAACAGTATTATCGGAATACCGATACAAATCAGCATGCCTAAAGGTGTTCGAGAAAATAAAATAAAATCTCCAACTTTGGGCACACGCTGTGTAAATTTACCAATAATCTTTCCTTTTTCTACCGGATCTAAATCCTCCAAATTATTCGCATCACCCTTGGTAACAAAAGTGTCTGACGCATCATTATATCCAACAATACGGTGAATGATCGCTGTTTGATTATTCTTAAACATGATCACATCTCCCACCTCTAAGGTGTCTGGATCGGTTTGTTTCGTGATCACTAAATCCCCCGCGCGAATTGCGTCTGCTTCTCCTGTGTTCATTGAGTTGGTCACAACCGCCATCGGTGCATACCCCAATACCGTTGGAATCTCATCGGGGTTTAAACTGCCCTTTACAATAATCGCCAGATTGGCTATTAGAATGGGGAGCAACAATAAGCAGATAGCGATTGCTAACCATCCTGTAACTTTTTGTGGTAATGACTTTTGTAATTTCTTTTCATTTCCTTTGCTTCCCGTTGCGTCTCGGTTCTCTTCTTCACGAATGTCCATTTCACTTTCTTCCAACAGAATCGAGCACCTCCTTCTTGTAAAACAAAGACGTAATTACCAGTTAGGTGTTGCTCAACTCAACTTCCCTGGCAAAGTCCTGACTACTTACTCTTATACAATTATAATAATATAACAATTATTAAAAAACAAGGAGTTTATCGATTTTTAAAACATTTAAAGCATTTGTTTTCTATAGCCGGAAGACATTATTGGATTACCTAAAAACTGTATAGGATATTTATACGAAAAACGCTTATATGTCAAGGATCGAGAAGGTATTTTTATCCTTCCAGAATATTTATCAAGCATGTGATGTTAATATACTAACAATACAATTCTTTTATTTTATATTTCATTAACTTTTTAACTATAACACGTAATATAACAGATGTATTTTATACAACAAAACCAATCTTTTATTTATTATCTTCTTCTACTCATTTCAACTTAATCATGATCCTCAAACTTTCCTGTGTTTACAAACTTTTTTCACTCCTTTATTTACTTTCAGAAAAAGAGTGTCCTTTCGAAAGAATTTTATCCTCCTATTTTAAATAACAAAAAAGACGTTCTTTTTTCAAAGAACGTCCTGAATCACGCGTTTATTTACAGTAAATCCATTTCCACCATTTTTTCTGCAATTTGGACGGAGTTCCAAGCGGCACCTTTTAGCAGGTTATCTGAAACTACCCACATGTGCACGCCAGTTTCGACGTCTAAATCTTTACGAATCCGCCCCACAAAGGTTTCTTTTTTGCCAACACTGTTTAATGCTTGTGGATAAATTTGTTGACTAGGATCGTCTTCCACGACCGCTCCAGCTGCATTGGCGATAACCTCTTGAATCTCCTTAACTGTTGCTGGTTTTTCCGTTTCTACATAGATTGATTCAGAGTGACCTGACAAGACCGGAATTCGAACACAGGTTGCTGAAACTTGGATGCTGTCGTCTGACATAATCTTCTTTGTTTCATTAACCATTTTCCATTCTTCATACGTATAGCCTTCTTCTGCAAATACATCGATTTGCGGCAATGCGTTAAAGGCCAACGGATAATGCTTTTTGTCTCCACCGCATGGTAGAATCTCTGCTGTCATAGGTTCATCATTTAAAAAGGCTTGCGTTTGATTCTTCAACTCTTCCATCGCTTGATTTCCCGCACCGGAAACAGCTTGATAGGTTGATACAATGATTCGTTTCAAGCCAAAAGCCTGACGAACAGGTTCTAAAGCAACCATCATTTGAATAGTGGAACAATTAGGATTCGCAATAATCCCTTTGTGGTCTCGTAATGCTTCAGGATTCACTTCAGGTACAATCAAGGGAACCTCTTTGTCCATCCGGAAGTGACTCGTGTTGTCCACCACGACTGCTCCGCGTTTTACTGCTTCTGGAGCAAATTTAGCGGAAATGCCGCCGCCTGCTGAGAACAAAGCTAAATCAACGCCTTCAAAGGATTCAGGCACTAATTCTTCAATGATCTTGGTTTCACCCTTAAAAGTTAATTCTTTGCCTGCAGAACGGAAGGAAGCTAAAAATTTCACTTCGCCTAAAGGCATGGATGTTTCTTCTAACATTTTGATCATTTGTGTGCCGACTGCGCCAGATGCACCTACAACAGCCACGTTGACTTCTCTCATCTTTATCACTCTCTCACTTCATAGTATTTTTATCATTCTATCATATACGGTATAAAAGACAACCATTGTTTTACGAACAAAGGCGAACATTTTTTGATTTTTTTCTAAGTTTCGATTTCTTTCCATGATAAGACTACCCATCTGGTGAAAAAAGTTCATAATAAGCACGAGATCACTAGAAATGAGGGTTATTTATGAAAGCTGTCAAACGGGGTTTTTTGATCCTGCTAGGCGTTATTGTACTCGTAGAAGGCTATTTTGCTTTTTCTTTTATTAACGGCTATGAATCATCTAAAAATAAAACGACTGAGGCATCCATTGAGTTTAACGGGACAAAAGCACCCGACGTTAACGACTTGAATGTGCTGATTATCGGTTCAGATTCCCGCGGAGAAGACCGCGGACGATCGGATTCGTTGATGGTCGCCCACTATGACCAATCCAAAAAGGTCCCCAAATTGGTATCGATCATGCGAGACAGCTATGTAGATATCCCTGGGCACGGGATGGACAAGATCAACGCTGCCTATTCGTACGGTGGAATTGAACTAGTCCGAAAAACACTGGAAGAAAACTTTGATCTGCCGATTCAATATTATGTCGTTATTGACTTTGATCACTTCAAAGATGCCGTAGATACGTTGTTCCCTAAAGGTGTCAGCATTGATGCGGAAAAAGATTTGGATTTAGACGGTGTTTTCATTGAAAAGGGCAAACAAAAAATGGATGGCAATACCTTGCTTCAATATTCGCGCTTCCGTGAAGACGAGGAAGGCGACTTTGGTCGAGTTCGACGCCAGCAGCAAGTAATGGAGGCTATTGCCAGCCAAATTACTAATGTAACTACCTTAACAAAACTGCCTAAAACAACCGGCAAGCTACTGGGATATGTTGAAACTAACGTACCAGAAAGCACTATGTTAAGTGTCGGAAAAGACTTTGCTTTAGGCGAAACCGAAAAAGTAGAAACTTTGGCTGTTCCTGTGGATGGCTCTTGGCAATTCAACGACTATACTGAAAGTGGTAGTGTGATTGAATTGGATGCACAGCAGAATGGTCAAGCAATTGAGAAATTCCTAACAGAATAACATGAAGCGGTCTTTCGAAAAAGACCCTTAGGCAGCAGCTAGAATCTCTTGAAAAAGAGGCTGGCTGCTGTTTTTCTTTACCCACAAAAAAACTGACCATCCGTTAGGATCGTCAGTCAGTAATTTTAATCTTCTTTTTTCTTGCTGAACTTTTCTTTTAACTTGTGGCCTTCTTCTTTGATCTCATCACCTAGGTGGCGAGCATCATTCTTAAGGTCAGCACCAAGGGATTGGCCTTTGCCTTTTAGCTCTTGGCTTTTGTCTCCTCTGACTTTGCCAGCAGTTTCGTTGGCTTTACCCTTTGTTTTGTCTTTTGCATCTTTTATTTCTTTGCTTGTGTCTGTCATAATCATGACCTCCTCTTTAGTTAAGAGTAGGCATTATTAACGCTTTTTGCAACTAATCTGCTTACATCCCTGCTAACCAATTACGGGCAGACTGCAGTTCTTCCATATTAATTTGGTGACCCGCACTTGTTTTTTCAACAGTTACATTTCCATTGCGTTTTTGGAAGGCCGTGACCAGCTCATCAAAGGACTCTTGACTAACAATTGGGTCACGATCGCCGCCGTAAGACAGCCAGACCTGTTTATCGGATAAATCAAAGGTCTTCGTATGGACCTCTAAAGACATTGGATGGAAAAACAGGCCTTTTTTCAAGGGTGTTTCCCGCTCCAATAATAAATGAGCCGCAATATTGGCACCATTGGAATATCCAACAAGTATCCAATCCTCCATGGCTACACCTTTGTCCTTACTCTCATTCTCAATCGCAGATAGCAGCTTGTCCGTTTCTTCTTCCAAACTCTCGAAATCAAATTGATTTAAGCCATTGCGTTTGAAAAAGCGATTCATGCCCTCTTCTTGGATTTCGCCGCGAAAAGAGAGAATACGGCCGCTGCCATCTAAAAAGCGGGCGATATCTACTAATGAACGTTCGTCGCCACCTGTTCCGTGAAGCAACAGTAAATTCTTGCCACCAGCTTGTCCGGCATCGTATAAAGCTTTCATCGTTCATCCTCCTTACTTACTTTTTATAAGTTAAAGGTAGCATGTTCAATAGCTGATAGCAAAGAATCTGTTTGAGACACTTAAAAAGTAACGACCTTATCTGCCCACTCCACCATTTCCACACAATCAAACATTGTAGAAATCGGACAGCTGGTCTGATCCTCCAATTGTCGTGATTTTAGACAAGTACCGCAGGCTAACAGCTCTCCACCGTTTTCTTCCAGCTTTTTCATTTCAGCCGGTACATCATATTCTTCATCAACAATCGCTTCAACTTCCACCGCTTCACCCATTAGAAAGAATTTGACTTCGTGCTGTTTTTTCAAGCTGGCAACCCCAAAGCGGAAGGCATTCCAAGCTTTCTCGTGTTCTTTCGTTTCTAGAATAATTGCTAGTTTCATCGTTTTTCATTCCTCCAACTCTCATTTACTACTGTCTTGGTAAAGTTTCTCACTAGCTATAGTATAGTAGTTTGTAAAATTTAAACAAGAGCTCTCGGCTCTGAAAAACAATGAGCTGTTTCAATCAACTATCCGTTTATTTTGTTTTCTTCCGCCACCAAAGATAGCCAGCGGCTGCTATACAAACAATCCCTAAAGCGTACAACCAGGTTTGACTCTTTTCTCCCGTTTTAGGAAGCGTCTGGCTATTGGCTGGCGTTACTTTTCGAATTGCTGTATTCGTTGGACCTGCTGTATTTGCTGAACCTACTGAATCAATTGGATCTGATGAATCTGTAGAATCTTTATCCTTCGTTCCAGTATAGTTATCCGTCTTCTCGTCGTCTTTTTTCTTCTCAACTACCTTAATCTTGGCCGTTGCAGTTACTGTTTTTTCGGTAGCTAGGAGTTTTTGCAAAAGATTCTCACTAAATTTACCCGTCTGTGCAATGGTGTACGTTACTTCATACACCCCTACTTTATTGGTATCTACCTCACCTTTTGATCGAACATCTTTGAAATTAATTGCTTTGCCATCACGATCGGCAGCTGACACAAAATTATCGGCTGGTTGCCATCCTTCACCAACATAGATCGTTGAATCTGCTACAGAGAGACTTGCTAAATTGTCTTTTACCACAATCGTTGCAACTGCACTAGCTGTTCCATTACTATAGGTAACCTTGTAAGTACCAGCCTTTTCTGGATCAACCGTGCCTGCTACCACCACTTGATTGAATTCAACCGAACTGCCATCTTTAGCAGCAGCTGACACAAAGTTATCAGCTGCCTCCCAGGAATCTCCTACATAAATTGTCGAATCCTTCACTGCAATCGTTTCATGCTCGTCTACCACCGTTATTGTCGCTGTTGCACTCTTTGCACCATTTTGATAGGTCACTTTATAGCTGCCGACTTTGCTGGTATCCACAGCACCCTTGATTGTCAATTGATCCAAGTCAACCGACTCTCCGGCCTGATTCGTGGCACTGATAAAATTATCAGCAGCCGTCCATTTATCCCCCACATGAATGGTAGAATCTTTTACTTCCACACTTGTCTGATTCGCTATGACTGTTACAATCGCAACTGCTTGTGCAGAGTTGTAGGAATAAGTAATTTCGTACTGCCCCGGTTTATTCGTATCGACTGAACCAGCTGCTGAAACTTGACTAAAAGGAACGGCTGCTCCGGTTTTGTCTTTAGCCGAAACGAAATTATCCTCTGATTTCCACTGACTTCCAGCATAAATCGTCGAATCTTTAGCAGCTATCTGCTCTTGATTGTCTAGCACATGAATCATCGCAACTGCGCTCTTAGCCCCGTTTTTATAAGTCACTGGGTAATCTCCGGCAACTGCAGTATCCACAGTACCTTCAACAGTTAACTGATCCAAGGTCATTTCTTCGCCAGCCGTATTAGTCGCTGACACAAAGTTATCTGAAGCCGTCCAAGAATCCCCAGTATAAAGTGTTGAGTCTTTAGCAGCAACACTGCTAAAATCTGGCACAGGATCTAGATACACCAAAATCGTATTTTTCTCTTTGACCAGCTGAATTTCTTTGCCTTGAATGTATTCGTCTGGAATTATATAACCAGCCGGTGCATTGGCCACATACAAATCGTATTTACCAGACATAATTTCATCAAACAAATAGCTGCCTGTTTCATCAGTAGTAAAGGTTAACGTCTGACCCGTCACCTTATCCACCAGCTTCAAGTCCACCTCAGAAATTGCTTTTGTTTTCTCATCAGAATCAAATACTTGGAATTCTGCTTGTGTTTTATAAACGATCCCTTCAGAATCACCAGCCGAAAACTTCAAGTTTAAAGTTGCTGTTTCAGCCGTACGAGATGCCTCGTTAAGCCCTTCGGTACTTTCAGAGCTGATTGTCGCTGCTGTCGAAACCTGTCCGGCATTTTGCGAAATCACATTATAGGTTATTTCGATATTTTGCGTTAAGGTATAGTCAGAAAAAATAAGCTTCGCCCCTGTGGCAGTTGCTTCAACCTGATAGCTTTCCTGAGAAACACCCGACACACGAATCGAGTTCAAATCAATCGACGCATTGGTATTGCCTTTGGTAAACAATTCAATCGTCGGATTAACAACCTTTTTAGTCTTATCATCAATATTTTGTGTTTTAACCGTAGTAGTGGTCAGATTATTGACTTCAGGAACCGCACTTTGCGCTGCTTCAATAATTGTACTAGCTTTATTGGTTACTTGAGCAGTTGCGGTCAATTCTCGATCGTTATAAAGTGGATCCTTATTCCGTCCTTGAACCGCTACTGCTGGTCCATCACTCCAACCATTGGCATACTTCCACTCAATAATGTAACGCTTATTGGTATTACCAAAATCAAAGGTATACGTCTGACTCTCTTTATCATAAGCCACCTCTGGATAGCCTTCATCCTGTTCATTCATAGGATTCTTTAAAAACAATCCATAATACCAATATTGAGGGTAAACGCCTACTTCCTTATCATTGGATATATCGTAAATATTAAAAACGACGTCCGTTTTTTCTGGAGCCTTCGCTTGCACCACAAGATTCTCTCGAGTATCCTGCCGAGGATTCACCAAAAACTGGTTCTCTTTAGCCTGCAGCGTCATTTCCGAATATTGCTTCCTTCCAGTAGTTACAGTGGTATTTATCGTTTCGTACCCATCAGCCTTAAGAGTTACTGGCAGTTTATCAATCGGAATTGCAACATTTACGGCTAGACTGTCGGGAACGTAGTTAAAGCCTAAATCAATCTGAACTGAATGCGTAATCGGGGTAGTAAATTTAATCACACTACCTTTTTCAGTTGGTGTAATCGTATAATCCTGTCCCAACTTGTAATAGAAGGAAACCTCAGGCACCTGCCGAAGCGTTAAATACTTCGGATGCTCAATGGCGATTTCTAGATTTTTAATCGGTGCACTAGTACTTCCTTCAACACCCACAGTAGTATCTGACATGTAGGCCCCATTTTCAGTGTAGTTCCCCCAGGCTGTTTCTACATTGTTAGGATTTAAAATAGAAATCGGCTGTACAAATGTATCCTCAACAATTTTAAAAGATTTCCCTTTGATTAACGGCGATTCCACATTGATAATGATGTCCTTACCATTGAAGGGAACCTTCACCCGAAACATTCCAATGCGCAACGTACTGTCTTTCTTCGCCGTTACAGTAGCGGTAGCACCATCCTTTTTCACATCAAAATATTCATCCACATTAACCATTTCAAAGGCACCTGTATTGGCTGTCAGTTGAATACTTTCAAACGCTTGACCATTTTGACTCGTTAAAATAATTTGCTCTCCAGCCTTCATTTTCGTAGGAGTCTGGTGAATATAGAGGGAATAATCCCCTTTATTATACATGCTGCCAGACATCACTGAATCGTACGACCGGTAATACACTTCTTTTTGATTTTTACTGCTTTTAGCAGTTAAGGATAGACCACCATATTGAGCCGTGGTTCGCTTCAATTTAACTGAACCAAAGCCAGTTGTAGGATAGCCCTTATTGTATGAATATGTATAATCTGTGACAGCTTCTAGTCCGGTTGTAAAATTATGCCGCACACCGTATGCTTTCTGCTGATTCAGCTGATTAATTTCCACTGAGGTATCGTATAAGGTATTGCTGGTTAGCGTATAATCGCTGCCTTCACTTAGCAAATGCTCACTTTCCGGCAAGACATTTCCTTTAATATCAACATCGTATTCGTAAACACTTAAAGGTGCTTGCTCCTCTTTTTCAAATACTGCTCCTGGAGTATCTGTCAAGGAAAGGGTCAAGGTTTCCTGACCAGCTAAAGTCCGATCCAAATTGTAATAAACCGTACCATTCAGCCCCATTACCGCTTTGGTTTCACTGTAGCGAATCGGATCGACAGTCTCATATAAATCAATCGGATAACTGTTTTTTTGCTGACTATCAATTGCTACATCCACTAGCGGCTGGCTATCTGTATATAGGTAGCTTTTCAACTCTAATGAGAAGGTTGCATCCGTGATGCGTTGAGCAAATTGGATCGTCAAGGTCCGCGTCTCAGGTGATACCTGCCAGGTTGCTTCAAGATTCTTAATCGTGCCGCTTCCAGCTGAAAAACCTAAATGCTCCGGCAACGTCAGCTCATAAGTAGAGCCTGGCGCATAATCCTGATCTTCAATCACAAAATCCAGCATCAAGCGAACCGGTGTATTATTCAAGGTTCTTGTCCGTTCCGTTTGGCTATATTCAGTACCATCCATTGCTAACAATGTTCCCTTAGCTAATAAAGAATCGGTAATCACACTGGCAGCCTTGGGTGCTGCAGCAGATTTTGGAGTTGATGAACTTTCCGTCTCACTGCTGCTTGTTGTTTCTTCAGTCAAAGAAGCAGTAGTGGCAGCTGATTCTGGTACTTTTTCTGTCGTTGTCGCCTCTGGTATCGCAGCTGATGAATCCGTGGTACTAGGTAAAACCGACTCTGACTCTTGGCTCTCAGCTTTTGCTGGAACAGTTTCAGCAAAAACGACGGCCGTATTTATTAGATTGCCACCGATAAGAATAGCCAGCAATCCCGTTGTCAATAATTTTTTCTTCAATATTTCCTCTCCTTAAGAAAAGAGTAACGCAGGCGAATTTTCTAACCTGCGTTACTCTTTGTATTCTCTTATCCGTGACTCTTATTATCCAGCTAATTGACCTTCTGATTTTGCCAGTTGAATCAATTGCCAGAACTTGTCAGTAAAGGCATAGCCTTTTTTCCAATGGTTCTTGATGATTTCATCATGAATACCGACATCTTGGAACTTACCACGAATCTTTTTAACAATGTTAGACAATGAAGAAAGCTGAGAGTTTGTTAGCTCGTCTGACCAAATATGTTCGCAAATCGATTTTCGAGAAATCGTTTTGTTTTCTACGGATACTAAATAGTAGAAAACTTTTCTTTCATTGCTGGAAAGCTTACGCAATGCCCGCAAGAATTGTTCACCTTCTGCCAAATAAAATTGGTTCGGTGTGTTAATGCTGGAAGATCCATTAGTCATCTCTACTTGCGCTGTATTAGCAGATGAAGTGCGCTCCAGTTTCTCACGCAGCACTTCAAAGGTATCAGAAGCTTCGATCCAATCATCAATTTCCAATGATGCATATTGTTCCCGGTCTTGTTTATCCGGCAGGCACTCAACTTTTCTGAAGACTTTGATATCACTTGTATTCAAAACCTTCAAAATTTCTGCCATTTGATGATCCGAGATTGTCTCACTAATTATCACTACTGGGAAAAAATTAACGATATTCATCAAGAAGACTTTATTGTTTAATTGGTCAAAATCACAAAAAGTGCAGTATACTTCATGACTAAGACGTTGAATATTCTCCTGTAGATCTTGTTCATTTAAAACATTTCTAGTTAACACTAAAATTTTTTGCATTAAAAAATCTCCATTCCTTTGAATATATGGATGCTGTTTGCCTCGAACAACCCTTACTTATTCTAAATAAAATGCCAATTATTGGCTTCATTTCATATCTAAATGTATAATGTGAGTTTATTCCAAGAGCAATAAAAACCGAAAAACATTATTTATAACTTTCAGTTAATAAGTGACAGATTGTCAAGACAATCAACATCTAACAACATAAAATTAGTTCTATTCAACTCATTTTTCTTCATTATTTTATTTTTAACAGCAAAAACTAGTTTTTCATATGCTAATGAACCTTTTATTAGCTTATTCTAATACACTGATTCTTTTTGTATCTTCAAAAATTATTTTTTTAACCAATAGATACAAAATACCAAAAAATATTTTTCCTATTCGTTTCCATTATTTTTTTGTTATAATGGAGGTTAAAATTATCACTGATTCTTATATCCTTGTTCTAAATGGATATTCATCAAATACACATATTACTGAAGGAAGTGGACCTATGAAGCAATTATTATCGACAAAACATCAAGCTCAGCTACTCATCATGGAGGCTTTTTTAGAAAAGAATGAGATAACCATTGAAGAATTGGAGTCATTGACCGGCGCTTCTAAACAGACCATTCGCACTTATATTGATGAAGTAAAACAATCAACCGATTTTTTCTATATCCAAAAGGGGAAAGGTACCTATTTTCTTAGACGGAATAACCGTACCAACTATAGTACAATTTATCGCTATTTCTATCAGCAATCGATTCAGCTCCAATTGTTGGAGATCATTTTCCTGAATCCTTTTATTCAAACGAAGGAAATTGTTCAACGTTTTGGTATTAGCCGGTCTCAATGCAACCAATTACGTCACACCCTAAAGCAGGTTTGTGAATCCTATGGTTTTTCCTTGAGTGATTCTCCGTTTAGATTCCAGGGAGACTATCATAAAATTTGTGCTTTTTTCATTGCCTATATGTTCGAAAAGTATGATTTTTTAGATGACTATATTTCACCTAAGGAGAATCAACTATTGGATCAGCTTGTTCTAAGCTTCACCAATTTACCTCTAGTTGGCGGGCTTCAAGACAAGCAACGTCTTAAAACATGGATTTGGGTAATTATTAAGCTAAGCAAACATTTTCCAGAATTCCTAACACAGGAGTTTGATAATGCTGAAGAATTTAACCTTGTATTTAGCTATCAAGATTTCGAGGAGACCTTCTCTGTAAACTTTTCTGGCTATCTCAATGGCATCTTTTCACAACTGTACCAGTTTTTGGAGGAAACGATCACGATGCCCGAATTGGTTAGAAAAAAGAGCTCGATCATTACCTTTTTCGAAACCTTGTATGCCCTATTTGATTGCCCGCATTCTTTTGACGATAACCGTGTCATTGACGTAGCTCTTTTGCTTTATGTAGGACCTAATTATATTTTGAACAAGAAAAAACAGCGCTTTGTCCTAAATTTTTTCGAACAAAACAGCTGTTTCTCAAAAGAACTTTCTGAGAAGCTTTACCAGGAAATTCTGCACTTACGAACGGCCATCGGAAATGATGGATTGTTTTATGAATTAATGTACTCACTATTGATCAATCAAACCACCTTAACACGGTTAATCAATGAGCATCAGGAAAAGAAACGGGTTGGCGTTTTGTATACCTATGATAAAGAACACAGCGAACTATTTTCTTATCAATTGAACAACTCCTTTACGAATAATCTGGCTTTTGAAGTAATTGATTATGATGAGTTTTGCAATGCACCTGATAATGAGGCCGAATTAAGCGATTTCGACTTTATTATCACCTGCTTAACCACCCTAAAGAAGGAAAATTGCATCGTGACAGATATCTTTCCGACGATTTCTGACATCAAGTATCTAAATGACTTAGTTGATCTTTCTATTCGCCAAAAATTCGAAAATGGATTAAAACGGGCCTTAGTTGACCCAATTCCAACTGTTAAGCTTTGATTATCAGGAGGTAGCTACTAGTGCAACCTCCTGCAAGTCTAGCTAGCTTCTTATTATACATAGACAAAAAAAGGCTACATTTCGGACTGACTCGCTTTCTCAGTCCGAAGAAATCAGCACCAGACTTACTATTCCTCCGCCTTCTTAAATCTCTGGAATTCTCTAACAAAAGCCCTTGATTTTATTACTAATCTCTTCAGGTCTTTATCCAACAGAACTAATTTTTGTTATAGTTGAAAAATTCGAATACCAACTTCGCTTGTATCAATAAATGAAGAACGAGGAGTTTACTCTTAAAGTATAATTATTGCAGTTGTTTTCTACCGGACCTTTCAGGCATGATTGGGTTAGCAAGCTTGCCAAATACCTGAAGGAAAGAAGAGAGAACATGACCCAACCAATTATTTTAGATATCAGCGAATGGCAGGTGCCGTCGCAAATGAACTACCAACAGCTGGCTGAACAGGTTGCTCACGTAATCGTCCGTGTACAATACGGCTCAGCTTATGAAGACAAGCATTACCGAACACACATTGAGAATTTCCAAGCCTTAGGTGTACCAGTCGCCGTCTATGCTTGGGTTCGAGGCGTCAACCACAATGACATGGAGGAAGAAGCTCGGATCTTCTACGAACGTGCTAAACAGTACAATCCAACCTTTTATTGGCTGGATGTTGAAGAACAATCCATGTCAGACATGCGCGGTGGTATAGAATGCTGCCGTCGCAAACTCAAAGATTTATCCGGTAAAAAAGTCGGGGCTTATATCGCCAATCACCTTTACAGCACCTTCAATCTAGTTACCGAGAATTTTGACGGTATTTGGCTGCCAACTTATGGTGCAAATACTGGCAGCTATCAAGGTACGAATCCAACGGCAACCACTCACTACGATTTACACCAATATACCTCGGTTGGCCGACTTGCAGGTTATGCAGGCGCTTTGGATTTAAACCGTTTGGCAGGCACGAAGCCGCTTAGCTACTTTACCGATGGCGCATCTCCAGCTGCTCCATCACCTGCTCCAAGTTGGGGAACTGCGGAAAAAGGTATCTTTACCTTGAATACCGCGATTCATCTCCGAGCAGAACCTTCTGCTGATGCCCAAAGTTTGGCCGTACTGCCAGCAGGGGCTGAGGTTCATTACGATGCCTTTGCTCATCAAAACAGCTATGTCTGGATTCGTCAGCCGCGAGCAGATGGGCATGTGGCCTATTTAGCAACGGGACCCTCGAATGGAACTATCCGAACTGGGTCAAGCTGGGGAAGCTTTCGCTAAACAAAAAAAGAGGAGCGTCTATTTTGACGTCTCCTCTTCTTCCAATAAATTTACCCGGATGAAACCCCATTGTGTTGGCAAATAATAGCCATCCACTGTTTCATCCTTTAAACGACTTGAAATCAACGAACCCTTAATCTGATACAAAGCCGGTATTTCTGGATCAAGCGGTCCTAGCTTCTCCAGCAGCTCTTCCAAGTCATGCTTGGTCATCATAAAATAGACAAAGCTCGAATCCTTCAATCGTTCATAACTAATCGCACCCTCAAACGTCATCCTTGTCTTTAGCTCTTCTGGACTTAATGCTACCCCAATTGGTATTAAATTCAACCCTCGAAAGGTAAACCCCTCCGTCATCTGTACTCCCCCCATCAACAACTTACGAGTTCATTTTATCATAGTTGACGGAAAGATAGCGGAAGTTTTACCCTCTATTCAAAAGTAAAGCCAAAAGAAAAATCATCAAAGGTACAACGATATTTCTGCAACTGATCCTGTCCGCAGGCATTGCTGCCAAGACCATTTTGCTTATAATCCAAGTATAGATAAGTCGCCTCGTCCTCTACCATCTCATTGGTGTGCTTTGCCTTTTCCAAGGTTTCATCAGCAAAATGAGACACACTAAAGTTTAATTTGTCCGCTGCTTGAATTTTTATGGCTTGATTGTCGCCGTTTAACTCCAAATAGTCCATTTCCATTCGATTTCCATGCTCCTGCGGATACACATAAGGTACATACATTCCAGCCACCGTATCTTTAAACACCCCTGGATAAGCCGATTCACGAGAATCGCAATAATTTTCATGAGGGCCCAAGCCACGATACGTCACTGACTCATAGACTTTTGGCAAGACCATTTTAACTCCAATACGTGGAATCATTGCGGGTGCCTGATCTTTTCGACCATTCGCAATGCCATCGATCATTACAGTCATCTTTCCATCGCCGAAAATAGTATAACTTTGACGAATATCGAAGTACCAAGAGCTGTTTGTCGTTCCCAAATATTTTTGGATCGTGATTACACATTGGTCCGACGTGGCCTCATAACTAAAATCAATTAACGTTTCATGCCATAAATTCATGAAGTACTTGTTGTAGTATTCCTCAATCAGATACATGTCGTTATCGATCGGTGCTCGCCAGAAGTTCATCATTGGACCACTCAGCTGCTGGTCATTTCGTTTAATAGTAAGCTCGCCAAGCACTTTGTCAAAAGTAAAGAGCCCATTATTCGTCGTTATCTGTAGACTAGTTTGTTGCTCTTCAAACGCCACAGTTGCCTCCGTCGTTGATTTTAAAAGCTGAGGCTCTTGTACCTTTACTACTGAACGACTCAATTCAAAACCAGCTTCACACCATTTCGTCGCTTTTTTCACTTGGGTAATTACGTGCAAGGTAACCAGTTGTTCAGATCCTGCATTAATTTTAGTCAGACAAGTGAAGGTTCCTCGTTGCTGTGGTTTAATTGCTGGTATAGTTAAAGCACCCTCTTCAACTACTTCTCCTTCAATCTGCAGTTCATAGTAAAAATCATACGCATCGGTAGCGGTGAATTCTAGATGATTGATCAGCTGATAGACTCCTGCCTGACGATTCACCACATTTAACTCAAACGGTTCGAAAATTTTCTTCAGCTCGATCAAGCTGGTAGAAACGGTCCGATCCGGCTGCAGCAAACCATCAATACAAAAATTACTATTATTCGGCACATCACCAAAGTCACCGCCGTATTTATAGTAGGTCTTTCCGGTATCATCAACCGATTGAATCCCTTGATCAAACCATTCCCAAATAAAGCCGCCTTGTAATTGATCATGCGTATAAAACAATTCTTGGTATTCCTTCAGATTTCCGGGACCATTGCCCATCGCATGCCCATACTCGCAAAGAATGTGGGGCTTTTGCGTCTTTTCAATCACTTCAGTCATGGTTAATTTTTCGTCATGCTCCAGCCAAGTATACATAGTTGAATACACATCAGTAACCTCAGCTTCGAAATCCCCTTCATAGTGAACCAAGCGTGTTGGATCGGTCGCCTTGGCAAAGGCTGCCATCGTCCGGAAATTATTCCCAAACCCCGATTCATTTCCCAGCGACCACATAATAATCGAAGGATGGTTCTTGTCGCGATGAATCATCCGTGACAGGCGATTCACATAGGCTGCTTCCCACTGAGGATTATTGGAAATCCAGTCGTAGTCGTTGGTCAACTCAAAACCATGACACTCCAAATCCGTTTCATCAATCACATACATACCGTATTCATCACACAAGTCATAAAAATAAGGAGCGTTAGGATAATGAGAAGTCCGAACGGCGTTGATATTGTGCTGCTTCATCAATTGGATATCACTTTCGATACTTTCTCGAGTTACCACTCGTCCGTTCTCAGGACTATAATCGTGCCGATTCACCCCTTTTAGAATGATTGGCTGCCCGTTGAATAAGAATTGCTTCCCTTGGACCTCCACTCGACGGAACCCTATATTCAATGGAATATATTCAACTAAACCATCCTGCAGCACTTCAATTTCAAGCAAATACAAGGTAGGTGTCTCAGCTGACCAGAGCTTCACAGCTTCCAACTCTTCCTGCAGCACTTCACCAGCTGACAATGTTTTCTCCATAACTAGTTCATCAGCCAGGCTTAGACGATAACGAATCGTTTGTCCCTCAACAGATGAAAGCTGTGGAGTCACCATTAACTGGCCTATTTGATACGTATCATCGGTAGTCGCGACTACCGTTAAATCATACAACCCAGCACGAGGAAGCGAATAGAATTCGACATCGCGGAAAATCCCGCTCAGCCACCACATGTCTTGATCCTCCAAATACGTTCCATCTGACCATTGGAAAACTCGAACCGTTAGCTGATTACTTCCAGACTTTACAAAGTCAGAAAGATCAAACTCGCTTTGCAGCCGAGCACCCTTGCTGTAGCCCACGAACTCGCCATTCACATAAACCTCAAAAGCCGAATCCACGCCATTAAATTTCAGTAAATAGCGTTCATTGACCTCTACCTCATTCAGTTCAAACGTTCGCCGATAAATCCCCGTAGGATTCTCCGTCGGTACTTTTGGCGGAATAATCGGAAAATTGTACCACAAATCTGAATAGTGCATCTTGCCATAGCCCTGCAGCTGCCAATTACTCGGAACTGGAATCGTATCCCATTGTTCCTCTTGGCAGTCCACTTGGTAAAAATCAACGGGGGAATACTCAGGTGCTGCTAAGAACAGAAAGCGCCAATCCCCATTTAAGCTTTGATAGTTTCGTGCCTGAGTGTAGCCCTGTTGTCCATCCTCTTGACTAAAGTAACTATAATAATGCGCCCTTTCCGGCAAACGGTTGATATGATTCAGCTGATGATTTTCCCAGCGTTTTAATTTATGCATGCTCATTGGCTCCTTTTAATACTTTATTCTTTTTTTCATAGCGTTGGTAACAAACCCAGGCAAAGCCCAAGAAGATGACAATTCCCAAGACATTGTAGGTTAAAACAAACAGTGGATTAGCTGAACCTTCAGCTACAACGCCCGTTTGCAAATAAGCCATGATTTCAAAGGGTGATGGGAAAGTCGAAATGAAGAAGGCCACCAAGAAAAAGCCCAAAATTAAACTACCTACAACAATCCCTGTTTTCCGACTTCCCATTTTAAAGCTTCTAGGCATATCCTCTTTTTTCAAGCGCAGTACAATGTATGCAATCAACAAGAACAATACCGGAATCAATGAAGTCGCCGCTGTCATATTAATTAGCGTCTGCAGCAACGTATCCACCGAACCAATTCCTAAAGCCGGAATAATCAACAATACCGTTACAACAATCGCTTGAACCAGTAACGCATTCGTTGGATTCCCTTCCTCATTGGTTTTAGTCATCCATTTCCCAAAGATCCCTTCAGGAATTTCCGAAAACAAAACCTTCACTGGAGCCGCTGTCCACAACACCAAAGACCCCAAGGCACTAAACAGCATGATCAACCCCACAATATTTGTCACAATGTTGCCAATCCCAAAATGATGGCCTAAAATTGTGAAAGCTTCAAACAACCCATTCGAATAGTTATTAGCTAAGGTTTCCTGCGGTACCACTAATCCTACTGCCACACAACCTAAGCAATATATTAAACCGATAGATAAAGTCGTGATTAACATCGTCCGCACAAACACTTTGTTTCCACCACGGACATCCTTAATGTAAACACCCACGCTTTCTGCACCGCCTACTGCCTGAAGAATCCAAGCCATCGTCATGAAAAAAGTCCAGTTAAATTTCGGTGCCACAGACTGAGCAGTGAAGGTTTGGGCAGCCGGCTCCCCTAAAAAGGTCACCACAATAAAGGCTAAGACAATAAAACCAATTCCCAATAATAACCGTGCCACTCCCGACACACTGGTAATAATCGAAATCCAGCTAACCCCTTTAATCGATACATAAGTCGCCAACCAGAAAAGGACGATCGATACTAACGAAATGATCAATGTTGCCTGATTTCCCGCAAAAACATTCCGTCCCAAGAAGGTATAGGAAGCATAAATCAAAATTTGCGGCAGCAACGAAGTAAAGTAAAATAAATTAACAAAAAAGTACGACCAAGCACCTAAAAAGGCCCATTTCTCCCCTAAAGATGATTTAATCCAGCTGTGAACGCCTGATTCAGACTCACTATTGGCTGAAGCAAACTCCCCAATCATCAACCCAAATGGGAAAAAGTAACAAAGGGTCGCAAAGATATAAGCTGGAATCGAAGCCAGTCCAATGCTGATACTGTTGTTAATAATGTTGTTAAACGCAAACACTGCCGTAAACGTCATTAACAACAACGCAGCTGGACTTATTTTCTTCCGTGTCTCCATAATCATTCTCCTAACTGTAATTCGATAATCGGGGTCCGGACCCATTGATTACGCTTTCATAATAAATTATAATAAGACTACTTCCAAGGGGATTTTGTTGCTACTATATGTCATCATGTTGAATAAGGGGAGAAAATATGTTTAATTCTGTAGGAACCTTTCAAACGCAAGAACTACTTAGCCAAGAGCTGACTCTTTTTGAATGCGGCTTTGAAGATGTCAAACCACGCGAACCATATCAATACGAAAAAATCGATTACTACCTGATTCACTTTATCTTAGAAGGCGAAGGCCTGTTTTTTATTAACGACGAAGTTCACCGACTTTCCGCTGGCGAAGGCTTTGTCATTCCCCCCGATACCAAAAACAATTACTACCCGCTCTCAGGCAATCCCTGGAGCTACCGCTGGATCGGTATCCGCGGCAGTCAATGCGAAACCATCTTAAAAAAAGCCGGACTATTAGAAGGCAGCTTCACGTATAAATACAACCACCTCGAAACTATCGACACGTTGTTTAAAGCCATTTACGACTTCGCCGAAAGCAATCAGCTCTACGGAGCCCACGCAAAAATTTACGAATTTTTCAATTGCCTGATTGCCCAAAACGAAGAACTCCTGCGCTTCTCCACCAGTGAAGGAGAGAAATATGTCCTCAACGCCATGGACATTATTAAGCAACATTACGCCAATAACGAATTACAAATTACCGACATCTGCGACCAAATCAAAATCGAACGCAGCTACCTTTTCAAACTGTTCAAACGATATATTACCACCAGCCCGCAGCAATACCTGATCCAATTTCGTTTAAACAAAGCAAGCGAGCTGCTGCGAAAAACCAATTATTCAATCGAAGAAGTCGCCCAGCTTACTGGCTTCTCCAGCTATTCTCATTTCTCAAAAATCTTCAGCAAATACAAAGGCTACTCTCCCCATAAATTTCGCTTACGCTACCGGGTCCATTAAAAAGAAAAGGTTAAGCCACGACGGACTTAACCTTTTTTAAACTGCCTCTTTAACCGACAACATAACCCATACCCAATCATACAGCCAGCAAAATTTGTCAAAACATCCCAAATATCAAACGTCCCCAAATAAAAAACATATTGCAGCGTCTCAATACCAAAAATCGTAACCAAAGACAAAACAATTGCCTCAACCAATCGTGCCCGCATCCCATACAATATCCCCAACGGAATAAAGTATCCAATATTCAACACAAACTCAATCACAGCCGCCTCCGACTGCAACGGCACCTGCCGAATATCCAGGTTCAATGCATGATAATGCTCCGCCTTCGTAAACAACACAATAAACATCAACAACGCATACACACTATAAAACAAATACAAATAAACCGTCCACAGCTGCCGCCGCTCCCACTGAATATAGAACAACCACAAGCTCAAAAACAAAAACGCCCACAACGCCTCATCCGTATAAACAAAACGATGCATCATCCCCGCCAAGCGCGGATAATGCATCAATGTCGGCATAACTAAATAGTATATAACGCCATAACTGGCAATCAATGATAGAATTCCTGCGATGATTTTTTTCATAGGGGGAGCCTTTCTGGTTTTTGGTTATTATAGCAGAGAATTGTTGCTTGTGGTACTTCTGTATGAACAACGACTATTCAAAAAAAATAACACTTTTCCCTTTAATTATTATCCAAAAAAGATTCTTTGAACGTTGAACTTCTTCAATATTCCCGAAGCAAAAATACATAATAACATAGACAAAAAGAATGTAACTAAAATAATTATCCATAAATTGCTTATATTAAGTATTTTCTCACAAACAATTCTGAGACCAGCCAGTGGTATCAAATGCATCACATAAATTTGCATAGAATTTTCCCCTAAAGATGCAAGATTTTTTTTTGCTCTTTTAAAATGTGTAGTATTAGCAATCAGACTTGATATTTCAAAAATCAACAAACTTCCAGTTATGGCTGTTACTAAATAATAATAATACGTTGCTGACTTTAAATCTCTCCATAGCAAATTCACATAGACAAAATTCACCACAATAAAAGCTATACATACCAAGATCATTTTGAATTTTTTTTCCTTCTGTTTCTGTTTGAAATAGGGTAGTAAAAATGTACCCATAGAAAAGTATACTAAATATTTACTAAAAGAATCAATAATCCAAACATTGGGAATTATTGGATTAATCACAAAAATCAATAATGATATAATCAGTAAACAAATCTTGTATTTATCTCTAAATAAAGAATGAATCATGTACGTGACTAAGTAAAAGAAAAAGAGCACGTAAAGAAACCAATACTGAGAAAATGGCACTATCGGAGATAGTAGAAATTCCTTTAAGCCCAAGCTATTATTAGTATAGCTTGATCCTACTTGCATAAAACAAGCAGTTAGCAATGACCAAACAAAATATGGGTAGACAAGTCTTGTTAATTTTTGTTTAAGTGCTCGATTCAACTTTTTTGATAACCATGAATCCAAAAACAAACCACTGATTATAAAAAAAGCAGGCATATGAAATCCATAGATGATTTCTTTTAGTATATAAACAGAAGAATTATTTGAAACCAAAGATAAAGAGTTACTGTCAACTACACCTTGCAATGCATGTCCAAATACTACTAGTAAAATAGTGATCCCTTTAGCAATATCTATACTGATTAATCTTTTTTTTATGATAAACATCCCCAATACATATGCTTTTTGATTAAAATTAGTGTTAGCGAATACGGTACTAGACCACTTGCATTTAGACAAGTGGTCTGGTACATCATGCCTCTAGATACAATTACTTTTTAGGGATTAAATATCTGTATTTGTAGAATGCTGATCCTCGAATTATCACCAGAATAATATTCATTAAACTCATAATTACAAGGATTCTGACAAGTGTAATAGCATTAAAAATCCATAACATGAGACATGCTAAGACATTTATAATGGTCGCAACAGGAATTGCCGCATTTGCATAATTAGCTTTTCCAATTGGAGATAGCGAAGGATATCCCAAAAATATACTAAAAAAAGCAAAAAAACTATTTACCATCAAAATTCTAAGATAATCTCCTGCTGAAGAATATTTTGCACCTAATATGATGCTACAAACTGTATTTGCTCCAAGAAAAACAATTGAACACCCAACTAACCAAACAATTCCTCCATATATGAAAATCTTTTTCAATAGCTTATAGTCTTTTTCTTTTACCATATGGGGGTAAATGCTATCACTAATTGGTGTCAACATCATTTCTCCAGCAGTAGTGATTTTCGTTATCCCTGCCAAAATCCCTAATTCCACAGAAGCTGGAGAAAAACTTAGACCTAAGAAAAAGGAGCCTACAGAGTTATTGATACTAACAGACAATCTCGAAATAAAAAACAAAAATCCTTCTCTTAGCATTTTGCATATCTCAGAAAAATTAGGTTTTGATATTCTTACTCCATTTTTAAACATCATTATGAAAGTGATTATTAAAGCCATAGAATCACCGATAATAAAGGAAATAGGTATAAGAACTATTTGTTTATCGCTATGTACAAATATTATGGCTAACAATATACACAAAAATTTGGCAATGACTGCTCTTATAGTTATTGTTTTCATTTCTTCAATACCACGAAAATAAAAATCAGGAAGCATTGCCTTTATTATCGAATCAATCAAAAACAATCCAACAATTAGTATATTATTTCCAATCATAGGAAGAAGTAGAGAAATAAAGGCGAAAATAAATATAGATATACCTGATAACAAAATTTTTGACCATATTACTGATGTTACTATTTCATTAACCTTTTTAGTATTTAAACGAAGTTTAGAAATATCTGCAGTTGTAGAAATATTAAAACCATATTCTACAATCATCTGAAAAATTAAGATGAAAGACATCGAAAATCCAATTAATCCAAATTTCTCTACGCTTAATACACGCGATAGGAATGGATAGAGTAATAATCCTAAAAAATAGTTGGATAAAGTTAAAATATATAAAAAAAATGTATTTTTTGCAATGCGTCTGTTAGTATTCATGGCTCCTCCATAGTTATATAAGTCGCTGATATCATTAACTATTTTTTAAATGACGATTTCGAAGATAAAGAGACAGTTTGGTTATCCAAATAGGATTGACCCATCGACATATTGCAATCATTCTCATTCTTAACGGTAAATCAACACTGGGATGAAGCATTTTAAGACTATTTTTCCTTATATATTTGACAAGATCGTTAAATAGACTATAGTACTCATCTTTTTTATTTGCATCAATAATTTGTCTGAGTGCATAAGTGGAAGTGCTCCACATCTGATAATCAAAAGCGTGTCTTACGATAGGAGAGGAAAAATCTAAGTTATTTTCAATGATTTCCATGGCTTCTAAAGCTCCTATGCCTTGTTTTTCAACATTCGGCTTTGTAGTAGCACTATTCTCATTATCCAATCGATAACAATAAACCTTTCTTTGTCCCACTCCTGCACAATTAATATATTGTGCAGCATTAGTCATGAAAGTAAGTCCTTCTCCAGTAGATTGTCCTGGTATAAATTTGAGTTTATTCTCAACAATAAAATCGTGCCTCCACAATTTATTCCAAACACCCATCCGTATACGAGGATACAATAATTCAGCGACCGCTTTTTCAGAAGATAAAGTAGTTATATTATCATGGGTAATTTGTTTTTTATCTTTGGTTGTAAAAATATTCATAGACAAGCATAAATCCGCATTGGTCTTTATATATATCTTAAGCATATATTCAACAAAGTCCTCTGCTAAATAATCGTCACTATCAACAAATGATACAAAATCTCCTTGAGCATGAGCTAACCCAGTATTTCTTGCAGCGCTCAATCCTTCATTCTTTTCATGACAAACCAGCTTTACTCGATTATCTTTTTTTGCATACTCTTCCACTATTTTCTGAGAATTATCCGGAGAACCGTCATTAACTACAATAATTTCTAAATTATTGTAAGTTTGGTTGACAATCGTATCCAAACATTTCCCAATATATTTTTCAACATTATAAGCAGCTAATACTATAGAAACTAGAATTTTTTCTTCTTTCAAATTAATTCCTACTTTCTTCAGCTAATTCTAATGACTCTTTTAGCCATCCCGAAGATTGATGTATTAAGGTATTTAGATTCTTACTAACCAGTGTATAATCAATTTCTTCATTTAATATTGGATTTTCACCCGCAATCAAATTTTGCTGATTTAAGTTTAAAAAGTTTAAAATAGAATCTAGTCTTTCATCAATTTTAATTTTCCCGTTGTCATCATCAGCAATACGATAAAATATTTTATTGTAAATAATTGAAAATACTATTCCATGAAACGAATTTGAAATTACATACTGAGCATTTTTTATATAACTCAAAAATTCTTCAGGTCCAGCAGCAAAATCCACTTTTTGACCGAAGACTTGACACTTATAAGTATTAACACCTGTAAAGATGGTAATTATCGGTAATTTAAGTTTTTCACCAATTTCCTTAACTGACTTTAGTACATCATTACTCGCTTTAATGCAATAAAAGAAAATATATTTTCCTTCGTATTTACATTTTGCACCATTAACCAATGATTCGTACTCTTCTTTATTAAGTAGAAAAGTTGGGTCTAACACTACATTGATATCTTTGCTAGGAATTCTTTTTTGTAACTCTTTTTGAGCACTTTGTTCACGAACTGAAAGCCTATCAAAAGCACTGATCATGGTCACATTTTTTTCACTAAACTGTTTTTCAAGCGATTTCCCAAAACTTGGTGCATATGCAACTTTGTATTTATTAACGGGTAAAAAATATAAAGACGTAAAATCAGGCATACTTGCACTATTCCATATTTGATCACTTCCAGCTATTAAACAATCATATTTATTAGCAAATTTATCGAATTCTGATTCATCCTCAAACTTATCAGTAACTTCTAGGCATTCTTGAACTCGATTGAATCGATTTTTTCTTTCTTTCAACTTATTATACTGAGAAATATTTAGCATACCTTTTATGATACCTTTTGGTGTCACTTCTTTTAGAATAATATTTTGATATAAAGAGTACTGAGCAGGTGGAACATAGTTGATAATTTGATTTTCAACTCCCATGCCAATAATTGATTTTTGTAAGGCAAAAGCTTGCAAAAAAGAACCATTATTATGCGCTGAGTGTAATGTTATAGTAGCTGTTCTCATTTTTTCCCTCACTTTTTCATCTACCTAGTTATTCTTAGGTATGTTGTCCACGCGCTTTTATAGCCACGTATACCGAATAGCTTTAAAAAACAGTAACCTATTTTATCTCTCAAAGGTACAAAAGAATTTTTCAAAATAAAATTTCCTTGACTCAATAAATAGGTAATTAAATCAGGTCCATATTTATCAATTACCTTTTTATCATTAGACACTATTAACTGGTTCAACGTACTAAAATAGGCCCATATTACTCTTCGATGAGCCGCTAAAGATAAATTAGGAAATTTTGTTTTTATGAATATCTCATTTTTTAAATTCATTTCTATTAAATCAAATTTTTTCATATTAAAAGAACTATTCACAGTCGAATCTGATCGATTCACATAATAATAAATAGACTTTGATCCTAATACTACCTTCTTTGATTCAGCTATAACCTCATATGTAGTTAACGAATCTTCGAATAGTTTACCTACAGGAAAATTATTCTTTTTAAAATACTCTGTGCGATACATTTTTGCCCATACCCCCATATCATATCCATCATTAAGAAGCATTCGTTTGATCGCAGTTTCGGTATCCATTACTGTGACTTCACCAGTGCTATGATCAGTATTCTTATTTTTGGTCACATATGTAAAAGAACCAATTGAAATATCCGCAGAGTATTCTTGAATTAGTGTATATAGATACTCTACGTAATCACTTGTCACGTAATCATCAGCATCAATAAATGTTAGCCATTCACCAACAGCTTCTTTAATTCCGAAATTTCGAGCTTCAGATTGCCCTCCGTTTTCTTTATGAATGAGTTTTATTCGAGAATCCACAGAAATATATTTTTCACAAATTTCAATAGATCTATCAGTAGAACCATCATTGACTAAAATAATTTCAATATCCTTATATGATTGGTTAATTATTGATTCCAAACACGCTTCTAGATAACCTTGTACATTGTAAACAGGAATTACAATACTAATAGTCATTTAATCGGCTCCCCTTTGTTGCTTTAGAATGCTTTAAGCATAGTAATAGCATAACGAAACTAACAAAAAAGCTAGTACTACCCAATTGCCAAATCATAAATGCTCCAAAAACTGATTTTATTACAAGTAAATATATAATGAAATATTTTACATTTCTCTTCATATAGGCTTTACAATATATATAATTACAAAAGGCACCGTATAAAGTTGAGTATATTATTATTCCGATGAATCTCAAATCCTGATAAAAAAAATAGAACATTGTCACAAAAGCATTCATAGGCATATTAGGGAAAACATTTATCCAAACCTCTTGTGGATTTCCTTGTAGACTAACTACATTGCTCAATAAATCAAACTTGATTCCTAATAAATTTGAGATAGTGTTGACAATATAAGAAAAAGGATACAAAAAACTTAGTCCATATGTCCAAATATTGGAGTTATCGACAACTTTCTGCCATTCAGATAGTAAAACAACTGGCCCTGAAAAATAGGCATAAAATATTTCTACTATGCTTCTATTAGAACGAGCATTTGAAATTATCCCAATAAAAATTAGTGACATAACTATCAAACATAATAAAACTCTCTTTGTTTTTTTTGATAATTTTATATTAACAAAAGACATCGTTGCTAAAAATTGTATTATCACGTAAACAAATGTGATTCTCCCTCCTGTCGCGAAGGAATTGAGTATAATATTAAGAAAAACAAGTACACAAAAATATTTATGTCTTTTTATCGCGAAAAAATATATAGCTAATGGTGTTAAAGCATATAACCCTGGTCCAGCAACATAATATACCAGACCATTTAATATGGAATTATTGATTAAAGAATCACTTTCATTATATCCAAGTAAACTACTTCTAACTTGATAATAGTCGCCTCCGCTCATCAATAAATTTATTACATTAAATACTGTAATGATCGTACCGACAGTTACCAATACTAGTAATAGTTTCGTCCATCTCCAATCAATCACCAAATTTTTTTCCATAATCAATTCTTTTTTACTCTTTGATGAATCAAAAATTACTCTAACTAAAATTGCACCCAAAGTAAAAAAAAGAACTCCAAGCTCTATTGAATATACAGCCGTATCCGTAAATTGTCTTATATCATTGAGCTTTAACAGTGCTAATGATATTATAAGCGAGAACAGTCCTGAAAAAATGAACACTGGTGATACAAAGTTTCGATTTAGCAAAAAACTAAAAAATAATATAATTATCATTATTAGCAACCCTAAATAGACCATATTTCTTCTCCAATCAAACCTAAAAGTTTCTTAACCGTTTCATTAATTAAGAAACACAGTTATTTTAACCGTAACTCTACTTTTGCTGTTTTCAACGCTTCAAAAATTACCTTGTCCATATCAAAATATTTATACATACCTAAGCGTCCACCAAATATGTATTTACTATTCTCCTTAGCCATATTTTTATACTGACCATAAAGATCATTATTTTTCATGTCATTTACAGGATAATAAGGTTCCTCACCCTTTTCCCAATCCTCTGGATACTCTTTAGTGATAATAGTTTTTGGCTGTGTTCCAAACTCAAAGTGTTTATGTTCTATAATACGGGTAAATTTATTTTCTGAATCAGTATAATTTACTACGGCATTTCCTTGAAAGTTATCTATATCAAGTATCTCGGTTTCAAATTTCAGTGATCTGTATTCCAATGTTCCTAAAGTGTAATCAAAAAATTGATCAATCATTCCTGTATACACAATTTTATCCGCATCATCTTCGAGTTCCTTCCTATTCTCAAAAAAGTCTACGTTTAGATTTACTTCGATTTTTGAATGATCTAACATTTTTTCAACTATTTGAGTATATCCTCCGATAGGTATACCTTGGTATTTATCATTAAAATAATTGTTATCGTAAGTAAATCTTACAGGTAAACGTTTGATGATAAAGGGTGGAAGTTCTGTGCAAGATCTTCCCCATTGTTTCTCAGTGTAATTTTTTATTAGTTTTTCATATATATCCGTACCTACTAGAGATATTGCCTGTTCCTCAAGATTTTCTGGACTTCTTCCATTCAAAATAGCTCGCTGCTCATCAATTTTTACTTTTGCTTCTAAAGGTGATATAACACCCCAAAGTTTGTTGAAAGTATTCATATTGAAAGGTAAATTATAAATTTCATCACGATAGTTTGCGATAGGTGAGTTGGTGTAACGGTTAAATTCAGCAAACTGATTTACATAGTCCCATATCTCTTCATTCGACGTATGAAAAATATGAGCCCCATATTGATGGAATTGTATTCCTTCAATTTGCTTCGTATAAATATTTCCAGCAACATGATTTCGTTTATCAATTACTCTTACTTGATGCCCGGCTTTTGCTGCTTCAAACGCAAAAACAGAACCAAATAGTCCTGCACCTACTACTGTATATTTCAAAATAGCTCTCCCTTAACTCTTGGTTTAATTATGGACTTTTTACAAAGAAATTTTTTCTGCACTCTTATTCCCAAATTTGTTCATTAAAAAATTTTTTCCCTTGATAAACCAATTTTGTTGTTCCATGAACATCACCGGAATTTCTTTATAACGAACTTTGTTTTCTTCCAGCCAAACATCTAGCAACAGTTCACTAATGTATCCAAAAACTCTAGCTTCCTGCTCATCATATTTACTTATATCAATTGTATTCTGTAATTCAAAAAGTATAGAAAACAACCATTCACAATAGGTGTTGAAATATTCATGTTTCATTATAAACATATTGAACATGTGTGCTGATCGTCGAATCATTATTTTGTCAAAAGAGTCTAAATACATTGGATATATTTCCTCTATTATAATTCTAGTCTGATCAAGTGGCATAATCTCATGTGAATGCTTATAATGAGAATATAGAGTTTCTATAAAATATTTTCTTTTTGTTGGTAAAATCACATCGTAGTCTTCTAATAGAGTGAGTAGTTTTTTTTCATCTAATACTTCACTAAATTTCCCTTTTATATAGTCACTATGTGACTTTTTCGATGTAAAGTGACGTCTATAATGTACTAATCCCTTATAATCAGCATTTACATTTTTCCAAATATAATAAGTCGCAGTCAATTCACAAAAGTTAGCATTATGTTTGGATATATTATCACCTTCCGCATCACTGAGATATCCACCTATTAGTTCTTTATTGTAGGAACCTACATGTATCGGATAGTATATTGAATTATTAGGCATTTGATACTCTTTATGAGCAGCTATACCTATAAAAACCTCACTTGCTTTCAAATCCTTTTCACAACTCCCTAATACGCACTATTTGGCTTAACCATAACTGTAACAGTCTTCCAAATAATCTTAATATCATTCATCAAACTTTGCTCACGAATGTACTGAATGTCTAACTCTACCATCTCTGCAAAATTAACTTCATTTCGACCACTGATTTGCCAAGGCCCTGAACAACCCGGTTTAACTAACAAACGTTGCATATCATAGCGACTGTATTCTTTTACCTCTCTTGGCAAAGGCGGACGAGGACCTATCAAACTCATATCTCCTTTAAGTACGTTAAGCAACTGTGGCAACTCATCAATACTATTTCGTCTAATTGCTTTTCCAATCTTTGTCACTCTTGGGTCATCCTTTATCTTGAACATTGCACCCTTAATTTCATTTTCAGCTAGTAAATCAGCCAACTTCTCTTCCGCATCAATGCACATTGAACGGAATTTGTACATGGTGAATTCTTTACCGTTCTTGCCTACCCGTGTCTGCTTAAAAAAGACTGGTCCTCTAGGCTCTTCCTTCTTCATCAAAATAGCCACAACAATGAAGACTGGGATTAGAAAAACTAGTCCTACTGCACTTAATGTAATATCTATTATTCGTTTCACGCATTGGAATCCAATACGGTTATTAATCTTATCTTTATCCAACCAAACCGTCTCTACTTTCCCAACAGGTGGAACGTCGTCTTTTACTACGTGCTTGTCCATCTTCTCCGCTCCTTCACATTAACTCCTGATAATTAAAAGGTGCTACTGGATCGCCATTGATAATATCACGGCACACCTGATCCATTTGTTCCCAACGTGTTTCCCCGAAATGTTTTACTATGTACTCCGAAGCTTCTTTTAAATAGAAGTCCCTTTGCTTCAGACGGTGAGCATCTGATGCCACCATTTGTACTAGCCCGTTTTCGACTAATTGATGACTCAATTTCTGAACCGTTTTCCCAAATATACCAACAATACTTGGTGCAGTTAGTTGAGCTAAACAGCCCATATTCAGAAAGTTTAATAACTGATTCGGCTCTTCTTGAAAGCCAAGGTTTCTTTCTGGATGGACAATAATCGGAACCTTATCCATCTGACGTAAATCATAAAGCACCGTTTCTGCATAATGTGGAATCTCTGCTGTCGGAAACTCGATTAATACGTATTGATCATATACATCTGCAAAAAGGATACGATCCTCTTTTATCTCTTGAACTAGTTGATCATGTATCCGTACTTCTTGTCCTTCAAATAATGTTAAAGGAATTCCTTTATCATCAAAGACTGCTTGCAATTCTTCAACCGCAGGAATCACTTCATCCTTGGGATTTTGATAATGTCTGTTATGGTGCGGAGTACAAAGGATGTGGGTGATACCTTGCTTCACGGCTTTCTTCGCCATTTTTATACTATCGTCAATTGTTTGGGCGCCGTCATCAACTCCCGGTAAAATATGACAATGCAAATCCAACATCCTTGTTCCTCCTAACCGTAATAATAGTAGCCAGCTGAGTCGCCTTTTTTCTTGCCGTTGTAAACAACGCCTAAGATATTAGCTTTTGCTAATGTTAGTAATTCTTTTGCCTTAATGACATCTTGCTTCTTTGTTTTTCGCTCACGGATAACCAATAGTGTTCCATCGGTATGTGCTGCTAAAATCTGTGCATCTGTAACAGTTGCCACTGGTGGCATGTCGAAAATAATCACATCAAATTCTTCTCGCATCACATTCATAATATCCAGCATTCTTTGTGAACCTAATAATTCTGATGGATTTGGTGGTTTGGGTCCACTCGTCATTACATACAAATTATCCACTGAGCTTGCCTGGTAATACCGATCGATGGATGCTTCACGGTTTGTCAATAAATTGCTTAATCCGGTTGCATTTGGCAAACGGAAACTAATTGCTACACTGGGCTTTCTTAAATCAGCATCAACCAGTAACACTTTGCTTCCAGCATTTGCAAAAACGATCGCCAGATTCGCTGAAGTCGTCGATTTTCCTTCTGAAGGACCAGATGAAGTAATGACCAAGGTTTTAATGTCTTTGTCAGCAGATGAAAAACTGATATTTGTTCGAATAGTCCGATATTGCTCTGTAGTAGTTGAGAAGTTATCGGTTGCGGCCACTAAGGCAACTGGTAGTATTTCATTCTTTTTCTTTGCCATAACTTCCTCCTACACACGTTTCCTAGATTGACGGCTGCCAGCAGCAGTGGCTGCTTTAGTCGGCGTTTTGTGAGTCGTTTTTGGACTTTGTGCATTCCGACTATAACTTAATTCTTTTTTGTTCATTTCAGTTACTTGTCCTAGAATAGGTAAATCTAAAGTTTCTATCACAAAACGTTCATCCTTAACTGTCTTATCTACTAGTTCTAACAAGAAAGCAATACCTACACCCAACATAATTCCTAAAGCTGCACCAATTGCTAAGTTCAGCTTATTGTTCGGCGAAACGGGCTTTGTAGGTGTTTGAGCGTTTGAAGTAATGGTCACCTTATTAACAGCTAATACTTCTTGTGCTTTTTCTTGAAAAATTTGTGATACTTTGTTTGCGATAACGGCTGCTTCTTGTGGATGCTCAGCAGTCGCAATCACCTGAAACATTTGAGAATTTTGTGATTGTTCAACTTCCACCATCGCTCTCAAGTTTTCACTCGTCAAATTGTAATTGTTTTCTGCCTGCAATTGATCACGAGCAGTATCGATAACTAAATCCCCGGTAATCATATCTTTATATGTATTAATCAGCAGAACATTACCATTGATATCATTTTGTAGATTAGTATTTGGATTTTCAGCTGCACTCGACTGGACAATCATTTGTGTTGAGGCACTGTATTTAGGGGTAATGATGAAAAAGGTAACAGCACCCGCGATTAAGATACTTGCTAGTGTAGTAACAAGTATCATGCCGATGCGTTTCTTTAAGATGTCAAAGATTTCCCCTAAGCTAATTGTTTCTTCCATTTTATTCTCCCTTTACCCGACTAACATTTTTGCGACGTAAAACTTCACTAATCAGCACTAAGATCACTGCTAAGACTAAACTAATAATTCCTGCCTTAACAAAGGTTAAATCAAAAGCCTTTAAGTAATTAGTGATGAAGTGATACATTCCTTCAGATGTGATCCCTAAACGGTCAATCACTCCGCTGAAATAAATGTATAATGGTAAAGCTGTTAACATTAGACCCGCACCACCAATAACAGCTCCGGCAAAACGGAGACGACGATGCAGCCATTTAGTGGTAATCATTAAGCCAATAAAGACAAGTAAAAAGGCCACCCCAACAATGATCATTAACAGCGTCAATGTTTGATTGTAGGCCATCACTTTTTGTCCATATTCTAATAGGTAAGGAATTGCGATGTAGGATTCGAATGCTCCAGCAGCGGTATCGTTCAACTGATCAATATTCGCTTGAGTTGCTTCGTCAATATCGATTCCTTTTTCCGCTGCATAACGATCAACGGCTGTTTGAATGTTCTTACTAAGTTTATCTTTACCAACTATATTAAAAGGAACACCTGTGTAGATACCGCGAATGTAGTTATCAACATTTTCTTCGACAACTTCTCTTGGCACCACCTCAGCTAACTCTTCCGGCGGAATATTACTTCCTCGCCCAAAGTCTTGAATGCGCTGGGTAACGTCTTTTTGTACTCTTGTTACATAATCTGCTTGATGAATCTGATCAACCATGAATTCTTGATTGAACAAGGTGGACTTAACACAGGTCAGGGCCAGCAACGAGAATAGTAACAGAGAACTGATGAAGGCTAACAGCCAACGGGCAAATTTTTTCGATGTGCTCATGCTTCTCTCCTATTCATTCTCATTAATCATTGGTCCTGATGTGTAATCAGCAGTGACAAATAACCGCTCATCAGTCATCCCTAAGCTATCAATTGGATAGCAGGTATATAAAAGTGCAATCCGTTTATCTCGTTGATAGATCAAATCGTTGATTGCTTTATCGTCTTTATTTGCGACTTCTTTATTGGAAACAGTAAATATATAATTGCCATAGGTTGTCTGAATTTGGATCTCATCACCGATATTGATCATCGCTAATTTCCCAAAACCATCAACATTGTGTCCGCCAATTAAGCTTGTTCCCTGTTCACCAGGGTAAACTGAGCCCATAAATTGTCCAGCACCTAAACGTAACATTTCATCAGTATCTCCAAAATACAACGGAACATCCAATCCGATTGGTGAAACAAGAATCTTTCCATACTGTTGTCCGCCAACTGGATAAGTTAGTTCGCTAGATGGAAGCTCGTTGTTTTCATTAACCTTCTCTTGAACTTCTTCTTCCTTTATAGCAGTGAAATCCTCCGCTGCTTGCGCATCAAATGTCGGTGCATCTGTTAGTAAGAATAATTCTATCGTTGATGTCACGAATTGAATGACAGGTTTTCCGATTACGTACATGAGAGAGTATCCGATTACTAAAAAAACAACTGGGGCAACAATTGCCGCCCCAAGTCTCTTTAGCCAAGAAGTTTTCTTAGGCAACACGCTTTTTAGCTACGACAAACGCACCTGCTGCGAGTACCAATAAACTTCCGAATGATGCAAAACTAACCGCGTAATTAGCACCAGTTTGTTTTACTGCGCCACCAGATGCAAAAACAGTATTTTTGCCTGGAGTTGCAGTTTTAACTGTTGCTGAACCGTTATTTCCAGTTTTTTCAGAAATAGTAACAGTTCCTGGTCCATAAGTTACAGATAGACCCAACACGTTTGCTGCTGAAGTAACAATGTTCTTCAACTCATTGATCACGTTACTTGGGAATGCTTTGATCAATTCAGGTAATGAATTGATGTTTGAAACATCCACTTTTTGAGCAGCTGCAATCGCGCGTGCTTGTTGGATGTATCCAACAACCGCATCAACCTGTGCAGTAGAGACATCGTGTTGTTTCAAGTAGTTTTCTGCTTGTGCACGATCTGAACTTGCAAAAGCAAAATTCTTGCCACTTACAGTAACGCCTTTGTCCATCTCTGTTAAAATACGTTGCTCGTCTGCTGTGATCGCGCCATCCGCGTGTGCAGAAGGAGCAGCTAATAAGAACACTGCCATTACTGCTAAAACAACACTAACAAGTTTTTTCATTCGACAGACCTCCTTTTTTAGTTTTATTTGGAAAAGAGTTAGACTCTGAATCCCGTGATTTAATGAGCAACCAACTAAAAATAACCGCATGACCAAAATGAACACAGGCCAAACTACGCCATTTTAATTAATCACTGTTCACATTATACTTTCATCTACACAAAAATACAACAACACTATTATAACTTTCAGATTAAAAAACATCGCAAAAAGCTATCCTGTTCGGGTTAATTCAGTTGTATTTATTATTTTATATATTATTTATATAATTCTGTTTCCGAAACATTATTAGGTTCATTCTAATAAGAAAAAATATTTCTTTTTCGCTTGGCCAATCTTGGAAATAACAACAATTTCAAGTAGATAACTTTTTTTGTTTTTCTGAAAGAATCGGTGCTTTTTCATAAAAAAACAAAAAGCTGGAAAATAGTTCTCATTGATCTACTGTTTTGTAATATCTGTCATCTAATCTAGCTCTCATATTTATCTTACATTTGTACCGCTAACTGCTTATCTATACTCAAAATGAAGAAAAATGGTTCATTTTGAATGCTAAACTATTTAGAAACTAAATAAGCGGTATACTTTTCTGAGAATGTTTATGCTAGTTGATATATTTTTGCCAAGTAAACAATCACATCAGCTCCCGTAATAAAGATTCTTTGTTATCTAATTTCTGATCTGGAAGCCAAAATCAAACTCTCCCAAGCCTCTTTTACTAGCCATTCACTAACAAAAACAGCTTGCTATCAAGCAATCAAAGAGCTTTATTCACAAAGTACTCAGGTCATTTTGGGACATGGGAAAATTTTTCTATATGTCCCAAAACGGTGGTTTTTTTAGCTTGAATAGGGATAAAAATTAGTAAAACCCTATCAAATTAGGATTCTTCAAAAATATGTCTGTCAATTTGGGACATGCCCAACCACTTTCGTCGTTTTTCAAATCCGTGTTATTCAAGTATGGTTAAGTCACCAGCTGGTAAACAACTCCAAACAGAAAAAGAATGGACGCTCTTAAAATTAGTTACAAACTACAAACAGGATACGAGCATTAAGAATAGCGGCTTCTTAGACAACTTCGTATGAAAAATTGTCGAACTACCCATAAATTTTTTACATGATAATTGAATCTTGAAGAGTTGCAGCAGCTCTTCTTTCACTTACACGACTTATCTATTACTTAAATGAAGAAATGAGGAATCCATTATGTCAGAACAACCCTTCACGCACCAACAACTGTTTACTCTCAAACTTGAAACGATCGAGCAAAGGCTCCTAGAATACTATCAGGAGACTCAAAATAGCACTATGACTATTAAGCTATTGCTTGCTTTACGTGTACGCTACCAACTTGGAGCGAAGGAATTCGCTCTGGTATTGCAAGACTTAGTTCGTTACTTATTTATGAATACAAAAGCGACGAAAACCATGAAACGCTTCTTTTGGTATTTTGCAGATTATTTTGAAACTAGTGAATTACGATTATTGGGTTTAAAGTTGAAACCTGTTCGCAATTTTATTGAAGGTGCCAAGTCTTTTATCAAGTTGCAGATAGCTAAAATTTTTCCAATTGAGTCCGAAACTGAAATTACCTGAGAATAACTAAAACGATTGTCCGTCTCACTTACGCAAATAAAAGCCGAAAGGAGTTACAAAAATGATCAAACTAGTATCTACCTTCCTAAACAGCGAAGGTAAGCAACACAATTTTACTTTTAAAGATCCTGACACTACGAAAAGTCCAGAAGAAATCAAAGAATCATTGGAATTACTAAGCAGCCTAGAGCTATTTGAAAAAGATGGTGTCGGCCTATTCCAAGAAGTCGTGAAGGCAAAATATGTAGAAACTATCGAACGACCAATTTTTAAGGGGAATGAATTGTTCGGTGAGCCCGCACCGATTGAAGAAAAATCTGAAGGAGGAACAACCTTACCAGAAAAGATTGGTATCGCTAGTCTTGAAGAACTGAAAGCCAAAAGCTCTTGGCGCGAGTTACCACAAGTCCCAAAGGTGTCCTTATCTTCCTTCATTAAAGAGGAAGTTCCTATAAATGCACCAAATGAAACAATTAACCACCATAATCTATCTGTTGAAATAGCTACAAAAAACGAGGAAGAAAATCCTGATCCATCAGAGAAACCCTACAACATAGTCAAAGAAATGTTCAGACGGAAGCTGCGTAGAAAGGCCAAAGAGCAACGACGGGATATTCCACCGGATTCCTCTAGTTAACGATCTTAGTGCTGGAATATAATTATTCTGGTTATGTATAGCTGTACATGACGTCCTTGTTTCCTTGAAAACTAAATAATTGTTTCGCTAAACTATCAATGCTGCTTTTAACTCTTAGATTTTTAAAACATTCTTGTCTATTTCACAACTTTTTTTATTTATCCAGTCACATTCTCTATCTTTCAGAGGTCCACTGTAGATCTTACTTTTAAGGAACAAAAAAAAGACTGAAAAGAATACACTCTTCAGTCTTCGATCATTTTAGCTAATAATGGTTAAGGTTACAGACCGACGTCCCCATTGAATACATTGTTCAACAGTTGGGAAGTGGACATCTACAATATTTCCTTTGATTGCTCCGCCAGTATCACCGGCAATCGCAATTCCATAACCGGAAACTTCTACCATTGATCCTAGTGGAACTACGGAAGGATCCACTGCGACTACCTGCGGATTTTGACGAAGGTCAATTCCTAGTGCAGTGTAAAAGGTGTTTACTGACTCAGCACAAGAGTACGCTGTTGACTGCATCTGAATTGTACGTCCAGATGTTGTCGGTGTACTTGGTGCCGGTGCTGCTGGTTGTTCCGGAGCAGCCGGTTGTTGTACTGATTCTTGCGTTTGTGTTTCTGAAGTTGCGCTGGACGATGCACTTTGTTGTGCTTGTGAAGCAGCTGCTTGTTCTTGCTGCGCTTTTGATTCAGCAGCCTTTTGCACTTCAGCTTTCTCCGCCGCTTGTTTCGCTTCTTTTTCCGCTTTTTCTTTCTGAGCTTTTTCTGCGGTTAGACGCGCTTGCTCTACTTCTTTGGCTTGACTGATTTCTTCAAGGCTTGATTTTTTATCTGCCAACTCAGTCTTGAGGTTTTCCATTTTATTATCTAGCTGAGAAGACTCTGTCTTCAAGCTCTCTTCGTTAGCTACGAGCTTCGCTTGGGTAGTCTCTTGAGTTGTCTTCAATTCATCTAACTTAGCTTTCGCCTCATTTAAACTAGTCACTTTTTCTTTTTCGGCCTTTTGAATCACCGACATTGCGTAAGCCCGATTTAAAAAGTCATTGATGTCTTTTGCCTCAAGCAGAGCTGTAATGGTTCGATCGGTTGTGCTGTTAAGCTGCACTTCCTTCATTCGTTCTGCTATGACTTCTTTACGTTGTGCTATATTCTTTTCCGTTTCCGCAATCTCTGACTTAGTCTTTTCGATTGTTTGCTGATTGGCTTCAATCTCGCTGCGGATACCGTTTACCTCTTGATAAGTTTCGTTCACATCATTTAATGCGAGCTGTAGTTCTGCACTGATTTTGTCACTTTGGCGTGCGATAGTCGTTGTTTTTTCATCTAGCTTATCCATTGATTCGGCTTGAGCGAACACTGGTGTAAGCATATTTGAGCTTAACAAAACTGTCGCAAAAATACCAAACATTTTCCCCTTCACTGCATTTCCACCTTTCTGTCTTCCCTTTGGCTATTATACGCAAAAAAAAGGACAACGATGTTGCATGAAGGTTACAGTTTATTACAAAATGTATCATATTTGACAAAACATCGGTTGTTTCTTTTTCTCTTGCTCCGTTATTTGGCTAGCTGTTTCTTCAGTAGCCCTTGGATTCTCGCTAATTCGTCTGGTAAAATCCGCTGGTAAGAAATGTCATCCTGCATGAATCCTTCTCCTTTAGCCTGTTCAGATTCTACTTTACTAAAGGCCCCACGATAGTTTCTGATTAGTGATTCCGCATCTTTAAAACGAATGTCTGTCTTAATATTGTCACCTAAACTCGCAAGTATTTCTTGATAACCGCTTAACCCTCTAATACTGACCGTCCGCTTCATGATTCCTTCGATGACCTGTCGTTGTCTTGCTTGTCGGCCATAATCTCCTTCTGGATCATCATAGCGCATGCGAACGTATTTTAATGCGTTGCTTCCATTTAAATGCTGCAAGCCGATTGGAAACTCGGTTTCTTCATACGTGAAAGCAAAGGGATTGGATACTTCGATACCTCCTACTGCATCAACAAGAGACTCGATTCCTTCCATATTAATCGTTACATAATAATTGATCGGTATGTCCAGTAATTTTTCAACGGTAGCAATGGTCATAGCTGTTCCGCCAAAGGCATAGGCGTGATTAATTTTATCAAATGAACCTTGCCCAACAATTTCAGCATACGTATCTCGAGGTAAACTGACTAACGTTGTTTGTTCTGTTGTTGGGTTAACTGTTGCCACCATAATCGTATCCGAACGTCCCTGTTCAGTTCGACCTAATGCACCGGTATCTACACCAAGCAGTAAAACACTGAAGGGCTCCTTGTGTTTCAAATCAATTGGTTTTGCTTTCTGCGTTCTCGCAACAGATTCGTAAGCAGCGTCTGTTGTTCCTTTTACGTCATATAGTACCTTGCCACCGACTGCAATGATTAATAATAAAATCATCAATAAACTGCTAACTAATATCCGTACTATTTTTTTAAGTTTTTTCGTTCGCCGAAAAGCTCTTTGCTTTTTTCCCATTTGTCCACTCCATTTTTATTCTCTTGCAGTCGTCTATTGGCAACTATGTAAAACTAGTTTCTTGATGCGTAGCTAAAACATCAACGATCCGTTGGCTGGCATGCCCATCACCATAGGGATTCACAGCATTCGCCATCTTGGAATAGGCCGCTTCATCCGTTAGAAGTCTGAGCGTTTCTTGGTAAACCGTTTCCTCGTCAGTCCCAACTAACTTCAAGGTTCCAGCCTTCACTCCCTCTGGTCGTTCAGTGGTATCACGTAAAACGAGTACAGGAACACCTAAAGCAGGGGCTTCTTCTTGAACACCACCAGAATCGGTCAAAATGATATCACAGCGCTGGGCAAAGTTATGGAAATCAAAGATATCTAACGGTTCAATTAAGTTGATATTAGGGAAATTTCCTAATTCCTTTCGTGCCAGCTCTCGAACTAAGGGGTTTTTATGCATAGGAAAAATGATTTCAATTGCTGGTTTTTCGGCTGCGATTCGAGCGAGCGCTTGAAAGACCTCTCTCATAGGCTCTCCAAGATTTTCTCTGCGGTGCATGGTTACCAATAGTCGTTGCTTGCCATTATCAGGTAGATAGTTATGTGTATACTCGGGGCTGATGGTATAGCTCATCGCATCAATTGCCGTATTTCCTGTCACAAAAATTTTATCTACCGCTTGATTCTCCTTGATTAAATTTTCAGCACTCTCCTGGGTAGGGGCAAAGCAAAGGTCTGCCAAACTATCGACTAGTTGACGATTCATTTCTTCGGGAAAGGGTGAATATTTATTCCAGGTTCGCAAACCTGCCTCGACATGTCCAATGGTAATCTTTTGGTAAAATGCGGCTAGCGCTGCTGCCATAGTAGTTGTAGTATCGCCGTGCACCAGCACAATATCTGGTCTTTCCGTCTCTAGAACCGGAGTTAACCGACTAATAATTCGAGTGGTCACATCCGTTAAATTTTGCTTCTCCTTCATGATAGCCAAATCAATATCAGGTGTGATTTCAAAGAACGCCAGAACCTGATCCAGCATAGCTCGATGCTGTCCAGTAACTACTACCTGTGATTGAAAACGAGCATCTGCTTCCAATGCTTTTACTACTGGTGCCATTTTGATTGCTTCCGGTCGGGTTCCGAAAACAGACATTACTTTTATCGGCATTATGTATCTCCTTTTCATTTCTTATAGCAAAGAATCTTGGAAGAGCAGTTGGATACTTCTCTTCCAAGATTCTCAAATTGTTCGCAGAAGCTGCGAAAGATGGAGCTAAGCAATAAAAGATCGATGATTATTTGCGAAAGTAAGAGGATGAAAAAATCGATTATTGCAGGTCCCAAGTTTTCAAGGCTTTGTCTGCGGGTGCGTATTCCAATTTTGTTGGTTTTTCACCGGGTTCAATCAGATAATAAAGCTTGCCTTTTGCAGATTCGTCTGGCTTCAGCACACCGCCAAATGCCTCCATTTCTTCCGTCACAGGATAGGTTTTATCCTTTTTATCTGTAACTAATCGAAAATCGATGGCGCCAATTCCTTTATCCTCAGTTCCAATATTTTTGTTTTCTACTGTAAAGGTAATCAACTGCTTAGGCTTGTCTGCCTGATCAACTGACTCACTGCTGGATACTTCTGTAAGCTTCATCTCAATGCCATCAGCTGTAAAAGGTGTATTCAACCCATCTTTTACTGCAACCTCTGCTGCTGGCGCAGCTCCGTCTCCATCGCTGTTGGCTGTTTTTTTATCGTTTGCCGTACTGCATCCAGTCAGAAGAAAGCAAATTGCAAGAATGCTCAATACTAATTTTTTCATTCAAAATCTCCGTTCGCTAGTTTACTAAAATTGTTTTACGATCTAATTCCTTTCCGTCTGGAGCATAGGCAATCAAATACGCTGTATCGCCTTTCTTAATTGAACTCCCTACGTAATAGGTGAATGAACCGCTCTTGAAATTTCCGCCAATTGAAACTAATCCGCCATTTACGTATAGTCGTGCTTGTTGGACATCTCCTAAATAACTGCCGGTAAGTTCAGCAGAACCCACAGTATAGCTATTGGGAGAAATACTGCCAGTATACGAAGCATTCGCGAATGGTACTTTGACATTTTCCTGCAAGAGAACATCATTTGTTCCATAAGCATTTAAGGTAACAACATCACCCTTTTTAATTGAGTCTCCAACGTAATAAGTGAAACGACCGTTTTTGAAGCTTCCGCCCCAAGAAATAACATTTCCGTTAATACTTAAACGTGCTTTACGTACATCGCCTGTATACTTACCAGAAATTTCACCATTGCCTACTGTATAAGAATCTGGTGTAATTGTTCCTTTTAAAGAAGGCGCTGGTTTAATCGTTACTTTATTGTTTTGTGTTAGTAAAACATTGTTTTGGTCGTAGCCGTTGATTAACACGCTGTCTCCAGCTTTAATCTTATTAGCACCTACCCAGTAAGAGAAACGTCCATTAGTGAATGAACCGCCTAATGAAAGAACAGTGCCATTTACTATAACTTTAGCTTTTTTCACATCACCACTATATGATCCAGTAATGTATTCATCACCAACTGTGTAAGCTTCCGCTAACAATGCTCCTGAAGTTGTAGATTCTACTTGTACCACTTTGCTGTCTAATTCTTTGTTATCCGCTGAAAGAGCCACCAAACGTACTTTTGAATTTTTAGACAACGCATTTTTACCTACATAATAAGTAAAAGTACCGTTTTTAAAGCTTCCGCCTTGTGAGATGAGTTGATCATTGACATATAAACGAGCTTTTTTCACATCACCGGTATAAGTTCCTGTAATTTGTTCTGAACCCAATGGGAAAGGATTCGGTGAAATTGTACCTGTTGCGGCTGGAGCAGCAATAATAGTTACTTTGTTATTTTGGGTTAAGACATCACCATCTACGTCATAGCCGTTGATTAAGACACTGTCGCCCTTTTTGATTGCATTTTTACCAACCCAGTAGCTGAATTCACCATCTCTAAATGAACCGCCTAAAGCTAAGGCTTTTCCATTCACGATCACTTTGGCTTTCTTCACATCGCCAGTATAAGTACCGCGAATATATTCATCACCAACTGTATAATCGTACGCTGAAACAGTACCAGTATAGTTTGACAATACCTTAACTGGTTTCTCGTCTAATTTCTTTTTATTTTTATCATAGGCAACCAAAGTAACCTTTGAATTTTTCTTGATTAAACCAGTGTTTACTTCATAAGTAAATTTACCGTCTTTCAAGGTACCGCCGCTAGAAACAAGGTTATCGTCTACATAAAATTCAAGGTAAGAGACATCCCCTTCATACGTACCAGTAATTAAGCCTTGGCCAACTGTATAATCTTTAGGAGTAATACTGTTAATTGTACTCTTCACTTCTACTTCAATATCTTTAGTCGTAACACCTTTATGGCTATCTGTTACTGCATAAGTAATGTAATACTTTCCAGCAACATTGGTATTTACTGAGTTAGAACGAATGGTTATACTAGAAGTCAAATCGCCATCTTCTTCATCACTAGCCGTAACACCTTCTAATGGATTAAACGGTGCACCCTTTTCAATCACTTTATTTTCTGCATGGATAACCGGCAGCGAGTTAGCTGCGACGGTTACGTTGATTGTTTTAGTCGCGGTTAGACCGTCACTATCCGTGATTTTATAAGTGACAGGATACGTACCAGGAACATTTGACTGAACTTGATTATCAAGTAATACGACATCCTTAGTAAGATCACCGTCTTCTTTATCTACAGCAGAAACGCCCTTCATTGCAAAGGCTCCGCTAAAATTATCACCTAAAACAATTTTACGATCAGAGGCTGTTAAAACAGGTTTTTCTGTTCCATAAGCAGGATCCAATTTAGCATATTCTAAGAATCCACTCGATTCTTTCGCGCCACCGACAGTCCAGTCGATTACGTTATTGTCCTGAGCTAAGGCTGTGCTGAAGTGGTATTTACCGTCTAATGAGTTAGGTATACGAATTTCAGTATCTGAAACAAATCCACCTAGGTCGATATTTACTGTACAGTAAACAGTTGGAACAATCCCAATTATCGTTGAAACTTTTGGATTTTGAATAATTAACGAGCCACTGTCAGGGTCAACTTTAATATCAGTCGATTTGTAATTATAAGATTTTATTGGAATCCCCATATTCCAGGCCTTCATTTGACCAGAAAGATAGTTGATAAAACGTGGATCCTGCAATAAAGGTTTGAACTCATTTGGTAATTTGACTTGATAAAAAGTTTTGTCAGAAACACCTAAATTGGCTAATTGCTTAACAGTTAAGTCGACAGTTAAAATACCTTCTGTTTTTTTATTGTTAATCACTAATTCTTTGCCCGTTGAGGTCTTTAAGCCAATTTCTCCCCACGCAACTAAACCAATATCACGAGTTTGTCTACCAGGCGCTGCCTGCTCTTCTTGCTCTGGTGTATCAGCGGTCGGTACTTCAGCACTTTCTTCTGGTGCCGGTGCAACCTCTTCACTGGTATCTGTCGGCACCTCTAATGTAGGCGCTTCTGAAGTTGACTCGCTAGTAGCAGCAGTAGATTCTTCCGGAAGTTTTCCTTCTGGCAAAGGTGCTGCCTCCTCAGTTGTTGGTGCGGTATTCTCTTCTGCTAATGACACTACAGGCAATAGTCCGGCGTTTAGCAGCATCAAGCCGCTGGCCCCAATAGTTAATAATTTCTTTTTCTTCACTTCTTTTTCCCCTTTCTTCTTCCCTTTTATTTGAGATAAAACCTCGTCCTATTCATCAACCACCTCCTAATACTTATAGTATTTATAGTGCCCATCATTCATTGACTTAGCTCCGTTATATACAATCCCGATCAGGCGAGCATTTGAGCGTTCTAATAAATTTTTGCATTTGACTAAATTATTTCTTTTAGTACGATTTTCTCTTACTACTAGAACCACACCATCCACCTTCGAAGAAAACAGCTGAGCATCCGTTACTACCAGCAACGGCGGTGAATCAATAATGATTAAGTCGTATTGCTGCTCCAGCATAACGAAGAGTTGATTTAATCGATTCGAATTCAACAGCTCTGACGGATTCGGCGGTATCGGTCCCGCCGGAAGAAAATCTAAATTTTTAATTTGGGTCTTTTGAATAACCTCTTCTGGTAATTGTCGATAATTGCTTAGCAGTGTGCTAAAGCCCTGTGTTGGTGAAGACAATACATTAAAATACTTTCCAGCAGTGGCTCGTCGTAAATCCCCATCAATCAGCAAAACCTTTTTATTGGTTTCAGCCATTACAACTGATAAGTTAGCAGCCAAGGTCGTTTTTCCCTCTTCTTGTTCTGTCGAAGTAATCAGCAGCAGCTTCAATGGATTGCCAGAAGTTGCGGCAAATTGAATACTGGTACGGACATTGCGATACTGCTCCGTAATGGGAGAGAATCGGTTTTCAATCGAAATTAAACGTGTTTCGGTTTCTTTCATGTTGGTTTTTCTTCCTTATTTAGATTCTTTTTCTTTGACGCCGTGAAACAGTGATTGATTTATCAGAAAGATTTCTGCTCAATAGTTCTTTATCTTTAGAAGTCATTTTCATATCCGTATTGCTGGTAAAAGGAATAATCCCCAATGAATTGCAGCCAAAGATATCGTAAATAACCTGTTCAGACTTAATTGTTTGATCCAGACTGGCACGTAGCAGTACAAAAATAAAGCCGAGCATTCCACCCACAAACAAACTTAAAACCAAATTCAATTTGTGGTTTGGTGAAACCGGTGACTGACTAGCCGCTGCTTCAGTCGTAATCGATATTTCACCCGGAATTTGACTTTCAGCTAAAGCCTCTTGAAAAACTTCAGAGGTGGTATTCGCTAGATAGGCAGATAACCTTGGTCTGTCACTTATTGCTCGAATTGAGAAAAAAAGTGATTCTTGTTGCTGTTCCAGGGTAATCGCTGGTCTTAATTCTCCTAAAGACATGGAAGTATTTTCTTCGGCCTTTAATTTTGCTTGGACTCTCCCTAGCACTAAATCACTTAGCACCAATTCCTTGTAGGTCTTAACTAATTGCAAATTAGCTGTGATTTCACTCGATAAGTCTTCCTCATTTGCTTTAGTAGCAGCAATCATTTGCGTTTGAGAGCTATATTGCGGGGTAATCCAAAAAAAAGAAATGTAGCCGCCAATTAACAGGCCTGCGATACTACAAAATATAATTGTTGCTAATTTTTCTCTCACTATTCTGAATAGAAAAGAGAAATTCAACGATTCATCCATAATGATTTACAGCTCCCGATTATTTATGTACTTGCTCAATATGCGCCGTCATGTGTGAGGATTACCCACAATGTTTTAGCGATGATTTTCAAATCAAAAAACAAATCTCCTTTATTTATATAGGCTAGATCTAATCTGATCATTTCTTCAAAATGCAATTTGTTGCGCCCGCTGACTTGCCAAAGTCCGGTACAGCCTGGCTTGATTCGTAATCTTAATCGATGATAATTGGAGTACTTGTCTACTTCACACGGTAAAGCTGGTCTAGGCCCAACAAGTGACATGTCTCCTTTTAAAACATTAAATAGCTGAGGAAATTCATCAATACTAAATTTTCTCAAAAACCGGCCAGTACGGGTGATCCGCGGATCATATTTCATTTTGAACATATACCCTTGAATCTCATTTTTATCCAATAATTCATTCAGTCTTTCTTCCGCATCCACCGACATCGTACGAAATTTGTACAAAATAAAAGGCTGCCCCTTTGCTCCCACACGAGTCTGGCTGAAGAAAACCGGCCCTTTCGGATCTTCTAGTTTTATTAATACGGCAACCAGCACAAAGGGAATGAACAAAACAACCAACCCCAAAAGGCTCACCATAACATCCACTGTGCGTTTCGTTTTGCCAAAGAAATAAGCCGAATGATCAGAAACAGACTGCTGTACTAATTCAACTCGTTCTGCTGTGGAGTTCTTTTCATACATATTATTCATTCTTTCACTTCCAACAGATCGACAACCTGAGCCGATTTATTTTTTACTCCCCAAATAATGACTATTGTTTTTAAAATGATTCAAAGCAACAATCCTATAGTAGAACACTTTCGTTTTTTTGAACCATCAATTAATTACCCGTTTTTTACTATTTTTTATTAAAAATCGCTTTAAATCTGAATAAAAACAGAAATATCGTGCGGGTCCATTCATTTTTTGTTCAATTACGAACTTTTTATTTATAAGTCGTTGTCAAATGGACTATACGTTTATATCTTAATTAATTGATAGAATTCATCTGAAATCTGGTATCCCTTACCCCAAGCTGTTTCAATCGGCTCACATGGAATGCCAATCTTGCGTACCTTCGACTTAATGTTTCGCACACAAGTCGACAATGCCGAACGCTGCGAATTTGAAACCAGCTTCTCCTTCCAAATTTTCCCGCACAATTCTTCACGAGAAAGATAGGATCCTCGACATTCGTATAAAGACAGCAGCAAAGCACTTTCACGTTTAGAAAAACCAATATCGTAAAAATGATACTGCCCTTTATTAAATACACCCTTCCCATTAGAGAATAAAATCTCTACTTGGTTGTCACTTTCTCGTTGAGTTATAGTCTGGCAAAGCTCTCTCACTTCTTCTAATGAGGCGTCTTTTCTTATCCATTGATCAATGACATATTCCGTCTGCTCTTCCTCGAAGTCTTTAGTATAGTCACTTTCAAACTTTCGAACGATTGCCGTCGCATGTTTTCGAATGATTGGAACGACTGCCTTTATTTCCTGATAAGAGATAGTCTCACTCAAAATAACTAAGCTAAAATAGGAAAGAATCGCTTCTGTCTTTCCTGGCGTCATGTAACTATCCTTCACTAAACTGGTACTGCACAGCACCTCATTATTTAATTGCTGGAGCTTGTTTTGACATTCAGTTTCGGCCAATAAATTCTTGGTTAAAATTAAAATTTTCATTGAATAGTCCTCATTTCCTTTATAATTGAGATTTCTTTTGTACTAATCCGCGAGTAAGGCTTCGACACTTGCAACAAATTCCTGATAATAACGCTCCTTCGAGTGGCGATTCCGTTGCTTAATCGCTTGCTCCTGTAATTGATGTCTGAACTCAGGATGATGAATCAGCTGATCAAGACCCTTAGCAAAATTTCCGACAAAGTTTTTATCGTAATCAATTAGTAGAGCACTGTTCTGACTGATGTATTCAGGAATACCGCCAATTTTTGTCGCGATAACCGGAATCCCCATCGCTTGCGCTTCTACAGCAGATAGACAGCAAGTCTCATGAAAAATTGATGGAACTGCACAAATATCCGCAGCTTTCAAATAGTTGGGAATTTGTTCCTTGTCAACATACCCAGTAAAGACAACATCGATAGGAAGTCTCTCAGCTTGCATCTTGACCTTTTTGACATAGCTATCCTGCTGAGCCGAACTGTAGGTATTTCCTCCTATAATCAACACCTTGACATTGGTTTTATATTCAATTTGGCTCAACGCGTTCAATAAAAGGTGAACCCCCTTCGTTTCCGTGATCCTGCCGAAAAAAACAATTACACAATCTTTCTCCTCTATATTGAATTTCTCGCGCCAGCTTTTGCGCTCCTCCATTTCAGGCGGGCGGTAGCTAGCTAGATCAATGCCATTGTTTACTCGAAAGAATTGTGGTTCAGTTCCAGTAACAGGAATCGTTTTGGCTTGCTGATTTAAAAAGTCGCAAACTGAAATTATGCCATCCAACTGTTGGAATATGCTTTTCCCATGTGATGTCCGTTGATTCAAATAGTCATTATGCAAATAAACAGCTAATTTGCCGGGATAAAACTCTCTCAGGCTTAGAACTCGTTCTGGACAATTTAGATCAATTACACAATCCATTGGTTGTTCCTGCAAAACATCCTTGGCCTCGGCTATAAGAACCGGATAGGGGATTAACGTACGCTTTTTTCCATCAAACGCAGCAAGAACCTTATTCATGCACTTTTGAAAAAACCACCATATCGGATGTTCTTTCGTCTTTGCTGAAATAATTTGAGTAGCTTGATGTTTCTGATTGAAAGACTCAATCGCTGAATCCTCTCGAGAAATCACGAATAGTTCCACTAATTGGTGCCGCTCATTTTCTTCAATTAATGTTTCTATCAAAGTTTCAATTGCGCCGCCACGGACAGCTGGAACAGGCAATTTACCGTAAGTCAGCAGTAACACACGCTTTTTCTTCATTTCGCCTTCTCCCGTAGTGTTAAATAAACGAAGTACAAATTTTCAAAAATGTAGCGTTTGTATAGGCGCAGCGGTTCTTTCATAAACCGGTGAAGCCACTCTAATCCGCTGCGCTGCATCCATCTTGGCGCTCGTGAAATCTCTCCGGCTAAAACATCAAAGCTTCCGCCAACCCCCATGATCAAATTGGCTTTCAACTGATACTTGTATTTATTGACGAATTCTTCTTTATAAGGAGAAGTAATACCAACAAACAATAGTTGCGGCTGACAGGCCGCAATCTCCTCGACCACCTGTTCCGCGTCTTTGAAATAGCCATGATGCGCACCTGCAATTCGTAATTTTGGGTACTGCTTTTGCACTGCCGTCAATAGCTTTTCCAATGTACTTTCCTTTGTTCCTAAAAAATACACGCTAAACGCTTCTTCCTCTGCTCGTTTTAAGAGCGCCTGCATCGTATCAATTCCGGTCACTCGCTCAATTTTTGTCTTATTAATCCAGTGACAGGCTCTGACAACTGAATAACCGTCGGCACTCACCATATCCGCTTGCTGAATGATTTGTTTAATATGTGCATTTCGTTGACTTAACACGACTTTATTTGAATTAACTCCAACGTGCTCTATTACTTCATTTCGTCGAATCCGGGTGACAATCTCCTCAACCGTTTCTGTCAGAGTGCCATCGTCAATCGGTAAGCCAAACAGTTCTATTTTATTCATTGGATTATTCCTTTCTAACAGGCTGATGCACGATCCCTATCAACCCCATAAAAATTAGCAACAAGACTTGCAGCAGGACTGTTGCTCCCTTTGACACAGGGGACCAGTAAAGCAGTCCGATCTGAAGGAGCAGCAAGATCACCTGCCCATTCATTCGCTTGGTAGACAACTGACTTTTCGTTAGCTGACGAGTTTGACGCTTTCTAAGATAAAAAATTACAAAGAAACCTAACGCAGAAGCCAAGGAAGCTCCATTAATTCCGATAAACGGGATAAGCAACCAGCTGGCAATCAAACTAATTCCTGCTCCCACCAAAGAAGTAGTTAAAACGCCGCGTGTTTTTTTTACTACTATATAAGTAGTGCCGAAAAAGCCTGAGATACAGGAGAAAAAGTTACTAATCAACAGCAACGGTATATATGCTTTTGCATAATAAAAATCTTTCGACAGCAGAATAGAAGCTAACGGATCCAAGAACAACAGAATGCAGCTGGAAAATACAATCAGCAAGGTGCTGTAGTAATTAAAAACTCTTTGAGCAAAGACGGAAGCATTCTTTTTTCGATGGTTTTCCACCGCTGACAGCTGCCAAGCCTGCAAAAAAATAGAACCGACTACTGATAATAGGTTGGGAACTTTGCTGGCAGCTGCATACATTCCGTTACTGGCTACTCCTAAAAAGAAGGTCATTATGAAACGGCTGGAGGTCGTCAATACCCACCACATAGCAGAATTAGGAATTAAAGGCAGGCTATATTTAATCAGCTGTCTAGTTTGATCTCTATTCAAGCAATTCGCTTTCGTCGGCCAGGTATGCAACGAAGCATTTCCCATTAAAAAGATCAGTGATAGTCCATTAGCCAATGCTAAGGAACAAAAGTAGGCAGTCAACTTATCCTGCATTCGACGAAAAAGCAGAAATCCAAACAACAACGTTAATAGGGACAATAAGATACCATTTGCAGCATAAACCTTTAATTTCCCCATTCCTTTGATGTATTGCATAAGGATAAGCTGAAAGGATTGCAAAACCAGTAAACTAAAGCTGAACAGCCAGATTGCCGACGAAAGTCCACCAGATCCAATAAGAAAATAGCTGCCAAACAAGATGAATCCAATCATTCCAATTCCCCAGCTATTAATCTTTAAAGCAGTATGTAATAGTTTTTCCTTTTCCTGCTGCTGGTTGCTGTCTAAGGTAAAACGCAGCACCCCCTCTGATATACTGAGGCTGACAATTGGCAGAGCTAGATTTATGCTGTTAAGGAGCAGATCAGCCATTCCATACTCAGCGGTTGTTAAATAGTAGGTATAAAACCCTACTAAGAAAAACGTAATCAACTTGCTGCCAAAGCTGCCGATAGCCAGAATGAGCGAATCATTGACTAACTTTTTATATTGATTCATCATTCCTGGAAACGCTGTTCTAGCGTGTGCATAATCTGATGATTGATCGCAAATTTTCCCTGCATGGCTTCTTTACACTCTTTCATTTTCATCAGTTCCTGTGGATTATTTGTCAGCTTCGTTTGAACCTTCTCAATTAGCAAATCCAGATTCGGGGCCAGTTCTTCAATTGGCAGCACGTCATCCTCCAAATTGAGATTTCGAAACATTTCCTTCACCTTTTGCTGCCAAGATAAACCAATAATCGGTATATATTGAGACACTGCAACAATCATTGAGTGCATTCGCGTTCCAATCACTAAGTTCAACCCTTCGTACAACTTCAGCAAGGCTTCCTTGTCTTTGATTAAGACAGAAGTGACCTGCGAATAGTTTTCAAAACTGGCGTAAATCGCTTCGAGCGTTTCATAATCTTGAATTTCAGATGAAAACAAAATAATTTCACTGTTCATTTGAGCCAACCGCTGAATCAATTGCTTCATTTGGGTTAAGTAGCTTAGATACTCTTTGTGAGAACATCCGGTAATCCGATAATCAATCACACAAATACCTATTCGCTGATTCAGCCGCTTTTTAGCCTTTAATTGTTCAAAAGGCAAAGTAGCTGGCAGTAAAAAAACTGGGTCTACTGAACCATAAGCTGCAGAGTGCTGATCCTCTGGTAAATAATTCAGTGATCGTTGATCCCGAAACGTGACATACTCACATTTTTTTAGTGTTTCAACTGCTGCAGCTTCTTGCTTGTTTGTACAAAATGGCCCAATTCCAATGGAGCTGACAAAAATGGGGACCTGATGTTTTTTAGCTAGTGAAACCACCTGATCAAATCTTTGAGCAGACAAGGTAGCCGATGATAAATCAAAAATGGCATTGCCTCCGCCAATTACTAACAGATCCGCTTGAGTCAACGCTTGTTCAAAATTTGCGATGTTCTTCGGGTCATACATTCTATGTCTGCCGCGAAGCCATTTCCCCTTTGTCACAACGTTGCCTAAAAACGGAATACTTCGAAAATACTTGTAATAAATTTCATGAAGCTTTGAACGAGGAACAATTGCCTGTTTTATAACTACTTGCGATTCTTCAATCAATTTGTAACTATATTTTTTCGTTTCACAGTCAGTTAACAGCTGCTTATCCAAGGTTTCTGCAATTAGACGATCTCCAATATTTGAACTGTCAATAAAACTAACCAGTAGTGCCTTCATTGCCCTACCTCCTCTCTTATATTTCGTACCTGTTCACTACACCGAGTACGTCCACTTCAACTAAACTGGAAACAGCTTCTGGACTTCGCAAAAACTTTCGTTCACGTAAAGAGACCCAGATAAAACAGCTGGTCGTACTTAAAAATAGACTGAAAAGAACCGTGCACGTCAGAACCTTTGCTATGCTTGGCGAACGATAAAAATCGTTTGCTTCAGCCGTTAGTGGAAAAACTTCTCTTGGTAATTGGCTGTCTTTTACGACTTGCGGATAAATCTTACTTAAATCAGCGGCCAGCTTTTGACTGATTTTGGGATTATCTGTTGTAATGACAACCGTAAAGATTTGAGAATTGATACTACTGGTTACAGTCAATGCGTTTGTCAGGTCTGATTTTGATTGATTCGGAAATTTTTTCTGTAATTCCTCCATTACTTGGTCACTTTTCACCATTTCTTTGTAAGTTTCGACTAGCTTAATGTTGCTGGCGATGATTCGATTCTCCAATTCTTGTTCATTCTCGACATTTTTTGCAGTTTGGACTTCTGTCACTGGTAATAAAAATGAAACCTTTTTTGAATAATCAAATCCTTTTAGTAAGACTAGGCTGCTGAAAACAACTGCGATAGCTGCCAACGTTGCGATACTCAACCACTTTTTACGGAGCCACAAAAAAAGCAAAAAATCTTTAAATGAATACACCATGCCGTTCTCCTCTTATTTAGTTAAAGATTGATACACCCTATTCCAGCTCTGAAGATAGTTTGGAATAGAAAAATGCTCGTCGATCATCATTCTTGCCTGATTTGAAAAACGACAACGCATTTCAGGATCACTGAAGAACGCCAATAGATAGTGTTCCATCTCATCAATACTTCCAGGAGAAACTAGATACCCATTTATTTGATGCTTAACCACCTGGTTTATTCCTCCTACTTCGGTTGCCAGATTGGGGACACCATTTGCCATAGTTTCCAAAATTGCCATGGGGACTCCTTCATGATAAGAAGGCAGCAAATGCAAAGCACAATCCTTTAATAACTCTTCTTGTTGATCGGTCCAACCATGTAGTTCAACATTGCGACAATCTAAATCCTTGATTTGCTGAATAATCTTGACTGTTGTCTCATCAGTATCCCCATATAAACTGAAACGTAAATCCGGCAGTTTTTTCTCAATTCTCTTAGCAAGCGTCACGATATCTTGGCTTCCTTTTCGTTCACATATACGTCCGAAGGTTAATACATTCTTCGAGTGCACCTGATAGTGAAAGACTTCAGGTACATTTACTGCGTTCTCAATCACCTGCACCTTAGTAGTCGTAAGCTGCTGATAAAATTGGGCCCATTCTTCACTAAGAGCAACTACCAAATCTACACGATTAAAAATTTTTTCAATTCTGTTCTGACCTCTGGTACTCTTCCTTTGATAAAAAAGATCAAATTGAGGCGCGTGCATATGAAAAATCACCTTGGCATTTTTTTTAATCGCTGTCAGAAGTATGGCCTTTCGATAGAAACTGGCATCTTGAGAAACATGGATATGAACAATCTCAATTTGCTGTGTATGGGTAAGAAAAAACAGCTGACACCAGGCGCGCAAACTGTAAAGAAGTTTAGCACTCGCTTTCCAGGAGCATACATACGAAACCTGCCATTCCTCTTGCTTGAAGGAATGGATAAAATTGTGAATAACGGTTGAGATGCCCCCTTTTCCCTTACTGTCTGGTCCAACCATAATAATTTTTTTCATATTCAGCCTAGCTGCTCCTTCTTTATTTCTTGAATAAACATGGCCATAACGCCAAATACCGTCGCCGATAGTGCCGAAAAGAATACATGGCCTACTAAGAAACTGTAAATAATTGTGAAGAGTAACAGGAACAACCCAAATTTACTGGTGCCTTTATTAAGAATAATGAACCAGAAATAGCTCACTACTAGGACAAGCACAACTAAACCAATCATTCCATAAGAGAAAAACATATCGAAGAAATCCATTTCGATAAGCCCGCCCTTTCGTCCATACCAGTCCCACCGATTCTCAAAGCCGCTGCCAAACCAAAAGATGGCCTGATTATTGGGTGTTTGTAAAAATTGTTCATTAGCATCCCTCAAATAAACATTTCTAGAACTCAGAAGCAGGCGCAGCCAATCGTCCTGATACAACGTTTTGAAATAAACAAATCGGGTAATTACACTAGACAAAGACTTCAGTATAAATTCTTTCCCTTTCACTACTAGCAATAAAAACAGCAGCAGTAAAAACTCAAACACAAAGAATTGTTCGTAGAGGGTTCGGCTCCGATAGTGAGAAATAAAATAAATGACCAAATAAAGAGAATACAAAACACCTGCCAGCAAGCCTGATTTCGTTCCCAAAATCACTAGACAATACAGATTAGAAAAATAAAGAACCAATAATACTATGGTTGGGAAGGGTTTCTCCCGGCGGATTAAAAACCAGCCAATTAAAAACAACAGAATCAAGAAGGCATAGGCAATATCGTTTGTTGCAAAGTAGAAGCCTTTAAATCCAGCTGTTTCGTCATAGGTATTATTGCCAATCCCCAAGAGATAAGGGATGACTAAACCGCCAACCAAGAAACTATCTAATACAATGGTTAACCAAGCCATTTTTTTCAGCGAAAACTGTTCTTGATATTGTTCAGCAAAAAAAGGAATCAATAAACATAAGGAAAAACGGATAATGTATGAAAGCTCCTTGATCAAAGCTGGTATCCCCGTTCTAAAGTAAAAGGACTGAATGACACAAACCAAAATCAGTGAGACCAATGAAAGAAGTAACAGAAAAAAGATTCCTGATCGCCTGATTCCTTGAAGCAGCACGCTATATAGAATAAAGCAGATAAATAATAGTCTATATGCAATCCCCAGAGGAACTTCATGCCCATATGTGATAAAAACGCCATTGAAAATATCTACCAATGGAAAAATCATTAGTAATATCAAAAAAAAATAACTTCTTATACGATCACCCAAACTATTTCCCCTCTTTTGTAAACTGAACACCTCACTAACCCTCGATGTTCCCTTAAGCACGGTTAATAATAAGCTAACTATTAACCAATTAAACGTCTAATTTTGTTCGTTTAGCGTCTTTTTTTGACCGATCAAACAGGATTTTAAAGTATAAAATAATATTTAAATAGTCCAAAACAGATTTTTTTGTTTCTATTAAGTTAAAAATCCTGCAATCACACAGAAAATCATGTTTTCATTTTTTAATTAATTATTTTATGAGTTAAACATTTATTAGGAGATTTTACTGCATGTCTGGTTTGTTAGGTAGGAAAGGGGTTAGTCTATAAGGATGTTTTCAATTGATTATTTAGCTTCACTGTTTGATAAGGAAACGATTACTAAGATTAAAATTGTTTATTTACTAAAGGAGAAGAAAACCTGGTTGTCCATTGATGAATTGTCTTCACAATTGGGCATCAACCAGCGAACTATTTTAAAATATCTTGCTTTTATTGAAGAAGATATCTCCGCCTTTTCCATGAACGCGGACATTTGTTTAGAGAAGCATGAACGCAAAGGATTTTTCTTATCTTATGACTTTGATCCAACGTTAAGTGATTTAGTCTTCTTCATGATCGAGCAAACGATTAACTACAAGTTGTTGATGGATATTTTTTTCGGAAAGATACATTCAATTATTCAGTTTTCCCATAATTTCTACGTTAGTGAATCTTCCTTATGGCGAATGATTAACAAATTCCGCAAAAAACTTCTGCCGATGGGCATTGCTATCGAGCGACGATCCCTAAATTTATTAGGAAATGAAATTCAAATTCGGAAATTAAGCTATTTTCTGTTAGTCAACTCTTATGCAAAAGGGTACTGGCCTTATACGAGTACAACAAAGCTGTTAACTGAAAGACTGGTCAAAAAGATCATCGACTTTTTTCATCTATGTCTGTCTGATTATGAATATATGAAAGTATTTTGCATGGTTGCGGTTTGTATTGAACGGACGAAGCAGGAGAAGCATGTCATTTTAACCAAGGAATTATCGGAGAACATCGACAACAATGAGCTGTTCACTCGCTTTGCAAATGAGTTAAGAGATGTTTTACCTAAACAAGCACATCGAAGAGACGAAGTCGGTTTTCTATTTCTATATATTTTCACTAGAGATGAAGCTTTCAATGATACCTATATTCGTAAGCTTTTTCTCAACTTTCATCAAGAAAAAAATACGCAATTATCTCAATCCGTGCATACATTAAAAGATCATTTATCGCTGAATCATAACTTTATTGTCCCGAAAGACGAGCTCCAGCTGATTAATAAGTGCTTGTACAGTGCTCACTTATATTGCCAGCTTTTTCAAAACAGAGAACAATCTGCTTCTGCCGAATCTATGTTTCAGTTCAATACGATGGTTTCACCGCATCTAATAATGAAAACCAAAGAATTGATTCACCTGCTCTATCACGAAACGGGGTTTTCCCTTTTTAAAGAAACGGATTATTTATTGAGTATTTATCCATTATTATTTGAAGTAATTACTCCTATCCCTAAAATGGAGGAGCCTTTACGTATTTTTTTTGTGTCAGATTTATCAAATCTGGAAGAACATCGGCTGATTAATCGGATTAAAACTGAATTTTTAGGACATATAAATTTGGAAATCTATACTCATCACGATTGTTTAATTGATTTTCAAACGATTGATTTAGTTCTTTCCACTAAACGAACGATTACAAATGGGTATTCAAAAATTCCAAACGTGGCTATTCCAAAGGAACCCTCGAAACTTGATTTTTACAATCTGGAAACTAAATTACATAAAATGTATGTGCAAAGGGAACAGCCAAAAGAGCTTATTTCCCTCTAACTTCGACGGAAATAAGCTCTTCTTGTGCATCGCATTTTTTAGAAAAAGCGACTTCGTTTTATCTTTTGAAAGCCCGGCCGCTGAACCGGATCCCCATTCAGCAAATCTTTTGCCATCTGTTCCATGGCCTGCGCATAATCGATTCCAACATTCTTCTCAATTTCTTGATAGGCCTCTTTTAAATAGAAACCACGATGCTGAATACTGTGGGCATCGGAAGCAACCATGTAAACGAGTTTGTTCTCCAGCATCGTTTTAGCCGTTTTTTGAATCTTTCTGCCAAAGAAGCCCGTAATACTGGGCGCTGTTAACTGAGTCAACGCGCCCATTTCTAAATAAGGCAGTAGACGATTCGGATCTTGACCAAAGAAGGCATTTCGCTCTGGATGTACAATCACTGGCGTATAGCCTTGCCCAATCAACTGGAAAAAGAGCTGCTCAGCATATGCAGGTACTTCCAATGTTGGAAATTCTACTAACAAGTAGTGATTGTCCAAGTCAGTAAACAAGATCTCTTGCTGTTGGATTGCCTCCATCAGTTCCCCCGTTATCCGTACTTCTTGTCCTTCAAACAGCGTCAATTCAATTCCTCGCCGGTCTAATTCCTGCTGCAGATTTTGAACAGCAGGAATTATTTTTGAAGCTGGATTATCGTAACGACCGTTGTTATGATGGGGCGTACATAGAATATGTGTAATCCCTTGCCGAATTGCTTCGTGGGCCATGGCTATACTTTCATCAAGGGTTTGCGGACCATCATCCATCCCAGGAAGAATATGACAATGTAAATCAATCATACGTATCACTCCTAACTATTTGCTGTCTTTGCGCAGTTCCTTCACCAATTTTCGAATTTCTTCGATTGAACTGCTAAAATCCTTGGACTGCATATTAGGAAAGCCGGACAGGAAGCGGCGCTCCTGCAAATTCAAACGAGGCAAGCGTCGGCTGCCTTCTTTTGGCTGACGCAGCTCTGCCAGCCAATCGTAGTGATCGGAAACTTGCTGCTTGATTTCTGATAGCCGCAAACTGGAAAGGTCCTTGTTTTCCTCCACTGTCTGCTGCAGCTGGCCCTTCTTTTCTTGGATGGCTTCATTTAACTCATTTAATCCGCGACGGAAAGCTGGCACACTGCTTAAGGTAAAGCCTAAATCAAAGCTGATCAGCATCAGTAATCCAATCGGCAGAAAAATGCCAAAACGGTCACTCCAGTTAGCTGCCAGCAGCATTAACCGCGGGTTTACTACTTCAACAATTAGTAAACAGCAGATCCCCCAGAAAATCGAAACCGGTACAGCCACTCGACCATTAATGTTAAGGGGGACTTGGTTATAATCCCAAAGACTGGCATGGAATAGTCTCTCCAATAAAAAGCTGGTAACGTATTCTAATGCGGTTATTAGAATGAAAGCCAGACAAAAAACCACAAGCTCATTGTTCTGATAAGGTGCAATAAAGTATAAAACCCCCAGTACACCAAAGCCGTAAATAGGTGTGATTGGTCCTAACAGAAAGCCTCGATACACAAATTTCTTAGCTTTAATCGAACAATAAATGGTTTCCCACACCCAGCCAATCAAGGAATAACAAAAAAATAAAAGCACTACAATTGAAAATTCTCGTTCCATCGTTCCCCTCCTTCTGTTTGATTCTACCAGATTTCTGCAAAATCTCGTATCAAATTTCGTCCGTTTTCTAACAAAATGAGCTACAATGGGAGAGAACCCTATTTTTAAGGAGGGAATTTTACTATGGTTCGGCTATTACGTTACGCCAAAGAATATCGAAAACAAATGATTCTTGGCCCCTTTTTTAAATTTTTAGAGGCTGTCTTCGAACTGGTTTTACCTTTGTTTATGGCTCGCTTAGTTGATGAAGGAATTGCCAAAAACAATCAAGGAAAGGTCATTGAAATGGCTTTGTGGATGTTCGGATTGTCTATTCTTGGCCTGCTTTGTGCTCTGGTTTGTCAATATTATGCCTCGATTGCTTCGCAGGGCTTCGGCACTGTACTGAGAAATCAACTGATGACTCACATCAACCGCTTTGCTCATAAAGAATTGAACCGTTTTGGGACAGATACTTTAATTACTCGAATGACCAACGATATCAATCAAATGCAGCAGGCTTTGGCTATGCTGATTCGCTTGGTAGTGCGAGCGCCTTTCTTAAGCATTGGTTCAGTCATTATGGCCTTCTATATTGATTGGCAAATGGGACTTATTTTTTTGATTCTATTGCCTTTTTTCTGTTTAATTTTGTATTTCATTATTCACTATTCCGTTCCTTTGTATCGAAAGGTTCAGCATCAGCTGGATCAATTGAACCAATTAGTTACGCAAAATTTAAGTGGAGTAAGAGTCATTCGCGCCTTTGCTCGTACCAAAACAGAAACTGATCATTTTAGCGAGAAGACCGTTGAACTATCGGATCTAAACCAGAAAGTTGCGAACATCTCGGCTTTGCTGTCACCTAGCACTACCTTAATTATGAATATTGGTGTCGTTGCACTGCTTTATTTTGGCGGCTTTAAAGTAAATATTGGAAACTTAGAACAAGGGCAGGTTTTAGCATTAATCAATTACATGAATCAAATGCTGCTGGCATTGATTGTTGTCTCCAACCTAGTAGTGCTATTTACTCGAGCAGCTGCCTCAGCCAACCGGATCAATGAAGTCTTTGATACCGAACCTTCTTTAGTTGAGGAATCCAAAGCTGTAGAGCCGGATGCCTCTGCTCCACTGGTTCGTTTTGACCATGTAGATTTTCGTTACACAGAAGATTCAGGCTTGGCTCTGGAGGATATTACCTTTGATTTACCGGAAAATGAAATCTTGGGAATTACTGGCGCCACTGGTAGTGGAAAATCGACATTGATTCAATTGATTCCACGCTTTTATGACGCTTCTAATGGACAAGTATTCGTTGAAGGCAATGATGTTAAGGATTGGCCTTTGAAGCAATTGCGTTACGAAATCGCCATGGTTCCTCAAACGGCTGTCTTGTTTACTGGAACAATTCGGGAAAACTTGCAGTGGGGAAAACCGGATGCCACTGACGAAGAATGTTGGCAGGCGCTGGATACTGCTCAGGCAACGGAATTTGTTAAAGGCTTACCTGAAGGTTTAGACACGCCGATTTTTGAAAACGGAAAAAACTTTTCTGGCGGTCAACGACAACGTTTAACGATTGCTAGAGCGCTAATTCGTAAACCTAAGCTGCTGATTTTGGATGATTCTCTCTCTGCTTTGGATTATCAGACCGATTTGGATTTGCGAACTGCCTTGAAAAAAGAGTTGAATGCTTCTGTCATTATCATTTCTCAGCGTTTACGGTCAATTCAGGATGCACCGACTATTCTGCTGCTAGACAATGGCAAGCTGGTAGCTAAGGGCAGCCATATGCAATTGATGCAGGACTCCGAAATGTATCAAGAATTGGCGGACTCACAGGCTGAAGGAGGCGAATCTCATGAATAAAAAGAAAAGCTTCTTTCGTTCGCTTAAGTTATTTGGTCCTTATCTAGCCGCTTATCCGAAAGAATTAACTGCTGCGGTTATCCTAGGATTTGCCAACGGTATTACTTCAGTTATGATGACTTACTATATTGGTGTAGGTATTAATCAAATGGTGAGTGCTGGACAAGTCGATTTTAACCATCTTTTCTACATTTTGCGTCTATTTATCGGTCTATTCTTAGTTACCGTGGTCAGTCAATATTTGATTCAACGAATTGGAAATAAGGTAGCCTTTGATTCAGTTGCCAGCTTGCGGGATAGAACCTTCCGCCATTTGAATCAGTTGCCGCTAAGCTATTACGACCAGTCCTCTCAGGGAGACATCGTGAGTCGCTTTACGAATGACATGGATAATATATCCATAGCTGTTTCGGCAGTATTTAACCAAGTCTTTTCGGGCATGTCAGTCGTGCTGGTTGCACTGGTTTTCATGTTGTATCTTAGCCCATTACTCACTTTAGTCGTATTGGTAGCAACACCGATTATTTTCTTAATTACTTATATTGTAGCTCGGACTTCGCAAAAATACTTTACGAGTCAACAACGAATCGTTGGACAAATTTCCGGTTTCATTACCGAAATGGTGGGCAATCAAAAGATCGTGAAGTCCTTCCAACGTGAAGAGGTTAACCAGCAAAATTTTGAGCGGATCAATCAAGAGTTGTATGTACGTGGGCAAAAGGCGCAATTCGCCTCTTCCCTCACCAATCCGTCTTCACGTTTTGTCGATCACTTAGGCTATCTAATGGTCGGCTTAGTCGGCGGTTTGTTGGCATTGCAGGGCTCTCATGGCATTACCATTGGCATGATCTCCAGTTTCACGATTTATTCCAGTCAGTTTACCAAACCATTCATTGAGCTGTCAGGAATTACCATTCAGCTGCAAACTGCGATCGCTGGTTTGGATCGTTCCTTTGATTTACTGAATCAGCCGGTTGAAAAACCGGATCTTGTTGAGGCAATCGCTTTGGATCAAGTAAAGGGTGAAGTAACATTTGATCACGTATACTTCAGTTACCGTCCTGGTCAAAAACTAATCGAAGACTTTAACTTGAAGGTAAAACCGGGTGAAACGATCGCGATTGTTGGTAAAACTGGGGCTGGCAAGTCTACCTTAGTAAATTTGCTGATGCGTTTTTACGAGGTTGATCAGGGAAGTATCAAAATTGATGGTACCGATATTCGCGAAATCCAGCGAGAAAGTCTACGAAAACATTTCGGAATGGTCTTACAGGAAACTTGGTTGATGGACAGCAGTCTAAGAGCCAATTTGCGTTACGGTCGAAAAGAAGCAACGGATGAAGAAATTTATGCCGCATTGAAAGATGCTTATATGTATGAATTTGTTATGCGTCTGCCGAAGAAATTGGATACCGTAATTGGTGAAGCTGGTCTAAAACTTTCAGATGGGCAACGGCAATTGTTGACGATTGCTCGGACAATGATTAGTCGTCCTCCCATGCTGATCTTGGATGAAGCAACTAGTTCAGTTGATACCTTAACTGAGAAAAATATTCAAAATGCTTTCTTAAAAATGATGTCTGGACACACTAGCTTTGTCATTGCTCATCGGTTATCCACCATCCAAAATGCTGATCAAATCTTAGTTTTAGATCAAGGTCAGATTGTGGAAGTTGGAACACATGATGAACTGCTGCAGGCTGGCGGTTACTATAAACGTTTGTACCAAGCACAATTTTCTAATCAAGGAGTATAAAAAAACTGCCCTCTTGCAAGAAGCAAGCTCTGCTAAATTAGTCGAGCGGCTTACAAGAGGCGCAGATTTTTTTATTTTATTAGACCCAACTCAGCTTTCCATTGCAGCACTCGTTCAACTGATTGATTCAGCTGCTCTTCGCTATAGTCGCCCTTTTGAATTGCCTGTAGAATGTAAGGTATTTGACTGCTATAGCTGGAGGATAGAATCAAGTCGTTGCCAGCCTGTAAGGCTTGAAGCCCGGCTTCTTCTTGAGAGGTGAAGGCCGCTAATCCTGCCATATCCATATCGTCGGTCATTACCACACCATCAAAGCCTAATTCTTGGCGAATCACTTCATGAACTTTGGGTGAAATAGACGCTGGTCGTTCTGAATCTAGGGCATTCACAATATTATGAGAAACCATGATACTGTCTGCGCCAGTCTGAATCCCTGCCTTGAAAGGTATGAAATCAGTACCGCGCAATTCTTCCAATGAACGATCATCGGTGACAATTTCCACATGGGAATCCCGATTATTACCATATCCAGGGAAGTGTTTTAACGTTGAACCTATTTGAGCCTGCTTCATTGCTTCTACGCTTTTGGTCACATATTCACTGGTACCAGCAGCATCCATACCAATAGTACGGTCATAGATGAATGATTCAGGATCAGTAGAAACATCAGCATCTGGGGCCATCCCTACTTGAATGCCTAATTCGTGAAAAATGGTGCCCTTACGAGTAATATCATCTACGATTGCCTGCCATCCACCAGCTTGATAGAGTTCCTGTGGGCTAGGAAATGGCGGGTCAATTAATTGGTTGCGGCTCAGCCGAGTAACCAGCCCTCCTTCCTCATCAGAACCAATCAGCATAGGGTATTTGCTCGTTTCCTGATAGCTTTTGATTTTCTGTTGCAGAGAATCAGTTGTTTCCCCCTGCATATCCCGATCAAACAGCAAATAGCCGCCTAAATGATAGGTTTGAATATCTTCCAACTGGTTTTCTGACGGAACCCGAACAAGGAACAGCTGACCTACCTTTTCTTCGATTGTCATTTGATCCAACATGTCCTTTACCTGTCCTTTTTCTGATACACTTGGTGCTTCAGTTGTTGCTGCAGTAGATGACTGCTGATTTTCTTTGGTATTGTCGGTTCCTGAATTGGTACTGCATGCACTTAAAGCAAGTCCCAACAATGCAGCGAATACTAAATAAACTCTATTTTTTGCCATGAGTGCCTCCTTCAACCGTTTCATTTTAACACGAAGTTTTTAACTTTTACGAAAAAAAGACTCACTTCATGGCTTCAGGAGTTCTGAGAACTGTTTCTACCAAAAAAGGTCCGGCTGTTGGGAGCCGAACCTTTCTGTTTATTGTTTTAAAATATAGCCCTTGCGCCAGACAGTTTGGATGATTTCACCATCAATGTCATTGGCTTTGAATTTTACCCGCATATTTTTTATTAATGAGGACAATTGAACCATTCTTGATTGAGTTGATTCTGCCCACAATAGTTGACACAGTTCTTCTCGAGCAACAGTACGTCCTCGTTCCTGCTTTAACTTTTGGAAAATCTTGAATTCGCTGGCTGATAAGGAAGCCAGTACATTTTCCATTTGCTTGTTGTCAACTTTTGAGAATTGATCCTGCGTAAAAGTATGGGTTATTGGATTCTCTGCCCCCATAGTGTAAAAAGGAGAAGCAATCAATTCACGTATTTCTTCTGTAGAAGCTTCAGAATACATCCAGTCAGTAATTTGTTCCTGACTTAAGATAGACTTCTCTTCCTCGACAAATGAACGGTCCGCTTTACGGAAAATTAGGCGGCCTTCTTTTACTAATCGCGGCAAAACGGTTTGGACTTCTCGACAGGAGATGGTTTCACTTAGAATCACAACGGAAAAATAATCGGCTAAATCAGCCCCGGGATCTCCAGCAATCAACGAATGCAGCGTACTTGAAGATGTAAACACTTCGAAGTTCAAACGTTGCAGCTTCTGTAACAGTTCTTGCTCAGACAAGACATTTTTGCTTAGTAGTAGTATTCTAATCATGCTTTCCCTCTTTTTTATTAATTTTGTAAAAATTAAACTTTCTATTACTATACAATAAAATAATATTATAGTCTTGATTTTTTAGAAAATTCTTTTTTGTTCAATGTTTGTTATTAAAGTGCTCTAACCCCTTTAAACACGCGGTTTTTGTCTTCTTTTTTCATATTTTTTATAAAACAAAAAATATTTAGTTGTTTTTACGACCTCTAAAATGCAAAAAACCGCAGTAAAAACTGCGATTAGGCGATTACTTTCTTCAATTCTTTCTCATGCTTAATTGCTTTATCAAAGATTGGTAAGTTGAAATGCTTGTATAACGTGCCGGAAATAAAGTAGGCAATATTGTAATCCACCAAGCTGTGGACCACACCACCAATTCCCATCAGTACAAAAACGGTATAGATGTATCCTTGTGAGTAGTAAGTATCCGGCATGTTCCCCATAAAGTAGAAAACACTGACCACAACCATTTCAACCGCAGAATGAATGATAGCGATAATTAGATTAAATAGTTGAAATTTGCCGTTGGCTAAAGTGAATTGGCCTTTTTTGAATACAATCTCCGGATGCTTTTGCAGATAGTATGCGCCTATTACTGCGAATACTAAATGGGACAGTGCGCGTAAAGCAATAATTGGTGAAGTCGAAATGAAGAAACCAAATGCCGTTCCTAAGGCTACCGCCACCGCCATGCCTGGTGAAAAGAACATCGCAATAAAGACGGGTACATGACTGGCTAAGGTGAAGGAAGCCGGCGGAATTACCACCTTCGGCATAATCATTGGAATCAGCACTCCTAACCCAATTAGTAAAGCTGAAATCGTTAAATGCTTAACAGAATTATTTTTCATTATTTCCTCCAAGTGTCTTGACATAGATGACTGTGTTCTAGTTTAGTTGAAACTACCGGATGTGTCAAGACACAAAAAAGAAGCATGATGCTCATGCTTCTAACGATTCAGTATTTTTTCCAAACGGCTTTGTTTTTCAGCCTCAGATAATCCGTGCTCCGCTGCATATCGATTATGCTCATGACTTGCACAGTCATAGCAACAAGCGCCTAAATAGCGTGCTTCATTTTCTTCGGAAACTAAAATTTGGCGATTGCATTCGGGGTTGCTGCAGTTGATATACCGTTCACAAGGAGTTCCATCAAACCACTCTTTGCCTACAATTTGCTTATCGACCTGATTGATTTCTACACTGATTCGTTCATCAAAGACATACATTTGACCATCCCAAAGTTCACCCTTGGTAGCCGGATCTTTTCCGTAGTTAGCAATTCCGCCATGGAGCTGGGCCACATCTTCAAATCCTTCCCGCAGCATCCAGCCAGAAAATTTCTCACAACGAATCCCGCCAGTGCAGTAGGTCACAACTTTTTTGTCCATAAACTGTTCTTTATTTGCACGAATCCATTCAGGCAACTCGCGAAAGGCACGAATATCTGGTCGAACGGCTCCACGAAAATGTCCTAAATCATATTCGTAATCGTTTCTCGCATCAATAACTACAGTATTTTCATCTAATAATGCTGCTTTAAAATCTTTCGGCTCTAAATACTTTCCGGTTAACATCTTAGGATTGATATCCTCTTCTAGATTTAAAGAAACCAATTCCTTGCGAGGTCGAACAAACATCTTTTTGAAGGCATGTTCTTCGCTTTCATCCATCTTGAAAAAGGTATCCTTGAAGCGTTCATCTTGATGCATGAAATCCATGTATCGGTCGGTTGCTTCCTTGGTTCCTGACAAGGTTCCGTTAATGCCTTCTTCAGCCACTAAGATACGTCCTTTTAAATCCAACGCGCGACAAAAAGCCAAGTGCTCCTTAGCAAACTGCTCAGGATCTGCAATTGGTGTGTATTGGTAATAAAGTAAAACACGATAATCCATACTAATTCCCCACTTTCTCCATTTACTATACGAAAAGTTTAGAAAATTGACGACTCCTTTGCTTGTTTAGTGATGTACAAACTCATCAAAAAAAGAACTAATCTAAGCGGCAATAAAGCGGCGTTAGATTAGTTCTAATCAATTATTGGACTGGCTCGCCAGTCGTTTCTGTGGGGACAGACTCTTCAGCAGCTGGCGCTTGCGGATGAGCAGCTAAATATTGAGCCACTCGATTTTCAGCATTTTGCTGCAGATTGTAGTAATAAAAGCTAATATCATTGTTGTGGAAGGAGCCTTCCGGGAATATTTTCCGTGTACTCTCTGGCATCGCATAACGAGAAACGTCAGCAGTTGAGCAAATGACTAGCCCTCGAGCCGTATCTACTCGTGCATCTGCAATCCCCATTGCTTTTTCATAGTTACCTTCATCGTTACGTACATAAGAGCCTAAATTCGCCTCTACTGGTGCGGGTGTTTCATCTCTGGTCCAAGTGATTGGATTAATGGCAATCGCTCCAGGAGCGCTGGTAGACAGCTCTCCTGTGAAGTTCTCAGAGACGGTATTGTAAGAAACAATTACGCCAGTATCGTCCGGACCGCTGGCAAATTTCGCTTGCGGATTGGCGTCCAGCTCTGCTTGTGTGACAGATTGTCCTAGAACATAAGCTGCCATCATACGGTCATTTACTTCAGGATTCTTTTTCAAATAGTCAAACAAAATTTCTTTGACCATCGCCGCCCCTTGAGAGTGTCCGACTAAAATGAATGGCCGGCCATTGTTGTAATTCTCAATATAGTAGTGAAAAGCTGCCAAAACATCTGCTTTAGGCACCCCGTTGACATATTCTTCTTGTTTCTCTTTTGATTGAGTTAATAACCAATTCGCGTCTAGCTGACGGTAATAGGGTGCAAAGACATTCCCGCTGCTTTCAAAAGCTGATCCTTGGTTGGCCAAGAAAACCTGTGCTCCTGCTCTCATGCTTAAGTTGTCTATTTTTGAAACGGGTGATTGATTCCCCTGCTTTTGATAAGCAGTCGGATATAAAATGAATACATCAGCTGGATCAGTAGGATCTGTTGTTTTAGCTAACCAGTTATCCACATCATTGTAGTCCGATGCTTCAATGGTGTCCCCTTTTTTTGCAGGTGTTTCCACTGCCGCTGATTGTTTGGTTTCTTCTTTTTTCTCTTTTTGACTGCAGGCCGACAGCAATCCCAAGGCCAACAGCCCGACCATAGAGCCGTAAATTAATTTCTTCATGTGATGCCTCCTTGCAAACAGTATAATTAATTTCTAGCTGAGATAGCAGAGCTGCTTCTCGTTTTTAATAAAAAATACGAAAAGAATTATTCTTCTCGTATCGGTTTATTGGCTTCTAGTGCGTTAGAAAGATTCGCGAACTCTTCTAAAGACAAGGTTTCGCCTCTTCGTTTTGGATCAATCCCCGCTTGCTCTAAACTTTTTTCCAACCAGGCACGGCTGATTTCATCTTTACCGTAGCTGTGCAGTAAATTGTTCCAAAGTGTTTTTCGACGCAACGCAAAGGCTGCCTTCGTTAAACGGAAAAATTCTTTTTCATTGGTTACCGTTACTGCTGGCTGTTCCCGACGGACTAAACGCAGAATGGCTGAATCCACATTGGGCTGCGGAATAAAAACCGTTTTAGGAACGATAAAGGCAGTTGTTGCTTCCATATAATATTGCACAGCAATTGTTAAGGAACCGTAAGCCTTGGTTCCTGGTTCAGCTGAAATACGATCTGCCACCTCTCGCTGCATCATTACGACCATTTCATCAACTGGCAATTCTGAATCCAAGAAATGCATCATAATGGGTGTCGTAATGTAGTAAGGCAGATTTGCTACTACTTTAAGCGGTCCAGCCTGATCAAAGTATTTGGCTTCTTGTACTAAGTTTGCTTTCAGGACATCCTGATGAACCACTTTGATATTCTCATACGGGCTTAAGGTATCCGCTAGTACAGAAATCAGGCGATCATCAATTTCAAAGGCTAAAACCTGATGCGCAGCTCTAGCTAAATGTTCGGTGAGCGCTCCAATACCAGGACCGACTTCAATCACGTTGGTTTGCGCATCAATTCCTGCTGTCGTTACAATTTTTTGTAAAATATTCGGCTCAGTCAAAAAATTTTGACCTAAGCTTTTCTTAAATGAAAAGCCGTGCTTTTTTAAAATTTCTTTCGTTCTTGAGGGTGTCGCTATATCTTTATTCACAGAGTCTCCTCGACTTTCTTCATCGCCGCGTGCAATTCTTCTTCCGTAATCCGAAACATGGCTAAACGCTTCTCCAGTTGCTTTGCGTTTGTATAACCGATACGCAGTTCTTCTCCCAAACGTTCTCGTTTATCTCGGGCTTGAGCTCCCGCTATTAAACCATATTCCATCAGGGTTTGTCTAGGTATAATCGTACCTTTTGTTTCGATCGGTGTAACAACCTGCCTCAAAGCCTCAAGGATCGCCTCATCACTGGCATGTTCAACCCCTAAGCTTGCCCCTCGTTTAGCAGGAGCTGCCATTCTGCGCGACAAAAAGGCATGCTTGGCATCGGGGATTTCCGCCATGATCGTTTTTCGAATTTTTTCCCCTGAAAAATCAGGGTCGGTAAAGACAATCACACCACGAGTATCTTGCGCGTGTTCAATTTGTTCCAAAATATCTTGATTAATCGCTGAGCCTCGTGTTTCGATGGTATCTACTTCTCCAAAGACTTCTTTTAATCGTTTGGTATCATCCTTGCCTTCAACGACAATAATTTCTTCAAATGCTGTCTCAGTCATGGGCACCAATCCTAAATAAGCGACGGGCATTTTCGGTTGTCTGCTGCGCAACGTCTGCTAACGATAATTCCCGCAGTTCAGCTATCTTCTCTGCTACGTAACGAGTATACCCAGGTTCATTGCGTTTGCCTCGGTAAGGCATCGGTGCCAAATACGGCGCATCTGTTTCTACTAACAGCTTATCTAAAGGCACTGCCTTGGCAGCCGCTTGAACTTCTGGCGCATTCTTAAAGGTAACAACACCAGAAAATGAAATGTGCATTCCTAAATCTAGGAAACGCTTGGCCCATTCATCATCGCCACTGAAGCTGTGCATAATCCCGCCGATAGAACGGATGTCTTCTTCCTTCAATACGTTGTAAGTATCCTCCAAAGCTTCCCGCGTGTGGATGCTGATAGGCAGGTTCATTTCTTTTGCAATAGCAATTTGACGACGAAAAACCTTGTCTTGTACTTCTTTTGGGTCCTCCATCCAATGATAGTCCAAACCGATTTCACCTAAAGCAACTACCTTTGGCAAGGTTAATTGCTGGATCAGCTTTTCCTCTATCGCTTTTGTATAGCTGCCCGCTTCAGTAGGATGCCAGCCAATAATCGAGTAGATGCCTTCATAGGTTTGGCTAAGCTCTAAGCTTTTTTCAATCGTTGGTGTTTCAAAGCCTACAACAGCCATCTCTGTAACACCAAGCTCTTTAGCTCGCTCTACAGTTTCAGGAATTTCATCTTTAAATTGTTCCGCATTTAAATGTGTGTGTGAATCAAAAAGCATACATACTCGCTCCTTACATTTTATCTATGTCTTGTTATCCAAGTAGTAGTTTCTTGTCCGTTTACCATTTTACTACAATCTTCTAGTAAATGCAGAAATGGCCGATTTCTATAGGTAGTTTTAACTTATGGTGGATAAATCAGTACTCGTGAAGATGATTAACTGGTGCTCAGTCTTTAGTCGGATGTAAGTTGAGCAGAAAGTTTCTATAATGATATAGAATGTCAGTTCGTTCGTTTAGAAACTGGCCATTTATTTCAACTATCTGAATTGGAGGCTTTTTATGCATAATTTTCAACGAGATTATCCAAATGCGGCCAAAGCTTTGAAGCAAAAATTCCCGAAAAAAGCGCCGTTGAGCAGTATCTGGCATTGGGTGGTTTTAGCGATTTTTAGTTTCCTAAGTGTCGCCACGATCCAGAATCAATTATGGACAATCGGCTTATTGATATTAGTCACAGCTTTAATCAAGGGCCCGGGATTAATCATTTGGGGCATCGTTTATTCTTTTCTGGTAAGTCTTTTCCCGCCATTAGGGATTGTTTTGTCAGCAATCTTTTTCTTGTTAAACATTCGTTTGTTAACTAGAAGCTGGCGCGTAAATATGATTACCACACTTTTTTATCTGTATCCGTTAGGTCTTAGTATTTTGCAGCACTTCACTGGATGGAATGAGCATTGGCAAACCGCCTTGCTGCTGGTTCCAGGTCTAATTATTCTGCATGTCAGTCTTACGAAAGTCTACAGGTATCATCCAAATGCTCGACAGGTTGCTTGGACTATTCTGGCTACCCCTTTTGAGCTATTGGCTTTGTTACTGCCAAAACGCTTCAAAAATCGTTTTAAGGGTCCTGACTATCAAAAGAAACCCACTATCCATAAAACGACTCGCTTTTAGATATAGATACACAAAGATCCGCAAGCTTTTTGAGCTTGCGGATCTTTTGTATACTATTCAAAATCCAACTGATCATTCAGCCGGATTTCATGTCTTAATTTTCGCATTGCTAGGACATACAAACTGCCTGTCAGTAAAACAGATACCGCATCAGAAAACGGAGCAGCGTACAAAATTCCTTCTAATCCCCAAACATTAGAGAAAATAAAGATTGCTGGCAGCAGCAGTAAAAATTGACGAGTAAGTGTCAAAATAATTGCGATTGTGGTTTTTCCAGTCGCCTGAAAATAATTTGACGCTACGATTTGAAAACCAATAACTGGCAAACAAGAGAACCAAGCCTGTAGGGCAAAAGAGCTAAAGGACATCAATTCTGGGTCCCGATTAAACATCGAAACCAGCAGCTCAGGAGCTATTCGAGTAACAATCCAGCCAAGAACCACGATCGCTGTAGCAGAAGTAATCGCGATCTTTTGCGCCTGCCAAACTCGCTGAAATTTCTTCGCGCCATGGTTAAAGCTGATAATTGGTTGTGTGCCTTGTACTAAGCCAGTAATAGGCATTAAAAGAATCGTTTGGATGCTGTTGACAATTCCCATACCAGAAACAGCAATATCACCACCATAAGCCGTAAGATTTACGTTTAAAACAACGTTTAACAAACTGTTAGCTAATTGGATAAAGAATGACGGCAATCCCAGTGCAGTTAAGCGAGAGGAGGTTGCCCATTTTAAACGCATATTCCTAACATGAATTTTATGATGACTGCGTTTGCCTAAAAAGTATGCTAAAATCCAAACCATTGAAATAAATTGGGACAAAATTGTTGCAAAAGCTGCACCTGCCATTCCCATATCAAATACATAAATAAACACAGGGTCCAAAACAATATTGACGCCGGCCCCCATAAACATTGTGATCATTGCCAGTTTAGGCTGGCCATCCGCTCGCATAAAATTATTCATGCCTAAACTAACAATTTGGAAAATTGCACCAAAGAAAATGATGCGCATATACTCAATTGAATACGGCAGAACAGTAGCACTCGCACCAAAAAGTGTCAGTACCCGAGTTAAAAACAACTGCCCCAGTAGCATAAACAGCAATCCGCTGATTATTAACAAGCTAAAGGCATTCCCCATCGCCTCTTCCGCTTCTCGCACCTTCTTTTCACCCAAACGAATGGAAAACAAGGTCGCCCCACCTACACCAAACAGCAAACCAATCGCAATCAAAATAATCATAATCGGAAAACCAATGGTAATTCCAGCCAGACCGTTTTGTCCCAGGCTGGGCGCATTACCGATATAAATTCGATCGACCACATTATACAGCGCATTGACAATCATTCCGATAATCGCTGGAATGGAAAACTGAATAATTAATTTTGATACCTTTTCTGTCCCTAACGGATTTTTACTTTCGTCCATTTTTTTCACCCTCGTGTTTTTCTACTTTTTCAACGATCTCCAGCAGGCTGTCATAAATAAACTGCTGCTGCTCTTCGTCAAAATCTTCCAGCAGGAATTGATTCCAAGCCTGCAGCTTTTCGGCAATTGTTTGCTTGATGGCTTCACCTTTAGTGGTAATTGAGACCACATTGCACCGCTTGTCCAGTGTATCTTTTTTCTTGGTGACAAACTCTTTGTTAATTAATGATTGCAGTGTGCGTGTGATCGATGCCTTATCCAGCTGCAGATAGTGGGCAATTTCTTCTTGCGAAATTTCGTTATGTTTATATAAATACATTAAGACTGCTTGTTCACTGGCCGTCAGATCATGCGGTGCCAGTGCGTCATTCAAATAGCCTTGATTTTTTCGGTATAAAATAGAAATTAGACGCCCTAAGCTTTGTACCATGACTTCCCCTCCCTCTTCATACTAGAAATAATTAGTTGCGTTGTCAACTATTTTTTCGTCCATGCAAGCATTAATTTTGTCGCTAAATTGACTATTTGTTACTATAAGGCTGAAGAAGTTCTAATTTATAACTATTATAGGAAGGAAGTGAGTCAAATGATGGCAACCAGAACCCCTTTTTTCAAAACAATCAGTCCCTACAAAGCACCAGAAGAATTATCTTTTTATTGTGCTTCAACGATGGTTAGTACCCATTTAATTACTTCCTATCAAAATACAAATGGTTCTTTGTTTTACATAGCAGAATACTTGTATGGCACTCCTGCCACGATGTGGACGAAACAGGACCTTAAAATCGCCGCAGCTTATTTGAATGCAAAAAATCTCGAACTATACTATCAATTAGATGACAATCACTTTGAAAAAATTACCTTGGACCGCTAACTTTCACCATTGTAAGATTGCGTGGCTATTCCGTAAGTAGTTTCGTCCTGATTCTCTTGGTATAATAAATACAACAAATGAGAACAACAAGTAGGAAATAAAAAATGGATCAAGTCATGGTAACAGTACTAGCAATGGGTGCAATGTTGTTTGTCATTACTCTACGAAAAAAAAGAAGTACAAATAAATAGTGTTAAGACTGGCGAAGCCGGTCTTTTTTGTTATAATAGCCTGTAAAAGATTTTTTGGGAGGCTGACATGAAGCACACGTATTCTTGGAATGAGCATGAACTGACAACGAACAGGCAATTGCCAACCAAACCAAAGATTAAGCTGGCAGATGATCCTGAATTGCGCATGCAGCTGGAAATGACTTTGGAACAACTTCCTCATGCTTTAGTGGCTGAGTGGGCTCTGGAACAAGCATTAGCTTATTTACAATACCTAGATCCTCCACTTCAAAAGGACCCTAGAATTCCTCAGAGTATAAACGTGCTGCAGCAACGAATTAATGGAGAATGCTCTGCTCACGTATTGAGACAAGCAGGTTTTACTGCAAATGAATTAGCACAGGAATCTTCTACTGAACTTAGTAAATATGCTGCCCGTGTCTTTGCCCAAGCAATCGCCAGCGGTCACATGCGAGGACATGCCTTAGTTTCAGCTGATTATGGTATCAAAGTTATGAATATCCTTTTTCCTAAGGATTTGTTGCAGGTTAGGCAGCAAAGAGAAACTCAATTGGCTTTGGCACGTCATTATTTAGCTAGTAAAAAAGAATAGCCTGAGCGCGACAACGGGGGCTGCCGTACTCAGACTATTCGAGCAAACTAGTTGCTTAAATCTTCACCATTTGTTTCAATGACTTTTTTATACCAGTCGAAGGATTTTTTCTTGCTGCGTTTCAACGTGCCGTTTCCTTCATTGTCGCGATCCACATAGATGAAGCCATAGCGTTTCTTCATTTCACCAGTTCCAGCAGAAACTAGATCAATACAACCCCAAGTAGTGTAGCCTAACAAATCTACACCATCTTCGTCTACTGCATCCCGCATCGCTTGAACATGTGCTGCTAAATAGTCAATCCGGTAATCATCTTCCACGTAGCCATTTTCATCTGGAGTATCCACTGCGCCTAATCCATTTTCCACAATAAATAATGGTTTTTGGTAACGATCGTAAATGTCATTCATTGTTATACGCAAGCCAAGCGGATCAATTTGCCAGCCCCATTCACTTGCTTCCAAGTAAGGATTTTTTACTGAAGCAAAGATGTTGCCCTCTGTTTGTTCCAACAACTCTGGATCGGTGGTTGATACCCGAGAAGAATAATAAGAGAAAGAAATAAAGTCGACAGTGTGTGCTTTTAGTAATTCTTTGTCGCCTTCCTCCATTTTGATCTCGATCCCTTTACGTTCCATTTCTTTTAAAGCATACGCTGGGTATTCCCCTCGTGATTGTACATCGATAAAGAAGTAGTTTTCACGATCATCTGAACGAGAAGCCCAAACATCTTCTGGTTTTGGTGAATACGGATAATAGGCACCCGCTGCTAGCATACAACCCACTTGGTTTTCAGGGTCGACTTCATGAGCAATTTTAGTAGCGATTGCTGAGGCTACCAATTCATGATGGGCTGCTTGAAACTTGATTTGTTCAACATCGTCGCCTTCTTCAAAGTAAAGACCTGCGCCCATAAATGGGGCATGCAGAATCATATTGATTTCATTGAAGGTCAACCAGTATTTTACTAAGCCTTTGTAACGCTTGAAGATGACATTACATAGATTCTCATAGAAACCAACTAGCTCACGGCTGCGCCATGCGCCATATTTTTCAACTAGGTGCATCGGGCAATCAAAGTGAGTAATCGTTACTAAAGGTTCAATACCATACTTTTTGCATTCCTTGAACATATTTTCATAGAATTTTAAACCCTCTTCATTTGGCTCTGTTTCATCACCCTTAGGGAAGATCCGACTCCAGGCAATCGATAGACGATAGGTTTTGAAGCCCATTTCTGCAAATAGAGCAATATCCTCTTTGTAATGTGTGTACATATCAATCGATTCTTTTGCTGGATAAAAGTGCTCATCATCAAATTCAAACATTTTCTTTTGACCAGCGATGACTGGAAAACGATCCTTGCCAATTGGCACAACATCTACGTTTGCTAACCCGCGTCCGTCTTTATCATAGCCGCCTTCACATTGATTGGCAGCTGTTGCGCCGCCCCATAAAAAGTCTTTTCTAAATCCCATTAATCAATTCCTGCTTTCTATACTTTTTCTAAGTCTAATTCACGTGCCACTTCATCCTGAACCTCGATGCCTTCTTTTTCCAGGCGTTCGATGGTTTCTTTAAAGTTTGGCAGATGTTCTTTGTGCGCAATAAATAATTCATCCATGATGCGTTGAGCTGTTTTACCCGAGCGAACCATTGGATTGATGGTAAATGCTTGTAAGGCTGTGTTGTAATCACCGGTTACCGCTGCTTCAATGGTTAACAATTCCATTGCTTTCATAACCTGCAGCCAGCCGCGTTCGGCTGTTGGTAATTCGCCAAAGGCAACATTACGGGCCCCTTGTCCACCGATATACGCTGAAACTTCAACCACGCAGTCTGCCGGAAGATCTGGCACTGCACCATCGTTTTTCGTTGAAACGACCAATTGCGTATTTTTGTTCGCGTAGATCGAAGCGATTGATTCACAAGCTGCGTCAGAATAGTAAGCACCGCCGCGTTGACTTAATTGTTCTGGTTTGTAATCTAAGTTTGGATCTTTGTATAATTCAAACAATTCGGTTTCTGTTTTCTTCACCTGTTGGGCACGTGTACCGATCGTCTGGTACTCTTCTAATGCATGAGCAAGAGTTTCTTCTTCTTGGTAATAATAATGATGGTAACCACAAGGAATCATTTGCATTTGTTCTAGAATCTCTCTCGGGAATGGAATATCATGAATATTTTTCGGCATTCCTGTTTCGTCGCCTTCATACATTTTATTGATGATGTCCTGTGTTACATCTTTCCCGTGAGCATCTGTTACCTTATGCCAATGGAAATGATTCAAGCCAGCAAACTTGTAAATCAATTCATCCAGTTGTTTGCCCAACATTTCAGGTTCGATCATCTGTGCCATTACTGGAACATTACATAAACCGATCACTTTATCCCATTTTCCATAACGAACGACCGCTTCAGTCACCATGCCACTTGGGTTAGCGAAGTTAATCAACCACGCATCCGGACATAAGCGTTTCATATCTTCAACAATTTCTAAGATGATTGGCACTGTTCGAAAGGCTTTGAACATCCCGCCTGCTCCATTGGTCTCTTGACCAAGCATGCCATAGTAGGCTGGAATACGTTCGTCCTTAATGCGGGCTTCTAGTAACCCAACCCGAAATTGAGTGGTTACAAAATCGGCATCCTTCAACGCTTCTTCACGATTCAAGGTCATATAAATTTTTACATCGTAAGGTGAAGCATCCCACATCCGTTGCGCCATTTTGCCAACAATGTCCAATTTTTCTTTTCCAGCTTCAATATCAACTAACCAAATCTCACGAATGGGTAATTCATCATAGCGTTTGATAAAACCTTCCATTAATTCCGGAGTATAGCTGCTTCCTCCACCGATAGTCGCAATTTTAACACCTTGAGTCATTGAATCGTCTCCCTTGTTTTTATTTACAATATCATTATCAGATATGTAAACCTGTTGTTCAATAGTAAACGCTTTGATTGCATCTGCGTTTACAAAAATTCACGAATTAGTCGATACATTTGTAAATATCGTTTCTGTTTCAAGGGATGAAAATCCATAACCCTATTCAAACGATTTTTTTTCATTTACAATAAGACTAATTATATTGTAAAAAGAGGTGTCTTCCATGTTAATTAGTGAAAAAATGAAGCAAACTGACTTTTCAGCTGCTGAATCAGCTTTGGTCGCTTATATCTTAGATAAAGGAATTGCCATTGATGAATTGACGATTAAAGAAATCGCTCAGGCAACATTCGTTCATCCTTCAACCTTAATTCGTGTGTCAAAAAAACTTGGCTTCGCCGGTTGGGTGGAGCTGAAGACTGCTCTTCTAGAGGAACAAACCTATCTGCAAACCTATTTTGATACAGTCGATGCCAATCTGCCGTTTGATTCAATGGATGGCGTAATGACCATTGCCAACAAAATTGCTACGTTGGAGCGAACGACCCTTGATGATACCTTGAGTCTATTGAATCACGATAATTTGCAGGCAGCGAAACAGTTGGTGTTAAAGGCCAACCAGATCAAAGTTTTTGGCAGCAATGCTAATACTTTAATTTCACAAGACTTCGCTTTAAAAATGCGTCGTATCGGTAAGAACGTTACTCCTTGCCAAACCCTTTATGAGACTGCCTATGAGGCGTATAACTGCCAGGCGAATGATTGCTGTATTCTTATCTCCTATACGGGAGAAAATGAAATGATTCTACAAACTGCTGAAATTTTAAAACAGGGCAACATTCCATTTATCGGACTAACCAGTATTGGAGATAATACGTTGGCGAAACTAAGTAATACCACGCTGCGTTTAACGACTCGCGAACGACTCTATTCAAAAATCGGCAACTTTACCATCAATACCTCAATTTCCTATTTACTGGATGTTTTGTACAGCTGTATTTTTGCTGAAGAGTATTCTCACAACCTTAACCATTTAATTGCTATTGGAGAAACGGTCGATACACGAAAGACAAGTTCTGAAATCATGGAGGAATCGCCGGAATTCCGTTTGCAATTTTCAGAATCATTTCGTCCGAATTAAAAAAGGAGGAAAACTTCCTCCTTTTTTATTTATTTTAAGCTAATGCTGTAAGAATCTCGTCTTCTCCAGATACCTCTTTTTGCTCACAATCCAAAATATCTAAATAGTCTGCTGCATTGGTCACAATAATCGGTGTTTCTACGCTGTAACCAGCTGAGATGATTGCCTCTAGGTCAAAGCTTACCAGCTTGTCGCCTCGTTTAACTTTGTCACCTTGAGCAACATGTGCTGTAAAATATTTTCCATCTAATTGAACCGTGTCTAAGCCAATGTGGATCAACAATTCCAATCCATTATCCGAAACTAACCCGATTGCATGTTTTGTTGGAAATAGAGTCATGACTGTTCCGTCAAATGGTGCAACAACTTCACCTTTTGTTGGATGGATTACTACCCCTTTACCTAATACACCTTGAGCAAAAGCTTGGTCCTTAGCCGTTGATAAAGGCATAACTGATCCTTCAATCGGTGAAGAAACATTTTCTTTACGAGTCGTCATCATTGGTTGTTCTTCTTTAATTTCTTCTACGGCAGTATCGTCTTTCCAGAAGAAGAAGGTCAATGCAAAGCCAGCTACTGAAGCAATAACAATTGCGATCAACGAATAATACATACCACTCATACTTCCTGTTTGAGCATCAATAAACGTTGGAATTGCGAAAACCCCTAATGGCCCAACCGTATTTTGTGTAGATCCCATCGCTGCTAGGAAAGCACCACTCAGTGCACCACCAACCATTGAATAAATGAATGGACGTTTTTTCGGAAGAGACAAGCCATAGATTGCAGGTTCAGTTACACCGCAGATTCCTGAAACAACAGCTGGAATACAAAGCTCTTTTAATTTTTTATCTTTTAGTTTGAAATACATTGCAAACACAACAGCTGTTTGCGCGAAGCTCGCACCAAATGTTGCCACCAAAGCAGTCGCATAGCCCATGTCTCCTAATTGGATAATGGCGATTGGAACAACACTCCAGTGCAAACCGAAAATAACTAATACTTGCCAGAATGCACCTAGAACTAAACCAAACAATATTGGTGAGAAATTCATTAATGCATCGAAACTTGTACTCAAAATACCTGTTAGTGAGCTGATAATTGGACCAATTACTAAAAAGCCTAATGGCAGTGCGATCACTAATACGAAAAATGGAACGAAGAAACTTTGAATCACTTCTGGTAAAACTTTTTTAGCAACCTTTTGAACTTTGCTTCCCACCCAAACGATCAAGATCGCTGGAACGACTGAACTTGTATAGTTGTTTGCAATCAATGGAAGCCCCAAAAACGTTGTATATACTGGACTGGCAAACATTGTTCCTTCAAACAGGGTACGGATCGGCTCTCCAGCTTCGCTTAATGTAGCCAGCTGCAAAGCAGGGTAACACATAGCTGCACCGATTGCCATTCCCACATATTGATTCATATTGAATTTTTTTGCGGCTGCTGCAGCTACTGCCACAGGCATCAAATAAAACAAGCCATCTCCGACTGCATTCAAGACCATATGGGTTCCTCCCAATGGGTCTAAGACGTTCATTGCTAGAAGTAAAGAAACAAGTCCTTTTAACATCCCACATGCTGCTAATGCGCCTAGGAAAGGCTGAAATACAGAACTAATGATGTCAATCAAGCGATTAAAAATGTTTTGCTTTTCGCCGTCTTCAGTGACTGTTGCTTGGCTTAAGTTTGCTACCTCTGAGACATCTGCGTATACCTCTGGCACATGGTTTCCGATAACCACTTGATACTGACCGCCACTTTTCATGACTGTAACTACGCCGTCCATGTTTTTTAGAATCTCATCATTTGCCTTACTTTCATCCTTTAATTTAAAACGCAACCGTGTAATACAATGGGTCAAGCTGTTGATATTTTCTTTTCCGCCAACATTTGCGACGATCTTCTCTGCTAAATCATGGTATTTTCCCATGAGGTATTCCTCCCTTATGTTGTGTCGACCTTCTGAACGAGTCGAGCAATATGAATCGTTAAGTATAATTTCTCATCATTTGACATTGGATAATGGTATTTTTTCTGAATAAATTCTGCGATTTTTTCGACACATTGATAGGCGTTCTTATATTTCTTTTGAATGATCAACAGCAATTCATCATCGGTCTCATCACTCAACTGATTGTTGCTCATGATACGAGAAGCAAAGAATCGTAGATGGGTTGTGAATCGATAAAAGTAGACCGAGTCTTCTTCAAACTGAACTTTAAAATAATAGCTGGTAATCTGGATAATCTCTTGCATCAATTCGGTTAGTTCATATACGTTCTCATTGTCAGCTTCGGTTTGAGCATTGACTAGGTGTAAAGCAATGTTTCCGGCTTCATCTTCTCCTAAATCAATCCGATATTTTTTTTCAATCTCAGCAACCGCTTTCTTCCCAATAGCAAACTCTTCCGGGAAAAAACGTTTGATATCCCATAAAAGTAAATTGCGAATGCGGACGCCAGATTTTACTCGTTGAATCGCTGAATACAAGTGATCAGTAATTGAAACATAGAGTAGATCGCTCAATGGATCTTTTAAAACTTTTTTTGCTTCTTCAATAATGTCATTGGCCAATTCTAAATAAGTTACCGGAACGTCTTCCAATAATTCTTGCAGCTTTTGAGATAATTCATGGTTTGCTAAACGGTATTTCTTATCAATACATTCTTCTGAAATCTCATCCCCCACTTTTTTTTGAAAGGCTAGACCCCGGCCCATTACCACACTTTCGTTATTTTTAGAATCTGTGGCAATTACAACGTTGTTATTCAAGATCTTCTGGATCTGCATGTAAAGCTTCCCCCGTTCTACGCTGTACGTTGCAGAGAAATTTAGTAGCTTTTAAATTTTTCTCTCACTAAAATGATAGAGTTTTAAGTAATTGATGTCAATCTGATTTCCGATAATCAGTGTTCTTTTTTCACCTCCTGGAGAACAACAAAAAAACCCAATGAGCGTACGACAAATAAACTTTGTCTTACGTCATCAGGTTTAGCTTGTATTTAAACAATCACTATCCATCAGTGGTCTATTTAATTCATATTCATCTTAGCAAAGAGAGAAAACGCTGTCAACATTTTTTTGAAATTTTTTTCCGGTTGATTATCCATGGGAAGCATTGCCTTAGGTTTGACTTGTTTTTCAACAGAAAGAAAAAGGCTTGAAATCTTGGAGATTTCAAGCCTTTTTGACTGTATTATCCAACAATAGAGCCATTCGGCATATCTTTCGGCGCCTCAACCACTTTCAAGCTGCCGTCAGGTGTTTCTGCTGACAAAATCATCCCTTGACTGATTTCGCCACGCATTTTACGAGGCTTCAGATTAGCAACGATAACCAGTTTTTTACCAATTAACGAAGCAGGGTCAGCATAGAATTCAGCAATCCCTGAAAGAATCTGGCGGTCTTGTTTATCACCCGCATCTAAACGGAATTGAAGCAGCTTATCAGCTCCCTCGACCTTCTTACAGTCGATGACTTCAGCAACCTTCAATTCAACTTTATCAAAGACATCAAACTTAATTTCCTTGTCTTTGACTGAAACCAATTCAGTCTCTTCTGGGTTCCATTTGATAGCTTCTTCTTCCGGCTGACTGCCTTCAGACATTTTTTGTTTAATATAGGCAACTTCTTCTTCCATATCTAACCGTGGGAAGATTGGTTTGCCCTTAGGAATGACTTTGGTGTCTTCAGGGAATTCGCCAAAGTGAATTTTCTCTAACTGCATACTGTCAGGGTTTAACCCTAACTGTTCAAAAATTTTCTTCGGTGTTTGTGTCATAATTGGCTGTAACAAAATGGCAACAATTCGTAAGCTTTCAGCTAAATGAACCATCACACTGTCCAGCTCTTCTTTTTTCTCTTCGTCTTTGGCTAAAATCCAAGGCTCAGTTTCGTCAATGTACTTGTTGGCACGAGAGATTAATACCCAAATCTCAGCCAAGGCAGTATTGAATTCCATTTTTTCCATGGATTCACGATAGCGACTAACAACATTCGCAGCAGTTGTTGATAATTCACTGTCAAATGGCGTCACTAAGGATTTGTATTTCGGTACAACACCCTCACAATACTTATTAATCATCGCAACCGTTCGGTTCAATAGGTTGCCAAGATCATTGGCTAGATCGTAATTTACCCGTGAGACAAAATCTTCTGGGGTAAAGACGCCGTCCGAACCAAATGGTACCGCCCGCAGCAAATAGTAACGCAAAGCATCTAAGCCGTAGCGTTCTACCAACATTTCTGGATAAACAACGTTGCCTTTAGATTTAGACATTTTACCGTCCTTCATCATTAACCAACCATGACCAAAAATTTTCTTAGGTAATGGCAAGTCTAAGGCCATCAGCATAATTGGCCAATAAATCGTGTGGAAACGAACAATTTCTTTTCCTACCATGTGAACATCTGCCGGCCAATATTTCTGGAAGAGGCTGTCATCTTCTGAACCATAGCCTAGAGCAGTAATATAGTTCGATAATGCATCAATCCACACGTAAACCACATGCTCTGGATTGGCATTTACCGGAATCCCCCATGAGAAGGTTGTCCGCGAAACCGCTAAATCCTCCAAGCCTGGCTTGATGAAATTGTTAATCATTTCGTTTTTACGAGACTCCGGCTGAATAAATTCAGGATGCTCTTCGTAATAATTCAGCAGGCGATCCGCATATTTGCTCATCCGGAAGAAATAAGACTCCTCACGAACCAATTCAACTTCGTGTCCGCTTGGCGCTTTCCCGCCAATGACTTTGCCTTCTTCATCACGATAAGCTTCATCTAATTGTGTTTCAGTGAAGTATTCTTCATCCGAGACTGAATACCAGCCTTCGTACTCACCAAGATAAATGTCTCCTTGATCTAACAGCTGATCAAAAATCTTTTTAACCCCTGCTTGATGATAGTCATCCGTTGTACGAATGAATTTATCGTAACTAATATCTAGGGTTTTCCATAGTTTAGTAATGTCTCCGGCCATTTTATCTACGTACTCTTTCGGTTCAACGCCTAATTCTTCGGCTTTTTTCTCGATTTTTTGACCGTGCTCATCTACACCCGTCAAATAGAATACGTCGTAGCCCATCAAACGCTTGTATCGAGCTACTGCGTCACAGGCAATCGTCGTATACGAATTTCCAATGTGCAACTTACCGCTTGGATAATAGATCGGCGTTGTGATATAAAATGTTTCTTTTTCTGCCATGAGGCTCCTCCTTTGATCACAAATCGTTCCTTGCTAGTATACCACAATTTCTATTTACAGTAGGAGGTTTTTACTGTTACTACCGTATTACACCATCTTTAACAGCCGCCTCAGCCACCTTAAGAGTGATCGCTTCAACTACCTGTTTATCAAAAACTGATGGAATGATGAAATCGCTGGTCAAGCGTTCTTCATCAATGGAATCAGCAATGGCATGAGCCGCTGCTAATTGCATGTTCGGAGTGATCTTTTTCGCTTCAGCAGTAAACGCTCCTCTGAAAATCCCTGGAAAGGCTAGGACATTGTTGATTTGGTTCGGAAAGTCCGAACGGCCAGTTCCTACAATCGCTGCCCCTCCAGCAATAGCCTCATCATAAGTAATTTCGGGATCAGGATTAGCCATCGAAAAGATAATACTGCCTTGATTCATGGAGGCGACCATTTCCTTAGTCACCAAATTAGGTGCCGACACCCCAATAAAGACATCTGCTCCCTCAAAGGCTTCAGCCATCGTTCCGGTAAAATTCTTTGGCTGAATCAAAGCTAAAATCTCTTCTTCTACAAAGGTAGCATCCTTCATTCCTTCATGTAAGGCACCAAATTTATTGAAGGCAGTGATCTGCTTAATCCCAAAATGAACCAGCATATGGATAATCGCACTACCTGCAGCACCCGTTCCAGAAACAACCACCTTCAAGTCTTCCGGCTGTTTCTTCACCAGCTTCAAGGAATTAATTAGAGCAGCAGTAACAGTTACTGCTGTTCCATGCTGGTCATCATGAAAGACAGGAATATCCAAGGCTTCAATTAGCGCCCGTTCAATTTCGACACAGCGAGGGGCGCTGATATCCTCTAAATTGATTCCCCCAAAGGTGGGTGCCATCGCTTTAACAATTTGGATGATCTCTTGTGGATCCTTGGTATCCAAACAAATGGGCACGGCATCAATATCAGCGAATTCCTTAAACAGCAAAGCCTTGCCTTCCATTACCGGCAAAGCAGCCTCTGGTCCGATATCTCCTAAACCTAAAACAGCAGTTCCATCGGTAACAACAGCCACTGTATTGCCCTTCCAAGTATAGTCATACGCTTTGCTAACATCCTTTTGAATTTCGCGGCAAGGCTCAGCCACGCCAGGTGTGTACGCTAAGGATAAATCATGACGATCTACTACTTTCGCCTTTGCTGCAACCCCAATTTTTCCCCGCCATTTTTTATGGACTTCTAAAGCCTCTTCATAAATGTTCATCTGTTTTCTCCAATCATTTTTTTGGGAAGTACCCACTGATCATATTCTTCTTCAGTAACATAGCCGAGTGCCAGCGCAGCCTCCTTCAAGGTAGTTCCTTCATTGAAAGCCTTCTTGGCAATTTCTGCCCCTTTATCATAACCAATGTGGCTGTTTAAAGCCGTTACCAGCATTAACGAATTGGAAAGCAATTCTGCCATCCGTTCTTTATTCACGGTGATTCCGACTAAGCAGTGTTCGGTAAAAGATTCTAGCGCATCACTTAATAAGCGAATACTCTGCAAAAGATCAAAGACTATTACCGGTAAATAAACGTTCAATTCAAAATTCCCCTGTGAAGCAGCAATCCCAATAACGGCGTCATTCCCCATCACTTGTATAGCAACCATTGACAAAGCTTCACATTGGGTTGGATTCACTTTACCGGGCATAATTGAACTGCCAGGTTCGTTAGCAGGAATCGAGATTTCTCCCAAGCCACTGCGAGGACCGCTAGCCAGCCACCGAACATCGTTGGCCATTTTCATGCAATTTGCTGCGAGTGCCTTCAAAGCACCACTGACAAATACAACTGCATCACGATTCGCTAAGGCATGGAATTTATTTTCTTCACCAATAAAATAAATCCCAGTTTCCACATGCAACGCTTCTAAGAAGGCTTCCTCATAAGCTGGTGAAGCATTTAGACCCGTTCCAACAGCGGTTCCGCCAATTGCCAGCTGCTTTAATTCAGCTAGACTTTCAATCAACATTTTGCGGTTACGTTCCAAACCAACCCGCCAGCCGCTGATTTCCTGAGCGAAAGTAACCGGCGTCGCATCCTGCAAATGCGTGCGACCGATCTTAATAACTTCACGATTCGCCTCTTCTAGCTCCTTTAGCGCAGCTACGGTCTTTTCAATCATTGGCAGCAGTTTTTTTTCAATTGATAAGGTACCTGCCACATGAATAGCGGTAGGAAAGACATCATTGGAGCTTTGTGACATGTTTACATCATCATTCGGATGGATCTGTAATGTGCTGTCACTAGCTAAATGAGCAATCACCTCATTCGCGTTCATATTGCTTTGCGTTCCACTGCCTGTTTGCCAAACAACTAAAGGAAACGCATCCCAGCGTTGTTCTTTCAACAATTGATCCGCTGCTGTTTTAATCGCTTCTGCTTTTTCATTGGATAATTTACCGGTGACCTGATTAGCAGCAGCCGCAGTTTTTTTGACTAATACGAGGGCCTCCAGCAATTCAGGCGGCATTTTTTCGCCTCCGATTTTGAAATTTTGACGGCTGCGTTCAGTCTGTGCTCCCCATAACGCATCCACCGGTACGTCAATTTCTCCCATTGAATCTCGTTCTATTCGTGTTCGCATTAATTCCATTGCTCCTTTGACTTTTTTTCAATTATCACCTATTTCTGGTATTTTTGATAGTTTTCCTTGCAAAAAAGACCCAAAACCTTTGGGAAAGTTCGGGTCTAGGAACATTGAAAAACAACTGAAGACTATTCTTCAAAATTCATTTGCTGCTTTTACTTCATTAGTGATCAAAAAAGAGAAGAACTCTCTATAACGAGTATTTTCTTCTCTTAGACGAACCGCTTACGACGCTTTTCTCTTATTGTACCAAATCCAGGTACCTGCGGATCCAGCAACAACCAGTAATCCTGCAAAACCATATGCAGCAACTTTTTCACCCGTACTAGGGTATTGCTTTTTAGTGCTGACTGGCTGTGCAGTTTGAGTAATCACACCTGTTTGGTTTGCTTTACCGTCAGTCCCCGTTTTCCCATCAGTTCCAACGCCAGCTTTTCCTGGATCTCCCTGGTCGCCTTTATCCCCCTTTTGGCCATTCTGACCGTTCTGTCCATTTTCGCCATCTTTTCCATCTTCGCCGTCTTTGCCCGGCTCTGGTGCTGGTTTGTTCAGTTCATTAAACTTGGCTTCTGACATTGGGATAATCCGATCCTGAGACAGCTCAACTTGATAATCATTTAGGTCAACATTGTTTTCATCCAATATTCTTAATTTAGTTGCACTTTGCAAGTAATTAATTAGAATACTATCTAAGGAAGGACCCTCTTCTCTCGATCCACCTAACATATCATAGCCGTCTCCACCTGCGGCAAGGAAATCATTCGTTGCCATGTTGTAGGTTTTCTTACTGTCGAGTTTCTCAAATTCTTGCGTTTTGCGATTGTAAATCTCAATTTGAAGAACTCGCTCTCCCGCTGAGGCATCGGTGGAAGCTTTTTTATTGGAATCATAATAGAATTTCACTGATTTAGAAATATGCAGGAATCCGCCATTGGCACCTAGTAATGGCTGCCCTGCTTCATCTGTAATAACATTTCCATCAGCATCCTTTTGTGCCTCTGAACGAACAGAGTATTCAAACATTTCTTTTATTTGCGAACCTTCGACCTTAATTTGAGAAATACTATTTCCAAAAGGTAGGACTGCAATAATATCTCCTCTAGTAATCGGCCCTGCTTCAATATTTTCACGAATTCCGCCACCATTCATCATGGCAAAATCCGTTGGTTCGCTAAAGCCTTCTTGTCCATAAGCCCACATGGCATCCCCGATTAAATTGCCTAAGTTGGTTTCGCGAGTACGAACATTTTCCCGTTGTCCATTGAAGAAAATCGTATTATTTGGAATCAGTACTTCACTGTTTGCGACATCGAATTCATCTTTAGCAGCTTGAACTAAAGCAGCAACTGCCGCATTCGGTTCATAACTGCTTAAGCTAGCGTATGAATGTAAAACAGCCGTACTTTTTTCGGGATCTGCTACGTCCACTGTTACTTCTCCTACATTGTTCAAATAATTCCCGGTTTGAGCATAAAGAACCTTGCCAAAACGTTGTTCACTTTCGGTGTGAGAGTGTCCATCTAAAAAGACAATATTTTTATCCGTGTAGGCCTTGTCTAACTCTTTTGCTACATAATCACCACGCCATTTTGTTGGAGTCGTTTCATCAATTCCTAAATGACCTGCTACAACAAAGACATCAATTCCTTGACTATCCAAGCGGTCGATCTCTGCCATCGCTGTTTTTAGTGGATCATCAAAGGTTACTCCTTCTACATTTTTCGGATGAGTTTTCACTGCTGTTTCAGGCGTGGTTAACCCGATAATAGCAAATTTTTGACCATTTCTTTCAACCACTGTCGAAGCTTCAAAGGCTGGCTTTCCATCCTTATAAGTATTGGCTGAAAGGATTGGGAAATTCAACAAATCCTTGTATTCCATTGCTACGTCATAGCCAAAATCAAATTCGTGGTTTCCTACCACCATCGCATCATAGCCAACTTCATTCAGAACCTTAGCCATTTGACGACCCTCAGAATAATTAGAAATCGGCAACCCTTGGAAAACATCGCCGACATCAATCATCAAGGTCGGTGCAAGCGACTCTTTGGCTGTTTTCAGCTTAGCCATTCCTAAAGTTTTGTTTCCAGCATTTTCTTCCAAACGGCCATGAACATCATTGGTGTGCATGATCGTTACCGGCTGAGAAGCCCCCTCTGCTGCCAATGCCTCACGAATATCTGCTTTAGTAATCGGAACGACATTCGGTGTACGTCCGTCTGCGGATGATTTGATTGTAAGTTTGCCTTCATCTACCAACCGCTTGGCCAGATCTCGCCAGTTTTGTTCAAAGTTGGTTCCTACAACTTCCCAGTTATCCTCTAATTCTTTGGCTGGATCAATCGTTCCTTTGTCTTTGATATATTCAACAATTAGGCCTCGCAAGGTTTGAGGATCGGTATTCAGGAGTAAACTATCTGGAGCCAAAATACCTGAGCCAACTAACCCTTCATAGCGATAGTTATTAATGGCAATCGTAAATTCTTTGGCTGGATCCACAGGTTGACCGCCGATGGTTGCTGTCACTCGCTCACCCACGGGCTTTGAAACATCAATCACGTAATCAACACCTGAAAATATATCGTAATTGTACACACGAATTTCTGGATTAAAGCTTAATGTAACATCTCCCGGCTTTGGTGCATTGTAATAAGCCGCTTGATTTTCCATGTATTTCAGCAGGTTTTCGCCAGTAATTTTGGCCTTAACCAAGGTGTTGGGATACTTGTAGATATCAAAAACATTGGAATAGGTCAAGTCACCTGCAGGCAGCTTGCTGTCTGCTTTAAACAAGGCTGAGGCTGATAAATCAGCACCAGTAACAGAACGCTGAACATTATTAATTAAGGAAATCATTGCTGTTGGCTGCAGCTGTGCCTCTGGAATGCCTTTGATCTCTTCTTTTGGCAAGAAATCACCCGTAGCTTTACCGATAACAGCATCAATAAATTCTTTGGTCTTGTTATGATATTCATCCGTTTCTGCCTTCAGCTGAGTGTCTGCTGGGTATTTGGTGGTATCAACAATTTGTGAAGCTGAGTTTTTGACGACCCACTGCTCGTCTTCCTTTGCCACATCCAAATCAATTCGCATCATTTGTGTGCCAGTATCCTTAGGTCCAGCAATTGGAATTTGCTTACCATCTACGCCAGTGACGGTCTCTGCAAATGAGCGATGATCGTGTCCCAGCAAATAAGCATCAATCCCACGAACATTGTTAATTACGGTATCAGCAGCTGCAGCTGGATCGTCGTCCTGTCTTCCCGCATGGATTGAAGCTACGATGACATCGGCACCTTTTCCTTCCAGTTCTCGAACTGCCTTCTCAGCTCCGTCCTTTAGCGCGGCGAATTCTAGACTAGCAACCTTATCTCCATCCCACTGAGGAATATGCGGAGTAGTTAACCCAATAACCCCTACCTTTATATCCGGTGTGCTATCGCCATCTAAATCTAATTCCTTTACGATTGTACTGCCAACAAAATTGCTGCCGTCAGCCTTCTTATAGGTATTCGCCGATAAAATTGGGAAGCTTGCTTCCGACTTAATTTTTTCAATTAATGGCAGGCCAAAGTTGAATTCATGATTTCCTAAAACCATTGCATCGTATTTCATGTAATTCATGGCCTTAATCATCGGGTGTGCCTTGTCTTTATAACCTTCCCTGGTGTTATACAGGTCATCCGTTAAAATCGTTCCCTGAATCATGTCTCCGTTATCAATCAGGACCGTTCCATTTTCGTTTTGGCTGCGGGCGGCTTGCACTGCGCTGCTCACTTGAGCCAGACCTACTGGCGTCTCCTTATTATCCTCATAAGAATAATTCCACAGCTGTCCATGGACATCACTCGTACCTAAAATAGTTAATTTTTTAGTGCCTGTATCAGCAGCTGCTCGCGAAGTGATTTCTTTTTCGCTAGAGGCTGTTGTTTGCTCCGGCGCATTGCCGACTGTTTGACTCGTTTTTGTTGCTGACTCTGCTGTTCCTTTTTCCTTAGAAGAGCTAGCCGTCGTTTGCTCTATTTCAGACGAAGCCTGCGAAGACGTCTCTTCTGCCAAGCCTATTATTGGTGCAGCTGTCCCCATCAGCAGCCCCGTTACTAAAGCAATATGCCACACCTTTATAAACCGCTTCCATTTTTGCTTTTTCATTTTTTTCCTCCTTCAAAGAAATGTACTTTTAGTTTATCAGGTGACGTATGGCAGGACTAGTTTTTTTGTTGATTTTCTTAGTAAAAACTCATTTTTTCTTTCTTGTTTCGTTCTTTTTTTTGCATTAATGATATTTTTTACTAAGAAAACAAGTTTCCAAAAACTCATAATCAAGCATCCGGCCTGAAAGAAGTCTTCTTCTGATTGTAATCTTAACAAAAAGACAAAGCACTCAAATTTGGTATATGATTAGATGAACTTTACTTGAAAAGGAGCGCTGATGCGATGAAGGGCAAATATCAAATCCATCACATGAAAAAAAATTATCCCGTTAAAGTTATTCCACATAACATCTTTTTGGAAAAAGGACGAACCCATGATTCGCTTTCGCTGCACTGGCACCGGAGCTTGGAGTTTGTTTTAATCTTGGGTGATCCTATGATCATATGGAAGGAAGGAACAAAACATCAATTAAAGCATGGGGATTTGTTGATGATTAACAGTGAAGAAAGCCATGAATTTTTGCTGGAAAACAATGGCAACTACCAAGGAGTCACCTTGATTGTTTCCTACGAATTCTTGAAAAAGCAGATTCCCCAGCTGGATCACTATATGTTTTCTTTGGAAAAGGCTGATGAACGGACGGATCAATTTACAGAATTATTGGTTTCACTGCGCGACATTTATCTGTCAGAGGACCCTTGGACTACCTTTTTGCTGCAAAGCAAAGCCAGTGAAATTATGTATCTACTCTTTTCTCACTGCCTGCAGGAGCATCAGATTTCCACTCAACAATCTAAATACGCGCAACGGTACAAGACTGTTATCGGATACATCAATGCTCATTTTACTGAACCAATTACCTTAGCTGAAGCGGCTGCTACGGTTCATTTGAATCCAGAATTCTTTTCCCGCAACTTTAAATCCTATATCGGTATTTCCTTTAAGGATTATTTGAAAAAGGTTCGTTTGAATAAAGCGATACGAGAATTGCTGACCACTGAAAAAAATTTAACTGAGATCGCTTATACTAGCGGATTTGCTGACCACAAGGCCTTTATCAATGCTTTTAAAACAGCCTATGCTGCAACTCCCAGCCAATATCGAAGACAATTCAAATCAACAAAATCAAAAAAAGAATATTAGTCTTGTGTTTATCGAACAAAATACCTTTAAAAAGTCAATAATTGCCAAAAATCTACTCAATAATCGGAAAGCATCTTCTGCTAATTCTCCTTATAATGAGAACGTATTCATACAAAGGAGGAACAAACCATGGCAGATAATAAAAATCTTGCAAAAATGATTATTCAGCATGTTGGTGGAAAAGATAACGTTCGTTCGCTGACTCATTGCTTCACACGGTTGCGATTTGTGTTAAAGGATGAGGAAAAAGCCAATACTGACTTGTTGAAGCAATCGGAAGATGTGGTCGATGTAATTCAACAGGGCGGTCAATATCAGGTCGTTATTGGCATGAAGGTAGAAGCCGTGTATTTGGAAGTCATGAAACGATTGGATTTGGCAGCTGAGCAGGAAGAAGAGCCTGAGGAATCTGCGGAGGACAAGTCTTTATTTAATCGTTTCGTGGATACGATTTCCGGAATTTTTATGCCGCTTTTAGGCTTATTGACAGCCTGCGGGATTATTAAAGGAATTTTGGCAATCTTGTCTGTTTCGGGATTGTTAGCGGTAACTGACGGTACCTATGTCATTTTGAATGCGGTCGGCGATTCTCTGTTTTACTTTTTCCCGATCTTCTTAGCGTATACTGCTGCTAAGAAATTCAAGGTGAATGAGTTCACCGGAATGGCCATCGGAGCCACAATGATTTATCCAGCTATTATTACTTCAATTACTGAAACACCACTTGAAACCTTATTTTCGGGAACCATTGTTGAATCCAATGTATTTTTAACCTTTCTCAAAATACCTGTTTTATTAACCAACTATTCTTCAACGGTTATTCCCGCCATTTTAGCTGTTTGGTTTGCTTCCATCATTGAAAAGCAGGTAAAAAGAATTGCTCCAGCACCCGTTAAAAATTTCTTTGTGCCACTGGTTACCTTGTTGATTGCCGTACCGATTATCTTTATTGTCATTGGACCTTTGGCAACCTGGGCTTCTACTATTATCGGCGCTTTTGTACAGGTACTTTATAATTTCAGTCCTGTACTATTTGGTGCTTTTGTTGGTGGCTTCTGGCAAATTTTCGTTATGTTCGGAATCCATCAAGGTATGATCCCGATTGTCATCAACAACTTGGCAACGCTTGGTTACGATACGATTTTTGCGGCTACCTGTACGGCGTCATTTACTCAATTAGCGATTTTGATCGCAATTGTTATTCGTACCAAAAATAAACGAATCAAAAATACTGCTACTGCTGCCATTTTCCCAGCTATTTTTGGAATCACTGAGCCGGCAATTTATGGTGTAACCCTGCCATTGAAAAAACCATTTATTATCAGCTGTGTCTCTTCTGGGATTGGCGGAGCCTTAGCAATGGTACTGGGAGTAAAATTCTACCAAATGGGCGGTCAGGGAATTTTTGCCTTTCCCTGCTACTTGAATCCAGCTTCTGGTGACTTTACTGGTATTTGGATGAGTGTGATCGCAATAGGTATAGCGATGATTATTTCTTTTGCAGCAACCCTGTTCTCGTACCGCGATGTTACTGAGGAAAAACAAGAGGAGAAAGTTGCCTTAGAAGAAGCTTTAACTGAAAAATAAATAGATAAAGAGGAATAGTATGATTGATTTGACAACAAAGCCATTTAACCTGACAGATAAACAAATTGCTACAGTAAAACAAATTGCTGCTCAGCTTTCTTTAACAGAAAAAATTGGCCAGCTGTTCTGTCTTCATGGCGATTACCGCAACACTGATGAAATTAAGCAAGTGATTGCTGATTATTCGCCAGGAGCCATGATGTATCGACCAGGCGAAAGCCAGCAAATTCAAGGAATCCATCGCCTCATTCAGCAAACCAGCTCCGTTCCCCTGCTGTTGGCTGCCAATTTGGAAGCTGGCGGTGACGGCATCGGCAACGATGGTACTTTTTTTGGCCGAGCCATTCAAGTAGCTGCTGCTAAGGATGAAAAGCATGCCTACCGGCTAGGTAAAGTTGCCGGTTCAGAAGGAGCAGCAGTTGGCTGTAATTGGGCCTTTGCTCCAGTAGTAGATATTAATTACAACTTTGCGAATCCGATCACCAACGTTCGTACCTTTGGCTCTAATGCTGCCCGAGTGAAAGATTTAGCGTTGCAATACATCAAAGGTTGTCAGGAAGAAGGCGTTGCGGTATCGATCAAGCACTTCCCTGGCGATGGTGTGGATGATCGTGACCAGCATTTGCTTACTTCAGTAAATAGTCTTTCTGTTGAAGAATGGGACCAAACCTATGGTGTCATTTATCGGGAATTAATCGCAGCTGGAGCAAAAACTGTAATGGCGGGGCATATTATGCAGCCAGCTTATAGTCGAAAAATAAATCCTGAGATCACCGATCAAGATATTTTACCGGCTTCTCTCTCGCCGGAGTTATTGCAGGGATTGCTGCGAAAAAAAATGAATTTTAATGGATTAATTGTTACAGACGCTACCAACATGGCTGGCTTTTCAAGCTGTGGTAAACGCAGAGAACTGCTGCCTCAAGCGATTGCTGCAGGCTGTGACATGCTTTTATTCACACGGAATCTCGCTGAAGATTACACATCAGTGATGGCTGGTTATCAAACGGGAATCATCTCTGAGGAACGTTTAGAGGAAGCAGTGCTGCGGATTTTAGCTACTAAAGCAGCCTTAGGTCTATTCGATAAAGAAGAAGTCGTTCCTGATACTCAGGCTTTACAGGTTTTACGCAGTGCTGAGCACCAAAAGTGGGCTTATGAATTAGCGGATGAATCGATTACTTTAGTCAAGGATACACAACAGCTCCTGCCAATTTCCGCAGCAGACACGCCCAAGGTACTAGTCATTGTCTTAGGGGATGTTGTCAGTGCCAGCGGCAAGCCGCCAGTCAGTCAAGACTTCCTTCAACACTTAGCCCAAGAAGGCTTTGAAACGACTCTTTTCCAAAAAGAGCTCCATGGTGACTTGTTATCCCGAGGAACTGTTGAGGATCTAACTGGTGCCTTTGATTTGGTGATCTACTTTGCCAATATTAAGACAGCTAGCAATCAGACAACCGTTCGTATCAATTGGCTGCCACCAATGGGCTTGGATGTGCCTTGGTTCGTTGAGGAATTACCCACATTATTTGCTTCGATAGCTAATCCCTATCATTTGCAAGATGTGCCCATGATAAAAACCTACATCAATGCCTATACAGCCAATGAATTTAACCCTAAAGTATTAGTGGAAAAACTGGTAGGCAAGTCAGCATTCAAGGGCATTAACCCGATTGATCCATTTTGCGGCTATTGGGATGCAAAACGATAATGAAAAATGATGGTCAGGGAGCTTTTTGTTCCCTGACTTTTTAAAGGAGCAGACAAATGATTAAGGGATTTATTTTTGATTTGGATGGTGTATTGACGGATACTGCCCCGTTGCATTTTACGGCTTGGCAGAAGCTGGCAGCTGAGTTGAACATCTCAATTGATTTAGCCTTCAATGAACGCTTAAAGGGCATTAGCAGAAGAGATTCATTAGAATTGATTTTGGACCATGGAGGGCAAGCAGCTCACTTTACTGAAGAGGAGAAACAGCAGCTGGCGGACAGAAAGAATCGCCACTACTGCCAGTTATTGGAGCAGTTGACTGCTGAAGATTTATTACCTGGCGTACACCCCTTTTTGCAAGCGGCTAAAGAAAAAGAAATACTTTGTGCTGTGGCTTCAGCCTCTCATAATGCCACACACATTTTAAAACAACTGATGGTTACGGACTTTTTTGCAGCCGTAGTCGATCCAGCAAGCTTAAGTAAAGGAAAGCCAGACCCAGAAATTTTCTTGAAGGCTGCAGCAGCTCTCAATTTAGGGGTTCAAGAAGTCGTGGGCTTTGAGGATGCACAAGCTGGAATTGAAGGGTTACGGACAGCAGGCATATTTGCAGTCGGTATAGATCCAAAGGGGCAGCTGAAAAAAACTGATTTATTGGTACCTTCCTTTAATGAATTATCGCCCGACTTATTCAATAAATACAAAAAGACTTGAGAAACCCATTTCTGAGTTTCTCAAGTCTTTTATTTATCTCTCGTATCAAAAATGATAGTTACAGGTCCATCATTAACCAGTGCCACATCCATGTCGCCGCCAAATTCGCCAGTTTCTACAATCAACCCCTGCTGACGCAATCCCTCATTGAAATATTCATAAAGAGGAATCGCCGTTTCTGGTCGAGCCGCCTTAATAAAGCTGGGGCGGTTGCCTTTTTTCGTATCAGCATACAGGGTGAATTGAGAAACACTCAAAATACTGCCTGCTACGTCTTGAATATTCTGATTCATTTTTCCTTCTGCATCTTCAAAAACCCGCAGCAAAGGAATCTTTCGAATTAAATAATCTGCATCTTCTTGGGTATCCTCTTCATGAATGCCTAATAGAATCATAAAACCTTTATCGATCTTACCGATTATCTGTTCGTCAATGGCAACTGACGCCTGACTTACTCGTTGAATGACTGCTCGCATCAGGGGCCTCCTTATCCTTTTGTACGTTTCACACTATATACATCGGGAACTGTTTTAATTTTATCTACTATAGAATAGAGATGATTCAGGTTTTGAATCTTGATGGTTAAGCGGATCATTGCCATCTTGTCTTTTGAAGGCTTGGCTTCTACGCTAACCAGCTGCTTAGTCATTCCACTAACAATATTCAATATATCGTTTAGTAAACCATCCCGATTAAAGCCGTAAATTTCCAGGTCAGCATTGTAGTCCTGCTTAATATTAGACGTATCTTCCCATTCTACTTCGATCAATCGTTCTTGAATGTCCTTTTGCTTAGTGATGTTTGGACAATCGGCACGGTGAATCGATATTCCCCGACCTTTCGTAATATAGCCGACAATATCATCACCTGGTACTGGGTTACAGCAGTGACTAATACGAATCAGCAGATTATCAATTCCTTGAATGACAATTCCGCCTTCATGGCGAACCTTGATTTTTTCTGGTTCTTTTTTGGCTGGCTGATTAACCAGCTCGTCCACCGCTTCTTGCTTCTTCTGTTTCATTTGTTCCCGGCGTTCTTTTTCCGTCAAGCGATTAGAAAAAGTTAACGCACTCAATTCTCCAAAACCAATCGAGGCATATAGATCATCTTCGCTATGGAAATTGAATTTATCCAGCGCCTTTTGCAGCTTGTCTTTTGTTAAGACTTCTTTTGGAACAAAGCCCATATCGTTTAGACATTTAATTACGGCTTCATGACCTTTCGTAATATTTTCTTCGCGGTCCTGAGTTTTGAAGAATCGTTTGATTTTATTTCGAGCCTTGCTGGTTTTCACCATACTTAGCCAATCACGACTTGGTCCAAAGGAATTTGGCGAGGTCATAATTTCAATGATATCCCCGTTTTTCAGCTTGTAATCCAGCTGAACCATCTTGCCATTTACCTTGGCACCAGTCGTCTTGTTTCCAACGTCGGTATGAATGCTAAAAGCAAAGTCCAATGGTCCTGAACCTTTTGGCAGCTCAGTCACATCACCTTTAGGGGTAAACACGTACACTTTATCGCTGAAGATATCGCCCTTAACACTTTCCATAAACTCAGAAGCATCGTAGCTTTCATCCTGCAGCTCCAAAATCTCCCGGAACCAATCCAGCTGCTTGTTATCATTGCCTTCTTCTAATTTCTCTGTCTTGCCTTCTTTATAGGCCCAGTGAGCCGCAACCCCGAACTCGGCAATTTGATGCATATCATGGGTTCGAATCTGCACCTCTACCGGATTCCCGCTTGGGCCAATAATCGTGGTATGCAGCGACTGATACATGTTGGCCTTTGGCATAGCAATATAATCCTTGAAACGGCCAGGCATTGGCTTCCATTTTGTATGGATGGCCCCTAATACAGCGTAACAATCCTTGATGGAATCAACTATTACTCGAATAGCCAGCAGGTCATAAATTTCATCGAACTGTTTCTTTTGATCCCGCATTTTCCGGTAAATGGAATAGATATGCTTCGGTCGACCATAAATATCGCCTTCAATTTCCAGTTCATGGGTAGCTTTCTTAATTTCTTCCACCGTTTCCTTAACGTAGCTTTCCCGTTCCTCACGTTTGCTTTGCATCAGGTGAACGATTCGGTAATACTGCTTTGGATTCAAATAGCGCAGTGCCGTATCTTCCAGCTCCCACTTGATCCGGCTCATCCCTAAGCGATCAGCCAACGGTGCGTAGATTTCCAAGGTTTCACGGGCAATTCGCCGCTGTTTGTCATCCCGCAGGTAACGCAAAGTGCGCATATTATGCAGTCTATCCGCCAGCTTAACCATGATTACTCGTAAATCTTGCGCCATAGCCAGCAGCATTTTTCGGTGATTTTCTGCTAATTGTTCTTCATGGGATTTATATTTAATCTTCCCTAATTTAGTTACCCCATCAACCAATGAAGCAACATCAGAACCAAATTCTTTCTGCAGATCCTCCAAGGTAACCTCGGTATCTTCCACTACATCATGTAAAAAACCTGTTGCAACGGTATGAGGGTCCATATGTAAGTCTGCTAGAATCCCAGCCACCTGAATCGGATGAATAATGTAAGGTTCTCCAGATTTTCTGATTTGTTCTTTATGTGCTTCAAGAGCATATTCATAGGCCTTCTTTACAAACGCCACATGCTCTTTACTCATATAGCCTGCGACCAGCTCAATCACGTCTGGTCCAGTTAGTTCTACATCTTTTGCCATCAGACATCCTCCTCGGGACGTATTTTTTCTTCGTGTCTGGCATTATATGAATCCCATTAAAGAACCTGATTTCCTTTGTTGATGGTCCTGGTAAAGGCCACTTTTCGTGCAGGGAATCTTTAATGTGATTCATATAGTTATTTTGAAATAATTGTTTTTATTATACAGACATGTCTTAGTCATTTCAATCAATCATTAAGTAAATCGTAATAAAAGCCCACCGCACTCATCACGTACAACGGAGCGGTTTCCGTGCGTAAAATTCTAGGGCCTAACCCGCAAAGTTTTGCGCCTGCTTGTTGGAAGCTTTCTATTTCTTTGGGTGAAAAACCGCCCTCTGGACCAAAGATCACTAGAAGCCTGCTGCCATGGGCTGCACTTTGCAAAGTTTGCACCAGCTGCGCCTGTTCTCCCTGCTTAGCCGATTCTTCATAAGCAATCAACACTTCATCATACTTTGCAAAAGTTGAAATCAGCTCTTTTTCACTGGCTAAAAATGCTAGATGAGGTAAAAACTGACGATGCGATTGTTCAGCAGCTTCTTGAATAATCTTGTTTAAGCGCTGCTGTTTCTTTTGCTGCTTTTTGTTGTCCCATTTGACTACTGAAGTGTCAGCCGGAAAAGCTAAAAATTCATGGGCACCCAACTCCGTTGCTTTTTGGACAATCAGTTCTAATTTCTCTCCCTTGGGCAGACCACTAGCAAGAGTAACTTTAACTGGCAGCTCACGGATGAAGCTCTCCTTTTCGATTTCTTTCAATTGGACACTTTCAGAATCAATGGCAGTAATTTCAGCCTTGATAGCGGTCTGATCGTTAAACACTAAGAAAACGGCAGCTCCAGCAGTCATTCGCATCACTCGCAGCATGTGATGGTGAGGTTCACCAGTCAGCTGAACGCTGGGTTGATACGCTTCATCAATAAAATAGCGCTGCATGTTAATCTTCCTCTGGTTTCTTCAAAATCATTGCGTACCAATCCTTTTGTTGGAAAATCCGATCCACTTCAAAGCCTTGGCTGTAAATTTCTTCTAGAATCATGTCTTTTTTGTCCTCAATGATCCCGGAAATAATAAAGGTTCCATCGGCTTTCAGCAAACGCCACGCATCAGGAACCATTAACGTGATGATATCCGCTAAAATATTGGCTACAATAATATCGGCTGATTTTTCGACACCCGTTAATAGATCGTTAGCTGCTACTTTGATATTTTCTGTTCCCTTATTCATATCTACATTTTCTTGCGCAGAGCGTACAGCAACTTCATCTAAATCGTAAGCATAAATTTCTTTAGCCCCCATCAATGAGCAAGCAATACTTAACACTCCTGAGCCAGTCCCTACATCTAAGACAGTTTCGCCGCCGCGAATCACTGTTTCCAAGGCCTGCAGCGTTAGATTAGTGGTTGGATGAGTTCCTGTTCCAAAGGCCATTCCCGGATCAAGGGTGATAATCTTTTCCTCAGCAGACTGTGCTTCATAAGTTTCCCAGCTCGGTACAATCGTTAAATAGCGGGTCACTCGCACGGGATGATAATATTTTTTCCAAGCAGTCGCCCAATCGCTTTCTTCCACTTCGCTGACCGTAATTTCATTTTTACCAATCGCTAAGCCAAATTCCGGCAGCAAATTAATCCGGTCCTTAATAAAGGGCATGAGTTCTGGTAAAAAGATCGTTTCTGGAAAATAGGCACTAACTGCCGCACCTTCTTCTAAATTCGTGAAGGTATCACGATCCAGTAATTCCCCGTACTGATCCTCTTTGTAATTAGCAATATCTAAAGCATCTTCAATGGCCACTCCGCTAGCGCCAGCTTCCATTAAAATATTCGCTACTGCTTCAACCGCCTCACTAGCCGTTGTCACTTTTACTTCATTCCACTTCATGTTCAGTCTCCTTGTTTTTAATAGTTAGGATAAGGCAGATACACATCATCGCCTTTTACATGCTTACGAAATTCTTCGTCAGACCAAGTTAATTCAAAGACTGCTTCTTCACTGTCATCAGCTAAAAAGTCCAGCAAATCACTTTGTCCGTCTTCCATCACTTCTCGCAGATAATCAACTACTGCCTTTAGTTCGGCTTTTTTCATGCCTTTTTTTCCTTCATATGGAATTACTGCCAAATAGTCCTCTGGGTCAACTTTAGATTTTTCAGGATCGACCAGAATTACGGCATCCTCAAACTCGATCACTTCTTCTTCAGAAGCAACCCCATCCACATCGTCTAATTCCAGCTGCTGCTTGTTTTCAGCATACAGACGAAAAGCTATCTCAAAGGTACGATTACGGGTATCCCAATCTAAATTTAATTCATAATCGGGAATTTTTTTGCCTAAGTAAGCATCTAAATAGCTGATAATTGTTTCTTTTGCCATGTATAAGTCTCCATTCGTTCTTCCATTTTATTCGTCTTTTATTGCCAGCCATGATCCGCAACGACTTGACTTTTTCGTTGTTTGGATAGATAAGGATTGCCCTTCACCGTAAAGCGCAACGGTAAATCGGTCCAAATCCCTTTATTCGGAATGCCAATCCGCGGCACACGTTCTACTTCTCGCGGGTAGCGACGTTTTTCTGGAACTAAATGCAAAGTACTGGTAAAAATTGATTCACCATACAGCTCGCGATTAATTCCCATCGCCTGCACCAGCTTGCCTGGTCCATCACTAATGGCAGCGCCCGTTTGACCTCCACGATTGCGGCTCATTATTTTCAGTCCCTCAGTCGGTTCGATTCCCCGAATCATTACTCCCTGTGGGGTGCCCTTTGGTTGGGTAATCATATTTAAAATTAAATGTGTGTGCATCGTGTAAAGATAAATAGTTCCTGGTTCTTGATACATAGCACGAACTCTTGGTGTATCCCGCATGCCATAGCTGTGGGCCGCCTCGTCATCCGGTCCTAAGTAAGCCTCGCAATCGACAATGTAGCCACCTAAATTTCCTTGCGGCGTCTCATGCTCCACGTACATTCCCAACAAAAATTCGGCCACTTCTTCCGTCGTATGTGTGTTAAAAAAATCGATTGTTTTTTTCATCTCGTTCACCTCTTCCATCATACACAATAATAAGGCTAGATACCACGTTCACCCTTTCAGATTCCTATAATTTATCAGAAAAAAATGGTATAATAGAACATACATTCCCAATCCATGAGCAATCGTGGATTGATTCTTAAAAAAGGAGGGACACCATGCAGCAACCATTAGCTTATCGCATGCGCCCCCGCAACCTAGATGAAGTCGTCGGTCAGCAGCAGCTGGTTGGTCCGGGAAAAATTATTCGCCGAATGGTAGAAGCTCGAATGCTTTCCTCAATGATCTTGTATGGACCACCGGGTACTGGAAAAACCAGTATTGCCAGCGCGATTGCCGGTTCCACCAACTATGCCTTTCGCATGCTGAATGCCGCTACAGACACGAAAAAGGATTTGCAGATTGTCGCAGAAGAAGCCAAAATGAGCGGCACTGTCATTTTACTATTAGATGAAGTCCATCGTTTAGATAAAACGAAGCAGGATTTTTTGCTGCCTCATTTGGAAAGCGGCCGAATTATCATGATCGGTGCTACCACCGAAAATCCTTATATTACAATTAACCCGGCGATCCGCAGCCGGACACAAATTTTTGAAGTAAAACCTCTATCCGAAGAAGACATCCAGTTGGCTGTCAAGGCGGCCTTAACGGATGAAGAACGCGGTTTAGGTTCTTATTCAGTCGAATTAGATGAAGAAGCTTTTCGCTTTTTGTCGCAAGCTACCAATGGGGATTTGCGAAGTGCCTTGAATGGACTGGAATTAGCTACCAAATCAACACCAGAAAACGCAGAAGGTCAGATTCATTTAACCTTGCCCATCATCGAAGAATGTGTGCAGCGCAAAGCCCTGACTCACGACAAGGATGGCGATGCTCATTATGATGTAATCTCCGCCTTTCAAAAATCGGTTCGCGGCAGTGATGTAGATGCCGCCCTGCACTATTTGGGTCGACTTGTCGAAGCTGGTGATTTGCCAATTATTTGCCGGCGTTTGATGGTGATGGGGTATGAAGATATTGGATTAGCCAATCCACCTGCAGCCGCACGAACGGTTCAAGCAGTTCAAGCCGCTGAAAAACTGGGCTTTCCGGAAGCCCGAATTCCTTTAGCCAATGCAGTTGTTGATCTATGTTTGTCGCCTAAGTCCAATTCCGCCTACGTAGCGCTGGATGCCGCGATTTCTGATATTCAAACTGGTAAGGCCGGCGACGTGCCCGATCATTTACGGGACAGTCATTACAAGGGTGCTAAAGACTTAGGGCGAGGAATTGATTACCAATACCCTCACAGCTTTGAAAATGCTTGGGTAGATCAGCAGTACTTGCCAGATAAGTTGAAAAACGCTCATTATTACGAGCCCAAAACCACGGGCAAATACGAACAAGCCTTGGGGCAGCAATACCATCGAATTCAGGAGTGGAAAAAGAAAAAATAGGAACAATTATTTTGACAATTCTATTACTTATCGACTACAATAAGAACATAAAGAAAGACGCATTGAAAAACATGAAGATTTCAAATTCCAGATTTGTTTGATTGCGTCTTACGAATGACTATGCTATGATTGAGTTGAAAATTCTGTGATGTGCGCGTTGCCCATTTCAGTGTTGACCGAACATTTTTATTGATATATTGGGATCTGTCTTGTGTCAAAGCTGGTAACAAGCCTTATCATTTGGTAGTTCGAGGCTTAGACCATGGAACCCACCTGCTTGAATTTGCGGGATCAATACTATCGGGTAAATAACGGCATCGACGGAGTTTTCCATTCTTTTGGATGAAAGCAATTTGCATATGCAAATTGCTTTTTATTGTATTTAGGAGGAAAAAATGATGATTCGTTTACTGATGATAGCAATGTCGATTTTATTACTGATTTGCAGCTATTATTTAATTCAAAAATCTGACGGCTTGCTGATGCTATTGTCAAAAAAAGAAGCCAGCAAACGTTTTTTGCGCCACTATGGACTTCTGTATGCCGCATTAGGAATTATTGGTTTTTTTATTGCTATTATTAATCACTCCACCCCTTCAATGATTTACCTGATTGCAGTCATTTTATTTGCTGCATTATTCAGTATTCAGTTGGCTCAAAAAACGAAATCCTCTTAAAGATATGATTTTACGCCAAAATGTTTTAAAATATAGGTAGAAAAGGAGCTGAGGAAAATGGAACAACAATATACAAAAATTATGACCGCTGTCGATGGCTCATCTGAAGCAGAGCTTGCCTTCAAAAAAGCTGTCAATGTTGCCAAAAGAAACGATGCGGAGCTTTTGTTGGCTCATGTAATTGACACCCGCGCTTTCCAAACGGTTTCTTCCTTTGACAATGTCTTGGCCGAGCAAGCAACTGAAATGGCCAAACAAACCTTAAACGATTACGAGAAGTATGCCAAAAATGCTGGCTGTGAAAATATTTCTAAGGTAATCGAATACGGAGCACCAAAATTAATGATTGCTACTCAAATCCCTGAAGAAAATGATATTGATTTGATTATGTTGGGTGCAACTGGACTAAATGCCGTAGAGCGGTTGTTTATCGGTTCAGTTTCTGAATACGTCATCCGCAACGCCAGCTGTGATGTCTTAATTGTACGTACGGACCTAAACAATCAGCTGCCTGATGACGACAAAAATTAAAAGGCTGTGACGTCAGTAATCTAAAAAAATGACTAAAGATTTTTTTCAAGGATTAGAATTAGAGTAAAAACTGCTACCTTTACTCTATTATTTCACCTAAAAAGCCATTGGAATGAACAGGGGATTCCCGTCATTCCAATGGCTTTTTCTAGAGAGTTTTGTCACGGCCTCCTAACATCACAGTTAAATCGCTGTATCAGCTTTAACTTCAACATTGCTTTGCTCTAAGTAATCCTCAAGTTGATTTTTTCTAGTTTTAGTAACGAACAACAGTCCCAGATATACGGCAACAGAAAGGCCAATCAATAGCGGACTTTGCGAATTAAAGGCAAAAAACAAGAGAGCAAAGATCGGATTGCTCATATTTGCAAAGGAACAGATCAGCATTGCACCTGCCGGAATTGAAACACCCGTTTGGATAGCGACTTGGGTAAATGTTGGAGCTACCGCAGTGATTGTCAAAAGGCCGATTGAGAAATAGATCGCTCCTGAAATCAGTCCTTTGGCAATATTGCCTTTGGAAACGGACATGATCATTTGAATCACGTAAGGAATCGCAATTAAATCTACCATTGGTAAAACCTGATTTCCCGGTAAAAAGATCGCAATTACCAGCATGATTGGGATCAATAGCATCCCAGTTAGCAGTGTAGAAGGCTCACCGTATCCGACAGCATCATTGACTCCCAAATACCAGATACGACCTTTATTACCAGATTTCGTTGCTTTTCGTGACGCATCGGTGATTGCTGAGAAGGCTCCTGCGAAAATTCCTGCGATTTTTGGAAAAATTGACATCACAGCTGCCATGGATATCCCTAAGATTAACATTTCACCCCAAGCATTTAACTCCCCTAATCGGGTAAGATTTCCAAAAAAGCCTAAAATTGTGCCTAAAATAAAACCTAATGAAGCCGGTTCTCCCAAGAAACCTAACTTACTCTCAAGATATTCTGGATTCAATTTTACTTTATCCAGCTTAAGCAAGTTCAATAACTTATCCATGACGATTGCATAGGGAACAGTACACGCCATCAAGGGTGCAACGATCACTGTCCGAGGATAACCATAGAATTTCGACCATCGTTTGGCAATCGTTTCACAAAAAACTAAAACATATAAATTCTGTAAAATCATTAAGCCCATCGCTAGCCAAAGATTTCTTGTTGTCAAATAGACCATCGAACCCCACAACATAAATTGCCAATTATTCCATAAATCTGATGGCATAAAAATATTGGTAAACTTCGTCAAAAATAGGATTGTTTGAAGTGCTAATCCAATAATTAAAAAGAGCATCCCAACTTCTGTTGAGTAGGCAACTACGCTGGCTGCTTGCCAACCTACGTCTAAAATTCGTAAATTGATCCCCGTGTCTTCTACCATTCGTGTTACCACTGGAGTCACAATCGGCGTGAACGCCGTAATAATCATATTAAACCCGGTCAATCCGATTCCAGCACTTAACGCGGAATTGAATGCTTTCTTCACAGGAACCTTCAGAGCCAATGCAATAAAGAACAGGACAAAAGGAACAACCACTGATGGGCCGAACGCTTCCATAATTTTTGTTAATACCCCTAACACATTATCCAAAGTGGACTCCTCCTTTTAAAGATTTGCTACAAATGCATCCAACTCTTCTTCAAACTCTTCTTCCCCCATACCAGTAATCAAAGCAATCGCATTAATAACAGGTATCCCATAGTCCTTTTTCTTCAGTGGGCTAGTAAAAACGATTAAGTCAAATCCACCTGTATCTAAGTTAGTCTCTACACTACCAGGATTTGATTCCACGGTTGTCGAAGAATAGCCACGTTCTTTTAGCATGTCCTTCACTTTATTAGCTACCATTGAGCTTGTTACTGTTCCCGAACCACATACTGATAAAACTTTTACAGCTTTCATTTTTTTATACCTCCCTATAGTTGTTGTTTCAACACTTCTTTGAATATTTTTGGGGAATCCACTTGTTTGAATTGATTAGAGATAGTTTCATTATTCAATGTCTGCATCATTTTTGTCAATAACACCAATTGATCCTCACTTTTCGTAAAACCAAGGACAAATAGTAATTTTACTGGAATTGCTATCTCTGGCTGATCCATCCGATACGTCTCTACATCTTCTATTAAGCGGATTGCATAAATGAAAGGCTTTTTTACATATTTTGCATCTGTATGAGGAATTGCTACATTCCCGAATTTTGTAACTAAACCCGTGGGGAAATCTTTTTCTCGCATGCATAGTTGTTTGCCATAGTCTGCTGTCACGAATCCTCTTTCAAATAACTCCTGTCCAACATCTTGATAGAGTTCGATCAAATTCTTTTTAGTGACATCCAAGGAAATAAAAATTTCCGAAACAAATTTTTTTGAATCCACATCCATCTCTTTCCTCCTTAATCTATCCCCTTCAACAAATTTATTGGAAGAAATACCTTTATCACATCAATATCTCCTTCGCCGTTACGGTATCTGTAAACAAATAATCAATATAGCCACCCCTTAAAGCAGCTCTCAGGATGTCTTTCTTCTCCGCACCGATCGCTACACAAACTTTGCTCTTAATTTCGCGTAATTGCTGTGCGCTGATTCCGATATGTCGTTTCGACAGGCCAAGCTCAAGGACATTCCCGTTACTATCTAGGAAGGTTCCAACGATATCACCGACTACCCCTTTTTCTAATAAATCGAGGTAATCCGCTTCTCCAAAATAGCCAGCTTCTACAGCAATCGCATTCTTGTGGATTTCACCGACACTGAACAAAGCGACATCAATTTCTTTAAACGTATCCAACACATTCTTGATTTGACTATCTTTCTTTAATGCTAACGCGATTTCTTCCGAATCAACAAATGCAGGAACCGGCAGCTGGAACCACTCCGAGCCATAACACTTTGAAAAATTGATGACGATCGCCTCACTATTCGTCACTAAACTATTCCTTGCGGCAGCCCCTGTAATTTGAATGACCTTCGTTTGCTGCTTCTCGCTTCCTTTGATGTTTTCCGAGAGCTCGTGCAGTGTACGACCCCAAGCCAACCCAATTGTTTGCCCAGCCTGGATTAATCCATCAAGAAACAAAGAAACTTGATCAGACATCTCTTCGATAATCAAATTCTTATTCGTCAATTGCGTATCATAAACATAGGCTTTTCGAAGATTAAAGGTATCGGCTAATTGATCTCCAAGGCTTTGCTGGTACGTCGTAGGAAAATTCAATTCTACTTTGATGTACCCATCTTTTTTTGCCTTTTTCAACAATCGAGAAACGGTCGGCTTAGATAAATTCAATTCTGTCGCGATTTGTGCCTGATTAATGTTTTGATAATAGTATTTTTCTGTTACGACCTTCATTAGTTCCAACTGATCTTGTTCCATTTTTATTTCCTCCCATGAAATTAATTTCAATTCATTTTACCCTGTGCATGGAAGTTTTACAAATGTCTTTTAACTTACAGGCTGTACCTGTCCATAGGTTTTGAATTTTTCGATCATTAATTCCATCTCTTGATCATCTAATACCATCGGTTTCCCTAGTGTACACGCCATGTAATGTAAGCCCGCCAAGCGCTCAACTTCTTCAGCAACGGCAAATGTTTGTTCAATGGAAGGACCACAAGCTAATAATCCATGGTTGGCTAAGAAACAGGCATAACGGTCTTTCATTGCTTCAAAAGATACTTCAGCTAATTCTGGTGTACCAAAAGTCGCATAGTTTGCACAACGAACATTGTTGCCACCAGCAATTGCTACCTGATAATCTGTTGCTGGCAAGTCCATTCCACAAATGGCTAGTACAGTACTGTAGGTCGAGTGAGAATGTACCACAGCTCGAATTTCTTCTCCTCGCTTTTGATAATAAATCATATGCATGGACCATTCGCTGGAAGGTTTACACGTACCTTCTACTATATTTCCATCCAGATCCATGATTACGACATCTTCAACTTTCGTTTCAAAATAGTCGATTCCGCTTGGACTGATCGCCATCAAGTTTTCTTCAGGATTGTAGATACTGATATTCCCTCCAGTTCCTGCCGTCAAACCACTTGTAATCAGTTTTTTTCCATACTCAACAATTTGCTCTTTTTCTTTTTCCATCATTTTTTTTCAGCTCTCCTTTTTAATAGCAACTTTCTAAAGTTATTTGGATATCTTTTGGATCAAATTCATAGGCTTCATTGTTGTTCATGATCTCTTCGATAATTTTAGGGATCATTGCTTTCGTTACACCTAGCTCTCTTAACGTTGATGGCAAGCCCCACTCATCATAGATTTTTCTTAAGTGATTAATGCCGACTTCTGCATATTCTTCATCACTCATCGCGTCTCGGCGTTCTAGATGTAGGACGTTTTGATTGAAACGAAGAAATTTTTTTGGATCTTTCCTAAGCTCATTTTTCAACCAGGCTGGTTCAATTACGGCAAGACCTTCACCATGAGAGGAGTTGGTCATTGCTCCTACCGCATGCTGAATCCAATGGCAAGGAAATCCTTTCATATCTCGTCCGCAGTCAGCGATCCCATTCATCGCCAAGGTTGCTGCCCAGCTGATATTCTCGCGGGCATCGATATCATCTAATTTTTCTAAAACGCTATCATTTTCTAAAATCGTACATACCACACTCTCAGCTAAATAATCGCCCAAATCATTATTCGTCACTTGATCGTCGAAATAGCCTTCTAGAACGTGAGAATTAATATCTGCCATTCCCGCTGCCGTTAGACGTTTAGGAACGGTCTTCACCAGTTCAGCGTCTACGATCGCAATTTCTGGAAATAATAGTTCATCATGCAGCGCCCACTTTTTCCAATCCGCTTTGTTCGCGCTGCGATCATTCGTCAAAATACAATGGCAGCTCATTTCAGATCCCGAAGCAGCAATTGTCGAAACTGCTATGACCGGCTTTTTTTCTCTCGCTTGCTTGCTCGCTGTGAAATAGTCCCAAATATCTGTCTCACTTGCTGCACCAAGACTAATCGCCTTTGCCGTATCAATTGAACTTCCTCCGCCAACCGCTACAATCACATCCACCTTTTTTTCTTTGGCTAACTTGATTCCTTCATCAACCACAGTCAAATGAGGGTTCGCTGTTACACCGCCTAGCTCAAAAACTGTCATGCCTTTTGCTTTCATCGAATCAATTGCTTGTTGGAAAACACCTAGCTCCTTTAGTGGCCCTTCGATCTCGACTAACAACGCTCGTTGGCCGAACTGACGAGCATTTTCCCCTAAGCAAGAATACTGTCCTCTGCCAAAAATTACTTTCGTTGGACTGTAATACTGGAAATTTCTCATGTTCTCCTCCTACTATTTATATTCATAAAGAAGTGGCTCTTCTTTTTTAAACCGATCTAATTCTTGGATGATCATCTTCGTATGGTTCGTTAAGACATCAGTTGTTGCTCCAGCAATATGCGGCGTAATCACCACATTATCCAGTTCCTGAATAAATGGATGCTTCTCTGGAATCGGCTCTGTCGAAAAAACATCCAAACCAGCACCAGCAATTTGCTTCATTCTCAATGCCTCGATTAAATCCATTTCATTCACCACCGCTGCTCTTGAGCAGTTGATAAAATAGGCTGACTCTTTCATTTTTGCAAAAGCAGACTTATCAATGAAATTTTCCGTCTCCTTTGAAACCTTCAAATGAACTGAGATAAAATCTGATTCCGTCAATAATTCATCGATCCCGACCTTTTCTGTAAGCAAGGTGTCCACATCGATGTTTGAAACATAAGGATCAAAAACCAGAATCCGCATCCCGAAGCCACGTGCAATGGAAGCTACTCTTCGACCAATACTTCCATAACCGATAATCCCTAAAGTTCTGCCCTTCAACTCTACCCCTTTAAAGACAACATAAGGACTTTGAGGCCCAACACCCCAAACTACATCTCGTTTCAAACCTTCTTTTGCTTGATTATCTGTATCGCTGCTTCTGGTGTAATTTCCTTTTTTGAGCTGTTCATGGGCAAAAGGAATGTTTCGGGCAATTGATAACATCAGACCAATTGTCAGTTCTGCAGTAGAATCAGAATTCCTTCCCGGTGTGAATAGAACCTTGATTTCTTTCTCTCGTGCATATGCAACATCCACATTGACCGGTGTTGCTCTGGTACAAAAGATGAGTTGTAAGTTTGGGGCCGCATCGATAATTGCTTTAGTAATATCATCGTAGCTAGTTACAATCACCTCCACATTGCCAACCAATGGAAGTAATTCTTCCTCGGAGAGTTTCCCAATCCCCTTAGCCCATCCTTGGATATTCACGTTCCCCAACTCTTTCACTTCTTCGATAAGGAATTCATCATATTCGGCTGTAAATAGAATATTCATTTTTTACTCCTTTCACTGAAATTTATTTCTCAATCAGAAATTTATTTCTTGAATAAAGCATAATGCCCTTCCTAAAAAAAGTCAACACTTTTTTGTTTTTTATTTCTTACAATGAAATAAATTTCATTTCATTCTAAAAAAATCTTCCTTATAGAGATTTTTGCCTTCTCTGTACTCATGAAATCCAACAGAAAAAAGACAGGATCTGAATTTTACATCAGATCCTGTCTTTCTTATCGTTCAATCTCCAATTGATAGCTGTCGTCAATCAGCAGAAAGTTGCATTTGTGTTGCTGACACATCGCCAAATAATACGCATTCTCTTCAAGTACCGAAGTTTTTCTCAAAGTAGAATCGTCTAGCCGCTGCTCAATAGCATTGGCATATTGCTTTATTTCATCAAAATGCTGCTCAATATAGGCTTCACTCATAATTAAACAATAAAATTTTATCTCAGTTAAATAATCTGCAACAAAATCCTGCTCCCAGTCAAAGGGAATATACAGGCCTTCAACAATTAGATGCTGCTGATTCTCAATTGCGGTCTTGATCATTTCACAGGCAATCGGCCAAAGATAATCCTTCAGTTCCTCATCATCTTCTGGTGTTAATTCTGTATTTCCACTGCGAATTAGTCCCATCTTGAGTAAATCCAGCGACAAATAAGGATAGTGGTATTTCTCCAATAATTGCTGGGCCAAGAGCGTTTTTCCTGTATGAGAAGCTCCGGTAATTAAAACAATCATCGTTTTTCTCCCTTTTTAAAGCATGCTTCCGACCATTAAGCCTAGAAAACTGCATAATAGTCCTAGTCCATAAGAGCCTAACAAGTAGCGATAAAACATCGACCGATCATTTTTCCATAAAACCAACACCTCAAAATTGAAGGTAGAGAAGGTTGTGTAGCCCCCCATCACACCGGTTCCTAAAAAAAGATACCAAGAAGACGAAAGATGGATACCAAAAAAAATTCCCAGCAAAAAGCTGCCGGTTAAATTGATAAAAAAGGTAGAGCGAGGCAAACGCTTCGTTTGGGCTTCAAAATAATTGTTCAAGGTAAAGCGCAGCATCGCCCCTAAAGCTGCCCCGCTTCCAACTAATAGTGAATTAATCATAAGTCTGCCTGCCCTCCTTTACGATAGATCGCTTCGCCAATATAGGTCACTGCAATCCCACCAACAAAGGACAATACGAGATATAAAAAGGCCAAGCCCCAGCTTCCGGCCTGTATTAGCTGCATCGTATCTAAGGCAAAAGACGAAAAGGTCGTTAAGGCTCCACAAAAACCAACTCCTAGGCCTAAAATTAGACGGGCAGAAACATCCATATCATCTAAAATATGCTTCACCAGCCAGCTAAATATAAAACAACCAATCAGATTAGCCACTAAAGTGCCTAGTGGAAAACCATCTATCTTTGGCAAAATGAGGCCGATCCAATACCGCAGCGATCCGCCAAAAAAGGCAAACACCGCAATCACTAAATAATCCAACATAACGTGTTCATCTCCATAATAAAGTCTTTTTCACTATAAGCCTTGAATCAAATTTATGCAAATAATGCAGGCAAAGTTATCCCGCTCCTTATTACCAGAGATCCCGAAGAGCTTGTTATTCTTTTCTCACGCTCTAAAATTTTCTCATTTTAGAGACCCCAGCAAACCGCATAACATAGGCTTTTCTCTACTTATCCAAACAGAATTCTCATCAAACGCATGCAAAGAAAACTTTCCTAATCCCCCTCCACTTTGCAAGAACATTTTTGAGAAGCTTGATTTTATAGTATTCCTGATCAAAAGCTTGCAAAGTAGAGGGGGTTTTTACAAAGTAGCCCATTTGCATCGGCTTTGTTATTCTACTATTCTTCAGTCAGCGGGGAGCAGTAAAAACTGAAACGAAGAATTTTGGAAAAAGGAACAGCAGCTGTTTGTTCGTTTAGCCGGCGAAAAAACAAACAGCCTCATCCAGTAATTCGTTATTTTAAAACGGAAAAATCAGTTGTTTTGAATTTATTCCAAATCAAACGTATCACATTTCAACAAACGAAAATCCTTTAATAGCGCTCTTTATACCTATATTTCCCACAAAAAATACTGGTTATTTGGTCATTTTATTAAAAAATTTTTTTAGTACTTATACGCCATAAAATCGCAAAAAGAAAAGAATTCAAAAAATGAAAACCTTATTAAACCGGGATTTATAAAAATTAATACGGTCTATAAGTGCAATTTATGGCGTATAACTGCTCTTTACATTTTTTTGTTATTCATTTAACTTCTAGTCATCGGCCGAATCGAACAAAAAAAGCTCAAATTCCCATAGATTTTGAGAAAGCTATAACTAAAAAAATCAGCGAAATAATTAATAATCAAAACGGAGGAAATCAACATGACAGAACAACCCTTTACTCATCATCAGCTTTTTAATTTAAAGCTTGAAACCTTAGAAACTCGAATTTTGGATCACTATCAAGAGACGCAAGACGGAACAACAACGGTGAAGCTGATACTTGCTTTACAGGTACGTCATCAGCTGGGAGCAAAAGAATTTGCTTTAGTGCTAAAAGATCTCGTTCGTCACTTATTTTTGCGAACAAAAGCTACCCGTACCATGAAGCACTTCTTCTACTATTCAAGGATTATTTTGAAACTAGTGAACTGCGCAAGCTAGGGTTGAAGCTATTTCCAATTAAGAAGTTTGTCGAAAAAGCTACAGCCTTGCTTAGCTCACAAATTGCCAAATTCCGTCCAAACGAGGAAGCCATTCCTTGAAAATAGACACCTTGTCCGTCCCTTTAGTCGAAAAAAATGAAAGGAAAAATACTATGATCAGCTTAGTCACCACCTTCCTGAACAGTGAAGGCAACAAGCACATCTGGTCTTTTAAAGAGCCAGATACTACTAAATCAGCAGAAGAAATAAAAGAATCGCTAGAGCTGCTAGCCAGCTTAGGGTTGTTTGAAAAAGATGGCGTCGGCTTGTTCCAAAAAGTTGTCAAAGCCAAATACGTAGAAACAATTGAAACTCCTATTTTTGAAGGAGGGAAGTTGTTTGGTGAGCCAGCTGCGGTCATTGATCTACCAGCTCCTACGTACGTTCACAGTCAAGCACAAACAGCACTTAATCAACATTTGCAATCGGTGGAAAATGAACCAGAAGTTCAAACATCCCCTCGCCCTGCAAACAGTAACGGCTCAAAACAAAAAAACATTGCTCCGACAATCGCTAGTGCTTATACACTAACCAAAGAAAAATTCTCATGGCGAATACGTCGCAAAAATAGAGCCAAAGGTCGTGAGGCACCACCTGATCCGCCAAACGTTTAATTTGCTTGCGTTCCTTGAAAATCGAATAGTCAAAAAAGCAGCCAAAAGAGCTTGATATCACCCTTTTGACTACTCCTATTTTTCTAGCTGCTTAAATTATGGTTGCTCCTAGGGTATTTTTGAAGTGGCTTAACGCCCATTCATGCCCTACAGGATCAAAGCTTGCGACTGCTTTTTCAGGAACGATCAGCTTGTACCCTAAGTTGTAGGCATCAACTGCGGTATGCAACACACAAATGTCGGTACATACACCTGCTAAACACAGCTCAGTAATTCCTCGTTCTCGCAAGCGAATGTCTAAATCTGTCCCGCTAAAAGCAGAGTAATGACGTTTGTCAATCCAGTAAACATTTTTTGCTGCTTGATTGGCCTGATAAAAATCAGCCAAGGAACCATATAATGCTCGACCTTCTGTGCCGATAACATTATGAGGTGGGAACAATTTATTTTCCGGATGAAACTGATCGTTAGGATCATGTCCATCGATCGCAAAGACTATAAAATCACCACGATTAAAATAATTTTTGGTTAAAGAAACCAATTCTGGTTCAACTGCTTGGCCTGCTTCACCAGTGGTCAATTTTCCATCTGTTGCAACAAAATCATAGGTATAATCAATCGAAAGCAGTGCGCGCATAAAAGAGCCTCCCTATTTTAAAATACGAACAAACTCAACCACCATTTCAGCGGAACGTTTACCCGCTTCATCAATAAAATCATCAAAGCTTTGGGTCGCTTGATGGTCAGCAGTATCACTAATTGCTCGAACCACTAAGAAAGGAATCTCAAACTGCTGTGCTGTTTGAGCAATCGCTGCCCCTTCCATCTCGCAAGCTAAAGCATCTGGGAAGTTGGCTAGGATTCCGTTAATTTTCGCTGGATCATCCACAAACGTGTCACCAGTTACAATCAGGCCCTTCTTCACATGATGAGCAGTATTTTCTGCTGCCTTAGTCATGTTGTCTAATAAATAGCGGCTAGCTTCGAAATACAACGGCATTCCGCCAGGTAGTTGGCCTGGTTTATAGCCAAAGCCTGTAGCATCCACATCAAAGTAGGCTAGTTTTTCAGAAATAACTAAATCTCCGACTTGCAAGCCTGCACCAATTCCGCCAGCTGAACCGGTATTGATTACCATATTGACGCCATACTGCTGAATCAACAGGCTAGTTGTCAATGATGCAGCTACTTTACCGATTCCTGAACGGACTACAATCACTTCATGCTTGCCGATTGTACCAGAAATAAACAGTGCTCCCGCACGTTCCCAGGACAATGGCGCTTCCAGTTGTTCCCGTAAAATTTTTACTTCTTGATCCATGGCACCAATGATACCGATTTTCATTTGAATTCCTCCTGCTACTTCGTATTAAGGTTGGTAATTTTCTATGAAAATACCTTTGATCCTCTGTTCGCATACCATTCTACTAAGTGGTTCTTTCTTTAATTTCCCTTAGCTGTTTTCGTGTGCCTTACTACTGGAAAAAGTAGAACTGGCAGCTACTTCGTATTAAGGTTAGGTAGTTTTCTACGAAAATACCTTTTATTCTGCGTTCGCATACCATTCTACTAGGTAATCGTAGCTTTATTTCTCGTAGTTTCTTGACTGCTCTTCGTACGTTGAACTACTGGAAAAAGTAGAACTGGCATACTTCGTTATTTAAGTAGAATCCTAGATGAAGAAAACTGCTAGCATTACAATTACTAATAATACCACAACTATCAAAATAGCTTTATTCAAAAAGGTGCTGCGCTCTCGTTGGCGTTCCTTTTCACCGCTGCGAGTTTTCTCCAAAGGTTTGTTTTTCTTTATCTCTTTGCGATACACGCTGCTGATTTCTTTCTGCTTTTTCGCATAAGCCTTTTCTGCTTCCGCTTTTTGCTGCTCAGCCAAGCGTTCCTGAGCTTCTTTGCGTTTTCGCAATTCTGTTCGCGTCACCAGAGGCGATTGACTCATTTCTGATCCTCTCCTTGTTTAACTTGCACTAATTCCCAATACTGAACGGCGTAGATGGTTTTAGCGTCACAAATTAATCCATCTGTAATAGCTTGATGTGCTTCTTCTAAGGTCAATTCATACAATTCCAGTACTTCATCATCATCCTGTGGACGAGGATTTTCGACTTTTTCCAGCTGTTGTCCTAAGTATATGTAGAGCTTTTCATTTGAAAAACCAGGTGACAGATACATTTCTGCTACATAGTCCAGCTTTTCAGCCCGGTAGCCGGTCTCTTCTTCCAATTCGCGGCGGGCCGTTTTTCCCGGCTGCTGTCCTTCACCAGGGTCAATCTTACCCGCAGGAATTTCCAGAACTACTTTTTCTAATGGTTTACGGAATTGTTTTACCATGATCATTTTATTCTCTTTCGTGATAGGAATGATTCCTACCCCGCCATGATGAAAGACTAATTCACGTTTTGCCTCGCCACCCATTGGCAGAGTAACATCGTCTACTACGACCTCAATGATTTTGCCTTTAAAAATCTCTTTGCGTTGAATGGTCTTTTCTTCAAAATCTTTATATTCTAACATGTCTTCACCTTTCTTCTTTAAGGATACTTCGTTGGTTTGAATGACACAACGGACTTTGGACTTATTGTATCATAGATAATTATTATGTTTTTTCTAAATCTAAAAAATCCATCTTTGGTCCGATACTAATTCTATAGAATTTCGTGCTATGATGTCCGTGTAAGGTAATACGTGAAAAATTAATGCATTAGATACCCGCTTTACTTACTAGATTAGGAGGATCATTATGCGAAAGAAAATATTCCCGATAATTATTATAATCATTGGGGTCATCTGCTTTTTAGAAGGTGATTTTGGCGATTTCGTCACATTAGTACTGCTTATCACTGGTATCCGTTTAATTTACCGGGGAATTAAGGGCCGAACTGTTCAGAAGAAGGAAGAAATGCCGATACTCAGCTCAGAGAAGGAAGACTATTACCGCGAACTTGGCATGACGGATAGTGAAATCGATCTTTTCCGTGAAACCATGAATCAATCAAAAAACCAGATTGTTCGTCTGCAAAACAACATTAAGGACAATGCGAAGTTAAAAGCGATTGATTTGCGCCACGATATGCTGAAGGCAGCCAAGGCTTTGTTTAAAGAATTGGTAAAGGAACCCACTCGCTTACCCGAAGCCAGCCAATTTCTTTACACTCATTTGCCAAACATTTGTGATTTGACCGATAATTATATCGAAATTAACAATCATGAGGTCAAGTCGAAAGAAGTTTATGGTAAACTAGAAGAAAGCGCACAGATCATTGATCAAATGGCTGCTTTGGTAGTTAAAGATTATCAGCAATTCGTTGCCAACGACTTAGAAGACATGGATGTCGAAATCTCAATTGCCAAACAAAACATCGAAAAAGATCCTGATCTGTCAAAACAATTTAGCGAATAAAAAATCTAGCCTAGCTAGATTTTTTTCGAACAGGAGGAACCACGGTGGAACCGGAAAACAAACCAGCAGTAAATGACACATTAGATGATTTGTTAAGCAATCCATTTGGCACTGACAGCTTAACACCCGTCCAGCAGCAAGAAATTTCAAATCTGCAGGAACAACAACAAGCAGACCGCTTAGTCGATAAGCTGCCAGAAGAACGCCAAGCCCAAGCTCGTGAATTAGCCAAGAAAATTGATGTAAATGATTCTCAAGCCGTCATCACCTATGGCGCAACAGCCCAGACTAAATTGAGCGAATTTTCTCAATCTATGTTAAACACTGTATCCGCACAAGACATTGGACCGATTGGTGATTCATTGAATCAGTTGATGTACCGACTGCAAGAAGCCAATCCAGATGAATTACGTGTCGGTGAAGGCAATCTTTTCCAACGCGTTTTCGGAAAAGTAAAACAGTCTATTTATGAAATCACTACCAAATACCAAAAGATCGGTGCTCAAATCGATAAAATCGCGATGAAGCTGAATACTGAAAAAGATGGTCTATTAAAAGATAATCAAATGTTGGAGCAGCTTTATACGAAAAATAAGGATTATTTTGATGCCTTGAACATTTATATCGCGGCAGCTGAATTGAAAATCGAGGAATTGAAGCTCGAAACTATTCCTGAAGCTAGCGAAAAAGCACAAGCCAGCGGCGACCAAATGGATGTCCAAATCGTGAACGACTATACGCAATTCTTGGATCGTTTAGACAAGCGGACCTATGACTTGAAATTGGCTCGTCAAATTACGATCCAACAAGCACCACAGATTCGTTTAATTCAAAATACGAACCAAGCATTGGCTGAAAAAATTCAAGCATCCATCAATACGGCCATTCCACTATGGAAAAACCAAGTGGCAATTGCTCTAACATTATTACGTCAAAAAGATGCTGCCATGGCACAACGTCAGGTATCAGAAACAACCAATGACCTGTTGAAGAAAAATTCAGAAATGCTGAAAATTTCTACAATCGAAACAGCCAAGGAAAATGAACGAGGAATCGTTGATATCGAAACCCTGCAGCAAACCCAAAATGATTTGGTTGAAACACTTGAAGAAACACTTCGTATCCAAAAAGAAGGCAAAGAACGTCGTCAAGCCGCTGAGTTGGAAATCAACCATATGGAAAACGAACTAAAAAGCAAATTGTTGGAATTAACCACAAAACCTAAATAAACATTGAACTAGCAGAAAGCTACTTTCTGCTAGTTTTTTTGCCAGTTCTACTTTTCGCAGTAATATAATTTCAGAAACCGAAAAAGGAATCTTATTCCAAATAACCTTTAGAACTGTTTAGCAGAATGGTACGCGTACGAAAATCTACTTCCTTTTTCCTGCACTCGGAAAAAGGAACCCCTTACTAATGAGTTAGCTGTCAGTCCAGCTTTTCGCAGTTTATTTAGCTATAAAACCTATCCTCTCATACTTCAACTAATCATAGCTTCATGCTATTTAGTACCTATACCACTAACGTATTTCATTTTTAACTACTTAAATCATCGAATCCCCCTCTTGACTCTACCCTTGGAGCAGACATTATGCTTATTTCAAGGAGGCGAAGAAATGAGCATAATCACTGTAAATCACTTATCCAAACAGTTTGGAAACAAACAAGTACTGAAGGACGTTAGTCTGGAGGTCAAGAAAGGAACAGTCTTTGGGCTGCTCGGGCCAAATGGAGCCGGCAAGACAACCTTAATTGAATGTATTTTAGGCTTAAAGAAGCCAGAAAGCGGTGAAGCTCTAATTCTGGGACAAACTGCTTGCAAGCAACGAAAAACAGTCTTTGAACAGGTTGGTGTCCAGCTGCAGGCCTCGAACTTTCAAAACAATATCCGGGTAGATGAACTCTGTCAGGAGATGTCATCCCTCTATCGAGAACCGCTGGCTTACCGGGATCTTCTGGAACAATTTGATTTGAGTGAATTTCAGAAGCAACGAGCAGATAGCTTATCAGGAGGACAAAAACAACGACTGTCGTTAGTTTTGGCGTTGCTGCCGAATCCCGAGATTGTTTTCTTGGATGAATTGACCACTGGGTTGGATACTGAAGCCAGACGGGAGGTTTGGCGCATCTTACACAGCTTGAAGAAGCAAGGCTTAACTATATTTTTAACCACCCACTATTTAGAAGAGGCCGAGCAGCTTTGCGATGAATTGGTCTTTTTGAAAAAAGGGCAGATTATCGAACGTCAGAACTTAGAGCAATTGCAGCAGCAGGAAAACTACTTGAATTTAGAAGACTACTACTTACAGAAGATGGAGGAAAGTGCATGAGAAAATACTTAACAGTTTTGCGAGTAGAAGGAAAATTATCTCTGCGAACACCTGATGGACTCTTTTTCGGAATTGGCATGCCCATGGCAGTCCTACTGCTTATCAGTATGCTAGTTGGTAATCAGCAGGTACGGGGTGGAGGTTATACCTTTATGCAAAGCAGCTATCCAGCACTGGCAACAGTCGGTATTTGTGCCACTGCTTTCATGGGTCTGCCTCTAACTATCTCCGATTACCGCGACAAAAAAATTCTGAAGCACTTTTTTACCACACCCACTAGTCCGCTTCTGTTATTAGGAGTCCACGTAACCGTCTGTGTCTTAACTGCACTCGCTTCTGCTTTAGGTGTTACGCTAGTAGCCATGCTGGTTTTAGATTATCGCATGCCTGGTTCTTGGCTGGGCTTCATTGGCAGCTACTTTTTAGTTATGCTTTCTATGTACAGCATTGGTATGATGATGGCTAGTCTATGCAAAACCATCAAACAAGCAAACCTGGTGTGTAACCTCGTCTATTTCCCGATGCTTTTCTTGTCAGGAGCAGTGATTCCCTATGAGATTTTTCCAAACGGGATGCAAAAACTTGCTAGCATCCTGCCACTCACACAAGGAATTCAGCTTCTGAAGCTTGTTTCTTTAGAAGGAGTCGACAGTCTGCCTCTATTCTCGCTGCTCTATCTGCTAATCTTCGGAATTCTTGGTATACTAGTTTCAGCTAAAACATTCAGATGGGAGTAAAGAAATGTTTGTTGAATCAAAGGAAAATCTGTATCGCGTCGGAATATTTTCGCAAATGAATCAAGTGACCATCAAAGCTCTCCGTCACTATGACGAAAAAGGGCTGCTGGTTCCTCGTTATGTTGATCCTGAAAACGGCTACCGCTACTACAGTGCTAGTCAGTTGCCGGACCTTCATCAAATTATCGCCCTGCGGAAAATCGGTTTTTCCTTGGAAGAGATCCGGAAAGTCCAGCAAGGAGTGGGCAAAGACAAACTGCTGCGAATGAAAAAGAAGCGAATTTTAGAAGAAATAGCTGAACGTACTCGCGAGCTATCTGTGATTGAAAGCTACCTGTCAGACGAGGAAGAGCTGGTAGAGTACGATATTATTGAAAAATCCTTGCCAGAAATTACCATCGCCTCCATGACCTTAACAATTGCGAGCTATGGGGAATTAATCCATTACATGCCGCAAATGGATCGGGAGCTGGAACGCTTGGGGTGCAGCTACACAAATCCGCAATACTGCTTCAACCGCTATTTAGACGGCGAGTATAAAGAAGAGGATGTTCGGGTAGAAATTTGCGAAGCGGTGACAGCCGCTAAAGCTGAGGATACCTTCCTCGAATTTTCCGTTATTCCCAAGGTTGAAAATGCAGTCTGCACCTTGCACAAAGGGTCCTATGAGCAGCTGCCCTTAAGCTATCAGGCGATTCTTTCCTTCATCGATCAGAACGATTATGAAATTGCTGATCTTCCGAGAGAATCCTACATTGATGGTATTTGGAATAAAGACTCCATGGAAGAGTGGCTGACAGAGATTCAAATTCCCGTTCGCAGAAAATAATAAACCTGCTGCAAAAGTTCCAACTGGAATCTTGCAGCAGGTTTTGCTTATGCTTTCATATAACCTAGTACTAAACCACCAGTAATAATCAGCAGACAGCCGATCACTACGTAGATCATTTCTTTCTTAGTCTTGTGTTCACCTAAAAAGAAAATTCCACCTAACGTAGAAATGATAATGCCCATTTGAGAAAGTGAAAAACCAATTGCCAGCCCCACTGATCGTACTGTCAGCAGCATGCATACATTGCCGGCTCCCCATAACAGGCCTGTGAGTATATTGCGCCAAACATATTTATTAATAGTAGTCTTACCAACAGCAAACACCCCTGCTCCAACCAGCATCCCGATACTCTGCGGAAAAATGACCGTTAAAGGGTCAAGCCCTGCCCAAGTAATAAGAATGGTATAAGAACCATAGCCGATAGTCGAAAGAAGCAACATTCGCAAGCCTTTGCCAAAATCTAAAACCATATGATCGGTTTTAATTCCAGAATCGCTGTCCTGTCGAGCAGTAAGATACGCCCCGAAAACCAAAAGCGCCAAGGCAGTAAAACCTAAAAAGAAATCCCGAGTCTTGGTCCACTCATGGAAAAAAACCGCACCAGCAATTGTATTTAAAATCAACTGAAAGCCGGTAGACAGCGGCAAACCCACTGATACTCCGATGTATTTCATTCCGTGAAACTGTTTGTTTTGCCCGATGCACCAAAAGACACCTGATAGGAAGCCAATCAACAAGGTCTTCCACTCAACGGCTGGCCGTACAATCATAAACGTTACAAGGGCAAAGACAAACGCCCCCATCGTCATTCCTAAGGTTTGCTGATTCGCATCCCCGCCCAATTTTCCGCTGACCAAGGCTATGCTTCCCCAAGCAAACATCGGAACAAGCGCAAATAAAATTGTCATATCTTCTCCTAGTTCATTTTAATGGATTCAATTACATGTTTCTTTTCTATTTGTAGGGGAAGATTTTATATAGCTTTCTGAGTGCCAAAAGTTGGATTGGCAGCACGATTCATGTGACAGCTTATCAGAAATTACCGAGGTTTGACAAGTCTATTAGCGACCTTCCTGATAGTAATTCAAGCGAGGGAAAAACAAGGTCATTGTGGTTCCTTTGCCCCATTCCGACTTCACCGTTAATTCAACGCCCAATTTTTCAGCCAATTTCTTGGCCAGATAAAGGCCTAAACCAGTCGAATGCTGTTCAGCACTGCGTCCGTTTTCTCCTGTAAAGCCTTTGTCGAATATTCGTCCCATATCCTCCGACTGAATACCAATCCCCTCATCCCTCAGCTGCAAATAAGCTCCTTCATTTTTCTGGGTAATCACTACTTCAATTTTCCCGTTTTCTGGAGTATATTTGAGGGCATTGCTTAACAACTGGCGGAAAATAAAGGCAATCCATTTCCCATCGGTTAAAACCTGAGCATCCTCATCCGGCATAACCAGCTGCAAGTTCTTTTGAATGAAGTAGTTGGCTTGGGTGCGAATCACCGGCTGAATAAGCTTCTTTAAAGAATATTCCTGAATCAAATAGTCATTAATGAATTCATCCAGACGAGAATAATACAAAACCTGCTCCACATACTCATCAATTTTCTGCACTTCATTTTGCAGCAGAGTATATTTCTTATCATCAATATCATACTCAATCGACTGCAGAATCAACCCGACCGCTGCCAGAGGAACCTTAATCTCATGTATCCACGAATCCACATAGTCCTTTTGATCTTTTTGATTACTAATGATCTGCTGCATCAATTGGTGGTGTTCATGAACCTGCTGGTTGATGTATTCCTGCACCAGTTTTTCCTCTTCTGTATCAGCTTCATCGAGGAACTGCTGCAGGGAGTCTTCCTTTTTACCTAATTGCTGAAACCAATCCTTCTTGCGGTAGTAGTCAATCACAAAGAACAGCAGCAGCAAAAACAATTGGAGCAATAGTAAATACCCTAAATTATCCATAAAACCATGTAAATCTGGGGTTAACCAAACCATAAAGACCAGCAAGGCACTCAAAAGAATCCAGACTAAAAAAATCGGCAGCTTATCTTTTAAAAAGCGTAAAAATGTCATTCCCTGCTCCTTTACGGCACAATGTAGCCTTGGCCAACTTTAGTTTGAATATACTCATGAATCCCCGCCTGTTCAATTTTGCGACGCAGACGATTAATGTTCACAGTCAAGGTATTATCATCCACGAAACGTTCATCATCCCACAGGGCCCGCAGCAGTTTTTCCCGGCTTAAAATTTTCCCATGCTGCTTCATCAATATGTAAAGCAAACGGTATTCATTTTTGCTTAAATCAATTACCTCTTCACCAATTTCCATGCTGCTGTTGTCTAGGTTAAGAGTGATCCCATTGTGAGTCATGGTCTCGCCGCCTTCTGCGTAATTGTACGAACGGCGCAGCAAGGCATTAATCTTCGCTACTAAAACATCCACTTCAAAGGGCTTGGTAATATAATCGTCAGCACCCATATTCATCGCCATAATCTGATCCATGTTAGTATTCCGAGAGGAGATAAAGACGATCGGTACTTTCGAAACCTCGCGAATTTTTTGACACCAATAATAACCATCGTAGACCGGCAGATTAATATCTAATAAAATCAACTGAGGGACTTCTCGTTCGAAATCTGCAAATACTTCATTAAAGTCAGTTGTCGCAAACACATCAAAATTCCATTTCGTTAATTCTTCGCCGATCAACTGACGAATGACTGCTTCATCCTCAACGATCATAATCTTTGCCATTCATACCTCCACCTTTCTCCTCTATACTAACAAACAAATCTAAAAAAAAGAAAAAAGACGTCAGTTAAGACCTCTTTTTTGTAAAATCAATAAAGCCCAAATTATCATCAATCGTACCGCCATCACCGGTTAAAGTAAAGGTGCTTAACCGAGAGTTCAAGGTAATTCGCATATTCTCCTGCAAGTCCTCCTTTGAATAACCCTTAATCCAAAAATCGACTAAATTTGTCGGAATCGTTTCATCGTATCCTTCTTTAGGCATGGTGTCGCTAATAATATTGATAGAAAATTGGGTCTGCATATGAATCATGGCATGCTGGGAATATGCGCCTACGCCATCTTCAAAGGTTAATAGCACCAATTTGTGTTGATCCAATTGCTGAGCAATTCGTTCTTTGGCATCCTCGCTTAAGGTAATTTTCATCAAAAAACCTCCTTCTGGCACCATCATCGGCCGAAGGAGGAAAAAATGCAAGTCAAACTACTTACTGTATTTGTTGATCCAATTTGGTTAAATTAATCTGCGCTTCCTGAGCCAACAGTTCGCGATAAATCGGTAACTGCTTCTGAATTTGATCGGGCAGATCATTTTCAATCTGCATCACCAATAATGGTTCATGCAAGCTTAAACGCAACAGCATCCAGCCTTTGCCATGAGGATCGGTGATTGAAAAACGAACGCCTTCATCGTTTTCCGGATTTTCGGTGAAACCGTCTTTTTCTGGTAAGTGTTGACGGAAGTTCTCGATCATCTTGCGGCCCGTTTCTTTATACTCATCGCCAGCAATCTCATAACGAATCTCCAAGGTTTCGACCGGCTGCTCCAGCTCAGCCATCAAGTCAGTTAACTTGCGGCCTTCCTGCTGCAGCTTCGGCAGCAGCATTAAGACCTTAGCAATCACATAGGCACCATCATCCAAGAAATAATTCTCCTTGAAGGCAGCATGACTGCTGGTTTCAATGGCTAATGGACAATCAATGCCCTCTTCATTTAATTCAATCGCTTTATTGATAACATTTCGATAGCCAGAAATATAGCGGTATTGCTTTCCGCCTTTTTCCTCAATAAAACGTTTCAGATGATCAGAGGTTGGCGAATTAGTCACAATGGTACTGCCAGGCTGCTCTGCTAAAACAATCACTGCCAATACAGCAATTAAATTGTTGCGGTTGATGATTTGACCATCTTTGGAAACAATGGCTGAGCGATCTACATCCGTGTCGAAGATTACCCCTAAATCAGCCTGATTATCTAGTACAGCCTGCTTGATACTAGCCATGGCCTCTTTGTTGTCTGGATTTGGAATATGGTTCGGAAAGCTGCCATCTGGTTCTAAAAACTGTGAACCAGCTGTGTCAGCACCTAATACATCCAGGACTTTACTAGCAAAATAACCACCAGCACCATTCCCAGCATCTACTACAATCTTCATGCCAGCTAATGGTTTTTTGTTGTCTGACCCGATTCCTTTACGTATCTTTTCCACCATGTCTGCTGCATAAGCCGAAATCAAGTCGGCCTTTTTAATGCTGCCTTCTGCGGCTGGCTGCGCTTCAGTGTGTTCTAAAATATACGCAATATCTGCTTTTTCAGCACCGCCGGATTTACTGAAGATCTTAATTCCGTTGAAGTAATAAGGCAAATGGCTCGCTGTCAGCATAATTCCTGCATCACAATCAAATTCAGCAAATTGCGTCGCCATAAATAAAGCCGGTGTAGTGGCCAATTCAAAGTCTAAAACATTCACTCCAGCAGCTTGGAAGGTATCCATCATCGCCTGCTTTAATTCTGGTCCAGTCAGACGGCTATCATACCCTAAGCCGATCGTGAAGGGTCTTTCAACACCTTGATTGTCCAACCAATTCATGATACCGTTTGCAATCAATACAACTTCTTCTGTTCCTAAATTTTTCGTTTTACCCTCTGCGGAAATAGCGATACCGCGAATATCTGAACCATTTTGTAATGCTGTTAATGCCATAGAGAAAAGCCTCCTTCGATTACTTTTAGTCTATTATACCAAAAATCACGGAAAAGAAAGCCTTTTCCGTGATTTTTCTTTATTCAGCTTGAAATTTCTTGGCCGCAGCCACATATTTTTGAGTAATAACTTGGGGACGTGTGATAATTGAACCTACAACTACCGCAAAGCTTCCAAGTTCTAACGCCTTAGTCACTTGCTCGGGCCGATCAGTATGTCCTTCCATTATAACCGGTGCTTTCACCTGTTGAACGATTTCCGCCAACAGTTCAAAATCTGGTGTTTCTGTTTTACGGGAATACGCTGTATAGCCAGCCAATGTGGTAGAAACAAGATCAAAGCCCATTTTATCAGCAGACACTGCCTCCTCCAAAGTAGAAACATCCGCCATAGCCAAACGATCAGCTTCATGAATCCGAGCCAATAAGTCCGACAGCTGCTCTCGATTGGGCCGCTCCTGCTTGGTAGCATCCAGCGCAACAATTTCGACTGAGGTTGTTAGTAATTCCTCTACCTCCCGAATGGTTGGTGTAATATACACTGCTGAATCCGAATAATCTCGTTTAATGAGACCGATTACTGGTAAATCCACTTCCTGCTTAATAGCGGTAATGTCCGCCACTGAATTGGCTCGAATACCGACTGCACCGCCTTCCTTGGCAGCCAGCGCCATTTTACTCATAATGAACGAACTGTACAACGGTTCATTCTCCAACGCTTGACAGGAAACAATTACCTGTCCCCTTAACTTTTCCAATTCCATCTGGCTCCTCCTTATATTACCCGCGACCGTTTTTTCTTCCGGCGATAAGCCTGCCAACGCACCCGTAATTCAACTAACTTATTCATCGCGGCCGCTAACCCTCTAAATAACCAATAGACACCCAAGGTTAATGGCAGGACAAAGAATAGATTTCGGTTGTAGAGCACGTCGAAATCGAAGAACTGACGAAAAATAATAAAACAACTGAAATAGGCTGCTGCCAAAACAATAATCAACGCAATTTTCTTCTTGTCCAAAGGGAATGAAACCAAATACAGCACCAGTAGTCCCACACAGCCGGTCAAGAACACTGACATGGTGGAAGTCGCACTAAAGGGCAGCTGGAACAAATGGCCTGCCAGCTGAATCAGCATGACTGCTGAAACTACTGTTACCGCCCCAGGGACTGAAACCCGCAAAATATTGTTCAAAAAATCTCCCTTGATACGCTCGTAACTTGGCTTCAATGCCAAGAAGAAGGAAGGTATCCCCACCGTCAAAGCATTGATTGGTGTCAATTGAATGGGTGCAAAAGGATACGGACTCGCTAAGAACATGAAAATCACGGCTAAGATCAACGAATAAATCGTCTTGACCAGATACATCGAAGCAACCCGTTCAATGTTGTTAATCACTCGGCGGCCTTCATTCAAAACATCCTGCATCCGTTTAAAATCCGATTCTAAAAGAATTACATCCGCTGCTGCACGCGCTGCGCTGCTTCCATTAGCCATTGCGACACCAATATCCGCCTGACGCAACGCCAGTACATCATTTACACCGTCACCTGTCATACAGACCGTATGCTCTTCATCCTGCAAAGCCTGAATCAAACGCTGCTTCTGATACGGCGAAACCCGACCGAAAACAGTGTTAGCCTTCACCAGCACTCGATAATTGGTCCAATCGTCTATTTCAGACATATCCACATAATGTTCAGCATGTTGAATCCCAGCCTTTTGAGCAATTTTGGACACCGTCAATGGGTGGTCGCCAGAGATTACCTTCAGCTGGACATCCTGCTTAACAAAGTAACCAAAAGTCTCTTGGGCATTTTCCCGTAAATTATCAGAGATAATCAAGGTAGCCAGCCATTGCGGCTCCTTTTCAAAAGTTTCACCCAAAACATCTGGATAGGAAGCCAGTGCCAACACTCGATGACCTTGAGCCATATAGGGTTCAATTTCCCGTTGAAACTTCTCTGGCACTGTTGAAAAAATAAATTCCGGTGCACCTACAACGTAACTGCCTTCATGCTTGAAAGTCACGCCACTCCACTTACGAGCGGAAGAAAAAGGAATCATCTTTTCCATCTGCCAGTCATTCTCCGCTTGAAATGCTTGCCGCAGCGCTTGAGCTGTTGCATTATCATCGGTCAAATTCTTCATCAAAGCAGCCATGATAACTTTAAATCGCTCTTCTGTTACTTGACCTAAAATACTTTCTTCAAAACGCAAGGTGCCATCGGTAATGGTCCCCGTTTTATCTAGACAAATGACATCCACCCGAGCCAGCGTTTCAATTGACGGCAAAGCCTGTACCAGCACCTTTTTCCGCGCCAGATTAGCAGCTCCAACCGCAAATGCTACACTAGTCAATAGCATTAGTCCTTCTGGTATCATACTCACTAATGCTGCTACAGTTCCTAAAACAGCCTGACGAATGGAGGAAGAGGCTTGGTATTGCGAATAAAGCATCGCTAAGCCCACTGGAACAATGACCACTGTCAATACCGTAATCATCCGACTCAATACCTTAGTTAGTTGAGAACTATTTCCCGTTTCGCTCTTCGCTTCACTAGACAACCGTTGGGCAAAATTATCCGCCCCCACAGCCGTTGCCTGATAGAAGGCTTGACCCGCAGTCACAAAGCTTCCGCTATATAACCGATCCTCCGGCTGCTTCAAAATACGATCAGCTTCACCAGTCAGTAGAGATTCATCCACTTCGATCCCATCACCGGTCAACACTTGACCATCCACTGGCACCTGATCCCCATTTTTCAAGAAAATCGTATCCCCTAAAACGACGGCTTCCTGATCTATCCGTTCCAGCTTTCCATTGCGTAGAACTGTTACCTGATCTTTCGCCAATACCGACAGCTTGTCAATCGTATGCTTCGCTCGCAGCTCTTGAACGACTCCGATCAGCGTATTAATTATTACAACACCAAAGAACAACGTATTTTTCGGCGAACCTACCAACAAAACAAAAAGAGCTAACACCAAATTCAACAGGTTAAAGACATTAACCGTATTCTCTTTAATAATCTGGCCATCTGTCTTCAATAAATCCTCTTCACTTTGATTCACCTGACCCTTTTCTGTACGTTCTTTAACCTCTGCTTCAGTTAACCCGTGAAGCTTCTTAGGAATCTTCACCTGTTCAGTTACTAACGTTTGGTCAGGTGTTGCTTGATTTGTTTTTTTCACACGACTCACCTCTGTTTCTATCTTACCACGACCTAGATTTTTCAGCATACCCTGAACATTTTCGATTTAAGCAAAAAAAAACGTCCAAGCAATTTTTGCCTGGACGCTTTCGGTTAGAAAGTCTTGTAGTCTAATTTTCTGTTTTAAAACAATTTAGGAGACAGAGAAGAAAGCTACACGTCAAACACTCCTGGGGATAATTTTGTTCGTTTGAATAGTTTGAATGTCATTATACGAATCTGGGGAAGTTGTTCTTTATAATGAGAGCGCCAAACACTGACTATACCCATTAACAGACGCCACTTCCTCTTGTCTCCTAAGTACAATTTATTTTATACCATTTTGATAGAAAATTAACAAAAAAGTCAGAATTGGCCCTTTTTTAATCAGAATCATCGCTTTTCTTAGTTTTTGGCAGTTATTAATCAAAAAAAGAACCGCTTATCTTCTTTTTATAACCTAAAATGAAAAGTGACGGCTCAACACTCAACAAAAACTTTTCGATATTGTAAAACGATATTAAAATATCGTTTTACATAAAAAGATTTCTGTTTTATACTATAATAAAGGGGATGGATTAAAATGAACAAGAATTCTACAGCTGTCGTCGGTCTGTTAAGTCTTTTTACGCTAATGGTTCAAGCAAGTCTCGTTTTGTTCTCCTTGATCATTCTTTGGTCGTTGCTCTCTTCTGCCGATAGCCGTCAAGAATTCATTCAGGTTGTTTTGAGAGCCGTTGACCTAAGCCGCAGCTCCTTAGACGAACGTACCTATGCTACTACTTTAATCATTTTTGGATCAATAAGCGGCCTATTCATGTTCCTGTATCTTAATTGCATTCGTCACCTGCTGCAAAACATTAATGAAAAGTTTTATTTCGAAGAAAAGAATCTCAAGCTAATTAAATATACGTTGATCTTTTTCACACTTTATACTCTAACAAATTTCAGTGTAGTATTCGTCGATCAACTATTTCAGATTGTTCAGATTCCCGGCGCTTATTATTTAGAGTCCCTTGACTGGCTGCAAATTGTTGACAGCTTATTAACTCTTATGGGAATTTATGTTATCTACATGGTATTTAGACAAGGTATTCTGCTGAAAAGAGAAAACCAATCAATTATTTAATTGATTATCACAAGGAGGAAAAATATGAAAAAGTACGAACGATTTATTTTAGGCTTGTTGGCCTCCGTTTGCTTGATTCTACAGATTGTTTTTGGAATCATCCTAACGTTTACGTTTATTGCTATCGCGTTCACTGATTCACGACAGGAACTTTCTCAACTCTTAACATCAAACATGGAGATCGCTCATAGCTCGTTGTCTCCTACCTTCATCATTTTCTACTTAATAGTCTTTTGTGTTGTTAGTATAATTTTGATGATCAGTTACCTGAATTGTATTCGCAACCTGTTGCAAAACTTAAATGAGGAACTTTATTTTGACGAACGCAATCTCAAGCTAATAAAAAAGACCTTCATTTACTATGGCTCAGCAACCTTGGCTGAGATTTTAGTATCCATAGTTAACAATCTCTACCATATAAATCTGCTTAGCCAAGATTCTTCTAATAATGTCCTTTATCTATTTAAAGGTGCCTTGATGGTTCTAGGGATTTATGTAATCTCTATGGTATTCCAGCAAGGAATGCGTCTAAAAAAAGAAAGTGATGCTTTTATATAAAGCAAAGGGGGTGTTGCCAATGATAAAAATTAATTTAGACCGAGTAATGCTAGATCGAAAAATGTCCTCCAACGAACTAGCTAAAAAAATAGGCATCGCCCCAGCAAATCTCTCAATTCTAAAAACAGGTAAAGCTAAGGGGATTCGTTTTAACACACTGGAGAAAATCTGTACTGTACTGGATTGCCAACCTGGGGATATATTGGAGTATGCGGGGGAGGAATAGATCCGAAAAAACAAAAAGCTTGAAAGGTATAATGGTCAAAACCATAGAAAACCTTTCAAGCTTTTTATTTTATTGCGTAATGGTTACGCTCTTTTTCTGTGCTATAATTGGACTGTCTAGAAACATAATCATAGTAATAAATCTATTGATAGTATCCAATATAAATTTTATCTTTTGAAATGTACTCATAGTATATACGAGTTCTGCCATTGAATGTCTTAGGTGGTACGTAAGAAAAGACATACGTGTAAACACCCCTAGGACTAATTTGTAGCTTTTCTGAAACTTTAACATCTTCATTATCTGACAAAGTAGCGGCTTCACTGATCACTGGAGAAATAAGAAATAGAATTGCACCTACTAATACTAATATTTTTTTCACAAAATCGCCCCCTTGTCCTTCATTCTATAAAATTTTCCAAGTGAAACGCCTTGAAAAGTCAAAATCGACCATTATTCGATCATAATCGACACTAAAGAAAGAGTGATTCATATTGTTAGGAAACCTTTTAATTACTTTGGGTACTTTACCTATGCTGTTCTCTTTATTCATATTCAAATCGAAATATATATATACCGATATAATTCTAATAACCACACTGACTGTAGTTATCAGAATGTTCATACCTTTTTCTAGTGTGACTTTAAAGCTAATTGTCTTGTTTTTCTGTTTTTTAGTTTCATTTTATTATTCTGAACGAGATCCCCTCTTAGCTGGTATATATAGCTCCATGATTTTCGTAAATGATGACTTGACCACATTCTTGACAAATACTATTTATAAGACTAATCCTGAATCTTTGTTGATATCCTTCTCCATAGGAAGTCTTATTTCTATACTCATTACTGTAATACTTGCTGTTCTAGAAAAAAAGACTATAGTTATTGTTCAAAAAAAGTATCCCAAAGTAAAACTTATGTTACTAATGATCTTTTTGTTTTTTTTCTTTGAAATATTGAAGAACGAGTACTTAGTTGAGCTGACTATACCTAATAACGAAACTGTTATTACTAAGATACTTGAAGATGTTCTTCTTGCTTTATTTTTATTCTTGGCTGCTATTGTCCTTTTAGCCCAACGCAGCGAGTCAATGCGTCTCGAAGCTGAAAGCAAGAAAGCGATCTTTGAGAATCAACTTGCTTATTTAAAAACTATTGAAAAGAATGCAGAAGAGGTTCGCAAGTTTAAGCATGATTACCAAAATATTTTGCTGAGTATGGACACCTATTTTCAGGAAAATAAATTTGAAGAACTGAAAAACTACTATTATACTCAAATCAAGCATAGTTCTGAAAGTCTTAACAGCACAAATACTCAGCTTAGTAAGCTGACAAAAATTCAAAATTTGGCTTTACGCAGTATTTTTTATGTAAAATTGAGTATAATTGAAAGTGAGAAAGTAAACCTGATACTGGAAATTGACAAGAATTTCTATGTTGAAGAGAAAAATGAAATTCCATTGGTTCGTGCCTTGGGAATCATTTTAGATAATGCCATTGATGCTCTAAGCGAGCTTGACCGCGGTGAATTGCAGATTGCCGTGTTCGAAAACGATGGCAGCAACGTAGTTATTGTTAAGAATAGCTGTTCAGAAGATATACCACCGCTGTACCAGCTGGAAGAAAAGGGCTATTCAACCAAAGGGCAAAATCGCGGCATTGGATTAAGCAATTTGCAGGAGATCATGGAAGAAGCCGACTTTTTGTTGGAAACTGAAATTGTCGATCATTACTTTATTCAAAAAATTGTTTTTTAAGGGGGCGTTAGTATGATGAAGATTTTCATTTGTGAAGACGAAGCACCATTACGGGAATTTTACCACGAATACATTGACAAGCAGATTATGATCAAAGAGTTAGATGCGCACATTGCGTTATCGACTGACAAGCCTGCTGCTGTCTTAGACTACCTCAAAGAAAACCCTGATACCACTGGAATTTATTTTCTGGATATTGATCTGGGTGAGAACGAGATGGACGGCGTTACTTTAGCCAAAAAGATTCGAGAATACGATACCTTAGGAAAAATTGTCTTCGTTACCACACATGATGAAACGGTTCCTTTGATCTTTAAATACAAGGTTGAAGCCCTAGATTTCATCGTAAAGGACGATCCTGGACAACTAATGGAATCAATTACCGAATGCTTGGATTCTATCTTTGTTAAGCAGCAAATCCAGCCAGAAAAACGTGAACAGTTTCTAATTCGAAATGGTAAAAGTGAACGATACGTCAACTACAAAGATATTCTATATTTCGAAACTTCTCACAAACCACATGTTCTCTATATCCACACAATGACTGGCAGAATTCATTTCTATGGTGCAATCAAGGAAATGGTCGATCTTGGTAAAAACTTTGAACGGATTCATAAGTCTTATGTGGTTAATTTAGACAATGTCCGCTCCCTCGATAAAGAAATGCTGGAGGTCACCATGAACAATGGACAGCGCTGTGCGGTTTCGCGGAAAAAGATGCGGATCGTCCGTGATTTCTTAGATAAAAAACAATTCAGTTAAATCACTGAACTGTCTGCCATTTTCGGCAGGCAGTTTTTTCGCTAAAAAACCACCTAAGCCTCCGCGCTTAAGTGGTTCACTCCTCTATTAACCTTGCCCGTAATAGGCCTTTTCTCCGTGTTTTCTAAAATAATGCTTATCCAGCAAATATTGTGGGATTGCCTTTATTTTAGGATTAATCTGCTCATTTTCTTTCGCCATTAGGCAAATTTCATCCAAAATCAAGCTGTTCTCCACTGCCTTCATGGGCGAGTCTCCCCAAGTAAACGGCCCATGCCCATAGACTAGAACCCCCGGAACTTCCTTGGCTTTTACGCTTCGTTCATTAAAGGTTTCTACAATCACATGACCCGTATTGATTTCATAGGCCTCCTGAACTTCTTTCTCTGTTAACTGCCGAGTACAAGGAATCGTACCATAAAAAGCATCAGCGTGAGTAGTTCCGTAAGCAGGTAAATCTCTTCCTGCCTGAGCCCACATCACTGAATGAGTAGAATGGGTATGAACAATCGCATTCACCTCTTCAAAAGCCTGATACAGTACCACATGGGTAGGTAAGTCGGAAGAAGGGTTCATACTGTCAGCTTCCAGACTATTTCCAGCTAAATCGGTTACTACCATCTGATCCACCTGCATCTTTTCATACTTCACACCGCTTGGCTTAATGACAATTACCCCAAGGTCTCGATTAATCTCACTGACATTTCCCCAAGTTAGCTTCACCAATCCGTATTGAGGCAGTTCTAGATTCGCTTCAAATACTCGCTGCTTCATTTCTTGAATGATTTCTTCACGCGACATCGTATCCCGCCTCTCTTAATTTAGGGTAAAGATAGTTTTTGGCTGCTTCAATTTCTTCTTTGAAATTTGAACTTTTCTCGCTCCACATTTCAATTAGGAAGGTTCCATCATAATCCAGACGCTTCAAATTCTTCAACAAGCCAAGGAAATCCACACAGCCCTCTCCGAAAGGAACATCCCGAAATTGTCCAGCAGAATCCTCTGTCACCGGATAGGTATCTTTTAAGTGGATGGAAGTGATACAGTCAATGCCTTCCTCCAGTTCAACGGCTGGGTTGTTTTCCGGCCAGGCAGAGAGATTGCCTAAATCTGGATAGACCTGTAAATACGGTGATCGAATCTGTCGTTTGATTTCCAAAAATTTCCCAATCGAGTTCATAAAAGGATCGTCCATAATCTCAATCGAAAGAATAACACCATAATTAGCAGCCTGCTTTACACTTTCCTTCATGCCCTCAATAAAGGCTTCCCGGCTAGTCACAGATTTTTCTTCATAATAGACATCGTAGCCAGCTACTTGAATGACCTTGATACTCAGCTTATGAGCAAAACGAACGGCTTTATCCATTATTTCCTTGGCTTTTTGCTGCTTCTCAAGATCTGAGGAGCCAAAGGGAAAGCGGCGATGGCCACTTAAGCAAATCGAATTAATTCTCACACCAGATTGAAACATGTCCTCTCGCAGCTGAGCAAGTTGTTCGTCTGACCAGTCTAACCGTGCCAAGCGTTCATCGGTTTCATCAATCGACATTTCGATAAAATCAAACTCCAATTCTTTTGCCAAAGCAAAACGTTCCTGCCAAGTGATTCCTTTTGGTAAAGCTTTTTCATAAATTCCGATCTGAGCCATGCTTACTGCCCCCAAATACGAGTAATTTCATCCTTAAAGTCTTGTGCTGCTTTCACCGGATCTGGTGCCGCGGTGATTCCTCGCCCTGTAATAAAGGTGTACACAGCCATCCCTTCAAACAGTTTCAAGGTATCGACATCCAAGCCTCCGGTTACAGAAACATTAAAGCCCATTTCAATCAATTTTTTCACTTTGGTTAAATCTTTTTCGCCCCAGGTTTCTCCTGATAAAAGGGCATCGCGGCTTTGATGATAGATGGCTTGCTTAATGCCGATTTCTCGCCAAGCAGCAGCCTGTTCATAGGTCCAATCACCATAAAGCTCAACCTGCAATTCCTTTACTTCTTTTTGCGCGGCCTGCATCGTGGGTATCGTAGCACAGCAAATGACCGTCATAAAATCAGCACCGGCATCTGCGACATTTTTAGCCACTGTTCCACCCGCATCGGCACATTTCGTATCAGCAACTAACGTTTTCTCAGGAAACATGCTGCGGATACAGCTGATCGCTTTGTGCCCTTCCTGCAGACAAAGAATCGTCCCTACTTCAATAATATCGACAATTTCTCCTACCTTAACAATATCTGCTAAGGCATGCTCTAAATCATTATGGTCCAATGCAATTTGCAACTTTGGTTTACTCATTCTAAACTCCTCTTATTTACCCATTTTTTGATATAGTTCTGATTCAGCGAACTTCTCACTAATTTCTTTTGGCGACATCACATTTTTAATCCCAATGACCGTAACGCCTTTCTTCACTGCTTGGTCAAACATATTTAAGAAGTTAACTGGTGTAAAAACAACATCGTATTGTGCCGCCGAACTTTTACCTTCTGAAAGAGCACAATGGTGAATTTTGGTAATTGGCACACTTAATTCCTTCATCGCTTTCTCCACACTCTTCATCATCATTAAGCTGGTTCCTGATCCATTGGCACAAGATACTAAGATTCTCATTTTAAAATCCCCCTAGGTTAGTTTTTATTTTATGCGGCCCAGGCAAAGCTGGGCCGACAAGTTTCCTACATTAGTCATTCAAGAATTTTTCTGCGTATTGCTCATAGTCATCAACAATCATGAAGTAGCCTTCTGGATTTTTACGGTATTGCAGCTGTGGAATAATCAGTAAACCAATTACAACTACAGCGACACCGATATAGCCTAAGAACTTCATAATGACTGCAAACAATGGCCAAGCGGTTGCCCAGTCAAACATGCCCAGGTACCCACCGTATTGTGATAATCCAATCCAGGTTGCAAATAGAGCGGAGCCGCCAATTTGAATAATCCCTGAAATGAACGGGAAGATACAGGCTGCTTTAAAGCCGCCACGATTGTTAGCAAAGACAGCAATTACCGCATTATCAAAGAACAATGGAACGAAACCGGCAATAACGATCGTTGGTGATTTCAATAAAATTAATAGTCCAATCATTAAGAATTGGCCTAAAGCACCAAACAAGAAGCCGATGGTTACAGCATTTGGTGAACCAAAGCCGAACGTTGCTGCCACGTCGATCCCAGGTACCGCACCTGGTAAAATCGTATTGGAAATTCCTTGGAAGGACTGAGTCAACTCATCGACGAAGGTCCGTACACCCAATTGTAAAATCGCTAGATAAACCGCAAAATTCAGTGAAGTTGTCAGAATATAGAATAAGAAGCTCTGACCTTCTGCCATAAATTCAGCTTCAACCAAATAATCTTGACCTAATACCACTAAAATAATCCCAAAGAAAAACAGCATTAACAATGAAGTCGCTACCATATTCTCGTTAAAAATGGATAGGAAGCCTGGCAGCTCGATGTCTTCCAATTTCTTATCTACATTCGCAGCTTTATTTTTCCTTTGATCCCGTTTGCGCATCCATTCAGCCAGCTTCGCAAAGATAAAAATACCAAACATTTGCTGGTGAGCGATCCCAAAGCCCGCACCTTCTGTCAATTCCTGTGTTACACCAACTGTTAAATTAGAAGCAACTGCCCAGTAGCAACCCAGAACTAATCCCATGAAAATTAATACTTCCACTCTGCCTAAATTCGGGAAACAGAACAATAGAATCCAGAAAGCTGTAGCAGCCTGTTGAATTTGTACATTCCCGGTCGTAAAGACCGAACGTAATTTGGTGTATTTTTGGAAACGAACCAATAAAATATTCATGATAAAAGCAATTAATAGCAAAATCATTACATCACCGAAGGTTCGACCAAAAGTTTCCATTAATCCCGCATCTACCGCATTTTGACCAAAATATGGGTCTGTCACCATTGCATCTAGATTAAACCGTTCCTTCAACCCGACTAGAATCGGCCGAAAGTTCCCAACCAGTCCGCCTGAACCAACCGTCAAAATAAAATACCCAACTGTCGCCTTCAAAAAGCCGGCGATACATTCATAAATCGGTCGTTTCAGCAGTAAGTACCCCAACAATACAATAAATCCAATCAAGTAGGCTGGCTGTGTCAAAATGTTCTCAGCAAAATACGTCCAAATACTTAACAAAAAATCCCCCATTTATTTCTCCCCCTATAGATGGTATTGTTCCATGACCGCTTGATAGTCTTCAATCGAATGAGTAGCCGCCAGACTGTCGATCAAACCGTCTGTCATCAGCATTTCAGATAGATTTTGGATATTTTCCATATGTTCCTCTGCGTTTTTTGCCGCCAAAGTGAAGAAGAGGAGTGCCTCTTTTTCTTCTCCATCCGTGCTTTCAAAGGTCACTGGCTGCTTCATTTTAGTAAAGGAAATGGCGGTTCCAAACACCCCCTCACTCTTCTCAGAAGAATGAGGCATGGCAACCTGAGGAACAATCACGATATAAGGGCCGTGCTCCTCAACGCAGCGGATAATTTCATCTACATAGTGCTGATCAATAATTTCCTTGTCCATCAGCAGCTGACAGCTTTCAGCAATGGCTTCTTTCCAATCAGTAATTTCTTTATCAGAGTAACGAATCAGTTCATTGTCGTAAAAATACGTTAACATGGTTCTACCTCTTTTCTATAGGAATGATGGAAACGGTGTATCATTTTCAACGCTGAAGGCATCTTCAAATCCGCGATAGAAATTGAATTCTAAGTCGTCCTTGTTGGTTGGATAAGTAAATTTACCGCCAACCTGCCAAATATACGGTTTGAATTCGTAACGTAACCGATCCTTTTTGAATTTCCAAATTTCTGTGATTTCTTTCGGATCAGCCATGAAATTCGCCCAAATGTCATAATGAACAGGAATGACCACCTTCGTATTTAAAGACTCTGCCATTCGCAGCATGTCAACTGACGTGACTTTATCCGTGATTCCTCGTGGATTTTCGCCGTAAGCACCTAAACAGACATCAATTTTATGCTCATTGCCATGCTTGGCAAACATATTGGAATAATGAGAGTCGCCTGCATGATATAAATTACCGCCAGAAGTTTCAAATAGGTAGTTCACCGCAATTTGATCCATATCCTGCGGCATTTTCCCCTTCAAAGTAACTTCTGGGTCTTCACAGGTAACTAAGGCTGTTCGGTCAAAGGCTTCTAAAGCAACCACGTTGATATCCTTAATTTTTACCTCGTCTCCTGGCTTCACAACAATTGTTTTTTCCTCTGGAATTCCCCAGCCTAGCCACGTTGCGACAACTTCCTTCGGCCCTACAAATTTTGCCTCAGGACAATTTTGGTGTACTGCCGCTGCTGTGTTGATGTCTAAATGATCGGAGTGAATATGAGTAACTACTAAAGCATCCACATTTTTTACTGCAAAAGGATCAATGACAAATGGCTGTGTGCGCAAATTCGGCTGCATTTTTTGAACACCGCTCATCCGCATCATTTGATGGCCTTTTTTCATCATGCCGTTTCCATGACTACGCTTGCCGGTGCCACACCACAAGTCGCATAAGATGTTTGTCCCTTCATGACTCTTCAACCAAATTCCGGTACAGCCCAGCCACCACATAGAAAAAGTACCGGCTTCGACGACTTCACTTTCAATTTCTTCATTCAAATAGGTGCCCCATTCGGGAAAAGTTGAAAGAATCCAATTCTCTTTTGTAACCTCGTTAACATGCTTGCTCATCTGTAAATCTCTCCTGACGTGATTTTGTTATGATCCATGTATAAATCATAAATCGTAAAACGCGTCGTGAAAACCCTTTTATATGATTGTTTGAATTTTATATGACTTTTTATAACGCGAGTGCTGATTTTCTTGTATAATAGAATCAAATAAAACGTTTTCTTCTATAAGAGATAATTTTGCAGGAAAAGGTGGGACATGTATGAAAAATTCGATAGTTGCGATCGATAAACGCCATGCCGAGATTCTGGAGATTCTAGAGGCCAATCATCAGATGACAACCCAGGAGTTAGCAGAGGCTTTGGACGTTTCATTAAGTACGATTCGCCGAGATCTAAATCTGTTAGAAGAAAAGAATGATATTATTCGTAAATATGGCTACTGCATTTTTAATTACGACAACAAACGTGATTTCGATCAGTCCGGTCCGGAGCGAATCAAACAGGCGATCGCTCGCGAGGCCAGCAAGCATGTGCAGGATTACGATACAATCTTTATTAACTCCAGCTCTACTGCCTTAAAGACGATTGACTATTTGAACTCGGAACATTTAACAATTGTCACGAATAATCTGAAAGTTAACTATTCGCCTCATAATGCCAACTACAATTACATATTGACTGGTGGAGAAATGCGGTTTCCTAAAGAAGCCTTGGTGGGGGATATCGCCATGAATACCATCTCATCCATGAACGCAGATGTCTGTATTATCGGCTGTAGCGGTGTCAGCCTGGAAAGCGGCGTTACCACTAAAATTATAAATGAGGCGAAAATCAATGAGCTGATGATCAATCACACCATTAAACGAAAAGTATTAGTAGCTGACCATCGCAAAATTGGCTTAACCTCCCAATTCAAAATTGCTGACATTTCTGTCTTTGACTATTTGATCACCGATCAATTCAGTTCACCAGAGACCTTGAAGGAAATTCAAAAAATGGGTGTAAAAGTTATTCAAATTGATTAGATAGAAAGGATGAGGACGACTGGAGAAAAAAGAGTTCGCACGATCACAGCAGGTAATTTTTAACTTTCTGCTGCTGTATGGCCTGCTGCTAACTTGTGTACCGATTTTGCTCTATCCCGCAGAAACAATTATACGAGGAATGAGCCAAATTATTCACTCACCCAGCAATCTGATTAGCGATTATGTCGAGATTGCTGGGGCTGGAGCAGCCTTAACCAACAGCGGCCTGCTTACTCTGCTGAGCCTGTTTATTTTGAGAAAATACCGTCACAGCTTTTGTCCCTTAACGATTCCCATTGTCATGATGCTTTCCGGGTTCTCTTTTTTTGGCAAAAATTTAGCCAATTCAGCCCCCATTCTTCTAGGAAGTCTTCTATATCTGCATCACAAACCCGCAGCCAGACAAGAATCCTTGGTCATGGGCTTGTTGAGCACCTGCCTGTCTCCAATGGTCAGCATTATCTATCTAGCGCCTAGCCAATTTCTTCTCCAAAACAAATTCATCGCCCTGGTAGCTGGTCTGGTGATTGGCTATATCAGTATTCCGGTTTTTCACTATTTAAAGGCACATACCAAAGAAATGAACCTTTACAATATGGGCTTTTCCGCCGGCTGTATCGGATTCGTAGGGAATTTTGCCACCCGCAACCTATTAAACATCCGAATTCTTCCCCATCGCTTGAATGCTGCTCACAGCTCGGCACTATTGATCTTCTTACTGATCCTTTTCACTGCTCCACTGATGTATTCTCTCTATGTCCTGAAGTTTGATAAAGCACTGCATAAAGGAGTTCGACTGAGTCTGTTAAAACTAGTTCGTTTTTCAATCTATGGCTTAATCGGCTTGATGGTCCCTTTAATTTTACAGGTTCCATTGAATGGTTTGCTGGTAGGTACCCTTTTAACCTTTGCTGGTTTCGGTATGTACAACTTTGGTTTCCGTTATTATTTCTTCCCAGCTTGCGGCGTCCTGCTGTCCTCATTGTTTGTTTTTCATGATGTAACTTCGACAACCACTATTGTTATCTTGTTCTTTGCAGCCACCTTGTCACCTTTTTCTAGAAAGTATGGTCTGCTGACCGGTATTCTATCAGGTGCTGTATTTGCAATGATTTCCCGTCATGCTCATGTTCTAACCGCCGGCATTAATCTTTACAACTGTGGATTTTCAGGCGGTGTCACCGTTCTCTTGTTGGACTTTCTACGCCACCTTCTTTTTCGTCACGCTTTGCTTAAGCGCACCTGCAGCGCTGCTTATCAAAAATTAATTTTAAGCGAACAAAAGATATTGTGGCAATTAAGCCGATGCAAAGATTGGATCAAGCAGCGGCTGTTTCCACTCAACTACGAATAAAAGTCTGGAAGATCATTTGGTGTATGATGTACCGACCCCCAAAAGTTAGACCAAAAATCTAACTTCTGGAGGTCGGTATTTTTATGGCTAAATATAGTCTAGAACTAAAGTTAAAGATCATTCATGAGTATTTAGAAGGGAAAGGAGGGTATGGATATCTGGCAAAGAAATACGCAGTAAAGAATGAGATACAAGTGAGGCGTTGGGTAAATTCTTATCGAGAATTTGGTGAAGAAGGACTCTTTAGAAAACGGCAAAATCAAAATTATTCTGTTCAATTCAAGATGGATGCGATAGAGTTATATCAAACAACTGAGTTGTCCTATCGCGAAGTGGCGAATCATTTAGGGATGAATAATCCTGCTTTGATTGCCAACTGGATGAGAATGTTTCGTGCAGAAGGAATGAGTGGACTCTCAAAAACGAAAGGACGTCCACCTATTTTGCCTAAGAAAAAAGAAGAGAAGAAAACAAAGAAAGAAACACCGGAAGAACGCGATCGCATCAAGGAATTGGAAAAACAAGTGCGTTCCCTTCAGATCGAGAATGCCTTTTTAAAAGAATTGAGGAAGCTGCGAAAACTGGAAGCCCAACAAAGACGAAAGAATCAATCGCACGAATCATCGACAGCCTCCGAGGATCATTCAAATTAGTTGAGCTTCTTGAATCTTTGAAATTTCCTAAATCAACCTTTATGTATTGGCAAAAACGGTTTGATCGAAAAAATCCAGATCAGGAAATCGAAAAGGAAATGCTTCTAATAAGAGAAAAGCATACGAATTATGGCTGCTTACGTATGACAAAAGAATTGCGAAATCGGGGATTCCTTGTAAATAAGAAGAAGGTTCAACGGTTGATTCGAAAGCTGGAAATTGAAGTCCGATCATTTACGAGGAAATCCCGCCGCTATAACTCTTATCGTGGAAAAATCGGTACGATTGCGAAGCATCGAATTCATCGACGCTTTTACACAAGTATCTGCCATCAAAAGATTACAACAGATACGACAGAGCTAAAATATTTTGAACCGGACAAATCCGGTATCATTCGTGAAAAGAAGCTATATCTTGATCCTTTTTTAGATATGTTCAACAGTGAGATTATTTCTTATCGCATTTCAGAGAAACCGAACGCATCGGCAATCATGGAAGCTTTAGAGGAAGCGATCCAAGCAACAAATGACTGCCTCTATCGACGAACCTTTCACTCCGATCAAGGCTGGGCCTATCAAATGAAAGCTTATAATCATACGTTGAAAAAACATAAGATCTTCCAAAGTATGTCTCGTAAAGGTACCTGCTTGGATAATTCGATCATGGAGAATTTCTTCAGCCTGTTGAAGCAGGAAATCTATCACGGAAGAGAATATCATAGCTTTGAGGAATTGAAACAAGCAATTGATGACTATATTCAATACTACAATCATGAGCGTATGAAGAGAAAACTAAACTGGCAGAGTCCAGTACAATTTAGAGAAGCGGCATTAAAAGTTGCCTAAAATCATCAATAAAAGGACAGAAAAATGGAGTGGATTTCTCCACTCCGAAAAAGTCTAACTTTTTGGGGTCACTACATGATCTTCCAGACTTTTAACTTACAGCCAACCATTTTCTCTAGCCTTTGCTGCAGCATCGACTCGATTTTTGGCGCCTAATTTACTAATAATTTCCGAGATATAGTTGCGAATGGTTCCATCCGTTAAATACAGCTGAGCAGAAACCTCCTTTGAGGTGGCTCCCTTGGCGATCAATGTCAAAATCTCCTGCTCTTTTGGGGTCAAAGGATTTCGTTGATTGTTCATGTAGCCAGTGATCAGAGAAGGTTCGTAATACACCTTGCCTTTTATCGCCGAACGAATATGCTCAATTAATTCATCGCTGGGGGTATCTTTCAGCAAGTATGCCGACACTTTAGCCTCTACTGATTTTTCGAAATAGCCATCCCGAGCGAAAGTGGTTAAAATAATTACCTTGATTGAGCTTTCCTTCAATTCTTCTGCCAGCTCCAGGCCTGATTTGTGAGGCATTTCAATATCGGTTAATAAAATATCCGGCTGCATCTGTTTCAGCAGAGTTGCTGCTTCCGCCCCATCCTTGGCTGTTCCAACAACCTCTAGATCATCCTCTAAATTCAAAATCATTGCTAAAGCCGATGACAGCAGTCCTTGATCCTCGGCAATCAGTAATCTAATCATTTAAAGCCTCCTCCAAAGGAACCGATATACGAATCCAGGTTCCTCGATCCTCCTGTATGTAAAGTGTGCCTTGTATCTTTTCAATCCGTTCGGTCATTCCAGTTAGCCCGTTTCCAGCGATTAGTTCCTTTACACCTACCCCATTATCCTTAATCGAAAGCTTAAGCCAGTCTGCATCAATTGAAAAAACAATCGTACAAAAAGTCGCTTTACTGTGACGAATGATATTGGTTACGGCTTCCCGGAGAACACTGCTGATTTCATTTTGCTGCATGGCTGACAGATCGTTTGCCAGCTCCTCATTCTCAGTAGTCAAAATAATTTTTGCTGTAGTTAAGGCCTGATTTATTTCAATTAGCTCTTCCCGAACTGTACGTTTTCGCATATCTGAAACAATTTCCCGAACGGTTTTTAAGGTAGAGCGAGAAAGCTGTTCGATTTCCTGAAGCTCATTCGAAACCATTTGCGGATTTTTTGTCAAAATCTTTTGAGCTAAATCAAGCTTGAGTGTCATCACCGACAATGATTGCCCTAAAGAATCATGCAATTCTCTCGCAATCCGATTGCGTTCCTCTCCCTTAATCACAGCCTCCAATCGTTGATTAGCTTGATACAATTGTTTGCGTTGCTCAATAGATTTCTGAACCTCTCTGCCTGGCAAAGGGGCAATAATAGTAAACAAGCCGAAAGGTAGCGACATCGCCATCTGATTGCCTCCAAAAACTGGATGCTCCATCGGCCCAAAAAACAATCCCAGTAAAATGATTCCCAGCTGACCAAAGAACAACAACCAAAAAGACGATTTTTTTATCTTGGAAAAACCAAAGCCCAATTGCCAAGCGGGAAACATGAATAGATAAATATATCCCAGTTCTAAAGCATAAAACGCAGCAATTAGATATTGCCCTATCAACCAATAAATAAAATACCTTCCTTGAAAAAGGGCATTCCGGTAAAACCAGCAGAACAGCAGCATTAGTGCTCCTAAAAACATTTTTTCAAACGTATCAAAAGGAACTAGGGATAAAATGGGAATTAATAGAAATAACATCCAGATAATGGAGCTAAGCACCTCTCCCTTAGGAAATAAGCTGATTTTATTCATGGCTGCTCCTTTCTGCACAATTTCGACTAATACTTACGTATAATACCATATTAATTAGATCTTTTTTCGGCTAAACACTACATCAGCAACCAAGAGAAAGCCTAAAATATACACAATATTGCCAATTAATAATTCGTTCGTTGCTAGCTGCGTCAGCTTTTCCATGCTGTTGTTGATTAACTGATTACTCAAATTCAACATGTTTAGCGGATTCCAACGCAGCCAGCTGAACTTATCCAACAGCATAAATTGCATGCCTGCCAGCATTGAAGACAAGAAATAAGTCGCAATTCCCAACATACTTGCCAGCGATTCATTGGTAACGATCAAAGAAATCATTAATGACAAACTAGCAAACAGCCACATCCCAACAAAATTTCCCAGCAAATTAGCAAACAATGTACGAATTACTTCTGTTTGCTTTAGTGAAACTTCTGGAAACAAAATCATGCTGAGACTGATTGTCACAACTAACGCTACTAGATTCAAATAAATTGAGTAACCTACCAAAGTAATTAGTTTACTAAAGAAAATTGTCCGACGTTGCTGATTTTTTTGCAACAGATTTTTAATTGTTCCAAATCGAAATTCCATTGAGAAAGTCTGACTGGTCTGATAGACCATGAAAAAAACAATTAACCACCCACTATTAAAACAAGTTTTCACTAATTTATTCGGCGATAGAATGTCAAAATTCCCAAATTTGGTTACTACTGCAAAGAGCAAAATTAGCCCACTCACTTTCAAGGTTTGTTTCAAGATCACATGTTGCTTCGTTAGTTTAAATAGCTCCTGCTTCACTGCACGTTTCATTTTCATCATTCTCCTTAGGCTAATTTGGCTAATAGATCGTCCTCAAAATTTTCTAATAACTCCGGATGCTCTATATTTTCCACTAATCTCCCTGCCTTTAACAGCAAGACACGATCCACTAATTGCTCCAATTCACTAAGTATGTGGCTGGAAATTAGGAAAGTTGTTCCGGCTTCCTTGTAGGTCAAAATAGCTTTCTTCAATAGCTTAACTGAATAAGGATCTAAACCATTCATCGGCTCATCTAAAATAACCACCTGCGGCTGATTCAAGAAAGCTAACGCAATTCCCAACCGCTGTTTCATTCCCAATGAATAGCCCTTAGTCTTTTTACCAATAAATTCATTCATGTCCAATAACGAAATTAGCCCATCAATTGCTGCTATATTTTGCTGATCCTCAACAAACAGCTGCAAGTGATCCCAGCCTGACAAAAAAGGATAAAGTCCCGGCTGTTCAATCAAGGCGTCAATCGTGGTTCCTCTTGCTTGTTGAATCTCCCCCTTGCTTATAGGAACAAACCCGACTAAGGCCTTCATTAACGTCGTTTTCCCGGCACCGTTTGGACCAACCAAACCGACCACTTCTCCTTGAACCAATTCACAATTAACTTTTTCAAGTGCTTGTTTTCGTTTAAAAGTGATACTCATATTTTTTACATTGATCAGTTTATCCATCTAAGTGACTCCCTCGCTTCGTTTTTATAGGCTTAGTTTATCGAAATCCCCCCTAGCAATTAAGTCGTATTCGTCATGACTATCCATGACATTTGTCATCCAAGTAAAAATGAGGACCCCAGACAAATTATCTCGGGTCCTCATTACATATTCTAAAATCCTAACTACTCACTAAAACTGTTTTCTTCAAAACTGATTGTTTCTTCGTCCTTCTTATCTGGTGTTTCTTTAAAATGGGTCTGAACGGTAGTCTTTACCGCTTCTTCATCAATGGTTCGTTCCACTACCTGAGACACCATTCCTAAACTCACTACTGCTGCAATTGCGATAATTATTTTTTTCATCTTTTTCTTCCTCCTATTTTTTCGTCTGCTAGGATCTCACTTAGGTGTTTGACTAAAAATTATTTTCCGACTTCCTGATTAATTATAGGTTCAATTATTTGGACGATCATTCTTAAAACTACGATGACTGTCATCCTTTCATTTTCTTCCTTGCCGATTGAAAAATGGGATAGATTGGATTCTTTCAGCAAATAGATCAAAAAATTGAGTTAAAATATTTTCACATGTCCGAGTTTCCAATCCTGTGTTCTCAGCAATAGCTTGAGCAACTTCCTCTAAATTGTTTCGTCGGGCTTTTTTTAAATGATTCTCGGCATATAATTCATAGCCTTTCATGACTGCTTCACATGTCTCTAGTGATTCACCACTGCGATAAGATAATTCTTCGATTGTTTTTTGATGATTCATCTACAATTCCTCCTTCATAGACCGACCGTCAGTCTATTCTTTTCTATTTTTTAAACTCAACCGTAAGGATTGAGTTTAATTTGTAAACATTTTTAGAAATTGTTGGGTAACTTTTTCCTTGTCTAAATCAGCTTCGTTTATACCTAAGATGCGAAAGATAAACTCCACAAAAGAAAATAGCTTGCGCTGCATTATTTCCAGATCTTCACCAATGACTCGTTCGTCAGATAATGATTGGATACCAGCAATTAAAAATTGAACACTTTCCAGTGGATAAACAGCTGAAAACTCACCACGCTGGTTGCCTTCTTCAAGAATTTCCGCAAGTACCGGACAAACATAACGCAGCGTCCCTTCTAGAGCCCGCTGTTTCATTAGAGCATTTTCGGTGTGCTGAAATTGATCCAGCAAATCACTTTTTTGTTCATTATTAGCTGCTGACTGTTTTTGCAGAAATAATAAAAGTTTATCTATACTTCGACCGTCTGCCTTCAAAACCTCTTGGGCAATCAGCCGATCGGTGTCTACTACTCGCATAATTACCGCATCCAGAACCTCTTCCTTCGATTTAAAGTAATGGTAAAAGGTTCCTTTGGCAATTCCGATTTGTTTTAGAATGTCATTGATTGTCGCTTTTTCATAGCCTTTGGTTAGAAAAAGCTGTTCGGCGGTATCAATAATTTCTGTTCGCCGTGTCTCATGTTCCTTTACGATTCTCATAGGTTCCCTCCTCTCGACCGACCGCCGGTCTATTTACGTTTATACTATAATGTCTTTCCAACTCTTTGTCAATACCTTTCAAAAGTCTTTTGAATTTTCTGTTAAAATAAAAGAAGTCGAACAACAGAGGGGGATACAAATGAAACGATTCAAAGCTACCGTAACCATTGATCGACCGTTAGGCTATCTTGATTCTTATGGTACCACCTATCCGGTAAATTATGGCTTTGTGGAAGGCATTATTGCAGGAGATGGGGAAGCTCAAGATGTATATGTTTTATTGGAAACAGAAAAACTTGTATCCTTTATAGGGGAAGTAATTGCCGTGGTTGTTCGAAAAGACGACGTAGAGGACAAATGGGTGGCAGCACCAACGGGAACAATTCTGTCAAAAGAAGAAATCGCTAAGCAGATTGCGTTTATTGAACAGTACTTTGATTCAGATCTCATCTTGTTAAAATAAAAAGTCCCTCAAAGTTGGATACTCACTTTGAGAGACTTTCATTCCTGCTTTTTACATAAACGAACGCAGCATTGATAGAATGTAGCGCAATAAGCGAAAAACAATAAAGAGAATAAAAATATTCCCGAAAATGAAACCAAACAGATTGCCGATGCTGGCTTTGATATTGCCTAAGCTGAAGCGGCGTAAAAATCTTGGTGTACTATTATAGCCATTGCGTTTGAGGCGAAATTTTTCTTCGTATGTAATATCCAGCATATCATAGTAAATAATCTGCAGTGGCTGTCTAGCAAAGAATGTCTTTTCAAAGCCCACCATCATGGTGTATTGCTTATTTTTGGAAGGCAAATTACGTACCCCATTTTTATTGATGCGCACCTTCTCGTTTTGATTGTCATTGATGTTATAGCTGTATTCATCTTCCTCAATTTGATCAATCTTGGCATTCGGTTGATTCACCTGCAGGAATTCTTCATAAACTTCGGAAAAATTCCCTCTTTGTCCCATTAGAAAAACCAGAGCACCAATTAAGACTAGGATCATCAGTCCATTCAGAAGCATAAACTCTTGAAAGAAAGCCGTATAGGCACCAATAATCACTAAGGCTGCCACAACCAAAATAATTCGTTTGTTGTAGTATTTTTGATACATAATTTCGATCGTGCGTTTATAGTAATCAAAATCTTCTGCAACAAAATTCTCCATTCGGTGTTCCTCCTTTGTTTTTTGTGTAAAAAGAAAGGCGATGCATCTCCTAGGAGAATTCTCGCCTATTTTCGATTAAATATCCTTTGGTACATAGAAACTGCGGTTATCCATACCAAAAATACGTTCAGTGTATGTTCCTGGTTCCGTATTTTTCACTGCACTGGACAGCATTTGCATAGAAGCATCGATGTTGTCAATTTGATGCAAAATTTCGGCTTCCATAATACGCGGGCGTACTGGAGAACCATACTCCAGCAAACCGTGATGAGATAAAACCATGTGGCGCAATACTACTACATCTTCATCGGCATCATTGATTTTTAGCGCCGCACAAGCTTTATTGATCTCTTCATCAACTAAAACCAAGTGTCCCACTAAATTTCCAACGACGGTATATTCTGTCGAAGAAGGACCTGACAATTCCAATACCTTGCCTAAATCATGCAAAATAATCCCAGCATACAACAGCGAAGCATTTAATTGCGGATATTCCTTAACCAGTGATTTTCCGATGCGCAGCATGGTCAGCGTATGATAGGCCAATCCACCAGCAAAAGCATGGTGATTGCGTTTAGCTGCAGGGTATTCAAAAAATTCCTTTTGATAGTTGTTTAATAGGAAACGAACAATCCGGTTCCAGTGAGCATTGGTAATCTCAAACAACGTCTGGTTGATTTCTTCTTCCATCTCTTCCCGACGAATCGGTGCGCGCTCCATGTATAAGCTTGGATCGCTAGGTTCTTCAGGCTTCGTTACTCGGAGGTGCAGAATTTTCACCTGCGGATTTCCCTGATAGATTTCGCGTTTCCCAGTTAGGGCAACGACTTGTCCCGCTTTAAATTTTTTAATTTCGTCCTCTGAAGCATCCCAAAACTTGCCGTCTACTGTGCCAGAAGTATCCTGGAAGGTAAAGGCGATAAATTTCTTGCCGTTTTTCGCCAAGCGAACATCGGCATTCTTAATCAATACGTACATTTCAAATTGCTCATCAACAGTCAATTCTTTAATTTTCTTCATCGTGAAACTCCCTTCAATTCCCAAACAGGTTGGTGAAGCTCTTGATAATAGCTTACCATTTCTTGGTCAGATGACAAACAGATGATTTGATAATCTTTACTAAATTCGGCAAATAGCTTGGCCAATTGCCGTTTTCGCTGATGATCATAATGCAGCCAGCCATCATCAATAATGATCGGACACCAAGGATGGTTCTTTTGTAATGCCAAGTAGGCAAAACGAATTGCCATAATTACCTGATCCTTGGTCCCAGTGGATAAGCTATATACCGGCCGATGATTCACCGTCACGATTCCATCTAGAAAATCTAAACGGGCCTGCTCATAATCCGTTAAAACTTGAAAGTAACGGCTAGCCTGCTTCATTAATTCGGGAAGCTGCTGCTCCGATAACTCTGTGGCAATATCCTGCAGCAACTGACTTTCCAGTTTAGCTGCTGTATATTCCTTTAGCAGCTGGTTAACGACCGCTTTTTGTTGACTGGCTTGCTGATACCAGGCATCCAAGGTTCCGTCGGCTTGCATTTGATCAATCTGCAAACGCAAGCGCTGTTCTTGTTCCTGCAATTGGCGTAAGTGTTCTTGATTCGTTTGCTGCCGACCTCTTAAGATACGCAAATTATCCTCAATTGTTTCCAACGAACTGGCTTTTGGAAATAAAGGTGCTACGGTTCTCGTTAAATCTTGCAACCGCTGCTTCTTTTGTCTTAATTCCTGCTGCTGTTGCAAAAAGGCTGGAACTTCAGATGGGTAATGCAATCCCAGCTGCCGCAATAAAGCTTGATGCTGACTAATTAATAGCTGCTGCTGTTTTTTAGTTTCATTCATCCGCTGCTGCAGCATGGTATTTTCCTGATAGGTCTGGGCAAAACGAATCTGCTCCATTTCTTTAGCATACTGCTCCAACGCTGCAAATTTTCCACTTATATTTTTTCCCTGCAGCGGTAGCCATTCTTGCAAGAAATTAAATTCTTGTTCCTGCTTCAACAGCTCCTGATGGATGGCTTGCTGTGCTTTTATCCACTCCGTTTGCTGCTCCTGCTGAGCTAAAAATTGCTGTGCAGCTTGATTCACTTGCTGGATCTCCAGCTCAGACTCCCGCAGCGGTAGTCGACGGCGGCTCAGCTCTTGCTGCAATTGCTGCTGAAGTGTTTGCTGCTGTTGTTCCTGCTGTGACAGCTTTCCTTCTAACTCTGCCAACTGTCCTTCGTAAATATCCAGCTGCCCCAGCTTTTCCTGCCAGGTTTCTTTGCTGACAGTCAAATTAGGCTTGCGCAATCCCCACAGGATACTTAATGCCGAAAGTACAACTAAACCATAACGCCAAGGTGGCGGCAGTAGAAAAGCTGCTATAAGGGAGGCACCTGCTGCTAACCAGCCCCATGGTTTGCGTCTTGGCTGATTGAACAGCTCAGGGTGTTGTTTCTCATACTGATTCAAAACAGCTTCTGTCTGATCTCGTTGTTCTTTGACAATTTGCAGACGAATCAATTGCTCTTCGACTTGCTTTTGGCCTTGCTGGATTGGACCAAATAATTTAGTGATGACCTGATTATCAGGAAAAGGCAGAGGTGGCTGTTCAGCCGTCCAACCGAAGTTTGCTGCCTGTTGTTGCGCTAACTGAACTGCTAAGCGCTGCTCTTCATCCAGTAGGCGGAGAACCGCAACCTTTTGTTCTAATAACTGCTGAATTTTTTCTTCATGCTCTAAATAGAAATAATACTTCGCAGAGTGCTGATCCATCCCACTGTGTCGCTGCAATGCTTGCTGCAGCTTCTCCAGCTCTTTGTTCAGCTGCTGATACTCTTGATAAAATTCCTGCAGCTGCTGATGGTCCTCTTCACTGCCTCGCTGGGTCAGATCTAACTCCTGTAAAGCCAAGTATTCTGCATAATTGTTCCAGTTTAAACGCTGCTGCTCCAACTGCAATTGCTCCTGCTGGGCTTTTTGATGCATACTTTCCTGCTGACTCACCTGCATTTGCAATTCATCAGCCTGACGCACCAAGGACTGGAAATCTGCCTCCTGAGCTTCCTTTTGCTGAATTTTCTGTTGTAAAACCTGCCAGTTTTGCACTGCCTGATTTAAGGTTTGCTTACGCCCACGGGGTTTATAGATCGCTTCATATCGTTTTTGCAAACTGCCTTTTCGTTCAAACAATTGGTTGCTGCCGGATAATCCTAATGAAACTAAAGCCTCATGCAGAGCATCCTCCTGTAGATATTCCAGCTGCTGCAGCTGCTCCTGCTGAAAGGTAAATACCTGTTGAAAAAGCTCCTGATTTAAGGGATACAGAATCGTTTCCAACAACTCTTCAGTTCCCTGCTGCCCCTCTTCCAACTGAACAATAGCTTTGCCCTTGTTCTTATTTTTATAGCGCTCGATAGTAATCTGACCATATTTAGGAGTAAGGATCGTTAAACGTCCGCCATAACCGCTACCATCCTCTGGAGTGTAATCCTGACCCTTTTTCCGCTTGTTAGGAAAGCCAAACAGCATGGCCTGAATAAATTGATAGAGAGTTGATTTGCCCGCTTCATTTAACCCATACACAAGCTGGTTTTTCGCCTCAAACAAGAATGTCTGCTGCCGCCACTTGCCAAAGCCGGTAATTTCTGCTTTTTTTATCCACATGAGCCTCTCTCCCCCTTATCTATTCGTCTCATCTGAAGAAACAGGTTTTCTAAAACGATATGATTCCTTCAATGTTTGAGCTAGTTCTTCAATAACCTCTTGTTTAAACTGATTGGTTAACAACGGATGAATCGCAGGATTTTGATCTAACTCCTGCAGCAGCGCTTGAAAAACTTGCGGCTCTTCATAGGTTGTCAAGAGCTGATCCACTAGCACTTCATCCACTGCTAAATACGGTCGCTCTTCTGAGGTATCTGTCATTGTCAGCTGCCACAAAAAAATCTGTTCAGGTAATTCTTCCTGCAAAATCATTCGCAGTTCACCGGATGCCACCTGATACCTCAATTCTGATCCGAGCGTTTCACCATCGGTTAGCTCGATTTGCAATAAAGTCGGCTGAGAAAACTGCACCTGTTCCTTCACCGCTTGAAAAAGTTGAGGATTATTGCGGACATGAGCCAAAGAGACCCGTTGTTTTTCCCATTGAACCTCTGCAATAGGGATAGAACGTACTTTTACGAACCCATCACTTTTCTCCACTAATTGAATACCAGACAACTGCGTTTCCTTCTGGGTATGCCCCTGTGGTGTTCCTGGATAAACAATCCATGGATGCTCCGATAGGATCTGTGGTACATGAATATGCCCCAAAGCCCAGTAGTCATACCCTTTTTCAATGAGCTTGGCTACAGTAAACGGGGCATAGGGCATTTGTCCACCATGATACATTCCTATATGAAAGGTGCCGCTATTTTTCACTGGAAACTGTGGAAGCATCTCCTGTTCAATCGTCGGATGTTGAAAGCTGAAGCTGCTGACAGCTACATCCTCTCCCGCTTTAGTAGTAAAGCGTTTGGTTTCCACTGTTTCTTTTGTAAATAAAACGATATTGTCTGGAAAGGTAAACCAGTAACGCTCTGCTTGATAATAATCATGATTGCCAAAATTCATAAAAACTGGAATCTCTGCTTGCTGCAGACGTTCCATCTCAGAAAAGAAATAGCGCTGTGTTTTTAATGTTGGCCGATTCTGATGAAATGTATCACCAGCCAATAAGACAAAATCAACCGTCTCTTTAATTGCTGTATCGACTAAATTTGTCAGCATTTGCTGATTTGCCTGCAATAAATAAGGTTGAAAGCTATCTGCTACGTCGATCAGTCCCTCAAAAGAACGGTCCAAGTGCAAATCTGCTGCGTGTAAAAATTTCATTGCTTTCGCCTCCAATCCTATCTATTTTACCACAACAAAGCGAAAGTTTGTTCGTATAATTATTGGGACATGTGTTTCTTTTTGATTTGTTAAAAAAACAGCACCTACTTCTCTAATTAGGACCTGCGACGTATTTTTCTCTGCTTTTGTCCATGCTATACTAAAAAGGTAACTAGTTACTCAAGAGGAGGCTATTATGGATATCCATCATTTGATTGAAACCTTTAGTAAAAATCGAAATTCCCAACAGCGAGCAATTTTTTCCAGCCTGTTTATCTTAGGCAATCGTCTGCAAACTTCCTTTGACAAACTTGATCCAGCTGTTACTTTAAAGCAATTTATGCTGCTGACCATGGTGAAAAATGCACCCGAAGAGGGCTTGACCTTGACTCAAATCGGGGAGCTATTAGGCAGCTCTCGCCAAACCGCAAAAAAACTAGCCTTGTCTTTAGAGAAGAAACAGCTAGTAAAGATCAAGCAGAGTACCCAGGATAAACGGAAGTCACTTCTGACTATTACGCCTGAAGGGGTAGACTATTTTGCCAAGGTAGCTGCCCTGCACAGTACAGCTCTAGGACGACTATTTGAAGGCTATTCCGATGAAGAAGTCGAACAATTTTTTATTATTTTTATGAAGCTGTATGAAGGGGTAGAAGAACTAGAACAATTGGCATTTGAATAAGGAGAGGTGGAAGTTAAATGGAAAAAGTCGCAGTAATTTATGGTTCACATTATGGAACCACACAGCAATATGCTCAATGGATTGCCGAAAGCTTGCAGGCTCCTTTATTGGATGCAGCTAAAACTACTAAAGAACAGCTGCAAAATTATGAATGGTTGATCTTCGGTGGTGGGTTGTATGCTAGTGGAATTAAAGGATTTAAGCTGTTGAAGGAACATTCAGGAGAAAAGTTAATTTTGTTCACTGTGGGGTTAGCCGATCCTAAAGTCACGGATTATAGTCCAATATTGAACAACAACTTAAGTAAAGAGCAATTACAGAATACTAAAATTTTTCATCTACGTGGTGGAATTGACTATGGTCAATTATCAAAAATGCACCGACTAATGATGGCATTCAAGAAAAAAGATGCTGAGAAAAAAATAAGTGTGCAGCCTAATGAGGAAGATCGAGAATTTTTGGCTACTTATAATCAGCAAATTGACTTTACTGCTGAAGAAACGATTGCTCCACTTATTGATTACGTAAAAAAGGAGCTTGAGGCCTATGTCTAAATTAGTAACCGGGCTGATTATTGTACTTGCTGCCGGATGCCTCATTTTCTTTGGAGCAATTATTTATTCAAAAAGTATGCTGAAGAATGTAGCAATCACTAAAGTTGACCCTCGAGAATTGCCTGATGGCACCTATTCTGGTGAAGCAAGCCTTAAACCAGTGATTGCTAAAGTCAACGTAACCATTGCTGATGGAAAGATTTCTGCGGTTCAAATTACGGAACATCAAACTGGCTTAGGCAAAAAAGCCGAGACAATTGCTTCGGAAATCGTTGACAAGCAATCCTTGCAGGTAGATGCCATCAGCGGAGCAACCATGAGCAGCCAAGCAATTCTCAAGGCTTGCGAAAATGCATTGACTAAATAGCCTTTGAGCTGTTGTTAAGAATCTTCTTAATAACAGCTTTTTTAAGCAAATACCAGACAATTATTAGGCTCCTCACGATTTTTCAAAATCGTCGAAAAGAGGTCACTGTATTCCTGCTGCATTTCTGGCTGCTGCAAAATTCGAAAAATAGAAAGTGCTTGGTCACATTTTTGCTTGCCCATCTCAACGGAGCCAGAAGCAATTTTCAGCCAGCCTTGATAAAACAGCAGCTTACTGCTATTCAGCAAATCCCCCTGATCATACAACAATTCCTCGGCTTCCTTCAGCACTTCTTGTGCCCAAGTAAGCTTTTGGAAATTAATAAAAGTGGTACAGGTACCGAAAAGCAGTTCAAAACGCATACCTTGCATCGCCTGCAATCCCTCTTGCTTTTTCGTTCGAGCAACTGCCGTTCGCAGCAACTGCCTAGTAGTTTCTACTGGAAAGCTAAACTGAAAAAAACGAAACAGCATCACTTCAAAAACACTCCAATTATCTATCTTGTACAAATAGCTGACAATCGGCGCTGAAAGCGTGTGGGATTGCTTAAACAAATGATCCAAATCAACTGTTTTCCTCGCTTTTCCCTCTTCATTCACTTGATAGTTCAATACCAGCAGTTGACAGAGAATTCCTAAAAATTTGCCCCAATTGGTCTCCTGGCCAATTGCCTTCTCCAGCTGTCTCATCTCTTCTTGGCCTTTGGCAAAATCCCCAGATTTATTCGCTAGATGGTTGCAGTGAAAAATCTGATCCAGATAAGCAACAAACTTTCCGGATAAATAAAAGGGATGGTCAGACAGATAATTGTACACCGACTGTTCTTCCGCTTGAGAACGCAAATACAAAAATTCTTCCATCGTCACATTAATGCCATTGAGCAGCTGTTCAAAACGCTTAAAGCTGATATTTGTATTTCCTTTTTCAAATTTGCTGATAAAAGCCACACTGTTCCACTCATTGGCAAGCTCCTGCATACTTAAGCCGCGCTCTTTACGGAGCTGCCGAAAAAGCTTTCCCTCCATTTAATCACCCTTTTCTATTTGAAAATTCCACTATAGTAGAATTATCCTTCTCCTCTAGTTTAGGTCAGATAAGATTAAAGAACAAGCTGAGAAATGAGGAGATCACTTATGAGAAGAGCACAAATGGAAGATTTACAAGTCATTACTGATTTTATAGTTGACCGTTTTTGGGGTCTGGAACACTTTAATTTTTTGTCACAAGATTTAGCTACCCCCAAAGAAACATTGACTGCTTTAGTGACTGCCCAAACCGCTATATTTTTAAAGTATGGCGATATTTATCTTTATCAAGATCCTTTACTTGGAGCAATAGCCGGCATTCCTTTGAAAAAATTTTCACTGCCCCACCAACTATTTTATAGCTTAGCTACCCCAAACCCATTTAGAAAAATGCCTAGGCTGGAACAGAAGCTTCTTCTAGAAAAAAATAAATTAATTACTGAAATTCACACTCGTTGGCATAAAAAATATACTAAAAATGCTTACTACCTCTGCCAAGTCGCTGTTGCTAAAGAAGCCAAAGGAACCGGTGTCTTGCGGAAAATGCTGACACCTATTCTTATAGAATGCCAAACCAAGGGACAAGATATCGTTTTAGAGACTATGACTGAAAGCAATATCCCCATTTATCAGCATTTCGGCTTTGAACTGGTGGAAACTCATCACAGCCCCAATGTTCCCTATGACGAATATTGTTTTATTAGACGACATAAATAAAGTAAAGCTAAGCTGAAGATACTACTCAGCCTGGCTTTACTTTTCATTAGCTTAAATCAACTTCTATTCTTTTATCGGCACAAGAATCTTGGTCTGATAACTTTCAGGATTTCCCTTAAACAGCTTGCCAGGTCCCTTTAGATACAGTTCTCGCCAAGGAGTGTCCAGTGTCAACTGATGTTCTTTCGCATAGTCGATCAACGCTTTATACGCTTCATGCAGGCGGTCGTATTCACCAATATGCATCGTAGACAATACCTTCCTGGCTGGGAAAGTAGTAATTGTTACTTTATCAGAAGCAAAAGCCTTTTTAATCGGAACGCCGAGCGCCATTTTTCCAATCTCATTCACTTCTTCGTCAAAGTATAAACAAAATGGGGCTCCGTTTGCTCGGCCTTTGACCTCCTGAAACAGCTTGCCAGTGTAGCTGCCAATCTCTCGAAAGGTCCCTTCGAAATACCATAAAGCAACTTGTTCAGCTGGTAATTGTTCCACCATCATTTCATAGTTCATTTGTCTTCGCTCCCTCATTTTAGTTGTTGTCAGGAGGTTATCGAGTTGGCGAATTAATTCTTTTTGTTGGGTTACTCTTTGCTCTAGCATTTGCCGTTTTTCGAATAAATAGCCGGCTAAATCCGCTTCTTCCAAATCATAGGCCAACACTTCCTGCATTTCGGCAATAGTGAAGTCGAACTGCTTTAACAAAAGAATCAGTTCAGCCTTGTCTAAATCAGCAACAGAATAATATCGGTATCCGTTGGTGCCGCGAGCAGAGGGCTTCAACAATCCTTCTTGATCATAATAGCGCAGCGCTTTAGCTGTCAGTTTAGAAATTTTAGAAAATTCACCGATTGTATACATGTATTCTCCTCCTACCCCAACTATAAACCTTCCTGTATAGAGGAAGGTCAAGAGGTATTGTCTTCGTCATGCAAAAAGTCGAAAATCTCCCCAGCTGAATTGGCAGATTTCCGACGATTGCTATGCTTTAATTTCTTCAATTGAATCCGTAATGACCCAATCATCCATATTTTTGCCGCGATTATAAGCAAACGGCTCAAGCTCTTCAATAAGATCTATTTCAAAAACAGCAAGATATTTCTTACCAGCCCAGCGATCATGCTGCTTCTTCGACAAATTCAATTCCTTTTCAAACTGTTGGATAAAAGCAGCAGATTCTTCTTTAGTCATTTTTTCACTTTCGATTACCTGAGTAATTACACCGCGATGAGTAACTAACAAGTTCCCGCCTGTTTCAACAAAATAGGCGATATCCCCAACCTTTGCTCGTCCACCTAAAGGCAGCTTTTTGCCGGCAGCTCCACGAATGATCATAGTTTTCTCATGCGTCAACAGCTTCTCTAATTCCTTGCCTTCTTTATTCAAATAAACCAAATGCTCGGCTTGGCCTTCTCTTTTCTGATACCATTTACTAACAGTCATGCTAGACACTCCTTTATTTATGGACAGGCAACCAAATTTCTAAACACGCTTGCTCACCTAACGTGATGTACGTCTCCAGCTCAGGCCCCTCAATTTTTTGATAATGGGTTTGCGGCAGCCACGTATTGAATATCTGCTGCTGCAATTGATTATAGGTGCTAGACACATTCTCAGTTATGCGATAATCATAACGCTCACTGGTAAAAACCGCATAACTTTGCTTAGGTATTGAGAACGTGGGATACTCGCTAGTTTGTCCCTCAGTCAGGACAAATCCTGTGAAGTAGTTTAGCATCCCGCTGTCCGCAATTTGCGGATTCGCTACTGCAAAATAAGGTGCCCGATTTATTCCAAAGAAACGTTTATTGGTGGCCTCAGTCTCCGCAAACGTTCGTAAGCTTTGATCCGTGAAAAACTGCTCCCACTGTTGACCTGTTTGTTGAAACAATTGCTCGTCCAGCAAATAGCTAGCCATTTTACCAACAATTTGAAAGGCTGGCAGCTGTTCAATCCGATAATTTAACGTTTTTCCACCATCGATTTGAATGGTTAAACGCATCGGCGGAAAATAATTAACCGCAGCAAATTCTTCTTTGGCTTGAGCAGGTGTTAAGCCATGGAATTTCACAAAGGCACGATGAAAAGCAGAACGGTTTGCATAGCCGCACTGCTCTGCAATCGTATCAACCAGCTCCCCTTGACGCAAGCAACCAACCGCTTCAGACAAGCGGCGATTGCGAACGTAATTAGAAAAGGAGTAGCCCGTTAAATAAGTAAAAAAACGATGAAATGTATATTCTGACAGCAAAGCTTGTTTTGCCAGCGTCTTCAACGAAATTTCTCCAAATAAGTGATCCTCTATATAAGCTAGAGTCGCTGTAAATCGTTGGATGTCTGTGGTCATATTGTTTAGCTCCTGTTTTAGTCTTCTATTAAGCATAGCACACTAAAACAGAGATTTCTTCAGCTATTTTTTCTTCACTGGTACCCAAATTTCAATGTCGTCACCACTTCCGTAAACCTCCATATCTGGTCCTCCTGAAGCCATCTCTCCTGTCATATAGCCAGTATTCAATAATTCATACTCTTCTGACTGGGGACCCCATTTTGAGACAATTTCAACTTGTGTCTGTCCAGAGGCTTCCTTGGTCGTTGGAAAAACTGCCCAAGTATTGGCTGGCACTTCTATTTCTTCCAACTCATCCGGTGTTTCCTCTGTAGTAGCCACACTGATATAGTAGTCGAATCGTTTCGCATCACTAGAATCAACATTATAGAAGCTAGCACCAATCAAACCGAATGGCTCCCGATTAATCAACGGCAGCAGTGCCTCCTGTTTCCCAGCAGATAAAATCTCACCCCAATGAGCGGGGCAATCTTGCATCCCCTGTTGATTTTCATTAGTTGACTCCTTTTTGTAGCCAACTATCTTAAACGCGTCTAATTCTACAATTCTGTGTTCCATTTTTCATTCCTCCTCTTTTTTCCACTATACCAAAAGCTAAACTAAATCTATGTATCCTTTTCTAAGCAAGAAAAGTGATAGCCTTCTTACTATCTAGAATAGCATGGCTTCTTAGCTGGAACCTCTCATTTTTGGAGCAAAATTTGTTTGATCGCAAAAAATCTGCAAATCCTTTGTCATCAGGATTCACAGATGTACTTAATAAATCTACTTTACAAATCTACTTTTTCAAATCGATTAACCGATACGTGGTAAGCAACAATTGTTGCTGAAACATAAACCAAAAATCCAATAATCAGAATAGGCAACTGTCGAAGCAGCTCCGGCTGCTTGACGCTATCCAACCAATAGAAATTAGGAAAATGAACGATAATTTCCATTAAAGTCATTATGATTATTGCAGGAATCATCGCTAATACAAAAGCTTTCCCTGCCTTATAAGCTGTCTTGAAAAAGACAGTCAAAAAAATCACATTGAAAACAGCATAAATGAAAAACCCCATGCCATAAAAAGCTACATTTGCTTCAATTCCAACTGGGTTTCCGTTAGACAAAATAGCCAATCGTAAAAAAATAAAAGGTAAAGATATCAGCATCTGAATCAACTCTGCCAGCACTACCAGCAAACATTTGGCTTTTACCGTGTCACGTTTCCGAACCGGTAATAAAGCTGTATAGTAAATGTCATTTGTTTCACGTCCGTACATAAAACTGATATATATGCCCAGCCCGCTAAATAAGAATATGATCCCATATGGATAAGCCGGGACTAAAACTAGTACCCCCATACAGGTAAAAATGAATAAATTAGGATGAGCTGCTAAACGAATTTCCTTGTACAATAAATTAAACATCGTAACTCTTCCTTTCCGTACGAATCATAATTTCCTCAAGCGAGAGTGCGTGCTCGTCTGGCTTCTTCAAATAGTCAAAGGAGTGTAAAAAAACCTCTTTTGGTGCATTGGCAACCATTTTTCCTTCTTTGATGTACGTAATTGAATCTGCACATTTCTCTAAATCTGACGTGATATGGGTAGAAAAGAGAATGCTGCGTTCGCCTCCTTGAACCAAATGCTGAAACAATTCCAGCAAATCATCTCTAGAGACTGGATCTAAACCACTGGTAGGCTCATCTAAAATCAACAATTTGGCATCATGGGACAAGGCCAAAGCAATCATATATTTCACCTTCATTCCAGCCGATAAATCCTTCCCCTTTTTCTGAGGATCCAAAGAAAATACTGACAAGTATTTTTCATAGGCTGATTCATCCCAAGTTGGGTAAAATCGTTTTGTCACTTTAGTAATTAAGGACACCCTTTTTTGCTCATAAAAATCAATTCCGCCTAATACAATTCCCATTTGCTGCTTACAGGCTTTTTCATTGTCTAAGAAATCCTTCCCAAACATTTCGATTTTGCCAGAATCTGGATGCACTAGGTTCAACAATGATTTTAATGTCGTACTTTTCCCTGCCCCATTTTTTCCAATCAGGCCCATGATCTGTCCTTTGGGCAATGCAAAGGAAATATCTTCTAATGTAAAACTGGAATAATGCTTAGTTAATCCTTCAATTTTTAATAAGTCCATGGTTCTCCCTCTTCTTCCTTTTCTCAATTATTTGATAGCTGTTTATCCTCAGACAAGCGAACTTTCGATTGACCAGTCAGACGGAAAAATACTTCACTGCTTAACAAAACAATTCCCGCGGTTAACGGATTACAATCCCCCAACACAACTAAAACATCTCCTGTCTTGTATTCCATGGTTTCCTTAGCTTTCTTTGACAGAACAATTTGACCATGGTCATTCATCGTCACTGTTCTCAACTAATGCCTACTCTTTGATGGAATTGGTATTCCCGTTTGTTTTGAATCGTAATTGACAAAATCATTCAATGAAACATCAAACAATTCTGCCAATAAAATACAATTAACAATACAAGGAAGAGCGTTACCCTTTTCCCATTTGGCAACCGCCTGACGAGTTACCCCAATTCTTTCAGCAATTTCTTCTTGCGACATGCGACTTTGCCTTCTTAAACAATTCAGATTAGCAGAAATATTACTTTTTACCCGCTTCATATTTTTCACACCTCTTGTAATTATCATAGGCAACCACTGAAGAAATGAACACCAACCATAGTTAACCAAATATGTTCGTTTTCGTTACCTATTTTTTTCTGTAAAATGAACCAGCCAAATTCTCTTTTTTATTTTTAAAATTACATAGCTATTTTGTTTGAGTTGTGTATACAATAGGAGGAACGATAACCATTGTTTCTTAATAATGAGTTATTGACTATTTTGGAGTGACAATAAAGGAGTTAAAATGAATGAAGGTTATTAATCAGGTTCCAGGAGAAGTAGGCTTTAAACAAGCCATTAAGGATTTTTTTGTCGGATATGTAGAGTTTAAAGGGCGGACAACCCGTGCAGGGTATTGGTGGGTTCAACTTATTTTGATGTCTATTCGCCTTTTGTTTGGACTCATTTTATTTACAACGCTATTTTCAGCAATTATTAATACCGGCATGATGTATGGATACTATGACTATTATATGTCTGATGATGAGATTGCTTGGGAAGTATTCAGTGCATTATTTCGTATTTTGCCAATTTTAATTTTCTATTTTGTTTATTCGTTGGCCATCTTACTGCCAAACTTGTCATTAATGACTCGTAGGATGCGAGATGCGGGACTTCGAGGACGGGGACTACTGGTTCACTACATTGCACTATTTTTATTAGGCATGTTCCAATTTACTTTTCAAGTAGCTAGTACGTGGTCACCAGGGTATTATGTAGCATCTATGCTGTGTCTGTTTCTTAATCTAATTATCTCCATTGAATTGTTTGTGTTCACCTTAATGCCAACAGATGAGATAACTGTCCGCAGCAACAGCAGCTTTTTACGCTTCTTCTTTAGAGAAAAAGAACTGCCAAATGTACAACCTTTAACAGAAATTCTTCCTCAAGAAACTTCAGAAAAACCAGTGGAAGAAATCATTGAAGAGTTAAAAAATGAACCTGCCGTTTCTTCTAGCAACGAGACTAGCAACGAGACTAGCAACGAGACTAGCAACGAGACTAGCAACGAGACTAGCAACGAGACTAGCAACGAGACTAGCAACGAGACTAGCAACGAGACTAGCAACGAGACTAGCAACGAGACTAGCAACGAGACTAGCAACGAGACTAGCAACGAGACTAGCAACGAGACTAGCAACGAGACTAGCAACGAGACTAGCAACGAGACTAGCAACGAGACTAGCAACGAGACTAGCAACGAGACTAGCAACGAGACTAGCAACGAGACTAGCAACGAGACTAAAAATGAGCCACCGCTATAAAGCGGGGCTCATTTTCTATTTGTATTTACCAGCCGCCAGAAGCACCACCGCCACCGGAAGATCCTCCACCAAAGGAACCCCAAGAGCCGCCGCCACTGTTGCCGCTTGAACCGCTGTCTGAATGATTGGACGGATTGTAGTGGGAAGCTAAGTAAGCAGTAGTGATCACATCGCCATTATAGCCATACAGAGTATCCCCTACTAGAATACGACCCAAAGACTGTTTCTTAGCCTTTGGATATTTTGCTAGGATTCTTCCACGCTTTACTGCATTTTTAACTTGTCCAGCTGACCAAATAGTTCCTATCTCAGCCATCATCAAATAGTAAAAGGATGTTTTCTTTATTTTGATTATTCGAGCAGCTTTCTCCTGCGTACTTCTTCCTCGTTGGAAAGTCTCCAAGTCAGTTTGAAATCCCTGATAGTACTGCTTCATCAACCTTCTACCTCGAAAACTGCTAATTAAAACCCCTGCTAATAAGAGGATTCCAATCAATAAAATGATTATCTGCAGCCAGTAAAGCAATTGGTTATTGCGTTTTGTCCGAGTGATAGCAGCAATTTGCGAATCTACTAAAGCCGTCTTTGAATTCATGATATTAAACACGTCGTCCACTACTTGGCTAACTGCCACATCATATTTTTTATCTTCAAAAGCTTCCACTACATCATCGTCACTAATAATGTCATCAGCAGTCGAATCTGTAATCAAACCTTCCAATCCATAACCAACTTCTAGACGAAATTCCTGATCTCCCAAGGCGATTAAATACAAAACACCGTTATCCTCATCCTTGTTACCAATTCCCAGCTGATTGAAAATCTTTTCAGCATAAGATTCAATACTCTCACCCGAAGGTAATGCTGGTACGGTAACGACCTGCAGCTGTGCACCATTTGTACTGGCTGCCAATTGTTTGTTTAAATCATATATTTTCTTTTTAGTCTCTTTATTCATCATATTGGCATTGTCCGAGATAAAAAGGTTATTACGATTTAAGCGAATGGATGCATTCGTACCTTTTATATCCACTGTATAAAGATCATTCTGTTCTGGATAGTCCTTTAAATTAGCCAGATTCTCATCCAATGTTTCTTTAAAATTTCCGGTCGCTGCTTCCTTCTCCCCAGAGAGAATCGCTGATTTTTCCAACTCCAATTGCTCAATCTGAGCGGTATATTTTTGATTATTTTCAGCGTAACTTTGATAGTTGCCTGGTAAAAGTCTTATCGCAAATAATCCTAAAAAAACCATCATCACCAGCAACAAACAAAGCTGCTGGATTCTATTCTTTCTGTTCAACCTTTGAAAATTTTCCTGCGCTCGCTTGTTCACCTTGTCAAAATTTCGCTTTTGTTTTGCATCCTCAGTTTCTTTTTTCATCTTAATTCCCTACTTTTTCATCTTTTCATCTATTATACGCAAACTTTCTTTTTCAAAAAAGAGACTTTGGACGGATGTTTTAGTCGGAAAGCTCTTCTAGAAAACAGACCATAATATATTCTTGTTCATTCTCGTCAACAATCGTAAAGCCGACATTTTGATACATTTGAAGCGCATAGTTATCCTTTTGTACTGCTAAAGACGTTTTCGAGTACTCCGCCTGCTTGAGATATGCCAACATCTGCTTCATCAGTGCTGTTCCAATCCCCTGCCCTCGATATTCTGGTAAAAGAGAAATTGAAAATTCCGGTGTCTGATCATCAATTGAACCAAAGCCTTCAATATTTCTCACCCAAACTGCGCCAACAATTTTCCCTGCTGTTTCGGCACATAAACAATAATCTTCAATTTGTTGGCCAAAATCTTCAATGTAAACATGTACTTCCGGCTTATATATTTCCGTTCGCGGAATCAAATTCTCCAAGTCGCGTTGAAAAATTGCTTGATACAAAAACTCTTCCAGCAACGGATATTCCGTCGGCTGCATTGTTCGAATGATTACTTCCATTATTACAAATCCTCCTGATTATTAATTTGAATAATCAGCCGTTCGTCCACACATAAGTCATCCCCCTTTTTGAATTAAGCGTACCATCAAACCCTAAGTAAAGACTAGTAAAATTTCTATCTCACAAACAAGCAACCTTAAAAACGAAGGGATTTCCATCGTTTCACCTTATTTTTTAAGGTCTTCACTGGGGTTACCCTTTGATTCTACGGAAAAAAAACAGCGAATAGTTTTCTATCCACTGCTTACCCTATTTAAATTTACTTCAACAGCCGTTCAATCATTTTAGGTGTTAAACCTGTTTTTTCAGCAAGCTCTTCAATAGTCAGGCCAGTTGCTTGAAGGCGTTTCATCATTACTGACAAATCCTCACCGACTTCCACAATGTGCTTGTCTGGATCATACAAGCGAATTACTTTTTGTCCCCATGGCATTTCAATCTCTTCACCAAGCTGCTCAACCCCCAGCTTAGCTAGCTTTTCACGAAAGCTGTCAAAATCATCTTCTTCAAAATACATTTCGGCATCATTGCCTTGATACTTGAAAAAGTCAGGCGTACAATGGGTAAACTCTACCCATGAGCTTTCGGTTTGCAGCGACAAACCTCCTGTCAGAGTTACATTTTCACCTAAATCTGCAATCACTCGAACACCGATTACCTTAGTATAAAATGCTTTTGATTTTTCCATATCCTTCACTACCAGCATAGGTCCTTTGAACTTCATGATCTACCTCCTTTTATTTCAGTTTAGCATAAAGCAAACAAAGAAGACTCTTGAATCTTGCCAAAAACTGCGAGTGTATTTAGCCTTACACAGAAAAGATCTTAAAATCCAAAACAAGTGCTCTATCTTCGCTTAGCTTTTATGGGAATGGGTCATTTTACCTAAAAAATGAGGCAAATTGTATTTAGGAATGAAACAGTTTATTCTCGCTCTTGGAAATAGACAGTGATCTCCTCAGCTGTCAGATGGCGAATTTCAGCTAGAGCAAACTCTCCAAAATGATCCACCTGGTAAACAGGCATCATTTGGATCGTTAACTTATTGTGTTTGTTTAAGTAACGTTCAAAATCTGACTGCTGAGGGAAAATTTTGTAAGATTTGCGACCGCTGATGCTAATTATTTCATAAATACCACAATTGGTCTCAGCCGTCACATCAGCTGTACGTAAAAACAATCGTGCAATTTCCGCCGTTTTGAAGGGAAAGTTCCAACGCCGTAATCCACGTTTTTCGTCTGCTTGAATACAAATGCAACGTCCACAGGTACCGCAAATATATTGTTGATGATTTTCTAGACAATCTCTAGGGTTCAATAATGGTGTTATACGAAAATGCTCGCTGTAACACTCGGGACAAGTCATGATCATTCCTCCTGTTGTCAAAGAGCGTCCCCAATACTTAGAGGACGCCCCTTTCGCTTATTTACTGACAACGAACCCCGATTCTGTTACCCAATTTTCAGGATTAGGATCTTCGGCTGGTGAAACATGACCAATATTAATCATCGGTCCTACCACCTTGTATTCATTGGCTTCAATCCATTCCCCTAATGCTTGAGTAACCTGCGGCATTTGCTCAAAAGGACCATTGAAGGTTACAGAAGCCATAATGAAACTTGGCGCTTTTTCAAATTTGACTGATTTTATGTCTGGATATTCGCCGATTACAGTTGTTTGAACCTCAACATCCGGATTTTTTTCGACGAATTCCTTGTCATGAAAGATGGTCATATTCATTGACGGTTGAGTCATTTTAGCTTTCGTTTCCTGCATGCCTTGTTGCAGTTTCATCCAAAGTTCGCCCTCCATAGTATAATCAGCAATTCGTTCCCGTACACTTAATACATTTCTTTCAGCTACTTCTTTTACTACTACATTATATTTAGTCATTTCTATTCCTTCTTTCACGTTTTGTTGGAGCAAGGAGATCATCCGCTGCTTCTTCATAACTTCATCCAGATCTTCTTGCAGTTTTTGTTCTTGCATGGTGTAATGTCGTTCTAAGAATTCTAAATCGTTCGTTTCAATGATTTCCTTAATCGTCTTCAACGGCAGACCTGTTTGCTGCAACATTTTGATTTGGTTTAGCAATCCTAGCTGACTCGCTGAATAATACCGATAGTTAGATTGTGTATCTATTTTTTCTGGAATTAATAAACCTAATGCTGCATAGTGATCCAATGTTCGAACAGTGGTATTAGATAGTTTTGAGAATTCTCCAATTTTAAACATGTTTGTTCTCTCCTTATAAATATGTTTTACTTCGTCCTCGCTAGCTTACTTATAGTATAGAGTCACACGTAACGTGGGAGTCAACACAAAATAAAAAACTTTTTTGATCAAGGACCAAAAAAGTTTTCTGCTAGCAATTATTCATCGCTTTTTTCATTTTGATCGGGTAACCCCATCCCTGTAAGATTGCTGGTGAAAAGCGCTGATGCTTGTAATCAACAAAGCCAATCTGTTCATAGAGTCGTTTGGCATTTGCGTTCTTTGATAGAACCTCAAGGTGGCAAATTTGAAAGTCTGGTAATTCTAAACAGTAATGAATAAGCTTACTCGCCACGCCTTTGCCCCGAGCTGCCTTAGCTGTAGCAAGTACATCAATGTACAGATCGGTTTCTTCTTCTACCACTTTGCTTTGAAAAATAGCGTTCATTTGCCTACAGATCATACTACCCTTCACATTCCCAAATAGTTTTTGACACTGACTTTTCTCAAATTTAATCGGTCGTACTTTGTTCGTCGCAATCCCGACAATTCCCAGTACTTGATCTGCTTCCCTATAAAGTAAAATGTAACTTGGATTAAAGGAGTCCAGAAACAACGCCTCCAATTTTTCAATCTCTTTAGTAAAAGTCATCATGTGACCAAAGCCCTCAAGAAAAACATCAACTGCCTGCTGCTTTTGTCCATTGGTTAATTCTGAAAATTTGATTATTTGGTAGTCAGCCATACCATACCTCCAAGATTTATTAAATTCCTGCAAGATAAGCTTACCAAATTGACAATCCTTTGTATTCCGCCCCAAGCATGATTTATTTAAAAACTAACTAATCACGCCTTCACTAAACATTTCCACGGCTTGGAAAATAAACGCTTTGTTTTCCTTCTCAAATTGCTGATTATCGGAATAAGCATGCAGAAAAGCAAAACCAATTAGACTTGAGAAAAGAACCTCTGCTGTTTTTTGAGGATCAGCCACCTTAATTTTCTTTTGCCTCACCATCTCTACCAAATACTCTTCAATTAACTGGGTAAAAGCGGCTGGTATCTTTTGAACATAGGGCAATGTTTCCTGATAAATATCTTGAGCTCGTAGTCCTAATGAAAAACGAACAATATCCGGTGGTACTTGTTGAAAATAATTCTCCATAATCAAGCGCAGATCGTTTTTCAAGTCCCATTGAAACTGATCAACCAAGTTCTCATCTGTATCTGGAATCCACTCAGCTTCTTTTAAGGTTGCCAGCAGCAGTTCTTTTTTTGACCCGAATTGTCTGAACAACGTAGTTTCATTGACCTGCGCTGCTTTCGCGATATCTTTAGTGGTCATGGAATGATAACCTTTTTCGATAATCATCTTTTTCGTGGCTTCCATGATATTGCTTCGCGTATTTTTCACTGTACTCTCCTTTGTTACCGACTATGCAGACGGGTTAAGGCGACACTGCCGCCTCGGACAACCTCCATTCCCTCCGGAAAAAGCTGCTGCAACTTTTGCATCAGTCGATCATTTGTTTGCTCATTGGCTAGACTCTCGATTATTAATGCCTGTGGGCTGCTATCAACAATCGAAAAAGTAAATTCATTCTCCACTAACAGCAACGGTTCCATTTCCGAATAATTAGTAATTTTCACATACATGACTTCTTTGGCATGAAATGGCTGTTGAGTATAATCAACCACCTGAATGACTTCTACCATATTATTCAGCTGATGCTTCACCTGTTCAAACGTACGGTCATCACTGAATAGACTAATCGTCATGCGAGAAGTATCTGACTGTTCAGTCTCACCTACCGTTAAGCTATTTAAATTATACAATTTTCCTGAGAACAATCCAGCAACTCTTGCAAGTACTCCTACTTCATTTTCAACATATACACTCAGCCATCTTTTTTCTGTTTTATTCTCCATAGCTAATCATTTCCTTTAAGCTTTGACCTGGGGGGACGATCGGCAGTACATTATGTTCTCTGGCTAACATAAATTCGATTATTAACGATTTATCAGCATTCGCTATTCCTTGAGTAAACGCTTCTTCAATCTGCTCCTCACTGGTAACTCGTATTCCATCCATCCCATAACTACGAGCTAAAGCAATAAAATCAGGTACATAAGATGTTTTTTGAAAGGACAAATCGGTATAGGAATACCGTTTATCATAAAACATTTCCTGCCACTGACGAACATTTCCTAAACAACCATTATTGAAGATACAAATGATCACTGGGATATTTTCCATTACAGCGGTAGCAAGCTCCTGCAAATTCATCTGAAATCCACCGTCTCCGGTTATAACAACTACCTTTTTCTCAGGATTTCCCAACTTTGCTCCTAAAGCAGCTGGAAAACCAAACCCCATCGTACCTAACCCACCAGAAGTAAGCAATTGAATATTTTTGCTTACTTGTAAAAACTGTGTTGTCCACAATTGATTTTGTCCAACATCTGTCACGACAATTGTATTAGAAAAACAGTCATTTATTTTTCGAATAATTTTTTCTGGTGTTATACCTGCTTCTGCCATTTCAATTGGTTGAGCTGCTTTCTTTTCTTGCAATTCCTTCAGCCAGTTTTCATAAGTTCTAGACGCAACCTGCTTAGTCAATTGTGGCAAAATCCGTTGAACATCACCCACAATAGCCAGCTCAGCGTTCACATTTTTTCTGATAACCGCTGGATCAATATCTAGATGAATCAGCTTCGTAGTTGGACAGAAGGTCTCACTTTTCCCTGTTACTCGGTCACTTAAGCGTGTACCAATCGCTAAAAGGACATCGCTGTTCATGATGGCATAATTCGCAACAAAGCTACCATGAATTCCAATATTACCTATATAAAGTTCATGATTGCTGGATAATGCACCTTTTCCCATAATTGTTGTTACAACCGGTATGCGGCTCTTTTCAAGCAGCGCCAGCAATACTTTATGTGCTTTACCACGATGAACACCTCCACCCACTAAAACAACAGGATGTTTTGCTGTATTCAATAAATTTGCGGCAGCTTGAACCTTTTCAACTGATGCTTCTAATTGCGGCTGATATCCGCGAATCGTTACCTCTTCTGGATAATTGTCACTCCCCAGGGCTTGTTGAATATCCTTAGGTATATCTACCACAACCACTCCTTGTTTCCTAGTTTGTGCAATGACAAAAGCCTTCTTGAGAATCGCGCCTAAGTCTTCACGTCGTTTAACTGTAACCGCATATTTAGCAATTGGCCGGCATAATCCGACCATATCAATCTCTTGAAAAGCGTCCTTTCCAATTAAATGAGTCGCTACCTGTCCAGTAATACAAACTAACGGTGCCGAATCGTACCCCGCTGTTGCAATACCAGTGATTAGGTTAGTCGCTCCCGGCCCACTAGTTACTATACAAACTCCTACTTTGCCAGTTGAGCGCGCATACCCATCTGCCGCGTGAACTAATCCCTGCTCATGCCTAGGCAGCACTACCCGAAATTCTTCTCGTTGATACAATGCATCAAACAAATCAATCGCTTGGCCCCCTGGATAAGCAAAACAAATCTCGACCGCCTCTTGGATGAGTGCCTTAACTACTAATTCAGCTCCCGAAATCATATAATCAACCTCCAATCTTAAAATGCAAGTATTTACTTGCATTTTATCACATGAGCTTTTTCTGTCAATAAAAGTTTGCTTGTTCGAAAAGCAAAAAAAGTCGTTAACAAAAATTGCAGTGAATTTCTGTTAACGACTTTAGACTTATTGAATTAAAAAGCGAATACCAACGAGTAGTAGCAGATGCAACGGATAAAAACCATAAAATCCCCATTTTACCCAGGTAGGAGAGTACCCGCGCTCGCCATTATAGGCCAATAAAATCGGAATAACCAATAAAATCCCCAATCCAGTAAACACTTCATAAAGTGGAACTACCGCTGGGGCGCTGACATGCATTAATGCCATAATTACGAATAAAAATACTGCCCCATAAATAACAGGAAGAATGATGCCTATTTTACGACCCCGTAATTTGTAAAAACCAAATATTATCAGTACACCAATTAAAGTCCAGTCTGACAGGATAGTCATAAATGAGAAAAGAAAGGCTAAAACGACCTGACCACTCGTACTTTTAACCTTTTCACAAGTCATCAACAAAAGTAGTCCCATCAAGAGTGTGAAGAAAATGTTGTTAACCAGTTCAATCGCACTAAATGGATGATTCGGATGAAACAATAAATGAAAAGGGTAGGCAGAAACCAGGCAAAAAATCGCTAATCTTCCCGCATACTTCGTTCGATTCTTCGTATAATAGAACCCTTCAACCAGCAGATACGCCATAATCGGGAAAGTCAGCTTTCCAATAAATTCAGTGAAGAAATATATTGGTGGAGAATAATCCCCCAGGCTAAAGCCGCTCCCAATATGGTTTAGTGCCATCGCAATAATTGCAATTAATTTTAATTTGAAACCGTCAATTGATCTAGTCATAGTGTCACTCCTTCTAATAAAAGTATGACACAACTCCATCATGCCGACCTCCTACTTTAGTCGGAAAATGATTATTTCTTTGAATATCTCTCTTCACCGGTAACAGTTATCCAAGTTGTAAGACTGTCTTTTAACGTCCATGTACGGTAGCGCCAACGGCTTATTAGCAGACAAATTGCAAATACGCCAAGATCAACTTCAAAAAATTCCAAATGAGCTCTTTTCACATCCAAGTTACTTATGTATAACCCAGACGAGACTAAAAAATGATAATCATTACCGGTGTTGATAAAAACCAGCAATCGAGTAAGCATCTGACCAAAGTGCAGCAACAAAATAATCACAAAGCTCATCGCCATCGCATGAACTAAAATTCTTCTCACCAGCTCATCATTCTTTCTACTTACTTCTTTGATGAGGTAAACAAGCGAAGAAAAGAAACCATAGATCGACAGAAAACTAAATATCCATACCACAATTCTTGTACCTATCCCTAAACCAGCTAGGTAAAAAGAACTAACTGTCCTCAATTCCATCACTTTTTCTTCCCTTCCAAATAACCTATTTTCTCAAACGGCAATAAAAGTACTCCACCTAATACCTGCTATTTCTTCTTCAACTGTCGATTTTCTTTAAAAGCAGCAACTCCCGCCGCGAAACTTTCTTTCAAACTCCAAGTCCGATAGCGCAAACGGCTTGTTACTAGACAAATCCCCAAGATAACTAAGTCTACTCCAAAAGATTCAAAATGATTTCTAGGTGGGCCGTCTAAACCATAAATCAACAACCCAGGTTTAACCAACAAATTGATATCCGTCCCAGTCTTCTCATAATGAACCACTCGTACAACCATTTGGACAAAATGAAGAAGTAGAATAATCACAAAGCTCTTGGCTAAGGCGTTAATAAAGCCCCTGTTCTCTACCTCATAATTGGTTTTGTCTTGCGCTCGAAGAATAAAAAGAAAACTTTCTCCAATTGCATAGATCTCTAAAAAGAGTAAGACTATGAAAAAAATAACCCAAAAAATATTAACCTCAAAAGTTCCCCGAAAAAAAGCATACCCAGATCTTCCCATCACTTCTTCTTCCCTTCCAAATAAAATATTTCCTCAAACGGCAGTTCAAAATACTCCGCAATCTTCAAAGACAGCTCCAGGCTAGGATTGTACTTACCTTTTTCAATTGCCGTCATGGTCTGACGTGAAACTCCCACAGCATCAGCCATCGTATATTGCGGAATTCCTCTGGCTTCCCGAATCTCCTTGATATGATTAATGACTTTCATCTGCTTCCCCTTCGTAAAGATATCTTTACCTAATTATAACTTATCTTCAAAAAATGTAAAGATACTTTTACCTTGGATTTTTCTTACCCTAGTAGACTACTTCATTTCTACTTCATTTGAGTAATCCTAACAAATACTTATCCTCACTAATTTATTCAATTAGTTGATTAGGCATACACTAAACACAACAAAGATAAAGGAGTGGAAAAAATGGCACGATCAATCAAAGACAGTACACCAAAAAAAGACGGCTACCGGATGCCGGGAGAATTTGAAGAGCATGAATGCTCCTGGATTATTTGGCCAGAGCGCACCGATACTTGGCGTGATGGCGGTAAACCAGCGCAAAAAGTTTTTGTGGATGTAGTTGAGAAGATGATTCCGTATGAAGAGGTCCGTGTAATTTGTTCGGCGGCGCAGTATGAAAATGCTCGGGCGCGTTTACCAGAGGAAGTTCGGCTCATTGAGATGTCCACCGATGATTCTTGGGCACAGGACAAAGGTCCGTTTTACGTAATCAATGATACAGGCGATATTCGCGGCGTTGACTGGGGCTTCAATGCCTACGGCGGATTAGATGAAGGGCTGTATTTCCCTTGGAAACTGGATTCGCAGTTTGCGCAAAAGCTGTTAGAATTAGAAAATATCGACCGCTACGATGCGACTGCTAAAATGATTCTGGAAGGCGGAGCAACACAGGTAGATGGTGAGGGTACCCTGATAATCTCTGAGAACAGTGTCTTCAATGACAATCGTAATCCGGGAATGACTCGTGATGAGATCGAGGATTTACTGAAGGAATACATGAATTTAGAAAAGGTTATTTGGCTTAAGGATGGAATGGCTTTTGATGAAACCGATGGACACATTGATGATGTCTGCTTCTTCATTAAACCTGGAGTAATCGCTCTTTCTTGGACGGATGATGAAGAAAACCCACAATACAAACCATTAAAAGAAGCCTATGATATTCTGAGTCAAGAAACAGATGCTAAGGGACGTAAATTAGAAATCCATAAAGTACCGATTCCTGAAATTCTTTACATTAGCGAGGAAGAAAATGCGGGTATTGATATTAGTGATACCGCAGCAACTCGTGAAAGCGGCTTGCCGCTGGCTGTTACTTATATTAACAGCTATATGATTAATGGTGCATTAGTGGTACCGCAGTTTGATGATCCGATGGATGAGGTTGCTTGCAAAATGTTCAAGGAATTAATGCCTGATCGTGAAATCGTCCGTATCTGGAGTCGCGAATGGTCCTTGTGCGGCGGCAACATTCATTGTATGACCCTGCAAAAACCTAAACCTTAATAACCTGAGGTTGCTGAGAGTGCTGCCTGATTCTCAGCGACCTTCTTATGTGTTCAAAGCTTTGTTCATGAAGGCAATCAACTGATTGCGATTTTTACAGCTAGTTTTGCGGTAAATATTGGCCGCATGTTTGCGAACGGTATGGACACTAATGTACATTTGCTGGCTGATTTCTTCCATGCTGGCTTCAGAACACAACCAACGAACCACTTCTTGTTCCCGCTCCGTTAAATGAAATTTATCCAATGGTTGCTCAACGGTTTTGTCAGATAAAATTGGCAGACCATGGGGATACAGCTGCGTCAGCTTCAGGGTAAAATGCGGCTCTAAAATCGTTAAAATGGCTAAATCTTGCTGAGTAAAATCGCCACGTTTACGAGAATTGAATAGATTAAGCGAGCCATAAGGGGTATTTTCCCGTACAAAATTTATTCCGCAGCTATAATACAAATTCATTGGCTCCAGCCATTGATTATACAAAGGAGTTTGTTCCCGTACTTCTTCCGTAACAATTTTTGAATCACAATAAACGACAGAATTTTTATGAAGGGAAAACATCCAGGAAACATAATCACCATAAATAAACGATTCAAAGTATTCATTCAGTTTTTCTTGACTGATCGTTAAAGATAGCGGGTTGAAGTAACGTGTCTGGCCTTTTTCAATCCGAGCCATATCAAAAAAAGAACAGTCTGATATGACTAATTCAGGAAGCTTTTCTAGTGTGGTCACACGTAAAGCATCCATTGTGTCTGTCTGGTAAATGGAATAGATGAAGGTATTGATTTTCTGCCACACACTATCAGTAAGCGGTATCATTCCTTTGCCTCCGATCATTTTTCTTGATTATAACACTCCGTAGGTGCCATGTTAGCTAGTTCTTTTGAAAATCACAAAAAATGCGAAGGTTTTGCTTGAGCCATTTGCAGTGCCCTAGTATATGAAAGGAATGCGTAGAACCATGGAAGAAAAAAAAGTAAGCTTGGTAAAAAGTATCTTATTTACGATTTGCAGTGTTTTAGTATTAGATTCCTTCGTCGCCTCCTCAGCAATTGGCGTTTCTTCGATTACAATTTGGCTGATTACTACCGTACTTTTCTTTTTGCCCTATGGCTTAGTAACTGCTGAGTTAGGAAGTAATTATCCAGGGGATGGCGGAATTTATTTATGGATCAAACGATCCTTTGGTGATAAGATCGGGGTACTAAATGGTTGGTTTTACTGGGTGAATGTCGCCTTCTGGATGCCCGCTGTATTTGTCGCCTTCTCCAGTTGGTTTTCTTATGCATTCATGCCAAAGGCCAGTCCGTTCTTTTTAGCCGGTTTGGCTTTAGTCATGTGCTGGTTAATTGTTTATATTGGTATCCGTGGAGTGGATCTGTCTGTCACCGTAACGAATATCGCCGCAATTTTCAAAATAGCTGTCCTGCTGATTTTCGGCTTTATGGGCATTGTTTATGCCCTTCAACACGGAACTGCAAATGATTTTTCCGCAGCTTCGTTTATTCCTACTCCTGGAAATACCGTGCGCTATATTTCAGTCATAATTTATAATCTGCTGGGTTTCGAATTGATTGGCTCAATTGGCAATCAAATTGCGAATCCTGGAAAAACGATTCCTAAAATGACAGTAGTTGCTGGGGTAATTATTTCAGCCCTTTATATCTTCGGGACCTACGGAGTATTAGTTGCCATTCCAGCAAATCAAATTGATACAGTAGATGGTTTTTACTATGCTTTGCTGGAACTATGCAAAGTATTTGGCAGTTTTCAAATGCCTGTTTTTTACGTGATCATTTTGGTATCGATGAGCACTCTCATTTCCAACATGGTCTCTTGGACCTTAGGCGCCAATGAAGTTTTTATTGCTGCAAAATTAGATCAGCGAAACCGTTTCTTGAAGCATCGCAATAAAAAATATGGAACACCTGATGGCTTGTATTATTTCATGGGTATTGTGGCTACTTTCTTGATTATTGTCAATTACGCAACGACTGGTGATGCCAATGCCATCTTTTGGACGATCTTCTCTTTTAGTGTGATTATTTTGATGATTCCATACCTGTTTATGTTTCCAGCAGCCATTATTTTACGAAAAAGGGATGCCACAATGCAACGTGTCTACCAAGTACCTGGTGGCATGACTGGTTTAGTCATTTGCTCCATTTTAGGTGAAGCTTGTTTGATTCTCAGTATGGTTTTAATGTTTGTTACCGCCGAATCCAGCTTTGTAATCGGTACTTATGTTGTAGGAACAATTATTACACTGCTGTTGGGCATCTGGCTCTATCATTCTAAAGGACAAGTTTCAAATGATGAATCCCCACATTTACCGGATGAAACACGTTGAAGATATGAGGCTGTGACATAAGTCTTAAAAAAATGCCGGTGAAATGACGATTATCGTTCTTTTTACTGGCATTTTTGGGTAAAATAAAAGAGTATAGGTGGCCGCCTATACTCAAACTTTAATCCTCGAAAGGACCAAAACACATGACTAATTATAACATGGCTCAGCTTACTTTGAATATATCTACTTCCTATGTTCCAAAAAAAGAGAATACTGCCTGGTTTATTCATGAATTAGTTGAGGCTCTTCAGTTCAAGGAACCTTATCTTTTTGGTAGACCTCGGGAGTACGATCTTAGTTTAATGCTAAAACTCGTTTTATTTGCTTATACTCGCAGCGTATTTACTAGCCGTAAAATTGAACAACTTGCGGAAGAAAGTTTGCCAGCACGCTGGTTGACGCAGGAACGTGTGCCTTCTTATCGCACTATTGCACGTTTCCGTATTTCCAACGATGTAGAAACGTTAGTCAATCAAAGTCTGGAATCATTAACCAGCTATTTACGGGAACGTCAATTAATTGATGACGCCCTCTTTATTGATGGTACAAAGATTCTAGCCGATGCGAATAAATACAGTTTTGTTTGGAAAAAGAGCACACTTCGGTATGATCAAATGAATCGTGAAACGATCTTGACCTTGATGACCGAGTTAAAAGAAGCCTATCAAGTAAAACATATTCCTGAAGGTTCAGACCTTACCTTGGACCGATTGGATGAAGTTCTAACACGGTTAGAGCTGCGTTTAGAAGAGGTGGAACAGGAAATACAAGAGACCAAAAAGGTCTCTCCTAATCCTGCAAAACAACAACGTCGAACAGTGAAATCACAAAAACGAAAACTAACGGAACGTCGCGAAAAAATGGCTGAACATCACCTTCGTCTCACTCTTTGTGGAACTCGCAACAGTTATTCAAAGACGGATGTAGATGCTACTTTCATGCGGGTTAAAGAAGATCCCATGCATAATGGCCAGTTGAAGCCGGCCTATAATCTACAGCTTGCCACTTGTAATCAATATATAGTAGGTTATGATGTTTATCAAAATCCGACAGACACAAAAACGTTACTTCCATTTTTAGACAAAATGGATTTGGTTGAAGAAACCGTGATTGTTGCTGATGCAGGATATGGGTCAGAAAAAAATTATCGACAATTAGAGGATGAGTACGCACAGTATACTGCATTGATTCCTTATGCAACAATGCTCAAGGAACAAAGTAAGAAATGGAAAACGGATGAGCGAAAAGTCATGAACTGGACCTATTATGAAGAAGCCGATTATTACGTGGATCCAAAGGGTGTTCGTTGCAATTTTCATGCCTACCGTCAACGAATAGATGATGAAGGGTTCGTAAAAGATTTTAAAGAATATCAAGCGGAGAAATACGATCAGAATAAACAAGTTATTCCAGCCGCATTAACACAAAAAGGATACACCAGAAAAATAAGCGTCAACCCTTCCTGGGAATATTTTAAAGCGAAACAAGTCACTCTGCTTTCAACTCCTGAAACAGGAAAAATCTATGCACGAAGAAAAATCGACGTAGAACCTGTTTTTGGTCGGATGAAAGCTTGTTTAGGTTTCACTCGTTACCATGTTCGAGGTATGGAAAAAGTGAAGAGAGAAACCGGCCTCCTCGTGTTGGCCCTCAATATGATGAAGTTGGCAGTTGCAGGACGAACTTCAGGACTTCTTACATAGACAAAATGACCCCCTCACTGAAAATCATTGATAGATTTTCGGGAGGTGGGTATTTTTTTTATTCGTTTAGAGACTACTTATGTCACAGCCTCTTTTTTATGTTTTACACACCTCAGCAAACAAATACCCAATCCATTCGGAAGCTTTACGTCGGGTTTCAAAGGCCTTGTACCCCTTGTGCCCATAAATATAATCTAGTTTCCATTGCTGTGGAGCTATTTCTTTTTCTCGTAATAAATCCTTTAGCGGTTGACTTTGCTTGTCTTCCCATAAATGAGCTTTATTAGCAATGAAAACTAAATCAGTTAACGAAAGCATGTAGGCTTGCGGAAACATGATATCGGTAATATGCGCGCTAATCGGCTGCTGGTTAGAAAGTCGTTGGAAAAGCTGATGCTTCAGCATATAGTCTGTTCCTTGCTTTATTAGTACTTCCACTTCTTCATCTCTGTGGCTAGTGCACTCTGCGTAAGTAATTAATCCTCGCACCGTTTTTCCAATTCCAATATAGCAGGGAGTTTTGAGCATACAGCCACCATGCTTACAAATTCCTTTGTGAGGCCAACTGGTGGTATGATTGCGTTCAAATACTTGGTACCTTTTAATCCAATTTAAGGCTGCTTGAACCTCTGGTGACTTTGCTTGTCCCAAACGAGTAAAAGCTTCCAACAGCATCACGTTGTAGCAAGGGACAATTCCCTCAACTTTTCCGGTATAAGAAAAGCCCTCCTCTGTGGCAGTAGTTGCTATTACATACGCCATCAGATTTTGAGTATAAGGAAGTCGTTGGCTATAAGGAATTTCTGCTAAACAAAGCAAACGAAAGATAGCGAAGAATGGCTGCTCAACCCAGTCTTTAGTTAGCTTTTTTACGATTGGAGATGCAGCAAGATACTGTTCAATTTCCTGATCGGTGAGTGACTGTTTTTTATCATAAGCTTTTCGAAGCTGTAAGGCTGTATCCATCTTAATCCCCTCCTACTTTACTATAAATCAGCAGCATAAAAAAACAAACCTCCTTTTTAGCAATTCCTTCACATACTTACTCATCTTATTTTTATTTAATCATAGTTAAATTACAAATAGTATCATTAAAATTTTATCATAAACTGTTATACAGCATATCAATCTGTTGTATAAAATTAGCGGAAAATCTAGTTTTTTTGACTATTTTCGAAAAAACAGTAGCAAAACAGCAACATTATCTGTTATACTCTCGGTATCAAGAAGCGCTTTCTTTCAATCTCAATAAGGATACTTATTCTGCATATTTCCACTCTAATTGATAATTAGAATAATTATCATATATTTTTAGCAGATTAGTATATTGCATGACCCCCCGACTAATATTTGGAAAAAATAATTAGTCACACAACGAATAATAAGGAGAATTTCAATGAAAAACAAATTACAGTTTGAACAATGGGAAGGTTTCACTCCCGGAAAATGGCAACATGAAGTAAACACATTAGACTTTATCAAACGCAATTACACTGAGTACACAGGCGACGACAGCTTTTTAGAAGAAGCAGCACCAAGTACAAATACTTTATGGGACAAATTACAAGAACTATTTGACGTACAGCATAAGAAAAACGGTGTTTATGACATGGACACCAACATTCCAGCAACGATCACTTCTCATGAGCCAGGCTATCTGATTAAAGAAGAAGAAAAAATTGTTGGTTTACAAACAGATGTACCGTTGAAGCAAGCTTTCATGCCTTTTGGTGGCATCAACATGGCGAATAAAGCTTTAGAATCAAATGGCTACGATGTCGATGACCAAATGTCTTTCATCTTCAGCAAATGGCGTAAAACACATAACCAAGGTGTTTTTGATGCTTATACAGATGAAATGCGCTTAGCACGTAAAAACAAAATCATCACTGGTTTGCCAGATGCTTACGGCCGTGGCCGCATCATCGGCGACTACCGTCGCGTTGCTTTATACGGAATTGACTATCTAATGGAACAAAAAATGAAAGACCATAAATTGGTCGGCAACAAAACCATGACCAACGATGTCATTCAATTGCGTGAAGAAGTTGCGGAACAATACCGTGCCTTAAAAGACATGAAAGATATGGCCGCTTCTTACGGCTTTGATATTTCTGCTCCAGCAGCTAACGCTAAAGAAGCAATCCAATGGTTATACTTCGGTTACCTAGCAGCAATCAAATCACAAAATGGAGCAGCTATGTCTATCGGACGTATCTCAGCTTTCTTGGATGTCTATATTCAACGTGACTTGGACCGCGGCTTGATTACTGAATTTGAAGCACAAGAATTAATCGATCACTTAATCATGAAACTACGTATGGTGAAATTTGCCCGTACTCCTGAATACAATCAATTATTCTCTGGTTACCCAATCTGGGCAACTCTGTCAATTGCTGGTATGAACATGGATGGTTCTTCATTAGTAACGAAGAATGACTTCCGCATTCTGCACACATTGACTAACATGGGACCTTCACCAGAGCCCAACTTGACTGTTTTGTATTCTTCAAAATTACCAGAAGGCTTCCGAACTTACGCAGCAAAAGTTGCTAAGCAAAGCTCTTCGATCCAATTGGAAAATGATGATCTATTACGTCAATACTGGGGTTCTGACGATGCAGCAATCGCTTGCTGTGTATCAGCAACTGTTATCGGTAAAGACATGCAGTTCTTTGGTGCTCGTGCTAACTTGGCAAAAGCAGTCTTGTACGCAATCAACGGCGGCGTCGACGAAATGACTCACATGCAGGTGGGACCAAGAATGCGACCAATGGATGGCGACACGTTGGATTACGATACATTTATCCAAAACTACAAAGACATCATGGACTGGTTAGCTGAATTATATGTAAATACATTGAACGTGATTCATTATATGCATGATAAATATGCTTATGAAGCACCTCAATTAGCATTAATGGATACTGACTTGAAACGTACCTTTGCGACTGGTATCGCTGGTATTTCTCACGCAGCAGACTCTTTAATGGCTATCAAACATGGTAACGTTAAAGTCATCCGTGACGAAACCGGACTTGCAGTGGACTACGTTCCACAAAACGAGTTCCCAACTTACGGGAATGACATTGATGAAGCTGATGAAGAAGCAAACTGGATCTTGGAATACTTCATGGCCCAAATCAAGCGTCAGCATACTTACCGCAACTCAACACCAACCTTGTCATTATTGACAATTACTTCAAATGTTGTGTACGGTAAAAACACTGGGAATACACCAGACGGACGTCGTGCAGGTAAACCATTGGCTCCAGGCGCAAACCCAAGTTATCAAGATGGCAAATTCTTAGGTGAGAAAAATGGCCTGTTGGCATCTCTGAACTCAACAGCAAAATTAAACTACTCATGTGCACAGGATGGTATCTCTGATACTCAAACAATCAACCCAGGTGCACTTGGTCGCTCAGATGATGAAGAAATGCAAATTGATAACCTGCGTAACGTCCTTGATGGTTACTTTGACCGTGGCGGTTACCACTTAAATGTCAACGTATTTGGTCGTGAACTGTTGGAAGAAATGGATAAGGACATCGATAATCCTAAATACGCGAACTTTACTATCCGTGTATCTGGCTACGCTGTTAAATTCCGTGACTTAACACCTGAACAACGTCGCGACGTAATCTCAAGAACTGACCACCATTCATTATAAGAAATGCTTTTAACATCGGAAGATTTTTCTTCCGGTGTTTTTTTGCCAGTCCAACTTTTCGCAGTTTCATTCAGAGCGAAAGAAATCTATAAAACCTATCAGCTACTCTTCGTTCGTGTTGTTTAGTTGGATGGTAGGCGGACGAAGTCAATACTCATTTTTCCTGCACTTAGAAAAATGATTCCCTTAGATTTAGTTAACCACCCATACAACTTTCACAGTCTCTATGACTTTAGATACTTTTCGGCTTAATTTAAAAAGTTCTCTCCTATCACTAGCCCTTTCATGATACAGTAAGCATGAAAGGAGTCGTGAATTTGTGAACAAAAAGAGCTATCACTTCTACGCCATGGCAAGTATTTTGTGCTGGTCTATTTCCTATGTGCTGTCTCGCTTTATCATGGGAGAGTTTTCAGCCTATTCCATTTCATTTTTACGCTACATTGTAGCCTCAATTGCCCTAATTTTATTAGCACCTATAATTAAACTTAAAAAAGTTGAAAAACAGGATTTGGGTTGGATTTTCTTAACCGGTGCCGTCGGTTTTTTCATTTACATGATCGCTTTTAATAAGGGATTAGAAACAGTCAATGCCGCTACTGGCAGTGTAATCATTGCAGCAGTTCCGATGATTTCTTCCGTTTTATCCAGCTTTATTTACAAAGAGAAATTAACCAAACTTCAATGGTTTGCCAGCTCCCTCTCTTTTATGGGGGTGCTGTTGATCACTTTACTGCCTGGCGGTTTTACGATTAATTATGGCTTAATCTGGTTTTTTGTAGCAGCTTTTTGTATGAGTTTTTACAATCTGCTTTCCAAGCGCTTAGTAAAAAAATATGCTGCAATTCAGGTGACTACCTATAGTATTTTTGCTGGAACAATTTTACTTTCCATTTTTTCAGTTAGTTCTTTCCAACAGGTACAGCAGGCTTCTTGGCTCGCAATTCTTTGTATTGTCTTAATGGGCGTTTTTTCCAGTGCTGTAGCCTATGTTTGCTGGGCTAAGGCTTTTGAACGAGCAGACAATGTAGCATCGGTTAGTAATTATATGTATTTAACCCCTTTTTTTACTTCTATCTTAGGTTTTCTGCTAATTGATGAGGTACCCGGCTGGTCAACGGTGATTGGTGGTCTATTTATTTTGGGCGGGCTGGTTCTATTTAATAGCAAACTAGCGAAGAAAAGTGAAAGGGTCCAATTCAAACAGCTGACAAAGCAAGACACCGCGGAAGCAGCTGAAGTCATTCGAAGAAGCTTCGCAACGGTTGCCGAAGAATTTCAACTAACCAGAGATAATTGCCCTACCAATGGTGCCTTTACTCAAACAAACCATCTATTGGATGATCTGAAGCTAGGCAAAAATTTATATGGTGTTTTTTACCAAAATACAATGATTGGTTTCTTCCAGTTAGAAAACACACAAAACCAGGAATATTCCTTAGAAAAGGTAGCAATTCTACCCAAATATCGCCATCAAGGATATGGCAGCATGATCATGCAGCAAGTGAAGACTTTAATCAAAGAGAGAGGTGGAAAGTCCATTAAAATTGGTATTATTGAAGAAAACACTCGCTTAAAAAAATGGTACGAAGAACATGGATTTGTTCATTTGGAAACTAAGACCTTTACCAACCTCCCCTTTGAGGTAGGATTCATGAAATTAGACATAGACTAAAAAAAGTCAGCATATCGCTTGCCTTAAAGTTAGGGTTAAGGTTTATGATGATATTATCCTAAGGAAAGAAGGAATAATGATGTTGAATGAACGTTTTATTTTATCTAATGGTGTAACAATTCCCAAAATTGGTTTCGGTACCTGGATGATTGATAATGCAAAAGCAGCCAAGGATGTTCGAGATGCCATTAGTGTGGGGTATCGCCATATTGATACGGCACAAGCTTATACAAATGAAGCTGGAGTTGGTGAAGGAATTCGCACATCGGGTGTAGATCGCAAGGATCTTTTTGTAACGACTAAGCTAGCTGCTGAAATCAAAAATTACAAAGAAGCTTTGACTGCAATTGATGAATCGTTAGAGAAATTAGGATTAGATTATATTGACCTGATGATTATCCACAGTCCTAAACCTTGGGCTGAATTCCAGAACGACGAGGAACATTTCTTTGAGGGGAATTTAGAAGCTTGGCGAGCATTAGAAGAGGCCTATGAAGCTGGAAAACTGCGGGCAATTGGTGTCTCCAACTTTGAACAGGCTGATTTAGAAAACCTTTTAGCCAATGCCAAAGTAAAACCAATGGTGAATCAAATCTTAGCACATATCGGACATACACCACTCGATGTGATTAACTTTTCTCAACAAAATGATATTTTAGTAGAAGCTTACTCGCCAATTGCTCACGGTGCCATGATGCGTAACGAAGCAATTATTGACATGGCAGACAAGTATCAGGTCTCAATTCCCCAACTAGCCATTCGCTATTGCCTGCAACTGGATCTGCTGCCTTTGCCTAAAACAGAAAATATCGAGCATATGAAAAATAATGCCGATGTTGACTTCAACATCTCTGAAGAAGATATGGATGCTTTGAAAACTATCGGTCGTGTTGATTACGGTGATCATAGTGATATTCCGGTTTTCCGCAGAGCAACCGACAACTAGTCAAGTGAAAGGAGCAGCCGCCAATCTAATGATTTGCTGCTGCTCCTTTTTTTAATTGTTCTTGGTAAACGCCTTTCGCAGATTCCCTTTCAGATGCTGATAGGTTAAAAACTGTTGGCGGGATTTCTTGATTGTTTTGTATCTTTTCGGCTGTTTTTTATAAAACTCCTGATGGTAATTTTCTGCCGGCCAAAAAGTACTGGCCCAGCGAATTTCAGTCACAATCGGCTTTTTATAGTATCCTGAGTCAATGATTTTTTGTTTTGCTGCCTCAGCAATTTGCCTTTGCTCTTCATCCTGAACAAAAATAATTGGACGGTATTGAGTGCCTCGATCTTGAAATTGTCCAAAGTCATCTGTAGGATCCGTGATCTGCCAGTACAAGTCGATTAACTCCTGATAATGGACTATTCGCGTATCGAAAATGATCTCCACTGCTTCCACATGCCCGGTATTTCCAACAAGAACCTGATCGTAGCTGGGATTGTCAAGTTCTCCGTTAGTATAACCAGACAACACCGAAATAATTCCTGGCCGCTCTTCAAAGGGCTCTACCATACACCAGAAACATCCTCCTGCGAAAACAGCACGACTTTGATAGCGAGGATCGGTAACTTGATGCTTGCTGCTGTCGTATTCCAGCTCTGACTGGTATTCCCCGATAATCTTCTGATAAAAATCAGTCACATCTGGTGTTAAATTGTTCCTGCTTGCCAAGGGTCGCAGGGCTGCCTCCAGCTTAGCAATAGTTTCATTGTAATTAGCTCCCGTTTCTATGGCATCTTTTGCTTCCAACAGCAAAGAACGTTCCCAATCCCGGGTTTTGGAATTCAATATCAGGTTGTAAATTTCAGTCATTGTATTCTCTTGTGATAGTTTCATAATAAGATCTCCTTTAGCAAAAACAAAGTAGTTTTATTGCTGGAAATACACTAGAAATTTACCACAAGTAAAGAAAATACACGAATAAACTGTTTTTTACAAAAAGCGCCTTAAGAGATTCTTTTCATCATTCTCAGACATAAAAAAATCCCAGCAGATACATTCTGCTGGGAATAAATTTTATCCTTCGTACAAGTCACGAATCGGTGTCATGATGATCCGATTTAAATCATTAATGATTACGCTGAAAGCTTGTTCCTTGCTCATCAATTCGTTGATTGTTTCTTCTTGTTGTACTTTTGTTGCTAGATCTTGCGCTTTTTCTGCATCTTCGTCAGAAAAATCTTCGCCTGTCATTTGTTTTTCTTGTAGTTCTTGTTGGAAAGCTTGGAATTCTTTAAACGCACTATACGCTTCAGGGTTTTCTTTTAATTTCGCAAAAGCTTCCTCTAACGCTTTAAATTCTGGTAATTGGCGGATTTCGCTTTCTAATCCATTGGCAGTGTCATAAATGTTTGTCATGATTTTCCCTCATTTTCTATTAAAAGTTACTTTCATAGTATAACATGAATGGAAACGGGTTCAAAGTCTAATTTCCCTGATCCTGAAACCATTGGATTCCTTTGTCCTTTAATTGATTAAAACCTTCTTTTGCTTTCTCTCCAAATTGCTGCATTCCTTCTTTTGCTTTCTCGCCAAAACCATTGAGGCCTTCGGTAGCTTTATCCCCGATATTTTTCAGATCTTCCTGCCACTGTTTGTCTTCATTGGATTGGCCGAACTCATCTGCAGGAACGACTTGGCCGCCTGTTGCATAAGCATCAGCTACATTGAAGGATGATTGCTTCGCATATGGCAAGAGTGATTCTGCTTCGGCCTTAAAGACCATCCCCACTTCATCACCACTAGTTCCGCTTAAGTAATGAGTCTCGCTAGTTTTTTCAAAGCCTAACCAAGTAGAAATGACGATATTTGGTGTATAACCGATAATCCATTGGTCATTTACTTTGGTAGCATCAAAGTTGGTTTCAGTCGTACCAGTTTTTCCAGCCATAGTATAACCAGCTGGTGCAGCCTGCACTGCTGTACCATTAGAGAAGGTACCCAGCAGCATGCTGGTCATACTGTCCGCCACTTCTTTTGAAATAACTTGTTCATATTTCGGATCACTATTGTCTTCAATAACTGCTCCGGTAGAATCAATGATTTTCGTAATTAAGTGCGGCTTATAGACTCTTCCTTGATTGGCAAAAGCGCCGTAAGCTGCGGCCATTTGCATCGGGGAAGTCCCATTCTCCAAGCCACCTAGAGCCAATCCATAATATTTATCTGATTTTTCCAACGGAATACCGAACTCTTTTGCCTTGTTGTATCCTTTGTCTAATCCAATTTCATGAAGTGTCCAAACAGCTGGTAAATTTAGACTCTGAGCGATTGCTTGGTACATTGGTACTTCACCTTGATAGGTACCGCTATAGTTTTTCGCATCGTAATATTCTTGTGGGACATCCTGTAAAATACTATCCGGTTTGTAACCTGCTTCTAAAGCTGGTGCATAAACACTTAATGGTTTCATGGTGGAACCAGGTGACCGTTTCATCTGGGTTGCAAAGTTATACCCCCGGAAGACATGTTCACCACGGCGTCCAACTAACGCTTCTACTCCTCCGGTTGTCGGATCTAATGCTACAGAAGCGGATTGTGGCATTGCTCCATCAGCAGCATTCGCTGGAAAATTATAATTATTGGCATAAACAGCTTCCATTTGCTGCTGATAATTTTGATCCAATGCTGTGTAGATCTTATACCCCTTATTCAGTAAATCTTTTTCGTTTAAGCCATAGCGATCCACTGCTTCATCAATTATCGCATCAAAATAGAATGGATACTTGTAACCAGCATCACCAGCAGTATACGTATCATTCAGTAACGAACCTAGATCAACCTGGGCTTCTTGCTGTTCTTGTGCGGCATCCAATTTGCCATTGTCTACCATCACATTCAGTACGGTATTACGCCGATTTGTAGCATTTTCCAAGTTATCAATTGGGTTGTAAATACTTGGTCCTTTCAACATACCGGCAATGGTTGCTGCTTCACCAATCGTCACCTGATTGGCATCGACACCAAAGTATTTGCGCGCGGCATCCTGCACGCCCCATACGCCGTTACCAAAATATGCATTGTTTAGGTACATAGTTAAAATTTCATCTTTACTGTATTTCTTTTCGATTTCGATCGCCATGAACAGCTCTTTCGCCTTCCGTTCAAGGGTTTGGTCTAAGCTGAGATAAGCATTTTTAGCTAACTGCTGGGTAATGGTACTCCCACCGCCAGTAATTCTTCCACGAGTCAGGGTACCAACTGCGGCCCGGGCAATCCCTTTAATATCAAAGCCGTGATGCTCGTAAAAGCTGCGGTCCTCAGTCGAAACCACGGCATCCTTGATATAAGGAGAGATTTGATCTCCCTCTGCATAGGTGCCCTTTTGACCATATAAGGTACCGGCTTGTTCATTTTTTTGATCGTATATTTCGGTTGACTGTTTCAAGCTGGATTGCAGCGTTTCAACATTGACAGATTTAGCTAAATAAAATAAATAAATGCTGGTAACTAAAACCACAACCAACGTCAATAGAAGCAGGATTTTATTCACGTGATATTTTTTCCAAATACGTTTGCGCGCATGGTGGAACCGAATCAAATAAGGCTTGATCCATATCCAAAACGTCTTTAATGCGCTTTTGACTTTTTGCCAAATTTTCTGAAAATCCATTTATCGATCCCCACTCCTTCAAAATCAGACCTAGTGTAACACAATTTTAAGCTTTACGCGTACGTCTACAGACGGATACACATTGGCATTATTCTAGCATGAGAACTCAAGGAAAAGCTGATTTTTTTCTTAAATATCTGTTAATTTGCAGAAAACACAGGGGAAAGAACCATTTAAACAAAATACCTTTTTACCTAATTTATTTTTGCTTTCATCTCAAAGATTGTTACAATTAAGGGCGAGGAGTGAAACCAATGAAATTTACTATCACTTTACCAGCGAATTCACCTACTAAGACAGTCAAAGAGCTCTTAGAAGAAGACTGGCTGGTTCCAAGAAAAGTAAGGCATTTCATCCGTACGCGTAAGGGAATCCTAGTGAATGGAAAATTCTGCCATTTTCAAGAACAGGTTCGGGGAAATGATGAGATTACTTTAGTAATAGAAGATAATGACTATCCCAAACGCGCCATTCAATTAGGCAATAAAAAATTAATTACCGTTCTTTATGAAGATGAACATCTGATTATTGTCAATAAACCCGCCGGAATGAAAACTCATCCTAATCAGCCTGACGAAACGGATACTTTGCTCAATCATCTGGCTGCTTACTTATCACCGGATAATCAGCCTCACGTTGTTCATCGCTTGGACAAGGAGACCAGCGGAGCTATTCTTTTTGCTAAAAATCAGTTTATTTTGCCTATTCTAGGTCGGATGCTGGAAAAAAAAGAGATTTATCGTCGTTATCAAGCCATTGTTCATGGACAACTGACGAAAGACCTGACGATTAATAAAAAAATTGGTCGTGATCGCCATGATCGTCGGAAACGTCGAATTGATCTAAAAACTGGCAAATCGGCTATTACCCATGTATCTATTGCCCAGCCGCTTGGCAAAAATACAGCAATCTATTGTCGATTAGATACTGGTCGTACGCATCAAATTAGAGTCCATTTAGCCAGTCTGGGGCACCCCCTTGTTGGTGACCCATTGTATAGTAAAGATTCAAATAGCCGTTTGATGCTGCATGCGTATGAATTGCATCTCATTCAGCCTTTTACGAAAAAGAAAATTACAGTGAGCGCCTTGCCTGGATTGTGGTAGCATCTTGATGCAACGCCGCGTTGCATCAACTTTTTGCTGCAGCAACGGATTGGTTCATTCAAAACACTAGTTATTTGGAGAGGAAGCTGTAAAGTGAAGATAGAGTTAGGAAAAAGCATCAAGGAAGAACGACAAAAGAAACATTTGACACAACAGGAGTTAGCCGACTATCTGAATATTTCTCGTCAAACCATTTCTAAATGGGAGTTGGATAAAAGCTACCCCGATTTGGAGCTGCTAGTTCAAATGAGTCGCTTGTTTGAGGTAAGTGTCGATCACCTATTGGGAATCGAAAATGCTACTGAAAAACAAAAACGTTCGGTCCTTGATTTCATTTTCCAAACCAATCCGGAAGGGATTTACGAGCCTTCTGCTAAGGAGCGGAATCGCATGAAAACGATTTGTTTTGTTGTTTATGTTAGTCAAGGTATCAATTACCACTTCATCACTGCTTATGGTCATTTTAGTCAAATTCGGTTAATTAATGCTTTGAAAAAGGAGCTGTCCCCGCATTACGATGTACATTTTGATCCTAGTACAATTGAAGAAGAACCCGATTTGTATATTGTTCCCGAACCATTCAAGCTACTTGTCTCCTATTCAGAAGAAAAGACATTGCTGCTTCCAGGGGATCTCTTTGTAACAAAGGACACGGCTGCTATCAAAGAACATATTGACCATTACTTTGCGGAAAAACAAGCAGGGGCATAATCAGCCCCTGTTTATGTTCGTCTATGAACCAACTTTTTCTCCATATTACTAAGCCAGTCAACAAACTGCCGTAACCACCTTACTCTTCTAAGCGAATAATAGCACACACTGCCTACCGCAATTGCTGTTAAAGCCGCCACCAATACATCTGATGGGTAATGTACCCCAACAAAAATTCTTGCTATGCTTGCTAAGAATGCCCAAAAAAGATATAACCATTTGCTTTTTGAACACCCAGCAAGAAACAGTACGAACAAGAAACTAACCATAAGAACTGTATGGTCACTTGGGAAACTATTGTTTACATCCTTTGCAATCAATTGATTGGCTTCTAAAGTAACAAAAGGTTGAACATGATAATAAAACTTCCCCATCAATTTAGCCAAACCCTCTGACACTACAAAACTCAGCGCAGCAATTAGCAATGTCTCCCGCTTCTCCGGATAATTTCTGTTCCTTATCCATGAAAAGATCAAAAAAGCAGCCAAGAGATACGGAGACATTTCAGCGAAAAAAATGCCTACCGCATCCAAGTAACTTGATCGGCTGCCCCAATTATTAATCAGATGGAAAAGTGTTCTATCCAATGTATCCATTCGTTGCCTCCTGGTTATATTTCTGATTACTAAAAATAATCCTACCAAGGAACACCACCAAGAAATACTTACAAGGTGATTTTTTAGCTTACAAATCAGTAAGACAACCAAGCTGACAGTTAAAAATGCAAACAAAAAAAGACTCCCTCAAAAAGGAGTCTCGAATGTTTTATCTTAGTACCAGCCGTTTGCTAACCAGAAAGACTGAGCGCCTTCCCATGAACCATAGCGTGAAGTTACATATTGATCAGCTACGCGTTCTTGGTTTTCTGCTGAGTAATCACCATTTAAGTAAGATGAGCTTAATTGGTAACGTCCAATGTATTGGCCATTTGATGCTGAGTAAGAACCACCAGATTCTTTTTGGGCAATCCATTCTTTTGCTGAAGAAGTTGTTGCAGGTACTGTTTCAGTTACAGGAGCTGCTGCTTGTTCGACTGGTGCTGTTTCTTGAACTGGAGCTGCTGCTTGTTCCACAGGTGCTGCTTCCTCTTGAACTGGAGCCGCTGCTTGTTCAGCAGGTGCTGTTTCTTGTGCTGGAGCTTCTTTAACTGCTTCAGCAGCTGCAGGTGCAGGAGTTGCTTCTGCTTTACCTTCTTTGTCGATTGTCAATTCTTGACCAGCAAAAATCATGTTCACGTTTGAAATTTTGTTCGCTTTAGCAATTGCATCAACTAAGCTGTTGTCGCCAGCAAACTTGTGTGAAATTTTTGATAAAGTATCGCCAGATTCAACAGTATATTTTTCTGCTGCGTGCGCATCTTGCCCACCAAAAGCCATACCAGTTCCTGCTGCTAATAAAGATCCAAATAAGAATGTTTTTCCTAATTTCATTATGTTAAGTTCCTCCATATAGGTTTCTACGTCTTCTTGACTACGAGAGTAACTTTACCACCCTTTCGTATTTCATGGGTGAAAATCCTATGACATTTGGTTACAATCCTGTGTAAAAATGTAACAAAACGCAGTACCTGCACTTTTTTGAAATAGTTGCCTTTCTCTCTTATCGACCAAAAACGGCTTATCTTCAAGGTTTCTTCACGCAAATGTATAATTTTTTACTTATCCTCTTGAAACATTGCAATCTTTCTGTAAAAGTTTGAAACATTTCTTTTGCTTTTCAATACCTCGCATTTATTCAAAATAAGTTAAATTATTTTCAGTTTTTTGACTAATTCAACTTTATTTGATAAATTAACTATATCGGAGGTGATAAAAAAATGGACCCAGACGCCCAGCAGACGTCTTACTATTACGAAGTTCCTTATTTTCAAAAAGAATAGGCTTATTTACGTACGTTGTCATAAGACAAGGTGCTTTTTTCGCGTATTCTAATTTAAAATAAGGAGTGTTTTTTACACATGAAGGAAGATTATCACCAGAAACTGCAACAATTGCAGGAAAGCTATCCACAAAAAGATTTTGAACAAGGTCTGAGCCAACAGGAAGCACAAGCGCGTTTAGCTCAATTTGGCCCTAACAAGCTGGAAACCAAGAAAACCCCGAAATGGAAACTGTTTTTACGTCAATTTCATAACATGATCATTTACATTTTAATCGTCGCGATGCTCTTAACTTTACTGATGGGTCATTCTTCTGATGCCATCATTATCGGTCTGGTAGTTATCATTAATGCTTTTATCGGTTACTACCAGGAAGCAAATGCTTCAGACGCCCTGGAAAAAATCAAACAAATGCTGGCCACCGAAGCTACAGTCTATCGCGATGGTACCCGAATGGATATCCCTACCGAAGATTTAGTTGCTGGCGACGTAGTCTTTTTGGAAGCCGGAGACAGTGTACCTGCCGACCTGCGAATTGTCGATGCTGACAACCTGCGGATTCAAGAAGCCAGCTTGACTGGAGAAGCCGATTCTATCGAAAAGACTGCTGCTGATTTGCCACAGGAAGAAGTTCCTTTGGCTGAACAAATCAACAAGGCCTTTGCTTCTACTTCCATTACAAACGGAAGCGGCTTGGGAGTGGTTATCGCTACAGCAGCCGATACTGAAATTGGGAAAATTTCTACTGAAGTCAGTCAAGTGAAACAGCGCAAGTCTCCATTAATGCAGCAAATCGATGGCTTGGGTAAAGGTGTGTCTTATGTAGTTATTGGAGCAGCGGTTATGCTGTTTTTATTCGGACTATTCTTTGACACCTATTCCCTTTCTGTTCTTTCGCTGGCAGTTGTTACCATGATTGTTGGCTCCATTCCAGAAGGGCTGCCGGCAACCACCTCAGTCATATTAGCAATGGGTGTCAGCGACATGGCTAAAAACAAACACACGATTGTTAAAACGTTGCCTGCTGTTGAAACATTGGGTTCGGTGGATGTGATTGCTACTGATAAAACGGGGACTTTGACCAAAAATGAAATGACTGTCAACGATGTATTGATTGATGAACATCACTATACAGTCAGTGGTTTCGGGTATAAACCAGAGGGAAAACTACTGGAAAATGGTCAAATCGTGGCTCCTGATGAAAAAGTGCAACGCTTTTTAGAAGCAGGTTATGAAGCGAACGATACTTTGCTCTTTGAGGAAGACAATCGCTGGCAAATCAATGGCGAACCAACAGATGGCTCTTTTTTAACCTTATATCAAAAGTTGAAAAAGGCCCCACCAGCTGTTTCCGAAATTGATATGCTGCCCTTTGACTCAGAATATCGCTACATGGCGAAGCTGGTGCAGCAGCCAAACGGTCAGCGCTTAGTTTATATTAAAGGCTCTCCGGATAAGCTGTTTCCGATGGCTCAAACTCAAGAAGCAGCCTTTGATCATGATTTTTGGAGCGAACAGGTGCTGGCACTTTCTGAAGAAGGCAAGCGGGTTGTTGCAGTAGGGTATAAATCGGTCTCGTCAACAACTGAAGAGGTTACTCACGAGCTTTTAGCTGAAGGGATTCACTTCTTAGGTTTAGCCGGCATCATTGATCCACCGCGAGAAGAAGTTATTGGTTCCTTGAAGGACATGCGTCAAGCCGGTGTCGAAGTTAAAATGATCACCGGCGATCACCCAGTAACTGCCAAAACCATTGGTGAACAGCTAGGCTTAGCTCCTGAAATTAAAGCAATTACTGGTCCAGAATGGGATCGTTTATCGCAAGCTGAAAAAGAAGCGGCTGCAATTAGCCACCAAGTATTTGCTCGGACGACACCGAAAAATAAATTAGAGATCATCGAAGCTCTCCAGGCCAATCACAAAGTTACTGCTATGACTGGTGACGGAGTGAATGATGCACCAGCCTTGAAACGAGCCGATATTGGTGTTGCAATGGGGATTAAAGGAACCGACGTTGCTAAAGATTCCGCTGATATGATTTTGGCTAATGATAACTTTGCTACCATGTCAGTTGCCATTCGTGAAGGTCGCCGAATATACGACAATATTAAGAAGAGTATTCTTTTCCTGCTGCCGACTTCCTTTGCTGAAGGTCTAATCATTGCATTTACCATCTTGATGCAGATTGATATGCCTTTACAGGCGACTCAGCTGCTATGGATCAATATGGTTTCGGCAATTACAATTCAGTTTGCGTTCATCTTTGAACCAGCTGAAGAAGGCATCATGGATCGACCACCTCAGAAAACCGGCAGCCGCCTTATGAGCCGTCATGATATTTTTCAGATGGCCTACGTTTCGATTCTGATGGCGTTAACCGCCCTGATGGCTTACGATTGGATTTTAGATCGTGGAATTGATCATACTACTGCAAGTACTATGATGGTAAATATTATTGTTATCAGCAAAATTTTCTATCTATTTAATATCCGTACTTCTCAGTATGCCCTGTCAAAGGAATTCTTTACCAATAAGAAGGCTTTCGTTATCATTGCAATTATGATCGGACTGCAGCTAATCTTGACCTATGTGCCTTTCATGCAGCAAGCCTTCCACACAGCTCCTATGAGTTTAGTTGAATGGGGTGTTTCACTTCTTGCTGGTATGTTGATTCTAATCATTACTGAATTTGACAAATGGCGCAATCGCCGAAACAGCAAGCCAATTCTGGTTACCCACAAATCTTCATAACATAAATAAAACCCGAGTGTGATTGCTCGGGTTTTCTTCTATTTAATTCTCATTTTTTTACGCCAACGTTTCGCTCTTGCGCCCAACAATCTATCACCTAGACGAATTTTAAGGGTAAGATATAGATATAAACCGGTATTGAGCAGGCCTGTAATTAAACAAATCAACAATGCCTGTAAACGGCTGTCTGGGGATAACCAATGGTAGCTAAGCTGTTTGACACCGATTGTAATCACCCCACAAACCAATACCAATAACACAATTAGCAGGATCCGACGAAAGGCCAGCTGATAATTGCTTTTTGTTGCTTTTTTGATTTTTCTAAAAGACAACCCACAGGTAAGAGTCAGCCCTAAGATTGTTGCAATATGAGGACCATAAGCCTCCAGTAATTCAATTAGCGGTGCTTGTAGGATTCCTTTCAAAACTAATCCCGCAATCCAATAATACAAAGCAGGTTTCGCTAGTTCCAGACTTTGCAGCAACAAAGCAGTAAACAGTCCAAAGGCTGCAACGAAACTGCTCAACAAGACTAAGTTCATTACTCGGCTTCCTAAGAGATTGGCACCATAAAATAGAGTATAAACGGGCCGTACATTGATCATCAACCAAAGCACTGCCGGTAAAATAAGATAAACAAAACGCTGCAAATGAATACTGATGAACCGAACAATTTCACGTTTCTGCCGCTTAGCAATTCGCTCCAATAATGAAGGTAAGTAACGAAAGAGCAAGGTTCCGGCTGCTGCAACAGGCAGAACTGCAATCCGATCTGGATTTGCTCGAAACAGTCCATAAAGGTTTAGCAACTGTTCATTGCTGTAATTAGTATGAGCAGCCATCATTGGAATAAACGTCAATTGATCCACTAGTTTATAACCAAGGAGACCTCCCCCTAAAAGAACATAAGGCAAAACCTCTAAAAAGGCTTCCCAAAGAATCATCTGAATGGAGTTTTCCATTTTATCCAAACTGCGCATTCCCTGAATTTTCCAGCGTTCCTGATCCTTTTGCCAACAAAGCAGTAAGACTACCAAAGCTCCTACAGCGCCCACTGAAGCAGCAAATACACTTTGGATGACGGCAGTACGAAAATTACTTTGAACTACCTGTAACAAGAAAAAACTGCTCAGAAGAATAAACAATGCATGCAGTCCGCGATAAACTAGCTGTGATAAACCAATGGAAAACATGTCCTGCATGCCTTGAAAATAGCCCTGTAATACGCGCATCACTGGGAAAAACACCAAGGCGAGACTCATAGAACGATAAATTGCTGTTAAGTCTTCTCCGCCTCTTGAGACGCCGGCTAAAAATGGAGCCAAGAAAAACATTGCTCCTGCTGCCAGCACACCTGAAGCTAAGCTAATCTGCAGGCAGCGAATGAATAACCGCTGACTGGTTCGATATTCACTCATGGCATTGTATTTTTCCACCTGTTGGGCCAAAAGACTGGGAAGTCCACCTGTAGCCACCAATCCAAAAATACCAAACCAAGTATAACTCATATCGAAGTAGCTATTCGCAATATTTCCTTGCCCCTTCATCCATGCGTACCAAGGAATAATCAATACCGCTCCTAATAAGCAGGAATAAAAAGTGCCGCTTGTTAACCAAGAAGCCTGTTGAATCACCTTCTCTTTCGGGTTATAAACGGGTCGATAGGCCGCTTTGCGATTGTCCATAATAACCTGCTTTCTTTTTTCAGCTGGCCCATGCCAACCATTCTTTCTTCTAAAATGAAGCCTTCCTGACTAATAATGACAAGATTCCCAAAAATTAAATTTGATATTCAGAAATTGAATTTAGCTGTATTTCTTTATTTTAAAATTGATACTAACAATCCAAAAACACCAAGTATCCATTTTTGCCATAAATTGATTATAATAATAAGAAAATATGCGGTCAACTAGCAAAAGCTGAAGTTTGCTGATTTTCTCATAAAGCCTTCATGAACTTTGACCTTTTTTACACTGCATAATAATCGCTGTGCTATAATAACTTAGACAAAATGTAACGGAGGTTGCTGCATGACTTTAACATTGACGCAGATCCAAACAATTTTAGAAAAAGAAAACCTATTACGAGAGTTTATTACACCAGCTAAATGGTGCTTGACGGCTCCCTTTGAAAAAAACTTTCAGCAATTGTCCTACGATTCCCGTCAAGTGGATGAGAACACTTTATTCTTCTGTAAAGGAAATAATTTCAAGCAGGATTACTTGGAGCAAGCATTAGAACAAGGATTGTCCGTTTATATTGCTGAACAAGCTTACGAGGTAGATGCGGAGTTAGCTATCATCGTTCATGACATTCGAAAAGCCTTGGCTGTTTTAAGTATGGCCTTTTATGATCATCCCCAGGAAAAACTGAAAATCATTGGTATTACTGGAACCAAAGGCAAAACAACCACAGCCTATTTCGCCAAAAAAATTCTGGACCGTTCGAATGGGCAAAAAACAGCTTTATTCTCTACATTAAGTACTACCTTAGATGGCATTACTTTCTTCAAGTCACAATTGACAACGCCAGAATCTTTAGAGCTGTACAAGATGATGCATCAAGCAGTGGGAAATGGTATGACTCATCTTGTAATGGAGGTTTCTTCACAAGCTTACAAAGTGGCTCGAGTCTATGGGTTGACGTTTGATGTAGGTATTTTCTTAAATATTTCACCAGATCATATCGGACCGATAGAGCATCCTACCTTTGAGGATTATTTCTACTGCAAACGTCAGCTGATTGCTAATTCAAAAAAAGTTGTTTTGCAAAACGAGACAGACCATAGTGATTTGCTGCTGGAAATGGCTCAACAACGAAATATCCCTGTTATTACCTATGGCGATATGGGAGCTGATTACCATGTTGAACCATTGGAGCATCCCTTATCTTTCGTTTTGCAAGCTGAAGCAGATGATTTAGGTCTTAATGGTGAATACACTATACGTTTAGCGGGAGATTTTAACAAAGAAAATGCTTCGGCCGCTTTAATTGCCAGCCGATTGGTAGGTGCAGATCTTGCCAATGCTAAAAAAGGACTAGCAGAAGCACTAGTTCCTGGTCGGATGAATCTTTTAATTAAAGAAAATGGCGCCCACATTTATGTAGATTATGCTCACAATTATTTGAGCATGAAGACGATCCTATCCTTTGCCAAGGATAACCATCCTAAAGGTAAAATTACCGTCGTCACTGGTTCTACCGGTAACAAAGCCGAATCCCGCCGTGAAGGACTGGGACAAGCGATTGGCGAATTTGCCGATGCAGCCATTCTTACTATGGACGATTCTAACTTTGAAGATCCGAAAAAAATTGCCGATGAAATCCAAGAGGCGATTCAAAACGAGCAAGTTTCTGTTTCTTATATTGAAGATCGTAAACGAGCAATTTTACAAGCTATAGAAGCTGCTGGCCCTAATGATGCCGTTATCTTAGCTGGTAAAGGAACTGACAACTATATGACCTTAAACGGAAAAGACGAGTTTTACGAAGGCGATTATGTCATTGTAGAGAATTACTTAAACAAATAACCTGACACCAGAAGAGGACCTAAAATGTGCCCATTTTAGGTCCTCTTTTTCAACTGGTATTACGCTGTCAGTGCCTTCAAACAAGAAAAAAATACTCCATCTTACAAGACAGAGTACTTTCCTTTTTTATTGGGATAAACCTTCCGAGATCTTATCCAGATTCCATTTCATCATGGCGTAATAGCTGTCGCCATCTTCACCCTTTTCAGCAACGGAGTCAGTGAAAATCTTGGCATAAATTGGGATATTCGTATCCTTGGAAACAGTCTTCATTGGTTTCTCATTTACACTGCTTTCAACAAATAAAGACGGAACATTGCTAGCACGTAAATTTTGAACGAGTTCCTTAATTTGATCAGGGGTTCCCTCTTCTTCTGTATTGATCTCCCAAATATATGCACTTGGAATATTGTAAGCCTTGGAGAAGTATTTGAAACAGCCTTCACTAGTAACGATCATTTTCTTGTCTTCAGGAATTGCGGCGAATTTTTCCTTAGCCTCTTGATCCAATGTGCTTAATTTATCTACATATTTGTTAAGATTCGCTTGATAGAATTCTTGATTGTCAGGATCCTTGGCTGAAAGCTGCTTCTCAATATTCTTGGCGTAGATAATGCCATTTTCCAGATTTAGCCAGGCATGTGGGTCTTCTTTTCCTTTTTCGCTTTGTCCTTCTAAATAAATGACTTCAACACCATCACTAACTGCGAAGTAGTCCTGATCCTTTTTCTTATTGGCATTGTCCACCAGTTTGGTAAACCAGGCATTCCCACCGGTTTCCAGATTAATGCCATTGTAGAAAATGACATCGGCTTTACTGGTCTTTTGCACATCCTCTGGCAAAGGCTCATATTCATGAGGATCCTTCCCCACCGGCACAATACTATGCAAATCAATTCGATCCTGTCCAATTGTTTTAGCCATATCAGCTAAGATCGAATTGGTTACGACCACTTTCAATTTTCCATTATCCTCTTCTTTAGTGGAAGCAGATTCGGAGGAACATGCGGCAAATATCACTAGGCCTAGAATGGCGAATAGACTACTCTTTAAAATTTTTTTCATTCACTTGCTACCTTCTTTCGTAAAAAATTTTGTTTTGGTGACACAAAGAAACTGATGATAAAGAAGCTGGTTGCTGTTAAGACGATGCAGGATCCGACAGCAATATTGAATGTATAACCGATAAACAGCCCCAGCAAAGAAGACAGAGCCCCCAGACAAGCAGAAATCAGCATCATGGTCTTCAAGCTATTTGAATACAAATAAGCGGTTGCTGCTGGTGTAATCAGCATAGCTACGATCAAAATAGTTCCAACACTTTGCATTGCTGTTACTGCTACCAAAGTCAGCAGGATCATCAGTAAATAATGGTAAAAATTTACCTTCATTCCTAATGCTTTGGCCATTAGTGGGTCAAAGGAAGTAATTAGCAGCTCCTTAAAGAATAAAATAATTACGGTCAACACAATGACTGCTACACCAATCGTGATCCATTTATCAATGTCTTGTACCGCTAAAATATTCCCAAATAGGATATGGAATAAGTCTGTCGAACTGTTGGCAACTCCGATTAAGATTACTCCTAATGCTAAAAATGAACTGAAGGTAATCCCAATTGCTGTATCTCCCTTCACTACACTATTGCTTTTGATGAAAGTGATGATAACTGAAGCTAAAATTCCAAAAGTAATGGCCCCTATAAAGAAATTAATTCCTAATATGTAGGAAATCGCCACTCCCGGCAGAACCGCATGAGAAATAGCATCCCCCATTAAAGACATCCCTCGTAAGATAATAAAGCAGCCTACCACCCCGGAAACAACGCCAATAACTAAAGCGGTGATTAAGGCATTTTGCAGAAAATGAAACTCCTGCAATCCTTCAATAAAATTAGCTAGCATGGCGAACTTCCTCTCCGATAAAAATCGTATCGCCATATGCTCGAATCAAATTGGCTTTACGAAACGTTTCCTTTGTTTTTCCCACTGCAATCAATTCCTTATTCAGCAAAATGACCTGATCAAAGTAAGTTTCAACTTTACCCAAATCATGGTGGACAATCAGAATTGTTTTGCCTTGTTTCTTTAGCTGTTGCAATGTTTGCATGATAATGCCTTCGCTGACGGAGTCAATCCCTACAAAGGGCTCATCAAGAAAAATATAATCCGCCTGTTGAACTAAGCAACGTGCAACTAGCACCCGTTGAAATTGTCCCCCTGACAACTCGCTGATTTGGCGATCCGCATATTTTTCCATACCTACCTCTGTTAAAGCTGCTTGAACATCTTGCCACTGTTTAGCACCAAGTCGCTTAAATAAACCTACTGCTGGAAAAGTTCCTAAAGAAACGCACTCCTTAACTGTAATAGGAAAAGTAAAATCAAGCGCGCTTTTTTGTTCCACATAAGCGATAGAACTTAGTCGTTTCGTTGCAGCTTCTCCATCTATCACGGCATTCCCACTATGAGGAACTATATTTAAAATGGCCTTCAGTAACGTTGACTTCCCAGCACCATTGGGTCCGATAACCCCAGTAATGGTTGGTCCCTCCAGCGAAAGATTAATATCCTCCAGAGCTGTTCCTTGATTGTTGTAGCTGACGTTAATATTTTCACAGATAATCATTTTTACCCACCTCGAATGAATTGATAATAATTCTCATTTTCTATAGTTTTAGGTTAGCCTAATTTCGCAGATAAGTCAACTCTAACATTTAATTCAAGCACAACTTATATTTTCTAGAAAATTTCAATGGCGGATTTCAAATTGGGGTGAAAGCATTTTTTTGGATGTCTGTTAATTTCTATGACAAACTAAATGTATTCATTTAAATGGAGGGAAGAACGATGGAAAAAATTTTTGCAAGTCCGTCCCGCTATGTCCAAGGCAAAGGGATGCTGAAAAATGGTATGAAGTACATCAAAGCCTTGGGATCGAATGTATTAATTATTACTGATAAAGATGTCTGGGAAATTGTTGGTGAAGAGTTATTTGAAACAATGAAAAACGAAGACATGAAACCAATCAAAGAAATTTTTGGCGGTGAAGCTTCAGAAGACGAAATTGAACGAATTGGAAAAAAAGCTGAAGAAGAAGATATTGCTGTCATCGTCGCATTAGGCGGTGGGAAGGCTATTGATACTGGCAAGGCAGTGGCTGATAATTTCAATTTGCCAATCGCAGTACTGCCAACCGTTGCTTCAACCGATGCGCCTACCTCATCACTTTCAGTCATTTATTCTGATGAAGGGAAATTTGAAGGCTATCGTTTTTATGAAAAAAATCCGGATTTAGTTTTGATTGATACCGAAGTTGTCGCTAATGCTCCAGCCGAATTATTGGCAGCTGGTATTGCGGATGCTTTAGCTACCTTAGTCGAGGCTCGTGCAGTTGCCCAAAGCCATAGTGAAACGATGGCTGGCGGTGCTCAAACTGCAGCAGCGATGGCAATTGCTGAAAAATGCGAGGAAATCATTTTTGAAAATGCGTTCAAAGCGATGGAAGCAAACCGGGCCAACGTTGTTACTGATGCCTTTGAACAAATTGTAGAAGCCAATACATTATTAAGCGGATTAGGTTTTGAAAGTGCTGGTTTAGCCGCAGCCCATGCCATCCATAACGGCTTTACTGTTTTAGATGGCAAAATTCACGAGTTGTCTCATGGCGAAAAAGTGGCTTATGGAACCTTGACTCAATTGATGCTAGAAAATGCCCCACAGGAAGAATTAGATAAATATATTGATTTATATCAGACACTCGATTTGCCAACAACCTTGGAGGACATGTATTTGGCTGATGCTCCTTACGAGGATTTGATTAAGATTGGCGAACAGGCCACAATTGAAGAGGAAACAATTCACACTATGCCGATGAAAGTCTCGGCTGATGATGTGGCCGCAGCTCTAAAGGCTGTGGATGCCTATGTAACGATGTATCATCCTAAATAAAAAATGAAGCTGTCTCGCATTGAGACAGCTTCATTTTTTTGTTTAATTAGCCACAATGTTGACTAATTTATTTGGTACCACGATCACTTTACGAACAGATTTGCCTTCAATATTGCGCAAAATGTTTTCGTCAGCCATAGCTAGTTTTTCTAGTTCTTCTTTCTCCAGATCAACCGCTACGGTCAGCTTACTGCGGACTTTACCGTTCACCTGAAGGATTACTTCAATTTCATTTTCCACCAAAGCTTCTTCATCATGAATTGGCCAAGGAACATAAGAAATTCCTTCTTCATGTCCTAGAATTTGCCATAGTTCTTCACTAATGTGCGGTGCAATTGGTGCCAACAACTGAACAAAACCTTCTACGTATTCGTAGGTTAAGGCATCTACTTTATAAGCTTCGTTAACAAAGACCATCAATTGAGAAATAGCCGTATTGAAATGCAGATTCTCGATATCTTCCGTCACTTTTTTAACGGTTTGATTGTAGACTTTCGTCAATTTTCCGTCATTAATCTTAGTAATGTGATCTCGCATCTTCCCTTGATCGTCAACAATCAAGCGCCATACTCGATCCAAGAATTTGCGGCTGCCTTCTAATCCATTTTCGCTCCATGGAATGGCCGCATCTAATGGTCCCATGAACATTTCATAGGTACGCAACGTATCGGCACCATATTTTTGAATGACATCATCTGGGTTGACGACGTTTTTCAATGATTTACTCATTTTCGCTGGAGCTTCTTCCAGCTCTTCACCAGTTTCCACGTTGAACCAGCCACCGTCACCTTTTTCAACCAGATTGGTCGGAACTAATGCCCCACGTTCATCACGGAAACTTTGTCCCAAAATCATTCCTTGATTGTACAGTTTTTGGAATGGTTCTTCTGTTGGAACCACACCGATATCGTACAAGAATTTGTGCCAGAAACGAGCATATAACAAATGCAATACTGCGTGCTCAGCCCCGCCAATATAAAGATCAACTGGCATCCAACGTTCCAGCTTTTCAAAATCCGCTAAGGTTTCTTTGTTATGAGGGTCAATAAAACGCAAGAAATACCAAGAGCTGCCCGCCCATTGCGGCATCGTATTGGTTTCTCGGCGACCCTTCATTCCTGTCTCAGGATCAACAACATTGACCCATTCCTCGATATTAGCCAGCGGCGATTCACCAGTTCCGCTTGGTTGAATATTCTCCGTTTTAGGCAGGATCAATGGCAGCTCATAATCAGGAACTAATCCTGTAGTGCCATCCTCCCAATGAATTACAGGAATTGGTTCACCCCAGTAGCGCTGACGGGAGAACAACCAATCCCGCAAACGATAGCTGACCTCTTTTTTACCGCAGTTATGTTCTTCCAGCCAAGCAACCATTTTGTCAATTGCTTCCTGTTTATCCAACCCATTAAGGAAATCAGAATTGATATGTTCCCCATCGCCAGTGTAGGCTTCTTGTTCAATGTCACCACCTGCTAAAACAGGAACAATCTCTAAGCCAAATGTTCTAGCAAATTCATAGTCACGTTCATCATGAGCAGGAACCGCCATGATCGCACCAGTACCATAAGAAGCTAATACATAGTCTGCAATCCAAATCGGAATTTCCTTGCCATTAACTGGATTGATAGCATAAGCTCCGGTAAAGACACCTGTTTTTTCTTTAGCCAAATCCGTTCGATTCAGCTCCGATTTTTTCGCTGCTTCGACTTTATAAGCTTCTACTGCTTCTTGATGCTCAGGTGTTGTAATTTTTCCAACTAAATCCAACTCTGGTGCTAACACTGCATAAGTAGCTCCAAATAAAGTATCAGGACGAGTTGTGAAAACGGTGAATTCTTCTTCTGAATTCGCAACTTTAAAGGTCACATTGGCGCCAATTGAGCGTCCAATCCAATTGCGCTGCATTTCTTTAATGTTTTCTGGCCAGTCAACCAATTCTAAATCATCTAATAGACGATCAGCATAAGCCGTGATCTTAAGCATCCATTGACGCATTGGCTTACGAACAACATCGTATCCGCCACGTTCACTTTTACCATCAATTACTTCTTCATTAGAAATAACTGTTCCCAATTCAGGTACCCAGTTCACGGGAACTTCCGCCTCATAAGCCAAGCCCTTTTCATACATTTGCTCAAAAATCCATTGTGTCCATTTATAATATTCTGGATCAGTCGTATTAAGTTCGCGGTTCCAGTCATAACTAAAGCCTAATGAGTTAATCTGACGCTTGAAAGTTTCAATATTTTTCTTAGTAAATTCAGCCGGATCATTGCCGGTATCTAATGCATATTGTTCTGCTGGCAAACCAAAGGCATCCCACCCCATTGGATGAAGCACATTAAAGCCTTGTGCTCGTTTCATGCGTGAAATAATATCCGTTGCCGTATAGCCTTCAGGATGGCCTACATGCAAGCCTTGTCCTGATGGATAGGGAAACATGTCTAATGCATAGAAATTGGGACTCTCTGGATCATCATGGGTATTAAAGACATTGTGCTTAGCCCAGTATTTCTGCCATTTCTTTTCAATCTCTTTATGATTGTAACTCACTGCTCTTCCTCCTAATTTGTATTAAAAAAAGTCCTATAGAAGCCAATCTTCTATAGGACGTTGAAAACGTGGTACCACCTATGTTTATCTGGCTTACGCCAAACCTCAAAGAGATAACGGTCACTTTACCGGATCCTATTGATCATGCTCAAAGGTAAGTTCAAAGGCCTTGCATGTACACTCACAGCAACCGCGTACTCTCTGAAATGCCAAAACTTCTACTACTCCTTGTCAACGCATCAGTATTCAAGTAGTTTCATCTTAGCAGATTCCCTTGATAAATTCAATTTAATTCCTTTTTAAGAATCAGAAAAATCGCTAAAGCCTCTTTAGGCTCATGGTATAATAAATGGCGTTTAGTATAGAAAGGAATTATCATGAAAAATAAACCTTATTATCATTTAGCTGGCAGCTTCACGTTGCTGCTGTTTGCTGCACTTTGCTACATTGTGCGTTTTTATCCAACAACCTTGAAGGGCTTTGATAAGACTATTATCCAAGGTGTTCACAGTCTGGCACCTGCCATGGATACATTTTTTCTATGGGTAACAAAATTTGCCAACCCTTTGACTATTGTTATCTTGGCCGCTGTATTTTTAGGATTATTCTGGTTTAGCCAAGAAAGGATCACAGCAATTTGGTTAGGTGCTAACTTAGTAATTATCAGTGGTGTCGTTAATCAGCTGTTAAAGTTATTCTTTCAACGTGCACGCCCGACCATTCTACCTCATATGGTCACTGAACATAGCTACAGCTTTCCAAGTGGTCATTCAGTAACTAGTATGATTTTGTACGGAACACTAATTTTTACAACAGGACTATTTATCAAAAATAAATTTTGGCAGTATGCTCTGCAAATTTTATTGGGTTTATTGATCCTTGGTATCGGAGTAAGTCGGATTTATTTGGGTGTTCATTTCCCAACCGACGTATTAGGTGGTTTTTTACTAGGAATTAGCTGGCTGCTGTTCACCTATCCTTATTACCGCCAACAAAAATTAGTTTACGATTTAAAAACCATTGGGAGGAAATAATTGTGTTTACCTATACGGATGATCCCACCAAACGTTATCACTCTTGGAATTATGCCCTGCGTCAAGAATTCGGTGGAAAAATTTTTAAGGTTCCAGTAGATGGCGGATTTGATTGCCCAAACCGTGATGGTACTGCTGCTCATGGTGGTTGCACCTTTTGCAGTGTCTCTGGATCTGGTGACATGATTGTTGCTCCCAGTGACCCTTTGCCACTACAGTTTCAAAAAGAAATTGATATGATGCATTTGAAATGGCCAAGCGTCAATCAATACATTGTCTATTTTCAAAATTTTACTAATACACATGCCCCTGTCGAAGTCATTCGCGAACGTTTTGAGCAGGTCGTTAATTTACCTGGTGTCGTGGGTCTTTCAGTAGGGACCCGTCCTGATTGTTTGCCAAACGAGGTAGTGGAATATTTAGCTGAGTTGAACCAACGAATGTATTTATGGGTCGAACTGGGCCTGCAAACAACTTTTGAGGAAACTAGCAATGCAATCAATCGTGCCCATGATTATTCTACTTATACCGATGCAGTTGCTCGATTACGCAAGCATAACATCAATGTATGCACTCACTTAATTAATGGATTGCCGGGAGAGTCGCTGGAAATGATGCGAGAAAATGTAAAGCGGACCATTTTAGATTCCGATATTCAAGGAATTAAACTTCACCTGTTGCATCTGATGCGTAACACTCGTATGTTGCGCGATTATGCTGAAGGCAAGCTGCAACTGATGACTCGAGAAGATTACGTTTCTGTTATCTGTGATCAGTTGGAAATGATACCTGAGGAGATTATCATCCATCGCTTAACAGGGGATGCACCCTGGGATTCCTTAGTGGGACCTATGTGGAGTCTCAAAAAATGGGAAGTTCTAAATGCTATCGATCAAGAAATGCTTTGGCGAAATTCTTATCAAGGAAAGTTCAATGCTAGACAGGAGAATAGCCATGCTGCAAACAGCCTTACGCTATAGTCATACCCTACTCAAAGAAATTATTAAACCTGGTGATCACGTCATTGATGCCACCATGGGAAACGGCAATGATACACTTTTTTTGGCTGAATTAGTAGGAAACGATGGACAGGTTTATGCTTTTGATATTCAAGAGCAAGCCTTAACTAAAACCGAAGAAAAGTTAGGTGCATTGATTACCCGTTCTTCGCTTTTCTTAGCTGGACACGAAACCATTGAAACCACAATCGCTGAAAGTCAGCCAATTCAAGCAGCCATTTTCAATCTCGGTTATTTACCTAGCAGTGACAAGAAAATTATCACTTTACCTGATACAACTAAGCAAGCGATGAAAGCCATTTTGAAACGTCTATCTTCTGGTGGTCGAATGATTTTAGTCATTTACTACGGCCATGATGGAGGGAATCAGGAAAAGAATGCCGTACTCGATTATTGCACAAACTTGCCGCAAGAAAACTATAGCGTTCTTACCTATCAATTCATCAATCAAAAAAATAATCCCCCTATTTTGGTTTGTGTAGAAAAAAAAAAGCAGCTAGGAAATTCCTAGTTGCCTTTTAGCATCCATTCTAATACTCGTTGAATCCAATGATCCCAAAATATCCAATTATGTTCTCCTGGACCATCTTCAAAGGTAACAGCCCAATCCTTTTCCGCTAACTTTGCCGCCATAAACTGACTAGCAGGATATAAGAAATCCTCTGTACCACAAGCTAAAAAGAAGTGAGGTGCTTCATCTTTGCTTGCTGCCAACTCTTCAACCATAGTCATTGGATCATTAGCTGAACCCTTGATTTGATCTAACGGACCAAAAATTCCTTCCCAGTAAGCAGCTTTGCGGGTTGTTAATAGAGCATCAACGTTATTCAAAATCAATGCTCCAGATAAAGAAGCCACTGCTGCGAACATTTCTGGTTTACGCAGACCTAACTTTAATGCACCATAGCCACCCATAGATAAACCAGCAGCATAAGTCTTTTCCCGTTTATAAGTGATCTGAGGAAACAGCTCATGTACGATCTTTGGCAACTCCTCAGATAAAAAAGTCCAATAATTCATATCATAAGTTGTATCCGTATAAAAACCTAAATCAGTCGATGGCATAACCACCGCCAATTGATAAATAGATGCATAACGTTCAATGGAGGTTCGGCGTTCCCAAACACTATGATTGCCGCCCATCCCATGAAGCAAGTACAAAACCGGTACATCTTCAGTTACTCCCTGCGTTACGGTTCCGATTTTTTTATGGGTAGTTTGCGGCAACAGTACATTCATTGATACTTCCATTTCCAATACGTTGGAATAAACATTTACTTGCAAGAAAGCCATTCCTTTTCCTCCTTGTTCAGCTCGCTCTTTCATCGAACAGGGCTAAAATCCTTTTTTATAGTGTATCACTTTCTCGCTTTTTGCCAACCGATAATGTAAAAACAAACGCTAAAATGATCAAAATCAACCCTGCCAGATAAACGAGATGCAAACCATTAAACAAAACTCCTCTTAATTTCTCACGCAGCATGGGTTCAATTTGCATTGCCGTATGAGGATTAATCAACTTATTCATAATATCAGGATCACCGATCACACCAACGGTCGGTAGTCTGTGAGCGATTTGAATATTCATAATAATTCCAAAAATTGAAACCATGACTGTTTGTCCAATCGTTCGCGACAAGGTATTGAATGAAGTAGCCACTCCAACCTCATTTTGCGGAACGCTATTTTGTGCCTCAACGGTTGTTGTAGTTAACGACAAACCATAACCCAAGCCCAACACACCCGAAATAATGAAGAATAACCAAAACGGACTATGAATCGGTAAAATCAGCAAGGTTGCTGCCCCTAGCATGATGACCATCAAACCGATAGCCAATACTCGTTTTGCAGCCATACGAACCAACAAGCGACCAGATAAAAAGGAACCCACCATCCAAATGATTGATAACGGGGCCATGACCAATCCACCAATTGCAGCAGATTTACCCAAAACACCTTGCATCCACATCGGAATGTAGACATCCAAACCCATCAAAAACCCACTAATTAAGAAAGCTACACCATTCACTAGCATAAAAGCCGTATTCCTAAACAAACTCAAATCAATCACGGGGTCCTCTGCACGTTTCTCTGCAAAAACGAACGTCCCTCCAAAAACTAGTGTTAGTAAAAACAGAATTATTACCTGTGAACTTATGCCCTTATCACCTAAAAACTGAAACCCAAGCAATAAGCTTACCAACGTCAACATCAACGAAATACTGCCGAAAAAGTCCATTTCTTTGGTGCTCTTTTCCCTTTTCTCTTCCACTAAAAAGTATTGCATCAAGAAAATCAGACCAATCCCTATTGGCACATTAATAAAGAAAATCCAATGCCAGCCAATTGTATCAACAATAAATCCTCCCGCTAAAGGTCCCAGTACACTAGAAATTCCCCATGCAGCATTATTTAAACCCAAAATTTTTGTTCGCTGCTCAAACTCATACATATCCGCAATGATGGTTAAGGCTACTGGCATAATCGCTCCAGCACCAATTCCCTGAATTGCTCGGGAAATAATTAAGGTCATCATGCTATTCGAAAATCCGCATAAAGCCGATCCTAAAACAAAAATAATAATCCCTGCAATAAAAATAGGCTTACGACCTATTTTATCCGCAAGCTTACCATAAATCGGTGTCATCATCGCATTGGTTAATAAATAAATTGAAAATACCCAGTTCATAATCTCCATGCCATGAAGCAAACCGACAATCGTTGGCATTGCAGTAGTAACAATCGTTCCTTCAATTGCAGTCATAAAAGTAGCTATAAAAATTCCAGTAGTTACTAATTTTTTATTCGTTTTTCTTTCCATTTTCCCCTCCTATTAACAGAAAAAAGACGGTCCTACTGATCAAGATGATCAACAGAAACCGCCTCTTTACTCCATAGATTTATTTTCTACGTCTGTACGATTTTATTTTATGTTTAAGCTTTTCTTTAATGCATCAACTTTATCTGTTTGCTCCCAAGGAAGCTCTATATCTGTTCGGCCAAAATGCCCGTAAGCAGCTGTTTGACTATAGATCGGACGCTGCAAATCTAACATTTCAATAATGCCCGCAGGACGCAAATCAAAGTTCTCACGAATCGCTTCAATCAGTTTCTCTTCAGAAACTGAAGCTGTGTCAAAAGTATTGACTGAAATAGAAACAGGTTGCGCGACACCAATCGCATAAGCCAATTGAACTTCTACTTTTTCAGCTAAACCAGCTGCAACTATATTTTTCGCGATATAACGTGCTGCGTAAGAAGCTGAACGATCAACCTTTGTTGCATCTTTACCAGAAAATGCACCACCACCATGACGAGAATAACCGCCATACGTATCAACAATGATTTTACGGCCAGTTAATCCAGCATCTCCTTGAGGCCCGCCGATTACAAAGCGACCTGTTGGATTAATGAAGTAACGTGTTTTTTTATCCAGTAAACTGGCAGGAATGACATGATTGATTACTTTTTCCATGACATCCTTTTGAATGGTAGCATTATCAACCTCTTCAGTATGTTGAGTGCTAATAACAACTGTATCCACACGTAATGGTTTTCCTTCTTCATCGTACTCAACCGTTACTTGCGATTTAGCATCTGGACCTAAATAAGCCACTTCTTCAGACTTACGCAAATCAGCCAATCGTTTCACCAAATGATGACTCAATGAAATAGGTAAAGGCATCAATTCAGGTGTTTCATCAACTGCAAAACCAAACATTAACCCTTGATCTCCAGCACCGATTTCATCTAAATTCTGATCTTTTCCACGTATCTCCAACGCTTCATCAACACCTTGAGCAATGTCTGG
>NZ_JBIPAO010000001.1:275000-847500 GCF_050498925.1 Enterococcus sp. AZ163
ACCCACACCTCATCCCCGCACTTTTCAACGTACGTGGGTTCGGTCCTCCAGTGCGTTTTACCGCACCTTCAACCTGGACATGGGTAGATCACATGGTTTCGGGTCTACGACCACTTACTCATTCGCCCATTTCAGACTCGCTTTCGCTGCGGCTCCGTCTTTTCGACTTAACCTCGCAAGTAATCGTAACTCGCCGGTTCATTCTACAAAAGGCACGCCATCACCCATTAACGGGCTTTGACTTGTTGTAGGCACACGGTTTCAGGATCTATTTCACTCCCCTTCCGGGGTGCTTTTCACCTTTCCCTCACGGTACTGGTTCACTATCGGTCACTAGGGAGTATTTAGCCTTGGGAGATGGTCCTCCCGGATTCCGACGGAATTCCTCGTGTTCCGCCGTACTCAGGATCCTCCTAGGTGCTATCCAAATTTCATCTACGGGGCTTTTACCCTCTCTCGCAGACTTTTCCAAGTCCTTCGATTATTTGAATAAACTACCATATCGGAGTCCTACAACCCCAAGATGCAAGCATCTTGGTTTGGGCTTTTCCCGTTTCGCTCGCCGCTACTCAGGGAATCGAATTTTCTTTCTCTTCCTGCAGGTACTTAGATGTTTCAGTTCTCTGCGTCTACCTCTAATCAGCTATGTATTCACTGAAAAGTAACATCCTATCAAAGATGTTGGGTTTCCCCATTCGGAAATCTCCGGATCAAAGCTTACTTACAGCTCCCCGAAGCATATCGGTGTTAGTCCCGTCCTTCATCGGCTCCTAGTGCCAAGGCATCCACCGTGCGCCCTTATTCACTTAACCTTATCAACCTTACGGTTGGTTCTTGATCTTCTCTTCTAGCGATAGAAGTCCGATCAATAAAAAAGCAATTGAACGATTAAAAACTCATTCAACGCGGTGTTTTTTCTCGGTTTGTTTGTTTATTTTCTGTATCCAGTTTTCAATGAACGAAATGTTTTGAGAGTAAACCTCTCAAAACTGAACGAATAAAAACAAGCCTGTGTAGTCTTCCGTAACGCTAGGCTGCATTGCTGCATCCTAGCTTATCCTTAGAAAGGAGGTGATCCAGCCGCACCTTCCGATACGGCTACCTTGTTACGACTTCACCCCAATCATCTATCCCACCTTAGGCGGCTGGCTCCAAAAGGTTACCTCACCGACTTCGGGTGTTACAAACTCTCGTGGTGTGACGGGCGGTGTGTACAAGGCCCGGGAACGTATTCACCGCGGCGTGCTGATCCGCGATTACTAGCGATTCCGGCTTCATGTAGGCGAGTTGCAGCCTACAATCCGAACTGAGAGAAGCTTTAAGAGATTAGCTTAGCCTCGCGACTTCGCGACTCGTTGTACTTCCCATTGTAGCACGTGTGTAGCCCAGGTCATAAGGGGCATGATGATTTGACGTCATCCCCACCTTCCTCCGGTTTGTCACCGGCAGTCTCGCTAGAGTGCCCAACTAAATGATGGCAACTAACAATAAGGGTTGCGCTCGTTGCGGGACTTAACCCAACATCTCACGACACGAGCTGACGACAACCATGCACCACCTGTCACTTTGCCCCCGAAGGGGAAGCTCTATCTCTAGAGTGGTCAAAGGATGTCAAGACCTGGTAAGGTTCTTCGCGTTGCTTCGAATTAAACCACATGCTCCACCGCTTGTGCGGGCCCCCGTCAATTCCTTTGAGTTTCAACCTTGCGGTCGTACTCCCCAGGCGGAGTGCTTAATGCGTTAGCTGCAGCACTGAAGGGCGGAAACCCTCCAACACTTAGCACTCATCGTTTACGGCGTGGACTACCAGGGTATCTAATCCTGTTTGCTCCCCACGCTTTCGAGCCTCAGCGTCAGTTACAGACCAGAGAGCCGCCTTCGCCACTGGTGTTCCTCCATATATCTACGCATTTCACCGCTACACATGGAATTCCACTCTCCTCTTCTGCACTCAAGTTTCCCAGTTTCCAATGACCCTCCCCGGTTGAGCCGGGGGCTTTCACATCAGACTTAAGAAACCGCCTGCGCTCGCTTTACGCCCAATAAATCCGGACAACGCTTGCCACCTACGTATTACCGCGGCTGCTGGCACGTAGTTAGCCGTGGCTTTCTGGTTAGATACCGTCAAGGGGTGAACTTTTTACTCTCACCCTTGTTCTTCTCTAACAACAGAGTTTTACGATCCGAAAACCTTCTTCACTCACGCGGCGTTGCTCGGTCAGACTTTCGTCCATTGCCGAAGATTCCCTACTGCTGCCTCCCGTAGGAGTTTGGGCCGTGTCTCAGTCCCAATGTGGCCGATCACCCTCTCAGGTCGGCTATGCATCGTTGCCTTGGTGAGCCGTTACCTCACCAACTAGCTAATGCACCGCGGGTCCATCCTCGAGTGACGCAAAAGCGCCTTTCAAAAGAAAACCATGCGGTTTTCTTTGTTATGCGGTATTAGCACCTGTTTCCAAGTGTTATCCCCCGCTCGAGGGTAGGTTACCCACGTGTTACTCACCCGTTCGCCACTCCTTTTCTTCCGGTGGAGCAAGCTCCGGTGGAAGAAAAAGCGTTCGACTTGCATGTATTAGGCACGCCGCCAGCGTTCGTCCTGAGCCAGGATCAAACTCTCATAAAAAGTGTTTGAAACAGTCTTGCGACTGTTAAGCTCAATTTAAAAATTGATTCGCTAGCAATTGCTTGCTATGTTGTTTGCTTCTATAATAATAGAAGCGCCCTACACATTTGGTTTGTTTTATTCGTTCAGTTTTCAAAGGTCTACTTGATAAAATCAACTGTTTCTTGTTGCATCAGCAACTCTTAAATCTTATCAGGTTGCCAACTCAATGTCAACAACTTTCTAAACTTTTTTCGATGAAGTTTTTTAGATTTGTTTGAGTCATTCAGATGCGACTTTGATAGAATAACTGATTTACAGTCATCTGTCAACGACTTTTTTATTTTTTTTTTGAACGTATATTGTTCGTTTTGGAACAATACATAATATACCAACATAATTGGCTCTGGTCAACGAAAAACGCAACTTTTTTTAACTTTTTTTCATAAACGACCGTTACTACTATTTAACTTGATATTCGTTCGTAAATAACAAAAAAATAACTGATCTACTCGCTTACAAGTAAATCAGTTAAATTTTTTAGCGCATTGTAGGAAATAGTAAAACGTCACGAATTGATTGCACATCTGTTAAAAGCATAACTAGGCGATCAATTCCAATTCCCAAACCTCCAGTAGGTGGCATTCCATATTCTAAAGCTTCAAGAAAGTCTTCATCTACACCGTGAGCCTCGTCATTCCCCTGCTCTTTTTCTTTTTCTTGTGCTTCAAAACGTTTTCTTTGATCAATTGGATCATTTAACTCTGTAAAAGCATTAGCAAACTCGCGCCCCACAATAAACAATTCAAAACGATCAGTGAAACGTGGATCTTCGTCATTTTTCTTAGCCAGTGGTGAGACTTCTACCGGATGACCATACACAAAAGTCGGTTGTTCCAAAGTCTCTTCAACAAAGGTTTCAAAAAATTCATTGAGGATATGTCCAACTTCCATATTTTCATTGATTTCGACGTTATGCTCTTTCGCTGCAGCTCGTGCCTCATCAATTGACATCTCTTTCCAAAAATCTACACCTGTTCGCTCCTTAACCGCATCTACCATGTGAATCCGTTTGAACTCACTACCCAAATCAATTGATGCTCCGTCATAGGTAATTGTTGTTTCATTTAAAACATTTTTGGCTGCATCACGAATAATGCCTTCAGTCAGGTTCATAATATCTTGATAATCAGTGTAAGCAGTATATACTTCCATCATCGTAAACTCTGGATTGTGAGTAGTATCAATCCCCTCATTACGGAAAACACGCCCAATTTCATAAACTTTTTCCATACCGCCGACAATCAGTCTTTTCAGATGTAATTCTAAAGCGATACGCAAATAAAGATCTATATCTAATGCATTATGGTGTGTAATAAATGGACGCGCAGTAGCTCCACCAGCTTCATTGTGCAAAACTGGAGTTTCTACTTCAATATAACCTAGACCATCTAAATAGCGTCGAATTTGGCTAATAATTTGACTCCGTCTCATAAAACGATCAAAACTTTCACGGTTGCTAATCAAATCTAAATAGCGTTGGCGATACCGCTGTTCTACATTCGTCAATCCATGATATTTTTCAGGCATTGGACGTAAAGACTTTGTGAGTAATGTAATTTCTTTTGCTTTGATTGAGACCTCACCTGTGTTTGTCTTCATTACTTCACCGCTAACACCAAAAAAATCACCTAAATCTGCACGTTTAAATACTTCGTAATTTTCATCTCCAACTTCGTCTTTACGAACATAAATTTGAATCTGACCCTCACGATCTTGCAAATGTGCAAATCCTGCTTTTCCTTTACCCCGTTTGGTCATCATTCGACCTGCAACACTAGCAGTTAATGCCAACTCATGCAATTCTTCTTTTGTGTTGCTGTCATATTTTTCATGTAATTCTTGTGAATTTGCTGTACGCTCATAGCGTTTCCCAAATGGATCCATGCCTTCTTCGCGAATAGCCTCCATTTTTTCGCGGCGGACACGCATTTGATCATTCATTTCCGCTAAGCTGTTTTGTTCATCAGTCACGAATTTTCCTCCTTTAATGTAGGTACTCTTCCTTATAATGCCAATCTATCCATAAAAAATCAAGCCGAATAGAGAATTCGGCTTGAAAGATTAACTAATTTTTTGCTTTGCTTCTAGCGATTCCACTAATTGGTCTAAAATATTCACAATCACTTGTTTCTCTTCTGTTTGATTAATCGCCACTTTTACTTTAGCTGCACGTGAAATTCCTTTTAGATAGTAGCTCGCATGTTGACGGAACTCACGGCAGGCAATTTTCTCACCTTTCAAATCTGCTAAACGTGCTAAATGTAATTTCGCAGTATTAATTTTTTCCCTTGGTGTTGGTTCATCAATTAATTCACCAGTTTCTAGATAATGTTGCGTGCGATGAATCATCCATGGATTCCCTAGCGCAGCACGTCCGATCATTACGCCATCTGCACCCACCTCTTCAATCATGCGTTTTGCATCCTCAGGTGTTCGAACATCCCCATTCCCAATAAAGGGAATGGTCAATTGATTTGCAACATTTGTCAATATATCCCAATCAGCACGACCTTCATACATTTGAACCCTTGTACGACCATGCATCGCTATCGCTGAAGCCCCTGCACTTTGCGCAGCGAGGGCGTTCTCAGTAGCGAAAACATGTTTACTATCCCAACCGATGCGCATTTTGACAGTAACCGGAATATCAACAGCTGAAGAAACCGCGTGCACCATTTCATAGACTTTGTCCGGATCTAGCAACCATTTGGCTCCAGCTTCGGCTTTAATAACCTTATTAACAGGGCATCCCATATTGATATCAATTATATCTGCTTTCGTATTCTCTTGTACAAAAAGCGCCGCTTCAACCAATGATTCTTTACTTCCACCAAAGATTTGTATACTCAAGGGATGCTCTCTTTCATCGATGTACAGCATATCTAACGTTTTTTTATTGCGAAAATGAATACCTTGATCGCTGATCATTTCACAAACAACTAAACCAGCTCCAAACTCTTTAACAGTCACACGAAATGCAGCATTTGTAATACCAGCCATTGGCGCTACTACAATTCGATTGGGTATTTCTACGTTACCGATTTTCCAGGTTCCGTTTAACGGCTTCACTCTATTTTTCCCCCATTGCTTCTCGTTTTAATTCCATGAGATCTGCTTCACTGTATTCATATTTATTATTACAGAAAGCACAAACTGCTTCAGCACCATGATCTTCATCAACCATTGCTTGAATTTCATCAGGCCCTAAGCTAATTATCGCTGCTCCAAATTTTTCTTTTGAACAATCGCATTTAAACCGGACAGGCATCTTTTCCAGAAACTCTATATCATTAGTCCCCAAAAGTCCTTGCAGAATTTCTTCTGGCGTTTGACCTTGATCTAACAGAGAGGAAATTCGAGCAGTTTCTTTTAATTGTTCTTCAATTTGATCGATCACTTCATCATTAGCACCAGGCATAATCTGAATCATAAATCCACCAGCCGTTTTAATCGAATCATCTGTATCAACTAATACTGACACCCCAACAGCAGAAGGTGTTTGTTCAGAGACAGCTAAATAGTAGGTGAAATCTTCACCAATTTCTCCAGAAACAATTGGCGTCTGACCAGAGAAAGGTTCCTTTAAACCCAAATCCTTAATAACAGTAAACATCCCTTCGTTTCCTACCGCTCCACGAACATCAATCTTGCCAACTTCATTTAATGGCAAACTAAGATGCGGATTTTTAATATAACCTTTCACATCTCCCTTGCCATTACTGTCAACAATAATTCCACCAGCAGGTCCATTACCATTTATCTTTACCGTTAATTTGTCATCACCTTTTAAGGTAGCACCCAACATTAGTGCTCCAATCATTGTACGACCTAGCGCTGCTGACGCAGTATTCCAAGTATCATGACGGCGCTGCATCTCAGCAACTGTCTCCGTTGCATCTACTGCGTAAGCCCGCACAAAGCCTCCATAAGCTAACGCTTTTACTAAATAATCAGTCATTTCTTTTTCTCCTTATCCTTGTTGCTGCCTTTCCTATAGACAATCTTACTCGTGATTGCATCATACTAGGACTTACACTTTTTTTCAACTTCCCAGTACCACTTTAAAAGAAATACAAAAAAGCATGCCAGCTAAGGCATGCTTCTCTCAAAAATTATTGTTCATTGTCGCTTGTATCGTCAGGTGATTCGATTGGTTCATCATCGCCATTTGGATCATTATGTTTCTTTTCATCCAGAGCTTGCTTTTCAGCATCTTTTTCTTCTAACGCACGTTTTGCTTCCTCAAAAGTTTGGGCTTGAGTTCTTTCGCTAGGATAAAGGCTACCTTGTCCTTCTGGCATTTGACCAGTTTCAAACAATGACTTAATTGCTTTAGCATCTAAAGTTTCAAATTCTAATAGTTTTTCAGCAATTAATTTGTGTTGTTCACGATGTTCTTCAATAATCTGACGAGCCTTATCGTGAGCCTCCATCAAAATCTTACGAACTTCCTGATCAATTTCAAAAGCTACTTGTTCAGAATAGGCCTTAGTTTGACCGTAATCCCGACCAACGAACACTTGGTGATTGCCTTCATATTGAACTGGTCCAAGCTTATCACTCATTCCATATTCCGTCACCATACTTCGAGCCAAAGCAGTAGCTTGTTCAAAGTCATTAGAAGCACCCGTTGTTTGAGCATCAAACACGATTTCTTCGGCAGTACGTCCACCTAGTAAACCAACAATTTGTTCAAACATATCTTCTTTAGACATCAACATTTGATCCTCTTTTGGCAAGGCGATCATGTAACCGCCGGCGCGTCCTCGAGGAATAATGGTTACTTTGTGAACAACACGAGCGCGATTCAAGACCATACCAATAATGGTGTGTCCTGCTTCATGATAAGCCACCATTTCACGTTCATGCTTACTAATAACTCGGTCTTTCTTAGCAGGTCCTGCAATTACGCGATCTTCTGCTTCGTCCACGTCTGAAGCATCAATTTTCTTCTTATTACGACGAGCAGCAACTAATGCTGCTTCATTCAAGACATTCTCTAAATCTGCACCAGCAAAACCTGGCGTTTGTTGTGCAACAACCTTCAAATCAACGTCATCTGCCAATGGTTTGTTACGAGAATGCACTCGTAGAATGGCTTCACGCCCTTTGACGTCAGGTCGACCAACTAAAATTTGACGGTCAAAACGCCCTGGGCGCAACAGTGCTGGGTCTAATACATCTGAACGGTTCGTTGCAGCAACAACAATAACACCTTCATTGCCATCAAATCCATCCATTTCAACTAATAATTGATTCAAAGTTTGTTCACGTTCATCGTGACCGCCGCCCATGCCAGCTCCACGTTGACGACCGACAGCATCAATTTCATCAATAAAGATGATCGCAGGTGCATTTTTCTTCGCAGTTTCAAACAAGTCACGGACACGGCTTGCACCGACCCCAACAAACATCTCCACAAAATCAGAACCAGAGATTGAATAGAATGGGACCCCTGCTTCACCAGCTACTGCTTTTGCAAGTAAGGTTTTACCTGTTCCGGGAGGTCCTTCCAACAGTACACCTGCTGGAATACGAGCGCCCAATTCAACGAAGCGTCGTGGATCTTTTAGGAATTCTACTACTTCTACTAATTCTTGTTTCTCTTCTTCTGCACCGGCTACATCGGAGAAGCGTACACGATTGGCTTTCTTGTCAGCTTCTTTAGCTTTTGACTTGCCAAAGTTCATGACACGGCCATTGCCGCCACCGCCGCCACCTTGTTGACCCATGATCATGTAAAAGAAGAAAACCATCAGTAAGATCGGTAAGAAGCTCACAAGTAAGGTTACCCACATGCCACTGCTGGATTCCTCTTGCACTTCTGTTTTGATTCCATTTTCGCTAGCAAGTTTAGTCACTTCACTTAATGTAGAATCATTTGGCAATACAATAGTACTAAAATGTGTAGTTGAACTTTCAGTTGAACCAATGATGTTCAAACCACCAGTATTAGCTACTTCTTGCTGTTCATTGTATTCCCCAGTGATTTTATAAACCCCACTCGCTGGCTGAATTCTGAATTCTTTGATTTTTCCTTCTTTTAGCTGTTCAGTGAAAGTGGAATACTCGATATCTGGCGATTGGGTACGATTGTCTCCAAAAAGGAAATACACAACCATGACCATAGCCAAGATGACGAGGATATAATAGAGAGCATTTTTAGCCCCCTTTGGGTTTTTATTCATACGTTTCCTCCTCGTATTGTTGCTTTCTTAAAATTTTATCAATCCTGACCTTTATAGTATATCATAATGTGAATTGTTCCTGTCACTAATTTGATTGATAAACTTCAGGTTTCAAAATACCGACATATGGCAAATTACGATAAATTTCAGCATAATCCAAGCCATATCCTACTACAAATTCATTTGGCACATTAAAACCAATATAGTCAGCTTCAATATCAACAATACGACCTTCCGGTTTATCTAACAGTGTAACAATTTTTACTGATTTGGCTTTGCGGTATTTAAACAATTCAACCAAATAATGAAGTGTACGGCCGCTGTCGATGATGTCTTCTACAATCAACAAATCGCGTCCTTCAACATTCGTATCCAAATCTTTGATGATCTTTACCTCACCTGAGGAAACTGTTTGATTTCCATAGCTCGATACATCCATGAAATCTAATTCCAAATAAGTGTCGATCTCACGAACAATGTCCGCCATGAACGGAACAGCCCCTTTTAAAATACCAACCACTAATGGATTTTTGTCTACATAATCCTTCGTTAATTCTTTGCCTAATTCAGCACAACGTTGTTGAATTTCAGCCCGATCTATTAAGACTCTTTCAATATCCTTTCCTTGCATGAGAGGCTCCTTTCAATGATACAAATAATAGTCCAGTATGTAGTGTATTCTATCAGTTTCATTCCCAATACTCAAATAGGAATTAACAAAGGGGATGACGCTTAGAACTTCTCCTCCAGCGTCCGTGACGACCCACGCTTGCTCTCTTTTATTTCGAGGGATTTTTTCATCGATAAAATAACGACTAACCTTTTTTCTTAAATTTTCAGCAAGCTGAATTCGATCACCCGGTTCTCTTCTTCTTACAATCAAAGGCAATCGAACCATTGTTGGGAGAACTGCAGAATAGTCCCCATTTCGTTCAATACTTCCATCCTTTTTTAAGACTAACTGCTCATTGGGAGATAATTCTATAGTTTCGTTACTATTCAATGAATAGATTTCTTGAATAGTAACGTTCTCTTTGGCTATCGTATATGTTTGATAACTGGCGGAGAACTGCCACTTCTCTCCTAAATCCATACTCCATTGAGCTTCTCCATTACTGAATAAATGGACCAATTGGAAAAGCTGTCGTTGTGAGACCACCAATTGAGTCTCCTGGTAAATTTCTTCAAATAAGAAAGCCAAAAAATAATAACGTAAACCCTCTTCAGATGGTAAATCCTTTTGTATAAAACGCCATCGTTGTTTTTGGTAAACAACATTGTTTAAATTTTCTTTTAGAGCGCCTCGCAGTCCATCTTCTGCCCACGTTAACTGCTGCTGAAATTGTTGACTATGTTCTAAAAGTTTTGGATTTTCCTCTTTCAATACAGGCAACACTTGATGTCTAATACGATTTCTAGCATACCGTAAAGTAGCGTTACTTGAATCCTCAAAATAGGGAACTTCTTCTTTTAAAGCATAATTAACTAGCATTTGCTTTGAAAAAGATAATAACGGCCTAAATAATGTTCCATCACCAAATGAACGTCTCCGCTGCATCCCTGCGTGGCTTAATAAACTTCCACCTCGAGTAAAACGCATCAACATCGTTTCAATTTGATCGTCTCCATGATGAGCCGTTAAAAGCAATGGAAAACCCGCTTCTTTCATCACTTCGGCAAAAAAGGTGTAGCGAAAATCACGAGCTTTAACTTCAATACCTGATTCAGGTAGCGTCTCCCATTTTTTTTCATAAAATTCGTGGTGATGCTCGTAGCAATAGTTTTTCAAAAAAATCGCTTCTTTAGCAGATTCCTTTCTTAATTGATGATTCACGTGAGCTACACCAATCTTCAAACCAGTACGTGTGCTCAATTTTTCTAACAATCGTAAAAGAACCATAGAATCTACCCCAGTAGAAACTGCCACTAAAATTCGTTCTACCGTTTGAAGTTCAGGATTACGTTGCAAAAACTTCTGTTCCATTTCGTCTCTCCTATTGAAAAAAGCTGAAATTCACGATGAATTTCAGCTAATCACTTAATTTAGTTGCGTCGACCGCCTCGGCCGCCACGTTTGCCTTCTGTATTACGCTTTAAGGATGATAAACGATCATCGCTATCCTTTAAAAAGGAACTCATCAATGTATCGAAGTCTTCTTTTTTGTTCTTTGAAAAATTCCCCTTTGGTTGCGGACGAGTTGGACGACTTTCACGTTTTTCTCGGACAAAGGGTTTCTTTTCAGGTTGCGGTTGATCTTGGGCTTTACGAATAGACAAACCAACTTTTCCATCATTACCTACAGAGGTAACTTTTACTGTCACTTCATCGCCTACAGATAATACATCATGGATGTCTTTAACAAATCCATTGGAAATTTCACTGATATGGACTAAGCCTGTTTTCCCTTCCCCTAAATCGATAAACGCACCAAAATTGGTGATACCGGACACTTTTCCTTGCAGCTTAGCTCCTACTTCGATTGACATAAAAAGATTGTTCCTCCTATTTTTTTACCTATTTATTAAAACCGCTTATTCCGCAGTTTCTGACTTTACAATTTCGTCGGATGACGATTTTTGTGCAGTTTTGTCTTGGTCAGGCAAAACAAACACTAATTCACCATCTTTGGAATAATAATAGCGGCTACGCGCTAATTTAGCAACATAATCGTCATCTTGCAACAAAGAAACATCCTGTTTCAAGGTTGATACCTGTTGATCAAGCTTTGCAGATTCTGCTTCTGTTTTAGCTTGAATCGCTTTTAGCTCAGTTAAATGCTGATGCTCACCAAATAATTGAACGCCCATAATAATGAAAACAAACGCAGCTATCAAAAAAAGTGCAGTTAAACGACGACGTTTGAAAATCAATTGGCGCTGTTGCTTTTGAAACTTTTTATATTGTTCTTTAGCATAAGGCGTATCTAGTGCGGCTACCTTCAGCTTTTTTTCACCCATTTCGTCAAGCTCCTCTTTTCTTGAGTTTCTTTCCTATTATAGCAATTTCAAATTCTAATGTCTATTTGAAATAACCTTAATTAAGGTTATTTTCAACTCTTGTTTCTTGAATAATCTCATACATTCCAGCAGCGTCTTCTTTTTTAGTCGACTCATGCAACGCAGCTACCTTTGCTTCCATAATTTTATTCCCAAATTGAACACGTATGACATCACCAATTTTGACATCAGTTGAAGATTTAGCTAGCTTTCCATTTACTTGAATCCGTCCTTTGTCAGCTACTTCTTTCGCTACCGAACGTCGTTTAATAATTCTTGAGATTTTCAAAAATTTGTCTAAGCGCATAAATTTATTTTCCTCTCCACTTTAATCGTAATATTTTCGAACCCATTGGAAGCATTAACCATTCTCTAGTTGTTAGCAGTTTCAAACGAATTGATAAAAATAAGAACATGCTAGCACCAATTAATACCCCCAGTAAGGCAACAAACAAGGCTTGACTGCGATGTTGAACTGGATTACCTAATACTGATAACACTGTGTAATAACCAAATAAACTGATTACCATACCGCCCAAACAAACAGTTAACTTCTTTCCAAATTTTCTTTCCTTTAAATAGTTGGTTATTGCCGAATCACTGCCACGGTGCAAAACAATTAAAGCGACAGTCAATCCCGCTAAAGTAGCAATACTTGCTCCCACCGTTCCCCACACTCGAGTGAATAAATTGGTTGTTAAAACTTTCAATAATAGGCCCCAGCCTGCAGCCTGTAGTGAAATTTGATACCGGTTCTGACTCTGTGCGATACTTTGATAGCTTTGGATCATCGCCATCAAGAAAATGGAAAAAACAAACAAAACTAGTGTGAGATTCCCTGAATAATCTTTAAATAAGGCAAAGTTTACATATGGGAGCAACAATACTAGGCCTAATGATGCAGCGGCAGCCACCCCACAAGTCAACCTTAGGAATATTTGGCTAGATTTGATGAACAAGCGACGGTCATGTTTAGCTAAATAGCGGGTTAAAACCGGTAAGAAACTAGAACTCAGAGCTAACGCTGCAACCAATCCTAATTGAACCAGAGGCTGTCCACGATCGTAAACTCCTTTAGCAACCTTGGCTCCGTATTCAGTAAGCCCCGAGTCAACCAGCGCTTTTTTTATTGTAAAAGAATCAATTAGCTGAAACAAGATAAGATAGCCACTGTAAACAGTCATTAAACCGCCCTCTAAAATGAGTCTCTTTATGAGAGTCTTAGACCGATCAGTAATTTTAAGAAAAACGATTGGGGTACTAGTCCCTAATACTTTACGACGATAATACTGCAAAATTAAAACAGCCGCTGCTCCACCAGCTAAAGCGCCTGCCATAGCAACGGTTCCGGTATGGTAAACATTCCAATGAAACTGTTGAAAAGACCAGGCTGCTATTAAAATAACCCCCACTCGAATTAATTGCTCAACTACTTGCGAAACAGCAGTAGGAACCATCATTAATTTCCCTTGGAATTCACCACGGGTTATTGACAATAGAGGCATTAATACAAAAGTAAAGGATACGACTTGGATGAGCGAGGCTAACCTTGCGTCACCCATTCCATTAGCAATTTGACGACTTCCAAAAAAAGTAATTGCCCATAATATTAATCCTAAACCGGTAACTAATGGAAATAGCTCAGTAAGGGCGGCCCGCTGCTCTCTAGGTCCATTTTTCTCAGCTACATATTTTGAAATAAACTGCGGCAATCCTGAAAGTGCCAAGGTCATGGCAATCCCATAAATAGGATACACCTGCTGATAAACGTAAAAGCCTTCATCTCCAGCCAGATTTTGATAAGGTACGCGATAAATGGCACTTAAAATTTTTGCAACAAAGGAAGCTGCAGTCAGCACAAAAGCACCACGCATCATGACTTTCATTTCTTTGTTAGCCAGTGCCATCAGCTCCTAATCCTTGTATTTTTGTTCACGCAGCGCCTTAACAAATTTCGTTAATTCTCGCAACCAAACTGCCTGATCCATTTTAGGTTGTATGACCAGCTTAATGACCATCTTCTCTTTCTCAACACCTAAAGTAGCTTTCAATTTCGTAGCACTCAAGGCTTCAAACAATTGTTCTACTGCATAAGCTTTGGTTCCCACCTTACTTAATGTGATAATTAATTGTTGATCACGTTTAGCAATACTTTCAATGAGTGCGCGATCACCATCCATTTTCACTTGTCCAACGTTCAGTAAATTGGCTACTTCATCTGGGTAATCACCAAAGCGGTCAACCAAGTCAGCCTCCACCTCATCCAGCATTTCCCGACTTTCCAACTCGCGAATTCGTTTGTAAATCTCAATTTTTTGTCGCTCATCTTCAATGTAAGTTCCCGGAATATATGCATCGATACCTATATTGATTTCAACTGAAGTTCGTTCAGTCTGCGTATTCTTTCCTTGCTTACGATCAACAGCCTCTGTCAACATTTGAGAATACATATCAAACCCAACCGCATCGATAAAGCCATGTTGCTGTGCCCCCAATAGATTTCCGGCACCTCGAATAGATAAATCACGCATCGCAATTTTAAAGCCAGAACCTAGTTCGGTAAAATCCTTAATGGCTTGCAATCGTTTTTCGCTAACTTCGTTTAATATTTTCTGTGGTTCATACATAAAATACGAATAGGCAATTCGATTGCTCCGACCAACCCGTCCTCTTAGTTGATATAAGGTAGACAAGCCCATATAATCAGCATTTTCTACAAATAATGTATTTACATTGGGGATATCTACCCCTGTTTCAATAATCGTAGTAGTCACTAAAACATCATATTGACCCTCAATGAAATCCAGCAAAGTATTTTCCAGTTGAACCTCCGTCATTTGTCCATGAGCAAACCCTATCCGAGCGTCCGGCACAAGCATTTGCAATTCTTCAACTTTGCGTTCAATTGTTTCGACTCGATTATATAGATAAAAAACTTGCCCACCACGAGCCATTTCGCGCTCAATTGCCTCACGAATAGCTCCTGGATTAGTTTCCATGACATAAGTTTGAATAGGATAACGATTTTCTGGGGGTGTTTCAATTACTGATAGATCACGAACGCCTAGCATAGACATGTGCAAGGTACGAGGAATCGGCGTTGCAGTCAGTGTCAATACATCTACTTGAGAGCGCAATTGTTTCAGTCGCTCCTTGTGTTTTACACCGAAACGTTGTTCTTCATCTATTATCAACAAACCTAAATCAGCAAATTTCAAATCCTGTGAAAGAATACGGTGGGTTCCTACTACTATATCTACTTGACCTGTGCGTAATTGTTCAATCGTTTCCTGCTGCTGCTTTTTCGTTCTAAAGCGGCTGAGCATAGCAACTTTAACAGGGAAATTTTCAAACCGTTCAATCATTGTATCATAATGCTGTTGAGCTAAAATCGTAGTTGGAACTAAAAAGGCAACTTGTTTATTTTCCTTAATTGCTTTAAAAGCTGCTCGTAGTGCTACTTCAGTTTTCCCAAATCCAACATCTCCGACTAGCAGACGATCCATTGGCCGCGGCTTTTCCATATCATGCTTGATTTCAGCTGAGCTGCGCAATTGGTCATCTGTTTCAGTATACGGAAATGCATCTTCAAATTCTTTTTGATACTCATCATCTGGCCCAAAAGCATACCCACGTTCGGCTTCCCGTTTAGCATATAACTCAATTAAATCATCTGCAATATCTTCAATCTTTTGTGAAACTTTACGTTTTGTTTTACTCCACTCACTGCCACCTAATTTATTGATTTTAGGTGGTTTTGCTTCTGATGCAACATATTTTTGGATTAGATTTAATTGCGTAACCGGAATAAACAATTTATCATCTTTTTGATAGAGAATAGTCATGTAATCTTGATGGACACCATCAATTTCTATAGTTTCCATACCAATGTATTTACCAATACCATGATTTGCATGAACTACATAATCGCCAGCTTTTAATTCGTTATAACTCTTTAATCGTTCCGCATTGGAAATAGTTTGACGACGAGCGCGCTTTTTAGTGACTTTCTGGAAAATTTCGCGTTCAGTTACAACAACGACATGATCTTGCGGCAATTCAAAACCAGAGGATAAATTTCCTTCAATAATTTGTGTTTTTCCAATTAATAATTGATCACTCTTCGATTGAACAGCTTGGATTTCCGCATCTTGAAATTCCTGTATCAGTTTTTCTTGACGTTCTTGATCTGAAACAACAAATATGACCGTTTGCTGCTGCTTTTGCCAACGATCCACTTCTGTTTTCAACAAAGGAATCTGACCAAAAAATTGCTGCATCGAACGATACTGAAACGCATGAATAGCTTCAAATCTTAAATTACCCATGCCTTTTTGGAAAAGTGAAAAGAAAGACGAAACCAAACTTGTCTTTTTAAGTAGACTGTTCAGATCAAGTCCAAAGTGCTGCTCGGAAAAGACTCGAAGCTCAGCTAATTTTTGTGTATGCCACTCAGCTTCCTCCCGCTCCATTTCACGATTGGTCTCCATAATTCGACCGTAGTCATCGATAAATAGCCAAGCACTGCTATCTACATATTGCAGTAGAGAAGTTTCTCCCCCATACATCAAATCGGTATAATAGCGTGCTTCTTCTGTTGGAATTCCATCTTTCCATGAAGCCATTAATTGGCCATAGTAATCCTTTAAAAACGTTTGATCCGCTTTTTCTTTGGTAACAGCTAAGCGATTTTCTAATAACTGACTTACCTTCTCAATCCCACGGTCCAAATCAGTTTGATCAAATACTAATTCGGTCGTCGGGCCAATCCATATCTCTTCTAAATTGATAACTGAACGTTGCGTATCAGCCTCAAAGTAGCGGATAGAATCAACTTCTATATCAAATAATTCCACTCGAATCGGATAACTCGTAGTAAGAGGGTAAATATCGACGATGCTTCCACGCATACTAAATTCACCTGGTTTGCCTACCATCGATTGACGTTCGTACCCCATCAAAACCAACTGTTGAGCTAAATTCTGTAAATCAATTTCACTTCCGATTTGCCAGTGCAGCTGGTTGTTTTGCCAAGTTGTTGGTGCTGGTAGATATTTGCGTAAAGCTGCTGAGGGCACAACATAAATACCTTTTTTTCCTTGACTTAAGGCTGTTAAAGTTTCGACACGCTCTGCTCGTGCCTCGGGTGAAGAAAAAGCCATCTCAGCAGATAGCACCTCATCAACTGGAAAAAGATACACATCATCCATAACTTGACGCAATTCTTCTGCCAACTGGTTGCTATAATAGAGATTTGGAACGACTATAATAATCTGTCGCTGATATTTCTCATAGGCTCCAGCCATTACCAAAGCCTTTGCAGAACCAGATAACCCAACTAACAATTGGCGCTTTGCTTGTTGTTCTAACTGCTCATGCCACTGTTTGATTAGTGGTGTATGATTAATTATTTCAATTAAATTCATGGCTGAACCACCTCCTTAATTAAATCGATTCATGGTTTGAATGAAATCATTACTTTCAATAAAGAACTCTGCAGCCTCCGCTGCTCGATCCACACAAGCCAAAATTTCTGGTTGCTCCTCTTTTGAGAACGTACTTAAAACATGATTAACAACCGTTTTTCCATTTGGTCGACCGATACCAATTTTGATCCGGTTGAATTCTTGACTATTCAAATGAGAAATAATACTCTTTATTCCATTATGCCCACCAGCGCTTCCTTTTTGACGCAAGCGCAGTTTGCCAAACGCTAAATCCAAATCATCCTGAATAACCACTAGTTCTTCTGGATAAACACCAAAATAAGTCATTAAAGGCCCCACAGCCCTTCCTGACTCATTCATAAATGTTAATGGTTTCACTAAAAGAATTTTTTCGCCATTTACGAAAAAATCCGCCACCTCTGCCTCAAATGTATGTTTCCTAAATGTTGCTCCATGTTGCTTTGCTAATAAATCAACGGCCATAAAGCCAACATTATGTTTTGTACTTTCGTATTTTTTCCCTGGATTTCCCAGGCCTACTATCATTTTCATTCTTTTTCCTTTCACCTTAAGCATGACAAAATGCTGGACTGCCAAAAGGCGGTCCAGTGTTCCTACATAGTATAACACAAAATAAACTGTAATGGTCAATTCCTACTTTTAAGACTTGTTAAAAGTTAGGCATTTCATTAAGAACTCTCATTTTACTGTTCCCTTTCGTCTCATCCTTTAAACCGTTTTCCACTATAACAACGATTAGAACTGTATTAGTTTTGAGCGAAATACGTGACAAAATTTACAAATCAATGGTATGATATCAACGATAAAACAAATAAAGGAAGGGACTGGTACACAATGACTGCAGCTGCAGGAAATGTTAAAACCCATCAAAAAGTAATTTTAGTCGGAGACGGTGCCGTAGGATCAAGTTACGCGTTCGCTTTAGTTAACCAAAATATCGCCCAAGAAATCGGTATTATCGATATCGATAAAAATAGAACTGAAGGAGATGCAATTGATTTATCTCATGCATTAGCTTTCACTTCACCCAAGAAAATTTACTCAGCTTCTTATGACGATGCCCATGATGCTGATCTAGTGGTTATCACAGCTGGAGCTCCACAAAAACCAGGCGAAACTCGTTTGGATCTGGTAAACAAAAATTTACGGATCAATAAGAGTATTGTTGAACAAATAGTGGCTTCTGGTTTCAACGGAATTTTCTTAGTTGCCGCTAATCCAGTAGATATTTTGACTTATTCTACTTGGAAGTTTTCGGGCTTCCCTAAAGAACGTGTTATCGGTTCAGGGACTTCATTAGATACAGCCCGATTCCGTCAAGCAATTTCTGAATTAGTTAATGTTGACCCTCGTAACGTTCATGCTTACATTTTAGGCGAACATGGAGATTCAGAATTCCCGGTATGGTCACATGCTAATGTAGCCGGTTTACAAATTTACGAGTGGGTTAAGGATAATCCCGAAGTAGATGAAGAAGCATTAGTGAACCTCTTCTTCGGTGTACGCGACGCAGCTTATGAAATTATCGAGAAAAAAGGAGCAACATTTTATGGTATTGCTGTTGCCTTAGCTCGTATCACTCGTGCTATTTTAAATGACGAAAGTGCTGTTTTCCCATTGTCTGTCTATTTAGAAGGACAATACGGACAAAGTGATATCTATATTGGTGCACCAGCAGTTGTTAATGCAAAAGGCGTCCAAAATATCATTGAAATTCCATTGACTGACGCAGAAAAAGATAAAATGAATGCTTCTGCTAGTCAATTAAAAGAAGTTATGGATAAAGCCTTTGCCGAATTAGATAGCGAAAGTAAATAGAAGCATTAAAAATACCGTGAGAGAATTTCTCATGGTATTTTTAAATATTTTTTATAAAGTGTACGAGAAAGCTCGCTTTTTGCTTGTTCTGTGGTATATTTGTTATCGATATACCATCTATTCTGTGAATTTAAGGAGTTATTTCGATGCGAAGATCTGATAGAAAGCGTTCCCGTTCCAAAGCAGGCTTAATTATCGTACTTGGTATTCTTGTACTACTAGTTGCGGGTTATGCCTTCCGTAGTACATATTTTAGTAGTCGATTTTTACCTAATACGGTAGTCAATGGTGTTGAGATTGAAAATCTCACCGTAGTGGACGCGAACAAAAAAATGGAAAAAGCTTTGTCTGACTCACCATTCGTCATTCAAATCGACGGTAAAAATTGGAAAGAAATCAATCGGCAAGACCTAGGATGGACAACAGATTATGCGGATGAATTAACTTCTATTAAAGAATCGCAAAATCCGTTTAGTTGGGGTATGCAATTGGTATCAGCTGCTGAAACAAAAGATGTAGCTGGCAATACATTAGATGAAAATGAATTGAATGCTATCAAGGAACAGGTGAAGGTCGAACTAGCTCAAGTAAACGGACCACGCACACCAACGGAAAATGCAACGATTAAACAAACGGATTCTGGTTTTGAGATTGTTGCTGAAAAACAAGGTTCTGTTATTGATGTTGATGCTGCCGCTAATGCATTTGCAGAAGCTGTTTCAACTGGCAAACATACAATCAGCATGAATGAATATTTAGCAAAACCAACGATTAAAAAAGATGATTCGCAATTGAAGAAATCATTGGAAGAAATGAATAAAGTTGCTAAAGTAAAAGCGACGTATGCTATTAATGGCAATACGTTTGATATTCCTTCTGATAAAATTCAAGACTGGCTAACGGTTGATCAAGAAGGTAAGCTTACTTTAGACCCAGAGAAAGTGACCGCCTATGTGACTGAACTTGGCCAAACTTACAACACAAAAACACAACCAACTAAATTTAATAGTACCCGTCGTGGTGAAGTGGAAGTTCCTGCTGGCAGTTACAGTTGGTCAATTAATACTGCTGATGAAACTGCAGCATTGTCTGAACAAATCCTTCAAGGAAAAGATTTTACACGTTCTCCAATTGTTGAAGGTGCTACAACAGATTCAGGTAAAGCTCTGATTGGCAACACTTATGTGGAGGTTGATTTACAAAACCAACACATGTGGGTTTACAAAGATGGCAACGTTGCATTAGAAACTGATATCGTCAGCGGGAAACCTTCTTCACCTACTCCTCCAGGGGTAAACTATGTATGGAGCAAGGAAACCAATACTACTTTACGTGGCTTCAACGATGATGGCAGTAAATATGCCAGTCCTGTAAAATACTGGATGCCAATTGATTGGACTGGAGTTGGAATTCATGATTCTGATTGGCAGCCTGCTTATGGTGGAAACTTATGGCAAACAGTTGGATCACATGGTTGTATCAATACTCCACCAGGGGTAATGGGACAAGTATTTGAACTAGTTGATTTAGGAACACCTGTATTAGTCTTTTAATTCAAAAACCGTTTGGAAAATTTCCAAACGGTTTTTTTACGTTATTCAGCAGAAGTAAATACTTCTGAAACATCCTCATCATCCTCTAATTTATCCACTAGATGTTCCAACTGTTGCTTTTGCTGTTCGTCTAATTTTATAGTTATTTGAGGAATCATTGTCAGCTCTGCTTGAGCTAGCGTGAACCCCTCTGCTTCTAATTGGTCGCGAACATTAGTGAAATCTTCAGGTGATGTATAGATTTCAAAAAATTCTGGCGAGGTTACCATATCTTCCGCTCCAGAATCTATTACCTTTTCTAACATTTCCTCCTCGTTTATTAAAATAGTTTTGCGTTCGATTACAATATAGCCTTGTCTATCAAACATATAGTTAACTGAACCCGTCTCACCCAAATTCCCACCATTTCGAGTAAACGCTACTCGCACATTAGTTGCTGTTCGATTACGATTATCTGTTAAAGCACGTACTAAAATCGCTACACCACCCGGACCATAACCTTCATAAGTGATCTCATCATAGTGTTCCCCTTCACCTAAAGCAGTAGCCTTTTTTATTGCCCGCATCATATTGTCGTTGGGCATATTTGCACTTTTTGCTTTATCCATTACTAAGCGTAGTGCAGGATTTATGTTCGAGTCGGGACCACCGGCTTTGGCAGCCATATAAATTTCACGAGAAATTTTTTGGAATATTTTCCCCCGCTTTGCATCCTGTGCATTTTTTCGACCTTGAATGTTGTTCCATTTGCTGTGTCCTGACATGGTATCTCCCCCTAGCTATTTTGTTGAAGCGCTACTATCATTTTTATCTTTAAAAAATCGTTCGTCAAGGAAAAGAAGGGCTATCGTTTTTTCAGTACTTTAGTGTAAAGAATAATCAATAAGCAAGCTGTTAATGCTCCAGTTGAATCCAACATTACATCTTGAAACAATGGAGTTCTTCCGCCAGTCAGCATTTGATGAAACTCATCCATAGCTGCATAACCTGTCGCTGAAAACCAAGCAAAAAATCCCGCAAGTAAAACTTGCTTTTGCTTCATTTTTGGTTGTAATCCCAGAAACAAGCTTCCTCCCAAAATAAAGTAGCTTCCAAAATGAGCTTCTTTGCGGATGAAGAATTCAACAAACTTTGAATAACCTAACGCTGGAATGCTTACTTTACTCCCTGCATAGGTAAAAGAAATAGAAGATAATATTCCTCTTAATGGCTCTCCACCCAATAGTCGATCCAACAATGATACTTGACTTTGCTGCTCATACGTCATAGAAGAACTAATAAATAAAATAAGGATCATAGCAAAGGCTATTCCTAAGTACAAATTTCCATTTTTACTATGTTTCTTCATTTCACTGCCTCCAAAATAAAAACCGATACGAATTTCTTCGTACCGGTCAACAAATTTTAATTGATTACATACGAACCGCAAAACTTGGTGCGAAGTATGCATATGAAGAAGTTGTAACTGTTTGTCCTGGTGCAGGAGCATGTACGTATTGACCGCCACCTAAAGCAATCGCAACATGATACGTTCCACCATGACCACCCCAGAATAACAAGTCACCTGGTTGCGCTTGATCGATTGAAATTGTTGTTCCAGCAGATTCTTGAGGAACAGTCCATCCACCAATTTCACGTCCAGCAGCTACACGATATACGTAGCTGGTAAATCCTGAGCAATCGAATGATTCAGGCCCTTTAGCCCCCCATACATATGGTTTACCAATGTGTTTCATTGCTTCAGCTACTATTGCCGAACCATTACCAGATGGTGCTGGTGTTGGAGTCGGTGTTGGAACTACTGGTGCTGGCGTTGGATCAGGAGTTGGTGCTGGTGTAGGTGTTCCTGTACCGCCATTGTTTCCATTTTCATTAGGAGCTGGTGCTGGTGTTTCTGAACTATTTGGTGTTTCTTGTGTACTTGATTGTGTTGTTTGTTCTTCAGTCGAAGGAGTAGTTGTTGTTGATTCTACTGTGCTTGATTCTGAACTTGCAACTTCACTTGAAGCAACTGTTTTTGCAGCTTGTTTAGCAGCTTCTTCATCAGCTTTACGTTGTGCTTCAGCCTCAGCTTGGGCAGCAGCCTGAGCTTCTGCAGCTTTACGTGCTTCTTCTTGAATACGAGCTTGTTCAGCTTCTGCTTCTGCTTTTTGCTGTTGCAAAGCAGATTTTTCGCTTTCAGCAGTTGCTTGTTCAGCGGCTAATGAAACTTTTTGAACATTTAGGTCAGCCTGTTTAGCAATTAGTTCACCTTTTTGGCCTTCTAATTGTGATTGGTTAGCAGCAATTTGTTCAATTTGTTTTTGGTTTTCAGCCTCTTTTTGTTCAACTTCTTGTTTATCAGCTTTTTGTTGTTCAACTAAGTCATTGTTAGCTTTCACGATAGTACTCATTGCTTGTACTCGACCTACAGCATCGCTAAATGATTCAGCGTTCAAAACAACATCAATTACATTTGAAGTGCTTTGTTTTACTTGAACGTCACGTGCTTGCTCTTGAATTGCTTTTGAACGTTTTTCAATTCGCTCTTGCAATGCACTGATTTGTTTTTGTAGATCTTCTGATTTTTGACGTAATGTCGTTTGTTCATTTAATAGGTCTTGTGCCTTTGTATTGATTGCAGCAACTTCATTTTCTAAAGAACCGATTTGAGATTCTGCAGTTACTTGTTGGTCTTGTAAATTAGAAATTTTCGCATCTTGATCAGCAATTTTATTATCGAATTCATCGGCTGAAGCTGCGGCTGGAGCTGCTAGTGCGCTTAATGTTACTGAACATACCATTAATGCTGATAACAAACTTTTTTTCACTCTTATATCCTCCGACTACTTTTACGTTTTTAGTTTATGAATTTTATTAGACTTTTTTTCTAACACATTGATGAGTTTACCATAGCTGTATGTCATGCGTATAATAGCATTGTTACAAAACCATTTCATTTTCGTTCTAATTAAAATAGTTTCTGTCACAATAAAAAAACAGGAGCCTCAGACTCCTGTTTTCAGTAAAATTTCATTTATTCTAAGCTAGCATTTTTTTGGATTAAGACTTTCCTTAAGGGGAAAATCAAGAGGATGAACAGCAAAATATTCATTCCTAGTGTTGGCCCCAAGAAACGCGTGACAAATAACTGGTTGTTGACATGAGCAAGTTGAAAGGCCATTTGCAGCAATGTACTACCCAACTCAAAAAAAGTTACAAAGATGATCATTGAAAAAAATAGAGTTAGCATACTCTGATGGATAACCCTACCAAACAGATAGATTAATGCCGCTGTCAAAGGTAAAATAACCGCATAGATACCTATTACACCGATATAATATAAGTCATACAAAACGCCTATGACTAACATCGTACCAATCGCGAATCGTTTATCTAAAACTTCAGAAACAACTAACAAAACCAAAATCATGATGTGAGCATTCATTTGGTAGTCGTCGCTGAAAAAAAGTGTAAATAAACGATTAACATGCGCATCCAGCAACATAAAGATAAATAATAACAGCGGGGCAACATACTTTAAATAACCCTTCTCAATCATTCACCCGCCTCCACCATCCGTTGCACAATCGTCACAACAGAGATATCGTACATTTGAGCATATGGCTTGATATAAACTTCTCTTTCTACACCAAAGCTGTTTGTTTTAACTTCTGCAACTGTACCTACTGGTAAATTTGCTGGTGAATTCCCACCTAACCCAGAAGTTTGGACAACATCGCCTTCTTTGATGTCTTTTTCTTTGGTAACTTTAGTGGCAACTAACTGTTGTTTCTTTTCATCATAGCTGGTCAAAATACCAAAGGAATTACCAGAATCAGAAGTGATCTTTAAAGGAAAATGATTGGTACTTTTGTTATCAGACGTAAGCAACTCTACTTTAGACGTATGCGTATTTACCTCAACGACGCGACCAATTAAGCCCTTTTGTGACATTACAGCCATATTTCCTTCTATACCATCTGCACTTCCCTTATCAACTATAAGCATATCTTGCCAAGTATCTGGCGAACGAGTAATCACATTGGCAGTTACTTTTTGAAAGCTGGTTAACGTTTGATTCAACGACAGCTCCTCTTTCAATTGTTCAATTTCTCTTTCATGATTTTCATTTTCTAACGCTACTTCGTCATATTGATCAATTTTGCTTTTCAATTGCTCATTTTCTTCATAGGCATTGATCAAATTAGATACTGCTGACGTTCCGCCAGTTATCCAGCGACCTGGCGCAGTAATGGCTTTGTCCACTACTCCTACAGTATCATTAATCATGGATTGTACAATATTAGTTTTTCCTTCACGAGCACGATTTGCTGCGGTAATCGAAATTGTCGCGATAACAATAATAACTAAAATCAGTAGGATAATGATATTTTTATTTGGATTAAACTTTCTCACAAAGGCACCTCGGGACATAATAAGATACTCTAAATTCTACCACTAACCGTCAGCTTAAAAAAGCAACGAGGCGCGATTTTAGAGAATTTTAGCAACTAAAAAAGTCAGCAGCGCAAATTGTAATTTTTTTGCTTTCTGCTGACTCAGTATTTACTTAATCTTTACTTTGTACTACTGCAACAACACCCGTTTTAAAGCTTATTATTGCTTCGCTTTGTAAAAACTCATTACTGGCTAAACTAGTAGGCTGTAAAATTTCAACATGATCCAGTGGGTACTTTACATCCTGCAATGTCAAAGCTGAAATAGGTGTTAAACAACAATAACCCAGATATTTCATACCCGATTCCTTAATTACTACATGCTCACCAGCTGTCAGATAACTAACTGTATTTGTTTGGTCCTTCAATTGAAATTGTTGAAGGAAAGGCTGAAATCTAGGTTCTACACCTAACCATATATTGGCTAATAGGTGATCTAATCGCCCACCCGTAGCACCAATGATTGTTACTTTAGCAGAGGGATAGCGTTCAAAAGTCTTAACTAGTGCTAATTGCGTATCTGTGTCATCTTTTTCAGCAGGTGATTCAGCTATTTCCCCAACTGAATCAAAAACAAGTTTACGCTCTTGAGCGGACAAAGAATCGAAATCACCTACTGCTAAATCAGGATGAATGCCTTCGTCCAATAAATAGAGAGTTCCACGATCTATACCAACGAAAAAATCAAAATCTGACACTTGAAAATCCGGCCATTTCTGGGGATTCCCACCCGCAACCAATAGAATATTCATTAATTTAAAACTTCCCGCAATGCCTCAATTCGTGCTTCCGGATCTTCGGATCCATAGATATACGAACCTGCTACAAATACATCTGCACCAGCTTCACGACACTTAGCAGCTGTTTCTGGTACAATACCTCCATCAACCTCAATTTCATAGTGATAACCATTATCTTTTCGCAACTGATCCAGCTCCGCAATTTTTTCAACAGTTTCTTCGATAAACGATTGACCACCAAATCCTGGATTTACTGTCATCACCAAGATTTGATCAATTTGAGGTAACACATATTTAATTGATTCTACTGGCGTTCCTGGGTTCAATACTACTCCCGCTTTTACTCCTGCTTGTTTGATCATTTGAACGGCACGATGAATGTGCGGAGTTGCTTCAACGTGGGCCATAATAATATCTGATCCAGCTTTAGCAAAATCTTCAATATACTTTTCTGGTGCATCAATCATTAAATGAACGTCCAACGGCAGTTTAGTAATTGGGCGCAATGAGGCTACTACACTAGGTCCAAAGGTAATGTTCGGTACAAAGTTTCCATCCATTACATCAATATGAATATAATCGACACCTGCTGCTTCAACCATCTTTACTTCTTCACCTAGACGTGCAAAGTCCGCACTTAAAATTGATGGGGCAATTTTCATTTTATTCTACTCCTTTTTCTTAGTACTAAATTAGTTTTTCTTTTTATAAATAGGTCGTCGGTTTTCAATTTCTTGTAGAAACTGCAGATAATTATCATATCTTGATTGAGTGATTTCGCCAGATTCTACTCTTCTTTTTACTTCACAACCCGGCTCTTTTACATGGCGGCACTCCCGAAAGCGACAGTATGGTGCAGCTGCTAGAAATTCTGGGAAGTCTTTCGGTAGCTCATCTACTGATAATTCCAAAAAGTCAATTGAACTAAACCCAGGGGTATCGGCGACTAATCCATCAAATAGTTCCAATAATTCAACATGGCGGGTTGTATGTTTTCCTCTTCCTAACGCTTCAGAAATTTCACCTGTTGCTAATTGTAATTCTGGTGCTAACTCATTCAACAATGTCGACTTTCCTGCACCTGATTGACCCATAAATACAGTTAATTTATCACTGAATAAGTCCGTCAGGCGATCTTTTTCTGCTAGCCCTGCAATTACAGGATATCCTAGAGATTCATAAACAGCCTTAATTTCAGCAACCTGTACTTCATCTTTCATCAAATCAGTTTTAGAAAGATAGATGACTGGATCAATTAATTTACTTTCCAATGTAACCAAAAATCGATCCAATAAATTATAAGAAAACTTTGGTTCAACTAAGCTGGTTACAACGACGCCTAAATCAACATTTGCTACTGGTGGACGGATTAGTTCATTTTTTCGCGACAACAGTTCCAAAACATATCCCTCACTGTTTTCTTCGCTGCTAAAAACTACATCATCCCCAACTAGCGGGGTCAGTCCGCGTTTACGAAAGTTTCCTCTGGCTCGGGTCTGGTGCATTTTTCCATCGCTGAATACATAATAGAAACCACTTAATGCTTTACGAATTTGTCCTTCGATGGTCCTCACTCCCTTCGATACATTCTCTCGCAACCATTGTACCATATTCAATAAACAAATATCAGTAAAAAAAACCTAAAAAAGATACCTTCCTCCAATCGGAAAAAGATATCTTCTAAATCATGGAACATTAATGCTTGTTTCACCATTTACGTTCCTAGTCACCACAGTCACACCATCTCTTTGAACCTGGATGGTCGCTTCTGATCCATCTTTGATTGTAACAGGTACGGCTTGACTATTGGAGGTCGTACTGGAATCTAAAGTGAAGGTTGCCTTATTTGTCAGACTGCTATTATTCGCATCTTTTACTAGAACAGTAATTGTTTCAGTTTGCTCATTATTCCCTTTATAACTGGCATTAATTGTTACGTTGAAATTCTGTTGCTTCACTTCTGTACCTTTTGAAACTCTCAAGGTAACAGTACTTCCGCTATCTACAGATTCACCATTTGCTGGACTGGTTGCAATAACTTTTCCAGCTTCAATACTATCAGAGAATTCTTCAGTAACAGTCGCTTTTAATCCCAGATTTTCTAATTCAATTTGTGCCTCAGCTTGTGTTTTACCATTTAGATTAGGCACAGTCACTTTGGCAGGACCTTTGCTGACTTGTAATTTGATTAATTTGTCAGCTGTCACATTAGTCCCCGGAATAGGATCTTGGCCTATTACCATTCCAGCAGCTACACTTTCGTTATCTTCATTAATTCGCTGAATTTGTTCACCATCGATTCCCAAATTTAACAAAGCAGCTTCAGCAGCTTCATAAGTCATACCTGAATAATCTCCCAAAGTAAAGGTTTGAGGACCTTTAGATACTTCAAAGGTAATCGTGTCCTTTGAAGGGTCAACTTCATTGCCTTCGGTTGGATCTTGACTAATAATGGTCCCTTTATTAACCTCGTCATTATAATCTTCATTTATCTTGATTTGACTAGAAGAGAAGCCTAAATCCCTTAAAGTCTTTCGAACATCACTAATCTGTTCACCGGTGTAATTATCTAGCTCAACTTTTCCTACACCACTGCTGACATATAAGCGAACAGTTCGATTACGGCGAATCATACTGCCAGCTTCCGGATCAGTTCGAACAACATGTCCTTCTTCAACATCGCTATCAGGAATTGACTCAGCACGCTCTACTACCTTTAACTTTGCCTCTTGCAAAGTTTGTCGTGCTTCTGCCTCGGTCATATTTTTAACATCTGGAACAGCTAACTCTTGATTAGAACTTGCAAACATGTACGCTGCAAATCCTCCTATCGCTAAAACTAAAAGTGCCAATAAAATCCATGGCCACTTCTTCCGTTTTTTCTTGGGAGGTTCAACTGGCTTATTTACCATCTTCGGAATCTCCGGTTGTTTTTCTTCCAATGGCAGTTCCTCTGTTATTGGCGTCAGAACTTTTGTTTCATCATGCATAACTGTTGGCTCCCACGGCCGTTCATCTAAGCGCCCTGGAGATAAAGCAGTCGCTAAATCTTCTGACATTTCTTCTGCAGTTTTATAGCGATCAGCCGGATCTTTCGCTGTTGCATTCATAACAATATTTTCAAGTGACTGTGGCGCTTGCGGATCAAATACTTTCACCGAAGGAATCGGATCTTGAAAATGTTTTAGTGCTATCGTTACCGCTGATTCACCATCAAAAGGAACATTTCCTGTCATCATTTCATACAAAATAATTCCTAAAGCATAAATATCTGATTGTTTCGTTGCCATGCTTCCTCGTGCTTGTTCTGGAGAAAGATAGTGAACTGAGCCTAGTAAAGAGTTCGTTTGTGTAAGGGAAGTTTCCGATAAGGCAATTGCAATCCCGAAATCAGTAATCTTCACCACACCTTCTTGATCAATCAGTACATTTTGTGGTTTTAAGTCACGATGAATAATCCCATGGGCATGTGCCAGACTAACGGCAGAAAGAATTTGCTGCATGATATCGACAATTTTAGTATAAGGGATTGGGTAATGAGTCTGAATGTATCGCTTCAAATCCATACCACGTACATATTCCATTACTAAATATTGCATATCCTCTTCTTCGCCTACGTCATATACGCTAACAATATTAGGGTGAACTAACTCAGTGGCCGCTAAGGCTTCTCTTTGAAAACGACGTATTGCTGTTTGATCATTTTGGAAGTTAAAACGCAACACTTTGATAGCAACATCGCGATCCAAAATTAAATCGTGGGCTAAAAAGACATTGGCCATCCCACCACTTCCGATACTAGCGATGATTTTATATCGGCCATTAATTATTTTCCCGATATCTATCATTCCGGTACCTCCTCCCCAAAGTGGATTAATAGTACGGTAATGTTATCGGCTCCACCAGCTTCATTGGCTTTAGCGATTAATTGACTTGTCTTATCAGCTAAAGGTTGATCATCCTCGATGATGGTCATAATTTTTTCTTCGCTTACCATGTTAGTTAAACCATCAGAACACAAAAGCAAATAGCCATCAGCATGACACGTATGATGAGAAACATCTACTTCTACAGTACCGTATACCCCAACTGACCGAGTCAATACATTTTTTTGTGGATGAACTGCGGCCATTTCCTCAGTGATTTCGCCAGATTTCACCAATTCGTTCACTAGTGAATGATCATCAGTCAACTGACGTATCGTATGGTCGTGAATATAATAGGCACGGCTATCACCAACATGAGCTAACGTAAAATTATCATCAAATAAGGCAGCACCGACAATGGTTGTCCCCATTCCCTGCATCTCGGAGTGTTCAATGCCTTCTTGATAAATTTTTTGATTTTCTTTTTGAATTTGATGGATGAACCACTGCGCAACTTTTTCACTGTCTGAAATGTCTGAAGCTTCCCAAGCGGCACCAAGTCCATTGACAGCCATTTTACTGGCCACATCTCCTGCCAAATGGCCACCCATACCGTCAGCTAAGATTGCTAATGACTTTTGTGTTTGATTCACAAAAACATTCGCATAATCCTGATTCATTTGGCGACGTCTACCGATATCAGATTGAAATTGAATTTCCAATTTTGTTCCACCTCATTTGTCATTTTTGCGCATCGCGCAGATGAAAAAGCCGTCAGTCATCAGCATTTCTGGGTATAATACCAACATCTTATCCTGAATAGCTGGTTGTAAAACATTATTTACAGCTAAATCGATCTTTTCAAATTCTGGATGAGCCTTTAGAAAAGCTGCTGTGACTTCTTGGTTTTCTTCAGAAGTTATTGTACATGTACTATAGACCAATATGCCACCTTTTTTTAACGTCGGTGCACAACTTTCTAAAATTTCTCGTTGAATTTTCGGCAATTGTTTAAAATCTTCCGGTCTTTTTTGATATTTAATGTCAGGTTTCCGACGCATTAATCCTAAACCTGAACAAGGTGCATCAATCAAAATTCGGTCAAAAAATTCTTGAGCAAAATGCTTATCTACCGTTCGAGCGTCCAGCTCTTTGGTTTCAACTACCTCAGATACATGGAGCCGTTCAGCATTTTCACGAACTAGCTTCAATTTGTGTTCATGGATGTCCAAAGCGGTAATTTTGCCTTTACCTTCAAGTAATGCTGCCATATGTGTCGTTTTTCCGCCTGGTGCTGAGCAAGCATCTAAAATTTTTTCACCTGGGTTAATTCTCATTACTTGTGCTACCAGCATGGAACTTTCATCTTGTATAGTTAGCAGTCCTGCTTTATAAAGCTTGCTTCCAGCTAAAAATCCTTTGTCAGCAATAATACCATAGGGAGATACATCACTAAGTCTTGCTTCAATTCCCTCTTCTTGTAACTGCTCAATGGCGGATTCACGACTAATCCTTTGTATGTCTACTCGTGCACTTACATGACTGGGTTCTAGCAATGAAAGACCTAATTTGCGAGTTTCTTCTACTCCTAGTTCTTGTAAAAGTTTTTCAGTCAGGTAATCTGGTAAACTAATCTCAGTTGCCAATCTTTCTATTGGGTTGGCAATATCCGTTAAAGATGGAACGCCATTTCTTTGCAAAGAGCGCAGAACGCCATTAACAAATTTACCAATTCCCGGATTGCCCTTTGCTTTAGCAATTTCCACCGCTTCATTTAAAATTGCATGATCTGGCACGCGGTCTAAAAAAATCAATTGATACACTGAAAGTTCTAAAAGACTTTGTACCCAGTTATCGATTCGTTTCGCCCGAGTTGTAAAAGGAGCCAAATAGAATGCTAGAAGTCGTTTGCGACTGACAGTACCATAAACAAGCTCGGTTAACAGTCCTGTATCTTTGTCAGCTACTTGATTTTTCTTAATCAATTCATTAAGAAGCAGATTAGAATAAGCACCGCCATGATTAATCCGTTCCACAGCCTCCAAAGCTGTATAACGTACAGAATGCAATAATTTCTTCGATATTTTTTTCGCCATTATTTCACCTTTTGACCTTCTGAAACTTGCTGACCACTGCCATTAAGGAATGCTTGAACAGCCTGTTTGCCTTTTCCGGCTGGCTGAAGTTCATGAATAGCTAAGACACTTCCTTGACCACAAGCAATGTGCAAATCCTTTTTAGTCCTTAAAATAATAGTACCTGGTTCAGCTGTGGTTGTTTCTGCTGTTGGCTCAGATTTGAAAATTTTCCAACGCGCATCTTCATAAGTTGTAAAAGCAATTGGCCATGGATGCATCCCCCGCACTTGATTGTCGACCTCTTCAGCAGTTTTGTTCCAGTCAATAGCTTCTTGTTCTCTTGTTATATTTGGTGAGAAGGTAACCTCGGCCTCATTTTGTGGAGCCGGACTTACTTCACCGTTAATAATTTTGGGCAAGGTTTCTAAAAGCAGTTCTTTACCCACAAGACTTAATTTTTCGAACATCGTTCCTACATCATCTTGTTTAGTAATGGAAATACTGCGTTGGCTGTAAATGCCGCCCGCATCCATTTTTTTAATCATTTCCATGATTGTTACCCCAGTCTCTTTTTCACCATTCATAATGGCATAGTGGACAGGTGCCCCACCCCGATATTTTGGTAACAAGGAGGCATGAACATTAATTGCCCCCAATCGTGGAATTTGCAACAGCTTTTCAGGTAAAAATTGTCCAAAAGCAGCAGTAACAATTAAATCTGGAGCCAATTCAGCAATTTTTTCCATTTCCGGTGAGCCACTGATTTTTTCAGGTTGTAAAACTAATAAACCGTGCTCAACAGCTGCGGCTTTAACCGGAGGTGGTGTAATCGTCTTTTTTCGCCCAACTGGACGGTCTGGCTGAGTAACTACAGCCGCAATTTCATAATTCTCAGTTAATAAGCCTTCCAAAATAGGGACTGAAAAAGCAGGAGTTCCCATAAATACAATTTTAGTCATCGGCATGTTCCTCCATATAACGTTCTAAATCTTCAGGTGCGATTGGATCAATTACTTGATCGATAAACAGGTTACCATCGAGATGATCGATTTCATGTTGAAACGCCCGGGATAAATAGCCATAAGCTGTTACTTCCATTTCATCACCTTCACGATCATAATAACGTACAGTTATTTCATCTGCTCGCTCAACTGTTCCATAGGTTTCAGGAATGGATAGACAACCTTCAACATCAATGGTTGTACCTTTCTTCTCAATGATCTCTGGATTAATCAAGTCAAAGCGGTCACCCTTATCAACTTCTACAACAGCCATTCGCAAATTTTTACCAATTTGAGGCGCAGCTAATCCGATACCATCATGAGCTACCATCGTCTCATACATATCATCCAGTAGTTGGACAAGTTCATCTGTTACATATTCAATTGACTGAGCCGATTGGGTCAAGCGGTGGTCAGGGTGAAGCAAAATTGGATAGTGCATGGTTTCCTCCTAAATAAAATACATGGGTTCGCTGTCAATAGCAATCAAAAGTCCATTTCGTTGTTCCTTTTGGCTTTGCTGCAAAATAGTTTCTAATGTTGGATAAAGCTGGTTTTCTTTTTTATATTTAATTATCAATTGGTAATAGTAACGGTTTTTAACTCGCAGAATAGCTCCAGGAGTTGGTCCTAATAAAATACTTTGCGGACTTAGAGCCTGTTTCAGCTGTTCACCCAGCTGATACGCTTTTTGAGCAGCCCTCATCTCTTCTTGATGAGAAACTGTCAGCTTCACCGTGTAATAATACGGCGGATAATCCGTTTGATGACGAATCCCCATTTCCATCCGGTAAAATCCTTCGTAATCATGTTCTTTAGCCAATTGAATCGCATAATGTTCAGGATTAAACGTCTGAATCAGAACTTCACCTTTTTTCTCACCGCGACCGGCACGCCCGCTTACCTGAGTCAGCAGCTGAAACGTTCGCTCACTGGAACGAAAATCAGGTAAATTTAGCGCTGTATCCGCATTAAGAACTCCCACTAAAGTTACATTAGCAAAATCTAGTCCTTTAGCAATCATCTGAGTGCCTAAAAGAATATCTGCTTCATGATTGCCAAAAGCATTCAAAATTTTCTCATGAGCTCCTTTGCGTCTAGTCGTATCAACATCCATTCGCAGAACTCTAGCTTCTGGAATTAATTGCGCTAACTCTTCCTGTACCTTCTCAGTCCCGGTTCCGTAATAACGGATTTTATCTTTACCGCAATTTGGACATCGTCGAGGAATATTTTCCTCATGACCACAATAGTGACAACGCATGGTTTTGGTATCCATATGTAAGGTCAATGAAATATCACAATTAGGACAAGGCAAAACAAAGCCACAATCCCGACACATCACGAAAGACGAATACCCACGCCGGTTCAACAGCAAAACACTCTGTTCCCCTTGTACTAAACGGTCTCGCAATTTTGTCTCCAGTTTTTCTGAAAAGGAAGAACTCAAACGACGCTGCATTTCGTCACGCATGTCAACAATTTCTACTGGAGGTAGGGCAGCATTTGGGTTGGCTCGTTCTGTCAGTGTCAGTAATTGATATACGCCTTTTTGAGCTCTTGCTCTAGATTCTAAAGAGGGAGTTGCACTGCCTAAAACAACAGGACAGTGATGATACCGACCTCGCCAAATAGCCAAATCTCTAGCATGATAACGAGGAGTTTCCTCTTGTTTATACGTAGTCTCATGCTCTTCATCAATAATAATAACCCCCAGATCCTCTAAAGGAGCAAAAACTGCTGAACGGGCTCCTACTACTACTCGAGCTTCTTTTCGTTCTAGCTTGCGCCACTCATCATATTTCTCACCTTGAGACAAGCCGCTATGCAAAACAGCGACTTCATTGCCAAAACGAGACTTAAAACGAGTAGCCATTTGCGGTGTCAGCGAAATTTCAGGTACCAACATCATAGCAGTTTGTCCTTTTTCCAAAACATCCGAGATAACTTGCAAATAAACCTCTGTTTTGCCGCTACCCGTGATACCTTCTAATAAGAAAACATCATGGTCTTTGGATTCTGCTTTGTCATGAATCGCTTGGTAAGCGATTTTTTGCTGCGAATTAAGATTCAAAGCCGTTGTCTGTTCAAATTCTCTTTCAGCAAAAGGATCTCGATATTTTTCCACTTCTTCAAAGGTTAACCACCCTTTTTCTTGACCCAGATTCAGATTGGCTAAAGTGAAGCCTTCCGCCTTCATCTGTTTAACCGAGATCAATTGGTCATTTGCTAAGTTTGCCAAATAGTCGACTAATTGAATTTGCTTAGAGGAGTTCTTACGTATCCCACTTTTGATTGATTCAACATCCTTTTGGGCAAATGTTCGTTTGACATATCGCTCTGTTTTAACTTTATTTTTCGTATGTACTTCATAGCGTAATTCTACTAAATTCTGCTCTCTTAGCTGAGCCATTTTTTTCAACAATCCGCGTTCCTCAGCTTCATCCCAAGTCATTTCAGTTTTCCGGTCAAAAACTTGTTCCTTTAGTTGGCTGTCTTCAGACAATAGATACAGCTTTTTTTGATAATTGGCCTTCATAACACTAGGCAACATGGTTTGCAAACAGGTAATCTTAAATGCAAAGGTCGTATCCTTCATGTAATCTGCCAACTGCAAAAGCTCCTGATTTAAAACAGGCGTTAAATCGAGAACACGAATAATTTCCTTTAAGTTGTCGGCAGGCAGCTCAGAAGTTTCAGCTATATTTACTACAAACCCTTGGACATGGCGACTTCCAAAACTGACCTCTACGCGCATTCCAGTATCAACAGCCATTTGGGGCGGAATCAAATAGGTAAAGGGCTGATCCGTTTGCATCGACGGTACATCTACGATTACTTGTGCTAGTTTCATCCATCTCCGCCTCCTTAATGTCTGTATTGTACTAAATAAATCCTAATAATGAATTAAATTCAACATAAAAAAGGAAACAGGTGTAAATACACCTGTTCCTAGTTGTTTTGTTCGTTGCGAATACGTGCTTCCAATTCACGCTGTTCTCGTTCTTTTTGCATTTTGCGTTCTTCTTCTTCCAGTTTCAATCGTTCCCGTTTAATTTCCGGGTGAGGATCATTGATCACCGTTCCAGAATCAATTTCTTCCAAAGCTTGACCCACACTTTTTACTGAATCAAAAGTGTTTAATGTTGGTTTTGCACCAGAATCTAGTTCATGCGCGCGTTTGCTTGCCAAAATTACCAAAGAATATTTAGAATTGACATGATCCAATAAAGTATCAATTGAAGGTTTTAACATCATAAGCTTATATCTCCTTTAACATTTTTATATATTTTCCTATTACACGGTCGACCCGATAATGTTCACTTACAATAATATCCTTAATTCGATCTACTGCCAAGTGAACTTTGTCATTAACCACAGCATAATCATAAAGAGCCATCATTTCAATTTCTTCACGAGCTACTTTCATTCGTTCATCAATCACTTCAGGCGTATCTGTACCACGTCCAACAATCCGCGCTTTCAATTCAGCCAGATCTGGCGGTGTTAGAAAGATGAAAACGCCATCGGGTACTTTGTCTTTGACTTGACGTGCCCCTTGAACCTCAATCTCTAGGAATACATCTTTCCCACGATCTAAAGTCTCGTTTACATACGTTAATGGTGTACCATAATAATTGCCTACATACTCCGCGTACTCCAGCATTTCACCAGACTCAATCATCGCTTCAAATTCTTCGCGAGTTCGGAAATAATAATCAACACTATCTACTTCCCCTTCACGTTTTTGACGGGTAGTCATGGAAATTGAATATTCAAATTCATTGTCATCTCGTTCAAAAATCGCTTTACGAACAGTCCCCTTACCAACACCCGACGGTCCAGACAACACAATCAACAGTCCTCGTTCAGACATACTAACGCCCTTTCATGGTCTTTTTTCGCTAACGCTTATTGTGCACTTTTTTTGCGAAGATTTCAAGAGGTATTCGTCTACAGCCTGCTATTTCTTAAAAACCCATATTAGATAATGTGTTAATAACATCTCGTAACTCACCATGCTGTTTAATTTCTTTATCCACTGGATCAGACACTTCCTCAGCCGTAGTTGACACTAAAAATGCTCTATTTAGTGCAACATAGGTCCCATCATTCACTAAAATGTGCAGCTCCTTTTCATCGTAAGAAACAACTGCATCTTGCCAAACTTCAAATCCCTTTTTATCAGAAGGCACTGCACGTTTAACGATGCTATGCCCATTACTTTGGTGGAAAGTTATGTCGTAATACTTCATTTTGCTATGCTCCTATTCTATATTTTGAATTTGTTCACGTATTTTTTCTAAGATCGTCTTCAATTGTACCACGATATCCTTAATTTGAATGGGGCTAGACTTAGAGCCAATGGTATTCACTTCCCGATTCATCTCTTGCAAAAGAAAATCGAGTTCCCGTCCGACCGGTCCAACGGTCTGCAAAAGATGATCCATTTTTTCCAAATGGATGCTTAAGCGATCTAACTCTTCGTGAACATCTCCTCGTTCCAGCAAGATCGCCATCTCAGTTAATAAACGATCTTGATCAATTGTGTTCCCAAGGTATTCCTGAAGTTTTTCTTCATATCGCTTCTGATAGTCTGCTTCATAAATATCGACAAATTGTTTTAACTCTTCAAGCAACGCAAAAATATTATTTCGATATTCCGACAAGACCGCCTGAATTCCTACTCCTTCAAATTCCCGACTTTGAACCAGCTGTACAAAGGCTTTCTGAGCGGCTTCATGCACTAATAATTCTAATGTCTCATCGGATTCTTTATGATCTACTAGAATTACATAATCATCTTGTTCTAAACTCTTTAATAAGATCTCTTTTACCGGAAAATCAATTACACCATAACGTTCCTGTGCACCAGTTTTTAGACTCTCAATTAATTGATCCAGTAACTCCCATCGAATAGAAACTTCTTTATTTCCCGTCTTTAAAGGCATTAAATTGATGTACATATCTACTCGACCACGTTGAACCTGTTCCTTCGCAATTTTACGTAGTATTGTCTCATAGGCATTAAGTTCTTTGGGCATCCGGATTTGCAAATCTAAAAATCGATTGTTTACACTTTTCAACTCAATACTCAGCTCATATGCTTCGTTCAAAGCCGTTCCTTGCCCATAACCAGTCATACTTTTCATATTTACCCTCTACATTTCTTTAATAATTTTCTGTAACACTTCAAATTCTTCATTTGTTAAAGTCACACCTTTGCCCATCTTCTCATGCTCTGGTGACCAATCTCGCAAATCAAATTTTGGGGGACGTCCATTCCAACTAACCAAGTTTAACTCCTTGCGCCAACCTTTTGCATTTTCCGACAATACTGCAATTTCTTCTACAATTTCGTAACTGAATTCTCCTGCCATGTAAATTCCTCCTGAATAAATTCTATAAACATAACCAGCAAAGTGGGTAGGGGCCAGATATAAAAGGCCCGTTCCCAATTATTAATCTTTTGCCGGTACAATCTCACGGTTCGATTATAATTAGATAAACGATTCATTTCCAACCAACGCTGGGATAAATGCTCCTTAACTGACAGAATATAAGTCAACTCTGGATCCTCCTCAACATTATGACAAACGATAGCTGCTAATTCGTCGATTCTATAAGTGCTTAGCGGAGAAATATGCAACCATTCGCTCCACTGTTCTAGTAACGAAAGACTCAATTTCTCTAAGGGCTGGTGGTAATTTTTCTGTTGAATCTCGGCCAACTCTTTTAGTGGAACTGACAATTTTCTTCGCATAAAAACCACAAACTTACGGGTCATTCGAGGAAAATCTTCTGTGTTTTCAAAAAAATATCGCTGTCCCTGATTCTCTTTCAGACATCGCTTCATTTCCAAATAACCTAATTTAATATTGGCCTTTGCACGATTGGCTTCGAATAACATCATCTCGCCCAAATTCCAGCTCGTAGCTAACTGAATTTCAGCAACATCACTAGGTATCGTTACGGTTTTATCTATTCCTGGACCGTGAACATCAATTACAATTAATTCAGTTGCTCCCTGTTTTAGTGCAACATCTATAGGTATATTATTACGATATCCTCCATCAACATAAAAATGCTCATCAATTTGTTCAATAGACATTAACGGAAAAAAGGCTGATGAAGCTAGCAACCAAGACAGCATTTCCTTTTGCGAGCAGTCATTTAATTTTACCACGACTTCCTGAAATGTGGGAACACGAGTAGCTACAATATACAGAGGCATGCTCTTGGTCATCTTTTCTACATCCAGATGCTCTTGCAGTAATTTGTACAATGGTGCTGTTGACAAGCCTTTTTGTCTAATAGCCTCAAAAATAAATTGTCGCAGTTGCTGAACATGATCCACAAAATCAGCTTGTTCAAGCGCTTCAAAGCTTACCTCCAAAACTTTATCTGTTGCAATTTCCTGCCAAAGCGTTTGTGCAGCAGTTAAATCACCTTGTACCATCAAAGCTCCATTTAGAGCACCTACGGAACAGCCGACGACACACTGGAAATCAATTTTTTTCTCTAACAGTGCTTGCCAAACACCAATTTGATAAGCACCTCGCGCACCTCCACCACCTAATACTAAACCAGTCTTATAATTTAGGTTTTTAAGCCAGCCATTTTGTTGTTCCGTGTAACCTTGTCGCCGCAGCCAGTGTGCTAACGGATCTGACGCAGAAAACATTAAGATTATTTCTTGAACAAATTCTTGGCGGGCGGCGGTCTCCACTAAGGAAATCCCTTCTTGCCAAGTCATTTCTTTCGTTGTTAGCAAATTATGAACCTGCCAATTTCCGTCAGTCTTATGAACTTCGATAAATACTTGGATTTTTTGAGTAGTGAGGGAATAAACTTGGTATTTTTTTATCGCTTGCACCATTCGTTTAGAAGCACATTGATGAGAACTATCAAATGGAAAAAGCAATCGTGCTTGCTGGATTGCCTCTTTATAATTTAATTGTTCTGATGGATATAAGTGATGTACCTTCATTAGCATCCTCTCCTAAAAGAAAAGCCACAAAGCTGATAGCTTTGTGGTTTTTGATTAATACGTTCGTTGTTCCATGTTGAAAGCATCGCGCATCGGTTGTGTTGCTTTTCCGACTGGTGTAACTGCCTCTAGTTCCCCTTGTACAACAATCCTAGTAATTCCATCGATTTCCCCACATGTTACCAAAGTAACTTGACGCCTATCAGGAAGCACATCCAAATACTTAACTTCCGTAGGCTGTACTCGAACTTTAAGAGCCGTCCGGTAAGTGTAAATATTGTTCAGATCTGTCAGATAGATCTTATCACCTTCTTGGATGTTATCTAATGGTGTAAACAATAATCCTGCTTCTGCTGCCCGATGACTCGCTAAACCATAATTTCCTTCGCCCATTTTTTGATCAGGTTCTAATGTACCAGCACCGTATAACAAGGCTTCATTGGATAGACCCTTGAAAATAGGTAAATTAATAGCTACAGAAGGGATCGCAATACCACCAATAACTGGTAAACGTTTATTACTTAATTGAGCGCGCATAACTGCTTCGGTACTAGCGGGAACTACCGCATCAAAATCAAAAGGCATGTCCTCCTGCAAGTTTCGATCAATGTCTTCTTTAGATAATTTTGCAACAGAATAACGGTCGCCATTATACTGAATAAGAAAGTTTTTTATTTGATTATTAAAAATTAATGCTAAACCGACTAATAATAATAAAAGTAAAAAAAAATTAATCAGCCAATTGTGTTTTTTTCTTTTCCTTTTCATGAACAGTCCTCCAGATTATACTCGATTTTATCATACCATAATGAAGGCGTAAATCATTCCGTTCAAAGTACTAGTTTTAAGATATTTTAAGGAAAATAATCCACTCATATTTTTCCGATTCAGAAATCTTATTATACTGAAAGTTTCTTGTGAAAATTATTGCAAAAGCGTTTTCAGTTGTAATGTAATTTTAAAATAAAAGAAACGAGCTTTTTTTTAATTGATAGGTTAAAATGATGATGATGACGATTTGAGAGGGTGAACAGTTTGCCAGATATGCTTTTTGTATACATTGATACAACCAGTAATGCCGTTTTTTCAAAAGGACTTTCTCCATCAGATTTTGTGGAGGGCATTGTTCATCAACCAGATCACTTGCTGTTACTGGATCCAGCAGTTGAAATTGGTGAATTTGATACACACAGTGGCTTAAAAATTATCAGTGGAACACAGGCCGTTCACCATTTTTTTACTAATAAACACTTTATTCAATCCACTGCAAATAAATGGATTGACTTTACAAATCCAGCTTTATTAAAAGAATTAACACCTTTAGAAATCTCTGAATTATTATATTTTGGTCATATGCGGACCCATTTGCACTCACCATTCTTTTATAAATTGCAAAATAATTTTGTTTACTTCAATTTGGGCAGCGAAACTTTGCGAGTATATTACCGTTACTTAGATGAATTTTACCGAATTCTAGCCAATAAAATTACTCGTATCGCACTAGAAAAAGTCAATGACAAACGTTCTTTCTTCCGCAAAGGCGCCTCTGTTGCTCACTTAGATGGAGAAATCTTGAAAGATTTGTATCCGATCTTTCAAGAAGGAGCTGTTTTCTGTTTTTCACAAGCTAAGCTTGAAAATAAACTTTATCGCGTACCAATTTATTTATCTGACGAAAAAGGTTGGCGCAAACACCAACCTACTTATAAACAAGATCAAAAAATGGGGACATTAACTTATGACCTTGGTCGCCAAAAATGGAGCTTGTCGTTGGAGAAAGATGATTTAGCCTTTGCCTTTCGCTAAAAAACCACTTTTATCATAACTGACAAAAGTGGTTTTTTCGTTTATCTACTTTTTATTTCCAATTTAGCGGCATCACGAGGTAAAAATAGCTGTGGTACCTTTTTTACAGCAATTATTGTAATTGTCGCTGTAAAAATTCCGGTGGCTATCCCACTGGCACCATTCATGATAAGAGAAAACATCCACGGGTTCATTCCCCATAATGCATAGCTACCCCAAAAGACTACGCCGGCAATAAAGTGCCAAAAGAATCGAGCCCCAGTCCCGGCCAAACTGCCTAAAATAATATTTTTTGTTACTTCTCGAGAGTTATTGTTCAGTAAAGCTTGTTGAACTTTGGTTGCATAAATCCCGGCAAAACCAGCAAAGGTAAATGCTATCGGGTATTCAATTAATACTTGTGAGAGACTTAAATAGTAAACATCTCCTGCTGGAAAATGTAGGATTCCCCAAATGAATGCTGATAACAGAGCGGGTCTTAATCCCCGTCTCAGAGCAAAAATTGTTAATGGGATCATTCCTAATGAGATTGTGAAACTGCTGCCGATGTTAGTGGGAATCAGCGAAAGCATAAAAGCTAATGCAGCTACAATTGTTCCTTCCACCATAATTCTCGTTTTGTTGTGCATAAAAAAACTCCTCCTTTTGAACATACAGTTCACAAAGGAGAAGTAAATATATTTACTTCATCACAATTCCTACGCTCGCATGACCGATACAGGTACTAGGGTTTAGAGTGTCCTCATTCTCAGCCCGAAGGCTCCCCTTTGTGACAGTATTATTCTTTTAGTATTTTTTACTCTTATAGTATAGCACACTATTTACCTAATACAAACAATTAACGTGATACTCGCTCCTGATCGCCGTTAGGTGCCAACGTAGTCACCTTCTTTATACGATCTACCGTCAGCATTTGCAATTGATTATCTTGCGTACGAACAACTAAAGAATCATTGCCAATCGCTTTAGGCAGCCAACCTGAGACGGTTTCATATTTTTCCGAATCTTTTTCATTCTGTACTTGCAAAACAACTAAACTATTGTGTAAGGCAGCTGTTTTGAGTTGACTCATTATCGTTTGATTCGCCTGCTCTTGTGCACGTTTATCAGCAGAATCATTTAGAAAATCAGACAAAAAACGGAAGGATGAACTAGAAAAGGCCTTAATTAAATTTTTTTTAGCTTTTTCAGGTATCTTCTTCATGTCAGTTTCCTCCTTGGCTGTACTCTGATTTTACTTAAAATTGAGCAAAATTACAATAAAAACTACTCTCCAAAAAAAGTTAACCAGTATGGCAAACCTTCTTCAATTAAACTATAGGTTTCGTCAAAATCACCAGTATACCAAGGATCAGGAATTCCTTGGCCTTTTTTTTCAGGGACTAAGTCTAAATACAAATGAATTTTCCTATGTGTCCCTTCCGGTGCTAAGAGCATTAAATCCTCCACATTTTCACGATCCATTCCAATGATATAATCCGCGCGGTAGAAATCATCCGTTGTTATTTGACGTGCCCTTATACCTTTCGAGCTGATACCGTGCGCTTTTAAGATTTTTTGCGTACCGTGATGAGGAGAATTACCAACTTCCCAACGACTAGTTGCTGCTGAATCTACAGTAAATTCTGCCGATTCGCTCCGTTGTTCAAATTGATTCCGAAACATAGCTTCCGCCATTGGTGAGCGACAAATATTACCCATACATACAAAAAGAATTGATTTCATTAAATTGCCTCCTTCAAGCTAAAAAAATAATTTCGTGCTATATTCTATACATAGAAATGAGGTTGATACTATGAGTCGTATTTTTCTTTCTGCCAAAATTCCAACAAGGGGCACTAAGTTACTGGATGAAGCAGACTTAGATTACGAAATTTTTGAAAATGAAGGCGTGATTCCAAAAAAAGAACTCTTAGAAAAAGTTCAAGATTGCCAAGTATTGATTTGTCCGTTATCAACAACTGTAGACCGAGACATCATCGATCAAGCACCACATTTGCGTTTAATTGCCAATTTTGGCGCTGGTTTTAATAATATCGATACCGCTTATGCTAAGGAAAAGGGAATCTATGTAACCAATACTCCGGTTGTTTCGACTAATGCCACTGCTGAACTCACCGCTGGACTGATTATTTCCTTGTCCCGGAGAATTGCTGAAGGTGATCGCTTAATGCATGGCATCGGATTTGATGGCTGGGCTCCCCTTTTCTTCTTGGGACATGAGTTAAAAGACAAAACTTTAGGCATCATAGGCATGGGAAAAATTGGTCAGTCACTTGCAGAGAAAATGAACGCTTTTGGCATGAAAATTATTTACAGCCAACGGCATCAATTACCCGCTGAACAAGAACAAGCTCTTAATGCACAATTTCGCACCCAAGAAGAGGTCATCCAACAAGCAGATGTTCTCACTTTGCACGCACCTTTAACAGATGAAACACATCACTTATTAAATTATCAGACCTTTGAAAAAATGAAAAACTCGGCCTTTGTCATTAATGCTGCTCGCGGCCCTTTAATTGACGAAGAAGAACTGGTTCAAGCCTTAACTGAAAATAAAATTGCTGGTGCCGCACTGGACGTTTATGAGTTTGAACCCGAAGTAACAGAGGCTTTAAAACAATTTGATAACGTATTATTAACTCCTCATATCGGTAATGCTAGTGTGGAGGCGCGGGATCAAATGGCTGAAATCGTAGTAAAAAATGCCATTGCCAATATCCAAGGTAAAACTTTAAAATATATTGTTAATGACCTACCTCAGGATTGATCCTGTTCATACAAACGATACGCAAAAAACTCAATATCTTTAGCAAATCGGAACAGTTGAGCCGCAATGGCGATCGGCTGTTCTTTTGCGTTAGTCAACAACCAATCAGTTAAAATCCCGCCACAACCATACGCCAAAAATCGCGCATAAAAATCTTTGTCTGTATTAGACAGCACACCATCTTGATCTACATCTTCAAACAGTCGAATAAATAAACTTTTGGCTAATCCGATAAATTCTTTTGACAGAATCTCCGGATCAGCTTGCACTGTATTTAAATAGAATTGATGAAATTGCTGCATTTCCTTCAACATCTTTAGTACTGCTTCTTCCCAATTTTCAATAGTTACCCCTGAAGACATTAAATAATTGAGTCCACATTGATAGTAAGCATAGCGCAGCAGTGCTCGTTTATCTTTGAAATGATAATAGAAGTTTTGACGGTTCACATTAGCCGCCTGACTAATCTCTTGCACAGTGAGCTTTTCAAAAGGACGCGTTAAACATAGCTGAACTAAAGCATTGACTAACTGTTCTTTGGCTCGATTGTTTACCGCCATATCTTTACCTCTGTTCTATCGGATCGACTGGATAATTAAAATGTTCATAAGCCATCGGTGTAACCACGCGCCCACGCGGCGTACGCTTCATGAAACCTTTTTGAATTAAATACGGTTCATACATATCCTCTACTGTTTCACGTTCTTCACCAATGTTCACCGCCAAGGTGCTCAATCCTACTGGGCCACCACCATATAATTCAATCATGGTTCGCAATAATTTCTGATCTACATGGTCCAAGCCTGCCTGATCTACTTGAAGTAGACGCAAGGCCTGATCTGCAATCGAACGATCAATTGTACCGTTAGACTGAACTTGAGCAAAATCACGGATTCGTTTTAACAAACGATTGGCAATTCGCGGGGTTCCTCGTGAACGGCGGGCAATCTCGATCGCTCCTTCTTCAACGATTTCTGTCGCGAAAATATCGGCTGAACGCAGTACAATTTCCCGCAAATCATCTTGCTCATAATATTCCATATGTGAAATGATACCAAATCGATCCCGTAATGGAGCCGAAAGCATCCCTGCTCGTGTTGTCGCTCCGACCAAAGTAAATGGCGGTAGAGGAAAATGAACTGGGTGGGCAGTGGCTCCTTGTCCCACCATAATATCAACATAATAATCCTCCATCGCTGAATATAAGGTTTCTTCAGCCACCCTTGGTAAGCGATGAATTTCATCAATAAATAGAACATCACCTGGTTCCAATTCGTTAAGAATCGCTACTAAATCTCCTGGTCGTTCTATCGCCGGACCGCTAGTTGTCCGGATCTTTACATTCATTTCATTAGCGATAACCATAGCCATGGTAGTTTTCCCTAATCCGGGAGGACCATAAAGCAACACATGGTCTAATGCTTCTTCACGATTTTTCGCCGCCTCAATATAGATTTTTAGTTCCATTTTTACTTTATCTTGACCAATATATTGCGAGAGGAACTGTGGACGCAGCGATTTTTCAATACTTTTTTCTACTTCGTCTGTTTCTGGCGATAAAATACGCTCTTCTTCCAAAATACCGTCCTCCTTGTAAAAGATTTCTTGTCAATCTCGAAATTATTTTTTCATCATGAGTTTTAAAGCCGCGCGTAAGTATTCGTCGGTACTTTGATATGTTTCTTTTGCTAAAGCCTTTTCCACCCGCTTGGTCTCTTTAGGACTGTAACCTAATGCTTGTAATGCTTCGATTGCCTCTTCTAGTGCATTCTCATTATCACCTTGATTGAATAAGGACATAGGATTTTCAACCAGCTCTGCCAATTTACCTTTCAAATCCAGCACCATTTGCTGAGCGGTCTTCTTGCCCACTCCTGGAAATTTCGTTAAATAAGTAACATCTCCTGCTTCAATAGCCTGAATCAAGCCTTGATGGTCTTCATTAGCCATAATGGCTAAACCGCTTTTAGGTCCGATACCTGAAACCGACAACAATCGTAAAAATAATTGTTTTTCTGCCAGGGTTTCAAACCCATAAAAGGCATGGGAATCCTCTCGAATGATTTGCTGAACATAAATAGTAATTATTTGCTCCAATTTGCTGCTGTAACGATATGGATTGCCAACTGCGATTTGATAGCCAATTCCTTGCACATCTAAGACCACATAGGCTGGACTGATGTATGTAAGTTTTCCCGTAATATATTCGTACATGTTTTTTCCTTTCTGCACATATGTTCTCATTATTTTAGCACAAATGAGCGAGACAAAAAAGACCGGGTACACTTAACCCAGTCTTTTATTCTACATCATTTTTATATTCGCCATAACCCTGTGTATCCATTTCCTCAAAAGGAATAAATCGCAAAGCGGCGGAATTAATACAGTAGCGCAAGCCGCCTTTATCTTCAGGACCATCAGTAAAAACGTGGCCCAAATGTGAATCAGCTTCTTTACTACGAACTTCTACCCTATGCATTCCGTGGGAAAAGTCAGCATTTTCTTTAACGCCGCGTTTTTCTAATGGTTTAGAAAAAGCTGGCCAGCCGCAGCCCGCATCGTATTTATCGCTTGATGAAAAAAGTGGTTCACCACTAACAATATCGACGTAAATTCCTTTTTTATAGAAATTGTCATACTTTCCAGTGAAAGGTCGTTCAGTAGCATTTTCCTGTGTAACAGCATATTCTACCTGCGAAAGTTTTTTCTTGATATCTTCTTGTTCCATCTTTCATCACGCTCCTCTACATACATAATAAGAGCAATAGCTGAAAAAGACGAACTCTTTGCTTAAAAAGAGAAGCTTTTTAACATTTGGTTTACTTTTCCCACTGGGAAACCAACAATGCTGTAGTAGTCACCTTCAATTTTTTCAACAAATACCCCTGCTTGGTGTTGAATACCATAAGCCCCAGCTTTATCCTTATAATCACCAGTATTCAAATAGTTCTCGATTTCTTCAACGCTTAAAGAATAGAATGTAACTGTCGCAGAGGTCAAGGCTTCCTCCACGTGATTACCTTGCCTTAAAACCACAGCCGTATAAACCTTGTGACTACTACCATTCATAGATTCCAGCATTTCATATGCTTCCTGACGATTCTTAGGCTTACCCAAAATTTTGTCCTCTAATACAACAATAGTATCAGAAGCAATGATCAAATCTTGGGGATTGCATCCAGCAATGGCTGCTGCTTTTTGTCGAGCCATTTCCTGCACATATTCCTTAGGTGTATGCCCTGATTTGATTTCCTCATCAACATTAGCGGGCTGTACAGTAAACTCCGGGATCAACCAAGCCAGCAATTCTTTTCGTCGAGGTGATTGCGAAGCCAATATAACTGCCATGTCAGTTCCTCCTATTAATGCGGATCTTGAATTCGTTTAAATAAATGCTCCATATCACTGTTACTGAAGTGAATCAATACAGGTCGACCATGAGGACAATTAAAAGGATTTTCGCATTTAGCTAAATCAGTCAGTAGCACTCGAGCCTGCGCTTCATTCAAATGATGATTCGCTTTAATAGATCGCTTGCAGCTCATCATAATAGCCGTTGCTTCACGAAACTTCTTCACGCTAACCGAACCAGTAACTAAAAGCATATCGATCATTTCACGGATAATGCTCTCTTCTTGTCCTGCTGGATACCAGGTTGGGTGAGCTCGTACGATAAAGCTGTTTGGTCCAAATTCTTCTAAATAAATACCAACCTCTTCAAGCAAAGTCTTTTGTTCCTTCAGCTTGATACCATCGTTGCTAGGATAATCTAAAACAAAAGGTACAAGCATCTCTTGTAAATCATTGGAAACATCTCCGATTTTCTCCCTGAAATATTCATACTTAATTCGCTCCTGAGCCGCATGCTGGTCAACAATGTACAATCCATCTTTGCTTTGAGCAAACAAATAGGTCCCATGCATTTGGCCGAAATATTCCAGCATTGGAAATCGTTCCTTGGGCTTTTCATGCGTCAATTTATTTATTGCTTTCTCAACTTCACGTTCGCCAGTCAGGGTACTTAAATCAAATTCTGGATGCTCCATTGTTTCGTGTAACTCTTCTGCTTCATCGTCAGCCACTAACTCTGCTGGAGCCCCCAAAGCTTCATTAGTAACGGAATCCTCTAGAATCATTTCGCTCTCAGCTTCAGGTGTTGAAGAACTTGCTAAGGATTCCTCAATAATTGAAATTGGGGGTCTATCGGCTGGTTCAATTATTTTTTTTCCATTTACTGAGGCAGTTTCATTTTCTTCTCGCGGATCAATATAGAAACGACCAGTTTCTGGATTAAAAGTCAATCCGCTATTTTTACCAGTCGGTTGCTCCAAAGCCAGATCCAATTGTTCGGTCTTAGCTGTTTCTACTTTGCGTTTAAAGCTGGGCGATTCGCTAGCATCAGGAATCAAATTCACTTGACGTAAGCTGTCGGCAATAGTTTGACTGATTAATGCCATCAGTTCTTTTTCTTTTGATAAACGAACTTCTTGCTTAGTAGGATGGACATTCACATCCACTAACAAAGGGTCCATTTCAATTTCGATTATCGCGATGGGAAAACGTCCTACCATCAATTTTGATTGATAGCCATTCACAATAGCTTTGTTCAAGGCAAAGTTTTTAATATAGCGTCCATTAATAATAATTGAAAGGTAGTTTCGACTGGCACGCGTGACCTCTGGAAGAGAGATGTAACCCTTTAAAGCAAAGTCTAAATCCTGGGCTGTAATTTCCAACATTTTTTTTGCCATTACAATTCCGTAAATACCTGCAATCGCCTGCTTTAAATCACCGTTACCACTGGTAGCCAGCATTTTATGTCCATCATGAACAAGGCGAAAGGCAACTTTCGGATGGCTTAAAGCCATGCGATTTACAATGTCACCAACATTCGCTAATTCTGTTTGCAAACTCTTGACATATTTCAGACGAGCTGGAGTATTAAAGAACAAATTTTCAACAGTAATTTTTGTTCCAACTCGTAAAGCAGTTGGACGATTTTCTTCAATCTTGCCACCTTTTAGATGCAAGTACGAACCTTGACTTTCTTCAGAAGTAGCCGTTTCAATGGTTAATTCTGAGACAGACGCGATTGAAGGTAAGGCCTCACCACGGAACCCTAACGTACGAATACGAAAAAGGTCATCCCGATTATGAATCTTACTGGTTGCATGGCGCTTAAAGGCATTCTCAACATCGTCTTGGGCGATCCCTTCACCATTATCAACCACTTGAATTTTTTTCAAACCAGCTTCTTCAATTAATATATCGATTTGAGTTGCATGGGCATCGATGGCATTTTCCACTAACTCTTTTACCACTGACGCCGGCCGCTCAACTACTTCACCAGCGGCGATCTGATTGGCTAGACGCTCGGATAATTCTTGGATTTTCCCCATCGTATCTCTCCTCGTTAATTAAATATATTTTTGCAACTCATATAACAAGTTTAGTGCATCCATTGGAGTCATTTCTAGTAAATTGATTTTCTTCAAACGATCAATTACTCCTAACTCGGCTGTTGAAACTTCATTAAACAAGGACAATTGCTCATTATCTTCTTTGACTATTTCAGCCTGAGGTGCCGGACTATCTGATTCTAGTGCGGTTAGAATAGTAGCTGCTCGTGAAAGTAAATCCGTTGGCATACCCGCAATCTTCGCTACATGAATCCCATAACTTTTATCTGCTGGACCGTCCATTAATTTATGCAAAAAGACCACTTCGCCATTTTGCTCAACAGCACCAACATGAACATTTTTAAGTTCTGGCAACTGTTCTTCCAACACTGTTAACTCATGATAGTGAGTGGAGAATAGAGTTTTAGCTTTTACGGTTTTATGAATGTATTCAATAATCGCTTGAGCTAAGGCCATTCCATCATAAGTAGCTGTTCCTCGTCCTAATTCATCAAAGAGAATTAAGCTGTTTGGTGTCGCGTGGCGCAGGGCTTGGTTGGCTTCCATCATTTCTACCATAAAAGTAGATTGTCCCGCAATTAAATCATCACTAGCACCTATCCGGGTAAAGATTTGATCAAAAACCGGCATTTCAGCACTTTCAGCCGGCACAAAGCATCCCATTTGAGTCATAATAACCATTAAAGCTAATTGACGCATGTAAGTGCTTTTTCCTGACATATTAGGCCCAGTAATTAACAAAATCATTTCATCTGAATTCATGTGAACACTATTAGGAATATATTCCTGATGTCCTAAAACCTTCTCCACAACTGGATGTCGACCTTCTTTGATTTGCAGATCATGACTATTAGCTTTAATCTCGGGTTGGATGTATTGATAGCGTTCACTGACTGTGGCAAAACTCTGCAGTACATCTGTGGAACTTAAGCTTTTTGCCAGCTTCTGCAATCGAGTGATAGCTTTCTTCACTTCATCCCGTACAGAAAGAAATAGGTTGTACTCTAGAGCGACCGATTTTTCTTCTGCCTCCAAAATCAAAGTTTCTAATTTTTTTAATTCTGGAGTGACAAAGCGTTCCGCATTAGTTAAGGTTTGTTTACGCTCGTACTTGCCTTCTTCCAAATTCGCCAAGTTCGCTTTAGTAATTTCTATATAATATCCAAATACACGATTATAGCCAACCTTCAAAGTCTTAATGCCGGTTGCTGCTCGTTCTCTTGCTTCTAACTCTGCCAGCCAAGTCTTCCCGTTCCTCATCGCTTCGCGGTATTCATCCAGCTGTTCATTGTAACCATCTTTAATAACGTTACCTTCTGTTATTTGCAGCGGAGCATCTTCATTAATTGCTAAATCAATTAATTCAACAAGGTCGTTCATGGGTTCCATGTCAACTAATAGATCGTTCCATTCCCCTTGATTGATTCCTTGCAGCAGTTCCCGAATGCGCGGAACCTGAGCCAGTGACGTTTTCAGTTGGATTAAGTCACGACCGTTGACATTCCCAAAGGCAACTCGGCCAGCCAAACGCTCCAGATCATAGACTCTCGTCAAAGTTTCATTCAAATCCATTCGCTCAAAGTAGGCGTTCAGCAAAGAAGAAACCATTCTTTGGCGAGCCTGGATTTGTCGCTTTTGGATCAGTGGACGATCAATCCATTGCTTTAATAACCGGCCACCCATTGCGGTTTTAGTTTCATCCAGCAACCATAGTAAAGTTCCTTGTTTTTTTCCGGTTCGAATAGAACGAGTCAGCTCCAAGTTGGTTTTCGAAAAATAATCCAGCTTTAAGAAATGCTCCGGCTGGTATTCTTCAGCCTTTTGAATATGTCCTAAGCTACGTTTTTGCGTGACTGCTAAATAAGTTAACAGTTTACCTGTTGCTTCTCTTTCTAAAGGGTGCTCAATGTCAGTTGTTAAAAAACTAAACTCCGCATTGTCTTCAATTGTTTCTTGGATTGAGAAGACTAACCCTAAACGTTCACCTAAATTCTTTTGCAGTTCGGAAGGAATTTCACTTCCTAAAATCAATTCTTTGGTTTGCAAAGCTGTAGCTTCATTCATCACTGCCTCTTCATCCTGAAGCAGAGCAGTTTTTAACTCCCCGGTTGAAAGATCGGCGTAGGCAAAACCAAATTGTTGTCCGGATTGAACAACAGCTGTTAAGAAGTTATTGGCCTTAGCATCAATTCCCTTGCCTTCCATCAAAGTTCCTGGTGTAATTAGTTGAACTACTTCTCGTTTCACCATACCTTTGGCTTCTTTAGGATCTTCCATCTGTTCACAAATCGCAACCTTGTAGCCTTGTTCCACCAGAGTATCGATATAGCCTTGAGCCGAGTGATGCGGAACCCCACACATTGGGATTGGATCATCCGCATTGCGATTACGACTTGTTAAGGTCAGCTCTAATAACTGAGCTACCTGAACCGCGTCTTCGTAAAACAATTCATAAAAATCGCCTAAGCGATAAAATAAGAAAGCATCTTTATATTGATTCTTGATGGCTAAATATTGCTCCATCATAGGGGTGTTTTTGGTTTTCTGAGGCATCATTGTTCCTCCTCTAGTGCTTGATTAATTTCGGTTTGAATCATTGATGTTAGATGATGCAATAGATCATTTGCTTCTCCTAATTGTTCACGATAAGCTGTTACTAACGGATGCTGATTTAACTGATTAGTTAAGGTATCTGCCTTTTTCAACGCTTCTTTTTCAGCAAGTGGTTTGCCATAATGAGCAAACTGCACAGCATCCTTTTGTGCTTGCTGAATTTCTTCTTGTAACGTATGTAAAGACGTATTCTCGTCTATCCGACCTTTAATCGTCTGATAGCGTTGAATCACGTCGTTTTCAGCTAAGAGCTCTGTTACATTGTTTAATTCTTTTTTAATTTCAGTTTCGTTTTCTAAAATGGTGAATCACTCCTTATTCACGAAACGGACGATCCTCACTAATCTGAACTGCTTCAATCTTTTGGGCCAATCCTTGTTTGTCCAGATCGATTACACAAGCAGACAGCAGTGAACGTCCACTTTCTATTACTTCAAAACGCTGCGGCAAAGCTGTTAAGAATTTCTCCATCACAGGCTCTTTTCTCATTCCTAAGATACCATCGTAGGGGCCGGTCATACCTACATCAGTCAAATAAGCAGTCCCCTTAGGCAAAATGCGCGAGTCATTGGTTTGAACATGAGTGTGAGTCCCCACAACCGCTGATACCCGACCATCTAAATACCACCCCATGGCTTGTTTTTCACTGGTTGTTTCCCCATGAAAATCAACAAAAATAAACGGTGTACGTAATCGAGCCTCAGCAATCAGCTGGTCAGCCTTGCGGAATGGATCATCCAAATCTACCATAAATGAACGAGCCTGCAAATTAATGATCGCAATTTCTTCATTATTTATTTTGACGAAGACCATTCCTTGTCCTGCAGTTCCTTCTGGAAAATTCGCTGGCCGCACCATTTTTTTTGCATCTTGAATAAAATCAAAGATTGCTTTATTGTCCCAGGTATGATTGCCCATCGTGACAATGTCTACACCATCTTGCAAAAAGCCTTTATAAATCTTCTCAGTAATCCCGCGACCAGCAGCTGCATTTTCACCGTTAACAATGGTCAATTGCGGATGATATTTCTTTTTTAACCGCGGCAAATAATCACTGATCATCTTTCGACCTAACGAGCCAACAACATCCCCTACAAATAATAACCGCACACTTTTTCCCCTTCTCTAGTTAACATCTTGTACTATTATAGTAGTTTTTTTGCAGAATTGCGAATCTATCTTGACATACAGAACCGATATTTTATTTCTAATTTTCGAAAGATAGTTCAGTCTTAAAAAAGAAGAACTAGAACCCTATAATAGAATTCTAGCTCCTTCACTTATTCTACATTTGTTTCTGTTAAAGTAATTCGTTCATCGATTTTCCGGTTGGTTGTGTGCTTTTTATTGGATTGTACCGTAACGGATACTACAAAATGCAGAACTAAGAGTAATACAGGCCATAGAACAAAAGTGCATAACGTTGGAAATAAATTGCTTGCAAGGTCTGCAAAAAACGGTGAAGTATAAAGTTGACTCATACATTTTGCACCAAATCCGTAAATAGCTGTGTGGAACTCACCTACTGCATACATTGCTCCGTAGAATGTTATCCAGATCAATTTGAAAAATGATAAAGTGTATTCGAAATTTCTAGTAATGTTACTTTTCAAAAGCATTTGATACGTTTTCTTATCCAAAAATAAAACGACTAGAGTAATGATCAATGAAAATGTCGCGTTACCAATATACATGGATACTAAGCCTAGACAAGCGCAAAATAAAACAATCTGCTCTGTCGAAATTTGAAAAGACCGGAAACTACCTACAATATTTAACACTAATTGCAGCAGAAACAGCAGTAAAGCACTCGCATAGGTTATCAAGGCTACGAAAAAACAGATATCCGCACTGATATCATCCATTCCTCCAAAACCAATTCCTAAAAAAATAGCACTCAAACAAAAGAAAATAGCATAAAATGCTGCATTTAAATAGCGCCCCATTTCCAATCTCCTTGATATTTCAACTAGTACTCCCGATTTCTTTTTAGTTCGAATACCCGAACCTTCCGCCGTTTTTTTCTTTTGGGCAGAATGAAATTGAGTTTTCGGTTTTACTTTTTTTTCTAACTCCATTTTTTTCAATGACTCTTCTGGTTTTATTGGTTCCACCTGCTTTACTGATTTTTTTTTTGCTATTTTCTCCAAACTGATATTATCCGGTTTAGCACGCTTTTCCCTAAAGAAAAAGCGTGCTGCTGAGTTGTTGCTAGCAGTTGCTAACTGATTGGTTGGTAGTAATGTAAAGACAATCAAAATTAAAGTTAAACAGCCGTTAAGTAGCATACAAAGACCGATAATCAGTTCTCCTTGTGAGGACATTCCAATGATTGTTTTTTGAAGATGCAGTGCGTATTGCAAAACCAATAACAAAACAATCGTTATATAATAGGCAGCAAATCCTCGTCCCCTCAGTCCCACATCTCGCATCCTGCGGCACAACAATGCCATCGAGGGCAGGAATAACCCCAGCCAGATTAAACAGTAAAATACAATAATCGGCAGTACACGTAAAAGCGAGGTTAGGATTTCTTTGTTAAGTGTCCTTTGATCGAGATAGCCGTATCTAAAAAGCATTGCTGCATCCCACATGACTGGAATATCAGCTTGAAATAGAATCGCGAAAAAAATCAGATGGAAAAATCCGATTACTAGCTTCACCCACCAATACCCTGCTCTGGTAGAATGCCCTTTAAAATCAGCATATCCCTGGAAATAATCCATTAGCGCTCGGATAAAATTCACTTGACCTGGTTTTTGGTTTATTTTACGCATTTTTCTCACCCTTTCTTGATTGCACTCGTTTAACTTGCTCTTTATCCGTATAACAAAAATAGCTGCTTTAGTTAAAAATGGTAGCACTGCAACTGTTTAGCCATCTTCTAAGTAGCAAAAGAGGCTTTTATCGTTCCATAGCAACTATCGTTTGTAATCTTTTTCTCATTATTCTAATCAAAATTAAGAAATCGTTTTTGCTGCCCAAAACCAAAAACACATTTTTAATCTATTGTATATAATAACAATAAAATTAAACTCAGATAGATTAAAAAGAATAAAGATATTATTAGAAAAACCTTTTATAAACACACTTAATATGCTATCAGCTATGAGTTTTTTTTACAAGCTTTTATAGACAAAGAACGTTTTAAATAACACTTATTTAAATAAAATGCAAAAAAAAACCGGCCATCAGCCGGTCTAACCTATTTTTTTTAGTGTACCAATTCTAATTTTCGTAAAGCGTTGTAAATACCATCATGATCATTTGTATCTGTTACAAGATTCGCTGCTTTCTGTACGTGAGCAGCTGCATTCCCCATTGCAACACCGGTACCTGCTAAACGCAACATTTCAACATCGTTATTCCCGTCACCAAAAGTGATTACATTTTCAGCTTTAATACCTACTTTTTGAGCTAAGGCTGAAATAGTTTGTGCTTTAGACCCGTAACGTGGAACGATATCTACACTGTTTGAGTGCCAACGAACAAAGCGAAATTCTGGAAAAGCTGTTGAAAATTCCTCATCCATTGTAGTGTCAAAAAAGGCACAGCCTTGATAAACTTCATGGCGACTCAAAAAATTTGGTGAGAAATTAGGCATCATACCACCGAAAGAACTCATAGCGTCTGCAACTAATGGGACATCAAAATCTGTCACTCGACCAATTGAATCTAAACTAAACAAAGAAATATCTTTCTTGCGTTCTTTAGCAAATTCGATTAATCGAACTAATGCTTCACGATCCAAAAGGTGCCTGTAAATCTGCTCATGATCTAAAAATGCAGCTGATCCATTGCATACGATGTAGTTGGTACAGCCCAGCTGATGAATTACCTCTCCAGCCAATAAACGTGAACGCCCAGTTGCTATAATAACCAAGTGTCCTGCTTTACGAAGAGTTTTTAACGCCCTCATCGTGCTTTCCAACGGTTTTCTTTGACTGTTTAACAATGTACCATCAATGTCTAGTGCAATTAGTTTTCTTTCCATTCCACTTCTCCATATTATGTATTTGCCTTCTATTAGTAACTACGCATGTATGCCTATTCTAGTGAAAGTTTGTGAAATATGCAAAGTAATTTGGTGAAAAAGCAATGAAAACCTAAAATTGTTACGGAATTTTAAAAAGATACTTAGGGATAACGCCTTAATTCTGACTTGACTTACCTTATTAAAATCAGTTATACTGAATTTTGTGTAAAATAATGCAGCAGAAAAATAATAGCCCGTCACCAGTTCGTTGCCTTAAATAGGTTCAATTGCGTAACCGCGGCTGCAAAGGTGAAGATTGAAGAACGAACTACACGGATGTGAATTTTTCAACGGATTATTTTACTCCAAATATAATTTATTGGAGGAATTTTTAAATGTCTCGTTATACAGGACCATCATGGAAACAATCTCGTCGTCTTGGTATTTCTCTATCAGGAACAGGCAAAGAATTAGCACGTCGCCCATATGCACCAGGTCAACATGGACCAAACAGCCGTGGAAAAAAATCTGAATACGGCTTGCAAATGGCTGAAAAACAAAAACTACGTTTCACTTATGGGTTAAATGAACGTCAATTCCGTAACATGTTCGTACGCGCTAGCAAAATCAAAGAAGGTAAACACGGTGTTAACTTCATGATCTTACTAGAACGTCGTTTGGACAATGTTGTTTATCGTTTAGGTTTGGCTTCAACTCGTCGCCAAGCTCGTCAATTAGTTAACCACGGCCACGTAATGGTTGATGGCAAACGTGTTGACATCCCTTCATACGAAGTAGAAGTTGGTCAAGTAATCTCTATCCGTGAAAAATCTCGCAACATGGTTACTGTTAAGGCTGCTGTTGAATCAGCTTTAGGCCGTCCATCTTTCGTAAGCTTTGATGATGAAAAATTAGAAGGTTCATTAACTCGTTTACCAGAACGTGACGAATTGAACCCAGATATCGACGAAGCTCTAGTCGTTGAATACTACAACAAATTACTGTAAGATTTTTACAGTTTGCTCAAAACTCTTTGTGGGTTTTGAGCTTTTTTATTTTCTAAAAAAATCAACTCTTTTCTGTTAATGCTATTTCTTCATTGTGATTTGCTGTGTAGCGGTCTACGGTACCCCTAGATAAATACTGACTAACTCTATCTGTTCTGCTAAAGCCTCGTTATGAATTAATCCATATACCATTGTACTCATCATTTTAACTTTCTCCAACATCGCAAAGTTTTGAAAGAGATTATCCCTCATTGCATGTTCTCAGCTTTTACCAGTGAGTTTATTTAAAATATTTTCAAGCACAATTTTCTGATAATTGTTCCTTCAGTTTTGAACATACATTACACCAATTGTGTTTAAATACTTACTGATTTTAACCGGTTGATTTTCCACGACAATTCTTTTTTTCAATTGTACCAAATTTTTCCTTTACATTTTGCCGAACCCTCGGTATACTTTCGTTAACCATAATAAGATTACAAGTTAACGAAAGAAGGTATATAATGAAATTATCTAGTCGTGAAATGGTTTTAGCTGGAATGTTCGCTGCTGCCATTGGAGTATTATCACAATTTACCATTCCGTTTGGTCCGATCCCCTTAACCTTGCAAACTTTTGCAGTCGGTTTTGTAGTCACAATATTGGGGAAGAAAACAGGAACCTTAGCTATTCTAATTTATTTGTTGATGGGTTTCATTGGGCTGCCGGTTTTTGCTGGGGGCAGCGCTGGAATTGGGGTAGTTTTTGGTCCTACTGGCGGCTTTTTAGTTGGATTCATTTTTAATGGATTGATCACTGGATGGATGATTGAAAAGACTTCTTCCAATTATTTCTGGTCAATTTTAGCGAATATTTTAGGAGCTTTCGTCACCTTATTTTTCGGGGCCTTATGGCTAAAATTTGGTGCCAGCATGTCTTGGCCTAGTGCTTTCTCTGTAGGAATGATTCCTTTCTTGATTCCAGGATTAATTAAGGCTGTGGCAGCCGGATACTTAGGCCACCTGATTTCTCAACGGCTACCTCGCTCATTTTCTTACTCCAAATAAATAGGATACGGCTATAATAGGCCGTATCCCATTTTTCTACTCTGCCTGCAGCAGCCATGTAGCTCCTACGACATCTGTTGCAATATCTTCTGTTTCATTCTCCTGACTTTGGACATAGGACATGAAAAGTTTTCGCTTCTCAGGTAATTTCCAGCTCAGTTCTTCGGCACGTTTTCGAATGGACTGATTGTTGCGATCATTCATTTCTTTTTCATTATCTGTATCAACAACCTGCATGGCTACCACCTTGAATCCTGCCTGTCGGAATGTCTCTTTCCATTGGACTAAAGTCAGGTATTCGTAGTTTTGGTAACGAATATTTTCAGCATTTCCAACTGAATATCCGTCGTCAATCAAAAGAAAGCCTTGATCCTTAATCACTCTTTTTAATTGTTGAAGCATGACTAATGGTTCACCGAGTACATCACCAACAGCACCAAAGACAGCTATGTCGTAGTCTCGCTCATTCTTCACTACTTCATTTAAATCGCCCACAGTGAATTCACAGCGGTCAGCTACTTGATACTCTGCTGCTTTCTCTTTCGCATCCTTAACAAACTCCGGCAACAAGTCAATCCCCTTTACCTGAAGATTCAAGGCCTCAGCTAAAGTAATCGCTACTGCACCTTTGCCACAGCCGAGGTCAATAACTTTTGTTTGAGGTGTGGTTCTAATATTCTCTTCGATTAAGGCTTGCATGATGCCCGGAACACTGCCCAACTCCCATAAATCCTGCAATAAATAGCCTAGATAAGGCAAGAGATCAGTTGTTTCAGCAGTTAACGAGCTGGCTAATTTTTCGTCTACATCCTGTTCTTTCATTTGTTTTTCCTCCAATTTTTTATTTTTTTGAAATTATTGCTGGAGGATCACGAGCTGCTGGTTAGTTGGGGGCTCGACAAAACATCCACTTCACCTTCCTTTTTTATTTTTAGTACAGCTTATCGGTTTCTTACATTTAACGCAACAAGGAAACAATATCTTTGCTGGCAGCGCTTTTCGCTGGAAGCCAACTGAAAATAATCCCAATTATCACTGACAAACCAAAGGCCAATAAAACAGTAAATAAATCTGGCTGAACACTTAACGGCGTGAACAAGCTGATTAAGTAAGAAAATACCATTCCTAATAGATACCCAATCGTTCCGCCAATTAAAGTTAAAGAAATCCCTTCTAATAAAAATTGCATCATAATATTGCCTTTTGTGCTCCCCATCGCTCGTCGAACGCCAATTTCTTTGGTCCGTTCTGAAACGGAGATATAAATCATGTTCATCACTCCGATACCGGAAATGAAGAGCGATATCCCGCCGACCACTGAAATTAGTAAAGTGATACTCGTTAGCAACGTACGCAATGTGTCTACCTGTCCGGCTAAATCCTGACTAGTATAGCTGCCTAAATCCTTTTGTGATCCGTACTTTTTCAACATTGTTTCTGTCTCTTTGGTCACCGTTTCTACATTAGCAGCAGGGGTCATTTTAACCTGTACCATCGATCGATCTTCTATATCAAAGTATTTTTGATACACATTTTCTGGTATTTCTGCCACCACGTTGTCTTCTTCAGTTGAGATAATACCATTGCTCTCTCGTTCCGGCATGATTCCTACTACTTCAAATAGATGTCCACCAATTTGAACAGACTGACCAATTAAGGCAGCTGGCTCTTCTTGATTAATCGCTTCAGCAGCTACTTCATCAATTACTACTACGGAATTTTCATTAATGTCGTCGCTAGCTTGAATCGCTCGCCCATAGAGAACCGCTGTTCCTTGATCCTTCAACAACTTGAAACAGCTCCAGCGTTTGTCATTCACTGCATCATCAATTGTCTGTTCACCATATTTCACTCCATTTCGCTGCCCCGTGTAATATGTTGCATTCTCTACACCGGGTAACGCTTCAATACGAGTGATATCTTCCTCTGTGAATCCGTCTAGATGATTTGCGGCAAAAGCTTCATCAGTTGGACTAAAGGTTAGCCCCACACTGCCGTCAAATTGATCCAATCCAATAAATTCAGAAGCATAATTTTCAAAAGCTCGCCCAATTGAAAAGACAGTAATTACAGCTGAGACGCCGATGACCAAACCGATCATTGTTAAAAAGCTGCGACGTTTATTTTTACCAATGGCTTTCAATGAGGTTTTCCATACTTCGCTAAACCGCATGGGCCACACCCTCTTCCAAAATTTCGCCGTCTTTTACAGTAATCACTCGCTGACAGTAAGCTGCGGCATCTGGATCGTGAGTTACCATTAAGATTGTTACTTTTTCCTCTTCATTCAGATGTTTGAATAAGTGCATAATTTCTTCAGAAGTATGGCTGTCTAAAGCACCCGTCGGTTCGTCCGCAACAATAAATTTCGGATTGCCGACAATCGCACGGGCAATCGCTACTCGCTGCTGTTGACCTCCTGAAAGCTGCTTTGGTAATTTATTGTATTTATCCGCAATCCCGACTTTTTTCAACGCCTCCATTACCAGTGGCTTAGTTTGTCGTGATTTCATCCCACCGTATAATAGAGGCAAGGCGACATTTTCCATAACTGTATTGTTTTCAATTAGTTGAAAAGCCTGAAAAACGAAACCTACCGACTTATTTCGTAAGGCTGATAATCGTTCATCTTTGTAGCGATAGGCATTTTCGTCATTAAAAGTGTAACTTCCTTCAAAATCACCATCTAAAAAGCTGATAGTGTTAATCAAAGTGGACTTACCTGAGCCAGATGGACCCATAACAGCGACAAATTCGTGTTCATCAATCGTTAAAGAGATGTTTTTTAATACGTGGATTTTTTCTTGGTCAGCCGTGTAAAATTTGTTGATATCCTTCATGACAATCATTGAACAGTCACATCCATCCCATCCTTGATGTTGGTTGCATCCTTAACAATTTTTTCGTCGACATTGATCCCTGATTGCAAAATATAATAACCATTTCCCTTGACCGCTGTAATTGATTTCTCTACTGCCTTACCATCTTTCACACTATAAACACGGTAACTACCATCTTTTTCAACAACACTTTTTATTGGTAAATGCAATTCATTTCTCGGAATCAGCAATTCTACTGAATAACCCACTGGAATCGTTTCATCGGGAACTGCCGAGAAGTTATAAGTTACAATTGAAGTAGTCGTTTCATCAGAAGGTTCATTGTTAATTTCAGCAATATTCGTCACGCGTCCAGTTACAATACGATCATTGTTAGTACATTGAATTTCAATTGGCTCATTCAAAGCAACTTTTTCCTTATCGTATTCGGTAACTGTTCCCTTGATAGCTGATTCTTCGCTTTTTAAAACCATCAAAGATTGCTGAGGATCATTTTTAGCATCTTCATTAATAGAAGTGACAACAGAATCATATGCTGCTCGGATTTGTTCGCCCCATTCGTAAGTCACCAAAATTGTTCCTTTCAAGACGTGATCCCCTTCATTGACGTGAATAGTACGAACTTTCCCTTTATCTTCCGCAATCAGCACTGTTTGTTTTTTTGTTGGCTGAACTTGACCTTTTAAATGTAGAGGTGTTTGTTTTTCTACCTTGTACAGTTCAACATATTTAGTATCTTCATTGGCCTTTGCTTGCGTACTTTGATACAAAAAGAAACTGCTCCCTGCTAATAAAACAACACCTAATCCAATCAATAGTTTCTTCATTCTTATCCTCCTCTAATTTTCTGTTAAGAAAATTGTAAGATGAAATGTGATTCCATGCGTCATGCGCAAGTATAAGATTTTTGTAGGACTTTAGGAGGAGGCATTTATTTTGCTTAACTATCTAGCTAAAAAACATTTTTGCTGAATATTCTCTTGATCGTTGATCTCGAATTTCATGAATCTTTGCGGCGATTACTGTATCGCCAGCATGATAGTCTCGGTGGACCTCTGCCGAAAGAGTCAACAAATTCTGTTCATAATCCGTTCCGTTTTCTGACACAAATATTAAATGATGAATCGCCAAATTTCCGTTACTAGCTGGAATGCGCTGGTTATAGCGATTATTTTGTGCAAGATCTTCACCACTAATCTGACAATAAAAGCGGTCACGACAGGCAATTCTATAGGGGAGGCTAGCCATATGCCGCTTGGTGAACGTGGTCTTAGAATAATTACGGGAACAGCTGTCTTTGCAGAAAGAACGACGTCCCTTAGGCAAATCCGATCCACACCATTTGCAGCTATTAGAAGATTTCCGCAAATCACAATGGTTGTAGCCTAACGGTTCGCCAAATTGCTGCTCATAAGCTGCTAAGCTGAGCCAGCTCCGTTGAAATCCTGCATCCGTTTTTCGTAACTGACTACCTTGGCCTTTATACTGATATTTTTCTGGTAAAGTTTGTATCACGTTCATAAGCTGCTGTTTTTCAGATTTCGAAACTTGTTTGCTGACTATTAATTTTTGCAAAGTAGAGTCATTTATTTCGTAAACTGTCTGGCAACGAAAACAGAGACAGAGATTGCTTTGTCTGTTATTGCTCAAGAGAATGTCTAATCGACGTTGACAGTTTGGACAGTAGGCTCCAATCGGTTTGATTCGTTTATAGGTCATAATAGCTCCTTTACAATACAATTGATTCACGCTATTCTAGCATAAAATAAGATGGGAATGATTGATTTAACCTATGAAAAGTGACTACCATTTTTGTAATTCTTACCCCCCTTGCTGTAGAAAAGCTTGCAAACTAGTAAAAAGCATCGGATTTAGCTTTTTTCTATAAGACAGTCAATAACTGCTTCAGCTGTTGAGAAAATCCAGATTCAACTTTATTGCCGAGGCAATCGCGAAGCTTGTGATAAAAACAAAAAAATCATTACCTTTCTGCAAAATTACAAAATAGGAGAAACAATTATAGCTAGAGGAAATCAATAGCGAATTGCATCGTTAGCTGAACTTTTTAACCGAGAAATGTTTTACTATCTAGGGAAAACAGGTCCCTAATTTCTACTATCGAATTTCATAATAAAAACCCGCAGAAATCTTATCTGCGAGCCGGTTTGATGTTTTCCTTTACATTGCTGGTTGAAAATATTTCAGCTTGTTGGCTCTTTGAGCATAGCCTAACAGCAACAGGCTCAAAAGCGTTAAAATAATCGTACAAGAAAGTGATCCTTCTGCTCCAAATACACCACCGGTTATTAAGGTATTATTGCTAACAATGTTTGTTACGAAATACCCATCACTGGTAGTCCCGCTGACTGGAATTCCCATGATGGCTCCTTGTACCCAGTTCCACGTAATATGAACACCTACAGCCGTATAGATGCTGTTAGTCGCAAACATCGTTGCCCCCATAAAAATACCTGCCAGAAAAATATTAAGCAATGACAATACGGTAACTCCTGGATTAGCTAAATGCAACAAAGAAAAAATCGCAGCTGATAAAGCCAGTGCCTTAAAAGGACCAAATCGCAGGAAACGGTGCAGTAGAAAGCCCCGACACAAAAATTCTTCTGAAAAGCCAACCGCGATAAACATCAGAAAATCCAAAGCAATATCTTTAGTGGAGTAACTGCCAGTTTTCAATGAATAGGCGCCGGTTAAATATAGCGGAGCACATACAATCAGAAAAGCGATAATCCCAATTGCTAAACCTAGTAACAACTTAGGCATATCACTTTTTCTCCACTCAATCCCATAATCACTTAGCGATTCTCGTTGGATTTTGCTTGCTAGAAAAATACCTAAAATACAGATAGTAATCTGTACAAGCAAGCCAATCGTGTAGCGAATAAACACGTTAAAGTCTCCCAAAACACTTGTAACAAGACTGCTAAAAACCATGCCTCCAATAAAAAATATGAAAACGCTAAGGATAGCACCGATAGATTTTAAAATTTTCATTCGTACACTCCTTCATTTTTTACTATTTCTCATTGTAGCATGTTTTTAAGTCTACATCTTTTGTATTTTCAGGAAAAACATGAGAACAGCAGTGTTAATCTAGCTCTTGTTTCACCAGCTGCAATGCCCCATTCATCCCCTCATTTCAAGTATGCCCCACTTTACAATATATTCTTCAACTTTCCTAATTATCACGTATCCATTCAATATCTCAAAAATTGTTGATTAATTTTTGTCAGTAAGTATCTTCCGCATATCTTTTAGCAAAAAAAGGACTCATTTCTAGATGACTCTTGCCTTTAAAAACTTTTTGCTCAATTCTTACATTGCCACCAGTCCCTACCGTTAATATAGATACAACTTTAATTCACTTAACCTGCTCCTTACTCGATTCATCATAGACTGCATTACGGTAGTCAGCCAGGCTACTATGATTTCATAACGTCACTTCAAAACACCTAAACTTGTTAGGTTAAATACTGCCATTCATCATTTTTTATCCCCTCAAAAAAACCAAGGACTGCTCCTTGGCTTTGTTTTTTATGCTTGGCCTTGTCTCCAAGGTTGAATATTTTTATCTCGGTACACCTTGGCTTGTCCAATTGAATTAAACAATTCCATTTTTTGTTTAACGACTGCTTTCGCTGCATCAATGCATTCTGGATAAATTGCATTTGCATCCCATAATTCCGTAGTCGAAAGAATTTCACGACATTTTTTGTAGAAGGCATATTTATAATCAGAAGAGATATTGACCTTTTGTATGCCAATTTGCACTGCTTTGGCAATCTCTTCATCTGGGTTGGCTGAGCCACCGTGCAATACTAAGGGAATATCTACACGATTTTTGATGTCTTCTAAAACATCCATTTTCAACTTAGGCTTAATATCTTTCGGATAAATTCCATGAGCTGTTCCGATTGCTACAGCCAAAGTATCAATCCCGGTTTTTTCAATAAATTCTTCCGCATCTTCTGGTTTAGTGTAAATGACTTCAGACACGCCGCCTTCGATAGTTGTTCCAGTATTACCAATTGTTCCTAGTTCACCCTCTACGGACACACCAATCTTGTGACAAACCTCTACAACTTCTTTTGTAATAGTAATATTTTCTTCAAATGGCAGCAACGAACCGTCAATCATAACCGAGCTGAAACCACAGTGAATAGCTCGCATAATACTTGCTAAACTATCGCCATGATCCATATGGATGACAAAAGGTACGGAACTATTTTTTGCTCGTGATACGGCATACTGGAAAAACTCATCTTTGGTAAAATCCAACTCAGTAGGATGCACCGCAATGATTGCTGGCGCATCATTTTCTTCAGCGGCTTCGATTACAACTCTCAAAAAGTTGCTGTCCGCAACGTTGAAGGCACCGACGGCAAATTTTTCCTCTTTAGCAATTTCCAGCATTTGATTCATATTGATTAACATTTGGCATAGACTCCTCTATAGTGATTTATTTTTAGAACCCGAAAGTTCTATATACTGTTTAACTACTGCTTGTCCGGCAGCCATCGTATGATGGACTAAGGTTGGATAATCGATTTCTGGGTTATTAGCCAGCTGCTCTCTAACATCCTGCAGTTGTCCCTTCATAAAGTCGGAACCAACATTGATTTTATTAATACCCAGTTCGATCGATTTCAAAATATTTTCGGTGCCGGCACCCGAACCACCATGAAGAACCAGCGGCAGATTAGTCGCAGATTTGATCTTATCAACAATGTCAAAACGGAATTCTGGAACGTAGCCTTCCGGATAATTTCCGTGGCTGGAGCCATAAGATAGTGCAAGGCAATCCACTCCCGTTTCCTTAATAAAACGAATGGCCTCGTCAGGATTGGTATACATTTCATCATTGGTAAAATGGTCGCCGGCCACAGCTCCCATATCGCCGACCTCTGCTTCAACACTAGCATTGTATACCTCGGCCAATTCTACTATCGCTTTGGTAATGCGAATATTTTCATCTAATGGATACATGGAAGCGTCCATCATGACACTGGAAAAACCTTCATGAAGACATTGCTTCACAAATGCAACATCCTGTCCATGATCCAAATTGATCGCTACCTCTACTTTGGCATTATTAGCCATACGAATGATCGGCTGTGTCAAATAGCGCTGATCCAGATGCTCCTTCAAATGGTCCTGTAGCAGGTCAATAATGATTGGTGCATGCAGCTCTTCGGCGGCTTCAATCACCGCTTTGGCTGTTTCTAGATTGAAGCAATTAATAGCCAAAACAGCATATTTCTCTCGATTGGCTTTTTGCAGCATTTCCTTCATTGAGACATACATAGGTTTTGATCCCCTTTTTTAGCTTAATTTAATAGAAGAAAAATCAACATCTTCCTCTTCTTCATCAACTACACGTGTTTCGACTGGCTCTTTCTTTAAGACAAACAGCAGGATACCGGTAACCGCCGAACCGATTAATAACGCTAAGGTAAATTTTAATGGATCAGTCATAGCTGGAATAATGAATACCCCACCAGATGGAACGGGTGAGCCAACACCCCAGCTCATACTTAGTCCGCCGCCGATGGCTGCCCCAGCGACACAGGATACAATTACTCGAATTGGATCAACCGCTGCAATAGGAATAACCCCTTCAGTGATCATACATAAGCCCATTGGGAAGGCAATTTTTATATTGTCTTGTTCTTCTTTAGAATATTTTGGTTTGCGGAACACTCGAGATAAGACCCAAGAAATCGTTACACCAAATGGCGGTACCATCGAAGCTAACACCTTCACCGCTTCCGGCTCTTGAATACCTTCCAGCAACATACCGTCCGCAAATAAAGAAGCTACTTTATTTACTGGACCCCCAAAGTCAAAGGCAGCCATTCCACCGACAATAGAACCAAACAAAAATTTACCAGAGCCTTGTAACCCAACTAAGAATTCAGTCAATGCTTCTGTTGCCCAAACAATTGGTACACCAATGACAAAGAACATTAATAATCCGATAATTAAGGTAGATAATAGCGGAACAATCATCATTGGCATCAAACCTTGTGCCCAAACTGGAACCTTTAGATTTTTGACCAAAAACAGTACGAAGAAACCAACTAGGTAACCGCCTAACATTCCACCCAAGAAGCCAGCACCAATGGAATTAGCAATTAATCCCATAAACAATCCAGGTCCAATTCCTGGACGATCGGCGATGGAGTAAGCAATCGCTCCTGAGATAACCGGAGCCAGCAGACCCATGCCTAAAACCCCCAGTGAAACTAGTGCATCAGGTACAGAATAAGCAGTCTTGTAGTTTTCAATCACCGCTCCACCGGTTAAATTCCCGATAGCAATCAACAACCCCGCTGTGACAACGACAGGCAACATGTAGGAAATTGCCGTTAACGCATGTTTCTTTAGTTGAAGCTTTTTCATCATTTTTTTGTCCCCCTTATTTTTATGCCTTCATTACTTCCTCTTCAATCTTGTTAATCAAACCTTTTGGTGCTTTGATTACCATGCTGGTAGGTATGTCAACAATCGTTTTACCGGTAAAACGATCTCTTCCTCCAATCTTGATATCAGCGGCAATAATTACAACATCAGCTTCTCTGATTTCCTGAGCAGTCAGTTCATCCTCCGTTCCAATTGTTCCTTGCGTTTCGATGTGTATTTGGTGTCCTAAACTCTTAGCGGCCGTTTCCAATTTCTTCTTAGCAATGTACGTATGGGCAATCCCCGAAGTACAAGCAGCTACTCCAACAATTTTCATAATAAAAATTCCTCCTTTTTATTAGCGACTTGCAGAACCAAAGATAATAATCAGATTTCCCTATTGACTATTCGAGTTTTTCCTATTTCCTCTTTGATGCTACAAGTAAGATGACTGTTCTTTTGTTTCTATTCTTCTGGTTCTTTGGACAGCAACTCCAGCATCTTATCCTTAGTTTCTGTGGAGATCATATTTTCAATAAATTCTTCATCTGCTAACAACATTGCTACCTTTTGCAACAATTTTATGTGCATCGTGTTAGCATCGGTATTCCTCACTGCAAATAGGATAATCACCTGAACTGGCTCTTCATCCAAAGATTCCCATTCAATCGGTTGTTTGGTTTTGCCTACCACCAATGAGGTTTGACGAACACTGTCTGACTTACCATGAGGGATGGCAATTCCATTTCCAATACCGGTCATACCTTCAGTTTCACGTTTGAATACATCTTCAGAAAATCCTGCCACATCGGTAACAATTCCTTTTTCAGCTAATAGTTCAGTCAGCTCGATAATCGCCTCTCTTTTATCCTTCGCTGCCATTTCTAAAGTAATTAAATCTTCAGTAATTACATCTGCGATACTGAAATCTTCCATCATGTTTTTTGTCATTAGTCAATCTCTCCTAACATTTCCTTCACTCGTTTTTCGTCCTGCTTGGTAAATACAGAATTCACTAAAATAGTTGGTACCTGTATGTCTGCATTTAAATGGACCGTGGTTAATACTAAATCAATGTTCTGGTATTCATGGGCCTTCTTTTGATACTGTCGTAATGACAATACATCGACAATTTCCAATTCAGGAAAGGCTTTGCGGACCTTTACCTTTAAAAGCTCAGATGTTCCTACACCACTGCTGCACATGATCAGCACTCGTTTCTTAGCATGGATCATTTCTTTGTATTTCACAAAATAAAGAGTTAGAAAGCCAATCTCGTCTCCCGATATTTCATTAACCTGAAAAATCTCTTGAACTTCTTGGCTAACCTGCTTCACCTGGTTAAAAACTTCGCTGTATTCCAGCTTAATATCATTCAACAAATCATTTTTGACAATAATCTCGTTCTTTAAGCGATACAGCATTGGCTCTACATGTTCGTAGAGGTCTTGCTGATTAGGCTGCTGGTCGATACGAATCCCCATCAGCTCACTCATTCGCTTGGAAAAATAATCCGTCATTTTCAGTGCTGTTTGCGATTTATACGTAACCTTAACTACTTCATTTTCAATACGCGACGAAATTAAATATTGAAAGAGATAAAAAGTCTCACTTTCAGGTAGAACTAAATTCAAGTAGTCATTCATTTTACTAATAACTTTTTCTGATAAACGATACAATTCATGGTGACGTTCAATCAGTTTCTCTTCTTCTTTATCCAATAGTTCAAAGGATTGATCGCCACGAATCTCACCTTCTCGCACCCGTTTGATCAGAATATAAATATGAGAAAAAATGTTCATGTTATAGGGATAAACAATGCCGCTTTTCAACTCACTCTCAATAAATTCTAGCAGCGAGGTGATAAAATTGATGTCGTAAGCGCTGATTTTATGCTTTTGAGTTGTAAAATCAGCATCCCATAAGGTGTTGGTACTCAGCAATCCATTGACCACTTTGCGGATATTTTTCTCATTTCCTTCAATCGCAATCCGTTGCCCTTTCTTAACTAGTTTCAGTTGGTATTCTCTGAGAAACTCTGTGATACGAGTTAGATCGCTGCTTATGACCGTATCGCTTACGTAGTAGGGAAAAAATATTTCTTGAATTAGCACTTTGCGGGGTGATTTAAACAGCAGTGTTAATAAAATTGCATTTCGCCGTTCTCTGGGTCCCTGAGCCTGATTATCATTGCGCTTTTGGACGCTTTCGTTTAAATATTTTTCATAATCTAAACGAAATCCTTTACCAACTTCTGAAACAATAATTTCACCAATTTCTGAAGCTTCATTGATTTTTTTGATGGTACGATAAATCGTTTTGGTCGAAACATTGGCAAACTCAGCTAATTCTTGACCGGTTAATGTCATTCCATATTTGATAAACAACTCAATCAATTGTGTTTCTCGTTTACTTAGCTGCATATTGTCAACCTCCTTGTCTTTTACTATAAGTTTTTTTTGGAACCGCAAACATTTTCTTATGTCCATTTAAGTGGACACAAGAAAGCAATCGCTTACAAATGTGATTAGAGTTGTGTGTTTAAAATAACCATGGTTAACAAGGGATGTCAATGTTGCTATGAGGAAATTTCAAATTACAGAACAAAAAAAGACTTGTCTTAGACAAAGAAAATTTCTTTGTTAAGACAAGTCTTTTAGGGAATAATTTTTATTCATTTACACCACATGTCGTTCAAACGCATCATCACTGATACCCTCAGCTAACACCAGCTTCGCGTATTCCTTTGCGCCAAACAGTGAATGGTCGCGATAATTGCCACAGCTCTCGATATCCACACCTTGGACATCTCCCCATTTAGTTTCATCGGCAATAGTTGTTAGTACATCCGTTAAGGCTTTCGCTACTTCAGTGGAACTTGGCACGCCCCAAGTAATTAGATGGAAGCCAGTACGGCAACCAAATGGTGAAATATCAATAATGCCGTCTAAGCGGTCTCGCAATAAATCAGCCAATAGATGTTCCAAGGTATGAATGGCTCCAGTTGGTATTTCTTTTTCATTTGGCTGCAAAAATCGCAGGTCATAATTGGCGATCACATCGCCCTTTGCCCCAGATTCCTCTGCAATTAATCGAACATAGGGTGCCTTTACCTTCGTGTGATCCAGGGTAAAACTTTCTACTTCTGCCATGTTGATTCCTCCTATTTTCTTAAATAAAAAAGTCCTTTTACCAGTTACGACTGATAAAAGGACGATTGCACGTGGTACCACCTTTTTTTCGAGAGCCAAGCTCTCCTTTCGCCAACAACAAATAGTCATTGGCAGTCAAAATACCGATTGACTAAACCGAAGACGCCTATCTATCGGCGACTTTTCCTCAGAGACCATCTTCATCTTGTTTCCGTGGTTCTTTTCACCAGTCAGAACCTCTCTACAACGTTTTCCAAGACTACTCTTCTCTTCAATGGAAGGATTATTTCTCTTGAAGAATACTTTACGGCAAACTTGATAGACTGTCAACGGCATCTGTTATAGCTTTTTTTGATAAGCTACCAACGAAAAAAAGCAACTTACTTAAGTGTCCATCCGCCATCCACAGGTAAAACAATCCCCTGTAGATAACTTGCTCCTTCACTAGCCAAAAATAATGCGGCATTTGCTACTTCTTGCGGTTCAGCCCAGCGTTTCATCGGCGTTTCCTTCGCCACCCATTCAGCCATTGCGCCATCCCCTGCAAAATCAGCCGCATTCATCGGAGTCTTGATTGCGCCTGGCGCCAGCGCATTTACCCGGATACCCTCCTGTGCATAATCCAAGGCCAGCTGCTTCGTGTATCCTACAACTGCGTGCTTAGCCATTGTATAAGCCGCACCACCACCTCCGGCAATCAGTCCGGCAATCGAAGCCATATTCACAATGACTCCAGATTTACGTTCCAACATTTGTGGTAAAAACAAATTGGTTAGCCGATAGATACTAGTGACATTGGTTTGAAACACCTTCATCCACAATTCTTCTGGTGTGGATAACGTCGGTAAATAGTCATCTAAAATCCCCGCTGTATTAATCAGAATATCCACATGGGGATATCTTTTTAAAATTTTCTTGGCGGTGTTTTCCACCTGTGCTTTCTCACTAAGGTCTACTTGATAAGGAAAAAAATCGGCAGTTTCCTCCATTGGCTGTCGATCTAAACCGACAACTGTTGCTCCCTGTGCTAGAAAAGCCTTGGCTTGGGCTTGCCCAATCCCTGAAGCAGCCCCAGAAATTACTACGACCTTGCCGGCGAATTCTGAATAGCGAATCATTCCACAGTCTCCCAGTCCTCAGCCAAAATGTCGCATACAGTTGGAGCAAAGCTGGAAAAGCCCTCATCGGCTGTTTTGATCAAAAAATATGGGGTTACCGGTGCCTCTTCATACCTTTCGCCTTCGACCAAGGTCACATACAACTCAAACCCGCCCCAGCCTTTGCGAATAATTTTCTTGCCCTTTTTCAACTGCGGTAAAATTTCTTCAAATGTCATTCTGCTGCCTCCTGAATAATTGCCTGATAGATTGGCATTACTTGTTGATAAGTTTCTAACATGTAGCTTTTTGCTTTAGCGGGATTTTTCCACAATGAACTGTCTTTTGAAATAATTCGGCCAATTTGGAATTCTCCCTTTTTCACATCACGGAATCTTATTAACAGCTTTTCCACTGTTTCTGTTGACAGATCTTGAACTTCGACTTTCGTATGATCCCCTGATACTTTAAAATCTGAGGATAACTCGCTGAATAGTTGCAGATTATCCAACATTTTTTCAGCAATCGCTTGTTCATTCTTCGGCTGATCAATACACGACAGCCACATAAATACATACTCAGGCCAAATCCCCAGCTGAAAATGAGGTTCCATTTTATAGCCGCGCTTTTTGCGACTTAAAGCAGACCAAGTGTTTTCTGGAGCATTGGTCGTTCGTCGACGGTGCTGAGCAATGTGGATAAAGAATTCTTCCCCAGCGATTGGGGATAACTTCTCCTGAAAATATTCGTTCAGCTCCTGAAAAACGGGTTGAATCTCAGAGCGAATCGCCGTCATCCGATTCTCTAAGCCATCTATTTCAAATACCTTGAAGCTCTCTTCACTAAACATGCTTTTTCCTCCTGCTAAAATTCAGTACACAACTAGTGTACCTGTTTTGTGGACAAAGAAAAAGACTAGGCTTCTAGTAATTGAACCCTAGTCTGGTTATCACTTAATACGTATCCAAATATTCCTGCAATGCCTTGGCGAATTTCCCCATATGCAGACCATCCACAAAGGAATGATGCGCCTGAATTGAAAATGGCAGCAGAATTCTGTCCTGCCGTTCAAAATATTTTCCCCAATCGATCAGCGGTGTAGCATTATCTTTTTTGCCAGAGTTTGTGTGGGAAATATGGGTAAAGCTGATCCAAGGTAAAGGCGAAAACTGAAAAATATCATTACCTAAAGGTCCAGTGAAATAATCTTTTTGTTCCTCAGCTGTTTTTTTAGCTAAGGTTACATATTTCTCCATTGATTCAGTCATCGGTACGTTTACGACCTTGAACAATTCTGTCTCAGGATTCAAACAAGTAAAAGCGGTATGGATTTGATCGTATAAAACAACTTTTTCACCCAGAAAACGATAGCGAAATTCTTCAATTTGATTTCCACATTTTGTTGCTGCATAAATTAAAGCAAAAGTGAAAGACAGTTGCTGCTGCTTCGTTTTCTGTAAAAAATTAGTAATATCCAACTCAAAAGATACACAAAATGACGGCTCCACACTATCACGAAATACAGCACAATGAATCCTGCGTTTCCATTTTTCTTCATCGATGACTTGATACCCCATACTTCCAGCTCCCTTTTTAAAGCTAGTATAGCAAATTTTTCATTTAACCTATAGATGACTGATCAACATTTTGAAATTGGAGGGTAAAAGGAGGTTGCTTCCAACTTATTGAGCATCTATCGTTTATTTTTCACCCTAAATACTTTCAATAATAGGAGAAAAAACACCTTATTTTGACCACTCTTCTTTTTACAAGGGTTATCATTTGTCACAGACAAAAAAAGGGATTAACATATAGAATGGATTTTTTACTGAATTCTTTTACAAAAATTTCATAGGAGGTTATCATGGATTATTCATTAGTTCAGCGTTTAGCTGCTGAATTTATCGGTACGGCATTATTGATTATGTTAGGTAATGGTGCAGTTGCCAATGTTGATTTGAAAGGAACCAAAGGATACGGTAGCGACTGGATGCTGATTGCTGTCGGTTATGGTTGTGGGGTTATGATTCCCGCAATGATGTTTGGTTCTATCAGCGGAAACCATATTAACCCAGCATTTACAATTGGTTTAGCCATGAACGGGATGTTCCCTTGGACGGAAGTAGTTCCTTATATCGTAGTACAGATTTTAGGAGCAATGGTTGGTCAATTAATTGTCGTAGCATGTTACAAACCGTATTACGATCAAACCGAAGACACTGCTCACGTATTAGGAACCTTTTCAACAATTAACAGCGTAGGTTCAAAATTCAACGGTTTTGTTAATGAATTCTTTGGTTCATTTATTTTATTCCTAGGAGCAATTGGGATCACCAAAGCCCCTTTCTTTCAAGATAATTTAGGAACTGCTCACTTTGCATTGGGCTTCTTAGTCTGGACCTTAGTGGCTTCTCTGGGTGGACCAACCGGACCAGGTTTGAATCCTGCTCGAGATTTTGGGCCAAGAGTTGTACACGCATTGTTGCCCTTAAAATATAAAGGCAGCTCTCAATGGAGCTATGCTTGGGTCCCTGTCTTGGCACCAATTACCGCTTCGATTGTTGCGATTGCTTTGTACAAATTCTTGTTTATCGTTTAAAAAATACCTTTGATGACTGCTACTTCGTAAGGATGAGTCATCAAAGGTATTTTTTATTCAGAAATTTTTACAACTGCCTTAGTGATTTTTTCCTGATTTTCTCCTGAGAGAACGGCTTCGACTTCCTCCAAAGTTAGTTCATGGGTAATCAATTTTTCTACGTTAATTACTTGATGATCTAAAATACTAATTGCATCCTCCATGACATGAGGATTGATGAAGGCGCCCTTAATAATTAATTCCTTGAAGTAAATATCATAGGCATTGACTTTAATTTCAGTTTTCGGATCTCCTACGCCAAACATAAGAATTTGCCCCCCACGGGCAGCCATTTGGATAGCCTGCTCTTGCGTGTTAGAACGACCAACACACTCGATAATTACATCAAAAGTCTCGTTAAGTTGTTCCTTTTCGGGATCGAAGACCACATCTGCTCCGATTTCCTTCAATAAAGGAATTTTTTTCTCATTGTGACCACTGACATAGATTTCACCTACATTACGGGCTTTTAGCAGACTAATAAACAATTGTCCTACAAAACCATCACCAATAACTAAGGTTTTGTAGTGCTGCTTTATCTCCAATTCTTGGAAGCCATGAACCACACAGCTGACCGGTTCAGTCATAGCAGCTGCTTTGTAAGATAAAGTATCTGGAATTTTATAGACACAGCGTTCCGGAACGGTTACAAATTCTTCCATCCCGCCATTGCGTGTGACTCCTACAGCCTCTAAATTTTTACATAAATGAATTCTGCCTTCATGACAATAGCGACAATGCAGACAAGGAATATTAGGGTCAATCGTTACCCGATCCCCCACTCTCAAGCTATCGACTAAATGACCTGCCTCAACAACAATACCTGAATTTTCATGACCTAAAACAATAGGTGGTGTCGCAGTGGCTGATCCCGGCAACCCCTGATACAAATGTTTATCAGTACCGCAAATTCCTACATATTTCATTTGGATTTTCACTTCTTTAGGCAAAGGCTTTGGTTCTTTAATATCCTGAACTTCCATCTTTTCAATCTCCGTTAGTACCAATGCTTTCATACAAGCACCTCCTTATTTTCTCAATTGTAACAAGGAGGGTAGTGTGATGGAAATAGAACGACTTGGTTTTAAAACATCGAAAAATCAGTGATCGCTGTTTTCTATTTAATGATTGGTTCTAATTGTGGAAATTTTTCGTTAATCCAAGCAAAGATTGCCTGAATTTTTGCTTTTTCAAGTGATGCTAATGACTCAGAAGAAATCCCCATGTCAGTCTCTCCTCGTAAGTTCACTAGAAACAAAATAATTTAGATATAATTGTTCAACTTTCCATTGAACAGATTGATTGCTCGATAATATGAGATAAGTAGCTATGACATCAAGCTTCTCGCTTGCATCCTCGTTAGTCTACTAGTTGTTTTGAATGGCATCTATAAAAAAATATTGAATTTCCCAGAAAACAAAAAAAGCCTTGAATATCCCGAAAGATATCCAAGACTTCCCAGTATCGCCGAAACGATAGAAAGAGTCTTCGTCCACTAAGCTTCTTTCCGACACCCTGTAAAATCCGACAGGTGAGAAAACTCATGTGCCTCTGGATCGAAGGATCAGTAATTGATCCACTCGACTCGTCGCATAAGACAGACTATAGCATACAATTTAGTCTGTTGCCAATCATTTTTGGTAGTGCTGATACATTTCTTCAATGATTCTTACTGTTTGCACGGTCATTTCCTTTGTAACTACTGGACTGGTCAACCTCTTTTGCTTAAGGCATTCATTTACATGCTCTACTTCAAAAACAAATTCACTTTGGAAAGGTGCAATAATTTTTTCTATCCGTCCATCGGGATAAGTAACTTCGGCTTCTTTCGTTTTCCAAAAATTTGGTATGTAAATCTGACCTTTTTCTCCATATAAAGTAATCCCGGCTGGCAGATCCAGGTCCACCGTCATAAATAAAGAACCGATGGTGTTATCGGAGAAGGTTACCGAAAGACTAGCTTGTGTATCAGATTTTTCTGGCGGAAAAACCATTGTACCCGTCACTTCATTAGGGGCTTGCTGCATTAAAAACTGCATGTACTCCAAAGGATATGTCCCAGCTCCTCGTAAAATACCACCGCCAGAATCCAAAGAACTAAACCAGTTAATATGGTAAATATTAGGATAAGCCATGACAGCCTTCATCCAATGTACTTTGCCGATTGTATCTTTCGCCAACAGCTCTACTACTTGCTCAGTAATCGGCAGGAAAACAGACTTCTGTGCTTCCATTAAAAACAGATGCTTTTCTTCAGCCATCGCGAATAATTCTTCCGCCTGGCGACGGGTCATCGTAAAAGGCTTTTCCAACAAAACATGCTTGTCATGCTCCAATGCCAGCTTGGCTGCATCAAAATGCCCTTTGTTGTAAACTGCCACATAGACAATATCAACCTCGTCGCTTTGACAGAGTTCTTCATAGCTGCCATAGGCGTTAGGGATCACCAATTCCTGTGCCATTTTTTCTGCTTTAGCTAGCTGCCGGGAAGCAATCGCTGTTACCTCTCCATCCATACTTTCCTTTACCCCTGCCACAAAGCGTGGAACCACTTGAGCTGTACTAATAATCCCATAGCGTATCGTCATGATCGTCCTCCTAAAAAAGAATCGTTTTATCTAATACAAATACAATTAAATATCCATAGCTTGCGACTGACCATAGTTTGAACACTAGAACAATTTTGGCATATTCCCTAAAGGTTAAATCCGTCATACCAGCAACTAGACAAACAATGTCATCTGGTAAGAATGGAAAAATAAAACAGACAATCAACAGCCATCGAATTTTCTTGGTGTGGCTCTGCAAAGCATTTTCAAAGGTTTGATAATTTTTTACTGATAAGATTAACCGGGCAAAGCGTGGCCCATAGCGGCGAGACAATAGAAACAAACCAAACTCGCCAATTACTAGACCGACATAACTGTATAGGATGCCAGGGATATTACCAAACATCAGCATGCCCACAACCGTAGCAATGCCTCCAGGTATAAAAGGAATAATCGGCTGAATCCCTTGAACAATAATAAACACAACGACCGCAAAGCTGCCGAACTGTTTAATGAAGGCCTGCAAATCCTGAGGAGAAGCAAAGACACCCATGCGCCGCAAGTGGATTGTCAGCAAAATCAAAGCTGCCAAACCAAAAACTGGTGCCAGCTGAATCAGTTTTTGACGGAAAACAAATTTACATCTGTCTCTCACTTTTGGTTCAATAACTCCTTCCTATCCTATTGAAAAAATTCGCCCATTTGATCAATATAACGCAGCGATTCCTTCAAAGGGTAAACAACAAAATCATGCATCATCCCCGGAACAATTTCCAGAGTCATCGTTGTATTCTTACTTTGAGCTACTCGATCCTGCAAACGCAAGACATCCGGATATAAAATTTCATCGGTACCAGCAATCACCAGCAGCTCACCAAGATTATCAAACCGACCATAAATCGGTGAAACGATCGGATCATCCAAAGGCAGTTCACCAGCGTAGTTCTCACCAGCTTCGCTTAACAAATCTTTCTCTAAAACCACGTCTTTTTCCTGCAGTGCATCGGTGCGTGGATCACTCAAGGTAGCGTCCAACCAAGGTGAAGCCAACGCCACCTTCTTAGGACGCTTTTCATACTTCACATCCCGCAGGCGTTGCGCTAGGCTCATTGCCAAACCGCCTCCGGCAGAATCACCGAACAACCGAAAGTGATCATCCGGATAAAGATTCGCCAAATGACGTAAAGCGGCTTCTGTGATTGGCAAAGTTTTCTCTGCTGTATTCTCAGGTGCCAGCGGATAGTCAAAGTAGCTAACCTTCAAATTGTAGCGTTTAACAAAACGCTCTTGTATATCTTTATGAAAAGGAGAAGCCTCTAAGGCATATCCTCCACCATGCAGATAGAAAACATGCAAATTAGTAGGATGAGCTGGAAACAGCGTCACTACTTCATGACCGTCCACCTGATTAATAACCTGTGGAATATCAGTACGGCTTAATTGTCTCGCATTCAAATTTCGACGTTTTGGCGGGTCCACCATCGTGAAGCCCACTAGCTTTTTCATATTAATCACTTTAAAGACTGTCTTCACAAATTTCGCTGAATAGCGCATCGGCTTTCTCCTTTTCGATCCTTCAATAAAGAAGATTTTTTTCTTGGTAGGTGCTACAATAGTTAAAAATAGTCTTTGCTTCATTTTAGCATAAACAAAGGAGGTGTCCACGATCACAAAACCGAATCGCGAATTTCTTTTCGACAACATTCGGGGTATTTTAATTTTATTAGTGGTTTTGGGGCACGCATTAGAATATTTTCGACTGGAAAACAAAGTAGGGCAATTTTTGTACGTCTTTATTTACTTATTCCACATGCCGGTCTTTATTTTTATTTCCGGCTATTTCTCAAAAAACTTAGAAAAAGGACGACGAACAGCGGTAGAGACCTTCTTGATTCCCTATTTGCTACTGAATCTATTTTTAAGTGTGATTATGCTGGCCTTAGGGAAAATTGAAGAGATTTCCATTCTTTCCCCCGGTTGGACGCTGTGGTTTTTATATTGTATGTTCATTTGGCGTTTGATGCTGCCGGATTTAGTAAAAATTCGTTATGTACTGCTGCTTAGTTTTATTGTCGGAATTTTTTCGGGTTTTCTAACCGAATTTGGAACCTATATGGCCATGGCCCGTACGCTAGGTTTTTTCCCCTTCTTCCTAGTTGGCTATTATACGGATCAAAAGCTGATTAAAAACCTGCGGCGGATCCCTTATAGTAAGGCGATTAGTATAGGTATCATCGTCTTTGCTGTCCTAACTGCCTACCTATGGACTCGTAATAACTTGCCGCCGGAACTGCTTTGGCGGGACCGAGCGTATAATGCCTTTTCAGTGCCGCTGCTGCAGAATCTGTTGACGATTATTTTCCTTTACGGGATGGGCTTTGCCTTCGTCTTCGTCTTTATTACCTTGGCTAATAACAAACCACATCTCTTTTCCACTTGGGGACAACGTACCTTAGCCATCTACCTACTGCATATTTACTTGGTGGCCCCTTTAGTTCAAGGAACCGAATATATTGAAAATCCAGTTATTCAGCTGATGGTTTTAATCGGTGGTTCTCTGCTGATTTTGTATCTGCTGTCTCGTCCAAAAGTTGCTACAACTTTGCAAAAAACGTTGGCGAGGATTCTCCATTTTATTATGCCCGAAAAAAAAGACGACTCCTCGTGAGTCGTCTTTTAAGATACATCCTTAGCCTTAGGTCTTTTGCCCAGTTTCGTGATAAAATATTGTTACTACAAGGAGGAATATACTATGAAAAAAGGTGTAAGCGGCGGCATAATCGTCTTAGTCATTGTGGGACTTTTAGCCGTTTTTGGCATCACACAATATAACAGTCTTGCCAAAGAAGAACAAGCGGTAGAAGCGCAACTAAGTCAAGTGGATAATGTCATGCAACGACGGGCAGATTTGATCCCAAACCTAGTAAATTCAGTTAAGGGCAGCATGGGTCAAGAACAGAAAGTTTTTGGCGACATCGCCGAAGCTCGCAAGGCTTACGGCAATGCGTCAACGGATAAAGAAAAAATTGAAACTAGTCAAGCCTTAGATCAATCCGTTGGAACTTTAGTCAACGTCATAAATGAAAATTATCCAGAACTAAAATCAAATGACAATGTTCAAACGTTAATGACGCAATTGGAAGGTTCTGAAAACCGAATCTCAGTCGAACGCAAACGGTATAACGAGGCTGTTCAAACCTATAACCAAAAAGTGGTTTCTTTCCCCAAAAATATTTTTGCTAATATAATGGGGTTAGGTAAAAAGCCTTATTTTGAAGCGCAACCAGGCGCTGAAAATGTACCCGAAGTTGATTTCGGAAATTCTGGTGAATAACCATGAAAAAATGGCTTTTATGGCTGTTGCCTTTGTTAGCATTGCTGCTGTTTTGGCTTCCAATATCAAGTGAAGCTGAAACATTGCCAGCTGCCCCTACTCATTTTTATTATGATCAGCTAAATATTTTATCCAATCAAACCAAGGACTTAGTTGAGAATAAAGGGTTGGTTTATAAAGAAAAAAAGGAACAACCACAGGTAGTATTGGCAACAATCAAGTCAACTGGTGGTGACGATATTGACAGCTATGCCCCCGACCTGTTTGAGAAATGGAAGATCGGAAATGCTAAGGAAGACAATGGAATTCTAATTCTTTATGCCTTAAACGATGGCGCCCGCAATGTGCGGATTGAAGTCGGCTACGGTTTAGAAGGTGTCATTACTGACAGTATTTCTGGAAATATTTTGCAGCAGGCGAAGGATGATTTAAAATCTGACGATTCTGTCCGCATCAATCGTGGACTGCAGAAAGTGTTTAACAGTGTTACTACGCTAATTGATAAAAACTATGATTATCCCGCGGATGAACATGCTTTAAGTGACAACGAATTGGCAGCAATTGAAGAGGATGACTCAGGTGGTCTGCTCGAGATTATTGGACCGATTATCTTTATCGCAGTTATCTTCATCTTATTCGGCGGTGGTGGTCGTGGTGGAAGAAATGGCCGTTATCGCGGTGGTCCTCCATTCATTGGCTGGGGTGGCGGCGGTTTTGGCGGCGGCTCTAGTGGCGGTGGCTTCGGTGGAGGCGGCGGTTTCTCTGGCGGAGGCGGTTCTTCCGGTGGCGGTGGCTCAAGCATCTAACCCAAGCTGCACAAACAAACCAGCGGATACTTTATAAGGTATCTACTGGTTTGTTTTTTGTTCACTTGAAAAACCTATTCTTCAATCACTGTGCATTAACTGACTAAGCACCCACTATGAAAGCCTAGATAATAGTTTGTGAAGATGATTTTATGAGCCAAAATTTTGTTTCTCGATTCTTCATAAATTTCATCCATAATTTTTGTGAAAAAACAGTCATTTTATCCTTATTCAGATAAAATAACTGTTCTCAATTAAACGAAGCTGCTTTCAGTCAAGCACGCCTCAAAAATATTTTCCACATCTTTCACATCCAATGGAACATAGGCGCTTGTTTTGATCGCATTATGATCAACTGCCTGTTGTGCCATAATCGCAAACTTGTCATCAGTGATTCCCACTTCTGGCAAGGTCATAGGAATACCGCAAGACTTGAAATAGTCATAGGTCTTTTGAATACCTATTCGAGCTGCCAGCATTGGTACTCGTTCTTCCACACCCCAGACATTCCAGGCGAACTGGGCAAACTTAGCAACAGTTTCATCATTTAGTACATATTCCATCCAGCGAGGAGTTAAAATCGCTAACCCAATTCCATGCGTAATATCGTAGAAAGCACTTAACTCATGTTCCATCGGATGACATGACCAAGAGCCAGTTTTTCCGTTGCCAGTTAAGCCATTCAAAGCCAGCGTGCTAGCCCACATTAGATTGGCGCGTGCGTCATAATCCTCTGGATACTGCAATGCAATCGGACAGTTTTTGATTACTGAGCGCATTAACCCTTCAGAAACTGAGTCTTGAACATCCGTTCCTTCTGTCCGTTTGAAATAGTTCTCAATTAAATGACTGAAAATATCAGCAGAACCTGCCGCTGTTTGGTATTTGTTTACTGTAAAGGTATTGGTCGGGTCTAAGAAAGAAACCTTCGGCAACATCGCTGGACTACCTAAACCTAATTTCTGATTGGTGTTTATATTGGAGATCACAGCACCACTATTCATTTCACTGCCGGTTGCCGACAGCGTCAAAATCGTCACCAATGGTAAAGCTGGACCACTAAACTTACGGCGCTGCAGCACCATATCCCACGCGTCACCCTCATACAAGGTCGCAGCAGCAACTACTTTTGCACAATCAATTGTCGAACCCCCACCAACTGCCAACAATACGTCGATGTTTTCCTCACGACAAATTTCAGCACCCTTGCGGACTGTTTCTACTCGAGGGTTAGGTTCAACCCCAGCTAATTCAAATACACGATTGCCATTGGCAGTCAACTGTTCCATTACTTTGTCATACAGACCAACTTTCTTGATACTGCCGCCACCGTATACTAAAAGTACATTTTTACCAAAATGATTCATGACTTCTGGCAACTCTGCTAAGCGATCTTTTCCGAAGCGAATATCTGTGGTTACATGAAAATTAAAGTTATCCATAAAATCCCTCCCTGTTGTCTATGATAATCCAAAAAATCAAAAAGCTAAAGCCACTCTGCTTATTCCCCATAAAACTGTTCAGCAAAAAAATCACTGATCATTTCCATCGTCGGAACTTTAACTAAATGACGTTCCTCTTCACTAATAAACGTAATATTTAATGAATCTGACTGAGACCTAACAAAGTCTGACACATGCTGATAAGGGATCTTCTCATCCTGCATCCCATGCCAAAACAGTAATGGCCGGCCAGTTGTTTTATCAGGATGAAGCGATAAATCATACGCCGCCAGCCATGAAGTTAACTGCTCATAATCCCTAGGCAAAAAATAACCGGCAGCAGTAGCATGCTGCATGATTCGATCCCGATATTTTATTGGTGAGGGCGACCCCATTACACAGGCCGCCACATCAATTTCTGGATGGGCCGTTAGCAGCATACAGGTAGTAATCCCCCCCATTGAAACCCCACCCACACCAATTTTGCCGGTAGTTAAGCCTAGGTTTTCAAAATAATCGACCAAATAACCAAACTCAAACAGATTGGTTTGGATACTATCCCAAAAAGTTAACGAAGGAATTTCCGACACGCGAACCTTTCGTTCACCGTGGTTCGCAGCATCCGGCAATAATACCCGAAATCCTTTGGCAGCTAACTTACGCCCTTGAGTCAACACTAGTTCCTTCGCTGTTTGCCAGCCATGATAATATATGATTAATGGCAACGGCTCATAAATTTGTTCTTCAGCCACAACCTCCAATAATGGAATATTGCCAACTGAACGTTTGCGAATTGTCATTTTCACAAGCATCCTCCTATGCACAAAGAACCACCTCTGCATTCAGAAGTGGCTCGTTGAATTATTTTGCGATGGCTGTTTCTAGTCCAACATGAATCATATCTTTGAAAGTATTTTGTCGTTCCTCAGCAGTAGTTTCTTCCCCTGTGATCATATGATCACTTACAGTCATGATTGCCAAGGCTTGAACATGGAATTTTGCACCTAAGTAATAAAGGATCGCCGCTTCCATTTCTACACCCATCACACCATACTCTGCCAAGCGGAATGTTGGTGACATATCATCTTTATAGAAAGTATCTTCCGATAAAACATTTCCTACATGAGTTGTGAAGCCTTTCTCTGCCGCAACTTCATAAGCTTTTTTCAACATAGCAAAGTCCGCAATTGGTGGGAAATGAAAATCTGGGAAGTGCTTCGCTACCATTGAAGAGCTGGTTACTGCTCCTTGAGCCAAAACCAAGTCACGAACATGAACATCTTCTGATAAAGCACCGCAAGTCCCCACGCGAATTAATTTCTTCACACCATAGGATTGAATCAGCTCTTGGGCATAGATACCAGCAGATGGCATTCCCATACCCGTTCCCTGAACTGATACACGTTCACCTTTATACGTACCAGTAAATCCTAACATGCCGCGAACATTATTGTAGCATTTTGCATCTTCTAAAAAATTTTCCGCGATGAACTTCGCTCGCAATGGATCTCCTGGTAATAAAATCTTGTCAGCAACTTCGCCTTCTTTGGCCTCGATATGGACGCTCATTCTTTTCTTCACTCCTGTTTTTTAGTCTCTGTTAATTTTACTATAAAACGGCTAAAGTTTCTTTTACCAATTTTTTGAAGTCTTCCTTGACGCGTTCAGTTGTTTCCACGACCTCCGCATGATTCAAGTTAGCCTGCATACCAGCTGCTAAGTTGGTGATACAAGAAATTCCTAATACCTTCAAACCATTATGAACTGCTACAATAACCTCTGGAACAGTGGACATCCCAACAGCATCTGCCCCCATTGCGCGAGCCATACGGATCTCTGCTGGTGTTTCATAAGTTGGTCCAGTGAAGCCCATATAGACGCCTTCTTTTAAATCTAGTGAAAGCTTCTCAGCAGTTTCACGTGCTTTTTCTTGATACTCTTTGTTATAAGCCGAACTCATATCCGGGAAACGTGGACCCATATTTTCATCATTTGGCCCGATTAATGGATTGGTTCCCATAAAGTTAATATGATCCGTGATCAGCATCAAATTGCCTGGAGTAAATTGTTCATTCACTCCACCAGCAGCATTGGTTACTATTACTGAATGAATACCTAAAGCGGCCATTACACGAACCGGATAGGTAACAGTTTCCATTGGATTGCCTTCATAAAAATGGAAGCGGCCTTGCATAGCTAAGACTTTTTTTCCCGCCAGTGTGCCGTAAACCAATTGACCTGCATGTCCCACTACAGTTGAAATTGGAAAATGTGGAATTTCGTTGTAAGAAATAATCACTGGATCCTCAATCTCTTCTGCCAGTTCACCTAAACCTGAACCTAAGATCAAACCAAACTCGACCTCTTCAACACCTCGTTCTTGGATAAATGCTGCTGTTTGCTGAATCTTTTCTTGTAACTCAATCATAATATCCTCCTATAATTACCTATGCTTATCTTTTGAAGACAGTAATTCTGACCTTTTAACTGACTCGTGTTTACTTTAATAATTTTAAGAAGCTTTCACCATTTTCAGTTGCTGGTACATCAAAATTTTCGGCAATCGTTGCCGCGATATCTGAATAATATCCTTGTGGTAATTTGCCTTTTCCTTTTAATTGCTTGCTATAAACCAACAAAGGAACATATTCCCGGGTATGATCTGTTCCTGGATAAGTTGGATCATTCCCGTGATCAGCGGTGATCAGTAATAAATCATCTTCCTCCATGGCATCTAAAATTTCTGGCATGCGCAAATCGAAATCTTCAATCGCATGAGCATAGCCTACAACATCACGACGATGACCGTACAAGGCATCAAAATCAACTAGGTTAGTAAAACTTAAACCGGTAAAGTCTTTTTTCATGACGTTCAGCAGTTGATTAACACCGTCCATATTGCTCTTGGTACGAACTGAATCAGTAATTCCTTGTCCGTTGAAAATATCGTTGATTTTTCCAACTGCAATCACATCTTTGCCGTTTTCTTTTAAAGAATCTAAAACAGTCTTACCAAAAGGATCTAATGCATAGTCGTGACGGTTGCTCGTCCGAGTAAAGTTCCCAGGTTCGCCTAAGTAAGGTCGAGCAATAATCCGACCAATCATGTAAGGATCGTCTTTAGTAATTTCACGTGTGTATTCGCAAATACGGTACAATTCTTCTAGTGGAATGATTTCTTCATGTGCAGCAATTTGCAGAACCGGATCAGCTGACGTGTAGATAATTAAATCACCCGTCTTCATTTGCTCTTCCCCAAAATCAGCAATAACCTCGGTCCCGCTGTATGGTTTATTTGCGCCCATAATAATTCCTCGGCCAGAAAACTCAGTAATCTTATCTAGTAATTCTTGCGGGAAGCCTTCTGGAAACACACGAAATGGCGTTTGAATATTCAAACCGGCAATTTCCCAATGTCCAGTCATGGTATCTTTGCCTACAGAAATTTCTTCCAATTTAGTTGCATAACCATCATGATTTTCTACGTCTTTTACCCCTTTTAACGGACGAATACTGCCAAGACCCAGCTGTTCCAAGTGGGGAATAGTCAATCCTGCTTCTTCTGCGATATGTCCCAAGGTATCTGAACCTACATCATTAAATTTATCTGCATCTGGTGCTTCACCAATCCCGACTGAATCCATTACAACTAAATGTATGCGTTTAAACATTTTCTAATTCCTTCTTTCTGATTGATTTGTTCCAATGATAAAACGAAAGACTTTTGTTAGAAGTCTTCGAAATTAAACCTTAACTCATCATTCACTTTCCAATCTTAGACAAAATTCGTTATTCATCTAAGAATCGAAGGTCAACTTTTGTTGTTACAGTATATTTTGTTTCTCAGACTAAGTAAAGTGAGGGTGATTACCAACTAAATAAGAACTACGAAAAGTTGGACTGAGAACTAACTCACTAGTAAAGTGGTAATTTTTCTGAGAAAAAAAACTGCTATTTTTGTACGTATCTCATCCAACTAAACAGCTTAGTTTATTTGATAGTCATGAATATGATTATCAACTATGTCCAAACTGCGAAAAGTTGGACTGAGAAACTAACTCACTAGTAAGGTAACAATTTTCTTAGGAAAATTGTCTCATCTTCATACGTATACTATTCCACTAAGAACTTTTGCTTTATACAGTCTATACTTCATGTAAAACTACTTTAGCTAAATAAACTGCAAAAAGTGGAACTAGCAAAGGGCGCGACTAAGAAACGTGTCCCATAGTCCCACCCTTTGATACAAAAAGTTTTTATTTTGACTTGATGTAGTTAACACCATCTGCTTTTGGTGCAGCGGCTTTTCCTAGGAATAACACTAGAACTACAATTGTTAATACATATGGTGCTGCTTGCAGATAGACATCTGGAATTTCAGAGATCAATGGTAAATTAGCTCCAGCAATACTTAGGTTTTGGGCAAATCCGAAGAAAATTGCCGCACCCATTGCACCTAATGGATTCCATTTACCAAAAATCATCGCTGCCATTGAGATAAAACCTTGTCCGGCGATGGTAGTTGAAGCGAAACGTCCAGCGATTGACTGAGCAAAAATCGCACCACCCATCCCACCAAGGAAGCCTGAAATTAGAACTCCTGAGTAGCGTAAAGCATACACATTAATTCCTAGCGTATCTGCAGCCAATGGATTTTCACCCACTGAACGCAGGCGCAAACCAAACTTTGTCTTGAAGATAATGAACCAAGAGATAACTGCTACCAAGATAGCAAAGTAAGCCGGTAAACTTGTATTGTTAAAGAACAGATCGCCAATTACCGGAATTTTGCTAAGACCAGGAAAACTGAAATACCCAAATTGTTGTTGAATGGTATCCGTTTGACCCTTCCCATAAATAACCTTGATTAAAAAGATCGTTAAAGGAGGTGCCAGTAAATTCATTACCGTCCCACTGATAATATGATCGGCTCGAAAATGAACAGTTGCTACTGCGTGCAACAGGGAGAAGATTACTCCGGCTATCCCACCTGCCAGCACTCCAAACCATGGGGTCATAGCTCCAAGCTGATCCGCGAAGCTTAAATTGAATACCACAGAAGTGAAGGCACCCATTACCATGATTCCTTCCAAACCAACGTTTACAATCCCGCTTCGTTCAGAAAATACGCCACCAAGAGCCGTTAAGATCAGAGGCGCTGAATACACTAACGTTTGGGTAATTAATGAACTTAGTAATTGCATATTCATTACAACTCGCCCCCTTCTTGATTTTCCTCATTTGGCTTACTTTTTTCCTCAACAACTTCCACCTGTTTTTTACTTCCAGAAACCTTTGCCAAACCTAAACGAACAACATAGTTAATGGCAACAAAGAAGATAATTAATGGAATAACACTGTTTGCTAGTTCGCTTGGAATTCCGGCAAACTGCATCCCTTGTCCACCAAGCTTCAGTACGCTGAATAGCAAGGCCGACAATAATATTCCGATAGAGCTGCCGTTTCCTAGCAAGGAGACGGCCATTCCGTCAAACCCAATACTGATTGATGCTCCCTGCACAAAGTAATTATTGAAGGTACCAATCCCTTGAACAACACCACCCAGACCTGCCAAAAGTCCTGAAATAATCATAGAAACAATAATTGTACGTTTGCTGCTCATCCCTGCATATTCAGAAGCAAATGGATTCAAACCAACCGAACGAATTTCAAAACCTAATGTTGTTTTCTTCATTAAGAACCAAACAACTACTAAAAAGATCAATGCCAAAAAGATACCCAAATTGATTCGGGAGCCGCCAAAAATTTGTGTGAGCCATGGTGCCCGGAGTGTTCCGTTCATGCCAACGATTTTGGTTACCCCTTTGTTTGAGATAATATCCTCAGACATGACATTGTTGACAATATGATTGGCTACATAGAGTAGTACGTAGTTCATCATAATTGTTACAATAACTTCACTTGTTCCAAAAAATGCTCGTAAAACCCCAGGAATTGCAGCAGCTGCCGCTCCGGCTAAGGCGCCAGCAATAATTGCCAGCCCTACAACTACAATTTTAGGAGAATCTGGCATGCTTAAAGCAACCCAAACACTAGCAACCCAGCCGCACAATGCTTGTCCAGAAAGCCCGATATTAAAGAATCCTGCTGAGTTCGCTACCGAGAATCCTAACGCAGTGAATATTAAAGGTGCTGCACCAACTAGGATTTCTCCTACGGACATCGTACTTTGAAAGGCCGCACTAAACATCGCATTGTATCCAACAATCGGATTATAACCGGTTATCAGCATCAATAACGCGCCCAAAACGAAGCCTAAAACAACTGAAATAATTGGTACTAGTATATTTCTGATCCTCTCTGCACGATCATTCATTTGCCTCACCTGCCTTCTGTAATTCTGCCCTTGCTTCTTCCAAGCTATAACCAGCCATTAACAGACCTAATTCATTTTCAGAGGTTTCTTTTGGATCAACGATCCCAGTGATTTCTCCTGCATGAATTACGGCAATTCGATCAGAGACATTCAAAATTTCATCTAATTCAAAACTTACTAAAAGAACCCCTTTATTTTTATCTCTTTGTTCTACTAGACGTTTGTGAATATATTCGATCGCCCCTACGTCCAGCCCACGAGTTGGCTGAGAGACAATCAACAAATCTGGATCGCGGTCAACTTCACGAGCGATGATCGCCTTTTGCTGGTTACCACCTGATAGTGAACCAGCAGGAGCTTTTTCACTTGTTGTACGTACATCGTATTCTTCAATTAACCGAGTTGCATATTTGTCCATTTCGCTGTAATTCAAGACACCCGACTTGCTTAAAGGTGTACGATAATAAGTTTGTAAAGCGATGTTTTCTGATAAAGATAATTGCAAAATCAATCCGTACTTGTGACGGTCTTCTGGCACATGCCCCACTCCAGATTCAGTGATCTGACGAGGCTTCTTACCTGTGATGTCCGCACCGTTAAGTGTAACGGAACCACTTTCCACCTTACGCAAACCCGTTAATGCCTGAATTAATTCCGATTGTCCATTGCCATCAATTCCGGCGATTCCCAGAACTTCCCCGCGATGCACATCTAAACTAAGTTTTTTAACAGCTTCCAGTCCACGACTTTCTTTAACGACTAACTCCTTGACTGATAAAACTACTTCTCCTGGAGTTGCCGGTTTCTTGTCAGTTTTAAAGGAAACCGAACGACCTACCATCATATCAGCTAATTGCTGTGAGCTGACATCTGCTACGTCAACAGTTCCGATGTATTGCCCGCGTCGGATAACAGAACAACGATCAGCTACCTTCTTAATTTCATCCAATTTGTGAGTAATCAAGATAATTGATTTGCCTTCCTTAACCAGCCCGTCCATGATTTCAATTAATTCATCAATTTCCTGTGGTGTTAATACGGCTGTTGGTTCATCAAAGATCAGTACGTTTGCGCCACGGTATAAGGTTTTCAAGATCTCGACCCGCTGCTGCATCCCTACTGAAATATCCCGGACATATGCACTTGGATCAACCTGCAGCTTATATTCCTGCGACAATCGCTGGATTTCTTCAGCAGCTTTCTTCTTGTCCAATGTAATTCCGCTGGTAGGCTCACTGCCTAAAATGATGTTCTCGGTAACGGTAAATGCATCTACCAACATGAAATGCTGATGGACCATTCCAATTCCCAGTTGGTTGGCTCTAGTGGGACTGGAGATATCGACCTTTTGTCCGTCCATTAAAATCTCACCAGAAGTGGGTTGCAATAACCCTGACAAAACATTCATCAGTGTCGATTTTCCGGCACCGTTTTCCCCTAAAAGCGCGTGAATCTCGCCTTTGCGGATCTGCAGATTGATATTGTCATTGGCTTTAAAGGTGCCAAATTGTTTGGTGATGTTGCGCATTTCAATGACATATTGTTCTTCTGCCACTCTTTTTTCACATCCTATCACTTTTTAAGACCTAGACATCCATTAACTATCAAAGGGGTTCTTCCCTTAATTAAACCGCGCACTCTGTGCAGCTTAATTAAACAAAGAAGGATACCATAACCTCTAAAAAGAGGTTATGGTAAAACTATTTATTTATGGTTTTTCTGGAACTTTTACATCGCCATCGCTGACTTTTTCTTTAGCTTCGTTCACTGCAGTTTTTGCTTCATCAGATAAGAAACCATCTGTTAATGAAACGCCGCCGTCTTTCAAACCAAATACTAAGTGTTCGCCACTAGGGAATTTGTCGTTCAACGCACGAGTGGAGATATCTTGTACTGCTGCACCCACACCTTTAAGTGTTGAAGTTAAACAGAAGTTGCTTTCTTTATCATCTTTGTCCTTGTATTTACCTTCATTTTGTTGGTCGCTATCTACACCGATAACCCAAACTTTGTCATCTGCTGCAACTTTTTCGTTACGAGCTTTTGCTTCTGAGAATACACCATTACCAGTACCGCCTGAAGCATGGTAAATTACGTCAATATCATTATCAAACATGTTTGCTGCCAAAGCTTTCCCTTTTGCAGGGTCACCAAATGATGCTGCGTATTGAACATCTACAGGAATTTCTTTGCCCATTTCTTTAGCAGTGTCTTCTACACCTTTAACGAAACCAGCTTCGAAACGGTCAATAACGACGCCTTCTTCTCCACCGATGAAACCAACTTTGTCAGTCTTAGTTGTATGAGCTGCTGCTACACCTGCAAGGTAAGCTGCTTCATTGTCTTTAAAGGTTGCTGAAACAACGTTATCTTTGTCTTCAATAACAGAGTCAATAATTACGAAGTTTGTGTCTGGATTTGTGTCTGCTGCTGCTGAAATTGGATCAGCCAATAGGTAACCTACACCAAAAATTGTTTTGAATCCGTTAGAAACTGCTGAATCAATGTTGGTCGTGTATTGTGATGCATTGTCTGATTGGATATAATCATATCCGCCAGTACCGCGTTCAATTTTGTGTTCTTTACCCCAGGCTTGTAAACCTTCCCAAGCTGATTGGTTAAATGAACGGTCATCTACCCCGCCGATGTCTGTTACGATTGCAACACTGTGATCTGCATCGCCGCCTGAAGCTGAACCGCCGCCTGATGAGTCAGTTGTGCCGCCACCGCCGCCACATGCACCTAGTAATAGCACTGAAGCCAACGCCACTGCGCCTAGACCAAATAATTTTGCTTTTTTCATTTCTGTAAAGCCCCCTAAAGTATGGTATTTTTTCAACAGTCAGATGACTGAATGAACAAGTTTATAAATCTTTGTCGGTAAACATATATGGCAGTAATCCTTCAACGGTTATTTCTTTTTGAACACCGTTGTCACCGACTAAGGTTACTGGCATGCTTGGTTCACAAAATTCTGCCATGACTTGACGACAAGCTCCGCAGGGAGAAATTGGTTGGGGCGTATGCCCCGCAATCACTAAATGGCTGAATTCCCTTTCCCCTTCAGATACAGCCTTGAAAAAAGCTGTTCTTTCTGCACAATTGCTTAAGCCGTAAGAAGCATTTTCAATATTTAAACCTTGATAAATTTTACCATCTTTTGTAACTAGACAAGCACCTACTGGAAAATGTGAGTAAGGTACATAAGCCTTGTTTAAAGCGTCGACTGCTACATCGATCCATTCCTTTTTTGCTGTCATGTTGTCTCCTAATTGCTGAATTTGAAATTAGTAGCCTGTTCCAGATAAACCGTTCATGATCGCTACGCCCGAGCTGGCACCCAAACGAGTCGCACCGGCTTCGATCATTGCCATTGCTTCTTTTGCGTTGTGAATACCACCAGAAGCTTTCACACCCATTTCTGGACCCACAGTTTCCCGCATCAGCTTCACATCTTCAATAGTTGCTCCTCCAGTTGAAAAACCAGTCGATGTTTTAACAAAATCTGCACCTGCTGCTTTTGCTAATTCACAGGCTTTGATTTTTTCATCGCGGTCTAACAGAGAAGTTTCAATAATCACTTTTACTAAAGCTTGATCCTTCGCAGCATTTACAACGGCTTCGATATCTTTTTGCACCTTACCGTAATTACCATCTTTCAATTCGCCGATGTTGATCACCATGTCTACTTCATCTGCACCATTTTCAATTGCATTTTTGACTTCAAAAGCCTTCACTTCAGAAGTGTTAGCCCCTAGAGGGAAACCAATAACGGTACAGACTGCAACCGGTGCACCTTTTAGTTCCTTAGCTGCCATGCTTACCCAAGTAGGATTAATGCAGACTGAATAAAAATGATATTTTTTTGCTTCTTCGATAATTTTCATCACATCATCCTTCGTTGCATCTGCCTTTAAGATCGTGTGATCAATCATTCGATTTAATTCCATGTGTTCCATCCTCTCATTCGGTAACAATACCGTGTATTAATGTTGGTTCAACCGCTTGGCTGCCAATTTCAATATTTTCGTAAAGTAGTTTTTCTACCTCTTGAATATCTTCAGTGTTAGCATAAATAGTTAACAGCGATTCACCGGCCACTACCTCTTCACCGATCTTTTTGTGAAGCTTGATACCAACTGCATGATCAACAGCATCTTCCTTAGTTTTGCGTCCGGCACCTAGCAGCATTGCTGCAATTCCAATTTCATTTGCCACCAGTTTGGTTACATAGCCAGTTTCTTTGGCTGGCAGCTCGCTTTGATAACGGGCTGTCAACAATTTTTCAGGATGATCCACTACTGAGCTATCACCGCCTTGGTCTTCAATCATTTCGCGGAATTTTTCTAGTGCCTTACCAGAATCCAGTGCTTTCTTCAACAGTTGTCGTGCCTCATCTAATGTTTCTGCTTTGCCTGCTAATACTACCATTTGACTGCCCAAAACATAACACATTTCAGTTAAGTCCTCTGGGCCCTCACCTTTAAGTGTATCAATTGCTTCAACAATTTCCAAACTATTCCCTACTGCCTCACCTAAAGGCTCCGACATATCAGAAATAACAGCCATTGTTTGCCGACCTGCCAGTTTGCCGATACGCACCATCGTCTGCGCCAATCGTTTTGCGTCATCCAAGTTCTTCATGAATGCACCTTCGCCAGTAGTCACATCCAACACAATAGCATCCGCGCCAGCAGCGATCTTCTTACTCATGATAGAACTGGCAATCAATGGAATAGATCCAACTGTTCCAGTTACATCCCGCAGTGCATACAGCATTTTGTCAGCCGGTGCTAAGTTCCCCGATTGACCAATCACAGCAACCTTACTCTTGTTGACAATGTCAATGAATTCTTGATCGGATAACTCGATACGAAAACCAGGAATGGATTCAAATTTGTCTAATGTACCACCGGTAAAGCCAAGGCCTCGTCCAGACATTTTAGCAACAGGTACACCCACACTAGCTACTAAAGGTGCTAAAACCAATGTCGTTGTATCTCCTACACCGCCGGTAGAATGTTTATCCACCTTAATTCCCTCAATGGAGGAAAGATCAATAATTTCTCCAGAGTTTGCCATTGCTAAGGTTAAGTTGGAAATTTCTTCATCTGTCATATCCTGATAAAAAATGGCCATCAATAAGGCACTCATCTGATAATCAGGGATTTCTTTGGCTGTGTAGCCGTTAACAATAAATTCAATTTCATCTTTCGTTAAGGTTTTTCCATCACGTTTCTTCTCGATCAAGTCCACCATTCTCATAGCATTGCCTCCAAACTTCAAACTAATTATACATTAAAAAACCAAAAGGTAAACCACTTTAGTAAAACAGTTTACTCAAAACGGAAACGCTTTTAGGAAACGCTACCATCGTTACTATAACGAGAAGAAGCTAAATTGTCAAGCCTCAACTATTCTTTCCACACTCTCACGAATAATTAATTTAGTTTGGAAGATTTTATTCGGGATTCTCTGAGAAGGAAAATTGATTGCGTCCACTAGAAATTTAGCTGCTGAAAATCCTATTTCAAAACTCGGCTGGAACACTGTTGTCAACGGCGGTACCATGTATTGACTGACTTCTAATCCATCAAACCCCACAACCGAAATATCGTCGGGAATTTTACGTCCGCTTTCGTAAATTGCCTGATAACAGCCAATCGCCATTTCGTCATTTCCACAAAAAATAGCAGTAATTTTATCATTTTTTAGCAATTCTTTCGCGGCTTTATAGCCTCCAGCAATTGTCATATCTCCTTTACTAATGTAGTTCTCATCAAAGGGAAGCTGATATTCAAAGATAACCTGCCGATAAGCATTTACTCGTTCAGACAATTGATAGTAACCTTCTGTTTCCTTAAGCATCCCAATATGACGATGGCCATTATTCACCAGCATCCGAACAACTTCTTGTGCTCCCGCATACTCCTCTACCAAAAGCTGGCCCCAGTCACGTTCGTTTAGTCCACGGTCAATCAACACGATCGGACGATCACAATAAAAATCACTTTCCAATGACTGTTCGGGGGATAGATGGCTTGGCGTTGCTAGCAAAATACCATCTACTGAACGGTGAGACAATTCATTTAGATAACGAATTTCTTGCTCCTTATCATGTCTTGAATTGCATAGGATAATCATATAGCCTAGCGGATTTAGGTAGCTTTCCACCCCTTCAATAATCTTAGAGAAAAAGAAATCTGTTACATCTGGAACAATCATTCCGATAGTTTTGGAATGTCTGTTAATTAAATTTGCTGCAAAAAAGTCCGGTTTGTATTGGTATTCCTCTACAATCGATAAGACTTTCTTTCGCGTCTGCTCACTGAAGCGACTGCCTTTATTATTCAAAATTTGTGAAACTGTCGTTACTGAAACACCAGCCATCTCTGCAATCTCTTTTATTGTGATTTTCATCCAGCATTTCCTTTCACCTGTTTTCCCTCAGTTTAGCAAAGAGATATTTAGAAAGAAAGCATTTTTCAAAAAATCCTATATTTAAAGAAATCAGAAACTCAGAATCCTAATCTTTACTTTTATTAAAGACTATCCTTAACAGGTAAAAATGTTTTATAAAAAAAGAAAATAGGCGTAAGTTAGATAATAGAAATTGGTAACATTTAAAACAAACAATACTCTAGGCACTCACAGAAAGTAGGCAGAAAAATGTTAGATGTTTTAGGAGCTATTAAAAACTTAAGTTGGAATACGGAACATCATTTCCTGCATATCAAAAATCAGCATGAATTCATACGGATTTGGGCTGTTCAATTTGAACTAGGCTACACGGATTTCCGGACCATCCAATTAACTTTACAACTGGATCAGCAAACCGATTTACTGAAGCAATTTACTCAGGCATATGACGCTGTTTATCAATATGAATACTCTTTTGTAAAAGGTGGTTTGGATGGATTCAACCAAGAATTTGGTGATCAAATTGATTCATACGATCATGCTCATCAAGAGTTATTGGCAATTTTACAAAAAATAGCAGAATTGCAACCAGAAAGAACACCTGAGAACGATCTAATTTAGGGAGGGCATTGGAATGAAGAAAGATGTTGTTTATGATCAAAAGAATCAACTAACTTTAGATATTTATGAGCCTGATAAAATCGATTCAGCGATTATTTTAATCCACGGTGGCGGCTGGTTCCGAGGCGATAAAAGCAAGGAAACAACTTTGGCAGAAAGACTGGCTGCTGACAATTTTCTAGTAATTGTATCTAATTATCGTCTAGCACCAGATCATCTTTTCCCGGCTGCTCGAAAGGACCTTCTGGCAGTCTATGATTGGTTGGCTGGAAGTGACTATCATATTGCAAATAAAATAACTGCATTGGGTTCATCAGCTGGTGGCAATTTGGCGATTGAATTAGCTTTATCTAAAGGTATTCCAGCAGCATCTTGGTCAGGAATTATTGACTTGTATGATTGGGTAGTTGAACACCCTGAAGTGGTTGCCTCCCAAAATCAGAAGCCTCATTTTGATCAACAGGATAGTTCCAAAATCGATCAGGACGGCTCTAACGATCCATTCTACAAATGGTTCATTCTAAACTATGTTAATCAGGATCTGGACTTACTGAAGCAGGCCGATCCTTTATCACGAGTTTCCGCCAATAGTGGGCCGCTTTTCTTGGCCAACTCCTTGAGTGAGCTGGTACCATTATCAGGAGTTTACAAGCTGCAGAAATCTTTGGCAGAACAAGGTGTTCCCTCTGAAATTAAACTAATCAAAGGAACTGTCCACGGCGAAGGTTATGCTGAGGAAGCGTACACTAATACGGTACAATTTCTTAAAAGCTCTTTATAAACAAAAAAAGAAGACTGGCCGATCCCTTATGAAATTGATCGGCTAGTCTTTCATGTTTATATTTCAGGATAACTTTTCAGTAAATACTCTTCTGCTTTCTTACTCCAAATTCCGTCAGTTTCAGCTAGAATTTCTCCTAACTCAGAGTCTGGATCAATTTCCGACAGTTTGGTTAAGTCACTTTGTTTATGAGTGTAAACCAATTTTTTACCACCACCAATTGCTGGTTGATTCAATGTCGTTTCAGCCACTGCATCCAGCCCTAAAATGTGGGTAACCACGTTCGCTACCTTAACCTGTTTATCTTCAATCAACTTCACCGCTTTACGCATGTCTTCAGTATTACCGCCTGAAGTTCCTACAAAATGAGTAAATGAATAATGTACATCGTAGAAATTCACTTTGGCTGAAAATTCTTTATTTTGTGGACCAGCAAAGAAATTCAAACAACCATCTGGATTTAGCATATCTGCCGCATCAGTTACAACCTGTTCCGCTGGTACCATTACAAAGATATCATCAAAGCCACCGTCAATTTTTTCTTTAAGTAAAGCTACCTGATCTTCTACTGCACCAACATTTACGTATTGAACTGTAATACCGTCTTGACTTGGGTATAGTTTTTCCGCCCGAGCCAATTTTTCAGGATCGCGGTCGGTAACAATCAATTGCTTCGGACGAATCGGTCCATGCAAAGCATAATCAATAGCCAACAGACCCATTGGACCAGTACCGCCCATGATTAACAAATTCCCATCTGGTTTAATCCCCATTTGGTGTTCATAGCTGCCGTCTTTTAAATGATAATTTGCTTCAAAAGCACCAATCACACAAGACAAGGGTTCAATCAGTGATCCTTCAAAATACGTCTCCCCCTTGTAAGGAATCAAGCAATCCTGATTCATTACATCTTCTGAAATAATAATGTAGGTAGCATCGCCACCGGTATAAGCATACGAGTACCCTGGGCAATCAGGACGATCTGTTAATTGCAGGTTGGCCTGTACAACATACCGTTCGCCTTTTTTGTATTTGTGGGCCCATTTGCCGCCGACTTCCAGCAGTTCACCACAAAATTCATGACCGACAATGATCGGATTATCTGCTACATTGTCTGGTGCTTTCTTGTGATCGCCGCCCTGATTGGCCAGCTTCCAGGTAGACATGCAGATACTGTCAGTAATAACTGATGCTAAAATTTCATTGTCTTTGATTTCTGGTAATTCAAATTCTTCCAAACGCAAATCTTTTTTGCCATACAATCGAACTGCTTTCGTTTTCATCATTATCCTCCAATATTTACGCTAAAATTCCTAATCCGTAGCCGATAATCCCCACCGCAAACAAGACAAAGATCAATACAATGGGGCTGACTTTTTTCTTCAATAAGCGCATCATTAATAGTGTTAAGCCTAGTGCTAAAAGACCTGGAACTAAATCATCCAATACATTTTGCACCGTTGTAATAACTTCTTGACCATCGGCACCCGCAGTTCTGGAAACAACCAGCGGTATATTAATAGTGGTCCACTTGGTAACCAGTACGCCCATAATGAATAAGCCTAAGATTGTGGCACCCTCGGTTAATTTTTGCAGCAAGTTGCCTGACAGATCCGAAACAATATCCATTCCTTTTCTGAAGCCGTAAGTTAATCCAAACCATTTCATGGAGATCCGCACCGCATTAAAAGCAAAGAAAAACAATAGTGGTCCAAGAATATTGCCACTTAATGCCAGGGACGCACCCATCGCTGCGGTTATCGGACGTAAGGTTCCCCAAACTAGTGGATCACCTACGCCACAAAGTGGTCCCATTAATCCGATCTTTAAGCTGTTGATGGTTCCTTCGTCAATATCTGCCCCAGAGGCTTTTGCTTCCTCCATCGCCATGGTCACACCAATAACCGGTCCACAAACCGCTGGTGTTACATTGAAGAATGTCATGTTGCGTTTCAGTGCTTCAGCTTGTTCTTCTTTTGTATGATAAACTCTTTTAATTGTTGGAATCATGTCCACACAAAATGCTAAGGCATGAATTCGTTCGTAATTAAAGGATGCCTGTTGAAAGTTTGAAAAAAAGAACGTACGCATTAAGTCCTGCTTAGTAATTTTTGACTGCACGGGCGCTTTAGTTTCTGTTACCGTAGTTTCCATATCGTTAACTCCTCCTAGTCCTCTAGTTCATCGTCTGCTAAATCGCCGCCGGCTACTGCTGCTACCATTCCGCCAGCAGCTTCCTGCTTTTTAAAATTCGGATTCAATTGTACATAGATTAACGCAATGATTAATCCGACAATCCCGAAGGATAATAAACTGAAATCCAAGTATCCGCCTAAAACAAAGCCTAAGAAGAAAAATGGCATCAGATATTTTACGCTCATCATGTTCAAGACCATCGCATAACCGACTACTACGATAAAGCCACCCGCCACTGCCAAACCACCAGTTACAACGTCTGGAATCATATTCAACATGTTTGTTACCATTTCAGCACTAACAAAAGCTGCGACAATTGTTGCCGGAATAGCTACCCGCAAAGCCTGAACGAACAAGGCACTAAAGTGTATAAAGATAATCTTGTTAAAGTTCGCTTTCTCAGCCTCACGATCCGCTGCATGCTGGAAGGCCACCGTAATCGTTCGAGCAAAGACCGTCAAAACTTGTCCGGCTGCCGCAACTGGCAAGGCAATCGCAATCCCTGCTTGGATATCCTGATGACCAACTATAACGAGAATCGTTGAAATGACGCTGGCCAAAGCTGAGTCTGGAGATTGAGCTGCCCCAATGTTCATCCAGCCTAATGCAATCAGTTCTAAGGTTCCGCCTAGAATAATTCCTGTAGTTACGTCGCCTAAGATTAACCCTACTACGGTACAGGCAATCAATGGACGATGGGTTTGAAATTCATCTAATACACTGCCCATCCCGCAAATACATGAAAAAAGAAAAATAAGAACAATTTGAATCATTGATAATTCCATTGGTACTTAACCCCTCTCTTTAAAAACCAGCTTCTTTTAATTTCGCTTCAAAGTCACCTTTTGCATCGGTCGCTACGACGCGTAAATCCAACTCCACACCCATTTCAGTCAGCTTTCTAAACGCCACTGCATCCTTTTGATCGATTGAGACAGCCTTCGTTACCTGAGTCCGGCCATTCTTAAAGTGCATACCGCCAATGTTAATTGATTGAATAGGCACGCCACTCTCCACCATTGCCTGTACTTCTCCTGGATTGGTAAACAGATAAAAGACTGTTTCATCGGCATATTTAGGATTGTTGTAAACCTTGACTGCTTTTTCGACATTGACGATATTGGCTTTGATTCCTGGAGGTGCCGCTTGTTTTACCAGTGTACGACGTACCTCATCATTGGCTACCTCTTCACTAACTACGATGATTCGTTCCGCACCAGCCTCTTTGGCCCAAACAGTTGCCACCTGTCCATGAATCAATCGGTCATCAATACGTGCTAACTTGATTTGCATTTAGAAATCCTCCTCTTCTTCAATTAATTGTTCGCTAAAAGATTTGACTGTATCGCCAGCAACACTTGTAATATGTTTCACAATGCTAGATAAATTATTTCCTTGAAGCATACTAGCTGCCTCTAATACTAATGGCAGAGACATTCCTGAAACAACTTCAATAGTCTGTTGCGTATTTTTCATGGCAACTGCACAACTTGCATTGTAAGGAGTCCCACAAAATAAATCAGCTAAAACTAAATAATCGGCTGTTTCATCTGTCATAGCTTGGCTGATTTTCTGCTGGATTGAGTCCAAGCCTTCCTCCTTCAAAAATTCCACTGACTGGAAATCCGAGAGCTCACCGAAAATCATTTCGGCCGAGCGTTTCATCTCATGAGCTAGTTGGCCATGAGCCACTAAAATTACTTTGTTCATCTTCTTCACCTAGCCTCTCGTTTTGCCGCCAGCTACATTTACGGTTACACCATCTACATAGCCTGAGCGATCAGAAAGGAAATAGGCCACTAAGTCAGCCACTTCAGTTAATTTTCCATCGCGTCCCAAGGGAATTGTTTTGGTGTTGGTATACCCTGCTCGAAGTTGTTCAACAGTAATGCCCCGCGTATAAGCCAACGCTGTTTCATATTCAATCGTTCGCAGTCCCGTTTCTTCCATGATTCCTGGAGCGATTCCCACCACACGAACTCCTTTTTTACCTAGCTCTTTGGCCCATGATCGTGTAAAGCTGTTCACAGCGGCTTTCGTTGCTGCATAAACGCTTTGACCTTCGGAACCTTCTAAGCCGCACTCGGAGGACATATTGATTATTACACCTGTGCCTTGTTTGACCAGTTCTCGTCCAACAGCCTGTCCCATTAAATAAACACCTTTTTGATTGATGTCGATCATTTTGCTGAAGATCGCCTCGTTGATTTCAAATTTTCCAGCTTCGGTTTGTTTCTCATCTACTAACAATGCTGGAATGTTAATACCGGCATTATTAACCAAGCCATCGATTTTACCAAAGGTTGCTACTGTCTTTTCAACAGTTTGCTGGACGGATTCAGGATCTGTCACATTTGTGGTGCTAAACAGAAGATTTTCGTGCTGGAAGCTGCCTTCTCGCAGATCGGCATTAACCACCTGTACACCTAACTCACACAACGTCTTGACAATTGCTGCCCCAATCCCTGAAGATCCGCCTGTTACAATCACTGTTTTACCTTCTATTTCTAGCCAATCCATTTTCGCACCTCTTTTACACATTTGTGATTTACATTTAACGTTTGTTACACTTTGTATTCTAGCCTCTTAAGAAAACGTTGTCAACAACTTTTTGCAATTTATTTAATTGTAATTCACATTTGTGCTGAAAGAAGCTAAAAAAATGACCAAGCTATTTGCTTAGTCATCGGCTTTTTTATGCGGTTAAATACAGGTTTTTCAATGCTTGAACTTCTTCTGAAGTAATTCCCAGTGCTGATTTTACGTAGTCTTCCACTGAATCATACTTCTCATCAATTGTTGCGAAGCTAGATTCTAAATAATCTCTTCGAGTATCGATCATCGCTTCTAAATAATCTAAGACATCCTGATTATCTGTATACTTGGCATATTGTGCCATCTTGAATTTGGTACGTTCTTCTCGAACATCTTGAGTAATCAAATAATCCTTGATAATCTCTTCACGTTCAACACCAATAATGGCTAAAATTAACGCAGCACCAAAACCAGTTCGATCCTTACCACCGCGACAATGCATAAAGGCTGGCAAATTTTCTTCCTTCAGCAATGCCTTCAGCATCTCCCGAAAAGACTCCTTAGCATGATCAGAAGTCACAAATTCACGATAATTTTTATGGAAAATAATGCCAGAACCATTTAATTCCTCTGGTGGTACCGCGCCATTCTCTAAATTCTTAACAATCAATTTATTTTCTTCTTCAAAGCTGACGACTGCCCCAGCCGCTTCGGAAACAGTTGAATTAGGATCACACTTGTAATAGTTTTTGACACTGGCAAAGGAATAATTAGGATTCAACTCCCTTTCCTGGTCGTTGCGGAAATCAATAATACTATGGAAATTTATTCGTTTCAGGTAAGTAATGTCGGCTTCCGTCAATTGACTCAGCTGATCGCCACGGTACAACAGCCCCCATTTCACCTGTTGGCCATCTTTAGTACGGTAACCACCCATGTCTCGAACATTAATTGCACCCGTTAAAGGCAGCAATCGTTCACCAAAGATCGGACTATTCACGGCTCCTTCTATTTGGTAATAATAAGGCCCCTGTTCCTTCTTTAATTCAAAAGAAAATGAAGCTGACGATGTTTCCGTTAATACTTGCGTTACTTCTTCGGGTGATTTACCCACTAGCAGCTGACAAGCTTGCTGGTCAGGATTCAAAAAGGTTACTTCACACTGGTCGCCTTCCCGATAAAAATCAATATCTGGTAAGGTATATGGTTGTTTTATCACTGATCGTCCTCCAATTTTATGCAAGAATTCCTAATACTGAAAGCAGCACACCAAAGACCAAGGTGCCAACGATGAAAGAAACGGCATGTTTCCCTTTAGTCTTTTTCAAGGCTAGGATAAAGCCCACTGTTAAAAGCATTGGTAAAAGGTTCGGCATGATTTTATCCAGCATTTCCTGAACAACAATTTCATTTTCACCAATTTTATAACTGATACCGACACTCATTTTAACTGTATTCACCAGCAAACCGCCTACGACAGTACAACCTAAAACATTTGCCATCGTAGAAATTCGTTGAATCATAGCACTACCGCCCGTAGTCAGCAAGTCAATACCTTTTTTATAACCATAGTGAACACCATAATAGCGCATCAAAATGTTGACTGAGGCAAACATTACCAGCATCAAAATCGGACCTAAAGCATTTTTCTCCAAGGCTAAGGAAGCACCGATACTGCCACAGATTGGCAGCCAAGTGAACTTCATTAAACTGTCCCCTAAACCGGCTAATGGTCCCATCATTCCTGTTTTCAAGGCAATAACTGATTCCTTCTCATCCTCACTGGTTTTCTCTTCCATGGCAATTACTACACCTGCGATTAAGCCATTCATAGTAGTCATGCCGTTGAAGAATTCCAAATGCCGTTTCATTGCCCGTTTTCTACCTTCACTATCCTCTTCAGGATAGAGCTTTTCTAAGCTGGGAAGAATGCTGTAAAGCATCCCTAATGTCTGCATACGCTCATAGCCAAAAGAAATCGAACCAACATTTGTTCGCCAAAAGGCTTTATTCAATTCTCTTTTAGTAATTTTACTTTCTTCCATCATTAGAGATCATAGCTCCCTTCCTCATCCTCTGATACTTGATTAACCGTTTGTTCTTCTGGAGCACTATTTTTCTGATTGGCTGCCAAATCATAGACCGCAGCTGCCGCAATTCCGATGAAAGAAACAGCTAAAAGTGGTAGATCCAAATAAGCAACTAGCGTAAAGCCTAGCAAAACGAAAACCCACATCCGGCCTTTTAACATCATAGTCAACAGCATAGCAATCCCAACTGCTGGAATCATGCTGGAGGCGGTACTCAATCCATTAATAATTGATTCTGGTAAAGCATTCAAAATATTTTCGACTGTGTCTGATCCTAAATAGATTGCCATAAATACTGGCACTGCACGGATCAAGAAGAGAAATGGTACTCCTTCATATTGAATAAACTTGATTTTACCGAAGTCGCCATTTTCAGCTGCTCGATCGGCTTGGTGAATAATAAAGCTGGCAGCGGTATTCCATAAAACTAATAATTGCTGACAAAGAATTGAGGCTGGAACCGCGATGGTGACTCCGGCAGCTACGCCCCCGCCAGTCAGGATTCCCATAGCTGTTCCTACAACTGCACCCGACACTACATCCGGTGAACTGTATGCCCCAACGTTTCCGACGCCCATCCACATTAACTCAAGTGTTGCACCAATTACTAAGCCTTGGCCTAAATCTCCTAATAATAACCCTACAACTGCCCCACATGGCAACGGTCTGCGCAACCCAAACTGTGGCCCCTTATCATCCAAGGAACAAATCCCAGCCCAGATTGCAACAAGAATAGCCGATTGTAACATCCCATTTCCCCCTTAGCTTAATGTTTCTTTTTTGTCTTTTGGTACCATTTGAATAAATACATCTACCCCATCTGCAATCATCGCATCCAAAGCAGCTTTTTCCTGATCTGTCACTGATACTGCTTTTGACAGGCGGTTGTTGCGTTCTTCGTTGTATCGAATACCACCGACGTTGACTGATTCTAATGACAAGCCGTTTTGGTGAACATCCTGAACATCAATCGGATTGCTGAACAGCAGCATGGTTTTCTTTTTGATTGGATTTTTCTTAACAATGGTATTGAATTGGCTTACTCCAAATACATGAACCTTTACATTGGCTGGTGCGGTCATCATCAAAACGGATTTTTGAACCGAGTCGTTTACTAACTTATCATTCACAATAATAATCTGTTCAATTCCATATTCATTCACCCAACCTGTCACTACCTGACCATGAATCAAGCGATCATCAATTCTAACTAATTGTATACTCATCTTCTTCGTCTTCCTTTCGTGATAAAATATCGTTCAATACGTTGAAGCTGTTTTGATGCGACTGACAAAGAATCTCCTTGATTTCTTCCAATGTCTTTTGTCGATTCACAAATAATTCCAGCAGCATTGGCAGATTGAAGCCGGTAATGCCTAAAACATTTTCCTTTGTCATAACGATTGTTCCAGCAACATTGCTTGGGGTTCCACCTAAAATATCAGAAAGCAACAGCACCCCATTTGAATCATCCACCGTTTCTAATACTTCCTGTAATTCACTTACTACAGCATCCAAATCTTTCTCCGGTGTCACCGCGATAGTGGCGACATTATCTAATTCTCCAATAATCATTTCAGCGCTTTTTAGTGCCTCCTGCGCATAATAACCATGACTCATTAATACGACTGCAACTTCCTTCACAGCTGATCCCTCCTCTTCGCTTTACTATAAAGCAAGTGCCGTGCCAATACGGATTAAGAACCGTATTCCCTCGACTCAGATGATAAAAAAAGCCGGTAGCTGATTGATAATCAATACGCTTTCCGTTAGAATGAAAAAAATAAGACGGATAACACGATTTATGAATACGGATAGGAGGAAATAATGAAACGGATCAATAAAATTCATACGCTTGTAAAAGAATATACGAAAAACATTCAGCGCAGTGATTTATCGGATAAAAAAGTCGGAATTACTTCGGTGGATCTGGCGGAGCAAACAGATATCTTGCGGAACAACGTTTCTCAGGATTTAAATCAGCTTCATAGGGAATTGAAACTGATCAAAATTAAAGGCAAGCCCGTACGCTATTTGGATGCGGAACAAATCGCTGTCCTGCTGGGTGGAAAAATCCAGTCCAAGGATCTATTGTTCCAGTCGGCGGCCGAATTACTGGAGGCTCCAGTCCAAGCAAACGATCAAGGCGACCCCTTCCGTTCATTGATTGGGGCCGCTGGCAGCTTATCCCCAATTATTCAGTCAGCGAAGGCCTCGATTCTGTATCCACCTTTTGGGCTGCATACCCTTTTGCTGGGAGAATCTGGTACCGGTAAGAGCCTATTTGCGGAAGTGATGTATCACTATGGACAAACCGAGGGCGTGTTTAAAGAGGATAGTGCCTTCATTCGTTTCAATTGTGCCGATTATGCTACCAATCCTCAGTTTTTAATGAGTATGCTATTTGGTACCCGCAAAGGTGCTTACACCGGTGCGGATGAGGAACGGGCGGGATTGATTGAGGCTGCAGATGGCGGGGTGTTGTTTTTAGACGAGATTCATCGGTTGCCTCCAGAGGGACAGGAGATGCTGTTTCATTTCATGGATCAGCACACCTATCGCCGGATGGGAGAAACGACCAATGAACGAACCTCCAAGGTATTGATCATTGGTGCAACCACCGAAACCGTCAGCAACCACTTGTTAACTACCTTTTTAAGACGAATTCCCGCGACAATTTGGTTGCCGAATCTGGAAGAACGGGGAGCCAAGGAACGTTTGGAATTGCTTGAATTTTACAGTCGACAGGAAGCGGAAAAGCTGCATTCTCCGGTGGAATTTTCTCGCAATGCTTTGTTCCTGCTGAGCTGTTACCCAGCAAAGGGCAACTTAGGCCAGCTGCGCAGCGATCTGCAATTGACAATTGCCCGGGCTTATTTAGAAACTCGGCAAAATAATTCTTCCCGGGTTCATGTCACTAGTAAAATGCTGCCAACGTACATTGTGCAGCGCAAGGAAGCCTTATCCCAAGAAAAAAGAAACCTAGTAGAAAAGCTGCTGCCAACGGATAAGCTGGTGATTTATCCTACTCCGAAGGAAAAACCTTCTGACCAACTAGTCATTGAACATGATTTTGTTAATTACTATTTGAATCAGCTACTGACCTCTAAAGGCAGTGTTGATTTAGAGCAGTTGTTCCATGAATATACCTTGGAAATTAGTAAAAACACCTTATACGAAGACAGCTACTCAGTATTGTTCGATCCTCTGACCCAAGAGATATCAGCAGTGCTGGCAGAGCTTTTAGTCGAGGAATATAAGCTGAATTTTGAGGAAAATATTTATTTGTCTTTGGCGTTGTTTATCCGAAATATTCAGCAGTCCAATGGTAAACGAGTGAATACAGTGTTCCCTGAGGATGAAATTCATTTATCCGATCAGGCAGTTAAAACCGCCAAAAAAATGGTTGAAATCATTGAGAAACGCTTCAATATCGTCTGTGATACCAATGAGCTGACCGTTTTAGCTACCATCATTCATACGTTGATTGAAGGACGGCAAAACCAGGAGATTCGTTTTTTAGTGGTGGCCCATGGTGAAGCTACCGCTACTAGCTTGGCCAATACGATCAACCATTTGTTGAATACGGATATTGTTTTAGGATTAGATATGCCTTTGACAATGAGTCCAACTGAAACAGTGGTAGAGATTGAAAAGGTGGTCAAAAGCTTCCCTTCCACTCACTCGTGGATTCTCTTTGTGGATATGGGTTCCTTGATTCAGCTGGACAAGCAAATCAAGCAATCAGAGGATCAGAATTTCTATGTAATGGAAACAACAGATATTTTGATTATTCTGGAAAGTGTCCGAAAGGTCCTGTTCACTTCGCGAACTGCAGAACACATTGTCGCAGATATCGCCAAAATGTCCGAACTGCAAAACGACAAGCTGCAGCGGAAAATCAAGGAGTACCTGTCGATTCGGATGAATCGGGTCATTTATACGGTCTGCTCTTCTGGCGAAGGGGTAGCCCTGTTTCTGGAAAAAATCATCGGCGACTTTTTGCGTGAGAACCACATTTATGATGTACAGATCATTCCATTGAACGGAACCCAGCAGGAAGTTGGTCAATTAATTCGTTCCACTTCTCAGGACAAAGAAGTGGTTAGTGTCATCGGCAGTATTGAACCCAAGAATCTAACCTCGCCGTTCCTCTCCTTGAATGATATTTTAATGGGACAAGGGCTGAATCAGCTGCTGTATCTTTTAGGAGAAGAACGAGCCCCAGCACAGAAGGAACATTCCATCGAGAAAGCGACTCAAAGTTTAGTTCTGCAGCTGTGTCAAGAAACCTTAGATAAATATCTGATGTACTTGTCAGCCAACAAGATTACACCTATGCTGATGCATTTTATCGAAGAGCTGGAAAAACAGCTGGAGGAAAACTTCAGCAACAATCTTCTGACTAAGCTGTTTATTCATACAGGGTGTTTACTGGAACGAATTCTTTTCAAGGAGCAGCCGCTGGCCATTACGCCAGAGGATGAGGACTGGGTAAAAACGCAAGGACGTGCTCTGGATGTCTTGCTGCAGGAAGCATTGAAACCGATGGAGGATTTGCTGCAGCTTTCAGTCAATCTACAGGAGCGGTATTATCTAATTCAACTGCTGTTAGAAAAATTTCCTCATTTAGTAGCAAAAAATGTGCTAACTGATTAATCCTGACGCTTTTTTGGGGGACTTGATTGAAGCAGAGCTACAGTTGTATAAGCGTAGAATAACTAGCCTTCGCAGCTATAGCTGCACTTTGTATCGCTCTCATTAGTAAGAAACTTTCGAATGAAGCTGGATCATCGTAAAAACAGGCATTGTCCTTTTATGATGATCCAGCTTATTTTTCGGAGAATGATCGCTTCCTTCGCAACCTATCGCTCCACAAATCTTACTCCATGAATTCCCTCTGGCTGAAGCTTGGATATATTCTCTAAAATAAATTCTGCGAATCGGCGTGAAGCCAGAGACATCGTTTGCCAGTTGCGCCAGCCAAGAGCAACCGTTCGCTCTGGTTGTTCTGTGATCTCAAGAATCGCTACCTTATCCTGCAAGCCAGCCAATGTCAAACTATACATAATTGACACCCCCATACGCCGCTGGATCATCTCCAGAATTGCAGAGTCATCATAGATTGTGTACTGAATGTTGGGTTCAAGCTGTTTTTGAGAAAAGGACTTCAATGCAACGCTAAACTCTCCTTCGTCTAAAAGGATAAAGGTCTCCTGTGCCAGCTGCTTTAAACTAATTTTATTTTCAGCAGATAATGGGTGATCCTTAGGCAAAACCGCCAACATCTCATCGTGATAAATCGGCTGTGTCTCTACCCCTTCGACACTATGGTGATTTAAAAACCCGAAATCAACCTGATCATTCTTGATCCAGCTGCCAATACTGGAGGACTCTCCTTGAAAAAGCTCAAAGCTGACCTGCGGATACTCCTGCTTGAACATTCCCATCAGCTGTGGCAGGAAATTTTTACTGACACTGTTAAATGCACCAATACGGATTGTACTGGCTTCTAAGCCATGCAGCTCCCGCTGCTTTTTTGCCAACTGTTTTTCAGCAACTTCGATCGCTTGCAAATAGGGAAAAAATTGTTCTCCGTCGCTCGTCAAGAGGATACCGTCTTTTCCTCGATTAACCAGAAGGGTGCCTAATTCCCGTTCCAACGATTTGATAATCTGACTGACCGCACTTTGAGAATAGCCTAATTTTTGCGCGGCCTTTGTAAAACTCCCAGTTTCGATCACTTGGCAAAACACACTGTATTTTGAGATCATTTTTTATCCTCCATTAGAATTGCTTATGGATGTATTATAATCATTCGTTTTACTATGGTAAAGAGGCTATTTATAATGGTGGTTAAATGAAAGGAGCCCTTGTATTAAAAAAGAGAATTTGATTCATCATGCCTATTCTATTAAGGTTTTTAGGATTGACCCTAGGCACGGCTACACTGAGGGCTCATCCACACATCACAGATCCAGAAAGGAAGTAATTATGAGTAAAGACAACGTAGTTTTAGCAAGAAACACAAAAAATGCACCAATGGATGAGTTAAGTTCACAGACTGTCGCTTTTTCCCATTACAATAATTTTGCAGCACAATTGCCGATTGACCCGCAAACTGGAAAATTAGTTGATGGCGGCTTCAAAGCACAAGCTGAGCAAGCTTTTAAAAATGTGGCAGCCATCGTCGAAAGTATCGATCATGTTATGAACGATGTCGTACGATTGACGATCTTTATCAAGGATTTTCGCGATTTAGATGCTGCGGACGAAGTATACCAAACGTATTTTACAAACTATTTTCCAACAAAAACAGTCGTTGCAGTCGACTCTTTGCCGATGGATGCACTGATTCAAGTAGAAGCCTTGCTCTCAAATGGTGAAGGAACGATTCCAGAAGCACCACAGGCAGGTGATTTAATTAAGCTGACCAATCACACTGAGACAGCACCTCATTGTGCTTTATCTAGTCAAATTGTCGCTTTTTCTCACTACACAAACCTGTCCGCACAATTACCGATTGATCCACAAACTGGTCGAATGGTAGCCGGTGATATCAAGGTACAGACTGTACAATGCTTAAAAAATATCAAAGCAATTTTAACAAGTGTTGATGTTCCATTGGATGATATCGTTAAAACAACTATTTTTGTTAAAAATTTGAGCGAAATGAAAGCGGTTAACGATGCCTATCGTACGTTTTTCCCTGACTCTGGAATCGCAAGAACGGTGGGTTATCTTCCGGCACGGACTGTCGTGGCAGTTAAAGATTTGCCGCTAGGGGCAGATGTGCAGATTGAAGCCGTGGTGTCTTATGGCGACGGCACGCCGCCGCAAGCCGTAGAGGATCGTCACGGATTAATCCTTGAAGCGAACAATACTTCTGCTGCTTGGAAATGTTCATTGGGCACACAAACCGTCGCCTTTTCTCATTATAATAATCTTTCGGCGCAATTACCGATTGCACCAGCTACTAATGAGATCGTTGCTGATGATGTAAAAGCACAAGCAGAGCAATGTTTAAAGAATATCAAAGCCGTAATCGAGAGCGTCGACCATGTAATGGAAGATGTAGTGAAGGTCAATATTTTTGTGAAAAACATGTCAGATATGACTGCGGTAGACGAAGTATATCGGACATTTTTCCCAGAAGGTACGCCTGCCCGTCGCGTCGTCGGTGTCAGCGAGCTGCCAAAAGGCGCGTTGATTCAAATGGATGCGATTGTTGGCAATGCCGAAGGAACTCCACCAATGGTTAACTAGAAATCCTAAACACGGAAGAACAAATTTAAAGACAAGAAATTTTGCTGTAAAACCAAAATTTCTTGTCTTTATTGTTAACCAACGAAAGTTGTCACTGTTCTATTTTTACTTAGATTCATACACTAATTCTAAAATTGTTTCCTGTTTTTCCGGCGGAATCTCTTCATCGCTCAAATAATATTCGTAGGAAATCCCTAAAAATTTCCCGCCGATGTTTTTGATTTCCTGAAGCATCTCCAAGTAGATCCCAGTCATATCTTCATAGCGGCCAACATACAGTGCAGATAAAGCTTGATAAGATGGCAAGTAATAGCAATCTACTTCACTAGGAACTTCTACTTTTTCCGCAATTGGAAACCCAACCTCCATCTCAATCGCATTTTCATCAAGCTTTCCTTCGTCCTCCATATTCTTATAAGAGACAAATGGTGTACTTAGAATTCTTATTTCTTCTTCCTGCAACAAACCACCTAATTTCATGAAGGTGGGGCCGATAATTTTGGGGATTTCCTCAACTCGTACCGTAAAGGTTTGTGAGACAATCCATTGATCCGGTTTAGCAATTTGTTCAAATGTCATAGCTAGCGCCTCCTTTTGCTTAATCATAACGGATCAAAGTGCCAGAACCTGTCATATTAAAGTTGATTTTCTAAAAAAGACTGTGTATATGCTACGACCTTCTCCTTTACCCATTGCGGCTCTAGAATCTGGACATTTTTACCCAGTGGCAGCAAAAAGCGGTATAAATCATCGAAAATGGCAAAATCCATCGTTGTTTCGAAGCTGCTATCAGGATTATCCACCAACACAAGCTCGGAAAATTCATCGTAACGTTTGTAGGCAATCCGTTTACTGAAGCGCAGCTTAACCGTAATTTTGGGAAAGTCTAATTCTTCTGGCGGTAGTGGAGATACGAGCCTAGGCCCAAAAACCACTTGTTTTACCCTTCGTAAAGGATAAACCTCCCAAGCGTCTTTAGAAAAATGATAGGCTAACAAATACCAGGTTTGATATTTATACAAAATACGTTTTGGCGCTGCCCGAATCAAGCGGGTCTGACCGTATTCAGTGTAATAGGTAAATTGAATTTCCTGCTCATTAAATAAGGCGTGCTTCAATTTCGCAAAGGTCTCACTGTGAACCGAGCCTTCTTGACTCAAGTCCACCGAAAGCCAATTGCTCCAATCGTAAACACTTCCCAGCTTCTCCATTAGCTCTTCGGTATCAGCCAAACCGATCGATTGCAGTAAATGCAAGGCTAAAAGCAGGTCATCCTGTTCCTCTTCCATCAACGTATTATCTACATGAAAAGATTCATCCAAAAAAATCCCGCCGTTGCGTCCCTTGATCGAATAGACCGGTACACCGGCCAAGCTCAAGGCATCAATATCTCGATAGACTGTCCGCGGCGTCACTTGGAATCGTTCTGCCAGCTCGTTAGCAGTAACTTTTTTGCGATTAAGCAAAATCAACGTTGTTTGCAGCAGCCGAATCACCTGCATCGCCGTTCCTCCTTAAAAAGAAAGGGTAGGATTTTCCTACCCCTCAAGTACTTTCTTCGCTGTTTCCTCTGTCGTAACTAAAACATTAATGTATTCACCCTTCAGGGCACTGGCGATTGCTGGCGCTTTGTCCACCATCGAAGCAATCCCAATGCGGTACGGCGTCCGTTTCAGATCACTGATGTCAATACCAATTAAGCGATCATCCAATTCGTTTTCAATGTGCTGGCCTTCTGAATTGTAGAAGCGGGAAACCACGTCCCCAATAACTTTTTTACCCTCCAAATAAGCCAAAACATCTTCACCATAGAATTGTTTCCAGCTTTCGCTGGCCTTCAAGTTAGGACTGCCAATACCTAAAATGGCAATATCCAGCTTGCGCCAATAATCAATCAACTCTTGGTTGAACTCATTTTCCATTAAAGCCTTTTTCAAGGCGATCGTTTCTGGAAAGGCAGGCGAATCAATCAGCAGAGCTCGACCATTCATTTTTTTCGACGCTTCGTAAGAAATGGTGTTCACATGATAGTCACTGATTAGCCGACCTGATGGCCCACCAATCATTGGAATACAAGTAATATTTTTCACTGTGTAACTTCCTAAGCCTTCGGGAATTGCTGACATGGTTTCTCCCCAGGAAAAACCAATTATCATGTCATCTGCTAAAATCTCTGTTAAGTACTCCCCAACACCACTGGCTAAGAGCTTGTCCTTTTGGGTCCGATTTAACTCCGGTGCAGAGGGTACAATGACTGCTTTTTTTAACCCGTACTTCTCCTGCAGCTGCTTTTCTAAATCATAGGTGCCTGCTTTATCATAATTAATGGAAATCGTAACGATCCCTTCATTTCTGGAGCGCTTTAGCAGACGGCTGATGGTACTGCGGTGAATATTCAATTCCTTGGAAATCTGACTTTGATTCTTGTCCTCCTGGTAGTACATCTCGGCAATTCGAACCAGCAGTTTATCTTCATCTTTATACATCGTTCGTTTCCCCCAAATCTAAACAGCCTAACAATCACATTTGTGAAATAGCTTGATTTAATGTGATTATACCGTTATTCCTTCTAATCCTGCAAGCCTTTCTCACTAATTGGTAAAAAGAAATTTCACTGCTGTGTGCTTGAGAACAGCCCATTTCTGTTTTAACTTAACTGCGAAAAGTACGACTGATAGCTAGTTCCTCTTTAAGGGACCATTTTTCCAAAGAGCGGAAAAATGGGTCTGATCCTCTCACGCATATCATCGTACTAAACTTCTCTATTGGATTATCTGTTCTTAATCGACAACCCATTTCTATTTTAACTTAACTGCGAAAAGTACGACTGATAAAAAAAGCTGCCGTAAATTTTCTCCATTTACGGCAACTCTAGTTATTCTTTCCTACTTTTTAAAATATAATACCCTTTATCCTTGGAAACAATCTCGGCATTACCGAAAATCTCTTCCATTTTCTTCTTGGCACTTGGCGCGCCCTGTTTCTTTTGGATCACGGCTGTTAAAGTACCACCGATTTTCAGCAATGGTTCTGCATCTGCCAAAATCTGATGCACGACCTTTTTACCTGCACGAATCGGTGGATTGGTGACAATCGCTGCATAAGCATCCTGATGCAGTTCTTCATAAATGTTGGACTGATGAATGTCCGTCTGCTCTTCTAGCCCGTTGCGCTTGGCGTTATCCTGAGCTAAAGCTACTGCACGATTATTAACATCAATCATTTCCACCTTACGCCCTGTTCCATAGGCCAAAGCCAGACCAATTGGACCATAACCGCAGCCAACATCTAGAATCGATCCTTCCGGCAACTCGTTATTGTCGAATTGCTCAATTAATACTCGCGAACCGTAATCAACTGTTTGACGGGAAAACACACCACTGTCTGTTACAAAGTGAAAGTTCCTACCCAGCAGCTCAAAGGACCACTGCTCCAGATCGTGAGAGGTCTCAGGATTTTCTGAATAATAGTGATTGCTCATTGTTTCTCCTTAATAATTAAAATTTTTACTCGTTTGATGTCCGACCATTCTGGCTGATCCACATCAACATCAACGTTCAGCATTTACATAGTCAATAATTTATTTTTGATATCTCTGGCAATTAAGGCACCTAAGAAGTGGTACCCTTCATCAGATGGATGCAAGCCGTCATCCTGAAGGAATTCCTTCGGAGCGGGATAAATTGTCATGTGATGATACAAATCAATCACACTAACACCCATGTCTTTCGCTGCTTGTTTTGCCATTTCAGCATATTCCTGCTGGCGATCATTGCTAGCTTCGGTGCGGATTTCTGTGTTCACATAGCCAGGAGTTAGCACGATCACCTTCTCTGTGGAAAAAGCACCAATCAATTTACGTAGATTGTCGCCATAAACGTCAATCGGGTCTTTGTGTTTAACCGAATCATTCGTGCCAAAACAAATCACAACAAAGTCAGCATTGGCTGTCACTACTTCGTCTAAACGTTCCAACCCCTCAGCGGAGCCTTCTCCTCGTTTGCCAAACTCCAAAATCTCATAACCAGGAAATCCCATGTCTGCCAGTTCGTTGACCACGTACTGATTGAGAATATCACTAGTTTCACCATTCATCAAGCCTGTCATTAAGCTGTCGCCATATAAAGCAATTGTTTTCATCACGTGTGCCTCCTCTTTTCTACTATGATAGCACGAAGTCGCCAATCCTACTCTTCTGGTGACCAATTCTAAAAAATAGATGAAACTCCCTGATTTTCCATAGCTTTTCGGCGTTTTTTTCCGTTAAAATGACGTATACATCCTTTTATAGAAGAAAAAAAGGCGGTTTTCCAGTAAAACCCACCAGAAAACCGCCTTTTTGTGATAAAATTAAGCGCAGTTATCAAAGGAGGCCGTCATGAAGGACAAGATCAATTACTATCGTATTCCGCGGGAACAGTGGCAAGATTTTTATACCAGCGGACATACCCCTTTGACCGAAGAAGAATTGGAAAGTATTCGAAGCTTAAATGACCGCATCTCCATGCAGGATGTGGAAGATGTTTATATTCCATTGTGCCATTTGATTCACTTATACAAAAAAGAGGCGGAATCCTTGAGTTTGAGTAAAGGACTTTTCCTGCATAAATACGTGAAAATGCCGCCATTTATCATCGGCATCGCTGGAAGTGTTGCCGTCGGAAAAAGTACCACTGCTCGACTGCTACAAACCCTTTTAGGTCGTTTGTTCAAGCATCAACGAGTCCAGCTAATCACTACGGATGGATTTCTTTATCCCAACAAGGTCTTAGAGGACCGGGGGATTATGGATCGCAAAGGCTTTCCTGAAAGCTATGACATGGAAAAGCTGATTACTTTCTTGAACGAAGTTAAATCAGGGCAGGAAAACATTCAAATTCCGATTTATTCCCATAATGTTTACGATATTGTTGAGGGGTCGTACGAAACCATTCATCAGCCGGATATTCTAATTGTTGAAGGAATCAATACCTTGCAGCTGCCAGCTAATCAGCAAATTTATATCAGCGACTTTTTTGACTTTTCAGTCTTTGTCGATGCTGATTCCACTCTGATTGAGAAATGGTATTTGGAACGTTTTGAAGCTTTGTTGGACACGGCCTTCCAGGACCCAGACAATTACTATTATCAATATGCCATCGGTGATCGTAAAGCCGCTCTCGAAATGGCAGAAGATGTATGGCAAAAAGTGAATTTGGTTAATTTAGAAGAGTATATCTTGCCAACACGCGGCCGAGCTGATATTATCATGCACAAGGCTAAGCATCATAAAATTGATGAAGTCTATTTACGCAAGTATTAGACCGCCTCATTAATTCATGCAAAAAAAGCCGAGCTTGCTCTGCTTTTGAAATAAAACTATAAGAATAGAGGGAATAATTGTGACAAACGTTGCCAACGAAATGACTGACGTTGAAAAAATCATTGTGCTGGACTACGGTAGCCAGTACAACCAATTGATCACTCGTCGTATCCGTGAATTCGGTGTTTTCTCAGAACTAATGAGCCACCGCATCACTGCTGAAGAAGTAAAAGCTATGAAGCCAAAAGGAATTATCCTTTCCGGTGGACCGAACAGTGTCTATGATGAAGGTGCCTTCTCGATTGATCCAGCAATTTTTGAACTGGGTATTCCAATCTTGGGAATCTGTTACGGCATGCAGTTGATTACTTACAACCTAGGCGGAAAAGTTGAACCAGCTCAAAATCGTGAATACGGAAAAGCATTACTGGAAGTTACTTCTGATGATGCTGTCTTATTCGAAGGCACACCGAAAGAACAAACAGTCTGGATGAGCCACGGCGACCTTGTTACCCAAGTACCAGAAGGCTTTGAAACAGTTGCAACCTCTGCTGACTGTCCAATTGCCTCAATTCAAGATACGAACCGCAACTTCTATGGTATCCAATACCATGCGGAAGTGCGTCACTCCGAATACGGAAACGATTTGCTGCGCCACTTTGCTTACGAAGTTTGTCATTGTAAAGGTGACTGGAGCATGGACAACTTTATTGAGATGCAAGTCGCAAAAATCCGCGAACAAGTTGGTGATAAGAAAGTTTTACTCGGCTTATCCGGCGGCGTAGACTCATCTGTTGTTGGTGTATTGCTGCAAAAAGCCATCGGTGACCAATTGACATCAATTTTTGTTGACCACGGCTTATTACGTAAAAACGAAGGCGAACAGGTAATGGAAGCTTTAGGTGGAAAATTCGGCCTGAACATTATCCGTGTTGATGCCAAAGACCGTTTCTTAGACAAACTAGCTGGTGTTTCTGATCCAGAACAAAAACGCAAAATCATTGGGAACGAATTTGTTTACCTATTTGATGATGAAGCAACGAAACTCGCTGGTAAAGAAGGCATTTCCTTCTTAGCTCAAGGAACCCTTTATACCGACGTAATCGAATCCGGTACTGAAACAGCTCAAACCATCAAATCTCACCACAACGTAGGTGGATTGCCAGAAGATATGCAATTTGAGCTGATCGAACCATTAAACACTCTATTCAAGGATGAAGTCCGTGAACTAGGAACTCAGCTTGGCATGCCAGACTCTATCGTATGGCGCCAGCCTTTCCCAGGACCAGGCTTAGGTATCCGTGTCCTTGGCGAAATTACTGAAGAAAAACTAGAAATCGTGCGCGAATCAGATGCGATCTTAAGAGAAGAAATTACAAATGCCGGCTTAGACCGCGACATCTGGCAATATTTCACTGTCCTGCCAGGCATTCGTTCAGTTGGTGTTATGGGTGACGGTCGTACTTACGATTATACAATCGGTATCCGTGCAGTAACCTCAATTGATGGTATGACTGCCGACTTCGCTCGTATTCCATGGGATGTCTTGCAAAAGATTTCTGTTCGGATCGTGAATGAAGTGGATCATGTGAATCGGATTGTGTATGATATTACGAGTAAGCCACCGGCTACGGTTGAATGGGAATAGCCTAAAAAAGCCTATAAACGTTGTTTTAACAGCGTTTATAGGCTTTTTCTAGAGTTATGACTAAGATGCTTCACCTTAAAATATTTATTTTAGTGGTCATTTACCTGTTTTCCTAATAAAAATCACCAACGCCAATTAGCAACTTATTCCCACAGTAACAACATTTGCTGATAGCATAAGTATTAATACCAAAATAAACATAATGAGCAGTAAAAAAATCTTCCTGATTTCCTCAATGCTTCTAAGTGATTCTAATGTTTGAGATATTCGTTTATCATACACTTCTTCAAAGCTTTCTTCTAATAAAAACATTTTTTCAAAGTTCTGCTTCAAATCCTTTATTCTATCTTCCAAAACTTCAGACGCATGATTAAATCCCCTAATAGAATAGATTATGTATAAGAAAACACAATATAGAAGAGCTGCACTAACAAAAAAAGCTTGCTGATTCATATCGATTTTTAATGCAAAAGAAGCTAATATAGTACCCACAATAGTCAAAAGCTCTTTTATAGTTTCCTCGATATTCTTATTGATCTCTATTGAAATACTGTTTACTAAATCTGTGATTGCTTTATCATATTTTTCTTTTTTATCAAAAAAATCAGTTACTCTTTCGTTTACTAGGAGATGATAAGTATTTTTGACTGATAAAAGTATTCTTTTCCATGGTATCTCCAATATTGAATAGCCTTCCAGTATGCAGTCAAATAATTTTTTTCGTAAAATCCATAGTTTTTCCAAATAACTTTTACTATCTTGGAAAATATAATTAGTTATCGAAAATATATCTCTTAATTGGTTTGGAGATAATTTACAGTCTTCTTCTATGACAATAGAGTTTATATCTCCAATACTCAGCATAAATTCATTTTCGGATATTTCTTTTTCAGATATACATTCAAAAAAAGCCATTAATAAATCTCTCGAGTTATCAGCTAACAAAAATTCTGGCAATAAGCCTGGCACAGCTAAACAATGATTAAATTGAAATTCTTCCTCATTTATGAGGGCGGAAGGTTCTCCAATAAAATATTCATTGGCTCTTTGCCCATCACAAAATAGTTTAGAACCGATTGCATTAGTAGTTGTATCTTTTTTGATTGTAATGCCGATTTTATTTTTTATTTTACGAATTCTAGAGATAGTAAGTGGCGAAATGCATTCATCTACGAAACATTTAAATTCCTTAACATTTGCAAATATGAGAGAGTAATCTAAATCAGTTAAATCATGCCTAACCCTAAACTCGAGATATTCGCCAATGTTTTCCTCCAATAATTCTATATTCTTTATAGTCATTTCTATATCATCGACATAAAAAGAAATTTGAGAATCACTATCAATTATTTCTTGAACTATATTTTTTATTACATCTAGATCATCTTCAACTATTTCAAATGATACTATTTGGAATAGTTGAAGATTCTCATCGCCTTCATTGTAATAAGAGGTAAAGTTTGGCTTTGAAGCAACATAATCAAACAATTCTTCATACTTCAATGACTTTCCCCTCCCAAAGGTTAATTGGTTTCTGAGATTTCTACCAATGATTTTTTGACTTTTATAATATGATAGGTTTTGCTACTTTTTTGGTCTATCAATACATCTCTATTATCCAAACTTTTTTTTGATAGTGCCATCTTTATGCTCTTACCATCATCTTTTTTGTCTTTAATAATTGTTTTAGGCGAACGAGTGACTTTTGCAGTAAAAGTTTTAGTTATTGTCTTATTGATATTTTTAGCATTTCTGAAGGCCAACTTACTCAGACCTTCTAAATCATAATTAGCCTCTTCCATCTTTTCCTTCGATAAAAGCTTCTCCAACCCATTTACAACGTCCATAAAAGAAGATTTTGTTTCATTTGAAAATTTGGTTTTAAGATGCTTCTTTACATCCTTTTTTGTAAAGTTATTTCCCAAAAAAGGGCTTAACGTATCGGGAATTGCCTCTAAGATAATCTTAGATACAGCTGATGGATTATCCGCAACAACTTCACCATCTAAGAATGTATCAAAGAAATATTCAGGTAAAGCAACATCATTACTAGTGGAACGACTATCAATCAAAGTAGCATGTCTTATAAATACTGATTGCCTTTTAGTGCTTTTTTCTTTTTTAAAATCTATACTTTCTTTTTTATATACAATAGCTGCTTTTTTTAACCGCGAATCTCTATCTGGAAGAATTTCCTCTAGTATGTTGAAATTTTTACCACTAACTTGGACACCTTTTCTCGCTTCCATGGTTAAGACAGACAAACATTCATCTCTACCAATAATAGTGATGTAAAAAATCAAATAGAAGTTTTTAACAGGAGGTTGCTTGAGCGAATTCTTAAATTTTTCAGCCAAAAGATCGCTATGTCTGTCAAAATCCTCTATCGAGTTAAAGATTTCTTCAAAGTGTTGCAAGAATTGGACATAGGGCGATCTAAATCGAATATTTTGGGTTCTTTTTGAATCACTAACTTTATATGAATGTCTATCAAAAAAATCGATAATCTCGGATGGTAGAACCGGGTATTCATCATTTTCGTCCGAAACATACAAGTTTCCATCATCATAATGAGTTTGACCATATTTCTTTTTAAAATGGTATATTTTCAGATTTTTCATATATAACACCTCTTATTTTTTCTTTATTATACAAGAGATTTATGTGGCAAGTAAATCACAGTTCACAAAAAGAACGTACGTTCCCTTCCATTATAAGATATATTCATATTTGTTTCAACAGCTACAAAACATCTTTTATTTACCTGACTCCCCCTCCACACTTACAAGCAGAATAAACTTATCTTTTTAAACGAAATCACACCCACCAACTTCATCAAGTTGTGATTTGTAAAGAACAGCATAATAGCTACCTCTGGCTAATAGTTTTTCGTGTATCTCTTATTCCTTGATGTCGCAATCTTGCATATAGAAAACCTTAACTACATATTTATTTATAAAAGTTATTAGATATTTCCAATAGTTTGTGTAATAATGAAAAGCCGTCACCTTTCTAATAAACCACGAATATGTAACTTTGATAGTCATAATATGCAACCTCATTTGATATAGTTTAATTTTGGAAGGGGAGACTATTTATAAAAAAATTGCTAAAGAACATCAAATTAATACAAATCTATCCTCTTTCCCTACAAACACAAAAATACCCATCTACCAAAAAACGGTAGATAGGCTTTAATCATTTATCTCAAGCTTACACCACTTACTGTTTAACTTGACCATACTCTTTAAATACTTCAACAGCGGTTTGAATCTGTTCTTCGTTCAGTTTAGCGATATCGCCTCCGTAAGAGTGCGCTACATATAATGTCTTGGCAGCTTCTTCTAGATATACGGCAGCGTATAAGGCTTCTTTCAGGTTTTTACCCACAGTGACGACCCCGTGATTTTTTAGCACTACGGCTAATTGATCTCCAATATGGTCAACCACTGCATAACCCATATCAATACTGGCTGCTGAGCTATAAGGAGCCACATTTACTGGACCTTTTGCTGTATTCGCAAGTGTTGTAACGTCGCAATCGATCTGATCCACCACCAAACCAATTCCCGTAGCATAGGGTTGATGGGTGTGAATGACGGCGTTAACAGCAGGCATCTGTTGGAAAATATAGCGAATAGCAACCGTATCAACACTCGGACGGCGTTCTCCTTCAATTACCTTACCATCCATAGTCACTACTAAAACATCTTCGGGAACCATCTCTTCGTACATCATTCCGCTAGGCGTAACTAGTAACGTCTCTGGGTTCACTCGTACACTTACGTTTCCTCCCGATAAGGAAATCAAGCCGTAGCGATCCAATTTTATTCCTGCAGCGATCATTTCTGCTTTTTCTTTTTCTAACATCATCTAGCCTCTTTTTTCTTTTTGGCAAGAGCAATATACTCCGTATTTACTCTTCTAGCACGAGCTTTCAACGACTCTGGATGTTTTTCATACTCCATATCCAGTAATAATCGAAACAGCTCTTGACCCTCACTATAATTTTTCGTATTCAACCAATAACGTCCTTTTAGCACTCCACCGCCATCCATTCGCAGAAACATTTTTCCTGCCGTTGGGAACTCACGAATTTTAAAGCTTTTCAACAGGGTTAAATCGTAGGCATCTACTCGGTTAAATGAACGCAAAGTCAGCGTTTCTCCATCAACGTTTATCTCTCTTGGCGTAACTTTTGCCACAAGTGCGTTCCAAAAGCTGTAAAAAGCAACGATTCCAATTAGGAACATTAGCTCTGGTATGTGATTGGTGATGATTGAGCCAACTGCGATGAGAAAAACAATTAATGAGACTACTCCTGTAACAGGGACATCGATAAAGTACAATGTTTTATCATACTCGAACCGTTTCATATGTTCTTTCCCCTTTTCCATACAAAAGAATTACGCAGCTTCTCCTCCATCGTGGAACTGCGAAGCTTCTTTTTTGATTCGGTTACGGTTCCAGATAGCCATTGCCAAAGCAACAAAGGCCCCAGCTCCCGTACCAATATAGCCGAGACCATTTAAGCGAACCAACGCCCAAGTCAATGGGTTCGCACCGTCACAAATAGATGAAATTTGCGATGCGCCTTCTGGCATTTGGAAATTCACGTTGTTCGCAGCAGTCGTAATCATTGGCGCTAAGTCTGTAGCGATCCACAACCCGAAAATCAAGACAATCAAACCAACGATTAATCCTCTAAATCCGTTTTCCTTTACGATAGGTGTGATTAACACAAACATCCATGGTATAACAGCTAAATCAGCAAATGGCATGACCGTATTTCCTGGCAAGACAACTGCTAAGAAAATCAACAAGGGGACTAAAATGAATGAGATCGCTAACGTTACCGGATGTCCTACGCCAACCGCAGAATCTAAGCCAATATAAATTTTCCCGCGGTTTTGGAATCGATTTTGGATGAATTCGCTGGCAGCGTCACTAATCGGCATCAAGCCCTCCATCAGCAAAGCAGCCATTTTAGGGATCAAAACCAGAACGGCTCCTAATGAAACTCCTAGTGTCAATACTTGTGTCACATCATACCCTGCAATGATCCCAATAATTATTCCTAAAAAGGTACCTACTAAGATTGGTTCACCAAATACACCGAATCTTCGTTGCACTGTATCCATGTTGATATTGATATTTCTTACGCCCGGAATCATATCGATCAATTTGTTAATTACCATCGCGATCGGAGCATAGGCAGTTGTAAATCCGTGAGGTAGCGAAACCCCTGGCAGATCTAGCGATTTTTCCACCTCTGGAGCGGTAACATCGCCCAAAACCATAATGATGACCATGTTGACAACTGCCGCAAAAATTCCCAACCACAAAGTATCGGTGATAATGGCTACCAAAGCACCAGTAAAAGCAAAATGCCAGTAATCCCAAATATCCACATCCACTGTTTGCGTTGTATTTGTCAACAGCATCACAATATTTACCAATAAGCCTAATGGAATGATGATCAGTCCCACCGTTGAGCCCATTGCAATCGCCGCAGAGGCCGGCCATCCCACATCAATCGTCGATAAACTTAATCCATAACGATCCACCATCGCCTGCACCGCTGGCGAAAGACTGGTTCCTAATAACGAGTTGATGACCAAGTTCAAACCAATGAAACCTACCCCTACCGTCAAACCTGCGCGAAGACTCTGACCCACACCTGTTCTGAAGGCACAACCAATGATAAAGATTACAACGGGCATTACAACAGATACACCCAGGCCCTGAATAAATTGAAACACATTGATAATAGCATCCATGACTATTCCCCCTCGTACTCGTATTCTTAACTACCAATTACATTTCCATTAATTCAATAATTCTGTCAATCGTTGGTTTCGTATTGACCCCCGTTAAAAAACACACACCCGAAACAGATTTACAGTCCAAGCCTTTAGGTATCACGGTTGTAGAAATCAAAAAATCATAATTTGCTGCTTTATTTGGTGCCTCTGAAATTTTGCATTGGGTAATTTTATACTTTCCTTTATACCCATTTTCATCCAAAATTTTTGAAATTTTTCCGTTTACTGCCGTTGATGTTGCAATGCCTGAACCACAAGCTAATAGAATATTTTTCATCTTTTCCACGTCCTCATTTTAAATTCTGCTTCATTTTTTTGACGGCTTCCGTTGCCGTTTTGGCTTGAACAATTGCTAAGACTTTTTCATCTTTTTGAAACATATCAATCAATGCCTGTAAAAATTCCAGTTGTTTCTTAGGCTCTTTGATCGCCAGCATAAAAATGATCTTTACTGGAACTAAGACTTCCGGTGAGCCCATCATTTCAAACATCACTGGATTCTTCAGAATACCAATGGCCATCGATTGCTTAAAAACATACTCCGAATCAGTATGAGGAATCGCAACCCCGACATTTTCTAGGGGCAAACCCGTCGAAAATTCTTTTTCCCGGTCCTGAATTGCTCGACTAAACTCTCCATTCACACACTGATTTTTTTCAAGACGATTGGCTAATGCCGCCAATGAAGAAAAATTGTCTGCTTCGTTTATTTCTAAATCTACTAAATGTTCATCTAAGTACATTTCATCCCAAAAATCAGCCACCTAGATCGCACTCCCTTCACCCATCACTAATTCTAAAAGAGTCTGCTTATCCGTTACTTGAATCAGCTTTTCAACATTTTCCTCCTTCTCGATAAATTCAAGCAAACCGGTGATTTTACTCTTCGCCGTATCAATATCCGTATCCGAAATAGCGAAAAACAGAATCACATTAACATTGTTGATTCCCCAATTTATTTTCTTATCTAACGTCATGATTCCAATTGATGTTTGATTGACTTCACTAGGATCTGCATGGGGAATAGCAACGCTGACAGAAAAACTGGTATCTCCTAATTTTTCGCGAACCCAAACGGATTCACCAAAATTTTCTTTCGCAATTCCCAGCTCCTGATATTTTTCAATCATAAAGTTCAAACATTTTTCCTTATTCTCCACATGCTGCCGGAGGAAAATAAGCTCTGGATTGATCCATTGGTGCTGAACGTGAGAATTTTCTTTTGCGGTTGCGTTGTAACGTTTATAGTAAGTATGAACGATTCGACTGATCTCTTCGTCCTTGATCATTGGAGAGATGTATACGATGTTTCTTGCTTTTAAGGTATTGTCCGTAGTAACGACAACATCATGAAAATTCAAGGTCACCTGCTCAAATTCTTTCGTAGTTAGTTGAATCACTTTGTCGGTATGAGGAATGATTCGACGAATTTTCGTATAAATCAAATCACTTGTGATCAAGCCTCGCGAAAGAATCACATAGATATTGCGAAAACTCACCCCATACTTTCGTTCCAAGGAAACTTGAAAATAAATTACTAAAAAAGAAATCTCATCACCTGTAATTTCAATCGAAAAGCGCTGAGCTAAACTACTCGTGGCATAACACATCATGGAATATAATAGTAGGTACCGATTTTTTATTTCCTCCATAAAAGGATTTTTGATCAATATGTTGCGACGCAAACGATAAATCATCGGAACAATATGACTCATCAATGAATCATGTAATTCTTGGTCGCCAGAAAAATCGATATTTAATAAATTGCCCAAGTCAGACGTCAATTCTTCTACAACTTCCTGATAGCAGCTGTCATAACTTTTCGTTGATTTATGGTACGGCTTGACGTTCATGGCATACAACGTTTCAGACAAATGGTAAATATCAGGATACCAAAGCTCAATTGAACTATTCGCAGAAATGAAGGAACAAATTTCATAGGATTGAGTATAAAGTGCCAAATCCTCCAGTTCATTCTTCTTCTTCTCTTCGATCGTCATGTGGCAGCCCTTTTCTGCGCGAGTAAGCAAACATAAAAGTGTAAGAAAAATTGCTGAAAAATATTTATTTGAAATGTCGCTGTAAAAGATATCCGAAAATTTTTCTAACGTATCTTTGACTAACTGAATCAAGTTCTTCGAGAAATAATTGCTTAATTGAACGATCAACTCATCGTTGTTTACCAGCAAGGTATCGGGGAATTTTGTCATCAAAAAGTTCTGGTAAGACTGTTGGATATTGGCTTCGGGCCCTTTAAGGAACGCTTTTCCTTTGTTTTGGCAAATTTTTACCTCAAAGTGGCGCAGATAATGTTGTAAATAATCCAAATCTTTTTTTAGCGTCGAATCAGAGATAAAGAAATGCTTTTCCATCACTTCGAGAAATTGCCCTGTCGGACGCATAAATAATTGCCGCAGAATTGCTTCTCTCCTGCCTAAAACATCATAAACGTCTCCCTCGTTCTCTAAAGAAATGTCCCAGATATGGCTGATATTTCCATCAATCCCAACTAGCTTAATTCCATGTCGAGGGACTTTGACGATCTCGATCTCTTTTTTGGCTAATTCCTTATTCAAAAAATTAACATCGTTCAAAATTGTTCGAGTTGAAACTTCCAGCTTATCACTAAAATAATCTGTTGCTCTATATTCGCTTTCCGAAAGCAATAAGGAGAGTAATTGATTTCGTCGTCGCATACTTTTTTCCATTTTTTCACCTCCTCGGCTTAACGTAATAATTTTCCTTAAGAGAAAAAAATCGTTTGATTCGAATGTTAAACTGACATTCTCACTATCTCTTATATTTATCATAGTAGATTTCTATCTTTGATAAAAGGCCGCCTTTTTTCATCATTAATCATGAAAGTGTTAAGGCAGTGTTATAAAGTTTGGTAAAAGGGCTGATTGTTTGATTTTTTCTAAGACAAAAAACCGAACACGCTATCCTCTCATCACTAATGATAAGAGTCAGTTGTTCGGCTTCTTTTTATCTATTTATTTTGTTTAGCGCATCCCTGACCAATTATTGATTCGTTCCTCCCATACATAACTGGATTCATGAATAATGTCTCTAGCTGTTTTTTGCTTCTGACCAGTCAAGAGTTCGAAATCAGGAGAAACAACATCCAGTAATCCATCACGAATGGCTGCATCATTTGTCACAATGTCATCTCCAGAAAATGGAACTGGAGATTTTGAAAAGTCTCCGGTAATATGACGAGGGACGTGTAATTTTTCCAGATACTGATAATAACTTTCTTCATCTACCGGATCATAAACTAAATTCATACCAGACACTTCATTCACCAGTTCGCATAATTCTCGTACAGAAATTGATTCTCCACCGTAGATGTTATATCCCCGATAGTCTTCTCCCTTTCCAAGTAAAGAAGCTGTTGCCGCAGCTGCTGCATCATCTTTGGCAATCAATGCCCCTCTGCCTTCCATTGCCGTACTTGCCCAAACGTTATCTGCCATCATAGCTAGCATTGGATACATCGTAAGATAATTTTCAATGTATAAGCTATTTCTTACAGTAGTATAGGGATGTCCGGTTTCTTTTAAATATACTTCAGTAGCGGTGTGATCCGGAGTTACATCCAAATGTGCATATTTAGGATCCGTTGCTCCGTACCCTGAACTATAAGTCACATGACTTACGCCTTGGTTAATAGCTGCATCAATTGCATTTTTGTGTTGCTGAACACGTTTTCCAACTTGTAAACCAGAAACAACATAAATTCTATCGCCTCCCTTGAATGCTCTATTCAAGGCTTCTGTATCGTCATAATTGGCTTCAAAAACCTGTACGCCAGCATCTTTCCACCGTTTCAATTTTTCGTCGGGAACAAATTTCATGTTCCAAACAGTGAAGGTTAAGTTTTCTCCACCCACTTCTTTTAACATGTTTTCCGCAACTCGACCAGCTAATTTTCCATCTGCACCTGTAACAATATAACGCATATTTTTCACACTCCTAACTATTATTTACTGCATGTTCAATTTATCACAATATTTGATCTTCTTGAAATCACTTGTTATTATATTTAATAAGCATTACTTATTACGCAAATGAGGGAGGACCTTTTAATGCAAATTGAACACCTAAGAACATTTGTTGATTTAGCTGAGACGCTCAATTTTAGACAAACCTCTGAAAATATGAACTTGACTCAGCCTGCTGTGACACAGATAATTAAATCATTGGAAGTTCAAATAAACGTTGAGCTCTTCAATCGCACAAAACAACGCGTTCGGCTTACTCAGGCTGGAATTGTTTTTTATAATGATACGAAGCTGCTACTAAAAAAATTTGATTCTTCTGTCGAACAGGTCAAAGAGATCGCCCAGCAAGCTAACCATACGTTTACTATCGGTTTTTCTGGTACCGCTTTCGAGATGAATATTCTTCCGAAGATAATCAGTAAATTCAAAAAAAAGTATCCAGCTATTCATATACATCTAGAAAACTTCAACCACAACATTTTGAAAAAGGACCTTGTCTCTAAAAGCTGCGATATTATCTTTCAAACATTGGATAGCGTAGAAACTCTTTCTAATGTACAATTCACTCCTTTAATGTCAGGTGAATTTGTTTGTGTACTTCCAGAAAAACACTCGCTTTCAACTCGAGCAATGATTTCATTTGCTGATTTAGCCAATGAAAATATTATTCTATTCAATTCTTATCAGTGCCCGCCAAAGCAAGCGGAGGTTCAACGGTTGATCAAAGAAAATTGTCCTGAAGGAATATTTTGCTATGCAGATTCCATTCTTTTATCCCACACAATGGTACAAAGCGGACTGGGGATTTCTGTCATGCCAAACTTTATCACTAATTTTTCAGGCTACCAGCATTACACAGATCTGTCGATAATTCCATTTGATTATAAAACCGATCTAGTTTATGGATTTGCTTCTTTGAAAAACAATGATAAGAATATGATCCATTCTTTTATCTCCTTCACCTGTGCTTTTATCGAAAACGAAGCGTCAAATTGATATCCGTGGATAAGATGCTGAATCCATTGTCTTTTACTAGCAATAAAAATAATTAATTAAGGAGGCTTCACCCATGGACGTTTGGGCAAATTTCGACTTTCAATCCTTTTGGGAAGAATCAACTTATGCAAAAGAACATTATGAAGGAGGCGACTTCACTGTATCTGATAGACAAATTATTGAGGACCAGTTAGGTTATAAATTACCAGATTCCTATGTTGCTTTCATGCAAAAACATAATGGGGGAATCCCAACTAGGACAGAATTTGAAACAAAGACACCGACAAGCTGGTCCGATGCAGGAATTGCGATTAATGGTTTTTTGAACATTGGATTGGCCGGGGAAAATGCCTTGCTGGGAGAATTTGGCAGTCGCTTTTGGATCGAGGAATGGGGGTATCCAGATATTGGCATTGCCATCTGTGACTGTCCTTCTGCTGGTCACGACATGGTTTTCTTAGATTACAAAAAATATGGCACTCAGGAACAGCCTGCGGTCGTTCATATTGATCAAGAATTTGATTATACGATTACTTTTCTAGCCAAGGATTTTGAGAGCTTTGTATTCGGTCTAAAGGAAGAGGAAGAATATTAGCTCACCAAAAATTACCAGCAGAATGTCCTCTCAGCATTCCGCTGGTAATTTCATTTTCTAGCCTACTAACGAAAAAAGCAGCTGCCATAAATCTGCAACCACTTCTTCTTTTAATACTTTTCTCCTGGCTATCCGTCAGCTTTATACCTGTTCTATCTTTCAAACTTCATGGTAATGCCATTTGGATCGACGATTGTTAAATTGCCGCTTTCGTCTTTACTATAATCGATCTGTGTCTTCCAGTGATTTTCCAGACGATCCAACTCTGCTTGGTCTGGTACGACGAAGCTGAAATAATCCAATCCCAGATCCTTCTCTGTCATCGCTGGAATATGTTTTCCTAACCAAATATTGGATCCGATATGGTGATGGTAATCACCCGCAGCGAAGAATTTAGCTTGATTGCCAAAATTATTTTTCAAGGATAATCCTAGAACCTCAGTAAAATAGTTTTCTGTCTGCATCAGATCTGCTACTTTCAAATGAACATGACCAACCGTCGTTCCCGTTGGAAAACCATCTCGGCTGCCATCATTGGCAGCGATAACCCCTGCAGCATCCATCTCGAGAGTCACGCCAACGATTTCACCATCGTCACGGATATCCCATTCGCTTTGTGGCTTGTCATAATAGACTTCAATTCCGTTACCTTCGGGATCATTTAGATAGAGGGCTTCGCTGTAGCCATGATCACTCGCACCAATCAAAGGTGCCTCGATCGTTAAATAGTGCAGCAGCGCATTCCCTAAATCTTTTCGAGTTGGTAATAAAAAAGCCACATGATACAGCCCTGTTTTAGGAGTCACAGGCATCGGTTCCTGCACCTTAGATAATTCTAGTAATATTGTATTATCAACGCCTAACATACTTTTGCTTGGGTTTTGTTCTAAGACCTGCAGTCCAATCACTTCTTGATAAAATCGAGTCATTTTTTCTAAATTGGCTACTTTCAAAGCCACCCGACCAATGTGTGCAGTAGCACTTAGTTGAAAAGTAGGAATAATAACTGTCATGTTGAAAACCTCCTATATGAAATAACGCCATCGAATGTCGTTATTCGTTTCTTAAGTCCACCATAACATCTTACTATTAGTAAGTAAAATTCTGTGCTCAGATTTGAATCTATCCTATTCCAAAAATGCTTATAAAAAAAGCCAGTGAAATGAACGGCTTGCGTCATTTCACTGGCTTCTATTTACTATTCTCTATCCAGCCAACTCATCAAACTGTGAATTGTAAAGCGCAGCGTAATAGCCGCCTTTGGCTAGTAGTTCTTCGTGTGTTCCTTGTTCCTTGATATCGCCGTCTTGCATATAAAGGATCTTATCTGCATCTTTAATCGTCGATAGACGGTGAGCGATAACGAAGGACGTCCGGCCGGCCATTAGGTTGTTCATGGCGTTTTGGATTAATACTTCGGTTCTGGTATCGACTGAAGAGGTTGCTTCATCCAAGATCAGGATTGGTTTATCTGCTAAGATAGCACGTGCAATCGTCAGCAATTGTTTTTGCCCTTGAGAGATATTGGATGATTCTTCGTTCAATTCCATGTTGTAGCCGCCAGGCAAGGTTTCGATGAAGTGGTTTACGTGAGCGGCTTTGGCTGCTGCGTATACTTCTTCATCCGTCGCATCAAGTCTTCCGTAGCGCAGGTTGTCCATGATAGTTCCCTTGAATAACCAAGTATCTTGGAGAACCATCCCGATATTTTCGCGTAGATCTGCGCGGTTGAAGTCTCTAATGTCGTGCCCATCGATTTTGATTGCTCCTGAATTAACATCGTAAAAGCGCATCAGCAGTTTAACCATCGTGGTTTTACCAGCACCGGTTGGTCCAACAATTGCAACGGTTTGTCCTGGATCGACGTGACTGCTGAAATCGTTAATAATAATTTTATCTGGTGTATAACCAAATTTAACGTGATCGAAGTCAACCATACCTTTAACCTTGCCGATTTTGACTGGGTTTTCGACGGTTTGAGCTTCTTCTTCTTCACCTAAGAATTCAAAAACACGTTCAGCTGCTGCTGCCATGGATTGCAGCATGTTTGATACTTGTGCCAGCTGAGCAATTGGTTGTGTTAGGTTACGTACATATTGGATAAAGGCTTGGATATCACCAACTGTGATGGTTCCATTGTAGGCTAAAATCCCACCGATAATCGCTACGGCTACATACCCTAGGTTACCAACAAAGTTCATGATTGGCTGCATCAATCCAGAAAGGAATTGAGATTTCCAAGCGGATTTAAACAGGACTTCATTTTGCTTTTTGAATTCAGCTAGGGCATTTTCTTCTTCATTGAAGAGATGCACAATGTTGTAGCCGCCAACTGTTTCTTCGACTTGACCATTAATAATCCCCAAGTATTTTTGTTGGGTTTTGAAATGCTTTTGTGAGAACTTAATGACTACTGTAATCAAAAGCAAGGAGATCGGTACGATTAAAATGGAAATCCCGGTCATCTGTACGGAGATTGATAACATCATGACAATGACTCCGACAATGGTGAAGACGGATGTTATCAACTGAGTAACTGATTGGTTCAAGGATTGTCCTAAGGTATCCACATCATTCGTGATACGTGATAAGACTTCACCGGTTGTCCGGCTTTCAAAGTAGTTCATTGGCATGCGGTTGATTTTTTCTGAAATTTCTTTCCGCATACGGTACGTGATTTTTTGTGTAATGGTGGACATAATCCAACCTTGCATGATTCCGAAAACGGAAGCGACTAAGTAAAGTCCCAGCATGAAGAGTAAGATATGTCCAATCTTATCAAAATTGATACTTCCGGTGCCTTGATATTTTTTAATCAAGCCATTGAATAATTCGGTAATTGCTTTTGATAGAATTTTTGGTCCCCAAATATTGAAAATAGTCGATGCCGCCGCAAAAATCATGACGAAGAAGACGGGGATCTTATAACTTGCTATATAGGAAACTAATTTTTTGATGGTGCCTTTGAAATCCTTGGCTTTTTCGCCAGGAGCTATTCCTCGGCCGCCGCCCATTGGCCCGCGTCCGCCTTGCGGGCTTTGCTGTTTATTTTCTGCCATTTCCTTCCCCTCCTATTCTGCTTCCAAGCCTAATTCGGCATTACTCAACTGTGAAGAAGCGATTTCTTGGTATACAGGTGATGTTTCCATCAGTTCATCGTGGGTTCCTTGCGCCACGATACGACCTTCATTTAGAACGATAATATTATCCGCATGAAGGATGGTTGAAATTTTTTGTGCAACGATGATTTGTGTGATGCCTTTGACGTTTTCAGCTAGAGCACGACGCAAAGCAATGTCGGTCTTGTTGTCTAGAGCTGAAAGTGAATCATCGAAGATTAAAATTTTAGGATCTTTTGCTAATGCCCGTGCAATAGACAAACGTTGCTTTTGTCCCCCGGAGACATTGGTCCCGCCTTGAGAGATGTGGCGTTCATAGCCAGCTTCATTGTCATTAATAAATTCTTCTGCTTGAGCAATTTGAGCCGCTTTTTTCATTTGTTCATCGGATATACCTTCGATGTTCCCAAACTTGATGTTGGATTCAATATCTCCAGAGAATAGAACCCCTTTTTGTGGAACAAAGCCGATCAGGTCATGCAGCTTATGCAAGCTCATTTGACGAATGTCGACACCATCAATAGTGATTCTGCCGCTGCTTACATCAAATAGTCTTGGAATCAAGTTGACCACTGTCGATTTCCCTGAACCAGTGGAACCGATTATGGCCGTGGTTTCTCCCGGTTTAGCAGTAAAATTGATATGATGCAGCACATCTTCATTTGCATCTGGATAACGGAAGGTTACTCCTTCAAATTTCACTTGGCCTTTGAAATCATGGTCGTCTTGCGGTTGTTCTGGATTAATGATTGTTGGTTCTGTTGCTAAGACTTCATCTACACGCCCTGCAGAAACGTTGGCACGAGGTAAGATAATTGAAACCATTGAAAGCATCATAAAGGCCATAACAATTTGCATCGTGTAGGTAATGAATGCCATCATATCCCCAACTTGTAATTGACCAGAATCAATATTGTGACCACCGACCCAGACAATCAATACAGAAATCCCGTTCATTAACAGCATCATAATTGGCATCATGATTGACATGCTGCGGTTCACAAACATTTGGGTTTTCATAAGGTTTGTATTGGCAACGTCGAACCGGTTTTCTTCGTATTTTTCACGAGAAAAGGCCCGAATAACTGGTAAGCCAGTAATGATTTCCCGAGAAACCAAGTTCACTCGGTCGACTAATTTTTGCAAACTCTTGAATTTTGGCATAGTAAAGCCTAATAGAGTTAACACTAAAATCAAAACTAATCCGACAGCTAATGCGATAATCCAACCCATGCCTGTTCCGGTTTTATAGACTTCGTAAACACCGCCAATTCCTAAAATAGGAGCATACAGAACCAGCCGAATCGTCATTACCAGACCCATTTGAATTTGTTGAATATCGTTTGTACTACGTGTAATCAAGGATGCTGGAGAAAATTTCTCCATTTCCGTGTTTGAGAATTGCAGGATTCTGTCAAATTGCCCCACCCGAAGTCTCTTACCGACTGAAGAAGAAACCAGCGAAGCGATTAAACCAACCAAAATGGCTGCGACTGCTGAAATCAACGTCAGAATCAGCATTTCTGTTCCTCGTTTGATCATATAATCCATTTGAATTTGTTTGGTGTCCTTGTCGAGTGCTTTGTATTCAGCTAAGGTTACTTGAACCCCAACCGTCTTCAAAGAATCTTGCCCGACATCGCCTAAGCCCTTTTTCGTTTCCTTTCGAGCAGCTTCGACTTTTGCAGGTAATTCCTTTTGTGTTTGGGTGATAGAATCACCAATCGATTTGGCTTGCTCGCCTTTTTCTTGCGCTTGTTCACCTTTTTGAGTTGCTTCAGCACCCTTTGCCTGTGCGGTTGCCAGATCACCAGAGGCTGCTGCCGTTTGTGCTGCTGCTCCAGCTTCTTGGGCTTCTTGCGCTAACTCTTGGGCTTCTTTTCCCAATTCTTGGGCTTGCTTGCCCTCTGTCCCTAATTGTTTGTATTCGTCTAAAATTTCTTTAGCTTCCTGTCCATCCTTTGACTCTTTTGATTGGGACGTAGCCAGCATAAACATTGGCAATTCAAAAATTTTAGCTAGCTTTTCTTTAGTCATACCATCTTTTAAATGGAGCTCATAGACAGGAATGTCTTTTCCTTTAACTGTTTCTGTCGTCTTTTTGTAGTTTTCTTTGATTGTTTCTTTTTCAGCATCGGTCATGAAGAGCTCGATCGCTGAAAGGGTTGATTCTCGGATGGTATCTGGAGTAGCTGTCTCTAATCCACCTTGTTGAATCCCTACATCCACGATGTCTGATGTAATACCTGGTAATGTCAAATCACTGTGCGCTTGGACAACTAACAGAATCAGCGCCGCGAGGATGGCATACCAGTATTTGCGTAAATAATTAAATAGTTTCACGTTTATTACCTTCCTTGTCTATTCATTTACCGGCTTTCTTTTGTGGCGCCGCTTTTTAACCAATTTAATTTCAAGGTGAACTCTGCCATGACTTCTTCAATGGAGTGGTCACCATTTTCCTTCATTTGCCGATAGCCCTCTGCAATCGTCGAAAAAACTAGATGCATCAGCATTTTGACTAAAAGCTTCAGTTCTTCCTGATTGGCTACTTTTAAAAGGGACAGATCCACTCTGTCGTAAAACTCCTGAAGATTTTCTTTATGACGCTGATCTGGAGGACATGCGGCATGGGGCTTTTTTCCAAAATGTGGTGCAACTTTATGAAACGAGCGATAGTCCATGCTCATGAACATATTTTTGTAAAAAGCTGCATTCGTTCCTTGAAGAACTTCCCGGACCATTTTCGAGAAATAAATCTCAAATCCATCAAACAAACTTCCTTCTGCTTGTTCAATCGCCAGATTCAATTCCTGCTGAAAATTTCTGCGCATACTTTGAAAATAGTAGAAATACAAATCTTCCTTGTCTTCAAAGTACTGATAAAAGCTGCCTCTAGGAATCTCTGCATCCTTGATAATCTGTGCAATCGAAGCTTCACCCATCGGTACTCTAGAGAATTCCTTTTTAGCGGCAGTCATGATCCGCTGCTGCTTTTTTTCCGACAGATGATAAAAGGTTTCTTTAGGCACGATCTTTCCCTCCTCCCTTTAAAAAAATTCTTTTAAATGACAAATGACACCTTGTCATGTGACAACTTGTCATTATACGCTCTTTCCTTTCGGATGCAAGTGTTTTGTCTGATAATTTTTGAAAAACTTTAGCTATCTGTCGAGGTTTTTTTTGGTAATTCAGACGAGAGCTGATACCTCAGCAATGATAAGGCTTGCAATTATTTTGTTTGATTAATCGCACCATAAAAAAACTGAAGAATGATAGAATAATTCATTTAAAAGAATCTAAAAAAAGCACCAAAGTCCATTGTCCGAAACAATAAACTTCGATGCTTTCATTTTTTAATCCTTGACCATCAGTTCTTTGGCCAGTCTTTGACCGGTTGGTGTCATTGCTAACCCACCTTCTGCGGTTTCTTTGAAGATACTAGGCATTTGGCGCCCCACCCGATACATCGCCTCAACGACTTCATCGGGAGGAATAACGCTTTCGATCCCAGCTAAGGCCATATCGGCTGAAATAAAGGCCTGTGAGGAGCCTAAAGCATTTCGCTTCACACAAGGAACTTCAACGAGACCCGCGACTGGATCACAGATCAAGCCCATCATATTTTTCAGAGTAATTGCGACAGCTTGGGCCGCTTGGTGGGCTGTGCCGCCATTGGCTTGAACCAAGGCTGCTGCAGCCATCGCGCTGGCTGAACCAACCTCTGCCTGGCAACCGCCTTCTGCGCCGGAAATTGAGGCATTATTGGCAATGACTAAACCAAATGCACCAGCAGTAAACAGGAATTCGAGTTGTTGGCTGTGACTCAAATTTAAACGCTTGCGGCAGGCCATCAAAACACCGGGAACCACTCCAGCACTGCCAGCAGTTGGCGTGGCACAGATTAAGCCCATCTTTGCATTCACTTCGTTGACAGCAACCGCATTTCTAACCGCAGTCAAGATCGTTTCACCACTTAGAAAATTTCCTGAATCAAGGTAGCTGTTCAATTTAGTCGCATCGCCGCCAGTTAGTCCGGTCACTGACTTAACCCCGGCTACACCTTCGTCAATGGACTGTTCCATGACTATCAGGTTTTTCTCCATCAAACGAATAATTTCTTCCCGTGTACGGCCGCTTAATTGGATTTCGGTAGCAATCATCAGCTCGCTGATATTCTCATAGTCCTGACTTTTTTCCACCAGCTCTTCAATACTGTAAAACATCGAAAGCCTCCTTTATTCGAAATAAGAAACACTGAATACTGAATCGATCGCTTTTATTTTATTTTGGACTGCTTCGTTGCGTTCATCGGTTTCGATAACTGTGATAGCCTTCTCCCCGACTGCTTCGCGGGAAACGGACATCGTACCGATATTGACCTCGGCATCAAAAAAGAGCTGACTGATATGAGCAATCATCCCTGGTACATCTTGATGCACAATAACAAAGGTCGGCATTCCTAAGGATAAAGATAGCTTAAAGCCGTTCACTTCAGAAATTTGGATGTTTCCGCCGCCGATGGAAATACCGGTAACAGTTAAGACGTGAGTCCCTCGAGTGAGCTTTAGCTGCACCATATTAGGATGTTCAGCTTTTTCCTGCTTCGGTACAAATAGAATTTCCATGCCTTCTTCATGAGCAATTTTTAAGGAATCACTGAGGCGCGGATCTTCGGGCTCCATTCCCAATAGACCACCCACTAGTGCGATATCAGTGCCATGCCCGCGATAGGTTTTGGCGAAGGACTCGTACAAATAAATATCGACCGTATCTGGTCGTTCGCCAAAAATTTTACGTACAACCTTCCCAATACGAGCAGCCCCAGCAGTATGCGAACTGCTGGGACCGATCATGATGGGGCCTATGATATCAAAAATACTTGAATACTTTAATTGTTCCATTGAATAGCCCCTTTTTGTTTATCTTGGTAAAACCTCAGCTGGAATGGCCGATTTGTAAACTTCACCATCCAATGTTTTTTGATGTTCTTCTTTAGCCTGTTGAACTAATTCCGGTTTGGTCAGCAAGTCATAGGCTGTTGCGGCAATCGTTTTCCCTGCAGCTAATAAGCCCTCATGAGCCACTGAAGATGTGCCATTTGCTACCCATTGCCAGCTGTGAGCAGGTGTTCCTTGCGGTTCGCAGCCGACAAAGATTTGAGCAGTTGGACAAACCCAGCTGACATCCCCCACATCCGTTGATCCGGCAGTCGCACTAGAGAAAACGAGGGGCTGAATTTGTTCAGCGATTGGTAATGACCCCAAGCGTTGGATTTCCGCCTCATCTGCTTCAGGTGCAAATTGTTTTGCGCGAGTGACTAAGGACTGTCTTGCTGCATCGGTTAAACTGTCGTAATAGCGCTGTGCATAATCCTGGTCTTCTTGGCCTATGTTCATTTTTCCTTCAGTTAAAAGATTTTCGTACATCGCTGTGGTTACTGCATGATTTGGTAAATAGTTGTAGCAGGCAGAATCAAAATCAATCGTTACTTCTGTTTCGGTCATCATCGCTGCGCCTCGCGCAATTTTGTTTACCCGTTGATAAATTTCTTCCACCTGTTCAATCTTAGGTGCCCGAATAAAGTAATACAAGCTTGCCGTTGGCTGCACGACATTCGCTGATTCTCCGCCAGCATCTGTAAAGGCATAATGTACACGACCATCATCAATGATATGTTCTCTTAGGAATTGTACACCGACATTCATCAACTCTGCTGCATCTAACGCACTACGGCCCTGTTCTGGTGCAGCTGCTGCGTGAGCTGAAATTCCTTTGAAATGGTAATACACTTGATAAACTGCCAGACTGCTAATGGACCATGCCCCGCTAATATCCCAAGGATGCCAGGATAGAGCCACATCTAATTCATCGAATAAACCTGCTCTAGCCATATAAGCCTTCCCATAGCCGCTTTCTTCTGCTGGACAACCAAACAATTTGATAGTCCCCTCCAGCTGGTTGGCCGCAATATAGTCTTTGATGCCGACTGCTCCTGCTAGCGCACCTGTTCCCAATAAGTTATGGCCGCAGCCATGACCATTGCCGCCGGGTACTTCTGCTTTTTGTTCACCCAAATCAGCAACTTGGCTTAAGTTACTAAGTGCATCATATTCAGCCAAAATACCAATAATCGGTTTGCCAGAGCCATATGTTGCAACAAAGGAATGATCCATATCGGCTAAGCCTTTTTCAACTTCGAAGCCTTCTTCTTCTAAAATTTCGTAGAAGGGCTGAACTGATTTTTCAGTGGCAAAACGCGTCTCTGGCGTGCTCCAAATACGGTCAGCTGCTGCAATAAATTTGTCACGTTTTGCTTCAATCATTTGGGAAATTTGTTCTTTGGGATTTGTCATTATTCTTGACTCCTATCTTTTAATGTTAATACCGTTAATCCGCACAATATACTTGCCAATGCCATAAAACCGAATGGAATAGTGAACGAACCGCCGCCTAGATTAATCAATTGACCTAGAATCATTGGTGCCAAAAAGCCGCCCAATGTTCCGCCAGTATTAATGATGCCAATGGCCGAGCCGATAATTGAACCATCCATGATTTTATGCGGCAGAGTAAAGATAGCGGTAAAGGCAGAAACTGAAATCATGCTTAACAGAATCAACGCCACCATCGCTACTATTAAATTACTAGATAAAACAAACACTACGACAAAGATCGCTGAGATAATGGTTGCCCCAAGAATGAAGATTTTTTCTTTGCCTAAGAATAATTTCGACAGCAGGACTCCAGCAAACATAGTAGCGATCGTTTGGAAAATTGCATTAACCGCCAGTAAATAACCCACTTGCGTGATTTCTAAGCTAAATTTTTGGGCTAAGACCGTTGGCAGCCAGGAAATATTTCCGTAAAGCAGGAAGTTCAATAAAAGCATCGCAACAAACAACGTCAACACATTCCGATTAGCAATGACTTCTTTAAATGGAATTTTAGCGGCCTGTTCCTTCTTAGATAGCTGAAGATCCTTTGGCACAAAAATGCCGACTAAGATAAACGCTGCTGCAAATAGACTCCCCAAAACGATATAGCCTAAGCGCCAGCTTTGACTAATTAAATTCGCACCTAGAGTGAAGGCTAATATGCCGCCGATCCCTGAAGTTGATAAAATCATGGATTGAATAAATGTCCGTCGTTCCTGCGGAAAATTATTGGCAACGGCTTTAGAAACACTTGGCGGATAGCCGCCATGACCGACACCAGCAAAAAAGCGAATCATCATAAACAGCATCAAGCCGCTGACCATGCCAAAAGCAAAGGAAAAGAAAGAAATAATCGCTAACGACAGCATCAACACTTTTTTGGCACCTATCTTATCCGCTAGCCAGCCACCAGGAATTTGCATTAAGGAATAACCTAAGAAGAAGAACGACATAATCAATCCTGTTTGACCAGAATCTAAATTAAACTGTTGTGAAATGGGAATAATTGCTGTGGAAACCATCGACTTATCCATATAAACCATGGAATAGCCTGCCATTAATGCAAACACAATGCCTACACTGCTTTTTTTGGAGACGGCGGATACTTCAGTTGTTTCTTGAACCTTTCTGTCCATCTACTACACCTCTTTATTTTTTTAGGGCCCCGTTTGGTATATCTAAAGTATAAAGAAAGCGGATTCACAAAGAGTTGCACATTTTGTCTCATAAATAAGATTTATTTGCTGGAATTTGACAAAAATATTCTCGAAGACAAAAAATGCCGTTACACTTTTAATTGTGCAACGGCTTTATTTGAATAAGGCGACAGGCGTTGAAGCTGAGAAGCTCTTTGAACGTCAACTGTTCCTCCACCTCGATACAAGAAATTTCCAATTGAGGCAGGATTGCTTGTTTTAAATAATCGGTTGCTTCCTGATCCACTAATTCCAGCCCACTGGTTTTTAAAACTTCATTATAAATCCCACCATGATCCTTATCTAACGTATAGGTATTGATTTGATACAGTCCTGACTCCAGGTGCTGCAGCTCTAGCTTGATCAGCTGCGATTGATACATCATGTACGTCTCATCGATACTCATCGCCGGGTTAAAATACGTAGGGTTCAGTAACAATAAATAGCGTGTCCGTCCTTGCTGCGTCAAGTAAATGGATTCCTCCTGATACAAAACCGATCCTTTGATTCGATCAAACATTTGAAGAACGAAAAAGACCGGCCGTTTCAATTGATGGCCCACATATAAGGTTAAGCGATTTTGCCCAGTAAGAGGTTGTTCCGGACTATTTGACTGAATACTATTGTTTAGCCAAAAACCGATCCCTTCAATTTCTTCCGCTAAATAAAGAATATCTTTAAGCATGATAGCAGATCGGAAGAAGGTTCCTCTCAGCGTAGTCCCTTTACCAATTAAGGTGTTCCATTCACTGAGGAAAACTTTTCCACCGCAATGGTATTTTTCCAGCAAAGCCTTTAACGTTGTCAAATTGTATTCCTGGTAATCCTTCAATAAATTTTTGGGAAGCTCATCCCATAAATAGTCATCACTAGGGTCACTGCGGTAATCAACAAACGCAATCGTTAGGTGCTGTTCATTCAGATCCGCTAAAAATTCTTCTAACTGATCAACGACTGGTGACCGATACAAAGCCCCTACATTTAAACCAATCGTCGGCTGATCAAAAATACGTTGCATCTGCTGGTAAAAGAATAAGAAATTTTCCTTTAAATTGACTGGCAGCGGATCAAGATCAAATTCCAGATGCCACGTATTCGAACTGTCGCCAAACTCATCCACCAATCGCTGAAGTACCTTCAAACGAGGTTCCAGCCAACTCGAAAATTCAATCTGATTGTCTTTAGGTATCTTAAAGTGGATGATTGGAGTCAAGTGATTTTCCATCGCAAAGCTGATTAAACGGCTCATTTGTGCATGGTTCGGTAAAATGTCAAAGGTATCGATGATCAGCTGATTTTCAATCAGTACATCGTTAAAACGCAGGTAGTCAAAACTGATTCCCTGACAGGTTTCTAACAGCGCCTGTTGAGCATCCCCTCGCAACCAATTGCTGCAATGGCCGATATTTAAAATTTTCGGCAGGGTGCTCCGCGGTTTTAATGGTTTAGTTAAGGGAATCTGTCGTTCCAGCTGCTTCGGCTCTAGAAACTCCTCTGGATCCTTTTGTACCATAAAATTGGATAATACCAGCATGGCTGCTTCAATCTCCAACAGCTCAAAATTATCTGCCTTTACTTTCTTTCCATCGCCAACTTCGAGCATCTCAGAAGCTTGCTGATGGCGATAGTCATTGGGAGTGATTCCGTAATAGTTTTTGAATGCTAAATGAAAGGCTTTGCTATTGGTGAAGCCATTTTCCAGTGCAATCTTTAAAATCGACTGCTCCGAAATTCGCAAAGCAGTTGCCGATTTTTTTAACCGATAGGTCGTCAGATATTCTTTAAACGAAACACCCACCTCTTCTTTGAACTTGCGAGATAAGTAATGGTAAGACAAGAAAGTCTCCTCGGCGATTTGCTGCAGGGTCAGCGGCTTCATGTAATTTAAATGAATAGTGGTTAAGACCTGTTGAATTTTTTCATCATAAGCTGCCGGAATCTGGAAATCGGATCTCTGAAAATGGCTTTTAAGAAAGCTCAGCATGCTGAAGAATTTTTCGTAAACAGCAAACTGATTCTGCTCCTTTAAATCATAAAAGGTGGCGAGACAGGCCAGCAGTTTTTCCCTAAGCTGGCTGAATTCTTTTTCCTGGTAGGCAAACTGTTTTTCGGCCATTGAATTGCAATCAAAAACCGGAGTCCACTGAATATTTAACTGATTTTCTATTTCTTCTCGGTAAATTTCGATTAAAAAAAGGGCCGAGTCTACGCTGGTTGCCGTAACCTGCGCTGCCTGAAAAGCATTTAAAACCAGCACATCTTCTGCTGACATCTCATAAACAGACTCTTCGGTTAGAATTTGCCAGCTGCCGCGAATGCCAAATAAAATACGCAAATTACTGTCGCTGCTGGAAGTCCAGTGCTGACCAATGATGCCATGAATGGCAAAGGGAAAATTTCCAGTAGGTGTCATAACGTTCACTCCTCTCAAATCAGGTAGTTTAATAGCTTAAACTTTATAGTATATTTCGTTTAAGTCAATCCCCTTAGCTAAACAGCAACAGCGAAAAGGAGTCCTTTCCAAATTTAATCAAGTTAATGAATTTGCTATAATCATCTAGAGTGGGTAACCCACCTGCCGAATGAATAGATAAGGAACTAGTGAAATGACGAAACAAACGAACGAAGCAATTTCTAAACAGACCTACATTCGACTCATCAATAAAACCGAGGATTACATTGAACAGCACTTAAAGGAACCTTTATCCTTAAAGGATTTAGCAAACAATGCTCATTTGTCTGAATTTCATTTTCATCGGATTTTTAAACTGTATTCCACGGAAACTGTGAACGAATTTGTTACCCGTTTCAAAATAGAGCGGGCTGCAATTTTTTTATGTGTCAGCCCGAAGACTTCCATAACAACTGTTGCGCTGGACTATGGGTATAATGATTCCAGTTCCTTCAGCCGAACGTTTAAAAGACATTTTGGCGTAAGCCCCTTAAACTATCGAAAACAGCAAGAATCGTCAAGAACTGCTCACTGGTTCGTGGAATAATAGTCTTTGTAAGACAGAGTAAATACAAGGAGGACAATGATTATGCTTGAACCAATCACTATTACTACCGAAGAATTAACCGACCAAAGAATTATCTACGTTCGTTTTAGAGGAAGCTATGCTGAATTTAGAAAGCAGAGTAGAAAGCTATTCAAAGAACTATTTGACTTTGCAACTGCTCAGAATCTAATTATTCCTGACGAAACAAAGGTTTTAACCATTTATGACGACAATCCTTTTATTACAGATGGTAAAAATCTGCGCACAAGTGTCGCAATGACGATTTCAGTTGATGCTGAAGTAACCGAAAGTGGATCGATTTGCGAATCCAGTATTTCTGGTAAATTTGGTGTGGGACACTTTGAGCTGTCAGCCGCTCAGTACGGCGAGGCATGGCAATATATGTATCAAGAATGGCTGTTTAAAGACAAGGCTAAACCACGAGATGCCGTACCCTTTGAAATGTACATTACTGAGCCGCCTAAAAATATGAGGGACAAAAGTCTTACAGACATTTATATTCCAATTTTGTAAAAGTTTTAGAGCATAGATTCTTTTTGCAAATTCAAACGAGTAACAACAACAAGCGACCTGCTCTTCTTACGAGTAAGTCGCTTGTTTGTTAGTCTATATTGATTTTCGTTCTTATTTAACTCAAGTATTCTTTGTATTTAAGTCGGTCGTCTTGAAGGTCGCAGCATAAGCAAATTCTGTCGGTTCCTTCTTAGCTAGCAACGTTTCATCTAAAGTAAGCTTGAATACTTCTGGAGATTCATAAGGGTTAAAATAGTAGGTTAACTCAGTCACATCAAGCGCCGCTCGATATTGCGTGTAATCACTGGAACCATCGTCCTTAATATCCACACCTTTAGGAATCGTCACGTTGTTAAGTATTTTGAAAATTGCGTTTACTCCTTCTTCGATCGTTTCGCCCGTATCGGTCAACGCTCGTAAAAAGGTTGCTCGAGCAAAACGTTCAGGCGATGTATAGCCTCCTGGCAAGCCAAAGGTTCCTGATCCTTGCCCGAAAGGTTGAATCACATACTCGTCAATTTTCTTGGCTGGAAAATTAGTGGGTTGAATATTCAAGTAATTATTCAAATTTTTCAAATGCCAGCTAAGATCAGGACTGTTGGTCATGACTCCCACTGGATTACTTTTAACCACCATCTCCCCACTATCGGATTCGAGAACCACTGTCTCTCCCGTTTTATCTGTAACAATGAAATGCAGCGGCGGGATAAAGCCCAGCATCGGGATGGCTTCTTCCACTAAATTAATTTCCGTAATTCTTTCTCTTAGTTCAGAGATACTTCCTATCTGACCTAATAACCACATAATAAATTCATGGGGAGCTAAATTTACTTTTTCCTTCTGAGTCGTTGTATTGTACTTCGCTTCATTTGGAAAATACAGCTCTGCCACAGCGAAGCCTTTTTCGTTAACACCCTCTGCTAAAAAGTATTCTTCCAAATTTCTACCTGTACCAGCGAAGCCATACTTTGTTTTTTGTATTCCCTGCTGAGATTTCCATTCATAATTTCGAGGAATTACAACCGGTCTGCCGTCAAGCTGGAACCCAAAATCCATTGTTCTAGCTAAAAAATGATGTTCTGCATGACTGGTTAAAGTGAGACTTGTGCACATTCTACCACTCCTTATGATGACAAAATTAAGAAAACAATGCGTTTCTTTGACTATAGAGTACTCTTTTGCCAGCAAAAAGAAAACAAAAAAAGAAGGAACAGAAGATCGTTCCCTCTTTCAAATTATTCTATAAATTCGGAGACTGCTTGTCTGTCAGTATCCGAATGACCCATAAACGAATAGTCTGCTCTACCAAAATTCCGTCTTGATAGAGGTCCGGCGTCAGTGATAAATCAAGGTACCGGATTCTCCTTTTACTGCCAATGGCGCTTTTTCCAATGAAGCAATGATAGCTTTTCGTCTTGGCGCAGTTTCGACAAATTCGATGGCTGCTTGAATTTTGGGCAGCATGCTGCCTGCTGCAAAATGGCCTGCTTCGCAATATTTTTTGGCTTGGGCAACCGACATTTCACCAATATTTTCTTGCTCTGGTTTTCCAAAATGAATAGCTACCTGATCAACTGCGGTAAGAATGATCAAGCAATCAGCAGCTACTAACTCTGCTAGCTTAGCTGACGCAAAATCTTTATCGATTACGGCTGGAATTCCAACCAGCTGATTCTGTTCTTCGATAACTGGAATCCCTCCTCCACCGCAAGCAATGACGATATACTCATTGTTAAGCAAATTTAGAATGGAATCCTTTTCAACAATATCAATGGGCTTAGGAGAGGCGACGACTCTGCGCCACCCTCGTCCAGAGTCTTCAACCAATCGTTGCTGCGGATCTTTGCTCATTATTTTCTCGGCGGTTGCTTGATCGTAAAAACGTCCAATTGGCTTTGTTGGATGTTTAAAAGCAGGATCGTCTTTATAAACTTCGATCTGAGTTACAACTGTTGCTACATTCCAGGGCATCCCTTGGCGCTGCAACTCCATTTTTAGTCCTTGTTGTAAATGATAGCCGATGTAGCCTTGACTCATCGCTGTACATTCTGGCAAATCGATGGTTGGAATACTGTCATCTTGCCTACTGGCTAGATCAAAAGCCGAATGGATCATTCCTACTTGAGGACCGTTTCCATGGCTGACGATGATCTCATTTTCTGAACCAATCAAGCCAATTAATGCAGCCGCTGCTTTTTTAATTCGCTGTTCCTGCTCCTTAGGTGTGTTTCCTAACGCATTGCCTCCCAAAGCGACAACAATTCTAGACATTGCTTCTCCCTCCAGCTTTAGACTTTAGGCTGTTGCTGGGTCATACAATGGATGTTTCCGCCACCCATAATCAGTTCCCGCGACATCACTCCAACTACTTCTCGACCCGGAAAAACTTCTTCTAACTTTCGTTTGGCCTCTGCATCCTGTTCTTCGTCATCAAAGGTCGGATAAATAATTCCCCCATTCACAATTAAGAAATTAATATACGAGGCAGCAATTCGATCCCCTTCTACATAAGAAGTGGTTGTATCTGTGAAATTGTAGCTTTCCGCTTCTTCCTTTGTATAAAAGATTGGATTTGGCTGCGTAATTTTATGAATCTCGAAATTTCTTCCCTTTGCATCTGTCTGTTTTGACAAAAATTCATATACCTCTCGCGAAATGGCATATTGTTCATCTGCTTCATCATCTGTCCAGCTCATCAAGATTACACCAGGCTTTGCAAAACAAGCAATATTGTCTACATGACCATAAACAGAATCATAAGCAATCCCTTTAGGAATCCAAATTACCTTTTCGGCTCCTAAATAGTCTTTTAAGGCTTCCGTGTATTCTTCTTTTCCCATTTCTGGATTGCTGTTGTGCTCCAGCAAACACTCCTCAGTAGTTAAAATGGTTCCTTCGCCATCACTGTGAATAGAGCCTCCTTCAAGAACAAATGGCGCTTTGTATCTATCCTTGTTTTCGATCTCCAACATTTTTTTCGCTACTTTGTCATCTTTGTCCCATGGAAAGTAAAAGCCTTCTTCTAACCCGCCCCATGCATTGAAATCCCAGTCTACACCTCGCAAGGCTCCTTTGTCGTTCACCACAAAGGTAGTCCCACAATCTCTAAGCCAACAGTCATCATAGGACATTTCTATCAGACGTATGTTTTCATCTTCAGGCAAGGCTGTTCGAGCATAGTCATAATATGCCTCGGTGCAGATAACGGTAACCTGTTCGAATTTTGCGATTGCTTTGATGACCTCCAGCATGGTTTGCTGCGCAGGTCGCGCATTGGCACGCCAGACATCCGGCCGCAGGGGCCAGCCTGTCCAAATTCCTGCTTGCGGCTCGAATTCACCGGGCATTCGGAATCCATCTTTTTGGGGTGTACTACTGATTGTTTTCGCCATTGTTATTCTACCTCCTTAAGCATGTCGGTTTGTTTAGTATTCTTTTTAATTTGTCTGTTTACAATATACTCGCCAATCAATACCGTGATAATCAAGCCAATAATAATCGGCAAAGAATAAGCTGTATCAAAGGGTTGTCCGGGTACCCAAACAAACAGGACCATTCCAATAATCAAAACAACTTCGCAAATCACGGCAAGAACCGGACCGGCCGGAGCCGTAAAAGGACGGTCAGCATGGGCATCAATCTTTTTCAGCTTCATATAAGCCGGAAACATGATTGCATAAGGGACAAAAAACAGAATAGAGCTGAACGCCAGAAGTGTAAAGAACAAATCTGCTGCGCTGCTTGCCATAAAGCCATAGATAACAATTACTACCGTTGAGACAATTCCTGTGACAATCAATGCTCCTGTTGGTGCCCCCGTTTTCGGACTATCTTTCCCCATGGAAGCCGGAAGCTCACCTTCCTGTGCAGCCTCCGATGCCCCTCTAGCTCCTCCTTGCGACCAAGTAATAATCTGGACGCTTACACTAAATAGAAGAACTAGTGAACTTAACATGACAATCCAATCCGCCTGAAAAGCAACCCGCAACACCTGATTCAAACCAGTGACTAGATCCAACTCACCAACTGGGACTACCTGCAGAATAGACCATGAAGCAAACATATTAAACACAATGGTAAGGATAACCACAAGCATAACAGCTTTAGGCAAATCCTTCCTTGGGTTTTGCATTTCATGCGCATTGGCCGCCAATATCTCCATTCCACAGCAGCAATACAAAATGACCGGCAGATAAACTAGTCCATCGCCGACTGTCGGCATCATCGTTTGTGCAGTAACAACATTTTGACTTGCATTTCCATTAACTAAATAGAAAATTCCAGCAAGAATAACTAATGAGAAAATCAGTATTTTACTAACACCACCCAGATTTACAATCCACTTGCTTTCCGACATCCGTCGTGTTGCCAGCCAGATCACCACCCAAGTGATCACAATACTAATTAGTACCTCTACAAAATAGCCGGCATTTGGGAAAAATGTATTGCATAATGCACCGCTAACCCAAATGAAAGCGGAAGGCATCCAAAGAGCACAATTAATCCAATAAAACCAGGAGGTCCGGGCAGCCCATTTCGAGCCGAATGCCTTTTTAATCCAGCCGTAAATTCCTCCCTTGTCTGGATAGGTTCCAGTTAATTCGGCGGTTACCAAGCCATTGGGGATAAAAAATAGAATACCGATAATAAGCCACCAAGCTATTACAGAAGGACCCAGCGACGTATTCGAGACGATAACATCCGCGAAAAGTATTGCGCAAATAATCCCTAAGTACACGTCTACTTTTCCTAACGCTTTTGTACTATTTTCCTGTTCCATTTTTTTAATCCTTTCCGGATCGTTACATGTTTTCGGCGATCCATGTTTCTATTCGTGCAGTTTCTTGCGCCTTCACTTCCGCGGAAGCCTTTTTCTTCAGAGGCTCCAACAAATAAACCAGCAAGCCCATTTCCCCGTACAATCTATTCTCTGCCTGATCCCAAAGTAGTGAGCGTTCATGATCCATGATCGCATCAGTCATTTCATAGCCTCGTTGTGCAGGTAGATAATGCATAAACATCGCGTGATCTGGGGCCTGTGCAGCCAGCTCCTCGTTTATTTGATATTTTGGCAGAAAATCTTTTGTCCGTTTTTCTCGATCCGAATCAAAGCCTTCGTACCACATAACAGAAGAATAGATGTAGTCAGCATTCTTTACTGCTTCAACTGGATCATGCATAATGCTGAAGGTGCCTCCGCCTTCTTCAATTGCTTTTTGGACAGGTGCATAAAAGCTTTCTTCTGCTTCATAGCCTTCTGGAACCGCGTAGATAAAATTCGCACCCAATCGCGGCAAAATATGAGAGAGCGCTGTACCCACATTTTCATAAATAGTTGCATCGCCAATAAACGTCAAAGTAATATCAGAAAGTTCTTTGCCCTCTGGCAGGTGTTCACTCATTGTCACTAGATCGCAAAGACATTGGACAGGATGTAAATACGTTCCCATTCCGTTAATAATCGGAACATCTGCATGCTCAGCCAGCTCAGCAATATCCTCATCCTCGCAGGTTCTGATTTCTACCGCATCCAGCAATCGCGACATAACCAAAGCTGTATCCTTAACTGTTTCAGATTTACCCAGATGAATTTCTCCTGGTCGCAGGTACAGTCCATGACCACCAAGCTTTGTCATCGCAACCTCAAAGGATATCCGTGTGCGTGTCGATGATTCAGCAAAAATCATTCCTAAACTCATGTCTTCAAGAATCTTAGGACAAGCACCCAGCTTGTCTGCACGTTTAAGCTTGCGAGAAAGATCAATCATTTTGTAAACTTCCTCATTCGAAAAATCCATTAAATCCAAAAAGTGTCTTACCATTTCTTTTTACCCCTTCCCCATTCATTCCAAATTTTTTAGGTATTTGATCAAAATACCTAATGTCCGAATCGGACATGATATAGATACATATATGTACTTTTGTTAATATATTACGTATTATACATACGTTTGCAAACGCTGTCAATAAGAGTTAGACGTGAGTTGTCAGAAAAATATATAAAATATCCCCATTTCATTATTTAAATAAAAAAGGGTAAATAAAAAAAGCTGACGGTATACGCCAGCTCTATTTCCACTCATTAAACTATTTTTGATCCAATTTATTGGTTTGTTTAAAATCTTCTTCATTCGGCATCCAGGAATCAATATTGGATAGAATTTTAGGTACCATAACGTAATGAGACAGCTTCACCCCTTCCAGGTTTGCGACAAATTCATTCAAGAATGAATTCATTTCCTCGCTGCTTTTGAATCGTGATTGAATGATTAGATTGTCGTCTCCCCACCCTTTTGCCACATAAGCAACGGAAGAGTTCGCTTTAAACTGCGTAAGGGTCTGTTCATACTTTTCCTCTTCGACATGCATATACATGTCCACTATGTTTGTATAGCCAAAGTCATTAGGATCTAGTATTGCTGTGATTCGCATAGCCCCTGTTTCAAGCAGACGATCGACTCTTCTTCGTGCTGTTCGTTCATTGATTCCCAGCTTATTCGCAATTTTCGATGAAGACATTCGTGCGTCATCCTTAAGTAGTTTGATGATGTGATAGTCTATGTCATCAAAATACTTCATATGTTCTTTATTCATATCAATTACTCCTACAATTTTTCTTTCCCTAAGGATACAATAAAACCGTTTACATTTCAATATTTTGTATTTATTGTACTGAATACTGACAACAAACTACAAAAAAAAGAACTTCGTATCTATTTTCCTAATGTAGTTCTGCCATAAAAAAGAGGAAGCATTCGTTCGCTTCCCCTTTGCTGTACATATAACTTGTTTTTCTTTTTTTACAAAACTACCTGAAAGTTCTGGTTGGTCTCAGCCTTAATCACTGGATGCTGTTTCAAATAATCGGCGATAAGTTCTGTCATATCTACTTGAATCTCTCGTACGATCTTCTCAGCAGCAAACATGGCATAATTGCCACCACCGATGGCCCGATACTGATTCATGACTACTTCCAGCTCTTGTTCAGGCGTGATTGGCTGGCCTTGGAATGTCAGATGAGTAATTCGCTGACCAGCCGGTTGTTTCATGTCAATCGTATAGTTAATCCCTTCATACATATCATAGTTATAGTATTGTGGCTTCGGTTTGATAAAAGCTGGATTGAAGACGATTTTTCCATTTTCAACAGCTAAGTAATTGGCAGTTTGCTCCAATGCTGCGCGCAGATCTGCTCCACTGACCTTAATTACAGCCAAGGTATTAGGATAGATATAGTTCGTAATGACATCTCGCATGGTAATTGTTTGGCCGAAGCCTTTTCCTTCATTGTTGAACAGGGCGGTCCCAGAAATTTGTGCACCACTGGCGGACAGCTGTACCCGATTGATAAATTCGATATAGGGATGCTCTACTAAACGCGCCCCCATTGGATCAACAATTTGCATATTCCCTTCAACTCGTCCTAAGGTTTGATCCAGCCAGTTTTCTAATTCCGCCTCGACTGGCTCTACAGCAGCAAGAATTTGCGGATCTGCTGTGACCTCTTCAAGCGAATGCAAAGTAGTATAACTATCCGTAACGATTACCTTTCCAGCTTTTTTTTCAACAGTTAATTGGATTTCGCCAATCTGACTTCCTCGATATCCTGGCTGTACTACCGGCACACCCTTAACCGTTGCAGCGATGGTTCGATGCTGATGCCCCGTGAAAAGAGCATCAATACCTGATACTTCCTTCACTAATCGATACCCTTCGTTTTCTCCAGTCAACGCTTCTGTTGGTTCACCAGTCGACAAATCTCTTTCAAAACCACCGTGATAACTGACTACCACCAGATCTGCTTGCTGCCTTAACATTGGCACATACTTTTTAGCTGTTTCAACAATGCTTTCGAAGGTAATTCCTTCGAGGGTGGCAGGCTTCTCCCAATGCGGAATGTATTGGGTGACCAATCCTAAAACAGCAATCTTTATTCCGGATTTTTCAATAATAGTATAAGCTTTGCCAAAGTAGGGCTCTCCCGCTTCATTCAAAATATTGGCTGCTAATATCGGTGCTTTGTAGCTGGTAATAGCCGACTGCAAATAGTCTCGACCATAATTGAACTCATGATTACCGATAACTTGAACATCGTAATCCATTAAGTTGATGACTTTGGTCAAAGCACTTACTGAGTGCTCTCCTTGGGCAATGTAATAGCTTAACGGTGAGCCTTGAATAAAGTCGCCGTTCTCAATCGTAATAACGGGTCCCTCAGCTTGTGACCGCAATTCCTTCAATCTCATTGCTGCCTTGGCTGCACCAAAGGCTAGATCACGCTCGCCAGCATAATTGGTGGGATAGACATAGCCGTGCATATCACTGGTCTCAAGAAAGGTTATCTTCAATCGTATCGCTCCTATTCATTTTTCATGCTGAAGAGACCGAAGGACAAACGATTCGGTCTCTTGACGTTCATTTCTTATTGACGCATATCGAGAATTTTTAAGACATGGCCGGACAAAAAATTCTCTGAAGTTTGCCGAGTCACTCTACCCTGCTCCAACTGATAGAGATTGTAGCCATGCCGCTCTTCAAAACGTACTAGCCCTTCCCCTACATCTTCTCCAACAAAGGACATGCTGGCTACAGTAAAATAAGGAATCCCATTAATTTCATCGATAAAAAAATGATGCGTATGTCCGTTTAAAATGCAGCGAATATCGTAGGATTCAATCAAGGATAAAAACCGTTCCGTTCCCGGCCATTTAGGCATATTGCTTTGCTGCGGCAATAAATGGTGATGCGTCACTAAAATAATCGGCTGATCCTTCCATTCGTCTAAGGTCTTTTCCAGCCATTGAAACTGTTGCTCATCAACAATCCCATCCGCATAACCATAGCTGGAATTATCAAAGGAAATCACCGTGAACTCTGGATACGCCACTACTTGATTGTAGGGCTTGGAAGTTGCTGCTTCCTCAAACCAGCCAACCCAAAAGTTTTCCTTAATATCATGGTTGCCTAAAGTTACAATCATCTTGGTCTCGCCTAGAGCCCCCTGCAGCCATTCCTTCAAATAGCGATAGTCTTCAATCTCGCCATCCTCAGTCAAATCCCCGCTAATGATTACCAAATCGAGGGTTGTGTGCTTTTTCAGGTGCTTCAAACACTCGCCCAGCGGAATAAGCGGACTTTGCATAGTTGCCAGCATCCCCTTATAGCCTTCTTCACTGGCTTCGTATTCTCTGCGAAAATGTATATCTGATATATGCAATATGTTCATAGCTTATCTCAATTTCTTTCTTATAATTCCGGTTATTTGGTCTAAAATAAACACGGTGACAACTACACCGATCAAAATAATACTAACCTTGCTCCAAGATCGGGTTTGAATTGCGAAAATCAACGGTGCCCCAATCCCCCCAGCTCCAACTAAACCAAGAGTCGCTGCACTTCTGACCGCAATTTCAAAATGGTTTAAAGCTAAAGAGCTGTAGATCGGCATTAAATAAGGAACCCGCACAAAGAAAATCGTCTGCCAGAAGTTTGCTCCGACAGCTTCCACCTCTTCGGTTAAACGTTCATCCATCGCTTCCATTTCTTCGGTGAACAGCTTGCCCAGCATCCCAATTTGATGGACGCCGATTGCCATTACACCAGCAAAAGGACCCGGTCCAACCACTTTAACAAAGATAATTGCAAAGACTAATTCAGGAAAAGCCCGCAGTACATTGCAAACAAATTTTCCGATTTTAGTTACCAAAGGATGGGCCTTCCATAAGTTCACAGCACTTAGCAACGTCAGCGGAATGGCTAAAACGGTCGCAATCATCGTACCCAGACAGGCAATGCCAATCGTCAGCAGCAGCAAACTCACTAAATCCTCCCCGCTGCCATCGTATAGAAAATGCCAATCCGGTTGAGCAAGTCCTCGCAACACATCCATCCCCATTGAAAGAGAAAAGGTACTTAAGCCAGAATAGTCTAAATTGAATGCTGATAATACAATCAGAAGCAGTAAAACGGCGAAAGAAAGCAGGGGTTTTCTATTCATCTCGCGAATCATCATAGTAACGACCTCCTTACTCTTTCACTCAATTTGTCCACTAAGGTTACTGTCACTAAGATTGTTAGGATAATGATCGACACTCGTTCATAATTCAACAAGGCCAGCGAGGAATTCAAAATCACTCCGATACCGCCAGCTCCTACATAACCCAGCACAGTCGATGCCCGCACATTCACTTCAAAAGCATAAAATGCATAACTGGCAAATTGACTCAAAACCTGTGGTGCAATTGACCAGACTGCGATTTGCAGTTTAGTCGCTCCTACTGCAGCAGCCGATTCAATTGGGCCAAAGTCGATTGTTTCAATCGCTTGAAACATCAGCTGAGAGACCATCCCAAAGGTAAACACAGCAATTGTTAGTACCCCAGTTGCTTCTCCGATCCCAAAAATCGCCACAAAAAGTGCTGCTAATAATAAGTTCGGAATCGTTCGGATTAACCCTAACAGGAAGCGAAAAACCGTTGACAACCACCGATTTTCAGTCGCTACAGTAGTCGCTAAAAAACTAATCGGGATAGCTAGAACTACTCCGATCACTGTTCCTACTAAAGACATCTGCAAAGTCTTAAGCATCGGACTCACCAGCTTTGGTAAATAACTAAAATCAGGATGAATGAACCGAGCCAAAAAAGCAGTCATTTGGCTGGAATTAGTAACTACCACTGAAAAATCAGCTGAGGTCAGATGGACACTTGCTGAAAAACAAAGGACTAAAAATAGCAGAACCAGCAGATGCTTGTACCAATTAAAGTGAACGGTCTCTTTCAATCTCATCGCTTTCTCCTGCCTTTTCTTCAAAAATTGCTTTGCCGTAAATTTGCGTTAATTGTTCATCCGTCAAAGCTTCTGGTGAGCCGTCAAACACTACCTGTCCTGCTTTTAAAGCAATCACCCGGGTGGAAAACTCACGAGCTAAGGGCACCGAATGAAGATTGACAATGACCGTTTTCGCCATCGTTTGATTAATTTTTTTCAAATCCTCCATTACCTTTTGAGTGGTGATAGGATCTAGAGAGGCCACCGGTTCATCTGCTAAAATAATCGGCGCCTGTTGAACCAACGCCCTGGCTATCGAAACTCTTTGCTGCTGTCCACCGCTAAGTTCATCACTCCGAGTTTGCAGCTTATCCGATAGACCGACCGTTTCCAGCGCTTCCTTTGTTCGCTGATAATCCTCTTGCGTAAACAACCCGATGATACTTTTCCAAGTGGAATAATAGCCCAATCTGCCAGATAGAACATTCTTCTGAACCGTACTGCGTTTCACCAGATTAAAGCTCTGAGAGATCAAACCGATCTGACGGCGAATCATTCGCAGCTCACGCTTGTTGGCTTTAGTAATGGATGTTCCATTAATTTGAATATTGCCATCCGTAATCGGGACTAACCGATTAATTGACCGCAGTAAGGTACTCTTTCCCGCGCCACTTAGCCCGATGATTGAAACAAACTCACCATCTTCAATGGTTAAATGAATATCTTGCAGGCCAACCACCCCATTGGGATAAACCTTTGAAACATTTTCAAAAATAATCATGCTCGTTCTCCATTTTTAAACGAGTGTCGACAAGTTCGTCGACACTCGCTGCTCTTTTATTCTGCCGCTTTTTTAGTGTATTCCCGGATGGTATCGTAGGCTGAATCAGCAGCCTCTTCATAGCCTTGATGACTCCATAAAGACATCGCTTCTTTTCCTTCTTCGTCATCCTTCATACTCAAGAAAACTTTTTTGATTTCATCTTTTAATTTTTTGTCCATATCCGGCTGAACGGCAATTGCATCGTTGGGAATATCGCCTTCAGTCAAATACAATACTTTCAAATCCTTCATTAGATCATTGTCAGAAAAGCTTGAACCAAAAATATTACGGGCTCCTTCAAATACGAACGCCGCGTCCATTTGTCCATTTAGAACAGCGGTGATTTCACTTGGAATATCATTAACAGTTGTCATTTTGGCATCAGTGGTTGGATCAACTCCAGCATCCTTTAATTCTGCCACGGGATAAATGTAGCCGCTGGCTGAATTCGGGCTCAGTGTGGCAATATTTTTTCCTTTTAGATCCGTCAGCTTGTTCATATCGCTGTCTGCTTTAACCAGTACTTCTCCCTTAAAGGTGTTGGTTAGCTTATCTTTTAACGGCAAGCCCGTTTCTTGGTCATAATCACCTAGCTGTGAAGTCAAAATTGCTTCAGCTGCATCCATATCTTTCGCTTGTACATAGGCCGCTGGCGGCATGATACCTACGTCTACTTGACCTGAGGACATGGCTTCAACAATGGTTGAATAATCCGTCGCCAAAGTTACCTCTACATCACGATCCAACTTTTTCGATAAATATTTAGCAAAGGGTTTTGCTTTTGCCTCCATACTGCCATCATTATTGGTTGGTACGAACTGGACAACCAGTTTTTCTTTGCTTGCATCCTCTGAGCTGTCACTTGTATTTCCTGAACCACAACCAGATAAAGCTGCTAGTAACATCACACCCATGAAGCCTTTTGCTAACTGTTTGAACTGCATTTTTTCTCCCCCTGTTGGAAATAATTTCTATTACTTCTAAATCATAGCAAGTTCTCAAAAATAAAGAAGTGACATGCGTCCTATTTTACACGATTTTTACATACAATTTACAAAGGAATAAGAATAATCGTTCGTGTTGAGCCCTTATCTATTCTAAGCTATAATGAGGAAAAGAATGCTTTAGGAGTGGTTTTTCATGAAGAAGATTCGCGACGTTCAGCAGCTGACTGCCTACGTAAAGCTGCATGACCTGCAAAATTATATGGATTCAGACATTTTAGCGATGGCTTCTCTGCAGTCCTTTGAAAAGGATGAGCACTTAATTCAAACAGGAACCACCTCGGACTTTTTATACTTTTTAGTGGAAGGCAGTGTGATGGTCTATTCCTATCCTTCCGACACTCAAAATATTTGTATTGATTTTGCCACACCAGCTACACCCTTGGGAGAAGCGTCTTCTTTATGGGGGCTTTTACCGAAAAGCAGTGTCAAAGCAGTCACTAAATGTATTTGTGTCTCCATTCCTTTGAATAAGTACCGCAGTGCCTTGCAGCAGGATGTTTGTTTTTTACAAAATATTTGCCAACTGCTGAGCTACCGTCTAAATTCAGGCATTAATCTAGCTAATTCGTTAACTGAGCCAGTCGAAACTCGGCTTGCAAAATTTATCTTAGCCCATCATGACAATGGGAAATTTTCAACCCGCCTGACTACCTGCGCGTCCATTTTAAATGTCAGCTATCGCCACCTTTTACGAACAATCACTAATTTTCGTGATGCACAGATTTTAGAGAAACAAAAAAATTATTACCTTATACGTGATCGCCAAGCGTTAGAGGAATTAGCGGATAATTTAAGTCATTCGACGCAGTAGAATTTTAAAACCTTTGTACATAAAAAGTCAGCCAAAAGAAAACATTTCTTATGGCTGACTTAGTTTACACTATTTTCGTTTTTGAGAAAGCTTGAAAAAACTGTTTGATTTATAAACTTTTCCCAAGAGCTGTTTGTTCATCCAAAGACCCTTGGTGAAAATTTTCTTCTACTAAAAATCGTTTAGACTCATACAAGTAGGAATACTTGTCCAATAATTTATTAAAGGACTCAACTTGCTTGGCATTAGGCTTTATAACTTGATAATCCGTTGGATAGCTGAAGTCTGGGTATGCTGCTTTCAAAGCCCCAAAGGAAACTGCTTCTTCCATCTTGGTAACACTGATTTCCTTATTCAAGGCATCGGCCTTTAATTGAACCCACAAAGGATTTTTTATTACCGGACCAATGGCGATTACCCGATTAACCTGCTCCATTTGGAAACAAGAAGCGACCTGCTTCATCTCCAGACACAGCCCTAAAATAATCCCCAACAAGACATCTTCTCTGCGGGTCTCCAAACTAATCCCATACATTAACCCACGAGATCGACCATTTTTAAAAGGGGCACCTGACCCATTCAAATGAGGAATCAAGATCACAGGATCCTCCAATGAAATTTGGTCCTGCAAATACTGCTGATACAACTCCTTGCAGTCCTGTTCAAAGTCAGCCTGATTAATGTTGAAAAAGTTTTGATACCATTCAAAGGCATTGCCGCCGGTCGGCATCGAAGAGAACAGCGTATAATAATGCGGATCGGTAAAAATACCATTCGACAACGATTCCTGAAACGATTTTAATTCTAAATACGGTTGGTTGTTGATCAACAGTAATCCCTCAGTCGTTCCAGTGGAATTCAGCAAATCCTTCTCGTGAATATCGATTCCCAAAGCCCCTACCATATGGTCATGGCCCGCAATTCGTACCGATATGCGTTCTTCTTTCAATAAATCAGATTGCCCTGTAGAAGTCCAGCCAACAATCTCTCCTGAACCAATCACCTGCGGAAAACAAATCTGCTCCTGCAGCTGATAAATGGCCAAAATTTCTTGGGACCAACATCGCTGCTGCAAATCAAAGCACATCGTTCGACTAGCCATCGAAAATTCCGTCTTCATTTCTCCTGTCAAATAGAAGCAAAACAAGTCGGGAATGTTTAACCAGGTCAAAGCTTGCTCCTCAGAAAGGGCGAAATGATCCACTAACCACTTGATTTTAGGCAGACTATAATTCGTGTGGGCCGGCAATCCAGTAATTTCATAGATACGCTGCTTTTGCTTTTCGGTCAGGGCATTTACATACTCCGCAGCACGCTTGTCATACCAAGCGATTAGCGGTGTCACTACCTGCCCCTGTGAATTCACCAATACACCAGCTTCACCGACACTGGAGATATTGATCGAATCAATGTCTCCAGTGTTGTTTGCTACAAAAGTCGTCAAGATTTCCAACAATTGATGCCAAATTTTGTCTAAATCAAATAATTCACCAAACTGATCCTGTTGTTTACTTGTTTGAAAGCTTTCACGAGAAACCAATCTACCAGTGGCGATCTCAAAAAGGGAGACTTTAGAATTAGTCGTTCCGATATCAATTGTTATGGAAAACTTTTTAGCCATTTATTGACTTCCCTTCTGCTGCTGAAGGCTCTTCCACCATATGCGTTTGCTTGTAGGTAATTTTGTACAACCAGAACAAAGCAATGCCAACAACCGGAATTAAAATCAGAGCAAGTATGTTGCCATTAAATATCTGCATCAGCCAGAAGCGCAAGGGATTTCCGCCATCCAGGAAACTGGAAACCAAACCACTGGAACCTTCTGGAAAACTGAAATTCACATCTTTAGCCATCCCTGTGATAAATGGTGCGATCGCCGAAGCAATATACAAATCGCCAATCATGATTGGAATAGCAATTAAAACGGCACGGAACACGTTTCCTTTAGTAGAAAGAACCACCATCGAAGCCATAACCGCCAAATTCGCCAAATCACCCAATGGCAACACGGTATTTCCCGGTAAAATGAAGGCCAATACTACTGCAATAGGTGTCAATAACAAAGCTGTTGAAATAATCGCTGGATTTCCTACTGCGACAGCAATATCTAATCCAATATACAAATCGTCACGATCTGGATAGCGACTGTTTAAGAATTTTTTGATAGCTTCAGAAATTGGAAGCAAGCCTTCCATTAAGATACGGACCATCCGCGGTAAAATAAACATAACTGCTCCGATACTGATCCCTGTTGATAAAATATCTTTCAAATCATATCCTGCTGCTACACCCAGTAATAGTCCCAAAATGGTACCAACCATCATCGGTTCGCCAAAAATACCAAAACGCTTTTGGATACTAATCGGATTAATATCAATTTTTCTGATTCCTGGAATCATATCGATGATCCGATTGCCCAGCAAACCGATCGGAAAGAATGTAATAGAAGAAACGGTTGGCATCGAAATGCCCTCCAGTCCAAAATATTCTTCCCCCATAGGAGCTGCCCAGTCAGCCATTTTCAAGACAATAATCGCAATCACTGCTGACGCTAGGATTCCCAACCAGAAACTTCCTGTGCTATAATAGACAAGTGTTCCTGCAAGCGCAAAGTGCCAGTAATTCCACATGTCCACGTCAACAGTTTTCGTTTGGTTAATTGCCAGCATGATAATATTGATCAGCATGGTTAACGGAATAACAAATGGTGCAATAGGAGATCCCCAAGTAATTGCTGATAAAGGCGGCCAACCTAAGTCAACTACTGGAAGATTGATTCCTGTTTGCTCAACCATGGCTTGCGCTGCAGGACCTACATTATTGGTCAAAATATCAAAAATTGCATAAATACCGACAAAACCAATTCCCACAGTTAAGGATGAACGCAATGCCTTCGCTGGTTTTATTTTGAAAACTAGTGCTAAGATAAACAAAACGAGAGGCAGCATTACAGTCGGTCCAAACCCCAGAATGTACTGTACCACATCATATAAAGTTTGCGAGATATTCTCCATACTATTCTCCTTTTAATTGAGCGTAAATTGCGTTTAATACCTTCTCTTCACCCACACCTGTAATTAGCGCCAAACCATTGATCACTGGTGTTTCTAATTCATATGGAATTTTCGTAGTTGAAACAATCAAATCCGCATCATCTGAATTTTGCTGTACAGAAGCTACATTTGTTTGAGAATAGTTCACATCATTCATTCCTTTTTCATTCAAGAACTCCATTACCTTTTCCGTTACCGCGGTTGACGTTGCGATACCTGTTGCACACACAAACAATAAATTTTTAGCCATCTTTTTTCCTCCTAAAGGTTGATTTCTTCTCTTGCTATTTGATAAATTTCTTCTTTTGTTCCTTGTTTAATCCGCTCCAATAATTCAGCTTTTGGTAAAATAGCCATCAGCTTTTGCAAAATATTTAACTGCTTATTTGACTGACCCAACGCCAATAAAAAGACAATTGATACCTCAATCTTTGTGTCATCCATCCCGCCCATAACTTCCATTTGTATTGGGGTTTTTAAGGTAGCAATTGTTACGCGATTGTTATGAACAAATTTGGCATCGGTATGTGGGATTGCCACGCCGATCGGTTCAGTTGGCAAGCCGGTCGGAAAGCCTTCTTCTCGCTTAATTACCTGTTCTGGATACTCTGTCACAACATCTTGATCATCAATCAATGGTTGAGAAATGATGTTGATTAACTCAGGAAAATCCTTCGCTTCAATGTTCACAAAAATATTTTTTACATTAGTTAGTGCTTCACTCATTGGCAAACCTCCACGGCATTCATGCTCAAAATTTTGGCATACACAGTTTCAAATACCGCATCCTCTGCGTTTTGAAGGACTTTGATTAAGTTCGCTTCCTGATTGTTTTCTTCGTACGCTCTTCCAACGCTTTTAATATAACTTTGCCGCAAGTCGCTGGCAATGTTGATCTTGGCAACATTGAAATGAACCATTTGCTGAATATGTTCGTCAGGAATCCCTGATCCACCATGGATGACTAACGGTACTGGTGAAACTTCATTGATTTCTTCTAGTAAAGCGAAATCAATTCGCGGTTCATCTTCCAAACCATGGACATTTCCTACTGAAATAGCCAACATATCACAGCCAGTTCGTTCCACGAACTCTTTGACTTGGGCCGGATCGGTTTTCGAATCCGCCTCGCTGACGTGATCATCTTCTTTTCCAAGAATAGCACCTAACTCAGCTTCTACCGGAATCCCATAGGCTTTGGCAAAATCGACTGCTTTTTTGGTAAATGCAATATTTTCTTCAAAATCATAGGCTGCACCATCAATCATTACCGATGTAAAGCCAGCCCGAGTTGCCCGTTTAACATCTTCAAATTTTTTCCCGTGATCCAAATGCAAGGCCACCGGTGTGTCCATATCTTCAGCATAGCGAGCAACCATATCCACGATATATTCATAACCAGCCAAGCTAATATTGGTCGGTGCCACTTGAATGAAGGTGGGGATGCCACTTTCCTCAACTGCTCTTAAAATTCCTACTGTTGTTTCCAGATTCGTGGTATTAAAAGCACCTGCGATCACTTTTCTTTCTTTGATAATGTCTAATAGTGTATAACCATTTACTAACGGCATGCTTACATTTCCTCCCTTTGAAGTACCGTTCCAAGGTAGTACTTGTTCGCCTTCAGCCATACATTTCCGAATTCTACCGGCAATCCTCCTTCTAAATAGACTAATTGTTCCAGATGTAGGACCGGTGAGTCTGGAGCAACCTCTAGCTCTTTGCCTCTTTTTTCCCCGACCACTCTGGCAGCATATCTACTTTCAGAGTAAGCAATGTGCTTTCCGCTGACCTCTTCCATCACTTTAAACAAACTTTCTTTGTTGTAATCATGGTTTTCCACTCCAGGACACAGCTTGCTGTTGATCCTGTTTTCGATCAGCATTACCTTTTCACCTTCAACAGACCGAATTCGTTTCATGTACAAATACTCTTCTCCGACGGAAAGATTCAACCTTGAAGCGATCTCTTTCGTTGCTTTGCGAAACTCAGAAGTGATGACCTCGGTTTCATAAGCTAATTTTTGACCCTCCAAGGATTCAGCGAATGAGAGCAATCCTTTGCCGAGAGAGTAAGAAATATTGTCCTCGGTTACATACGTGCCCTTTCCTTGAATCTGATACAGCAAACCTTCTTCTACCAGTAAATTCACTGCTTTTTTTACTGTTCCCCTGCTAACCTCTAAAGATTTCATTATTTGATTTTCAGACGGTATTTGTTCTCCCTTCCCCCATTCTTCAGCATAAATATTGTTTCGCAAATAATCTGCTACTTGAAGATAAACTGGCTTTGAAACCTCTCTGTTAATGATCATTTGATCACCTCCGATATTCGTTTTGTTCCCGCTGTAAATGTACAAGCATAATCAACAGTGTACAAGACTATCACAGCATGTACAACCGGGTACAAGTTAATTGTAATCGGTAACATTAGAAAAGTAAAGGATTTTTTTTATAGTTCTGGACTATTCGGTTCATTGAATACTCATCCGCTACCTGGGATTTCCCTCCTAATTCCTTTTAAAAAAACCGCGAAATTATTCTAGAATCTCCAAGCATTAGAGGAATCAGTGGATAATTTACAGTAGAAACCTATTTACATAAACAAAAATCATCGCAGACCAAAAAGGTGTGCGATGACTTTTTCCTATCATTGATGGTTGCAAAATGTGCTGCTAAGCCAGTTCTCTTTGACTCACAACCTGTACCACCTCATCAATGCTGATGGGTTTGTAGCCAATCATATCTACTCCGACATTCATAGCAGTTACTCCTAACATATCTTTGAAGTAAGCCGCACGCGTATTATGAACGTGACCATATAAGTGAATGGCTCCTTGATAAAAGCCATCCCATTCCAAAATAGGATAGTGAAATAAGACGAATCTTCTTTTATTGTATTTAAACGAATAGTAATCCTTCACCCATTCAAACAGCGTAGAATCAAAATCCTCATCCTTTAAATAGTTTTCGTGGTTTCCTTTAATCAGGTATTTTCTGCCACGCAGCTTTTTTAGGATTCGATTCGCTTGTTCACCCGTTCCTCTGTAAACGAAATCGCCCAAAATATAAACTTCATCCTTTGGTGATTTCACCACCTTATTCCAATTAGTAATCAACTGTTTATTCATCTCGGTGACATCCTGAAATGGACGATCGCTAAACGTAATCACAGCTTCATGATAAAAATGAAGATCCGCAATAAAATATTTCATTTTCTCCTTCTTTCTTGCTGCTGAAGCAAAAATCATCTTGGCTTTTAGACGATTTCGTCTAGCAACATCAATACATCACTTCATAAATAAACGTAATAGACGCTTCTCGAAAACCGGAAAAGATTTTTCAAAAAGCATCTATTTCAAAAAATAGTTAATAACTGCTTTCGCTGCTCTTAATTTTCTATCTCAACCAATTTCGTTGCTACAGAGCCTATTCACCAACAGATTTCAAATTTTTTTGCAATCATATCTGTTGGTCAGTCATCCTTTTATCGCCCTTTCTCTACAATCCGTTTAATTTATACTTTCTATCCTAAGGCTGCTGCAATTCAGGATATTTTTTTAGTAAATTGTCTGCAGTTTGAGCAATTTGACTGTTCGTTGCGTTGCCAGCGTTAGCAGCTAGTATTTCTTCATCCGGGATGGCAGCCAAAACATTTTCGTCAAAGCCTTGATTTTGCTGCATTGTTGTTCTGACCATTTCGGCTCTTTCATGATCAGATGGTCCTCCCTGCTGACTAGTCTCTTCAGCCGGTGCTTTCCGCTCCACCATGCTGGTATCTAAATATTTTTTGGATACTACAATCCAATCTTGGTCCGGTTGGCTCAAGTAATATCCTGCTTCTTCCAAAAATCCGTCACTATTCACTCTAAATACATCTAGTGTGTCGATCTGGACATCTGCTGCTTCAACTCTAGCATATAATAGCTGGTCCTCTTTGGTTTCTAAAATAATTTCGTATTTCGAATCCTGTAAAAGATCCACGTTGGTCCTTTTACGCCATATGGCTGCAACCCACTGCTTCATTTGATCAGCAGATAGATTGCTAGTATCCACGACAGACTCCCTTGTCTCCGAGGTGCTGGTAGTGCTAACAGCCGCTGTTTCTTTAGAGCTTGAATGTTGGCTTATTGATGATACTTCTTGAGTAGAGACCAGACTATCCGAACTGCTGCTATCCTTTTCATCCACATTTCTACAGCTGGTCAGCAAGAAAATGGATATTAAGACCGAAGATAATAAAGTTATTCTTCTCATATAGAAATCTCCCTTTCAATAAAAAGCAGTGTGCTCTTCCTGTCAAACTAAGTATGATGTTGCGAATCCTTTACTTTTCCATGTCTCTTAAATCTTCTTGCTTTAAATTCGTTTGCTCAACTACATACTTCATCACCGTCTTAAACTCTTCAATCGTTGCATTTTCCGATAACTCAAATATACTTTTATGGTATTTTTCAACAATCCGTTTGACTTCTTTCTTCTCACTCACCTAATACGTCCCTCACCTTTTCACGTGATCTTAAATCAAGCTCCCGAACACCCAACAGCTGTGGTTCCTTAATTGAACCTAATTGTCTGAAGTGCTTTTGCGTTTTTCGCACTTTCTTAGACACCAGTTAAATACGCAGCTTCCTCTACTTTTTCGAACGTTCGGTTCTTGCTCATGCTTAGACCCCTCCAGTTCTTAATTGCAATTATTATATCATTTGTTATTTAAGATCCAAAGTTTGTCTAAATACTTAAATGCGCTCTTGATACCCTCTAGCAAAACCATACTCAATGTCCTCTGCTGTCATGTTGTGTGGCTGCGTCATGAAAACTCCCGAGGATGTAATACCCTTCTGCTTTTTCCAGCTGTTCCAGTTGAGAAAATTTGATCAAACTATTCATTGCTGGATAGTTAGCAGACAGATCCTCTGCCACAGACCAAACCAATCGCTCATAAGCTGGCTCAGGAAGTGCCGTCGTCTCAAACCACCGATTTATCTCTGGGACAGAAAGCTCTGATTTGACTAGAACTCCAGCCCAAATTTCCACGTGATTGCCGGTTCCAGTTGTATTCCCGCAAAAGCTGTAGGTTTCAATCCGTTCTGTTTCGGGAGGCAATGCTATTGAGGCATAGCTTTTTTCGAATTTTTTTGCTCTGGCATCGTTTATTGTAGGACAGATCAGTATAAAGCTAACAATATAAAGAAGAATGCTTGTAGTCAGTGCTATTAATAAGCCAGCTGACACTCGTTTGATCCACTTCATAAGTCTCCTCCTCTAAATATTCTTCTTTGATTATAGGTGAAAATAGGCTATCCATTCAGAACATATCTATTTTTTCTTGAAATAAAAATAATTACCTTAACCGAATTATTCTGAAATCGTTATTTTAAAACTACCGAAAACCCTTTATTTCGTGCAAAAGGATATTTGAAAAATCAGTCAATCGTTTTTTATTTTTTTCGTTTAATTTTTTTAAAAATATTTGCTAATTCAGAGACTTTTCATATAGTAAACTTGATAAGAAGCAACTATTCATTTTGTCTACTAAAAAATAATTACTTAAAAAGAGGAGCCTTACCTATGAAAACAACTGAACTTCAAAAACGGACGATCTTTAGCACTCGAAAACGGGAAAATCTTGAATTAAAATTTGAACAAGCTTATCAAGCTTCAAAAGAGGAGGCGACGCATCATTCAAAAAATGTGGCGCATCTAATCCAAGCGGCTGTAGTCGTTATGGTTCGCAATGCTTTTTATGTGGGTGATTTTTCTTATTTGGCGAAGAATTTGATTCGTAAGATATTTTTAGAGGGAGAAGTTCCGGCTTCCGTTCGCCATCTATGCATTTATTTTGAGGATTATTTTACACAAGAAGAGTGGCAACTGGTTATCAGCCATTTATATAAAAACCAAAAAGAATACCACCAGCTTACCGAGGAAACTCGTCTACACATAAAACCTCTGCGCCCAGCACTTACTTCTGGCGTACAAATCGGTGAAAGAAAGTTAAACTTGAAGGCCTCTTTCCTGGACGAAAAGAATAAAATGCACACCTGGAGTCTGAGCAATGTCGTCGCTTGTCTTACAACCAAGGAACGCATCGATCTTTTAAATATTTTTGGCGAGTTGACCATTTTCCAAAAGGACGGCCTGCGCCAGTTTACCGAAGTCGTTTGGGTGGATTTTGCCATTGATGAACGCTTCCGCGACTTTGACGTTCGAAACGAAGAAGATCCCTTCCATAAACCAAAAGAATCAGCCCAAAACCAACCGAAAGAAGCTCCAGTTAACAAACAATCAACAAAAAAATCCGTGCCGAAGAATGGTGTCAAAGAAAACTCGAATACCGCTCAGTCAACTACGTCCGCTCAACCGCCTGCTGATCAGCTGGAGCAGAGACAACCTTCAGACAAGTCGAAGAAGAAAAAGACTGGCAAGACACCGACGGATCGAATGCCCAGCTGGAAAAATTCAACTGCCTATGGTAAAAAACCAAAAGAAGAAAAGGACCTTGAAATAGAAAAGGTGGTACGAAAGAAAACCGGTAAGAAAAAGAATCGCAAACGGAATAAACGGAAATAGTCTTTTGGAAGGCGCCTAAAAAAAGCCAATGAACCCCTTTGTATTGGGTATTCATTGACTTTAGGTCATCCTGCGTTTATTTGTGGAACTTCAAGTTCGGGTAGTTTTTGATGATTCGACTCAAGTTATGGTGCTTGAGCTGTTTTGGTCTGCTCTCCAACAGTTTCAACACTTTATTTCGGCCAGCAGAAGATTTGTGATTGGTCACCAAATGCTTCAAGCGGAACTCTTTTATTGCGGCATTTTCAGGATCAGAGGTATCCACCACAGTTTCCACTTCTTTTTTCGTCGTAAGAGTGAAAAAGAGTGTGGAAAGGACATCACTAGCGAACAAAGCAGCCAAAATAATGGGACCTAGATGGTTGGTAGCAGTAATAAAATCATGAATTGCATCTTGAATCATTGGATTGATAATTTTAATCAGCAATAAGCAGCCAACACCCCAAAACAGGGAAACTGGCACAGCTACTCGACCTTCAATATTCAGCGGAACGTGAGTATAATCCCACAATTTCATATTGAACAGCTTTTCCAAGAGCCAGCTGGTGACAAATTCGATGATGGTCACAATTACTACAATATTGAAATACAGATTAAGCAGTGTCCCTGCATTGCTAGGAACTAGCAGCAGCACAGCAGAAACACCAAAGCCATATACGGGACAATAGGGTCCAAGCAAAAAGCCGCGATAGACAAAATGCCGAGCTTTAATCGAACAGTAAATACTTTCCCATAGCCAGCCGATAAAGGCATACACAATAAACGTCATAAATAATTTATCCAAAAAATTGCACCTCTCTTATGCATACAGTATAGCAAAAATGCATCTTTAAGAACAAAATTTTAATAATTTGATGAAATATCTGTACACGGCTGAAAACTGTATGGCGATTTCCTACCTCTTCAGCAGGTTATTTAACCGATGCGCTTTTGTTAATCAGTATTTCTAACTTGCTTTAAAAAGGCTCTAATGACTAATCGACACAGCTGCTCGCAAAGCTAGCTGGTAGGTTTCAAAGCCAAAGCCGCAGATGACGCCTGCTGCTTTTTCGGCAAGGACTGAATGATGCCGAAACTCTTCTCGAGCATGCACATTGGACATGTGCATTTCTATGAACGGCACCTCTAATATTTCCAACGCATCGCGAATTGCGTAGCTATAATGAGTCCAAGCTCCTGCATTGATAATCACCGCGTCAACCTTTTCTTGATAGCCTTGGTGGATTCGTTCTACCATCTGGCCTTCATTATTAGTTTGGTAGTGTGCAATGTCAACCTGCAGCTCCTTGGCTAAGCTGGCCATGTTATGGTTAATTTCATCTAGAGTCACGGTTCCATAATGTTTCGGATTACGTTGGCCAAACATGTTGTGATTTACTCCATGCAGCATTAAAATCTTTTTCATGTTCTTTCTCCTTCAATAATTATTGCCAAGGAGCCACCTGCAAGGCTTTTTCTACAGTTCCTGTTTTTGCCTGCAGAATCTCCAGACATAGACCATCTGGCAGCTCTAACCAATTTTCACCTTGAGGCAAGGTTTTCACTTCATAAGTGCGAATTTTTTCCAAGGCAGTCTGCTGATCTTCAGCCATAATACCTAAATGTCCCAGCTTGCCAGCAGTATGATTTTCCGGAACTTCAATTAGTTGAATGCCGCCATACAACCAAACCTGTCTTGGTTGTCCGGCTTCTTCTTTGCGCATGCGTTCGGTGAAGTTCAGAGTATTCGCAAAAAATTCAATGTACCAGTCGATATCAGTGACGTAAACGGCCACGTGTTCAATGTATGCTTTATTCATGAAAACCGCCCTCATTTCTCACTTCAATTCCCTTCACACAAGCAGTTAGCGCTTGATTAAACGGAGTTGGAATACTCATTTTTTTACCCCAGCGTACAACGGCACCATTGATAAAATCAATTTCGGATCTTTGTTTCTTTTCAAGACTTTGTAAAATGGACGTCTTGAAGCCATACGGCAAGCCGACTGCTGCCTTTTCCCAAACCGTTCGTGGATTTTCCGTTGAAAGAGTAATATTATTAGCTTTAGCCACCGCAATGGCTTCTTCAATTGCCGCAAACGCTGTCTCTTCAATCTCTGGAACTTGATAGAGATCCCCATAGGGCAGACCTGTAATCCCAGCCACAGCCCCAGTAGCAACATTGATCAGCAATTTATCCCAAATCATGCCTTTGATATTTTCACTGATTTTGGTGATGATGCCGCCGTCGTTCAATTCATTGGCAATTTTTTGAATCCGTTCGGTCTGTTGACCATCCATCTCACCGATACAGATCTCTTTACCTACCACCCCTGGAATGACTTTGCCAGGAGCAACTAATACGCCGCCAACGTAGGCTTTGCCGCCAATAATCTTTTCCCTGCCTACCTGTTGTTCAATGATTTCTTCATTGCCTAACCCGTTTTGCAGCGACAAAACGACCGTTTGCTCTCCAATTAAAGGGATAGCCTGCTTCATTGCCTGTTCAGTTGCAAAGGATTTTACAAGAACAACTACAATATCCATCTCCTCTAATGTAGAGGGATCAGTGACTGCTTTAATCGGAATGCTGACTTCCTGGTCGTCTTCAAGAAAGATTAAGCCATGCTGATTGATTTGATCCACGTGCTCCTGCCATTGGTCAACCAGATAGACTTCCTTGCCATTTCTAGCGAGGGTTCCGCCAATCGAGCTGCCTAAGGCTCCTGCGCCTAAAAAACAAATTCTCATCGATCCAGCTCCTCTTCAGGAATGAATTTCAAAATGTGCAGTGCATAGACACATATCTCATCATGCTGGTTAAAAATTTCCACATCAGCATAGGTCTTCATTGCTTCAGTATCGACTTCCTTCACCGTATATTTCGCCGTAACCGTATCGCCAAAAAAGACTGGCTTGATGAAGCGCAATTTGTCATAGCCATAGGAAACACTTGGTATATCAGCTTTTGCCTGTTGTTGAATCATGGTTGAGGCGGTGCAGCCAAAGGAAAAGGTTAGTACCCCATGAACAATCCTTTCTTTGTAAGGCGTTGTTTTCATAAACTCCGCATTCATATGCATTTGGCTGAAGTCACCAGTAATCCCTGCATACATGTAAACATCCGACTCGCTAATCGTTTTAGTGTAAGAATACGTATCGCCGACTTTCAATGGTAGTTCTGTCATTTTATTTTCCTCCTAATTGGTTGTTTAACCATTCTTCTTGAATTCCCATAACCCTTGGATTAAATAGGCGCCCGTCCATCACTTGCAGATTTTCCGCAATGTTTGGTCGGAAAGCCATTTGCTGCATAATATCTTTTTCAAGATCCACTCCTGGAGCAATCTCAATCAGCTCTAAACCCTTCTCCGTCAATTTGAAGACTGCTCGTTCAGTCACATAATAGACTTCCTGTCCCCGAGCAATCGCATCGGTTCCGTTAAAGGTAATTTCTGGAACTTCTTCAATAAACTTCTTGAAGCGGCCTTCCTGTTGAATCTCAATTTTTTCTTCACTAATTTCAGTTTTTAAGCCGCCAGCCGTTAAAGTGCCGCAGAAGACCACCTTCTGAGTATTTTGACAAATATCGACAAAACCGCCGGTACCGACAATTTTGCCATTGAAGCGATGCACGTTAACGTTTCCTTTAGCGTCTACCTCGGCGAAGCTTAAGAAGCAGGCGTCCAAGCCGCCGCCATCATAAAAATCGAATTGAGCAGGCATTTCCATCAATGCCCGGCTATTTAAAGTCGCTCCAAAGAAGATTCCTTGCGCCGATTCGCCACCAACTGCCCCGGTTTCAACGGTTAAGGTAAATTCATCCTGCAGTCCTTCTTCACGAGCAATAATACCGATCCCGTCCGCAATTCCGACACCGACGTTGCCAACATTGCCAGCAGAGATTTCGAACAGCGCTCGGCGTCCGATAACCTTTCGTTGATTCAAGGCAATCAGCTCGGTTGAATCGGTACAAGCTGTATAATCACCAGACAAAAACCGATTTACGCCGCCACTGTACAGCTGCGTTTGATTTTCGTCTACTACCAATGCATCTACATAAAAACCAGGAATCTTCACCTGTCGCGGATGCAATGTTCCAGCCTTCACTACCTTTTGAACCTGAACAATAACTTTTCCTCCATTATTGTGAGCAGCCTGTGCCAAAACTAAGGCATCCGCATAAATGATTTCATCCTCCATCGAAATATAGCCGTCACTGTCGGCTGTGGTTCCACGAATGATTGCAACATCAATCGGCGTTGCTTTATAAAACAGATACTCTTTGCCATCAATGGTATCTTTTTTTACTAATTCCTCTTGTGTCTTTTCGTTTAGCTTGCCGCCAGCCTGATCTGGATCAATAAAGGTTCCCAAACCTACATGAGTATAAATCCCTGGTTGCTTGGAAACCGCTGCTCTCGTTAACTGGCAAATGACTCCTTGAGGGAAATTGTAAGCCTCGACTTCATTCCTTTCAGCCATTTCAGCTAATCTAGGCGACTGAGCCCAATGGCCGCCAATGATGCGCTTAACCATACCTGACTGAGCCAATGGTGACATCCCTCGATCATTTCGATCCCCTAACCCCGTTGTATGGATCAAGGTTAAATCTTGCGGATGCTGTTCTGCTTTAAACCGTTCTGCTAAGGTTGTGATGACTGTGGTTGGTTCCGTAATTCCCCCACCGGCACCACAGAAGCCAACTACATCACCATCCTTAACCAATTGAGCAGCTGCCTCTGCTGTCATAATCTTTGACTTGCTTGTTTTACCCAATCTGCTTCCTCCTTATTAATCTATTGGTCTTCCTTTTTGAGAAATGATTCTGATTTTAACGCCGTATTCCCTTCTACTTAGTAGCTCATAGGCTTCATTTCATTCCTCGTTGGACGTTTATATACTTCAAAAAATAGAACGGGTATCCTTTTTTATTTATCATAAGCGAGCGTTTTCATATAATCCAATAGCACTTTTTCTGATTTTAATAACTTCAAGTTATCGGTTGAGTTATACTAGAAGCGAGGAGGGATTTAATGAATATCCAACAGTTGCACTATTTTTTGCATTTAGCAGAGACCCAAAATATGCAGCAGACCGCAGAGGATTTATTTATTAGTCAGCCAGCATTAAGCAAATCAATCAATAATTTGGAAAAAGAACTAGAGGTTCAGCTTTTCGATCGAATTGGCAGAAGGGTTCAGCTGAATAAATATGGCGCACTGTTTCAAAAAAGAGCCTATCGATCACTAAACGAGCTGGAGGTGGGGAAGGAAGAAATTTATGCCCTTACTAATGCTTTAAGCGGCCGGATTGATTTAGGTTTTGTGTATTCTTTAGGACCAATCTTTATTACCAATCTGCTGGCAGAGTATTCAAAAATCAGTCCCGTAAAAATTAGAGGAAATCAAAATAATACAGTTAATCTGCTGTCTCAGCTGCAGGATGGTAAATACGATGTCGTTTTTTTTGCAGGTAATGATTCTTTTCCCGATATGGAACAATTCCCTGATGTGGAAATTACTCCTTTCCATACACAACCAGTCATTTTTGTTGTCGGGATGGATCACCCTCTTTCAAGCAACCAAAGCTATGCGATTGAGGACTTGATGGCTTATGATTTTATTACTTTTCAAAAACCTAGTACCCTTCGTCCATTAATAAATACTTACTTTGCCTCAAAAAACCTAACACCCAAAATGACTTATGAAGTATTGGATGACTTGACGCTGCTCAGCTTTGCCAGCAAGAACCTGGGCATTGGAATTTTTCCTAAATCAAGTATTCTTAATAATTTTGGAATTAAAGAAATCAGCATTAATGAACCTTTTCTTTTTCAAACTATTTATTTGGCGCAAAACCCTTCACGGTACAAATCACCTGCTGTTGAACGTTTTCTTGAATACGTAAATTTGGAAAAACTAACTCTGTTGAAGGATGTTTGAGAGGACTTAGTCTTGCCTTCAAAATAAAAACAGCCTAGTTAGATGATTGCTCTCTAACTAGACTGTTCCTTCTATAAAACCAGCTTCCCCTTCCAAGCTGAGGTTCCGCCCATAACATTCACTACCTGATATCCCTTGGTACTCAAAAATTCACACGCCATTTCAGAACGCGCACCTGATTGGCAAATCACATAATATTCTTTTGTTGAATCCAGCTGCTGAAAATTTTTCCCAAGATCGCTTAACGGTAGGTTAACTGCTTCAGGAACATGGCCCATCTGATATTCATGTGCTTCGCGAACATCAATAATCGGTCCATCGCTACTATAAAACTCATCCATAATTATTGATCTATACATACACTAACTCCTCTGGCCGAACCGTTTTGTAAAGAGAAAACGCTCCATCGAGATTTTGCACCTTGAAGCCATTTTGCACCAAAATTCTTTCGGCTATATAGCTACGCAAGCCACTGTGACAGCTGACAATATACTCTTGATTCGAATCTAATTCGCCAATTCGTTCCCGCAATTGATTCAACGGAATATTCACAGATTGCTTGAAACGTCCATTGCTTAATTCTGCTTCATTCCGCACATCCAGCAACATTTTTCCACTAGCCAACTCTTGCTTCAACTCATGCCATTGGATAGAATGACTCAACCCTTCTGCTACATTCATCGCTGCATAGCCTAGCATGTTTACTGGGTCCTTGGCCGAACCAAAAGGCGGTGCATAGGTAAATTCCAATTCCGGCAAATCAAAAATGGTTAGCCCGCCCTTGATCGCTGTCGCCAAAATATCAATCCGTTTGTCTACTCCTTTAGCACCAACACCTTGTGCACCATAAATATCACCAGTCACGGCATTGAAAATCATTTTTAAACTAATATCTGTCGCGCCAGGATAATAACCAGTGTGGTCTTTGCCAATAACATGTACAACCGATACATCCAAACCTGCTTGCCTAGCTGCTCGTTCACTTAAGCCGGTTGAAGCTGCCGACAAATCAAACACTCGAACAATTGCTGTACCGATACTGCCTTTATTCTTTCGGTTAAGACCAGCAATAGCATCCGCTGCTTGGCGACCCTGACGATTAGCTGGCGATGCCAACGAAATCAGGGCATCTTCGCCGGAGATTTGCTGCTTGACTACGATGGCATCTCCAACCGCGTAAACATCCGGATTACTGGTTTGATAGTTTTCATTCACAACGATGCCGCCGCGCAAACCCAATTCCAAACCAGCCTGCTCAGCCAATGTATTTTCCGGCTGCACACCTACTGATAAAATCGTTAAATCCGAGACCAGCTCTGTGCCATCCTCCAGAACAACGTTTTTCCCTTGAGATTCAAAAGCCACAGCTGATTGAGAATTGATCACCTTTACTCCTTGTTTTAATAATTCATTTTGCACAGCGGCCGCCATTTCTTCATCCAGTGGCGGCAAAACATGCGGCGCCTTTTCAACGATGGTTACTTTTAAGCCACGTTTACTCAAATTTTCCGCCATTTCCAAACCTATAAAACCAGCCCCGATCACTACAGCTTCTTTCGCCTGATCCGTAATGGCCGCCATGATCCGATCCAAATCTGGCAAATTACGCAAACTAAAAACATTCTCCGCTTGATCCATTCCCTTAATTGCTGGGATAAACGGTTTGGCACCAGGTGACAGAATCAGCTTATCGTAACTTTCTTCCAATACCACACTCCCATGCTGCACCTTCACTTTGCGCTCTTGAGGGATAATTTCAATTACCTCGTGCATTGGCCGAACATCTAAATTAAAACGCGCTTGCAAAGCTTCAGGCGTTTGAACCAGCAGCTGATCTCTTTCGGCAATTTCACCAGAAACGTAATAAGGCAGTCCGCAGTTGGCAAAAGAAACAAATGGTCCTTTTTCAAATACCACAATTTCAGCATCCTCCATCAAACGACGCAAACGGGTAGCCGCCGACATTCCACCAGCTACACCACCAACGATTACAATCTTCATCCTATCTACCTCCTCTGATCTTTCCACTCCATTGAGACATACCCCCACGGACATTTGTTGCTTCGTACCCTTTTTTCCTCAAAAGCTTAGCAGCCTTCTTACTGCGCATCCCTGATTGGCAAATTACATATACTTGCTTTTCTTTACCATCATAGGTATTAATTTTATCCAACGGTATGTTCACTGCTTTAGTTATATGCCCCGACCGGTATTCTGCAGGTGAGCGAACATCTAAAAGCTCAATTTCTCCTGATAAACGCTCTGATAACTCCGTTGTTGAAATAGCTGATACTCCTTTTAAAAACTTGAACATGACTTCTCTCCTATCCATAATATACCTTATGGGGTATATTAAAAAGCATTGTAACAGGATTGTCAACTAAGTTAGCTTCATTAAACCAAACATTTTACTTGAACCATAAATACCTCCCGTGGTATATTTTGTTCAACAGACAGAGAAGAAGGTGTCCCATGGAAGAGGAACAAAAGAGAATTACCAATCGTTTACGACGTGCCGAAGGTCAAATCCGCGGGGTTCAGAAAATGATCGAAGAGGAAAAAGAATGTATTGATGTCATCACCCAGCTAAGTGCCATCCGTTCCAGCATTGATCGGGTAATGGGCATGATCGTTGCCGATAACCTCAAGCATTGCTTAGAGAATCCTAGTGACAACCCAACCGAACAGGCCGAAAAAATGGAACAGGCCATCAATATGATCATAAAAAAATAAGCGTAACTGCCCCTTTTTATAAAAGGCGGTTACGCTTTTGCTCATTTATAATCTTTTTATTTCGGGAAAACATCGTTAGGAATCGCTGACTTATACTTTGCTCCCCCAACTGTTTCCAGATGCTCTTTTTTAGCCTGCCTTACTAATTCTGGCTTCGTTAATAAGTCATAAGCGGTAGCAGCAATTACCTTTCCACCTGAAAGCAGTCCTTTGTGGGCTACAGCAGATTTCCCATTTGCCACCCATTGCCAGGAATGTGCTGGTGTACCTTGAGGTTCGCAGGCGATCATCACCTGAGCGGTTGGACAGACCCAACTAACATCTCCAACATCGGTTGAGCCCGAAGTATCCTCAGAGAATCTTAACGGTTCAACACTATCTAAAATCGGCAGAGAAGCCAGCCGCTGAATCTCTTCTTCACTGGCCTCTGGGTGAGAAAGTCTCGCTCTTTTAGCAAATCCCTCCTTCACCACAGCAGGTAAACTATCATAATACCGTCGACAATACGCTTGATCCTCTTCAGTTAGATTTAGTGTCCCGTATTCTTTTAGATTTTCATACATAGCTGTCGTGGCAGCTTGATTCGGCAGATAGTTGGCACAAGCTGAATCCAGAACGATTTCTACTTCCGTTTCTGTCATCAAGGCAGCACCTTCCGCAATTTTGTTTACCCGTTTGTAAATTTCTTCCGCCTGTTCAATCTTTAACGCTCGGATAAAATAATAGAGACTGGCTGTTGATTGAACAACATTAGCTGACTCTCCACCCACATCCATAAAAGCGTAATGGACACGCCCTTCATCAACAATATGTTCCCGTAAAAATTGCACACCAATGTTCATCAACTCCGCAGCATCTAGTGCACTTCGCCCTTTTTCAGGAGCAGCTGCAGCATGGGCAGGGATTCCTTTGAAATTGTAATAAACTTGATAAACTGCCAAACTGCTCAAGGCCCAAGCAGAATTGGTATCCATGGGATGCCAGGAAAGAGCTACATCTAGATCGTCGAATACACCATCTCGAGCCATAAATGCTTTGCCATACCCACTTTCTTCTGCTGGACATCCAAATAATTTAATCGTTCCTTGGATATTGTGACGCTCCATATAAGTTTTAATGCCAACTGCCCCAGCTAAGGACCCCATCCCCAACAAATTATGCCCACAGCCATGCCCGTTAGCGCCTTCCACTTCCGCTTGCTGCTTTCCTAAGTCAGCTACCTGACTCAAATTGCTTAAGGCATCATACTCTGCCAGAATTCCAATCACCGGATTTCCATGGCCATAGGTTGCTGCAAATGCATGCTCCATATTAGCCAAACCCTTTTCAATACAGAAGCCCTCTTCTTCTAAAATAGGATAAAAGTTAGCAACGGATTTTTCTGTGGCAAAGCGGGTTTCTGGCGTCGACCAAATTCGATCTGCAGCACTAATAAATAGTTGTCGTTTTTCTTCAATAATCTTTACGATTTCGTCTTTGGCATTCATTTTTCGTCCTCTTTCCTTTTACCTTTCACTCTCAAACAGTTCCTTAACCAGCCGGTGAGCCGTCTTCGTTCCGGCCAGTCCGCCGATTCCAGTTTCTCTAATTTCTATTGGCATTTTTTTGCCAACCTGATACATCGCTTCAACTACCTCATCAGGAGGAATCTCGCTTATTACTCCTGCTAAAGCTAGCTCTGCAGCAGATATCGCATTAGCTGTTCCACCCGCATTCCGCTTAATGCAGGGAATTTCCACCAACCCAGCCACCGGATCACAGGCTAGCCCTATCATATTGTTCAATGCAATAGCAAAGGCATGACTTGCTTGCAAAGGTGTCCCTCCAACAAGCTCTACTAGTGCAGCAGCAGCCATTCCTGCAGCAGAACCAATCTCAGCCTGACAGCCGCCTTCTGCTCCAGAGATGAAGGCGTTGTTGGCTGTTATAAAGCCAAACGCCGCCGCTGTAAACAATGCTTCCAATAGTTCTTGTCTTGATACTGACATTTTTTTGGCAAAGGCCAGTAAAACTCCAGGAACTATTCCAGCAGAGCCGGCAGTGGGCGTTGCACAAATCATTCCCATTGCAGCATTCACTTCGTTTGTAGCAATCGAAATGGTTAAGGCCTCCACAAAGGTTGGGTCCGTTAGAATTATTCCTCTTTTTTGATACTCTACTAAACGTTTTGCATCATAGCCTGTTAATCCAGAGTATGACCGAACTCCCTGCATCCCTTTTTCAGCTGCTGTTTCCATCGTAATTAGGTTCAGTTCCATTTGTTGCATGACTTCAGTGTAGCTTCTTTCCGAAAAACGGATCTCCTGATCAATCATGATCGTTGAAATCTTACTGCATTTGGCATCCGTCAAAGCAAGCAGTTCCTCAATTGATTCAAACATAGGTCTCCTCCTAACCTCTAATTGGAACAGCAGCGGCAATGCCAGGAATTTTTCGAATCCTTTTTAATATTCGTTGGGTTATTTCCTGCATGGTCTCAATAATGAATAATGTACTTTCTCTTGATTGCTGGGTTGTCACAACATGAAAATCCCTCAACTCTTCTTTTAAACTCTGAATTACCTCTTTGTCATTGCTTAAAATTGCTAATGGATTCAGCCGATCATCCAGCAAGTCCATCGAGCAATGATTCAGTTCTGTAATCTGGATATTTCCACCACCGATAGATACCCCAGTCAAGTTTAGCAGATTGACTTGACCAATTAATTCCAAATTAACAGTATTCGCATGCGGCATCTTTTTTTGACTAGTCAGAAATTCAATTGTCATGCCGTTTTTCTCAGCCAATACAAGAGCTTGTGGAATTCGTTCATCAGATGGTTCATAACCTAAAATCCCGGCAACAATTGCGACCGCCGTTCCATGTCCCTTATAAGTTTCAGCAAAAGAGCCATAAAAGGTGACAATCAGTTTTTCTACTTGATCTTGTAGCAGTTCCCCAGCTGCCTTGCCTATACGTACAGCCCCAGCAGTATGGGAGCTGGAGGGACCAATCATAATTGGACCGATAATGTCGAAGGCACTTTTGTATTTAAGATTTCTTTTTTTCATTAGCTTCCATTCCTTCCTAGGTCTGTTGCAAATAATGAATGACCGACTATTCCTTTAGTCCCTTTAGCTTTTGATTATTTTTCAACATACTCATTCGTTTTTGCTTCGTCCGTTTAAACCAAATCAATGTTAACCCGATGCCGATTGCTACCACCACCAGCATATAGATGAAGAACAAGCGATAGCCGGTATTTCCAGGAAAATGGTCCAAAAGCTGACCAGCAATGAAATGGTTAGTTACTTCCGGCATATATCCTAAACAGCAAATCAGGCCGATCGCTGCACCTTCCCACTCAGGTGGACAGTCAAATTCTTCCATGATGGCAAAATGCATACTCACACAAAAATACATACAGACAAAAATAATCAATGAGGCAATCAATACCGGGATAATACCCATGGAATTACAGACTAGAATTGTTGCTACCCCAATAAAAAGGCCCACCTGTCCAATGAGCATGACTTTTGAACTGTTGATTCGATCTCCTAAAAAACCTGCCCCCATCGAAGCAAAGGGTCGGATGTATTGAGAGGCCGAGGTTAAGATAACTCCTACGACTGCACTCACCGTAAAAGTATTGGTTACATAAGGTGAAATATAATAATAGCCTTGACTAACAGTAAGGGTCGAAAAAATAATGCCGATCATTAGCCAGACTTCCGGAATTTTAGCTGGTTTTGCAATCAGTTTTAATTGAAAGCTTTTCTTTTCTCCAGAATTTTCTTCCGGCAAATCCCGTAATAAAAAGATAGTCAGAACCCCAAGTAAAGTTGTTACCGTCGCATAAAATAGAATAATTCGACGTATCCCTAAACTTTCACTGCCAGCTGCAACCATTCTGGCAAAAATCACCGCCGCAATGGTTAAATACCCTGCATTAAAAATCCCTCGACCACCTTCGAAAATTCCAAAGGCTTTTCCTTGTTCAGTGGAACCTGCCAAGGCACGAATACTTTTCATCAATGCTGGATAAAACATCATCAAGGAAGTCAGTCCCCATAAGGCGTGAATCAATATCACAATAGCAGGCGGCGGTGAAAATAATAAACAAAAGCCTAATGTTCCCGTCAAAATCATCGAAGTCGGAATCAATAATTTAATGGAAAATCGGTCGGAAATAATCCCCCCAAACAAATAAGAGATTGCCCCGATCCCACCAAAACAAACACTGCAAAGTCCCATTTGAGCATTCGTCAAATTAAACGCTTTCATAAATCCGTCATAATAATAAGAGCGAAAATAAGGCAACGTGTAAATAAATGACCCCGATAGCGTTAAGACCAATAACGTCACTAAATTTTTCTTTAACTTAACCTCTGTTCCCACTGTTTCCATAAAAAAACTCCTTCCTTTTGTCTGCCTATAATTTAAACCACAAATTTGGTTGAACAAAGTTCCAAAGCTGTTCATTGGATTAGGCCATTTTTTTCGTTTGAGCACAAAAAAAGTCCTTTCTTACCGTTTTAAGGCAAGAAAAGACTGTAATTTTATTTTTATCATGATTTTCCAGCGTATTTTAGAGGCCATTTTAAAATTAAGAAGTGTACCATTTTCTTCGATTTTGTTCAAAACCTATCTTAAGCTGATGGGCCATTTCTGAATTTGAAAGCTGCGATGGCCTTCTTCAGTAAACTAACCCCTTCCACAATTTCTTCATCAGGAGCAGAAGAAAAAGATAATCTCAAGTAATTTTTACCTACATTGCCTTGGGAAAAGAAAAAACTGCCTGGCATTATTTGAAGCCCCATCTTTTCACAAAGTGCTGCAAATTGGGTATCATTCAGCTCTCTTTCCAATTCCCCCCAGACGCACAGCCCGCCCTCTGGTGTTGTAAAGGTTATCTCAGGTACTTCCTGCAAACAACGACACATCAAGTCCCGTTTTTTCTGATAATACTCTTTTAAAAATACAGCATGCTGTTCATAGAAGCCTTTTTCAAAAAACTTCGCCCATAAATATTGGCTGGTACTGTTTAAGAAAAGCTGATTCTTATTCACAATCCGCTGATAGGTCTTGATGACATTATCCGGCGCAACCAAATAACCTAACCGCGCCCCCGGATAAAAGGATAAACCGGCAGTATCCAAATAAATCACTGAGTTGCTATTGTCCATGAAAAAAAGACTAGGAATTCTTGCATCCTTATAATTGAATTCATGCAGCGAGTCATCTTCAATAATGGGAATATTATAACTACGAGCACATTTCAACAGGCGCTTCCTCGTATCGATGTCCATCGTACAAGTCGAGGGATTCTGATAATTAGGCATCGTATAAATCAATTTAGGCTTATATTGACAGACAAGCTTTTCCAGTACATCTATTTGAATCCCATCTTGCTTAATCGGAACAAAAAGCGGTTTGGCCCCAACATGTAGAAAAATGTTTACTATTGCTGGAAGAGCCGGCTCTTCAATAACTACATGATCGCCCGGGTTTAAATACATCAAAGCGATGTTATGGATTGCTTCATAGGTTTCACCGATAACCTGAATGTTCCGAGGCTTGACATAAATATTACGGGAAAAAAGCATTTCTGCAATGTTTTGGCGCAGCACTTCAGTACCCTGAGAATCACAAAACCAAAACGGTTCCAAATTTTCACCGTCAATAATTTCCTGCATAATCTCCTTCAGATACTTTACTGGAATGACTTCACGATTAATTAATACACCGCCAAAAGAAATTCCTTCATTTGTATGCGAAGAACGATACAATACCTCAAAGCTGTTCTGCTCATTGGTAAACCGATAATTGAAATTTTTGTCAGCAGAAGAAAAGAAAGTCGGTTCATTATTTTTTGTTCCCTGCTCATTGAAGGGGTTTAGCACAAAGTAACCTCGCGGCTTCTGAGAAGAAGCGACCAGCCCCTCGGAGATTAAGGCTTCATAGGCCTTTACTACAGTATTTCTGTGTATCTGAAGTCGCTGAGCCAGTTGCCGTTCAGAGGGGAGTTTAAACTGCTCCGGCAGTTCACCAGTCAAAATTTTTTCCCGGATAGAAAGCTTCAATTGTATATACAAAGGCGTTGAGCTTGCACTGTTCAACTGAATATTCATAATACTCTCCCTTTCTTCAGCAAACCCTTACTTAGCCAGCAAGGTAGACCTGTTTTCGGAATATCACCCTTGAGCTTATTCTATCATACCGTTTTCTCCTATTAATAGTCCATTTAGCTATAAAATAAGCTGAACAGCCGCTTCTTGCGAAGGGCCGTTCAGCTTTTGCAGCATCTTTAAATTTCACCCATCTCAAAGCCATTCCGCTTGTCTTCCAGCTTTTTAACAAAGCTGCCTTTTTCAGTGACTGCCACTATATTTTGAAGGCATTGATTACATTATGATCTCTTGCGGCAGCGAAGGGCTTTGTGTAAAAAAAAAAAACGGACCTTAACGATCCGAAGTTTTCAAGTTAAAACGAAAAGAGCTTCTCGCTTTTATCTGTTTTGATTATCCGTCTGGTTGTCCTTCGACAAATTGTTTCTCCTTATCATTTGTTCAAATTGGCCTGCTTCTTTTTCTAAAAGCAGTTGCGCTAAATATTCCTCATCCGCCAAGGTTCGAGTAAATTGACTGATCGCTACTTTGATTGCCTGTTCCTCATTTTTTTTCAGGATAATCACAATCGACAGTTGAACGGGTCCAGTTTGTTCATCCCAGTCAATTTCCTGACGCAGCTTGATAAAGAGAATCTGACTTTCCAGCACCTCTTCACTTTCCAAATGGGGTAGGATGACCTTTTCTGCAATCAGTGTGCTGCCCACAGCTTCACGGTTTTGCAATAATTTGTACAGTTCTGCCTTTTTTTCCGGATTGGCCTGCTCAGCAATCAGTTCAAACATTTCTGCCTTGCTAGTCAACGAACTATCAAAAAAGACCCGAATTAACTTATCGTTCATCATAAATCTCCTCTATCTTCTTTTGCAATCGATTCTGATCATCGGCTGTGAATATCGCGCTCACCAGCAAAAATTGAAGCGGCAACTCTTCTTTTAGCTGAATCGTTGACAAAATCAAATCCACATCAGGATACTTTTTCAGAAATTCCTTGGAATCCCGTGAAGCGATTACGTCAACAATTTCCAGCTCCGGAAATTTTTTCTCTACTTTAACCTTCAAAAGCTCTGAAGTTCCCAAACCAGTAGTACACATAATTACCGTACGAATCGGCAGCTGATTAGTCTCAATAATACGAGCAAAATACAAAGTAATAAAGCCATTTTCATCCTCGTTAATCGGCGATAATTTGTACTCTTGGCAAACATCCTGAGAGACCTCCGTTACAAAGGAAAAAATTTCATCATAGGTCATTTTAATCTGATTCAACAAGCTGTTTTTCACTCGAATTTGATGCTCCAAACGATTCAGCATCGGCTTAATATGATTCGCTAAATCTAGGAAAATCAACTCCCCTTTTATCGGAATGTTCAGTCGCTGACTCATGCCGTCCAAATATGCTTGGGTAATGGCCGCTACTTCCGGAGAGAATTTAGTGACCTTGCTGATGGCACGCTGTGCTCTTGAGGAGGTCAAATATTGATATAAATAGTAGACTTCTATTTCAGGCAACGGATCATGCAGGTAATTTTCCACATTGGCAATGGCCGCTTTAGCCACTTGATACAACTGTTGGTCCTGCTGCAGCTCACTTTCTTCCTTGGCAGTCAGATGATTCAACTCAGCAGCTGAAATTTTCCCTACTTTACGTAAACGACTAATTAAAATATATAGATGAGAGAAAATATTTACATTGTAGGGATAAGGAATATCACTCTCTAGCTGCTTCTCAATGATCTTGATTTGATCTAGGATGAACAGCACATCATAATGATTGAAATTCAATTCCTGATCATGCTTCAAATCATTAATATCCACAATGTCATGCATTTGAATCAGCTCGGCAATGGCTCGCCGAATATTTGACTCCTTACCTTTCACAGCTAAAGTACGTTTTTTTCGCTCCAGCGTCAAATTGTACGTCTGCAGGTATTCGGCTATCAGCTGTTCATCACTAAATATTACCGAATCTCCTACGTAATATTCTTCAAACAGATCGTAGACATTTTTGGTATGGGGTGAAGAAAGCAGCAGTTCTTCTACCACACGATTGCGACGTTCCGTAGGTGAATACTGGCTTCTTTGATTAGGCTGGGCCGCCTGCTGACCAATGTATTTTTCATAATTCAGCTTATAGCCTCGCCCCTTCTCAGACTCAATTAAATCCCCTGCAGCATGCTCATCGTTAATTTTTTTTATTAACCGATAGATGGTTTTTTGTGATAAACCCAAAAACTCAGCCAATTCATCCGAGGTTACGTAATCTTGTCTTTTCGATAGAAGCAGCAACAGCCGTTGTTGGCGATCCGCTTTTGAACCCATGGCTATCCCCTCCTTTGTTGATTTTATCATACCTGACATTTTAGAAAACGCTTCACTCGTTTTTGACCGTTGCAACGGACAAAAAATTGAACGGTGTCTCTCAATTATAACCAACAGACAAAAATAAGGAAGTACATCCCCGATAGCTAACCTTTTCGAGAGCTCGTCAATTTTCGTTCGCTTACCACCGTATTAAACTTTTCGGGCTGCTTTATGAACTTTAAGCATTTTTTTTATCTTTATAAAACTACAAAAAATACGCCCACCAAAAAGTGAGCGTTTCTGAACTAGTTTATGATTCTTTTATTGAAACAGTTTCCGTTTGTTCCATTGCCAACACTTTATGCAAATGAAGTGCCATCACTAAAGCGATCCCTCCAGAAAGAACATCTGCTACTGGTTGAGCATAGATAATCCCGCTTAAACCGAAAAAAACGGGCAGCAGCAAAATCATCGGAATGAAACAAATTCCCTGACGACAAGCGCCTAAAATAAATCCTTCTTGCGCTTTTCCTAAAGCTAGAAACAATGAAGAATAAACTGTATAAAACCCAAACAACAGAAAGGAAAAACCATTCGCCCGCAACGCCTGTTCACCAATCTGAATCAGTTGATAGTCCCCACTGGTAAACTGACGAATGATCTCCCCAGGAAACAGGATCATCACTAGTCCAAAGAAGGCACAAAAGGCAGTTGACCAAAGAATTGAGGTTTTGATTGCCTCCTGCAGCCTCGCATATTTCTTGGCACCATAGCTGTAGCCAGCAATCGGCTGGAATCCTTTGATAAACCCAAAAATCATCATGCTGCCTAAGGAAACAATTCTAGTTACAGCGCCCATACCAGCTATCGCCGAGTCGCCGTATTCCCGAGCCTCCATATTAACCAAAGAAATCGAAAGGCTGGTCAATACCTGAAAAATTAACGTAGGAATGCCGATTTTTAGAATTTCTGCCATATTTTCCTTAGACCAGCGGCACAAACGTGGACTGAAGGTAAAAACACTTTTCTTTCGAAGAATGTAGATGAAGTAGATACCGGTAGAAACAATTTGTGAAATAGCTGTCGCAATCGCAGCTCCTGCTACGCCCAATCCAAGGGTGTAAATAAAGATTGGGTCCAGCAAGATATTCAGAAATGCCCCAATCAGCAAAGCACCCATGGTCGTTTTAGCAGCACCTTCACTGGTCACAAGATTGTTCATGGTAACATTGAACACATTGAAGATCGAAAATACCACATAAATACTTGTGTAGCTTAAGGCATAGGGCAAGATGCTTTCCGTTGCGCCAAGAAACACCAGTAACGGTCGCAGAAAAATCACTGCTAGAACAATTGCGATCGCTCCTACAGTTATACTACTGTATAAAGCCGTGCTCGCTACCTGATTCGCTTTCTCCTTGTCGCCATTGCCTAGCAAACGAGAAATATACGAGGCTGCCCCATTACCAAACAACAAACCCAATCCCACAACTACTTGTCCTAGTGGAAAAGCCACCGAAATAGCGCCCATCTGGCTGCTTCCTAAGCCGCCTACAAAGTAAGCATCAACTATATTATACAAGGCATTAATCATCATTCCGATCATCGTCGGAATCCCCATCGCCAACAAGGCCTTAGGCACAGGGACATTCGCTAACAATTCCATCTTTTTATTCATTTCACACACTCCTTACTATTGACACAGCAGACAAACAACTTTACTATAAATTATAGCAATGAGAGAATATTACTATAATTTATAGTAGTTGTCAAACAGCTCAAAGGAGGATTTTATGGCCACCATCGATTTAATTGTCTTAGGCATGGTCAAGCAGCAGCCCTTAAGTGCCTATGATATTCAAAAACTAGTCGAATACCGCAACATTTCCCGCTGGGTAAAAATCAGTACTCCCTCTATTTATAAAAAGGTTATTCAGCTGGAAAACAAAGGCTATATTAAAAGCACTTTGATTAAAGAAGGCAACAAAGTTGAAAAAGCGATTTATGACTTAACCGATGCTGGACAGAGCGAATTCCAGCGGCTAATGCAGGAAATTTCCCAGCAGCCGATTCAAATCTTTTTAGACTTTAATGCCGTCATGGTCAACCTAACCAGCCTAGCTCCTGAAGAACAAAAGAAATGTATCGCTAATATCGAAGAAAATATTGTTAATCTGAAGAATTACCTAGCCGAAAACCAAGCTGCCAAAGAGCATAGCACCGAAATTCCTGAAACTGGGCTAGCCGTTTTGCAGCAGCAGATTATTCTAGCTGAGGCTATCGAGAAATGGCTCCAGAGTGTGAAGGAAGGATTGGGAGATTAGGGATTACTTTTATATTTACTCCAAAAGAAGAGACAAGAATCCTGATTGATTCTTGTCTCTTCTCGAATATTCTATTCATAACTAGTCGTATCAATCTCACTAACCGCCTTTTCAAACTTGGCTTGGCAAGGCAATACCTTTTTCTCTTTTTCAGGAAACGTCGCATCGTATTCTGCAAAGGCTGCTTCATCAGGGTACATCGCTTCAGAAAAATGGATCGTGCCGCTGATTCCATCTAAAGCACCCTCATACAAAGGAAGCACCATAATTCCAGTGTAGAACTTTCCGTCAGGCATCGCTAGGTTGTATTTTTTCGAACCGACAAACCCATAAGGATGGTAATGATAGGTGAACCCACCTAAAATGATTGCCTTATGGCCAAGCTTTTTCGCCTCATTGATCGAATGTTCAATCAGCTTCCGCCCAAAGCCTTGACGATGATACTCCGGCAAAATACTGACAGGACCAAACGATACTAACGGATGCTCGACGCCCTTTGAATCAACAACCTTAGCTTTTGTGTATATAATGCTTCCGATAATTTTACCGTCCAACTCAATCACAAAAGATAATTCAGGAAGATAATCTGGATGCTTTCTAATGCTGTAAGCAATAAAATGTTCCACAGCTCCTGGTGCATATAAATTCCAAAAGGCCTCCCGAGTAATCTCCTCTACAATCCGATAATCTTTTTCTTCTTCATTGCGAATAGTCACCTTCATTTGCCAACCTCCCAGTTTTTATCACTTTCCAGTATAGAATCTAAACACACAAAAAGAACCTGGAGACAGTGATCCATCTCCATGCTCCTTTAATTGATTCGCTTATACAAATCAATAATCTCTTTCGCTAAGTCAATAAATGTCATCGCTGTCATTAAATGATCCTGACTATGCACCGCTAACAAAGTGACCTCCATATGATTCCCATTGGCCTCTTCTGTCAGCTGATCGGTTTGAGTGCGGTGAGCTTGTACTAAAGATTCCTCCGCACGAATAATCTTCTCCTCTGCCTGAGCGAAATCTCCCTTCTTCGCCGCTGCGATAGCTTCCATGGCATCGCTTTTCGCATTTCCACTATAAATAATTAATCCCATAATAGTTTCTAAAGCTTGCTGCTCATTCATCGTTGACCTCCTGTCTTCATCAACATATTGGCTTTATTCAGAGTTTTTACTTCATTTATCATACCACAGTTATTCTGGCAAGGTACCTGTTGAGGGGGTGTTTCAGGTTTATAAAATACTGAGCATACAGTTTACTGAATGACCAAGTATAAGTAATCCAAAAAATGGTATCTTTAGACTAATTTCTAAATCCTCATTTCCACTCAAAGTACTCATTTTAGCTAGGATAATTGTCCATCATTTGCTTTTCGAAATTCATTCTCTAGCTGCTCCAATCCTGTCAAAATTTCAGCAAAGCTGGGAAAATCACCAAACAGCATATCCTGTGTCTTTTGATAATCTTCTTTCAGTAATTCCTTTTGCTCTTGTGAAGGCACGAGTTTCAAACCTCCCGTAAAAACTTCTTCATATCTAGCCGAGTTGTCCGCATAAAACTTCTCCTTAAAGGAAATTACTTGTTGCAATAACTCAAGATCATTGAAAGCTTGATCTTTAATCCCAGTATGGCTCATTTCATATAAATCATAATAATGTCGAGAATATCTTTCCGGCACTCGGCTATTTTTTCGGTTTGCCTCCTTATGAAGAATGGTTGCTTTCTCCCAGAAAGTACGCTTTACTGCCACAGTAGGTATCTCTGTACTTGGACGCTCGAAAAGCTGAGGGAACTGCCCTGCCGTATAAGTTAAAATTTCTTTGTTTTCACATGGTGTCCATGCTGCTAAAGGACCAATCTCTAAACGAATCACTTGCAAGAGACTCTGGTCCTCTTGATATCGCGGATAAAATATTTCAACTGTTTGAGCGTCATCTACAGCAACTTGGAATTCAATAGTGGGAATATTTAATAGTTGAAACTGAAGCTGAAGCTCAGGAATCAATTCATTCTTAATCCATTCAGCAGCCTTTTGATTTGCTTGATCATTAAATTTCCGTTGAGCTGTTTTACTGCGCTGCAACCAAGGTTCATCCTTATCGTACCCTAGCAAACGCCAATCTAAAATCAAATCAATATCCTCAGAAAAACGATAAATCACCTGATATGCTTTCGATAGAGAAGTTCCACCCTTGAATGCCAAATAAGGCCCAAATTTTGAATGACGGAATAAGATATCCAACATTAGCACCACCCAAAAATCCTTTTCAATGACCGCTTCGCTTATACTCATATCTTCCGCCACAATCCGAAACAAGTCCGCTTGTTCATTTTCTGAAAGACTCAAAAATTTGATCATCTATACTTCTCCATTGTATTAACTAAATCTCTGATCCAGCTTCGGGCATTTACGCTGTCTCTTTTTAGTTTTTCATATTGTTTAGCATCCAATCGGCTAGAAATTTTTTTCATTGTTCTATTTGTCACATTTTCTTTTCCTAGCGTTTTCAATGCTTCAATTACGGTTGCGGATACTGGATGCATGTCACTTTCTCGCTGTGTTACGTGGCGAAAAGTAATTTTACGTCCATTTTCAAGTTCAATTTCTTTGCTAGGTCCACTGCTGACATAATGATATTGAACCGGAACTTGAGTTGAAAGGCCTATTTTATTCAATGCTAGATCACCCGCTGGACTAATTTTCCAGCGATTTTTTCGAGCATATGCTGCTGCAATTTCTTCGGCAGAAGCTGGAACAATTCGTTGAACCAATTCGTTATACTTAGGTTTCTGATAAATCCCTCGGTGCAGCTGGCGCAATTCTCCTTCTTGGACCAATAAATTGACTTGTTTTTGAATTGTTTTATAGTTTCCTAGTGTGGCGAAATCAGACAGTACAAAAACTTTTCCTCTAGGAGCAACCCTAACTCGATTTTTTATTTTATCTTTCACATCCATGTATATACCTCCTAAAACAAAATCATTATAAGCACTATTATACAAGCGTTCATAATGAATTTCAATTCTCCAAAAGTATATATTTTTGGAGAATATAATAAGTGAAAGATTGCTCCATATTTCATGAATTCTCTATTGCTCCATTTAAATCACCCTCTATTTGAAATCTCCTTCCGCCTAATATACGCAAAAAAAGAACGATGTTTCCTCACCCAAAAGAAAATCGTTCCTCTAAATTTTACCTATTCGCTTTTATTAATCCACTCTACGATTTCTCCAGTTCTTCTCTCAACAGCTCCTTCACGTCAATACCACTACGCTTGATTCGGTATTGCAACGTTTGCCGGCTGACGCCCAACGCACGGGCAGTTCTTGAAATATTGCCTTTATTAGCCAGCAATGCATTACGAAACATCTGAAATTCAATGTTTTGCAGCGTATGATTCAGTAAACTGCCGGCCGCTTCTATTTTATGTTCAGCATGCGGCGCTACTTTAGCGGACTGGACAATATGCTCAGGAATATATTCGACCGTGATCAACGATTGATCGTTAGGCAAAATATTCATCGCGGATTCAATAGCATGCTGCAGCTCGCGAATATTTCCCGGCCAATCATAGGCATTGAAATAATCCAGAGTCGCTTGATCAATATTGCGGACATTACGCTCCAATTTCTTATTAAAGCGGTGAATGAAGTTTTTCGATAGCAGCGGAATATCCTCCTTGTGTTCCCGCAGCGGAGGAATACTAATATTGATTACGCCCAAACGATAGAATAAATCCTGACGAATGATATTTTGCTCCACTGCCTGATAAGGCGGAATATTGATATTAGACAGCACTCGCACATCTACGTGAGTCTCCTCAATTCCTCCTACTCGTCTAACCATTCCATCCTGCAGCACTCGCAGCAATTTAGCCTGCAGGATAATACTCATGGAGTTGATCTCATCAAGTAACAACGTTCCGCCATTGGCTTGTTCAAAGAGTCCCGATCGTGATTCAGCCCCTGTATAGGCCCCTTCCTCTGTTCCAAACAGCAATCCCTCCAACAAATTCTCGGGAATTGCCGCACAATTGATTGCCAAAAATGGTCCTTGCGCACGTTTACTGGCATTATGAATACTCTGGGCCAAAAGTTCTTTCCCTGTTCCAGTTTCACCATAGATCATCACCGAAGAATCCGAATGCGCAATTTGTTTACAGCGCGATACCATCTTATTCATTACATGACTAATATGAATGATGTCCTTAAAATGAAACTTAGCAGTTAAGGTTTGCTTATCTTTGCTCTTAGAAAGCTTTGGCTTGACCAGCAGCTTATCTTGTAAATCAATAATTTGCTTATGAAGCTCATTGGTAGCAGACCAATCTTCCATAACATTGAAGGCACCCAATGTTTGACTATTTTGCACAATCGGTATGACATTCGCAACAATATCCACCTTTTTGCCGAAGCAAGTTTTGTAACGCTGGCGAAAGTTCATGGCTGGCTGCCTTTCCTCAATTACTTGCGGAATCTTGAGATACTGTCCTTCCTCCACCTGATAAATCTCTGTAACATGCTTTCCTAAAACATCCGAAGTGACGATTGAATCCAACTCGACTGCCGCATCATTCAATAGATAAATTCGCCCATCAGCATCAAATAGAATAACTGATTCACTAATACCGTTCAATACTGTAATCAACATATCATGGCAGGCATCATTGGTTGCCACTCGAAAAACAATTAGTTCACTGTCGATTGGCAGGTCTGCCAATACTGGCGTTGTACAGCGGCATAAATACTCGCCAAAAGCAATATTAGCGTAACTCGGTGACTCAGTTTCTTCATATAAAATTGCTGCTTTTTCTGGCAGAGTCCGCCCTAAAAGCTTTCCCTCCCCATGCAATAAACGATCCCCCATTTCGTTAATTGCCAGGATTGTTCTGTCTTTAGACACCAGCACCGCACCTAATCCACACTGAGAAATAACACGTAGTGCTTCCTCACAATTCATTCAGATTCCTCCATCCTTTCTTTTTTTATCTAATAGACCAATTTTTTTCAATCGCTCCTACATCCTGTCTCTTTCACAAACCATATTACAGACATTACATCACAAAGTAAAGCAAATTTTTTTGCACTTTTTCTGTTTAAGCAAAAAAATTGGCACTTCTTTTTTGCACTTTTTGCACCTTATTTCTTATAACTCATTAAATCCACTTATGATAACGTTGATTTAACAGCAAATCGGATCATTTTATAAAACTGGCACGCTACTTGCTTTTAATTAAATTGAAAAGAAAATTACCAAAACACTTAAACGTTCATTTGTGAAATAGTTTCAAATTAATTATTTACTAGGAACAAGTTCCTTAATCAAGTGAAAAGAAAACAAGTGTGCCAATTTTTTCCCATCAACTATTACCACCTGTACTTGTGAAATTGTTTCAAATCTAAGTTACGCAAATTCAGGCAATTTTGTTTTCCTTTTAAATAGGAAAAGAAGTAAACAGCCTGAAAAAATAAAAAAATTAAAAAGGGGCTACAAACAATGAAAGACACAAACAGACCAATCAAATTAGGAATGCACACGTACACACTTCACTTAAGCGGATTAGGTGAAAGCTGGGGCTTCCAAGAAGACCACGCGTTTGAACAATCCATTAACTTATTAGAATTGATGGATTTGGCGGTTGAATGGGGGTTAGACGGCCTGCATATTACCAACGTTGACTTGGTTACTTTGGACCCAGAACGTTTAGCTGAAGTAAAAGCGGCTGCAGAAGATCATGATCTTTACTTAGAATACAACGTTTCCTTTGATGCACCCTGTGATCCTCGTGTTAACTCAACAGTCAAGGATGCATTGCTTAACGCAAAAGCAATGGGTGCTGACTTAGTGAAATTCAGCTTGGATATCGAACGTCCTCGTCCACTTTACGGCACATGTATGCATCCTGATGTAATGCGCCAATTGGCTGTTCGTTACGACGAATTCAAAGAAAACCTACCATTATTAGAAGAACTAGGCTTAACCTTATCGATCGAAAATCACTGTGATGCTTATGCGGATGAAGTAATCTGGCTAGTGAAACAATTGAATCACCCACAGGTTGGTGCTTGTGTAGATACCATGAACGCTATGAACGTTCTTGAAGGACCAGAAGCCTGCATTGAAAAAATGGCTCCGTATGCTAACTGCTGCCACTTCTGTGATATCGAATTGGTTGTCGATCCTGATGGTGTCCATTCTTATGGTACCTCCATTGGTAAAGGCGATTTAGACTGTGCGAAAATCTTGCGTACATTAAGAGAAAATGCACCGCTTGATCGGATCACCTTTGAAGTAGAGTACGAAATCGGCGACGAAACGCTAGAAGTAGCTCGCGAAAAAGAAATGCAAGCGTGTCTGGATAGTATCGATTATCTGCGCAATACCTTAAAAGTTGGTGTGCGTGAAGTAAACCAACCTGTTCACGCAAAAGCGTAACAGCGTTGTTGTCCCAAGCAACAACCGTATATATTTCATCCTTTGTTTCTCACAGATTAGCTGATCTGTGAGAAACCTAAGGAAAAAAACAATAAAAAGGAGTTTTAACCGTGAGTAATTATATGGATCGGATCGATCGACTGCGGGAACGCTATTTAAATACACGAGTAGACATGGATGTCTACAATGCCAAGTACTTAACAGAAGGCTTCAAGGAAACAGAAGGTCAGCCTTGGATTATTCAAAAGGCGACAGGCTACTTACATCAATGCCAGAAGAAAAATATTTATATTTTAGACGACGAGCTATTGGTCGGCGGTGCTGGCTTCAAACCACGGGCCGGAATTTTATGTGCAGACAGTTCATGTTCCATTTTGGATCGGGAACTGGATACCATCAGTACCCGAGAATTTGACCCGTTTTATCTTAGCGAAGAAGGCAAAAAGGTCTTTAAAGAAGAAGTTTCTGATTACTGGAAAAACCGTTGTGTCTTAGATCGTTGGCAAGCGATGGCTCCTGATGACATGAAATTATTGCGAGATAACGGCATGATCTACATCGACCGTAAAGCTGTTCGCGGGTACGGCGAAACAACTCCTGCCTGGGACTTGATTCTCTCTGAAGGAATTGGCGGCATTCGCGAAAAAGCGGTAGCTGCTTTGGCCCAGCTGGATGATGCCAAGGTTGGCGATTTAGAAAAAATTCAGTTCTTGAAATCAGAAATTATTGTCTGCGACGGGATTATCACCTTAGCTAATCGTCATGCAGATTTAGCTGAGTTGATGGCTTCTGATTGTGAAGACCCTATTCGTAAGGCTGAATTAGAAAAAATTGCGGCCGTTTGCCGTTGTGTACCCGAGCATCCAGCAACTTCTTATCATGAGGCTTTGCAAAGCATTTTATTTTATGAATACGCGATTTACATGGAGCAAAATGCTTCATCTTATAACTTAGGACGGATCGATCAATACTTGTACCCTTACTTCAGAGCCGATATCGACAACGGAGTAATAACCAAAGACGAAGCGCAAGAATTATTGGACTGCTTATGGATCAAGATCGCTGAATTAAGCCTATTCCAAGACGAAGTGACTGCACAATTTGCAGCTGGGTATTGTGTAACCATTCAAGTTACTGCTGGTGGTATTGATCAATACGGTAATGATGCGGTAAATGAATTATCTTACATGGTCATTCAAGCAACCATGGATGTGAAGTTAAAAGAACCAAACATGTCTGTCCGTTACAGCATTGCGAAAAATCCAGATTCCTTCCTGCAAAAAGCCTGCGAAGCCAACCGGATGGGTCTTACCATGCCAGCTGTTTATCATGACGACGCTGGTATTCGTATGATGTTGAATAAAGGTGTGCCATTGAGCGAAGCATGGGACTGGAACCCCTGCGGTTGTGTAGAAACAAACCTTTCTGGCCGGATGAAGCAATACACTGACATGGCCGATGTGAATATGGGCGGTATTATCGAAATGGCGTTAAACGACGGAGTTAGTCGTAAAACAGGAGCACGCGTTTCGGTTTCAACGGGGGATGCGAAAAGCTTTAAGACCTTTGATGATTTCTTTGAAGCCATTAAATCCCATATTCGCTATTTCGTTGATGTAATTGTTTCAGGGAATCAATTACTGGATTATCTGAGCATGAATTATCGCCCAGTTCCTGTTCTATCACTAGGATTCCCTGACTGTTTAGAATCAGCAACTGACTACAGCATGGGCGGCGCAAAATACAACTGCGGCGGTGGTGTTATCACAGTTGGTCAAGCTGACATCATCAATTCCTTAGCAGCGGTTCGCAATCTGGTTTTTGATGAAAAGAAAGTTTCTATGGACGAGTTGTGCCAAGCACTAGCAGCAAACTTTGAAGGCTACGAAGAAATTCAAGAGTTGTGCCTAGAAGCTCCTAAGTACGGAAACGACGACGAACGTGCTGACTGGATCGTAGGTGAAGTCTTCACCTATGTTGTTGACGAATTTGAAAAATACGATACAAAATTTGGCAAAATGACCACTGGCATGCTGCCGGTATCAGGAAATACGCCAATTGGGGCTTGGGTGGGTGCCTTACCTTCCGGCCGTAAAGCATGGAAACCATTAACAGATGGGATTGGCGCAACTGGCGGAACCGATAAAAACGGTCCTTCCGCTTTGCTGAAATCGGTGAGTCATATTCCACATGCTCGTTACACGCAGGGAACTCAGTTAAACATGAAGCTAGAACCATCGATTTTAGAAGGGCAACGGGGCATTTCACACATGATGAACTTGCTGAAAACGTTGTGTACCTTAGATGTTTACCACGTGCAGTTTAATGTAGTGGACCGAGAAGTTCTAATCGATGCACAAAAGCATCCTGAAAATCACCGGGGATTATTAATCCGTGTAGCAGGCTATACTGCCTTTTACATTGAACTCGGAAAAGAGGTCCAAGACGAAATTATCGGCCGGACAGCTATTGGCGGTTGGGTTAGCTAAATTTATTTAAAGGGGACATCATCATGATTGAACAACTAGCAGGAAAAAGGACTAAAGAACAGGCAAACACAACCGGAATGGTGTTGCGAATCGAACGCGGATCAGTTTATGACGGCGACGGCTTTCGTACAGTTGTCTTTCTTAAAGGATGTCCGCTGCGTTGTCTCTGGTGCTCTACCCCAGAAAGCCAATCATTTAAAGTTGAGCACGCACAAAATTGTACCTATGGTCAAGTGATGTCCGTTGAAGATGTCATGAAGGAAATCCGCAAAGACTCCTGCTGCTACTTCCATTCCGGTGGCGGCTTGACCATTTCCGGCGGTGAGATGCTTTCTCAGCCAGATTTTTCTCGTGAATTGTTAAAAGCAGCCTGGGAAGAATGCATCAACACAGCAATTGAAACCACCTTTTATGCACCTTGGGAGGCTGTCAACTCCCTTATGCCTTATGTCGATACCGCTTTTGTTGACTTAAAAATGTTCTCAAAAGAAGGACATAAAAAATACATCGGCGGCGACAACAGCCGGATTTTTGATAATCTGCTGAAAACCAATGAGCTGGAACACCAATTTCGCCTGATCGTGCGTATTCCAATTATTCCGGGAATCAACGATTCAGATGAAGAATTGAAAGGTATCGGTAGCTTTTGTACTAAGCTGAAGCATCTTCACCATGTTCAACTGCTTCCGTATCATCGATTGGGGACTGAAACCTACAAACGCTTAGGCCGCACCTATCCCTTAGCTGATTTGATGCCGCCATCTGCTGAGCATATGACGCATTGCCTATCGATCCTGCGAAACTATGTAGATACTGTCTTGTAACAAGCGCTCGTTGGAAAATCAAGTAATCAATAGGAGGACACTATGAACACCAATGAAGTAACAATGGATGCAGTACCTTTTAATAAGTACCATCTCAAATTAATCGCCTACTGTTCGGGCTGCCCGCTGGTAACTGGCTATGTGATTGGATCAGTAACCATCGCTTTATCAGTAATGGGCACACAAATCTCAATGACACCGGTTATGTCTGGCTTGATTGGGATGGGCACACTGCTCGGCATGGTTTTCGGAAGTATCATCGGTGGTTACCTAACCGATTTAATCGGACGCAAAAAAATCTACATGTATGATTTCATATTTTTAACAGTCGCTGCTCTTTTGCAATTTTTTATCACTAACTCTATGCAGGCCTTTATCCTGCGCCTGGTTTTAGGATTAGGGGTTGGAGCAACCTTCTCCATCGCTGGCCCTTATCTAGCTGAATTCGCACCGCAAAAAAATCGTGGGAATGTTGTCGGCTTCTTAAACGCTTTATGGTTTATCGGCTACGCATTATCAAATGTCGTCTGCTACCTCATGTTACCGCTGGGAGATGGGGCTTGGCGTTGGATGCTGATCAGCAGTGCACTATTAACTTTTGGCTGGTCAGTCGCTATTCGCAATATGCCTGAATCACCTCGTTGGTTGACTAATAAAGGGCGCGACGATGAAGTACCAGCGATTTTGGCTAAGCTCGGCGATAATGTCATTTTGGACTGCGATCCCACCATCGAACCAGAAAAATCTTCCTTTACAGATATTTTCAAAAACGGCTATGGCAAATGGGTTTTCTTCGTGGCTGCTTTCTGGACAATGCAAATCATTCCCGTCTTCGCGATTGGCACTTACCTGCCGACGATTATGGAACAAATGGGTTTTGCTGACGGTAATCTGCAGTATTTAGGTTCTGCAATTATCAACTGCTTATATTTGATTGGTTTGGTTCCAATTTTCTTGTACATGGATAAAGCCGGCCGACGCCCAACCTTAATTGCTTCATTCTTAATTTGTACAATTGCCTTAACTGTTCTTGGTTTTACAGCTAATACCAATTTGCCGTTCTGGATGGTATTGGGATTGTTCGTCATGTTTGGTGCTTCCAATACAGCAGGCGGCTCTCACGAATTCGTTTATCCTAACGAGCTCTTCCCTACGCAGATCCGAGCGACTGCCGTTGGCTTTGTTACCGGATTGACCCGAATATTATCAGCTGTTTCGACATTCTTTACACCCGTCGTTTTAGAAAACTTAGGACTGCAAACCTCTTTATATATTTGTGCTGGGATTTCAGTGGCAGGATTAATCCTGTCGATTGTGATGGCTCCTGAAACCAAGGACATGAACTTAAGCGACGCAGCCAGCATGAACAATTTATCAAAAAGAAACAAAGAAGTTGTTACACCGATTGTAAAAGATATTACACAATAATTTGGGGATTATTGGGAGCTGGTTCTCCCAGTATTTATAAAGAAGGGATGATTTATGTATGGGAACAAAAGTTGGATGTATTGGTGGAGGAAATATTGTCAGAGCCATTCTATCAGGAACAGCTTTGAGTAAAAACTACCAAGCAAATGAAATTGGAATTTTTGATATCAATGCCGATGTTTTAGCAGACTATCGTTCAAAAGGATATCAAACCTATGACTCTATTGAAGAATTAGTGGAGAACTCCGAAGTTGTAGTGGTGGCCGTCTTGCCGCAAATCATTCGTTCCATTATGCCGCAGGTCAAACCCGTTTATTCAGATAAAAACGTGTTTATTACCTTAGCCGCTGGTATTAGTACTGAATGGTTCAGCGAAAACTTAGGAGAAGATGCCAAGGTTGTTCAATGCGTACCAACGCTAACCGCTCAGGTTGGAATGGGGGCTTACGCAGTCGCACGCGGAAAAGCCTTAACTGAGGAAGACTATCAAAAAGCTTACCGCTTCTTAACTAGCAGCGGAATTGTTGAAGAAATGCCCACGGATTTGATTGATGACATCATTCCATTTGGCGGCGCAGCTCCTGCGTACTTCTATCATATTGCTGATGTGATCGTCAAAGAAGCAGTCAGCATGGGGATCGACGGCAACACAGCTTTACAAATCTTTGCTCAAACAATGAAGGGCAGTGCTGAAATGCTGATGACTTCAGAGGAGAGTCCAAAAGATTTAGAGAAAAAATTATTGCTGCCAGGCGCAGCTACCCTTGCTGCCATCAACAAAATGGTTGAACTAGGCTTTGACGATACTTGGTCTGAAGGAATCAAAGCGTGTGTCGCTCAAGCGAAAAACTTGGGTAAATTATAATTCATTTTTTCCACTTTTTTTAAGACAAAATCGGATATACTAATAGGTGCAAGGTTTCGCAAAGCGTTGCCTTGCACTTTTAAGCAATTATCCCTTCTTTAAGCTAGGTTGAAAAGAGCACTGCATATCAAAGTACTGTCCACATCCTCAACTCTGTCTATTCGCTCATGTGAAATAAAATACAAGAAATTGAAATGAGGTACATATGGATAAGAAACCTAAATACACATTATACAAGGTAGCCTTTTTCCCAGCGATGGCCATTTTGCTAGTCGAAATTATTTTCGGCATTTTCTTTCAGGAGCAGTTCGGTTCTCTGCTAAACAATGCCATCTATTTTGTCGGTGACAACTTTGGCTGGTTTATCAACACTTTGTCAGTGGTCTCCATCTTCACTGCATTAGCGTTCATTCTGTTCAAATTCGGCGATATCAAAATTGGCGGACCTGAGGCCAAACCCGATTTCAAATTTCATAACTGGTGCTTTATGGCTATCTGCGGCGGCATCGGCTGTGGTGTTCTATTCTGGGCACTTGGTGAGCCAATGTTCCACTTTATGACTCCGCCTGTATCTGCTGGAGTGGAGGTCGGTTCAAGAGGAGCGGCAATTTTTGCGGTCAGTCAGGCTATGTTTGATTGGACCTTTGTTCAATATTGTCTCTATTCTTTATGTGGAGTCGTCTTTGCACTGATCTCCTATAATTTAAAAATGAATCTCTCCTTTGGTTCATTAATTGAGTGTACCTTCAAGCGTCGCATCCCATGGTTAAATGCGCTCGTTCGCATCATCGCTATCTTTTGTCTTGCTAGTGCTGTTTCTAATTCGATGGGAGCAGGTTTGCTGCAATTAGGAGCTGGCTTTGAAAGTATTTTTAACATTCAGCAAGGTCCCGTGATTTGGTTGATTCTAGCTGTTGGAGTAGGTATGTTTTTCATTTTAACTTGTATTGCCGGCATGTCAAAAGGCTTAAAAAACCTGTCCAATGTCACCATGGTTATTTTTGCCTGCTTGCTGGTTTATATCCTATTTGCTGGTGATGCTCAGTTTATTGGCAAAATAAGCACTGAATCGGTCGGTTACATGTTCGACAACTTCTTCACCATGATCACCCGCAACAATACGTTAGCCCCTCAAGACCAATGGGCCAATGAGTGGAGCATTACTATTTGGAATTCTTTCTTTATCTATGCGCCTGTCATCGGTATGTTTCTGGCGCGCATGGCTAAGGGACGAACGGTTCGTCAATTTTTGCTGGTTAATATCCTAGTGCCATCGATCTTCTGTATTGTTTGGATTGGTGTATTTGGCGGAATGGCCATGCACGTTCAAACCTCTGGACAGCTGGATATTTGGGAAATGATTCATACAAGCGGCATGCAAACCACTGTTTATCAAGTATTGACTACCTTGCCTTTTGGACAGATTGCCATCTTTATTTTTCTGATCGCCGTCATCTGTTCTTTCTGTACTTTAGCGGATCCCATGTGCTCTGTTTTATCCTCCCTATGTGTCTGCACGATGCAAATTGACGATGAACCACCCAAAAATATTAAGATTTTGATGGGGGTAATTGTTACATCTATCGCTTACCTGTTGGTTTCTTCTGGAGGCATGGACTCAGTGAAGGGGTTGCTGAACATCGGAGGTATTCTCATGACTATTCCAACTGCTTGGTGCTTCATTGAGCTTTTCCGCCAGTCTTCTTACTTGTTGACCTTGAAGGGCAATATGCCACCTGAAAAACAGAGCAATGAGGAAAAAAAGATAAAAAGCACCCTCGTGGAAAATAAAATAATTAATGAAGAAAGCATCTAATTAAATAGTACGGCTAACAGGCCTAAGCTGAATCAAGAAGACACTTCTCAATTCAGCTTAGGCTTCTTACGATTTTCGTCAACTCTCATGTTTACCATACAGCAAGTCCGGTAAAACTCTGCTGCTACTTTTTTGATCCTATTCCTTTTCCTGAAAAATTCCTCTATAATTGAATCCAGCGACACCTCAGAAAGGAGCCTCCACATGCAGATTCAAATAAACGGCATCTCCCTTTTCTACCAAGTAAGCGGCAGCGGCGAACCGATGCTTTTGCTCCACGGAAATGGTGAAGATCATCAAATATTTACTGAACTAGCCGCAAAGCTTTCCGAACACTATACACTCTATGCGATTGACAGCCGCAATCATGGACAAAGTCAGAAAACCGAGAATTATGCTTATGAAACGATGGTTGAGGATATCTACAGCTTCATTAAGGAGTTGGATTTAGGTCAAGTGAATTTAGTTGGCTTTAGTGATGGAGCAATTATTGGATTGATGTTGGCCATGAAGGACCCAACGATAATTAAGAAGCTGGCCCTGCTGGGAGTTAATCTGAAGCCGGAAGATTTTACTGAAGAAAGCTATCAATTTGTAAAAGAAACCTATGAAGAAACTAAAGACCCGCTCTTCAAATTAATGCTGGAACAGCCCAATATTGAATTAGAGGAGGTTCGTACAGTCCACACGCCAACTCTACTGGTAAGAGCTGATGATGATATTTTCAAACCAGAAACCTATATCAATTTATTGGCAACTTTACCAAATGCGACCTTGAAAATTATGAATGGTCACGACCATGCCAGCTATATTATCAATCAGGATTTGCTTTATCCTCATTTAATAGATTTCTTTGACAACAATTAAGGGTGAAGAGCCTCTCTGCTAGAATTTCAACAGAGAGGCTCTTATTTTTATAGATTTCCAATCACAGCCTTGGCTGCGTTTGTTCCTGTTTGAACCTTAAAAGGTTGATTTGCCAAATTAGTAAAAATTACCATGGTTGTCGTCGGTTTCTGTTTCTGACGTAAATGCTCCAAATCCACTTTAGCCAATTGCGTATCTGCAGTCACAACATCCCCCTCTGCTACCAGAATGTCAAAGCCTTCCCCATTTAAAGCAACCGTGTCAATGCCGATATGAATCAATAATTCCAATCCATCATCTGTCACTAAACCAATTGCATGCTTCGTAGGAAAAATAGAAGTTACCTTGCCGGTCATCGGGGCGTAGATAGCGCCATCTAATGGCTCTACTGCAAAACCGTCTCCCATTGCCTTGGAAGCAAAGACTGGATCGCTAACTGCTCCAATTGCAATCACTTCACCATTTACCGGACAATAGATTTCTTTTTTATTTTTCTTGAATCTCTTAAACATAAACCTTCTCCTTGCTTTTAGCTTTGTATTGCTGAATCACTGCTGCGGCTTGATTCACCATCTGGCGAGCTAGCTGGGCAGATAGTCCAGTATAATTGCTCGGCTGCAGCAGCTCTTCAATTGCTTTCTCAGAAAAGAAACTGCGGATCAACTCATTGCCTAACAACATCTCTCGATAGCTTGTATTAGTCAGCTCAGCTTCAATCGCCAGCTCGTAAATCAGCTCGTGAGCTTGATCTTTACCAATATGCGGAGCAAGCTGCATCATGATATATTCACTATTGTCTAAGCCTTGATTCAACGCTGCATTGGCCTTCATCCGTTCTTCATTGATAGTCAAGGTACGGGATAATTCTTCGGCTCGCATTAGAATCTCCGTCATCAGCTCTAATGCCTGATTCATCACACCATCAAACAACATATTAGAGGTGCTATCTGCTTCAAAAGGCCGGGCAGACGAACAATAAGCTACGGTAGAAAGAGAGTAAAGCATTTGTGCATTGGCAATTATCCCCTTCGACAGTTTAGGATTGATTTTGTGGGGCATCGTGCTGCTGCCGACCGTTCCATTAGTAAATCCTTCTGCTACTTCACCGAACTCTTCAATAGAAGTTTGGAAAACCTCTTCGGCAACCTTATGAAGATTATTTGCCAGCAGCTGAAGCGTATTAATATACTCAATTTTTGGTGAACTGATCGTACGTGACGGAATCAGCATTGGCTCCAGGCCCAAAATTTCTGCTACTCGTTTTTGGACAGCAATACCGACCTCACCTGTAGAATTAAAGGCCCCTACTGCTCCTCCCATCATCGCGGTGAAAACACGTTTTTCGACTTCCTGCATCCGTTCCAAAGACATCAGCAATTCAGAAACCCAAACAGATACCTTATAACCATAAGTAATGGGAATCGCATGTTTTCCGTGGGTTCTGCCAGCCATTACCGTGTCAGCATACTTTTCCGCTAAGCTGCTTAGATTTTCCACAATTTCAACCACATAGGCTAGAAATTTTTGATGAATTTTTTTCATTAATACATTCTGTGCAGTCTGCTGGATATTTTGCGTTGTCGCTCCATAATGGATATATTTTCCACTTTCTTCATCACAGGCCATTACGAAAACTTTTAAAAAGGGAACAAAGCCATGTCCAACTCTTTGATAGATTGTATCCATCTTTTCTAGATCAATATTTTCAATTCGCGCCTTAGCATTAATTTGCTCAGCAGCTTCTTTTGGAATAACCCCTAACTCTCCTTGAGCTTGGGCCAGCGCCGCTTCCACCTGAAGCCACGCCTGATATTTTTCCTCTTGACTAAACAATTGCTTGATTCCCTTATCATCTAGGGTTTTACTTTTTGAATCGTAGAGTGCTCTCATCAACAGTCACCTATCCTTTTTTCAACGCTTCGTCTACGGCATTTCTGACGAATTCAACATACGGTCCAAAAACAACATGAATATGATTTTCCTGTGGGAAGAAAACCCCAGAGGTACCTGAATTTTTCAACTCCTCCACATTCACCTTGGATTGATCAACCAAGTCAATTCGTAAACGAGACACACAATTGTCAACGTTTTTAATATTGGCTTTGCCGCCAAGTGCGGGCAGCACAATACCGGCGATTTCATCAAATTTCTTCTCAGCTAATAAGTTGTTGTCCTTCAGTCCTTTTTCTCGACCCAAGGTTTCTAAATTAAATTTCTTAATAGCAAATTTAAAGACAAAGTAGAAGACCACAAAGTTGATGACTCCTAAAATAATCAAATTGATCCAGTTAGTATTCTCATACATCAAGCCAAAAATTCCAAAGTCAAAAATCGTTCCGCGGATATAACCGATTCCTATATTTAAGAAATTCAACGGAATCGCCATCACGCCGCACAACAACGCATAAACTGCGAACAGCTGCGGTGCAATAAACAGGAAGGAGAATTCTAGTGGTTCCGTAATATTCCCTAGAAAAGCCGTCAATACAACGGTCAGAATTGCCCCTTTAGCAATCTTTTTGTTGTCAGCAAACGCTGTGTGATACATTGCCAAACCAATCGCCGGTACGCGGAACAGCGTGGTCAGCATTTGACCTGTGGCTAAATATTTAAACAAATCAGGTGCCAGACTCCACGCCGGATTATCGGGTCCAAGATCAAACAAGACTTTATTGGCAGCATTTAAAATTCCGATGTACTGCTGACCATCAATCATATACACCCCACCTGCTTCAGTAAAACGAACAATCGAGGCTAACACATGATGCAAACCAAAAGGGATCAACGCACGATGCGCTACCCAGTAGGCACCCACCCCGAACACATCATTCATAAAGATTGGTGAGATCATAATCAGGAATTTTGTGAACAACCCCCAAATAACCGGAATAACAAAACCCAACGGAATCATGAAGAAAAACGTCGCAATCGGTACAAATTTCTTGCCGCCGAAAAAGGCAAAAGCCAAAGGCAGCTGGGTTTTGTAAAATTTATCGGTACACTTGGCTGCAACCAAGCCGGCAATAATCCCGCCAGCTGCATCCAGCTTCAAGGTTTGAACGCCTAAAACCATTCCCTGACCAACGGCTGCCATATTTTCAGCATCAGCTAACGCGCCCGTTAAAGTCAGATAAACATTTACAACAACCAATAGTGTCACATAGCCTAACACAGCTGAAAAAATTGCAATCCCTTTGTCCACTTTTGACATTCCATACGCGACACCCATCGCAAACAGCAACGGAATATTTTCAAAAACAACACTGGTTATGGTTTTTAAACTATTAATAATGGCTTGTACTGCAGGATCTCCTAAAAAAGCAACCTGCTCAATCATATAACTTTGCGATAAGGCATTGGTTAATCCCATTACCATTCCGATTGGTGCCATTACCGCAATCGGCAGCAGCAAGGATCGGCCAAACTTTTGAATCCCCTTCTTCATCTGATCTTTCATTTTCTTTTCCTCCTCAGGTATTTCCTTTACAAACATAGTGTAAGCGGTAACCAATTATGCAACAAGGTCATCATCTGCTTCTAGTTTTTTTCAAGAATTGACCATGCTATACTGGCAGTGACGACAAAGAAGGTCCAACTATGACCATTAACTCATTTGATTTATATTTGGCCAATCGTATCCAAGAAAAGCAGCGTATGACTATTGATCAACTGGTAAAAAAATTAGAACGTTCACCTGCTACTATTCGGCGATCCGTTCAATCTATCAATGAGTATTTACCAAAAGAGGATCAATTTCTGATTACTGATTCGACAGTAGTCAGCCAGCTTAGCTACCATACCTTAATTCAGTTTATTCAATCCCTGGAGCTGATGGACTTTGCTGCCAGTGTCGAAGAACGCTTTGAGTACTTCCTAACCTTGAGTATTTTGTATCCTTCAGTCAATCTTTCCAATCTTTACGAAAAAATCCAGGTTAGTCAGTCCACTAAGAAAAAGGACCGCATCTTTTTTAAAGAGACCTTGGACAAACACGGCTTGCAATTAGAAGCCTTACGGGGAAAAGGAACCACAATTGTTGGTGATGAGCTGGCTTTCCGTATTTTAGTGACCAAAATTTTAAGCAAGACAATTGAAATCAACGCTCAAAGCGAAATTATCCCAAGACAGGCGAATACGCCGCTGCAAAATCTTATTTTCGCAGAAGCTCAAAAACTTTGGCAGGATAACGCTAGTCCCTTAACAACTTTCCTAAAGGAGCAGCAGCTTCAATTTAATTATACAGCAACAAAATTTTTGTTTACTTACACTTATTTGAGCACTGAGCGATTAACTAGAGAGCACACCATTGAAGAAATACACGAATTTATCGTTGCTCCGCCGGTTTATCACTTTTTCCAAACCCAGCTGGAGGATCAAGCCTTCAGCTGTGTGTTAGCCAGCTTGGACAATGATGGGCAAGCGATTTACCAGACCAATTCCTTTATTCATCAGCTCGCTACTCAATTGGCAGACTATGTAGAAGAACGTATTTTGACTACCTTTTACACAAAAGAAAGTCTGATTCAGGAGCTGGAGCATTATTTATCCAAATGTCTTTTTCGCAACCGCTTGAATTTTGATTTTTATGACAATAAATTAGACGATGTGAAGCTGGAATTCTCTTTTTTGTTTCAATTAGTAGAATACTTTTACGAAACCCAGCTAGCTGCCAGCTTTCGCCTAGATGAGTACCAGCTGAGTACACTAACTCTATTGTTTAGGGAACATGTACTAAAAAATAAGATTGCGGGACGCAACCGAAAGAAAATCATGATTGTCACTAATTCGGCCAAAGAAAAAAGTGATTTCTTCGCCCAGCAGCTCAGTTATTATTTTGATACTGAAGTAGTTGGCTACCTAAATTTACATGAAATCCATCGATTAAGTGGTTTCAAATTTGATCATTTAATTACTTTTTCTAATCGGATTTCTTCCATTCTCACTGAAAGCAGCTACCCTAATATCAAGTTGAATTACTATCTTCACGAAGAGGACCGGAAATATCTGATGAAGCTGAATTTTTCACTGAACTCCCAGCGAAAGCTTATCAGCAAAGCGTTTACCAGAGAAATTGCCTCTATACCTTCTGAACAGCTGGCCGACTTTTTGAAAAAAAACTACTCTGATTTCTTTGTGTAGACTCGACAAGAGCTGTGATCCTTTTTTGATCGCAGCTCTTGTTTTGCTTGAAACGAAAAAACACTCCTGAAAAATGCAGGAATGCTCCCTAGACTAATGTTCTGCTTTCAACTGTTCTCTAGCAAAAATGGTGAACACTCTCAACTAAGGCTACAGCCAGGCATGTTGGGATAAAGAATCCAAACCTACAGGATAGACCTTTACCATAAAGAAAGAAAAAGCATTCAAGGTATACGCCGATTGTGTAGAGTACAGCAGAAAGGCTGTCAGTAAAACAAAGACAAACAATTTATTTTTGAAAAATTCACAGGTTACCATTGCCTTTTTTAATTTAGCTGCCAACCCTATACCATAAATAAAAAAATACGATAAAGGCTGCTAAAAAAACTAGATTAATTAACGTGAACAGCTGAAACAGCCGTTTCTTCTCTTGGGGAAAATAGCTCGCGAATACTTTGTAACCAATTAAATTGGCTAAAGAAGCCAGTAAAGTACCCAACCCACCAATATTTGTCCCTAAAATCAACGCACTACCCTGATCCGTAAAAGGAGCCAGCAGCAAGGCTGCCGGAACATTGCTGATGAACTGGCTAAGTACCGCTGAACTAAGCAATACTGATAAAAAATTACCCATCGTTTGTTGGATTACTGCAATAAAAGCAGGGACTTCACTAAGATTCCCAACAATCAAAAAGAAGAACACAAAGGTACCTAACAGGCGATAGTCAATCTCTTTTAATGCACCCTTATCCGCAATAAACGTTAAACCAACTGCAATTACTACAGCTGCTTCGTAAGGAAGAACATGTAAAACCGATAAAATCATCACCAGCATAGCTGCAATTGGCAGCACCAAATTTTTCATATTCAATGATGGATTATTTTCCACTTTAATCATTAATCGTTCAGCTGGAATAAACTGACAGGCCAACACGAGCGCTGCAACCGAAAGACAGAAAAAAGGCAGCATTAAGACACAGAAGTCAATGAAGCTCAGCTGATAATGTTCAAATAAATATAGATTTTGCGGATTGCCAAAAGGCAGACAGCTGCTGCCTAGATTGGCGGCAACAATAAGTAACGTACTCCCAGCAATTTTTGCCTTAAATTGCGGTGTCTTTTGCACAATCTTCAAAAATACCGGCAGCAGAGTCAAAATCGCAATGTCATTAGTTAAAATCATGGAGGAAAAAAAAGCCAGAAAGGTCAAATTTCGGATCAAGCTTCGATTGGTATCAGATATCCGAATCAGTTTTTCAGCAAAATAATCCAATACACCTAGACGCTCAAAAACCTTTATGACCCCCATCAAACCTAGAAGTGTAAAGATTACATGAAAGTCAATAAAACCCGCTGATCCTCTTCCAATTAAACAAGCCGCCAGCGCCAACAAACCCGAAAGCGTGAAAAGCAGATCCTTCTTCAAAAAATTATGTATTCTCGTCATTTATTCACCTAAACATTCTCATTTTAATTACAGCTCTATCATTAATAATAGTTATCTACTTAAGGCCCTAGTATACTTATACTAAAGAAACCTTTCAAGAAAAAAACTAACCATCCCTATGGTTTTTCTCTCAATCTTACGTCGATACCTCTCAGTAAAGTGATAAGATCAACACCTATTGTAATAATTATAGTTATTTGTATTTTTAAAATCATTGCTATGGCAGTGTTTAACTATGTCAAGCTGCTGAAAGAGATTCGTGAAGAATGAACAGAAAGACTTTTGAAAAGTTAGACGTTTAAATCTTTTTAATTCATCAACGAGACAAAAAACCTGCGTCAAGAGCTGTTTTCAAACTCTTGATGCAGGCTTGCTCATCTAAATAGACTCTCTTTTTATCAATACAAAGGCAATTATAACTAAGAAAAATAATCCTAGAACTACCAAACTAGTATTATTAGAACTTCCAGTCTTAGGCAGTCGTCCCCTATTGCTGCTTACTGTATGGCTGTCTAACTTGCTTGAAGCACTACCTTCTGTTGTTGGTAGTCCTACTCGGATATTTCGCTTTTCAACTTCTTGTTTATCCGCTTGACTGTTTATCACTGTAAAACGGATCGGTGTTTCATCCAATTGATATCCTTCAGGAGCTTTGGTTTCAATCAACTGATAGGCTCCATCAGATAAACCAGTAATTAAAACAGTTCCATCTTCTCCTGTAATGATACCCTTTTGGACAATTTTTCCACTATCGTCCATCACCTTAAATTTAGCATTCGCCAATGTTTCCCCTGATTGACTGTCTACTTTTTTCAAAAGAATTTCACCAAGTTTAGCCTTCTCTTTCGGAGTATAAACATTTGTAAAAACTGGAAGCTCTCCTTCAGATATGTTTTTATAGGTTGGGACAGCTTTCAGTTCCCCTGATTTTTCTTCAACTAAAACTGTTACGTCATAAACCGTTGTATCATACATCATGCCGGTAACTTTTCTTGAAGGAACTACTTCAGAAATTGTATACGTATAAACACCTGCTTTGTCGTAACTGATTTCGTCAAAGTGAATCTCTCCATTAGCTTCATTCTTTTGGGTTTGTTCTACCTTGTCTGCTTTCCCCTGAAGCTTAAACTCAAATTCATCAGCCCTCAGTTTACGACCCTTTACTATCTTCTTAGCCGCCAAATCGATTTTTGCCTTAGCTGGCTCTTGTGTTCGAGTGTACGAATTAGTAAATTCAGGAACTTCAGCTGCAGCCACACCTTCATAGGTTGCCTCAGCAATTAACTTCCCATTTTTTTCAGCTACGATCACGGTTGCTTCATAAACTGTCTTATCGTAAGTCATTCCTACTGCCTGATTGAAAGGGATTATTTCAGAAATCTCATACTTATAAATTCCTGCCTTATCATAGCTGATCGGATCAAAGATTATTTCACCATCCGCTGTATTTTTCTTTCTTTGATTAACCCCGTCTTCTTTACCTGTTAACTCAAATTCAAATTCATCAGCTACCAATTCACGGCCGGTTAAGTTTTTCTTCGCTTTTAAGATCACTTCTTCTTTAGGAGTCTGATAGGTATTCTCGAAAGTAGGAATCTCTCCTTTTGCCAATCCCTGATAAACAACACTAGCGGTTAACTTACTATCTTTCTCCTCTACTTTTACAGTTACTTCATAGACGTTTTTATCGTAGGTAATCCCCATTGCTTTTTCTGTTGGAATTACTTCAGAAATTGTGTAAGTATACACTCCCGCCTTATCATAGCTAATCGGATCAAAGGTTATTTCACCATCCGCTGTATTTTTCTTTCTTTGTTCAACATTATCATCCTTGCCTATTAGCCTGAATTCAAACTCATCAACAATTAATTTACGACCACTTAGAATTTTCTCTGCTTTCAGATCGATAGCGGTTATAAGTGTTTCTTTTTTGTTCTTTAAACTGAATACATGTTCAATGGCATTCTTAGAAATAGTAAAATCATGTTGAGCTTCGTCTTTGATATAACCAGCAGGTGCTTTACTTTCAATAATTGTATAGTTGCCATAACGAAGATTAGACAACTGTTCAACCGCTGTACCGTTCTGAATAATTTTATCACCCTTTACTTCGATATCTTGCATCAACAGGGTTAAATTTCCAACAGTATCACGACGATACAAATCAAAGAAGGCAGAAGCTGATGTAATTAGTTCCTCATTCTCATCCAATTTTCTGAATTTCAGGCTTCCATTTTTACCACTAGAGGTTCCTTCACCATCAGTAGATTTAATGATTACTTCGGTTGTCGTTTCATGATATTGGATATCCTTTCCATAAAGTGAAGCATTATTGCTAATTACCTCATTGTTTTGAATTCCCGGATCTAAGAGTGTCTGATATTCAATAATATACGATGTCTCTATTGAATCACCAAGATCAATAGTTAAAGTCTGCGTCCCTTCAACAGAATTTAGACTCACTACTGGCTTATTCTCCTCCGAAAATTCAATGGCTTCTCCATCTTTTATAAACGTTCCCGTTCCATCATCTTTGGCCTTATACACGTCGACCATGACGTTGCCAGCTTCATCATAAATAAACGATTGTTCGTTGATGCTAACCGTATCAGTAACTACCGGATTAACTATTTTTCGTCCATCCGTATTCAAAACAACTGACCAATTAACTAATCGGTAGTCATCACCGGCTCCCTGCTTTCCGTTTTTTGTAATCCAAGAATCCTTAGCGCTCTTCTCAACAGTTCCTTCAACCTTCAAAGGATCCATATTCTCAGCTTTCATAGTTGCTACATTTTTGTACTTAGGTAGCTCATCAGATGCCTCAGCTGAAACAAAAACCGCAAACGTATCGGTCTTATCTTTTAGTAAAGTAATGACTGGAACCCCATCAACTAGTTCGTATTTATAATCAGTATTTTCTACCCATTTGGTTCCCAAGCTAGCAACATCTATTTTGGAGGTTGCTAGCGTCACATCATAGATGACAAGCTCTTTCAGTACCTGTCCCTCACCTAAAGCTTCTGTAATTGTCGTATTTTTAGGAATTTTCGTTTTCCACGTATTAAACAGCGCTGTCCAGTAAACACCACTTTCTGAAGCCGAAGATTCCGTAAATGGGTTGTCGTGTGAAAAAGCAGAAGAAATATTTGTTTCCTTGGCGAGATACTTTCCATATTTTATCCCATTATATGCATAATTTGTTTCAACCCACGTTGCTCTCTCAGCACCATCCGTACGTGATTTACCATCTTCTCCCGTATAGGTTACTACTGAACTATTAGTAAATCGTCGCAAAGCGCCCGTAGAAGTTTGCGGCTGCTTATCAACAAAATAATTTGTTGAATATTTTAGAGTAATTTGATTGTCTGTTGCGGCATAGCTTCCAATCAGCTTTATTCTAAAACCAGTTGAATAATCAGAATCCCCTTCTAACTTTTCTAATACATAATCGACACCCTTATTTAGAGTAGTATTCATAATTCCATCATTCGCAGTGACTATCAACGAGGACTCAATTAATTGTAATGCACTCTGGTTATTTCCAGCTAGATTAGTATACGAATCGGTAATGACCGCACCCTTCATTAAGATTCGATTTTTATTAACTCTTACTTGCCAGGTAAAAGTATTCTTCGAAGAATCTTTATTTAAAATATCTTTATCTACCCCTAAGGAGCTATCAATATTGGTTGTTTCTCCTCCAGAAATATTTTCGCTGTTAGTTCCATCTATAATTGTAGCTGTATTTACTAGCTCTGATTTGATAGGTACGGGCACTTCGAAAGATTGAGTGGAGTAAGTAATTCGATAAACTCCTGCTTCCTCAAATTTCAAGGTAAAGTGAACATACTTCCCATCTTTTTGCTCAAAGTCTGTATCATTTATCGAAAATGACCATTTAGCTGCTGGAACCAAGGCACCATTTTTATCATAAACCTTAATTGTATCTTTCAAGAGATAATGTTTCGCAGTGTTAGGATTATCATTTTTAGTATACATCCAATCCTTAAACACACCATTTTTATTTTTGTAGGTCGCTTTGATTTCCCAGTTGAAGATACCAGTATTCACATCGTAATCTGTACAATATTTATAATTGTCCTTTTCATTGAAAGACACGCTAGATTCTGAAGAATTTTGTAAAAAATTATTGCCCGTAATAGTTACATTATTTACAAAATCTTTTTTCTCTTTATCCTCTACTTTCATCCTAATAACAATCTTCACTGGTTGATTCATAATGTCTGACGTAAACTTGTAGACATAGGTTCCAGCAGATTCCATCCAGGCACTAACAAATCCACTAGAGGCTGATTCCCATTCTTCTTCGTCATTCATAACATAGCAAGAAGAATCCAAAAAACTCATCCCTTCCGGAAGGGTATCTCTTACTACTACGTTTCGTAAGTTTCGTCTCTCTTCATTTAAAACAATGGTCCAGGTCACTGAATTATCTGCTTCAATTATACCTTTTTTGCTGATATCAGCTTTAACAATTGGTAAAACTATCGTGATTTCATTTCCTGAATCATCTTTGATGTTTGTTGGAATTTCTACTATTTCACTTTCAGTGGTAAGATTCAACTCTGTTTTCAAATCAATTGTTCCCTGACGTTCATTTAAATTCTCAGCTTTGCCATTAAACGTAACTGTCAGAGTGCCATCTAAGTCCAAAGTGAAGGAACCTAAAATATCCCCACCATCGTTTTTCAGCGTATCAGTGACTGTATTATGAATAGAAAAATAATCTGGCAATTGATACGTATAATAATCCCCATTATTAATCACTTCATCATCAGCCAAAACCCAATCAAAATGAATCTTAATATTGGCATCTTTCAATGCAGGATTCGTATCTGTGAATGAATTCCCATCGAAATCAGTAATTGATATGTTTGTGAAAAGATCAATCCCACGAGTATTTAGACTTGGTTCATGAACAACTACTTCATTGTCAATTCTATTTAATGCAGCTTTTGCTGAATCAGCTTGGTTATCATAGTACAAGGTCTTTACCATGCCGTTGCCAAAATCAACAGTCTCTTTCTCTGCATCTTCACTATTCGTTTGTGCTTCTAAAGAGATCGTTCCTTGATATAGCCTAGCACTATGAAAATCTGGTGCTTGATTGCGTTCATCTAATACATAATTTTGTTTAAAAGTGAAAATTAGTTGATTATTACTTACTTGATAATCTCCTACATCAGGAATTGTCCCAGTTTGATTGTTATAGGAAAGATTGGAGGGTAGTTGAACAATCGCCATCGCTCCTGTTTCTATCAAGGTCGCTTTAGACAACTTCCAATCAATCTTAACTTGAATCAAATCTTTTTCTTTAATACAATTTTCAGCAGTAATCTTTTGACCTTCCATGTTATCAAATTCGATATTCTCGATAGCTATTCCTACTTCATTATTTGTTTCAGCAAACACTTGCAGTGGAATCATTCCTACTAAAATACTGATAATCGCTGCAAATGACCAAAATTTTTTTAACTCTTTCATTTTTGTTCATCCCCTTAAAAAAATATAAAATCTTCTCTATTAACAGTGTTAATCTTTATTCCATAAACAATGGTGCCAGACATGTTTCCCAGCATTCTGGCCAATTCACTGTCGCTCTTGTTTTTTGTAGATAGATTGGATGGCAAATCAACAAACTTTTGCTCAATGTTAGAAAAGAAACTAGCTTCATGCTTAACGTTTTCAGAAAATTTTTCATTAAGCTTTTCATCCTTTTTTGTTGAAGGCTTCTCGCCTTCTGCCTCGACAGTTGTTTTTTCTGGATCATTTGATTTTCCAGATTCCATGGTTTCTTCAAAATTGCTAGTCTCTTTAGGCTCATTGAAAACAACTACTTCATTACCAGATTCTCCCAAATCAAATTCAAGGATACTTTGTTCCTCAGTGACTTGATGAATCAATAGAACCTCACTGTATAATATTGGTACATTGGATTGATAAAACAACATAGACGGAAGTGCAAATGCTATTATTAAATGCTTATTCATTGCCTTCTCCTTTAACATCTAATAATAACTGACCAAATTCTGACCAATCTTCTGGAGTTGGAGGGCGTCTCCAAATCATTTGATGACAAGGTAATTTATTAATCAAAAAATCGGATAAATAAATTTGAGTTTTTGCGCTTAATTTTTGTTCGTAACAAATATTCATGCTTTGCAACGAGGAAAGAATTTTTTGTATATACTGGTTGTAATTACTCCCATGAGAAAAATCAATACACACAAAAACAGGATCTTCCAACTCTTCCACAGAAATTTCTCCCATTAAAAAAAACAAATAATCATAATACAATTTATTCTTCTCTAGTTCTGTGTGGAATAACTCTTGTCGATCTACTTTTTCAATAAACTGCTGAATAATTCGATCCAGTTTTGGATTAATCTCTTGAAAATAACGTCGTTGAACCTTGGTTACGAAAGTGGTCTCTCGAAAATGGTAAATCAACCACCTTCGGTTAATTGTCAACAACCCCAAATTTAATTTGTTATTTTGGAATAAATAGGAAAACGTAAACACGGAGTGATTTGCTAAATGCTGCAAAAAGTCATCAGCTAACTTTCGAGCCTGCTGATCTTCCTTCCGCTCAACAAAGCAAATAGGTGGGTCTAAAACTACTTCAATTGTTTGGAGAAATAAAAGTAATCCCGCAATTTCTTTCTGTTGATTTTCTTTAGTTAACTCAGTATGATTGTTTAGCCACTTATATAGATATCTAGTCAATGAATTATCCTGATATTCAATAAAAACCTCATCAATACAATGACCATTCTTTATTCGGATTAGCCATATACTAATAAAAAACAGCAATTTATGTTCCTGGGTTTTGGGTAAAGAAAGATTTAAATAGTGATATAGGTAGTGAATAAGTTCCTTAGTTTGATTCTGAATTATTTCATCAAATGGATTATGTAGGCCGTTGAAAATTTCGTAATAAACATTCAATAAAAAACTACGAATAACAAATTCAGAACCAACCAACTGATTTTTTCTTATTTGTATACCTTCTTCTTTAAGTAATATTTTCAGCTTCTTATATAATCGATAAGTACTAGATCGACTCAAATGAAGTTCTTCGATCTGTAGATCAAGACTTTTTTCTTTCGTTACGTATTGATGAAAGATTTGAAAAGACCGACTTTTTTCAATAAAGAACAAGCGCATTTTTTTTACAATCATATGAGACAATTCACTAATTCGAATTTCACCGCTCTCAATTACTTCAATTTCTCCGGGAAGAGCTTGCTCTCTTAAATCATCTTTCAGTTCATTCAGGTATTTTTCCACCTTATAGCGAGAAAGTTCCAACAAATCACTAATCTGTTCAATTGAACAATAAAAACTTTTATTTAATTCTAGATATTGAAGCAAGTATAATTTATAGCGATCCTCCTCCATTAAAAAATCATTCGATAACATCATTCGTTCCTTTCTCAATCAAATTAACTCCATTATAACTTTTTGTCACCTTTTTTCATACAATAGTTTTCAAGTTTTGTCCTATTTTTTTTGATTAAAACAAAAAAATAGAGATTATATCTGAATATTATTATTTCTTCCGGATAAATCGACATTAAAAATAAACAAAGATTATTTTTTTCGATTTTCAGAAACATATCTCAATAAATCATCAATCAGCATTTTATATCTCCCCATCCTAGCTTTAATAAAAATTCGTATCGCTTAATTTCTTAAGCTAACTATCTCTGACTGGAAATAGAAAAAACTACTCCAGTACCCTATTAATAGGCCCTAAAGCAGTTTTGATCAATTTATAATTCAGTTGTTAGAAATACATACATAGCCTTGAACTAACTTTTAAACATATAGTTGATTATGTGGACATTCGATGTTATTACTTTAATCGAATTTTTTCCGCATAGCCGATCCTCCCAACTAAAAAGCTATCAATTACTTCTGATACTAAACAACTTATCCTTGAATTTCTAAATTTTTTCAGGAAAAATATGTATCGTAGTATAATTGAACAATGCATTCGGTTTAGCAAGCTTATACCTTGAAATAAGCAATTTTAGTGGTGCTTATTTGACTTTTTGAAGTAGGAAACAATCCACACCCAGTATATTTTATTCCGTTTTATCCCCATGTTGATAACTTCCCACAATATGTCCACGAGCCAAAATATTTCGCCTTTCTCCTTTGGCTGTGTCCAGATCGTTGATGATTTCAGGATACGAATTTCTTTTATCCAGCTTTACTGTCACAATATCCGGCTTCTGGCGCAAGGCAAACACTTCAATTCGATAGTTATGTCGATTGCCTAAAAGCGCAGGGGGATAGGGCCCCACGTATTCTTGATTATACGTTCCCATCGGTAACTCGGTTGCGGTTAAATTATCCACATACCAGTGAATCCAACTGGCATCCTCATCCACCATCACTACCACATAATTTTTGGCGCCCATCACCTGATTCCAACTAACTTGAGGACTTTGATTATCCCCAGCTGGATCATTTTTTCTTTTATCTGATCCACAAGTTAACAACAGCTTCCCTTTCTGAGTGATCGAAGTAGATCGCACCTCAATTTCTGGCACACCCAACTCGACATCTTCCATATCCCTAGATCCAAGGAAAATAAGCATGCCTGCAACTAAACAGATTAGTACCACCCCAGCACTAATCAAGCCATTTCTCCACTGTCTTTTCATTTGTTCAACTCCCCCTCCAACATACTAATTGCCAGATCTTCCATTTACCCACCTGTGGAAAAACTTCAACCGCTCTCTCTTATCCACAAAAAACATCTGTTATACTTAGTATGAAGAGGGGGATTAAGAATGTCTAGTCAAAAAAAGCAAAAATGGTATTATAAAAAAATAGTTTATGTTCCTCTTTCGATTATTTTAGGTATCTTTGGCTTCAGTCCTATGTTTGGATCTTTGTTAGGTGTTAAGTATGATGAAGAATTCAACCCCGATTATTACAAAAGTAAAGATGAACCATTATTTAGAAAGAAGCAGCACTAAGTAATTCCCAAAAAAGCGATCCTTTGCATAAAAGGATCGCTTTTTCTTTACGTATTCGACTGTTTTAAGCTCTGAACTCTCATTGCAGCTACGAAATGGAAGCTGCCTAAAAGTATAAAAACTATCGCTGCCCAATAGTAAATGCATACATACTCAGAGGAAGTCCCGGCAATTTCAAAAATACCCGTCAAGGCTCGTCCAATTACGATACTAATCACTGCCAATAAATAGCAGCTGCTACAGTTTCTCATACGGTGCGTCTTAATTATCGCCGGTTTTCCTGTTCTGATGACTAACAGGAAAACGATTAAAATCAACGGCCAGCACCAGATACTGTCTAATGCTTCACTGGTTACACCGTGACCAAAGTAATTATAGATCGTTTTGAAACTATAAAGAAACACTGAACCTGACGCTAAGCTAACTAACCATCGTTTGACCTGCATAAAACCACCCTTTTCTAAAAATAAATGATATCACTGACCGAACGTTCGCTGCCCGAATCACCTTTTGCTCCAGCGACCGGAGTATTCACCACTTGCCCGTTAAACACCATGGTGGAAGACCCCCCACCATCAAGATTATAAGCAACGGTTGCTCCTTTGCTCTCAAAAATCTCAGCTAATTGATATAAGGACAAGCCAGCACTTTCAGCTGTCCGACCATCCGACACAATGATCATATAATGGTTTTCACCAATCTGCCCGATTGCTGTTCTGGGATTGCTGGACATCGATTGGGCAACCTCTTCTTCACTGGACACCGCTATCTCACTCTTTTCAACTAACGCAGGTCCAAAAGAAAAAACTTGCGTGGCACCTTCCTTCAGTAACTCCTCAGCCGATACCTCCGACTGATTAACAATTGAGAAGTTCCCATTTGCATCTATGACTAAAGCGTCCGTACTTTCCTCCGCTATATCTCGGTACAAACTCCCATTGCGAATCACATAACCGGTGTCTCGGAAACCATAGTAATCACCATTGATTGCTAATATTGCCTGATTATCAGAGGCCATAGCAGAAGTCGTTTCCTTAATGTTACGGCCATAGGTACCATTAGCAAAGGCGGTTTTCAATTGATCGCTGCTTGTTACCTGAATATCAGCAACATAATAGGTGGTATCTGCTGTTTTTTCCGTCGAGATAGTGATCGTCATGTCGTCGTCTTGATAACTATTTTCTGTAATGACTGCTTCGGAACTTTCGTTGGAATCTCTTGTTGCTTCAGTCGTTTCTATTGTCTTATTGGTGGCAATAGCCGAATAAGTTTTAGGAACAACAAACGTATCTAAAAGTATGAAACCAGTAAAGCAGGCTAACAAGAATAACGTTGCAAAAAACCAAGGAAATTTTCTATGTTTGATCAACTTTCGATTCCCCCTCTTTTAAAAACAAAACGTCGCTGAATATAAAAGCTAAGAATGAAGATTCCACAATCAACGACCACTTTAATTAAGACAATATGTTGAAATATTTCTGCCAGACCTTGAACTAGTAAGCTGCTTAATAGCAATTGACTCATAAAAAGTAAGGCATATTTTGCCGCTTCACTGATTTGTTTATGGTCAGTTTTAAAAACAAGATGTCGATTTAGCTGATAATTTAGAAACCCGCTGCTGATTCTAGCTATTGCAGTGGCGGCAAATAAGGCATTAGAGGCCCTTGGAAAAACCAGCTTCAGCAGAATAACAAAAAATAAGATATCAACTACAGCCGATAAAACAGAACTGGCAATAAATTTAAAAAAGGGCATATAAACCAGCATTGAATCGATTACACTTCGAAAATGAGAATGTTCATTGTTACCAAAATAGACTGTCTCGATTGGTACTTCTTCTAGTGAAAGGTTGATGTCCTTAGCCTGAATGAGCATATTCATTTCATAGTCAAATCGTTTTCCAGGAATCTCCAGCATTTGTTCTAAATGACTTTGGGGAATTCCCCGCAAACCAGTCTGAGTATCCGATAAAGGTATCCCAGTGGAAAAGCGAAACATCAACGCAGTCAGCTTATTCCCAAAACGGCTTTTGAAAGGTATCTGGTCTTGATCAAATTGGCGTGTTCCTAAGAAAAGCGTATCCTGATTCTTCTCAACTAAACTGGCAATTTTTAAAATATCATTTACTCGATGTTGCCCATCACTATCAGCAGTCACCAATCCTTCGATCTCTGGCAGATGCAGCAACTGGAAACGCATGGCGGTTTTTAACGCTGCTCCTTTGCCCAAATTTTGCGAGTGATTCAACAGAATGGCTCCTTTTCGTTTAGCCTCTTGAAAAACAGCTTGATACGCAGCTCCCGATCCATCATCAATCACAATGATTGGTCGATCTGTTTGGCAGAGCAAAGTCGTTAAAAAAGTCAAAAAGCGAGACTCAGGTTCGTAGGCTGGAATTACAATACTTACTGTCATAGAATTTGCTCCTTTCTGAAAAGGTAAAGAAGGAAAACACCTTCTTTACCTGCTATTTCCGACCGTTTTCGTTGCCTCCAGGATTTCCGTCGGGGCCTCCACCGCCCATCATTCCCTGGTTAGCTTCTACGGCGGTACCTGATGAATCAACCGATGTTACTGCGGAATCAACGGCAACAGTCGTTGAAATTCCACTAGAAAAGTCAACAGTATAGGTTTTACCAGTTTGAATTGCTGGATCGCTAATCACTACGTTAGCAAAAGTTTTACTTGAAGCTGCTTCGCTAATTACATTACCTTGGTTGTCTTTTAACGTAACTACTTCGCCAGCCTGCAGCTCATTGTCCAACCAAATCTGAATACTTGGCTGGGTAGAAGTAGCACTAGTCGACTGTGCCATATCCGAAGAACCAAAGCTGTAAAGAGTTCCACCAGTTATATCGAAGGTGCCATCGTAATCAAGGGCACCATTTCCGCCGCTGACTGGACCATAAACTGTCATCTGGCCACCTGTCATAGTAATGTCGCCATTGGAATCCAATCCATCCCCTTCTGCATCGACCTGAATAGTTCCACCCTCAATGGTGATGGTATAATCACCGCTGCTGTTTTCCTTAAAGGAATCGGAACCAAATGAATTTGGCTCAGCAGCATCAGTTCCTTCATCTGTAGTCGAGCCTCCCGCAGCATTAATGCCGTCATCCGTAGAAACAACGTTTATATTACCGCCTGATAGAACAACGTTTGCTCCTTCAATTCCTTCATAAGAATTTAAAATGTTTACTTCTCCAGAAGAAACCGTTGTAGTAGCATCGGCATGAATCCCATCATCCTCAGTCGTTAGATTTAAAGTTCCTCCGGCAATGGTTACATTGCTGTTGGAATGAACACTGTCATCTACTGAATCAATTGTGTAAGTTCCACCATTGATTGTCAGATCACCACCAGCCTTCAGCCCTTTATAGCTTTGAGTAGAGTCAGATGTTCCGCTAGCATTCGTGGTGATATCAATGGTTGGATTGTTAGCAATTAAGTATGTCTCGGCCTGAATTCCATCATTCTCACTACTAATTGTATAGGTCCCGCCATCTAAAACAATGTAGCCCTTATCTGACTCTTCAGCATTAGTGGATTGAATCCCATCATTCGCTGCATTGATCGTAAAATCTCCATCTAAAATTTGAACAGAATCCTTTCCTTTGAGCCCTTCATTGCCACTATCAATGGTATACGTCCCACTAGTTATCTTTAAATCATTTTTGCTTTGAATTCCGTGTCCCGCCGTTGCTTGCACATCCAATGTGCCAGAACCGTTTAGGGTTAAGTCATCCTTGCTGTAGATTGCAGCCTGCGCTTCCTCGGTCTCCGCAAAGCTTTCAGCCGTTGCAGCTACCAGATTCGAAGTATTTTCTACCGTGGTTACTACTGTTTTTTCAGCTTTTGCAACTGAAATTGCAGCAGTTGTTTCATTAGTGATTTTTGCATTATTAAGTACGATTCGGACTGTTTCTGAATCGGTGCTGTTAATGGAAATTTGTCCATTGGTCAGTGTGCCAGAAATTACATAGGTGCCCCCCTTAGTTATTGTGACAGTATTGTCTGAAACTTCTGCTCCCTCCCCATTAACAATGGATCCCGCATCTTTTAAGGTGATCTGTGTAGCTGTGCTTTCAGAATAGGTCGTAGCCTTATCCTCTTCATCATACTCACCAGTTGTTGCCAAAACGGTAGAATTGGTTTTATTACTGGTAGAAGAACCAGTCAAACTGGTGGTAGTACTGGCCTCCTCAGTCTGACTAGCAGTTACTTTGTAGACGATGCCGCCGGTTAATGCTAGCGCTAATAGCAGCGATGCAATGGATAATCTCTTTTTCATCAGTTTCTTCCTCTCTTTTCTTCAACTTTAAGCATTCAGCATAGATAGTAATTTGTAGTCTGACATTTTTATACCTTCGCTGAAGCTGTGGCATGAGAAGAGCAGCAAATTTCCTGTTTTTTATCTGCTGGCTCTCTTTGCTTTGTGGCAAACTTTAATTTATTGTTTCTCAGGTATTAACATCCATACTAAGCCCAATAAGGCGGTTAAACAGATCAGCATAAGAGCCCCCTTCTTTCTGTGGACTACAAGTCTTTCCCACTTCCTGCTGGCTGGACAACAATAGGTAAATTACTATTTACTAAACGCAGCTCATCTAAGAATTCCTTTTCCTGATAAGGATTTTTCTCATGAACCGTGAAGGATACTTCAAACAAACTGCCTAAGTTGGTCGTCTTGATCTGATCCAGCTGATGATAACTGGTAAATTTTTTCAACACCGGATCAAAATCCTTCATATAATTGGTGTACTCAGGAACTGTAATACGTACTTGGCGAGCATTCTCCGTAGCCTCGCCAAACTTCAAATTGGTATAAACAATCATTGCTAAGCTGACAAATAGGCTGAAGATCGTCGCATAAACGATATACCCCATCCCAATCGCTAACCCAACGGCCATCGAGAAAAAGATAGTGGTAATCTCACGAGCATTTCCCGGAGCAGAGCGAAAACGTACGAGACTAAAGGCGCCGGCTACCGTAATCCCTGCCCCTAAGTTCCCATTGACCATCATAATGACCGAAGAAACCAAAACCGGCAGCAGTGCGATAGTGAACATAAAATTTTTTGAGTAGCTGTTATGATATTTGTGAACCATCGCAATGATAAAGCCTAAAATAAGACTAGATGAAATAGTTAATAAGATTTGAGTCAACGTAACAGTCATCTCACTGACGTTGTTGCTAAGAATACTATCAAGCATAAATTGATTCCCCTCGCTCAATTGTTTTGATCGTTTGTTTTCTTTGACGAATATGCTGTTGTTCCCATTCAGGGAACAACACCCAATGATAAACATTGCCATATTTCGTGAACTTCCCTTGAAAAATTTGTAATTCAGAGAAGAGTCGGCTGATTTCTAACGGAAAAGCCTCAAAAATTTTGACCTCCATTAAGACAGTCGGTTCAATTGTTAATAGTTTTTGCGGATGTTGATCCACCTGATCCAATTCGAAATGCTCCAAAGAGTAACGAATATTCTGATCAAAGGTGATACGAAAATTTTCGTCCTTCTTAGATTTCAAAGCAATGCGGTCATAACTAATTAGAACTGTTGGCTGAAGCTTTTGTTGCTGGGTGTACCAATTAAGCTCTTTGAAGATTTGCTTTTGTACTTGCGGCTTCACATCATAATTCAGAAAATTTTTCGCCTCCTGATACGTCATAGCCGTTCTGCGTTTGTAGGTCACACCTGCTACCTTCTTTTTTAATTCTAGATAGACAGTGGATTGATTGGTTGCTAAGCCATAGCTGCGCAGCCGCATTTTTTCTTTAAATTTGGGTTGGTCTACCGAATGACGAATGACTGCCAAATCTTCTGTATCGTAATAAATCGTGTGTATGGTATGCAGCCCATACTCATCAATCGTCATATATTCTTGCAAACGAGTTAGCAGCAGATCATACTTCTCTGGTGTCAGTAGATATTTCTTCTCTCGGCGCTCAAATATTTCGCCGCTCTTAACTTTTGCTTTTGCCATACGGGTATTCCTCCTTGCAGGTCCATTTATTAGCGATGTATGTATCATAACCAATGAATCTGAACTCCTTCTGAAGTAAATCTGAACAAATCTGAAGCTTGAAAAGGAACAAAAAAAGAACAGCCATTTACTGACTGCTCTTACTAGGTAATTAACATTATTCAAATTCCTGTTCAGTTAGTTCGTCCACTTTACAGGAAGAATGATCTCCGTTTGATAGATTTCCCCAAGTGTTTTACTGGTCATGCACCCTTGATGCAGTTCTACGATCATCGTAGAAATTTTCACCCCTAAGGACTTTCCAATACTTGAATCTGATCCGCCAATGGCATTTCTGATTGTCATCAAAAGCTGTTCATTCTGAACACAAATCTGGATATTGACCTCCTTCTCAAGATCAGCATGCTGGTTAATGTTAGAAATAAGATTGTCGAACAAGCGCTCTAGCAAGCTCATATCTCCCACCAATTTAACCTGTGGGGGAATAGTCAGTTCGTAGCTGACCTCTGCAATCGGCAGCAGCTCCGTAATGAATTGTTCAAACAGCATTCGACTGTCGATCGTTTGCAGCTCTAATGGACGTTGACCAGAAAAAATCGTTGCATACTCCAGCAGATCATTCACCCGAGTATTCATCTGTTGGGTCTTTTTATGAATCAAATTCAAATATTTTCGCTGCTCTTCAGTTAAGTCGGTTTCTAGCAGCACCGGCAGATAACCGCTTAAAATGGTAAGCGGAGTACGGATATCATGACTTAGGTCACTGATAATTTCTCGTGACGCTTGGGTAGCTTTCGCTTCCAGAACGATCTTCTCGCTAAGAGATTCACTCATTCGATTAATGCTGGCCGCAATCTGTGTCAGTTCATCATGCCCTTCTTCGGCAATTCGATAGTCCAGATCACCCGCCTCCAAAATAATTGTTCCCTTTTCAATTTGGTGCATGTATTTCGCCTTATTCAATAATTGGTGATAAAACAAGACGATCGCAAAGAGCAGCCCCAAAACTACTGCTGCTACAATCCCGATATACATCGGCCAACGATTCTCAACTACTAAAAAGGTGGTTTTTGTTTCCCCATCCGAATAAGTAATTGCAGCGGATTTTTCTGTCCCTAATGGCCGCCGCTCCTCCATTGGCCCTGCTGGTTCTTTATGGAATTTCGGTTCATTTCTATTTTCGGAGTCATTGCGCAAGTAAAAGACCGTTCCGTCTGAGGATTGCCAAGTAAACCGGCCTAAGCTGTCCGCCTCCTGCTGACTTACAAATTCTTGAAACTCGGTGGTCGCTTCTGAAAAATCCTTCTTTTCCATTTGTGGTTGAATCACCTGGTGGTACAACGCTTGATTGCTTAAAAACAGCAAGAAGAATAGGATTGCACCGCTCAAGATACTTAGAATCAGATAGCGAAAAATTTCTTTAGGAAAGGTGGTTTTTTTATTGTTCAATCTTATACCCCACTCCCCACACGGTTAAAATATACTGAGGTTTTTTCGGGTCCTTTTCAATTTTTTGCCGCAGTTTTTTTATATGAGTCATAATCGTACTGCTGGAACTGTAAAAATAGGGTTCCTGCCACACAGCCTCATAGATCGCTTCCGCTGAAAAAACATGTGCTGGCGACTCTGCCAGCAGCTGTAGAATATCAAATTCTTTTCCTGTTAAGGTAACTTCCTGATCAGCCAAAATAACCTTGCGTGTTTTCGGATGCAATACCATATCTCGAATATTAATTGACTGATTCGTTTGAGTTTGCGAACTACTATAATTTAAGTAACGCCGCAGCATTGCCTGAACCTTCAACTGCAATTCCTGAGGAGAAAAGGGTTTAACTAAATAATCATCTGCCCCCGCAGAGTAGCCGACAATTTTATCGTATTCTTGACCCTTGGCAGAGATAAAAAGAATTGGAACAGAATACGACTTGCGGATTTTCTTTACCGCATCCACACCGTTCATCTTAGGCATCATATAATCCATAATAATCAGAGCCACCTCTTGATCCATCATAGACAAAGCTTCTTGGCCATTTTCCGCCTCAATAATTTCATCTACATAAGATGTCAGCAGCATTCTTTCCAGCTCCCGAATATCTGCCTCATCATCTACAATCAATAGCTTCGTCATCTTTGTCTCTCCTCTGCGACATTTTCTGATTAGTATGCCATAAAATCAGCCTATAAAAGCAGTTCATTCAAAAAGATCATAAAAAAATCCCGAATTCTTAATGATTCCTGGCAATTCAAACAAATAAATCAGCTAAGAATTAGTGATTTTCATCTAAAAGTCATGCTTAATAATTTCATTTCTTTCTTAGTCTTAACTTCTAAATAATCCCAATCCGTTATTTGCTTAAACAAATTCTACTTTATCTTTTATTATTAAATATAGTATTATTTTACTAAGTACGCATTTGGGGAAATGCTGAACTATTTAACGAGAATTTTTGTTCAAAGAAAGGAAAGAAGATGAAAAAGAATACGGGGAAAATAGTTGCAGGAGTTATTCTGATTGGATTGTGTTTCGCTTTAGGGAGTGTCTTTATCATATTAGCAGGTCTAGCTGCTTTTATCGGAGCAGTTGGTGCGATGATTTTATTCCTGATAAAAAAAGATAATCGTAAGGCTAAAAAAGCAATTGTCACCGCAGCTGTTGCCTTTGCGGTAACCATCGCTGGTTTCGCAATGCTTCCTGCCAGCGAGAATTCTGCAACTAAGGAACAGATAGCCGCAGTGGATAAAAGTACAAAAGAAACAAGTGATTCTTCCACTTCAGAATCAACTAGTCAAACAACCAAAGAAAGCAAAAAGACCACCGCTTCCTCTAGCAAAGCAAAACTGGAAGCAGAAAAACAAGCGGAGGCTAAAAGAAAAGAAGAACAGAAAAAAATAGCCGAGGAACAACGAAAAGCTGAAGAGGCGCAAAAGATTGAAGAACAGCAAAAGGCTGAAGCAGAGCGCGTTGCTTTAGAACAACAACAAGCTCGGGAAGCAGCACAAAAAGCGGAGCAAGAACGAATCGCTCAAGAGGCGGCTGCGGCCCAGCAACAAGCAGCTCTCGCTGCCCAACAGCAGGCCGAAGCAGAAGCCCAACAAGCGGCTGCTCAAGCTCAAGCGCAGCCACAGGTTCAAACGGTTTTCATTGCACCTCAATCTGGAACGAAATACCATTCAAATTCAGGCTGCCGAGGCTTAAGCAATGCCAATTCGGTTGAAGAAGTCTCACTTGATAGCGTAGGCAATCTTACACCTTGCAAGATTTGTTACTAAAAACAGCAACCAGTTACTCTCAATCGAAAGTAACTGGTTGCTGTTTTTTTATCTACTAATCTTCGCACTTTCGCTGTTCATAAACTGTCGTACTTCATCTTCACTGTACTGGTTGCAATCACCTTTAATAAAGTGCTTCAGGACAGCAGCAGCCGTCGCAAACTCAATCGTTTCCTGCGGATTCATTTCGGTTAATAGACCGTGAAGGATTCCACCAGTAAAGGCATCTCCACCACCGATTCGATCAACAATAGGATCAATGACATAGTTTTTCGACGTGTAACACTGGTCCTTGATCCACAAGTTTCCCTGTAATTCATTTACACTAGTCGAATGAACTGTCCGCTTAGTCGAAAAGAAGACTTCGATGTTTGGGAAAAGCTTTTGCATCGCTTGATAATAGTGTGTTACATCAGCTTCTGTTTTCTCTTCAATTCCCAACAAATGAATCGCATCCATGTGGCCAGTTGAGCAATAATCTACATAAGGCAAAGCCTTTTGTAAAAACTCACCTGCTGCTTGTTGTGTCCACAATGTTTGACGATAATTGCTGTCAAAGCTGACCTTACAATCGGCTGCTTTAGCTGCTTGCATCAATTGAATTGTCAACTTGCTCCAGTCTTCAGAAAGAGCTGGTGTAATGCCTGAAACATGGAAGACATCCGCATCCGCAAACAAATCATGCACAGCCCATTCAAGTTTATCCATCAAAGCAAAAGCTGAACCTTGACGATCGTACACTACTTTAGTCGCCTTCTGACCAATCCCTTGCTCCACATAATAAGTACCCAGCCGACCAGATCCTTTTAATAAAAAGTCAGTAGCAACACCGGAGCTGTGCAAATGCCTTTCTACAGCTTGTCCGAAGGCATTATCTGCTACCTTGCTGGCATATTGGACGTGATGACCATAGTTTGCCAGAGAAACGGCTACGTTTGCCTCACCACCACCATAGAAAACATCTAGCTGATTGGTTTGATTCAAGCGTGTGCCGACCTCAGCGGATAAGCGCATCATAATTTCCCCTAGACAAACGATTCTAGCCATGAGTAATTCCTCTAATTTCAGCCAGCTTTGCAGCATATTGCTGAGCAATCTCCGTTACCTTGGCAAAGTCACCTTCAGCTGCTGGTGCCAACAAATTGCCGCCAACTCCCACAGCCACTACACCAGCTTCAAACCAGGTAGCCATATTTTCCAGACTAACGCCGCCTGTTGGCATCAGGTTAATATGCGGCAATGGTGCTTTGACTGCTGACACAATACTTGGACCATAAGCACTACCTGGGAACAGCTTAATAATGTCCGCACCGCTCTTTAAAGCTGTTTGCATTTCAGTAATCGTCATACAGCCTGGCAGATATGGAATTTGGTAAAGGTTGCATAGCTCAGCAGTTTCAGCGTTAAAGCTAGGGCTGACAATAAATTCCGCCCCCGCCATGATAGCCAAACGGGCAGTCACAACATCCAATACTGTTCCTGCTCCGATCACAACCTCTTGTCCACGATACGCATCCGCTAACTCCTGAATTGCTGCTTGAGCGTTCGGCACCGTGAATGTTACTTCGATTCCGATTACGCCACCTTCAATAATCGCATGACTAGCTTTTACAGCTTCAGCCTGATCTTTTCCTCGTACGACAGCAATGACTCCAGCTTTTTCTAAACGTGATAAAATTTCTACTCGTTTCATACTCAAACGTCTCCAGTCTATTAATTAAGAACTGCCCGTTCCAACAAAGTTCCTGCTGGATGTTGGCCTTCTAGATCCCGCATACCTGAAAATGACAGGACACGATCCATATTGGTAATCACAACAATGATCATTGTTTCTTTTCCTTGATTGCGAATATAATCTAAATCCATTTGTGCCAGTTTTGTTTCAACCGATACTTGGTCGCCTTCTTTGACAAATACCTCAAAGCCTTGACCATTTAAAGCAACTGTATCAATTCCCATGTGAACTAAAACCTCTACACCATTGCTGGTTTTGATTCCAATTGCATGTTTTGAAGGAAAAACGGTAGTCACTGTACCGGAAACTGGTGAGAACACCGCACCATCAGTTGACTTAATAGCAAAACCTTCACCCATCATTTTAGTTGAAAAAACTTCATCTGGTACATCTTCTAAAGGAACATATGCACCTTTTGAAACGGCATGTAGATCAACTTCATTGGTTAACTCAGCATCTTCATCCATTTCCTTTGGTACCATCATGTAAGTTAGGGCAAAAGACAGAACCAATGCAATGATGATTCCTAACACTGCAAAGATGAAATATTGCCCAATATAAGCTGGCAAGCTGAAAATACTTGATAAAATGTAGCCATAAATCCGAACCCCGAAGAAGCTGATAAATGCTGATGCAACTGAGCTTCCGATAGTGGCCGCGATAAAGGCTTTTTTGTATTTTGATAAAATACCGAATAGAGCTGGCTCGGTAATTCCTAAAATTCCTGATACTGCAGAAGATAAAACGATTGATTTTTCTTCTTTGGTTTTTACTTTTGTATAAATAGCTGCTGTGGCACCAGTAATCGCCATATTTGCCATAAACATCATAGGCATTAACATATCATAACCTTGGTTCGCAAAGTTCTGCAAAGCAATTGGTGTCATGGCATGGTGTAAACCAGTAAAGATGGCAATTGGTCGAATCGCACCTACGACAATCCCTGCTAACACTGGTGAAATCGTGAACAGACCAGCAACACCTGCAGCCAACAGATTTCCTAAATGGATACTAATTGGTCCAATAACTGTTAACGTAACTAAACCAGCCACGAACAAGGAAATTGTTGGGGTAAATACCGTTCGTAAAACTTGTGGCAAGATCTTGTCTACCCAACGATAAATGTAGCTTAAAGCCAACACTGCAAAGATAATCGGAATAACTGTTCCTGCATAGTTAAAGACCGGAACTGGGACTAACCCGAATAATTGGAAAGCTGAAACATTTCCTTCAGCGACCGCATTAGTCATCGTTGGAAACTGTAAAGTTGCTGCAATCGCAATCGCCAAATATTGGTTCGTTTTGAAAATTCGGGCAGCAGAAGCGGCAACGAAAAATGGCAAGAATGTAAATACGCCGCTGGCAATCATATCAATCACTAAATAAGTATCTGTTTGGTTCGAGATGACATTTAACGCAACTAACCCTGCCATCAATCCTTTGATCATTCCAGCACCGGCAATCGCAGGCACGATTGGTCCGAATACCCCTGATACAGTATCCATAAACAAGGAAACTGCGCCTTTTTTCTCAGTATTTTCTTGCTGGCTATTCTCATCCAAGCCTAATTCTTTAGCAAGCGGTGCAAAGTAATCAGCTACGTCCGTTCCAATAACTACCTGTAATTGATCACTTTGATATTTGGTTCCTACTACTTTAGGAATCTTTTCTAAAGCCGCATAATCGACCTTCTTCTCATCCTTTAGGTTAAAGCGTAAGCGGGTCATACAATGCCAAGCATTATTGATGTTATCTGCTCCGCCGACATCTTTTATAATCTGTTTTGCAATATCTTCATGTTTCATTTTTAGTAGCCCTCCTTAGTTCTTACGGAACAAGTGATTCAGGCTCGGACTAGTCAACTTCGCCTGAGAATTGTGATTCCGTTTTCACCCTCACATAGTAGCATGGTATTCCCAACTTGTAAAACCAGTCCTTTTTACTATTTTTATATCAGAAACCGCTATATGTCAACGTTTCAAAATATTTTTAAGAAAAATTGGACTGGTTTTATACTGTCAAGCTGGTATTTTTTAGACCAAATTGACACCGCTTGGGTATCCATGTTTCAATGAGTGTGGAAATGATTCGTATTACAAAATTGGAGTGATTAAAATGACACCAACTATTATTACTGATATAAAAAGCTTTGCAATCAAACCAGATCGCCACAATCTATTAGTGGTCAAAGTTGAAACCGACAAAGGGGTATCAGGCCTTGGCTGCGGTACCTTTCAGTTCCGACCGTTAGCCGTTCAAACAGTGGTAGAAGAATACTTGAAGCCGCTGCTAATCGGTCGCGATGCCAACCAAATCGAAGACATCTGGCAAGTAATGAACGTGAATTCTTACTGGCGCAATGGGCCTATCACCAACAATGCAATCTCTGGTGTGGATATGGCTTTGTGGGATATCAAAGGCAAATTGGCTGATATGCCATTGTACCAACTATTAGGTGGAAAAGCTCGTACTGCTATTCCTGCTTATACTCATGCAGTTGCAGACAATTTGGACGATCTTTATGGAGAAATCGATAAATTTCTAGCAGAAGGTTATCGTTATATCCGTTGTCAATTAGGATTCTACGGCGGCAATCCTGAGAATCTTCAAACACCAGAGCAGCCAATTAAAGGTTCTTACTTCGACCAAGAGGATTATATGCAAACAACCTTAAAAATGTTTAAAGCTGTGAAAGAAAAATATGGCAATCAGTTTCAAATGCTGCATGATGTGCACGAACGTCTGCATCCGAATCAAGCGATTCAATTTGCTAAAGCAACTGAGCCATACAATCTATTCTTTTTAGAGGATATTTTACCGCCAAATCAAAATGAATGGTTGGCTCAATTACGCAACCAATCGGCAACGCCAATTGCTACTGGCGAGCTGTTCAACAACCCGATGGAATGGAAAGAACTTGTACGTAACCGTCAAATCGACTTTATGCGGGCACACGTTTCTCAAATTGGCGGGATTACACCCGCATTGAAACTGGCTCATTTCTGTGAGGCAATGGGCGTCCGAATTGCTTGGCATACGCCATCCGATATCAGCCCAGTTGGTTTAGCGGTGAATACTCATTTGAACATTCACCTGCACAATGCAGCGATTCAGGAAAACATTGATATTCCCGAAAATACTCGCAACCTGTTCGGCAATATTCCAGCACCAGAAAAAGGATTCTTCTACCCGATTGAACAAAGCGGAATCGGTGTAACCTTTAATGAAGAATTAGCTGAAGAGCACCCAGTCGTTTACCGTCCTCATGAATGGACACAAAGCCGGACACCTGACGGAACAATTGTAACGCCATAACAAAAAGGAACCTCACGAATCTCAAGTAAATGACTTGAGATTCGTGAGGTTTAGTCTATTCGTGAACGATGAATTTCCCGGTCAAAAGGTCGGATATAGGTCACTGAGTAATCAATCGCAATAATACTGCTGTATTCGTAGACCTGACCATCTTCTAAGATTGCCCGATTCGTGATCTGCATCGCTGGTGTTCCGCGCTTGCATAAAAGCAGGCGCGACTGTTCCTTATTGGTAGTAATCGGATCATAGCTGGTGATGTAATGAGAGATACGATATCCTTGTTTTTCTACGTAATTTTGAATCGAATGCTCCACAGCCTCTTGGGAAAACTCAGGAAACATTGAAACCGGCAGCTTAGAGATTTCCAGCTGCTCAATCTTATAATTGACAATTCGAATCCGCTCAAAAGTCCAGATTTCATCTTCTGCATCAATCTGGAAAATTTTTTGCTCCTCCAAGGTTGCTGGTGCCCTTTTCAACTCAATCATTTTAGAGTCAATTCGATCATAGGGTGTCCGAGTCAACGAGTTAAAAATCAACGGATTCTTGACCCATTTCTCATGGACAAAGATCCCCGAGCCTTGAACTACCCGCACAATCCCGATTTCCTCCAAATTTTTTACGGCTTGCTGAATAGTAAAGCGCGACACTCCATAAATCTGTGCTAAATCCCGCTGATTCGGCAGCTTACCGTTTTTAAACTCTTCTTGATATATTTTACTAAGCAAATCTTGCACAATGAATTCGCGTTTTTTCATGGAGGGACTCCTTTGTATCCTTTAATACTGTTACTATACATGGAATCCGCTGAAAAGTTAATAAGCAAACTCAAAAATCGGCAGTTGTTTGATTACCCCGTTGTAAAACAGTTCCATTTTGAACAAACGTCTATTTACTCTTTCCACTTCGCACAAATTATTGGGTAGGATAACCAATAACGACTGAAAATAAAAAGACATGCTATGTATATGTTACATATTCACTAATTAGAAAAGAAGCTCAATCAAATGTAGATTGAGCGTCCCACAGCCTTAAATCGTTGCGTAGCGTAAATTTTCTAGTTGCTGTGATCCTAGCAGCCAATAGTCATAAAAGCCACTACTTAATTTATAACCTCTTCCCCAGAGTGTAGTGATCGTTTCACCAGAAATCCCATGCAATTCAAATTTGCGTTTTAGTTTGTTAATTAGACAAGACAATTGACTCATATTTGATGGGGTGTCGCCATCTCGCCAAAGATGTTCACACAATTCTTTGCGGGAAAGCACTCCACTCCTCGGATAGGCTTCAATCAAGTGTTCAAACACTTTTAGTTCGGTCTTCGAGAAACTCTTCAGCAGCAGCTTCAAATCATTCTGTTCAACTAGCTCGCTCTGGTGAGGAAAAGAAAGAATTTGATTTCCTACAGACGCTTTTGATTCCAGCTGTTTATTTAATTCATTTACTTTTTCCCGTAAGGTTTCGTAGCTGATGTCTTTGCCCAGCCATTCCGAAATTCCTTGCTCTTGCCAATAAGCTTGTTCTTCTTCATTAGGATAATTCTCCACCATCCGTAAAATCATCAACTGATGGTTTTTCAGCAGACCTAGAATTTGCTCAACCTCTGAATGACAAAGACTTTCACTTAAGATAACCCATTGAAAATAAGATAAAAAAGGGCTAACGGAGCCTTGCTGCAGTCGATAAAGCATATCGGTCGAACACAAAATTTCACAATTCATCCGTTGTAATTTACTAATTATAGTTTCTTCTGCCAATGAGTTTTTCGTCAAAATAAGTACATGTTGCATTGGATTCACCTTCTCTTTAGGTTTTTGAAGTTTTTTTCTCTTTAATTGGTGGTTTGTCTTCAATTTCTTCAGTATCGATTAAGACATTCCACAAAATAACCAACGTCACAACTACACAAATAGCAATTTGTATCCATAGCTGATCAAAATACGATTCTGCTAATTTAATACTAAAAATCGCCAGTAGGAAACAAATAACTAGGATGATCGCTAGTTGAATCTGTTTTAATTCCTGCTGGATACGATAAGCTGTTTCAATCGGTATCCGCTTCTGCTGAGCCACTTTTCGAACAGAATTTTTTTCCACCAGCAGCCAGATAATCTCACGATACAATTTGCGTGCCTCCGGTTCTTTACTAAACAAAGAATACGCATCCTTGCTGCGGTCGCGTTCCTTGCCCGCCTTAACTAGGACCGGATGCAGCAAACGATCATTCTTCAGTGACCAGCGAAAAATCTGTCGCCACTCTTTAATGCTCAACTGCGGTAAGTTCAACACATCTAAGGTCATTTCTAAGGTTTCCAGCTGACCAAGACAGGCCAATAACTGACGGTAATCTCTGGAAATTACTTCCCATGAAGCAACAATCAAATGATCTCCAGGTTGAGCAAAATTCAACAGCGCCTGAAACTCACTTGTTGGCGAATCTAGGGCTTCGACCTCTTGATGCCCGTCAGAAAAGAGTTCGTCCACCGGATAGTCTTCCAGCATATCCAGTTGTTGGGTAATCTGGTACCCACGTGCATAGCCAAGATTCATCGTGTCCTTCCTCTTTCTATTGGAGTTTTCCCCACAGTCGTTGCTGACCGTGGCTGTTTTCTTAATAGTCGATTAACTTTCCCTTGCAAGTCTCGTTGATCTTTCATCAGCGAGAACAATAAATAGCTTTGGACTAATACGATCAGGCCTAAGATAAGTAATAACAGATAGACCATTCTATGCCTCGCCTCTTTCACTTATTTGGTTTTAATTTTTCCTAAGTCATTATGGCTATAATCCCAACTATAGGGCTGAGGCTTTCCTTGATTTTCTTCCGTCGGTTTAAGATACAACGTCAGCCAAAATTCTTTTTGAGCATCAATGGTTCCACGCCCCAACGATACAATTCCAGTCGTTTTTGAACTATTGCTAACATGACTTGCACCATTTGGATCACTGGCCTCATCCGTTAAATAGAAGCCCTCATACTGATAAAACTCCGGAACAGTAACAGATAAATGAACCTCATCTTGAACACTCGTCAGGTGATTCGTAGAAATGACCCAGTTGCTAAAATTAGGATTGTCGCCCTGTTTTCCTGAAGGAACAGTCATATCTGCTTTATAATTGGCATCCAAGCTAGGTGATCCGCTATTGTACAAATTGTTCTGTACCGTAACATAGCCTTCACTAGGAACAACTAGTTCGTTCAGTGGACCATTAATTACCTGACGAACATGTAAAATAGCTTTGCGCAAGGAGTATATAAGTTTTCCTTCTTGGTATGTTTTAGAAACCGTATAGTTCAACCCTCTAGGTGTATTATCTAGTTCCTGTGCTTCAATAAAACTATAAAATTCTAAGCTTTTTGGTTGAACAGTGACCGCTTGTTCAAGTCTCAATCGCTGATCAAAAATAATATCTCCATCAGTTAAAGCCGTCCCTTGCTCATCATAAGCTTTTAAAGAGATTTTTTGTGGAATTGCTGCATTCCAGCAAACATCTGTAATTTCGTCCCCTTCTGTTTGACCACCATATTCAGAGAATTCGATATAGAAGCCGGCAACATGATTAGTTCCATCATGCGGTATGTCATTCCAATACTTTGTCTCGTTTGCTTGGGCAAACTGCAAGACGTATTCTCCTGTTCCCCCACTATTTGGTTCAGTTCTGGGAGTTCCCGGATTATTATCTACATTATTGAATCCATTATACGTACCTACAGGAGATTTCCCACCTTCAGTAAATCTTACTTTATCAAAGAAAACCAACCCTTTCTCCGGCCCATTCGCCCAATACCAATCACTTGCTGTACCAGCTGCAAAAGTGTAGTGAGCGATATTAGGAGAGAGATAGGATTCATCATCAATCCGTTTAGCTGTAGGTGTGGTCATTCTCAGCCTAGTACCTCCCAACCAGCCAAAGGTTTTTCCGATGTTATCATAAACAAAATCATGTTCTTGTTCTGAGGACAAAGTAGCAAGATAGCCTGTTAACCCGCGATAAGACATCGTTTTGGCTCGATTATAGGCCTCCATCCAAGTATGCACCTCAGGAATAAATGCATAGTAATGCCGCTTTCCACTAGGATCAATCCAATACGTATAAGCTTCTTCATGGAGAATTATTTTAATATTTCCAGAAGAATTGACAGGACTTTTTATCGTAAATCGTAACCCTTCAAGAAATGTTTGAATAGTTGCTGCACTATTATTTGTTTCCATCGCAAAGCTGAAGGAGTAGTAGTCCGTAGTTTCACTGTTCTCGAAAGAATACCAATCCGTTGGCAAAGCTAGCGAAGAGAAATCTTTGATCTCTGTATTTTTCGGAATTTGAACTTCAATTGATTTCATCTTGTTATCCATTGTAGGATCGACAGCCATCTCCACTAATTTTGCTTCATTACCAGTTCGTTCGATTTCAAAGTCAACTGGTTGAATCATATCTTTGATTTGCTGGCTGGAAACAGTTCCCACATTGTTGGCACGATCTACTGCAAGTACATGGACATATTTTCCAGAAGTATTTTTCTCTGATAGTGTAAAACTTGTTGCCGTTTCATACTTCACTGAGTCATCATTTGGAGCTACATATAAATCGAATTCACTGGGATCTATTCGGCCAAAAGCATCCTTTTTAGATTCTACTTGGGCGGCTAAAGTCGAAACAGAAGAGTTTGAAACTTCATAGAAATAGCCTGCAATGTTACTAGTAACCGTTTCTTTTACTTTATCTGAAGTTTTTACTCCACTACTTTTCGTATTTGCTTCAATGTACCATTGATATTCTTTTCCTTTGTCCGTAGCATCCACTTGAACATTTACGTTTTTTTCGTCTCCACATCGAATGACAAATTTTGGTTTTTCAGGTTTTTCATTATCTAGCACAGTATAATCATTGGCTTTGGATTCCAATGTAATCTGTGCCAAGTTGTATAAAGTATTGGCAATTATTTTTCGTTCATCAACAGTTGAACTCCCGTTCATATGTCCTGTTTGAATCATCCCCGCATTTCCGTTTGTTACTAAATAGAAATTGGTTGTAGAAGTGGGTGAATCATAGAAAGTACCACCTCCGTTAACATATGGATCCTTAAAGCTTAACCAGACAGTCCCTTTGTGTGAACTCCCAGCAACTTGCCCAAAAGAATGGGTTGTTGGAATACTAAGTTCCATATCATTTTCTAGTTCGTGAGGATATTTCATCAGATACCCGTTATTTCTAACGACTACTTTCTCAGAAAAAGGAAAATTTTCTCCTAGGACCGCTTGATTTCTGAGTCCAATTCCTAAATAGGGAGCTAAACGATTATTTTTAGTCAAATCGGCAGTTAATCCCATCCACCCCCTTGTATTACCAGATAGAACATCATGACCAACCAGCAAACCTCTTCCCGCTTCAATAAACTCAATAAGTCTATCCACAGCTTCTTTATTAAAAGATATATTATTATTAGCATCAGCTGTTCCCACAAAAACAACATCATATTGATACTCTCCCTGGACATTTTTTAAAAAACCGGTGGGATCAGTTTTAGAATTATTGTTAAAATCTGTGAGGGAAACCGGTGTAACATCAATTAATCCCATACCTACAGTTGGATCGTTCATCCAATTCCGAATATTATTAGGATAAATATCCGGATAAATATTCAACACCTTAATCGCATCCCCATACCTAGTAGAACGCATATCCCAAGTAGTTCCATCCTCTGATTGATACAGGCGATACCCTTCTGAACTCAAATCAGGAACATCATCCCATTTCAACTCAGCATAGCTTTTTTTATCAGTCCCATCCCATCGATTGTCTGCCGTTAATCGGAAATCTCCAGCAGTTACTACTTCAGAGGCTTCGATCGTTTCTTTTTTAGGCGCATCTTTACTAATAAAAAATGCAAACAGTCCAGCTAGAGCCATCATTGCTACCAAAACTCCCAAAACAATTCGAGAATGATAATTCGTTCTTTTTTTCGCCCTATTTTTCATTTCTTATCAATCCCTTTCCCTTCAACACTTATCAAATCAATGTTCTACTTGATAAAACACTCATCTCATGAGTGCTGCACTTTTGTATGAAGGGACACAGAAAACTGTATCCCTATTTATCAACCTTTGTTTTTAGTGCATCATCTACATCTTTTAGTGAACCTGTGGTGGGTGTGTTTCCTTGCCACCATGAATCACGGTAAGCAAACTCTGCACAATTAATCGTTTCGGCCTTCAAAATGATCATCAATTTGGAACCGTGGTACTGATCTCTTAATTGATCTGAAAGCTTTACTTTCTTGAATAACTCGCTGGTTTCTTTTCCAGGTTTAACGGCTTCCTTAATGTAATAGTAATAACCGTCTCCACCATCTAGCCAATCCGATGCAGTCATTTCTTCTAGAATCAAATCTGTTCCAATTTTCAATGGTAGAATCTGCTTGTTTTGGATATCACCAGCTATTTCTGCTTGTACCTGTGGAGAAACCATTACTCGAATGAACTGATTAATAGTTCCGGTATTTTTGATTGAGACTTCTTTTTTTATCGAAACATCTTTAGGTATTTCCGTTCGGAATTCGAAATCTTCTATGATCTTTGTTTCTACCTGACCAACGCGAAAATCGTTTTCTTCGCGATCCGTTGCTGTCATTGCTGCATACACTAGATAACTTCCACCAATTAGTAGGAGGAGACAGCTGAATGCAATAACAAGGTATAACGTGCGACGAGCTTTTCTTCGCTGCTTCATCTTGCTCCTCCTTTACTTGGCTAATTTATCTTTATAAAGATTGTAGGCATGATCACTTGCAGGATTGATTCCCCAATCAGCAATCAAATCCTTAGAAAGATCATGGGCTTCCATTTCCGGAACCAGCTTATACAATGCCCCTTTGTATTGATTGGCATATCCTGCATTCAGTGAAACACTTTCCATCAGATCAGTAGTGGATTCCTTTGGCTGCAGAATTTCTGAGTAGTAAAAATACCCATCTTCGTAATACCAATAGTTGTCTTTCCCACTCGTTGCACCCGGTGTATCAAAAACCTTATTCGCAGTAAAGTTCAATTTAAATGCGGATAGAGGCAGCGTACGCGCTCCACCATATGCATAAGGTTGATCGATTAACGCCGTATTTGCCTTGTAGTAAGTATTGGAATTTACTTCATAAGTGTTACCCACTACCCATGTTTCAGTTCTTTTTACATCAATCAGAGTTGTAAAGCTGTCAAAAATTTTCAGATTCCCATTACCATTCAGATTGTTTTGTGGATTGGCATCCAGACGATGATTATCTGAAGTATCTACTTCAAAACTGACAAAGAATTCCGTCAAAGATAAACGAACAATTGTCGGAATCTCTCCATTATTGGTTACCTTTATCTTTTTTGTTTTCGTTACTCCGGGTGCCCAATCGTAAACTCGATTAAAGTCTTCCTCAATCATTGCAGACAAGGTTTTGTGATTTGCGTTGGCGCGGTTCACTCGTTCATCTGCGGATGTAATCCAAGCATACGTACTGCCTACAATCAAAAGTAGACTCAAAGCAAGCGAGAAGCAGGCAAAAAGCAGCTTGCTTTTGAGAAATACACGAAAAAGATGTTGCCGTTTTTCTTTTTGGTTCATTCCTGCTCCTCCTCTTGCCGTTTTTTCCATAAGAACAACGCGATCATTACCAGTAATAAACCACTTAAGAACATATAAACTATTTGCTCACCGGTTTGCGGCAACAGCTTCCGGTTAGAAGGTATTCCTTGACCAGTGGATGGTAAATTACCTGATCCGCCAGGCGAACTTGGGATTGTCGATTCAGACGTTTGTGTTGGTGTTGTGGGTTCTGTTGGCTTCGTTGGTTCTTTCGGTTGATCCCTAGTACCCACAAAGGTCCAATAAAACTCCAGCTTACTTTGTTCCCGCAAATCTTCATTGGTAAGATGTGCATCCATCGTGAAGCGTGCTAACAATAGTTTATCTGTTCCGTACTTGCATACGCCCAGTTCCAACGGGGTTTTTGACCAATCAAAACTGCCATCGCCTAAAATAGGTCCTTGATAGATTTCTTTTTCATCCAAAATGAGGGTTAAGGTGATATGCTCTTTCCAAAAAATAGATCCGTTAGAGCCCACTTCTTCCACTAACAGGCCTAGAGAAAAGGGGTCTTCCAGGTCTAAGCCGCGGATGGTAATTTCCTTTTCATACACCTCTCCTGGGAGAATACCCATTAAATCAATGTAATAGTCTCCCTCGGAAGTAGCATACATGCCTTCAGAATCACCAATCACCAAGCCAGGAGGAAGTGTTTTGGCTGCCTCAGCAGCTAGAGAACCGCTGAACAGAATGAAGAGACTGAGTATTCCAATAAGTATTCTGCGCATGTTCATTCACTCCCTCCTTGCTTAAAAGCTCATCAAGTTAAATACCAGCAACTAGTTTAGTCACGATTGCTGCGGTGTCACCTGTTGGTGCAGCACCATTACCTAAGTTCCAGCCGGCACTGTCTGTTAAGGCATCTTTAGTTGCCTGTACAGCTTCCATTTTCACAACTAAATCGAAGGAAGCATTCGTGTATTCAACACCTAATGCACTTTCGAAGACCAATTTCTTCAATAGGTCTGGAGTTGTTTCACCAGATTTCAACGGAACAGTGTAGTAGAACCAGCCATCTTCTTCGTTGTATACCCATTTGCTGTTTGCTAAAGTCCCAACATCCGTGATGTCTGCACCATAGCCTACACGGATATGGTTTTTACCTAAACCAGTCGTATCTGCTTGTAAGCCGTAATTAGTAGTTGAAGCAATTGGTTTTTGGTCGGCAACGGTTGCTGGAGTTGGTCCAGGAATCGTAAATCCAGCACCCAAACCAGCTGCTGTATTCGTGTAGTTGTAGTCTACGCTGTAACGTACACCGTTAGTTCCTAGCAAAGCATTCCCAGAAGCAGCTCCTGCTTCATCTGGTAAAGTAGATTTTGCCCAGTTCGCTACGGTATGTTTGTAGCCATTTTCGTAGTAGCCGTATTTCACGTTTGATACTGTGAAATCCCAATCCATTCCATCATTACTGCCGTTTTCATTGGTTACATTAATATCGCAAGTCATTGCTTGGTATTTATTTTTTGTTGCATCAAATCCTACATCTCCAGGATTCAAACCAGCGTTGGAAGGATCGGAGTAGTACTCATGAACTATTTTTGTTTCTAAGTTATTGCTGATAGATCCCGTCAATGGATCCGTTACTTTTCCACCTTTAGCTAAGAATTTCACATTAGTGTCTTGTGCAGTCAAACCAGTCACTTGTGCGGTTGGAACAATTTCATACCCATCATTAAACATTGATGCTGCGTTGGCGTTCACTGGCATGTGTTTGCCTAAACCAGGATCATTAGTCACATGGGTATATTTTGCATTAGCTACAGTTACTGCATCATACTTAACATCCCCTTTTTCAGTTAAATGCTTCAGTACTTCTTCATAAGAAATCCGTACAAATACACTGGCATTCCCAGTATTAGAAACGGATACTTCTTTCTTCGCTTCCGTCCCTGCAACTAATGGCATTGGTTCCCATTGTTCCTTCAATACCACGCTGTCATCATTGACCGCTGCTGATTCTGCTCGGTTGATCCGTTGGTCCTGTGCAGTAATCCAGGCAAACGTCCCTGAGATGGCTGCGATTAACGCCAAAGCTGCCGCTGCAGCCATCAGCTTTTTCTTTTTGCTGTTCTTCTTCATTCCTTTTTCCTCCTATACATCCTTTTATTCTTTTTTATATAAACACTCAAACTTACGAGCGGTTATACCCAGTTGGATACCCATTTCTTTTCATTGGTCGTTTAGCTGGTTCTGGTTGCAGAAAATAAGCTTTCAGCACTAGAAAGAAGCCAAAGGTCGACAACACACACACAATACATAGCCAGAGATTCTCTTGAATGAAGTTCAAGAAACTACCCATTTTAGGGACAACGAACATCACTTTTCCTCGCACACGTTCAGCAAGAATCGGCGGATCATTGCTTTTATTGGCATCTCCTTTGGTGACAATATAATCCCCTGCTTGTCCATTCAATTGATCCAACCGTTCCACCATTCTATGGGTAAGGTAACGATCGCCTTCACCAACTTGGAAAGTAACGATATCCCCAGGTTTTGCCTGTGAGCCATCGATCATTTTTACCAATACAATGTCCCCCGCATAAAATCCGCCCGAAGGAGAATCCGGCTGCGGTGCCATGGAATCGGTTAAAACCTGATAAAAACGATGCCCCATTATCGCGGCATCAGATTTCTCACTGAAAGCAAACATCAAGGAGCTAAGCAAGATCCCAATCGTTAACGTGTAGAAAAACAAGTTATAGACAAATAGAAAGATTTTTCGATTGGTCGACTGCTTCGCTTGCTGTAATGGTTGTGTTCCATAACCGGACACTGGCCGAGGGGGACGTTGTCGTGGTGGTGGCATCCACTCCCGATTCTCACCACCATATGATGCTTCCGGCCTTGCCATTCTTTGATTATTAGGTAATGGCCTCTGATAGTGCCCCTCTCTTGAATCACGCGAACGCTGTGGCGGGTGATCGTAGTGCGGATCGTACCCTCGTTGTTGTGGTGGACGATTAGATTCTCGGTACCGAACAGATCGTTCCTCCTCCCAATCGTCGTATCTCTGCGGTGGTCGCCGGTTTGAGGGGGCACGCCCACGATAAGGTGGTTGCTGATCGAAATCATCATTTCGTTGCCGATATTCCCGCGATCTCGTCATGGTTCCCCTCCTTTCATTGTGTGGTTCGATTGCCAGCTAACTGCTTGGCAGGTCGTTGTGCTGCTTCAGGAATTTTTTGCACACTTTGCTTCGTTTTATTTATCTTCACTTGTTTTTCGAGTGCTTCAGAATTGAAAGTAATTGATTGCTTATCTTCACCGAAATCGGTAGTTGAATCGACAGTAGCGGCTTGACCTTCAACAGAGGGTTCAATAGTTTCCTTCTTCGGTTCTTGATCCCAAGCATCCAAGCCATAAGTTTTGATCAATGCATTCAGCTTTTTGTCATAGGAAGTATCTGTGGCATATTTTCCTGTTAATGCTTTAGTTGCTGCTTGATAGGTTGGCGCCTTTTCTTTCCAAGTTGCTTGATAAAAACCAGCATGACTCGAAATACCTTTCTTCAACAAAGCTGCATAATCTTCTAAGGATTCTCTGTAGCCAGGATACTGTCGGAAAGCGGATTGGATCGTATACAACTGACCGTTTCCTTTGTCTTCTTGGGTATTGAATGACACATTTTTTCCTTGATAGCTCCCTTTAATACCAAACAAATTATGATGCGGCGGTTGTGCTAGCTGACTGTTGCCCGACCCCGTTTCCAGAATTGCTTGAGCGATCATTACCGAGGCATAGAGTCCTTCATTCCAGGCAATCGTCTGAGCATCGGCTCCGATTGTTTGTATAAATGCTTCGGTGGTTTGATTCTTTACTACCGAAAACTGATAATTTTCCTCTGCTTTCGCAGCCGGCACAGGGGTTTGGACCTGAGAAACTACTTCCGGCACGGTTGCTTCAAAAACAATAGCTTTTTCTGCGGAACCTTCTGTTGCTTCCTCTGTTGCCTTTATTGGTTCAACGAATTCAGTCACCGACGAAGCCGAATGTCCTGTTTCATTACTCGTGATTTCTTCTAGGAAAGAAGATTCTGAAGGTATAGTTGACTCTTCACTTTCCATGCTGCTACCAGTAGAACTAGCTGCTACACTTGAAGTCATTTCCTGTTGAGAAACTATTGACTCCTTCGTTTCAGCTAAAACAGATGGTTTCACTTGTACTTGATAACTAGTAATTAGACCTCCACCTAGAACCAGACAGCCCAGCAAGAATTTACTTAACATCTTGCTTCCGCCTTTCCTGCGGGCGTCCTCTTGGCCTTTTTGATCGAGCTGCCGCTTGCTTCAACTTCATAAGAACATTGTGATAGTGCAAAGCAGTCATTTTCAGATATATCGCTAATACCATCAGCAACATCAAAAGAAACAATTGACTCACTGTCACAACCTCTTGAAAATCAGTAAAATAGAAAAAAATGCCCAGTATCAGTACTCCCAGTAGTATGACCAAAGAGAAGAGCCAATAAACCCAATACCAAAAGGTGTACCATTCGATTTTTTCTTGCAGTGTCTTCATTTATTTGTGTTCCCCTCTTTGACGATGCCTAAAATTTGTTTTTCCGAAACCAGCCCAAAGCTGCGGCTATCCTTCGAGATCATTCGGTTGTCCCCTAATACGAAGTAATAACCTTTGGGAATTGGCTTGCTAGTAATCTGCGTCCAAACAAAATCTTCGGTCTGATCAGCAAAGGTATCCTTAATCGGTCTCCCATTTACAAACAAACAACCATTCTGATAGTCGATTCGCTCTTCCGGTAATCCAATCACACGCTTAAGGTACAAGCTTTGCGGATCATCTGGTGGATGGAGGACCACGACATCGAAGCGTTTTGGATCGTGATGTGCCTTCACTTGAACAATTTCTTGTTCCCAGAAGGTCGGATTCATGGACTCGCCGCTAACAAAATATTTGGGATAAAGCCAGTAATAGCCGCGAAATAAGCCTAAAAACAATAAGTACGTCAGGATAAAGGCGCCAATTAGTTTTGAAATAACTGGTAATTGATTCCATCGTCTGCGACCTCAACCAACCTCCTGAGCTTCTTTGACCGGTGTGTCCCGTTGTTCCCGCACCATTCTTTCCAACAAGGCGCTTTCCCCCTGCAGTAAATCAAAGTAAGCCGACTTGCTTAATAAGTTGTCATAGTCCATCTTCATCAATTTCACATAAGGCTTTCTGAACCAAGGCCGAGCATGTACTTTCGCTCGAGACTCAATCACCTGGCACTCATACAGTACAAAGTGAATATCACGAGCAGACAAATTGTCCTTAATTTGTTTCACCTGATCTCGCTCATAAACTAACTTATTGCCAGTTACCGTCATCTTTTCAGTTTTATTCACCAACTCACCATTCAAGTGCCACATTTGTTCCAAAAAACGCGCTTTCTGGAGCAGGTAAGTATACTCACGAAGGCTGATTTTGATTCGTCTGTCCCAATCGCTTTCTTCCTTGCTCTCCTGATCAAAATACTGAATGCCGCTATAAAGCATTGAAAGCTCCAGTTTTTCAATCACCAGCTCCAGCTTTTGGTTGACTGCTCGAAGACGTGCTTTGCTTTGACTTTCTTGTTTCACTTCTTCTTTCTGCACTCGATCTACGGATACCGCAGATTCTTGTGCTGGGGTTTTCGTTTCCTCGATCGAAGTTAATCGCGGTTCCTTCACAATACCTTCAGAAAAATGTTGTTCTGCTAACTCAAGCAACAGCTGTTCTGCTCTCTCCAACGCTCCATCATCTGCTGCTGGAAATTGTTGCATCAGACTATCTTCTAAATGAATCGCAAACGGGAAGCCAGATTCTCTAAAAACTAATGGAACAAAGTCAAATCGATAGACCTGTCTTCCGTACTTAGGCTCTTCTGTTTGCCCCTTCAGCCAAGCAAATTGAGGAAAAAACTGATGCAACGACTGCCAAAAAGCAGTTAGATTCAATGTTCCCGGCACCATTAATAATTCAATGTGATAGCTGCTGTTCATCAGACGAAATAATTGTTCAAAATGCTGGTAAATCTTTTTCCGCTGCTCTTCGCTCAACGTTCCATGCGGCGCATACAGATACTCACAAGCTCGTTCGATTTCCTCTAGCAGAGGCTGTGTCATCAATTCCTCCTGCATGGTAGGAGCTGGTGTAGGGTACAAGGCGAGTTGATTCTGAGATTGCTTCACCAAAAGACACCCCTCTTCTATTCGTCATCCAATAAGTTGTCGCTCGTTGCCAACAAACGTACAAAAAATTGGGTCGTTTCTTCTTGTACCGAACGCAACCGTTTACGATAATTTTTAATTTCCTGCTTCATTACTCGCAGCTCCAACGAAGCATCATGAATGACCTGATGAGCCTCCTGTTCGGCTTGACTGCGAATGCCTTTGGCTTCATACTCTGCTCGTTCTAAAATAGCTCGCTCCTGTTTTTTTGTATCAATCAGGATCGTAGCCAGTTCCGCCTTCATTTCTTCGTTCTCTCTTTTCGTTTGTTTCAATGCCTCAATCTGCCGTTGGGCTTGAGCCAAGGCCTCGCTTTGACTGGTTTGATCTCTTTGTAAGTCACCTTTCAGTTGAGAAGCTTGTTCCTTTAACTCTTTGATTTGTTGATCCTTATCCGCCAGCTGCTCCTGTATTTTCTGTTGATTTTTTGTTTGCAGCACTTGTATTTGTTGCTCTGATTGGGCCTTCTGCTCCTGAAGGCTTTGTTCTTTTTCAGTCAAAGTTGTTGCCATCGTAGTCATTTCCGCTTGCTTCACTTCCAGCTGATGTTTTAGTTGGGCAACTGTTTCCTTCAAACGGTCGACTTCTTGCTGCAACAGGGACTCTTGCTGCTGCCTAGAATCCTCTTCTGTTTTTGATGCCTGGAATGGCTCAGCATCTTCTTCATATCTAGCACGTTCATCCATAGGCGCTGCCATTCGCCGTCTGGATCGGCGATCTCCACGATCATACTCGCTGTAATTCTCCGTCGGACGTTCGTAGCCTTCCTCTTGATACGGCTCATAGCCGTAATTCTTTTCATATCCTTCGTTGTCGTATTCGTCGTAATAATAATCATCTTGGTTTGATTCCTGATATACATCCTTCTTTTGTTTTCCGAACCCGAACATGCCTACTCCTCCTCTATTTGCCTAGTTCATAAGTTTGAATTTTGAATATTTGATTGATTTCATCTATACTTTTAGAAAGCACAAAAAATTCCTCTTTTTTCTTGGTCTAATGAAGACTAAGAAAGCTTTTGAGAAGCCTATTCAGACAATAAAAAAAGACTGTCCTTTGACGGCCTTTGACGGAATAAGCGTTTGTAAGCAGCAAAAGCAACCTCTCGATCACTTGATTCACTACCAAAATAAAGAAAAAAGTGCTGACTAACTTACCGCTCTTCACAGTAAGCGCTTACTATTAAAAAGGCAAAAAAACTCCTCCAAAGCGTGAGAATCGTTTTTTTTGAAAGCGTTTTACACGACTGCTTTCTCCATTTGCGCAACAACATGGAATTGTTGCTCCATCAAAGAACTCGCATAAGTATCTAGGGTCATCTGTGTCGATCCATGCCCCATTATCGCACTAACACTCACAATATCCCCTTTACTTTCCAAGCAGCGCGTCGCAAAGGTATGACGAAGCTGATGAAAATGGGTAGTTTTTAACTTCGCTTTCTCTCTGATCCGATGAAAATGATACGTCAAAAGCCGTGGTTCTAAAGGCTGCTCTCTCTTAGATACAACAAATTCGCCCGTTGCTTTTTTTCTTTGACGTATCAAAACTTGCTTGAGTCTCTTGCTCATCGGGATAGATCGAATCGAGGAAGTTGTTTTAGAACTAGTATAAATCAACTCCGTTTTCTTACCTGCTACAACGCCAAAAACTCGTTGAAACGTCGAATGAACATGGATCAAATTGTTTTCAAAATCAATGTCTTTCCAAGCAAGTGCTGCTATCTCTCCAATCCGTAATCCCGCATAAAGAGCCAACAAAACAGGCAGTCCGTTCCCATTTTCTTCACTTGTCACTGCTGCCTCTAAGCGTTTTTGCTCTTGTCTAGTAAGTGCCTGATTCCTCTTCTTTACCACTTTCGGCAGCTGTATCAACTTAAATGGATTCTCCTTCATCATCTTTTTGCGAATGGCAAAATTTATACACTGAGTTGTAATCCGAAAGATGACCTGAATAGTGGAGGGCTTCAATTTTTTTAGCTGCAAAGATTCCAGCAGCTCTCCTGCAGCTTGCTCATTCAGTTCATTTAACCCATACTCTCCAATCTCTGGCAAAACATAATGAACCAATTTATGTTCATAATTTGCATAGGTCGATTGCTTAATTGTTGGTTGGACACCGTGAAGCCATCGATAAACCCATTCTCGTAAAGAGATAGCGGACTCTCCCTGATCCTGTTGAATCATCTGATATTTTACTTTCAAGGGATAAAGCTTTTCTCGTACTTCCCGCAGCGATTTGCCATATACCGAACCATACTTTGTTGTTCCATTCGCTTTTTTTCCTTTGGGATATCTCCCCTCCCAGCGTTTGTCTTTACGCCAATAAATATTTTCACCTCTACGCATACTATCAATTCCTTTCTATATAGTGACGGATTTTTTGACGGTAAATAGAACTGCCTTTTATTCCGACTTTTTTCAGCACATCATCCAGCTTCGATCGTTACGAGAACGAAACAAGAAGTCATTTTAATTATTTTTTTAAAATATATTGCGTATTTATTCTTCGTAATCTATAATTAGAATTGTTAATAAACAACAAATTAAAAAATACAGCTATCTTAACAAAAGAATCTCTTAGTCTTCATTAGACTAAGAAATAAAAACAATTTTTCTAACTAAGAACATTTTTCTAACGATTTTCTAAACTTACGAACAATACTAACGTTCCTATACATTATATATTTCTATCGGCCTATAAAAACATAATTTTTATTAGGTATAGCAAAAAAATTGATGAAAGTTATTTTTCGACAGAACTAAGTCATTTACTGTTTGACTTTTTTGTCTACATGCAAAAGAGGCATCTGCAAGTTTTTCATTTGCAGATGCCTCTTTTCCTTTATTTACTATTCCTTGCATTTTAGTCCACTCTTCATCCCCTTTTAAACAGAAATTGTCTGTATGCCTCATTATGCGTCGAAACATTGGATCTTTCTCTCATCCTTCTTTCTCTCATCCTTCTTTCTCCACTACAATCGCCGACATTTCTCTGTTCAATTGGCTAAATGTTTTTGTGGTTCATTATTATATACTGAGTTCTTTCAGTTCAATCCTGAAATAGATACAAAAAAAGAGCACAGGATGCCGTTCTGCGCTCATAATCATTATTACTGATGAAGCATTGGCACCATCAGTTGAATCAAAGCAATGGACACTGTCGGAAAGGCAAAGATCATCTGATTCAGCTGTGAAGCAGTCATTCGTTGATTAATCACTAAAGTAAATAAGTTGATTAAATCCGCGGCATCGTTGCTGTACAAATCCGCACCTACTAAATAGTTTTCTTCATCTAATACAATTGTTGCTTCGGCTTCTGTTTCGTTTTTGGTTTCAAACACAAACATCTTGCCGTAAGCCAAGGTTGCAGTATGATAACGGTCTGATTCCTGTGCTTCTTTTTGACTAACGCCTACTTGAGCGATACGCGGCAAAGTGTATATTACAGAAGGAATTACAGGGTACGCAATCTTTTCTGTATGGCCTAAAAACTGGCCGGCTAAGTAATTCGATTCAAAGGTAGCAGTTGGAGTCAAGCGTGGAATGGCTTTGTCAATCACGTCTCCGCTAGCATAAATATTCGGTACAGAGGTACGCAAATAGTCATCGACTTCGATCCCTTTTTTATTAAAAATGACACCAATATCTTCTAAGCCCAGATCTTCCACATTCGGAATTCTGCCGGTCGCATCCAAGACATAATCCGTCTTGATAATTTGACCATTTTTCGTTTTGACACGGTACTCTGTTTCATCCTTCGTCACTTCAACGACTTCCGTATTAAAATGAAACTGTACCTGTTCTTGCTTCAAGCCTTCAACAATTTTTTCAGCATATTTGTCGTAATAAGCCGGCAGCGCCTTGTCTGAAAATTCGACTACATGAATTTCACTGCCCATCTTCGCTGCCATTGAAACAAATTCCAAGGAAATCAGCCCGGCACCGATAAAGACAATTCTCTTTGGCATCTCAATCGAATCTAAAAAGTCCTGACTCGTATGCAAATAATCCTTCCCAGGAATCGGCAAACGATTGGAGCGTTGACCAGTAGCAATCACGATGGTTTCACCTTTGATTACTTCATCATTGACCTGAATAGCGTGGGCATCTATGAATTTTCCGCTGCCTTTGTAAATATCAATTTGCGCTTTTTTGAAGGTTTGTTCCATCAGCTCTGTTAGCGGATCAATGACGCCATGCTTATAGTTCATCAGATCCCTCCATTGAACCTGCGGCACTTCGTTAATACCAATACCCTTGTACAGCTCCAAACGTTCAATTAATTCAAAAGGTGAATCGAGTAAAATCTTCGGATTACATCCAAAGTTGGTACATGTCCCTGCGATCTTTTCTTTTTCAATAATCGCTACTGTTTTGTTTGCTTCCCGCAAGGTCATTGCTGCATGCCAAGCCGCATGACCGCTGCCGATAAACACAACATTGTATTCTTTTTCCATGACCGATCATTCTCCTTTTTCCTGTAATAAAGTCTTTTTTGGTGCAAAAAAAATAAGCGTTTCTACGTCGGTTATACGCTGAAAACGCTTATTTTACAAATTTGCTGTTTTGCTCTTTTTTAAACTAGATGACTTATCCAAAACCGATGAAAGTATCACTATGAATAAGTTTAAATCAAAAACATCTTTTCAGAAACGACTGTCTTCCATGACTTTACTTAAATAGCAGCCAAATTTTCTAAAAAAGTACACTCTGCGTACGCATTCACCGTTTTTGTCAATTTTAGCAGCAATAAGTTTCTGAGTTATTCTATTAACATTAGCACACTATTAACGGACTTATTTATAAAATAGCACTAGATCGCCTGTATCCAAGAACTACCTTATAAGTCTTGGCTTAACCTCACCATATCTTGAAGTACCATACCGTTTTCAATAATAATTGGTTCTTCGTAATGTCTGACAAAAAAATCCCGATCAATAGCAACCATTCGAAACCCACATTTTTGGTAGAGGTATAGTTGCTCAAAGCCAATACTCCCTGTTCCAACCTCTATGGTTTGAAAGCCATTTTTTTTAACTATTTCCAAAGCAAATGCAATCATTTCCTGAGCAATCCCTTTGCCTTGAAAGGGTTCAGCAACAGCAATATTCACCAATTCAATAGTTTCTGGTCGAGTAGGTAATAAGACCATGATACCAACTAATGTTTCATCTTCAGTTGCTTCATAAACTATTCCTCTCTGAGCATAATCATCCACTAGCAGTTGATTGGGATCAGCGAGCAATAGTAATTGATTGTGATTATCAGTAAGTTGTTCTACTTTATTTATCTCCACACATATTTCTCCTTTTTTAAATTCATCCATACCCTACAAAATAAACGCAACAGAAATAACCAAATAGCTGATAAACGAATTTTTTCTAAAAAAGATGAAAATGATTCCCGAAACAATAGAAAAGAAAATCGTATAAAAACTGCCTGCAACGCCTTGCAAAAGAAAGTGCATCAATCCCCAAGTTAACGCAAGAAAAAATCTTCCACCGGGAATATTAGTACGAATAGAAAATTGCCGCTCACAAAATTCTTGACCAAAAATAATCGTCAATACAATCAACGCTGTTTCAGCAAAATAATAAACGATCCGAGAGAAAAGAGCAAGAATACTCCTATTCAAGCTTCCATTAAATTCTACTAAAGGTTTAAATCCTCCAAATCCTATGGTAGAAACAATAATAATCATGAGATACGACAGCAGAGAAACATAAAGAGCTCTTTTTTCAATCGTTTGTCGATTCGCCAGAGGATCAAAACCAACTGTTTTTTTAGAGTGAGTGATTAATAACCAAACAAAACCAAAGACAGGCAGTAAGCAGCGCATTCATTGATACACTCAGTGTAGCAAGCCCCAGGTCATTTGTAACGAAACTAAGAATCAATTCCAAACTAAATCCTGCAAATGCGTACAATCCCATCCACAAAAACTCAACTGAGGAAACTTCTTTATCCTGAATCAAGTACTTACCTGCTTTCTTCATTTAACTTTTTCTATACATAACCTATCAGCCCAAGAGCAATCCAAAGAGATCATTGAACAATATATTGATTGTTTTGCAACAAATTTTTCTCAGAATTTATCCCTGTGGGCCTCGGATCACTATTCCCAATATAATATTTGTTCGTATACCAACTTCACGATAGTCCGTTTTCCTTCTGTATTCTGTCTTTTTCAGATCACTAAAAACAACATTTAAAAATTGAAAAAGCTGTTATTTTCGTGAGCGTCACATATGGCTGCATAAGTGGTGGAATTTTATCCAGAAGTTGCAACACGCACCTTGAGTTAAATCGGCTCGAGATGCTCGCATGCTTTTTACTTTAGTTTTTAGTTCTATCTAGGTTGGTCTGATAATGTCGTTTTTCTAGTTAAAACATTCTGTGCCAGGATGGCGAGTGCTTTCTCTGATTCCTCAAATAATGGGCTGTGCGCAGAATTATGAAAAGTATAAAATGCTTTAATCGGTGCATTTATCTTCTCATAATATTCTTGCTGTAGAGAATAACAAACAGTATAATCATGAATTCCTGCGAAAAAGTAAATTGGTACTTCAATGGAGGAAACCTCATTAAATGAGTCATATTGCCTACTTTCCTCAAAAATAGGCGTTGATTGAGAAAAATCCTTTCCTTTCCAAATATTAATACGTTCTGCTTGCGTATAAGCAGTACAACGCAAGCTAGGAAAGAAAATTCCTGATATGACGGATTTCATATTACGCATAGTTCCTACACCAAGCTCGTGCATCGCAGTATCACGTAATGATGAGGCGGTATAACGTTCATAGGCTTTTTCTGATGTCAGAATTGGATAATCGTCAAACTTCTGAACCATCTTTGTGTTTCCAGCAATCTCGTATTGCTCCCGCATATAGCTATATGCCAACTTCTCTGATTTCGGCGAATTGGTGATCTGAGACATTGCTATATATGCGTGATACATATTAGGATATTGGTGTACAACTTTTAAGCCAATATATGTACCAAATGAATGCCCCATTAAATATATTTTTTCTTGTCCAAATCGTTCAGATAGGTATTTTGTCACTTGGGCTGCATCAGATACATATTGCTCTGTTGTCATAGTTTCAGTAGTAAGCTCTGGGTCATACGAAAGTGCGGTTCCTCGATAATCTAAGTAACAGACCACAAATTCATCTTCAAGTTTACTTGGATAGCTTTGTTCTAGAAAATATTCTGGTATACCGGGCCCACCGCCTAAAAACAAAAGAACTGGTTTGGTATTATCCTTTGCCATGATAAACATTCCAAGAGAGGTTCCGTTGATATCTACGGATATTTTTTCTGATATGCTACCAGCAATCACGTTTTCATCGTCATCTAGATATGGCTCCGTCTTACCTGTGCTAGGTGGCAGAATAATACATACAACAATAACGATGCATAACACTATTGCAGCAATAACAACTATCACTTTCTTTTCCCTTCTTATTACATTTTTCAAAATCATAACATTCCTCTTTTGTTTCGTAGTTTTTAACTGACTACATCATGTTATAAATGCAAAACAATTTCATCAATAAGTACCACTCGCACGATTGCTCTACTTATTATGACCTTTTGAGCTACGCACCTCCGACCTCAACAAAGAACAGAACTGTTCCGCCACATCTTACAAGCAAAGCTATTAGGACCAAGGCCATTCCGATAAACTTTCTTATTTTCTTCTCCTTTTTATCCATAATCTTTTCATTTGGTTTTTATTCACTACTGGTTTTAGCCCATATAGTATGGCTATCATTTAAACCAATAGTTATAGAATCCCTTTTGCATTAAATATCACAAAATTAACTTACATAACTTTCGCATCAACTAACCCGAAAGATAAAAAATAATCAAAACAAATCGGTATTTATTACCAATATCGGCAAATAATTAATATTAGTTTAGATTTTTTCAATGTAATACATGAGTTAGAAAGACAGTAGAAGTTATCATATTTGCAATAAGGTGCGCGAATATGGAGAACCGGATATTTCTTCTTTTTATTACCCAATAATATAATGGTATCATCATTAGTACTCTACTAAAAAAGTACCATGGTGAGTAAAAATGATAAGCAGAAAATAAAACAGAACTTAGTAGAGCTGATTTAAAATCAGTTAGCTGTATGTGAGGCAATAAATATCCACGAAAATAAAGTTCTTCACTAATAGGTGCAATAATTCCGTTAGCTATTATTCCAATTACAGCAGTCATCATCACTTTATCTTTAGAGAAGTCATAAACATGATAAGAGCCCATTATATATTCTGTCGGTACGAATGAAAAAAAACTATTTTTTATCAGCTCTTCAATTGGTCCTAACAACATGCTAATATCTAATGCCCACACTGATACAATTAGCAGGAAAATGAAATACTCTTTAACTCTCGTTTTTTCAAGATAAAACAATTGTGTTTTTATGTTGTAAGTTCTTGTTTCTTTTTTTGTGATATACAGCAAATAACCTATTTCCAACAACATCACACCCATAATATCTGTAATTGACATAGCAAAATCATTTGGAAAACCTTCACTAAGTACGTAAGGAACGAGTATTGCATACATAAAAGTAATCATAACTCCAGGGACCAGATGTAAAACCAGTAATTTTAATGTTGAATATTTTTCTATTTGTTTATCCACATGGTTCTCCTTAAATCTTTATGTCAATTCCATAATACAATCACTATAATCTCTCCTATATCAGTTTGTATTCAACTAAAACAAGTCCAAATTAGACGCCCTCATAGGAGTGATAACCCGTACAAAGTTTTAATTCCTGTGTCAGATCAAGCAAGTCGTTTCAATCCTGTGTAATGCCCTGTGGTCTTTTCTATAACTAATTCTATTTTATTTTTGTGTAAAACTATAACCTATAAGCATATTCCATCCATTATATTGAGGTATTTTCAAAGCTGTTTCTATTATTCAAACATATACAAGAACAGCATCATGTGTTGTTGAAAGGATTGATTCAGCTGAATATTTCTATCCTTGTCATCAGCGGAGAAAATGCTGCCTTTTTACGGTGGAATTAGACTAATTTATAATCGACGAAATAACAGAACAAATCCTAATCACTATATTTGAATATAAGACAGAAACTAATAACAATGGGCATTGCGATTAGTTTCTTTTAGATGAAGTATCTCAATACTTCTTTTCTGTGTACCACTTCACCCTAATTTTACTTTCTTCTCGTTCCATCTTTTTGTATCCCAGTCCTTTTCGGACGACTAAAAACCACAACACAAATAATATCCGATAATTGAAAACGATAAGAGAACTTGAATTGCTTTAATCATCGCCTGTCACTTTTTTCAGATCGGTGCCGAATTTTTTTGTCATATTTTTCAACGAAGGTGCCTAGTTGATATTTTTCATTTCCTTGTCCTTATCAAAGTCCTTACTGATGGCAAATACTTCGTGCTTCACTCGAACCATATCACTCACTGATACAATAAAAATTTTTTTCGATCTATGTTTTCTGCATCAGTAGTAACCACTACATACTTATAGTCAAAATCATTGGCTTTTTCTTTTCTGACATCCAATTTTCACCAGGAGATTAACAAACAAAATTCCTTTTAGCTATTTCTGTGAGTCTTAGATGTCGCCTACCAATTCTGATGTTACTTTAGAAATTTTGTATCATGGTATACTTGCACTAAATTAGTGTTTACCCATGTTAGGCTACGCAATCAGACAGTCTCTATACTTATTTTTTACAGCTTCCATCCCTTAATGTTTTACCGGTATTCCTTCTTCTTTAGCGTACGTTTCAGCATACGAACCTTTTGGTGTCACGATAGTCACATTAGGACTGTCTATAAAGCTGCCATTGCTCCCACCATGAATATCCGTTACGGACTCTGGAATAGTGACTTCTTCTAGCGAAGTACATTTATAAAATGCCATATTATGAATTTTGGTTACGCCATCAGGAATATCTACCTTTTCCAGCCCTGTTTCTCCAAAAATACCTTCACCTACTTCTTTCATATTGGCTGGCAACTTAATCTCTTGTAACGCTTGGCATCCCTCAAACGCTACCATTTCTATTTTAGTCACAGTATCCGGCAAGTTAATTTTCTTTAACGATTCACAATAATAAAAGGCCCATTCATCTATTTCTTCCAACCCTTCGCCCTTTATGGTTACGGTTTCCAGATTGTCGCAATACATAAATGATTCTTTTCCTATAAAACGAACCGTTTCTGGAATTTCTACACTTCTTATTCTGGATTGCCCTTTAAACGAACCATTTATCCCGATGACTGGTTTTCCTCTCACCATTTTCGGAATTTTCACGTCTTTTTTCTCTCCCAAATAAACACTAACAATCATTCCTTCGTCTGTTTCCGAATAAGTCATCACTTGCCCTTCTGATGATTTTTGTTCTTTTTCTTTCTTTTTTGCTTCTTTTTCCTGCTCTCTAGCAATAGAATCTTCCACAACTTGACGTGTGTCCTCTGTTGTCTCTTGATAAGACTCTTTTGAAACACTTTGCACACTATAGCTATTTTTACTTGCTGCTGATTTTTCTTCCTTCCCACATCCACTTAAAATAATTAGGCACAGGCCGCTTAGAATAATTAGTCGTTTTTTCATTCTTGTTTTATCCTTTCATTTATACTTGCCGTTATTTTGGAACTATTTTACTTGAATGGATATTACATTTGTTCATCTGAGGCAGCTTTTAGAAATTTTTTTTGCACAAAGAAGTTGTTGTTTGTTCTGACAACTTCTTTGTGCAACACGAATGCCTTACTATCAAAAATTTCTTCATCCCTTTAAACATTCTCTAATAAAACGAATTTTCAGGTTATATTATATTATTATTGGACAAGCTCAAAGCCATCTGTAAATCGTTCTACTGCTTTTTCTACATTATTATTTACTTTCATCTTTCCACCATAATCCGTTACTTCTACAAATACTTTTGTTTCCTCATCTATCTCGAAAACAATATACATTTTTGCATCATCTGTACTATATTCCCCTGTAAAGTTGATGTACGCATACTTATAAGGAACGCCATCTACCTTGCCTTCTCCACTATCAATATCTTTTACTTCCCAGTTAAACTGATCCTTCAAATCCGGAAGTTTCTTGCTAATTTCCACATTACCTTTTGTCATGTACAGACCATCGTATTCAGGGAAGTTTTTCTCAAAGTCATTCTCCGCTTTTACATCATACATGTAGATGTATCCCCCAAAACCTTCCTTTTTATCGTTTACTAAAAACATATAAGATGAAGGGATGGCCTCCAGTTCTTCAATAGCTGCTTTTGATCCAAGCAATCCACCTGTTTTTGTGTATTTTTTTGGCTTATTCTCCTCCGTATCAAAATAAATCCACTGAGGATTACCAACTTCCAGATCACTTCCTAAATGAAAATAAGCTTTCGGCTTAAATGTATCCTTGGTAATTTCATCTTCTTTTACAAATTCGCTAGTATCATTTTGGCTGGTACTCAGAGGAAATGACAGACGTTCTTCTGTTTCTTTAGCACTCTTTTTAGCCTGAGTACTTCCCTTTTTTTCAGCTTCTGCAGTCTTAGCTGGTTTTTCTTCCTTTTCTTGCTTGTCGGCTGTTGCTCCACCACATCCGGTAAGTAAAACCATTAGAACCAATATCATTCCAATAAATTTTTTCATTTACTTCTCCTTTTTTGATCTTTATTCCCTACTGATTTTATCCTACATAGTGAATTTATCATTTAAATCAAAATTTTAAAAAATTTCATGTATTCACTCCCATTGATCGACATATAACGCATAAAATAGTACTGCATCATACGTATGTATCACTCGTCCCAACTATAATAAAAGATAATTATAGTGAATCATCTCTAAAACTTTTCATGTTAATTAGGCACTGCTGCCTTTTTTAATTCATCGCATACTTCAAATTTTCTTGTTGTTGCGCACCCTTTAACCAATATTCATACAATTCATCACTGAATCGGTAGCCTCTTCCCCATAAAGTGGTGATGGTTTCTCCTGTCAGTCCATGCTGCTCAAATTTACGTTTCAGTTTATTGATCAAACAGGACAGTTGACTCATATTAGAAGCGGTATCTCCATCGCTCCATAATTGATCACACAGCTCTTTTCGGGACAACGCCTCGGTCTTTGTATACGCATTAATGAGGCTCTCAAACACTTTTTTTTCAGTTTTAGACAGGCTCTTCCACAACAGCTTCCATTCGGTTGGCTCCGTCTGCTCTTCTGCATAAGGGAACGAAAGAATTTGTTGATCGGCGAATTCTTTTTGTTGCTGCTGTTGCAACAATTCATTGACTTTCTCTCGTAAGTCTTCGTAGCCTATGTCTTTATGCAGCCAATCTGCAAGACCCAATTCATTCCAGTAATTTTGTTCCTCTTCGTTAGGAAAATTCTCGACAACTCGCAGCACCGTCAGCGGTTGATTCTGCAGTAGGTTCAGGAGTTGCTCTACTTCTGTATGACAAAGACTTTCACTTAATATCACCCAGCGGAAATAAAAAACAAAAGGATTGATCGTGCCTTTTTGCAGGTGATTTAATAGATCCGTCGAGCAAAGAATCTCGCAGTTCATTCGCTGTAATTTATTGACAATGGCTTCCTCTGTCAGGGGATTTTTGGTTAAAATAAGTACATGTTTCATAGGGATTCACCTTCTCTTTAGGTTTTTGATACTTTCTTCTCTTTGTTGGACGATTTCGCCTCTGATTCTTCCGTATCAATCAGCACATTCCATAAAATAATCAATGTCACAACAATACAAATCGCAATTTGAATCCATAACTGATCAAAATAGGATTCTGCCAGCTTGATACTAAAAATCGCCAACAGGAAACAGATCACTAAGACGATTGCTAATTGAAGCTGCCGCAATTCCTGTTGGATACGGTAGGCTGTTTCAATCGGTACCCGTTTCTGTTGAGCTACTTGGCGGACTGAATTCTTTTCTACCAGCAGCCAAATGATTTCCCGATAGAGCTTGCGGGCCTCAGGTTCTTTGCTAAATAAAGAATATGCACCCTTACTGCGGTTCCGTTCTTTGCCAGCTTTGACTAAAAAAGGATGCAATAAGCGATCGTTGCGCAAAGACCAGCGGAAAATCTGACGCCACTCTTCAATACTTAATTGAGGCAAATTCAGAACATCCAAAGTAATTTCTGAACCTTCCAATTGATCTAAGCAAGCTAACAATTGTCGATAGTCTCGTGAAATGACTTCCCACGAGGAAATGACTAGATGATCGCCTGGCTGGGCAAAGTTTAGTAATGCCTGAAATTCACTCGTGGGTGAAGTTAATGCTTCCACTTCTTGATGCCCATCGGAAAAGAGTTCATCCACTGGGTAATCCTCCAGCATATCCAATTGTTGCGTAATTTGATAGCCGCGTGCGTAGCCAAGATTCATCGTTTGCGACCTCTTTCTCTTTGAATTTTAGGATGATTGATTGGATATGGTCCTGTCTTTTTCGTGCTTGTTTGATTTTGACTTCGTCCTTTATCGCGTGTTATCTGTTTTAACAAACTTGTCTGTACTTTTTGCGTACGGAGAATTGTTACCATCAAATAGCTGTGAACCAACAAAATTAGTCCGAACACGAGAAATAAGAGATAAATCACTAACTATTTCTTCCTTCCCTTATTTAGGCTGAATCTTTCCTAAATCGTTATGTTTGTAGTCCCAACTATACGGTTGTGGAGTTTTGTTGGTACTCTTTCCGCTTTCTTTCACTGGTTTCAGATAAATAGTCAGCCAGAATTCTTCTTTATTATCAATCGTTGAACGATTCAATGAAATTTTTCCAGACGTTGCTGACGGTGTTCCCGTCTTGTGAGAAGTACCATTTGGATCAGCTGCCTGATCTGTCATACGAAAACCCTCGTATTGATAAAATTCTGGTATCACTGCACTTAAATTGACTTCCTCTGAAGCATTTTTTAGATGATCTGTTTCTACCGCAAAAGTAGTAAAGTCTAGCGTATTCTCTGTTTTCCCAGACTTCACAACTACCTGTGAGTGATAATCCGGATCAACAATGAGACCACCTCTATTCACCGTGTTTCTAATCGTAAGATATCCTTCGTCAGGTACCACAATTTCGTCAGATGGGTCTCGAATGATCTGCCGAACATGGAGCAGCACGTCACTGAATAAATTGATATCTAACGAACCTATCGTATTTACCCCTTTGGTATGATGATTATCCGTATTTTTTTCCCAAGCGTAGCTCACTTTAACTGGTGGGGAAATTATTCCAGGCTGCGGTGCATTCCTTACCTGATTGATATTTTGAATTTTCAGCTTTTGACGATCAGATGGCTTACTCATATCTGCTAAAGTCGGCAGCTCAGCAGCTGTTTCATGCGTATAATCATAATAATCATAGACGCGAATATTACCACGAGTTCTCACGTCGTCGTCCGTGTGTCCATGACGCAGACGAAACGGCATAGCATAATCATCTGCATAATAAACCACACCATTTGTTTTATCTGGACCCACTGCAGGGGTTGTTTTACTGTTTGGCAAGGTATTTTTCACTGTAGCGAATACCCAAACCCGGTTCGTAATCTTGACTCCAGATGCTGGTCGATAAATGACATCTACAGGATAGGGTTTCGCAACGGTTGCTTCGCGCAGAGCTTTCAGCTGAGCAGCGTCTACTGTAACCTTCCCCGATAGCTTGGAGCCATCTGTCCCATCTTCATCCACCCCATACCCTTGGTCACCGTCGCCTATTTCATGCTTCTTTAAGTTCCAAGCCATTGTTTTAGCGAATTTTTTGAACGTTGCTTCATCGGGAATGGTACTTCCTATTCCATCCAAGGGCACATGGAAATTCCGAGCGTCTAGAGCATACTCATCTGTTTTACGCGTTTCATCGGTAATTTTATTTATCCATCGCGATCGAGTTGTCGTCTGCCGTTGAGTATCAGTGACGAAATAGGTCACCTGTTGTGGGCCTGAGTTACTTTCATTAAATCCCAACTTTGTCCATTCCATTGCTTTAGTCAGATTTAAGGGATTTCGATTTATCCGACTATAATGTAATGAATTAGGTTGTGGGCTCAAGCTTAATTCAGTGTCATAAACATCATAAACTCTGATACTCGTCGGACTAGTTAATGCGCCATTCTTCGTTCCTGTGATTAACCAGTTATCTCGTACAGTCCACTTGTACTGGGTATTTACAGTACTTGCTTGATTCAAGGTTCGATCTTCAACATTGTAAATAATGTTGTCTGGCGCATACATCGCTGGTTTATGATCTTGTTTCGTCTCCAAAATACCGAAAATATTATGTTCTCCTTGTGTTGCCCCAGGTGATTTATTGGTCCAAGCAGCGTTAGCTCCTAAAGCAGTTGAAAAGCTATCAATGAAACTTGTGGCTGGAATACTGCTTGCATTCAATTCATAAAAAGTTCCACTAAAAAAGTACCGTGAGTTATCTAGAAAAGTAGCAGTCCTTATATCCAAAGTTCTGTTTAGTCCAGTTTCCATACCAACGACAGAATTAATAGCGAAGCTGCTTGAAAGATTGGCTACAAACGTTGAATCAGCTTTTAGAAACTCATCAAAAGGCGAAAATACGCCTGTAACAGTAGCTAAATATCCAATAGCACTATACGATCCATCCCCTAGGCGAATAATCTGCATATCTGTTTTTGCTGGAAACTCAGCTAATTTTGTAAAATATCCTGTTGCAGCAGTATACTTGACAATCTCACTTTTTGAACTAGCCTTTACCAGAAAATACCTTTCATCAGTAGAAGAAATTTTGTTTAGCGGCTTAATCACCACTGATCCTACAGCAGGAACGTATTGCCTTAGCATATTTCCACTAGCATCCCAAGCAACTATTTTGCTATATTCCGTCCCGCTAGATGCCGTATAGGTCATTAAACCAAGTAATTCTTGATTATTCGGTGATTTTTTCATACCTGATAATTGTTGAATTCGTATATAGTTAGAATCAGGGAAAATAGACGAACCTGCTGTATACTTCAGTCTTACTCGCCTTTCCTCATTTCCGTTGCTATTTAAAATGCCCATCATTCTTCCATTGTTTATAGTACTTGTTGTTTCCTCCGTTTGAAGCCAATGTCCTGAGTAATAAATCTTATTATCAAGACCAATTTGAACAGAATTGTAATGCATTTCATTCGGAGCCGTGCCTGTAAAGGCTAAAGAACCATGTGTGACTGATGCAATGCTTGTCTCAGCTGCATTCAATTTGACAGTGACAGTTTTATTTCCTGACAAAATGAGGAAGGTTCCATCTGGCTTTTTTTGTAAATACGTAATTTCAGTATTATAACCACCAGTGTTTTGATTTATCGACGTACCTTCCAATTGACGACTGTCAAGTAGATTGTTATTCTCATCTAACAAAAATAAGAATGTCGTGGAGAATGGATAAGAAGCCCCGGATCCCCACGTTGATACCAGACCAGCTGCCAGCACTCGACCCTTATCTGTTTTCTCAGAGAATCCATAATGTTGTTTAGGTTGTACCGTGCTGAAAGCCTTGACATTGATCTTTGTTGGATTTAGCAGAAAGCCATCATTTTGTTTATAGCCATTAAAAGATACATCACTAATTAAGCGATCCTCTGTCAGCCTTGTTGCATCTTCGGGTATTTCATATTCATTAGAGGTGCCTTCATCCAGCTTAATTTTATTAGTAGGGTGCGCTGCTACGCTGTCTTTTTGTTGAACTGTGTTGAAATTCATAACGATGCTCACTATTACAAGCATAGCTAAACAACCCACTCCTGCAATTTTTAGCCACCGCTTATTGAACCATCGGTTTGGTAGATTCTTTTTCATTCTTATCGACTCCTTTTTTTCAGCCCTCATCAAATCAATGCTTTAGTCATAAAACACTCATCTCATGAGTGTTGATTCTTTTAAGTAAAGGGACACAGAATGTCTGTATCCCTAATTGTCAGTCATTCCGTTTAAATGATCATCAACATCCTTTAGAGGCGCTTGAGCAGGTGTAGTGCCTTGCCACCAAGCATCACGGTAAGAAAATTCTGAACAATTGATTGTTTCGACTTTCAAGGTAATCGACAGTTCTGCTTGTTGATACCGTGCAGCCAATTGATCCGAAAGCCTGACTGATTCAAACAACTTACTCGTTTTTTTGTTCGGTTCTACTGCTTCTTTTTTGTAATAGTAATAACCGTCTTGACCATTAGTCCAGTCCGCAGTTGCACCGTTCTCCAGAAGCAAGTCCGTCCCAATAAGCAAAGGAAGAACCTGTTGATTCACTGGATCTCCTGTAATGGGTGCCCGTACTTCTGCAAGTACCATGACACGAATAAATTGGTTGATAGTTCCGGTATTTTTGATCAGGACATCTTTCTGAACCACTTCGTCCAGCTTTACTTCGGTACGGGTATCATCAAACACCTCGATGATTTCCGTTTCCACTTGTCCGATCTGAAAATCATTTTCCTTCCTGTCTGTCGCTGTCATCGCCGCGTACACCCAATAACCACCACCAATCAACAGGAGGATTGAGCAGACAGCAACGATGAGATAAAACATTCCTCGTTTTACTTTCTTGTGCAAATTCATCTCGTTCCTCCTCGATTAATAAAGTGTGTACATCGTACGAATAGGACTTCCCGCTGGAATACCCCAATCTGAAAACAACGATTGAGACTGATCATGCGCATCCATTTCTGGAACCAGCTTATACAACGCGCCTTTATAGCGGTTAGCATAAGCAGCATCCAATGAAACACTATCCAGCAGGTTTTCAGTCACGTCATTAGGTGGCAATGTTTCAGAATAGTAAAAGTACCCATCCTCGTAATACCAGTAATCTTTCTCACTAGCACTAGGTGGTGCGATTTGATCAAACACCTTTCCTGCCTGGAAATTCAATACAATCGCTGGTAATGGTTTGGTGCGAGTGCCTTTATACGCATAGCTTTGATCCAAAAGCGCTAAATTTGCTTTATAATACGTAGTGGCATTTCTTCCATAGGTATTTCCGATTACCCAGGTTGACGTATTTTTTACATCAACTGGTGTTGTACTGGATTGCCCGTAAATTTTCAGATTCCCATTGCCATCACCAATACCATGATTGTCTGTAACATCCGTTTCAAATCCCAAGAAAAACTCTTTTAAAGATACACGAACAATTGCAGGAAACTCACCATTATTCTTGACGCGTATATTCTTTTCTTGTTCCGTTCCTGGTGCCCAATGAAACACCTCTGTGAAGTCTTCTTCAATGACTGCAGAAAGCCTGCGGGTATTCTTTTCTGCCTGATTAATCCGTTCATCCGAAGAGGTAATCCAAGCATACGTACTACCAACGACTAAAAGCAGACTCAACAACAGGGAAAAGCAGGCAAACAAGCTCTTGCTTCGAACAAAGATGCGGAATAAGTGACGCAGCTTCTCTTTTTGACTCATTCCTGCTCCTCCTCTCGTCGTTTTCGCCATAGAAACAAAGCAATCAATACCAACAATAACCCGGAAAGAAATTGATACACCAATTGTTCGCCTGTTTGCGGAAGACGTTTCCCGTTGTCCTCGACAGTTGGTTCTGTTCCTGTCTTTGGCAACTCCTCTGAGTTTGACGAACCAGGTGCTATTGGCTCTTGCGGTTTTGTTGGTTCGGTCGGCTTTGTCGGTTCGGTTGGGTCAGTCGGTTTGATCGGCTGATCCTTAGTTCCAACAAACGTCCAATAAAAATACAAATGACTATTATCCTTGTAATCCTCATTGGTTAAACCGGAATCTACAGTAAAGGTAGCTTTTAAGACCTTGTCTGTTCCATAGTCACAACCCCCTAATTCCAATGGCGTTTGTGTCCAATCAAAACGTCCATCACCTAATAGTGGTCCCTGATAGATTTCCTTCCCATCCAATACCAGTCGTACCTCAATGTGCTGCTTCCAATCAATCGAACCTTTACTCTCCACCTCTTCCACCAGTAACCCCAATGAAAAAGGCTCCTCTAAGTCCAAGCTGCGGATCGTAATTTCTTTTTCATATTTTTCTCCCGGTAGGAGATCGACTAAGTCAATGTAATATTCGCCATCTGATGTGGCATACAGCCCCTCAGAATCACCAATCACCATGCCGGGAGGGAGTGCATCGGCAGCCGCAGCAGCGGGTGTGCTTGCAAAGAAAAACCACAAGCACAGCCAACTGCAGAGTACTAGTCTAAACTTGCGCAATCGTCTCCACTCCTCCCTTTCTCATGGATATTCATTCCTACCGATTAGTTGGTTAATTTATCGTAAATTGCTTTGGTTTCTGGTTTGGTAGTCGGGTCCAACGTAATGCCCCAGCCAGTACTATCCGTAAGTGCTTCCTTAGTTCCTTGAACAGCTTCCATTTTCACCACTAAATCATACGATGCATTGGTATACTCAACACCCATTGTACTGTCGAATACCAAACTGTCTAACAAGTTCGCTGTTGTTTGACCTGCCAATAATGGTTGGGTGTAGTAGAACCAGCCATCTTCTTTGTTGTAAATCCAGTTATCCGTTGCGGCAGCTAAGCCAGTACCATCGACTACTGAGCCGTTATACTTGATATGAATACTAGTTTTTCCTAAACCATTCGTATCTGCTTGGACATTTTTTTCGCCAGCAGCTGTCGGAATTTGAACCGCAGCCGTTGCAGGAGTTTCGCCTGGGATAGCCGTTAAGCCTAATGCCGCAAGTCGATAGTCGTAGTTCACGCCATGACGTGAGCCGTTTGTTCCCAATATGGCATTGCCAGTTACTGTACCTGCTTCATCTGGTAGTGAAGATTTCGCCCAGTTCACTACCGTATTTTTATAGCCGTTTTCGTAGTAGCCGTATTGTAGGCTAGAAACCGTAAAGGTCCAATCCTTCGCATCTAAGCTTGTTTCATTTAGATAATCGTCACTAATAGCAAATTTCATGGATTGGTATTTACCTGGTGCATATTCATGGACCATTTTCGCTTCATAGCTTTTCGTCACTACACCAGTCGTCGGATGAACGGTTTTTCCTCCTTTAACAACCAACTTCGTATCAGCTTCTAATCCAGTAATTTGGCCCGCCGGAACTTCCACAAATCCACCTGCAGGACTTAAAAGTTGGGTGCCGTTTACACTCACTGGCATATTTTTTGCCAAACCAGGATCATTGGCAACATTGGTGTATTTCGCACCTGAAACAGTTGAAGGATCATATTTTACAGCACCCTTTTCTGTCAAATGCTTCAACACTTCTTCATAAGAGACCCGAACGTACACATTGGCAGTACCAGTATTCGTAACTTTTACTTCTTTTGTTGCTTCTGTTCCTGGAACCAAGGGTTTTGGTTCCCATTTTTCCACAATCGTTACGCTGTTGTCATCTACCGCCGCCGATTCGGCTCTATTGATCCGTTGGTCCTGCGCAGTAATCCAGGCAAACGTCCCGGAGATGGCTGCGATTAACGCTAAAGCTGCTGCGGCAGCCATCAGCTTTTTCTTCTTGTTGTTCTTTTTCATTTCTTTTCCTCCTATACATCCTTTTTTCTTTTTTTTATATAAACACTTGTGAAACAAGCGGTTATATCCTTTTTGGATAACCATTTCTTTTGCTTGAATTATTGACCGATTCCGGTTGTAAAAAGTACGCTTTGAGCACTAAGAAGAAGCCAAAAGTCGATAGTATACATACGAGACACAGCCACAGATTTTCTTGAACGAAGTTTAAAACACTGCCCATTTTAGGGATCACAAAAGTGACTTTGCCGTAAATACGACTGGCCTCAATCGGTGGATCAGCGGTATTATTGGCATCTCCCTTGGTCACAATGTAATCCCCTGGTTTACCGTTAAGCTCTTCTAGGCGTTCGATCATTCGATGCGTTAAGTAGCGATCTCCTTCGCCTACCTGAAAGGTTACAATATCTCCTTCCTTCACCTGACTGCCATCTGCCATTTTCACCAGGACAATGTCCCCAGAATAGAATCCTTTTGAAGGTGAATCCGGCTGGGGAGCCATGGAATCGGTCAACACTTGATAGAACCGATAGCCAAAAATAGCTGCATCAGACTTCTCACTAAAGGCAAACATCAGCGAACTCAGCAAAATACCAATCGTCAGCGTGTAAAAAAACAAGTTGTAAATGAATAGAAAAATCTTCCTATTCGTTGATTTTTTAGCTTGTTGCAATGGCTGTGAATTACGATATGGCGGAGCAACAGGTCTCATTGGTCGTTTCGGACGATGCTGCTCCCTGTATTGCGGATCTGGTGGATATCTTTGTCCATATCGCTCTCTACTCACTGATTCACGGTAACGCGGAGAATAATCTCGTTCCCCTCGATTGGATTTTGGCCGAGGAACTGATTCACGAACACTGTCTCGATACCGCCGGTCTTCGTAAGAATCCCTTCTATCTGGTCGCCGATTGGAAGGGGGATGTTCTCGATAAGGTGGTTCTTCATCGAAATGGTATTCTCGATCTCGATAGTCACGTGGTCTCGACATTATTCCCCTTCTTTCATTGCGCGATTCGATTTCCCGCTACCTGTTTTGCTGGGCGTTGAGGAATCGGCTGGATTTGTTGTACCTTTTGTGTTGTTTGATAGGTCGTGCTTTCTGATTTTTTTGACTCGTTGGTTGAACTAGTGTCAGTTGAGTTTTCATTGACCGGTTGTACTTCTGGCTGGTTCTCAATGACATTCGCCAGCTTTTCTTTTTCCATGTGTTCTTCTTCAAGTTGCTGATCAAAGGAGGTCAATTGATAGGTCTCAATTAATGCATTCAGTTTCTTGTCGTAAGAAGTATCTGTCGCATATTTCCCTGTTAGTACTTTTGTAGCTTCCTGATAGGTTCCTGCATAGTCTTTCCAAGTTCCTTGATAAAAACTTGGATTGCCGCATAATCCTTTTTTCAATAAGGCTGCATAATCCTCCAATGATTCTTTGTAGCTAGGATATTGACGGAAAGCGGACTGAATCGTGTACAACTGACCATTTCCTTTATCCTCTTGCGTGTTAAACGACACTTTTTTCCCGTGATAACTTCCTTTAATTCCAAATAAATTATGATGAGGAGGTCGAGCCAATTTGCTATTGCCCGAACCTGTTTCTAAAATTGCTTGTGCAATCATGACTGAAGCATAAATTCCCTCATTCCAAGCAATTTCTTGAGCATCTTTTCCAATAGATTGGATAAACTCTTCCGTCGTTTGATTTTTTACCACGGAGAACTGATAGTTTTCTTCCACCTTCGCTGCTGGCAAGGTTGTTTGAACCGTAACTGCTGCTGGAATTTCCGAGGCAGGAACAGTAGATTCTGTTGTCGACTCTGCTGTTGTTTCTTCTGATTCACTCTGTTTAATAGTTGATGCAGTTGAAGCAATAGCTTCACTACTCTTGCTTTCTTCTATAGAAGAAAACGATTCTTTAGTCATTGTGGACTCTACATCTTCAAGTACCTCACTTGCTTGGTTAGCAGTGGTTGAACTACTTTCTAGCATTGGTGTTGCTTCTTGTTGAGAAGAAATCGTCTCTTTAGTTTCAGCGGATACCGTTTGTTTTCCCTGTGATTGGTAACCAACTACCAATCCTCCAGCAATAAGTACACCTACCATCAGGACTTTAACCTTCATCTTGCTTCCGCCTATTCTGCGGCCGTGGCTGAGGACGTTCCCTCGGTCTTCTTGGTCTGGCTGCTGACTGCTTCAGTTTCAATAGAATCGTGTGGTAATGCAATGCGGTCACTCGCAAATACAAAGCCAAGACCATCAGCAGCATCAAAAGGAAGAGTTGGCTGACTGTGACTACTTCTTGAAAATCAGTAAAATAGAAAAAAATGCCTAGTATCAACACACCTAGCAGTACTATCAATGAAAAAAGCCAATAGACCCAATACCAGAAGGTGTACCATTCAAGTTTTTCCTGCAATGTCTTCATTCAATTCGTACTCCTTCTTTGACGACGCCTAAAATTTGTTTTTCGGTAATCAAACCGAAATGGCGGCTATCTTTAGAAATGGCGCGATTATCACCTAAAATAAAGTAATAGCCTTCTGGAATCTTGTCTCTGGAGAACTCCTTCCAGTCAAAGTCTTCCGTTTCTTTAGCAAATTCATCCGAAACAAGTTTCTTATTTACGTATAATTGCCCATCCCGATAAGTAATTCGTTCATTGGGCAGTCCAATGATTCGTTTCAAATAAAGACCCTCTGGATTTTCTGGCGGATGCAGCACCACGACATCAAAGCGTTTGGGTTTACGATGTGATATGATCTGAATCACCTCCTGCTCCTTAAATGTTGGATTCATTGATTCGCCACTGACTGAATACTTTGGATACATCCAGTGGTACATACGGAAAGAACTGAAAAAAATCAGATAGCATAGGACAAAGATAACTCCAGCCTTTGCTGGAAGTGTCCAGTGATAAAAAGGAGAGAATCTGCGACCTCAGCCAACCTCCTGAGCTTCTTTGACTGGTGCATCTTTTTGTTCGCGTACCATTCGTTCCAACAAGGCACTTTCTCCTTGCAAAAGATCAAAGTAAGCAGATTTACTCAATAAATTGTCATAATCCATCTTCATCAACTTGACATAAGGTTTTCTAAACCACGGCTGGGCATGTACCTTTGCTCGGGATTCAATTACTTGGCATTCATATAAAACAAAGTGAATGTCTCTGGTTGAAAGATTGGCCTTGATTTGTTTGACTTGATCCCGTTCATACACCAGCTTGTTGCCAGATACAGTCATTTTTTCGGTTTTATTTACTAGTTCGCCATTGAGGTTCCACATCTGCTCCAAAAAGCGTGCCTTCTGAAACAGGTACGTATATTCCCGCAAACTGATCTTGATTCGTTTATCCCAATCGTTCTCTTCTTTGTTTTCCCGTTCAAAATATTGAATCCCGCTGTAGAGCATGGATAACTCCAATTTTTCAATCACCATCTCTAGTTTTTGATTTACAGCTCGCAAACGGGCTTTGCTTTGACTCTCCTGTTTCACGTCTTCTTGTTGGACTCTTGCAACAGATACTTCCGCTTCCTTGACCTGTTCTTCTGCTTGTTTAACTGGAACGGTCGCGAGCTTTTCTGGTGCTTCCTTCGACTTAGGCGGCACATCTGACAAGTGTTGACCAGCTAATTCCAGTAATAACTGTTCCGCCCGTTCCAAAGCTTCTTCGGCAGACAATGGAAATTGTTGCATCAGACTGTCCTCCAAGTGGATCGCAAATGGAAAACCAACTTCGCGAAAGGTCAACGGAATGAAGTCAAAGCGATAGATCCGTCGTCCATATTTTGGTTCTTCCGTTTGCGCTTTAATCCAAGCAAATTGTGGAAAAAATTGATGCAGCGACTGCCAGAACCCAGACCAGTCAAAATAGCCAGTTGGCAACAACAGCTCCACATGATAGCTGCTGTTCATGAAATGAAATAATTGTTCAAAGTGCTGATAAATTTTCTTTCGCTGGTCTTCGTTTAAGGTGCCGTGGGGCGCATATAGGTACTCACAAGCACGTTCAATTTCTTCCAATACTGGCTGTTTGAGCAACTCCTCCTGCATAAGCGGAGCTGGAGTGGGATATAGGGCAAGTTGATTCTGTGCTTGCTTCACCAAAAATCATCCCCTCTTCTATTCGTCATCCAATAAGTTGTCGCTTGTCGCTAACAAACGTACAAAAAACTGGGTCGTTTCTTCTTGCACCGAACGCAGACGTTTTCGGTAATTTCTTATTTCCTGTTTCATTACGCGTAACTCTAAGGAAGCATCGTGAATCACCTGATGTGCTTCCTGTTCAGCCTGGCTGCGAATCCCTTTGGCTTCGTATTCTGCTCGTTCCAACGTCGCCCGTTCCTGTTTTTTCGTTTCGATCAGGATCGTTGCCAATTCTGCCTTCATTTCTTCGTTTTCTTTTTGTGTTTGTTTCAGTGACTCAATTTGTCGTTGCGCTTGCACTAAGGCTTCGGTTTGATTGGTTCGATCGTCTTGCAGCTCCTTGTTCATCTGGGCCACTTGATCTGTCAATTCTTGAATCTGACGATCTTTTTCTGCCTGCAGTTTCTTCTGCTCATCTTCTTTTTCTTCACGTAAAGCTTCTAATTGTTGATCCGCCTTGGTCTGATACTCCTGAAGTGCTTGATCCTTTTCTGTTAAGGTAGCAGCCATCCCAGTCATTTCAGCTTGTTTGACTTCCAGTTGATGCTTTAACTGAGCAACTGTTTCTTCCAAGCGTTCCACTTCTTGTTGCAGCTGAGTATCTGGTTCTTTCCGAGATTCTTTTTCAGTTTTTTGTGCTGGAAAGGACTCCATGTCCTCTTCGTATCTGGCATCCTGTCGTTCTTCAACAGGTGCCGCCGTTCGGCGTCTAGATCGTCGCTCTTCACGATCGTACTCACTATAGTTATCCATTGGACGCTGTTCATAGCCTTCATTTTGATACGAGTCATACCCGTAGTCTTCTTCATATCCTTCGTTGTCGTATTCATCGTAATAGTAATCATCTTGGGTTGATTCCTGATAGGCGTCCCTCTTTTGCTTGCCAAAACCGAACATATGGCTTTCCTCCTCTATGCTATTCCTCTATCAATTTATCTATACTTTGATAAATATTGTTTATTCCTCTATACTTTTAACAAGCAAATGTGCCGTTTGCTTCATCTTGGTCTTACCTAGACTAGGAAAACGTCTAAAAACCCCGTCATAACAACAAAAAGGAATCATCTTGCGACGGTATAAGACGGTGTATAGGTCTAAAAACAGGTGGAAAATTGGCAGAAATGATTATGTGAAACTTTTTTTATTAAATAACATTTGTAGTGCTTAAAATAAAAAAAGCTTAAAAATCCTTGGAAATCTTTTAAAACCTTTTAATAACTGAGTAGTTACTCAGTGAACAAAAAAATAAAAAAACCCCTCCAAAAACGTATTTGACATTTTTGAAAACGTTTTACACTATTGTTTTTTCCATTTGTGTGACGACTTGTATCTTTTGTTCAACTAATGCACTGGCATATGTATCCAATGTCATTTGAGTCGAGCTGTGTCCCATTAAAGCACTGACACTCACAATATCACCTTGGCTCTCTAGGCAACGCGTCGCAAAAGTATGTCGTAATTGATGGAAGTGTGTTTGGATTAATCCAGCTTTCTCACGAATTTTATGAAAATGTGCAGTTAAAAGCCTTGGTTCTAATGGTTTACTTTCTCTACAAAGGACAAAATCCCCAGAAGACTGTTCTTTTTGGTACAGTAACAGCTGCTTTAAGGTCTGGCTCATTGGAATTGAACGCATTGAAGAGGTTGTTTTAGAACTGGAATAAATTAACTCTGTTCTCTTCCCATTGTACAAGCCAAGCACACGTTGGAAAGTGGATTTAACATGGATCATATTCGTGTCAAAATCAATATCTTTCCACATCAAAGCCGAAATCTCACCAATTCGCATGCCTGCCCGAAGAGCCAGTATAGTAGGTAATCCCTTGCCATTCTCTTCTTTTAAAGCCACTGTTTCCAACTGTTTTTGCTCTTGCTTAGTTAGTGCCTGATTTTTGTTTTTCAAAACCTTGGGCAATTGAATCAATACAAAAGGATTTTCTTTGATTAATTTTTTTCGGATCGCTTCATTCACACACTGTTTTGTAATGCGAAAGATTACTTGGATCGTCGATGGATTCAAAGTCTGCTCTACTAATGAAACCAATAATTTTTCTGCGACATCTTCATCCAATTCATTCAATCCGTATTTGCCTATAGTCGACAAAACATAATGAACTAATTTATGTTCGTAGTTTGCATAAGTCGATTGTTTAATCCCTGATTGAACCTCCTTTAGCCAACGATACCCCCATTCATTCAATGACATCGCTGATTCTCCTTGGGTAGATTGACAAATTTGATATTTCAATTTCAATGGATATAACTTTTCACGAACTTCTTGTAATGTCTTGCCGTACACTGAACCATACTTAGTTTTACCATTAGCTTTTTTGCCTCTGGGGTATCTCCCCTCCCAGCGTTTGTCTTTCCGGTAATAAATATTTTCGCCTCTGCGCATCTATTCTCGTCCCTTCTGTCTGACGGAAAATTTGACGGTCTCTGGAACCATTCAATTTTCCCACTTTTTTATGCCTAATTCCGGTGAAAATTGCGTCCTATTATAGAAGGAAAATGCAATTTATCATTTTAGTTATTTTTTTAAAAGATATTGCGTATTTATTCTACTTATCTTATAATGAAAATAAATATTGGATGCAACGAAATAAAATATATAACCTCAACCTAAAGGAATCTACCTAGTCTAGGTAAGACCAAGAAAATTACTTTAAATTCACTTTTTAGAATAACACCTGTTATAATACCCATTTCTTTTGACCTTTTTCTGACAAATCCATTAATAAACCTTAATCTTAAGTGGAAAATAGCCTATCTTGGAAAAACAATTATAACATAATTTTTATTAAGAAAAAACATAAACTAATTTGCTCGAAAAATAAATTTTAGTTATATCAGGAAAAATCTTTCCTAATATAGTAAACTGGTATCAGGCCATCATAATAATTATTTCGATATCAGAGTGATTATTAGCTTGGCTGAATGATTTCGTCAATGCTATTGGTATGGAAATACTTCGAAATGAGCAAAAGATACATAGTAAACTTCCCCTACATGTTTATAGTGTTTAGTTATTGAAGAGGGTCCCCCTAATCATCTTTCTGTAGGCTAGGAAGAGCCGCCGCTTTTAAAGGCCTTAAAAGGAGGCAGCCAGTGTGTCATTTTCAGAATATTTCCACAGTGTCTAGGTGGCATTGGCACAAAAAGGAGAACGAAATGAATGAAAAGTGAAAGTAGTATAGTTGCAGAAAGAATTGAAAACGTTATTATGTTAGATTCCGAAATTTTTTCAAGTCAATGGGAAAGGATTTGGAAGAAAGACACCTCCGATTCACCACAGGACAAGCAGCTCCTCTCCATGGTTCTGCCGATTCCAGATCATGATGAGACACTGATTATTTACCGTGATAAAGGCGTTCATTACACCAAAAAAACCTTACCTACTTTGAAGAAACATGTTCAGGAAGAAAAGTTTTTGGATTACGCCTGCCTATCACAAACTCTTAAACGCTTTAACTGCTTTGGTAAAAAATTGTTTCCAATGGTTAGCTCCACGACTTGCTTGTTTCCCTTTGGCGGCTCCACTCAGCATGCCGTTTGGATCAATCCAGTCGAAATTAAAGAAATTCAGACAACGAAAGCCTGTACCGAGATAAAAATGATGAGTGGGATAATCTATTGTACTCAGACCGGGAAACGCACCGTTGAGCATCATGCGACGAATGCATTGGCTATTTTGGCTGCTTATCGTCAGGATCGCTTGCATAGAGAAGGGGCTGGACAGACTCCTTTAGACTATCTGTCTCTACCAGATACACCTTTCATTCGTTCCATCTGTCAGAAGCCGCTCTTACAAGAGTTCACTCTGCCTTTAGGAGCCTTTGAACGCCATTATGATAATGAACGATTCTTGAAAAACGTGTTAAACGTCAGCAAAGTAATACAATCTGGCGCCTTATCCTACGATACCCTCTCTAAATTATTAAAATAAAATGAGAAAAACTTAACTTACTAAAACTGTTTGAACCCTTGTATTCTAGGCATTTCTGCCGAATACAAGGGCTTTTTTTATGTTTTTCTTCTTGCAAAGAAAAATTTCCTAATCCCCCGCTACTTTGCAAGGAGAAATTTGGAAAGGTTGATTTAACAGCCTTCTCTATTTTTCGCTTGCAAAGTAGCGGGTATTTTTACAAATTAGCTCATTTTTCTTTTTGAAAAAAATGCTTTATCTTTTAGTCACCGGCCGGGAAACAAAAGAAACAACAAAAATTACAAACCAAAAACAGAAAACGGAGGAATTTGAAAAATGATTCAGAAATTGGGCACAAAATTACAGGTACAAATCGAACAAGCAGGGGAAGACAAACAGAAGAAAGTGAACTTTTCAAACGTGATTGATAATCCGCCAGAAGCAGATGTGGTGAAATTAGGAGAGATCATGGCAGAGCTATCCCAGCAAGGCAGCTCATTAGATAGTGTGATCATGACTGTCCAATCGCGTATTACGAAGGAGGTTGAATAAGGATGAATCGAGTCGTTAAATTAGTTTCTATTTTTAGAAATGGTGCAGGCAAATCGCAGACGTGGAGCTTGAGTAATCCAGATACTACTAAGACTCCCTCACAGATTAAAGGGCTATTAGGAGATTTGGCTCAATTGAATTTGTTCCAGAAAGATGGCATTCGTTTATTTGAAACGGTTGTTAGTGCAAAATATGTTGAAACGATTGAAACAACGATCTTTGAAGAAGAACCTGTTACACGTTAATCAATTCCTGAGAAGCTGCGGCAGACGTGCCGCTCTTCTCTCGCTACTATACTTAAGCTGGATCTGGGCTAGTTTCTTTAATGAACCTATTCCCGCCTAAAGTAAAAAAACTACTACAAGGAGAGAATCACAATGTCAGAGCAACCCTTTACGCACCAACAACTGTTTCATCTCAAACTCGAAACCATCGAGCAAAGACTCATGGAATACTATCAGGAGACCCAAAATGGCACCATGACCATCAAACTACTACTTGCTTTACGTGTACGTTATCAACTTGGGGCAAAGGAGTTCGCTCTGGTATTGCAGGATTTAGTTCGTTACTTATTTATGAATACCAAAGCAACGAAAACCATGAAGCGTTTCTTTTGGTATTTTGCCGATTATTTTGAAACCAGTGAATTGCGGATATTGGGTTTAAAACTCGATCCTGTCCGCAATTTTCTTAAAGCTGCCAAGTCTTTTATCAAGATACAAATTGCCAAGCTGTTCCATATAGAAGCTGACACTGAAGCCACCTGAAAATGATACTTACAGTCTGTCTCACCTACGCAAATAAATGAATGAAAGGAAGAATAAAATGATCAGACTAGTTTCCACCTTCTTAACTAGTGAAGGCAAGAAGCACAATTTTTCTTTTAAAGATCCTGATACCGCGAAAAGTCCGGAAGAGATCAAAGAAACGCTGGCCTTATTAACCAGCTTGAACCTCTTTGAAAAAGACGGTGTGGGCTTATTTAGAGAACTCGTAAAAGCAAAATATGTCGAAACGATTGAAACGCCGATCTTCGAAGGCGATGAACTGTTTGGAGGACCTGCTCCAGAAGATAAACCTGAAGGAGGTGAAAAACCGGAGCAGCTGACAGCACTTCGCTGTACCTGGCAGGAAGCACCTAAAGTTCCAGAAGTATCCTTAGATTCAACAATCAGAAGTGAGGTACACGATACTCTGCGTGCTGTCTCTGAAAAGTGTGTGGCTGTGGAGGGCACTGCTACCAACTGTCCTTCTGTTGAATTGAAGGCCAGTTTAGAGAAAGAAACAACTGCTTCTTCTCCTGCTGGAAGTCCTTACGATGTAGTGAAGGAAATGATCCTGCGGAGAAAGCGGAGGAAAGCCAAAGAAAAAGAGCGTCAGAAGCGAAAAGATCCGCCTGACACCCCTTCTTGATTATCTGATCATTTACCAGCGTAGGTAGATAAACTTTGTCTGGGTCATGATCAAGCACTGAAAGGAGGTGATGAATATGCATCCTCTTGTGCAGTATATTTTAGCTCCAATTCTGGTTGGGGTGATTGTCGCTGTGGTTAATCACTGGCTAGACGATCATGATCCATGACGAAGCAATCAAAATTGACGCTTGCGAATCGGGCCCATTCGCAGGTTGTCTCCTGTGTCCATTGACAATTGAATATCGGCTTTGCTGCGCCTTCACGTCTAGCCATACATAACGAAAAGTAGATTGGTTCTTGTACAAAGAGTGGCATTTCGCAGAGTGCTTTTTCAACAAGATAAAACACTTTCGTCGTGTCACTACACGGTATGATAAATTGGCAAAGTCGTTTTTATCGTTTGTTTATGTGGCTGCCATCTTCCATTTGATTCAGTAACAAGTTTTCAGACCTGTCCTAGTGATCGTTTATAAAAAAGAAACCCTCTCCAGCATAAAATTCTGTTGGAGAGAGCGATTGTCTATAAAAAATTGGTTTATTACTTAGATTTCTTTCAGTTTACTTAACGTATTTTCAAGATTTTCTTTATGCCAGTTCTTTGATCCAAGGCTTAAAAAACTATCGTTTGCATAACTGCTGCTTATACGAAAATCCGCCAACTCTTTTTGCTGCGTTGTTAGTCGGATATCCCCTTCCTGAGAACGAATGGTGATTTTATAATCTAAACCTTTAGTCTCAACTTCAACTGATGAGATGGTAACTAATGGGATCTCTAATGTCACCTCTTTTTTTAGCAAACCAGTCATCTTACTAAATGGGATTAGTACTAATTCAGTCGCACAAATCTGTAAAACATAATACTCAAAATTGAAAAAATCAACAATTTTTGCACTTAAATTAGGTGCATCGTACTTCACCAAAATCGCTGTATTACTGACTGGTTGAAAACCTAACTCTTTCAAATTTTCTAAAATCTTGATTTCTTTAGCCATCATCATCTTCCTTTTCACATTTTTTATTACTATAACCAATAAAATGAAAAGAATGAGAATTATAAACTATTTAGTACTTTTTCTGTCCTATTCGGTTAATAAAGCTGTTTAAGCTCTTTTATCTTACTGCGAGAAACCAAACAGGTGCTGCCATTTTTTAGCAATACCGTGCGATGCCTTTTATCAATAGTTTGTATCTTTGATCGATTAACTAAATAAGATTGATGAGTTCGGATGAAATTGGGAGATAAACGTTTCTCAATTTGAGTCAAGTTCCCATGAAACTCAATATATTGATTAGAAGTGATTAATGCGACATTATGCTTTTTGTACGTAGTCTCAAAATAGTCAATTGTGTCTACTGGTATATGTAAGATACGCGCGGCACTCTCCACAGTAAATAGTTCTTTCACTTCAGATGACTCATTATTTAATAAACCTTGAATCGTTAACAGCGCCTTTCTGATACGATGCATCAATTGGGCCGGATCATCCTTTAAAATATAATCTAGTGCTTCCAATTGATAAGTAAAAGTTTCCGGTAATAATTCACTATGAGTAGTAACATAAATCAAAAATCCTCTAGAATCTAACTTTCGAATCTCTTTCCCTAATTCAAAGCCATTCATCGATTCTTTGGGAAATTCAATATCTAAAAAATAAATACCTTGAGTTCGTTGTTCTTTCAAACAACGAAGTAACTCTTCAGGAGATGTTGTCACCAATGCGATAGCAAAATCAAATTCTTCGATCATACTAACATTTCGAATATTCTTTTCTAGTTGTTTCAATATTTCCGACTGATCTTCACAAATATAAATTGGAACCACAGACGATCACTCCTTTTTGATCGTTAATGTTTGAATAAATTGATCATTTTGTGTATCTATATCATTTAAAATGTGGGGGTATTTCACCAATATCTTTCTAACATTTGCAAGTCCAAACCCACGATTTTTTCCTTTCGTTGAAAAATTCGGCTGCATCAACTCATGCAACAAAATCTTAAGTTCATTTGGATTTTTTATACGGATAACAACATATTTATCGTCTTGCATAACCACTATCGATATCTTCTTCATGGATTGGGTAAGATCAGCTACAGCTTCGATAGCATTATCCAAAAAGATACCCAAAATCCTTAACAGATCGCTAACATCCATTGGTAAATTTCTAAAGATATCCGATATCTCTAGCTGTATAGTAATTCCTTGTGACTCTGCTTTTGCTAGTTTGCTAATTAGTAATCCTTTAATCTCCGGGTTCTCAATAAGCAATAACTGATTCTGACATTTTAATTTTTCTTCTATTCGATGATCAAGTTGAAAAAATTTGTCTGTTAAAAATTTTTGAATTTCCTTAGTATTTCCTTCGCTCGCATGCATATAAATACCAGCAAGCATGTTTTTATAATCATGGTGAACGCTTTTGATTTCCTTTTGAACCTCTTCCATTTGTCTCAGATAATTTTGCTGTTGAATTAGCATAAGCTGGGTATTTTCCCATTTCTTTTTCTGGTCAATTGTGAGATTCCATAGTCCAAAAATAATTAATAGAATCAAATAGGCTAATGATAACAACCATGAATTAACCTGTCGATCATCATTGTTTAAAAAAAAGCGAAAATAGACAATTAGGTCACTAAAGTAAAATGAACCGGCAAATAGCAACATAAATGTGGGATAGTCTAGAATCCCTTTGACTGCCATTAACACCTGACTTCTTCGTGCCATATAACAAAAAAGAGTTGCCGCTCCTACTTGAACGAAAGATATCGGAATACTTACGAACAGAATCGCTAATCGAGGCAAACTTTGGATATATCCAAGAAAGAGACTTAGTAGTACATACTCGAAAACAGCTAAAATAGCAGCTGAAATTGTTTGAATCATTACATTCTGAGCATAATTTATCATTGGATAAAATGAACGGATCAATAAATAACCACTGATAAATTGCATAGCTAAAATAATACTGTATATTAAAAAGCCAACCTGATTTCGATCACTCAGGTCCAGCAGAGAAACTAAAAAAATTAGGAGAGAGAATAACAGACTGTTACAAAAGAAATGCCACTTATGTTTTTTCCAAAGAAACACTTGCCCTAAAAACATATTGGTTAGAAACAAAGAAAAAAAGTTAATTAGCATTAAGTTAAAGAAGTTTCCTAAAAAAATTATTTCAAGCTGCGCCATGCAGTCCCTCCCTAAAAATTAAGTCATTCCATTCAATACGCATTTATTAAGTATATAATATCTCATTAGTATTTCAAAGATTCAAATCGGTATACTTCCTTGTTCTATGACTATTGATGTACAAAAAAGTCTTTTATACTGAATCTAGGACGACTTATCCAAGATCAACAAACCGAACGTGTCTGAAAACTTGTTACTGAGTTAATTTAAAGAGGACAGCCACATAAACAAACGATAAAAACGACTTTGCCAATTTATCATACCGTGTAACGCCATTTAGTAGAGTGTTTTATCTTGTTGAAAAAGCACTCTATTAAATGGGGCTCTTTGTACAAGAACCAATCTACTTTCCACGGATTCTCGACATTTTCTGTTGAGAGGATTGTATAGGCGCCGCCTTGTGCAGAAATCCAGTCACGAATCGTTTCTGATCCGTAGGCTTTATCGCCCAAAATATGGGTTACTACAATTTTAAATTGGTCCAGCATTGGGATCATCGCAACAGCATCGTGAGTTTATCCAACAATCTGATCCCATTGCTCATCATTCAATTCATATCATCGTGGCTGTGTCATTAATTACCCTGCTTCAATCGTTTTTATCAGAGCTTACCCTATCTCTATTGAATTTTCAGACACACCCTAGTTCAAATAAACAATCGGTGTAAATTCAAAGAGAACCACTGCGTTTGTATCCAAGTGGAAGGAATAGGAAAAGGTATCGGTAATCTTGGTGTCAAAAACGCGCAAGCTTGGTTTATTTGTCTTGTGAATATAAGCTTCCGTTTCCTCGTCCAGCTCCTGGGCTTCTTGGAATTTTGAATAGGCATAAAAGAGAGCTCCATGATTTCGATCCAAAACCAATCGTTTTACTTGAAAGCGGCCGTTCAGCACCTGCCGAAGCTGTACACTGAGATCCAGTGATTGGCTGGCTAAAAACGCTTCTTCTGAAGACAGCTGCGGATCGAAATAGTTAGTATTCCATACTAGCAGCTGGTATTTTCTCCCCTGTTTGGTTAGAAGATGCTCTGGCCCTTCGGACAAAATGGTGCCGGTCACCCGCCGTGTCAGCTGTAAGCAGAAAAAGGACGGTCGGCGATGGCCGTGAAAGTGAAAAAGATCCAATCCGGAGCTGTCGGTCGAACCGAAATTCCGGTTCTGTTCATGGAGGTAGAAATCCAGCCAAAAGCCGTAGCCATCCACTAATTGATCCAGCTGCAGCAATTCCTGTACAATCAGCGCTCCACGAAAGAACAACCCATTGAAGTTGATTGTCGTACCCGTCAGAGTGTTCCATTCCATTAAATAAAGCGGCACATTCATTTTCGCTTCCTTCAGCAGTTGCAAAACAAATCGGGTTTTGGCTTGAACGTACTGGTGGTAAAAGGCGGTTTCTTCTGAAAAGTCGTGCTTTTGATGCAGCACAACATTCGGCTCCACCGTAAAGGTAACGAAATCAGCCTGACCGGCCATCTGCTTTAAAAATACTTGAGCCGTTTGCCGAACAGCCTCTTCTTCATAAGGATCAGGCAAAGGAAAACAAAAGCCTACTCGAAACTGTGCTGAGAAGCTTTGGATTTTTTTCCGCAGTGCGAAATAGTGGGCTTGTTCCTGTTCGCTATATTTGGCGCTCCACTCGAAATTAACCGACAGCAACGAAAAAATCTGCTGGCCAAATTTATTAATCATTCGCTGCATGACCTGCAGATAGATCAGAGGGCCGTATTTGTCATAGCGTTCTTTAGACAGCGTCAGCATCAGCTGCAAGTTGTTTTGACAAATGAACTCCATTGCCTGATCCAGCTCAGCAAAGGCTGGAAAAGAATTCAGCTTGGCCTGCTTGGCTAAGGTATAGCTAAGCGGCAGCTCAGGAAAAAGATGGAAGCAGCTGATAGAATCCAATGCATGAATCTGCTTTAATTCCAGCAGCTCTGCTTGAATATTCTGCTTAGCCAGATCAGTTAGATTGCCAATTTGAATGATCACCTTGGCAGCCGAGCGAGGTCTGATTTCTGAGACCTCCTGAATCAACAGCTCCTTTGTTTGCCGGAACAAATGAGTAGGTGCATGTTCCGACGGACTTTCCTGCAGCACACTGTACAGCAGCTGAATAATTTGTCCAGACGTCAGGTCCATCGCAGGATTCAACGCCATTCTTACAGGATGTTCCTCCAGATCGCCCTTGTTGCGGTAGGCAGTTGGAGTCATCGTGTATAATCGCTTAAATTGGTCGCGATAAACCTTTGCGCTTTTAAACCCGTTGTCCAGTGCAATTTGTTCGATACTTTTCTTGGAATGGGTCAAATCATCCATACTTTTGCGCAGCTGGATTTTTTTCAAATATTGAGACAAATACTCGCCGGTTTCTTCCTTAAAGAGCTTCGACAGAGTCGATTCAGCAAAAAAGAAATGATCCGCGATCTGCTTCACTGTGATTCCCTTAGTACAATTCTCAGCAATAAATTCAATAATTTCTTTTATTTGATGCTTGTCAGAATGAACGGTTCCTTGGTGCTTGCTAGTCATAAAATGCTGCACCAGCAACAACAAGATCATCTCTAATTTGATCGTTTCATAAATCGTGTGTTCCGCTTGGGTATTGAATTCATTGATACACAGTTCGGTCATCACAGCTTTCAATTCAGCGACTGCCTGCTGCTTTCCCTGCAGATTATGCTCAAAGGGACAAGCAAACAGACTGTTGAAGAAGGCCGGATACTGCGAGGCAAAATAAATCGAGTCAATCCGCAGAAGAAGCACAACATTGTCTTCCTCCGCAGACACAATTGAGAGCAAATGATGCAAATTGACACAATATATTGTGCCGGCATGCAGCTGAACCGGCTGTCCATCGTCTTCGATCATCATTTCCCCTTTTAACGGCATCAGCAGTGTAAAACAGTCAGCGAAATAATGATCCGCCGCTGCCAGTCGTTGATAACGGATAGAATAAGTTGTTTTGGTCTCCATAAGCCCTCCTATTTCACCTAGTTTATCATTTTATTGAAAATATTGTTCGTTTTACTATCCTTTTCTTTCTTAAATTGACAATTAAAAGAATAGTTTGAATAGTTGAAAAATACTCCCTTGTAAAACTAACGATATCTTCTAAAATTCAAAGTGATCAGAGAAAGGAGCAAGAACAATGACTCAACTAAAAGAAAAAATTTTCCAGCGGATTAATGAACGTAAGGATGAAATGATCCAGCTGCGACGCCATTTCCATCAATACCCAGAGCTCTCTTTCCACGAAACAAAAACAGCACAAACCATTGCTGAATTTTACCAAGGCAAGGATTGTGAGATCCATACTCAGGTTGGTGGCGGAAATGGAATTTGGGTAGACATCACAGGAGGCAAGCCAGGAAAGCACTTAGCCATTCGGGCCGATTTTGATGCCTTGCCTATTCAAGAAGAAACCAATCTTCCCTTTGCTTCAAAGATACCCGGTGTCATGCATGCTTGCGGCCACGATGGTCACACCGCCTACATGATGATTTTAGCCGATACGTTAATCGAATTTAAGGATGAACTGCCTGGCACCATCCGGATTCTTCACCAACCAGCAGAAGAAGTACCACCCGGTGGCGCACAAACCATGATTAAGGCCGGCTGTTTGGACGGTATTGACAACGTATTAGGCATTCACGTTATGAGTACGATGGATGTAGGCAAGGTCTTTTACCATGAAGGAGCGGTTCACACAGGTCGGGCCACCTTCTCAATTAAAATGCACGGTAAAGGCGGACACGGCTCAGCACCTCAAGATGCCAACGATGCGATTGTCGCTGCTGCTCAATTTGTTACTTCGGTTCAAACCATTGTCAGCCGACGGATTAGTCCGTTTGACAATGCTACCGTGACAATTGGTTCCTTTGATGGCAAAGGCTCTGCGAACGTCATTAAGGAAACCGTCGAATTGCAGGGAGACGTCCGCATGATGAATGAAAACTTACGTCCGGTGATCGAAAAAGAATTCAAGCAAATTCTCGATGGCATTTGCCAAGCCTTCAACATTACCTATGAGCTGAATTATTTAAACGATTATCCTGTCTGCATGAATGATCCAAAAATGACTCAATTGGTAAAAAATGCCGTAACTGAAGCGAAGATTCCGGAAGTAGAAGGCGTAGAAGATTCTGGGCCACAAACTGCTTCAGAAGATTTCTCTTATTACGCACTGGAACGACCAAGCTGCTTTTTCTTTGTCGGTGCTCATGAAAAAGGCACACCAATTTACCCTCACCACAATCCGAACTTTCAGATTGACGAAGACTGCTTGCCAATTGCTGCAAAATCAATGGCTAGTGCCGTTTTAGCCTATTTGTTTGAAGGAGTGGCGAAATGAGAACCGAAAGTGTGACTCAAGAAGGATCGTTTAGAGGAAACAATCGCTTATTAATCGGGATTGTTTTCAGTGTATTAACCTACTGGCTGTTCGCCCAATCGCTGTTGAACATGGCACCAGATGTCCAATCAGATTTGGGCATCTCCTCCGGTATCTTAAGCATCGGTGTTTCCATTACCGGATTAATCTCTGGTATTTTCATCGTCGTTGCCGGCGGATTCGCTGACAAATTCGGCCGAGTGAAGGTTACCTATTTAGGCATTTTATTAAATATTCTAGGCTCTTTAGCCCTCATTCTGACCGGCAATGCCGCTATGTTCTTAGTTGGCCGGGTACTGCAAGGCTTCTCTGCTGCCTGCATCATGCCAGCCACCATGGCTATCGTAAAATCCTACTACCATGGAAAAGATCGCCAACGCGCACTTAGCTATTGGTCCATCGGTTCTTGGGGCGGCTCAGGTCTCTGTTCATTCTTCGGAGGAGCAGTCGACAGCTCTCTAGGCTGGCGCTATGTCTTCGTGTTCTCGATTGTGATCTCGATCCTTAGCGCAATCCTGATGCTGGGAACCCCAGAATCCGTTTCAACCGATAACAAGAAGCAAGCCTTTGACAGTTTAGGTCTGGTTTTGTTTGTTATCTCGATGTTGTCATTGAATGTCGTAGTCTCAAAAGGAACCGAATTAGGCTGGGGAAATCCTATCACGCTTGGATTAATTGCCGTTGTATTGATAGGAACGTTCTTGTTTTATCGAATCGAACGCAGCCGAGACAACAGCTTTGTTGATTTCTCCTTATTTGAAAATAAAGGATATCTAGGTGCAACTATTTCCAATTTCTTACTGAACGCAGTTGCCGGAACCTTGATCATTATCAACTCCTACGTTCAACAAGGAAGAGGACTCTCAGCCGCCAAAACGGGCCTTTTATCCATTGGTTACCTGATCACTGTCCTAGTCACGATTCGGATCGGTGAAAAGCTGCTGCAAAACATCGGTGCCAAAAAACCAATGATTTGGGGAGCATTATTATCCGGCCTTGGTGTGTTGCTAATGTCTTTGACCTTTGTACAAGGCACTGCCTATTTAGTACTAGTCTTTATCGGCTATTCCTTCTTCGGAACCGGTCTAGGTATCTATGCCACCCCTTCTACTGATACCGCCATTTCCAGTGTGCCGCTGGAAAAAGCCGGCGTTGCCTCTGGAATTTACAAAATGGCCAGCTCTCTAGGCGGTGCCTTAGGCGTAGCAATTTCTTCTTCGATTTACAGCGGCCTTAGCCAAAGCGCAAGCTTCGCTGCTGGCGCAACCAGCGGTTTGTTTGTTAATATTCTATTTTGTCTGTTAGCGATTGTCTCAGTTGTAGTAATTATCCCAAGAAAGATGGAGGAAGCAAAATGATGAATAATGAAGAAAAAGTAAAAATTTTAGCTGATTTGGTTGCGATCCAATCCGTGAACGACCATGAAGTAACCGTAGCGGAATACTTAATTGACCTATTTAAGGCCCATTCAATTGAGGCCAAAATGATTAAATTAACCGACACCCGAGCAAACCTTGTGGCTGAAATCGGCCAAGGGGCACCAGTAATTGGTGTATCCGGTCATATGGATGTCGTCTCAGCCGGCGACAAATCCAACTGGGCCTCTGATCCTTTCCAATTAACCGAACGAGACGGCAACCTTTACGGCCGTGGATCAGCCGATATGAAATCCGGCTTAGCCGCTTTAGTTATTGCTATGATCGAAATTCATGAACAAAAGCTGTTGAAAAAAGGCACCATTCGCCTGATGGCAACAACTGGTGAAGAAGTCGGCGGCCAAGGTGCTTACCACTTCTACAAAGATGGTTTTATGAAAGACGTTGATGCCTTAGTAATTGCAGAACCATCCCAAGACACGATTATCTATTCTCACAAAGGCTCAATGGACGCACGCATTCAATCAAAAGGCAAAGCTGCCCACAGCTCAATGCCTCAGCTTGGTTACAACGCCATTGATCCATTGATCGAATTCGTTCACGAAGCCAACAACTTCTTCCGCACTACCGATAGAACCAATGCCATTATGGGCGATTTAGTCATGAACACCACCATCTTCCAAGGCGGTAATCAAGTCAATTCGATTCCCGAAGAAGCCGTGCTGGAAATGAACATCCGCACCATTCCAGAATTCGATAACGACGAAGTAGCCAAAGACCTTGAAAAGCTCGTGGCAGACCAAAACAAAACCGGAGCCAAGTTAACTTTGGACATCTACATGTCCTTGCCTAGTGTCTTAGCCGCAAAAGAATCAAAATTATCAGCACTCGCAGCCAAACTAGGCCAAGAACACTTGAACCAAGAAATCCAAACCGCCGCTTCACCCGGTGTAACTGATGCCTCAAACTTTTTAAGAGACAAGTCAGCGAACTTCCCATTCATCATGTTCGGTCCTGGTGAAACCAAGATGGCCCATCAGGTAGATGAATATGTGAATAAAGATGTGTATCTGAAGTTTATTGATTTGTATGTTGATTTGTTGACGGGGTATGTAGGGGAATAGGATAAGAGACACACGCTTCAGAGTGGGGATTCTGAGGCGTGTGTTTTTGATGTGGATGGATTTTTTAGTGGTGTGGTTAGTTTGGATTGAGGTAACGATCGTGTGATTCGAATAATGCTGGTTTGTATTCCATTGTTTTAGATTGGGATAAAAAACCGAAGGCGCAATCAACCTAGGAGTTTCTCATTTACATTCCATTGTTTTAGATTTGAACTTGTTTTTAGAAGCAATATGATAGCTCAAATTCATTATTAATCACTATGGGGATTTACATTTTATGAAGCATACTGTTTCATAATTTTATATAATACTGCTTAAAGTAAATATTTTAGAGCATAAAAATAAACCAAGGGTATTGTGTTTAAGAACTTAAATAAAGTATAGTGTAATAAGATTACAAAATATGCTTTTAGGAGTCATGCGTTAATATTGGAATTCTGTCTCTTCGTTGGTTAGTATTTTATAGCAGCAAAATTTTAATAAAATACTCAGCAGTACAAGTTTGGTCTGAATAACATATGTAAAATGATCGCAAATACATTTGTTGATGTTTCGTGTAATAAAGGAGAGAATCAAGTGAAAACACAAAGATCTAGTGTTCGTAAATTGGACCAACTTATAGATATTGAGAAACTGTATTATGAATATGAAGCAAGTAAAGCAATTCCTGATAATGGTAACATAAACCCAACAATTATTGATCATCTTAGAAAAGAGTTTATAACCCAGTCCAAACAACTAAAAAAAGAGAAATCCACGATTAGTGATATGTTAAATATTCTCTACAAAACCGACCCTTCTTTACAAGAAGAAATCGATAATAGGGATTTTCGACGAGAGGATAAATACTTAATATCAAAAAAAAATAATGTCCAAATAATTGATTCGATAGAAAAAGCAATAGAATCTCTAAGTAAAAATTCATTAACAAAGCTTGATGATCAAAATGATAGAAGCTATTATTTTAGAGGACATGAGGATGCCGATTACAGGTCAGTTCCGTCAATAATGAGAACTAAAGAATATTATATAAATGAGGATCAATTATATTACGAATTGCAGACTATAAGTCCAAAAAATTTCAGCCATTCGAAGAAACACTTAGAAATATTGACAGAGATGCAACATTTTAGCTTACCAACAAGATTGTTAGACATTTCATCAAACCCACTATCAGCATTGTTTTTTGCTACTAACAACACAGATCCAAATTCAGTGAATAAGGACGGAGAAATCATCGTTTTTTCTGCCCACAAAAAAGCAATTAAAAATTTTTCAAGCGATACAGTTGAAATTCAAAATTCCTTAGCATTTCTACCCTATGATTTAAAATCAGAAATTTATGCTTTAGCAAAGAAATTCAAAGATAAAAAACCTAAGTACGAGAGGATTATTGAATTTAACCAGTCCGACCACGTAAAGAAACTTATCCATGAAGCAAGAAAATCGGGACTCTATTTTTCAAATGTATTGGACCCAAGTGATCTATTTGAATTCATGATATGTCTCCCTTTAAAAAATAACGATCGGATAATGAATCAGTCAGGTGCTTTCATTAGCTATGGTTTTACATCTTCCGAAGCTTTTAAATCAGAAATTGAAAATGAGCATGATAGATATGAACGTCGATTGGATCAAAAATTTGGATTTAAAACCGAAAAACAACCGGTTCAGTTCATAATTCCTTATTCCAATAAAGAACATATTCGAAACCAGCTAGACGAGTTTGGAATCAATCAAGGAAATATTTATCCTGATATTGAAAAAAGAGCTGCTTATATAAAAGAAAAATATTTAAAATTGGATTCTTAATGAATAGCCCGTTAACCTTTACCAAATTAAGCTTGAATTATCTTTTTTGCATGTAGAATTGTAAGCCTAAGTGTACCTTAAGAATTCATTCGAATAATTATTGTAACGCAATTTACTTGTGGTGCATGTATCAATGAATGATTAGAATTTCGAGGCTACTAAATTAAAGGAGTATTTATATGAGAAGTATTGATTTAGAAGAAATGTCGACACTGCTATACTATGAACTTGTATCCAGATATAGAACTTATGACTGCATTAAAAAAAGAGAGAGCAAGGATTGCGCTGATATTTGGCTAAAGTCTCATAAGGATCACGAATTCATTAGTCATATTGGGTTTAGAAAGGTAACGAAAAATTGTAAGGACAATTTAAAAAAATTGAAAAAACTACCACACAATGGTTTTGATCACAGAATGACCGCTGATTATATTAGTGACGCGGCCAGAGATCTTATTGATCAATTTGGTGTAAATCATCGAATCAACTCAAAAACACCTTTTAGATATGAGCACATGGTACCAAAGAATGAATACATTCTAAAACCTCTGAAAGCTAAAGCTGCGAAAGGAACACTCACTAAAAAACATGTTAAGGATTTATTAGAAAAGTATTACTATGTAGCATGCATTACCATAGAGGAAGATAGTAAATTATCAAAAACATCAATGCCAAAAAAATGGGATAAGCAGGACATAAAGGCGAGATATACTACGGCAGGGATTGAGTTGAAGGAAAATACTATTGTGGAGGAACTTTTGAAAGAAGCTGAAGATAACATATAGCTTCAAGAAAGCAGAGGGATATTTCAGGCAATATTTACACTCTCTGTTTATCTGTATTTATACAATAAAAAACGATTTCTTCTCACCCGAAAAGAAATCGTTAACGACTATTTCAAACTCAAGTAGCTTAGGTTATGCTCAATGTATACAGCACTGAGAAGCCAATCTTTCGTCTTTTGAAAGGCAAACTTTAATTTTAAATATCGCGCGTTACCGTGCATCGGTTGTTCAACTGGTTACACTATTGAATAAATAAGCCTATCTAAAAATTGACGTAACTTTTTCTCCTCTTCACTCTCTGTTGTAGAAAAGCGTTCTAAAGGGATACCTATTTTCGATAAAATTTCATCCTTCAGCATATCTTTTTTTTGTTGTATTGGTCTTGAGTGATAAGTATGTCCGTCAACTTCTATTGCTCCTATCGGTTCATTGCCACTTTTGAAATAAAATAAAAAATCTAATCTCGCGCCATTTTTGACGTATTGATTTTCTTCTTGATTTAAAACACTAAAATCCTTACCTAATTTTTTTATTGAATATTCCGTAGCACATGCTATCGAATGATATTTTTCTTCTTTTAAGGTATTCACTATTAAATCCATCATAAGATTTTCCGAATCAAACTTTGAATGATTAACTTCATATTTTTTCCTTCTAGATTCTAGCTCTTCTTGAAAGTCTTTAGTTAGTAAATCAAAAATAGAGCGTACGCCACTTTTATACTCAAGAGAATAATCACCGTAATATCTAATATAGCGAATCAGACTGGCAATACAATTATTTCTCTTATTGAATTTTTCAACAGAACTGTTTAAAACAAATAACTCTTTAGCTCTTGAAACAGCAACATTGACGAGATTCTCATTTTCTACAAACTCAAAATTTCTTTTACTCCCCTTATTGTCCAAAACAGTTGAAAAGATGACCGCATCACAAGACCGTCCCTGATACTTATGAACAGTTTGCACATCAGCATTAGTAGTATTGTTTCGTTTATTTATTGTGTTTCGAGTTTTTTCTACTTGTCTTCTAAAAGGAGTAATTATCGCTGTTTTTTTCATTTTCGTAATCATAGGACAATTGTTTTTGAATTCTTCAGATAAGATGGAGTCAATCTCTCTTTGATTGAAAACCCTATTATCATAATCAAACTTCATATGATTCCCGTATGAAGTTTCAAGTAAGACAAGTGATTTTTCATTTCTTGCTTCTTTCATGATTATCAATTCCTCATTATAAAACTCTTTATTACAAAAATTTATTATCATAGGATTACACCGATAATGTTCTCTAAGTAAGGTGGAAGGTAGATCTTCTTTAAATACCTTTTCCATCGAGGATAAAATACTGTGTTCGAAATAATCATAGTCATTATTTGCAACCTCTATTTTTACATCTTCTCTTTTTATGCCAACAATATTAGGTAATTGCTTAGCATCTCCCACTATGACAATATTTTTTGCCACGCTTAACGGAAAAATACTAGGCATAATTCCCCCCATTGATGCTTCATCCATTATCACATAATCAAACTTTTCTCCTTTCTGAATGTTTGTACAAATTGCATCATTTGTACTTAAAGTAACCGGGAAATCACCTACAAATGATTTATGATCATGAAATAGCTTTTTTTTAGTGGCCCTTTCACCTTCAAAAGTATATCTTTGTGCTAAAACTGCTTGAAAAACTTCTATTGATAACTTTTCAACATCTTCCATTAATTGTTTATAGTTCCCAGATTCTAGTATTTTCTCTTTCTTAATTATTTCCAAACTTATTACTCTAATTTTCGTTTCGTAATAGTTATCCTCAAGCTTATCAATCAAAGCTTGGATTTTTTCCTCAGATTTGAACATCTTAAAATTATAGATTCCATATTTAAAAAAGGTTTCTATCTTTTTTCCAATAGAAGGATTGTTAAGCTCATTCATCGTCAAATCAGTAATTAGTTTTATTTGTCTATGTTCATCAAATTTTATTAGATTGATCCTTTTTAAATTAACCTCCTCAAGTAACTTACCTTTTAGTTCTTTATTAAAATATTGGTCAAAGTATTTTTTCTCTTGTTCCCATTCTCTTAGTTGATGCTTTAAAACACTTAGCTCATTTCTTACATCTAGATACTCTTTCAACGTTCGAACCTTTTCATCCAATTTTGTTTTCTTAGACAGAAGTTCTTCCCTATCAAGGCTCCAACTTGAAATTACTTCTGGAATGGCAGGTACATTATCAAAAAAGGAATTCCTTTTGTTTACATTGCCTACATTTGCAGCTATGAATGAAAAATTATACTCTTCAAGTTTTTCGAAAACATTATCTGTAGCAGAATTGTTCGGAGAGACGACTGCTACACTCTTATTGTGGATTACAGCATTTGCAATAATATTCAAAATCGTCTGAGTTTTTCCTGTTCCTGGAGGACCTTGGATCAAGGTAACTTGCTTCAAAAATGTTTGTTCAACTGCTTTGAATTGACTACTATTTATTCCAAATGGAAAACATAGAGATTCCAAACCATCTCTATCTAAATTATGTCTATTTAAATAGGCAAACAGTGCACTTGTTTCATCAAAAAAATCAATTTCTTTACAAATATTCTCATGAAAATACTTCTTATCATTTTCAGCTTCATAAGTACTCATCTCACCTACTTCATGTGCTACACTTATATAATATTCTCTAAATGCCCTCAGATTTTCCATACCAACACCCTTTATCCTAAATTTACGTTTAAAAACGACAGAAACTCAAATATTTACATCTTCACCTTTTTTGTTTAAACCCTCACAATTAATTACGGAAACCTATCAGCCCTATCGGAATAGGAATCTCTATAAGAATTCTAACGTAATTGCAAATTGCCATAACTATCATTATAACTGGATTCTACCTATAAAAATAAATATTATTCATAAACGGTACATATTTGATCATTATCATACCAAAATAAAAGACCAAATCTTATTTCGATTTGGCCTTGACGGTATAACTCTTAAAATTTTTATCTTAACTCATCCTCCAACGGAACTACTTTATCACCTAATATCTTTCGCCATTCACGCTTCTTCGCTTGGGCATATTTGAACGGCTTAACTGCAGGATGAACTGCTTTGTAACATTCGTAATCCTTGCTTTCGATGATAGTTCCAATATTTGTAATAGGACCGTCTCCGATCATGTATTGAATCGCCGAAGAATGCAGTTCGTCACGAACATCTTTATCATTTGCCGAGTAAGTAGTAAGTACCAACAGTCGGTCACAATTTTCGTTATGATAGCTTTAAAAACATTGCACTGATTATATCAAAATGATGGTTCCATAACTGACCGTTCAACATTTTTTGAACTTTGTTTCAAAGCATTCCCCTTTTAAGAAAATAGTCTTTACAAAGCTCCAACATTATACAGATACCAAAGTAAACGAATAGAAGGATATAGTATCCTGAATCCTTCTATAGTGACTTATTAATTTAGTTTTCAGACAATATTTTCTCATCAATAAGAAATATTTCTCCAAAAATACTCTCTAGACTGTTACGCTCTTTCTCCCCTAATTCACCAGACAAATAAATGACATATAATTTTTTTCGTGCCCTTGAGCAAGCAACGTAAAATAGATTTCTAACATCGTTAAACCTTTTCAGCTCATCACCTGTTAAAACTGAGGTTCCGTAATTATTGAAAAAATATTGAAAATAGTCACTTTTTTTAGCAAATTGGTTTTCAATAACCACTACTACATTATCAAATTCTAATCCTTTTGAACTATGCAGCGTATAATAGTTTGTACCACGTTCTTTTCCATCATCTTGAATATATTTGTACCAGCAGAAAAATTCTTCAATGTCCAATTCAAAAAAAGATGCCATACTATCTATATCTTTTTCAGGTTCATTTTCTTCATCTACATCTGCATCTGCATTACTAGTTGAGGTAAAATGAAAGTAGTCATAAGCCTGATTCTTTATTTGTTGCATGTAATCACCTGTAATATCAGTTGAGAAAACATTTTTCAAAATAGAATCAATCACCAGTGGGTTATCTATGTTTTCCTTTCGGCAAATCTTGATTTTGCAAAACTCTTCAATATAGTCACCTAGTTTTAAAGAGTTGATTGATTTGACTTTAGTAATTAACTGACTAAAAACACCATAAGTTATTGTTTGGGAATTATCTATGAAATTTGTGATCATCCTCACAGTAGATTGGTCATTTTTTACTTTCATTATAAAGTCGATAAAAGTATAGATTTCCCTTAAAAACCAGCCCATATTTTGCAGATTACTTGTTAAAAATTCTGAGCTAATATTATCATAGTTGCCTCCGTTAAACCTCGGGAAAGTTCTAATCGTGTTCCACAAATTGCTGAACTTTCTTTCCTTAGCAATGGCTTCATTTTTTAAAAGTAGACATGCGCAGTTATTATTTATCTTTTCCTTTACTACAAAATTAGAAAGGTCTAATTCAGATTTACAATGATAAAACTGATAATGACCATCGTCAAAATTTTTATAAATACTAACTTGACCAAAATCATCATTTCGAACTTTTTCAATGAGCTCAACAATTTGTGAAGCGGACCTCCGATTGTATATCTTTCTTATTGGAACAAAATCTTCATTATCATCTAGTTTTCCTATCCCGCTACTATAAATATTTTGCATGTGATCCCCAAAATATCCTATTAAAAAGTTTTTATGCCTTGCTTCTGAATAATTCAAAATATCATCGAAGATATCTATCACTTCTTTATGAGTATCTTGATATTCATCAACTAAAACATAGGGATATTTATCCGAAAATAGTCTTTTGAGTAGAATGTTGTTCGTAATAATAGAGAAAGCATAATCTAGTAATGTATCATGACTAATTACAAATCGACTAAGTTTATCTCTATTACGAGTTGGCTTATAGCGAATCTTAATCTTTTCTTTCGCAGATATCTTAGCTAATGCGATTTGAAGTTCCTCCCAATTAACTAATGATGTTACAACTTTCTTAAAGTTGGCGACATTACGAAGTATCTTTGCTGTTTCATGTTCGTTGATCATTCCGGTTTTCTCTATTTCTTTTTTAAAGTTGCTAGCAGATTCACTATAATACTTGTAAAATACATCGAGAAATTCTGGTTTTGAAACTTTTCGAATAAAATCCTCTTGATCTTCAAGTTGATTGTAGAAAGAAATATCTGATAAATCAGATTCTATTTTTTTTATTTCTTGCTCAATTTTCTTTTTATGTTCTTTGATTAATAAAGGTTGTTGATGACCAATAAAACTCCATAAAAAATCATGGATAGTTGACACTGCTACAAGCGTATTATTCCCTATTCTATCCAAAATTTCATTTTTGGCAGCATTTGTATAAGTTATACATAGAATTTTTTGGCTCACATTTACTAATATTTCAGTTTTATTCTCCAAAATGTATTCAATTGACTTCTGTAATGCATAGGTCTTACCAGCTCCAGCTCCAGCATCAAAATAGAAATTCTTGAAGTTCTCTATACATTCGTTTATTTGGTTTTGTATTTCTATTTCTTGCTGCTTAAATTCCTCATTAATTTTCTTGTCCATTAGTCACCTCCGAAAAGTTATCTCTAAGTTTTTGGAGACCCTTCTCAATATAATCAGGGGTTTTAATTTCAAAATCAAAATCAGAGTCAGAGTCAGAGTCAGAGTCAGAGTCAGAGTCTTTTATACTAAGAAAAATTAGTCCTGTTGAAAACTTAGATTTTTCATCTGATAATTTGATTTGGTACATATATGAATTTTTTGCTATATCGGAGTTCTCATCAATGTTATTGAAATATCTCGTTCTCGGATGAACGTGTTTTAAAAGATCGATTAATGATTTTTTATTTTGATAATCACCATTGTTATCCACACAATTTGTTAATACAACAGCTTCCTCAAAGCTTGTTGCAAAATTTCCATTTATTTTTCCTTGTGTAAATAATGAGATACCTTTGTAATCTATTTCTAGAAATTCATTCTCGTCAATATTATCTACAATAAATTGATTCATTTTCTTCATCTTATCTTTTTCATTATTTAAATCTGTCTTTTCAGATATGAATGTCCGTAGAGAGCCATTTGTAGTAATGTACCTCTCAGAGAGTCCTCTTTCACTTAAGTCACTTATTGGCTTAGGTAGTGTATCATTCTCGTCATCATCACTAATTTTAACGATCTTTTCTTCAGCGCTTCTCTTTAAATCCAGATCTGTGAAAATAATTGTTTTTATTTTGAGTAAATCCAATAAAGAGGTAAACTGATGTGCGTATGCTCCATCAATTCTATAAATCTTTATATGCTCTTTATTTAAGATCTCATCATTATCTACGAGGTACCTTATATAAGTTTCTTCAGACACACCTTCAACTAACACTACTGCATCTGCAAAGAAAATATCAGTAGCTTCTAGTCTTAGATATTTTTTTATATATTCAAAAACTCCTGAGGACATCTTCCCCTTTGATATTAATTCCTTATCTTTAATATTGTGCGTGACAATTGCATTGTTCTCATCATAGCCCAAATAAACAATATTATCTAAAGTGTTTCCAGAGTGAATTTTACTATTCAAGATAGCTGATGAGTGCGTAGTAATGATTATTTGGAATATATCTAATTTATCTTCACCTTTATTCCCTAAAAGTTTAGCTATCGCTTTGGAAATATTTTTAATAAATAATTCTTGCATTTGAGGATGCATAAATGACTCAGGTTCTTCGATACATAAAATATTAATTGCACCATTGATATCTTCTTTACCATACAATTCTATATAATCGACAATTTCCGAAATTATAACCATCAAGTTAGTGTAGCCCAATCCAAATTGGTTTTCTGGAATATAATTACCATCTTCTTGGTATTCATAAATAATACTGTGATTAAATATAGTTTGTAAGTTAATGTCCGGCTTCAAATTCATCTTCAAGTTTTTAGCTGATTCAATGCTTGTAATAGCATCTTGTAAAATTTTTGTTATCTTTTCGTCCACAGTATTCTTTACTTGGTAATTCAACTTATCGATAAAATCGTCTATATCCTCGGTTTTATGATTTTTGATGTATGCTGTAACAATTTTATTATATGCATTTGATAACGTTTTTCCGTCTTTAACAGTGTTAGCATCAATCGTTTTAACTTTTAGTAATGAGGATAATGAAAAATCTTTAGCTGGTTCACTATTTCCATCGGGATAAAAATTCAAAATGTAATATTTTCCACAAAAATGCTGCAGATAATTTCTAAAACGTTGTTCATCGTAATATTCAATGAACTGTTTGACTGAAGTGTGACTATCTTTCAATTCTCTCAATTTATTTAAAGATACCGTATCAGCCTCAACTAACACTGCCGGAAAGATTTCTTTGATTTCCGTTTCAGATAATTCTAGTTGTGACAATTTTATTGTCTTATCCTTGTTCAATTTCGATAGAGATTCTAAAAATTTGGTCTTATTATTGACTTCGTATCTTATACCTATATTTACATCTGCCACATCACATTTCTCTTTTTGTATGTTTTCTTCTAAAGCCTTTTCATTAATATCTCTCAAAATCAATATATCTTCGAATTTTCCAATTACATCATCTTTGTTATCAATACCTATTTCTAAATTGAACTCCAAAATTGGTAATTCTTCAGAGGCAATATTCTTAATGGTATCTGAACTCTTTAGAAAAATATTATCACGGTACCATCTACGTAAATAATTCAAATTAAAATCTGTACATTTGAAAACATCTAATGAGCCACATTTTTTATCCTTTAGACACTTCATTAAGGATAGAACTGTCGTTTTACCAGAATTATTTTTACCAACCATTAATGTAGAACTTTTTGATATATATTTTTCTGTGATCATCTCTTGTTCGAGACTTTCATTTCCCTCTGCAGTTGTTTCATTCTCCCAAGCATCATGGGCAAATTCAATTCTTTGTAAGGTGTCACCAAATTTCCTGTAATTTCTAACAGATAAACTTTTTAGATACATTTTTCTCCTTCTTTCTACAATATATAATAATTGTTTTGAATACTCTCAATTTCCCTCACCGATGAATCACCGTAAGCTAGTTATTTCACAAAAAAACTCAGATTTTTTATCAGTCTCTTTTGTACTTGCGTTAACCAAGTCATGGCCTCTAGCAAATACTAATTTAAAAATGTTTGTCTCTTCTTCAAAAAATTAAATTAGTAATGATAGACTTAGTACAAATTCGACTAGATGGATATCCTAAACTCTATTTTTGGGGTTTTGCAGCAGTTCATTATTATACTAAAAACAAAAAAATCCGATCATAAAATTTAACGACACATGAAGTTTTTAATCAATATAAAAAAATACACCTCAATTCATTATACTTATCTAATATAATAATAATGAGCAATCCATCACAAACGACCCTGAAACCATCATAATCTCCACCTTGCTGCAATCTCTCCAAAAATCCTCTATAATTGACTATATATACTAATTATAGAAAGAAGTTCATCATGAAAAAAACAATTGAAGTAGTCGGCGCAATCATCGTCGACAATGGAAAAATATTATGTGCCCAACGTGGGTCGGAAAAGTCTTTGGCTAATTTCTGGGAGTTCCCTGGAGGTAAGGTTGAAGCGGACGAAACACCGATCGAAGCACTAAAACGAGAATTAAGAGAAGAGTTATTGATCACTGTTACAGTTGAGGATAAGATGTTTGAGTCAACTAAATACGAATATGATTTTGGTATTGTTCATCTAACGACCTTCATCTGCCACCTTCAGGAAGGTCAGCCGAAACTAACTGAGCATGTAGCTATCAAGTGGTTACCAGTTGAAGCATTGGATTCATTGGAATGGGCTCCGGCCGATATTCCAACCGTTGAGAAGTTAAAAACTAATAAATTATAGAGGAGTTTCCCATGGATGTTTTAGAGCAGTCCCTTAAAAAGGCCTTTATGAACAAAGAGATTGAAGGCTCTCACTATGATCCAAAACTGATTATTAATCGTCCAAAAGAAAAAGAGTTTTTGCTAAATGTGTTGCAGGAAGAGATTGATACCTGTGAGGACTTTTTCTTCTCGGTAGCGTTTGTGACACAAGATGGATTGAATGCGTTGAAGTCTCATCTTTCTGATCTGGCTGATCGTGGGATTTCTGGTCGTTTGTTGACCTCGACTTATCTGGGTTTTAATCATCCGGATATGTTTAAAGCTCTTTTGGCTATTCCTAATCTGGAAGTTCGTATTTCAGCTAAATCCGGCTTCCATTCCAAAGGATATCTGTTCTCTCAGAAGGATTATCATTCGTTTATTATCGGCAGCTCGAATTTAACTATGAGTGCGTTGAAACTGAATTACGAGTGGAATATTCGATTGACTTCCTATGAGCATGGTGAAGTAATTCATCAAATTCAAAATCATTTGACCTCTGAGTGGGAGCAGGCGGAAGCTTTAACACCAGAATGGGTAACTGAGTATAGAGCAAATTATGAACCAGTTGTAAACAATCAGAAATTGGCGAATGCTGTTAATGTAGCTGAGGTTGCTTCTCAATATGTTATGGCTAATCGAATGCAAAAAGTGGCGTTGAAAAACTTAAAGGAACTACGAGAAACCGGAGCAAAGAAAGGATTAGTCATTTCTGCTACAGGCACCGGGAAAACTTATTTAGCGGCTTTCGATGTAGCAAATGTACAACCAAAGCGAATGCTATTCATTGTCCATCGCGAGCAGATTTTGAATAAAACCAAAGAATCCTTTGAAAAAGTCCTGGGAGAGCCTTCCGACCAATTCGGGATTCTCTCTGGTAGTCAAAAGGATACGGATGCGAAGTATTTGTTTGCGACCATTCAAACTATTTCTAAACCGGCTTATCAGGAATTATTTGAGCAGGATTATTTTGACTACATTTTGATCGATGAGGTCCACAAGGCTGGGGCTCAATCCTACCTGCAAACACTGAATTATTTTACACCTAAGTTCTTATTAGGAATGACTGCCACTCCTGAACGGACAGATAATTTCAATATTTTCGAGTTGTTTGACTACAATATTGCTTATGAAATTCGTCTGCAGGAAGCTTTGGAAGAGGATCTGCTATGCCCTTTCCATTATTTCGGTGTCACTGATTTTGAGAAAGAAGATGTAGTTATCTCAGAAACAACTGATTTGAAGTATTTAACCATGGATGATCGGGTGAAATTTTTGATTGAAAAGATTCATTACTACGGCTGTTCGGGAAATGATCCTAAGGGACTAGTGTTCTGCAGTCGTAAGGAAGAAGCTCGGGAATTATCCGAACGCTTCAATCAGCGTGAAATTCCTAGTACCTATCTAACCGGTGAACACTCGATTGATGAACGGGAAGCTCAGATTGAACGGTTGGAATCTGGTGAACTCAATTACATTTTCACTGTAGATATTTTTAACGAAGGAATCGATATTCCAAAAATTAATCAGGTGGTAATGCTACGGAATACTCAATCTAGTATTATTTTCGTTCAGCAGTTGGGGCGTGGTTTGCGAAAGGATGATTCCAAGGAATTTGTGACAATCATTGATTTTATCGGGAACTATAAGAATAACTATATGATTCCGATGGCTCTTTCTGGGGACATCACTCGGAATAAGGACAACCTTCGAAAAGATACCTTTGATACTAATTATATCAGTGGACTTTCGACGATTAACTTTGAAGAAGTGGCGAAGGAACGAATCTTCAAATCAATTGATGATGCAGCGCTGGATTCAATGAAAGAACTGAAACAAATCTACTCCTCCTTCAAGAATCGTTTGAATCGAATCCCTTACCTAACTGACTTCATGCAGCAGCAGGTACTTGATCCAATGTTGATTGCGAACAAGTTTGATTCATATTATACATTTTTAGCTAAGGTCAAAGACAATGAAGATACGTTAGCAGAGCAAGAGAATAAATTTTTAATGTTCCTATCTAGAGAGATTCTACCTGGCATTCGTCAGCATGAAATTATCCTACTTTCTAAGCTACTTAAAGAAAAATGTGGATTAACTTTTAAAGAAGTTAAGGACACATTCACAAAAAGTCAACTGCCTGATGATGATGAGACAATCCAATCTGTCCTAAGAACTCTTTCTCTAGAGTTTTACACAGGTGGACAAAAGAAAACTTATAGTGGTGCTGAACTTATTTCTGTGGATAATTCGCAACTGATTCAGTTATCCCCAGCTTTTCAACAGGCCCTACAAAAAGACTACTTTAGAAAACTTCTGGAAGACTTACTCACAGCTAGTTTCTATAAATCGGAGGATTTCGCAACTGATCAAGCTCTGACTCGCTATGCGAAGTATCGTCGCCGTGATGTGCTTAGGATGTTGAACTGGCATGAGCAGATGGTGGATCAAAATATTGGTGGCTATACTTATAAGGATGGGAAATTCATCATCTTTATCACCTTACAAAAAGGTGAAGATTTTAAAGGCGCCCAGATGGCTTATGAGGATGAACTGATTGATGAAGCCACTATGCGCTGGTTCACCAAATCACCTAGAACATTGGCTTCTCCTGAAGTAAAAGCCCTGCAGGATGCTAAAAGTTGGACCATCCACCTATTTGTGAAAAAGTCCGATGATGAGGGCAAGGAATTTTATTATCTTGGTGAAGCATCCCCTATTCAGGATACGATTAAGCAGCTTTCCAAGCCTACTCAAGAAGGTAAAGCGCAGAACGTTGTGGAGATGGATTTGCGATTGGCGGAGGCTGTGGATACGAAGTTGTTTAAGTATTTGACATAAAGCCAATTTTTTAAGCATGTACTACAAAATAATATTCGAGGTGAGCCAATGACTCTAAATAAGTCAGAAATATACAATGAATTAGAAAAAAGAAATACAGACTCATCAAAATTCTACATTGAAAATATTAAAATGATATATGACATGAGTAGTAATTTGTTAGGGAGGCTCCAAAATATTTTTCCAAATTACACATTGCATGACATAACCCACTCTGAAAATGTATTAGAAATAATGGATTCATTGGTAGATAAGTATTCAGAGCTAAGTGATTTAGAACTAACATTGTTAATAGCTTCTGCTTTGACTCATGATCTTGGGATGTTTGCAAGCGATGAAGAAATTGCTTCTATAAAAAATGGCGAGTTGATCATTGGTACTAGAAAATTTGATAAGGTTTTGGAAAGACTACAAGACGAAGGTTCTGCACTGGAAGAGTGTTTAAGGCCTGAGCACGCAAAACGTTCAAGAGACATAATAACTGAACATTTAAGTAAAGAAAATAAGAAGATTTTCTCTGTTCACCATACAGAACATAACTTTTTAGACCTATTAAGTCTTATTAATGAAGCGCACAATGAAAGTCTTGAGTGGATCAAAGATAAGTTGACAAATAGACAGATGATAGGGAAAGAAATAATAAATGGTCAATACATTGCCACAATTTTAAGGTTAGCTGATTTACTGGATATAGACGATAGGAGAGCACCTGTTATTATTCAGAATTTATTGAATCTTCCTAGAAGAAGCATTACTGAATGGCGCAAACATCATATAATTACCAATCATAAAAAAGTTGAGCTGAATACTCGAACAAATAAATATCGCATTTTTTTTGACGGTCATACTGATGACGCCGACTTATACAGGCAAATACTCTCCTACATTAATTATGTAGAAGAGCAGCTAGAGCTTTCGATTGAATTTTGTTCGAGGATGTTTGCAGAAGAAAAGTACCAATTGAATTTTGATCAAAGAATAAGAAATGCGATAAAAACTGATGGCTTCAATGTAGCTGATTTCAAACTCAAATTAGATTATAAAGCTGTGACTGAACTGCTTATGGGCGAGAACATATACGGAAGTAAAGAGTATGGCATTAGAGAATTATTACAAAATTCGTTTGATGCCTGTAGAGTTGCTGAATCTTATTATAATGGAAATTCTTACGATGATTATCAGCCAAAGATCACCATTTTTTGGGATGAAGATATACAAAAGTTTACTCTTCGTGATAATGGTTCCGGAATGAGTGAGGATATAATTAAAAACTATTTCTTAAACATAGGTGTATCGTATTATAAATCTGATGATTTTTTTTACTCAGATACTGGTGTAAAACCCATTGGTAATTATGGCATTGGTTTCTTAGCATGTTTCATGCTCTCTGAAAACGTCAAAATCATAAGTAACTATATCTATAAAAACCAAACTATTGAAATATCCCTCAATAGAAATAGTGAATATATTGAGTTAACTAGAACGGAGTCTCCAAAGAATCACGGAACAGAAATAATCTTAGACTTAGATCAAGTCAAGACTGTCTTCCCTACTCTAAAGTCACTTGAAGATTTTATAACAGAAAACTTTTTAAGAACTAACATCATAATAATTTGTAATGTCCTTGATGGGAAGGAACATCGCATTTTTGAAATAGAATGTCCAGAAATGATTAAAGCCTCTGATAAGACTAAATTAAGTAGCTATTCAAATCTAAGTAACTATCTTACTGATATTTCTCTACATGTTAAGTTTAAATCATCTGCACCCAAAGTATTCACTTCACTAAAAGAACTTCACGATGAAACTTGCTATGTGGTAAAAAATGACATAAATGGCGACATTCATCTAAGTGTAGTCGATGAAAATACAAGTGCATTGGATATTCTTGAAAATGGAACAATAAATTTTATCGAGGTACCTCTTATCACAGGCACCAATATGGAAGAAGCTTTAATATATTCTGACGATGATTTTGAGAACGCTCTTACTCATGTAGAACATGAAACAATTAAAATATTTTATCATCCAGATCGCTTTGATATTAATCCCTTGGTTGAAGATATGGATGAATATATCCTTGAATCAACAGAACTATATCAACATATATCATATATCGATATACAAAACATTTGTGGTATTTCCAGTGAATATAGTGACTCAATTACGATATCAAAAAGAAAATATAATGTTGTTTATTCTGAGGATGGACGATTCATACGGTTTATTAATGAATCTGATAATTATGAAGATATGGTAAGCTATCAATTCCCTAAAATATTCCGTAATAAAGACTTGCGATTTTATGTAAAAAATATCTTAATAAAAAATTTTGGCTTTAAACTTTTTCCAGTTATCTTTGGGATTGACATTGAAGACATCGCTATTAATAGCTACAACGACATAATTATTCCAAATATTTCTAGAAATAATTTTAACGCCACTTTACACCGTGAAATTTCATATGCATTATCTAAAGCAATAAATCTATATTCGATAAAGACATCTAACGACAGAAATCTTGAGGTCTTTGATTTATATTATAAAAAATTCTTTGATTCAGAATCTGAGCTTTTAGAAGAACAATATTTACAGTGATGATACTGGTCTTAGTTTTAAGTAAAAATGCAAATTTTCTTTAGATAGTTAAGGGGGAGATGTACTTTGAAAGTCGTTTCTATTTTAGTATTTTATCTAGTCTTTATCTTAATTCTTTCAATAGTGATTAAGAGGATGTGGAATATTGGCCTAAATACTTTTTTTAAACTGAATGAACCAATGATCAGTTTTATTACTAAATCTTTTGTTGGTATTATGACACTATGTGTTGCAATTGCAGCAAATGATATTTCTGAAAAAAAGACAGAAAGAGATTTACTTGAGACTGCTCCATATTTCAACATTAGAGAAACTAATAAATTTGATAAACAAGACCATAGTGAAGCTTATGTGCTGGAAAATTCCAAAGGGTTAGCTTCTTACGTTTCTTTTAGACGAGAAGAAATCTACTATTTTTCATACATGAATAACAGTGTTAGTGTTAATCTGATAAATTACAATAATGGAGATCTGGAAACTTTTAAACCCTCTTCCAACCAATGGTTTTATGTGCCAACTGCTCAAAATATTGAGTCACAAGACGTTAGACAAATTCTTGAGGAGTCATTTAAAGAGAAAACTGGTCAAACAATCAATGTTCTTTCTGATAGCTATTATAAAGTTGATTTTGCTGACTACAAAAATGAACAATTTACCTTTTATTTCTCCTATTATGACGGAGATACAAAATTGGCTTTTACAGATATAGAAGAGTATCAAAAGCGTATATCAACTTATGGAGATGACCCTTTAATGATGGGAGTTCCTCTGATACCTTCTCCTGAATATGAAAAACAAGTTGAAAGTATTGTTAATGATGTAATTGAGTATTATAAGCAACCCTCTTAAAACTATAGCATTAAATGAGCAAACATTCGTTTGTAAGATTTGAGAAAATATGCATATATAATTATCTTACTTTCAATAATCATCAGTTTTTTAGGTTCCTTGGTTTTTTCTTCTTATTAATTATCGAAAATTAAGAGTCCAGAGTAAGCTTTTAAAACCCGTGATTTCTGGATTTGTTGTATTGCTAGAGCTACTGTAATTTCAATTGATTATAATGTCGAGCACCAGTACCATACTTAAGTTGAAAATTAAACATACCTGACCAGTACATTCTCTTTGGCTTATATTTTTCCATATTGAATATAACTACTTATAGATAAAACAGCATACTAAAATGTATGCTGTTCGTTTACCAAATAGTAACTACCTATGGATACCTCGAAATATTTTCAGGTGTCGGATTATCTTCATACCATTCCTCAAAATTTAGTTGCGAATATTGAACGTCATATACTCTGTGTATCCACGAGTTGAACGTTTCTGTTCCTCGACTACTTTCTTCAAATAATTCAAACCAACTAGGGGTTGAAAGAACTTGATAATTTAAATTACCTAAGTCAACATAAGTATCATCAGGATTTTTACGATACCAAGTTGCAAAGTCATCTGTAGTATCTTGCCTCTCATAAATATTAATAATGAAATCATCAAAAGGACACGAGAATCTGTTGTCCTGATAAACATGCTCCCAAAAATCATTCGCAGCAATAGTGCTCCGATCAATCTGATCAGGCTCTTGTTTTGCGTTGATAATAATATTATCTTCTGAATCACTTTGACTGCTGCTTATGAATGTTTTGTTACTGGAAGAATTGGAAAATTCTCTTTCCAGGTTTGTGTTTTCTCTGTCATCAATACGATTATTACAAGCTGTGAGAGCTATCAAAAGTAGCAAAGAAATAAAAAATCTTTTCATATTCATTCTCCCTAATTGCTATTCTTTCATCATAAACTTAGAACTATAAAAAACTACATACATTAAGTCATAACATCTATAAAATTTTATTGTGATTGCATTCTCAGAAGAGTATACCTAAACTCTTGGAAAAATTTTTCCTGACCATTATACAAGTAGTGGAATTTACACTTGTTCCCACTGCCCTGTTTGTACGTCTTATTTTCATGATACACTTTTAGCACCAAAAATAGAGGATATATGCTATAATGAGTACGAAAAGGGAAGTTGCGTCAACAACCTCCCTTTAGACAGCACCGTTAAAGACGGTGGCAGAAAACTAAATCTTTAAATTCAAAAAATAGTCGGCTCCGCTAAAGTGACGGCTATTTTTTGTCGTTGTTTAGCAACTTAACAATCAAGCTAACCAAGGCAATGGTAAACATACCAAAGCCTAGAATGACCTGAATTGTCTCATATGCTGACAAAAGGCTGCTCCTTTCTTCAGATTTTCGGAGTATGTTCATACGAACCACCTCACTTCCGAAAAGATAGCCACCGTCATTAAAATAATTCCTTTACTGTCCAATGATTATTATATCATTACTCAATTCACATTTCTCTCAAATGTTGCAACATATGATTACGCTATCAACATGGATACTACTGATAAACAATCATAACCAAAAAAAATAACCACCTAATCACTTCTTCGCTGAGTTTTTAGGTGGTCAAGCTATAAAATTATTTGTAGCCACCATTCTGAAACGGGTCTACACTCGAGGAGTTGTTGTCGCAACTCCTCTTTTCGTTTGTATTATACCATGTTAATGTCTCCAGTAGAAAATTAGTGTATTTTTGTTTAATCTAGTTTGCTGCTAAAGCAGTGATTCCATAATTCTCACATCTCACAGCATCATTATAGTTAACTCAACTACCATTCAACAAAACATCAAACTTCTATACCTCACTCACCCTCATACAAATAACAAGCAACCCTATGTCCCGAAGACACCTCCAAAAACTCCGGTGCCTCCTCAACACATTTATCCATCGCAAAAGGACATCTGTTGTAGAATGCACAGCCCTTAAAATCACTTGTTCTAACTGGCTGTTCTCCACTAAAGTCAGGGGTTTCCTCTTTTCGAATATAAGGATCTGGCACAGAAGCAAACAGCCCCTTGGTATAAGGATGAAGAGGATTGTTAAAGAGTTCGTCAGTGTCGGCTTCTTCTACTAAAGTCCCAAGATACATTACTCCGATTCGATCGGAGATATAGCGAATTACTCCGATATCATGAGAAATAAAGAGTAAGCTTAAGTTTAGATCCTGCTGTAATTCCATCAAAGTATTTAAGATTTGTGCCTGAATGGAAACATCCAGCGCAGATACTGGTTCGTCACAGATAATCAATCGCGGTTTGATCACTAGGGCACTGGCAATTCCCAATCGTTGGACTTGTCCACCGGATAATTCATGAGGGAATCTGAAATAATGATATTCAGACAAACCAACTTTCTCCAAAACTTCAACCACTTGATCTCGCCGTTCAGCAGCATCCGATACGCCATGTACTTTCAAAATATCCTCGAGAATACTGCCGATTCTTTGTCTTGGATTTAGTGCTGACAAGGTATTCTGAAAGACCATCTGTAAATCTTTTCTCAATGGGAAAAATTCTTTGTCATTAAGTGTGCCTAGGTCTTTTCCTTCATAAATGATCGAACCGTTGCTGGGCTTTTCCAGCCCAACAATCATTCGCCCGGTCGTTGTTTTTCCGCAGCCTGATTCACCTACTAGTCCGTAGGTTTCACCTTCTTTTATGTGGAAGGATAAGTTATCCACTGCCAGCATTTGTTCTTTCGGACCAAAAAGGGCAGCCTTTTGTCTTCGTACAGGAAATGATTTTTGAAGGTTTTTAATCTCTACTAAATGATTATCCATCACTACCCCTCCCCTACATTAGCAGCTTCGTCATATCTCCAGCACTTTACAAAGTGATCTGGCCGCGCTTCGATCATCGGCGGTTGTTCTTGGAAGCAACGTTCATCGGCATATTTGCAGCGGGTACAAAAGTGACAGCCTTTTGGTATCTCTGAAAGTGACGGAACCGTTCCTGGTATGGTTGGAAGAGGTTCTCCACGTTTTGTTTCCAGATGAGGAATACATGAAATTAGGCCCTCTGTATAAGGATGCAAGGGTTCTGCAAATAGTTCTTCTGTTGCGGCATCCTCGACAATTTGCCCTAGATACATTACTTTAATCCGATGGCAGAGCTCGGACACAACCCCCATATCGTGGGTAATAAAAAGTACCGACATTCCCAGATTTTCGTTCAACTCTTTAATTAACCGCAGAATTTGTTCTTGGATCGTTACATCCAAGGCAGTCGTTGGTTCGTCTGCAATCAACAACTTTGGTTCGCAGGCAAGGGCCATGGCAATCATTACTCGTTGCTGCATGCCGCCGGACAACTCAAAGGGATATTTTTTTAAACAGGCTGCCGGATCAGGAATCCCAGTTAAATTTAGCATTTCAATACTGCGCTTTTTGGCTTCATCCTTGGATACCTGCTTATGCAGCGTAATCACTTCACTTAACTGCTTTTCAACCGTATGCACCGGACTTAATGAGTTCAATGGATCTTGAAAAATAATGGAGATGTCGTTTCCACGAATCTCTCTAAGCTGAGACAGTGAGTTCTGCAATAAATCATTGCCTTCAAAGAGAATCTCGCCTTCATATTGTACTGCTGTATCATGATCTCTCAGCCGCAAAATCGATTGGGACATCACACTTTTTCCTGAACCTGATTCGCCAACGATGCCAATAATCTCTCCAGCATGAATCGTTAAATCCACTTCATCTACTGCTGGAAGCCACTTTTTATGAATCGGGAACTTTACTTTGAGTTGCTTGATTTCTAGTATTTTAGTTGCTTTATCAGCTGGCTTATTCACTATTTTTTGTTCCCTCCTTTTACCCTTGGATCAAGGTAATCTCTAATCCCATCACCTAGAAGGTTTAGGCTCAGCACACAAATGATGACTGCCAATCCTGGAGCAATCATAGTCCAAGGAGCTTTGGAGAAGACCAGCTTGCTATCCTGTAACATATTGCCCCAGCTTGCCGCAGGTGCTGGTATACCTGCCCCTAAGAAGCTTAGTGAGGCTTCGGCAATGATCGCTTGAGCAAAAATGAAGGAAGCTTGAACTGTCAGCGGCGAAATAACCCCTGGCAAAATTAGTTTCCATAGAATTTTAAAATTGCTGAAGCCTTGTACCTTAGCGGCCTCTATATAGGGCTGTTCTTTAATAACCAGCGCGCTGGCTCGAACGGTACGAGCGACACTTGGTGTATATACGATGGTCAGTGCCCAGACCACATTCCAGCTTGAGGTGCCGAAAGTCGTAATCAGAGAAATGGCCAACAGAATCCCGGGAATCGCAATCAGCGCATCGCAAATTCTCATCAGAATATGATCCAACAGCTTAAAGTAGCTGGCATATATTCCAATAATCGTGCCAATCACACAAGAAAATACTGCTACAGAACCTCCTACCCACAGGGAAACTCTGGCTCCATACATTAAGCGGATCAAAATATCTCTACCGAATTCATCCGTACCAAATCTATGAGCAGCGCTGGGAGCATTAAAACGTTCCGTCACTGCCATGGCATTAGGATCGGTCGTATTAATGATGGGAATAATCATCGCCGCTGCAAAAATGGCCGCAAAACCAATCAGTCCAATGATGAGAGCTGGATTCGTGAGTAATTTTTCCTTGCGAAGTTGCTTTTGTTCCTTAACAATCGCTATACCTGCTTCAGACATACTTTTTCTTGTTAAAAACATGCTCTCACCTCCTACTTCCGTCCCGGCTGCAGCCTTGGATCAACAAATCCATACAGCACATCGACGATCAAATTAACGAATACATATAATAAAGTCACAAATAAAACGACTCCTTGGATCACAAAGACATCCCGACGATTGATGGCAGACATTGTGAGCATTCCCAGTCCTGGAATATTAAAAAGGGTTTCTGTAACGATTGTTCCAGTTATTAGACTGCCGAAAGACTGTCCGATCGCTGTCAAGATGACAGGCGCCGCATTCTTCAATCCATAGGTTAAGATGACCCGCTTCTCTTTTAATCCCTTTGCACGAGCAGTTTGAATAAAACTCTTATGTAGGACCTCTAGCAACGAGGATCTTATCATCCGGGTTAGATACGCTGCTTGCACGATACCAAGTGATAAAGCTGGAAGAAATAAGTATTTCAAGTGCTCGCCAATTCCTGCCGAAAGATCCGCATAACCCGCAACTGGAAACCACTGATTGTACACACTAAAGGCCAGCATTAAAAACATACTCAGCAAAAATCCGGGCAGAGCTGAACCTAAAAGCGACACAGATACTGAGACCACATCTATGACCGTTCCCCGTTTATAAGCAGCCAATATTCCAAGAGGCATGGCAATGATAACGGCTAAAATTTGAGCAAAAATAGCTAAACTAAGTGTTGGTCCAAAATATTCGCCAATTGCAGAAAGTACCGATTGCCGTAAAAAGAACGATTCGCCCCAATTCCCTTGCACAATGCCTCCTAACCAATCCACGTATTGAACGAGGAATGGCCGATCAAAGCCCATCTGTGCATTCATTTGACTAATCTGTTCAGGACTCGCTTCCATCCCTAGAATGGCCGTAGCGGGCCCACCTGGTATGAGATAAACGATCAGAAAGGCAATAATTGATACGATAAACAAGACCGGAATCAATGACAATATTCGTTTTACTATATAAGAAACCATAATGTGCTCCTATCTATACTTCTGTTAAAAAACGGCGAGCCGCCGTAGCAGCTCACCGCGTCGATCGCTTATTCTGAGACTGTTGCATTCCAGAAGATTGGGAATCTCATATATTCGTAGCCGTCTACATTATTGCTAACCGCATTCACCCCAGTGAAGTGACCAAGGACAGTTGCGCCGCCATATTCATAGATAAACCCTTGTAGATCATCCCATGCTGCTTTTGCTTCCTCTTGGGAATTGGCTGAGCGCATTGCTTTAATTCCGTCAGTAACCTCTGGTCGGTCCATCCCAGCCCACGTCTTGTCTAGTACCGTTAATTGAATCGGAAGAACATTGTAGCTGTTGCTGGTGATAAACATACTGCATTGGTTAGGATCTGCTCGGTGCTCCATAAATGTACTGAAGTCATAGCTTTCAACTTCGGCATTGATTCCCACTTTTTTAAGCTGCTCTTGTACGACTAGTGTAGCATTGTACATTTCTGGATAGTCTGGTGTCGTTACAAGTACCAATTTTTCATTGTTGTATCCAGCTTTTTTCAATAGCTCTTTTGCTTTATCCGGGTCATTTTGATTGTAGTATTCTTTCCCTGCTTCGCTTCCCCATTGGGTATCCTCTGGATTAAACCAGCCTGGATTTTCTTCAAAGAGCTTCTTGTTTCCATAGCTGGCAAGCAAAATATCATCCATATTAAGTGCTGCCAATACAGCCTGTCTCATATCTTGTTTTTCCATGATTCCTACTGTAGTGTTAAGGAACAGGTTCAGAGTTCCGCCTTTAGTAACATCTAGTTTTAGGTTAGATGCTTTTTCTAACTCTTCATAATTATCTTGAGGAACTTCCTCTACAATGTCATACTGTCCGTTCTTAGCACCGGCAATTCGCGTTGATGCATCGGTTACAATGTCAAAAACAAGCTTATCGGTAGCTGCTGTCTTTTTGCCAGCTAAACCAGTAGTTGCATTCTCTCTGACTTTGTAATCATCAAATTTTTCCAATTCAATGTATTGATCCTGCTTCCAGTCGGCTAATTTATAAGGACCGGTTCCAATGTATTCACTGATACCTTTTTCGCCTGCTTTTTCTACGATTTCGGCAGGGTAAATAGCCGCAAACATAATTGGATTCGCAAGCACAGTAATCACATCCGATGACGCTTCATTGGCAGTCATCTTCACTGTGTAATCATCTACTTTTTCAAATGTCGATCCACCAATCAAGGTGCTTGCTTTTTGTGAGTCTTTCACCCAACGACTTAGTGATGCCACTACATCATCCGCAGTCATTTCTTTGCCATTATGGAATTTAACACCCTTCAAAAGTTTGATCGTGTACACTTTGCCATCCTCGCTTACTTCATACGAATCAGCAAGTACTGGCTGGGGTTCAAAATTCCCATCCATCGCAAATAACGGTTCAAAAATGTGGTACCCGATTTGGGCTGTAATATTAGAGTTTGCGATCTGAGCATCTAAAGAAGGTGGATTCGCAGACACGGCAATACGAAGCTCGTCTTTTTTAGCAGACGCTGCATCTTTGCTGCCATCGGTTTTATCCCCTCCAGAACCACCACAACCGGCTAATAGTACAAGCATACAAAATGATACAGCTAAATATTTCCAAACTGACTTTTTCAACACTAACATCTCCTCTGATTTTTCATTCTTAGTAAAGTAATTTAAAAGATTGGTTGATTACAAAAAAACAACTCTGACTGAAGCATAGTATATTGATTCACAAGAATATCTACTTTTCTAAGAGCCTATTGGCGCACGAAAAAAGCATCCCAAAAATCAACAGCATGCTTTCTCATCTATTCTCAATAACCAGTCAGTGGACGAAGCCGTTCAGTAGAAACGGTTTTCGAACACATCAAAAAAAGCCAGCATTCACGGAACGTCACCAAAAACAAGACATTAGAAAAAATGGGCGCAAGAAATCCCCCGAGAATAACGGTTTATCTATCGGATAGAATAAAATGAGAAAATGCTTCTTTACATACTGACTTAGAGCACGCTAAGATTTCAGTGCTTGTTCAGCAATAACGAATGGTTTTATTGAAATCAACGTTCAAGATCATTTTCTCACCTCATATCTTCATGTTTTTATCAGCGTTTTTTAATGAAAATAAAACGCTTTCGACTACCAAAAAGATTAGCATTCATGTTCAGTAGTTGTCAAGAAGATATTGACTGATTGAATGCTCAAAAATAACGAAAGAATAACCAAGGGATAGTCACAAAAAACATCTTAAAAAGTCCTCTAAACACCCTTTCAACATCCGTGAGCTAAAAAAACCTTTTGATGAGCACTAACCGCGAGCAATACAGAGAAACTGCCTATCAAGAAATGCAGCAACGTTCTTTGGCAGTTGCCTAAAAGGGAGGTGCTGTTAGACCTGTATCCGCTCAGCTTATTTCGTACTATCTTTATGACATGTTACTTTAACAAATCTTTTATAATAAAGCGATACTTTTCATACGACCTACTTTTTCCGATAACGTGCATAATAACTTTTAGCTTTTTCCTGATGAATCTGGAAAATGATTCCATAAAAATGTGTTTCCGAAGTTGCGGTCTCACTTAAGTGCTGCAGCAAGGTTTTCATTTTAGGCTGATAAACCGGATAATCTACATAAAGCTGCAACAGATTCTCACTGAACTTCAACTGGATCAATAAATGCAGGTTATCTGACTGCTGGATCGTTTGCTGGTACTCATTGAAAACTGTTTGAGCAGTTGGAACATCATTGGTGATTAACAAGCTTTGGACTCTGTTGAAATACAAATCGCCCATTTCCTCATAGTAAACTTTGCTGTCAAATGACTGATATTTCTCCAATTCCTGCCCAATCCGCTGGCAGATCGCGGCAGCTTTTTCTTTGTCCTTTTCAGAAAGTGACAACAATACCAGCTTGCTCAGCTTGATTTCTTTCATTGTCCACATCTTGGCATTTTCTAATTCAGCCAGAATTTCATTAAAGGGTTCTCGGGAAAATTTGTAAAAATTGGTGTTGGTAATTAGTACTAAGAGGTAGGCCTGAAGCGCTAAATAGCGCAGCTCGATCGCTTGGTGCTGCTTATGTTCTTCGTAAATATCATAAAGTGCCTCAAATTTGCCGTTTTTATAAAGCCGATCAATTTTATCTTCTAAAACTTTCGCTTCATCTTCTTGTGATTGCTTCTTGAAATACTCGAATTCTTGATAGGTAATCCCCAAATTTTTGATGAACCCTTCAAACTTAGTAATTTCCACAGAATATTTTCCTGCCTCAAAATCACTATAGAAGGTTTTTGAAACGATGCCGGTATAAACTTCTTTTTGCGTAAATCCTTTTGCTTTCCGAATTTGCTTGATGATTTCGCCGTACATAACTATCTCCATTTCATAATTCCTGTATACAGGAATTATAGCGGAATTTCACTAAGAAGCCCATGCTATAGTGTAAAAAACGAATTACAGGAGGAACAAAATGAGTAAAACATATTTTAAATTGGTAGGTTTAGCAATCGGATTAACACTGGTTATCAGCTTGTTTTCAGCAACAAGTGTGATTTTAGCAATGGATACTAACGGAATTATTCTGTCTCAAATAGCGGCGTTTGCATTGTACGCTCTCTTTTTAATTTTTTATATGAAAAAGAAAGAGCTTAGCTTGAAACCGTTTGGCTTTAAAAAAGGGACTGTGCCCATCTATTGGATAGGCTTCATCGCACTGATCGTATTTATTCAACCAGTGATTTTGGGCTTCAATCGTTCCTTATCGGCTTCAACAATTTTATTGATTGGGCTTCAGATGCTTTTGGTAGGTTTTGTAGAAGAAACACTTTTTCGGGGAATCTTTTTCTATTTTTTGAAAGACAAAAGTCCAACGTTTTACTTGCTGTTTTCTAGCAGTATCTTCGGTATTTTGCATATCGCTAGCGGATTGAATCCAGATACAGCATCGATATTGATTATTCTGCAAATCATTAATGCTTTATTATTAGGTGGTGTATTTTCGCTTATGTATTATTCAACTGGCTCACTTTATTTAGTCATCGGTTTCCATGCAGCATTCAATATCTTGGCCTCATTATCTATGAGCGGTTCTTTACAGCAAAACATCTGGGCAGTCTCTCTTTTATCTGTTTGCTACATGGTCTTTTTGATTGTTTTCCCTAAACGTCAATTACGCAGGAAAGCGGCTGTTTAGTTAAAGGTCTGTTAGGTGAAAATAGATCTTTATAGTTGATAAGTTATTTCTAAAAAAAGATTAATTCAAAAAAAAAGCTTTAAAACGCCGTTCACCTACCAGACACGTTTTAAAGCTTTTTGATTATAACCCTGACCAAGCTTTCGGCATATGTATCACAGAGAGCAAGTCCAATAACACTTTGGGAGTAGAAAATCCATTTCTAATCGTAAATCTACTAACTGCTGATTGAAATTCTTTCTCGTAATCATAAAAGAACTCCCCCTCAAGAGCACTCATTTTGATTCTTTCTAAAATACTACATAGTACTATATCTTTCTGGGTATCAGAATCTTCCAAAGCTGTTTTAGTTAGTGTCAAAACATTACTCATTACTAAAGTGAGCAACATTTTTTCACGATACTCACCTTTCTATTATTCCTTTACCATCCAAACAAGTAAGGAAGAAACATCAGTGAATTATTCAAGCAATGGATAAGAATAACAATCTCAATCCTTTTCGTTCTTTGATAGATTATCCCCAGTACTAAACCACCTGATGCATAAATAAGTAAGCTGACTAAATCAGTTGGTTGATGGAACAGACCGAAAAGCAAACTACTAACTACTATCCCCACCTTATAATTAGCAGAAAAATAGTAATGAATCAGAAACCCTCGAAAGATAAATTCTTCCATAATCGGACCCACAATTGCGATCAGTAAAAATTGAAGCCAAACGGGATGAGCAGCATAAGCACTTTCCACCAGCTGCTGATTATGAGTCGTTGTCTCCCCCAGTAGAAACAGAAGTGCCCCACCGGCTGCTTTTACGAGGATAAAAATCAGAAACCCGATTAGGACTAGCTTTATATCAGACAAATGAACTCGCCAATCTCTGAGCTGAAAAATTCCAAGACTTTGGCATACGAGGATCATTATCCATAGAAGTGAAGCAGCGATTAGCGGTACCAGCAAATCCTTAAGAGTTGTTTTTGCGCGTAAAGCAACCATATCCGGCACCTGTGAAATAATCACCATCCCGAAAAAAGTGACTATTCCTGTGGCGTATTTCTGAATCTTTTGGTATAAAATTGTGCCTCACCTTTCTTCCCTCTTTACTGAGTTAGACCGTCCATTAATCCCTGTAAAAAGCTGGTAGCAACAGAGCTGGTGACAATTTCTATAATGATGATACAAATAATAGCGGCGATAAGCAGCCAGCGATAATTTCGTGGCAGAGTCTGCTTTTTATTGTTGATATAGACAATTAATCCAATCAGTACAATCAATAGCAGAATTCTCAATAAAAACATCTGAATTCCTCCTCTCTATCTTTTAGCCATTCATGTCTAAGAGCTATAGTAAAACAAGCAAGTTGTTTATAACATGCGCAGCAATAGAATATTCCAGTCGATCACTGGCGTAATAAATCCAGCAAAAGGCTATTGATGGACCTAAGTAGATCAGTACTTGGCCTAGACTAGTTGGGCGATGAAGCGCAGTAAATAGGACAACACTTACTAAAAAGCCCAGTGGTTTATGCTGCTTAAATATGTATCCCATGATGAATCCTCGAGCAGCCAACTCTTCTAAAATAGGACCGCTGATTACGGCAAATAGTGTAAAAATTACTTTGGGCATTTCTCCTAACAATCCTTGAATTGCCTCTTCATTGTCTGGTGTTGTGTAACCAGCCCAATACGCCAGAAGACCAAAAAGAATCTTTAACCCTACTGCTAAAAAAGTATAATAAAGCAGCTGCTTCAAGCGAATCCCTCTAATAGTTAATTTTATAGCTGTTATCTGTTCAAAAAAATAGATCGCCAAGTAGAGATTTATTAGAATCACAGCAGCAAAGAATGAGCTAAGTCCATAGGTAAAGCTGTAGCCCATTTTAGTAATAAAAAGATAAATCCAAATTTGGGGAATAAGTGCAAAAAGAAACTGGATGATAACGAATAGATAGCGGCTTTTTTTCATTGGTTTTCTCTTTCTAAACGCTCGTCCTGCTCAAACTCTAGACAGACAACGGAGAGCTTGGGGAATTGTCTGCCTAGGGTTTAAGTATGTGGGGAAGCGAAAATTATTTAAAAATACTCCAGATTTCAAATCCTTTTCTTACGATCGTGCCTACTGTTTTTCCAATCTTGTAACCCGTCTTATCGTATTGACCGCCACCAGTAATTGCTTGAAGATCCTTTTCATTAAGTACTTGATAGTTCATCTCTTCTTCACTCCTTTTTTGATTTAATTACTTGTTGGGAAACTTAACCGACTAAGCCGTCCCACAATCCTTTGTAATAGCTGCCCATGTAGCTAACAAAGTTTTTCCAGGTTCTTTTTCCACCGACAGTTGCTCGTAATTGCACAGCAGATAATTGTGTATACTTGTCCATATTCTCACCTCCCCTTATCTGGTACCTCCATCGTACTTCTTTTCTTTTGAAGCTTGAGAAAAACATCCTGAACCTATATTTTTTCATCCTAAACGATTATTTTCTGCTTCATCAAACGTTCAAGACAACATTTGGCTACCTTCAGGACATATTTTTATATACAGGAATGCTTTATGACATACTAATTTCAATCAATGAAAGGAGTGAGCTTATGAACGTTCAACAATTATCGGAAAAGCAACTAAAGCAAGTACAAGGGGGAAACCGTGGACAATTCGGTAAAAGCTCGGGTAATCCTGCACAATGTTTATGGTCATTTTTTAGAAAGTGTTAGATTTTACTGCCTCTGATATACTCATATTCAAGAGGTGAATCAAATGGTACAAATTGATACGAAAGCGTACATTTTACGGATGTTTTTATCTTCGTTCTATTTTTATGGCATCTTTTTCAGCCTATATCGTGGAATACCCCTTAGGAAAAAGATGATCTTGTTACTGGTTCTTTTGCCAATTACCTTTTTAGTAGAAGTATTCAGTGATTTTTCTGATGTACTAACAATCGTTGGATGCTACTACCTGCTAAAATCGAAGAACAAAACAAACTATATTCTTTTGAATACAATCATTTTGAGTATGCTGCTCAGCTACTTTGTTCCACTCCTAGTTTCTGCTGGAATAATTCCATTCATTTCGTTTTCAGGAGTAAAGGGCTGGACATTGGTGATAGGAGAGATTTTTCTTGATATTCTTGCCTTACTAGTGCTTCTCTTTGCCCTTTACCGCTTTTCAGCAGAACGATTGCTCAAGAAATACAGTTCTCAGTTTTCTTCCATTCTCTTAGGGTATTTATTTTTAGTAGCTTTACTGATTACTTACGCCGCTCATTATTATGAAGCCTTTGATCGGTTTGTTGTCGGTTTGGTCATTTTCTTAGTGGTTCAGACCATTTTCCTGCTTATTGTTTTTGCTCGCGAAACAGCTCGCCAAAAGGAAACCTTCGAGCAGCAATTATTCAAGCAGCAGCTAACCGATCTTAAGGAATACGCCGATCAATTAGAAGAAAATCAGCAAAAAATGCGCAAGTTTCAGCATGACTATAAAAATCTAATCTTGAGCTTGAAAGAATCTTCTGTCGCAAGTCAGGACACGGAGCTGCTGCAACAAGTAATTAGCTTGGAGAATTATTCGGATAAGTATTTTGCTTCAATTGCTTGGTCCTATAATGACTTGAAAAACGTAAAAAACACGTATCTGAAGAGTCTGCTAATTAGTAAACTGTCGGTCATTCAAGAGCATCAGATTGCTTGTACTTTGGAATGTCGACAAGAGATTGAAGAGCTGCCGATTCCAGTATTTGATTTTATTCGTATTCTAGGAATTACACTGGACAATGCGATTGAAGCGGCCCGAGGGCTTGAAAAACCTGCGCTTTCCATTTTGCTTTACCAGGACAATCAGCAGCTGGAATGTTTGGTACAGAATACGTATCAGGAATCCGATGCAAGTATTCCTCAGCTGATGCAGCCTGGATTTTCTTCCAAGCAAGATCATTTAGGCTTAGGGCTCTCAAACATCCAAGAACTTAAAACAAAGTATCCAAACTTATACGTGCAGTATGAAAAGGATGAACATACCTTCTCAACTCAAATTATTACCGTTTTTGAAAGGAAGTAGCTGCATGAGCTATCCAATTATTATTTGTGAGGATCAACTGATTCAGCTGCAGCAGCTGGATACGATCATCCAAAACTATTTGTTGTTTCACAATGATCCCTTTGAGGTAGTCTTAAAGACTCAGAATCCGCTGGAGGTAAAGAAATACCTGCAGCAATTTCAACCAAAAAACGGGGTTTATTTTTTAGATATCGATTTGAACCATACGATTGATGGCATCGACTTGGCCGAAACCATTCGTAATGCTGATGCACAGGCGAAAATTATTTTTATTACAACTCACGAGGAGCTGGCTCCCCTTACTTTAAAAAGGCGAGTGGAGGCATTAGGCTTCATTACTAAGGACCAACCATTGGAGGATTATCGGACGGAGATTATGGAGCTGTTGTCAGTAGCTCAAGAGCGAATTGCGACAGCTAAGAATGATCAGGGTCAGAATTTTACCTTTTCTATTGGTACTCAGACCTTCAACCTTAATTTGGCTGAGGTTTTGTTCCTAGAGCCTTCAACTATTCCTCATCGTGTGGTTTTGTACACTGTGAATGGCCACTATGAATTCTACGGCAAGCTGCAGGATTTGGAGAAAGCTTATCCCGCATTGTTTCGTGCCAGCCGTTCTTGTTTGGTGAATTTAACAAAGGCTCGAGAAATAGATTTTGCTAACCGTACAATTCATTTCAATGCTGAGTTAAGCCGTACCTTTGCTTTAGGTAAAGCTAAGAAGCTAAAGGAACGGTTAGAAAAAATGAAGTAACTTATTGAAGGGAGTAAGCCTTGTTCAAATGACTGCTATCTCATTTATTCCTCAACAGGATGAAAAGGATTGTGGCGTTGCTTGCATCGCTATGATTCTAAAGCAATACAAAACCGAAATACCGATCCATAAGCTGCGGGAGCTGTCGGGAACCGATTTAGAAGGAACCTCCGCCTTTGGCTTGAAAAAGTGCATTGAGCAGCTGAATTTCGACTGCCAAGCGATTCAAGCTGATCAAGGCGTGTGGCAGGAAAAAGAGCTGCCTTTTCCCTTAATTGCTCATGTGATTATTGATGATACATATATGCACTATGTTGTCGTATACGGCGTAAAAGGGGATACCTTACTCATTGCTGATCCTGGTCAAGGAAAGCTTAAAAAGAAGATTACCGATTTCGACCATGAGTGGACTGGAGTACTTTTGCTAATGACTCCAGCAGCAGAGTATCAGCCGAGCAAAGAAAAAGTCGCTGGCCTGACCTCTTTTCTCCCGGTTTTGTGGCAGCAAAGAGGACTTATTTTTCATATTGTTCTAGCAGCCTTATTTATTACCTTGTTTGGTATTGCCAGCTCTTATTATTTTCAAGGAATACTTGATTTCTTTATTCCGAATCAAGCAATGTCTACCTTAAATATCGTCTCAGCAGGATTAATCGCTGTGTACTTGTTTAAAGTATTGTTTGAGTACAGCCGTAATTATCTGTTGGTGATTTTAGGGCAGCGAATGAGTATGGCAGTTATGCTCCGCTATTTTAAGCATGTGCTGACTTTACCGATGAGTTTTTTTGCTACTCGGAAATCAGGGGAAATTATTTCTCGCTTTTTAGATGCAAATAAAATTATCGATGCGCTTGCCAGTGCCACATTATCAGTATTTTTGGATATCGGGATGGTTTTCATTGTAGGAACGACCTTAGCGATTCAAAACGGACCGCTTTTTTTGATAACCTTGGCCTCTCTTCCTTTTTATTTGGCTGCGATCTTAGCCTTTGTCCACAGCTACGAGAAGGCGAATCAGGCAGAAATGTCGGCTGGTGCAGTTTTGAATTCCAGTATTATTGAAAGTTTAAAGGGGATTGAAACGATTAAAGCCTACAACGGCGAAGAAAAAGTCTATAATCGGGTGGATCGGGAGTTTATCCAATTGATGAAGTCCTCCTTTAAGACGGTCACTTTAGATAATGTTCAACAAGGAATCAAGCAAGCCATCCAGTTGGTGAGCAGTGCCTTGATTTTGTGGCTAGGGTCTTACTACGTTATCGATGGCTCAATTAGTATTGGTCAGTTGATTACATACAACGCACTACTGGTCTTTTTTACTGATCCGCTGCAAAATATCATTAATCTGCAGGTGAAAATGCAAACAGCTCAGGTTGCCAACAAACGGTTGAACGAAATCTTTGCTATTTCTTCTGAAAAGGAAGAACAAGGTGCTGCGAAACACTTCTCTTCTACTATCTTCCAGCAAGGAATTCAGCTAGACCAGCTTTCTTTCTCCTACACGATGAAGCTGCCTACCTTAATAGATATTACCTGCACTATTCCACCCAATAGTAAAATTGCGATTGTTGGTGTCAGCGGTTCAGGAAAATCAACCTTAGCGAAGCTGCTGGTTAATTTCTATGCTCCTAGTGAGGGGCAGATTCGTTTTGGCAACGTCAATATTCTGGATATTCAGTCGCAAGAACTACGGCAGCGAGTGACCTACGTTCCCCAGGAGTCTTTTTTCTTCAGCGGAACAATCCTGGAAAATCTTACCTTTGGCTTAGCATCTTTGCCGCCTTTTGAGCGAATTTTAGCAGTATGTGAGCAGGTCCAGCTCACTTCCTTTATCGATCAGCAGCCTTTACGCTTTGAGACTCTATTAGAGGAAGGCGGCGCGAACTTATCTGGTGGCCAACGCCAACGTTTAGCGATTGCTCGAGCACTGCTGCAGGATGCAGATATTCTGATTTTAGATGAAGCCACCAGCGGATTGGACACCTTATTAGAGCATGCTATTATGCAAAGCTTACTGCAGCTGGAGGATAAAACAATTCTATTCATTGCCCATCACCTATCCTTAGCTAAAGCCTGTGAACAAATCCTGGTTATGCATAAAGGACGGCTGGTGGAACAAGGAACCCATGAAGAATTACGCTGCAATCATGGAATGTATCAAGGCTTGTGGGAAATATAGGAGGACTCTGTGATGCAAAACAATCAATGGTTGGATCATTCCACCGTCTATGCCCAACACCACTCTACCTTCTATCGCTGGGTTCTCTATCCAGTAATTGGGGTCTTAGTATTAGGCAGCTTGTTTTTGTTTCTTGGCAAGACCGAGGTAGTCATCCGCACCAAGGCTCGGATTACCTCCTTAGAAACAAAGAAGCTGCAAACACCAATAAATGCAAAAATAAAAGAAAATCATTTAGCTGAAAATAAAGAAGTCAAAAAAGGCGAGCTGCTGCTGTCCTTTGATATAACCGGGATCGAGATCGAAAAACAGCAGCTGGAGCAGCAAAATACTTCCTTACAGGAGCAGCAGCAAGCGATTTACACCTTTATTGACAGTCTGAATCAGGAAAAAAATCTATTTACGGCAGAAGATTCTTACGGTTATGCCAATCGGGTAAATGCCTATTTAGCAGCAAAGGAAGAAATTCAGGAAAGCAATCAACAGCTGCGAACCAATCAGCAGCAGCAACAGGATGCCTTCAACAAAACCAATACTCAGTTGACGGATCAATTGGCTAAACGACAAGCTGAACAAAGCCAATGGCAGCAGGTTCGATCTGCTTGGGCCGGCCAGCAAGCTTTGGCAGGCTTTCCTTCAGACATCACGTCTAAATATCAGACTTGGCAGGCACAGCTGGCTGCTAGTCCTGATGAACAAAAGGAAGAGCAGAAGGCCAATATCTTAAGCACAATCGATACACAGCTAAGTCAGCTCAAAAATGAAATCGAACAGCTGCAGCTAGAACAAGGAAAGTTAGCAGCACCTCCATCGGCTGAACACGAGATCAATGGACAAGCCACTAAGAATACCCAAAGCAAAGAGCAGGCTATCTCTGAGACAAAGCAAAAACTATCAGAAATTACCGAAACAATTGCTCACAACAACAGCAGCCTGCAATCCCTAAACGAGCAATTAAAAAACAGTCAATTGCTGGCTCCCTCAGATGGTGTTCTTCACTTAAACGAAGAAAGTAAAAATATCTCTGAGCTGCCAAAGGGAAGTCTGGTGGCAGAGCTGTACCCAAATCAGCCAAAAGACTCGATGGCTTTTACTGCTCAAATTCCTGCGAACCAAATGAGTCATGTCAAAATAGGGATGCCTGTTCACTTTAAGTTAGATAAAAAAGGGGTTTCTGAAAAAAGTATCGATGGCACACTAACGCGAATTGCGGAAACCAGCGATCTGACAAAAGACGGCGCCTTCTATCAGGTGGAGGGACAACTCTCCATCGAAGATCAGGCAATCACTCGTTATGGATTGACTGGCGACCTGTCCTTAGTTGTCGGCAAGAAAAGTTATTGGCAGAAGATAAAAGATATCTTGTTAAATCAAGAGTAAGTGTCTTTTTATGGAGGGAGATCGGCTTTATTGGCCGGTCTCATTTTTTGTGGGGTCATAATCGGAACATGGAAATTGTCTTTCAGAGGGTAAACGCGTGTGATACAAAAAAGAATCCTGCATCTAAAATCGTAGCTGCAAGATTCTTATAAGTAGTTATAAAATCAGAAATAAACGCCTTGCTAGTTTATCCATTGTTTTATGGAGTACCAAAACATTTAAAAGCAGCAGACAAAACAGAAGAAAAGAATTGCAGAACACAGAAAATAGTGTGGGTTCGATAGCTAGAAATAATTGATGAATACTTACGAATAAAAAAGGAAGTTGCATGACTGCTGTAACTACTCCCGGTACATAAGTATGATACTGCAGGCAAAAAACCAAATGAGCGACCAGATGCAAAGTATAAACAATCATCACATAAAAATACAATGAATTAGTGCCTGCATAAGAGCTATACAATGAAACACCAACCAATATCAAAAGTTCTTCTACTACTCCGATTGCCAGTACTGAGCCGTCCGTAACTCCTCCAAAAAGCGGTCTTTTTTTAGAAAAGACTTGTTCCTTATGAGTCATCACCCACTTTGGAACCGTAATGATTTCTTCAAAATCATGAATGACAAACAAAATTGGCAACCACAAATAATTACTTAACATAGTATTCCCCCCTCTAAATAGACTCAAGTGTGTCTATTATGATAAAGTATCCTTATGGTGAGTTCAAGGAAATTGGGAAATAGATACATATTGCTTATTTTGTGTCTACTTTAGCAGGCTAAAAGGAGGCTCCAATGAAGAATAAAGGAAATGCGAAATCAGACTATTCTAAAAATCAAATTCTTGTTTCGTTAATTGACAACATGCGCAATAAAGAATTTGAGAAGATATCTGTTAAGGAAATAGTAGATCAGGCGGAAGTTTCTAGAAAAACCTTCTATAGAAATTTTGATTCTAAAATCGAGGTGTTGGTAGTAGAAGTTGAGGTTATCGTTGCAGCATACATTTCAAGAATCAATGAAGCGACAAATTTGAGCTTTGAAACTATCGTCCTATTGGTGTTCTCAACGGCTGAAGAGCATGCTCTATTTATCGAGTTATTGGTAAGAAATAACCTTCTTTACTTATTAACCGACAGACTGTATGAAGAAATACTTTTGATTTACGAAAAGAAGAAAGCAGAAATCTTCGAGCAGTTCGGAGAAATGACAATCGCTAATACGCTGCTTTTCAGCTTTGGAGGATTTGAAAAATATATCAAACAGTGGATTAAAGAGACGCCTCGAAAAACGCCTCTGCAGGTTCAGGAGGATTTTAAGAGAATCATTGAGCTATTTATAAAGTCCTCGGAAGGAGCCTAATAAATTACGTTACGATCCACCTCTTAAATCCTATCACGATCCATGACTGTCACATCACTGATCACTAGGATACTCACATAGAAATTGAATGAATAATTTGCCATCCATTGTAACAGTTGATCAACAAGACTAAAATGATCACTCCTTGAAAAACCAAGGTCACTTTTTCTGGTGATAGGATAGTGCGAACTTTACTTCCTAATAGCCCTCCGATAATTGCTGCTGGGACAAGAAAAGCCAGCATGGATAAATCATAGCGGGCAAATCCAGAAGTAACCGCAATTGTCACAAGCTTAGACAGTTGAGAAAAGAAGATTGTGGCGATAGAATAAAGCGTCGCATCTTTGATTGGCAATGAAAATAGCAGCATCAAGAGGGCTACATTGATTGGGCCGCCGCCAATCCCTAGCAGACTGGCTAAAAATCCTAAAATCAGCCCACAAGCTAAATACCATAAAACACCAGAAAATTCGAAATTTTTCCAATCGTACTTCGTGTACAAAAATGCTAGAACTAACGTCACAATCGTCAAGATAATCTGGATCAATTTTACTAGTGCTTCATCTGCAAAGATTTGCAGGAAAAATTCAAAAGTTAAATTCCCTAGAACACCACCAATGATTGCTCCACCAGATATCCATCCAATCAAACTCCAGTTGAATTTGACGCCGCTCCCTATCTGTCGGAATGTAGAGACCAATGACATGGTGAATACCGCAACAGTCGAATAGAACGATATCGTTGCTACCGAATCAGCCCCAATAAAGTCAAAGACGGGCTTAATGATGACACCGCCGCCCATTCCAGAAATGGCCCCGACTGTATTGGCTAGTATAATCACAATGAAATAGAGCAACCCAACGATCATAGCTTAGCACCTTCCACTAACTTCATTATTTTAGGAATCTGCGGAATAAAGCTTTTTAATAAAGCCTGATAACCGCAAAAATCTGTTCTTTCATCTACATACATTGCATCCTTCATTCGCTTGCAGCCGCCACGACAAAGATCCTTAAAAGGGCAGGTAGTGCATTTTTGCGGCAACGTTGTTCGGGAACATAAAAATTCGCGCGCGATGCCCTTTTCAAACAACTCTCGTAATGTGCTTTCTTGAATATAGCCCATTCGATACTCATCTAATACATAGAAATCACACGGGTAAACACTGCCATCTGCTTCTATTACATACTGCACCTGGCAATTTCCTAGTATCCCACAGGCCGTTACTTGACTTCTTGCTAGCAGGTTAACAATATCGTCGAACAGCTTAATGCTAATATAATGGCCCTGTTCTAATTCTTTCAACCATAAACACAGAAGCTGTTGATAGAAATCGGCAAAGCTTTCTGGTGTCAAAGCATACGTGCTTCTCTTCGTCGCATTCAGATCATCTAAACAAGGAATGAACTGGATAAAACTAATCGTTTGTTCTTTGATAAACTGGAAAACTTTTTGAGGTTCTCTAGCCAAAGATTTCGTTAATACACATAAGATGTTGTACTCAATCCCATATTCATCGAATAGTTCCTTAGTCTGCATAACCTTTCTGAAGGTTCCACGTCCACGCGGATCTACTCGATTCATATCATGATAAAGCGGATGACCATCAATCGATAAACCCACCAGAAAATTATTTTCTTTCAAAAAATGACACCACTGACGATTGATGATGACGCCATTCGTCTGTATCGCATAGTTAACTTGTACTCTTTTTTCCTGTGCATTCACTAATGCCACAACATTCTTAAAGTACTCCAAGCCTGCCAGTGTGGGTTCGCCTCCTTGAAAAGCCAAAGATAAAGAATCCCCATTTTCCAAATCAACAAAGATGTTTTTGATCATACTTTCTGTAACATCCGTCTTCATTCTTCCGTAAGAGCGTACTTCTCTTAACGAACTAATATTAGCATAAAAACAATAGCTGCAGCGCAGGTTGCATAAGGATGATGCAGGCTTTATCAGAACTGAAATGTGCTTCATCTTGTTTCCCCTTGTCTAACTTCCTAGTTAATTCTTTTCCATACTCGACTGTACGATTCTCCCTAAGGTTGTAAAAACAGGCAAAGGTACTCACCGTTCCGTGCAGCACCCTCACCTTAACTATTAATAAATAATCTGCCTCATCTTATTTGTAGCTCACAATTGAATGTACCTGTTACACTTTGGAAATCCAGATCGGTGATCCCCAGGCAACCTGCCCATCGCTTTGAACAACTTTTGCAAAATAACTGGTTTCTTCTTTATTTATCGGTACTACAAATTGATCCGTGATTGCATATTGTTCTTCAGTAGCGGCTTGGTAAAGTTTTACTTTGTACGCATTGTGATACCAACTGTCGCTACGATAGTACTTCTCTAATCCAACACGTTCCTTCAGCAATTCTTTCGCTTCATCTTCAAAAACAATTAAATGACTGGTACGAAGCAAGTCAGAGATTAGATAGTCTTCTTGTCGTCCATTGATTGTTAAGCTCATCTTAGCCGAAGGGAGTGCTTCAATTTCAAAGATAAACCCTTCATTACGCATGGCCGCATCTCTCATCCAATGATCGCCGCCATTTTTTTGTGATTTTGCTTGAAAAGCGACTTTCTGCTTATTAAGCATTTCATACGAATTATCAAAACTGCTATAGACTTGCTCAACAGAGATTACGTCGCCATCGACCGTAAGTTCTCCCTGCCAAATCTTTTCATTAAATTCAGGGAAAAATTTGATATTGGGTCCCCAACCGCATTCCAGGCGAAACTTCACTCTAACCGGAGTATTAGTATCAGTCTGGGTTGCTGGCTTTCCTAGATGAATCTGATCCAATTCCCCATTTTTGTATAACTCTACTCGTTCGATTTTTCCATTCGCTACTGTGGCAATGTCCAGAGCCAGCTCTTTCTGATCAGTAGTAAAAATACTTCCCATTGGATGATCGTCACATTGCATCCAGACACTAATTTTCGAATCTGTAAATCCATAGGTTCTTCTCTCAGTAAAGGCCTCCCAGATCGCTTCTTTTGAATATTCTGCCGCCCAAACACCTGCTCTGCCATTTTTTACCATTGCCGGTACTTCATGGTTATCGCCAGAAGCAATGATGCCAAAATGTTGGCCCTGCTTCAAGCCTGAGACCACCGATGTGTCTTCTATTCTCGGTCCCATATGAATATGGCGTTCCATCGTTAGATTCGTCCTGTCTCCTTCAGAACTGCCGTGGTGCGAATAGACTTCTACAAATGGAGAAAAATGCTCATCATGTGTCTGCCAATTTTTACCGCGATTTCCTAATGAATAAGCTAAGTGGTGAGGAATACCAATCACCGCTTGAGCCTGAAAAAGTTTTACCAGATCCTGGTAACGTGGGGATAACTGGATATTCGCCTGCTGGTCGTTCTTAAAATAAATGTTATGATCGCCATCTTCTCCAGTTCCCTGCCATTCATAACCAATAAAGCTGATATAATTTTCTGTTTTATTTTTAGTCCCCAGACAGTCCTTGATAAAATCCCATTGCTCTTTCATCAGCTCAGAATCAATCTCTTCTTCTGCCTTGAAGCCTCCAGGACACTGCACCATATGATACGGATAATAAGCGAGAGTAAAGAAGTCTACTACGCGTTTACTATGTTCATACCACTTGGGCAATCGCTCAATTTGATCAGGATGAAGATTCAAGTGCAAATCAGTAATATAATCTTGATAGTCCATTCGTTATCCTCTTTCTCCTACATAATACCTAGCGCAACCATGGCAGCAGCAAATACTAAAATACCCACTAACAATTTATTGGTTGACCAGCCTTTTTTATCAACTAATAAATAGCTGACAAGTGCGACGATTAACGGCATTAAATTGGGCATGATTTTATCAAGGATCTCTTGAATGTTGATCGTCATGTCGCCGGATACGTATTGAAAAGCAATAGGTGCTTGAATCGTGCTAGAAGCAACTCCACCAATTACGATTAACCCGATCATGGTCAAAGCCGTAGTAATTTTGACCTTCATTGCTTCATTAGTCAGCACCTTCACTGCGTCCAATCCTAATGAGTAGCCCTTTACAAATAGCCAATACTTCATCGTGACGACGATCGCTAACCAAGAAATTAAGAAGGTCAAAGGGCCTACAGCAGAACCATTAGCCGACAAACCGATTCCAATACTCAGTAAAATAGGGTTCAAGGTTCCAACTAAAATTGAGTCTCCGATTCCTGCCAAAGGACCCATTAGCGCATTTTTTGTACTCGTTAAAATGTCTTCATCAAAGGAATCATCGTTCGCATACGTTTCTTCCAATGCCAACGAAATTCCTGGAATGATTGCACCGAGTTGCGGTTCAGTATTAAAGAATGCCAAATTCCTCTTAAGTGCCGTCCGCAGCCCATCCTTGTCATCCTTGTACAATTTCTCCAACGACCCCGAAAGTGAATGAGCAAAACCAGTTCCCATCATACGTTCATAGTTATGAGAGCTTAGAGCAAAGAACATCCAACGCCATGAAGCAACCGACACATCTTTTTTTGATAGTTTCACATTAGTCTTCATAATTTCCCTCCTCGTCTTGATAAAACGGCAATGAATCATTCATGGCTGCCGAAGTCGATTGTGTCCCGCTATCATTTTTGTTGTATCTAGCCATCACATAGATTAAGGAAATTGCGATTGCTATAAAAACTAATGCTGTTGTTGTAAGTTGGAAAGACGAGGCAAACACCCAACCAAAAATGAATAGGAAAATCATCCACTTCTCCTCAACAATTTGCTTCAACAAAATGGCAAAACCTAGTGCCGGCAGCATACGTCCACCAATTTGCAAAAAGTTTAGAACAAGCTCTGGCAGCGAATTCAATAATTTTTCAGCAAATGGTGCGCCAAAGTAACAAGTCAAAGATACAATTAGAAACCGTTCAGCAAAGGACACCGATGTTCCCATAATATTAGAGATGCGAACCCCACGTGCATCAGCCTGCTCCGCACAGCGGTCTGCTCTATGAGAAAATGCCGCTTGGATAGTCATAGTAAAATTGTGTAAAGCTACACCCAGTGCCCCTAGTGGAACAGCAAAAGCCACTGCTGTCTCAGCACTACCGCCAGCTGCTATCGCTAGTGGAATCCCAATGAAGCCTGCAAGATTCAAATCAGAAGGTACTGCTCCGCCAGGTGTGATCTGTCCAATAAAAATGGCTTGAACGGCTACCCCGCAAAGTACCCCAGCTTTCACATCACCCAAAATCACCCCACAAATCAGTCCTGCTACCAACGGACGGCCAATCCCATACCATCCACCCGTTGTACCAAACAACCACGGTACCTGATTACGTCCAAGATAAGCAAATAACCCAATTAAAAGTGCTTGCCATAATGCCATTTTTTCTCCTCCTGTTATCCCTTTTTATTTATTGATAATTTCATCAAAATCGACCTTCGCATCATTGGGAACCATTTGAGCAGTAAAATGCGTGCCATCATGGATCAACGTTTTAATAATCGCTACTTCTTCTTCCGTCAGGTGCACGGTCTTCCGATAAGAAGTAGTTCCTGGACGGTTAGGTACATTTCCCACATTTACATCAGCAAAGCGATACCCCAGCTCCGCTAACTTCTTCAAGGTTTCAACCCGTTGAAGGATCACCAATAACTTTTCTCCAGGATAAGAATCCTTATTGCTCAAACGCTCCACCGCTTTTTTAGAAGATAAGATCGACAGCTTCACTGAATTCGGCTTAGCCATTTTTAACGCCATCTTCTGCATCTCGTCCTTCACCGCACAATCATCAATCACCATAATTCGATCAATGTTTAGTTTAGGCGTCCAAGCAGTAGCAACCTGACCATGAATACCCCGTGCATCAATTCGGACATTCTTAACTTCAAACGGTTCTCCGCTTTTCGCCCGAGCTGACTGAGTAAGGTGTCTTTCTGTTTGAACTGGTCCTGTTTGCTGAGGATTTTTTACATTACTAATTCCAGTCTTGCCTTCTTGAATAATCTGTTCAATGGGTAAATCTCCTAGTACAGCCGTAACCGCCATTGGAAGATTCATTCCCGCTGCTATTTGCACTTTTTCATTGTCAAAGTATCTCTCAACAACCCCGTTACAAGGTGATCCACCAAGTAAATCAGCAAAAACCAGTATTTCTGTATACTCTGTCAATTGAGAATCTAGAGTGGCTAATTTGTTTTGAAATTCCTCTTTCCCATCTTCTGGCAACAACGAAACTACAAAGATATGTTCTTTCATGCCAGTGATCATCTCAATAGAATGCTTCATCCCTTTAGGCAGATCTCCATGACCTACAAAAACTATTGCTCTCATATAACTCCCCCTTTTCTAACCCCCGAAACTATCATAATCATTTGCATTTTTTGATCCCGCTGAATAAGCTTCTCGTTTGTTCACTCTCCATTCTTTTTGTACTTCAATTGGTCCTTTTAGAAGCGGATCATTCGTACGGACCATAAAATCCTTCAACAGTTTTCTCATCTTGAGCAATTCATTTTTGTGCTGCTCATCTTTTGCTAAATTATTTTTTTCATAAACGTCGTAATAAAGATCGTACAGGCATTCTGTGTCTTTGGTTACTTCGTCCAATCCATTCTCAGCATAAAACTCTTTCACTGGGGAGCTATCTATATTCGATCGATTGACCTTCAGGTACTCTGTATCGAAAAAACGAATGTATTTATATCTCTTTGTTCTTACAGAACGAACGGGTTCATAAGACGTATGGAAGTTAATCTCTGAAAAAACAGCATCGTCTCCCTCGTAGTCCTCTCCTGTAAATAATGGAGCAAAGCTCTCTCCTTCTAAATATTCGGGCTTATCCAGACCAATCAAGTCACATAACGTTGGCAGTACATCAATATGAGAAATCAGGCCGTCAAAGCTCTTCATTCTCTGTTTAGAATCAGGCACACGCATAGCTAACAGCACGCCCACTCCACTATCATTCAATGTACATTTTTCAAACGGATAAGCCAGCCCATGATCGGTAGTTAAAAGAATAATTGTTTCATCATACAAGCCGTTTTTCTTAAGCGCTTCTATTACTGCTCCAACATTTTCATCCGCCGTTCTCAAACTCGTTTTAAAGCGGGCATAATCTTCTCGTGTCAGTTCGTTGTTAGGAATATTAATGGGTGGCTGGGTGTAATTAGGATCCTCCCCTTCGTGTATCTCATCTGGAAATGCTCGGTGTGTTGCATGCATCCCATAAGAAACGAAGAATGGTTTTTCAGAGTCATATGCAGCAAGCCAGTTCACCAAGTTATCCGCATTGGCTTCATCCCAGTAAATTAAATCCTTCTCAGAGTATTTCGAATGATCCCCACTCAAATCCTCTTGGTAACCCAACGAACCGATGGCCATTTCATGACTTGTATAGTAGCCGATCTCATGTTGTACGCCGCATAGTGCTGTACGATACCCATTTTCCGCTAACAAATGTGCGAGATGCAGCTCCGTATCTAAGCTAAAGCCTCTCTGAGCAAGTCCCAGCATGCCATTTTGATGAGGAAATACCCCTGTCAACAAACCCGCACGACTAGGTGAACAGGTCGGTGCAACGCTGAAAGCATTTTGGAATAAAAGAGACTCTTCACATAGGCTCTGATAGTTTGGCGTATGCACGCCATAACCGTAAGAACTTATCACCCGCCCTGTATCGTGGGTATGAATATAAATGATATTCATAAACTTCCTCCTTCTTTTGATTTCACCTGAAATATAGCACCCTGTGAAAACGATAACAATAGGTCACGGTCATTTTGATACAATAAATTTTTTTGGTATAATACAAATTGTAAAGAAATGAGACAAATTTTCCTATAATTGCTTATTTGATCCCTCTATTCATCTTAACAAAGTAAGAAAGGGTTGATACCAATGACTTCAGAAGCACTCTATAAATCTATTTTTAATGATCTATGTAAACAAATTGAAGAGGGGATTTTTTCAAAGGGAGATATTTTACCGACAGAGGCAAAATTAGGAAAAAAGTACAATGTCTCCAGAGTGACCATTCGCCAGGCGATGCAGCTGCTAGCTGAGAATGATTATGTAAAAAAAATACAGGGAAGCGGCAGTCATGTGACCTACTCTCCTGTAAAAACAACATTGGATCGTTCTTCAAAAATTCGTTCCTTTTCTGAGGAAATGCTCAGCATTCAGAAAGTTCCCTCAGCCCGGGTTCTTAAATTTGAGTTGATTTTCGCATCAAATCAATTAGCAAAAGAGTTGGATCTAGAAGAAAAGGACCCCCTTTTTTATTACGAAAGGATTCTGTTTGCGGATGAGGAACCTTATTGCTTCGAATATGGCTATATGCCAACAAAATACTTTCCCGATTTTACTATAACCAATCTTACAGGATCAAAAATGAAATACATCGAGGATGAACGGAATTTTTCCCTAGTTTATAGCCAACAAATCGTACATGCAATTCTTGCTGATGAAAAACTGCACAATTATCTTAAGGTTTCACTGAACTCTCCTCTTCTTGAGGTTACTCATTTTGCTTATACTAAAGAGGCCTTACCTTTGCATAAAACATGTACTATCTTTGATTCTACAAAGTATCAAGCTCATTTTATTAAAATAAAATAGTCGACAACTTTATTATCCAATTGATCCCTTAGAAAATAAAGAACTTTCCTAGCAAAAAGTCGTGTATCACTGTCGTCCCTTCACCAAACCAATACTAAATCTACTCCGTCTAATCATAGTAGATTTAGTTCTAAAAACATACATCTACAGTTGCAAACAAAGATATTCTTCGTTGCTGACATCACAAAAAAGCTAAACCTCTTTTCTTCAGGTTTAGCTTTTATGCTGATTAGCAGCTCTAATTTATTAATAGCCATATCTAATGTTTGATAGAGAAGATAATTTTTTCAGCTTGCTCGATTGACTCGCCGATAAAGCAACTCCATCTTCTTTAAGTGCATTTGAAATATCTAGATTCATCCGACTCAAAATGAAGGGCACAGAGGATTCTTTTTTGGTTAACTCTTCTTTATAGGTCCCTAACACCTGCTGCAGGGACTTATTGAATGAATTGTTAGCCAATTCATTCAATAAGTCAGTAATGATAGCTAGTGCTTGTTCTCCTCGATCTTTTCCGCCTGAGAACCATTTCAATTTGCTCATACTCTTTCACTTCCTTCTAACTGACTGTTTTATCACTTAAAATCCCTATAAAAAATAACCATCTCAATTACACACAGCTATCCTTTGTTCCATCCAGCAGCTCCACCTGTAGCCCAATTTGCTGCGGCATTATTCCCGATAATTCCAATCGCTTTGCCCCAATCTACTGAGCACGAATGTTTCCCGCAGGATAGACCGTTGCCGTAGTATTTTCCACCAGTTATTTCTCTGATTTCTTTAGCACTTAATTCTTTAACGTTTTGCATATTTCGGTATGCTCCTTCAAGTTATTTTAGCACAAAAGTACTTTATCACAGCTAGTTTATTCGCGTGAAAAACCATCCTGAACCCAGAGAAATTTATCTTAAAGCATCCTTTGTTTAGTAAAAAATGTTCTACGTCTCCAGAAAAAGCCTTACTCAGATTGAGTAGGCTTTGCTCTTTGTGTTTAGTTTGTTCAGATACAGCATGCTAGGGGAGCACGCAAACATATGTTATAAAAATCAACTGAAAATGCACAGATGAGAAAAGGTTATTCTTTATTCAAAAGCACGACTATTAACAATGTATTCTTCCCCATCTACTTCAAATAGATAATAATGGTTTCCGTAAACAGATACAATATCTTCAGTTACTGTAACAGTCTTATTCATGAAGTCTCTACTAAAAGTAGTTCCTATGTAAGGATCAGCGGGAGACAAGGATAGTTTATATAAGTTATAGTTTCTTACTATTTCACAAGTTAGGTTAATAAAGGTAACTCCAGAAATTTTTCCACCTGGGGAATCCAAAAAAATTGATGCAATTTGATTAGAGCGATGGTTATTCAAATAATAAATTTGGGATCTATTATTAAGAATATTAAGTATTGCATATTTATTAAATAGCGGGACAGCAGGAAGTATTCCTTTAGAAATTGAATCTGCAGTTTTTTGTGCTGCAACCAACATTTCCTGATTGTTATTAGTTTCAGCGTCATACAAATCAGCCATGACTGCCCCATTATCATGTTGTAATCCTAAAATATGGCCCATTTCGTGCCTGACAGTTGAGACTAACTGTACATAGCCTGCAGTTCCTTTTCCAGATAAAGAATCACTTAAAGCTATGGTATTTAAAAATATTCTACTAATACTATTTCCCCAACCTATTCCAGAATATCCCATATCTGCATAAGAATCTTCTTCAGTTGACTGCAAAACCAAATCAATTTGACTGTCTGTTGCATTTACAATAGATTTTTCAACTATCACCATTCTTCCTACTGCTTGATTCCAAGATTGTGCAGCTTCTTTTACAGCTAATTGATAGTCTTCTCCTAATAAGGATGAATCATAAATAATAGTTCCGTATTCGTTCACACTAGTAGTTGTACCATAACTTAAACCAGGATATTGATATTCAATAATAGATGTTTTGGCTATGTCCACTGATTTCGCATTCACGTTAGTTGTGCCTATAAAACAAATAGAACTAAGTAGAAATACCGCACTAATTTTTTTTAATTTGTTCATTACTTTCCTCCTTTAATTTTGAACAACTCGATTGCATTTGTCCGAAAAAAATCCTTCTCGCTTCTAACGTCTCTGACCTAAACCAATCAAATCTACCGAATCAACACGCCTTGGTTTAATCGTTTCGATTGATTCTCGACATACCCAGGTTGAAATTTTTTCAATAAACCACTCAATGGGCTCATCCCCAGAAATAGCTGAGCAATTCCAGACAGGATATTCCCACCATCTTAACTTCAATAGAGCGTGACAGATATCATCGCTAAACCGATAACGAATAATTTTAGCTGGAACTCCTCCAACAATTGCATATGGAGGGACATCTTTGGTTACTACAGAACCAGCCGCAACTACTGAGCCAGTTCCAATGCAAATCCCTGACTTCAATAATACATCTTGCCCAATCCAAACATCGTTCTCGATAGTTACTCCTGTTTCGTTACTTTTTTGTTGATCAAAGGATGTTTGAGAAAAGCCACCGACTTGAGCTTTTTGGTCAAAATTCCAAGATTGACCAATAATTTCTCTAGGGATAGTTACAGGCGACGTGGTAAATCGAGTAAGTGGATGCTGTGCGGACATCAGTTTAACATTCGAAGCAATTGAACAATACCGTCCAATGATAGTTTTTGAAGGAAACATACTCGAGGAATAACTGTATATTCCCATAGTTGGTAATGTTTTATCAAATGAATTCACTGTATAAATACAATTACTCTCCATAAAAAAAGCCTCATCAATTGTTAAATAATGACTATCTGCCAGACCTTCCTGCTTATATACTGAAAAAAATATTTCTTCTCTCTTAAAATAATTCCTAATTTCCGGGGTGATTTCAATCGTTCTCATGCTTTCTCCCTAATCAGCTCAGAGGTTTGACTTATTTGTCCCCTCATCCATTTTCTTTATTGTATACAAATAATCCCAAAAATCTCTTTCCCACTGATCCAGTGCAGAAAGATGCTCCCATGGCATCGAATGTTTTTCAAATTCAACAAAATGTCTTACTTTTACCTGTTCTCTAGCCCTATGTATTTCTAAGAATTTGTTTGGATTTGTACTTTGGGCCCAATTAAATAACCAACGATCGTTTTTTTGATAGTTATACTCATAAGGCAATAAGCGAACACTTTTTTCACAAAGAATATTTAGGATTGTTTGATCTAAATAAAGGAACTCGTTTTTGTTTATCAGACTTAAAATTTCTTCAGGAGTGATCAACTCGTTGAACTTAGCAACATTAAAAAGGATAAACCCGGAATTAAAATAGTTCTTCATCGTCTGAACACCGAAATGCTCTGCACTATCCTCTTTATCGCTAATAACCGTAAAATAAAAATCTCGAACTGCAGCAATCGCCTTTTCTTCGGATATAAGCTCAAAAAAAGTAGTGGCATCATCATAAACAATCGTATCATTATCTAAATACAGAATACTGTCGTAGCTGCTGAAATATGAAGGCAGAAATAATCGCCACAATGTGACTTCTGGAAACCGCGAATTATTATAATTTTTTATTCCTGTTACTATTTCAGGGGGATACCAGATACTAATAGATACGTTTTTCTCTCCATAAAATTTAGCGATACTTTTCAGTTTTATTATTTCTTGGTTTCCCAGCTCACTAACAACAACTAGTATATCCAGAGGTTCTTTCCCCTCATAATTGTGTACAACTGAAGCGATTGATACTGCAGCTAATTGTATGTGAGGCCCAGTAACACAGTAAACGACTGCCTTTTTCTTCATAATTCACATCCAAAAATTCTTTATAAGAGACTTCTTGCTCTCCCTAGTAGAAGATCTTTCTACTTCTATCATATAACATAGTTTTTTTGATCTACTGCTTCTTCCCAAACTTGGGAAACAACCGGCCAATACCAAAAATTTCAATACTATGTTGTATCCTATTAGCTGGTTAAATTCAAAAAAGACTGAAAAGCTGGATCTAGTGCACGATCAGCTTTTCAGTCTTTTATTCTAGTATTTCTACTTTTACAACCTTAGCAAAAATAGCTGGATATACCTCCAATATAGGTCCTTCATAAGTAACCTTCACATAACTACCATCCGGAATCTCAGTAACCACGTCATCTACTCTATACCACATATACCCTGATCCTGCTATCGCATCCGTTAACTCACTAGAAAATAGAATATCCTTGTACTCCTTTTCCTCTAAAGGATTCTGAAATTTTTCCCGCTGATCTAGGTAACCCTCCCAATAATAGCCTTCTAAAGAACTACTCTCTTCTGACAATGTAGAACTGCTTTCAACTGGCTGGCCATTAGCACTGCTACTTGAAGAAGACCCAGATGATCGGTTAGGGGCTGGCACAGAAGAATCTTTTCCAATACTGCTCATTCCAAAAAGTATAAATAAAAATACGATAAAACCAACAACTATTAATCCATTCCTTTTTCTCATACTACTCCTCTTTCACTTTTAGATAAGCAACTTGTCAGTGATCGATCAAGACAATTATATCATCAATCATCCTATACCTAAATCTACCGAAAGGATCTTACTCATTTATCAGGAAGTACAATCATTCGAAAAACTATTCACGATTGATTCTTCATAGGTTCAGGATTATTTTAACTATACGGAAACATTAAGCCGTATAATCAGCTTGTATCAAAAAACTAGCAGGAAAGAAAGTGAGTATCTATGAAAAAAGTACACAAATTAACTATCCGTGAAACACAAAAAATCATTGGTGGTATCTATTGTAGCAATGGAGTGAACTGCGGAAAATATACTTGTACCGTTAATTGGGTCCAATCGTGGAATGAAAGCTTAGATCGGTGGGACAATTCTCTTGTTGGCGGCTTGCTAAGTATACGTCAAAAATAAATTCTGGGAAGGAAGTTTTTTATTTGAAAGACAGTAAACTATTCGAATTGATTGATAAATCATACAACGAAGATCTCTCAAATCAGCCGGCAAAGTACAAGGAAACCCTTTTGGAGAGTGCAAAAATGCTGCATGAGGGTTCTGATGAGCTGAGTGTTTGTGCGCGCATTTATAAGAGCTATAATGAGAATTTATGGTACCTATGAGTTTTCCGAAAGAAAATAGACTGTTATATCTGTACATCCTCGATGAACTAAAAAAAACAGATCAAAAAAGGTTGCGTGATTTTACTATGGGATATGGACTTATTTCAACTCATATTACTTTTAAGCCCCTTTAAATCGATGAATAGGGATGTCTTGCCTTTGAAAATTAATTTCAGTACGAAAAAATAAAAAGCAACCCCTCCATCACCTTTACAAGTCTGGACGAATCGCTATGTTTTCTTATCCAAAGTCATACTCTCGATTGGATTTCACCAATCCGATTGAGGTGGCAAAGAGCCAAGATTTGGCCTCAAGTTCGATCCTCAATTTTTCCAATTCTTTAAACGTCAGCTTGTTTTCTTTAAGCTGTTCTCTTTTTGGTGCAAATAATTCTTTCATCATTAATTCCTCCTACTCCGATAGTAAAATCGCTGCTTATTCTAAAAGATACCTTTGATTTTCAGCGCGAAGCCCTCTGGTTGAAAACAATCCGCTTTTGAATCGTTGGGTGCGGAAAAAATCGACATTCATATCCTTTATTCCTGATCAAATACTGGGAGGGGCACGAATAATTCTTTACTGACAGTCAAATAATCCTTAAGCTTCAATTGTTTCCAGCGTATCAAGTCGTTTCGTCATCCAAAAGAAATCAATCGCTTGTCGCTTGAAAGAAAATAGAAAAATATGGTAATCTCTCTTCAAATAGAACAAGCTTGAAACCTTGCGAGCTGTTAATACCAATCTCGGATGATTGTGTGCCTTGGCAAAAGCTTCACAACTGGCCATCAGCTGATCACCGATAGATTGGCCTTGATATTCTGGTAACACAGCGACCTGCCGCACACGGGCGACCCGCCAGCGGTACAGCTGGACAGAAGCTGTACCGACGACTTCCCCATTTTCAATTGCTACAAAAACAATCAACTTTTCTTCTTGTTTATAATCGATTTTGCTGCCGAGTACTTGTTTTCGCAATTTCACGGCACCAAAATGTTCTTTACTAAAATGTTCAGCAATTCTTATCTCCATCCACTAAACCTCCTTGCTTTTTACCAGTTTTCCCAATCATTTTCATGAGGGGCTTGATCGTCAGAAGCATTGTTTCTTGGATCATTGTCCCAAGGTCCAAAGTGATTAGGACCAAAACCCCGACCCCGAAATTCATTGCGCATTTTTTCTTTCCACGCCCGTTTCAATTTACGTCGTTCATGGGGCGTCATGCGGCCGAAATCATTCATCATTGGATCAAACTGCACCCGAATTTCTTTTAAGGCTTCAATGGCATCAAAAGGATTGTTTGGGAAATCAGGACCATCACCAAACTCTTCACTCCAACCAGTAATTACTTTATTCAACAATTGATCCAATGTATGTTGTTCCTCTACCGTTAGACCAGCAAAGAAATTTTCTGATCGTTCTTCTTTTTGCTTCGAAGGACTGACCTTCTTACGACCTTCGTCTGTGATATACACACGCTTAATCCGTTTGTCTGTTTCATCCTCGCGTCGTTCAATTTCCCCACGTCTTGCTAATTTGTTTAACACTTCCGTTAATGAGCTTGGTCGAACATCCAGTATTTCTGCCAAAACACCTGAAGTTAATCCATTTTCCTCTGCCAAAATATCTAAAATAAGCTGTTGTGTAGGGGCTTTTTTCTCACATTTTCCAGCATCCATCACTCGACGACTAGCCTGACCAACATAGGACAACCGCTGCAATAATTCTTTTGTATACTCACTCATAGTGATTCCTCCTTATTTACTTAGGTACCTAACCTTTGATAAATCGAATTATACTTAGGTACCTAACCTTTGTCAATGAATTTCCTTATCTTTTTGTTTAAATAACCTAATTATCTAATAAAAATCTATCAAATAGACCCCTTAAAGTATTAAAAAAACGCATTACTTTTACTTGCAACAAACGTATCAAATCTTGCAACAAATCAAAAATAGATATTTTCATAAAATTTCCCGTGCTATTCTAAATTCAATCAAAAGAAAAACTTATTTGGAGGAATTCATTATGAAAAAAAACAGTGTGAAATTTGGACAGGCAGCGTTAGGTATATTTGGTTGGTTAACGGGAATTATGGTGCTAGTAAGGGGAACAGACCAACTGTTGGGAATTCTGCTAACAACCGTAGTTTGCGGAATGATTGCTAGTAGTGTACTCACGCTTCTTTATCCGTTAATTTGGGAAGGTACTAAATTGAATAGAGCTTGGAAAATTATTATTTCAGCAACACTCAATCTTGCGGCAGGTTCTGCGATTATCGGATTGCTTATACCTGCAATGCTGATGATGCTTTTGCCTTGGATGCCTGCAATGCTTTTACTAGGACTTATCCTGCATTCGCTTTGTTCACTGTTTTATCCGCAGATGGGATAAACAGGTAGTTAATAAGCGACTAGCTCAAATTTGAGCTGTTTTATCCGACAAACTTTTTTTAATGAAAGAAGTAAACCAGCTTTAAACAAGTAGTCTAGATACAATAAATAACCAGACAGAAAATCTGTCTGGTTATTGTATATTGCTGGCTTTTCCTATCTGGTATGACTCAATTTAAGAAAGTTGCTTTATGCTGGCTCATCGGCTAGCTGATTGGTATCCTCTTGAGTAATAACAAAGTTCACAAGCTCTGATCCATCAGGTCTCAGATAAATTACTTGCACTTTGACATCTGGGAACATACCCTTCATTCCATCAATTACTGGTTTCAATCCTTTTACCATTGTTGGCTTTAATGCTTCGCCATCAACCTCAACTCCTGGATCTTGCGCAAAGGTATACGTATAGATAAGCGTACTATTTTCTCCCTCAGAAATAGCAATATCTGAATACATGCCTCCTACTTGCTGCATCAAACTTGGAACTTGCGACTGGGCAGCTTCCACCATTAGGGAGAAATTACTAGAATTTCCAAATGAACTGGTAGTTCCAGTCTCTGGCAGCTCTGAACTAGATGATTCTAGTAATTCTGAGCTTGATGTTTCCTTTGTGGACTCAACAACAGTCGATGAAGTTTCTTCCGTTGGCTTGGGCCTAGATGCCCTTCTTGGGTTGCCTGTACAGGCTGTTAGACTTAACATTGTTACTGTGGCAAAAAAAATACAAACCATTTTCTTTTTCATAATTAACCTCTTTCCAATTTCCATTTTTTCTCTCCCATTTATATTTTACATGAAAATTATTCGTTTTCAATTTTTTTAGGTATAATCTTACCAGAAATTTTTAGTCCATTTTATTTGAGTACAAAATATAACGCAAAATAAACAGATTTCAGATTTTTTATAAAATGAATATATTCCTTTCGTATTTTGTAACTTTTAGCCTGAATTTACTCTCTTCTAATTTGTTTCTGAAGAATTTAGGACTCTCATCCCTAAAAAAAGACCACAGATTTTACTCTGAGGCCTCTCCTTCTACTGTTTTCCTTTATGCATTGCTACTCTATGAAGTTCATTGCTCTGAGCAGCCTTTTTCTTCCCTAAATGTTTCATGGTTGCCCGAATAAGAAGCGATGCTGTGAAGCCAACAGCTGCGAAGAGTGCAAAAATTCGCAGAACTGTTGTATACGAATGAAACAGCTCGGTAATTTTTCCCAAAAGTAGGTGGACGTTGCTTTTTTGACATGCTATTCTCCCCTCTGCAGCGCGGTCAGCAGTTCTGTATTTCGTTTCAGCTGTTTACGCAGCTGCTTCTTCTCAGATACAAATTTCAAGTCCATCATTGGAATTCCTCCTCCGCCTTCTCTCTAGTTTGCCCTATCTATAACGCTAGTCTCGGCATTTCTTAAGAAAAAATTAATCCTTCTTATCCACAGATGATCCCTTATTTTTTACTATTCAATAATACTTGTTATGCTATACTTATTTTTAAGGGAGTTGGGGCAAGATGGATTTAGACCTTATTATGAAGGGGAAAAAGCTTTCGGCCAATGAGCAGGAAATACTTGAATACTTGATCAGCCATGTAGATCAGTTGGAAGGAATTTCCTTACGTGAACTGGCTCAACGCTTATTCACTTCACCAGCAGCGATTGTCCGTTTGGCACAAAAATTGGAATTTTCTGGCTATCTGGAGCTGTTCTATTTTCTCAAAAATCAGTTTCGTCCCAGCAGCCAAGGCGTTTCAGCGACCATCGACTTTAATATTGATACTAAGAAGATCGAACCTTCCATCCGCGTAATGAAGGAAATTTACGCCCTTAATAAGGATAAATTTGTGACTATCTACGCCACTGGCTTTTCTAGTATTATTGCCGATTACTTACATAAGAAGCTGCTGGTTAATGGGATCAAAACATTGTTTGTCAGTGCAGGGGATTCTTCGGGGATCATCAGCAACAATACCGATAATATCAGCATGCTCATCAGTATTTCCAAATCAGGTGAAACTCAAAAGGTGATTGAGAAGATGACCTTCTGTCAGGAAAGGAATATTCCCAATATTCTTTTTACTGGCAATTTACATTCACGAGCAGAACAATTGGCTACTATCAGCTTTGAGGTAGCAGATGAGCGACCGTTAGATAGTCAAAATATAAAATACAACAGTTTTTTTGGGAAGTTGATGCTGTTATTAGAATATATCGTTCAGGAATTTGTTCAGGAATGAGAAGTTGGGTTAATTAAAAAACAAGGAGTTTTTGGCAAATGAAAAAGTTGTTGGCATTTATTGTCTTAGTGATTGTTTTGGCTGGGTGTTCCAAAGGCAAGGTTGAAAAAAGAGACTTGCAGATTGACAGTAGAAGTGACGGAAAACCCGTAGAAATATCCTTCTCAGCAGTTGGGGACAATTTGATTAACGATTTTATTTATAAAAACAATCAGAACGCAGACGGAACTTACCGTTTCGATTATATGTACGAACCAACCCGCTATTTAACCAGTGAGGCTGATATTTCCTACATTAATCAGGAAACAATTTGTGGCGGCGAAGCACTAGGTTTATCCGGCTATCCATCCTTTAATGGTCCTACAGAAATCTTGGATGCCGTTCATGGCGCAGGTTTTAACTGGCTGGCAACGGCTTCTAACCATTCAATGGATCGCGGTGAAAACGGTGTTGTCAGTCAGTTGAATTATATAGAACAGAATTATCCGGATATGACGGTCACCGGCTCGCAGCGATCGGCACGGGACAGCCGCTTGAAGGTAAAAGAAATAAACGGAGTAAAAGTTGGGTTTACCACCTATACTTATGGCTTGAACGGCTATGCGCTGCCCTTAGGCAAAGAATACTTGGTGAATCTTATTGATGATGAAACAATGAAAGCAGACATGGAGGAGCTGAATCAAATCAGCGATGTCCAAATAGTCAGCATGCACTGGGGCCAAGAGTATCAGTCTGTTCAAGATGCCGAACAAGAACGCTTGGCACAACTTTTAAGTGATGCAGGCGCAGACGTAATTATTGGCGGACACCCTCACGTAATTCAACCGATGGATTATATCTCTGGCAGCAGCGGCAATGAAACCTTGGTAATCTATTCCTTAGGTAATTTTCTTTCTTCTCAAAACGAAAGTGACCAAATGCTAGGAGGGATGGCCCGTGGGAAAATCAGCTATAACAAAGCCACGGAAGAGGTCAGCTTCCAAGATGTCACTTTTTGGCCAACCATTACCTATATCGGTGATAACTATCAAACTTATGAAGTTTATGCTTTAAAGGATTATACAGATGAATTAGCTAATCAGCACATGCTGCATGTCTATAACGGACAAGACATGTCACGAGACTACTTCATCAATCGAGTAAATGAAATTATGAATGATAAAGTAGAGCTGGTTTATTAAAAAAACTTCCTGCTGTCCCAAGAGGTTCCTTCTGAAGTTTTGGTACACAACTTCAGAAAGAACCCCCAAGACAGTAGGAAGTTTTTGCTTTTACTCCTTAAAATATTCCTTTGCAAGCATCTGATACTCCTTAGCACGAGACTCATCTGGCACAAAGGTCTTGCCAGCCTCTACTATCCGCTCGGGTTGCTGAATCAAATAATACAAACCAAAAAGGGGTTCGTTTTCTTCCGCATACATACAAGACAGACCTAAAAGATCCGCAGTCAGCTGAGTTAAAGCTGCCGTTTGGAAAAATCCGCCGCTAACTGATAAAGCACCACGGGCACCTACCATACCAGTTAGGATACGAACATTCATCAGCATGCCCTCTAACACACCACGTATCATATCGGCCTTCGTATGTTCAATCGTCAAATGTTTAAATTCAGCCTTTTTATTCGACGACCAAAAAGGAGCACGTTCCCCATTCAAATAAGGGAAAAAGCGCAAACCTTTTGCCCCAAGAGGTGCTGCTGCCAAAGTCTCCGGCAGCTGTTGATAAAAAGTAGCTGACTCACCGATGGCTTGAGATGCCCAAGCTAAAACACAGCCGCCATTATTAGACGGTGCACCAATTACATAATGCTTGCGATCCAGATAATAACAGAAATTCTGCTTTTCCTCATCAAAATGAGCTTGCTCGGTAATATTGCGGACAGCCGTGCTGGTTCCAATGGTTAAGCTGCTGGTATTCCCGGTACGATAAAAGCTGGCATAGGCTGTCAAGCAGCCGTCACTGGCTCCTGCAATAACTTTTGCTTCAGCAGGCAAACCTAAATTAGCTGCAGCTGCTGAATGAATAGGAAAGGCCGCCGTTGTGTCCGTCAGTTCTGCCAATTGCTTTGGAGCTACCTCTAGATACGCCAATATTTCCGAATCCCATTTTTGGGTTTCCAAATTAAACAAGCCAGTGGCCGAGGCGATGGAATAGTCCACTCGAGCTTTTCCCGTAAAGTATTCCATCAACAGCTCCTTAATCCCCCACCAATGAACATTTTTCGGGTAGCTTTTTTGTTGACCAAAGTATAGGATTTTGGCAAACGGTGACATAGGATGAATGGGTGTACCCGTTCTTTGATAAAAATGCTTCGCCAAGTCAGTGTGCTTAAATTCCTCGATCACCTGACTGGCCTGTTCGTCAGACCAGATAAAAATCTTTCCCTTCACACCATCCACTACCGGCATGACACTGTGCATTGCTGTACTAAAGCTGATTATTCCAACCTGTTGCCGCAGCTCAGTGGGAATCTCTTTAATCCCCTGAACAAACGCCTGCTCCAGCTCAGCCGACTGTTGGTATTTTATCGGTCCTTCTACATAGGTTTTCAAGTTAATCGCCGTCTGATAAAGCAGTTGGTTTTCAGCAATTATTCCTAACTTAATTGCCGTTGTTCCTACATCAATTCCTAAAAAAGCCTTTGTCACTTTGCTCACCCTTCAATCTCAAAAAAGGCAGCCCGCGGCGTGCCTTTTTCGCTTCTATTTTAATTCTGGCCAAAAATCGCCATTTTCAATAATGAGATCGTCCAGTAATTCTTTAGCAACCTGAGCACTTGGTACGGTCTTAGACAACGTTAAGGCCTGCCACATTTTCTGATAGCTTTTTTCTACATACGCCTCAACCACTAATTTTTCCACCGTAACCTGTTGGAACATTAATGCTTGTTGGAAGGCTGGAATATAGCCCTGTGTCAACGGCTCAGGTCCATCCACGCCTACAATACATGGTACTTCTACCATTGCATCGTCTGGAAAGTTGGCAATTGCCCCATTATTTTCAACGATCATAACCATCCGTTCATGAGTATTGTAGGCGATTGCTCGCGCTAAGTCTACAATAAACGACGCATGCGCATCGATATCAAAAGCAATTCCTTTTGCTGAGCCATTCTCAATAATGTTTTTTGCATGATCAAAAACAGTTTTCTCCCGACCTGTCATGACTTCGTTAGCCCGAGTATATTCAGGATGCTCCTGCATATGATCCGTTACGTAATCAGGATATAGGTAGTATTTCAAATAGGTATTTGGTAAATATTCCGGTGCCACAGCCAATATATCTTTAGCCTTTTTGTGCGTTTCTTGCCAACTTGGATCCGTGTGCTGCGTGTCTACTTCAATCTGAGTCAAGTACCCATTTTCAGCGACATACTCGCGAATTTGATCCAAATACTCATTTCCTTCTATGTCCTTCACACTGGTCCACCAGCCAAAGTGATTCAGCCCGAAATAGCGAACTTCTAATTCTTCTGGCTTTTTACCGACAATTTGCGACATTCGGCGCAGCGTTCCTACTGGCATATCACAGATATTCAGGACTTTAGAAGCAGGACGCAGGACACGACAGGCTTCTGCTACAATCGCTGCTGGATTGGAATAGTTCAGCATCCAAGCCTCAGGTGAATATTTTTCCATATAATCAATGATCTCCAGCATGCCGGTAATACTGCGCATGCCATAAGCAATCCCACCAGGTCCGCAGGTTTCTTGGCCAAAGACACCATGCTTCAATGGCACCTTTTCATCTTTTTCCCGCATAGCATATTTTCCGACACGAATGTGAGCCATACAGAAATCGATGTCGCTAAAGGCCTCTTCAGGATCGGTAGTATAAGAAAACTCTATTTCTGGTGCCTGCTCCTTTAAGAGAATCGTCAAGGCTTCACCTAAAATCCCTTGACGATCACCATCATTATCGTACAGCTTCAGCTTTCTCAATGGAAAACGATCACTGTTGTCTAGTAACATCATCACAATACCAGGTGTAAAGGTGCTGCCGCCACCGGCAATTACTACTGAAAATTTATTCATCATTTATTCGTCTCCTTCTGGGTCTCTGCCTAAATATTTCTCTAAGTCTTCTCGCACTTGCGCTACGGTCAATCCATAAACCACATGAACATTTTCACCATTTTTGATGACACCCTTAGCACTGGTTTGATCCTTTAATAAGGCTTCATCTACCAGTTCAGGATTTTGCAGCTTCAAACGTAATCGAGTGTAGCAATTATCAATGGTTTTAATATTGGCTTCACCGCCTAGGCCTTCAACGATCGTTGCTGAGATTCCTGTATCGGCGGCTTCTAATGCAACAGCGGATACCCCAGCTGGAACTGCCGCATTTTTTTCGTTGTACTCTTTTTTCGAATACAGCTTCGTTTCTTTTCCAGTGTCTTCTCGACCAACTGTTTTCAAGTTCAGCTTAGTAATCAACAAACGGAAAGTGAAATAGTAGATAAAGAAGAACGCAATGCCAACCGCAATATAAATTGGCCAGCGGGTCTTCTCTACTCCCAACGGTAAATTGTAAAGCAAGAAATCAATAAAGCCGTTGGGACCAATTGCTCGTGAACCAAAAATGTTTAGTACTACCATACTTAATCCGCTTAAAGCCGAATGGATCACAAACAAAATCGGTGCAACAAACATAAAGGAGAATTCAATCGGTTCTGTAACTCCAGCCACGAAGGAAGTAACTACTGCTGGAATCAAAATTGCTTTCACCTTCGTCTTATTTTCAGGCTTGGCTGTTTGATACATTGCTAAACACGCACCAATCAAACCAAACATTTTAGAAATTCCGCGAGCATCCCAAATCACACTGCCAGATAGTACCCGAACAGCCGGATCCGCGATTTCTGCAAAGTAAATGTTGCGGGCACCTTCGAAAACCTGCCCTCCAACTTCTGCTACTCCACCTAATGAAGTGTACAAAAACGGCGTATAAATCAAGTGATGCAAGCCTGTTGGAATCAGCAAGCGTTCCAAAGAACCGTATAAGAAGATTCCGAAATTGCCAGTTTCTTTGATCACTCCGCCTAAACTGTCAATTCCTTGCTGAATTATCGGCCAGATAAAAGAAAGTGCAATCGCTGACAAAACTAAAATTGGAATCAATACGATAAAGACAAAACGAGCACCGCCGTATACCTGAAAAGCATTATTAAATTTCGTATCAATAAAGCGATTATGGATTAAGGCCACCACAATCCCCAAAATGATTCCTAGAAAAACCCCCATATCCAGCACTTGTATTCCTAAGACCATCGCTTGTCCAGAGCCTTGCAATACATCTGGTTCCACCAGCATGCCTCGCAGCTCCATAAATTTATTCATAGCATACAAAAACACTAGGTAACCCAATAAAGCAGTAAAGGCTGCCTCTGCTTTTTTCTTATTAGCTAAACCTAAGGCAATTCCGACACAAAATATAATACCTAAATTCGTTAAAATTGGTAATAAAGAAGCTGATAAAATACTGCCGAATCCCATCGTGATTGGATTATCTAAAAATGAAAATTGCTCAATCAATCGCGGATTAGTAAATACATTCCCAATTGCGATTAACAAACCAGCAATTGGCAAAATCAAGACGGGCACAAACATCGCCTTGGAAAATTTCTGCATGGTATCCATTATCTTCGCTTTCATTTCACTGTCTCCTTTTTTGTCTTTGATGGATTCATTATAGGGAAGAAACTTTGTAAATCATATGGATAACGCTTACACAGGAATGCGTTTCAGTATTTGGAATCTGTTTCAGAAAAAGGCTCCCTGATTTTGATTGATCAGGAAGCCTTCTAATTATTTTGCTCTTTTTCCATTTATCCAATTCGTTATGTTTTCACCTAAATTACTATCCAGAGTCAGCTGTTCTCTCGCACAGATTGCCTGTGTCAGTTGGGTAAACAACTCCATAGATTCTATCAAAGCCTGCCAAAGACTAGCCAATTCAAAATTTCCATACGTACCAGCAATGGCCTGATAAAGGTCTGGCTCGACCCACTTTTCAAGAAACCGACCACCGTGCCAAGTATCGTACTCCAAACCATGTAACGACTGTTCATACCATTCAATTACCTGCAAAAGAATCATTTTGTATTCCATTTCACGAACCTTAGCCGACCAATTCTCTTTTCGCAGCAATTGCTTAGCGATATACATCGTTACAAACCAAAACATTTGATTAACCTGATCGAAGTTCTGCTGGTTAAGCGGCTGCTTTTCCGGCAGTACTGTTTTTTCTGGCAAAAGCTTAGCCGCTGTCCCTGTATTATCTACAATTATTTGTGTTCCCCGTTTAAACAGCCAGGGAACTTTCCCTTCGGTAATGTAGCGTTCAAATTCTACAGCCGTTTTTACCACTAGATCTACCTGATAACCACCTTCAAAAAGAATTAATCGTTCCGCATCATTGCCTAAGGTTTTAGTAGAAAAAGAACTCCAAATGGTTCCAAAAGAAGAGACAAAGTCGGCTGCTTCCAAATAATACTCTGGCTGATCCGTGTACAGCAAAATATCCAAGTCAGACCACTGATCGGCTGGATGCTCTTTTCTTGCGCGAGAACCAATTACATAAGCAGCATTTAAATCAGATCGTTCTTTTCCAGCAGCCGCAAATCGCTTAATGAACTGATCATAAAAATTATTCTCCAACACAGTCCCTCCTTCTACGTGACACTAACTATTCATTTTATTATAGGCATTCCTTTTCAGGTAAAGCAACATCGGTTTTTTTATGTTAGATTCTCATTTCAGAATCTCTTTTACACTCTTTAGTCTCCCTACTTCAAAGCCTTAAAAAAGAGATCGTTTTTTTCAGTAGTCTTATTTCTAAAAGCAGTCCACATCTTCTGGCGGGTAAAGTCGCCCCCGCTCTATACATTCACCAACTATTCTCTTATACTATCAGTAAAGAACTCATTTATCTCTCACCTACATAAAGGATAGTGATTAGCATGGATATCTATTCAATTCAACAAATTGTATTTGCAGGCCTTGCCTGTACGGGAATTCTCTTGCTCTTAGCTATTTTAACAAGGATCACCAAAGGACTTTTTCTTGCTCGGTTCCCCCATGAATTTATTAAAGACAGCACTGATCCAAAGTATGAGCTTGAACGACAGGCTGGCAAAAAATTTAGCCATTTCATTCTCAAGTATATCCCACCCTTTTTCATTGGATTCCTGATTATTTTGCTGCTTACCTATCTTTATTAACAAATCTTTCAGCTAGGAGTGGATTCGATGTTTCATGTCATACTCGTTCTAATGCCGTTGATTCTCTTCGTTCTTTTGGCAATTGTTGCTTCATTAATCTTATTTGGGATCGTAACGGTTGTTCTAAGTCTTATTGGTGGTGCAGCGGCCATGACGATAAAAAATAAGACCGTTAAATATCTGCTGCTGGTGAGTTTCCTGATCTTATTTTTGATTGGGGTTCAGTGTCTGTTCCCTTTTGTCGGTGCTTATTTTTCAATGGAAGTTGGACTTTTCCCGCTCATTAGCATGAGTTTGTTTGGATTGATTGTCCTGCTTTCTGTTGGCGGCATTAAGCTTTCTACTACTATACCTAACAAAACTGGTCGAACTTTGCTGATTGTTCTATTTAGCCTTTTTGGTGCAGCAGCCTTAGCATTGGCTTTATTTGTATTTTCACTTAGGTGATAAAATTTATTGGATACTAAAAATTTATTGGAGCTTTTGCCTTCGGAACGTTCGTATGTTATTCAAAGCGATTTCCTTTTATTCACAGGTTATCCACCGACTGTGGATAACCTGTGAATAACTTGTGGAAAATACCTTATCTATCCACACTATCCCTCCTCATTTTCTCTCTATCCACATGTGCAAAACTACATATAGAAGCTGAATTTGACCTAGAATCAAAGTTTTTCTGTTGAATTATCTTTGATTCTAGGATAAGAGATGCAACCCTGAATTTTATTCACAACTTATCCACAGGATAAGTTCTAAGCTTTAAACAGGAGAACAATTCTGTTCGTATTTTTTTCGGCCTTTTTATGCTATATTGTGAGTCAATACTTACGAAACGAGGTTTCCAGAATGCCTATTTTAGCGATCGTGATTGATCTGATCACTGCGGCTGTCTATTTCCTGCAATTACGCCTGCCCTTTAGCGGTGTTTACCTACTGGGTATTGTCTTCCAAGTGCTGTTCACGTTGATTCTTTTAGTTATGAGCTTCAGCTATCAGGGAAAACGCTCGGCCAAAATCCAAACAAATCCGGCTTATCACTATATTTCGATTCGCTATGCTCTGATCCTCTTCTCAACTATTATAAACGGTCTGGTGCTTTTTCTATATGTACTCAATTTTATTGGTGTTAATGATTTGATCTTCTCACAATTTTAACTACCTTTAAAATCAAAGGCTGAAGCAGTTGAAAACCTTAAAATCGAAGCTATTCTTTTTAATTTCCCTTCGATTTTAAGGAAATGCTGACTCAAATCATTAGCTGCTAAGTTTGCTTTTAACTAAAGCGGTGATTATTGGATCCACCTTTGATGTCTTCAAACCACGATAGTTTTTTTACCGTTCTCGGTTTCACCTATCATTTTTTTAAGTAGGGACATTTTCGGTCTTTCCCAGAGCTTAATGCAGCTTCTGCTGCAGGGGATTTCCAGTGGCTGATAGACCATCGTTTGCTCGCTGGCAGTATTTTTGATCCTAGCAAAAAAAGGATGGTCGAATCAAGGATACTCCTTTATTATGCTTGCTTCTATAGGATCAACACAAAATAATTCAATTGGAGGCTTAGGACATGAATCCCAACTATAGAACGATCTTTGCTCTGATTATTCTTGGCACGTTGATTCTCGCAGGAACCTTCTGGTACTTTTTACCGACCTCTGTTCCGATGCAATGGGCAGCAGATGGTTCCGTCAACTACACACTTTCCAAAAATATTGCCGTTTTAATTTTACCGCTGTTGTGTCTGATTTTAGGCCTGCAGGGGTGGAAAAATACAGAGTACAAATTTCTAATTTATGCTGGCATTGCGCTACTAGGTATTAGCGGGTTATTTCTGTATATTATTGTAAGTGTTTGATTACAGCTTAAAAGACCTTCGCTCCCTACGGGAAAACGATGGTCTTTTTGTTTAGTTCACTACTTGTTCTTTTACATACTCAGCATACAACGGATGGGTTTGCATCAATTCACTATGAGAGCCATGTCCGGTAACCTCACCTTTTTCGATGAAGTAAATCTGATCAGCATCTACAATAGTAGAAAGACGATGAGCAATCACTAATGTTGTTCGTCCCTCCATCAGTTGTTCCAGTGCTCGTTGTACCTTTTCCTCAGACTGGGAATCTAAGCTGGCAGTAGCTTCATCTAGCATTAATACATTGGGATCTCGCAAAAAAGCCCGAGCTATGGCGATCCGTTGTTTCTGACCACCAGATAGTTTGACGCCTCGTTCTCCTAACTCAGTTTCCAGCTGCTCTGGAAAGTCTCGTACAAATTGGTCTGCATAAGCCAAAGACAAGCCGTGCCACAATTCTTCATCGGTCAAGGTTCGTTCTAATCCATACTGCAGATTGTCACGGATACTCCCCGCAAAAACAGCGCTGTCTTGAGAGACGTACCCTATTTGAGAACGCCAATGAGTCAAATCAAGCTCCTGAATATCCTGACCATCAATCAGCACTTTCCCGCTGGTTGGTTGATAAAAACGTTCCAGCAAAGCAAAGATCGTGGATTTTCCGCCCCCACTTGGTCCAGCAAAAGCAATCACCGTATTAGGTTTGGCTTCAAAAGAAACGTTAGATAAAACAGGACGTTCAGCAGTATAACCAAAGGAGAGGTTTTCAGCCCCAATGTTTTTTCCTGCAACAACGATTTCTTTGCCTTGACCTACTGGTTCAACTGACGTTTCTAGAATTTGTTCAATCCGTTCTGTAGCACCCATAGCTTTTTGTACCTGTGAAAAGAAGGTAGCAAATGTGGCTGCTGGCATAATGATATTGAACAAGTATAAAAGGAAAGCTACTAATTCACCGCTGCTTAAAGTACCAGCTTGGACCCGAACCGCACCATAGCCAAGAATTCCGACGAATAAACCCAACATTGCAGTCATCATGATTGGCTGCAACACAGCTTCTACCTTAGCGTCTTTTACCCCAAGGCGAAAAATACGATTGATAAACTCGCCACCACTGCGTTTCTCAAATTCTTCACCATTACTGGATTTAATCAAACGGATTTCTGACAGCTTTTCGCTAGCTTCAGCATTAAAATCTGCCGTAGCTGACTGAAGCTGCTTGCCTATTTTCATCATGATTCGACCAATTGGCAGCATAATTAAAACCATCACTGGTACCGCCAAAAACATCAAGGCTGCCATTTTCCAATCCATTACAAACAAAATAATCATGGATCCAACTAATTGAATGGCTCCGGTAATAAAGTTAGGAAATTGAGAAGTCACCAATTCTTTAATTACCGATGTATCATTGACTAACCGTGAACTGCTTTCACCAGATTTATGATCATCAAAATAGCCCACTGGTAATTTCAATAGATGACTCCACAGTCTTTCTCGCAAAGTCTTTACAGCACTTTCACCAACATAACGCAATAAAAAACCGCCAATCGTTCCAAATCCCAATTGCGCAGCAAAGGCTAAGATCAATACAACCAGCATCTTACTGTCAATTCGGGCCAACTCACTAGTATCAATCAGTCCTTTAGTCAGCTGCGGTACAATTAAGCTGGCACCACTCGTGACTAAGCTTAAGCCAATGCCCAAAAAGAATAAAAACTTTTTAGGGTTGACACTGTTAATTAAGCGAATAAAATCTCTTAATTTAAAGGCGGGTTTCCCCGTCATTTCCGTTACCTCTTCAATCCTTCGATCCATCTTGAATCCTCCTCTTCTGAGCCATTCACCAGAAGTCTTCTCTACTAAAAATCTTTCCATTCGTCGTTTTCATCTGTACGATGGTCTTCGTCAAAAGGCTTCGGTCCACGAGGGCCGCCACCAAAGCCGCCGCCCCAGAAATCTTGTGGAAACTCAGGCTTGCCTCCTCGTGGAAAACCATTAGGGAATCCACCGCGACGTCCCCCACAAAACGGATTGTTTCGCATTTCCTTACGCATCTCATCACGGAATTTGCGACGATCGTCCCGTGATAAATTGCGCCAGTCACCATCAAAATCACCAAACTGTTCCCGGAAATCCTGCATTTGCCGCAAACGGTCCATAGGGTCAACAAAGCGCTCGGCTTGTTCTTGAAACTTTTTATCCCAGCCAGCTGCAATCTTCTGTAAATACTCGCTGAACTGCTGTTTTTCCTCCTCAGTTAGACCAGCAAAGAAATCTTCGCTTTGATCTTTACCACTGCCTGCTAAACTAGAAATTTTTTCTCTGCCTTGATCAGTTAAAAAGACCCGTTTCAAACGGCGATCCTGTTCTTCTTCTTTGCGAACAACATCGCCACTTTTTTCCATTTTCTTCAACAGCTCTGCTAGCGAGCTGGGACGCAAATCTAAAATTTCAGCCAGCTGGCTTTGGATTAATCCATCTTCTTTTTCTAAAATAGCTAAAACCCGTAGCTGTCCAGTTAAGTGTTGTTTTCTTTGACCCATGAAGGCATTACTTGCTGAACTAATAAAACGCATCTGTTTCATTAAATTATCGGTAAATTGACTCATAATAGATTCCTCTTTCCTTTTTAGTTCGGTGCCGAACTATTTAACGTTCTTCATTATAGTTCGGTACCGAACAGTTGTCAACTGATTTCGTTCCTCAAAGTAAAATATTCAATAAAAATCGAATTCCTTGCTATAATAAGAGGACTTGTTCTACGGATTCTAGTAGAATATGGATTGGATTTATGACAATTGGAGATGTTTGAATGGTTTATGTAAAGAATAGTTTTCTGCACTTATTTCGTTTTCTACGCAATACGACGGCCTATTTTCGGGATGTTCTGCTGCTGCACGGCTTTATGCTGTTTGTACTTTTGCCCTTTTTAACCAGCCTAATTAAGTTTATTTTAAGGCGCGGGCACATTGATTATTTATCGTATGATTCTTTGGGAATTATTTTTCGAGATCATCCGGGAGTATTGGTTTCCTTGATTGCCGTCTTGTTGGCGATTTTGATTGGGGTATTTTTCGAATTTACCTTTTTGCTGATTAGTGTTTTCTTTATTAAAAAGAAAGAACCCATTTCCTTGAGGCAGCTTTTAACCGGTACTTTAATTCAGCTAAAAAAAATTCGGGTATCCACAATCTTATTTTTCTTAGTGTATTTCCTGTTGATTTTACCCTTTAGTGGATTGAACTTTAATTCGGATTTGCTGGCGAAGGTAAAAATTCCCGCCTTCATTTTAGATTATATTTTTGCTAATCGAGTGGCCATCATTGCTTCAGTAGTAGTAGCTTATCTAGTCTTGATCTACTTTTCAATTCGTTTCATTTTTGCTTTACCGGAAATGATTCTGAGAGATCGCCGGTTTAAGCAAGCCGTTAAGGAAAGCTGGGAGGCTACTAAGGGTTGGAATTTCCTGAGGATCTTGGGACAATTCCTTTTGATTAGTGCATCTGTTGTACTTTTGGCCTCACTTAGTTATGGTGCCGTCTTCTTAGTATTAAGCCTAATTGAGATGAAATTGCCTGAATATGCTCTACCTAGTGCAGTGGTTGCCATGACAGTAATGCAATTTATTTTCTTGGCGAATATTGTTCTTTCAACAGTTGGTATTTTTTACATTACAATTTCCTACATGGATGACAACAATTTGCTAAACACGCTGCCTGACTGGTTTCAACAGGATACACCTAAGGAAGTCTGGTCTTTTGGGAAAGTTTCTTTATTTGTTGTTGTGGCTGTACTCTTTGGAATCGGTGTTGGTACTTACAATACTAACTACCTTAGCAATTATTCCTTAAAGGCGCCTCAAACAGTTTCCCATCGTGGTGTTTCTGACGGTAATGGCGTCCAGAACAGTTTAACTGCACTGCGCAAAACTGCGAAATTGCACCCTTCTTATGTTGAGATGGATGTTCAAGAAACCAAGGATAAGCAATTTGTCGTCATGCATGATTTTAATTTGCAAGCCTTGACAGGTGTCAACAAGCGGCCCAATCAACTGACTTTAAATGAACTAGAAAAACTTGAGGTAAAAGAAAATGGTCAAAGTGCTCCACTGGTTTCTTTTGACGATTATATGGCAGAGGCTGAAGCAATCAATCAACCTTTGATGATCGAGATCAAGGCAACTCCTCAGGACAGTCCTGATATGGTAGATCGTTTTATTGAAAAATACAAGCAGGCGATTTTAGATCATCATTCTATTTTACAGACACTAGATTTTAATGTTGCCACGCAATTGAAGGAAAAGGCACCGGAATTTTATGTTGGCTATATCATGCCTTTCAATATTGTCGGTCCTCCGATTTCCAAAGTGGATTTTTTTACGATGGAATACACCACCTTGAATCGCAACTTTATTGATGCTGCCCATGATGATGGCAAAGATGTTTTTGCTTGGACAGTGAATGACGAGGACACCATGACTCGGATGATGTTTTATGGAGTGGATGGTATTGTGACAGATAATTTGGAATTGTTGAATCAGACGATTAAAACTGATCTGAAGGATCCAACCTATGCCGATAAATTATTCTATTTTGTAACAGGGATCGGCTAAGAAAAAATGAGCGATACGTGCTAGTCAGCTTTAATATTCATAGTATTTCCTTGACCAACCGACGTCCAGTCAGGCTGCTACTAAACAACCAAAAGCCTTTTTTCTACTGGGCTCTTTCGTTCTATGCCTGTCAATTTTAGTTTCAAGCTTACTGCTTCTTCAAGCCTTTTAACCGGCTAAGCTAAGGTGCACTCGTCCTTTTGATCTTAAGGCTAAAGCATAACCAGCGAAGCAACTTGCTTTATTAAGCAGGTGCTTCGCTATTTTCGTTGATTATTGGCAATGATACGATACGTGTCAGCTTTTTTTCCCTCAGACACATAATTCATCTAGTATCTTTCTCCTTTTTTATCTACACTAACATTGAGGAGTGAGAAAATGATTATTGGTGAAAAAATTAAAGAGAAACGAACCGAGAAAAAGTGGACCCAAGAAGAATTGGCTGAACGATTGCACGTCTCACGGTCAACAATTTCTGGTTGGGAGGTGGGGAGGAATTATCCAGATCTGACAACCATTGTTCAACTTAGCGACCTGTTGGATATTTCACTGGATCAATTGCTGAGAGAGGATCATAAGATGACAAATCACCTCTCGAAAAATTTGAGAGCTGGAAGGATTTATCAACGAATCATTATTGGCGCCATTATTCTTCTTTTGGTTCATGTGATATATGGTCAGTATTTGACTAAACAAGCCGATCATTATAATGAATATTTATCCCAAGAAGGTTGGACACCTAATGAAGAGTATCTAACCGTTTATGAAAAAACTGAAAAAGAAATTACTTATCTTGCTTCTACCACGCGTGTATATGCAGCGAATCTATTCTACTTAAAAAATCAATTTACTCTAGCTGCTAAAGTGGACCACTGCGAAACTCAACTTGATTCCGCAGGTCAGCTCTATGTGAAAATTCCTAAAGAAGTACTCTTAACAGATGCTGATTATCTTATGGAAATTGATAAAAAGGGCCATTTATTACCAATTACCTCTCAAACTTCTATTGAAACAGTCGAATTAATGGCGTCCTACATGGAAGACAATAAAACAACCCATCAGAAGCTTATTGATGGGTTGTTAGCAAAAAAAGAATTTTCAGTAGGAGAAAACTAAGGCAACTGTTCATTCAGCGGTAAAATAGATTTCACTTTAGAATAGATAGCAAAAAGACAAATCCTCTCTTTCTTTATTACAGAGGGATTTATCTTTTCTTTCTATTGTGTAATAGGAATATACATTTCGGTCAAAAGCTCCGATTCAGGCCGGTCATTGTCATTCAGGTAGTAATAGTATATGCCACCAGCTGGCTGATATCCATGAGCAGGTATCCAGCTCATCAATTCCTCCACTACAGGATCTGACTGCTCATAAGGACCTAAGTCAATAGCTGCAACAATTGTCCGAGCTGACAAGCTGGCACTTGTAATCCTATCTGTCCCCGCAATCCTTTCAGCCACTTGAAAACCAATTTCAACGTCTAGCTCCTCTAAATCAATCGTGTGAAAGCAAACAATCGGGCCACTACTAGGAAAGCTGTCGGCTTCAGCAATTAGTTTAGAAATCTCCGTCACAGCTTCTCCCACAAAGTCCGAGTACTCCTCAAAGAAATGAATCGTTCGTCGAAGAGAAAGTAGTTGCATTTCCGGCAGCTGCTTCACCATGATTTTGCTAATCCTCGTCATTGTTTATCCTCCATTCTATTTGATGCTGCGGCTCCTGACGCAAAGCTATCAGCTTCAGCGTATCTTCTAGAACTGCCACCTCTTTCATGTCCAGCATTAACCATTTTTGACCCTGCCCTACTTTGGCTCCTGTAAATACTTTTTGAACATAAGGAGATACTAGCGGCATTAGCTCCTCAGCTGACGCCATCTCCTTTTTCCCAATTACTACTAATGAGATAAAATAGCCCTCCATTGGATAAAGCGTACATAAAGACTTTCCAGATTTGACATACTTTATATTCCAGCCCGCCTGCATGGAACAACCACTGTAACTATACTTAGGTTCTACTTCATAGGCCTGCTGAAGATAATCGTTGAATTGAATCCAAAGGGGATTATCAATGAAGGCAGCTATTTGCTCCTTAGTTGGCTGAGTCTTAGCCGGAAAACATTTCTTCCAAGTCATTTCATCACCTGCTTTTTCTTTTATCATACCCAATAATCTCCCCCTCGGCTTGCACTCCAATGCTCTTTTTCCATAAAAAAGAAGAGCTAGCATTTTTCCGCTAACTCTTCTTTGGCTTTCTATTTTAAGTTATTTCAACATAGTTCTCTTTTATTCGCTGACTTTTCAGTGCTTCCTTCCAATCCACGTCCACAGCACAAGATTCCGCGAAACGAAAAATAGTAGTCCGTTTGAAACAGCTGCCTGCAGATCATTCCCTAATAGACGGTGCTCTGGAAAATTAATCTGTAGACAAACTATTATTGGAATGATAGACCTCAATAGTGAAAAGACGCTTTGACTGTTTCGTATAAAAGCATCGATTTTTTTCTTCTTTTCTCTGCTTTTTGCAACAAACACTGCTTCCTTTGCAACAAAACAAATAGTACTATTGCTAAATAGGCAGACTTGCTATGCTTATCTCAGAAGGAGGAGCACATGAAACTCAATATTATCTGGAATAACCAAAAGGGAAAAGACTGCATCGACATTATTAGTCATCCCATCAATCATGAAATAGTGACCCGCTGGCAAAGTCAGTGGATGCAAGCTGCGACCTTGCAAGCTATTCAACCATCCAATCAGCGAACTCTGTTGGTAGCTTTGCAGGAGATAGAAGCGATTGAAACCATGGGACATATGAGCAAAATTCAAATGCTTTCTGGCGATGTTCTTTGGCTGCAAAAGAAATTAAAGGAACTTACCTATCTGGAATCATCCGGCTTTTATCGCATTAATAATTCAACCATTCTAAATATTCAGCAGATCTCTGCATTCTCGGCTGGCCAGCATGCCCGGTTAGAAGTATTCACAAAAAATCAGCAGACATATATTGTCAGTCGTCATTATGCCAAACTAGTTAAGGAGCAATTACAATGATCAAACACTTAAAAAATAATTTTATGCAGGCTGCATTTGGCAGCACTGTTTGGATCGCTTTTCTCACGTTGTTTTTCACTAATCAACCAACCGTGCCCGTTTCCTTTATTTGGCGCTTGTTAGCCATTGGCAGTTTATTTGGATTAGTTTTTGGTGTTGTTTATCCATACTTATGGGAGTATTCCATTTTCAAAGCACGAACAACTATTTTGCTTAGCACTCTTTTTAATACGCTTTGCGGCTTCGCCGTTGTTTATCTTTATTCTGTCGAGCTATTTAGCCAAATCCGATCATTTTTCTTCCCTGTCTTGCTGCTTACTTTGATTGGTCATTTGATCGGCTTTTATTTCTATTCTAACTATACCAACCGTAAATTAGCAGCTGCTTTAAATAGCACAAAAGAAAATCAGTAGTTTACTATTAATAATACGCACGCGGAATGCTTCTGTGGATAGTCTTCTTTTCTTCGATGACAATTCTGCAAACCATCATTTTAACTGCTGAAGATTTATTTTTCTACTTCTGGTTGTTTCCTAGTCTATCGCAGGTTCCCGTTTTCTCCCCCATCAAAGTGCGTTAAAAGAATCTGGTCTTGTACCACAAATCAGTCTTTCTACACTCGCTGAAAATATTAGGAGTTTGATTGACGTCGAGAAGCATCGAAACTCAGTTCCTTTAAGTTCGAAGTATTGTAAGTATAGACAGCTGCTTATCGTCTTTTGATTCGGGCAGCAATTAGGGGCTCGAGTAGCAGATGTAGTCGATAATTTGGACGTATTTAGTCAAATTGGTGAGACATCCTTTTTACAATAGGTAATACTACCTCCTAATCACTTATCTATCTTACGGTTACGAATGAAATTGTAAGCAAAAATAGGGATCAAAATCGTAAAAGTGATTTTGATCCCTATGCTTTTTTCAATAAATAAATGAACCCACAGCGATAATAATAATCTCAGCAATCAGCGTACCACCAGCGACTGTAATAAAAGTTTGTTTGAACCCAGTTTTGTGATTTAACCCAGTCAAACTTAAGAAAGTTAGTAGGACACCACTTTGCGGAACAATCGTCAGAATATTCGAAGCGACTGCCGCCACGCGGTGAATCATCTCTGGATTTACCCCTTTATCCAAATAATATTGAGCGAAGTTCGGCATCACAATACCTAAAGCGCCAGACGAAGAGCCGGTAATCGCCGACATAGTTGAGGTCAAAACAGTTAGACTAATTAATGGGTTTCCCGGAATATTCAAAATCAATTCAGAAAAAATTTCAAAACCTGGTGCAATCATCACTACTGCGCCAAAAGCAACCGCTGAAGCAGTAGAAAAAATTGGCCCGATCGCACCACTGGCTCCGACACTGACTGCACTAATTTTATTTTCAATGTACCGATAAAACAGCAGCAGTGCCGATAGAATCCCTGCCAACATAGCCACATAAATAATATTTTTTTTCACCAAGTCATTACCGAAGACACTTCCTCCGATAGCAATAATAATCAACAAAAGTAACGGCGTAATACTAACCATAAATGGTGGCAAATTCTTCTCCACTGTTTGCTCGCCTGCACCAGTCGTATACGTACTATAGTTTTCTCCAGCTGCTAAGCTTCTATTTAAGCAACGCTTCATGTAAAACAAACCAAAAATCACACAGCCTAAACTTCCCAACAAACTAGGAATACTAGCTGCCGTCAAAGAAGTATCTAAGTATTGAATCGGAATAACATTTTGAATCGCCGGTGTTCCTGGAAGCACAGTCATAGTAATGGTCGCAATACCCAACCACAAAGGTACTTGGATCAAATTCCAAGCAAGATCCAATTTTTTAAACAACGAGCGTGCCAACGGCAAAACCGCAAACATGACAACAAAAAGACTAATTCCGCCATAAGTCAGAATTCCACTAATCAAGGCAATCGCAATCAGCACACGATACGGATTATCGTAGCCCACTTTTTGCAAAATAAACTCTGCAATCGAAATCGTTGCCCCACTGCTTTCCATCAATTTTGCCAAAATCGACCCTAGCAGAAAGATAGAAAAATAGTTTAGTATATAAGTCGATAAAGCACCCATGTAATTATTAGCGCCATTTCCCAAAAGTGACTCGATCAATGGCATGCTGTTCAATAAAACCACAATTGCAGTGGCTAAAGGTGCTGCGACTAAAATACTAATTTCTTTCAAAGAAAAATAAATGATCGCGACGACACCTAATAAAACGCCAAAAGATGCAAGTAAATTCATACATACGCTCCTTTAAATCTGCTGCTGAACTGAAAGCAGCAGCAGTCACTTTGCTTATTGTGCTGTATAGCCGCCATCCAAAAGAACAGCTTGTCCAGTCACACCTTTAGCCTTTTCACAGGACAGGAAGGAAACATAGTCAGCAATTTCTTGTACATCAATCAATCGTTTTTGTGGAACTAATGGGTATAAAACTTCTTCCAATACTCTTTCTAATGGGATGTTGCGAGTTTTCGACAAGTCATCAAATTGTCCTCGAACCAATGGTGTATCAACATAGCCTGGACAAATCGCGTTTACTGTCACTCCACTGTCCGCAGCTTCTAAGGCAGCAACTTTAGTCAATCCAATCAGTCCATGTTTGGCAGAATTGTAAGCCGATTTTCCAGCAAATCCAATAACTCCGTTAATGGAAGCCATATTGATCACTCGTCCAAAACCTTGTGCCTTCATGATTGGAAGAGCTCGTTTAATAGCAATAAATGGTGCAATCAACATGATGCGCAGCATAAATTCATATTTTTCAGTTGGAAAGTCTTCAATCATTGCTACATGCTGCAATCCAGCATTGTTGACTAAAATATCCAAGCGGCCATATTTTTCAACTGTTTCATCAATGGCTGAATTGATAGCTTCTTCTTTCGTCACATCACAAACGACTCCATGAGCCTCCAAGCCAGCTTTTCGATAATTCGCAACAGTTTCATTTAAGGCTTGCTCGTTTACATCAGAAAACACGACTGCTTTGCCTTCTTTTAGAAAAGTCTCTCCGATTTGTCTTCCAATCCCGCTTGCTGCTCCAGTAATAAAAACTACTTGTTGTTCTGTCATTAGTCATTCTCCTCTTATTTTATTTGTTAATTAACTTCGCTTCTGTTGCTGCTTGAACTTCCTCAAAGGTAAAATCTGGATGAATTTCTTCCACAACAATGCCTTCATCTGTCACAGAAAAAACGCCCATTTCAGTCACAATCGTATCAACTACATTGACTGCGGTCAGCGGCAAAGAGCACTGATTTAAAATTTTCCACTTGCCCCTGTTTGTATGCTCCATTGCCACAATGACTTTTTTTGCACCGACTAACAAATCCATTGCTCCTCCCATTCCTGGTACCATTTTCCCTGGAATCAGATAATTCGCAATATTGCCTTTCTCATCAATTTGTAAAGCACCTAATACAGTCGCATCAACGTGTCCTCCACGGATGATACCAAAAGAGGTAGCGCTATCAAAAAATGCTCCATCTTGATTGATGGATACTGGTTGTCCTCCGGCATTGACGATTGTAGGATCTACGGTATCTCCTAGTTTTCCTAATCCGATAAAACCATTTTCAGATTGAAGTGTCACTGTGACTCCTTCTGGCAAATAATTCACCACTTTTGTTGGTAAACCGATGCCTAAATTCACTAAAGATTGATTTGGCAGCTCTTGCGCTACTCTTTGGGCGATTCGTTCCTGCATTTCTTCTTTGCTTAGCTCTTTCATCCTTACTGCACCTCGCTTTCCACAATGTAATTAACAAATACATTTGGTGTGTGAACCATATTAGGATTCAGTGTTCCACACGGTACAATTTTTCTCGCCTCAACGATCGTAACATCTGCATTGGCTGCCATCAATTGATTAAAATTATTCTCAGAACCTGCATATTGCAAATTCCCTGATTCGTCAGCAACATTTGCTAAAATTAATGCTACATCAGCCTTCAACGGTTTTTCTAAAAGATATTCTTTGCCATCTACTGTGATTTTTTGTTTTCCTTCTTCTACTAACGTGCCAATACCTGTCGGTGTTAAAAAACCGCCCAAACCAAAGCCGCCGGCGCGAATACTTTCTGCCAAAGTTCCTTGAGGGACCAGATCAACAACGGTCTCCGCTTCATTCATTTGACGTCCAGTTTCTCGATTTAAACCAACATGTGAAGCAATAATTTTAGAAAACTGCTTTTTCACGACCATTTTTCCTACGCCGCGATCAACAAAGCCAGTATCATTACAAATCAAGGTTAAATTTTTAACTCCTTTTTCAACAAGGGCATCAATGATTCGTTCAGGTGTCCCATTGGCCATGAAACCGCCGACCATAATGGTTTGTCCATCTTGAACCATATCTATTGCCTGATCCAAAGCAACAATTTTGTCCATTTTAAACTCTCCTTTATCTTTCAATCAGCAAAGAAGTTCCTTGACCGCCACCGATACACAGCGTAGCCAGCCCTCGTTTTGCTTCTCGTTTTTCCATTTCGTGCAACAAGGTAACCAAGATACGGGCACCACTGCAGCCGATCGGATGTCCCAAGGCAATCGCACCGCCGTTGACATTGACTAAATCAGGATTTAAACCTAGCTCCTCCACTACTGAAATTGCCTGTGATGCAAAAGCTTCATTGGCTTCTACTAGTTCTAAATCTTCCACCGTCCAGCTTGCCTTTTCCAATGCTTTTTTCGTTGCTGGAATCGGTCCTGTCCCCATAATTTCTGGTGCAACGCCAGCACTCGCATACGCTTTTACTGTTCCTAAAATTGGTAATCCTAAGCTTTCTGCTTTTTCTCTCGTCATCACCAATACTGCAGCAGCCCCATCATTAATTCCCGATGCATTACCAGCGGTTACAGTTCCTTCTTCTTTTATGAAAGCTGGACGCAATTTACCAAGTTTCTCCAAAGTGGTTTCCGGCTTAATGTATTCATCCTTTGAAACGATTAAGTCCTCTTTTCTGCGTTGTGGTACCTTTACCGGCACAATTTCTGCTGAAAATTTACCTGTTTGTGCTGCTGCACTTGCCCGCATTTGACTTTGCAAAGCAAACGCATCTTGTTTTTCACGTGTAATGCCGAATTGCTTGGCAATATTTTCGGCAGTTACTCCCATGTGGTATTGATTAAAGCTGTCAGTTAGGCCATCGTTCACTAATGTATCGATCACTTTTCCATCGCCTAAGCGTCCGCCCCATCGATAATCCTTCAACACATAAGCTGTTTGACTCATATTTTCAGTTCCGCCAGCTACGACAATTTCAGCGTCACCGCAAAGAATACTTTGAACCGCTAGTTCGATCGTTTTTAAGCCAGAACCACAAACCATATCCACTGTGAATGCTGGCTTCTCTACTGGAATCCCTGCATGAACAGCAACTTGTCGAGCAATATTTTGTCCTAATCCAGCATGAAGTACATTACCAAAAATCACTTCATCCACTATCTCTGGGTCTATGCCCGCTTTTTTCATCAAGCCTTGAACTACTGTCACTCCCAAATCTACGGCAGAAACTGTTTTAAACACTCCGCCAAAAGAGCCAATCGGTGTTCGTAATGCAGTAGTAATGACAATCTCTTTTTCCATTAACAATCTCCCAATCTATTTTTATCAAAGAAAACGTTTTCTTTCTCGTGCATAGCTTACGATTTTTTCGTTGAAAAAGAAAATACTAATTTTTTGGGAAGGTATAAAAAAATTTTATAGTCGGTTATTTGACTTTTTCTCTCAAGATATTTTAGTATGTTAGTAAATTCCAGTTAAGGAGAAAACTATTGGACATCAAGCACCTTCGTTATTTTATATCGATTATTGACAATAATTTCAACTTAAGTCACACCGCAGAGGAACTCTATATTTCTCAACCTGCCTTAAGCTATATGATTAATGATTTTGAAAAAAATCAGGATGTGAAGCTATTTACTCGGAAAAATGGAAAGCTTTCAGGTTTGACCTACTCAGGAGAAGTTTATTACCGAGATGCTTTAGAAGTAATTGAAAAGTATGATACGATGCTAAAGAATTTACATAACCTAAAAGTGAATCTAAAAGGAGAAATCACCATTGGTATTCCGCCATTAGTCATTTCTGCCGTTTTTTCAGATTTTCTACCAGATATCATTTTAGAAAATCCTGATATCAAGTTTATCATCAAAGAATTAGGAGCCCATCAATTGAGAGAAGAATTATTGATTGGCAACGTTGATCTTGCTGTGTTATTAAAACCAGAACGTATTCATAAAAATCTCATTGATTCTTATACGATTCAGAGTTCTGAGCTAGCCGTCTTCGTTTCGAAAAAAAATCATTTGGCCAAAAAGAAACGGATCACTTGGCAAGACTTGCATAAAGAAAAAATGGCTATCTTCGATGAATCTTTTATGATACATCATTATGTCAAACAAGCCTTTGAGCGACACCATGTGAGTTTATCCGTCTCCTTGCAATCTTGGTCCTGGGACTTTTTATTGAATTCCACCCGAATTAATCGCGAATTGTTTACTTTGTTGCCTAAACCAATTGCTTCTCAATATCCATTCGATGACATTGTCATGATTCCTATGAAAGACCCGATTCCTTGGACAGTCACCATCTGCCAATTGAAAAAGGAGACTTCCTCTAACGTAGAGAGTTACATTTTGGAATCGTTATTGAGTCATTTTAACAGTCAAAAAAACTAGCAAACCTTCAAAAGCAAATCCTGAGATCTCTTTGATTCGTTAGGCTCTTCATTTTTGATCACGGATGATAAAAGTGTATCCGAATGCCTTTTATGCTATTGTGGCTACATCTTTACACTGCTACTGCAGAGCGTTCTCTGCAGCTAAAAATCAAACAACTTTTTTGATAGTTTCTTCTATGCTGCAATTAAGATAACTCGACTGAATAATGTCAAAAGTGCTTGTCCTTAAGAAAAAAAGCTGGATTTATTTCCCAGCTATTTTAAAAGATATACTTTGCAATAAAAAAAGATTCCTCTACTTCTGTTATAAGTAGAAAGAATCTATTCTAAACACTTAAACCCTTCTCACAAAAGGATTACCTATTGCTGCTAAAGAGTTTTAGATAAACTAATTCATCAAGAGCGGAACCAAAAAGACTATCGCAAGACCTAAAAACCAACCACCTAAAATATCAGTGAAATAATGAATACCCAGATATACTCGACTAAAGCCAATTAGAAAACTTATGACTAGAGCGGGAATAACCAACCACCAAAATTCACCCGCATATAAATAACCATTAAGAAATAATCCCATGTAAAAAGCCGCTGCTGTAGAAGCGTGTCCGCTAGGAAAGCTATGATCTTGCTCTTCCACTAAGCGATTTTCTCTGGGGCGTTCACGTTTGAAAATTCGCTTAATTATATAAGTAAGTCCAGTCGTTAGCATAATGGTAATCCCTACATTTAAGGCAACTGCTTCCCGGGTTCGTGTAAAAAGAACCAGCAATAAACAAAGAAAAATAGTGGGTAAAGCTTTTCCAAGTTTGGTAAAGAAAAGAAACATCCGAGTCAATCCATCTTGCCTTTGTGCAATTACCTTTCTAGAAAAAGAAATATCTGCTAGTTGGATTTTTTTACCCTGCACAAAAATAAGGATAAGAAAAAAAATGATTAATGAGCCGACAGCTAACCACAGCATAGTAAACTCCCCCTGTTTTGTTTCTCACTTTCATCTTACCACAATACGTTATCCTTGTTTTACCAAATAAAGTTTCTCTTTTTTACTTAAAAAAATTTTTGAACTTAGCCCATATAATCTTTACGTCGCAATAATATGACGCCAATGACTGTAACGATTACTGCCAGTAAAACCACGCCTAATGATCCTAAAATTGAATCCTTCCAAAGTAATCCCCCCGTATTAATTCCCCACAAGCTGAAAATTAATGTTGGAATGGATATAATTAACGCTGCCGAATCCAAATATTTCATCAGGTGATTTAACGTATTATCCATTAACGCTGAAACCATGCCGCTAGTTGAATCAACCAAGCCTCGATACAAATGAACCAGTTTTTCTACCCTCCGACAGCTAATCCGGACATCGTTCAATACATCTTTAGAAATCTGATTGATAATCTGTTCGTTTTCTAAAAGATGATCCGTTGTCTGCTTCTGATCATCTAGAGTATGCTCCAGGTAAACGAGATTTTTTTCAATATCTCGCAGCAGGATTAAATTCTCTTTTTCTGTACTATTTTTTGATACATCATTCACTTCGTCAATCATTCGTTTTTGTTTATTTAATGCGACTAAATAATTGTGATAGGTGTAAAGGAGATAGGAAATAATAAATGGAGCTACTTCACCTTCACACTCCTCAAACATCCGTTGGATCTTCAATCGTTCAAAGTTTCCAGAAGACACCGTAATTATCAGCTCATCGGAGAATAAAAAAGAGATCGGCAGCAATGCGCCCTCCACCGAATTGGAAGCATCTTTTTCAACCTGATAGCTGACCAATACCAGACTGACACAGCTCCCCAGCTCATTTGATGAAAGTGTTTCTGCTCTTGAGACCTCTTCCGTAAAAGGATGCAACGTAAAAATATCTTTTGGCAAATCGAACTGGACCGTGTATTGCTGAATTTGTTCTTCCGTTGGTTCAATAATAGACAGCCAGGTTCGCGATTTTCCACCTGTGTTGATAACCTTTTTTTCTAACATAATTTTACTCCTTTGCAAGCCGTTGGTGTAAAATCATTATACGCTACAATTGCCAGAACAATGGGCTATAAGGCTTTTAACCCCAAAAACCAGCAGAAGAAATGCTGGCAAAGTCTTTTTTGTTTGTCCGATTCTAGACAAGTATTTATTCCCTACTGAATGTTCTTTAGGAAAAATTGTTTGATCTCCGTTGCCGTTTGCAAACCAAATAGTTCTTGCCGATATTCTTCCTTCAACATACAGTTATAAAAAGCTTGTACTGCCGTCTGGTGAAGATAATTATCAACTGGTGCAATCATCAGCAGAACCTTAGCAGAGAGTTTATTCGAAAATCGTACTGGGTAATCCAGCTTTAGCAAACTAAATCCCAGCTCATTTACGCCATCATTAAAGCCAGCATGAGGAATTGCTACACCTGGAGCGATGACAAAATAGGGGAACCGTTCATCATATTTTTCAATAATCTTATCAACAAAGGCTTGTTCAATAAAACGACTCTTAAGCAAAGGTTCAGCAACACATTGAATTGCTTCATTAAATGAAAATTGCCGCTTCGATACCTTAATCCGTTCCTCTGGTAATAAACGATGGAATTTTGAATCCAAGATTAACTGTTCTTGTTTCTTTGGCAAATTGAAATACTCATTCAATCGGCTTCTCAGTTTCTCTTCATCCGGCAAACGAACTTCTTTCTTAACTAGGTTTAAAATGTCTTCCACGCTTATCCCTTGCTCTCTATTGTAGAGCTCTTTATTAACCATGCGTATTAAACGCTGCCGATCCTCTTGCGTAAGTAAGGGGGACACTACAAAGATTTTCTTAGTCGTTCGTAAATAAATGGTGGAGAAAACAACTTCAATGTCTTCATAAACTAAAGGATTTTCATAAAATTCACGGGCCGAAATATTGCAGACAAAATCAATCATGGGAAAACATTGACCAAGTGTCTGGTAAAGCAAGTTTGAAACAGATACACCATTCTCACATACGACGATTGCTCGAACTCTTTGTTGCTGCTCCATTAAGTATCCTTTAGTTAAAAAACTTTGGAAAATCAATCCAACATAAACCGTTTCTATCTCAGTAAATTGAATTTGGTAGTAATTTTCAAGGGGACGCAACGCTTGTTTGGCCATGGGGAAAACAGCTTGATATTCCTTAATTATTGGTTCGATGTCATGATCTTCATAAGGAATTCCATACTTTATTCGATAGATAGCTGGTCCAAGATGCTGATAAAGCATTTGTTTCAGTCTTTTTCGATCTTCGAAAAAGATTACTGACCGTCTTTCAAAGCGTTCAATTACCGCATCAATCACTTCACCTAGCTGGGGCATTTTCTCTCCGCGACTTTTGATAACATTCGCACTTAATAATTGAATGACTAAAAAAGCTTTTTCCTTCTTAGATGCTTCATTGCAAAGATTCGCACCAGCCATCGCTTGAGTAATCCTTTGATAATCTGAGGCAGCTATAATTTGGATAATTGCTCGATATTCTCCAGTTGAAATTTCCTGATAGTTTAAACATCGTACTCTTAACAGAGGGATTAGTAAACAAAGCAGCTTCAATTGTCGATTTGAAAATTGCGTGTGCAGCAACCTTTCCAGCTTAAGCAGTTTTTCTTTTTCTTGGTATATTTCAGTCAATTCAATAGTGGTATATGTTACCAACAATTTTTCCTGCGCTTTTCCGTCAATCAATAAATGGAGCTGTCGAATCAGCATAATTCGAATAGCAATCTCTTTCCCTAAAAAATGATAGCCTGTTTTTCTAGAATACCCTACTTGAATATCTTCTTTTACTAGTTGCTCCTTAATTAAGGCCAAATCATTAACGACAGTATTTTTACTTACATGCAACTGATTTGCTAATACGTTCAAGGAAGTGTATTTTTGTGTAAAAATAATCAATGCCATTAAGATTAACCGGGTTTTCCGACTCAATGCATAGAGCTGTTCCGTTTCCACCGAATGCTCCAGTTGTTCTAATTCTTCTAAATCTAAGCTGACCCATAACCGTTTGTTTTTCCTGACAATCGGCGGGTATCCATGCTCCTCTAACAGCACATTAATTTTCTTTAATATTGTTTCACTTTTTCCTGTATCTAAGACTAGCTTTTTCTGCAAACTACCCAAGCCAATACCTGGTGAACGAACAATTTCAGCTAACATATCAAGTGTTTCATCTTTCATCACGTATCGCCTCCAAAAACAATAACAAGCTGGGATAAAGTCAATAGACTCTATCCTAGCTTATCATTTATCGCACTTCCATATCACTATATCCTTTAGCTAAATAATCATTAACGACTTTTTTTAATAAAAAGGGAGATCGGGGTATCGCATCTATTGTATCTCCCGCAATATGTGGCGTTAACGTGACATTATCCAATTTTAATAGTGGATCATCAGCCGTAATTGGTTCAGTCCAACTAACATCCAAGGCAGCTCCAGCAATTTTCTTTTCTGCTAATACCTTTATCAAATCGTCTTTGCAAACCAAATCTGCCCGTGCTGTATTAATCAGATAACTGCCAGGCTTCATTAATTTCAAATAATGTTGATTCACCATCTCTTTTGTCTCTTCTGTCACTCGCATATGAAGGGAGATAATATCTGCTTGCTGGAACAATTCTGCAAGGTCTAAAACAAACTTCACAATTAATCCCTCTGATTGAACTCGCTGCTGATCTACAAAGGGATCATAGACGATTACTGGAACCTTTAACCCGTTTAATCTCTCTATGACTTGTTTTCCGATATACCCCACACCTACAATCCCAACCGTTAAGTTAGGCAAAATCGTTTTGTAAGGATCATTGGCAAAACTTTTTTCCCACTTGCCATTCTTGATCGCTGCATGTGCTCGTGCGATATTCCGGGTTTCTGCATACATCAAACCAACCGTGAAATCGGCCACTGGCTCAGCATTGCGAATTACATGTAGAAAGGGCAACTTCAACTCTCTGACTGTCTCTACATGAACATTCTCGATGCCACCTCGACAGGTACCAATCAGCTTGAGCTTTTTCCCCGCTTCAAGCATCGCTTTAGATATTGGTGCATAATGGCAAAATAGATAATCAGCTTCAGGTAAATCCGCTAATATGCCTTCTGGAATTTCTACTGCTTCAGGGCCGCCACGTTCAATTGCCAAAATGTGTTCTTGAAATTCATCTTTACTTAATTCAGAATGCCATTCATATACAACAATATCTAATGCTTGATCTTTAGCAAACGCCATCTCTTTAACTGCTTCAATCAATGTTTCACTTTTAACCAGGGCATCTCCAATTACAACGACTTTCATATCACAAGCTCCTTTATATTTCTTGTTTAGTGTCAAGCTTTTCTGTTTCGTTTAGTTCACCCGCTCGTTCTAGATAGTCTGTAATGCTTTCCTTTTTCGTTTTTACTAGGATAAACAAAAGAACATACACCACAACTGTCAAACCGATAAACAAAGGATTTTGAGTTAAGAAAATCAAGAACAGTGAACCCAAGAAATAATTTCCTAACACAACAAAACTAGCAATCAATAACGCGCCTTCAGGGATAGACACCCCGACACTTTTGGCCACTTCAGTAAATATCGGTGCAACCGCAGTAATGATATATAAATTAACAGATAGAATGATGGTTCCAGAAATCAAGGATTTAAAGATATTCCCTTTTGAAATCGCGATAATCGGTTGAATAATATACGGAATGGCGATTAAATCTACCATTGGCAAGGTCTCATTCCCAGGCAATGCAATAGCCAATATCAAGATAATTGGAATTAACAATAAACCAGTTAGAAGAGTAGCTGGTTCTCCATAACCAGCTGCGTCATTGATAGCCAAATACCATTCTCTGCCTTTGCCAGAACTCTTCGCAGATTTCTTGGTCGCATCGGTAATACTGGTAAATGCTGAAGCAAAGATACCAGCAATTTTTGGAAAAATTGCCATAATAGCAGCTGTTGCTATTCCTACACTAGCAATTTCACCCCAGGCTGCCAGATCGCTCAAACGCATAAAATTCCCTGCCAAGCCCAGCAGCAAACCTAAAACCAGTCCCAGTGTTACTGGTTCACCTAGAAATCCTAAACGTTTTTGAACATTTTCAGGATTCCATTTTATTTTATTCGCTCCAAGCTTATTCAAAATCCAGTCCATTACAATTGCATAAGGAACCTGTGTCACATCATGGGGGGCTGCAATAGTGGTGCCTGGATAGCCATAGTAATTACTCCATCGTTTTGCTAATACCTCAGTGAATAGTAATGTAAATAGATTCGCTAATAACATTAATCCAATGGATAGGATTAAATTATTTGTTACGATATATAGCATAGAACCCCAAAGCATAAATGAATAGTTATTCCATAAATCAGAAGCCATAAAAATATTGGTAAATTTTAATAAGAATAGAAGTACTTGGACTAACAGGCCAAAACCTAAAAAGATCATTCCTACTTGAGTGGAATAAGCCACTACACTCGTTGCTTGCCACCCCGTATCTAGAATCCGTAGGTTCACTCCTGTATGCTCGACCATTCTATTAACTACTGGCGTAACGATAGGGGTATACGCGCCAATCAGCATATTAAATCCTGTCAAACCAATTCCTGCATTCAACGCAGCTTGAAAAGCTCGTTTCGGTTTTACCTTTAAGAACATTGCAATGATAAAAATCACAAATGGAACAACAATCGATGCACCAAAGGCGTCCATAATATTTGATAATACCTGTAACATAATTATCCCCCTTATCCCACTAAATCTTTAGCAGTAGCTAACAACTCTTCGATAAACTCTTCTTCTCCCATCCCGGTTAAAAATCCCACCGCATTAATCGTTGGAATATCATAAGTGCTGATTAACGGACTAGTGTGAACAATCATATCGTATGATCCGCTGCTTAACACTCCATCTACACCCCCTGGATTCACCTCTACCGTTTTTGCATTGAATCCATTGTCCTCCAACAAATCCTTTACCTTGTTGGCAATCATGGAACTCGTTACAGTCCCTGACCCACACACTGAGACAATATTTAATGTTTTCATTTTACTTCTCCTCCGATACACCCAATTTGTTTACTTAGCAGTTCAAACAGTTCCTTTTCAGTATCTGCCTTCATCAACTGATCCATGGCAGCCTCATTATTAAAAATCTTCATCAATGTTTGCAACAATGATAATTGCATATCGTTTTTACTGAATCCTAAAATAAAAATTAACTCTGGATAGACGAGAACTTTGTCTTCTGGGAAAGTTCCCATTTGGTGAAAAACAATTTTTTCCGCTGGCTTCAAGACATAAATAAAAGGTTCTTTGACAAACAACGCATCTGTATGAGGAATAGCTACTTCAACTGTTTTCGTCGCTAAACCAGTAGGAAAAGAATCTTCTCTCTTTTGAAGCTGCTGCCCATATTCTTTTACAACATATCCTTTGTTGAACAAATGATCAGATATATGCATAAATAGATCTGTCCGACTAGTTGCTTCTACAGATAAATCAATCAGATCTTCTCTCAAAATCTTATTTAAGCTCAAACTCATCCTCCACCTAACTACACTATTTTTGACCGTAAGACTTAAATTTTTCCAGCATGAATGCTACTTCATCATCTTCCAAAATTACTGGTACGCCCACTGATTTTGTTCGCCAATAGACTTCTGCCATTCGTTCTGTTTCTTCAGCAATTGAAAAAGCATTTGGCAAATCGTAGGAAGCTGTTAGCAATCCATGATTAGCTAAAAAGCATGCATAACGATCTTCCATTGCTTGATAAGAATTTTCTGCCAGCTCCCACGTTCCAAAGGATGCATAATCAGCACAACGAATATCCTTACCACCTGCGATAGCAATATAATAGTTGGACGCTGGCAAATCCCAACGTAACGTAGCCATCGTTGTACTAAATGGTGAGTGTGTATGAACCACAGAACGTATATCTGGTCGTCGCATGTAGTAAATGCGATGCATGTCTAGTTCACTAGATGGCTTGCGCTCGCTGTCAACAACTTCACCAGATAGTTTTGCCACCACCACATCTTCTGGCAAAGTTTCAAAATAATCAATGCCGCTTGGACTGATGGCCATTAAATCCAACTCTGGATCATAAATACTGATATTCCCTCCTGTACCCTTAGTTAACCCACTAGTAATCAGTCGTTTACCGTACTCTACAATTTGTTTTCTTTGCTGCTCCATCAACACGATTTACTCCCCCTTTGTGTATCCATAGTCTAATAAAAATTCGCATCCTTTTGAATACGTTTTCAGACCAAATATAAACAAATTGCAGTTATTCACTGGTACGTTCTACGTATTTTATGATGAAGTATCTGAAAAAAAGCAGTGAAAAAGACAAATAAAATCGTCTTTTTCACTGCTTTGTGTTTAATAGTTTTACAAAAAATCTTTGCGAATCGGTGTAAAGGTATCGATTAATTCTGATCCAGCTTCTAATGGAATACATCCATGACGAACATCCGATTCAAATCGGAGGAAATCGCCAGGACCTACTAAATATTCTTGATTCTCTTCAAAAAATTGGAATTTTCCTTTTACGATATATGTTACCTGTTCTTCAGGATGACTGTGCAAGGCAGTCTCCTCAGCAACTTCCGTAAAACGAACGCGAACAGCCATTATTTCCTCACTATGCGTTACTACACAGCGCTCAGTATTTTCATCTACTTGTTGGAATACTTGATCCTTTTGATAACTAATCATGAGACATCCTCCTAATTTATAATGCCTCCGCCGCAGTTCGCAGCTGCTGAACCCTTTGAGGGACATTGTTTGCTTTCATAATCTCGCTGACTATTGATATACCAGCAATCCCTGAATCAGTCAGCGCTGAAAGATTTTCTAAGTTAATCCCGCCAATGGCTACTACTGGCAAAGCCGTTGACTTCGTAATCTCTTTTAACGTAACAATGGGTGTCAATTGAGAATCTTTCGTCTGTGTAGGAAAGATTGCTCCAACTCCTAAATAGTCAGCCCCTTCTGACTGGGCTTCTAGGCTTCGTTCCAGTGTCTTAGCTGATACCCCTAGAAACTTATCTGGTCCCAATAAATAGCGCGCTACCGACACAGGAAGCTCGTCATCCCCAATGTGCAATCCATCGGCATCGACAGCTAAACAGATATCTAAGCGATCGTTGATAATCAAAGGAACACGATAGCGTGACGTAACTTCTTTTACCTTTAAAGCTAGTTGATAAAAGTCGTACGTAGATAATTCCTTCTCCCGCAGCTGAACAAGGGTCACTCCATTCTGGCAAGCCTCTTCAATGATAGTTAAAAACTGTTCCTCTGTGAAATCATAACGTCCAGTAACTAGATAGAGTGTTAGCAGCTCTTTTTTCATCGTATTATCCCCTTCACTTGTTTGTACCATTCCTGATTCATCAATAGTGACAATTGGTTCAATGTGGCTTGACGAAAATCAGCCAAGCCCTCTGGCACCAGCTCCTTCGCCTTTTCACCGCAGCAATTAAAATAACTTACTGCTGCTGCAACCGCCGGAAAAGCTTCTAATCCTATCCCTAATAATGCCGCAATTAAAGCCCCCACGATATCTCCAGTTCCGGTAAAACAGTCAAGCTCAGACACACCATTTTGCAGCAAACAATTAGTCGTCTGATTTACAACCACATCTACTGCGCCTGTAGCAAGAAAAGTCGTGTGTGGATACTCGGCGGCTAAGACTTCCAGCGCTGCTGTTAATTCTTTTAGCGCTGCTTCCGATTGATCCAACGAACTCCCGTCAACCCCTCGTCCATGGCTTTCCAACATACATAATGCCCGCATCTCAGAGATATTCCCCTTCACTACCTCAGGCTGCTTTTTCATTAATTGCTGAGTCAGCTCTGCTCGCAAAGGACTGGCTGCCAAGCCAACCACATCAATCACCGTCGGCTTATGATTCTCCTCAGCAAAACGGCTGGCTTCTAAAATATTGGCTTCTCGCTGTGGCGAAATATGACCTAAATTCAACAATAAACTGTCTGTTTGCTGGAAAAAGGCTGGAAATTCACGGGCATCATCTGCCATTACCGGTTTAGCACCGATGTATAATAAAGCATTTGCCATTGACTCACAGGTAATTTCATTGGTAATGCACTGAACCAACGGTGATGTTGCTAAAGGAAATATTGTTTTGACCATTTCAGATAATCCGTTCATGCTTGCTCACTCCTCAAAAATAATTGCTGACATCTTTTAAATACAGGCACCCGATACAAAAGCTTCCATACAAAGTAGGCGACCAGCGATCCAATCAAGGTAGCCCCGACAAATCTAGGGGTGTAAATCAGCCAGTACATTCCCTGCTGACTTCCGGTAAACAAGACCATTACTGGATACGATAGTAACGAACCAATAATTCCCGTTCCGATAATTTCTCCCAAAATAGCTCCGTATAAATTATTGGTCATTCGATACAATAGTCCAGCTAAAAATGCCCCAAAAACGGCACCTGTTAATGCCAATGGTGGAATTCCCAACAACAACATTCGGATAATTCCACAGCACAGTGCCATCAAGGTTCCATATAAAGGCCCTAGTAATCCCCCTGCCAGCACATTCATCACACTCGACATCGGCGCCATCCCCTCTACTCGGAAAAGTGGCGACAAAACTACATCTAGAGCAATCATCATTGCCAACAACATCATTTTCTGCAGCTTCTCTCTTTGCAACCTTCAACATCCTTCCTTATCTTCAAAAACAAAAAAGACTCCTCACTAAATAGAAGCAAGAGGAGTCTTAAAAAAAGCCCGACCAAATAAATGGACGGGCGAGATTCATGGTTGTATGACATTTCCCTGCGCCAGTTCTAACTGTTTCAGGTTCCATGGGTATAATCTCAGCTTTGCAGCACCCCAAATGTTTCTATTTATGAAATTGTGGTTAAAGTATAGCATAGTTTTTTTCATTCTAACAGGTATCTCAGCAGATTTATCCTAAAAGCTGTGCTATCCTTACCACATAGAAAGGAGCTTTTTATGCAAGAGCCAACATTTTCCACAATCCATCATATTGCGATAATTGTTTCTGATTACCAAAAAGCTCGCAACTTTTACGTGAATATTCTGAAGCTTCCCATCTTAAGAGAAAACTATCGAGAGGAACGTCAGGACTATAAATTGGATTTGCAGCTGGCTAATGGTGCTGAATTGGAAATCTTTGCTCTGCAAGGTCCACCAAAACGCCCAAGCTATCCTGAGGCTAGCGGTTTACGTCATTTAGCTTTTAAAACAGATGCCATTGAAGAAACGATCGCTTACTTAGAAAGCTGCGGAGTCGCCTGTGAACCCATCCGCATCGATGCATTTACTGGTGAAAAAATGACCTTCTTCTTCGACCCTGACGGCTTGCCTTTAGAATTACATGAATAAAGTCAGCAAAAGCTGCTGGCCTTATTCGATTTTCTTCCCTAATTCTTTTTCCAGGGAGAGATCATTTACTAAATTTTGGATGACTACTAAAGCCTTTGGCGTAACATATGGGTCCATTACAATAACCGGGAAATCATCAGGAATCCCCTCCACTGACCCCGTAGTAATCAGTCCATCATATTGAAACATTTCTTCGTACATTCCATGCTTATGATCGACCACGTTCTCAAAGTATGAAATGTCAAAATTACCATGAACAATTCGTCGGATATGCTTGGCTAAAAACGATTCTTCTGTCGGCGTCAAATCGGATAAGAGCAGGAGTCGAATGGTCTGATCTTGTTCGACTAGCATCTGTAAGCTATCTACTTCTGCTGTCAAAAGCAGATAGATATAATTCATGATAAAATCTTTTTCGCGATACATTTTATATTTATCTACAAAATCCTGAACAATGTTGGACACTCGCTCAATTGGTTTTTGATACATGATCGCTGTCATCTCAAGGAAAGTATCCCGGCTTCGACGCAAAATCGAGATAAATGAACCGGCTTGATCATAGAGATAATGGTCATTCGATAATACGGAAGCCATATTAATTAACCGCTGCTTGCTCATTTTCCCACCTGACAGCTCGTTAAAGCTTTCAGCCAACTCATAATGTTTGGCGTACAAATCCTGATAAAGTAAGTTGTCAGACAATGCTAGCTTTCGATGCTCATTACTAAAAACAACCACATCCGCATATACCAGCCACATACAATCTTGCATAATTTCATCAGTCATTCGTATGCGGAATAACTCATAGGCTGTCTTGCTCAGCGCATCATAGTATGGCTTAGCTGGAACAACAAAACCTGTTTTACGTAACTCTGATGGTGGATACGCATGGCGATTCTTTATACGCCATAAACTGACATAAATCGTATAAATCAGGCGCTTTTGAAAGATATATTTTTTATACAGGTTGTTTTCTTCAATGAACTCAACCACGAACTGCTCGATAGCATTGAATTGGTAATCCTTCAGCATAGGCAAAATATTCTCAAAGGCATTTTGCTTTTCAATAAAATAGCGATAGTAAAAATGTCTTATGACACTTTCTTTTCCTTCAATCCTTAAAGGACGGTATTGAAGATACATTCCTGCCTTTTCCAGTGTATACTTTACCTTTTTCAAGTAACGTTGTGTATTTGACACACTTAGATACAGTCGTTCTGCTAAAGTTGTGATATTGTCGCATTCCTCATACAGTAACTGCTCAATAATCTGAAATTCCTGCGATCGGATAAGCATATCTGCGTACAAATTACCGATACTAACCCTATCCTTCATCGTTAAACGATAAAGTCCTTTATACTTGTCAATATGAAAATAGCCCAAACGTTCATTGATTATTCTGACATCCTCTAACAATATTGGCAGTGAACAATTCAGTTCACTCAGCAGCTGATCACTGGGCAGTCCATCTCGCTTATAATATAAGAGTTCAACCAATTTTAGCTTCCGTTTATTACCTGTACTAAGAATATCGCGAAAGTCCATTCCTATCTCCCCCTTTTAAATTATCCTGCAATTTGAGAGTATCAGGTTTTTATATTTTTGTAAATTTCACTTGTGTAAAAAGTCTAAATTATTTACCAAACCGCCATTTTTGAAATATTACATGCCAATCATAATGGAATTCTTGTTATACGAATAAGTGATCATTCAATAAAAACTGAAACAAAAAAATCAGCAGATCCCAGTCTGTTCGATAGCCGGACTCCCTGCGACCATCGAACAAACTAACATCTACTGCTTTAGTTCATTGTATTTTTGTTTACTGCTTTTACTTTTGGAAATTGGATATTTTAGTGCATTCTTAGCTAATTTCTCCGTAATAATCTCATCAATATCAAAATCTAAATTATCAGCTAACATATAAGAATAAATTAGTACATCTGCTAACTCTTCCTTTAAACGTTCAGGTTTTTTGCGTGCCTCCTCGGAGGTTTTCCATTGAAACAGTTCCAATAATTCAGCAGCCTCCAATGAAATAGATAAAGCTAAATCTTTTTCATTGTGAAACTGGCGCCAGTTGCGCTCATCTCGGAACTGATTGACTTTCTCCATACTGGTCATCGATCTTCTCCCTTTCCATGGCTCCTATCACTGATAGGTAATCTGTAAAACTGATTTATCATAGATTCTGCTTGCTTATAAAAAATACCTACCTTGTCCAACCATTCGCTTACATTAATTCTTCTAAAAACCAGCGAGTAACTTCTTCTAACATACCTTGATAATCATTCATCAAATCTTTTAGAAGGATTGTCTCAGTAAAAGTACGTGGTAGAAAAACCTCCAGCTGCAATTCGTTTTCACCAACATGTGCCTCCATTACCAGCTCATCATCGGTAGTCTCTTCTAAACGATTACTCAGTTCTTCAAAAAATTTATCTGCTACCTCATCCACTACTTCACTAAATACCTCTTCCAAAATAGCTTGAACCTGCTGAAAAGGAAAGTGAAGCAATTGATCCAAGGTCGGTGAAGAAAGCCGATTTTCGTAATTTACATAGACGAAATCGATAAAATCTTCAGCTTCACCAATACTTTCCAAAAGCTCACGCCCTTGCTGTAGCAGCTCTACACAGATACTTTCTAATTCTTGAAATAGCTCTTCTCGTTCAGCTAAACGGAAGGTTTTGTTTACTTCAACTGTTAACAGCTCTCCTAATAAGGGTAAGCTGGCTTTTTCAAAGGTTAGTGTTGGTGTTTCATGAACATATAATTGAATCGTGGTCATTCATTTTCCTCCTGCTTGAACCAAGAGAAATCATCTGGTGTTTCACCGTCGTAATAGCGCAGAAAGTCTTTAGCACTCAGTAACGTCTCCTCATCCTCTTCTTCCTCCTGCTCCGCCCGATACGTTTGATACTGCTGAATCAGTTGCCGATACAGTTCCTTTTTCGAATGGCCTTCCCCTGTAATAAAAGGCAGCTCCTTTAGATAGCCGGAATACACAGGAATTTCTGCCGCCCATTCAATGGGCAGTTCAATCACACTTAAATGAAGCTCTTGGAAAATTTCTTCGTACATTTATGCTTCCTCCTGTTCTTTGCACTTTATTCGGTACATACGAGGTGTCATCCCCACCACTTGTTTGAATTTTTTATAAAAGAAGGCTTTGTCCTTATAGCCTAGATGTTCCACAATTTCTTGTACAGACAGATTGGTTTGGGCCAAGTTTTTCTGTGCCAGCAGAAGCCTTTTTTGTAAAACAATCTCAGTAAAGGTCTGCCCAGTTTTCTCCTTTAATAAAGCAGATAGATAATTCGGATGAAAATGGAAATACGCCGCCGTTTCCTCCAGCTTCACGACCCGAATCATCGTATCTATATAAGCTAGCACCTCTTCAATCAGCTGATCATTGGCAACATAATGATCCTTTCTCACGATGGCTTGGTCTGCTCCCTGACTGATCTCAACAATCAACAAAACAAAGGCGGCCTTCGTCACTTTATTATTGAAATAAGACATCTTAACTACCTGCTTCAACAGCAGGAGCGAATAGACATGAACATCGGTCAGCTGATCAAAATGAAAAATCAAATAGCGGCTGATCTGCTGGAACTCTTCACTAATCGCTTCAACAAAAAAACGATAGAGCCGCTGTTCTTCGACAAATTGTGTCAACAGGGAATCGGTAAAATAGCTGTCTTTAAAATAGAAGCAAACAACTGCTGTATCCTTACTTTCTCTATAAGTTATTTTCGTACGAGAATTGCTCAAAAACAAATGTCCTGCTTGATAGGTGTGCTCGATACCATCGATTTCTACCTGAGCAGCTCCTTCTAAAATATATAAAATCCGAGTATAGCCTTGCGGAACCTCGATTTCTCCTTGGGAATACTGAGAAACGAACGCCGCAATTTCCCGCTTAGGATTATCAGCAAAGTCAGACACTTCCTTGGCCATTGCTCTATTATCATGCAGGTAACAATCTAAGGTTACTAAAAATTGATAAAACGCCTCATAATGAGCTTCATTGAAATACGCCATGGTTACACCACCTTATAATCAAACACTTTTTACTTTATCTACACTATTTCTCTTCGGATCAAAAGACTTTATAATAGCTCTATCAGTATAACATGGAATATTTGAATCAAACACTTTTTGGAGGGATTACTTATGAAAATTGGATTTATCGGTGCTGGAAATATGGCTTCTGCGATCGCTCAAGGCGTCGTGGATAACGGCTTTAGTAAAGCAGAGGATTTATATCTTTATGATATTGCGACAGAAAAGGTTCAGGCCTTTTGTGAAAAATTAGGGGCTCATGCTGTGGCTGATCCCCAGGAATTGATCCAAGCAGTTGATATGGTCATCCTAGCAGTGAAACCGAATGTAATCAAAGGCGCACTGTTGGAAGCCAAAGAAGAAATTTTGACTAACCAGCCCTTGGTTGTTTCAATTGCTGCCGGAACAAGTACAGAAGCTATTTATGACGTATTTGAAACGGATCAGCCGATTCGCATTGTTCGGGTGATGCCGAATGTAAATGCGATGGTAGGTCAAGGGGCTGCTGCTGTTTGCGGGAATCCATATGCCGCAAAGGAAGACGTTGACAAAGTGATTGCTTTGTTCAATGCGATTGGAAAAGCTTGGCCGCTGGATGAACATTATTTCTCTATCTTCACCGCTATTGCCGGCAGTTCACCTGCCTACGCTTTCCTATTCATCGACTCGATTGCTCGAGCAGCGGTTAAGAATGGTATGCCAAAGGACATTGCTCTCGAAATGGCTACCCAGGCAATTCTGGGAAGTGCTGAAATGCTAGCATCCAGTGGAGAAAATCCTTGGACTCTCATCGACCGGGTCAGCTCACCAGGTGGAACAACCGTAGCCGGTATTGTCGAATTAGAAAATAATGCCTTCATTTCAACCGTCATTAAAGGCATTGATGCAACCATCCAAAAAGACCTAGAATTGAATCAAAAATAGACGCAAAGAGGGAATGACCCGGCAATCGAAATTGCTAGTCATTCCCTTTTTAATTTCAAAAATTAAAATGATTTTTCCTTTTCAACTTAAAATCGAAGATGTTTTCGTGTATTCACCTAATAATCGAAGATTTCAACGGAGAAGTTTTGATAGTATTCTCCTTTGATAGCCCGGAATTTCAAAATCGTAAAATCGGACATGCCTTCGCCATTGGCATAATAGATTCGATACTCTTCTTTCCAAAACGGACGCTTCTCTTCATCTTTCATCAAGACGTCCATTTCGCCCAAAAGCGACACACCTTCAAAGGTCATTGGATTACAAACATAAAGACAAGCTTTTTCGTTTTTAATCCATTGCTGCACCTTGTTGGAAGAAGTATTCGTGTGAAGATAAAAACAGTTTTCTTCTATTTTTAATCGGCTGAAGCATGGCTCGAATCATTGGGTAGCCCTCTTCTGTAATGGAACCTAGAAAACAAGTACCCTGTTCTTTCACCAGCTTTTCAATCATTCGTCGCATTCTGTTTCCTCCATTTTTATTTTGAGAATAGCATGAGACTTACCAGCCGTACAGTACCTACTTTTTTGTGGGGATCTCTTCTAACAATTCTGTGCCTATTTCTTGCATGATCGTCAAGGCCGTTAACATTTTCTGCCCTCGCTCTTTTAGAAAATACAACACCTTAAGAGGATAGCCATCAAAGCTTTGCTTATCGATAAATCGATAAGCCTGCAACTCTGCTAACTGTTCCAGCAGCATTTTTTCACTGATTCCTTGAATCTCTTGTTTTAATTCTGAGAGGGAGTGGTTTTTTTTGCTTAGCTGCCATAAAATGATTGGCTTCCATTTCCCCTTGATTAAATCGTGGGTGATCTCTAAAGGACAGGTATAGTCTTCCCGTATTTTCATGGATTTTCTCCTTTTCCTCATTTCCCTATTTCCCTATTTCCCTATTTCCCTATTTCCCTATTTCCCTATTTCCCTATTTCCCTATTTCCCACAATTATTCCAAAATTGCTGTAACAATACAAGGCGGAAAAAAAGAGCATGAACCAGTGTCCACGCTCTTTTGTATTCTACATGTGAATCGGCAATCCTAAACCAACTTCAGTAGCATCCATTACCATTTCTGATAGGGTTGGATGTCCATGAATAGTTAAAGCAATATCCTCCAAGGTTAAGAAGGATTCGATTGCCAAGGTTACTTCGGCAATCAGATCGCTGGCGTTTACTCCAATGATTTGAGCACCTAGAACCAGCTCGGTATCTTTTTCAAAGACTAAGCGAACAAATCCTTCCGTTGCATTCAAGGACAACGCTCGACCATTGGCCTGCATTGGGAAGTTGACAGATTTAGCTTTGATGCCTTGTTCTTTGGCTTCGGCTAAGGTATAACCGACAGTCGCAATTTCTGGATCGGTAAAGCAGATGGACGGAATTGCCCGGTAATCCTTGGCAACGTTTTTGCCGCCGATGACTTCTGCCGCAATCTTCGCTTCATAGCTGGCTTTGTGAGCCAAGGCTAAACCGGGAACAATATCTCCAATTGCAAAAATGTTCTTTTGGGTAGTACGGTATTGTTCATCCACCTTCACTAAATTACGTTCGGTAACTTGAACGCCTGCTTTGTCTAAGCCAAGATCATCCGTGTTTGGTCTGCGGCCAACCGTTACCATAACATAATCGACCTCAACCGTTTCCGTCTTCCCCTTAACCTCAAACTCAACAACCACACTGTTATCTTTTTCAATGGCTCTTTTCGCTTTGGCGCCCGTGTGAACCTGGATACCGTTTTGCTTGAATTTCTTAGTAACCATTTGCTGAATATCTGCTTCGAAATTAGGCAAAATACTTGGGGTGCCTTCAATGATCGTTACTTCTGAGCCAAGGTTGGCATATGCTCCACCTAATTCAGAGCCTACAATTCCGCCGCCGATAATCGCAAAGCGCTTCGGAATTTCTTTCAGATTCAGCCCACCAGTCGAATCCAGAATCCGACCACCAAATTTGAAGCCAGGAATTTCGATGGGACGACTGCCGGTAGCAATAATCGTATGCTTGAAGTCCAGTTTTTCTTTGCCTTTTTTCGTTTCGATCTCAAGGGTATTTTTACCGACAAATCGAGCCCGGCCATCAATCGTTTCTACGCCGTTTTTCTTCAACAGCATCGCCACACCTGTGGTCAAGGTTTTGACGACTTTTTCGTTTTTCCATTTTTGGGTTTTCTCAAAATCCAAGGTTACTTCCTTGGTCTTCAAGCCTAAAAAGTCGGAATGCTGCGCTTCTTGGTAACGGTGACCAGCTGTGATCAGGGCTTTGGATGGAATACATCCGACATTCAAACATACACCGCCGACATGCTCCGCTTCGACAACGGTTACCTTCTGTCCCATTTGTGCGGCGCGAATCGCAGCGACATAGCCGCCAGGACCAGCTCCGATTACTACTGTATCTGTTTTTTTCGTCATAGCTTACTCCTCGTATTCACATAATGTCGTCTTCTTTCCTATAACAATAGGCTCATCGGATTTTCCAGCATCTCTACAATCATGCTCAAGAAAGCTGCCGCTGGTGCGCCGTCAGCGACACGATGGTCAAAGGATAGTGAAAGATTCAAGGCAGAAATGGTCTTCACTTCACCGGAAGCATCTAAAGCAAGCTTGTCGTACATTCCGCCAACTCCTAGAATCGCTACTTCTGGTGCATTGATAATTGGATTGAAGGTCTGAACTTTACTGCGACCTAATGAGCTGACTGTAAAGGTACCGCCGCTCATTTCTTGTGGTAATAACTGACCGTCGCGAGCTTTTTGTGTTACTTCTTTGACGGATTTAGTTAACTCGCTTAGGCCCATACGGCTGGCATTTTTCACCACTGGAACCACTAAACCTTCAGAAACAGCTACTGCTACGCCCATATTTACTTCGTCAAATCGCTGGATACCTTCATCCAAACCATGAGCATTGAATTCAGGGTACGATTTCAGGGCAACCATTGAAGCTTTGATGATAATTTCTAAGAAGGAAATACGGTTACCGGTTTGTTCTTCCACCATCGGTAATAATTGCCCCCGTAATTCTTTCAGCTTCGTCATATCTACTTCTGCATTCATGGTGACATGTGGAATCGTAGTTTTACTGTTAAGCATACGATCTGCAATCACTTTGCGCATACCACTCCATGGAATCAACTCACCACTGCTTGTCTCAGCAGATGCTTCTGGTACTGCTGGTTTTTCTTGATACTTAGCAACATCTTGTGCCTGGATACGGCCTTTTGGACCAGAACCCGCTACTTTTTGTAAATCGATTCCTTTTTCTCGGGCAATTCGACGAGCTGCAGGAGTCGCACGAATATTTTTAGCAGCAACTGGTGCTGCTTCAACTGCTTTTTCTTCCACTTTTTCTGGTTCTGTCGCTGTTTCTTCGATTGCTGCTGCTTCAGCACCTGGCATTTCATCAGGTACTTCTTCACCAGCTTCACCAATATAGGCAATGACGGAGTTAACCGGCGCACTTTCATCGTCGCCAATATATTTCTTCAATAGAATACCTTCATCGTAAGCTTCTACTTCGATGGCAATCTTATCGGTCATCACTTCGAAAATCGCTTCGCCCACTTCAACCGAATCGCCTTCGTCCTTCAGCCAAGTGGTGATGGTTCCCACATCCATCGTTGAACTTAATTTGGGCATTAGTACTTCATGTGCCATAGTTTTTCTCCCTTCCTACATTAATCCGCGGCAAGCTTCAACAATATCTTCCACCTGCGGCACGGCTTTTTTCTCTAGTTCAGGATGATATGGCATTGGAATTTCTTTGCCGGCCAAACGAATAATCGGTGCATCCAAGAAATCAAAGGATTCGCCTTCAGCAATCACACTGGCTAACTCAGCACTGAACCCACTGCGTTTCACTGCTTCAGTAACTACGACCGCTTTACCAGTTTTCATCACAGAAGCCACGATAGTCTCTTTATCTAACGGTACCAATGTTCTTGGATCAACTACTTCAATATCGATACCTTCTTCAGCTAAAATATCCGCTGCTTCCAATGCTTTATGAACCATGATTCCTGTTGCTACGACGGAAATATCGGCTCCCTCACGTTTCACATCTGCTACCCCGATTGGAATTGTGTATTTGCCTTCAGGTACATCAGAAGTAGTTCGATAGCACAGTTTATGCTCGTAGAACATCACAGGATTATCATCTTCAATCGCCGCATGCAATAGCCCTTTCGCATCGTAAGCAGTTGCTGGTTGGATAACTTTCAATCCTGGGATATGAGCTGTCCAGTTCTCTAAGCTTTGGGAATGCTGAGCAGCTGCTCCTGTTCCCGATCCGCCTGGTGTACGCATAACCAAAGGAATCTTCGCTTTACCACCGTACATGTAACGAATTTTGGCTGCTTGGTTAACAATTTGGTCCAAAGCAATCGTAATAAAATCCGAAAACTGAATTTCAAAGATCGGGCGCATCCCCGTCATGGCTGCCCCCACAGAAGCTCCCGCAATAACGGACTCAGCAATCGGTGTTGAACGAACTCGTTCTTCCCCAAACTCTTCGTACATTCCTCGGCTAACCCCAAAAGCCCCGCCATATATTCCAATATCTTCGCCCATCAAGAAAACGTCTTCGTTTTCTCGCATCGCTTCAGACATTGCTTCTCTTACTGCTTCTGAATAAGTGATTTCTCTCATCAACTTGCTCCTCCTTGTTAATACTAAGGTAATCATTTTTCTCTGAAAAATGAGTCTGATTTTAACGCCGTATACCATTCCACTAAATAGCCCGTAATTCCATTTAGCTCGTAGCTTTTGATTCTTCTCGAACGAGTGTTTACTGCAAAAAGTGAAACTGGCATCCTTGTTAATACTAAGGTAATCATTTTTCTCTGAAAAATGAGTCTGATTTTAACGCCGTATACCATTCCACTAAATAGCCCGTAATTCCATTTAGCTCGTAGCTTTTGATTCTTCTCGAACGAGTGTTTACTGCAAAAAGTGAAACTGGCATCCTTGTTAATACTAAGGTAATCATTTTTCTCTGAAAAATGAGTCTGATTTTAACGCCGTATACCATTCCACTAAGCAACCCGTATTCTCATTTTGCTCGTAACTTTTGATTCTTCTCGAACGAGTGTTTACTGCGAATAGTAGAACTGGCACCCTATTTCAATAATTAGGTATTAATTTTTCTGTGAAAAAATTAGTTTGATTTTCAATACGTGTACCATTCCACTAAATAGCCCGTAATTCCATTTAGCTCGTAGCTTTTGATTTCAAAAACGCACGATTAATCCGAATAAACATCCTCGTACATACTTTCGAGTTCTGGCATTGGGCTTTCTTCAGCGAATTTTACCGCGTCTTCGATTGCTTGTTTGGATTCAACGCGAATCGCTTCAGCTTCTTCTTCGGTGAACACTCCAGCGGCAACAAATTTGTCCTTTGCCAGCTTGATTGGATCACGGTTTTTGCGCCAATCTTCTTCTTCTTCCTTAGTACGGTATTTCTTAGCATCTGATTTTGAATGACCCTTCCAACGATACGTCATGGCTTCGATCAAGGTTGGTCCTTCTCCACGACGAGCCTTTTCTACTGCATCATAAGTTGTGTTGATCACTTCGATTAGGTCGTTGCCATCAATTGTGATCCCCTCAATACCATAAGCTTTTGATCGATCAGATAATTTATCAACCTTCATCATCGTTTTGAATGGACCGCTCATGCCGTATTGGTTATTTTCAATAAAATAGACAACTGGTAAATCCCAGATGGCTGCTAAGTTTACTGCTTCATGGAAGCTTCCTTCATTGGTAGAGCCATCGCCAGCATAAGCCAAGGCTACGTTGTCTTGCCCCTTCATCTTAGCTGTTAAGGCAGCACCGGTAGCAATTGGGAAGCCGCCACCAACAATTCCGTTGGCGCCCAAGTTTCCTGTATCTAAATCAGCGATATGCATTGATCCGCCTTTGCCGTTGTTTGTGCCAGTTGTTCGACCGAAAAGTTCTGCCATCATTTCGTTGATGTTGCACCCTTTAGCGATCGTTTGACCATGTCCTCGGTGTGTTGCGGTAATCCAGTCGGTTTTACGTAATACTGCCCCGCTCCCAGCTGAGGATGACTCCTGCCCAACTGCTAAGTGAGTTGTTCCGTGAATTAACCCTTTTGCAAACAATTGATCCACCTTTTCATCGAAGTAACGAATTTCCCACATTGTTCTGAATACTTTTTTGAGATCTTCGTCAGTCAAACCTGCACGATTCGGTACGGACATTTTACTTGTCTCTGACATAATTTACGCTCCTTTTCTTGATTCATCTATCACCAATTTCACTGATTCCAGTAAAATCAAAGTGGACTTCTTTGTATTTCTACTTAAGTAAAGTTTTTGCTGTTTCTTCGTCGGTAATCAGTACATTTACCAATCCGCCCTTTAAAGCTGCTTGGATACCGCCGATTTTTTCTTTTCCACCCGAAACACCAATGCGAATCGGAATCTTTTTCAACTCTTTCAAATCAAGTGCCAGTACCCGGTTATTCCAAGTACAAGCAGCTAAATTTCCTGACTCATCAATAAAGTTATAACAAATATCTCCAGCCACTTTGCGATCCGACAGCTCTATCTGCAGCTGATCCGAATCAGCCAGCAAATACGTTTTAGTCATGGTCGAGTAAGCTGGCAAACCGCCAATACCCACCAAGGCAACATCGACTTCCTTCGCTTCCTCGAATACTTGTTTGATAAAAGACTGTTCCATGAATACTTGCTTGGCTTCTGCAGAATCTACTGTAATCGGTGCATGCAGTTCAACTGCGATACCATCACACTTCTTAGCGAACAATTCACAGACAACATTCGCTTGTAAGGCCATGTGCTGCTGGCCCAATCCACCAACCAATGGAACAAATTTCACTGACTCCAATTGACTCTTGGGTGAGAAGTTCATGGCTGCTTCGTGAACCACTGTACCTGCTGACACACCTACCGTTTGATTAGGCTGTAAAATTCTTGCCAGGTATTTTGCGGCCGTTATTCCAATGCGCTTACTTAACATCTCAACACCAGTAGGGGCAATACAAATGACTTCCTGCAACTTAAATTTTTCAGCAATTTTTTCTTCTAATCCTCGGTAAGGATGAGCCATATCGTCATGAATAATGATCTCTACTAATCCCAAACCACGAGCCTTCGCTAAATATTTAGAAACCAGCGAGCGGCTGATGTTAAACCGTTTGGCTACCTCAGACTGTTTGGCTCCTTCTTCGTAATACATTGATGCCATTTCCGTCAACAGCCTTCGATCATCTGAATAACTCATGTCCTACCCCCAAAAAACTTTTTACTAAGCAGCATTTACCAACTTTGTGCATTTTCGAACATATGTGATATATCGTGACATATGTTACAAGTTAATAGTAGGTCGGATTTAGTCTGCTGTCAACGCTATTATGACGCCAATGTAAATGTTTACAGTATGTTCTGTTTTGAGATTGTCTAGTGACATATGTTACGTAGCATATTGAAAGTGACAAGAGGAAGCCATTGAATCCACGCAGTAGAGCTGACTAGAAAGACAGTCTACTATCGTTTGGATTCAATGGCTTTATCTGCAGAATGCTTTCTATCTATTACTGGATTGCCGCAATCAACTGATCACAACAAGTTTCCATCCCAAATTTAGTAATAAAAGGAGTCCCGTCTACTTTGGGCACATCAATGGCAAATTTAGGCTGACCAATTACGACCACAGCATCAGTTGAAGGGTCTAGTGCTTCTACTTCATAAATACTTTTTCCGGTAACCGTTGCTTCTATACCCTTTTGAGTCAAATAGTCTTGGATAAAATTGACCGCAAAGTTGCGTTTGTTATCGGAGGTTCCAGCTGCTACTAAAATATTCTTCATGCATATTCTTCCTTTTCCATTAATATGTTCTGCCGCCATCGGCTAAAATGATCTGCCCATGGATATATGAGCTCTCTGGACTGGCTAAAAACAGAGCCAGATTGGCAATATCCTCCGGCAGTCCAATGCGTGAAATCGGGATCTTCTTCAACAGCTCAGCTCGACTAGCCTCGTCGGGATACAAATGATCCAAAATCTCTGTTTGAATTACCCTTGGTGCGATGGCATTCACATTGACGCCCTTTGGTCCCAGCTCTTTTGAAATGGTGCGCATCAAACCATGCTGACCGGCCTTGGAAGAGGCGTAGTGAGCCCCTCCACCTGTTCCAGTGATAGCCGATCCAGAAGTGACGAAAATAATCTTGCCTTGATTAGACAGGAAGTCTTCATAAAAAACTTTGATGGTATAAAAGGAACCATCCAGATTGATGTGAAGAACTCGCTGCCACTCTTCGATACTAATCTCTTCAACTGAATGACGATAACTGATCCCAGCATTAATAACCAACACATCTATTCGCCCAAATTCCGCAAAAACCTGCTCTCTTACCTGCTGTAAATCTTCTGCAGCAGACACATCTGCTTTGACAAACAATGCTTGCGCATACTCTTGACTTAATTGCTCAGCAGTCGCTTCGCCAGCCTCTTGATCGAAATCAACAATAACAGCATGTGCACCGGTCTGCGCAAATTTTTCCGCAATAGATCGCCCGATTCCTTTAGCCGCTCCAGTAACAACCGCAACTTTTCCCTGCATATTTTCCACTAGGTCCACGTCCTTATTGCAAAATTTCAATAATCTTTTTAATGTCTTCATCCATGCCAACACCGGTCAAAAAGGATAAGGCACGAATAACCGGAATGTCGTTGCTTTCATAAGAAGTCGTGGTTACCACTAGATCGGCATTGCCAATTTTTGATGGCAGTTCAGCTACCTTACATTGTTCAACAGTTGCTGTGATATTATTTTTCTCTAATTCTTCTTTCACCCGCATACAAACCACTGTTGATGTTGCTACCCCAGTTCCACAAGCAATTAATACATGTTTTTTATTCATTTGTCTCGACTCCTTCTACATTCTTTTTATCTGGTTCAATGTTGAATTGTTTTTTGATATCATTTCTTGTCCAGAACCAAAGTCCTCCATACATTACCAGAGCAATCACACCCGCAGCAAAAGCAGGTACATTGGATGGATCAATTAATTTCAGCATAATCCACAAGGTAATGTGACTGCTCATATCAATCCCTGAAATCATGGTTGCTCCTTCTGGGAAGGCAAAGCCTACTGCGTGAGCCATTGTTGTAGTCAAAGCACCTAGGTTAGTCGCAATGAAGAAGACGATACAAACAGAGACAATCGCATTTAACAAGCCGCGGAAAATATTTCCTTTGGAAGCGGCAATTGACCAAATGACAGTAAACGGCAATACAGCTAAATCAGCAAATGGCAACAACCGGTTGTATGGTAAAGTAGCTGCTAACAAAATAGTGATTGGAACCATAATCAAAGCAACAGTGATAATCGCTGGGTGAGCCGTAACAACCGCTGCATCCAAACCGATATATACTTCTTTTCCTGGGAAACGTTTTTGAATGAAGGATTTTGCTGCTTCCGCAATTGGAGACAAGCCTTCCATTAGAAGCGCTACCATTCTTGGCATCAAAATCATAACCGCTGACATTTGAATCCCTAATTGAATAATTGCCTGTGAATCATACCCAGCCAAGAAGCCCATACCAACCCCTAGAATCAAGCCGATCATCATCGGTTCGCCGAAGATACCTAATTTATCCTTCAAGTTATCCGCATTAATATCAATTTTGTTAATACCAGGAATCTTATCCCATACCCGATTTAACGCGTATGTGATCGGTGCAAAATTGACCGTCTCACCATGCGGCAGCGAGATTCCAGGTAAGCCGTAGAAATGCTCCACTGCTGGTGCTGTCCAGTCAGCCAGCTTGAAGATGACGAACGTATTAATCAATGCACAAACAACGGCAATAACAATCGAATCTGTTGCATAATAAATCATTGCTCCAGGGAAAATCAAATGCCAATAATTCCAAATATCCACGTCCATTGTTTTCGTTAGATTAAAACGCAGCAGCACCATATTAAAGATAAAAATGGTTGGAATTAGCAAAACCGCAATCGGTGTCGCAAAGGTGATCGCCGCCCCGATCGGCCAACCAACGTCCAAAATATCTAAGTGCAAGCCCAATCGTTCAATCATAGCTGTTGAGGCTTGACCAACCGAATCGGATAGCAAGCCAATAACTAGATTCAACCCAGTGAATCCAATACCAACTGTTAAACCTGCTCGAAACGATCGGCTCAGCTTTTGGCCTAGCACAACCCCAAAAACTGTTAAAATAATCGGCAGCATTGCCGCTGCTCCTAAATCCAAAATATAGTTAACCCCGCCTTTGATAATATCTAGCATTTCATTCATCCCCTTATTCCTATTAATGAATTATTTTTTGTTCCAAAAAATAGTCCTATTTTCATGCCGTGTACCATCCAACTATGTGGTTCGTTTTATTGTTTAGTTAAATTTGTAGTGATCACTTCGTACTTAGTCTGCTGCGAAAAGTTGGACTGGCATCCTTATTCCTATTAATGAATTATTTTTTGTTCCAAAAAATAGTCCTATTTTCATGCCGTGTACCATCCAACTATGTGGTTCGTTTTATTGTTTAGCTAAATTTGTAGTGATCACTTCGTACTTAGTCTGCTGCGAAAAGTTGGACTGGCATTTTTATTCTTAGTAACAACCCTAATTAATTGTCTCTAACAATTGCTCTACTTCATCTACTTGTTTCCCTTGCTTCAACAGGTGTAAATTCTTCTCATCTTGACATAAAGCAATCAGCCGCTGCAGCATAACCAGCTGTTGTTCGGGTTCTTTAATCGCTAACATGAACACTAGCTCGACATCTACATACTCATGATTACTGGCCATGATTTCAAAAGTCACTGGCTGCTTCAATACCCCAACTAAGAAGCCTTCCTTTTCTACATGATCTGAATCTGTATGAGGTATTGCAACACAGATTCCAGCTGTAGGCAGTCCGGTAGGGAATTTTTTCTCTCGTTCAATCACTGCTTCCTGATAGCTGGCTTTAACGAACCCGTGATCGTACAACACGTCGCTCATTTTTTTTAATAGCATTTCTTTGTCGGTTTCATCAAAAGTACAATAAAGATACTTTTGCTTTTCATCACATAATATTTTTTTCATAAGAGAATCCCATCACTTTGTCTTCCATTTTTTTTAGTTCAAGCATGATTTCTTCTGGCGTTTGGCATTGATCCATTCGTTCTAAAAAGTTCTCAGTTGCCAGTATTTCAGTAAAATAATACAAACAAGTGCCTATTGATTTTCCTTCTGGCAAACTAAAAGCAATCACATATTTCACCGGATCGTTTTGCTTGTGGTTAAAACAAACTGCTTCCTTCAAGCGCAATAAGCTGGCACCAATTCGTCGTGCTCCCTGGGCGGCCTCCGCATGAGGAATCGCAACCCCCGGTGAGATGACGATATATGGATCATTTCCCTCAATAATATCGATCATTCCCTCAATATATTCGGGATCAATGTAGTGATCCTTCTGCAAAATCTCTCCTGCCTGGCTTACCGCTTTCTGCCAATTTGTTGCTGTTTGATCCAACACAATATGGTCCAAACGCAAGATTGAAGATAGCCGCACTACTTCTTGAGGATCCATGGTCATCTGCTCGTTCAAACGGTAAAACTGTTCCAAATCCCGCAGAAAGTTTTGCTGATTTTCTTCATCTACATACTTCTCAATCACCGGTAAAAAACTTTGTATCAATTTCTCTTCCTTAGTAATCAAATAATTCTGATCAATAAATTGTTGCGGTTTAATTTTATAAATTGCTTTTTGTATTGATACGATATCTTCTTCCGTTAAAATCGGGTGAACCAAGACTACTGGCGACTTTTTAAACTGCAAAGGAACCGTGGAAACAATCAGGTCTTGATTTTCCGGCTGAATCTTCTGCAGCGTGTGGGAAGAATCCACTGAGACAATTTCCAAATGAGGAAAGGCCGCCAATAATTTCACTTTGATTAGCTGGGCCGTTCCGCTGCCAGAGTTGCAAACCAAACGAATCCGAATCGGACCTTGAAACGTAGAGTTGATCGTATTTTCCAGAATCGCCATGACATACATGACAATGAAAGACAATTCATCGTCGGTTACCTCTTTGCCTAAATACTCTTCAATTTTTTGCAGGTGCTTTTTTACCAGCGGAAAAATATCGGTGTAGGAGTGATAAACTTCATCATATAGAGCATTTTTCACGCTGCTGTTTAATTTGATACGGTAAATCAGTAATTTGAGGTGATTTTCCAATAATTCGAACAAATCGCTGTTCAAATAATACTTAATACCCAGCTCTTTGGTTAAATTGAAAATAAACTCATTAATTAAAATTTGCATTTCAATCGAATCGATCTTACGACTGTTGTTCTTGATGTAACTTTTGCTGCGAAGAATTGAGACTAAATAGTCGGTCTCCCCTTCATTAATTGTCGTTGCATAATGTTCACTTAGCTTCCTACTAATCGCCTGAGCAAAGCCGTACTTCGAGCTCTCTCTTAAGCGGTGCAGTTCGTTGGAATCAGCAATCTGGAACCCCAGCTGCAAACGTTCCAACATAATCAACAGGTAACAAACCACTTCCTGATAAGAAAAGTCTGATAGCTCCACGCCCTCATGCTTTTCCACCTCCAACAATAGCTGCCCTACTTCACGATAACGGGTTTGCTTGTCAATGATATCCAGCAGAAGATTTTGGAAAATATTATTCTCACTGCTAAAGGCATAATCATAGTCATTGTCAAACAATCCATTAAAGATAATCAGCTTAGTCATAGCTGTCCGAATCCTTTGTTCATCACCCTTAACCTTGTAGCCCTTACCGACTGCCGAGTATAAAGTGAGGTTATTCCGTTCAAACCACAGCTTCAGCTCTTCAATGTCGCTGACCAATGTATTACGACTGACCAAAACATATTCTGATAAATAATACGTGGTTACATAGTCCTTGCTGGTAACCAGCAACAAAGCTAAAATCGTCCGCCGCTCATCCTGAGATAAATGATAATCCTGAAAGGAACCGTACGTTTTCAGCAGTTCGTTCAGATCAACCTCCTTTGAAATCTGCAAATGCCCTCCTTCATCAAAAATGATGCGGGCATCATTGTCCTTCTCTAATTGAAAATTGATTTCCTTGATGTCATTACGAATCGTTTGCTCGGAAACTTTGAATAAACTCGCGTAACTGTGCAATGTTTGCTTCTTCTCATGCAAAATATCCAATAAAATTTTATTGATTCTTCGATTCACACCTATCACCTCTACACTTCTCATTATATTTTTCCCCAGATTATTCACAAGACCAATCCTTTTTACTGCGCGTCCAAAAAAATTGTACTAGAACAATTATTGTCAAAAAAAGCCAGCCATGTTAGGCTGAAACCAATGAATGCTTCTCTCTATAGAATAACACATGTCCCTCTACAATAAATTAAGGATGTTATTTATATGAAAGCATTGAGAAAAATAAAACCAGGCTATGGAAACATGGAAATTGTTGATTTAAACGAAATATCTCCTACTAAAGGGGAACTGAAGATTCGGGTACTTGCCACCGGTATATGCGGGTCAGACATCCATGCACTCAAGGGAGAATATAACAAACAGATCCCTTTAACTCTAGGTCATGAGTTTGTGGGAGAGGTGGTCGAGGTTGGAGAAAATGTAACAGCATTTAAACAGGGAGACCGATTAGTTAGTGAGACCACTTTTGAAGTTTGTGAAAAATGTGAGTACTGTTTAGCCGAAGAATACAACCTGTGCAGCCAGCGAAAAGGAATCGGTACTCAGGTGGATGGCAGCTTCGCCGAATATGTTATTGTCAAAGCTGCTCGCTGTCACCTAGTCCCCCCAGAAATTGATACAAAGGTGGCTGCTATGATGGAACCCTTGTCCTGCTGTGTCCATGCGGTGATGGAGAAATCTACTATTATTCCAGGCGAAAAGATTGCTGTTTTTGGTCCAGGACCGATTGGGATGTTATTAGCTGCTGTACTGGTCTCATTAGATGCCGAGGTCTTTCTCATCGGGATTACCAAAGACCAAAAACGACTCAGCTTGGCTTCTCAAATAGGTGTTCAGCACATTATAGATAGTCAGCAGCAAGATTTGGAAACCTATATCAGCGAACACACTGACAAACATGGCGTTGACCAAGTCTTCGAATGCTCAGGCAGTCCAATCGCTGTCCTGCAGGCGATGAAAATTTTGAAGAAAAAAGGTCGTTTAATTCAGGAAGGTTTATTTGCCAAAGATATGAACGAAATCAATATGAGTTTGTTGATTCATAAAGAGCTTGAGTATATTGGTTCTCGGACTCAGAAGCCAACTTCCTGGAAGCAATCTCTGGCTTGGCTTCAGGAGCAGAAGGTCGATCTCACACCAATTGTGACCAAAACATTGCCCTTGGATCAATGGGAGGAAGCTTTCCAGCTAGCGATGAATGGAGAGGAATTGAAGGTGTTGATGATTCCTTAGCATAAGCTAGCTAACTCTTTATAAAGAGATTCGTTTTTCTAAAAACAGGAAAAATGAGTCGAATCACTGCGAAAAATACGACTAGCAAAGAGACAGGAATCAGTGTGACTGGTTCCTGTTTTTGTGCAGCAAGATCGGCTAAACAAGGTATAATGTATTTAACAGGAAAGGATCGGCTGCGATGATTAAAAAAACAGTAACTTCCGCTATAGCACAAAATAATCTTGAACAGCTTATACAGGAAGTAAATGAAATCCGTATGATTGTCGAAATTATTGATGAGGCTGCTGGCAACAATGCCGTTTTAGTGAGTTTATCTGATTGGAAATCTATTCAAGAAACACTCTTCCTTGAGCAAACGGGTACTTTAGGTACCGTTAGAGCTCGTGAAAAGGACGGTAGTGGCGTTACCGCCGTTGACGATATTGATTGGGAGGATTTATGACAAGCACACGAATTAGCCAAACTGAAGGACAAAAAAATACCCATTAACTAAAATGAGTATTTTTGCGGAATTGATTTGCACACGTCTGCAAAACTGATGCAAATCATTCTAATATAGCAATTGTATTGGAAATGAAGAGCATTGCCTACTTCTAAGTAGGTAGCTGACTATATTCCCAAGACGTGATTACAGTCACGTCTTTTTTGATAAGTTTTAACTTACCTTGCACCTTAAATATATACGGTTTTTTGTTAACTTTCAAGGATTACCACTGAATATTTTCAGAGGTTATTCAGCTTTATCCCCATACAACTCAACCATCTCCTGCACCCGTCGTCGCATTCCCTCTCGAATGTGCTTTGGCTCTAAACACTCACATCTATTCCCAAAACTAAGCAGGATATTGTAGCTGTAGTCATTTTCGATAAACGGAAAACGAGCGATATAATACTCTTCGCCATCCGGTGAGAAGTTCTCATACGCACAATACTCAAGTACCTGATCCATCACAGATCGATGAACACGCAGCGTAATTTCCACCTGTATCGTGGCCAAAACATCATTAAATTCTAACTGGGGCTTTTGATATTCCCGTGGAACGAACGTTTTTTCCAATAATTGCAAGTTCGTCATGCGGGTTAGCTTGAATAAACGGTAATCCTTTCGCTCGTGACAATACCCTTGCCAATACCAGTGTCCACCCTTCAATACTAGCTGATAGGGTTCGACGATTCGACTGGTTTTATTTCCGTGGCTGTCAGCGTATTCAAAGGAAAGCAGCTGGCTTTTCAGCAAAGCCTTTTGGATCAATTCCAAATACGCTTGTATATTGCGATTCCCCATCCAAGGACTCAAATCAATATGCAGCTGATTGGCTTTTACCTCTATATCCTTCGCCTGCTCAGCTGGAACAAAGCTCTTTACCTTTGCAAGCGCATTGACCAGCTCCTCCCCGCGTACCATGTTGGAAACACTGGACAGCCCCATCAAAATGGTAGAAAGATCCGTTGTGGAAAAAACCTTCTTATCCAGCTTATAATTCTGCATGATTTCAAAGCCGCCACCGACTCCTGAAGTTGAGCGAATTGGAATCCCCGCCATGTTGATGGAATCAATGTCACGATAAATAGTCCGGGGTGATACTTCAAACATTTCCGCCAGCTCCTGCGCCCCAACCCGCTCTTTTTCTAGGAGTATCATAATCATACTAACCAGCCGATCAACCTTCATCTAAGAACCGCCTTCCGAAATTTCTTTTTTCCATTGTAGAATTGTTGCCATACAGGTGTCAACAATTGCCAGGTATACTAAGGGTATAAAAAGGAAATCGGAGGAAATTTATGACTACCATTTATGTTTATATTCTTGATACTTTAGCAGACTGGGAATTGGGGTATGTTACTGCCGAGTTGAATTCCGCTCGCTTTTTTAAGAAGGATGCACAGCCTGTATCCCTCAAAACAGTCGGCTATTCCAGAGAACCCGTGAAAACAATGGGTGGAATGACTATTGTACCTGATTGCCTGATTGAAGATATTTCCATGGACGAGACCAGTGTGCTATTGCTGCCGGGAGCAGATACTTGGAGTGATCCGAAGCATAGCGCAATTATCGAAAAAACAAGTGAGCTTCTTTCCTTGGGTGCGACAGTCGGCGCAATTTGTGGAGCTACCGTTGCTCTAGCCAATGCTGGACTATTAGATAATCGGCCCCATACCAGTAATGGTCCAGGATTTCTTGACATGTTTGTTCCTAGCTATAAAGGACAAGAATTCTATGTAGATCAGCCTTCTGTAGCAGACAACAACCTCATTACAGCAAGTTCTACTGGAGGTTTGCTGTGGGCAAAGCAATTGATCGAGCGACTGGATGTTTTTCAAGAGAATACTGTGGAAGCATGGTATGACTATTTCAGCATTGGCAAGCCAGAACACTTTTACGCGCTTATGCAAACCTTGCCTCCACAGGAACATTAAGCAAAAGAAAATCCCCATCAACGTGGGGATCTCAGACTGTAGACAAATAGGAACCAGGAGACCCCTGATTCCTATTTGGTTGTTTCTAATTTTACTAGATTCACTTACCCTTTAACATCGGCAGTCTTGCCAACCTTGGCTGGATCTTTTTGCACCTTCAACAGGATCAGCTTAGTAATCTCCATCAAAAGTACCGCTGCTAGGGCTAACAACATACTCAAACCAACATGACTTAAAGTAAAGTTTTGAGGAATGGCAAAGATTTCGCGTACGCCTGGAATCAACGTGACACTATACAAAGCCCCACATACGACAATCGCCAACCAAACCAGTTTGTTTTCTAAGAATCCAGCTTGCCAAGAAGTCTGGGTATTAGAACGAGCTGGCAAGGTCTGCAAGGTCCGGCTCCAAATCAAGGTAGAGAAGGCCATAGCAACACCAATTTCTACTGATTCCTGCATGCCTAGCCATTGGGCAAAAATCACAGCAGCTGCAATCAGAATGCCGCGATAAGTTACTGAGCTTAAAGTCTTGCCAGTGAAAATTCCTTGATCAGGATCACGAGGTGCCCGCTGCATGATCGTCGGTTCTGGCTTCTCTGTTCCTAAAGCAATTGCTGGCAGTGAGTCATTCACTAGGTTAATGAACAACAGCTGCAAAGCAGTAAAGGGATTATTCCAACCCATAACTAGAGCAAACACAATCGCAATAATCGCCCCTAAGTTACCGGCAAACAAGTAGGCAATCGCCTTCTTGATGTTGTCATAAACGTTACGCCCAACCTTTACAGCACTAATAATTGAGGCAAAGTTGTCATCGGTTAGCACCATCGCCGCAGCATCCTTCGCTACGTCAGTTCCGGTACCCATGGCAATCCCAATATCGGCTTGCTTCAAGGCTGGTGCATCATTCACACCGTCACCAGTCATGGCAGAGATCTTGCCTTTGTTTTGCCAAGCACGGATGATTCGGATTTTATTCTCTGGTGAAACTCGAGCGTAAACAGTAATTTTTTCCAAGCGTTCCTTTAATTCTAACTCACTTAATTGATCCAGCTCGGTTCCCGTTAACGCCTGATCCCCCTCAGCAAAAATTCCGATCTCTTTAGCAATCGCCACGGCGGTCGTTTTGTGGTCGCCAGTGATCATCACGGTTTTCATGCCGGCGTTTCTAGCATCACTAACGGCTTGGAAAACTTCCTCACGGGGAGGATCAATCATCGCTAACAGCCCCACAAAAACTAACTCTTGTTCGTCTTCAAACTCTAAATCATGATCCGCTAATGACTTGTAAGCAAAGGCCAAAACCCGTAAAGCTCGTTCTGAGAAAGCTTCGTTCTGCTGCTGAATCAGCTGCTTGTGCTCCTCTGTCATAGGAACCACTTCGCCATCAAGCAAAATATGACTGCTGCGGTTAATGACAATATCTGGTCCGCCCTTGGTTAACAGCAGCTTCTCCCCATCAATTTCATGCTGTGTGGACATTAATTTCCGATCAGAGTCAAAGGGAAGCTCGTTTAATCGTGGATATTTTTGACGAAGTTCCTTGTAAGGCTGCTCCTGTTTATTACTAAAATCGATCAACGCAACCTCTGTTGGATCACCAAGCTTCGCGCCATCTTCTGCAATTGCCGCATCATTGGCTAAGACACTAATCTCAACTAAACGTCGTTCGTCCTTCGTCCAGCTGTCTGGTGTTTGCGAGAATTTGCCACTTTGACCATTCGGTAAAAAGTAATCCACCACTGTCATCCGATTTTGTGTCAGCGTACCGGTTTTATCCGTACAGATGACACTCGTTGAGCCTAACGTTTCAACGGCTGGCAACTTGCGGATAATTGCATGCTCGCGGGCCATTTTCTTCGTTCCCAAAGATAAAACAATCGTCACAATCGACTGCAAAGCCTCTGGAATTGCAGCAACTGCAACAGCAATCGCAAACATAAAGGCATTGACTAGGTCGGCGGTTAAATCACCCGTACCATCCCCCATAAAGATTCGAGCTACCTGTACTCCTAGGATGATTAGCGACAAGCCTAGAATCGCCAAACTCAATTTCTTACTAAAGCGATCCAAGCCCCGCTGTAACGGAGTCTTCTGTTCAACGGTTGTTTCCAGCAAATCAGCAACCTCACCAATGGCTGTATTGTTCCCCGTCGCTGTTACAACAAATTTCCCACGACCATAAGTCACAATTGTTCCGCTGTAAACCATATTCAAACGATCACCAATCGGAACCGTTGCGTCAATCAGCTGAACTTCTTTTTCTGCCGGTGTAGATTCCCCAGTCAGCATCCCCTCATCAACCTTCAAGGAGCCTTCTTCCAGCAAACGACCATCCGCTGGTACGTAATCTCCAGCTTCCAAAAGGACAATATCGCCTACTACCAAGTCCTTAGCTAAAATTGATTGCTCCGCACCATCACGAATTACATTGGCATCCGGTGCGGACAGATTCTTCAAAGCAGCCAGCGAACCTTCCGCCTTTTTCGTTTGAATGACACTGACTACCGAATTCAGCAGCAAGACCGCGAAAATGACGATCGATTCAACATAAGCCCCCATCACCAGCTGCACCGTGGCAACAATCAGCAGCACAACTACCATCGCATCCTTGAAGGTTTCCAAAAACAACTTAAAGCTGGATTTTCGTGGGGCTTCCTTCAGCTGGTTCGGACCATTTTCTGTTAAACGCTGCTGCGCTTCTGAGGTGGTTAAGCCCTGTTCCGAGGTTTGATTTTCCGTTAATACATCACTTAATTTTTTTTGATAGATTTCTTGTGCCAATCACGATGCTCCCTTTAGTTTTTTCAGTAATTTTTCCTATAAAAAAATGAGACCTAAGACAAGCGAACTTGTCTTAGGTCTCACCATTTAAAATAATACCAGAAAGCCTTGCGACTAACTTACTGTTGGCATTATTACAACATTTGTTGTTGGTTACTCCCCTAAGGAATAATCTTACTGTATGTTTATCATAGCGGATACCATGGGAATTCACCATATTTATGCTTAAGACTAAAGAAAAGTATAAGGAGTCCAACCACAGTATACTATTCCGTTTTAGATAGACAACCTTATCACTTCAACGTTTGCTTCAACCATTCTCCAAATGAGGTATTTCCCTGAGGTTTCTCATCCCTCAGACCCGCTTTATACAAAAAGTTGTTCCAACTACCATTAATCATAGACGCCTGTTTACTATATTCAAATTCTTTGACTGTCGGGTTTCTCCCCAATTCTTTTGCTTTTTTTCGCACGAAGGCAATCAATTGTTTGTTGCTGATATTCGCATCAGATTTTTTGTGTCTTCTCGATTCTAGGCCGGCACTTTCTATAAATTCATTCCAGCGACCATATCTGCCAATCGCCAGGCTTCTATAGTCGAATTCATCGTACGTCGGCGTTCGGCCCAATTCTTTCGCTTGTTTTTGCACGAAGGCAATTAGCTGCTCATTGCTGATAGGTTTGGTATATTGTTTGGGCTTTTGCCATTCTAAGCCAGCGCTTTTCAAAAAATTCTTCCAGCTGCCAAATCTTTCTCTCACCAGGTAGCCATAAGCAAACTCTTTGGACATTGGCCTTTTCCCTAACTCTTTCGCTTGTTTTTGCACTAACTCAATCAGCTGCTCGTTGGTGATACGCGCATCATTCAGTTTGGATCTTCTTAATTCTAAGCCAGCACTTTCTAAAAATTTGCTCCACTTACCATATCTGTTTGCTGCCAGAGACCCATAGTCAAATTCATTGTACGTCGGCGTTCGGTCCAATTCTTCCGCTTGTTTTTGTACGAGGGCAATCAACTGTTCGTTGCTGATAGATTGATGATAATCTTTGGCTCTTTTTAATTCTAAGCCGGCGTTTGCCAAGAATTTTTCCCAGCTGCCATATCTTTTGGTCACAAGATACCCATAGTCAAAGGTTTTGAACGTTGGCGTTTCCCCTGACTCTTTGGCTTGCTTTTGCACTAATTCAATCAATTGCTCATTACTTATGCGACGCTTATTTTGCTGGGAACTTTGATAGTCTAGACCAGCACTTTCCAAAAAGTTCTTCCAACCACCATATCTTTTTTTCGCAAGGTCGCTATAATAAAACTCGTTGGACGTGGGCGGTCGTCCGGATTGTTTCGCTTGTTTTTGGACTAATTCGATCAGCTCTTCATTACTTTTCTTTTGCTTAGCTCCTTCGCGTCGCCGTGGCTCTAAACCAGCACTTTCCAAAAAGTTGCTCCAGCTGCCATATCTGACTGTTACTGTGCTTCTATATCTAAACTCTCTGACTGTTGGTGTTTCCCCTTGCTCTTTCGCCTGCTTTCGTACCAACTCGATCAGCTCTTCATTAGATATATCCTCCACATCTTGCTTAATTCGACGCGGCCTTAAGCCGGCACTTTCCAAAAAGTTGTTCCAGGTGCCGAACCTAGTGGATGCGCGTCTACCCTGGTCAAACTCGTTGAGTCCGGGTGTTCTCCCTAATTCTTCCGCTCGCTTGTGTACCCGTTCAATCAGGTCTTCATTACTTATGTCTCTCTTATGTGATTTCCCTATTCGCGGCTCCAAGCCGGCACTTTCTAAGAACTTGCCCCATCTTCCATATCTAGCTTTCACCGTTCTTCTGTATTCAAACTCTGCTAACGTAGGCGTTTCCCCTTGTTCTTTCGCCTGTTTTTGTACTAGCTCGATCAGCTCCTCGTCGCTTAGGTATCGCTTATCGTGCAAGGAGCGCACCGGCTCTAGTCCAGCGCTTTCCAAAAAGTTGTTCCAACTGCCATATCTGACTTGCGCAATCCCGTAATGCTTAAAATTAATAGCCCTTGGTGTTCGGCCGGATTCTTCTGCTTGTTTTTGTACTAATTCAATCAGCTGCTCATTGCTTATGCGCCTTCTCAAATTTCTGCCTTTACGCGGCTTTAAATCCGCTATTTCCAAAAAGCTGTTCCAGGTGCCATACCTTTTCACAATTGTTCCGCTGTGCTTGAACTCTTTAAACTTCGGCGTTCTTCCTAACTCCTCTGCTTGTTTTTGCACTAATGCAATCAGGTGATTATTGCTGAGGCGTTTTTTAAGTCGCTTGTGTCTATGCGGTCCAAGACCCGCAGCTTCTAAAAAATTTTCCCAGCTGCCATAGCGATGGATAGCTGTGGAACTATACTTAAAGTCTTCGGCAGTTGGTTCTTGATCTGAATCAATCTCCTGTTGCTGGACAAGCTGGATCAGCTCTTTGTTGGTTACATTATGAATCGGTGTATGCGGCTCCATCCTGGCATTTTGTAAAAAATTCTTCCAGCCGCCAAATCTCTTTGCTACTAATGATCCATATTCAAACTCTCTCATACGTGGTGTTCGGCCCATTTGTTCGGCCTGCTCTCTGACTCGTTCGATCAATTGTTCATTCGTGATCTTCCTTCTAGGCCCGACAGGTTCCCCTGGTTTTCCGGGTTTTACCGGCTCTAAGCCAGCACTTTTCAGGAAACCTGTCCACGTACCATAGCGCTTTGCAGCTAACGTCCCATACTCAAACTGATTCTTCACAGGTGTTCGATCTAACTTTTCAGCTTGCAGTTGAACCAGTTCGATTAACCTGTCATTCGTTACGTCACTGAATTTATAGTTGTGTGGTGTTTTAGGATCCAATCCAGCACTTTTTAAGAAGTTTTTCCAACCACGAAATCTGCTTTTGGCTAAAGGTCCGTAATGAAACTCTGCCGCTTTGGGGGATCGACCCAATTCTGCCGCTTTTTTTTGCACTAATTCAATCAGTTCCTCATCCGTTACCGGAATGCTATACCATCTAGGCTCTGATGGTTCGAGCTTTGCAGCCGATAGAAAATTGCCCCAGTTACCAAATCTGCCTGCCACTAATGATGAATACTCAAATTCTTTTACGAAGGGGGTTCGTCCTAGCTCCTCCGTTTTTTCATGAATCATTTTGATCAGCTGTTCATTGCTTATCTTTCTTCTGCTCATAGCTAGTGTTCCTGCTTCCAGACCAGCCTGCTGCAAAAACTTGCCCCAATTGCCAAATCTAGTAGTGATTAGTCCACCATACTTGAATTCTTTCTTTAGAGGGGTTCGCCCCTTTTCAGCAGCCTCCTGTTGGACTAATGCGATCAGCTCTTCATTGGTTACACCCGTTTTAAGCTTACTCATCTCTAGTCCAGCCTGATCCATGAATTCTTTCCAAGAGCCAAATCGATCCCTGACTAAAATACGATACTCGAACTCGGTACTCATAGGGACCCGACTTAATTTAGCGGTTTCCTGTTGAATCAATCCGATCAGCTCTTCATTGGTAATTGCTCTTCTGCTCCTTGGATTTTCTGCCAGCTCTAATCCCGCACTGTTTATAAACTTACTCCAGGTACCAAATTGCCGATTGGCGAAATGACTCAGTTCAAACTCTTTCTTAAAAGGGGTTCGCCCTAATTCAGCAGCCCTTTCTTGGACCCGTTGGATTAACTCTTCAGCGCTGATATCTCTTTTGCGGGAAGGCGGCTCCATACCGACCTGTCGCAGAAAGGCGGTCCATGAACCAAATCGCCAGCGTACTAATTCTCTATATGGAAACTCTCGTTGGAGGGGTGTTCGCCCTAGTTTAGCAGCCTCCTCCTGAATTAATGCAATCAGTTCTTCGTTGCTTGGTTTTGTTTTATTTAAATCCGTGACCATTCATCAATCTCCTTGTTGCGGATGAACCATAAAGTGAAGCGATATGTACTTGTTGATTGGCCTAGTTCATCTGCTTTTTTTATTCAACGTGTATGTAATCCTTGAAGACAGCTCTATTCTCGTGATGAGAAATTTTGTCTTCGCTGTATAGAATCATCAAATCTACTATCATTTCCTCAAAGTTTGTTACTTATTAGAAAAAAAGAACACGTGAGTAATTATACTTCATTGATTCGTTGGATAAAACAAAAAAATACACTGTTTTTCACTTTTTATTGAAATATTTTATTATCCATTAGCGAGAAAATCATGAAGATGCACTTGGAAAGGGAATCTTTACCATTTCTACAACCTATAAATGAGTATCACAGCTATTCATAAAGATCCCCTTAAGAGGCAACTGTACAAAAAAAATAACCTACGCCCCTTGATGAGCTTAAGTTATTTTGCATATAAGTATATCGCTGGAAACAGAGTTTTTATTTAACTGAAGTAACCTTCACTTTTTAATGACTGCTTTCCTATTTTATAATGTTTAATAGTTCTCTTTGTTTTTCCTTGATCAGATAAGAAAAATCTGTTTTTTTATAAATCAAGAGTCTCTTTTCCGGTTTTCTTCTGTCCCAATAATTAGAAAAATCGATTTCCTCAATAAATTTTTCAAACTCATAGGTAAAAATTACATTTAAAGAGTTTTTACGAAATGACAAGGACTCCACAGGATATACTGACAGCATGTCTTTTAATCCATTATCATAAGTTGCTAAAGAATGAATTTCAAAACTAGCTTCATCATAAACAGAATGTCTCATCGAGTCTTCTAAATGCCGAATATGAGCTAAGTCCCAAGACATTCCTTCAATTACCTGAAGAATGTCCTTAGAATTTTTTTGTACTTTACCAAAGAATTTTTCAGTTCTTTTATCATTTTTTAAATACAAGTAACAAATTGCCAGCTCTCTTTCCATAAACTTACCCATTTGATTTATGAAGCAATCAAACAATTGATCTAATTTATATTTTATACCTTTTTTGGTTGAAAACTTGATTATTACAACCTGTAAAAGTAAAGCATGGATTGGCCGCTGTACCATTTCGATTTCTCCCACTTCAATCTTTTTTTTCATTTCAAACATTAAGTGTAGGAAATCATCTGTTTTATTATTAATCCTATTTAGACTCTCTGGCCTAATTGGAGAATTAAAATAACTATCAAATTCTTCTACTGAATCAAAACTCATATACAAAAAAATGAGCGCAATGAACTTATCATACCTTCTAATATTTTGGGATTATCAATCTTGGTGCAATTTTCCCAGCCATAAGGGATACAACTATAATCCCTACTATCTCCACTATTTTGTTTCATAAGCTTTCTTAAAAAAAGATAGGTATTTTTATCCTGATCAATGCATTTAGTTGAAAATAATTTTTCCATGTTACTTACTACATTAGTATCAAAGTCAATACAATTAGCGAAAGCAAATTGACTTGTATTTTCCGAGCTTAACGCTAAAGCTTGCTCTTTATTAAGAAAACTAATATTACTATGTCCATTGATTCCCATTGTCAAAAGTTTGCCTTGCTGAAAAAAGAGATTCTTCGGCAAAGGAACACCATTGCTCTCTCTAAAAAAAACGAATTGCCAATCATCTATATAATCTGTATAACATAAAGAATTCATGATCATCTGATAATCTTTTTCTTTTTGCAATATTTTTACAAATGTCTCAATCAACGAATCACTAACCTCCAATACAAACTTTCATACACTCGGCAAAATTACCTTTTCACAGTCGGATTTCGATCATTTTAATGCTAAATCTTTTTCTAAAAAGTTAGCATTATACACTTCTCCCGTACAATTCATTTCTTGTTAGAGGGGGGTGACCCTTTAACTAAAGAATGATCAACAATTTGTTTGAGCGACTCGGTCTCACCACCAAAGAAATCCTATTCATCCAACCACAATAACTAACTTTTTTACCTTCTAATGTCTTTCTAGTACGTAAGTAAGCGATAGTTGCTCAACTCCATCATATCTACGGATTCTTCTACTACTTCTCTTAATGAAAGGATATCACCATTTGTCATAAAGGTATCCACATCGCAAATAAATAATAGTCAAAGAGTTGAAAAAAAGGGGGCAAATCTAACGACCTTTAAAATTAGGTGTCATGATCAAGTGCTATTTCGAATAAACCTGCCCTCATTAGACGTTATTTTCAAAAACTTCTACAATAGTCTTTTGCATATCACAATAATTCCTTTTTCTGAAATCATTACTAAAATTGTTACAGTGTGAATCTGTAGCATCAATCTCAGCGAAAATTTTTTGAATGGTTTTTTTGTTTGCTTTTTCACTTTCATAAGAGTTCACTTCAAGTACCTGCGTAAGTCTTGAATAGAGCAATTTTCTTGTCCATTTCTTATTTTTCTGAATCTCCTCAAAATGAGCTAACAACCATATTTCGAAACACTCATTAGAAAAACAAACCTCTATATTGTTTGCATTAGCTAATGCAAAAGCTTTTTCTATAGATTCCCAAGATTCTTCATCCTTATCAAAAACTACAATCAATTTGTCTAATTTTTTTCTATCCGATGAACTCGTTTTACTTAAGGTTCTAAGGACGTGATTCACTAATTCAACTGATTGACCTACATCACCTTTGGTCTTCACTTTAATATTCGGTAACCGATATTTTTGCTTTAATAAATCGAAATAAATTTTTTCAGTTGTTCCTTCGCAATAAATTCTTATTTCTTTTCTCAATGGCTTATTCTTGGATTTTCTACCCATCCTGATTGCTCTTTTGACAGTTTAATGCACTCATCATACCTTCGTAGTCGATACTTGGTAAAGCGCCGAACTGTCCTTTCATATATCTTGAGAAAAAAGAAATATCATCCCTTGACGAGCCAGTCATTTCTTTAAAATCAAAGATGGAATATAAGTGGCTAAGCCCCCTGAAATCTTTTTCAACTAACCAAATTTGATCTTTACGAAGATCTGAGTCAAGAAGCTGTAATTCATGTGAAGACAATATAAACTGATTATCATTACTTTTTGTGTTGAAAATTCTTACCAATGCTCTAGCAAGCTGCAAGTGTAATGAATCATCAAATTCATCAATTAAGATAACTTTACCTTTGCCTAAATTATTGACCAAAGTAAGAGCGATAGAAATTAATTTTTGATTTCCTCTAGATTCAGCTCCAAGACTAATCTTACTCCTCCCTATCACTTTATTCCGTTTATCATATTTTTTATAGATCGTATATAATTTTTTGGCTATTATCTCATTCTCAATTGTTTGTTTTCTTTCTAGTTCTTCCTCGAGAAATTCCATCATCTTTTTCATTGCTGGGGTTAATTCATGTATGTCATCGTTGATATCAATACCAACGATATTTGTATCTGAAAAAGCCAAAAAACTTAACAAGGCTGATTTAGCCTCTACATCGTTTTCAATATTCTCAAGATATTCATCTGGAATGTCATGACTAAAGAAAAGTAAATCTGAATCAAACCATCTAAAAACATCTTCCGCAAATTCATCGTTCTTATTTTGAAGATTGAATAGAAACAAAGAGTTCTCCCTCGTTTCTTTTGCAATTTTCCTTAAACCTTTTGGCAAAATCGAATAGCCTGTTTCGTCTCTTTCAAAATAGGTTATATACTTATTACCACTTTTATATTTCAACTTTTCACTTAAAAATTTATTTTTATTGTACGATAGAGAATAGTTGTACATTCTTCCTTTATAAAAGGACACTTCAAAAGTTGTACTATCCATACTTGGAGACATTACTTTACACGGAGAATACGCCAGTTGGTCTCCAATTTTGTTAGTTGGTACCATCACCATGTGCTTCATTCGTTTTAGAGCAGCAAATAAATTTGTTTTACCAGAAGCATTAGACCCAAACAGAATAGCATTTTTTAATAGATGAGTCTTCCCAGCAAAGAACGTATGTGTCTCATTGTATTTTCTTAATCTTTCTCCAGTTTCCATACTGAAAGATTCTTCATCTCCGTACGATAAAAAATTTTTCATTTTGACATCTATAAGCATAATTATCCTCCTAAAAAACGAAATCTCGTTCTTTCGAGTACATTGTATCATATTTTCAGCTTGTTTTTCGATTTAAAAACGGTTTTACGTTCTTATCTATCTATATCCTATTAAACTAGCCTCATGTTATGCCCTTTAACGATTTTGATCGTTATTTCAGCAACTACTTCGAAATGACCCACGTTTGTAAGATTTATCTTCTTACAACTAGCCAACTTATGTATTGATATTCTTCTTATTCCTCGCCCTTCTGCTCTTTCTAATACATCAAGAATTACTATGCTTCCACAAAAACGATATGTTGTTTCTATTCATTATTTATCACTTTCTTTTCTGCTGGCTCCCACGTATTCGCATCAAAGTAGTAACGCTCAGTACCTATGTCACCCGAGAAAATCTCAATAGTGTACGAGGCATCATCCATCCAATCAATTTTTTTCAAATCCATCGTCCGGTAGTGCTTGGGGCATTGGTATAGTTCTTCTCCAGATACAGGATCAAAAATACTAAACGTCGCATAGGTACCAGATTTCTCTTTTGTTACGCGAGTCTTCAACAGATACTTGCCATCATGAGAATTGATTTCCTTTTCAGGATAACTTTGCGCTTGCTTTATAATCATTTGATGAGTTTTGATCACCGAAAACATTCCATATAAGTAAACACCGGAAAGAAGCAGCACGAAAGAAAGAGCGATTGCAGCTAAGAGCTTTTTAGAAACCCGCTTCGGCTCTCTTTTACCTACGAATACTGAAACAACGATATATTCAAGCCATAAGAATGCTGGAAAGAGCAAATCAAACACAAAAAGATAGCCCAAAAAACTAAGCCGTGACAGTTGCCGGAGCACAGCTAATAACAGAAAAACTATTGGAAGCAGGTAGCCGAATCGCTTCTCCTTACGTGAGCTAAGAAATGATTGAAGAAGGAGTATGATGCTCTTTCCTATTAGTGAACTTAGCATAGTCATCGCTTTTCGCTCCGTTTCTAGTATAGTGATAATTATATTTTATACCTGACTACCTTATATATTCTAATTTTATCAAAAAATAGACAAACATCTAAGCTAAAATAGAGTCTTGTTGAATAGATAGATAATTGAAGATGAAAAAAGACAACTAAAACCCAAATTTTTAAAGCAATAGTTGTCCTTTACTTTTCTTATTTCTTGATGATCCAATACTACCAACGTCAATCTAAACAATAGAAACCCACGCAATAAGTAGATGATTCCTTTTTGTATATATTTTTAGCCAAGCGTGAAAAAATGCCGTGTTGAACCACTTGTACAAGTGGTTTATAAGCCGACTTGCAGAGAGGAAATAGTACAACTTACTATCATGCAAAAAGAGATCAATCCACGCTCTGATGGTTGATCCCTTTATAACTATTCTGAAACATTGAAGTCCGATTGCCCCATGTTAAAAAGATTGGTTCTTTTGAAAGCAATACTTGTAGCGCTCGACAATCTCTAATACATTTGTTTCATTCGAATTTCTAGAAATACTTTTAGCCTTAAAAAGCGATTCTACAATTTAATGAACATTGATTAGATCTTTAGCAGATCCCTGTTAGAACTAACCAGCATTCTTTACAAGAAATTTTAAAATCTTACTCGCCGTTTTACCATTGTCTTTTTTTATCACTTTCTCTGAAATGATAAATGATCCACCTACCGCTATTACATGGTCATGATTCAAATAGTCAACATAATTATCTTGATCAATACCACCGGTTGGTAAGAACTTAACATCATAAAATGGTCCACTCAATGATTGAATCGCTTTCAACCCGCCGTAAATATCTGCTGGAAAAAATTTGACAACCTTAATCCCATACTTTGAAGCTCTTTGGATATCACCAGGTGTTGCTACACCTGGAAAAACAGGGATTTTCTTTTCAATGCAATACTCAATAACCTCTGGATCAATTGCCGGTGATACGATGAATTTAGCGCCATTCTCTACTGCAATTGTTGCTTCCTTCACCGTCCGAACCGTCCCTGCGCCGACAATTAATTTTTCTGAGGCAGCCAGTTTTTTTATTGCCGCAGCTGCATTAGCATTCCTAAAGGCGATTTCGATGAAAGGGCAATTGTTCTCAATTAAAATTTCTTCTAGTATATCCAGATATTTAAAATCGTTCACTGTATACAGAGGTAAAAACTTCGCTTCTTCAATCTCTTTATATAGTTTATGCGCCATATCTGCGAACATTTTTTCTCACTTTCTGCTTTTAAATTTTAGTTTAGCTCTGCTTGCTTTTCGTGATTGCTTCATATAGTCCCAGCGCATATGAATGACCCATAGCGCGATCATATAATCCATAACCTGGCATGGATACTTCTCCCCAAACAGTTCTCCCGTGGTCTGGACGTATAGGGCCATTGAAACCTTTCTCAACAAGCGCTTCCATGATTTTATACATATCCAAAGAGCCATCAGAACTTAAATGAGCACATTCTCTAAATTTGCCTTCCTCTAGATACTCAACATTTCTAAAATGAACAAAATTAATTCGATGGCCAATTTTATCAATCATATCAATTAAATCATTCGAAGGCGAAGCTCCCAAAGAGCCTGTACAGAAAGTGATACCATTGTATGGCGAATCCACACTCTCTATAATTCTCTTCAAATCAACTAAATTTTTGGTGATTCGTGGGTAATCAAAAAGCTTCCATGGTGGATCATCAGGATGAATGGCCATCTTTACATCCATTTCTTCGCAAACAGGGATGATTTTCAATAAAAAGTATTTGAGATTTTCATATAGACCTTCCTCTGTTAGCCCTTCATATAATTTTTCCAAATTATTGAATTTATCAAGACGGTCTTTTTCCCAACCAGGCAATCGAAAGCCTCTTGACTGACTGTGAATTAGAGTATACATATCTTGAGGAACCATGTTTTTTATAACAGATTGATCGTATAACATCGAAAAGCTTCCATCGGCATTTTCATGAGAAAGCTCTGTCTTCGCCCAGCCAAAAATCGGCTTAAAACTATAACAAATGAGTTTGACCTCACATGTTGATAAATTTTTAATTGTTTGAATATAATTTTCGATGTAATGATCCCGTTCAGCTGTCCCTGCTTTAATTGAATCATGAATCGCCACACTTTCAATACCTAGCAGCTCTAAATTTTCTTTTTCGATCGAATCCTTTAAAGCTTGTATTTCTGAAATTTCCCAGACATCTCCTGGCATCTTGCTTAGTAAGGTACCAATGATTCCATTCATCCCTGCAATCTGCTTAATATTCTTTAATGGGATTGAATCATCATTTTCTCCATACCATCGGAATCCCCACTTCATTATTGAACACCTTCCTTATCTTTTTCGATCTAGTATCCGGTATTAACGACATTCGTCATTTCCTTAATATTCTCAACTCCGCTATCAATCGCATTCTGATAAATAAAGTCTAGCGTGCAATCGGATTGTGAGCGTGCACCTAAAGATTCAATAACCATTGCCAGATTTACACCTGAGACAACTCTGATGTTGTGATTTTCACTTTGCAATTCTTTAAAGCACATTGCAGCAACGTTATAAGGTGTTGCCCCAAGCAAATCTACGAAAACCAAAACTCCCTCACCAGAATCTAAGTCCACAACCTTTTGATAGAAATCTTCTTTTAATGTTTCAAAACTCTCATCTTCATAAAATCCTAATACATCAAATTTATCGTTTTCTCCCATAATCATCTCAACACTATCTCGTAACCCTTTGGACAAGTTGCTATGACTTACAATTAAAACACCAATCAAGCGATTCACCTCTCCTAATTCTAAAACTTTTTTATCGTAACAAGTCCACCATGTTCAAAATGCCCTCTTTTCCTTTTGAGATAGCATTCTCTGTGAGTAAAGATAAATCATCCTCTGATTCTCTGCCTAGTAGTGATTCAAATAATGTTGGAATGTTAACACCAGTAATGATAGAGAGCTTTTTATGTTTGACCAAATCTTTAGACAAGAGTGATGCTGTAACATTTGCTGGTGTAGCCCCCAATAAGTCAACAAATATCATCATCCCTAAATCGGTATACATGGCATTGATTATACTTTCTATTTCTTCACTAAAGGATTCCACACTTTGAGTCTCATCGAATTCCTTAATATCGAATTGCTCTTGGGGACCTAAGATAGCCTCTACAGTTTTTTTTATGCCGTTTCCGAACCCATCATGAGTCACTACTAGTACAGATATCATAAAATTATCCTTTCATTGCTTTTTCAGCATCTTTCATCGATACACGTTTTGTGGAAGGAATTGCTTGAAAATAGCTTTCAACCTGATGCTTTTCCGCTAATTCCTTCAATAATCCAAACTGATCATGAGTAATAGAAACCGTCTTGATAACCGAAACCGTACCACTCTTCTTTGAAACAGCCCCTAAATTGAGTGAAGGAATTACAACGCCTGCTTGAATAAGCTTATAAAAAGTTTCAATCGTTCTAGCTAACAGGATTACATTAAATTTCTCAAAATTAGTTTCCTTCCAGTAGGTTATTAAGCTGTCCTCGCTGAAGATTTTAATTTTCAATCCTGTTCTTGTTCCAGAACTTAAAAAAATTTGTTTCAGGAAGTCATCGTTCATCGTTTGATCGTCTACTACGAATATGGCATTTGCTCCTGATTTTTTCGACAATTGTGTCATTACTTGGCCGTGGATCAATCGTTCATCCACTCGTGCTAAGACTACTTTACCCATACTGTATCACCTTTCCTTTTATAACAATCCAATGGCTGCTAAAAGACCTAAAATAATAGTCAACCCGAGTAATGCTTTCGTTACTTGCATATCTTTTTTTATGAAATAGAGATATACCGCTCCAATAACTACAAGAGGTAACATTCCTGGTAAAATTTGGTTAAAAATATCTTGAAGTACGAATTCTTTTCCAGAAATAGTAAATTTCAGTAGTGATTCTACTTTTACGTAACTTGCACCAAGTACGCCCATCATGAATAAACCTAACATGGATAGACCCTCAATGATACCTTTCATTTTACGGCTTCCAACAATTTCGGCTGCCGCAGATCGGCCAAGATTAAAACCTAGATAAGAAAAATAGAGTCCGCTAATCGCTTGATAAGACGCCATCAACAAGCATGGGAGTAATGCTCCAATGAACATTCCTTTTTGTGCCCAAGGTAAACAAATAGCAATAAAAATATAAAGAATTGTTCCTGAGTCAATGGAATCTCCGACACCAGCCAATGCACCCATTAGCCCGGTTTTAGTATTCAGAATCAATTCACTTAACTCATTTATTTCCTCTTTATCTTTCCCTTCAGCAACATCTTGGGCTCTTTTATTTTCAATAGAAGCGACGATACCTAAGATCGTACCTCCACCCCAAGAAACTTGGGTGTTATAGAACATGGCATGCCGTTCATAAGCAGCCCGTCTCTCTGCCTCATCTGGATAGATTTTTTTCAGCATAGGCAACAATGCCCATAATAATGCTGGTCCTAAATATCGATCAAAAGAATGAGAAATCGCATTTGAAAAGTACCATCTAAACCACGCAAGCCTGACATCCTTTTTTGTTACTTCATACGCTTGCTTTGTCGGATTTTCAGTTGTTTTATTCATTTCCATACTAGGCATCTCCTTCCGATTCTGAGATTGCTTCATTTTTAATTATAAGGCAGACAGCAGCCATAATCGTTCCGATAATTGCAAATGTTAACATCGTTAATCCGACATCCTTCGTTACAACAGCTAAGAAATAGCCCGCTAAGAAAAATGGTAAGTAAGTTTTCTTACCAATAACATAAACGGTTGTAGCAATACCAATTGCGACTAATCCACCGCCAATTACACTTAGAATGTGGAAAATCATGGTACTTGAGTTAGCCTGCACAAAATTAGCTATAACTGGTGCCCCGAATTTCAACGTGATAAACATGAACGGAACAAACAACAACATCGAAACGGTGATAGGGAAGATAATTGCACCTCGGGTTATTTCACTCTCACTTACTCTCTCTACTCCTCTATCGGTGTAGCGATTCAAAAATGAATTCAAGAAAATTCTAAATTGGTATAAGTATCCACCTAAAAGCCCCACTGGAACTGCAATTGCAATTGCTGCTTCTGGTTCCAAGTTACTTAACAATGCTACTGGCACAGCGATTGCTGCAGCAATACAGGGTTCTGTCGGCATCTGACCCCCCGGAGCGAAGACACCCATATAGATCAATTGAATTGCTGCCGTAATCTTTAATGCAGAAGGTACATCTCCAAATACAATACCAACTATTAATCCCGTCATCATTGGTGAGAACCTAAGGCTTAGTGTAGCTGCACCAAAAAGAGATCTCGACATTACTAATCCTACCCATACAGCAATAATTATTGCTTGTAAACTACTAACACCCATATTTATTTACCTCCCAATTTTGTATTACCATTCCGAAATTGATCCATCATAGGTTTTCCACGATGGGTTGGACCATTGAAGTCCTTCCTCAGCAACTTCCTTCACTTTCTCCTCATCCATGATAATTCCTAAGCCTGGCAGTTTGGGAATTTCAACAAAGCTATCTTTGTACTCAAACATTTCCTTATTCTTCACAAAATCTAATAAGTCAAATCCACGATTGTAATGAATTCCAAGACTTTGCTCCTGAATAAACACATTCGGACTACAAACATCCACTTGAAGTGTGGCAGCCAATGCGACTGGTCCATAAGGAGCGTGAGGAGCAGCTGCCATGTCGTAGGCTTCAGCCATTGCAATAATTTTTCTCATTTCGAGAATACCACCACATAAAATAACGTCTGGCTGAATAATATCTACAGCACCTTGCTTGAACAGATTTTTATATTGCCAACGGGTATACAAGCGTTCACCTGTTGCTAAAGGCGTTGTAGTATGCTGAGCAATATCATCAAATGCTTCTTCATTCTCTGGAAGCACCACTTCTTCTAGGAACATCGGATGATACGGTTCCAATGCCTTAGCCAGACCTTTAGCAAAGCCTTTATGGACACGGCCGTGAAAATCGATGCCAATTTCCATTTCATCCCCACAAACTTCTCGAATCGATGCTACACGTTCCACAACTTCTTTAATCCGTTTATAGGAGTCGATGTAATGCAATTCACCGGTCGCATTCATTTTAATTGCAGTAAATCCTTTATCCAAACGTTCTTTGGCTTGCTTCGCGACATCCTCTGGGCGATCCCCGCCAATCCAGGAATATACTTTAATACGATCCTTTGCAGCTCCCCCTAAGAGCTCGTACACTGGAACGTTCAAGGCCTTCCCTTTGATATCCCACATAGCAATTTCGAGACCAGAAATTACCGTGCCATTTACAGGACCGCCGCGATAAAACGATCGATGAAGTTCTTGAAATAGTCGTTCGATCTCGAAGGGGTCTCTTCCAATGATTCTTTTCCCCAGTTCATAAACACCCGCTACAACTGTTTCAGTCTTAGCTCCTGAAACAACTTCCCCCCAGCCATCGATACCTGCATCAGTTGATAATTTCAAAAAAACCCATCTCGGTTTTACTGTATAAACGGTCACATCTGTAATCTTCACTTAATTTCCTCCTAATTGTCTCGGTTTATTTTTTCTTTGATACACATAATCTCTTTTTCTACATCAATAATTTCTCTGTCTGGAACATCTTGTATAATTACATGGCTGCCTTTTTCAATGATTTCTATGATCTTATTCAAGTCATTCGCATCTAAGAAAACATTATTTGCTACTTTTGATCTACCTACTGCCGAAGGAATTCTACCAACGATTAATTCTTTTATTACTACCCCTAAACTTGTGATTTGCCAGCAAACATTGATATTTTCAACTAAAACTAAGCTGTTGATATACTGTTCGTTTTTCACGTTCTTAACAAAATCATTGACTAAACAAAAATTAACTTTGACTCCCTTAGGAATGGAAAGTAAAATCAATCGCTGACTATCAATGCTTTGTGTAACGATGTCTGATACGATTGTAATTTCTGACAAATTTAGAAACTTGAGCCATTTATAAATAATCTGGCCATGAATCAGTCTGTCATCACATCTAACCGTTCCTACTGAAGCAAAATCGCTATTACTCATTTTTTCCTCCTTTCAGCTATGGCACTACCCTTCATCCTAAATAGAGCAATTACCGTGCCAAAAAAAAGAAAGGCAGATGAAACAGTGTCTCATCTACCTTTCTATCCTGTCTCTTTTTTTATCAACACACATTTAAAATAAAATGTCGGGCTATTTATCACGTGTGTTAAATGTGTGTTTTTCTAATTGACCATCTGACTGTACAATAAAAATATCTAATATAGAAGCTATTTCTTCCTCTGGGATCTTTATACCAAAATGTTGTTCAACTTTGAAGAACTCTTTTTTTAACTCTTTCGAAAAATTGGGGTATAAGTCAAATTGGCGTTGATAATTTTTATAGGGCAGATAATCTTCAGTTAAACACCTTTCTAGCATACTTGCGCCATGGAACATGAATTTGACTAAAATATCGTCATCCAACACAAAGTTATACCTTATACTGAGTTTGCTTAAGATCGGTTTTAATACCTCGTACGCTTTAATTGCACTAAGAAACATTAATGAGTTATCAATATTCCTCACAAGAACTTTATCAAAATAACTAAGGTGATCCTTTTGAATGCTGGTATCTTTTTCTTTGTTTCGATAGTACTGAATTTTTAGTTTTTCTGCATAGTGGAACAATTCTTCTGCATCCATGTTGTGTCCATGAGATTTCACCGCTAGCTCCAATAGAATTGGCGTGCTTACCAAATCAACGGTATACACCTCCACATTGGTCTCTTTTCTTATTTTCTTTTCAAAATTTAAAATTGACCCCATATCTGCTAAAATGACGACTCCCTTGCCTTCATCAACCTCTTTTACTTTATCAATGGTTTGTTGCAAAACATGCTGCATTTGATCATGCAAATCCATATCCACTGATTTAATAAAATCAATCTCTAACAAACGATTCGCAAATTCAGCCATGCTCGAAGCTGTAGACTTTCCGTGCATAATCACGATAAGCCCAACTTTATCTTGCTTCTTTCTCTGGATAATCGATAAATAATTAACAATATAGAGAAAATCCATGTAAGTAAAAGGTACTGAATAAGCCGCTGATAACGAATCTAATATCTCTCTTGCTGCCTGAATCTCTACCTCTCCTCTATTTTCAAAGGAGGCAAAAGACTCTTTCATTTCTAAATCAAAGCTTATCTCATTTCTAGATCTTTCCTGATGATGGTTAATAACATGCTGCAAATGTATCGCTATTATTCGACAACTTTTTTCTATTTCTTTTGAATTCATTGTCAAAAAATATTTCTTTAAAATGCTTCTCAATTTGCCTACTATTTGGTTATCCAAAATTTGATTCTGTACAATCATGCTAACTTCCATAGTCTTGTTGTACGTATAATTTTCCAATACAGAATTCAATTCTTTGTTCATTTCTTCTATTCCCAAATCAGAGGATGACCATTCATTCCATAAAGACGTTACCTTTTCATAAAGTGCCTCAGAATCAAACTCGTCTTTGCTGAGTTCTAGAACATTCTCATTTCCAATATTCTGAGGGAATTTAAATTCATTCACACTAAAAAAACCCAATAGATCATCTATCTCTTTTCGATTATTCATGTCAAATAAGCTTTCATAGATGGATGATGCCAAATACGATACCTTTACAGAAACACACTCAGAACCAAGCTGCATTGACTTATAGAAAGCTTTAGCACAAATCACTTGAATATCACTTTTTAATTGTCCGATGTTGCCTTTGCACTCATAGGTCAAAAGAGCTTTGATCACTTCTTTTTGTACGACTACACTCTTTTTCAACCGCCTGCTTTCTAAATCAAAAATATGATTGATCAATTCCAATCTTTCGGAAAGCTTTCTACTCTTCAAAGGTGGCAACTCTATTGTTAGCGGGATTCTTCTCAAAAAGGTCGGGAGCAAAGAGTCATCATTCTCCGTTGTTGCACCAATAATCAAAATGTTTGATTCTTGATATCTGTTGGAATCTCCCATTTTTCTATACACGCCTTTATCCATAAGAAGAAACAACATCTCTTGTCCTTCTTTAGGCAATCTATGAATTTCATCTAGAAATAGAATCCCGTTTTCTGCTTTTTCTACTAATCCGCTCTTTTCAACTTCCGCCCCTGTATAGGAACCCTTTACGTGCCCAAACAGCTGGGACATCAACAGCTGTGGATTATCCGCATAATCCGCACAGTTAAAGATGATTAAGGGAGAATCTTTCGAAAGAATGCCTTCCGTTTGTCCAAAATTATACATAGCTTCTACAAATAGTGACTTACCAACCCCGGTCTCACCTTTAATTAAGGTCGGCAGCCCATGAGGTGGATATACCATAGCTGATTGAGCTATTTCTATCAGGTCTTTAAGACTACCTTCTGAACCAATTAATGAAAAATGATCACTTGAATGACTCTCTTTATCCTTCTTATATAATTCATCAAAACTGTCTACCACATAAGTAGAAATCTTTATCGAGAGCTCTCTTTCCAATACCTTTGATGAAAAAAATAGAACAGGCTTCCCCTTTTTCTTAACTGCTTTTTTCTCCCTAACAAGGGAGTTCAGATCCCGACTGACATTATCTCTAGATAGATTCAAATCCTTTGCCAATTTTTCTGCTGTTACTTCATTTTCAAAATCTATGTCTTTCATTGCTTGTTCGGTTAAATAATCTAATTCAGCTTCGACTCGATTAATCCTAGAAACCTTCATGACATTCTCCCCCTACTATTTCACCGAATTTCCTCATTCTTACTTAATATCATTTTAACATTGAAATTCGTTTGCTAGTAGAGCTATTCACAAACTTCAGTTATCCGAGTTCCTTTCGAAGCCTGCTAGTGATTTTACAGAAGAAAAGAAAATACCCAGCTACTTTCTAAGTAAAAAAGGTAGTCAGGTAGTCAAGTTTTCATTACTAACAAATACTTACAAAAAAAATCCGTGCCTATCGAAACCGTTCTCTAACTTATCGATTTTTTTCAATAAATATATTTTATCCTTCTATCGCAAAAAAAGAATGACCTCTCCTGAGAAAAGTCATTCCACTACTTCCTGTGCATAAAATTGTAAAAGCTTAGGTGACAGCTTATAGCCATAACCCCAAACGGTTTCAATTAATTCTTCTTGAAAACCAGCAGTATGCAGCTTTTTCTTTAATCGTTTCATTAACACAGACATTTGAGACATCCGTGAATTACTGGGTCCACTTCCCCATAGATAGTTACACAGTTCTTCACGAGAAATCGTGCCGCCTTCACTGCCCAGCAAGCAGTCAAAGGCTTTACATTCTTTCTTGGTTAAGCCAGCTTTGAAATCCGAGAGAGTCTGAGGAGAACTTTCCTTTTGATAAAGAAAGACTACATTTTTGTTTTCTTTCTTTTGACTTCTCCTCAGAGTCTCAGCCAAATGCTCCCGCAAGAAATCAGCCGGCTGACCGTCATAAATCCAGCTGTCCATGCCTAATTTCGATAAGGACTCCTTCTCTTCAACAGAAGGCAAATGGCCAAACTTACGAAACAAGACGATTTCCTTATTGTCGAGAAATACCAGCAGCTTCCGAATCTCTTCGTCGGATAAGGTCTCACTAAAAATAATCCCTTGGTAGCTCTGAGTCGTTTGCAGCCGATTCAGACTGGTTTTTAATTGCTTCACCAATTCAACGGAGCAGAAAACTTCATAGTTCAAATAGTGCAGCTGCTCCTGCATACGTTGTTCTATCAATAAGTTCTTGGTTAAAAGTAACAGTGGGCGCATCGACTCACTTCCTTTCGTTCTTCATTTGAAAACTAAGGGGAGAGCAAGCCTCCCCTCGTACACTTAAGATAAAAAGTAGTTTAACTGCGCTTGCCAATCAAGGTATAAGAAGATCGCCGCCGCAATCGCCAGCAGCATGACAAACAATAAACCGCAATCTGCTAATAGCACAGTTGATTTCTTCTCATACTCCATCCGCAACCGGCTGTCTTTGATAAAAAAGATCAAAAAACTCACCAGCCCAGCAATCGCTAGAAAGCCGAATACGCCTAACCACATTGGTATGGTCATGTACATTCTCCTCTCATTAAGGGGTACTATTCAGTGACCAGGTCAACTTAGCTTTATAGACCGTTCCCTTTTTCCCAGCATTCGCAGGAACATTCAACGAAAGATTATTAAACGGCATCCGCAGCTGCCAGGTTCCATCCCCTTCAGAAGCTCCTGCATCAACCAGTGTCTTCGCAGCATCACCAGCCACTAAAGTCTCGGTTGTTTTCACCGTACTCGGTGTACCCGAGGGTGACGGATCAATGCCTTCTTGTGGAGTATCCCGATTGGTCACTTTCTCAATAAACATATTGTCCAATTTCAACGAAGTCCCACTCCCATTCGGCATCCCGCTGCCCGCTTTATCCACAAATTCCGACAGACTGGCCGTTAACTCCCAGCCTGTATTCGAAGACCGCTCATCCTTAACTCGTGTGTAGAACCCATCCGTTCCTACATTGGTATTGGACTGATAATCCAGTGAATGCAGCGAATAGGTTTGCAAAGTAGAGTGAATGTCTTGTGTACCGAAATTAAAGTAGATCGGAACAGATAAAATCCCCATGTCTTGCGAATCCTTAGGTGTATCGGTTTGTTCGTCATCAAAAATTTTAAATTGCTGCTTCGATTCATTAGAATGCGGACTCGACGGTGTCGTATCTGACCAGTCTAATCGACCTACAGCTTCGTACCATGAATCAGGATCACCTCTGGCAATTGATTTAAAGGTAATCACTATTGATTCACCCTCATCCAAATCACCTAAACTTGTTGTACCATTCAGATGATTCATATCACCTGGCACACTACTTGCACCTTTAGTGATCACAATATCTGAGATATCTCCGGTAATGTAATTAGGTAAGGTCAAGGTCACTTTGATATCCTCCGCCTTTTTTTGAGTCAGTCCTGTAATCGTCCAAGTCCAATTCAGCTCTTCACCATTTTTTGTCTTATTTGAGCTAACTTGTAGATCATTTTTTAGTTCACTGACTACAGAAAAAGTGATTGTCCCTGAAAAAACCTTAGTCGTATAAGAATTGGCACCTTCTTTTAATGCAGAGCTAGCATATTCGAACTTAATTAACTTGTCACTTAACGAATCTCTGGTCACTCCTGTTAATTCGATTATATCTCCATTACTAGCATTGGGGAGAATGCTTGCTGGAGATGGGAAAATATCCACATTGGTAGCAGTTAGACCAGTTTGCGCAGTTGTTTTTAGTACATCTACTGTAGCTTCATCAGTCGAGGTTACTGGAGGAACAGAGATAGTAATTTTTTGTTTGGATGCATCAAGGTAAGCTAACGCAGTTAAGCCGTTGGCAGAACTGATGTCGCTAATGCAGTTGCTAGAACAGTTTAAAGTATTTAAAAATGTATTGTTACTGACATCCAATTCACTTAGTTTGTTGGACAGACATGCTAAATATGTTAATGCTGAATTACTACTCACATCCAGTTCGGTTAGCTCATTAGCAGCACAAGATAAATCATTTAATGCGGTATTGCTACTCACATCCAGTTCGGTTAGCTCATTAGCACTACATTCTAATGATATCAATGCGATATTGCTACTCACATCCAGTTCGGTTAGCTCATTAGCAGTACAATTTAAATACTTTAATACTGAATTGCTGCTCACATCCAATTCGCTTAGCTGGTTGTTTTGACATGTTAATTCTTTCATTGCTGGATTGCCACTCACATCCAACTCGCTTAACTGATTCGTATTACAATACAAAAACACTAATGCGGGACTGCTGCTCACATCCAATTCGCTTAGCTGATTGTTTTGACATATTAATTCCTCCATTGCTGGATTGCTACTCACATTCAGTTTGATTAGCTGATTGTCATAACAATTTAAACTCACTAATGCGGTATTGCTGCTCACATCCAATTCGCTTAGCTGATTGAACTCACATTTTAAAGTAGTCAAATTCGTCGCATACTCAATCCCTTTAAGACTTGTAAGGTTTTTGCTTGAAACATTCAAATACGTCAAGCTCTCCATAAAATCATCCGTCATAGGATTGGGTGCAGCTAGATAAATACTCCGAATCGCATCCGCAAAATTCTTATCAATATCATAAGGAAGTGGATCACCTGGTAATCCTTCTCTTAATATATTTCCAGCCAGCGGCATGATACCGCCATGCGGTTCAATCCGCTGATTGGTCATTTCCGGTTGCTCTTCGCTTGATTCACTAGTAGGTGTTAGGGAATCACCTGTTGTTTCTTCTAACTCTGTTGGGGAAGTGGCTGTTTCGCTTGTTTTTTCTGGCACATCCTGTGAACCCACACTCTCCACAATAGGAACTTGGTTTTGAGCATTTTCTTTATACTCCTTCAATGGATCTTCGGCCTTTGAAGAAATCGTGGTTTCACCGACTGGGACATCCTGAACAGTTTCCGCAAAGATCGGGGAAGTTGGAAACAGTTGGACTACCAGTAAGAGGCTAAAGAGCAGTCGTGTCGTTTTCTTCATTCTCTTGCTCCTCCTCTCTCAGACGAGTAAAGAGAAACAACCAGAAGCAACTGGTAATACAGCCGAGTCCAATCAATCGAAGGAAAACTGCCTGCCGCTGTTCTCCGGTTTTCGGCAAGGTTCCTTTACTGGCTGTCTGCGGTTGATCGGATTGTGTGTAATATCTAGTCTGTCCAAGGGTCGTCGGCAATACGTTGTTGATTGGCGCTGGATCAGACGGTTTTGGATCAGTTCGTGTTGGTGTCGGCTTTGGCTGCTCTGTACGAAAGCCGATGCCAACACTGGTTGCTTTTTCCTGCGTTTGTGCAGATGTGGTGCTGGGGAAGGATAAACCAAGTAGTATGGTGAACCATACAAAACAGTTTTTAACTTTCACATCCCTCACTTCCTCCCTTTGTTCCATTGCTTCTGGCGGTAAACTAAGCCGCCAATTATTCCTGCTAAGGCAAGCACTAATCCTGCTGCTACCCACGGCACCCATTCAGGCACGCGTAATTGATAAGCTGCCTCTTGATTCACTTTGTCCGCTTTAGCCTGTCCGATGGTAAACTCCTGCTCCCACTTCCAAGTTCGACCATCGCCTTGCCCCTCACCAGTAAACACATAGGTCCCTGGTCGAAAGCTTTCCAAGCCTAACGGAATCTCAAAATCAAAATTCGAATTCGGTGCGACGGAGAAATCTTCCATCTCGTATTCTTCCAAGACGTCGTTTTCACCTTTTCGTTCCACTTGGCCTTGAAGCTTTAGCTCCTGCAAAACTTTGGGCTGGTCGTTTTGAAGATTAGCCGCCACAACTTTTCGTCCGTTGGATAGCTTCAAATCAACAGCCTTTAGTTTTAGATCGGCCCCATGATTAAAGGTCGCTCGATCTTCGGTCAGCATCATCGCAATCACATAGGCATACTCAGGAACTACACCGGATTGCTGCTTATCTGCTTCGGTATCGTCTTTTTTCACAAAGCGTAAGGAGCCCAATTTCACACCAGCAAATGGTTCTTTTGGTGTTTTGATGGTGTACTCCACGATTTTTTCTTCAAAGTTCGCGACAGTGATTTCCTTTAGATCGTTGTTAAGCTTCACCAGTTCAGTGATGGGCTTCTTTAAGCTTGCATCCAACTTGGGTTTGGCTTCGGCATAATTAATCGCCCCAACTGAACTGCTAATCGCATCATGAACCGCCAATTTTATGGTGACCGGCTCTTCTTGCTTGCTGCGGACTTTGACTTGTATAACTTGTTCTATCTCTGGTTCTACTTGCAAATAGTAATAGCTTTTCGTGACATCCACTTGGTTTTCCGGAATTACACTCTCCACCGTAAAGCCTGCGGGTGTGTCGCCGGTTTCGTCTGCTTGAGCCTGCAAAGGGACAATCCATCCGATGAACCTTAGGAGGATGAAGCTGAGAAGAAGTTTATAGATTTGTTTCATGACTGGTTCCTCCTACAGGAAAAAAAGAGGGAGAGGAGACGATCTCCTGCTCCTCCTTCGTTTTTCATTTTTTGTTAGATGGCATCATTTAATGACCAAGTCAGTTTGCCGCTGTATTGTTTTCCTTCTACTGCTACGCCGCCAGGTACATTCAATTTAATGTTGTCCATTTCCATCGCAGTATCGCCTTTGTAAGAAACGGAGGCATCTGACATTACAACCACTGCAGTTGCGCCAGGTGTTAAGGTTTGGCTAGCCGCCGCAACAGTTGCCGTATGTGCTGCTGTTGGTGTAATGATTGAGCCTGCTGTTTCTGGGGCAGCCGTTCCTACATAGCCTTTTTTCACGGAATCAAAGCTTAAGGTTGCTCCAGTCAGTGTAGAAGAACCACTGGTTAATTGTGATAACTCAGCTGTTAATTTCCACTCATCTGACCCTGTTGTACGTGCATCACTAACCACCACATATTTTTTCGCACCCGTATCTTCATTGAATGCTTGTGCTGCCGCATTGACTGTGTTAGAACTACCAAAGTCAAAACTGATTGGTGCCCATTTTAGAGTCAAATCGTCTGTTCCTGGTGGTGTGGTATGTCCCGAGAAACCAATACCAACATTCGTATCATGGGTATCTACCTCTGCCGCTAAAGCTGTTCCTCCCGCAATACAAACACCTAACACACTTGCACTTGCTAGTAATCCTGCCCATACTTTCTTTTTCATAACCTTTTCTCTCCTTTATTAGTAATAATTTTTTTATATCAAATGGCGCTCCCATTGATAACTGATTGATACCGTTTATGAATGCTATAATAGAAAGAAGGTGGTGCATTGAACTTCCTGTTTATCTTAAAAACACGACTTGGTTTGAAAATACTGTCCCGATAGCGTTCATTTTCGCTGACGATTCTGTCTGACGGCGAAAAAAATGACCATTTCCTTTTAAATAACATAGATATCTAGATAGAAAAGCCAGATACGAAGCAAAATATGGAAATTTGGCGGAAAAGAGAGAGAAATTATAGTTACTTTTACAGAAAGCGTTTACTTGGAAAAAAGCAAAAAAAAGGAGGGCTAAAGAATACAATCGACTTTTTTTGAGAAGGCTTTCTTATCCTACTCGCTTATCCATCGATTGGACGACACTCATCCGTTCCTTTAATTGAGCATCATAGTAAACGTCGCTGGTTAGTTGTGCCGAGTAATGGCCCAACAGTTGACTGACAATCAGAACTTTTTCATTCGCCTCTAGGCAACGAGTCGCAAAGGTATGACGCAATTGATGGAAATGAATACCTGTCAGTTGGGCTTTTTTAAGTAGTCGATGGAAATGATTCGTCAGTAATCGCGGCTCACAAGGCTTGCCTTTGGTCGTAAAAACAAAGTCAGACACGACTTTTTTCTGTAAGGTTTTCAGTAAAGCATGGACTTTATCGGACATAGGAATCACTCGTTTAGAGGTTTGACTCTTCGGCGGTCCCAGCTGCAGCTTAGACTTCTCACCATTGCCATAACAGATGCGCTGATAGGTCTGATTGATGTGGATCAATCGTCGTTCCAAGTCAACTGCCTCCCATTTCAGTGCGGCTATTTCACCAATCCGCATACCCGTTCTCAACGCCAAATTGACGGTCTTTGACCGAGGATCTTGGTCTTCCTCCACCACCTTTTCCAGTTCTCTTTGTTCTCTTAAAGACAATGCTCGGACTCTTTCTTTTATCACTTTCGGCAGATCCACTGCTTCACAGGGATTCTTTTCAATGAGGCCTTGCTTGATCGCACACGTCATCGCTTGGTTTAATAAGCGAAAAAAGACCTTGATGCTGCTGCAGGCTAGCCCTTCTAATTTCCAAGAGTCCACTGCGGCACGAACCGCTTTCGCATCCAGTTGATACAGGGGTAGTTCTCCCAAAGACTTCCATAAATACTTCTTCAACTTATGCAGATAACCAGCATAAGTTGCTGGTTTCAATGTAGCTTGCAATTCATTTAGCCATTGACGACTCCATTCATTGAAGGTCACGACACTTTGTCCGTAAAGTTTTAAGGTAATTTCCCCACTTTTTTTTAAGGGACGCAATTTTTCTTGAACGTCTTCGAAGGATTTCCCATAGACATAGCCATACTTAATCCGACCGTTGGCTTTACGTCCTTTATGATACCGGCCTTCCCAACGCTCATCCTTTCGGTAATAAATATTTTGACCTTTTCGACACATAAAATAACCTCCCAAAATTAGTGTTTGACGATTTAAAATGACGGCGCGAAAAAACATAGTTCCTGTTGGCAACAATAGTTTTAATTAAGCTTCTCCCTAATAAGTTTAGTAATAAAAAATAATTTTCACTACTTTCAAACCTAGTATTGCTTTTTAATCATAATATCTTATAATTTTTATGAGATATGAATTTTAACACCGACGATCATTTATTGTTCTTCAACTAAAAGTAGTAAAGTTCATGTTTTTAAGATAAACAGGAAGTTTTACCTTATTTTAAAATAATCGATCATTCATTCTTTATGCAAGCGAACAATCAAAAATTATTTTTTTATTATCAAAAAACCAGCACCTCTTACTAAACGTATTCGCCTCTCAGAGGCTTATTTTTATTGTATTTCCCATCTTATTGTTCGACACTACGCCATTAATGCTTCACTCCGACTTTTAAAAAGATGTTTCCAGTCTCCTTATCGGGTAGTTGATTTTAATAACAAAAGTTATGATTAATAATGGTGAAACAGAAAATTTCTGAAAGAAGTTCGTTGTTTCAATTTTAAGCTCTCTAAATTTCTGTCTTTTCTTAAAATAATGTATCTATCTAATAGAATTTGACGAAAACCACCGATTAAATTACAAACTCTCTCTTTCTCTTTCCGCTAGACAACTCCCTTCATTGCTTTATTGACAAGTCTTTTGTCTTCTCCTTTGATTTATTCTATTTGGACTACATTCCTCTCTAGTCACCTTTTATATAACAGTTTAAAATCTGTTCATCTCTTTCCTTTTTTAAGTTTCCCTATACGCAAAAAGTCGCGATTTTGTTTTGAGTTTTGCGAAATTTTCTGCTGTTATTAAATTTTTTTGCTCTATGCAAGGGATTTTCAGTGGTCTATAATCGTTGTTAAATAAAGGAAGTGGAGGGATTTGATGAATAAACTGCACCTGCACCGAGGATTTGAAAAAAATTTTCTACGTGAGCATTATCTATACAACCATTGGCAGAATGGATTAGATCAAACTGAAAAAGCTAGTACTTTTGATTCAGATGGAATAACAGCGTTATTGAAGGCCTCTGGTAATCTGACGATGTTGGCGCTTTTTGATCCACGATTGGATCATCTTCTACTAAGAGACTGGGGTAAGTTTGATAGAGGACGAAGCGTCCTTGTTTGTCCTCGAGCCTTAGACAAGTATTGTTCCTCTCCAGCTTTTATGGCGAACAGATTTGTGCCGCCTTCCCCCTGTTTAGCAACAGCTTAGATTTATCTATAAAGAATTACATACCTGTTGATCGGAGTGATTGTCATGAGTAAGAAGCGAATTTTTGAAGGAAGAGTGTTGACTGAAGAACGATCGGAGGATTGGGAATTTTTTCTAGAAACAGCTTCCGTGTTTAATTATTTGAATATGGAAGAAATTACCTTGGTGTGTCCGGTTCCAGGGAAGAAAGGCACACTTGTGTTACAAAATCACCTCCCCTATTTGGCAGAGGAGAAGCCGTTAGACATGATTGAGAAATTCTTTGCGACGCATCGCTTGATGGACTACCACTTAATGCGGCAAACCTGCAAATCCTTAGCAGGATTTCCTTCGCAAAAGGTGCCGATTGTGAATGCCCATTTTGCGTTGTTTCCAGTGACTAAACCGGAAGAAGCTATTTGGTTGAATCCTTTCTCTATTTTTCAAGTAGTGGAGGAGAATGGGTGGTGTTCTGTGCTGCTAACCAATGGCTTAACGTTGGATATTCCGATCATAAAACAATCCTTTATTCGTCTAGCTTGTAAAGCGGTGTATTCCCTAGCTACCTATCGCCAAGATTATTCGTTACGCTTACTAACAAATGGGCAGCCGCTTAACTATGTAGCTCTTCCAGCCACACCGTTTGGTCAAACCTTAAGCAGGCAAGGGATTTTGCAGAAATGGCTGTTAACGCCAGGTGAGTTTGCGAATCAGTACAAGCAAGAGGAACATTTGCATTGGTATCGAGAGCTGGAGGACTTCTCTGGGCTTCTTGTCTAACATAATGATTGAAGCTTCCATACGATTGTCGGCATCGTATGGAAGCTTCTTTTTTGCCTTTTTATATAGAAGAAACTCTATTTTATTCTCTCTTCCGATTAGAGCTACAAGTTATTTTTTGTGAGGTACTTGCTGTTAACTTAGATGCCTTGTTCATGGGAATCCTTGCTGGGTAGGGCTTTAGAGGACTTTTTCAGCGAAAATACAATGTTCAGTGAATCCCCTAGAATATTCAATAAGGTAAATTTTACTATGCGATTAAATCAAGGTTTTTCTGAAAACACCAGTGAACATTGCCTAGGGTTCACTGAAGATTGGCAGTTTGTTCTTTATTTCCTTTGGTTTATTGTTTAGTCACCGGCCGGAACAAAAAATTATCTCACAGGAGGAAACCAAATGATCCAACAGCTAGGCACTAAATTACAGGTACAAATCGAACAAGCAGGCGAAGACAAACAAAAGAAAGTGAACTTCAGCAATATCGTCACAAACCCAGCAGAATCAGACATTACAAAGTTAGGCGAAGTCATGGCTGACTTAGCAGGAGATGGCAGCAGCCTAGACAGCATCATTGTTACTAATCAAACTCGTGTCACTAAATAAACCCAAGGAGGAAGCTATGCCCGAAACAAAACTGATCGCTCGCTTCAAAACCGAAGCGGACAAAAAGCACACCTGGAGCTATAACGAACCGGATACTACTAAGACTCCAGCAGAAGTCAAAGCAAGCTTAGAAGAACTAACTGCTCTAAACCTCTTCAAGAAGGATGGCATCCGCCAGTTCTTCTCAGTGGAAAGTGCAGAATTCGTTACTACCAAAGAAACCCCGCTATTTTAAACATAAGTATGCCCCGCGGCTAAAACGCCGCGGGAGCTGAAGGAGGAAATTACCGATGACTGAACAACCATTCACTCAATACCAGTTATTTCATTTAAAAAGCAACAAACTAGAAGAACAAATTGTTCATTACTATCAAGAAACCCAAGATAGTTCTGTGACGATTCAACTATTACTTGCTATGAAAGTTCGCCATATGTTAGGCGAAACCGATTTTGAATTATTCCTGCAGGATTTAGTTAAGCATCTTTTTGCCAACAATCGGATTACTCGTGCCTTGCGCCGTTACTTTTATTTTTTTAGAGAATATTTTGAGGAAACAGAGTGGGAAATCCTGTCAGCTCGGTGCTTTCCACCTGCACATGTTACTACAGAATTAATGGAAGTCGTCCCATCAACTGTTGAAGGAAATGAACAGGATACTTTAGAAAGTTCCTGAAATAAAACTACTATATAAAGATAAAAAAATTAAAGGAGAGAAAAACTATGTTTAAACTAGCAGCCGTATTTGAAAATTCCGCAGGAAGAACCCATCGCTGGGGCTACAATGATCCAGATCCAACGAAGAGTCCAGAGGAAATCAAAACAGCATTAGAAACAATCACCACGTTAAATCTATTTCAGAAAGACGGAATCCGACAATTCACTAAGGTAGTTTCTGCGAAATTCGTTGAAACTATTGAAACACCGATTTTTGATTTATCGAAGCCAACACCAGAAGCTTATATCGCTGATCCAAGCAATATCTTTTCAGCTCATATTGTAGCTGAAGAAGCAACCCAAGTCTCTGTAAAACCAGTCGTTAATGAAGAAAAAGAAATTGCAGTACAAAAAGTACTTCCAGAAGAAATCGTTGCACCAAAAACTATAGCAGCCGTAGAAACTGTTAAATCAATCGAGCAGAAGCCTGCCGAAACTGCAGCATCGTTAACTGTTCCTGTATCAAATTCTGAGTCATTAGCAGCTGTCGTTGAAAAAGCCAAGAGTACTGGTATTGTACCAAGCAACTCAGCACAGCAGTTAGAAGCTCTAACCAATGAATCAACGTCACCATCAGTCGATAGTCCCACAGTCCAAAAGCCTATGAATTCGCGAAAGGCACAAGTAGACCGAGTCCGAGCCTTTCATGAAGCCAAGAAGAAAAAAGGGAAAAAGAAAAAACGCTAAGTCCCTCACCTAACCTTGAGTGTCACAAAGGAGGTGATGCATGACTTAGCAGTGTTTATGGCGGTGGCTGAACTCTAAGAAAGGAGTGATGCTGACATGTTCATCCTAGGAAAGGAACTTCCGCCATGACTGTGTATCAGGCGTTGACATTGGCAATTGCCTTTGCGACCTTGATCATTACCCTTGATCGACACAACAAAAAATAGTACCAAGCTCTACTCACAGTCACCGTCTTAAACGGTGCTTACTGAGGTGTTATGCGCGCAGCACCTCTGCTTTGAGTAGAAAGGTTCTACATAATTAAGGATGAAATTCAGCTTTTTTCTGCCGGTATGTTGGTGGACTGCGATCTTTGATAATTGAATAAATGGAATTAGAAGTTTTATTTAGTCGTAGTTATTTGGAGCTAAAGTTTCAAAAAGAGGCTTCCCATGCAGAAAGCCCCTACTCCTGTCTACTGCTCTCGAATTTCGATTATCTGGGCATATTCGAAGGTGGAATGTAATTGATATCCTTTTCCCCAAGAAGTTTCAATCCGGATATCATTGATACCACAATCTCGTAATTTTCTTTTAATATGTTGAACCATTAAAGAAAGCTGGGATAAATGAGAATTGTTCGGCTTATCTTGCCATAGATATGAGCATAATTCTGCACGTGACAGAATATTATTCTTTGATTTCATGAGATGATTAAAAAGAGCCCGCTCTTTTTTGGTTAGTTGTTTGTCAAATGATTCAAGCCGTTCTGCTATTCCGCACTCCTGATAATTTTCCCCGCGCAATTTGCTATTGATCATCAGTTGATTTAAATGTGTGCCTAATTTCTCACGTAAACTATCTAGAGACTGATCCGCATCAAACCAATCATCTATTCCTAGTTCTTCCAATTGATTTTCTTCCTCAAGAGTAGGTGTCTGTAGAAATTTTCTTAGAACAATTTGATTCTCATTATTCAGAAATTGGATAAATTCTTTAATTTCAAAATTAGATAGTGTTCCACTCAATATGATGATAGGATACGGTTGAAATAAGTAAGGTGCATTCACACTTATTCTTATTTTATTTAACAGTTCTTTCGTGCAAAAGACTTCATACCCTAGCTGCTGCAAATCATTTTGCAGGGGCTGTTCAACAATTAGATTTTTAGTCAGTATTAAAATTGGTTGCATATCATTCTCCTTTTATTAACATAAACATGAATCAAGTCACTCCTGTGGCAGCCTCCTTTTTGACTAAGATAACCATCCATTGAAATTACCCTCCGAGTTGTGTTTGAATATTGAAGTATAGAAGAATGGATAAGGCTCCCCAACAAAGAGTCAATGTAAACAGTAACCAATTTGGCAAAAGATAGTACCACTTCTTTTTGCTCATTTTTTCATGAAAAGCTAGGTCCTTAATTAGAAAAAACAAAAACAGAAATAGCATAATGCCGCTAATTCCAGATGTTAACCATACATACTCATACATAGAGCACCTCCTTAACTTATTTTACGGTGCGATAGTTAAAGTCCAATCCATCACGGCTTCATATGAGACATCTTTCTTTCCAGCATTTCCGGGTATTTGTAATTCAACGTCCATAAGATTATAGTCTAGTTGAAAGATTCCTGGATTGTTTGCAGATGAAACAAAAACATCTGTATTTGAAGTATCAATTGACCTTGTAGCGATCGTATCCATCATTGAAAGGTTTTCGTTAGGCTTGTTGTAATTTTGAATTTTCTTTTGGGTTCCATTTTTTAACATAATGGTTGTGGATACTGGAAGAACTTCAGTGCCTGTATTATTTTGAAATTGACTGATTTTAACTGAAACTTCTCTTGAGCTAGCTAGATTTTCTAAACTTTTGAAGCGAATATACGGATTATACCCACCTGAATACTGTGAAGCATCTAGATTGTGCTTCTCAGCAAAAGGACTAATTGAAACCGTTCCAAATCGAAAATCCGGTAAATTAATAAAACCTGAGTTTCCTGTTGGTTTCAAATTGGGTTCGTTAATATCATCCACACGTACAAAACTATCTGCTTGAATAGCTGAAGGTATATTAGCTGACAGGTCAATTTCAGCTGGTAAGACTTGATTTGCAGAGCCTCCTGTTATGGTATTAGAAAATGTTACTTCCACATAATTGTTGCTTCCACCAGCAGGTACAGCTATGTTGGATAATGGAATACCGGTGACTAAGTTTTCTGTAAACGACTGGACAGAACCTCCTGGTGATGTGACAGTAATACTCGTTGGTCCTGATAAATTACTTGACCAATTATTTGTTGATTTCAATACGATATTGTTCAGCTGTGAAGTACCTGTGTTTGTAATCTTTGATGTCCAATAAACTGTGTCACCCGTTTGTACGATTTGAGATCCCGGCGCCAAATCCATCGCTGCTGTCGTATCTTGTTGTCTGTAGTGATACTTTACCTCTATATTTTCTTTAACATTAGTAATGGATACCGGTCCAGTTTTGACTACTCCAGGGTCGTGAGTACTATTCTCCCAGCCTACATAGACCCAGCCTTTACCAGTGCTGTCCACAATCGTTTCATCGGGTGTAGCGGTGAATGCCTCGTTGTCGTCTACCGTTCCCGTGGCAGGGTTCGGATTAAGAGAAATTAGCGTATTCCCATCGGCCTCATCTACGTATTTTTCAGTTTTCGTATGTTGCTTTTTACTATAGACATATTGCAGGTTAGTATCAGATGAGATTACTTGAGAAACGGGAGTAATTCTAACTTCATCCATCAATTCTGAGCTTAGTTTCCATCCTTGGTACTCCCATACCACATTATTACTATCCGTTTTGGTAGAATCTGGTGCAGCGGTGAATGTATCACCACTCCCGACATCTGTAGTCATATTCCAAGCAGCTTCAATTGATGAACCGTTTGTATCGATGTATTCTTCGACTACTTGGTATAAATTTTGTTCGTCGTAAACAATATGAATTTCATCTTTTTCCTCATCCATTTCGGCATTTATGGTAATTGCTGGTGGGTAACTTGTATTTATCGCAGGTTGATTTCCAGTTCCTTTGTACCAACCTTTGTAAGTATATAACTTCCCGTCGTTAACATAGCTTTGTGGTAAAGAGCTGCCATTCGGCATAGTATAAGTAAAAGGATCCGACGTAATATCTGTCAACTTCTCTTGTGTATAGCCTGCAGGCGGTGTAATTTGTCCACCGGAAGTATTTTCAAATACTTCTTTGATTTGTTGATAATAGGCATAGTATCTAAGAACACTAGATGAGCCGCCCGTCGTACAAATATTTTTTATCAGCGTGGCAGTAGTTGGATCGGCGCGATGTGAAGCATAAGTGTTTAGAATTTCTACTCCACTAGTAATTGCGAAGGTATCATCACTGTTTTTTACAAAGATATTGGGTGATGACGTGCTTTGATTGGTATTAGTTGACAGAACATGAGTCCCTAAAGTGCCATTCAGATTATATTGTACAGTGTTTTTCTCAGGTAACCCTGAGCCCGGGGGAGCTTCTAAACGCCATTCCTTTACATAAGAAATGGGTGAAGTAATTTGGATACTTGTTGGTCCATACCATAATGTTTCCCATTCTTCATCCGTAAACCCAATCCTAGGAGGAGTGTATATATACACATTTGCATACAGCCTAAAAAAATAATTTGACAATGAGTTTCCGTATACAAATTTATTGGTGCCACCTATTTTTGACACCGTACTAGGTCCTGGATAAGTAGCCATTATAGAATCATTCACAGTATCAATTTTTTCATTCCTCTTTAAAATTGTTACCGGCACACTGAGTGTGAGATTCTCTGAAAAATCATTCCCATTTTGATCTACAAACTCGAATTGTATAGGTCTAGGATAAATTGTGCCGTAATAGTTTCCATTTACAGTATAATCTGCATACGCTTCTACTGTTGTGAAAACTAAACCTCCTACACTGATACAAAGTGTAATTAGTAAGCACACTATTGTTTTTGTTTTACTGTACATAGTTTTCCCTCCTACGATTGAAAGAATGGATAAGTACGGTAATAAATAGTAAACTGGCCCCCAGCATCTTAAGCCCTTGCCCAATAATTTCATTCGTTTTTGGAAGCACTTTTCCACTGGTAGTTGTTCCAGAATAAACAGGAGTTTTGATACTTTGCTTATCTATTTTTTTTATGGCTTCTTGATCAATAGTAGTTGGAAGTACTTCTTTCTCCTTGATGAAACTAACACCAACAGAAGTCTCTTCTTCAAAGCTGGAGGCTTCTACAGTGCTATTCTGCACAAAAATTATCATACAGATTACTGACAATGCAAACAGTCTCTTTGTCATTTTTTCTTCTCCTTTCTTCTTTGTATTATCCGAAGAATTAATAATAGAAGAACGACACAGGTTAATACACCTATCAAATAGAAAGCTGAGAGCCACCAATCAGGAATGAAAATCTTGAATGTAGTTTGTTTGTTCATTTTTTCAGCTGTTTTTCCACTGATTGTAAAATTCTTTTCAAACGTCCAATCCTTATCTTTTCCTTTTATAGCTCCTTTGAACGTATAGTCTCCAGGTGTAACCTGATTCATTCCCCAATCAAGTTGAAAAGGAAATACCGAATTGGGAGCTATCCGTACATCTTTTAAAGTATTGTTTATAATCGTTTTATCTTTCCCTTTTTGAACGATCCTTCCTTCTACTGTTAATTGCTCCATTGCTTCTGGGTAAGGGTTCTGAATGACAGCTTCGACTATTTTACTTCCGTAATCAATCTCAGGAGAAACATCTAATAAGTGTAAATCAGTCTCTCCAAAAATAGGGGTCGCGAGATCTTCCGTTAGTACTATACCAATTGAATAGCCGTAAGTATTTGTAACAGATACACCTTGTGATTTATCAGTATTTTCTTTTGATGGCGGTGTGATATAAATACCCCCAAGAAGGATTCCAGAAAATTTTTCAGCAGGTGGCACAATTTCTAAAGCTGCCTCGACTGTACCGTAAGCGGGCACAGTTATTTCACTCTCTTTAGGTTTTACTATTTCTTTAATCGATATTTCCATACTTGAATCCACCGATTTATCAATTTCATTATATGTGATCATTCCATTTTTATTCGTTGCTGCAGGAACGACTTGCACACGGTATCGCTCCTCTTTGTCAGTATTATTCATTAATTTCACGGATACGACTTGGTTTTCTCCCCGCTGAATAGGTAAATGAAAGTAACTGACTTCAGAATTAATTTGATTTTCTGGTAACACAGGCTGAACAGTAAAACCGGCTCTTTTCTCTGTTTCTGAAACATCTCTATCTTCCGTTGCGAAAGAGATTGTTGAGAAAAATAAGGACTCTAGTATTAAAAAAAAGGTAAATAGTCGTTTACATCTAGTTGCTCTCATAGGGGCTCCTTACAAAAGATGGATGAAGATGTTTACATCTTCATCCATCTTTTTTGTTAAAATTTATTCATTTCCTTTATGGAGCATCTGTTAATGTCCAATCAACAGTACCTTCATATTGTTCACCTGCAGCAACAGTGTTCATAGCCGCAGCTGGAATTTTTAATCGAATGTTTGTAAATTCCCCATTCCAATAACCTTGTCCTTTTGTCGCAGGAGCATTCATGATAGAGGTAGTTGAACCACTACCAATAGATACCGTTGCAGCAACAGTAGGTGCTAAACCGGTAGAAACAACTGTACCAAGTGTTCCCGTTGCAGGATTGGTAATTTCTTTTAGCGTTTGTGACATTTCAATAGTTGCTCCAGTTAACGTTTTGCTTGCTCCAGTATCAATCAGATCATTTGTCAGCTTTGCTTCTAGCTTCCAGCCTGCATTTGTACCTCTCACATCACCAATACCCACATGTTTAGTTGCTGGATTAGACCCTCCTGTTCCACCAGTATTCGCAGCAGGACTTCCTTCCCAATTCGTATCAATATTGATAAACGTATTGGCAGTTACTGTTGAAGAAGGAACTGAGGTTTCTTCAAAATTGAATTCTCCCGGAATGTAAAGCAACCCAAAATCAGATGCAGGTGGTGTAGTTGGTCCTGTGGTTGGCGGAAGAACTAGATCCCCAGCTTTAAAGCTGACAGAACCATTCGATTGGCCTGAATAAGTTGCTGCATCTGCATAAATTGTTGAAGAAACAACTACTCCTACTAACATTACTGCACTCATGACACCTGTAAATAATTTTCTTTTAGTCATTTTTTTCTCCTCTTTCTATCCTTTGAATATACACATTTATATCTAACCCTTTTTTAATAAGAGTGGATATCTTTTTTATAACAAAACACAACGTGATAAAATATAAGTAATTTCATATTCGTTACCTTGGAATTAAGTTCACAATTTTCCAGCCAGATATCTTAGTCTTCTCTAGACTAAGATAAAACCAACAACTCCTAGCAGACAAGTTGATCTAGACCAATTATGACGGCTTTTGACGGCTTTTAAATTTTTGAGATAAAAAAAAGAGCCTATTCCAGTTATCCAATTGTTTGCTAAATCTGGAATTTAAAATGAATAGTACCGAAAAAAAAGAAAAAAAAGCCCCCAGAAAATGTCTTCAATTTTTTTGAAAACGATTTATCTGATTGCTTTTTCCATTTGGCTAATTACTTTCACTCGTTGCTCTAACAGCGCATCCACATAAGTATCAAGAGTCAATTGTGTTGAACTGTGTCCTAATAAGGCGCTTATACTTGAGATATCTCCCTTCATTTCAATACACCGTGTAGCAAAGGTATGACGCAATTGATGAAAATGAACATGGGATAACTGTACTTTCTTAGTGATTTTATGAAAATGATACGTTAATAATCTTGGTTCTTTAGGAAGCGATTTACATGAAAAAACATAGGGACCTGATGCTTCTTTTTTGTGGTTCTTTAATATGGTTTTAAGCTTCTTAGTCATAGGCACAACTCGTGCTGAATTTTCGGTTTTAGAATTTGTGTAGACAAGAGTCGTTTTACGTTCTTCTTGATTTGATAGGATACGTTGGTAAGTATGTCTTACGTGGATCACATTAGACTCAAAATCGATATCTTCCCATTTAAGAGCAGAAATTTCTCCAATTCTTAAACCTGTATGCAAAGCTAAAATAGTTGGAATTCCATTTCCATTCTTCTCTTTTAGTGCTTGTTCCTCCAAACTTCGTTGCTCATTTCGTGTGAGGGATTTTCTTTTTGTTTTCTTCTGCTTATTTATTTTCAAAAGCTTAAATGAATTGCTCTTAATTATCTTTCTTTTTTGTGCATAGTCTAGGCATTGAATGGTTATTCTAAAAATAGCTTCAATGGTAGAGTCCTTTAAACCTTTTTCTTCCAAATCCTTCAGTAATACGTGCCCTGTCTCAGTTGTTAATTCATTCATAGATTTTGTTCCTATAACTGGTGTAACATAATGATGCAATTTATATAAATAATTTGAGTATGTGGATTCTTTAACTTCTCTCTTTATAGTGGCTAGCCAGTATTCTCCCCATTCTTGGAAAGATAAAATAGTTTCACCTTGTTCTTCCCTCAAATTATGATACTTTGCCTTTAATGGATACAGTTTATTTCGGACATCATTTAGTGTACTAGCATATACATAACCAAACTTAGTTTTACCATTTTCCTTTCTGCCCTTCACGTACCGACCTTCCCATCGGCCATCTTTCCTTTTATAGATATTTTCTCCGATTCTCAATTTGAACTCTTTCCTTTCTGACGGCTTATTTGACGGATAAAAAAAACGGATTCCAAACGGAATTTAATCCGAAATAAAGATATTGTGACTTAAATTACTTTTTCAAATACAGAAAAGTAATGTTTTTCCGGATTTTTTGTTGCCAAAACACTATTTATCGTATACAATCATCAGTGAAAAATTAAAAATAGCTTAAAATAAGGTTTGAAATATCTTAGTCTAGAGAAGACTAAGATATTTCATTCACATTGTCAATTGTTTTTTCAACAAAGAATAACAAAGAAATAAAATTATTTCGTGGATTAATTGTTCAATAAAACATCATTTTCTAAAATTCATTAAACCGAAATAAAATTTCGCAATATTTAACACCTAAGTGCAATCTATATACTTTGCGAATCATGATAATTCATCGTTCTATTTCCATTACTTATAGAACGATATCTACAAAAAATACCCTCCCCCTCTTTTAGTGGGCAATCTACAAAAAAATAATACTTCCTCTTCGTAAGCACCATCTCTCAAGAGATAACTACCGTTCATGATTCAGCTACCGTTAGTTCCTTTATTCATAGAAGCAGAGGTAATCGTCATACCCGATATTTTAAGGTTCAGTCTGCTTCAACTATCCTCGCTTTATAGAAACGCCTTTTTGAATTCTTTTTCACTCATAATTATAAAAACGGTATCGCTAAATTTCATTTATCACTGAAATTCCTCTATCGATCAGCGGTAAATTCGCAATGACGCAAACTAAATATCTGGCAAGAGAAAACTCTAAATTTTAATGCACGCTTGGAACTCGAAGCAATAAAGACAGAGAAACAAGCCATTCATATTTCTAAATGAAACGATTTTTCACAAATTTGAAAACTCGTCTACCTTAAAAAAAATATTTAGGATATACTGGATCTATCTAACATTAGAGGGGTTTTGTGAAATGATCACATATGAGGATGCAATAAAAGACTTAAATAGCAGTATATTCCGGATGCAAAAACACGAAAGAATTAGAAAAAGATTTCTTCAGTTAACACGATTATCAACCTTGCTGTTTATCTTATTAGTCTCTATCTATAGCCTTTATTTAATCAAGGTTAAAGGATTTTCTTTTTTTAATTACGGTTTAGCCTGGTGGATTGCGATCTTTCTTTTAGTATTGGGATGGGTTGGCGAACTAGTTTTAGTATTACGAGGAACAAAGATGTATAAAGAATATCTAGTGAAAATACAACATGTATCTGATATGATCTATGAAACCTATGGCGAAACAAATCTTCACGAGATATCACCCTTTCTATCAACTCCTGAACAAACGAGAAATCCTGAATATCTTCATTTGTTTGAATATCTATTTTGGGATTTTGCAAAGGAGATTCAAGAAGATTACTTAAAACGTATTAATATTTATTGCTTTAGCATTGATACGATCCATGGTTTGTCAGATTTCTTAGATACCAAAGATATTTCTCAGCGAATTGGAGTAAAAGTAGCTCAAAAATACGATGCTGTTTATTATGATAGTATCAGTTTGGGGCAGGGTGAGGATGATTTCTTACAGGATTGCATTGTTATCTATACAACTAAAAAATGAACCGAATTAACTGAATTTTCTCCGTAATGAGAAAGTTTTCTGTCAGGAGAGTAAAAAGATGTATTTCTATATTTTAGTAATAATTTTAGTTGTCGCTTTGCTTGTTATCAGCTTTGAATTAGTGAAACGTTCAAAACTGAAGGCTGCACAGTTACTGGCAGTTCATGCTTTTCAGGAAGAGCATAACTTGAGCAATCGGGATCTAAAAATTTTCAAGGAAACATTGGGAGAAGCAAAATCGCAAATCAGAATAGCTGAAAAAGCAATGACTGGGATAGAAAATGAGCAGCAGTATTTAGACTCTGCTCTTACGGCAAGTAAAGAGATATTTAGATATTTGATGGATAAACCTAAAGATATTGTCCTATATGATAACTTTCTGTACCGAAGTTTGCCTGCTTTTTCGAATACTTTAGAAAGAAGAGCGGCATTCGAACAAACAGCAATTGATAGTAGCGAACTTACTACTACGCAAAAAGAACTAGACAAGATACTTATTGAATTGAGTGAATCCATTGTTACCGATTATAATAGATATTTGAAAGATGAATTAGAAGAAACTGTGATAGAAAAAGGAGCAGTTAAGTAAGGAGACCACGCATCTGGACAAAAAGAATAATTTTTCAGAAAAGTATGATCAACTTTTTGAAAAACCCAAATTAAAAATTCTACAAGAAAAAAAGCTTAGAAAGATGATTCTATTGGGAATTATCGCCATTGGCTTAGCGGCTGCAAGTCCCTTCTTGGCAGCTATGGTCGCTATGAAGGTGTCTGAAGGGATCGTAGCTATTTCACAAAAAAAACTTGATCAGATTGAAGCAGATCAACCCTTCACAGAAATTCCTATATTCAAACAAAACCTATCGATTCAATTCCCGCCTGACTATCAGAGAGTTGAAAAATATGATCTTAGCTTTAATGGAGGGAATCTTAATTTTGGCAATGGGTATACTCTTCAACTAAACGATTTTTCAAGTATAGAAAATCACTTGAACGAAACCACTCTCATCGCAACTAAAAATTATGATCCAGTCAACAATTTATTAATGATAAAAAATAGCATTACCCAATTTCCAATAGTCAATGACGGGAAAAAGCATATGTATGACAAAGCGAACGGATTTGAGACAGAACGGGTTACCGCTGTGCGGGTTACAGGTAATTTACTCGAGAGCGTAACAATGCAGAAAATGAAAGAGAGTGGCTCTTTCCTAACCCTATACCAACAAAATAATATCGGCGATGTAAAAACGGGGATAGTTATTAATGCTAGTCCTTCAAGTGGTTTATCTGATGAGTTGGGAGAAATTTCTCAAAGTTATGTGATTTTAACCAAATATTGGCTTTTTCCTGATGGTGTAGGCGTATTCGTCGATGTAAATGATCTATATTTAGGAAAACTGTCGGACGAAGACGATTTTGATCACCTTACAGAAAAAAAGTTGGCAGAAATCGATCGATTTACCAATAATACGTATACTTGGTTGTCAGAGCATTTTGAGATGAAAATAACCGATTAGCGATAGTAGATTGGATGCTCTAAAAGTCAATTTCTTACCAATAAAAATGACATACTACTCATTAGCAGGACAAAGACAACAATCGATAGCGTAACTAGTCCGTTTCATCCACACATTTATGGTTACAGTGAACAAAAAAAGCCAATCCTAGTCGCAATAGGGTTGGCTTTCGTATTGTAATGCGGTTCAACTATTTTCGTTTATCCTAACTGAACCAGCCAACACATTATTAGAGTTCATGGCTGATTTTGAGAACTTCTTCTTCCACCACGGCTTTGAGGTATAATTCTTCCATCTCGTCTTGCAATTCACAGGTGATCAATTCTTCGATCAGACTCTTTTTGCGCATTAGTGACAGGTAATGGAGCTCTTGAATGCGCCAGGCATATTTTTCCAAAAGCTGGAAGAGATCGGTTTGAATTGAGTAAAGCTGTTCTTCGCCAACCGCGATAACTTCGATCAGATCGTTGAGTTCGCTTTCGGTTTTGCATTCCTGCAGGCGATAGAGGTAAGCATTTTTAGTCATTTCATTGGAAAAGTCGAGGGCTTCGATTTTTGACTGAATGGCCGACTTGTCCAAAGTGTCCTGAGCAGTGACGGGCGGTCGTTTTTTCAGCTTGCCGCCGCTCATGATGTAGACTTCCCCATCGGCCAGTTTGATTTCTAACGAAGACACGAAAAACATTCCTTTCTGCGTCACTATGTATAGAGAAACGCACTAAAAGACTGGCTTTCAGTGCGCTTCTGGAGTGCTTTACACGCGGTATTTCTTACGCAGCATTGCGGCACCGGTAGCGGAAACTAATCCTAATCCGATTAGTGAAGCTGCAAGTGTTTCTGCAGAACCGGTCTGTGGGTATTGTTTGTCTGAAGTTCCGCCAGCTGTTGCTGGTACTGTTTTAACAGCAGCAGCCGTTTGAACGGTTCCAGTAGTTTTGTTCACTGCTTTGTCGACCGCTTCATCAGCAGCATCTTCTGCTTTGTCGACATCTACAGTATCTGGAGCAATGATTGACGCGTAGCCGTCAGCGTAACCTAATTGATAGCTTTCGCTTTCGCCCGAAACGTCGGCTTTCTTATTGCCGGCTTTGGCATCGGCAGCACCTGCGCGCAAACCGGCTAAGCGGTCTTCCGCAGCTTTGACTGCAGCTGTTTCTTCTTTGACTGCATTTTTAGCATCTGAAATCGCTGCTGTAGTTGATTTTACTAACTCTTCGTAGGCTTGCTTCGCATCTGCAATAGCTGCTTTTAACTCATCAACGGTTTTTTGTGCTTCTGCTTCAGCAGCTTGAACAGCTGTCAAGGCATCTTTTTGAACTTGTAATTCTGCTTCAGCTTCCTTGATTGTTTCCTTTGCAAAATCAATAAATGGTTGCTGTTCAGCAGTAACGGTGTCTACTTCTGCTTGGGCAGCTTCCAAAGCAAGGTTTGCTTCTTGTAGAGCTGTTTCAGCTTCATCAATTGCTGGTTGTTTTGCATCAATGGCTGCTTGGGCTTCATCGATGATGGCTTGAGATACTGTATTTACCTCTGCTTGCTCTAACTCAGCAGCATTCATTTCAGCAAGTTTGTCTTCTTGATTCAAGTTTGCTTCTTGAACAGCTGTTTCGGCTTCAGTGATCAATTCAGTGGCTTGGTCGATAATTGCTTGGGCTTCAGCAATTTTTTCGTCAGTTAATTGATTAGTTTGCTCTTGAGCAGCTAAGGTATTTTGCAATTCAGCCTCAGTTGTACCGATAGCAGCTTCAGCAGCGGCATAGGCAGCTGCGGTGTTGTTTAGTTGTGTTTGGGCAGCTGCTACTGCATTAGTAAGAGTGTCTTTTTCCCTTTGAGAATAGTCTAAAAATTCTTGCTGATTAGCAATTTCTGCTTGCGCTGCTGCGATCGCTGCAGCATTGGCTGGGTCTGTTGGATCAAGACTTTTAATAATTTCTGCTTGAGCAACAATTGCTGCTAGAGATGTAGCAATTTCATTGTCCAGCATTGGTGTCATAGATGCTAACTCGGCTTGTGCAGTATCATAAGCTGCTTGCGCTGCTGGCAATTCAGCGGCCAAGATATTAAGGTTATTCACTGCATCTGCTGCGTTGACCTGTGCTTGAACAACTGCGGCTTGAGCAGCATCTTTTTCGGCATTTGCTTGTGCAATTACGTTGTCTTGATCGTTAATATTCGCGATAACTGCTTCCAATGCAAGATTTGCTTCTTGAATAGCTGTTTCTGAAGCATTGAACGCTTCTTTAGCCGCTTGTAACTTCGCCTCAGCATCGGCAATCGCTTGCTTCGCTTCATCGATAGCTGGTTGCTGCTTTTCTTGTTCAGCGTTCCAGTCAGCAATTGCTTCATCCAATTCAGCTTGCGCAGCATCGACTGCTTCTTTCGCTTCGTCAGCGATAGCTTGTTTTTCGTCAATCAGCTTTTGTGAAGTATCAATTTCATTTTGAGCCATAGCGACGATTTCATCGTATTTTTTCTGAGCGGCTTCCATTTTTTCTTCTTCAGCTGCCACTGCTTCTTTCGCTGCTGCTAATGCTTCTTTGGCTGCTGGCATTTCAGCCTTTTTATCTTCGATGGCTTGTTTGCCTGCTGCTAATTGCTCTGGTGTTTCTTTTTCCAATTTGGCTAAAGCTTCTTGGGCTGTGGCTAAGTCAGACTTAGCCTGTTCTACTCGGTCTTTGGCTGCTTGCTCTAGCTCGACAAATTTGGTTTCGTCAAAGCTTTTTTGTGTTTTCTCCGTATTGTCAGTTGCTTCAGCTGCCTGGCTGACAATTGGAGCTGCAGCTACAGAACCCAAAGTAGCAGATACGACAAGTGAACTAATAAGTTTCGTCTTTTTCAATGATTTCTCTCCTTTTTTTGAAACAGTCTCATTTAAAATCTTTAGCGAAATTCGCTAACTCCCCCATTTTTTTGGTGCCTACAGTGTCTTTTCATCAACCAGCCCCTTCACTTCATATTTAGATTTATAAACAATTCGCCAGCAGTGGCTCTGGTGAATGTTATCTAGCCGTTTTAGCTCGTGCTTTTTGCGAAATACTTAAGTGCAAAGCAAGAGAATCTTCATGCTTTTAAATAACGCTCATTTATAATAAAATAGTGAAATAAACCGGCAGATCTCCTTCATTCGCTTCCTAGTTTGAAAAAGACTAGGGAAGGGAAATAAAGGCTTGCTGCGGGTGGCTTTAGATTGGTTGTTGACCATTTTTGACGGCTTTTATTTTGTGACAGGTTTGTTGAGGGAGAAAAATTACTAGAAAAACGAGCAGATTCGTTTCTAATTTAGTTTACATAATTTTGCAAGCGTTTACCTAGAGAAAGCAAAAAAGGGGAGACCTATCGGGGAATAGTTTTTTTGAAAACGGTTTACTAGGCGGCAGCCATTAAATGAATCGCATGAACCCGCTGCTCGAGCATCGCATCAGTATAGATATCCAGCGTCATCTTGGCAGATGCATGACCTAATAAGGCACTTACCGAGGCGATATCCGCCCTCGCTTCAATACACCGAGTAGCAAAGGTGTGGCGCAGCTGATGAAAGTGAATCTGATTCAACCTTGCTTTCCCTCGGAGTTGATGGAAATAGCGAGTTAGCAGGCGCGGCTCACAGGGATGACCATTGACCGAGAAGACAAAATGATGATTCGTCTGTTTCTGTGCTTTCAACAAAACCTTCTTCAGCTTATCTGTGATAGGGATCACCCGTTTAGATGAACGGGTCTTAGCTTCGCCGTAAACAAGCTGGCTCTTTGGGCCTTCATCTGTGAAAGCAGCCACCCGTTGATAGGTATGTCCTACATGGATTAGATTGCTGTCGAAATCGATATCCTTCCATTGTAAAGCGGCTATTTCACCAATCCGCATGCCGGTTTGCAAAGCCAAAAGTATCGGTAATCCTTGTGCTGCGGGAACTTTTTTTGCTTCACACTCCAGACTTTTTTGCTCCTTTTTAGTTAGAGCATGAACCTTACTTTGAGATTTGCGCGGCAGCTGGACCTGTTGACAGGGGTTGCTGCGCAGCAAATCTTTTTGGACCGCCTGATTCAGACAATTGCTTAAAATACGAACTATGACTTCGATGGTTGAAGGGCTCAGCGGCTCGCTCTGCAGCTGATCAACCAGCTGTTGCAGGCTTTCTTGTGTTAATTTGTTCAGGGGTTGATTGCCGATTTTCGTTAAAACGTATTTGGTCAACTTGTGGTGATAGTTCGCATAGGTTGCTGGTTTCCATTTGCTTTGAAACTCAGCTAGCCAAACAGCAACCCATTCTGACAATGGGATACTGCCAACCCCCTGCAACTGAATGATCGTTTGGTATTTGATTTTATAGGGATAAAGCTTTTCCTTCACTTCTTGATAGGTCTCCCCGTAAATTGATCCATATTGAATCCTGCCATCAATGGTTCGGCCTTTGCGATAACGACCTTCCCAACGTTTATCCTTACGTTTATAAATGTTTTCGCCTCGTTTGCTCACTGCTAGCATCTTCCTTTCTTTTTGACGGCGGAACTGACGGGTGATAAACCAGTTCCCCCTCCTGTTAGGTCATCTATTTTGACTAATTCATTTCAATATTTATAAAAAAATAGGTATTTTATAAATAAAACTGTTGACCTGACTAAAAAAACATACTACAATTTAGATGACTTTATTCAGCTTCACTTAAAAAAACGACGATAGCAGCCGATCAACGTCGTGGTTTTTTTCATACCACGAAGTAAAATTGAGAAGTCCAACACTAAAAACGCTGATACAAAAGCTTTAAAAAGATTTTCTATAAACCGTATAAATATTAACGTTGCTTTTAGCAAAAAAGCTTTTCCATTAAAAAACAACAAAAAAATCTCTCTTTGACTATCAAAGTCCAAAGAGAGATTTTCCTTTTTCAGCAAAAACGTACACAAGCAACTGCCGATTCTTCTTATTTTTTACAAATAAAACATCTTATATATTGTGGTATTTTAATTATTTCTTTCACTAAGCTACTTGTTCAGAGTGAGCAGTAATCCAGAATTCAAACAGCTTTTTAGCCTCCAAGCGAATGTAACACAATCCTACTATAAGATAGATTATGTTGCCTTCAAAACGTATAAATAAAAAAGCGGCTTTGTTACTTTTAGATTTAAATGGCGGTTTTCTTTAAATATAAATGACGGCCTTACAAGCTAATGACTGAGGTATCTCTTGTTGCTTCTACTACATCCATGGTAATGGTGTTTAATTCATCAATCTTCAATATCCGATGGATTTGAAAAAATAATTGGTGTAGCAATCCAAAGTTACCTTTCGTGATTTTTATGATGTTAGTTATAGCTTCGTAATCTGAAAGTTCTTCAAGTTTAAGATCCATTCTAAGACCAGACCACTTATATTCAATAATATGATGTGTTTCATCTTCACTTAGATTGTGCAAATCCGATTCTAGAATAAAGTTGAGGGTATCTACTTAATCGTTTTTCTATACCATACATGCTAATCAAGAACAACCGTTTTTTCTACTTATATTACGCTTTACTGATCGTCTTCTGGAACGTTTCTGCTGTTATATATATCATCACTAATCTTTAATGGGTGTCTGTGTCCGAATTTTTTCATTTCCACGAGAACGATTTCTAGCTCTTTACCTTTATCAGATATATTATAAATAGTCTTTGGTGGAATGATATTATATGTCGTTTTTTCTATTAATCCATCACCTATTAATTCTTTTAGCTCTTTACTTAGAGTGTGAGCTGTAATTCGATTTAATAATCGGTGTAACTCATTAAATCTGTGTTCTTTATTTAATAAATGATAAAGAATCAATAGTTTCCATTTGCCACTCACAATAGCTAAAGTATTTGCCATATCGCAATTACACTCAATCATCTGTTCATATGTCTTTCTCATTTTTAAGCTCCTTTCAGGTATCTTTTTTGACAGTATTGTCCTAATAATACTTCGGCTGTATACTTGATGTAAATATCAAGGAGGAATTTTTTAATGAATAATTGTATAAAAAAAATGGAAGACCACGTTTCTGTCAGAGATTTTAAAAACATTCCGCTATCTCCAGAAATCAGAACAACATTGATAACTGCAGCGCGTAGTGCGTCGTCTTCCCATTTTGTTCAAGCTTTTTCAATTTTAGAAATTACTGATAAAGTATTAAGGGAAAAACTATCTGAAATAACTGAAAGTTCATCCTACGTAAAAAATACAGGAACTTTTTTTGTATTTGTAGCTGATCTATATAGACAATCAAACTTGTTAATCGAGAATAACAAATCATTAGACGGATTAACTAACATGGAATCTCTAATTGTAAGTATAGTTGATACATCAATTGCGGCTCAAAATATGGCAATAGCTGCCGAATCCATGGATTTAGGTATTTGTTATATTGGCGGTATTCGTAATGATGTACGAAAAGTTTCACAATTGTTAAAATTGCCAAAATATACACTTCCTTTATTTGGATTAACAGTAGGGTTTCCCTCCAGTAAAAATCAAGTCAAACCTAGACTGTTAGAAAAAAATCAAATTAGTGAAAATTATTATCCTAAAGAACAATTTGTTGATTTAAGTGACTATGAAAAAATATCTAGGAAATATTATAGTTCCAGAGAAAATAACCAAAAACAAACATCATGGCTTGACAGTAATATTGATTATTTTGAAACTATCAGAAGACCCGAGATCGCGGAATTTTTAAAGGAACAAGGGTTCCAACTAAATTAACTACAATTGGAAAGATACTTCACTGGGCTGTCTTACTTTTGAGGAAGTTTTCTATTTTGCTGAATACGCCGTTTTTAACAATTTTCTTTTAATTAATTCCAGTAACTATCTTGTTTAAAGCGAAAAAAAGCACTACTCCTAGCCGAGTAGTGCTTTTGTGTGCCGTAGCACAGATCAATTTTTTCTCTTCGCACGTTCGTTATAGCATATGATTTTTAAAATGTTGATAAGGTTGCCTTTCATAACTAGTTTACAAAATTATCTTTCCATTTTCCAACCGATATCCATAGATGGCGATCTCGCTGCTATTCCATAAGTATTCTTACTATAACTTCTTTTGTGATAGTACTACTTCTATTTTCCCGCTACTACTTGCCATCGGTGCTATCCTTGCTTTCATTTTAGTCTCTGAAGGATTGTTTGATATTATTGGGGTTCATTTTAAGAAAAGAACCTGCTCAAAAATCTGACCTTGTAAGACTTTCGAACACCTCAAAACACATACTTTCGATAGTCAAAAAAACTCTCTTTGAATATCAGAATTCAAAGAGAGCCTTTCTTTTTTCGGTAAATCAACTACTGATTCTTCTTATTTCTTGTAATGCTTATTTCTCCCACTCAACTACTTGCTCAGGGTGAGCAGCAATCCAGTCCTTCGTTGATCGCCAGCAGGATACTTTCTATATCATCCTTGGTCCAGTGGAAAAAGACGAACAATAGACTAGCGGCAAAGCTGTGGTACTGCCCTTTTCGGCCAACAACATGCCAACTTGGCCTTAGGTGTCAGGTTGCTCGCATATGAAATGCTTTTCAACTGGAAGACTCTCCTTCTACCAGCCGGCTAATTAACGCTAATGCGTAATCCATTGAAGGGGTTCGCCCGGTTCCACTGTTCCGTAATTAATTGTCGTTGTAATCTCTCCCGTTTCTGGGTTAGTAGGCTGGTCAATGTAGTACAAATAGCCGTTCTTCCCATACCTTCCGAGTTTGGTTTGGTCGGAGTATTCGTTAGCCATGCTAATATTGACAGCTCTTACTGCAATTACCACTTCTTTACTCCCAGCAAAAAGCTCCTGTTCCCATAAGTATTCACATTCGATATTCAAAAAGCACTCTTTGATTTGTGGTGCATTGACTTTTGACGCTTTTTCCGCAGTTAAACCAGAAGCAGTGATTTCATCTGTTTCAAACTGATTATTCCCAATCGTTTTAATACAGCGATCATAGATTTCTTTTGAGGGAAAGTTTAAGACACATACTCCTGTTTCTTTTAGTGATTGATACATATGTCCTTCTTTATCGACTTTTCCTAGCACACAGATAAAGTTGTCCAAGCCACTTCCCATAAAACTAGACCAAGAGTGCAGACAAGCATTTTCCTTACCGTTGGATTTCCAGCCCGTAACAATAAACACCGACTGTGGAATGGATGTAACAAAATCATACCAAGACAAGTTGCCGCAAAATGCCACGTATTGCTCAATATCATATCCAGCAAGTTTCTCTGGCCTATCAAACATAGATACTTCTTTTTTCATAATGAATTCCTCCTCCTCTTTATTTAACCTAACACATGCAATACGACAACTGTATGTCGTATTACTCATAGTGAACTAAAATGTTTTTTGCATTTTTGCAAACCTCATCAATTAGTTCAAGAGGTTCTATAACCCTTACGGCATCCCCATAGCTTAATATCCATTGGGTTAAATGGTTGCGGTTGGTAAAAACGTTCTCAAACCGCAACTTACCGGATTGTTTATCGAATGTTATACATTCAGGACCATATTCATCGATCAGTCTATATTTTACGCTAGTGTCAAAAAGAGCGATTAACTTTATATCATCAATCCAAATATAATCGTCAAAATTGAGTTGTTTTTCTGAGATAAACCTTTCCTCATAATTTGTTTGTGCATTTTGTAATTCGCTCAATCGATTTAATTTGAAAAGTCTATAATCTTGCTTAGCAAGGCAGTATCCGTAAACATACCATGCAAGCCATCTGAACATAATGTAGTAGGGTTCAATAACACGTTGGCTCTCCCCCTTTTCAGAATAGTATTGAAAAGAAATTAGTTCTCTATTGCTAATAGCCTGTTTTATCACATCAATTTTTTCAGTTAGGCTCTCTTGATGAAAGGAAGATAAATGAATAAGTACTCTATTTTGGTCAGAGAGGATCGTGCTTCTTTCATTAGTGAGTTTTTCCATGAGATTTTGAGAATAAGTATCTTTTGAGATGCTATCAATACTCTTTAGTCCCATAAAAATTGCACTCAATTCTTTTTCTGTCAGTATTGTTTTATTAATTTTATAGCCCTCTGCAATAGAAATCCCTCCACCATATCCTTGCATAGATACAATAGGGATACCGGCTTTACAGATGTTATCAATATCACGCTGGATAGTCCTGCATGACACTTCAAATCGCTCTGCTAATTGTGCTGTTGTTACTTTTTCCTTTTGCAAAAGAATTGTAATGATACCGATCAGTCGGTCTATTTTCATACGCTCACCTCCAAACTATTATAACATTGGAATAGGACACTTATATGTCTTATTCCTTTCCCAATTATTTAGTCTTTTCGCTAACCGGCAAACAGTGCGCTATCACAATCAAAGCACCTTCCCTTTATTCAATAGGTGGCGCTTTGTGTAAATGTGATGGCTTCTTGTATATCCCTATCCCGCGCAGGATAAGGGGGTTGCAGCCTTACTGTAGGATATAAAAACTTGACCTTTTCCTACTTTCGAATACCTCAAAACACCTACTTTCAATAGTTAAAAAAAAGCTCTCCTTGAATATCAGAATTCAAAGAGAGCCTTTCTTTTTCAGTAAATCAACTACTGATTTTTCTTATTTCTTGTAATACTTATTTCTTCCACTCAGCTACTTGCTCAGGGTGAGCAGCAATCCAATCCTTAAAGAATTAAGCATTGTTCGTTTTTAAGCCGGTTCTACTTCTGATTCTACACAGAAAAAAGAGCACATATCTAAACTTCAAACAGCTTTTTAGCCTCTAAGCGAATGTAACACAATCCTACTATAAAATAGACGATGTTGCCTTCAAAACGTATAAATAAAAAAGCGGCTTTAAGGAAAATGAATCCCCTCTAAAACCGCAAGGAACAGAGCTGATTTTGCTAATGTCACACAATCGGATTCTGTGACATTTACTGATAAATTATCTATTATACATTAAAACTGCTATTTCATTAAAATTCCCACTTCTCTTCAATTATGGTAGAATCTTTCCACTCTTTGTTCTTCTTAGAGTTCACAAGTTTAAACCCAGCTCTATCGTAAAGCGATCTGGCTGCACCTAATTCCCCGACAGTCCATAAATGCATATGATCTATATTATTTTCTCCAGCATATTCCATCAGAACATTTACAAGTTTCTTCCCAATTCCATACCCTTGATAGTTAGTATCGATTACAAACCACCTAACTTGCCAGCCTTCGTCTGAAGGAACTAAAGAAATGCTACCTACATCAACACCATTTACATTTGCTATCCAACTAACTCCATTCAAATGGTCTTCCATATATTTAGCAAGGGACAAAAAAACATATTTTTGAAAATTTTCCTTATATCCCATTCTCGTGTATATCTTACAATGCAGATCTGCAATAAATCCCATATCTTTTAAAACTGCTTTTCTAAGTTTAACAGACTGATTCTTTTTTATGGTATTCACAAAACTAGTCATGGTTGAACTTAAAATATCTCTTTCCTGAGCAGTGTAAGTATTCATTTCTTTAACTAATTCTTTTTGGACAAATGAAACTTGTTTTAGATGCATCTCTTTTCCTTTGGGTGTTAACTTTAATAATTGGGAGCGATTATCCTCTACATTATCAATACGACAAAGGACACCTTCTTTTTCAAGTTTAGACAACAACTTACTTAACTGACTTTTATTAATATCTAAGCTTTCCACAATTGACTTTGAACTTATTGGTCCATTTTCAAATATTTCCGTTACCACATTTGACTCGACTAACGAAAAAATTGTCCCATAAAGAGTTTTGTCAAATCGACTCAACAGATTTGCATAAAATCTATTAAACGAACGAAATTGATCTACGAATTTTTTTATTTCCACACTATCACTCCTTTTAAGTAATATAGAATATTTAGTTTGCAATGTCAACTAAATATTCTATATCAGCCTTGAGAGTGTCACACAATCGGTTTGTGTGACATTTATTAAAAATGAAATGTAAAAGTTCATCTTTTAAAATTTCACTGACGTTTTCTTTCTATGTTAAATTACCCTAATTCAGATCTATCAATTTGAATTAGGGCTCTATTGTCTTAAGTTAATCGAAAATGGATTTTGACACGGGTTATTGAACACGAAAAAGATTCTTCTTGTAAAATCAAAACTATCCGTGGTAACGGGTGGTTTGCTCTTCGGCTGAAGGCCTCTTCTACCGACCATGTCCTAAAAGGCCTTCTGAAGGAGCTTCCTCCCGCACCACTATTTCCCACTGATTCTATAAGAATCTCGGGTTATTTCTTTTTGTTTTTTCTCCTGTAAACGGATCATATTCTTCAAATAATGTTAGCTGATCTGCTGCATAATCATCTCGTAATTGATTACGAATATATTCTGCTATCTTCTCCTTATTTCGTCCTACTGTGTCCACATAGTAACCGACACCAGAATTTTCGATTCCCATAACGATATTTTAGATTAGAATGACGATCGAAAATTATCAAACTACTTTTTCTTTTCAAATAACCCATAAATTGAGAAATACTTATTTTGGGCGGGATGCTAACTAGCAGGTGGATGTGGTCTTTACAAGCATTTGCTTCGAGAATTTCTGCTCCCTTTCGTTCGCATAATTCTCGAATAATCTCGCCAATGCTTTGTTTGTATTTTCCATGGGTAATCTGCCTTCTATACTTTGGGGCAAATACAACGTGGTGCTTACACCTCCAACTGGTATGTGATAAACTTTCTTTGGCCTTTTTCATAAGGGTACCTCCTAATTGTTTGCGAAGCGGGCGGGAAACCAGCATCAGTTTAACATTCTAGTTTTTTTTACTACCACGCTGGAAGCTCTCCTGAACCACCTGCATAGCAGGTGATTTTCATAGCGTACAAAAAAACTCTCTTTGAATATCAGAATTCAAAGAGAGCCTTTCTTTTTTTAGTAAATCAACTACTGATCCTTCTTATTTTTTCCAATCAGCTACTTGCTCAGGGTGAGCAGCAATCCAATCCTTGGCTGCATCTGTCGGATCTTGACCTTCGTTGATCGCCAGCATGACACTTTCCATGTCATCCTTGGTCCAATTGAAATTATTCAACACGTTGTAGACCTCTGGTTCGTCATCCTTTAACCCTTGGCGAGCAATCGTATGAATGGATTCTGCTTGGCCCATTGAACCCTTCGGATCTTCCAAATATTTCAACCCATATTTGGCAAACATCCAATGTGGAGACCAGCCAGTAATCACGATCGGCTGTTTGTTCTTAATCGCTTGACCTAACGCTACAGTCATCGCTCCAGAAGAAGAAGTAGCAACCTTCCAATCAGCTAGATTAGGATAATCTGTTAATGCTTTCTCTGCTGCATTTACTACTCCTGCACCAGGTTCGATACCTGTGATGGTTTTGTTGGCTTGGTCGGTTAAGTCTTCAATAGAATTAACATCCATGTAGTCTGGAACGACTAAGCCCAGCTTAGCGCCTTCAAGGTTCACACCTAGATCATCTACTTGATCCTTGTATTGAGCATATTGTGCTTTATGGGTGTTTGGCAGCCAGGCTGCTACCATTCCATCGGTTTCGCCTTTAGCAACTGATTCCCACATAATCGCATTGTCCAGTGGTGTCAGGTTCACTTGGTAGCCCATGTCTTTTAAGACTTCACCGACTACGTGAGTGGAAGCGACCTCTGTATCCCATTCTACATAGGATAAATTAACAGTGCCCTTAGTTGCATCCTTTGATCCGCCAAAAGCAACTGAACCAATAATTACGACTACCGCTGCAGCGGCTATCAAAATGCCGGTTTTTTTCTTGCTGCCAGCAGTTTGTTTGGCTTTTTGCTGCTTAGGCTTGTTGATGTTTTGGGTAAAGCGGTCAATGATAATCGCTAGGATAACCAAAGCCAACCCATTCACAAAGCCGTTACCAACCTGTGCACGTTGCAAGGCTGACAAAACGCCACGTCCTAGACCGGGTGCACCGATCATTGAAGCAATTACTACCATTGATAAAGCAAGCATAGTGGTTTGATTTACACCCGCCAAGATTGTGCTTTTCGCTAATGGTAATTCTAGCTTGAACAATTTTTGACTAGCTGTCCCACCAAATGAATCAGAGGCTTCTACCAGTTCTTTTGGAATTTGACGAATTCCTAAGTTCGTAAAACGAACAGTTGGTGGTAATGCGAAAATGACTGAGGCGAATACCCCCGGTACCATTCCGATACCAAAGAAGGCTACCGCTGGAATCAAGTACACGAAACCAGGCATGGTCTGCATAAAGTCCAGAATCGGTGTAATAATCGTCTTCGCTGTTTCATTTTTAGCCATCAGAATTCCCAATGGCACCCCAATTACGATCGAAATGACACTAGACAAAATAACTAGAGTGACCGTACTCATCAAGTCTGTCCATAAGCCTTGATTGTAAATAAACAACAAGCCAATCAAGGTAAACGAGGTCAGCCCCCATTTTTTATTTGAGATAAAGAAGGCCGCAACGGTAATTACAGCAATTAAAAGCAAAGCTGGGATAGACGTTAAAATGCCGGTCATGCCATCCATGACGAATTGTCCACCGTGCTGCAGGGCAGAAAATAGTCCTGCAAAGGTACTGGTCAGCCAATCAGTAAAGGATTCAACCCAGTCAGCAATTGGTAAGCTTTGTTGTAGGAAATTAGTCATTTGCAGTCACTCCTTCCAATTCCTCTGTCTGTTCATCGGTTGTTTCCGCTAGTGCTTCCAGCACACTGCCGCGGATAACTACACCTTCTAAACGGTTGTTCTCAACTACTGCTAATGGTGTTGGAGAGTCGAAAATCAGATTAAAGATGTCTGTTACCAGCATATCTTTTGGAATAGTGCGTACATTCTTATCAATAACATCCTTCAAGGATAAATTCTTTTGCCGTGCTTCCAGCGCTTTGTCGGCTGTCAGGCTGCCCTTCAGCATCCGTTTGCGGTCAACAGCTAAAAGCATGCTGACTTCTTCTTTACGCATCCGGTTCAAGGCTACGTTTGGTCCATCGATTTCGATATTCGTTGTAAAGGCTGGCACCATGATATTGGCTGCCGTTAGTACCTTGGAACGATCGACATCTTCAACGAAATCGCGAACATATTGGTTCGCTGGATTGGTCAGAATTTCTTCCCCGGTACCAATTTGCATAATTTCGCCATCCTTCATCAAGGCAATGCGATCACCGATGCGCAGTGCTTCATTCAAATCATGGGTAATAAAGATGATCGTTTTTTGCACATTCGATTGCAGATCCAATAATTCATCCTGCATTTCGCGGCGAATCAATGGGTCAAGCGCTGAGAAAGCTTCATCCATCAACAAAATCTCTGGATCATTGGCTAAAGCCCGCGCTAATCCAACCCGCTGCTGCATCCCACCGGATAGTTGATTTGGGTATTGATCTTTAAATGAGAGCAATCCGGAATTATCCAAGGCCTGCTCTGCTAATTTTTGGCGTTCTTCCTTTGGTACGCCGCGAACTTCTAAGCCGTATTCCGCATTTTCTAAAATGGTACGGTGAGGAAAGAGTCCAAAATTTTGAAAGACCATATTGATTTTATGGCGGCGAACCTCTCTTAGTTCTTCTTTATTCATTTTGGCTATGTCTTGTCCATCAATAAAAATCTCACCGGATGTTGGATCGATTAAACGATTTAATAAACGGATCATTGTAGACTTCCCACTACCGGAAAGACCCATAACTACGAATATTTCCCCTTCGTTGACCTCAAAGCTGGCATCATAAACCCCAACGGTTGCGCCGGTTTTCTTCAAGATTTCCGTTTTGCTTTTATTTTCTTTCATCATGGCTAGGGCTTGCTGCTGCCGCTTGCCGAATATTTTGGTTAAATGTTCTACCTTAACTTTACTCAAACAACTTCCTCCTTTAAAAAAAGTGACCACCATATGGTAACACCATGTGGTCACTTTTGTCAAAGAGAAAGTGTAAATTTTCAGAAAGCACGTGTAAAGCCCCTCAATTAAACAAATTCAATTGAAGGGCTGGCGTCAATTATTCGATTTCTGGCAGCTGATCAGGATAAAAAAGATTTTGCATTCGTTGAAAGCCTAATTCAGTGCTAACAAAGAACAAGGTGCAGCCGTTCGTCAGCTTCGCGTAGGGGCCTGGGGATAGAAGCAACTCGTCTTCATCTTGAATAGCGATGATGGTTGCTCCAGTTTCATGCCAAAGATTTAATTCGTTAACCGTTGCATTCAAATGCTGGGCCTCTTCTGTCAACTTCAACTCATAAGGAATAAACGGCGCGAAATTATGCACCCGTTTGGTTTGAGAAACCAGCTGATCCAGCAAATGGGAGAAGTTTTCCAGCTCCTGCTTTTGCTGCTCGACACTGTCCAATATTTCCTTTTTGATTTCCTGAATGGATTGAACATCTTTGTATTTTTCTAAATAGGCTTGGGCCTTCTCACGAGAAAGAACGTACGCACCACTGCCGTGACGAACCTCCATTATTTCTAAATCTACTAGCACATTGATCGCTTTGCGGGCTGTTTCTGGGGATACATTGAAGTTGCTCGCCAAGGTGGAACGGGCGTGAATTTTCTGGCCCACCCCATAGCGCTGATCAGCAATTCGTTCGGCAATCTCGACCGCAACCTGCTGATAGCGCGGCAGCCGCACATGTTTCTTATCTTTATCCATGATGGTGCCCCTTTTTACGTCATTTGGTAAAAGCATACATAGTTTACCCTATCCACGGATTTTTACGCAAGAGAAACCTTAATTTGTTAGTGCTTTCTATATAATATCTTGCTAAAAAAATGCCCAGTTGGAGGGTTTTGCCTCGCTTTTCGCTTCAAAAAGTCGTAATCTGTCACAGATTATATTTTTAGGGGGAGATTTTTTGTCATTTATCATGGGGATTATCGGTCTTTTATTGGTGCTGGGCTTAAGCTATGGAATCAGCACGAATCGCAAAGGAATTCAGCTGCGGCCATTGATCGTGATGCTGGTATTGCAATTTTTATTAGGCTTTCTTCTGCTGCGAACAACCTTCGGAACTACCTTAGTCGGTGGCTTAGCGAATGTATTTGCGGCTTTATTAACGTTTGCTCACTCCGGAGTAACCTTTGTTTTTGGCGGAATTGCCAACAAGGGCAGTGCGCCGTTCTTTTTGACCGTACTGATGCCGATCGTTTTTATTTCAGCCATTATTGGAATTCTGCGCTACATCAAAATCCTGCCGTTTTTTATGAAATGGGTGGGCTTGGGTCTAAGCAAGATTAACGGCTTAGGGAAGCTTGAGTCCTACAATGGGATTGCCTCAGCTATTTTGGGTCAGTCAGAAGTGTTTATCTCGATTAAAAAGGAGCTGCCTTTCCTGTCAGAAAAGCGATTAACAACGATGAGTATTTCTGCGATGTCGACAGTCTCGATGTCGATCGTGGGCTCTTACATGGCGCTACTAGAACCTCGCTATGTGATTACTGCGCTAGTGTTGAACCTCTTCGGCGGCTTTATCATTTCGTCCTTGGTCAATCCTTATCAATTGGATCAGCAAGAGGACGAGCTGTTGATTGCGGAAGACGACCAGCAAACCTTCTTTCAAATGCTGGGAGAATACATTTTAGATGGATTCCATGTGGCTATTACCGTTGCTGCTATGCTGATTGGTTTCGTCGCATTGATTGCCATGATCAACTTTATTTTTAGCAAAATAACTGGACTGACCTTCCAAGAGATTTTGGGATACATTTTTGCACCCTTTGCTTTTATTACGGGAATTCCATGGGATGAAGCTGTTTCTGCTGGCAGCTTAATGGCTACTAAATTGGTGACCAATGAGTTTGTGGCGATGACTGAGCTGGCAAAGGGTTCTTGGGATTTTAGCGGACGGACGACTGCGATTGTCTCAGTTTTCTTGGTTTCCTTTGCTAACTTTTCTTCCATCGGCATCATTTCAGGTGCAATGAAGGGCTTGAATGAAGAAAAAGGGAATCTGGTTGCTAAAAATGGCTTAAAGATTTTGCTGAGTGCTACCTTGGTCAGCTTTCTGAGTGCCATTGTTACTGGGTTAATTTATTAGAGTAAAAAGCTTAAGGCCGCGACCTTAAGCTTTTTTTGTTCCACCAATACAACAGTGCCGGCATAATGATAAAGCCCATTATCATTGCTCCAATCGCCAACAGATTAAGGTGACGTTGACCGTTAACCATTTGGGTAAACTGAGCCGCCCAATCGAACTTAATCAGTAAGAAAATGGTAATGACAAAGCCCAGTAATGGCACGAGTACATCTGTCCACCAGTTGTGATGCACCTGCTGCAAAACAGGTGCATCAACTCATCCCCTAGCCTATAAAAGTCCTGGAAATTTGTCTGCTAAAACGACTCAAAAAAAACAGCCTCTGCTTTCACAGAAACTGTCGGATGCTACGGTTGTTCGTCTTCTTGCAAATCAAATTCGTAAGGTTCGCCCTCATAAAAGTAGAGGGTGTCAACGGTTGCCTCAGGATCACGAGCAACTAATTCTTTTCTAAAGGGGAAGCTTGATGGACGGCTGCTTTTTGTTTTGCTGCCGGAAAGCGTATAGCTTAACCTGCCATCCTCAGCAGGCAGGCTTAGCTGCGCCATTACATCATCAATCACGGTTTGTTCGTCAAAGTCTTCCTCTTTTACGGCTTTTTTATAGTCGTTGAAAAAATTTTCTTGTCCATCAAAATATTCTAATACCATTTTTGTTCCTTCCTTTCACTAGCTCTTTCTTTCATTGTAAAAGAAATCTCCAAAAAACGTTAATGAAAGGTATTGACCAAACAAAAGCTGGCTAATATAAATCCAGCAATCCTTCTTCAGTTTGATACAAAGGCCAGCTGCCTGTCAGCTCCAAACGAATCAGTTTCAGTTCATCGGGAGCCTCCAGCTTACGTAATTCACTGAGCATCGCCTGCATCAATAGCTGCTGTTGAAAAAGGTGTTCATTATTTGAAAGCAGGATATCCTGATCCAGCGCCTGCAAATATTCACGATGATTCGTACGCAGCAGCTTAAGAATTTTCTTCAACTCTCGTTCATCGTTACGACCCAGCTGGGGCTGATTGTTTGAGTCAGCAGTCAACCGCTTCTTATGAATCAAGAAGGTCGCAAAAATCAGCGGCTCCGGTGAAACAAGCTTATTGGGTTCTACTATGTTCCATTCATTTTCTAGAAGATCAATTACTAAAGTAAGTTTCATATGTACATTCGTCCTTTCCAGAACAGATTGTAGCATGTTTTCCAGCAATAGCCTTGATCTATTTGCGTATAATTAGTTATTTTTAACTATTGCTAACCGCCTCTTGTCAGCAGCCCAACTATTCACTATACTGCAAGAGGTGTCAGTCCAGCTTTTGGCACATTTTTTGGATTAAAGCTCTCTTCATGCCTGCCTGCTTCGTTGGATGGCAGACATCCGAAGACCATTGATAAATTTGTTTCCCTTATTTTGGAGGCAGCTCTAATTCTGCATTTGGCAGTCCCTCCTATTCTCAAGTATAATTAACAAGTAGACAAGCTATCGAAGTGAAGAACACAGGCTGAAAAGCTTGAACGAAAGAAAAGATAAGGAGCAGTTTTGTGAAAAAAAGTATGAAAATTTTAATTGGTGTTGTGATCGTTTTGATCATTGGCTTGGTATTTGCTGGTAATTATTTTTACAATTACGCTGTCGTTCCGGCTGAAAAGAGCTTTTTAGGAGATGGCAGCAGTGAGAAAACTGAAGAACTGCTCCAAGCAGAATCTTGGTTTACCGATAAGAATAATCGGACAACCTGGAAACTGACTTCGGGCGATGGTCTTGACTTATCAGCGATCTATTTACCTGCAGACAACGATGAAAAGAAGACGGCGATTTTGGCTCATGGGTATATGGGCAAAGCTGAGGACATGGCTGAGTATGCCGATCTTTACCATAGCTTAGGCTACAACGTGCTAGTGCCAGATGCTCGAGGTCACGGGTCCAGTGAAGGCGACTATATCGGATTCGGTTGGGATGAACGCAAGGATTACGTGAAGTGGATTCAAGAAGTATTGAAGAAGACTAACTCAGATGAATCGATCGTCTTACATGGTGTTAGTATGGGTGCTGCCACCGTTATGATGACCAGCGGCGAAAAATTACCGGAGAATGTGAAAGCGATCATTGAGGATTGCGGCTATACTTCTGCTAAGGATGAACTAAGCTACCAGTTGAAGGAAATGTTCAACCTGCCCTCATTTCCGTTAATTCCAGTAACCAGTCTAGTGACTAAGGTGCGCGCTGGCTACTTCTTTGGCGAAGCAGATGCTGTGAAACAATTGAAGAAAAATACAACTCCAATGCTATTTATTCATGGTGACAAGGATGACTTCGTGCCATTTTATATGCTGGATGAGGTCTATGCAGCCACCGACGCACCAAAGGAAAAATATGTTGTCGCCGGGGCTGGACATGCACAAGCCATGTCGAAAGACCCAACTAAATACAAAGAGACTGTCGAGAATTTCTTGGCTGCTCATCCGTAAAATAAATTAAACGAAGCGATACCACATTGATAGGTGGTTTTCGCTTCGTTTTTTTATCCCGTCTTAAAAATAATTCTCACCATATAGAATCGAGGTCTGAAGCTGCTGTTCCTCCAAAACAATTAAACGAGCGCCCCTTCTGTTTTGACTAATCGCTCCATAGCCTGAAACTTGTCCAAATACGACTTCTAATCCTAAATAATTCGTCTGAAAATTATTATCATGGTTATGACCCGCAAAGACTCCTTTAGTTATAGGATCAAACAACAATGCGGCAAAGAAACCAGTATTGATCTCCGGACTATCGACTCGCAACTCGCCCACTACACTATTTATCGGACGATTTACTTGGTAAGCCTCCATAAACTCCTGCAAAGGAATGTGCAAAAAACTATACGCACTCTTTACTGCGCTATGTTTATGATAGTAACGAGCTGTTGTTTTAAACCACTCGATTTGCTCGGGCAGGATCCAATCATACCGGCTGTAGGGGCTGTCGGTATATTCACCAGAATCAATAATAAACAAAAGATGTTCAATCTGCAGTTGGTTTGAATTGTAAATCTCCAATACATAGCTCTCCCGATCATTAGCAATCAACGAACACTTTTTTTCAGCCAAAGATTTGATGTCCATTTCTTTTTGTCGCAGCATTCCTCGCGTAATAGCCGGGTGATTGGAATCATGATTGCCATAAGTTAGAGCAATCGGAAATTCTAAAGTATTGCAAAAATCAATAAACTCTTGAAATATGGCCAAGGGAGCGCCGGCAATAGTGCTCCAAACAATATCACCGGTAAACAAAATTAAATCAGGCTGTTCTTTCTTACTCATCGCTTGAATCATTTGCAAAGTCTGCTGATCCGCTTCGTCCAGCGGCCAGGTTCGCAAATGTAAATCAGTGAATTGAAGGATACGGAAACTACTTGAGTTCTTTTCTGAACACATTAACCGCATAGTTGATAGCCTTTCCGATTGATCCTTACTTGGTCCCCAATTTCGGCTGCTTGGGCATCTTGAGACAAAATGACCATTTCCTGCTGCTGCAGTTGAACGGTGTATTGTGTTTCTCGTCCTAAAAATTGTTTGTCGATTACTTGAACCGTTAGTCCCTGATCTGCTGAGAGGACAAAATCTTCAGGATGAACAGGATAGGTTTGCTGCTGCCTGAAATGCGGGTGCACCTCCTGGCCTGTCCAGAAAAATTCAGTATCGGTGCCCGCAGGAAAGAACTGTGACCCTTGCCAATTTCCTTGGATGAGCTGGGCTTTGCCGACAAAGTCAGCAACAAATTCAGAGGCCGGATAATGATAGAGATTATAAGGCGTATCAAATTGTTCAATCTTCCCTTGATTCATTACAATGATTCGATCAGCCAAAGCCATTGCTTCCTTCTGGTCGTGTGTGACATATAGAATAGTAGCTTGGGTTGCTTGATGGATTTTCTTGATTTCGCGGATCATGGTTTCCTTCAGATGAGCATCTAGTGCACTTAACGGCTCATCCATCAATAGCAACTGCGGCTTTGAAACGATTGCTCTGGCTAAAGCCACCCGCTGCTTCTGTCCACCGGATAATTCATTGGGAAACCGTTCCTTAAAGTTCGTTAATTCTACTAGAGTTAAAATTTCAGCAATACGCTCTTCTTTTTCCTTTTGTGACAGCAGCTGCTTGTGCTTGCTGCTGTTTAGAGGATACAACAAATGCTGCAGCACATTCATGTGTGGCCACAGGGCAAATTGTTGGAAGACCATCCCAAGTTCCCGCTCATTTACAGGGATTTGGCGACCATTTTGATAAAAGGCCTGCTCATTGAACTGAATAGAACCACTGGTAGGTTCGACAAAACCCGCGATACAACGTAACAACGTTGTCTTCCCACAACCTGAAGGTCCTAAAATTGCGATAAATTCATTTTGATCGATCGCTAAATCAATAGATTCTAATGCGGCAGCTGTCGAATAAATTTTGGACAATTTTTCTACAATCAACTTAGTCATTCGTTACCCTCCCTTTTTTCTCCAAACTGGAACGAATACTTAGAATTACTAAGATAAACAAGGTTACTATTACTGAATAAGCCTGAGCCAGGCTGTTGTCTCCACTCGTTTGTAAATTAAAAATAGTCAAACCAACCGTTTTTGTTCCTGCTGCTGCCAGCAAAGAAGACAGAGTCAGCTCGGTAAACGCTCCGACGAACATCAAAAATGAACTGGCAAACAATTGATGTTTAATCATAGGCAACAGAATTCGCCGCCATTTTTCCCAATGATTAGAGCCAGAAACTAATGCGGCCTCCTCCAACTCACTATCGACAGCTAAAAAGGCGGTATTACTTCCCCGCAGCAGCAGTAAGGCATAGCGAGTTACGTAGGCAATCAGCAAGATTTTCAACGTACCGTAAACATTCGGAACCTGATTCCAGTAAAAAATCATACTCAAAGCTAGGACAATTCCGGGCGTTGAATAGGTTAGTGAGGCTCCCAGCTCAATAGGCAATGTTGCCTTAGCATTTATCCGCTGCTTGTAATGCATCACCCACACACCTAAAAGAACACAGAGAATGATAGCTGCAATCGTGATCGTAAAGCTGGTAATAAAGCCCTGATACATACTTGGGGCGGTTAAAATAAACCGATAGTTTTTCAGACTCATATGCGAAATATCAAAAATGGATTTCACGTATCCCGAATGGAAAGAGGATAGCATCATAAAAATCAGTGGAACAATGTTAATACAAAACAGTAGCAACAGCAGACCAAACTGCAAAGCTTTTCGTTTTCCTTCTGATAATAATATGCGAGGTTCATGGTTCAGCGAGGCCGTCTCTAAACTTTTTGTCCTTCTCAGTAACAGCCACTGAATAAACAAGGTCACAAAGGATAAGCTAGCTAAAATGATGGATAACACCGCAGCTTCATTAAAGCTATTGGGACCAAAACCGATTGCCTTTTCATAAATATACGTGCTTAATACTTGAATCCCTGCGGAGCTTCCCAGCGTAACCGGAATGGCAAAATTATCTATTGAACTCAAAAAAGCTAAAACAATCCCACTAATGATTGGCGACAGCACACTGCGCAAATTGATATTTCTCAGTGTCGCTTTTACCGAATAGCCGGAGATCAGAGACGCCCATTCTTGTTCTCGGGGAATCTTGCGTAAAATATCTACTAGATTCAAATAAACCAAGGCAGCATTACTGAGCCCCATCACAAAAATAATTCCGCCGATTGAATACATATTAATCTTGGACAGCGATAACTCTAGTAATAAATGATTAATCGGCCCGTTTGCTGAGAATAACGAAGTCCAAGACAACGTCACTACATAGCCTGGAATCAAGTAAGGTAAAATAACCATCGTTTCAATTAACCGTTTCATTTGAATGTTGGTATAAGCAACGATTACTGCCATTATCCCACCAAACAGACCGGATATAATTGTTGAAGCCACAGCAATAATGAGTGTATTTTTGATCGCTCCGACCGTTCTGACGGAATGAAAAACGGCGTTGAAATTCTGAAGGTTCAGTGAACCCTCAGCTTCAAACGCCATTTTAAACAACGTGAATAGCGGCAAAATAAATACACACAAACCTATCAGAAAAAAGAGCAGAGAATGGAATCCCTTTATAGGTTTGGACATATGAAAAACTCCTTATCTTTCCTTAATTTTGACCAAATAGTTCTGCAAATTTTTCTTTATCGGCATCTCGATTTTCCAAAACTTTGGTTTCATCGAAAGGCATCGGGTCAATATCTTCGACTCCTTTTAACCCTTCTGGTGCAGCTACACCTTGGCGTACTGGAGTATAGCCCATTTTAGAAGCAGCCGTTTGGCCTTCTTTTGAAAGAACGAAATCAACAAACGTTTCTGCAGGCGCAGCGTTGGCCGTATCCTTAATAATACCGATTGGTTCAGTTACATAGAGTGCACCTTCTTCTGGATAAACAAACTCTATTGGTGCTCCGTCTTGCTTCGCACGATTAGCCATATAGTCAACCAGCATCCCGATGCCTTGTTCACCATTAATCAATGCATCACGAACCGTTCCGTTTCCTTGCCCTACAAATACTTCATTGTCTTTTAATGCTTTATAAAAGTCCCAGCCGATCTTTTCCTGCTGCGTCAAAATCGATAAATTTAGGGAAGCTGCTCCTGAATACAGCGGACTTGGAATCATGGTTTGGCCTTTTACTTGTTTGTTTGTCATATCAGCGAAACCCTTAATATCATTTGCATCTACCATGTCAGTATTTACAGCTAAGCCAGTTACGATTAATTTCGTTCCTGTATATAAATTTTCATCGTCCACGTACTCTTCCGGAATTTCTGCCGACTCTTTTGATTCATAGGGTTGCAATAAATCTTCCTCTGCTAGATTTTCAAAAGTAAAGCTGTCCGATACCAGCAACGCATCTGCTTGAATTTTGCCGGTTTGTTTTTCAGCTAAAACTTTAGAAATAACTTCTTCTGTTCCTGAACGAAAAACATTTACCTTGATGTCAGGATATTCTTCATTAAATGTCTCCACCAGCTTTGCAACATCTTCTTCTGGTTGGGAGGTATATAAGGTGAACTCACCGGTATCAGACTTCGCTTTTTGATCAGTGGATTCCGACGAATTTCCAGCTTTTGACGAGCTTTCCTTCGTATTAGCGGCTGGATTCGACCCGCATGCAGCCAACGCAACAACTGCCAAACTTAAAAACAATACTTTTTTAAACCTTTTCACTTAAATAGCCCCCTTAAATTAATTGCTTTCTAGCATCACCTATTCTAGCGGACTCATTTCAATTCATGGTTAACTCTAGGTAAGGTTTAAGTAAAGGATTGTAAACATTATGTAAAAAACGTTTTCAACAAATATTGTTCTATGTTAAGCTTCCAGCAAGGGGGAATGATATGGGAAATCGAATCAAGTTTGAGGAGATTGTCAATTTTAGAGATGTCGGTGGATACAATACAGCTCTTGGAAAACAAACGCTAGAGGGGGTCATTTATCGTTCTAGTATGCTCTTTGGTCCCACTCCTGCTGATCAGCAGCTTATGCAAAAGCTGAACCTTCAAACCATTATTGATTTGCGGGCACCTGCTGAATTAGAACGAGAATCCAATCCTTATAAAGATGAAATAAACCATTATTATTCCATTAACCTCAGCGGCCAACAGGATCGTGGTCGAGCGGCTGAATTAAGCACTCAAACAACTGATCCTTACTTTATGAGTGAACGCTATTTGGAGTATGTTGAAGGTGGGAGAACGGAAATTGGCCGGCTGTTTCGTTTGTTGCTGCAAAAAGAGCATTATCCGCTAGTCATTCATTGCAGTGCTGGGAAGGACCGTACCGGCGTTGTTATTTACTTGATTTTATTGCTGCAAGGGGTATTAATTGAAGAGATTATTGCTGATTATCAGGTTTCTTATACCTACATTAAGCATGATTCCCGCATTTTACAGAATAAACAACTGCTGAATGTTTACCACTCTTACCCTGAAATCATGGAACAGTTTCATCAAAAATTTCATGCTGCCTACGGGACAATCGGCAACTACCTCCGAGAATTGTCCTTCACGGAAGATGAACTGCTGCAATTGAAACATCTCTTAGTCTCTTAAAATTTTTCTATAATAAATTAAAAACCTCACTACACAGCGGTCTTCTGCTGATAATGAGGTTTTTACTATTTAATTTCCTTCTTGCTGTATCCGATTAATTAAATACTCTGCTAATGCGTCGGTCACGGTCACACAGTTGAAGACCTTAGATTTCATCGCCACATACAATGTTTCCTTCTTGGTATCTTCGTAACAAATAGTCGCGACTTTAGGAATATTGCGAATACTTTCCAAGCTAACGCCAATGACGTTCTCGTTGATCGTACACGCAACCTCTTTTCCTTCTGCATCAAAGAATTTGGAATTAATATCTCCAACCACCTGAGCATCAGCAAGTATCCGAATATCTTCTTCATTGATATACCCAATTTCGGTCATAGTGTTGCTGTCAGAGAACGGTGAAGCTAAACCAACAATTGCCATATCGACACTTCTGCCGGCTTCCAGTACATCTTTGATGGCTACATTGTTAATTAAATTGTCCTTAATCAGCGGATTGTCCACCAAAGCCGGAGCGTATAAGAATTTGCACTTGGCTCGCAGCTTTCTGGCTAGATCGTAGGCCAATTGATTGGAATGGATATCGACATAATCAGAACCCATCCCCCCAATCAAAGGAATGATACTCGCGTCCGGATGATTTTCGTAAGGATATTCATCAACAAATCGACGTAAAATTTTCCCCCATGACAAGCCGATCTTTTCAGCTTTGGCGATGTCCCTCTTATAGGCGGTAATCGCTGTTTGGATAATGATTTTTTCGATTTCATTTTCTCTCAGGGTGCTGGTATCTAGAACCACTGCTTTGGTTAATCCGAAAAGCTGCTCCAGCTGAAGCTCTAGCTCAACGGAGTAAGCGCTTTCGCTTTTGATGTAAATTTCCACAATTCCTTGATTTTTTGCATCAATCAGATATTTGGAAACCAATGATCGTGAAATCCCCAAGCGCTTTGCAATATCCGACTGCTTCATGTTTTCCTTATGGTACATGGTTGCTACTTTTACTAAGTCTCGATTATTATTTTTACCCTTTTCCATCCTAAACGCCCCTCGCCGTAAAAGCTTCGCAAGCTTTTCCTATTTTGTGAAGCTGGATATTGAAAAAAAAGCCTCCCTTAGAGTGTAAGGGAGGTCGCGTTTAATTACAATACTTCAATTGTATCGCCAACTTCAAATTTTGGAAATCCACCAGGGCTTACAATGATTGCGCCTGGTAGAACATCCCCGACTTCGTTGCGGAAGTAGATGGAAATATGACCTAATTCTTCAAAATTTGCGTTCGCTTGAGAGCCAACTTCATCAATTGTAAATTCTTGATCTCCGAATTTTATTTTGCCTCCAACTTTTAAAGCATCCTTTGGTGCATCTTCAAAGTCATGAATCAAACAGATATCTCTTAATTCAGCCGTTGCTTTTGGACCAAAAAGAATAATTAACTGTTCTTCTTCAAAAGCTGGTACCATGCTGCCAATTTCTATAATCTTCGTTTTTACCATTTAGTTATTCGCTCCCATTCAATCTCTTTTTAATACATACCGAAACTTGCCAGCCAAGCCAAGATTACTGCGGTGAATCCCGTTAACATCCGGCCGTATAAAATCGCTGGAACACCGATGGCTACGGTTTCAGGTTTCGCCTCTCCTAATGATAAACCAACCGGAATGAAGTCACAACCAGCATGTCCATTAATCGCAAACAGGGCAGGCAATGCATATTGCACTGGAATAGAGCCGTTCGCAATTTGTGTACCAATCAGCACCCCGATTACCTGTGAAATTACCGCACCTGGGCCTAAGATTGGCGACAAAATCGGAATCGTACAAATTAGCGATAAGGCAATCATTCCTGGCAGTGAGCCTGCTAGTGGAGACAAAACATTTGCCAGCCAGTCGCCGACACCTGTGTAATTAATGATCCCTACCATCATACTGATAAAGGCCATAAATGGAATGATATTTTTCAATAGCATGTCCACTGCATCACGACCAGATTGGTAGAAGGTTCCCATAATACTCCCGATTCCCCGAGAGAAGCTAACTAAGAAGCTGTCTTTTTTCGCTACTTCCTGCTTGTGTTCTTCTTTGATTTTCGAATATCTTTCCCGGAACTCTTCTTCTGATTCGCGTCCTTCGTCTTGCTTAGTGATAATTGCTTCGGTTGCTGCTGCAGAGTCTGCGCCCGTTGCATGGGCATGATCGATACTTGCCATTTGGCGGTCTTCTAAGTCTGCATTTTCTACTAAGGTTACATCTTCTGGGCGTACACCAGAAACGAAGATATCTTCAGTAATATGTTTTGCTAAAGGTCCTGATGGTGAGGACGGTAAAATATCCACGGTTGGGATACGTTTCATCGGATAAACTCCGATCCGTGCAGTTCCGCCGCAGTCAATAACTGCACAAAGGGTTTCATCCTCGGGAATTGCATTTTTAAAGCCGTCACAAGCTTCACAGCCTGTTAAGTTTGCGATCTGCTGTGCTACCGGATGGATGCCGCCGCCGGTAACTGAGACAACTTTATTCTTTTTCTCTGATGGTACTAAGGTTAATCCAACACCCCAACCTTTATTTCCCGGTTTTACAAAGACTGTTTTATACATGCCGCTTCCTCCTTCTTATGCTTGTGCTTTTTTAGCTTCTTTGGCCATCATAAACTTGGTCAAACGCTCAGTGACAATTCCCCGCATCAAGATAACCACTACCCCAACTAAGAAGTAACGAACGGCTAAGCTTGATTGGCTGTAGCCGGCTTCCATTACCCCATTGGCAATTCCAAGGTAAACAAATAATTCACCTGCATTAGCATAAGGGAACAAGCCGGTAACGGGATGAACAAAGGATACTGCTGCATCATAAAATGCTGGTTTTTCTTCTTCCTTAACGAATTTTCCAAAGGTATAAGCCATTGGGTTAGTCAGCATTAAAACAGCTAAAATCGGCATCAATGAATAGCGCAAGATCATATATTTAGAACAATAGCGGATTGCTCGGTCAACACGTTCTTCCCCGATAAATGCAATAACTGAATAAGTAAAGGTTAATAGTACAATTAATAGTGGAACAATCCCGGTCATATAGCCCATAAATTGTTCGCCGCCTGCTTCAAACAAACCAATAAAGTTTTTTCCTGCCCATTCAATGTATTTCATAGTAATGTCCTCCTTTTAGGTAACCGCTTCCAATTTCCGTGAGTAGATTTTTGACAATGCTTCTTCAATCTTCGATAATTGATTTTCTTGCAGCTTCTTGCTGTAAAATTCTTCTAAGTGCATGCCTTGGTAAGCGGGGTCCTCTTTGAACTTGGCAAAGATCGTTAACCCACTGCAGCAATAGCACTGAACGACTTTTCCGTTTTTGTCGATTACGACCGCTACGATCGTTCGCAGCATTCGGCCCTTCACTACTTCTGTATAAAAATCATAGTCCGTGCCGGCCTGTTCAGTCGTAATTTTACGGATAAAGCTTTGATAGTATTTGACTTGAACAACACTAAAAACACTTTGCAGCATCATCAATATAGCTAAAAGTATAACAAATCCACCCATAAGGCTCTTCCTTTCCAAAAGCAGACAAGGGCGTCCCCCCATCTGCTTTATTGTTGTTGCTTACTCGCCAAACGTAGAATCTTGTAATTTACGTAAACGATAAACCGTAGTTGATTCGTCGATTTCGATATCGTCATAGGTTAAGAAGGTTCCATCCTTAATGTCGCGTTTTGCAACAGATGAACCACCAACTAAACCGATTGGCACATTGCCATTTTTAGCCATGTCTTCGTGGGTTTCCAGAACACCGCGAACACAGTAGCCGCCGATGCCATCGATTTTTTCACCTTTTTTAATGTCTTTCTTCGCTACTGCTACTGTTTCAGAGATTGGTGCCCCCAATGGAACAATCGCATGATCATGGTTTAAGACTGCCTTCGCAATAGTGATTGGTGTTTCTAAGCTAGCTAAATGGTATGGACGGTACAGGATATGATGATCGCGATCGCCCTTCTTCATTAAATAGCTTAACTCGTGCTGTACACCTTCGTTTTGGCCTTTTACAATGACAAATACCCCAGGTGCTAAACCATCTACGTATTCTACAACACCATATTTGTCTAAGATACCGCCATTTTCCTTCGTATCTAGATCCTTAATTACTGAATCTACATCGCCGCTGATTCCATGCATTCCTACTTTGTCAGGAACAAAGCCGATCGCATTAGACAATAAGTTCATTTCTGCCATGGTCTTGGTTCCATCCTGGAAGGCTGCCAGCATATGACTGGACATGTTCTTCTCATCTGCTTCAGCTTGAGCAGTATCGGGATTTGCGCCAACCTTTAATTTGTTGTTCTTCCCTTTACCAGCAACTAAGACTTCCATCCCCATACTTTTAGCGAATTCGAACAGCTCAGTCGTTGCTGCTGGCTCATCGCCATCAGATCCGGTATAAATCAAGTTCGCTGAATCATACATTTTCTTCATTAGAGGGCCAATGGTAATATCCACTTCCACGTTCAGTAACACTAAATGCTTTTTAGCTAACAATGTCTCTAAGGAAATTTGAGCGCCGACCTCTGGTACACCCGTTGCATCTACGATGACTTCTACTTTATCTGAATGAATAATTTCTTTAAAATCTGAACTGGTTAAGATGTCGACTTTCTTCTCCGCACTTGCATTATAGGCATCCGCTGCTCGCTTTGCGCCATCAATATTGATGTCGCTGACTCCAGTCACTGCCATACCAGGAATAGTCGAAATTTGTGCAATCATTCCAAATCCCATTTGTCCTGCACCAATTACTCCGACTTTAATTGGGTCATTGTTTCTTTCTCTCTCCAAAAGCTTTCCATAAAGTGTCATTGTGAACCCCTCCATATTGTTGTCATATGACAACTAAACTGTCATATGCCTTAAGACAACCTTAGTATAACACGGGCCAAACACATGTCAACGCTTTCTTTTATTTTTTTGAACTTTCTATATCGATTGGAACATATGTTACTATTGCCAAAAACCTTATAGAAAAGGTGATAAAGCTTGATACAATCCACTTTAATCCATTTTGTTTTGCTTTATCCATTATATAATATGGAAATCGAATCATTTATTAAATAACTAAAACTAAAAGTATTACTGACTATAAAGATCACTTTTTTTAGTTTCTTTAAAAAGATTGATCATTTATTCACTTGAATTGCTTTGATTCCTTTACTGTGAATAGTAGAAATGATTTGAAAATTTTCAAGCCTTTTAGAGCCGATCTTCTTCTTCATTATTCCCTTCATTGTGAGCGTTTACACATTGATTATTTATAGCTGGTCTTTAGTTAAAAAACGATGAGTTAATTGAATAATTACGATGAGAATCGGTTAATTTTGTCATTTTTATATGAAAAGAGCATCCCTGCTTTAGGAGCAGGAATGCTCTTTTAGAATATTTCTATTCGTCATCCAATAATTGTGAAGCAATCGCATCGGTAGTTACTAGTACGTTGACTAGCTGATTTTCTACGGCTACTTTAATTGCTTCTATCCGCTGGTCATCAGCAGCAATCGTTAATACCTGGGGAACCTGCTTAATAGCGGGCAAGTTCACTCCGATGATGCTTCGGTTGATTTTGCAGGCAGCCTCTTCTCCTCGTGCATTGTAAAAACGAGAATTGATATCACCAACGATTTGGCTGTTGCGGAGTTCTTCGATATCTTCTTGGGAAAGATAGCCGATTTCTTCCATTGTACTTCGCTTGTAAGGACTACCGATTCCAACAACTGCGATATCTACGTTTAAACCATCGCTTAATACTGATTCAATCGCTTGGTTGCTTTTTAAAGCATCTGCCAGCTGTTCGTTTGCCAATAGCGCGGGGGCATAGAGATATTTTGACTTGCCGCGAACCTTTTTAGCCAAATCATGACTTAACTGATTAGAGTGAATGTTGACGAAATCATCTCCCATGCCGCCGATTAACGGGACAACTGAAAGGGCGGAATGATTGCTGTAAGGAAAATAGTCTACCATTCTTCTAATTGCCTTGCCCCAAGAAATCCCGACACTTTTAGCCTGCTTCATTTGCTTATTTAAATAGTAAGCAGCAGCTTTTGCAGTCATTTTTTCGATTTCTTCAATCGTAAGATCCTTGGAATCGATGATAACGGCCGCTGCCAAACCGTATTTCTTTTCCAGCTTTCTTTCCAGCATCGAAGTATAGGCGTTTTTGCTGTTAATGGTAATTTCTACAATGCCTTCTTCGCGAGCATCCAGCAGTAATTTAGATACCAGAGATCGAGAAACTCCTACCTGCTTGGCGATCTGAGCCTGGGTCAATCCCTCCTCATAATATAAGCAGGCCATTTTGACAATATTTTTTTCTTCTATTATATCCATCGCTAGTTTCTCCTTATATGAGATTCAGGATTTACCTCATCAGCTAATTAAATGTAATGACGTCTCCCACCTGCAGCTTAGGAAATACTTTTGGTTCAACCAAAATCGCACCTGGCAAAATTTCATTGTTTGCGCCATCTCTAAAATAAATCGAAATATGTCCCAGTGCTTGGTAATTAGGATTGGCTTCGCTGCCCACCTCCAAAATGGTGTATTCCTGTGAGCCAATGGTCAGCTTGCCACCTTTTTTTAAGGCATCCACCGGGCGTTGATCCGTCTCGTGAATGACACAAATGTCGCGCAACTCTGCTGTCGCTTCCGGGCCAAACAGCACTAGCAGAAATTCTTCAGCAAAATCTTCGACAATCGATCCAATTTCAGTAATTTTTGTTTGATGCATGCTTAAGCTCCTTTAAAAGTATCATCCTGCAGCTTGCGTAATTGCCACACTGAGGTACTTTGATCCAATTCTACATCGTCTTCTGTAATGAAGGTTTCTGGCTGGATGTCGCGTTTAGCTACAACCTCACCCGAAATTAAACCGATTGGAATATGTCCTTGTGCGTCCATGTCGGCATGTGTTTCTAAAACGCCTCGAACACAGTAACCACCGATACCGTCCAATTTTTCACCAGCTTTGATCGCTTTTTTAGTGACGGCCACAGTTTCTGAAATTGGTGCCCCCATTGGAATGATGGCATGATCCTGCTGCAGAACGGCTTTAGCAATAGTAATGGGTGTTTCTAAGCTGGCTAAATGATATGGTCGGTACAGAATGTGATGCTCTCGGTCGCCTTTTTTCATCAGATAGTTCAATTCACCAGTCACATCAGCATTTTGTCCCTTAACGATGACAAAGACACCAGGTGCTAAGCCATCCACATATTCTACTACCCCGTATTGTGAAAGGACGCCGCCCTTTTCCTTCAAATCAAGATCCTTAATCACTGAATCCACATCACCAGATAAGCCATGCATCCCAACTTTATCAGGAATATAGCCGATAGCATTGGACAGCAGGTTCATCTCAGCCATTGTTTTCGTTCCATCCTGGAAGGCTGCCAGCATGTGAGCTGCCATATGCTTGCCGGCGGCTTCTTCAGCGGCTGTATCAGGATTGGCAGTTGTTTTCAGCTTATTGTTTTTGCCTTTTCCGGCAACTAAAACTTCCATTCCCATTGATTTTGCGAATTCAAATAATTCAGTTGTCGCTGCTGGTTCATCTCCATCAGAGCCAGTATAAACGAGACCAGCTGAGTCATATAATTTATGCATCAATGGTCCAATGGTAATATCGATTTCAACATTTAATAGGACTAAATGTTTTTTGGCAATTAAGGTTTCCAGCGCAATTTTTGCGCCCACCTCAGGAACACCAGTAGCATCAACAATTACTTCGTTTAAGTCAGAGTGAATAATCTCCTTAAAATCCGCCGATACCAGCAAATCATTTTTTTCTTCTGAAGAGGCTAAATAGGCTTCTTTGGCTTTTTCAGCATTTTCTACGAACAGATCGCTGACTCCAGTTACGATCATGCCAGGTATCGTCGCAATTTGGGCGATCATGCCTCGGCCCATTTGCCCAGCCCCGATTACTCCGACGCGAATTGGGTTTCCTTCTTGTTGACGTTTTAACAGTTCTCCATACAGTGTCATGTTGTTCCCTCCGATTTTTTATTGTCCATTTCAATTTGGATTAGTTTGATAGCTTCTTCGATAGATGCTTTGTATTTACTCGTTTGAATTTCTGCTGACAGGTTTTGAATACTGCAGCCGGTTAATTCATGACAGGTTTTAAATTTGGCGAAAACGGTTAGACCTGACATCACTTGGCATTCAGTAATTACACCGTTCTTGTCTGCCAGCATCAAGGTAATCATGCGTGCCTTTAATTTGCTGTTGGCCATACCTACACCAAGAAAACCTTCTTCATTTCGTTCCATCATGCTTCGCAGTGTCTTCCGATAATAGCTGGCATGACTCATTGAGGTAGCGAGATTTAACAGTAGTAAAGCGATAATTATGAATACCAAGCGAAGATCGATCATTGTGTTCTCCTATTATGAATGATTTAGTTTACTATCACAGCGGCTGGCAGGTACTCCTTCACCATACGGTTCGCTAAGATCTTTGGTGAATTGGCGAAATTGCCAATCGTTGATCCTGCGATATGTGGCGTGATGGTCACATTTTCCAGCGTTAAATAAGGATGGTCAGCTGGCAGCGGCTCTTGCTCAAAGACATCCACTGCTGCTCCAGTAATTTCTTTGTTTTGCAGGGCTTCAATTAAATCTTGTTCATTAATTAGCCCTGAACGAGCACTGTTAATAACTACAGCGGTAGACTTCATCTTTTTGAAGTACTCGCGATTCAACATGTTCTTAGTTTCTGGTGTCAGTCGGTAATGCATGGAAATAATGTCGGCTTGAGTGACTAATTCTTCTAAGGAAACTTGAGTATCTGGTGTGTCTCCAGTGAAATAGTCGTCAAAGAAGATAATTTTACCACCAAAGGGCCGAACTAAATTAGCTACCTTCTGTCCAATTGCCCCATAGCCGATTAAACCAACTACTGACTCTTTCAATTCTGGTGCCAATACACCGTTGGGATAGTATTTTTCCCACTCGCCATTGCGCAGCTTGCGGTCTGCTCGAGCAATATTGCGGATTTCTGACAGCATCAATCCGACAGCGTATTCTGAAACGCTGGTTTCGCTGCGACCAGGTGTATTAAAGACTGTGATTCCTTTGGCTTCAGCATAGCTGCGGTTGACGTTTTCAATCCCTGCTCGCAAAACACCGATAAATTTCAGTTTTTTTGCTCGGTCAATAACTTTTTTGCCAATCGGAGCAAATTGCGTAATGATATAATCATATTCTTCAATATCCGCTAGTAATTCCTCTGGCAAATCAACAGCTTCACTGCCTTGTTTTTCCAGCGTAATATTGTCCTTTTGCAGAGCCTCCAAATCCTCATGCTGCCAATTTTTGACAACAACAGTAATTCCTTTTTCTTCTAACAGGGTGAGTCCCTTTTCCATCATTTCCTGATCGATGAAAAGGTCTGCGATTGCTACACATTTTGCCATTTCCTTAACTCCTATCTTCATTTAATGTGACTGACACTCGGAAGTTACCTGGTGTACTTGCCGCCTCAAAGGCCGCTTGAATTTCCGCCAATGGAATGTGCGTTTCTACCAATTTGGAAACATTTACCCGACCTGTGTTCAGCATTTCAGCCGCATCAGAAAAATCTTCCAAGGTTGATCCATAGGTTCCGATTAATTCTAAGCGCATGTAATGGATCTTGTTAGGATCAACATCCATCTCCGGTGCTGGATAGCCGGCGGCGTACATAGATATTTTGCCGTCCTTTGGCTTCACCATTTCCAAGGCCTGATTGTTTGCTGCAGTGGCACCTACCGCTACAACTACGATATCGGCTCCCTTGCCATTGGTTAATTCCTTTACCTTAGCAACTGCATCTACTTCTTTAGGGTTGATGGTTTCAAAGCCCATCGCTTGTGCTGCCTGCAGCTTCTTCTCCATTAATTCAGAAACAATTACCCGAGCGCCAAACGCCCGTGCTGTTTCCGCATTTAGCAGTCCCATGGTTCCTGCACCAATGACAACTACGGTATCGGTACCGGATTTCACCCGCAGCTTCTTCATATTTTGAATCACAGATGATAAAGGCTCAACGAAGGCTGCTTCTGAAGCAGGCAAGTCTGGATTCATTTTCACGAAGCTTTTTGCCTTACGAATAAAGTAGTTGGCAAAGCCAAAGATCCCGTAATAGTCCTCTGAGTAATTTTTACCAAACTGCTTAATGTTTTCACAGCTGGTTACCTCGCCGTGTTTACATTCATCACAATAACCGCAATAGTCATAAACGACGCTGACTTTATCGCCAACTTCGTAAGTGTCGCCAACAGCAGCTCCTTTAGCAATCACTGTTCCTGAACATTCATGTCCACCTGCCATAGGATAGCCTTGATGCTCCCGCAGTCCCAACCATTGCTGGTAATCGGTTGTACAGATGTTGCAGGCTTCCTGCTTCACAAGAAGCTCATCCTCCTTGAGCTCTGGCAATTTCATTTCTTTCACCTCGGCTACTCCCTTTTCGAGTAAGCAGCCAAACTTAATTTTTTCAGGAATCATTTACCCTTCACCTCTTAAATTATTTTTACAGTCCGAATGACATAAAGTAAGCAACCACAACTGCCAATGGGCCGGTTAACACCCGTGAGAAAAGAATCGATGGTACACCAGAGGAAATCGTTGCCGGATCAGCCTCGCCAAGGGTCATCCCTACTGGTGCAAAGTCACAGCCAACCTGTGAATTGATAGCAAATAATGCTGGTAATGCATAATGGGCCGGAATGGTTCCGTTTGCAATTTCTGTACCGATTAATAACCCGATCACTGAAGCAATCACGGCTCCTGGTGCCAATAGCGGCGACAGAAATGGCAGGCTGGTAATTAAGCCTAAAATTACCAAGCCAATCAGACTTCCAGCTAACGGTGACAAGACTTTTGCGATCAAATCACCGATACCGGTATAATTGATGATCCCAATTAAGGTCGCGACAAAGGCCATAAACGGTAAAATATTGGTCATAACCGTTTCGATCGTTTCACGTCCCGCCTGATACATAATATTGATAAAGCTCCCAGCTGCCCGGCCTATTTTATCAATCAGTCCAATGAACCCTTTTTTATTTTCGTAGCTTTCTTCCGATGCTGTCGCAGCTGCTTCCGGTGTCGCTTCTTCCATCTCTCTAACAATTGGTTCTTCTTTAATTTCTTGAACAACAGTTTCTTCTAAACTGCTGGAATTCCCATTGATTAATTCCAAATCATTTACTGTTGTTCCTGAAACAAAAATATCTTCAGTCATGAATTTCGCTAGTGGTCCAGAAGGTGCCTGCAGCTTCACATTGACTGTTGGAATACGCATCCGTGGATAGGTACCGCAGCGAGCCGTTCCTCCACAGTCGATCACTGCTGCTAAGGTTTCTTCTTTTTCTACCGGGTTCTTAAACGCATCTACTGCTGTTGTTCCGGTTAATTGAGCAATTTTTTCGGCTACGGGGTGGATACCACCGCCAGTTACACTAATGACGTATCGTTTTTTCGCATCTGGTACCAAGGTTAATGGACCACCCCATCCACCTTTTCCTTTATGAACAATTACTGTTTTACTCATCCTTTTCCCTCCGTTCGTTAAGCATTTACTGCTTTCTTCTTGTCGCGACTAGCTAAAATAGCAGCAATTCGTTCCGTAACAATTCCCCGAATCAGGATGACGACAAAACCAGCTAAGAGATAACGAAGAGCCAATTCACTCTGGTTACCGACCTTTTCAAAACCAGCAGCAACTCCTAAATAAACAAATAATTCCGCGGCATTCGCATGAGGAAAAAGACCAACAATTGGGTGAACCATTGATACGGTTGAGTCATAGTAAGCTGCCTTGTGCTCTTCCTTTAAGAATCGTCCAAAGGTATAACACATCGGATTGGTTAAAAAGAAACAAGCGAGAAACGGAATCAAGGTGTAGCGCAAAACAATAAACTTGGTACAAACTTGCATAAAGCCGAAAACTCTTTCTTCACCGATAATCTTGATCAAAGCGTTTACAAACAAAATTAACGTAATAAGCAGTGGGATAATCCCGGTTAGGAACCCCACAAATGTTTCAGCTCCTGCCTGAAACATTCCGATGAAACCGTCTGATAGTTTTACTAAAAAATCCATGACCTTCCTCCTAAAATTTGGAATATGACACTCGCGCGAGTTTTCGTATCATATGACACAATATGTGTCGAATGATACTTTCGAGAACAATATATCAAGTGACACAAAAAATGTCAAATGATATTTTCACTTTTTTTTTGCGGCAAAATGGTTTAAAATGGTACTGTCTTAACAGTACGCAAAACGAAATAGAATGTGCGTGGAGGAGGAGAGCTATGAGTACATCCGAGGAAAGAAATATGCTGAAGGTTGCCACACTTTACTACAAAGAGGGCTTAACGCAGGTGCAGATAGCGAAAAAGCTAGGTGTTTCACGCTCTCTTATTTCAAAATGGCTGATTGCCGCCCGTAATAAGGGTTTTATAGAATTTTTTATTAACAGCGAAGATGTCTATTCCATTGATCTGGAAAATAAATTAGAAAAAGAGTTTAGCTTAAATTCCGCTGTGGTTATTGATACAAGTAACTTATCCTTTTCAGAAGTGGAGAAGGTCTTGGGTCAGACTGCAGCGATTTCAATTAAAAATAACATTGAAAAAGCGGATTCGATCGGGGTATCCTGGGGTAAATCAATCAAGAGCCTAGTTACCCAGTTTCCTTTTGAGAATTATCCTGACAAGGTCTTTATTCCTTTGATCGGTGGGATGGGAACAGATCATTTTGATATTCACTCTAATCAGCTTTGTTATGAATTTGCTAGAAAAACACGCAGTACGTCAAAGTATTTGTATACACCAGCACTGGTTTCTAATCCTTTGATGCGAAAGGAATTTGAAAATAATATTTACATCAAGGGGATTTTAGAAGAGGCAAAAAATGTCTCTTTAGCCATCGTAAGTATCTCCTCGCCTTACCATGTAAATACGATGGAGGAGATTGGGTATATAACTAAGGAAGATATTCTTGAGTTAGAAAAACTGGGGGTAGTCGGCGATGTGAATTCCCGTTTCTTTGATCGAGAAGGCAAGGAAGTTAATCATGATATTAATAACAATGTCATTGGGGTGGGAATTGAAGATTTGAAAAAAATTCCCCAAGTAGTAGCTATCGCCCATCACGAAGACAAGTGGTCTGGGGTTTACTATGCCTGCAAGAATCATTTAATTACTGATTTGATCACTACTGACGTCATTGCCCATCGCATGCTTTCCGATAACCCAGATGAATAAAAACAGCAGCATGTTCCCGACTTTTTTAGGGACCTGCTGCTGCTTTGCTTATTCCATATTCGCGTGACGGTAATCCATATCCTTTTGTTCTTGGCCGGTTGCCTTTTTTAAGCCAACAATCATACTATCGTATACAAGCTAAGACAGCTGCTCAAAGTAAGAGCCGTTGATGATGAAAGACTTTAGATATTCCTTATCGATCTTCCTCAATCCGTTTCTTCAACGCTTGAATAAATGGTTGATAATCTACTTTTTCATAGTCTGAAACATCAAACTCGACTAATTCCCCTAATTGAAATTGGTGGTAGCGCCGATCGCTGATTATCTGGCGAAAGGCTTCTTCGGTAATCAATGCGTCCGCTTGAGTACGTTCGGCAAGCTGATCGCCAAAATGGTAGTGGGTCATAATGTGGCTTAAATGACGATCATCCGCCACATCTCTTACCTTTCGCCGCTGCCAAAGAACGTCGAAATCAGCCACTAAACGAATGGTAATGATATGATAGTCATGTTTCTCTGCTAACGCCTGCAAGTTAGGCGCCTGCTTTTGACTGAAGGGATACTCTGAAAGGATTACCCGTTTGCCTGCTTTCATATATAAATCCAATACCCCATAATAAAACTTCCAGACTTTTTGTTCTAATGCCGCTTTTTCTGCTAGGCTGTTAAACCCAACTGAATCTGCTAGAATCTCTTTGCCTTCATCTGGGGTAATGACGAACAGCTCCGGCAGCACCTTTTTGATTTCATTAATTAAATAGGTTTTGCCGGTTGCTGGACTCCCTGCCAGTAAGATCAGGTATTTTTTCATCTTATTTTTTCAAGGTTAGCGGACTGTCTACGTTCATAAAAAGTCCGATTTTGTGTTTAACAATTTCTTTTACCTTGATATTTGCCGGGATTACATTATGGCGCAGAGATTTGTTGACTTCGGTTTCTGCAAAGGATTCTTTCGCAGTTTTGGTCCAATTTACCAGCAATTCGGTTCCGACATTAAACTTGCGAATGCCGTGGTTGATTAGTTCAGGGTAATCTTCTTCTTTTACTCCAGTACCGCCATGTACGACTAATGGAATATCGACAACTGCATGGATTTCTTTTAATAAAGGAATATTGACTTCCGTTTTGGATTTGAATTGACCATGGTTGGTTCCAATGGCAATTGCTAGTGCATCTACACCGGTTTGTTCGACAAATTCTACTGCATCGGCAGGTTTCGTATAAACCTTATCGTCTTCTGCAACTGAAATTCCTTCTTCGGTTCCGCCGATGGTGCCTAATTCCCCCTCCACTGAAGCACCATGGGCATGGGCATATTCAACAACGGCTTTGGTTTTGGCAATATTTTCTTTAAAGGGTAAATGGGAGCCATCGTACATTACGCTAGAGTAACCGGCATCGATGGCCGCTTTGATTTCGTCAAAGTCTCGTGCATGATCCAAATGCAGGCAGACATCTACCATTTCATCCTCTGCAATTTCCTTGACCACAGCCACCATGACCTTATACCCGATGTACTTGGCTGTATCGATACTGGTTTGGATAATAATCGGTGCGCCCATTTCTTTAGCGGCCCGAATCATTTCCGGCAGCATTTCCAAATTATGAGTGTTAAAGGCGCCAATGGTCATGTTTAATTCTGTGGCAGTTTGAGTGACTTCTTTAAGTGTTTTATACATGTATACAATACCTTCTTTTCTTTTTTATCCGCTAATGGTGACCTTCTTGGCAATCTGGCGCATGTCGTCCATCTTGCCCATATAATAATCAATCCCTGCATCGTCGCCGTTGCGGGCAGCTTCAGCTCGCTTGGCGTTGTAGAGACTCATTAACTTTTTGTAGCCGTCCTTGATGGTGAGTTTGTACTCGAGACTGGTTTCTAATTCTTTGATGGCCTGCTCTGTCTCTTCTAATTCTGCATAGGTGAGACCCAGCTGTTCATGTAATTGAGCCAGCTCTTCTTTTTCTGCTGGATCAGCCGCTTCAATTTGAGCGGCTAATTCCTGAAGCTTGACTGTTAAGGCTTGCTTTTCCTCTTCAGTCAAAGCTGTTTCTACTACCTCAGCTGCTTTCTTTTCTTTCTTTTTGAAAAAGCCAAACATAAGGTACTCCTTTCCAGCCTAAAAGGCTTTTAAGATGGGGCTTAAGATCCATGCGTACAATAGAGCGACCGTAACAGTATCAACATCGGTTGCGGTGGCATTGACGAAGCCCATTTGATTGAAAATTGTTACTAATAAAGCTGGCAATAAGGTGATAAAGAACCCGTGAGCGATCCCACCGATAATTGCACCTCGTCGTCCACCAACTGCATTTCCGAAGATTCCGGCGGTACCACCAGCAAAGAAGTTCGTTAACATTCCTGGCAGAATCATAGCTAAACCGAACATCGGTAAAACAAACATGGCGATAATCGTACCAATCGTTGTTGTAATGAAGCCTAAAATAACTGCGTTTGGTGAGTATGGGAAGAATACCGGACAATCTAGGGCTGGCACTGCATTCGGCACAAGCTTCATAGCGATTCCGCGGAAGGCTGGCACGATTTCTCCTAATAACAGACGGACGCCAGATAGCAGGACATAAACCCCAACGACGAACTGGATTGCTTGCAAGAACGCGTACATCAAGTAATGTTGAGAACCAGTGTCTACAGCTCCTGCTCCAGCGAAGGCAGCAGTGATAATGTACAACGGCACCATGACTACCATCACCGATAGATAAGTATCTTGCAAGAATTCAAAGGATTTTGGCAGATTGATGTCTTCGATTGATTTTTTGTTTTCGCCTTTTTCACCGAAAATGTAAGCAACCCCAGCTTCAAACATGTAACCAATCGTACAAAAGTGACCTAAGGCAATATCATTGGAACCAGTAATCTTACGAATAATCGGCTGAGCAATTGCCGGCATAGCAACGGCAAAGACAGCACCAACAAATCCGCCGACTAGAATCAACACGATTCCCCGCAGACCAGAGAAATAACCAAAGACAGTTGTCATCGTAGCCATCCATAAAATTGCCTGACCAGTTAAGAAAATATATTTCCATTTAGTGAAGCGAGCAATGACAATATTAAAAACAAAAATGGCTAAAAAGGTTAACGCAATATCGCGACCTAAACCTAATTCGTTCATCGCCTGTCCATTAATTGCTTCAATGGAAGGAATAATCCCCTGCATATTGAAGCCGGCTGTGAAGATTTCACCGAAGTAGGTTAAACTGCCCACGATAATACTGGAGCCGGCACTTAACACCTGGAAGCCCAGCAAGGTTTTCAAGGTACCCGAAATGACTTGTCCCACGGATTTCTTTTGCAGGACCAAACCCAACATGGCAATTAACGCAATTGTGATTGAGGCCTGTGTCAAAATATTTTGAATAATAAAATTCACTACACCCATTGTTTTGTCTCCTTTATGCTAATTTTTTACAAAGCGCCTTTTTCTGCTAAAACTGGTAATAATTTTTCTTCGATTTCTGCTTTTGAGACGATATTCTTTAAGAAAACAATTGCCGTTTTGCTTTCATCAATCGAAAACTTTTCAAACTGTGATTGGAAATTAGTGGCAGTAATAATTACATCCGGCTGAACCGAAGCAGCCGTTGAAATATCTACATGATCCAATTTTGCATCGACATTGTGTGCATTTAAAACATCCTCCGCTGCCATTTGAGCCGCAAAGCTGCTGCCCAGCCCCGCACCACAAACAAATAAAATCTCTACTCTTTTACCCATAATCATTTTCGCTCCATTCTATTTTTTAAATTATTTCCCTGCTTCACTGAACAACACTGCTTTAAACTCTTCTACGTCGGTGAACTCGCTTAATCGATCAATCTTATCCTCGTCGTTAATTAACTCCACCAAGCTTTTCATGATATTTAAGTGGGAGAAGGAATCCACTGCCGCCAGACAAAAAACGATTTTGACTGGATCATTGCTGTCGTTGCCAAATTCCACTGGTGTTTCTAGTGTGGCTACACTAAGACCCAAGCGATTTACACCATCTTCCGGTCGAGCATGGGCTAACGCGATATGCTTGCCTATCACAATATAAGGTCCGAACTCCTTGACCGATTGAATCATGGCCTCCACATAACTTTTTTCAATCACTGCTTCCTTCAATAGAGGCTCAGCTACATTCTCAATTGCTTCCTCCCAATCGTGAACAGGCTGCTTCAACAGAATGGCACTGTCCTTTAACACATCTTTCAACATTGGCTGAATCTCCTTTTTATTGATCACTAAATGATTTTGATCAAAAATTATTTCCAATTCTTTATAAATTTCACCATTCACCTGACCTTGGCTTCGTTCAATAATGTCAATCAAGGTGTAAAACAAGTGAGTAGAATCGTTGCTGTTGTTAATCAAACGTTTATATTTGCTGTTCTCCGTTAAAAATTGCTGAATCCTCTTCTTGCTTTCTTCCTTGATAATCGGGTCCAGCTCTAGCAGCGGCTTCTTATCGTAAGAAACATGAACGGTGGAAAATACTAGATCCACATCCAGCTTATCGATCAAGTCGATCTCTCGAGAGCTTAATACTGCTAATACTTCAATATTGAAAAGCTCCTTTAAGTTTTCCGACAGCAGTTTTCCCGTTGCCATTCCGTGGTTGCAAATCACCACCGCTTTGTAGACGTAATGAAGATCCTGATTAATCGCACTAACCGAGGTAGAAAAATGAATGGTTAGAAAAGCGATTTCATCTTCACTTAATTTTTTCCCGGTCCATTTCTCAATTTCTGGTGTGAATTGCTGAATAGCTGTGTAAATATTGCCGTAGTTCTTTTGAATATTTTCTTTTAAGGGATTCACAATTTGAACATCGCTTTTTACCCGATTAATTAATCCGGCGATGTGCTTATACAGGCCTTCCTGCAGGACTTCCTCCTTGCGAGAAAAAGGAATTTTGGTTTGCGTTTCAACAAATTTGATCAGTTGAATCGATAGCAGTTGAGCCTGCACCCATTCGATAGAATTGTTCATATCCCGCGAGTTGAAGGTATTCAGCATAAACACAATGTACTTAATTTCAATTTCCGGCGGATGAATTACAAATTTATTACAGATCGCATTCACATAATCACGAATTTCACTTTGTGGTGTATCTACAACTTCCCAAGCGGTACTGGCAATCATATCCTGCCTTAGAAAGCGGCTGAGCCACACAGCGGTAAAAACAATTAACTGATTTCGGTAGATATTGTCTTCAACCGATGAGATAGATTGGTCGTACAGCTGATCCAGCTTCTGCAAAAGCGACAGCGGAATATACTGGTCAAGAATCGAACGATTTAACGAGGATAAATGTTCCTTCTCTGGATCAATCACCCCAACCGTGTCGTTAATGATGTCATAGATCATCGTGCGGATGGACCGTTCCGCTCCACGAAGCACAATTCCCTGCTTAGCAATGCTTAATACTTCAATTCCGTAGGTTTGCAACGTCGTTCGAACCCGCCGCATGTCTTCATCCAAGGTACTTTTAGAGATGAGATACTCCTCTTCCTTTTGATAGAGAAAAACCGGGCGTTGGCCTAAGGAAAAAGCTAAAATCAAATCAAAAATCCGATTTTCTCTTTCCAGATACTCGGGGGTTCCCACCTTCTTAGTAAATTCGTTCAATTGCTTTCGCTGATCAGCTGACAGAACCAGCTGGTATCCTTTTTTGCGAACATTTTCAATTTCAGGAAATTTTTTCTGTACTAAAAAGGCATTGATTTCCTTCAATTCATTGCGAATGGTGCGAGCACTGATGTGGAATTTCTCCTCCAGTGCTGGCAAGTCCAAAGGATAGTCAGTAGTTATAAAAAGCTTTAGAATGTTAATCGTTCGATCTTTCATGTTCTTATCCCCTCGTCTAAACAAAGTATATAGGCGGCAACAATTCTTGATAAGTAGAGATTATTGCCACATATTTGTGCAAAAATGTAAGCGCTCTGATTGGTTTGCTGATTTTTTAGCAAACCCTCCATCAGTTCCCAACGTCCAAACAACGTTATTTTATGTTTAATAAATGATAGAAAAAAGACCCTCATTAACAAAAATACTCTGTTAATGAGAGTCCTGCTTTTAAGAAGTGCTTTTCTTACTGCTGCCCGTATGTGCCGAATTTTTCCACTGCTTCCGCCAGCTGTTCCTTGTTCAATAAAACAGGGGTGCCAATACAGCGCGCACGGTAATTTAATTTTGCGATAAATTCAATATCTTTAGCGATTTCAAAAGCCTGAGACAACGTACTGCCAATCGTCAAAACACCATGATTTCCTAACAAAATTCCTTTATCTTTACCAATTTTGTTATAGGCTTCTTCGGCTAATTCATAGCTGCCAAAGGTGCAATACTCACAACAACGAACCTTTTCTCCAATCGAGCCGATGATGTAATGCAGCGGTTCAATTTCCTGCTGCAAACAAGCAAAAGTGGTGGCATATTCAGAATGCGTGTGAACCACACTATTAACATCTGGACGATTGCGGTAAAAAATAGCATGCAAGTCGTATTCACTCGAAGGCTTGCGGTCGCCCTCAACGATAGTCCCTTCTAAATCCATCACGACAATATCTTCCATTTTGGTATCAAAGTAGGGAATGCCGCTAGGGCTGATCAGCATAACACCTTCCTCTCTTAAAAAGAGACTGATGTTGCCGCCAGTACCTGACGTTAACCCTTCAGTAATCAGCTTCTTGCCGTATTCAACAATCGCTTCCCGTTCTTTTAAATAATTCATTTTTTCTCATCCTTAATAAAATGTATTTTCTGGGTTCACTTTCATGTAGCTGGCTAAATCATAAGGCGAAAAGATGCCGCGATCGGTAACAATTCCACCAATTAATTCTGGCGGCGTCACATCAAAGGAAGGATAAATCGCTATAACACCAGGCAAAGTATGCTTGATACCATTCATTTCCAGTACCTGCTCCGGGTTCCGCATTTCGATTTTAATGCTTTCGCGCGTCTTTTTATCCGCATCAGGAATCCCCGTCACAAAATAGGGAATCCCAAAGCGATTAGCCAACAGCGCAATCTGATACGTCCCCACTTTATTGGCTATGTAACCGTCTTGAGCAATCGTATCAGCTGCAGAAGTATAAATATCAATTTTTTCATGGGTCATAAGATAGGCAATCATATTGTCAGAAACAACAGTCGTTTCAAAGCCCATTTCAGCACAACAGCTGGCAGTTAGGCGCGCCCCTTGTAAATAAGGTCGCGTTTCAGCACAGAAAAAACGCAGCTGTTTGCCCTGCTGCTTAGCTTCCCGTAATAGAGTTCCGATAATTGTTTCACCAAAGCATTGGGTGAGTACCGTACCCTCGTCAGGAATTTTGTCGATTAAATATTTTGCTACCTTGCTCATAGTAAAATACCGACGATTTAGAGAATCAATCGTATTTTGCTTGATAGACTCAGTAGGGTCATGCCCAATAGTTAGGGCTGCTTCCGCTACCCGTAAACATTTTTCCGTGATTAATCGCATGCGATTCGCAGTAGTCGGACGAGCTGTTGCAATGGTTTCGGAGGCTTCCTGCAAATAAGCAATTTGTTCCTCAGGAGCTAAGTCCTTACTTTGATTACTAGCTAAAGCCATGCCCATTCCCGCAGCTGTATACGGTCCGGCACTTTGCGTTACCATATCGGTAATCGCCTGAGCTACCTCCTGATAAGTGGTACATTCCACAAATTCTACGCGAGTTGGGTAGATGCGGCGGTCCAAAATTCGGACCTTGCCTGCTTCATACCAAGCCACGTTCTCGTATTGCAATAACGTAGGCATCTCTGTATCTTGTCGTTCCATTTGACTTATCGCTCCTTTAATTCGTTCACATGTTTGATTAATTGCTGGCCGCTGGTGATCTTCCGGCGATCAATAATCAATTGAATCCCAATTTTGATCAATAAGCGCTCAATTTTCAGCTGGGCTTCTGTCTGTGTTAGCAGGCTCAATTCTTTTACCTTTGAGTCACCAACCACTCGCCGGATAATTTCAGTTCCAGCGTAGCCTAAAGCATCGGCAAAAATGGCATCCAGCATACTTTGTTCAAACGCTTCATTGCGGTACAAGGAACAATGAACCTGCTGATCATAAATCGCTTCGAATTTTGCTCTGGTTTTGTCATAAACTTCTTGAATAGCCGACTGGCTCCATTGATCAAAAGCCTTGTTGGACTGTTTTTTTAACATATTTTCGACCATTGGAAAATACAAATGAGCCAACACATTGCCGATATCATAGCCAATCGGACCATAAAATGCAAACTCAGGATCAATGACCTTTAATCCCGTCTGATTAATAAAGATAGAGCCGGTATGCAAATCCCCGTGGATCAAAGCCTGAGCATTGTTCATGAAATTGTTCCTCAGCCAAGCTACCTCGGATTGCAGCGGAGCATTTTGATACAAGTTTTCCGCCACGAATTCCTGATTACCAGGGGTGATGATATTTCGCTGCTTATAGTTATTATACGGCTCGGTAAAGACCAAATCCTCACTAATGTCCGACATCTCACTATTAATAAAATCCCGTACCTTTTGCTTTTTTACATCCCGCGCTAAAATCAGGTCAGTCGTCGGCAATAGGGTCTCTGCTAGATAATCAGATATCTCTTCGCTGAAATGAGGAAAAACCTGCTGATCAATCAGCTGATAGCGCATATTGTGGTACGTGGAAATATCTTCCATAATTAAAGCATACATTTGTGGATCAAAATGGTAAACCTTTGGCACATAATCTGGCGCCAACTCATTTTGCCAAAGCAAAATTTCTGCTTCAATCCGGCTGCGATCAATTGATAGCGGCCGGCCAGAAGAGCGCAGCAGCTTGTCTGCCTGTTTAATAACCACACTTTCCCCAGTTCTCTGATTCATAATTCGAAAGACATAATTAATATTTCCGTCACCAATTTCAGCCACGCTCAGCTCTTCAATTGAAGGAAACAGCTGTAGTTCATTGACTACATAATCAGCAATTGCTGCTTGATCCATCAAAAAGTGTTTTTGATAACGAGGATTTTTTGCAAGCCGTACTTGCATGAATTCCGCCTACTTTCTTTGAATTGCAACCTTCGCTTCAACGATTGCTTAGTATTTTTCAACTAATTTTTGATAAAAACTAGCGACACTTTCTGCCGTTCGAATTAGATTAGCTTCAGTATCTGCTAAAGCTGCTGACAATTCCTCTGGCTGATGCAAAATAGGAAACGCCGCTGTGATCCCAGCCGCTGCAGTATTGGTCAATCCTTTGTCCACACTTCCACACAGAGCAATCACCGGAATTTCCTTTGGTACTCGCTGAGCAATTCCTACCGGCGCTTTACCAGAAAGACTTTGTTGATCCATACGACCCTCACCAACGATAACTAAATCAGCGTCCTTTACGGTCTCTTCAAAATCCATCAAATCCAAAACATAACCGATCCCTGATACAATCTGGCCTTGAGCAAAAGCTACCACGCCAGCAGCGATACCACCGCCAGCACCAGCCCCTGACAACGCCAAGACTTCTGGTGCTGCCAATTGATAAAAGCTCTGCAAGGCTTCATCGGTTACTTTTATTTCTTCTTCCCGCAATCCTTTTTGGGGACCAAAAACAGCAGCCGCCCCCTGTTCACCGCAAAGAGGATTCTTTACATCATTAATAATTTTGACCGTTGCCTGATTTAGCTCAGAAAAAACACCCTCGTCGTCAATTTTGGCAACCTTAGCCAAATTTTCGCCAATTGGCAATAGCTCTTTGCCCTCTTCATCTAAGAAACGATAGCCTAGTCCAGCAGCAAAGCCAATCCCGCCATCAACATTGGCACTTCCCCCCACACCAATCCCAATCTCTGTAAAGTTCTGCTGCACTAGATAAACCAATAGTTCTCCTAACCCGTTCGTCTGTAAACGTAAAGGGAACCGCTGCTCAGCAGGTATTTGAGGCAGACCAACCAAATCAGCCATTTCAAAAAAGGCTTGCTGTCCCTTAAAACCATAGCGCATCACAATTTTATCGCCAAATGGCCCCGTCACTTCAATCTCAGCAGTCTTTAGATTCAAGCTGCTGATTAGAGCATCCAAGGTACCTTCTCCACCATCACCAACAGGTAACGTAAGATATTCTGCCTCTGACCATACTCTGGTCAACCCTTTTTGAACAGCAGCTGCAACCTCTGGTGCCGATAGACTCCCTTTAAAAGAGTCAGGCATGATTAATACCTTCATTTTGCACTTTCCTCCTCATAAAAAATACCTTCTTGGTTCAAGTCTTACATTTCTTAAACAAAAATGCAAAGCTTTTCCAAGAAGGTATTTTTTTAAGGTGTGGAGCAAGTATCCGTTTTCGCGAATCCTCAGCCAATCGTCTCAAAGCTGAGGGAGCTTGCAACACTTTTTACTGAATACTAATGTTCGTTCCGACTTGAATCGTCGGCATTTCTTTTGCTTCTACATAAAGGGTGCCTGGTAATTCTGCTTCCGTTGACCCATCAAAACGCAGGGTAATGTGGCCTAAATCATCTAGGTTTTTCTTCACAACATCCCCAACAGCAGTGATTTGGTACGCCTGGTCATCAAACGAAAAAGTCATACCCGGAAGAATCTCATCGGTTGAAGCCTTTAGCTCTATATTGTAGCAGTAATCTGCCAGCGTATCTGGTGCTTCATCGCCGAAAAATATCAACATGTTTTCGGCTTGGAACATTTCAGCTTCCGGTCCAATATTAGTCACTTGCGTCTCAAAAATCATTTTATCATCTCTCCCAACAACTACTTTTACCTACTAGTTTAACTGTACATACCAAAACTTGCCAGCCAAGCTACAACAACCCGCGGTACACCATTTAAGAAACGAGAATACAAGACAGAGGGTACACCAACTTCAACTGTTTCCGCTTCAGCTTCCTCTAAACCTAAACCAACCGGAATAAAGTCAGCCGCATTTTGGGTATTGATCGCAAACAAGGCTGGTAACGCTAATTGCGGAGGAATGTTTCCTTTCCCAATTTCTACCCCGATCAAGGTTCCTAAAATCTGACTGATAACTGCTCCTGGTCCTAACAATGGTGACAGGAATGGCAGTGAACAGATAAAACCGATAATGATCAGACCAATTACATTGCCTGCCAAGGGCTTCATCATGTTGGCAAAAACCGTTCCGATTCCGGAGCCTTGGATAATCCCAATCAACAAGGATACAAAAGCCATAAAAGGAATGACCGTGTTGATCATCGTTTGAACGCCCTCACGAGCAGACTGGTTAAAGGTAGCTACAACTTTTCCGGCACCCATCCCAATTTTAGCAATAAAACTTTGCTGCTCCGCCCGTTGTTCGGTAATCTTTTTATCAGTAGAATACTTGTATTTCTTTTCTTCTTTTGGTGCTTCTTTTGGTGCTTCTGTCGGTGCAGCGGCTGCTTCACCTTCGTCTGCCAGCATAATTTGATCTACACCAACTGCTGAAACATAAATTTCTTCTGTAATGTATTGTGCCAAAGGACCACTTTTGCCAGTTGGAACAATATTTACTGTAGGAATGTTTTTCTTAGGATAAATCCCGCAGCGCAAGGTTCCGCCGCAATCGATAATTGCTAAAGCAATTTCTTCATCAGGAATAGAGGTTTTAAAGCCATTGACTGGTTCCATTCCGGTTAATTCTGCAATTTTATCAACAATCGCCGGTTTTTCACCGCCGCCAGTTACGTAAATAAACTTGTGTTTTTCTTCTGTCGGAGTAATGACTAATGGTCCGCCAAACCCACCGTTGCCTTTAACAATCTTAATACTTTTGTAAGTCATCATTTTTCCTCCTCTACTCTACTGTCCGAACGTCTTTACTCAATTCAACACCTTGCTGCTTACAAACAAAGGCTGTCGTAAAGTCTGTTACCCAACCACCGATAAAGTTCATGACAATCCCTACCAGCATGTAACGAATGGCCAGTTCCATTGAATTTAGACCGAGTGCTGTAATTCCTTGAGCGATCCCCATCCAAACAAACAGCTCACCTGGATTAATATGAGGAAATACGCCGTTACTAGTGTGGCAGAACTGTGCTTGAGAAGCATAATAGCTTGGTTTATAGTACTCCGGCAAGAAACGCGCCATGGTAAAGGACATCGGATTTCCCAGCATGAAGGCTGACAAAAACGGTAAAATTAAGTAACGGGTCAACGGATTTTTAGAAGAAGCTTGCGCTACTTTCGTTACTCGCTCCTCCCCTAAAAAGGCAATCAAGGTATTCATTGCCACCATCAAAAGTAATACAACTGGAACAATTCCTGTCATCCAGCTGATAAATGTTTCAGCACCTGTTTGAAAAAGACCCATAAAGCCTTCTGCGAATTTAATTAGAAAATCCATTTTTAGACACTCCCTTTAGTAAATTTTGTTTGAATTGATTGTTTTAGCATTGATAATTGCAGCCCCACATTCATAGCCGGTGAGACTGGCTGACTTTCTTGATAATTGCCTTTTTCCACTTCCAAATAAACTTTTTGCGCATTCAATACCGCTTGACGGGTCAATTTATTTTCCTTCAATAAAACAGGATGATCTTCAGCCAGCTCGTGGATATCCAGTCCAACAAATTGCATCTTGGGCTTGAATCGCGCTAGGATCGAAGTTCCCTGCATCATTTCTGACTCACCAATTTTTCCCGCAGCATCTACCGCAAACAGAATAAGTGTTCCTGAAGCAATCTTTCCAGGTCTTCTACCGATAGCCACCTTGCCTTTTCGGCGCATCCGACCATATACGGTATTGAAATTTTTTATTTGTTTTAAGCCTAAAAACGTCTGAATAATGTAAGCAACAAGAGCAATAGCACCTAGAAAAAAGATATTCATCTTAGACTTCTCCTTTCGTTAATAACTGCGTGTATTCTTCCTTAGAAGTAACTTCCTTCACCTTTTTGCGCAGGTTCGGACTGGAAGAAATGGTAAAAATGGTGTCGTAAAAACTTAACAGCTCATCCTCAGCCTCCATCGTCAAATTGACTGGAATGGCGACTAAAAAGACTAATTCAATTTCTTCAATGGATGGTTTCTCAGGATACGAACCAATAAAAGCAATAATCTGATCACTTTGATTATTAATTCCATGAGGGAAAGCAATCCCATTTTCAATGACTGCTGATTCCTCCTGCGATTTCTGCAGGATGTATTCTTTAAAGGATGCATCAATCCAGCGTTCCAGCTCAAGCTGATTTAGCATTGTCAACAGATTCTCTTCATAAGATTTCTGACTATCTAATGCTGCAAAGCTGAAGTGAACATTTTCGAATGAAGCTGCCTTTGAAGCCATGATTCGTTTCCACTCGCCTAAAAGCCAATTGTCATTAAAAAGATCCGTCAGCTTAATTAATGTCGTCGGAACTTTAGTTTCCTTCAACGGGATCGTTGTAAATATAGCAAAATAACGATTTAGATCTTTGGTTTGATATTCTTCCTCAGAATAATGAGCAATACGAATATTAGGGCCCAATACATTGCCTAGCTGACGCTTCAGCATTAAAGCCGTTCCCTTTCCGGTATTGCAGACAATCGCAATCTCTTTAAAATTCCCGCTAGTATCTGCCTTCAAGGCCAATTCAAAATAAATTGCCAGATAGGAAATTTCTGCCGTACGCTGCGGCTTGTGTAAAAAGTCTGCCAACGAACGAATTCCGATATCCGCTAGCTCATAAGCAAAAGCATGCTTATTTCGAAAATCATGACCGAATATATCATAGGCCTGAACACGAAAAATAATTCGGTTCACTAAAAACATAAAATGAGCCCGCAAATTTCTGAATAGCTCGTCTTCGTCAATTGTGATAATTACTGCTTCATGAATAGCTGCCATCATCGTCTGAAACAGTTGTCGAACAATCGGATTTTCTGCTATTTGTTCATCTACCACATTGTTGTTGAAAATAGTTAACGGAAAACACAGAAAATCAAATTCAAACTGACTCAATGTGACACTGTAGCTTTCCTCAATCGTCACCCGCAACTCTTCAACCTGCACATCTTCCGCAAAATAGTTTACGTAATACGGAACCGCTGCCGGCAACGTTCTCCCCTCTTGAATCCGATCCAAGGTTAAACCAATTACTTTTTGCCACAAGCCAGCAGTCCGAAAATCCAGTTTTTTGGTTATGGCTATTTCTTCGATTAGTAATAAAATCGTTTCACTTAAGCTGGTATATTCCAAGTAGTCATAGGCATGGTACAAATACAGCATCCGTAAATTCTCTTCCTGCCCTTGCAGCAGCAAACCCTTATTTGGGGTTCCAATCAGCGAAACATCAAATTCCTGCAGCAGCTGTTTCAAATTCCGCAGGTCCTTATTTACTGTTGACCGACTAACCCCCAATAATTCAGACAGATCATCAATTACCACGTAATCCCGTCGTTTCATAAAACAGTCAATCAATACGGCCATGCGTTTACTGCTGGAATTGAAATCCATCTGCTGCTTCAAGCTGCCATTCATGACTGCCTCAAATTGCTTTGAATCAATCACCTTTAACTGATAAACGCCAGAGGCTTCGACTATTTTAGCCACATGCTCCATCTGTTCATTTAGCAGTTGAATGGTCTTTTTGACTGTTTGTGAAGTTGTATCGGTAATCAGCTCCAACTCTTCCAGAGTCAGCCGATCCTGAGTAATAAAATGCTGCAATACTTGATACCAACGATTCACCAACGCCATCTTATTACCCCGCTTTCACCTTAACCTCTTGTTTTACCACCTGCGACATTGGTTGTAACACCAGTGATATAACTTGCCCGATCCGATAGGTAGTAGCACACTAAATCTGCTACTTCACTTAATTTGCCGCTTCTGCCTAAAGGAATGGTAGTGGTTTTACTATAGTTTTGGCGTAAATCATCAACTGTAATTCCGCGAGTGTAAGCTAGGGCAGTTTCATACTCGATCGTTCGTAAGCCCGTTTCCTCCATGATTCCTGGAGCAATTCCGACAACCCGAATCCCTTGCTTTCCTAGTTCCTTCGCCCAAGAACGGGTATAGCTGTTAACAGCTGCCTTGGTTGCTGCATAGGCACTCTGTCCTTCAGAACCTTCCAGCCCACTTTCAGAAGACATATTGATGATGACACCTTGTTTCTTTCCTACCATTATTCTAGCAACTGCTTGACTCATTAAGAAGAGGCCTTTTTGATTAATTGCAAAAATCTTATCGAAAACACCATCAGACAATTCAAACTCACCATGCGGTTGTTTACTATCCACCAATAATCTTGGAACATTGATTCCTGCATTGTTCACCAATCCGTCAATCGTTCCAAATTCTGCCACTACTTTCGCTACATTTGCTTCCACCTGTTCTCTCGATGAAATGTCAGTGGCGAAAAAGCGAAGATTCTCATGCTGCTGTCTGCCTTCTCTTAAGTCAAAGTTGGCAACCTGTACCCCAACCTCCAACAATTCTGCCACGATACTTGCGCCGATTCCTGACGAACCACCAGTCACAATTACTTTTTTTCCTGCAATGTTTAACCAATCTGTCATAGCCCGTTCCTCCTATTTCTAATACACCCAAAGTATAAAACCCTTTGATCACAAAATTAATACGGTCTTTTTTTGTGATGGATAAAAAAACGTGAACTAATTCGTGAATTTGTGAAAAAAGAGTGGGGAGGTCAAAGAAACACCTCTTAATATTTATTGACATCAAGAGGTGTTTTTCACTAGATTATTGATTTTGATGGGGAATACTTAGTTCAGAATTGCCTGTTTGCAGGTAATGGTTCAGCTCCTGCTGCAATAAATCGGGGGAACGTTCGATGGCATCAATCGTGTCTCCTGCTATGTGAGAGGTGATAATTAGATTGTCTAAGCTTAACAATGGATCGTTGGGGAAAATCGGTTCCTCCCATACAACATCAACTCCGGCACCTGCAATTTTCTTCGTTGCCAAAATATCATAAAAGTCCTGCTTGTTCAAAATATCTGGTCGAGCGGTATTGATCAAATAAGCGCTAGGCTTCATTAACTGCAGGAGCTGCTGATCGATCAGGTTTATCGTCTCTGGTACCACTCGCAAATGTAAGGACACGATATCGGCTTGACGGAAAACTGTTTTGATATCCGTCAGCTGAAGATTGTATCCAGTAGCTTGCAGCTTTTGTTGATCAGCGAAGGCATCGTAAGCAATCACTGGAATACCTAAGCCATTAAGCTTCTTTACTACCCGCTTGCCAATGTGGCCCAATCCAATCAGTCCAACTGTTAAATTAGACAGCGAGGTTTTGTAGGGATCATTGGGAAAATGTTGCGGCCAGTTACCATTTTGAACTTCTTTGAAGGAACGGGCGATATTTCGCACCACACTGTACATCAATCCAATCGTAAAATCCGCCACTGGCTCAGCATTACGAATGACGTGAATCAGCTGTACGTCGGGATGCTTTCCCCATTCAATCAGATCAATGTGTTCCAATCCACCACGACAGGTCCCGATTAATTGTAAATTGTCGGCTGCCTGCAGCATCACTTGAGAAACTGGCGCAATATGAACCAGCAGAATCTCTGCCGTTTTCATCGCATCTACCAATCCTTCCGGCAATGGAAATTCATTGGGACCTTCATGTTCAATTTGTTTAACAATCTGACGAAATGCTTCTCGGGAATATTCAGGATACCAGTCAAAAGCACTGATTTCGCTGGGCCGCTGGAGGTCTAACTTTTGAGCAACCCTTACTAAGCTTTCCGCTGGTACAAAGGGATCCCCTACCACTACAATTTTAGTCATGCTCCTTTTCCTCCAACACACCCGCCTTTGGTACAACTTGAAAGGCCTCGGCCAAATCCCATAATTGCTGATCCGTGATTTTTTGCAGCACTGGTTGATTAGTCGAGCTGATTTTCAAATAGATCCCAGCTGCTTTTTCGGCTGTTTCAATTAACCCAAAAGCATCATCCATCGATTGACCAGCACTCATAATGCCATGATGGGGCCACACTACAATACGGCAATCTACCATTTTTGCAGCCGAAGCCTCTCCTAGTTCATTGGTTCCTGCTACCATCCACGGCAAAACAGCGACTCCATCCGGGAAAACTACCAGACATTCCGTAATCATTTGCCACAAGGTTTTAGTAAATGCTCGATCCTCTAAAGGATGGACAAAGGTCATCGCTGAAATAGCCGAGGCATGGGTATGTAAAATGACTCGGTGCTGCGAATCTTGAGCTAGGCGAACCTGATGGCATTTCAAATGAGAAGCCAGTTCACTTGTCGGCACATCGCCGTTTTCCAGCCCCCACAATAATTCATAGCTATCACCATTTTCTGAAATACGGATCAAAGCCAAACTATCCGCTGAATTATGCTGTACATTTTTAAAATACTTGCCTGACCCCGAAACTAAGAAGATTTCTCCAGCTAGTTCAGGAATCTGAAAAGACAACGGCGTAACCGGAAATTTTCGCTCCAAAGACAAGTAATAGCGGACCTCCTCAGCAGGTATCCGATAGCTGATATTTCCACCATTACGCTCAGCCCAGCCATAACGCCACAGCTGATTGGTGGCTTCGCACATTTCTTGAATAAAAGGCGCTGTTAAGATATTGTGAATTTTCACTTTTTCTACCTCCTATAAAACCAATAGCAGCAGACGACTAACGATAATAAAGGCAAAGCCTAAAACCCCGTGAATAATGTAGGTCTTGTTTTTGACAATGTCTCCATTGCTACCGATAATAATTTTCTTAGCACCATCAAAAAAGATTTTGATAAAAAAAGCGAAGCCAATCAACGTAAACAGTTCACTTAACATGTGTAGCCCTCCTATTCATTAAAAATCTTAAAAGACGAATAACCAACTCCTTGAGCTGGTTACTCGCAGTTGCTTACTGACCGTAATAAGCATTCGCACCGTGTTTGCGTAAATAATGCTTATCTAAAACTCGTTGCGGCAAATTCTCCGCATAGGTATTCAATTGACGAGTAAACAAATTCAGCTTACATACCTCATCCAAAACTACCGCATTCATTACCGCACTGCTGGCATCTTTGCCCCAAGTAAACGGACCATGTCCATGCAGCAAAACGCCGGGAATCTCCATTGGTTGAATGCCTCTCTGACTGAAGGTTTCGACAATCACATTGCCGGTTTCATGCTCATAGCCCTCATCTATTTCCTCTTGAGTTAGCAAACGGGTACAAGGAACTGAACCATAAAAGGTATCTGCATGCGTGGTGCCCATCGCGGGACAATCCAATCCAGATTGCGCCCAAATTGTTGCCCAAGTAGAATGGGTATGCACAATTCCACCAATTTCAGGGAAAGCTTTGTACAATACAGCATGTGTTGGGGTGTCTGATGAAGGGTTCAGTTTTCCTTCAATTACATTGTTCTCTAAATCTACTACTACCATGTCGTCAGCCGTCATGTTTTCGTAACTAACACCACTTGGTTTAATTACAAAATATTCGGTTTCTTTATCAAACGCACTGACATTGCCCCAAGTATATTTAATCAACCCGTGTTTGGGCAGCTCTAAATTTGCTTGAAAAACTTCTTCTTTTAATTGCTCTAACATAATCGATACTCCTTTTTATTCCGGATGAACAGCTACCACAATCTTGTTGTAGTTTAATTCTCGTTTGAACATCTTCGGTAATACTTCCGGCAGCTCTTTTAAAGAGATTTCATGTGAAATCATTTCTTTGAATTTGATACGTCCTTTAGACATTTCATCCAAGGTGGCTTCCCAAGCTCGACCAGGATAAGGGGCCGTATAAGAATTCCATGATCCAGTAACTGTCAGCTCAGCCCGCATAATTCGCTCTGCTTCTACCTCTGACAACGGCAAATCCTGATGAGAAATGCCCACAAAGACAATCCGACCATGTTTGCGGGTAATCAGCAATGACTGTTTTTGCGTGAACTTGCTGCCGGCAGTCTCAATCACTACGTCAACACCTAGTCCAGTTAGTTCTTTGATGACTTGCTCTAAATCAATCGATTTACTGTTGATTGTAATATCTGCACCCAATTCTTTGGCCAAAGTTAATTTGTCATCAAAAATATCCACAGCAATCACGGTTTTCGCACCAAATATTTTAGCAATTTGAATAGCAAACTGGCCGATCGGTCCACAACCTAAAACAGCTACAATGTCTCCTACCTCAATCTGTGCACGACGCAAAGCATGCCAGCTGATTGTCGCCGGCTCCACACCAGCTGCTGAAAGTAAATCTAATTCCTCAGGCATGACTACTGCATGATCTTCAGGCACCGCTACGTATTCGCTGAAAGCTCCATTACTCCCAGTACCAATTATGTTATAATTATCACTAAGCCCATAATTTCCTTCTTTTGTATATTCAGAATTAGGATCTGGGATTAATGGTGCAACGGCTACCTTATCGCCGATCTTGATTTTTGTTACGTTTGATCCCACTTTATCAACCGTACCGCTAAATTCATGACCTAAAATGATTGGGTATATTCTTGCACCGTTTTCTAAGTTTGCGCGGGGCACATCTGACCCACAGATTCCCGCGTAAGCTACTTTAATTAAGACTTCATTCTCGCTAATGGCTGGAACTCCCACTTTTTTATATTCCAAAATTCCTGGTGCCACTAAAACACTTGCCTCCATTTGCTTTGCCATGCTTTCATCTCCTATGCTACTTTTGTTTCACCTGAAGGTTGTTCCCCATTATTTTTTGCTGCTGCCCGTTCAAGGTAATCGTAAAAAGCTTCCTTATTTTTACGGAACAAGAAGTAAACAACAAAGTATGCCACAATGGTTAAACCAATGAAGATTGGATTTTGACTTAAGAACGCTAAGAAAATCAAGCCAAAAATCGGTTTTCCTAAAATATTGAAGCTGGTTACCATCAATGCACCCGCTGGTAAAGTAACTCCAACTGTCTGAGCAATTTCTGTAAACATTGGTGCTGTATAGGTACACATGTACAAACCTAAGCTGAACCAAATAGCACCATTCAATAAGGTTTTTGCAATATTTCCGTTAGTTAAACAAACTAACGCCTGAACCATGTACGGAATTGCTAATAAATCAACTACTGGCAAGGTTTGATTGCCTGGTAAAATCATCGCCAAGGCTACCATAATTGGGATTAAAATAATTCCAGAAATCAAGGTCGCTGGTTCCCCATAACCAGTTGCATCATTCACTCCAAGGTACCATTCACGTTCCTTATTGTTACCGCGAACATTTTTGCTGGCAGCCTGTGAAATTGGGTTAAAGGCTTGCGCAAAGATTCCCGCTACTTTCGGAAAAATTGCCATTACTGCACTTGTAGCAATTCCTACCTGTGTAATTTGGCCCCAAGATTCTAAACTGCCTAATTGGCTGAAATTTCCTAAAATTCCTAAGAATAACCCTAAAAACAAACCTAACGAAATGGGTTCTCCCAAAAAACCAAGTTTCTTTTGCAGCCCTTGCGGATTCATTCGTACCTTGTGTAAACCAATCATATTCCAAACCGGGTCCATGATTAAGGCGAAAATACCTGGTTCAATATTGTGCATTGCAATGATGGTGCAATTAGGATAGTTATAATAGGTTGACCATCTTCGCGCCAGCATTTCTGATAGAAGCAGGCTATACATATTTAGTAAACACATCAAACCAACAGCTAAAATCATGTTGCGAGTGGCCAGATAAACCATTGAGCCCCAAACCATGTAAGAATAGTTATTCCATAAATCCGATGGTTGGAATACGTTGGTCCATTTCACCAAGAATAAAACGGTTTGTAAGACCAAAGCAATCACTAAGTAAATCATGCCCGCTTCTGTTGAATAAGCGACTAATGCGGTTGCTTGCCAGCCGACATCAAAGGCAGGTAAATTAATTCCCGTCTGATCCACCATTTGCTGAACAACTTCTGAAATAATCGGTGTATATGAGTTCAAAATCAATGTAAAGCCCATCAATCCGACACCAGCGTATAAACCAGACAGGAAGGCTTTTTGTGTTTTAACCTTCAAAACCTTTGCAACAACAAAAATCATGACTGGTACAAATACCGCCGAACCAAACGTATCAAACACATTTTTTAACGTTTCTAACATCTCACTACTCCTTTACGCGTTTTTATTTTTTTCCAACTCTGCCAGAACTCCTGCTACTTCCTCCAAAAATTCATCAACAAAGCCAGTTAAAAATCCCATGGCATTCACTATTGGCACTCCATAATCTCCTTCTGGCAATGGACTGGTATAGGTGATAAAATCAAACATTCCTCCTTGAGCTAATTGCAGCGCTTCAGTTGGCCGTGCTTCCATTGTTGTAATGAAATATCCCATTTCTTCTGACGATTCCCGCAGCTTCTCTGCAACCATTGACGAAGTAACTGTACCTGATCCACACACCGATAAGACTTTGTAGTGCTTCATTTTTGTCTCCCCCTATGCCTGTTACTGCTTATCTAGCTCTGCTAAAACACCGTCAATTTCTTCTAGAAATTCTTCATCGCCAAAGCCAGTTAGAAAACCAATCGCATTAACCACGGGGACACCATATTCTCCTTCTGGTAATGGGCTAGTGTAGGTAATAAAATCAAAGGTTCCGCCTTGAGCCAGCTGCAATGCTTCGGTTGGTCGTGCTTCAGTTGTCGTGATACGATAACCTTTCTCTTCTAACGCTTCTCTTAATTTTTCTGCCACCATTGATGATGTGACTGTGCCTGATCCGCAAACGGATAATACATTGTACTGTTTCATTATTTTTCCTCCTGTCTGTTTTAAACGACTTCTAATTCTAATTTTGATAAAATACGATACATTTCTTCACATGAGTTGGATTGCTCCAATTGTTTCAGGGTCTCCACGTCTTGGAAAAGACCCATTAGCTTGCTAAGCATTTTTACCTGACCATCAGGATCTTCCACTGCCATCAGGATCACCAACGATACTTCCACTTCCTTGGTTGGATCGATCATAGAGCAGACATATATCGGTTTCTTCAAGGTTGCAATCGCCAATACTGATTGATTCACATGCTCTCGATCCGTATGAGGAATGGCAATTCCATAATTCCCCATGCTTAATCCCGTAGGAAATTCTTTTTCCCTCTCAACGACTGCGGGTACATAACTAGCCTTTACATATCCCAGCTCCTCCATTCTCCCCCCAAGAAAACGAACCAGTGTTTCGTAATCATCAGGGACCAGTTTATAAAATAAAAGTTCTTTTTTTAGCACGCTATCTCCTCCTTACTTGTCTTGCTAATGAAAAGATAGCACGGAAACGGTTTCTTTTGAATTTGTTTTGGAATTACTTTTTACTCAACAAATTCAGCATTACTTGTATGAATTGCTGAAAACGTTGATTTAACAAAGATTATTCTAGTAAAAAATAGGAAAGCTCCTCTAATTTTTTGTTCTCAGAGGAGGCTTTCCTATTTTTTTACAGCGGAAACAACAGCCAAAATTTCTGCTTTATTGTCAGCGGCTGCCAATTTTTCTAGCATTTTTTTATCACTGGCTATCTTCAAAAGCTCCATCATTGGCTGAATATGCTGCTTTCTATCAACTGCTGAGATAACCACTACATAATAGAAACACTGATCCTCACTTTGAAAACCCTGCTTGACCTTGGTAAAGCACATACCTAAGCTTTTCGTACCGTTTTCTGGAACAGTATGAGGAATAACGATACTATTTCCCAGTAAAATATTCGGCGCAACTACCGGAAACTGCTCCCGTAAACTCGTTAAGTAGCGAGGCTCCACAATATCACGATCAATTAGGTTTTGGGTCGTTTTCTGTAAGACACTTTCCCAGCTTTCCTCGCCATCTAGCAAAACGATACTTTCCGATGTTATAACATCACTAAGGTGTAGTTTGTTCTGGTTTGTCAGCACTTCCTGATCCTGAATTTGGAAGATTGAGTTGTAGGATATCAGCAGCTCTTTACGAATTCGTTCTTCAATTTCCGGCGACAGCTCAACATACTTCTTAACAATTGCCAAGGTATAATCCGGTTGCAGCTTGTAGCTGTCAATTTTGTAAATCAACTGAATCACTTCGTTGACGATCAAATTCTTATTCATAGTCGATAAGTCATTCCCCACCACAATCACCGGCAATTCTGTTGTCAATGGTGTCGTGGAAAAGATCAACTGAACATCCAATTCATTCTCTTGTTGGTAGAATTCTCGAATTGAGCAAGCTGGTAGAAAACGGATCATAGGAAACCAATTATCCAACGTATTCTCCAAAAGCTTCGAACTGATAATACCATTCGGACAAACAACCATCGCATTAACCGTTGTTTTACTTTCGTTAATCGGCTTTTCCTTTTGCATGTAAGCTCCCACAAACATGGTGATTAAATAAACCTCATCGTTAGGAATCCGTTCTTGGAAAAATTCCTCTAATGGTGCGATTGAAGTTTTCACCATAAAAAATAAAGGATCCAACTGAGTCTTCACAAAATCTGTTATCGTATAGTCACTAGTCAAACCATATTTAATCCGATAATAGGCCGGTGCCAGATGCAACGCTAGATTTTCAATCAATTGTGCTTTATCATTTAGCTGAATTACAATATTTTTTTCCAACAATTCGATAAAATCTGTTATATGGCTGCGCAACGCATCCGTGTTTAACGAAAACATATTGCTTAAATCAGTAACCTTTAAAGAAAGAATAAATAGACACAAATACAAGTGCTCACTGTAACTTTTTGGCAATTCATAGCGCCCAGCCAGTACCTTTACGATGGCTGCATACTCCTTAGTATCCATTACCTCTCTAGCAATGGATCCAAAGCGCTGATCCAATAAGTGTCCATTTCGCACACGCTTTGTCAGCAAATTCAAAAAATACGGCGCGGTCTGAATCCGGTTGTCCGTATAATGTACCTGCAGTTCCGATTCAATCATACGGATCAACTTGCGTTTTTCTTCAATTTCCTGTTCCGAAATCAGCAAATACTTATGGAAAATCACCGTATTGTAAATTGACTCCATCACCTTATCTGTGATAGAGAGAATCACACCGCGAATAATTTCTTCATTTCCCTTAAAATAATATCCTTTTTTACGAGAATACTCGATCGTAATTCGGTGCTTACCTAAAAATTCCTTCAGCTTCTTAATATCTGAAACAATCGTATTTTTGCTGACCTCCAATGTGTCGGAAAAATGATACAACGATAAATAATCTGACGAAAAAACCAGCAGTAAAATCACTAACAGTCGATATTCTTCATCTAAAAAACTGCTTTCCGTTGCCTTTAAGCGGCTCTCACTATTCGCTAGACCAGAAAAATCATCCACCACTTTAGCATCAACCACAAAATGGCCTTTGCGGGAACGAATAATCGGTTCATAGGTATTGTCCTTCAAAAACTCATTGATTTTCTTAATCGAATAATCCAATTGATTCCGAGTTAACTTATTTTTCTCCATCAGCTCTTTGGACGTAATCTGTACACTGGAAGAAATCAGCTGCAGCAGCTGTACATTGCGATTATCTAATTCCATTTAAACTCACCTGCCTAAGTCATTTTCCAACTAGTCTAACCTTAAATCCAATTTTAGTAAACGGTATCATTCAATTTAATCACCGATCAGCTGATTGATTTTACACTCATTTTCACAAAAAAAGATGACCCAAAACACCCGGCGGCATTTTGAATCATCTTCTTATTTTACTTAAAACTCATCCGGATTGGACTCGATCATAACCTTGATCTCATTGCCCTCCATGACTTTATCAAAGGCGGTACGCCATTCTTCCAACGGATATTTTTTAGTAATCATTTCATCGATATGGATAGCTCCTTTGGCTAACAGATGAATCGCAATCGGCCAGTCGTAAGGATTTTGTGAGCGGCTGCCCACATACTCAATTTCTCGTTGAATAATTGTTTCTAAATCCAGTTCATTCATTTTATCTCTGAATAGACCGACTTGAACGAAAATTCCTTGCTTGCGCATCAGCGGTAAACTGGCATTAACAGCCGGCAAGGCTCCTGAAGCATCATAAACCTTATCAACACCATAGCCATCAGTGACTTCCTCAACAACCTCGGCTAGATTTTCTTTCATTGTATCGACAACGACATCAGCCCCCATTTTTTTTGCCAGCTCAAGTCGATGCGCATCTTTGGTAATCCCCGTCATGATGACGAAGGCACCGATATCTTTAGCGATTTGCAACAGGAATAAACCGATTGGGCCAGGGCCCATAATGATAATTTTATCCTGCAATTCCAAACGGCTTTTTTGATACATGGCATGGACGCAGCAAGCTAGCGGTTCACTCATAGCCGCCCCCTCATAACTCAATTCATCCGGCAGTAAATGAATGCTTTCTTCTCTAGCTAAAACATAATTAGCCATGCTGCCATTTTGCTGCGTACCGATCCCTTTACGGTGGGGACACAGATTGTATTGTTTTTCCTTACAATAGTCGCATTCGTTGCAGACAGTAAAAGTCGTTTCACTGGTTACGCGATCTCCCACTTTTACCTTTTTTACTTGATTACCCACTGCAACGACTTGTCCGGAAAATTCATGTCCCAAGACAACTGGAGTTGTTGGATTTTTGTATTCACCTTTAAAGGTATGGATATCTGATCCACAAATGCCGGTGTACGCAACTTTGATCAATACCTTGTCAGCAGTTGCTTCTGGTATTTCTAAGTCGATAAATGCCATTTGATCGTAACCAGGTGCCTGCTTTGAGACACCTTTCATCATTTTATTCATTACTATAAAACCCTCCTACATGATTGAGTTGACTAACTGTGCCAATTTTAAGAAAATCCAGTTCAAGATATTTCCGCCGGTATCCAAATTACTGATTTGAGCAGCACCTTCTGGGAATTCAACAATCCCTTCGGCCATCGTCGTTAAGGTTGGGGCAAAGTCAGTCGCCATCAATAGCGCAAGTGCAATTACGACAGTTAGAGATAAAACCGAGTGCAAAATGTTCCCTTTACGACTAGGTACAACCAAGGCCGCAAAGAAAGGAATCGTTGCCAAGTCACCAAACGGTAATACGCGGTTTCCTGGCAAAATAACCGCTAAGAACAACGTGATTGGCACCATCAACAGTCCTGTTGATAATGCAGCTGGAGAGCCTGTTGCTAAAGCCGCATCCATTCCTAAGTAAATTTCCCGATCGCCATAACGACTTTGCAACATTTTTTGAGCACTTTCTTGAATTGGAATTAATCCTTCCATCAAGATTTTCACCATCCGCGGCATCAGGAACATCACACCACCCATGGTCATCCCAATTTGAAGAATCCCAGCAATATCATAACCACCCAGCAAACCTAAAAATACCCCGATAATAATTCCCATAATCATTGGTTCGCCGAAAATACCAAAACGTTTTTGAATTGTTTCTGGCTTAACATCTAATTTGTTGATTCCTGGAATACGATCAATCAGCCATCCGATGGGAATCGCCAAAACTGCATAGCCCTGAGCTGATCCGGTTGGTAAGCTGACACCTTCTAATCCGTAGTATTCTTGCATTTTTGGTGCAGTCTTATCAGCAATAATTTGCACAAATACGGTATAAATAATGCCGCAGATGATGCCAAAAAGAAAATTATTTGTTACAATGTAACCGGTTGCTGCAGCCGCACTCATGTGCCAATAGTTCCAAATATCGATATTCAGTGTCTTTGTCCAGTTCATTGCTAACATGATCAGGTTCACTATCAAAATAATTGGAATCATCACAGCTGCGATTGGTTGCGCCCAAGTACCAGCTGCGACTGTTGGCCAGCCTGCGTCGATGATTGTTAAGTTTAGCCCAAACCGTTCAACCATTGCCTGTGCTGCAGGACCAACACTTGTTGTTAATAAATTAATGACTAAGTTAATCCCAATCATCCCAATACCAACCGTAAGACCTGAAATAATGGCTTTTTTCAGTGGAACTCGAAAGACAATCCCCACAATAAACATGATAATCGGCAGCACAACACTTGAACCCATGTTCAAAATACTTTGTACAACGTTTGTTAAGCTATCCATTCAATTAAATCCTCCTTAAATATATTAAGGAATAATTCTTCAGTAAAAATCATTCCTATTTACCTTCAGCTATTACCCTATTAATCTAATGAATTCACAGCTTCCAAAATTTCATTCTCAACTTTTTCCGTGTTAATGCCAGTTAAGAAGGCCATCGCTTTGATCGCTGGAATCTTGTATTCCGTTGGCAGCATCGTTGTTGAGATCAAAATATCCGCTTCATCCTGTTTTGCTGATGCTTCCGCGATTTTAATTTGCATAATTTCTACCGGGATCTGATTGCGGGCAAACAAGTCCTCTACCTTTTTCATAACTACTGTTGATGTTGCAATTCCTGCTCCACATGCGACTAATACTTTTACTTTTCTTTTCATTGTATTTTCCCCTATCCTATAAATTATTTTTTTGAATGACTTCCAATAGTGATACTTCGTTTGACGCCAATAACATTTCTGACAACAGGGTTTCATTTTGTAAGAGCCCCATTAACGACTGCAGCATTTCCAATTGTGCATGAGGCTGATTCAGTCCTAAGACAAACACAATATCCGCCTTTACCTGCACCTCTTTATCCTCCATGCTGTTAAAAACAACCGGACGTTCATTGGTTACTACTGCCACAAACTCCTTCAAGACACATTCCGAATCCGTATGAGGGATCGCTGCACCTAGATTTTGCAGCTGAATACCTGTTGGAAAGGTCTCCTCTCTTTCTTTAATCCGTGACAGAAAGTCTTCTCGAACCCACCCTAGATTAAGTGCTCGCTGAGAAACCTGTTCCAACAGTTCATCCCGCGAATCGTAAACTTCCTGTACAAAAATCAGGGGTGTTTTCAAATACCCGCTTAGTTTGGTTTCCGCCGTCATTTCATTACCTCCAATAATCTTTATTGAAGCTCGCTAAAGCTTCCCGTACTTCTTTTTCATTCTTAGCTTGTTCAAGTTGATCAAGTTGTTTTGCCCCTGCCAAGCTCATTAATTCAAAAATCAGATCAATGTGTTCATCCTTATCATTTGATCCCAACAGTACAACTGTCTTGATTCGGCTGCCGTCATCTGCGATCAGTGCATGCTTCAAGATACCTAAACTGATACCTACACCGATTGCGCCAGCCTCTGGAACCGTATGTGGCAATACGATGCGGTTACGTAAAACTGTGTACGCTGGCAAGGTTGGCATTTCTTTTTTCAAGGCTTCAATATAATTCTTGGTGATTACTTTGTGTTTTTCTAAAGGTACTGCCAGTTCATCCAAAACTGTCAGCCATTCGGTTGGTTCTTCGAAAATTCGAATTGTTTCACCTTTCAATAAATCAATTAAATGCGGCTTTTTTTTCGTCAGTATTTTCGATTCCTTTGGGGTGAATAAATTCAGCAATTCGCTATACAGCTGATCTTCATCTGTAACAGTCGCATATTTTTTCACCATCGATAACACCTTCTCAGGAGTGACCACTCCTGGCTGAATCGCAGCCGTTGATCGCAGCACCCGTTCCCGCAGCTGCTTTTTCTCTGGTTCGGTTAAAAAGCTGTTGACGACAAATACCTTTTTCTCCGTTTTTAAAGGGACGGCTGAGAAAATGAAGTCCACCTCATAATCTTGCTGATAGAATTCTCGGGCCGACATCAAAGCGACAAAATCAATTTCCGGCAACAAGTTTCGCAACGTATTTTCCAATAGAACAGCAATCGAGACTCCATTGGGACATACGATAATACCTTTTTTACGATTTTCTGGATGAATAATTTTCGTACTTTCTACAATGTGACTGCCGATAAACAAGGAGATAAAGAATAGTTCAGCATCTGGAATTTTCTGACCAAAGAACTCCTCTAACGGTCCACTGGCTTCCTTAACTAGATATACCAGGGAAAATAAATTGGCATCCTTATTTTCCTGATAATATTTCGTTTGCAGGTTCAAATGATACTTAATCCGATAATAGGCTGGCCGCATATGAACCAGCAGACGGTCCAGCAGTTTTTCCTTATCTTCTAAGCTCACGCCAGCAATTTTTTCAAAGTTGGCGATGACCCCTTCCAACGCTTCCTTCATCTTGTTGATTTCCTTTAAAGAAAGGATGTCGCCCCGGGAAAGATTTGTCGTTAAAAGCAGCATTGTAAGATACACTCGTTCGTTCTCACTTAAGCCATCTACATCCCATACTACCCGGTCAGCAGCCAAGTATTCCTTCGTATCTGCCAGCTCCCGATAATTCACCTTAAAGCTGTAGGAAATCATCTTGCCCTTTTGCGCTCGTCGAATCAGTAAAATGATCAGCAGCGGCAAAATCTTCAAACGCTCATCAGTGAAACGAACCTCTAAATCCTGTTCAATCATCTCCACCCTTTTGCGAAAGGTTTCAATCATTTCTACCTCCAGATTAGCAAACTGAATGATGAAATTAATGCCGTTATACATCTCAGCCAAGTGACCTAAAACATCCGATAACAACTGCCTTTTGTTCCATTCATCTCCGTCGATGAAGTAGCCTTTTTGCCGCGTGTACTTTAAGGCTAAATCATGCCGTGTGACGTCCTGATTGGTTTCTTTTAAATCGCGCAAAATCGTGTTGCGGCTTACCTGCAAGTCATCAATAAAATGATTCAGCGAGAGATAATCTTCTTTACTTATAAGCATCAATTCAATTAGATAGACACGTTCCTTGCCGGAAAACACATAATTCTCCTGTGGTTCTCCCAGCGTTTCATCACCACCTTTAAAATAGGACAACGTCTCATTTGGAATAATAAAGCGACCATTCTTCGTTCGCTTGATCTCTGCTAATTTTTCATCTTGCAGCGAATCATTGATTTTCTTTAATGCGTAATTCAATTGTCCACGGGAAAGATCAAACTTCTCACACAGCGCTTTACTAGCCAGCTGTGGATTATTGATGAGTTCCATAAAAATTTGATTCGTTCGTTTTTCTAAGTTCATAGCCATCCCTCTCACAATTACAATTTATTATAAAATCGCTTACATTGCTACCAGCGTTGTTCCCAAAAGATTCAGTGTTTTTTATGCAACATGAGACCTTTATCCTTAGCCTCCTTTGCCATCTGTTTGTTCTTTTATAAACAAATCGACTAAATCAGAGCTGCTGATCTCTTCAATATACTTTTTTGGCAACCCTTTATGCAACTTGGTACTCTGACTTCCTATTTTTTCCATGAAACAGTCTCATTATTTAACTATACTATGCTGCAATAAGAGACTGATTGTTTTACATTTTTTTGCGATCGCGCTATAGTGAAAGTGGCTATATTATAGTAAAAAATACTAAAAAAGGAGCTTTTACTCATGACAGTAAACGTAGATTCCAAAGAATATCTCGACCGACTCAACGCTTGGTGGCGTGCGGCCAATTATATTTCTGTCGCCCAAATTTATTTAAAGGATAATCCTTTATTAAAGCGCTCCATTCAAAAAGAAGACATTAAAGCTCATCCAATCGGACACTGGGGCACCATTGCCGGCCAAAACTTCATTTATGCTCATTTAAATCGGGTCATTAATAAGTATGATTTGAACATGTTCTACATTGAAGGTCCCGGACATGGCGGCCAAGTAATGGTCTCTAACTCTTACTTAGATGGCAGCTATTCTGAAATTTATCCCGAAGTTACTCAAGACGAAGCCGGCTTAAAACGCTTATTTAAAATGTTCTCATTTCCTGGTGGGATTGCCTCTCATGCAGCACCGGAAACACCGGGTTCTATTCATGAAGGCGGCGAATTAGGCTACTCAATCTCTCATGCAACCGGAGCGATCTTAGATAATCCTGATGTCATTGCAGCAACTGTTGTCGGGGATGGCGAATCAGAAACTGGCCCATTAGCTGGCAGTTGGTTTTCTAATGTATTCATTAACCCGGTCAATGATGGGGCTGTTTTACCCATTCTTTATCTAAATGGCGGAAAAATTTCTAATCCTACCATTCTTTCCCGTAAAAGCAACGAAGACTTAGTGAAATACTTTGAGGGAATGGGCTGGAAACCTTATTTTGTTGAAGGAACCGATCCTGAGAAGGTTCATCCAATCATGGCGGAAACCTTGGATAAAGTAATTGAAGAAATTAAGGCGATTCAAACAAAAGCTCGTCAAGGTAAAGCTGAAGATGCAACCATGCCGCAATGGCCGGTCATCATTTTCCGGACACCAAAAGGCTGGACCGGTCCTGAAAGCTGGGATGGCGAAAAAATTGAAGGTACCTTCCGGGCCCATCAAGTACCTATTCCGGTAGATGCCGATCACATGGAACATGCCGATAAACTGGTTAAATGGTTGAAATCTTACCATCCAGAAGAATTGTTTGATGAAAATGGAACAGTGATAGATTCAATTCGTGAAATTTCACCAAAGGGAATCAAACGGATGTCCAGCAATCCCATTACCAATGGCGGAATTGATCCTAAGCCTTTGAATATGCCAGATTGGCGTGCATTAGCTGTAGATACTTCACATCCAGGTGCTGTTACAGCACAAGATATGATCGTCTTCGGTGGTCACGCTAGGGATATCATAAAAAACAACCCTGACAACTTCCGAATTTTTGGACCAGACGAAACCAAATCCAACCGCTTGAACAAAGTGTTTGAAGTAACCAATCGTCAATGGCTGGAACCTAAGTTGAGCTCAGACGAATGGCAGTCTTCTGTTGGTCGGGTAATTGATGGTCAATTATCAGAACATCAGGCCGAAGGTTTCTTGGAAGGCTACGTATTAACTGGTCGTCACGGATTCTTCGCCAGCTACGAATCCTTCCTGCGGGTAGTAGATTCCATGCTGACGCAGCATTTCAAATGGATGCGCAAAGCCAGCGATCAGCCTTGGCGTAAGCATTATCCATCTTTGAATCTGATTTCAACATCCACGGTCTTCCAGCAAGACCATAATGGCTACACTCACCAAGATCCGGGTGTTTTGTCTCACTTGGCTGAGAAAAAGCCCGAATTTATTCGTGAATATTTGCCTGCTGATGCCAATACTTTAATGGCAGTGATGGATAAAGCCTTGCAGGAAGAACAAGTGATTAACTTAATCGTTTCTAGTAAGCATCCGCGTCCTCAGTTCTATTCGGTTGAAGAAGCAGAGGAATTAGTGGATAAAGGCTTAAAAGTAATTGACTGGGCCAGCACAGACGGTGACAGCGAACCAGACATCGTTATTGCTGCTGCCGGAACTGAACCAAATCTGGAAGCTTTAGCTGCTGTCAGCATTCTAAATAAGCATTATCCAGAAATGAAGATTCGTTTTATCAATGTGGTCGACATTTTGAAATTGCGTCATCCTGATAATGACCCTCGTGGGTTAAGTGATGAAGAATTCGATGACTTGTTTACTAAGGATAAACCGATCGTCTTTGCTTTCCATGGCTATGAAAACATGATTCGTGATTTCTTCTTTGATCGTCATAATCATCATTTGTATATTCATGGCTATCGTGAAAATGGTGACATTACTACACCATTTGACATGCGCGTTTACAGCGAAATGGACCGTTTCCACTTAGCACAAGCCGCAGCTAATGCCGCTTATGGCGAAAAAGCTGCCGACTTCTCAGAAGAAATGGATGAAATTTTGCAACGTCATCATGATTACATCCGAGCGGAAGGAAAAGACCTAATTGATGTAACTGACTGGACTTGGGAAGATTTGCAAAGATAAACTGAAGACACAAAAATAAGGCCGAAACCCTTGATTATTCGTCAAAGGTTTCGGCCTTTTCTAGTTGACTGCTTCTAAAAATTCATAAGCTTCCAGTGAGAAGATTTCCAGCAGCACTTGATTCACCTGTTGAAATCCTTCTTCTTTAACTGCTGCACATTTCGGAATCGAACAGCGGTGTCCAGCCTTTTGATAGGTGATCATGGAGCCTGTCTCATGAACCTCAACCTGCTGATCCGACTTTTTGAAAACCAAAACATCCTCACCAATACCTATTGTTACATACTCTTGCCGCCAGCCATTTTCCAGAGCTAATGCTGTAATCAACGAAGGATTGTCGTACTCATCCAATAAAAGAGTCTTTTCGTTTTCTAATCGCAGCGTGTACGTGACGCAGCTTTGAAACCCACAAGCATTACAGCCGCCCTCGGTAATAAATTCCTGCTGATTAATGACTGCCTGCATCTTTCTCCCCTTTTACTTCCTGATAGATTTTTTCCAAAGCTTCCCGATCTAGTCCTTCAAAGGTTTCAACAATTCGATCCGCTTTTTGCAAGTCCTGCTTCGGATAGATCGGATTGTGGAAGCCTAGACAGACCATTCCTGCCCGGTGAACCGCTGTACTGCCATTTTTAGTATCTTCAATTCCCAAACAATTATTCGGTTCTACGCCCATGCGATGAGCAACTTCTAAATAGACATCAGGAGCTGGTTTGGAATTTGGAACTTCTTCGCTGCTCATAACGATTTGGAAGCAGTCCGCGATTCCTAAAGCTTGCAGGTTGGTTTTGATTTCCTTTAAAGTCGATGAAGAGGCTACACCCAGAGGTAACCCTGCTTCATGCAGTCTTTTAACAAAGGCTGGTGCTCCCTCAATCGGACGTACGCCATCCGTCGCAACCATTTTTTCACGCAATTGATTCATTTTTCCAACGTAGTCACTCGCAGTTAACGGCAAAGAGAACTCTTCCTTCATCTTTTGCCACATGTATTCACCGGTTGTTCCCATGAACTGATAATGATAACTCTCTTCTACCGGATGCCCAGCTTCCTCTAAGATCGTCGATTTACTTTCAAAATAGGTATATTCAGAATCTACCAATACCCCATCCATATCAAAAATGATTGCCTCTAACATACTTTTCACCTCATCATTTATTCATTCAATTAACACTCTAGCATATTTATCTGTCTTAGGATAGCTTCGTTCCCATAAATTTCTCCTACTAATAGCCAATCGATAAATACGTCTTAAGTTGGACGTTTTCAATAAAAACCTTTGTTATACTTTGTGCATAATCAAGAACACAAAGGAAGAAGGAAGAACTTATGAAAACATATTCAACTCCTGTACGTATTTTAATGGTCATCGGCTTTTTTCTAGTCGCTAGTCTGGCATTGCAAATTATCGGCCCACTGATTTCTGGAGTATTGTCTTTAGTCTTTCGCATTGGGATTCCTTTAGCAATTGCATATTTTATTGTTAACTGGTTAACTAAGCGCAGTAATCGGCGCAGATCTTAAAAATCCCGAGACAGACACACTTTAACATATCCTTAAAAAAAGAAGTCAACCCACCTAAAAACAGGAACAGGTGAGTTGGCTTCTTTTCGTTGTTATTCTAGATAAGCGAGTTGTTCAATTACCATTTCCATTCGATGCTTCTCAATTAAGTCTTGCAAAGAGGTTAAATTTTTAGCCGAAGGAATATCCTCTACAATAAACAATTTTTCCTTAGGGACACTTTTTGCCAAAAAATTCGTTACACAAAGATCAAAATCAGCGTGATGACTCTCTCTTATTTCACTCTTAATCAGCGTAGGGTTAATATTCACCAGTACTTTATCGTTCAAATTTCGCTCCACACAATAGCCGAGTAAATGTGCATGATCCAGTCCACGATTACTAGCTATTTCAACTGAAACCGGTTGTCTCAAGGCATAAAGCTGTTGAGGGAGGTTTTCCCAAGCGATAAATAATTCAAAAAGAATAAATACATAATAGACGGAATACCAGGGAATCTTCGTATGGGTTTCAAGATCTCTTAAATTTTTTTCCAATACTTTGTTGAATACAGCAAAACGTTTATGGATCGTTTTACTGGCGCTCCAGCAACGATTATAAATCAAATAATTCTTGTGCGGATAAGTTTTGAACAAACAATAAAAACTTTTGAGCACATAGATACACTTTTGCTGATTGGCTTCTGAATTTTTTAAATTTAATACCTCAGCTACCAGTTGGATTGACTCTTTACAGAACTTTTCAATCCGAAGCTCCTCTTCTCGATTATCCCATGAAAAATCACGCCATAAAATAGTGCTGGCAAAGTCTAAATACAACTCCTTTTGAACCAATTCTGGTAGGACTTCTTGGATATTCAGGAGAAAAAAATGATAAACATCCAAGTGGTATTCCTTCTTTTTCATGTGCGAATCAGAAACCACAAACCCTTGATTTTGTCTCAAGATGGTTGCGCCAATCAGAAAAGGCAGACTCAATTCTTGTGGGTAGATGGAGGTCATCTTCTCAACCAGCTGTTCCACCTTTGCTCGTTCAACCATTGGAAACGGCCAATTATTGTAATCATAGGCTTCTGAAAAATAAATAGCTAAAAAAATGCGCGTTTGAATCTCATTTTCTCCTGTTAAACAAACCTTGGTCCGATCAATATACACACCAAACGAAGCAAGCACTTCATTCATTTTGATAATCTGGCGGTACAAATTAGCTGAACTGATAAACAGCTCTTCCTGTAATTCTAGACGACTTTTTCCAGGAAAAAAAATGATCTTCTCCAATAGTTGGAAAGCTACTGATTCTTGAATCATTTCAGAAAAGATTTCCGATACTGTATGTCCTTTTTTCTCCGTTAGATGAAGAGCGGAAGAAGCACTTCTCTGGATACTAACAATATGTCCCCAGCGTTCTTCGATATCTTCACAGTCTCTAATAATTGTTTTCGGACTGGCATCGATACTTTCTACGATCTGCTTAACAGGTACCCATTCATCGGAATATTTAAGCTGTTCAATAATCAATACCTGACGATTTGCGGAGTTTGACAACAATGTTTTCAAGGCTCTTTGCTCCTATCTATATTAGAAGTAGTTTTACTCTGACAGACAATTGTCTCGGCTAGACAACGCTCTGTAAGTCCATTTATGTATAGCAGAAAACATTAAAATCGATTATGTAAAAAAGGAATTTTGCTTATTCGAGGCTGCAGGTCTTTAAAAACAGGGAAAGAACCTTGCATGTGAAAGTCTTATTAAATAGATTATAACGCATCTCCTATTTATTCACATCATTCTTACAGATATTAAACCAGTATTTTTCAATCAAAAGCGTAGTGAATACACAAGATGTTTAAAGGTCGCCGTTTACATATAGTTAAACTGGTTTTAAAAAACAAAAAAAGAGTACAGGCATTCTGCCTATACTCTTGACTGTTATAAGTGATTAAGCTTTAACAATGTTAGTTGCTTGAGGTCCACGTTGTCCTTCTTCAATGTCGAAAGAAACTGCTTGGCCTTCTTCTAAAGTTTTGAAGCCGTCGCCTTGGATAGCTGAAAAATGAGCAAATACGTCATTTCCATCTTCGCTAGTGATAAATCCAAAACCTTTGTCTGCGTTAAACCATTTTACTGTACCGTTATTCATATTAAGTACCTCCAAATACACATCAAGTGTGTTTATTTGTAATAAAAAATGATGTGTAGAAAGAAGTGTTGTATCAAAAAATTATAGATAAACAAATAGTCACATATCAAAAGTATTACAAGAGTTATCATAACACTTCCCGTGATCTATTGCAACAAAAGATGAACATTTTCAAGAAATTATCCGATAATAATTAAGAAACACCCTGCTTTCTTAAGAAGTAAAGAACTTTCTATTCTTGATATCCTTGCTAAACAAGAACATTTATAAAATAAGGGTCATTCCTGTTTAACCTAATGCAACATCCAAAATCATCATAATAATAAAGCCTGACATTGCTCCAAAAACTCCAAAATGATGTTTACTGTCTGTTGTCGCCTGCGCTTCCGGAATCAACTCTTCAATAACAACATAGATCATTGCCCCTGCTGCAAAAGCGAGTGCATAAGGCAGTAACGGCTGAACCCGCATCACTAAAAGTGCGCCAATCACTGCTGCAATCGGCTCGACAATCCCTGAAGCCTGTCCATAAACAAAGGATTTCCAACGGCTCAGCCCCTCTTGCCGCAAGGGGATGGAAACTGCTGCACCTTCGGGAAAATTTTGAATACCAATCCCTAAAGATACAGAGATAGCAGCCAAAACTGCTGCTGTTGGATTAGCTGCCTCGCTGGCTGCGCCGAAGGCTACGCCAACTGCTAATCCTTCTGGAATATTATGTAAGGTAATCGAAAATACGAGCAAAATTGTCCGTTTCAAGTGGCTGGGTAAGCCTTCTTTTTCCTTATTTGGACCAAAGTGCATGTGTGGAATCGTTTTATCAGCAATGTATAAAAAAAGACCGCCTAGGCCAAAGCCAACGCTCACTACTAGCCAAGGAATCGAGCCATTCTCCTCAGCCGCTTCAATCGCCGGATCTAGTAACGACCAAAAACTGGCCGCAATCATGACACCTGAAGCAAAACCCAACATGGTATTTAGCACATTACGATTAATATTTTTAAAGAAAAAAACCATGGCTGCCCCTAAAGCAGTCATTCCCCAAGTAAACAATGTCCCAACCAATGCCTGCTGCCAAGCAGACAAAGACACCAACCATTCTGTCATAGTAACCTCCTAGAGCGTTTTTATGCCCTTTCAGTTTATCACAAGATAAACCTGCCCTCAAATTAAGGCTTTGGCCAAACACATTCTTTGGTTGGTTTTGTTAAAAGCGTTATACTTGTCTTGTTAGTTATTATGAAAGCGAGTGAGAATCATGACAAAAATTAATGCTGCTACTGCAATGGTCAAAGTGTTCGAAGCTTGGGGTGTCGATCATATTTATGGAATCCCTGGCGGTTCTTTCAACTCAACTATGGATGCCTTATACAAAGAAAAAGAAAGTGTCAAATATATTCAAGTTCGCCACGAAGAAGTTGGCGCACTGGCTGCTGCTGCAGATGCAAAATTGACAGGTAAAGTGGGTGCCGTATTCGGTTCAGCTGGTCCTGGAGCAAGCCATCTAATCAACGGTCTATATGATGCGAAAATGGATCATGTTCCCGTAGTTGCCTTACTAGGTCAAGTTGCGTCTACTGTTATGAACTATGACGTTTTTCAAGAATTAAACGAAAATCCGATGTTTGCTGATGTCAGCATTTACAACCGGACTGCGATGACTCCTGAAAGCTTGCCTCATTTAGTCGATGAAGCAATTAAGGCAGCTTATGAACATAAAGGAGTTGCAGTTGTAACTATTCCTGTTGATTTTGGCTTTGCCGAAATTGAAGAACAAGAAATCGCAACTGCTAAGAATCATCGCACAGGAGTTATTATGCCAGCAGAGGAAGATTTACAAGCTGCTATTCCTCTTATTGAAGCGGCGAAACAACCTGTTCTTTATGTGGGTCAAGGAACCCGCGGCGGTTTTGAAGAAATCAAAGCCTTTGCTGAACATTTCTCTATGCCGGTTGCAGCAGCTGTTTTAGCCAAAGGGATCATTCCTGATACTTATGAAAATTTTTTAGGTTTTGCGGCTCGTGTAGCCACTAAGCCAGCAAATGAAGCTTTGGCTGTGGCCGATTTAATTGTTTTCGTCGGCAGTGATTTTCCATTTGCAGCTTCCTTCTTTAACCCAGAAGCTAAATTCATTCAAGTGGATATCGATATGGCTAAGTTAGGTCGTCGCCATCATACAGATGTAGCCATTTTAGGTGATGCAAACACTGCTTTGCGCAGAATGGTGGAACTGGGCCAGAGTCGCCCAGCTGACCATTGGTTAGAAGCCAATCAAACCAACAGTCAAAATTGGCACAACTGGCGCAGAAGTTTCTATACTGATGAACAAACGCCTTTGCGTCCAGAACCCGTCTTTAAAGAGATTAACCGAATTGCGGAAGAAGATGCTGTATTCGTTACAGATGTTGGCAATACTACCATTAACGCTATTCGTCATTTAGAAACGACAGGTAAACAATTACACACTACTTCAGGCTGGTTCGCTACCATGGGTAATGGTGTACCTGGCGGGATTGCAGCAAAATTAAGCTTTCCAGAACGCCAAGTCTTTACTTTTAGTGGTGATGGTGGTTTTGCAATGGTGATGCAAGACATTATGACCCAAGTAAAATACGAGCTACCAATCATTAACGTGGTCTTCTCCAATGAATCATTTGGTTTTATTGAAGCGGAACAAGAGGATACAGAACAAAAGAAATTTGGTGTTTTCTTGGGTGGCGCTGACTTTGGCAAAGCTGCTGAAGCTATGGGAGCTGACGGTTTTACCGTTACTGAATACAGTCAATTGCAACATGCCTTTGATGCAGCTAAAGACAGTAAACGACCTGTCGTTATCGATGTAAAAATCAAAAATGCTCGTCCCTTGCCAGTAGAGGAATTACAGCTGGATCCTGATAAATTTTCAGCAGAAGAAATCCAAGCTTTCCAAGAAAAATATCAAGTTCACGATATGCCTGCTTTAAGTGAACTCTTGCGGGAACAATAGAATAATCAAACCTGGCTAGTTAAACTGGCCAGGTTTTTTGTATTATAAAATTAATTTCTCGAAAAATTAATACTTTTATTGTTTTCATGTTGCTCCTTTTCCTCCCGACACTCCTCTCATATAAATTCTGCACAAATTAGCCCAATATTCCACCAGTCAAAACAAAAAAATTCTCTTCAACGAAACAATATTTTAATTCAAAATCCCAAAATTAATTTCTTAAAATAACGACATTTATATTTCGCTTTTTTCTAGTTACAAGCATCTTACTAGGTTTTATCCGAAAAAATACTTGGCTATTCAGCTATTAAAATATTTTAACAATCATAGCAATTTTTATATTCACAACAAAATAGAACAATTATTAAATAAAATAAATTATTGAAAAACTGGTTTATTTACGGTATTATTTAATAAAATTAATCATCAAAGCGCTTACGATCGATTAAGCAAATGAATTATTCGATCAATTATTCAATACACTGAAAAGTAAATTCATTGAACAATCATAAGGAGATGTACACATGACAGAAAAATCACATATGACCAAACTAGCACAACCTTTCGGAAAGAGACAGGTTTTCACTCTAAAAAAACACGATACGCTCACAAAACGGTTAGAAAGTTTTTTATTTGAAACAAACAAAACCGCTGAATTTATTCAATATGCCGTTGCGATCATGATACGCAACGCTTTTAGTCCTCTTAATCTATCCTTTATTGCGAAAAAACAAATTCGTGAATTATTTTTAACTGGCAAAGTTCCTGCCTCCGTTCGTCATTTATGTATTTACTTCCAAGACTATTTTGAAACAGAAGAAGAATGGACTACTGTCATCAATCACCTATACAAAAACCAACAAGAATTTGACCAGCTTACCGAAGAAGCTCGCTTGCTCATAGAGCCTTTACGTCCGGCTTTGATTTCTGGCGAGCAAGCAGTCGATAGAAAGCGGAATTTGAAGGCCTCCTTCTTGGATGAAACAGGTAAGATGCACAATTGGAGCTTGAGCAATGTCGTCTGTCTGCATTCGCCTAAAAAACATATGGCTCTTCTAAACATCTTAGGTGAGTTGACTGTTTTTCAAAAAGATGGCTTGCGTCAGTTTACCAAAGTGGTTTGGCTAGATTTTGCCATTGATGAACGTTCTCGTGATTTTGATATTCGAAATGATGAAGATTTTCAGCACAAATCTAAAAAAACTGCTCCAGAAAAATCAGAAAATATCCTTAGTAATATTGATACACTGGTCAAATCTACCGGATCGAATAAAAAAAGAAATGAGTCTTCACCAAACGACATCCGTCAATATCCGGTTGAGGAACAAGCACAAGAAAATGATCCAATTAAACTGAAGAATAAGCCAGTAAAACAACCAATGGATCGAATGAAAAAATTAAAAAACGACAATTTTCTCAACAACCAGTCGAAAAATGACCGTAATCTTGAGGTGGAAAAGGCCGTAAGAAAGGCCAGTAAAGGCAGCAAAGGGAAAAAGAATCGAAAAAGAAATAAACGAAAATAGTCAGACGTTTCGTAAGCACTCTCTAGACTACTAAACAAATAAAGCCGACAGATAAAAATCTGCCGACTCCAGTAGTTTTAACTATTCGCATGTTAGCTTCTTCGCTGATACTAAGGAGGAATGTGCAACGAATCGGTTAAAGTCGCTTGTTCCTACGATTCCCTTTGTTACTGCTCATTGATAACTAAATATTAAGATTAAAGAGAGTTAACCACTAAGCCTAGCGCTGCTAAGATAGCTCCGCCAATAATTTGAATCACTAAAACCTTCGTTGGTGTAAACTTTTTAACCTTTAACAGATAGTAAGTCAACAGAGTTACACCTAAAGGCAAGATTCCCTTTACTAGACTGTCCAATACATCTGTTTGAATGGATAAAGATTCTTTGCCGCTCAAATGAACCTGCAATGGTGTAGCAATTTTAACAAAGTTGGCTGCTAATGAGCCAATTACGATGGCTCCCAAGGTTTGCGAAAGGGTCATGATATAGGACAATCGTCCGCCAGCCATTAGTTTCTGAATCCCTTCTTTTCCTTGTTCATAGCCTTGAATCCATAGGAAGTAAGCCAGTACGGTCATAATGATCCAATGCAAGGCGAAGAAAAGAACTGGGCCCATGAAGATATTTCCTTGTGCTCCAAAAGGTAAAGTGAAGGAAAGTAAAATGGGAATCAAAGTACCTTGCCATAAGGTATCACCAATCCCAGCTAAGGGTCCCATCAAGCCTGTTTTCAAGCCGTTGATGGTTTGGTCACTGATATCCGCACCACTTGCCCGCTCTTCTTCCATGGCAATAACCATTGATAAAACTGGTCCGCCAAAGGAAGGCTCTGTATTAAAGAATTGCATGTGACGATCTAACGCAGCTTTCATTTCATCTTCGTCTTTGCCATACAGCTTTTTCAGAATAGGGCTAAAAGCATGAACGACCCCTGTCGCCTGCAAACGTTCATAGTTATAGTTGGCATGAGAGAAAAAGGTCCAACGCCAAAAGGCTTTTACAACATCCTTTTTAGAAAGTAATTTTGGTTGTTCAACTGTAGTTTGTTCCATCAAGCCATACCTCCATTTTTATCTTTTAGATACAACTCAGTAAATACATAGCCAATTACTAAAGCGAAAATGGCAATTGGAACAGATGGTAAGCCTGAATAAACAGCTAACATAAAGCCGAGTACAAAGAACAACAAAGTTCCTTTACCATTCATTGCCCGCAGGTTCATGGCAATCCCTAGAGCTGGTAAGATTCCGCCAATTGCTGATAAGACAGCTAATGGTTTACCACCTAAAGCATCAACAACACCTTCTACTGCATCTGCACCTAAATACGCGGCTGCAGCAACAGGTACTACAGTAATTAATACTAAGAACAATTGCGGTGGAACAATATGCAGCCAGTTGATTCGATCAATTTTTCCTTCTTCTGCTGCTTTATCCGCCATGTGGACGAATGTAATATCGACAGTCATATGAGCTACCCATACCAACGTACCCAACAAACCTAACGGCACAGCAAGTGTTGTTGCTACAGAGGGTTCAACATTAGCAGCCATTGCCAAAGCGGTTCCCAGTGTTCCTGCCAAAGCCGGGTCCATTGCTACTGTTCCGCCGGCAGAGATAAAAGCTAAATACGGCAGATTAATTGCCGCTCCAATGATACACCCTTGAACTGGATCGCCTAAAATAAGTCCAACAACCGTTCCATTTACTAAAGGCCGCATCCAACCATGCGTACCCACAAGCGAAAGCCAAGGTGTTCCATTAATACCCAAATAATAAACAACCCCAATTAAAATCGCCTGAACTAAGTTGATTTTCATTTTTCCACTTCCTTCTTATAATAGATTATCAATTGCTTGTGAACCTTGATCTGGAATTACATGAATTTTCATTTTGACACCGTTTGCAACGATTTTTCTAAAGGTTTCTTTTTCTTCTTCAGTAGCTGAAATATTTTTGTAGAAGCTTTTGCGGTCTTTTCTAGCACCCATACCGCCGATAATAACTTCATTCAGCTCCACACCATTTTCGATAAGTTGTAAATACGTTTGTGGCTCTTTAGCTAAAATAATAATTTTTTCATTATCTGGAACATTCTTTAATAATGCTGATCCGTCAGCAATTCCTAAAATAGATAGCTTGATGCCGTTTGGAACAGCCATCGACATAATTGATTTCGTAAATTCATCGCCTGCTGTGGCATCATCTACGATCACAATATGATTGCCGCCGGTAAACTGCAGCCAGGCCGTCATTACCTGTCCATGAATTAAACGATCATCGATTCTTGCTAATACAATTTCTCCCATTTTTAAACGCTCCTCTGATTGATTTTTTCCATTTCTTCAAAAAACTCTTTGATGCCCTCTTGTCCCGTTTGCATCGCTGCTTGGTACATCGTTTCCAGATCTGAACCAATCAAGCGCTGATTGAAAGCCTCCACCACCATGGGCAGATTCACACCAGAAATCAAGCGATATTGATGTGCTCCTTGCAGCTGACTGTAACACATCGCTGCCTGATTATATGGACTGGCAGAAAAAAGATCCACCAGTACTAGTACCCCATTGCCTTGATCTAATTGAACAATTCCCTTTTGAATTTGTTCGTTGAATTCGCCAATGTCATCGCCATGCTTTAAGCCCATGGTCAAATAATTTTCCTGTTCACCCATGATGAGTGACAGACTGTCCATAATACCGTTGGCCATTTCTCCATGTGTGACTAATAGAATTCCTGCCATCGTTTCCCGCCTTTCTTTTTATGTCTACCAATTAAAATGCATGACTGTCTTATTCCATCCTGGATTTTCAACAAATTTCTCCATCAACTGGCGGAAATCCTCACCATTAGAAACCTCTTTAATTTTTTGTGGTAAAATTTTTCGCAAGGCTTCCCGATAGTCCGCATTTCTCATGCCTTCAACTACCGCCGCAAAATCTACCGTTGATGAACGACTACTGCCATGAATAGTAATTCCTTTTTCTAAAATGTCACGGGTATTAATCGGAACCAATTCCTCGGTTACACCCATAATAATGATATCTGCTAACGAATCAGCAATCATAATCGCCTGATTAATGGCACTCTCACTAAAACGCCCCCCGGTACACTCAATCACCACATCAAATTTCTCTGGCTCGTTCTCAAAATCATAGGTTAAAACATTGGCTGTTCGGGCAAAATCAAAGTTTGCCAGCTTATCTTCCGCAGCACCAAACACCATGAAACGATCTGCTTTAACACAATATAAATATCTCAACATAACCGCTGTGAAGTAACCCACGGGGCCATCTCCAAATAGGGCAACTCGAGTGTCCTCTTTTACCAACTTGTCCTTCACATGACTAATTGCGTGGTGAGAAACAGAAGATAATTCAGAGAGCACAGCAATTTCTGCTGGAATTTCATCAGGTATCCGAACCAGACACTCTGCTGGGTGAACTAAGATACTTTGAGCCATTCCATCATAGCCGCTGCCTAAAAAAGCATTACCTTTAGAATAGTTTGGCGGAACATTCGCTTTTTGTTTCACTTCTGAATGAAGAACTGTACCAGGAATATTCGGCACTACCACAACCCGATCACCTTTTTTGAAATCTGGTGAACCTGATTCCTTTACCACACCAATTCCTTCATGCAATAAAGCCATTGGCAATTTCTTAGCTAATGCCTCTGGTCGCCGCAAGCCGGCAAAATATCTCAAATCCGCATGGCAGATACTAGCGTAGGTCGGCTCAATTGCCACCCAGCCCTTTTTCACTTCTCTTTCCTTCGTAACCTCTTCAATCACTTCAGGCTTGACTAAACTTAAGACTCTCGATTCAAGCAACACAGTCATCGTTCGACCTCCTCATATTCGAGCACGATATAAAACTCATTTCTACTCGTAAATGAGTATATCACGCGATAACGAGCTTGTAAACGCTATTTATTTTATTTTTTCTATCTATATACTCTTTTATGCTCGAATAAGCAATTTTAATAATCAGTAGTGATCGAATAGTTAGGGCGTATTTTCTTTTTTATCAGCCTTTTACTTCTATAAAAAAACATGCCTTTTACTTTTCCTTTATAGAAAAATAAATGCATGTTTTTTTGATTATATGCAGCAAAAAAGCCTTGGCGAACAGCCAAAGCTTTTACATCCGTCGAATTGCTTCCTTACTTTCATCTTCTAACTGCTTAGTCAGAATTTTAGCTGGCAGATTTCGATTAGTTAACGCCTGCAGCAGCATGGGGAGATTCATACCGGTTACTAAATGCTGGTTCTCATTGTTGACAACACATTGGCTTGAATGGCGAAATGGTGTACCACCAAAGATGTCCACCAGCCAAACAATTTCATCGACTTCCTTTAGCATTTGTTTCGCTTTATAATTAAACACCTCTTGGAGATTTTTTGCTTGAGCCTCCACAGCGATGGTATCTACGTACTGTTGTTGTCCCATAATTGCTTGTGCTGTCTCTACCAAACCTTCTGCTAAATGATCATGCGCAACGACAATTATCCCAATCATTTCACCCTCACTCCTTCCCATCTAAGTCTAACGTATTTTAAAACACAAGTAAATTAACAGTTATTAACTTGAAACTTCCTTAACCCCTCGTTATAATGCAAAAGAGGCTTACGCCAATAAAGAAAAGCGAGGAATACTATTGATTACTGTAAGTGATGTTAGTTTACATTTTTCTGACCGTAAACTATTTGATGACGTAAATATTAAATTTACCCCTGGCAACTGTTACGGATTGATCGGTGCGAACGGTGCCGGCAAATCGACCTTCTTAAAGATTTTGTCTGGTGAAATCCAACCGTCCACTGGTTCAATCATTCTAGGCCCTAACGAGCGCTTAGCTGTGTTAAAGCAAAATCACTTTGACTATGAAGATGTTCCAGTCATTGAAACAGTCATTATGGGCCACGAACGTTTGTATCAAGTAATGAAAGAAAAAGATGCTGTCTATATGAAGGAAGATTTTTCAGATGAAGATGGTATCCGAGCAGCTGAACTAGAAGGTGAATTTGCTGAGCTAGGTGGCTGGGAAGCAGAACCTGAAGCTGCAGTATTGCTCCAGGGACTGAATATTCCGGAAGAACTGCATCAGCAAAAAATGAGTGAATTAACTGCCGGCCAAAAAATTAAAGTCCTGTTGGCCCAATCACTCTTCGGCAAACCAGATGTATTGCTGTTAGATGAGCCTACCAACGGCTTGGACATCCAATCAATTAACTGGCTGGAAGAGTTCCTGATTAATTTTGACAATACCGTGATCGTTGTTTCCCATGACCGCCACTTCTTAAACAAAGTGTGTACGCATATGGCCGATCTGGATTTTGGAAAAATTAAACTGTATGTCGGCAATTATGATTTCTGGTTGGAATCCAGTCAATTGGCTTCTAGGCTAAAATCTGACTCAAATGCTAAAAAAGAAGAAAAGATCAAAGAGCTGCAAGACTTTATTGCCCGTTTTAGTGCGAATGCATCAAAATCTAAGCAAGCAACTTCCCGGAAGAAAATGTTGGATAAAATCACTTTGGATGATATTCAGCCTTCTTCTCGCCGTTACCCATTCGTGCAATTCAAACCGGATCGCGAAATCGGAAACGACCTGCTGCAGGTGGAAAACGTTAGTGTAACGATTGATGGCAAGAAAATACTAGATGATATCTCTTTCATCTTAAATCGCGAAGACAAAGTAGCCTTCATTGCCGAAAACGACATTGTTACGACTACTTTATTCCGCGTAATTATGGGTGATCTGAAGCCGGATACCGGTACGGTTCGCTGGGGTGTCACTACCAGTCAGGCTTACCTGCCAAAAGACACCAGCAAAGAATTTGACAGTGAATTACCGATTTTAGATTGGTTGCGTCAATATGCTAGCAAAGAAGAAGATGACAATACCTTCCTGCGCAGTTTCCTAGGCCGTATGCTGTTTTCAGGTGACGAAGTAATGAAACCTGTCAATGTACTTTCCGGTGGCGAGAAGGTTCGTTGTATGCTGTCTAAACTGATGCTGTCTAAAGCCAACGTCTTAGTTTTAGATGATCCTACTAATCATTTAGACTTGGAATCTATTTCAGCTTTAAATGAAGGCTTGGTCGCTTATAAGGGTGCAATGCTGTTTGCCTCTCATGACCATCAATTTATTCAAACAATTGCTAATCGCATCATTGCTATTTCTGAGAACGGCGTAGTTGATCGCAGCGAAACTACTTACGACGAATTCTTGGAAAACAAAGATGTACAAGAAAAATTAAAACACCTGTTTACAGGTAACTAAAAAAGGAAAGCTCGCCTTGAGCTTTCCTTTTTTGTGTTAAATAAATTGTACAATCTGCATCAAGATTGGTACGACAATCACGAAAAGAAGCGTACTTGTCGTAACCAAGTTGGTTGCGTATTTAACGTCACCATGAGCTTCATTAGCCAAGATAGGCAAAACAGCTAGCATTGGAGTAGCCGATTGAACGATTAAGGTTTGTTGCAATAATGGATTTAAGTTTGCACCGAAAACATTTTGACCGACAACCAATAACCCAATCAAAATTGCTGGTGATAAGACAAACCGACCCAGTAAAGCTACCACAGTATCGCGGTCGAAGCGAATACTTTTTAGTCCAGCATCATACAATACAATCCCAATATAGATCAATGACAATGGTGTCACGATACTCCCCACATAAGTCAACGTAGAATTAACAAATGTTGGTACTGGAATCCCCACTAACAAGAAGATGATGGCAACAATAAAACCAAGTAATGGCGGTGGCAACAATTTTTTCCAATTTAACTTGGCTTTGTTTTCTCCTTTTACCTTAGTTGGGTCATCGTTGGAGATTAGGAATACTCCGAAAGCCCAAGTAGATACTGTATTAGTTACATAGTATACCAGGAAGTAAGGCAACGCTTTGTCACCAAACAAGGCAATGTTTAATGGCAGACCAATAAAGATTGTATTGGCATTAACCACAGCATTCATAAAAATCCCGCGTCGACCGGGGCGAATCTTCAATATCTTCACTAATAGATAAGCAATGATATAGGAAATCACGACGCCACCCACTGGATAAATCAAACTACCAGACAATTGAAACAATGTTCCCTTTGTCAAATTTTTCAAAACTGAAACGAAAATCGAAGCTGGTAAAGCAACCTTCGTAATTAAGGATGAAATACTTCCGCTAAACTTTTCGTCAAACCATCCCTGGCCCTTCAAGATATACCCCAAAGCAATCATCAGAATGATACTAATAACGCTTTGAATCGATTGAAAGAAGATCATCTTTGGTTCCCCCTCTTAATGATTATTCAGCGTCTAGTGAGTGGTATTCTGGGTACCATTTCATGTCTTCGACTGCTTGTTTAATGTCTTTGATTTCTTCTTTATTTAATTTTTGATCCAAGATACTTTGACCTACCACTTCAGCAATTGTTTGTGAGAACTCCGTTAACTTAGATACTGGAGGCAAGACTGCAGCGCCTAGTTTTGTCGTATCAACAATTCCACCTAACGCATGACTAGCTTGTGATAGTACTTCACCGGTTAAACGAGATGCAGTAGAAGCGATGATCCCAAGTCCTAAGCCTGGATACATTAACGCATTGTTGGCTTGACCAATTTGGTAAGTTACGCCGTTGTATTCTACATCAGCTGCTGGGATACCAGTACCAACTAAGACTTTACCATCCGTCCAATGAATCAAATCTTCTGCAGTTGCTTCAGCCAATTTAGTTGGGTTAGACAATGGGAAAATAATTGGGCGTTCAGTATGAGCCGCAATTTCTTTCACGATTTCTTCAGTAAAAGCACCTGGTTGTGTTGAGGTTCCAATGATGATCGTTGGATGGATAGCTTTAACTGCTGCTGCTAAATTAGTTAGTTCATCTGCATTGGCAAATTCACTACGTTGATGAGTAAATGGTTTTTGTCCGTTAGTCAATTCTTCCGTATCTTCAAACAAAACACCTTGTTTATCTACCATGTAGAATTGTTTCCGAGCTTCTTCTTCTGATAAGCCCTGACGAGTCATTTCATCTAGTAATTGGTTCGCAATACCCACACCCGCAGTACCAGCACCAAAGGTCATGACGGTTTGCTTAGTTAAATCTTCACCTGAAATATTCAAGGCACCCAGCACACCGGCTAATACCACGATACCTGTTCCTTGGATATCATCGTTGAAGGTAGTAATTTTATCTTCATATTTTTCCAAAATATTCGCAGCATTTGAACGACCGAAGTCTTCCCAGTGCAGCAATACTTTAGGGAATAATTCTTGAGTTGCATTCACAAATTGATCAATGAAATCATAGTAACGGTCGCCTCTTACACGTTCATGGCGGTTGCCTAGGTACAATGGATCATTAATTAATTCTTGGTTATTAGTACCCGCATCAATTGATACCGGCAATACTTGTGATGGGTCAATCCCAGCAGCAGCAGTATAGACCATCAATTTACCAATTGCGATGTCAACCCCGTTAACGCCCCAATCGCCAATACCTAAAATACCTTCTGCATCCGTAGCAACGATCAAACGAATATCCCGTCCAGCTGCTGCATTTTGCAAGCTTGCTTTAATTGCTTCTGGATCATCGATAGATAAGAACGCAGCATCTTGAGGTTCTACAAACAATTCATTGTATTGTTCAATTGAATCTGCCACTGTTGGATCATATACAATTGGCATAAATTCAACCACGTGTTGACTCATTAATTTGTAGAACAAGGTACGGTTTGTATTGAAAATATTCATCAAGAAAATACGTTTTTCAAGATCAGTAGTTTTGCTCAAATATTGGCCATATGCTTGTACAGATTGTTGTTCTAGTGTTTGAACTTGTGAAGGCAGCATACCTTCTAGACTATATTGTTTTCTTTCTTCTTTGGTAAAGGCCGTTCCTTTATTCAAAAATGGGTTGTTTAAAATTTCGATCCCTTTCATAACTGAATTCCTCCTTGTAGTTTGTATCCTGTGTCGTTTCAATTCTTGCTCAAAAACGAATTGACTGATTCGAAGCGGCATCTTTATTGATTACATTAACAAGGTACACCCTCTGACTTGTCATAGTCAAAAATTAGGATTATGATAAATAATATTTATATGACTAAAGGAGTTTACGATGAATCTTAAAGACTTAGAATACTTCCAACGTTTAGTCCATGACAAAAGCTTTACCAAAGTTGCTAAAGCATTCCATGTAAGTCAGCCAACAGTCACCTATGCCGTTAAACGATTAGAAAAGGAACTAGGTACAGAATTAATCCTGCGAGATCAATCCCACCGCTCCATAATCATTACTAAAGCTGGAATGGTTTTATCGAAACATGTCAGCAATATGTTAAAGGAACTCTCTGTAGCGATTCGAGAAATTGATCGGTTGAAAGAGGAAACAGTAGCATTTGGTTTACCGCCGATTATTGGCAATTATTACTTTCCTAAGCTTTCATCCTTTCTCTTCAAAAATGATTTGATGGAACATGTGAATTTAATTGATGGCGGATCGAAGGATTTATATATGTTGCTGAAACGAGGAAAAATTGACATGGCCCTGCTAGGTTCCACCGAACCGATTCGTGATCCCGAGCTTTACAGCGAATTGCTGATTAAAAAGAATTTCACAATTATCGTTAGTCCTGAGCATCCGTTAGCTCAGCGCAAAAGTGTTGCCTTTAGCGAATTGGAACACGAGTCTTTTGTTCTATTGAATGAACACTATGTCCACCCAGTCGCTTTTGAAAAATTCAGTCAGCAAGCACATTTTGAACCAAAAATTATCTACCAAAGCAGTAATTTGAATATTCTGAAAGGGATGATCCGAGAACAAGTGGGAATTGGTTTTTTAGTTGAATTAGCGATTAATACCGATGATCATTTAATTAGCATACCGATTGAAGATCAGCCGCAGCCAGATTTTTTGATTTCTTTAGTTCAACGCGACAATCTACTGCAAAGTAATTATCGCAATCAAATCAGCCGAATCGTTCGCGAATTTTCAAACGTAGAAAAAGCTTCACAAATTCTTGAGTAATCAAGACATTTGTGAAGCCAAAGTTATTAACTATTGTCGAAGCGGCCCTCTAGTGAATGCAACGATACACCCTAGACCAGTATGGCTGGTAATTGTTGGACCCAATGGAAAAATTTCAATTGCTTTAGGCTGAATTTGCTCTTCAATTCGCCGTTTCACTTCCTTAGCACTATCATAATCACCACTGGAATTGATGAAAATAACCTGCTCATTGGGAGTACCTGTATTCTCAACAATTTTGTCAGCAATGTGCTGCAAAGCTTTTTTGCGTCCTCGAATTTTTTCCAGCGTTCGCAGTTTGCCTTGTGTATCCACGTCAATAATTGGTTTGATATTCATCAAGCCGCCAATTGCTGCACTAGTTTTGGAAAGTCTTCCTCCCCGTTGTAAATGATTTAAATCATTTACGGTTACCCAATGCTGATAAGTCAGACGATTTTTTTCAAGCCAAGCTAATAATTCTGCTAGAGACAGGCCTTCCTGCTGCTTCTGAGCAGCTTCATATACCATCAGACCTTCACCACCACTGGCAGCCAAGGAATCAAACACATGAATTTCAGCTTCAGGAAAATCTTCTTTAACAATTTCAACAGCCTGTAGAGCACTTTGATAAGAACCGCTCAATCCTGATGAAAAGCAAACATACAAAACTGGAATATTCTGCTGTGCATACTGTTTAAAAAATTCAGTATACCTTCCTACATTTACCTGAGAGGTTGTAGGCAATGCACCTTCTGCAATTTCCTGATAAAAGGCATTGATATCAAAACTTTTACCTAAGTCATCAGCGATCTCTTGTCCATTAACATCAATATACATTGAAATAAAATCAACATTTAATTCCTTCAATAACTTATAAGGAACATCACAACAGGAATCGGTTAGAATCTGATACATTATTTATCCTCCTAACACCTTTAGTAAGTTTTATTATACTAAATAACTAGTTGTTTGTTCCAATAGAACCCTTAAATTTGCGCCCAAACACTCTCAAGAATATTGGTTTGTGTACGATCTGGTCCCACAGAGAACGTAGAAATACGAACACCAACTAATTCTGAAACACGACGAACATAATTGCGAGCGTTCTCTGGCAATTCAGCCAAATCGCGGCAGCCTGTAATATCTTCGCTCCAGCCTGGCAACTCTTCATAGACGGGTTTGCAGCGATTCAATTCCTTCAAGCTTGCAGGATAATGATAAATTAATTCACCATCCAGTTCGTATGCTGTACAAATCTTTACAGTTTCCAATCCGCTCAAAACATCGATTGAATTCAAAGATAGATTAGTAATTCCTGAAACTCGTTTCGAATGACGCATAACAACTGAATCGAACCAGCCGACACGTCTAGGTCGTCCAGTCGTTGTCCCGTACTCACGGCCGACCTCACGGATTTGTCCCCCAACTTCGTCAAATAATTCAGTCGGGAACGGTCCATCACCTACACGAGAAGTATAAGCTTTGCATACACCCACGACTTTATCAATTTTTGCTGGTCCAACACCGCTTCCTATGGTTACACCACCGGCCACGGGATTAGATGAAGTAACAAATGGATAGGTTCCTTGATCAATATCTAGCATAACCCCTTGTGCCCCTTCAAAAAGGACGCGTTTGCCTTGATCAAGTGCATCATTCAGGATAACCGAAGTATCCGTTACATATTGTTTAATTTGTTGACCATATTCATAGTACTCTTCAAAAATAGAATCAAAATCGATTGGTTCAGAATCAAACATTTTCACAAACTGGCGGTTTTTCTCTTCTAAGTTAATGGTTAAGCGATCCTCAAAAATCTCTTTATCTAAAAGATCAGCGATTCGAATCCCCACACGAGCAGCTTTATCCATGTACGCTGGCCCGATACCTTTAATGGTTGTACCAATCTTATTCTCGCCCTTAGCATCCTCTTGCAATTGATCCAACTTGATATGGTAAGGCAAAATCACATGAGCACGGTCAGAAATACGTAAATTTTCCGTTGTAACTCCTCGTTCATGTAAATAAGCCAATTCCTCAACCAAAGATTTTGGATTGACTACCACACCATTACCGATTACGCTAATTTTTTCTTTGTAGAAAATACCAGAAGGAATCAAGTGTAATTTGTATGTTTCATTATCAAATTTGATGGTATGTCCTGCGTTGTCTCCACCTTGATAGCGAGCAATGACTTCAGCATTTTCACTTAAGAAATCAGTAATCTTTCCTTTTCCTTCATCGCCCCATTGCGTGCCTACCACTACTACAGATGACATCTGAACACCTCGTTTTAATTTTTTTAATCCTGAACCATTGTACCAATAAACGGGGTATTTTTCAATGTAAATTCGAATATTAAAATTTCTATTTTATTATTTATCGCCAAATCACGAACATTTTTCCAGATAAAGGGCTTTACTTGCCAATTTTTCTTAACCTTGTCACAATAATAGTGGAGGAGGATAACCATGAAAACTATTCATAAATATACCTTGATTCGAGCAGTAAAAATTGCAGTGTCTGTTGCCTTATGTATTATTATCTTTCATTTTAGCGATCGTGGTGCTCCTATTGTGGCCTCATTATCCGCAGTGGCTCCTTTAATGTCTAGCGATTTGCATGCTACAATTAAAACAGGAAGAAACACCATCGCTGGTAATATAATTGGAGGGGGAATGGCTCTTCTCTATTTTTTTATTACCGAAATTGATCATGCAAATTTCGATATCGAAATTTTTTTACTGCCATTTTTCATTGTTTTGGTGGTACTGATTTGCGAGTTGCTGCATGAGCACAGTGGAATAGTTGCGGCCATATCAGCCACTATACTCATTTCACTCAGCGTTTCTTATGGTGAATCCTTTGGTTTTGCTCTCAGTCGAATCATTGATACCTTTATTGGCACTACGATAGCAGTTGGGATTAACACTCTTTTTAAACCAACCAAATCAGAGATTAAAGCTATGATTCGTGAAGATCAAAAAGTCCTTTCACAAAAGCAGTCCGAATTGGATAATTTATCTAACGAATTAGAAGAACATAAAAAATAAAGCACCTGTTTTTCGACAGGTGCTTTAAAATTCATCTCTTGGTGAAAGCGACGAAAATTTATTGTATTCTTTGATAAACAGCAGTTCCACAGTACCACGAGCTCCACTCCGGTTTTTTTCAATAATAACCTCAATCACATTACGATTGGCGCTCATATCCTCTTCCTCGTCACCTTCACGTTCATAGTAGTCATCACGATACAGGAAAGCCACAATATCCGCATCCTGTTCAATCGAACCAGATTCCCGGATATCACTTAGTACTGGTCGCTTATCTTGACGTTGCTCAACACCACGGGAAAGCTGTGATAAAGCAATGATTGGTACTTTCAATTCTTTGGCCAGCTTTTTCAATTGTCGGGAAATTTCCGAAACTTCTTGTTGCCGATTTTCTCGTCCAGTTCCTTCAATCAGCTGCAGGTAGTCGATTAGAATTAATCCTAAGTTCCCCTTCTCTTTTGCCAACTTGTGACATTTCGCGCGTATTTCCGATATCTTAATACCTGGTGTATCATCAATAAAAATATTTGCTCGAGACAAGCTGCCCATCGCTACAATCAAATTTTGCCATTCTTCTTCTGATAATTGGCCCGTTCGCAAATGACTGGCTTCGATTGACCCTTCTGCACAAAGCATCCGATTAACCAGTGACTCAGCTCCCATTTCCAAACTGAAAATAGCAACAGAACGATCCGTTTTCGTACCAATATTTTGGGCGATATTTAGAGCAAAGGCAGTCTTACCCACCGCAGGGCGAGCCGCTAAGATAATTAGTTCTTCTGCCTGTAATCCAGCAGTCATTTTATCTAATGCCGCATAACCTGTGGGAATTCCAGTAATCTCTTCATCGTTCCGGGCCAGCTGATCAATGTTTTCGATTGCGGTATTTAACACTTCAGCAATCGACAAAAAACCACTCTTATTTCGTCGCTCAGAAACTTCCATAATACTGCGCTCAGCGGTATCTAAGATATTTTGAACATCATCTCCCTGTTCAAAACCTTCAGTAACAATGTTGGTAGCGGCCTGAATTAAATTGCGCAACAAAGATTTTTCTTCAACAATCTTCGCATAATAGCCAACGTTAGCCGCCGTTGGTACGCTTAAAGCCAATTCAGACAAATAGCTTAAACCACCTGCATCTTCTAATAGATGCTCTTGTTCCAAAAGCTCTTTGACCGTCACTACGTCAATTGCTTCATTGCGGTCGTTCAATTTTATCATCGTTTGGAAGATAACCTGATGACCACGGCGATAGAAATCCTCTGGTTGTATAAATTCCATCGCAGTAATTAATGCATCTGTATCTAAAAATATCGAGCCTAATGTTGCTTGTTCTGCCTCAACACTTTGTGGCGGGATCCGATCTTGTAACATTTCACTCATGTTTTTCGCTCCTAAAATTCTTCGTCCACCTATTTTACAAAATAAAACTGAGAAATACAATAAAGGCTGAGACAAATACGTCTCAGCCTCATCTATTCCTCACTAACGTGAACTTTGATTATTCCATTTACCTCAGTATGAAGCTTTACAGGAACCTTAGTATATCCTAATGTTCGGATCGGATTGTCTAATTCAATTTTTCGTTTATCCAATTTCAAGTCATATTGTTTTTTCAAGCCTTCAGCAATTTGTTTTGATGGGATGGAACCAAATAGGCGACTATCTTCACCAGCTTTGGCCTTCAACTCCACCACTGTATCCTCTTTAGCTAAAAATTCTTTCAACTTTTCTGCCTCAGCTAATACTTCAGCATCTTTCTTTGCTTGGGCTTTCTTTTGAGCTGACAATGCCGAGATACTGCTTTTATTCGCTTCTTTAGCCAAATTATTTTTAAGCAGATAGTTTTGAGCATAACCTGTGGGAACTTCTTTTACTTCCCCTTTTTTTCCTTTTCCTTTTACATCTTCTAAGAAAATTACTTTCATTATTCTTCTCCTCCCTACAATTGTTCATTAATTGTTGCTAAAAGCTGCTGTCTCGCTTTAGCCACTGTTGTATCCGTTAACTGAACAGCTGCATTAGTGAAATGACCGCCACCACCCATTGCTTCCATAATCCTTTGGACGTTTATAGTCCCAGTACTACGAGCACTGATAGCAATTACACCATCATTTCGTTTGATAATAACAAAAGCAGCCGTTATATCTACCATCGATAATAAAGTATCCGCCGTTTTGGCAGCAGTCACACTATCATATTTTTTGGTCTCACTTCCAGCAGTTATTACAATGTCTTCCCGCACATATTCACTTTCGCCAACCAGCTGACTAATTTCAAGATAAGACTTAATATCTGTACTTAAAATATATTGTACTAAAGAAGCATCGGCTCCACAAGTCTTCAAATAGCTGGCAACATCGAAAGTACGTGACGTTGTTCGAATAGAAAAATTCTTCGTATCCACGGTTATTCCTGCTAATAATAGAGTTGCTTCCATCTTTGTCATTTTTCGATTTTCTTTACTTTCAAATTGAACCAATTCCGCAACTAACTCTGATGCTGAAGAAGCCGAAGACTCAATGTAAGTTAGTAATGGCTTACTGGGAAACTCTTCCCCACGTCGATGATGATCAATAATTACAACATTATCAAATTGCTCATACAGATCTTGTGAGATGGATAAAGAGGGACGATGATAGTCCACCATTACTAGTAAATCACCCGCTTTGCGCTGTTTAATCGCCTCAGCAGGTGAAATTAGCAAATCCTCTAATTCACCATCTTTGTGAATCTCTTCTAAACAACGATCTACATCAGGAATGGTCTCCTGTTCATCAATAACCACTCGAACCTTCTTATTATGGAAACGAGCTAAACAAGAAACACCAAAAGATGCTCCGATAGCATCCATGTCTGGAAAACGATGGCCCATCACATATACATTGCCCGTTTCATTGAAAACATTTCTTAATGCTGTCGACATGGCTCGAGAGCGTACTCGAGTGCGTTTAGCAGCACTTGTTGAATTTCCACCGTAGAATACTGGTTTCGCATTTTCCTCAGCATCTTTCAAGACAACTTGGTCTCCACCACGTACTAATGCAATATCCAAATTATTCTGTGCCGTATCACCAATAACTTCCAATGATTGATTACCATAACTAATTCCCATGCTTATAGTGATCAAAACACCTTCTTTTTCAGCAGCTACACGAATTTTTTCCAACAAGTCAAAGTTATTATCAATCATCGTTTCCAAGTCCTCATAGCGGGCTAAAAAGAAAAAACGTTCCGCATTGATACGTTTGTAAAATATTTGATACGAATCCATCCAGTCTGAAATGACTGTTGTGATAAATGAATCCAAGTAAGAGATTTCCTTGTCATCCTTTCGATCAATTACATCATCATAATTATCTACTGACAAAAGTCCTACGGCTGCTTGCAGATTTTGTTCTTTCGTTTCAAGTTCGACTTCTTTCGTAATGTCGATTAGATAGACCAACTGCTTCTCTTTATTCAGTTGAAAATGATACAAGGTATCCTTAATCTTATAAACATTCTTCCCTCTTTCATCTCGCTGAATTAACTCATTAATCATGTCTTGTTGATCCGCAAAGGAGAGATTCTTAACCTTATCCGTAATGTAAGGATTCATCCAAACAAACTGATAATCCGTCCCCCAGGACACAACCCCCACGGGCATATCCTCTGATACGTAATCCAGAGCTTTTTCTGCTACTCTGGAAGCTTGCATAATTTTCTGATGATTGCTAATTTGTAACCGACGATGCTGCAATACTATTTGAACCAGCAATAGCAAATCGATAAAAACAACAATAGCAGCAGATACATAATTAAGAGGCAAGAAAAAGATTGCCATTAGTTGAATCAACAATAATAAAAAAAAGAAGAAAAGAGACAACGTAAACTTCGTGTTCTTTCTCATCTATGTTCCTCCTGACAGACTTAATTTTATCACAATCACTGCCAGCAAGCGAATTCCTGAATGTTTCACGTGAAACAAAAAAAGACTCCCAAAGGAAGTCTTTAAATTATGATTCTTCTGAAACAAATGGTAATAATCCCATGATACGTGCGCGTTTAACTGCTACAGTGATTTTGCGTTGGTTTTTAGCGCTTGTACCTGTTACACGACGAGGTAAAATTTTACCACGTTCACTGATGAAGCGTTTCAGTAATTCGATATCTTTATAATCAATATATTCAATATGGTTTGCTGCAATGTAATCTACTTTGCGACGTTTACGACCTCTTCTTTGTTGTGCCATTCCGTTTCCCTCCTATCAATTGTTAGAATGGTAAATCATCATCTGAAATGTCGATCGAAGATCCACTAAATGGATCCGAATCACGATCGAAGTCAGGCATCGTGTTTTTAGCTGACGGAGAAGATTGTTCAAAGTTGTTGTCAAAGCTATTATTGGATCCTTGCGCTCCACCGCCCTCAAAGTTAGGACTTTGTTGACGCTGTTCACTTGCATTACGTGATTCAAGCAGTTGGAAATTATCCGCAACTACTTCAGTAACGTATACTCTTTGCCCTTGCTGGTTTTCATAGTTACGTGTCTGGATACGTCCAGTAACACCTAATAGAGTTCCTTTGCGAGCATAGTTTGCTAGTGTTTCTGCTGATTTACGCCAAATAACACAATTGATAAAATCTGCTTCGCGATTTCCACTTTGATTGGTAAAATTACGATTCACCGCCAAAGTAAAAGTAGCAACTGCAGTACCACTTGCAGTATAACGTAAATCTGGATCTTTTGTTAAGCGACCAACTAATACAACATTGTTAATCAAGTAAAGCCAGCTCCTTTCTCGTCAATTGTTTCACGTGAAACAATTACTCCTCAATCTTTACGATCATGTGACGAACGATATCGTCGTTGATTTTTGCTAGACGATCAAATTCGTTGATTGCACCGGCTGATGCTGGAGCAGTTGCATTGACGATATGGTAGACACCTTCACGGAATCCGTTCATTTCATATGCGAAACGGCGTTTTTCCCAATCTTTTGAATCGATAATTTCTGCACCATTATCTTTCAAAATTGTATCGAAACGTTCTACTAAAGCAGATTTTGCTTCTTCATCAATGTTGGGACGAATGATGTATGTGATTTCATACTTCGTATTTTCCATTGATTTTTCACCTCCCTATGGACTATAAGGCTCTTAGTTTGCTAAGAGCAAGGAGAGCGATCTAAAAAATATAGACTACTCACAAATAATCATTATACATAATCGTCCAGCAAAAATCAATTGTTTCTTTTAATCTCTTTGTTACTTACCATAAAGTACGTAAAAAGACTGAGAAAATTCTCAGTCTTTCGAAATTTATTCATTTGTTTCTTCGGTATTTGTTTCTACAACATCAACTGTTTCGTCCTCAGCTTCTTCAGCTTCATTTTCAACAACTGCCATAGTAACAACCTTAGTATTATCTTCCATCTTCATTAAGCGGACACCTAAAGTTGCCCGGCCTGTTTGAGAGACACTTGCCACGTTAAATCGAATAATGACACCTTTGTCAGTAATCAACAGGATATCTTCATCACCATTAACCGTAGCAAGACCAGCAAGCTGACCATTTTTATTAGTGATATTAGCCGTCTTAATACCCTTACCGCCTCGGCCTTTCACAGGATAGTCCGCTGCTTTAGTTCGTTTACCGTAGCCTTTTTCAGTAATTACTAGAACTTCTTGATCTTCTTTCAACACAGCGGATCCAATGACATAGTCGTCTTCTCGCAAACGTACACCTCGTACTCCGCTAGCTGTACGGCCCATGTCACGAACAGCTTTTTCAGCAAAAGTAACTGAATAGCCATTGTGAGTTCCCAAAATAATTGTTTCCTCGCCTTCTGTGAATAGAACATTAACTAACTCGTCATTTTCCTTCAGACCAATAGCAATTAAACCATTACTGCGAATATTAGAGAAAGCTGTAACAGTTGTTCGCTTAACAATTCCATTCTTCGTAACGAAGAATAAAAATTGTCCATCCGATGCTTCTCCAGTAACCGCAATGACTGCTTGGATTGTTTCACTAGAATCAATGCCCAGCAGATTAATAATCGGAATTCCCTTAGCTGTTCGACCGTATTCTGGAATTTCGTAACCTTTAGCACGATAAACTCTTCCTGTGTTAGTAAAGAATAGCAATGTATCGTGCGTCGAACATGAAATCAGATTTTTAACGAAATCATCATCGTGAATTCCCATTCCTTGAACGCCCCGACCACCACGACGTTGTGCTCTAAATTCGCTAGAGACCACTCGCTTAATATAGCCGTTATTCGTTAAAGTGATAACAATATCCTCTTCTTCAATTAGATCTTCATCTTCTAGGCTTAACACCTCACCTACCAGTAGTTCTGTTCTACGAGGATCACCGAATTTAGAAGATACTTCTTCTAATTCAGTTCGAATGATTTCTATCACTCGCTCAGGACGTGCTAGGATGTCATCTAAGTCCTCTATAAATTTTAGAAGCTCTTGGTATTCATTTTCAATTTTCTCTCGCTCTAAGCCTGTCAGACGACGTAGACGCATGTCTAAGATTGCTTGTGCTTGTCGATCGGATAATTCAAAACGCTCGATTAACGTGCTCTTGGCTATCTCATCGGATTCTGATCCTCGGATGATCGCAATGATTTCATCAATGTGATCTAAAGCTATCCGTAAACCTTCCAAAATGTGCGCACGAGCTTCTGCTTTACGTTTCTCGAATTTAGTTCGTCTGGTAATGACAATTTTTTGATGCGCCACATAGTTTTCTAAAATTTGTTTCAAATTCAGAATACGTGGGACACCATTTTCTATTGCCAGCATGTTGAAACTAAAAGACGTTTGCAATGAAGTCAATTTGTATAAGTTATTCAAAATAACTGACGCACTAACATCACGACGGACCTCGATAACTACCCGCATGCCTTCCCGAGAAGTTTCGTCTCGTAAATCAGTAATTCCTTCAATTCGCTTATCACGGTGAAGTTCGGAAATACGCTCAATTAATTTAGCTTTGTTAACCATGTATGGCAACTCAGTCACAATGATGCGTTCTTTTCCATTTTTTTGCTCTTCAATTTCGATCTTAGCTCGAACCGTAATCGAACCTTTTCCAGTTTCATATGCTCGACGGATACCCGATTTACCCATAACTAAACCACCGGTTGGGAAGTCAGGTCCAGGAATAGCTTCCATCAATTCTTGAGTAGTTACATCAGGATTATCCATCAATAAGCCAATTGCCTCGATTACTTCTCTTAAATTGTGTGGAGGAATATTAGTCGCCATACCAACTGCGATACCAGTAGCACCGTTAACAAGTAAATTAGGGAAACGAGCAGGCAAAACATCTGGTTCTTGTTCACTATCATCATAGTTTCCGTGATAATCTACTGTATCCTTATTAATATCCCGTAGCATTTCCATAGCAATTTTGCTAAGTCTTGCTTCTGTATACCGCATTGCCGCGGCACCGTCACCATCGACCGAACCAAAGTTCCCGTGACCATCTACCAGCATATTACGATAGCTGAAAGGTTGTGCCATCCGAACCATTGATTCATAAATCGCACTATCACCATGAGGATGATATTTACCCATCACATCCCCTACAATACGAGCGGATTTTTTATGAGGTTTATCTGGAGTTACCCCCAGTTCATTCATTCCATATAAAATTCTTCGGTGAACAGGTTTTAAGCCATCACGAACGTCCGGCAAAGCCCGAGCCACAATAACACTCATGGCGTAGTCGATGAAGGATTCTCGCATTTCACTGGTCAGATTGACATCATGGATATTTTCTCTTCTATCTTCCAAATCGATCCTCCTCACTAAATATCTAAGTTCTTAACGTAATGAGCGTTTTCTTCAATAAATGCTCGACGTGGTTCTACACGATCACCCATAAGCATTTCAAATACTTGGTCTGCTTCAATTGCATCATCTACACTAACCCGCAACATTAAACGATTATCTGGATCCATTGTTGTTTCCCACAATTGATGATCATCCATTTCACCTAACCCTTTGTAACGTTGAATATTCGCTTTTGGCGAAGCAGGAAGTTCAGATAATTTTAGCTGCAGCTCTTCCTCAGCATTTTTTCCTGGTTGAATATACGTAATGTTCTTACCTTGCTTAATTCCGTATAACGGTGGTTGAGCAATATACACATAACCTGCTTCAACAATTGGACGCATGTAACGATAGAACAGAGTTAACAATAACGTACGAATGTGAGCACCATCGACATCGGCATCAGTCATAATAACTAACTTGTGATAGCGGGCTTTCGATACATCAAAATCAGCACCAAATCCTGTCCCCATTGCTGTAAATAACGAACGGATCTCTTCATTGGCTAGGATCTTATCCATCGAAGCTTTTTCGACATTTAGGATTTTCCCACGGATTGGTAAAATTGCTTGGAACTCTCGGCTTCGCCCTTGTTTTGCAGATCCTCCAGCAGAATCCCCCTCAACGATGAATAATTCACAGCGTTCTGGATCATTACTAGAACAATCGGCTAATTTACCTGGAAGATTGCTGATCTCTAGCGCACCTTTTCGACGTGTTACCTCTCGAGCGCGTTTAGCAGCCAATCTTGCTTTAGCAGCCAGCATTCCCTTTTCAACAATTTGACGGCCTACGGATGGATTCTCCATTAAGAACTTTGATAGACTTTCTGAGAATAAACGATCTGTTACCGTACGTACCTCTGAGTTTCCTAATTTTGTCTTGGTTTGTCCTTCAAACTGCGGTTCTGGGTGCTTGATTGAAATAACTGCCGTTAATCCTTCACGAACATCTTCACCAGAAAGATTTTCATCGTTATCTTTCATAATTTTTTGTTTCCGAGCATAGTCATTAATTACACGGGTCAAAGCTGTTTTGAACCCAAATTCATGCGTTCCGCCTTCGTACGTGTGAATATTGTTCGCAAAACTCAAGATATTCGTGTGGTAGCCATCGGTATACTGCATAGCAACTTCTACAGTAATATCTTGCTGTTCTCCTTCAACAAAAACTGGTTCTTCAAATAAAACAGCTTTGTTGGCATTCAAGTGCTCAACGTAGCTCTTGATTCCGCCTTCGTAAAAATATTCTCTTAAAATTGGCTTTTCTGGACGCAAATCTTCAATTGAAATTTTTAATCCACGATTTAGAAACGCCAACTCGCGTACTCTTGTTGCCAATTTTTCAAAATTAAATTCCGTATCTTCTGTAAAGATTTCTGTATCTGGTACAAAGTGAACAGTCGTTCCATGCTTTTCTGTGTCGCCGATAATTTTTAAATCATCCACTACAGCACCACGACGATATTCTTGGTAATAAATTTTACCATTCTTGAAAACTCGTACATCCAAACTGCTGGACAAGGCATTAACCACCGAAGCCCCTACACCATGCAGACCACCAGAAACCTTGTACCCGCCGCCGCCAAATTTTCCTCCGGCATGCAAAACTGTATACACGGTTTCGAGAGCTGGACGTCCTGTTTTAGCTTGAATATCTACCGGGATTCCTCGTCCATCATCACTAACAGTGATACTATTGTCCTTTTCAACCATTACACAAATGCTAGTAGCAAATCCAGCTAATGCTTCGTCGATTGAATTATCAACAATTTCCCAAACTAAGTGATGCAATCCTTCTGTACTTGTGGAACCAATGTACATCCCAGGACGTTTACGAACGGCTTCTAAACCTTCGAGTACTTGAATTTGACTAGCATCATATTCCTGAGCTCGTTCTCGTAAACTCTTTTCTTCTTCTGTCATTTAGGTTTCTTTCCTTTCTATCTGTCCTTGCTGGACATAAAAGATATCCGGATGTACCGTCATCTTTCCTTTTACGTGTTCTAAGGTGGTGGTTGTCAAAAAAGTTTGAACCTTGTCTTCAATCGTTTCTAATAAGTGTATTTGACGATTATCATCCAATTCGCTCATCACATCATCCAAAAGCAACAAAGGATATTCTCCCGTTTCTTCTTTCATTAAGTCTATCTCTGCTAATTTAACACTTAAAGCAGTTGTCCGCTGTTGTCCTTGTGAACCATAAGTCTGAACATTCTGTCCGTTAACTAAAAAGCGCAAGTCATCTCGATGAGGACCAATTAAGGTTGTCCCTCTAAAAATTTCTCGCTTGCGGTTTCTCTGCAATTCACCGTAAAATATCTTTTGGATGTCGTCTGATTGCCCACTTTCAAGTAAGAAGCTGCTTACATACTCAATCTCTAAATGTTCTCTTTGATTAGTTATTCGCGTATGCAATTCATTCGACCAACGTTCCAATCGTTTAATAAATTGCAAACGATTAGTTAACACCTTGCTTCCAAATTCAACCAACTGTTCAGTCAGTACATCAAGATATATTTCATCCTTCTGTTTCTTTTCGGCTAATTGTTTAAGATAGAGATTTCGCTGTTTCAACGTCTTTTGATATTGTGCTAAGTCATAAAGATAGAGCGGACTAATCTGACCTAATTCCATATCGATAAAACGGCGTCTTTGTTGGGGACTTCCCTTCACTAGTGAAAGGTCTTCAGGTGCAAATAAGATGACATTCAGTTGGCCTATGTAGCTGCTTAATCGTTTCTGTTCAATGTGATTGACTTTTGATTTCCTACCTTTTTTTGTTAGCAACAGCTCTAATTCTGTCTCACTAGTTCCCTTAGATATACGACCTTTTATCTGTGCAAACTCTTCGTGCCAGCCAATCAACTCGTTTTCGGTGTTGGTACGGTGACTCCTTGTTAAGGCTAGTACATAGATACTCTCTAACAAATTGGTCTTTCCCTGTGCATTTTCGCCTAAAAAAACATTTAGACTATTAGGAAATTCCAAAAATAACTCTTGATAATTCCGATAATTTTTTAGCTGAAGCTTATTCAATTTCATCTTCAGTATTCCCATTTTTAGCCATAAAAAAAGTACCCATCTCAGGTATCTCGACCATCATGCCTGGATAGAGTTTCCGTCCACGGCGATTCTCCGGTTCACCATCTACGAATACAGTTTGCTCCGCTAAATACCATTTAGCTTGCCCACCACTAGAGATTAAGTTTATCTCTTTAAGTAACTGGCCGAGCGTCATATACTCAGTTTTTAAAACTATTTGTTGTTTCACATTTCATCCCTCATTTTCATTTCAGAGACACTACTATATTATACTCTTTTTTTAGTCAGAAAACAAATGAACTCGTTGTATTTTCCGTTTTAAGAAGCTTTGTTCTAATTTTAAAGTTTTAGTCCAAAAAGAAAAAAAGGTCTTAAAATCGATTTTAAGACCTTTTACACTCATTTTAGTTCTTTCTAAATTTTTCAAAAAGAATTATGAAACTTTTCAATTTAGTTTGTACGTACAGGAGTAATTAATTGAATAAATGATACTTCGCCTTCACTTGGTTCTAAAGTAAATGGTCGAATTGGTGAAATAAACCGAATAGTCATACTCATGTCACCAAACGCTCGCAACGCGTCTTTCATATAATCAGGATTGAAGGATATTTCTAATGGATCTCCTGTTACCTTCTCATAAGCAAGCTCTTCTTCTACCTTACCAATCTCTGGTGAATTCCCATAGAGAATTACAGAATCAGATTCAATCGCTAAACGAACAATATTATTTCTTCCTTCGTGTGACAATAAAGATGCTCGTTCGATAGCAGCTAATAGCGTTGGAACTGAAAAAGTAATTTCTGTATTAAAACTGGTCGGAATTAAACGGTTAGTATCCGGATAGTTTCCTTCTAACAAACGAGAGTAAAAATACATAGTCGGCGTTTTGAAAAGTACTTGATTTTCCATAATACTAATTTCCACTTCTGCTTCCTCGTCCGTTAATGAGCGTGAAAGTTCGACTAAACTTTTACCAGGAATAACGATATCAAAATCACTAGTTGCATTTTCAACAGGTACAATTCTTTGACTCATTCGATGCGAGTCTGTTGCAACAGATAATAATTGATTATTAGCTAACATGAAATGAACACCGGTTAAAATCGGACGGCTTTCATGTTGAGAAACAGCAAAGACCGTTTCGCCAATTAATTTTGTTAACATGTGGACAGGTAATTTTAATTGATTTTGTTCTTCCACAATCGGCAAATGTGGATAATTATCTGCATCCAATCCGTTGACCGTAAATTCAGCTGCTCCAGAAGTAATAGATACCTGGTAGTTGTCCAACACTTCTAAAGTAAATGTATTTTCAGGTAAACGACGGATAATTTCACTGAAGAAACGCGCTTGTAAAACAATCATTCCCGTCGATTCAATCTGAATCTGAGCTTTTTCATCATCGGCTGCTAAAAAGGTTTCAATAGAGATATCTGCATTGCTCCCTGTTAAGTTCAAACCTTCATCAGTTAAAACAATTTTTACACCAGTTAAAATAGGAATAGTTGTTTTGGTAGAAATGGCTCTTTGGACAGTTGCTAGTTCTTGTATAAAGCGTGAGCGATTAATTGTAAATTTCATAAGGAAACTCCTTTTTATATATATTTATTTATAGTACTAAGTAATAAAAGTAGTAGGTGCTGTGGATCTTGTGGAAAACAGACGAAAAGCTTTTATTTCTGGCTTTCTTGCTTGTGGAAAAGGTGTGGAAAACTCTCTCTTTTTTTACAAGGTTTTTCCACAGACTAGTTCAATAACAAATTTTTGATTTCAGCTACTTCTTGCTGAATACTGGTATCATTTTTTATTAATTGAGCAATTTTTTCATGAGCATGGATGACAGTCGTATGATCTTTCCCGCCAAATTCTGCACCAATTTTAGGTAGCGAACTATCGGTCATTTCTCGCGAAAGATACATAGCTATTTGTCGAGGTACAACAATGGCTTTTACTCGTTTTTTTCCTTTTAGATCTTTTACTTGAATATGGTAGTATTTAGCAACTTCTTCTTGGATTTGCGTGATGGACAACTGCGTGTTGCCAGTACCTTTTAAGCTTTTCAGTGCGTCAGCTGCTATGCTTGTAGTTATATCTGCATTATTCATGGTCGCAAAAGCTTGTACGCGAACAAGTGCCCCTTCTAACTCACGAATATTCGAATCAATTTGTCCTGCAATATAGCTCAACGTATCATCAGGAATCTCAAGATTTTCTGCTTGTGCCTTTTTCCGTAAAATGGCTGTTCGTGTTTCGAGGTCTGGTGGAGTAATGTCAACTGACAATCCCCAAGCAAAACGCGACACCAAACGTTCTTGGAGTTTTGGTATCTCATTCGGTAAACGATCGCTAGTTAAAACGATTTGTTTATTATCATTGTATAAATTCTCAAAGGTATGAAAGAATTCCTCTTGAGTAGCTTCTTTTTCCGCAAAAAACTGAATGTCATCAACTAGCAACAAATCAACATTTCGATATTCTTGCCGAAATTCTTCAGAAATTTTGTTTTTGATTGAGTTAATGAAATCATTAGCGAAGGTTTCGCTTGAGACATACTTAACCTTTGCCTGTGGATTAATGGAGAGCATTTGATGACCAATCGCATGCATCAAATGAGTTTTTCCTAATCCAACCCCTCCATAGAAGAACAAAGGATTATAAATAGATCCTGGTTCTTCAGCAACTACAAGTGCAGCGGCATGAGCCATCTGGTTTCCTTTACCAATTACGAAGGTGTCAAAGGTATATTTAGGATTGAGCATGGCCTTTTTTGTTACTTCAACTGCGGGTGTGGCCGGTTTTGTCACAGGTATAAAGACCGGAGCTTCGTCTGGAGTGACAAATGCCGGCATAATCTCATCCCCTGTTAATTTAAAGCCGATTTCAACAATTCTTGCAGCTAAATGTTTTTCCCAGTACTTTTTATGCAAATCACTGGTGACTTCAATGGTTATTTGATTGTTGTTAAAAGACAAAGGCTTGGCAGTGTCGACCCAAGCATCGTAGCTAGCAGGATTTAATTCTTTCTTGTAGCTATCTTTTAATTCCTGCCAGATATCTTCTAATGAGGTCAAATAATTCGCCTCCTACTTTAATAAAATTCAGATAGTCTTACTTTATCATTTTTTACGAAAGTTTTCCACAGGCAAAAACTGTGGCGTTTTTTTCTTCTCATTTTCCACAACGTGTATAACTAATAGAAAAGATATCCTCTTTGTTGAAAAAAAATATCCACAGGAATGTGGATAAGGCAAAGATTTCAAAATTATCCACGAGTATTTCCACAAAATGAATAGAAAACAAAGGCTGATTTTATAAAGTTTAAAGGAGTTATGCACAACACTTATCCACCGTGTGGAAAACTTATTCATCATTTAATATTCTGGGGAAAAATTCGAGAAAAAACTGGAGGGTATATTTTTGAGAAAAAATTATCCCCAACCAATGAGAACTTATCCCCAAAAAATGTGGATAAACTAAATATTTTTTTATTTTTTTCTGATTGACAAACTACTATGTAAGTCGTTATACTACTAAAGTATGTCTATGTATCGTTGGTAATGGAGGTGGAATAGATGAAAAGAACTTATCAACCTAATAAACGTAAACGTCAGAAAGTTCATGGTTTCCGCAAACGTATGAGCACAAAAAATGGCCGCCGTGTTTTAGCTAGCCGTCGCCGTAAAGGAAGAAAAGTACTTTCTGCTTAAACCACTGCCGGTCCAGTGGTTTTTTCTTTTTAATGAAAATGGCCGAATAAACTTCTAAATACATAGTAAGTTTAAAGATGTCTAGCTTCACGAACTAGCTTTATCGATCTTAAGCGAAAAAGCCGAACTTGTTCGTGGAGCTTTTTTTATGCAAAAGGATCTATTTTTCTTTTTTCATTTAAATGAGGTGAATCCTTAATTTGAAGTATGGTATTATTGATAAGTATAGATTTAAAGAAACGAAGGAAGCTGAATGAAAAAAGCATACCGTGTAAAAAAAGAGAAAGAATTTCAAAGAGTTTTTCAGGAGGGAACTTCCTTTGCCAATCGCAAATTTGTAGTTTATCGATTAGAACCTTCTGATCAAACCCATTTTAGAGTGGGACTTTCTGTAGGTAAAAAAGTAGGGAATGCTGTGAACAGGAATCGTGTAAAGCGGCTTATTCGAGCAGTTCTGCAAGAATTATCGCCAACAATTGATCCTAGACTTGATTTTATAGTCATTGCTCGCCCAGCAATAAAAAGTCTTTCCTATGAAGAAGTGCGCTCTAATTTGATACACGTACTAAAGTTAGCAAAAATATTGAATGAGGAAGGGAACAGAATTAAGTGAAGAAATACAATCGAATACTTTTAATGGCAGGATTACTTTCGCTGGTAGTTTTGCTATCTGCCTGTGGTACCGGTGACGTAGATTCAACGAGTACCGGCATTTGGAGTCGTTACATTATCTATTATTTTGGTGAGGCGATTAAGGGGTTATCCTTTGGCAATGTCGGGATTGGTATTATATTATTTACTCTGATTATTCGGGTTATCTTAATGCCATTGATGCACTTCCAGACTAAAAGCATGCGTAAAACGCAAGATTTGCAACCAAAAATCAAAGCGCTTCAACAAAAATACGCATCTCGTGATCAAGAGACACAAGCCAAACTTCAAGCAGAAACAAAAAAACTGTACGCTGAACACAATGTAAATCCTTATGCAGGGTGTCTACCGCTGTTAGTTCAGATGCCAGTAATGATTGCCTTATATCAATCAATCTTGCGTATCCCAGCACTAAGACAAGGGCAGTTTATGTGGTTAGATTTGAGCCGTCCAGATCCATACTTTATTTTGCCTATTTTAGCGGCTATTTTTACTTTTGCTAGTACGTACTTGTCAAGTATGAGTCAACTGGAATCGAATCCGACGACTAAAATTATGAATTTCTTCATGCCAGTAATGATTTTTGTTATGGGAATGAATTTGGCTAGTGGATTATCACTTTATTGGGTGGTATCAAATGCTTTCCAAACGGTACAGACACTACTTTTAAACAACCCGTTTAAAATTCGTCAGGAAAGAGCAGAAGAAGCACAACGGATTCGTCAGCGTGAGCGAGCATTGGAAAGGGCAAAGAATCCTAAGAAGAAAAAACGTAAGAAATAGAGCCTTTATATCAGAAAATAGTTTGATACATGGCCAAGAAATAGAACAAGGAGGTAATGGTGAATGCCTGTTTATGAAGGTGCAACGATTGACGAAGCAATCAAGCATGGATTAGATGTTCTAGGGTTAACAAAAGATGAAGTAGAGATCAACATCTTGGGTGAAGGAAAAAAAGGTTTTTTAGGAATTGGTAAAAAGAATGCGCAAGTTTCTATTGAACCAACTGTTTCTGAAGAAATCAGCGAAGCTGTAGAAGAAGTTGTGACAGAAACAGTAGTGAGAGAAAAAATTGCTGAAGTCGATTTATCTGATACTCTAACGGAATTAGATAATGAGGAAGCTTTAAAACAATTAGCTGTTTACTTAACTGAGGTAACTAAAGAAATGGGGGTTCCTGCTTTAGTCAAGGTTGATCGTGGAGACAATGGCTTAATGATTTTAAACTTGGAAACAGATAAGCAAGGGATGTTAATTGGTAAACATGGAAAAATATTAAATGCTTTGCAGTATTTAGCACAGGTATTTGTTCATCGAGTAGCAAAAAATAAACTATCAGTGGTAGTTAATGTAGGCAATTACCGCCAAAAACGTGAAGAAGTACTTGTTAGATTAGCTAAACGTACTGCAGAAAAAGTCAAAGAAACGGGACGACCAGTATTTTTAGAACCAATGCCGGCTTTTGAACGCAAGATGATCCACTCAGCATTAAGTTATGATGAGTACATCAAGACACATTCTGAAGGTGAAGAGCCTTATCGCTATCTGGTGGTAGAACCTGCAAAAAAATACTTTTAATAAATAATAGATAACCGTGTCCCTGTGATACGGTTTTTTTGTGACTTAAAAGAGATGATTTCAACAGTTTCTCATTTAAATCCTTCAGAACTGATTGACAAAGAACTGGAAAGCAAGTATATTGTGGTAGAAATCATTCTTATCAAGGTATACGACAGAATTGTGTCTACTTTGATATGACCCTCGTCGTGGCGGGGGTTTTTTCAACTTGAAAAAGAAAATAAAATGTGCTAATCTAGCACAAGTATAAAGAGACAGCAGTCAAAGTGCTAAGTCCACCCCTATATAAAGGGGTGGAGTGGGCACTTTTTTTGTGTATTTAAGGAGGATTTTTTGTGGCAGAGATCTTGGAATTTGACACAATTGCAGCTATTTCTACCCCTCCTGGGGAAGGGGCTATCAGCATTGTTCGTTTAAGTGGCGATCAAGCAGTGGAGATTGCCGATAAAGTATTTCAGAGTGGTAAAAAGACACTGAAGAAAGTAGCTAGTCATACTCTCCACTATGGACATATTGTGGACCCGAATAATCAACAACTGATTGATGAAGTTATGGTTAGTGTTATGCGAGCCCCAAAAACTTTCACTAGAGAAGACGTTGTAGAAATTAACTGTCATGGAGGTATTGTGGTAGTTAATGAATTGCTGCAGTTAATGCTGCGTGAAGGAGCTCGTTTGGCGGAACCAGGAGAATTTACCAAACGCGCATTTCTAAATGGAAGAGTAGACTTATCTCAAGCTGAGGCAGTCATGGACTTGATCCGTGCAAAAACAGATAGGGCGATGAATGTTGCTATTAATCAATTAGATGGTAATTTATCTAGATTAATTCGTCAATTGCGTCAAGAAATCCTTGAAACCTTAGCTCAGGTTGAAGTAAATATAGATTATCCTGAATATGATGATGTTGAAGAATTGACTGCGCGATTATTAGTAGAAAAAGCGGCTCAAGTAGGTCAGCAACTTGATGCATTACTGCTTAATGCTAAACAAGGAAAAATATTACGAGAAGGATTAAGCACGGCGATCATTGGACGTCCAAATGTGGGCAAATCAAGTTTATTGAATTACTTGTTGCATGAGGAAAAAGCAATTGTTACCGACGTTGCAGGAACTACCAGGGATGTGATCGAAGAATATGTCAATGTCCGTGGTGTACCGCTTAAATTAGTTGATACAGCGGGGATTCGTGAAACAGAAGATATTGTTGAACGTATTGGAGTGGAGCGAAGCCGTAAAGCGTTAAGCGAAGCAGACTTGATCTTGCTGGTATTAAACCAAGGTGAGTATCTGACATCAGAAGATTACAAGCTGCTGGAGACTACTCAAGATTTAAAACGGATTATATTGTTGAACAAAACAGATATTCCTTCTAAATTGGAGCGTGATGAATTAAAACGGCTAACTGAAGAAGATGAATTATTGGCAATATCTGTTTTAAAGCAAGATGGTTTGGATCAATTAGAAGAAGCAATTGCTGCCTTGTTTTTTGGTGGAAAAACTGGTGAGAAAGACGCAACATATGTCTCTAATACTCGGCACATTGCACTGCTGGAGAACGCCTCACAGGCTCTTAAAGAGGTTCAAAGTGGAATTGAGGCTGGTATGCCCGTCGATCTTATTCAAATTGATATGACGCGTTGTTGGGACTATTTAGGTGAGATTGTCGGAGATAGTGTTCAAGATGAGTTAATTACTCAATTGTTTAGTCAATTCTGTTTAGGAAAATAAAGGAGAGAGATATGGAATATCAAGCAGAAGCTTATGATGTAATAGTAGTAGGAGCTGGTCATGCTGGCTCGGAAGCAGCATTAGCTGCTTCTCGTATGGGATCAAAAACTCTGTTAATTACAATTAATTTGGAAATGGTAGCTTTTATGCCTTGTAATCCATCTATTGGAGGTCCTGCTAAAGGAGTTGTTGTCCGTGAAATTGATGCATTAGGCGGAGAAATGGGTAAAAACATTGATAAAACATACATTCAAATGCGCATGCTAAATACTGGCAAAGGTCCAGCAGTGCGTGCTTTAAGAGCTCAAGCAGACAAACATGCATATGCTGAAGAAATGAAACATACTATTGAAAAAGAAAAAAATTTAACTCTGAAACAAGGTGTGGTTGATCGCTTAGTAGTGGAGGATGGAATTTGTAAAGGAATAGTGACAGCCACTGGTGCAATACATTCTGCTAAAGCAGTCATTATTACAGCTGGAACAGCCCTGCGAGGTGAAATTATTATTGGTGAATTGAAATATTCTTCTGGACCCAATAATTCACAACCGTCAATTAAGCTAGCGGATAGTTTAAAGGAATTAGGTTTTGAAATTCATCGTTTCAAAACAGGGACACCTCCTCGGGTGAAATCAGGTTCCATTGACTACACTAAAACTGAAATACAACCAGGAGACGAAGCGCCTAATCATTTTAGTTATGAAACGCCAGATGAATCATATAACCAAGATCAAGTACCTTGTTGGTTAACTTATACTAATCCTAAAAGTCATGAAATTATTCAAGCAAATCTTTATCGAGCACCAATGTTTACAGGAATAGTGGAAGGGGTAGGTGCTCGATATTGCCCTTCTATCGAGGATAAAATTGTTCGTTTTTCTGATAAAAACCGTCACCAATTATTTTTAGAGCCAGAAGGATTGCATACAGAAGAAGTATACGTGCAAGGACTTTCAACTTCATTACCTGAAGATGTACAAAATGATGTCTTGCATTCAATTGAAGGCCTGGAACAGGCTGAAATGATGCGTACAGGTTATGCAATTGAATACGACATGGTTGCACCTCATCAATTGCGACCAACATTAGAAACAAAAGTTGTTGCAAACCTTTATACTGCTGGACAAACTAATGGTACCAGCGGCTATGAGGAAGCTGCTGGACAAGGATTGATTGCAGGAATTAACGCAGCTTTAAAAATCCAAAGCAAAGAACCATTTATCATGAAGCGTAGTGATGGGTATATTGGCGTAATGATCGATGATCTAGTAACCAAAGGTACGAACGAACCTTACCGTTTATTAACATCAAGAGCAGAATATCGTTTGATATTGCGGCATGATAATGCTGACCTTCGTTTAACAGAATTTGGATATAAATTTGGACTGGTTAATGAGGAGCAACACCAACGATATTTAGTCAAAAAAGCAAATGTTGAAAAAGAAATTAGTCGTTTGCAAAAGATTCGTATTAAACCAACACCAGAGGTTCAAAGCTTTTTACGCGGAAAGAGTAGTGCTGAATTAAAAGATGGTGTTCTAGCAGCTGATTTTTTGAAACGTCCAGAAATCACTTATCATGAAGTTCTGCAATTTATACCTTCTAACGATGGATTAACTGCTAAAGAAGTTGAGCAGGTAGAAATTCAAATTAAATACGAAGGTTATATTAAAAAAGCAATGGAAAAGGTAGAAAAGTTAAAACGTCTGGAAGCCAAAAAAATTCCTGACCGAATTGATTATGAAGCAATTAATGGTCTAGCAACAGAAGCTCGTCAAAAATTGAAAAAAATTCAACCTAGAACAATAGCACAAGCTAGTCGAATAAGTGGCGTAAATCCCGCAGATATTAGTATATTAATGGTCTACATTGAACAAGGGAAAATAGCTAAAGTAAAAGCCTGAATAACTTGATACCAAGCTATTCCTGTGTTCCATGTGAAACACTCAAAAGTGATTGAATGCCATACGTTTTAAAAAACCATATATTTAGCAAGATTAGCGGACATTTCATCTTGCTTGGTCTGAGTTACTATAATGTAGATGTTGGTCGTTATTTTTGTGGGCTCGTGGTCAAGTCATTGAGATATGTCTTTGATAGTAGCACCACTTTCAAGAAGAAGCGATGTATTCGTTTTTCTAAAGTCATGTACTTTGATAATCTTCATGTCTGAAAAGTGATTTGCTACTTTCTTCCTCACGTTGTTAGCATATGATTTATACAAGTATTGGGTTTCACTTTTCAAAACAGCATTACAAAGACTATACTTTTACTAAAATTTTTATCTCGGATGCCTAAACGTAGCTTTTCATGAAGAATACAATTTTCAATGTTTTTTGGACAAGATCACTACATTTTTTGTTTGAGTTCATAATAGTTTGATAGTATTGGCACATAAAATACTATAAGATAGGACAATTAGAGGACATGGATATTGGCGTTGATGGTCAGTGATGTTAGGTGGAGTTATGTGCGTTTATCGGGATTTTATAACCGCATAAAGATTGAAATAGCTTGATAAAAATACCTACTTGGATCTATTAAATAACATCGTTGTATATAAAAAGGTCTATTGGATAAAAATAAAATCTAAAGCTAGAAGCCTTTTATCGAGGTTTCTAGTTTTTTTCTCTGTTTATTTTTTATCGCAAGTCATACCTTCTGAAAGCTAATGGAATGACGGATATTTCTTTTAGTTAAGGAACGACATTGAAAATCTATTTTTATTTGAAAATGAAATATGCGATTGAAGAGTTTTATGTATCAAATTCTGAGGGTATTATTTGTTATAAAATATGAAAGGTTTCAATTCAAAGTAAATGATGTGCTTTAAATTAGAAAGAGTGAGAATAATGCGAGGATACGTTCTCTTTCTTAGTAAATTACGGGATTCAATAAATAACTAAAATATTCAAAGAGAAGTTTGGTTGAATACTAGTAAAAATCGGTGAGAAACTTTAAAAATCATAGAAAGTTGAGAGTCTAAATAACGCACCTTGACATTAATAAAGAAAATATAGTATATTTACTGAGAAGAATTTAAGAGTTGAGCAAAGTTTATTAGATGAACGGGGTTGTATTTTTGAGCGTAACAATGTCTAACTAGATGAATTTAATAGCCGATAAGCAAGCGTTTATTTGGCGTGTCTATAGATATTCTTACATTCTCAATCATCATTCATATGAACTTGCTTATATCGAGTGTCAGTTGAATAATACCATTGAGGGCTAGGAGAGATCCTAGCTTTTTGTGTGCTTTATTTGACTACTCTCTTTTAGACATCCATAACTAACGGTTTCAATCGAACCGTTGATAACACTTGCGTGAAGGCGAATCCGATTTTTAATTTTAGGAGGGTTTCACCTTGAAAAAAAGTAACACGAAGCGTCAATGGCTCTTAAATATTCATTTATTTTTAATGAGTCAATTTTTAACGGGTATCACGAGTATGACCGTTCAGTATGCAATCATCTGGTATCTAACTGAACAAACCAGGTCTGCAACGATGCTAAGCTTTGCGACATTATTAGGTATGCTGCCTATGATTGTCTTGAGTCCTTTCGTAGGCCCCTATGTGGATCGCTTGAATAAAAAGGGACTGTTGATTATTCCGGATTTAATTGCGGCTTTATTTGCGATTATTCTATCTGTTACAGGAATCGTTACAGGAACATTCCCATTTTGGCTGATTTTTATCTCTCTATTTGTCCGAGCGGTAACTCAAACGTTTCAAACACCGACGATTCTAGCCATTCTACCAACCCTTGCGCCAAGAAAAGAATTGACAAAAGTGAATGGGCAATTAGGCATGGTTCAATCCGCCAATCGAATCATTGCTCCAGGAATTGGGGCGTTTCTTTTTGCGCTCATGCCATTGCATCTATTGTTACTTTTGGACGTTTTAGGTGCATTATTAGGTCTGCTGTTATTGATTTTTGTAAAAATACCGAAGACCTCGGAGCATTCTGGGAATACGCTTGCGCTTGAAGAGACGAAACAAGGGATCAAAGACCTTCGAAGTAAAAATGGCTTATGGATCATTGTGCTGATTGGCGCTTTGTCTTCCATTTTCATTATGCCAGCAGCCAGCATGTATCCTTTAATGACCATGGGCTATTTTGATGGGACGGTCAGCAACGCAGGATTGGTTCAAATGATTTATTCAGTTGGCATGTTGGTGGGCGGATCAATTATTGGCGTGTTTGGAAACTGGAAGGATCGAATGAAGCCTTTACTAATTTCTTATCTAGTGATTGGTATCACGTTCGCAGCTGGTGGTCTGTTGCCGTCAAATCAATCGGGATTGGTTTGGTTTATGATTTTGAGTGCTTTTACAGGTATAGCTGCTCCATTTTTTGATTCCTTATTAATGGCTATGATCCAGCAGAGCTTTCCAGTCAATCAGATTGGAAGAATCATGGGTGTAGTGATGGCTTTATTGAGTTTATTAGCATCATTGGGTTTAATTTTCACAGGCCCAATAGCAGATCGCATTGGTGTAGAAAATGTATTTGTCATTGCAGGACTCGGTATTATCTTGTGTGCCATTATAAATTGGCTCATTGTTCCAGCAAAAAATTACGATAAACAGTTACAAGGAGAAAGTATGCTCGATGGTTCTGATTAAGAAGATTTTTAATGCATGATTTTCTATTGTAAGAGATTTTTTCAAATGGAGAGGTCTGTAAGGGCAGCTAAAATCTAAAGCTAGAAATCTTTTATCGAAGTTTCTAGCTTTTCTATTTTTGTATAAAAGCCTAAGATTGATTCTTAAGTTTTTTTGAGAACAATAAGGATGCCTATTCTGTAAATTTAAGTGATCAAAATAAATCTTTTACTGGTAAGACTTGAATTGGCATCAGCACAAATTAAAAGGTTATAATAGATATATTGAGCGGACACTATTTTGTTAAGGAAGATGAATATTAAGTAAAAAGGTAGCTGATATTTTGATAATGTTAAGTATACAGAGGAGGAATAGTGTATGGAAGAGACTGTTTTTTTTAATTTAGGAAATGCAATAGCAGCTAAAAAAGATCCTAAAGAGCTGATTAAAGAGGCCCAAATTGTAAAAGATCAGCGTAAGTCAGCAGGTAAATTAGTAATTGTAGAAGACCCTGTCAAGGGTGAACATATATTATTTGATTTGTCCGATCAAGAAGAATCAAAAGAAACGACTAATGCATTCAAAATAAAAAAAATCATTGAATAAAACGAGAGTGATTCAAAACTTTTTTGTTCTTTAACACTAACTAGTGCGTTATTTAAACTTTTATCTAAACCTTCAATTGTTTCACATGAAACATTAAAAATGAATTTTAAAAAAAAGATAAAGTTTTACTGGTACGAATATTCAGGTAACAGCAAATTGCTGTGCTTAATTTTTTTTTTACACAATACCTTTTTCTTTCATTTGTTACTAAAGCTTGAGTTTTCTAGCAGTTATTTGTGCAGGAATTCTTCTTTTGAATTTTATATATTACAGAGGCTAAAATCTTTTGTTATTATAAGAAATAGTAAGACTTCTGTTGAATTAGAAAGAAAATAGGATCACTAAACAAAAATTGTGTAAAAAGCGAAAAAGTTTAGTTGAATTTTAATCTAATCATTATTTCAAATCAAAAAGCTTGAGTTGACTAAAGATTAACATTATGAACTGCGCGTTTGAATTATTGGTACGAGAGTATTAATTAAAAACTATTGATTTTTATGTGAAGGCCTTATTAAACACTTAAATCGCAATAATTTTTCAGTAGTTTAGCACAAAGAAAATATTGTGTTTTAATGTTATTTAAATGCATGTTAATGCATGTTTGGAGTTATTTTAAAACCGGTTTTTCAAAGGTGCTTCTGGACTAACTTTAGAAAGGATGACGATGATTGATTAAAATATGTAAAAAAGTATTATATATCGGTATTTGCGGGTATCTTCGAACGGGTTCATGAGGAATGAAGATTATCTGTTAGCTATTCAAGTAGTAAAGTTGTAGTGAGTGTTTGTATTTTAAAATTCCAATTTACTTAATTAATTACTCTTCCTTGTACCTGTGATATGTGGAAATTTATCGTTTTTAATAGAAAAGCATCTTGTAGTAAAAATCAACAATATACCACATGCCTTATTATTCGCAAAATTGAACTGTAGTTCTCTGTTTAGTAATTTTGTATTAAACAATATAGATTAGAAAGTGTTTCATGTGAAACATTTGCTTATACAAAATAACGCTAGACAGGCTTTTTTTGTATAAAAAAGTAGAGACTACTATATTAATTGTCTTTTGTCGGTACTTGATTGATAATATCGTGAAATTTTTTAGGGGAATAAAAAGAGTGTAAGTATAAAATTATGTAACTTTGATATGGCAAACTCAATTCGAAAGATTTGTTATACAACAGGGGGTTGACCATTAAAACAATTATGTATATTTATGCAAAAAAAGTTGGAAATTTTTATTTTGCGAAAGATAAAAAAGTACACAAGAATCATCATTCCTGTGCACTTAAAGCTAATTAGAGTTATTTATTCATTAAAAAGTAAGTTTTTAATATAAGCGACAGGCATATCTTCATCTGTAAACAATTTGAAGGCTGCAGCTCCTTGATAAAGCATCATTCCTAAACCATTAATTGCTTTTTTAGCACCATGTTCTTTAGCAAATTTCAATAATTTTGTTTCTCTTGGAGAGTATACCACATCAAAAATTACTAAATCTGGTCTGATCATTGTTGGATCTTCAATTAGGCTAACGTCCTCTAACGGTTTCATTCCGGCGCCAGTTGCATCAATGTAAATAGAGCTTTCGGCAATAGACTTTTTGAATGCATCTTGATCGACCAAGTCAGTTGCAGTTGCAATACATTGAGTGTGTTCATTAATTTTCTTTGCTGTTTCTTTAGCGTTCTCAAAAACACCATCGTTCACATTGAAGATGCGAACTTCTTTAGCTCCTTCAAAAGCGGCTTGGACAGCTACTGCAGTTCCGGCTCCCCCAGCACCTGTCAAAGTGATGATAGCATCTTTCACTTCGACGTCTTCATCTTTCAAGGCTTCCATTGCACCAATACCATCAGTATTATATCCTACTAAGTACCCTTTGGCGTCTTTATTAGTTACAGTATTTACTGCACCAATTAGTTGGGCTTCGGGAGAAACTTCATCTAGATATTGGATAATTTCTTGTTTGTTAGGCATGGAGACATTCGAACCACGCAAACCTAAAGCACGGATACCTTGAACAGCATCTTTTAGCTGCTCGTTTTCAACCTCAAAAGCTAAGTAAGCATAGTCAAGACCTAGTTTAGCAAATGCTTCATTATGCATTGTAGGAGACATGCTGTGACGAATTGGATAGGCCATTAAACCAATCAATAATGTGTGTCCGGTTAATCGTTCAGTCATAAATAGTACCCTCACTTCTTTATATTTAGTTACATAGTCATTTTACGGTAGGGAACACATTAGTACTAATGCTTTATTTTGATAAGTTAGATAAAGAATTTTTATATAAGTCTAGCTTAGTTGTTTTGTGGTTAAAACTTTCTTTATTCAATCTGTGAAACGTAGCTAAGGCATTGCATCAAAAGGGATTTTGCGTTAAAGTAGAGGTTAGTCTGTGAAACATTTTATCTGTTTCACAATATGAGAGGATTTTCTATGAAGCCAGAAGAATTTCAAGCAGAATTAGCTAAACATGGCCTGGAAGTAAACAGTGCACAAATGGAGCAATTTTCCGCTTATTATAGACTCCTTGTTGAGTGGAATCAAAAAATGAATTTGACAGCAATTACGGAAAAAGAAGAAGTGTATTTAAAACATTTTTACGATTCTTTGACTTTACTTTTTTCTGAAGAATTTCAAGCTGACGGATCATTATGTGATGTGGGAGCAGGTGCGGGTTTTCCAAGCATTCCTTTGAAAATTGTTTGTCCGCAATTGCAAGTTACTATCGTAGATTCCTTAAATAAAAGAATCACTTTCCTTACCGAATTAGTAGAGAAACTTGGATTAGAGGATGTTTTTTTATATCATGATCGTGCGGAAACATTTGCTCAAAAAGAGATGTTGAGGGAATCTTTTGATTTTGTCACTGCTCGTGCTGTAGCACGCCTAAATGTCTTGGCTGAACTTTGTCTTCCTTTAGTTAAAAAACAGGGATATTTTTTTGCGTTAAAAGCAGCCAAAAGCGAGGAAGAGCTTGAGGAAGCGAAAAAAGCAATTGCTGTTTTAGGTGGAAAATTAGTTTATGAACAAGATGTTTCTTTGCCTAAAGATGGGGGTAGTCGTTATATTTTGACTATACAAAAGAAAAAGGAAACACCCAAGAAGTATCCGCGAAAACCGGGAATGCCTAATAAGCAACCATTGAAATAGGAGGAAAGTACATGGCACGCATTATTTCTGTCGCAAATCAAAAAGGCGGTGTCGGCAAGACTACTACTACTGTTAATTTAGGAGCTTGTTTAGCCTTCATTGGAAAAAAAGTCCTTTTAATTGATAGCGATGCGCAAGGTAACGCAACCAGCGGGCTGGGAATTAGAAAGCCAGACGTGAAAGAAGATATTTACGATGTCTTAGTTAATGAAGTTCCAATTAAGGAAACAATCATCCAAACTGAAAGAGAAAACTTGTCTATTGTTCCGGCAACTCTTCAACTAGCTGGGGCAGAAATTGAATTGACCTCCATGATGGCAAGAGAGTCTCGCTTAAAAGGAGCACTTAAAGACGTTAGTGATGATTATGATTTTATCTTAATTGACTGTCCACCGTCGCTGGGTCATTTAACTATCAATGCTTTTACAGCCAGTGATGCAATTTTGATCCCAGTTCAGTGTGAGTACTATGCATTAGAGGGACTAAGTCAACTATTAAATACAGTTCGGCTTGTTCAAAAACACTTTAATCCGGAACTTGAGATTGAAGGTGTATTGTTAACCATGTATGATGCTCGAACTAACTTAGGTGCGGAGGTAGTGGAAGAGGTTCGCCGCTATTTCCAAGAGAAAGTTTACGATACGATTATCCCACGTAATGTTCGGTTGTCTGAAGCACCAAGTCATGGCAAACCGATTATTGACTATGACCCACGTTCAAAAGGTGCGGAAGTGTATCAGACGCTAGCAAAGGAAGTGTTAGATCGTGAGCAAAAATAAAGGTTTAGGTCGAGGGATTGATGCGTTATTTCAAGACCTATCAGAAATTGAAGAGGTTGACATGAAAAATGATCAAATTATCGAAATTCCCCTCAGCGAATTACGTCCAAATCCTTATCAACCGCGGAAGTCATTTGATGAGACATCACTGCAGGAGTTAGCTAATTCGATTGAGCAGTCTGGTGTATTCCAACCAATTATTGTTAGAAAATCAGCAGTAAAGGGTTATGAATTAATTGCAGGTGAACGCCGTTTTCGTGCTTCAAAATTAGCAGGTAAAGAAAACATTCCAGCCATTGTTCGTGAATTTGATGAAGAGGCCATGATGCAAATTGCCGTATTGGAAAATTTGCAACGTGAAGATCTGAATCCTTTAGAAGAAGCAGAAGCCTACGATATGCTGATGAAGAACTTAAAATTGACACAAGCAGATGTTGCTGTGCGATTAGGAAAGAGTCGTCCTTATATCGCCAATTATCTACGTTTATTGACGCTGCCAAAACTAGTAAAAGAGATGGTTCAGGATGAGCGCCTTTCAATGGGACAAGCTAGAACTCTTCTAGGATTAAAGAAAAAAGATCAAATATTGAAATTGGCTAATCGTGCAGTGAAAGAAAGTTTAACTGTTCGTCAACTAGAACAAATAGTAACAGAATACAATGAGGGCAAAACAAAAGAGAAGAAAAAGGGCCCTCGTTTGTCCAAGGAAAAACCGTATTATCTAAGAGAAAGTGAAGATCGCTTAATGGATAAATTCGGAACTAGTGTTGAAATCGTTGAAAAGGATGGCAAGGGAAAAATTGAAATTGAGTACTTGTCACCGGATGATTTGACACGAATCTTAGACATTTTAAGTATTCATTTTGATGAAGCATAGGAGGAATACTATGTATGATTTAGGTGATATTGTTGAAATGAAAAAGCCGCATGCTTGCCAAACTAATCGTTGGGAAATTGTGCGCATGGGAGCAGATATTAAAATTAAATGTGTTAATTGTGGTCACGTTGTGATGATGACTCGTCGTGATTTTGAGAAAAAAATGAAAAAAATACTTGAAAAGAAAGTAAGCTAGAAATAAAGCAATACTTATCTTATATAGAAAGAGATGAAAAGAATGGCCTTAACAGCCGGAATCGTTGGCTTACCCAATGTTGGAAAGTCAACTTTATTTAATGCAATCACGAAAGCAGGAGCTGAAGCAGCCAATTATCCCTTTGCAACAATTGACCCCAACGTAGGGATGGTTGAAGTACCGGATTGGCGTTTAGAAAGATTAACAGAACTAGTAAAGCCTAAGAAAACAGTACCAACTACTTTTGAATTTACTGATATTGCTGGAATAGTTAAAGGTGCTAGCAAGGGAGAAGGGCTGGGCAACCAGTTTTTGAGCCATATTCGTCAAGTAGATGCGATATGTCATGTGGTACGCTGTTTTGACAATGAGAACATCACTCATGTTGAAGGACGGGTAGATCCAATAGAGGATATTGAAACAATCAACTTGGAGCTTGTGCTAGCTGATTTAGATTCTATAAACAAACGTTATGCACGAGTTGCAAAGGTTGCTAAAACTAAAGAAAAAAATGCAGTAGCTGAACTAGCCATACTGGATAAAATCAAACCTGTTTTAGAAGAAGGAAAATCAGCACGTACGATTGAATTCAATGATGAAGAACAGCACCTTGTTAAAGGTCTGTTTTTGCTAACTAGTAAACCAGTTTTGTATGTAGCGAATGTTGATGAAGAAACAGTTGCAGATCCTGATAAAAACCATTACGTTCAGGAAGTACGCAATTTTGCAACAACTGAAAATTCTCAAGTAATTATAATTAGTGCTGAAGCAGAGGAGCAGATTTCTGAATTAGATGATGAAGACAAAGAAGAGTTCTTAGAAGCAATGGGAGTTGAAGAATCAGGTTTGGATCAGCTAATTCGGACTGCTTACGATCTGTTGGGACTGGCAACTTATTTCACAGCTGGCGAGCAAGAAGTCAGGGCTTGGACTTTCCGTAAGGGAATGAAAGCTCCACAAGCAGCTGGTATTATTCATACTGATTTTGAAAGAGGGTTCATAAGAGCTGAAACGGTCTCTTTTGAAGACCTAGATAAATACGGAAGTATGAATACTGCTAAGGAAGCCGGACGTGTTCGATTAGAAGGAAAAGATTATGTCGTACAGGATGGCGACGTTATGTTATTCCGTTTCAATGTTTAAGCCGAAAGGGGTAAGAAGATGGAACCAGAAAAGTTGCAGGAGCTAGCGACAGAAAATCGTGAGCTAGAATCACATCTGACGAAACGCAATCAGCAATATATCTTTGATTTAAAAAAATCATTAGAAGCAGCAAATTTTACAATAGAGCAACAAGAGGAAGCACTGTACGATATGTTACCAACTCTAGTTGCTGAACAGAAAACTGGAAAAACAGCACGCCAACTTTTCGGCACGGTCTCAGAACGCTTGGAGGCTATCGTTAATAAACCAGTCAAAAATGAATTAGCAACAAAACCTGTTTTAATGTGGTTAGACAATTTTATGTTTCTATTTGGTCTATTGGCGCTTATATCAGGAGCTATGGCTCTGTTTGTTTCACGTGGAACACAAACAGCTACTTACGGTCTAACAGCCCTAGTTGTCGCATCAGCAACTGGTGGGTTAGTATTTTATTTCATGTATCTGTTTGTTTATCAATATGAACAACCTGGAGCAGATAAGTCTAAAAAACCTAAGACATGGAAAACTATTCTGATTTTAGGATCCATGACATTAGTCTGGTTTTTAATTTTCAATGGAGCAGTCTTCTTACCGTCATCTTTAAATCCGATTATCGATCCACTTGTATTAGCTGTGTTAGGTGGTATAGCTCTAGCTGCTCGCTACTTCTTAAAAAAACGTTTTGGTATTGTCAGCAGTTTAGCTGGACCAAGACCACAAAAATAAAAGAATGCGATCTTCCAAACTGGGGAGATCGTGTTTTTTTATTTAATTGATAATTTACATTATATTCTATTTTTAAAATTCAAACGCAGTCTGGGGGAGCAGAGCAAAATACTATTAGTAGTAATGATGAGTGACAGGTATATTTCGTGCACAGTTTGAGTTTTTTTAGCTTGATCAGTTGTTTTATACAAATGAAAATTTTCAGAAATACTTCATAATGGTTATTTGTAGTGATAAAAACCTAAACTAACTAAAAAGAGATTAGATAATCACAAATAACATCGATATTTGTAAAATTACTTAGCATACTAATTAAAATGACTATTTTAAACGAGCTTTTTTCTTGTTGAAAAGTATTGTTCAGGGCAGTAACATGAATAACTAAATTTTTTAGTAAATCGTTCACAACAGAGGTTGTTAAAAAATAATAATTAAAATAAAAGAACATATGTGCGTAAAAAAATAATATTATGCATGTACTTTTAATCACTGTTTTAGAAGAAGTAAGTAATTTATAAAAATATCGTATGCACTATTTTTTAGGGAAGGGTATGCTATTTATAGATGAGGATAATGGAAAAGGAATCAAAAATATAGACTCCTAATAGTTATCAAAATAGAAATGGTCAAAAGCTATATTCAGATGAAGAATTGTATATTTACGATAACCCTTGAAAAAAACAAAAAATTGGGACTTATAAACCTAAGTTTATGATGAAATATGTAGATAAAGGTATTTATTAACTAGGTAAACATTTTGTCAATTTACGTTTAGCTGATTTTTCTAACCAAGCACGGCATTATTTAATTAGTAACATTGAAAGTAAGTAGCAGTAGTTTAAAAAGTTGACGCATGAAGCTATTTTGATGTAAGAATAATTAGCTATATGGACCAAAAGTGAAGGTTAGATGAGGATTTATCTAGAGGTTGTTGACTTCCTTAAAGCCATCTGTTAATTTAATCAGTAAAAATAATTTAGAGGAGCGGTTACGAACAATGTCTAATTGGGAAACGAAATTTGCAAAAAAAGGTCTAACCTTTGATGATGTCCTATTAATTCCAGCGGAAAGTCATGTACTGCCAAATGAAGTAGACATGAGTGTACAACTAGCAAAAAATATTAAATTGAATATTCCTTTGATGAGTGCAAGTATGGACACTGTTACAGATGGTAAGATGGCAATTGCAATGGCACGTCAGGGTGGACTAGGTGTTGTTCACAAAAACATGAGTATTGCTGCCCAAGCAGATGAAGTTCGTAAGGTAAAACGTTCAGAAAGTGGCGTAATTATTGACCCATTTTTCTTAACACCTGACCATAAAGTTCAAGATGCAGAAGACCTAATGAGTCGTTATCGCATTAGTGGTGTACCCGTGGTTGAAACTTTAGAGAATCGGAAATTAGTTGGAATTATTACAAATCGGGATATGCGCTTTGTTACTAATTTTCAAACGTCAATTGCAGAAGTTATGACTAAAGAAAATTTAGTGGTTGCACCGATCGGAACTTCTCTAAAGGATGCAGAAAAAATCTTACAAAAGCATAAAATTGAAAAATTACCGATTGTCGATGATGAAGGTCGTTTAAGTGGACTAATTACTATTAAAGATATTGAAAAAGTAATAGAGTTTCCGAATGCAGCCAAAGATGAACACGGACGTTTGCTAGTAGCGGCAGCGGTTGGTGTAACAAGTGATACCTTTGAACGTACAGAAGCTTTACTGGAAGCTGGAGTAGATGGGATTGTTATTGATACTGCCCATGGGCATAGCGCGGGTGTTCTTCGCAAAATTGAAGAGATTCGATCAAATTTTCCAGATGCAACATTAATTGCAGGTAACATTGCAACTGCAGAAGGAGCCAAAGCACTCTATGATGCTGGTGTGGATGTAGTAAAGGTGGGGATAGGTCCTGGTTCTATTTGTACTACACGTGTGGTAGCAGGTGTGGGAGTTCCTCAACTTACGGCCATTTATGATGCTGCATCTGTCGCTAGACAGTATGGAAAAGCGATTATTGCCGACGGTGGTATCAAGTATTCAGGAGATATTGCTAAAGCGTTAGCTGCCGGTGGACATGCAGTAATGCTAGGTTCAATGTTGGCTGGTACGGATGAATCCCCGGGGGAATTTGAAATCTATCAAGGACGTCGTTTCAAAACGTATCGTGGAATGGGCTCATTAGGGGCAATGGAAAAAGGCTCAAGTGATCGCTATTTCCAGAGTGGTGTAAACGAAGCAAATAAGTTGGTTCCTGAAGGAATTGAGGGACGTGTTGCTTACAAAGGAAGTGTTTCTGATATTATTTTCCAAATGATTGGTGGATTAAAATCAGGCATGGGATACGTTGGGGCACCAAATTTGAAAGAACTGAGAGATAAAGCGCAGTTTGTTCAGATGAGTGGAAACGGATTAAAAGAGTCGCATCCTCACGATGTTCAAATTACTAAAGAAGCACCAAATTACTCTGTAGAACAATAAAAAATGTGAAAAAAAGAGGGAAGAATTCCTGGAATTCTTCCCTCTTTTTATATATAAATGAATTCAAAGATGGCCGCCGCTCCCATCCTAAATTTTCTTCGTTGCGTCTATTACTTGATAGCTTCCAAATTTCCCATATATGGTACCAGAACTTCAGGAATAGTAACAGAACCATCTTCATTTTGATAATTTTCTAAGATGGCTGTAACAGTACGACCAACGGCTAAACCAGAACCATTTAAAGTATGTGTATATTGAACCTTTCCGTCTTCATCACGATAACGGATCATTGCACGTCTTGCCTGGAAATCTTCACAATTTGAACATGAACTAATTTCTCGGTACGTATTTTGAGCAGGGACCCAAACTTCCAAATCATAAGTTTTAGCAGCCGAAAAACCCATATCACCAGTAGAAAGTGCGACCACTCGATACGGCAAATTTAGTTTCTGTAAAAGAATTTCGGCATCGTGAGTCATTTTTTCGAGCTCGTCATAAGAATGTTCTTTATCGCTGAATTTTACCATCTCTACTTTGTGAAATTGATGCAAACGAATTAACCCACGGGTATCTCTGCCTGCACTTCCGGCTTCTGAACGAAATGAAGGAGATAATGCTGTGAAATAAATAGGCAACTCTTTACCATCCAAAATTTCATGACTGTAATAATTTGTCAACGGCACTTCCGCTGTAGGTATTAATGTAAGGTCACGATCTTCAATCTGAAAGACATCTTCTTTAAATTTAGGGAATTGACCAGTACCAAACATTGCCTCGCTATTGACTAAGTATGGCGTAATCATCTCTGTATAACCTTGTTCATAAACATGTTCATCCAACATAAAATTATAAACAGCACGCTCTAATCGTGCGCCTAAACCCTTGTAATAAACAAAGCGACTTCCAGAAACTTTTGCACCACGCTCAAAATCTAGTATATCTAACCCTTCTGCAACTTCCCAGTGCGGCTTTGGTTCAAAATCAAATTGTCGTGGTACACTCCAACGACGTACTTCGACATTATCATCTTCATCTTCTCCGACTGGAACAGAAGTATGTGGTAAGTTGGGCAATGTAGTGGCTATTTCAGTTAATTGTGCATCAATTTCTGCAACTTCTTCATCTAGCTCTTTTATTTTAATGCCGACTTCTTTCATTTCAGCAATTTTGTTATCAGCATCTAATTTTTCACGTTTTAATTTGGCAATGTCACCAGATACGTCATTGCGATACTTTTTCAATTCTTCAGTTTTTACTAACAATTGGCGACGAAGTCCGTCTAGATCAATAAAGCGTTCCAGTATATCACTTTTTACCCCGCGGGTTGCCAATTTTTCTTTAACTTCTTCAAAATTGTGACGAATCATTTTTACATCTAACATGTTTTTTTCCTCCTTAGATAAAATAAAACACACCATTCCATCCCATAAATCTTGGGACGAAATAGTGTGTTATTTCGCGGTACCACCCGAGTTCAACCCAAAAGGTTGCTCCTTAGTTTGACAAGTATCGACTGTCTACCGGCTTTTCTTTCAAAAAGCACAGATTCCGAAACTGGATTTCTTTAAGCTGTCTGTTGGTTTACACCGTCCACCAACTCTCTAAAAAGACAAACTTATGTACTTGGTTTCCTGCATTGATATGAATATAAACAGTATAAGCAAAAAGAAAATTAAAGTCAATGTTCTTTAATTTTTAAGTTATTTTGCTAGATTAGCTTTCAAAGGCAAATGAATAATGAAGGATGTCCATTGTTTATTAGATTGAGCATAAATGTAACCACCATGCAAATTAACAATATTTTGAGAAATAGCCAACCCTAAACCAGTACCACTAATTTCTTGTGATCGGGACTCATCGACACGGTAAAACCGATCAAATAATTGATCCAAAGATTCACGCGGAATAGGAATACCATTGTTTTTAACTGTTATAATAGCCTCGGTATTTGCCTTTTCAAGTTGCATTACAATTCGTGTAGCACGACCACCGTACTTAAGCGCATTAGTGATAAGATTATTAAATACGCGAACGAGTTTTTCAGTATCACCGTCCATAATTAAACTATTTTCTGAAGTTTCTACAGATATCTGTATATTTTTTTTATTAGCTTCTAGTTCGAAATCAGCGGCCAGTTGTTCTAACAATTGCACCATGTCAAAAGACATAGCATTGACAGGAACAGTAGGTTGACGAACTTTGGTATATTCAAATAGGTCATCAACGAGTGACTTCATCTGTTTTGCCTTAATATAGGCGATATGCGTATATTTGAGAACTTCTTCTTTTGATTGATATTGTCCATCTTCAATGAGACCAAGATAACCTATAATGGAAGTTAAAGGTGTTCTTATGTCATGACTGACATTAGTTATCAGTTCATCTTTTGATTTTTCAATTTCACGTTCATCTTCAATTGCAGCTACAGTGCTATCAACCAAGCCATTAATGCTAGCAACGACTTTACTCAAATCACCGCGCAATTCAAAAGGAATTCGGTAATCGTAATTTCCATTAGCTATATAATGCAGCTCATTAATGATATGTCTTAACTGCATTTGGCGATAACGGCGAATCAGTCGCCAAAACACAACTAGTGCATCAACCACGAAAAAAAACGGAAAAAGAAAGTTTCGAGCACTTAAAAAAATATCGGTATTGAAATTTTGTGCAAAGATATTTCGTGAATTGTAAATAGCATCACTCAAATTGGGTGAATTTTCAATCATTTGAGTAAGAACGACCATAATAGCAACATTTAATAGAAGTAAAATGATAATAGTGACGATGCCCTCAGCAATTAGCTCGCTAATTTCCTTTGAAGTAAGAGTAACTCTCCGTTTTTTTTCTACCTTATTTTGCATCAATCTTGTATCCGACTCCCCAAACGGTTTGAATGACTTTTTCACCATCGGTTGCCTCTTCAATCTTATCACGTAAATGACTTACATGAACCATAACGGTTTTTGCAGAAACTATGCTTTCTTGCTTCCAAACACGTTCAAAGATTTCATCAGCACTAAATACACGGTTTGGATGACTGGCTAACAAATAAAGAATCCCAAATTCTAAAGCAGTCAATTGAATTTCTTTGCCATCCACAGTTTTAACTTCATGTGAATCTTTATTGATGATCAATGATTGGATCTCTAAGATGTCGGGTTGATCTTCAGCTACTTGCATTTTTGTTCGGCGCAACAATGATTTTACACGAGCCATAACTTCCAATGGATTGAATGGTTTAGTTACATAGTCATCTGCACCAGCTACTAATCCCTTAATTTTATCCATATCGGTTGTTTTTGCAGTTAGCATGATTATTGGAATTTGCGACTCTTTACGCAATTCCTTTACAACCTGCATACCATCCATTACTGGCATCATAATATCTAAAATAAGCAATTCAATATCTGAAGATGTCCTCAGTTTGCTCAGTGCATCCTTTCCATCATAAGCTTTTACGACTTCATAACCTTCGTTATGCAAGTAAATACTTAATAGTTCTACAATCTCTTTATCATCATCAGCAACTAATACTTTCATATAATGACCTCCATAATAAAAATATATTCTTGTATCTATTTTACCAGAGAAATAGATTGAAGGCGAAAATACGCTTTATGAGTTTAGGAAAAATCAAGATTACGAATTGCGAAAAAAATACCCATACCTTTAAATAAACAACCCTATATCAAACTAAAAACGAACAAAAATAGTTATGTAACATATATATATCGGGTTTGGAAAAAGCAGAAATTTTTTTCTTCTTTTTCATTGACCAACCGCTTTAAAACTGCTATATTATTCATTGTTCGAAAAAATAAAAACAATTTCAAATTGATAAAAAAGTCGTTGACAGATGACTGTAAATCAGTTATTCTATCAAAGTCGCATCTGAATGACTCAAACAAATCTAAAAAATCTTCATCAAAAAAAAGTTTAGAAAGTTGTTGACATTGAGCTGGCAACCTGATAAGATTTAAAAGTTGCTGATGCAACAAGAAACAGTTGATTTTATCAAGTAGACCTTTGAAAACTGAACGAATAAAACAAACCAAATGTGTAGGGCGCTTCTATTATAGAAGCAAACAACATAGCAAGCAATTGCTAGCGAATCAATTTTTAAATTGAGCTTAACAGTCGCAAGACTGTTTCAAACACTTTTTATGAGAGTTTGATCCTGGCTCAGGACGAACGCTGGCGGCGTGCCTAATACATGCAAGTCGAACGCTTTTTCTTCCACCGGAGCTTGCTCCACCGGAAGAAAAGGAGTGGCGAACGGGTGAGTAACACGTGGGTAACCTACCCTCGAGCGGGGGATAACACTTGGAAACAGGTGCTAATACCGCATAACAAAGAAAACCGCATGGTTTTCTTTTGAAAGGCGCTTTTGCGTCACTCGAGGATGGACCCGCGGTGCATTAGCTAGTTGGTGAGGTAACGGCTCACCAAGGCAACGATGCATAGCCGACCTGAGAGGGTGATCGGCCACATTGGGACTGAGACACGGCCCAAACTCCTACGGGAGGCAGCAGTAGGGAATCTTCGGCAATGGACGAAAGTCTGACCGAGCAACGCCGCGTGAGTGAAGAAGGTTTTCGGATCGTAAAACTCTGTTGTTAGAGAAGAACAAGGGTGAGAGTAAAAAGTTCACCCCTTGACGGTATCTAACCAGAAAGCCACGGCTAACTACGTGCCAGCAGCCGCGGTAATACGTAGGTGGCAAGCGTTGTCCGGATTTATTGGGCGTAAAGCGAGCGCAGGCGGTTTCTTAAGTCTGATGTGAAAGCCCCCGGCTCAACCGGGGAGGGTCATTGGAAACTGGGAAACTTGAGTGCAGAAGAGGAGAGTGGAATTCCATGTGTAGCGGTGAAATGCGTAGATATATGGAGGAACACCAGTGGCGAAGGCGGCTCTCTGGTCTGTAACTGACGCTGAGGCTCGAAAGCGTGGGGAGCAAACAGGATTAGATACCCTGGTAGTCCACGCCGTAAACGATGAGTGCTAAGTGTTGGAGGGTTTCCGCCCTTCAGTGCTGCAGCTAACGCATTAAGCACTCCGCCTGGGGAGTACGACCGCAAGGTTGAAACTCAAAGGAATTGACGGGGGCCCGCACAAGCGGTGGAGCATGTGGTTTAATTCGAAGCAACGCGAAGAACCTTACCAGGTCTTGACATCCTTTGACCACTCTAGAGATAGAGCTTCCCCTTCGGGGGCAAAGTGACAGGTGGTGCATGGTTGTCGTCAGCTCGTGTCGTGAGATGTTGGGTTAAGTCCCGCAACGAGCGCAACCCTTATTGTTAGTTGCCATCATTTAGTTGGGCACTCTAGCGAGACTGCCGGTGACAAACCGGAGGAAGGTGGGGATGACGTCAAATCATCATGCCCCTTATGACCTGGGCTACACACGTGCTACAATGGGAAGTACAACGAGTCGCGAAGTCGCGAGGCTAAGCTAATCTCTTAAAGCTTCTCTCAGTTCGGATTGTAGGCTGCAACTCGCCTACATGAAGCCGGAATCGCTAGTAATCGCGGATCAGCACGCCGCGG
>NZ_JBIPAO010000001.1:852500-2120000 GCF_050498925.1 Enterococcus sp. AZ163
TCGGAGCATTTATTGCTGGCTCTAGTCATTGAGCAGCAAGGAATTGCTGGAAAAACTTTAAGACAGATGAATGCCAATGAAAATGATATTCGCGAGGAAATTGAGCATATGACGGGGTATGGCTCTATGCAAACTTATCCAGAAGGAAGTTATCTGCCTTACTCTCCAAGAGCAAAGCAAATTTTGATTTTTGCTGATGATGAAGCGAAACGGTTCAATGCGAAATTAGTTGGAACAGAACATATTTTATTAGGATTATTAAGAGATGATGAGATTCTTGCTTCGCATATTTTAGTGAATTTAGGCTTGAGTTTGCCTAAAATGCGACAATTGTTATTAAAAAAGATGGGAGTAACAGAGAATGTTTCCCAGAATCAACAAGGAATGGGTCGCCGCAAGCCAGTAGCAAAAAATCAGCAAAATACTTCTCAAGGTACACCAACATTAGACAGTCTTGCCAGAGACTTAACTAAATTGGCTCGGGAAAAGAGATTAGATCCGGTTGTTGGCCGGGAAAGTGAAGTTCGCCGCGTTGTTCAAATTTTAAGTCGTAGAACGAAAAATAACCCTGTACTAGTGGGGGAACCAGGTGTAGGTAAGACTGCTATTGTTGAAGGGTTAGCACAGCGGATTATTTCAAATGATGTTCCAGAAGATATGCGAGGCAAACGCTTAATGATGATGGACATGGGTGCTTTAGTTGCTGGCACGAAGTATCGAGGTGAGTTTGAAGACCGATTGAAAAAAGTTATCGATGAAATTTATCATGATGGAAAAATTATTCTGTTTATTGATGAGTTGCATACATTAATTGGTGCTGGTGGGGCAGAAGGGGCAATTGATGCTTCGAATATCTTGAAACCTGCTTTGGCAAGAGGCGAGTTACAAACAATTGGCGCAACGACTCTTGATGAATATCAGAAATATATTGAAAAAGATTCTGCTTTGGAGCGGCGTTTTGCACGTGTACAAGTTGATGAGCCTACTCCTGAGGAAGCTGAGCAAATATTAAAAGGTTTGCGTCCACGTTATGAAGAACATCACAGCGTTGAAATTACGGATGAAGCTTTACATGCAGCAGTTTCTCTATCTGTTCGTTACATTAATTCACGTCAACTGCCAGACAAAGCGATTGATCTTATGGATGAATCCGCTGCGAAGGTTCGGTTAGATACAACGGATGAGATTTCGGAATTAGATGAATTACAGCGAGAAATTTACGATTTGACTGAAGAGAAAGAAAAAGCAATTCAAAATCAAGACTTTGAATCTGCTGCTCGTTTGCGTATGAAAGAAAAACAGTTGAATCAAGAGTTGGAACGTGCGGCTATTACTGAAGCAAAACAAGAGAATGGCTATATTAATCGGGTTACAGATGAAGATGTTGCGTCGGTCGTTTCTCAATGGACAGGTGTGCCTTTGCAACAGTTGGAGAAGAAAGAAAGTCAGCGTTTGCTCGATCTAGAAAATGTACTGCATAAACGAGTAGTGGGACAAGATACCGCTGTAAAAGCTATTTCTCGAGCAATTCGTCGCGCTCGCAGTGGATTAAAAGATCCCAATCGCCCAATAGGTTCTTTTATGTTTTTGGGACCTACTGGTGTTGGTAAAACTGAATTAGCGAAAGCTTTGGCTGAGGCAATGTTTGGTAGTGAGGAAGCGTTAATTCGGGTCGACATGTCCGAGTTTATGGAAAAATACAGTACGAGTCGACTAATTGGCTCGCCTCCGGGCTATGTGGGTTATGAAGAAGGTGGTCAATTGACCGAAAAGATTCGTCAGAAACCTTATTCAGTGATTTTGCTTGATGAAGTTGAAAAAGCTCATCCGGATGTATTCAATATTTTACTGCAAGTTTTGGATGACGGTCATTTAACTGATTCTAAGGGACGTAAAGTTGATTTCCGTAATACTATTTTAATCATGACGTCTAACATTGGTGCTACCGAGATTCGCGAAGAAAAAAATGTAGGCTTTAATGTTAAGGATATTACGAAAGATCATGATGCAATGGAGAAACGTATTTTGGAAGAGTTGAAAAAAGCGTTTCGTCCTGAATTCTTGAACCGGATTGATGAAACAGTAGTGTTCCAGTCATTGGATCAGGAACAAATTCATGAAATTGTGAAAATTATGAGTCGTTCGATTGTTGAACGTATGACTGAGCATGAGATTAAGGTAAAGATTACAGCTTCGGCCTTTGATGTTATTGGGAAAGTTGGATTTGATCCTGAATATGGTGCACGTCCAATCAGAAGGGCGTTACAAAAAGAAGTGGAAGATCGTTTAGCAGAAGCGTTGCTTTCTGGTCAAATTCAATTGGGAGATGCGGTTACTATTGGTGCCAGTAAAGGTAAGATAACGTTAACCGTTCGAGCATCAAAAGAAGACAAAATTCCCCAAGAAGTTTAGTAATTATATGAGAAGTTTTCCTCTTAGGAGGGGAGCTTCTTTTTTCTAAAGCTGGTTGGAAACTTCTTAGAGCTGTGATAGTATGAAACAGTCATAAAGGAGGATAAAGAATGATTGAAATCATTGCTACCGTAGAATCTATCGATCAGGCAAAAGCGTTGTTAAATGTCGGAATTGATACATTATATATAGGAGAAGAGGAGTTTGGTTTACGTTTGCCGGCTTCTTTCTCTCGAGTGGAACAAAAAGAAGTGATTGAGTATGCACATCAGCATGGGAAAAAAGTGAATATTGCACTCAATGCTATTATGCACCCGGACAAAATGAAACAAGTACCAGAATATTTAGATTTTCTAGTGGAGTGTCAACCGGACCGGATTGTTGTTGGTGATACAGGGGTAATCCAAGTATTGCGTAAAGGAAATTATCCGTTGCCGTTTATTTATGATGCAGAGATTTTAGTGACTAATGCCCGGCAAATCAATTTCTGGCAGAAAAAGGGGGCAGTTGGAGCATTGTTGGCCCGAGAAGTTCCATTTGAGGAAATGAAGGTTTTGGCTCAGCAGGTAAACATTCCAGTTGAGGTACTGGTGTATGGTGCAACGTGCATTCATCAGTCTAAACGGCCATTATTGAAAAATTACTTTAAGTATACTGAACAAGATGAAGCTATCGATCGCAAACGCAGGTTATTTTTGTCCGAGCCTAAGAAGGAAGATACTCATTATTCAATTTATGAAGATCAACATGGCACGCATATTTTTGCGGATAATGATCTTAATTTAATCAATGAATTGAGTGAATTATATACCCAAGGGTTTACTACTTGGAAGCTAGATGGATTATTTACACCAGGAGAAACTTTTGTAAAAGTTGCTCAATTATTTGCTGCAGCGAAAGAAGCACTGGAAGCTGGAAATTGGTCAGAGGAACAAGCTAAAGCAGTGGAAGAAACGATTCAGCAGTTTCATCCAGCAGAACGTGGGTTGGATACAGGTTTTTATCATTTAGACCCAGAGGCGATTAAATAAAGGAGCAAAACAATGGGACAAAAACAATTAAAACGTCCGGAGGTTTTAGCACCTGCCGGAACATTAGAAAAATTGAAAACTGCTATCCATTATGGAGCAGATGCGGTATACATAGGCGGAGATGCTTACGGATTGCGCTCAAGAGCTGGAAACTTCTCTTTTGAGGAAATGGAAGAAGGCGTTGCTTTTGCAAAAAAATATAATGCTAAGGTCTATGTAGCAGCTAATATGGTAACTCATGAAGGTAACGAGAAAGGTGCGGGAGATTTTTTCCGTAAATTACGGGATATTGGAATATCAGCAGTTATTATCTCAGATCCGGCCTTAATTGAAATTTGCTCGACTGAGGCACCTGGATTAGAAATTCACCTATCAACCCAAGCTTCAGCTACCAATTATGAAACGCTGGAGTTTTGGAAGGAAGAGGGATTGGAACGGGTGGTATTAGCTCGTGAAGTATCCATGGATGAATTGGCGGAAATTCGTCGACATACAGATATTCAAATTGAGGCCTTTGTACACGGGGCTATGTGTATTTCTTATTCTGGTCGTTGTACACTTTCTAATCATATGTCTATGAGAGATGCTAATCGTGGAGGCTGCTCACAGTCTTGTCGTTGGAAATATGAACTCTTTGATATACCATACGCTCAAGAGCACCGTTCCCTGACTGCTAATGGCGATGTGACAGAAGAATTCTCAATGAGTGCTGTAGATATGTCAATGATTGAACATATTCCTGATTTAATTGAAAATGGTGTAGACAGCTTGAAAATTGAAGGTCGCATGAAATCTATTCATTATGTATCAACGGTATCCAATGTCTATAAAGCGGCAGTTGACAGTTACATGGCTGATCCAGACAATTATATTTGCAAGCCGGAATGGATTGATGAGTTGTGGAAAGTCGCACAACGTGAATTATCTACTGGTTTCTATTATCATATACCTACTGAGAATGATCAATTATTTGGTGCACGTCGAAAAATACCGGTTTATAAATTCATTGGCGAAGTGTTAAGTTATGATGAAGCAGCGGGAATAGCTACTATTCGGCAACGGAATCATTTCCGTATAGGAGATGAGATCGAATTTTATGGGCCCAACTTCCAACACTTTCACCAAACTGTGGATGAGATGAAAAATGAAGAGGGTGAATCGATTGATCGAGCACCGAACCCGATGATGATTCTTACGATGCCGATAGCACAACCGGTAAAAGCCGGTGATATGATTCGCAAGAAAAAAGATTAACCCCCAAATATATTAAGTATAGGATGGTCTGGGCGGCTGTCTGGTTTAGGAGGAACATTAATGGAACAATATGATTACATTGTAATTGGTGGTGGAAGCGGCGGAATTGCTTCAGCAAATCGTGCGGGTATGCATGGCGCTAAGGTTTTACTGATTGAAGGTCATGAAATTGGCGGAACGTGTGTGAATGTGGGATGCGTCCCTAAGAAAGTGATGTGGCAAGCTAGTTCTATGCTGGAAATGATTGAACGTGATGCTGAAAGCTATGGAATATCCGTTGATGTAAAAAACTTCAATTTCGAACAATTAGTGGATCGTCGAGAAAAATATATTGAATTCTTGCATGGTGCTTACAATCGTGGATTAGACAGCAATCATGTCAAACGTATCCATGGTTACGCGGCTTTTAAATCAGACCATGTAGTAGAAGTAAATGATCTGGAATATACTGCTCCACATATTTTGATTGCAACAGGTGGCCAACCATCACAAATGCAGATACCTGGTGGTGAACTAGCGATTGATTCTAATGGTTTCTTTGCCTTGAAGAAACAGCCGCGAGAAGCAATTATGCTAGGTGCCGGTTATATTGCAGCAGAATTGGGTGGTGTTTTACAGGGAATGGGTACGAAAGTTCATTGGGCTTTTCGTTATGGTCAACCCTTGCGTACTTTCGACAAAATGCTGGCTGAGAACTTAATGGAGATTTATCGCGATAACAATATGGACTTGCATCCTTATTTTGTGGCTGAAAAGATAGAAAAAGATGAGCAAGGCAATTTTACGGTCTATTTCGAGAATGGTGAAACGTTAACAGGTGATTGTGTCATTTTCGCAGGAGGTCGTCAGCCTAATACAGACAAGTTAGGCATTGAAAATACGACTGTTGAATTGAATGAGAAAGGCTTTGTTAACGTAGATAAATACCAAAATACGACTGCTGAAGGTATTTATGCTATTGGAGATGTGATCGGCAAGGTTGATTTAACGCCAGTTGCGATTGCAGCAGGCCGACGTTTGTCTGAACGTTTATTCAATGGTAAGAAAGATGAGTATCTGGATTATGACAATATTCCAACAGTTATCTTTACTCATCCAACGATTGCAACAATTGGTTTGTCTGAAGAACAAGCAATCGAACGGTATGATTCAAAGGATATCAAAATTTACCATTCCCGTTTTACACCAATGTATTTTGCTCTAAGTGACTATCGGCAAAAATGCGATATGAAGTTGATTTGCTTAGGTGAAGAGGAGCGAATTATTGGTTTGCATGGCATTGGTATGGGTGTGGATGAAATGCTGCAGGGATTTGCAGTAGCGATCAAAATGGGTGCTACTAAAAAGGATTTCGATAATACTGTGGCTATCCACCCTACTGGCAGCGAAGAATTTGTAACGATGCGTTAGTCGAACGCTTTAATAATGATAAAAATGTCACTATGCTCATTAAACTAATTGATGAGTATAGTAGTATTTTTTAACCTCATAATACTATTTTTTTGATAAACGGAAGCCAAATGAAAGATAACTTATATTTCTTCTTGAAATCTCATTTTACTAAAGATAGAATGAACGTGGCTGTGTGGGTTAAGCAGCAAATGGCTTTGTTCAATATGGCAAATGAGGTAGAGAGAAGGAAATGGTTTGTTGGAATTTTTTAAGAATTTATCCCTAATTAAAAGAATTGTTATTGGTATTATTATCGGGGCAATACTAGGTATTGTCGTTCCACAATGGACATTCATTGCTATTTTAGGAGACTTGTTTGTAGGCGCATTAAAAGCAATTGCACCAATTCTGGTATTTGTATTGATTTTAGCTTCGGTAGCAAAACATCAGACAGGAACAAAAACTTTTATTAAGCCGATTATTGCGTTGTATTTATTTACCACCCTATTGGCTGGAGCGATTGCTGTGGTAGCCAGCTTTATTTTTCCAGTAAAAATTACCTTGCAGGAGGTATCTGGTATGCAAGAAGCACCTCAAGCATTAAGTGAAGTGATGAATACAATTTTGACCAATATCGTACAAAATCCCATTCAAGCAATGGCGGAAGGCAATTATCTAGCTCTACTGTTTTGGGCAGCTTTAATTGGTTTTGCTTTACGGACACGTGATCAACGGACGAAGGACTTGGCAGATGATTTGGCGACTGCTATTACTCATGTTGTGCAATTGATTATTGCTCTAGCACCTTTTGGTATTTTAGGATTGGTGTACCAATCGGTTGCAACTACAGGTGTAAAGGGATTGGCCCAATATGGACAGTTATTATTACTGTTAGTTGGAACCATGTTAGTGGTAGCCTTGATTGCTTATCCACTCGTTGCATTTATCTTGATTCGTCAAAATCCTTACACGTTAGTCTTTTTCTGTTTAAAAGAGAGTGCTATTCCAGCCTTCTTTACCCGAAGCTCTGCGGCGAACATTCCGATTAATATGATGTTGGCAAAACATTTAGGATTAAGTGAAGAGTCTTATTCTATTTCTTTACCGTTAGGTGCCACTATTAATATGGGAGGAGCAGCTGTAACCATTTCGATTATGACTTTGGCTACGGTAAACACCTTGGGAATCGAAGTGGGTTTGGGCTTATCTTTGATACTTTGTGTATTATCTGCACTATCAGCTTGTGGGGCTTCAGGCATTGCCGGCGGATCACTGTTACTGATTCCGTTAGCTTGTAGTCTGTTCGGGATTCCCAATGATATTGCGATGCAAGTAGTAGGTGTAGGATTTATCATTGGTGTCGTTCAGGATTCAGTGGAAACAGCCGTTAATTCATCCAATGATCTATTTTTCACAGCAGTGGCGGAATTAGCTGATTTGCGAAAAAAAGGCAAAGATTTAAAATTGAAGGAACGTTTAGCAAATTAAAAAGGAGCTCTTCTCATTGACGAGAGGAGCTTTCTTTTTTTATTGAATACTGCTTAAACTGATTTCGCCGGAGGAAAGTGCAGTAATTTCACCATCTAAGTCGACTAGTAGTTCACCAGTGTCGCTGATCCCTACCGCTTTACCAGAAAATTGCTGATTTTTTTGTTGAAAAGTTACCCTCTTACCTAAAACAAAAGATTTTTTACGATAAATGGATAGATACGTAGAATCTTTTTGTTCAAGCAATTGAAAGAACTGATTCCAAATTTCGATAATCAGCTGATTTCTAGTAATGGTTGGTTTCCCATCAGCAAATAGCGAGGTCGCTTTTTCTTGCAGCTCGGGTGGAAATTTTTCTTGAGGTACAGAAAAATTAATCCCCATACCAATGATAACATGTTTAAGTCTGTTGATTTCTACATCCATCATTGCTTCTGAGAGAATTCCTACGAGCTTTTTCCCATTTAAATAGATATCATTTACCCACTTAATTTGAGTATCGACTCCGGCAAGAGTATCAATAGCCTGAGTGACAGCTACAGCCATCAAAACGGTATATTGTGGTAATTCATGTAACTGAGTGTCAGGTTTTAACAGAATGCTCATATAAATACCTGCTTTTTCCAGAGCAAAAAACGGTCGGTTGAAACGGCCCCGTGGTGCTTCCTGCATATCAGCAACTACTAAAATTGGTGGCTCCTCACCATTTAGTACCGCCAATTGGGCATCTTTCATAGTGGAAACCGATGTATCTAAAATACGTATTGTCAATGGTTCCTGAATACCGGCTGCTATTTCCGCTGCGTCTAATACATCTGAAGCTTGGTAACGGTAACCGGTTGAATGATGCTCAATCTGATAGCCGGATTTTTCTAATTCCTTAATTGCTTTCCAGATAGCCGTGCGAGAAAGCTGTAGTTCTTGTGCTAGTTGTTCGCCGGATACAAAGCCAGTCGTATTTTTTAGTTTTTGTAATACTTTTTCTTTTGTCGACAACAAGATGGCCTCCTTTTTGGTCAGTGTATCAAAAAAAGCAGACTACCGCAAAGTAGTCTGCCAAGAAGGATGAATAGTTGATTTTTAGCTAAGCAATAATGCGTCATCTTTTAATTCAGCACCTGAGTTTTGATGGAATAATTCCATTAATTTCGGTACGGTTAAATGTTCTTTTTCCTCTTGTCGGATATCGATCGCAATTTGTCCTTGGTGAAGCATAATCAAACGATTTCCGTAGTGGATAGCATCTTCCATATCATGGGTAACCATGAAGGCTGTTAATTGATGTTCACGAATTAATTTTTCGGTTAAGTGCATCACTGTGATGGATGTTTTTGGATCCAACGCTGCAGTATGCTCATCCAGCAGAATTAATTCAGGACGCTGCAAGGTAGCCATTAACAAGGTAATTGCTTGCCGCTGCCCACCAGACAGTAATCCAATTTCAGCATCCAAGCGGTTTTCTAAGTTTAAATCTAGAGTGGCCAGCTGTTCTCGGAAGAATTCACGGTCCTTGCTGCGAACACCTAAACCGAACCCTCGTTGGAAGCCGCGTTTCATCGCCAAGGCTAGATTTTCTTCAACTGTTAAACGTACGGCGGTTCCCATACGCGGATCTTGGAATACACGACTGATTTTCTTGGCACGTTTGGTAACCGATTGTTTAGTAATGTCTGTATCGTTTAGAAAGACTTTGCCTTCTTCGATTGGCAAGGTGCCTGCGATACTATTTAGCAAAGTTGATTTTCCGGCTCCGTTTCCACCGATGATCGTAACAAAGTCTCCTGGTTCCAGCGCTAAGTCAATGCCGCGCAGTACATGATTTTCGTTAATCGTTCCTCTTTCAAAGTATTGATGAAGATTACTGATTTTTAAGACTGGTTGCATTGTTCTCAACTCCTTTCTTACGATCTTTTTTTGGGATATTCAATCCTAGCTTTTGACGAATTTGCGGTAAGGATAGACAAACCACTAAAACGATGGCCGAAGCAAGTTTTGAGTCCGTTGGCTGAACGTTCATTTCGAATACTAAAGCCAAAATGAAACGGTAAATGATGGCACCTGCGACAATAGTAATGAGACGAGTCGCAATGGGGCGATTGTGCAGCAGTACTTCAGCGATAATGATAGAAGCCAAGCCGATAACGATTGTTCCCACACCGGAGTTTAAATCAGCAAAGCCGTTGTTTTGCGCCAATAGCGCACCAGACAATGCGATACAACCGTTAGAGATCATGTAGCCTAAAAGCTTCATATTCTCAGTTTTGATCCCGTTTGCTTCACTCATATCTGGATTGTCGCCAGTAGCCCGGATAGCTAAACCGATCTCGGTACGGAAAAACAAAACGAGCAGAACAATCACTAAAACAGCGATTAAAGCGCCGACAGCAATCACAGCATTGTTTTTCATTAATCCCATGCTTTGAATTGGGGTAAAAACAGTGTCTTCACCTAACAAAGCAATGTTTGGAGCGCCCATAACTCGAGAAGTTATGGAGTACAAACCGGTCATAGTAATGATACCGGCTAGCAAAGCTGGAACACGAAATTTTGTATTCAAAATTCCTGTAATCAACCCCGCCAGCATGCCGCCGAAAAAGGCAGCAATTGTAGCTAACACTGGGTGGGTACCGTTGACAATCATAACTGCCGCGATCCCGCCGCCTAGAGGAAAACTTCCTTCAGCGGTTAGATCGGCAATATCCAAGATACGAAAGGTCAGGTAAACACCGATCGCAAGTAAAGACCATAAGAGTCCTTGTGACGTAGCTGAGAGTAATAGTGACAAAATATTCATCCTTCATCCTTCTTTCTGGGTGCGCATATTACGCTGGTTCTTTAATGCTATCTGGATCGATTCCTAAATCTTTGGCCATTTCTTTGTTGACAACTAATTCAAGGCTGTCAGCACTTTCAACGGGCATAGTAGCTGGTTCAGCGTCGCCATCTAAGATTTTAGCTGCCATCAAGCCAGTTTGTTTTCCTAATTTTTTGTAGTTGATTCCGACAGTCGCTAACCCACCTGCTTCTACTTGGTCAGTTGATCCAGCAACTAAAGGAATTTTTTTCTCTTTAACAACTTCACCAACGATTGATGCAGCACTAGCGAACGTGTTATCTGTTGGAACATAGATGCCATCTACTTCGTTAGCTAAAGATTCAGTTACTTGTTGTACATCGTTAGTTGTGTTAGCAGTTTTAGTGATTACTTCAACACCAGCTTTTTCTAAAGCTTCTTGTGCTAAATCTGCTTGTATTTTAGAGTTTGCTTCACCAGCATTGTACATAATGCCGATTTTTTTAGCGTCTGGAGTTAAAGACAGAAGCAAGTCTGTTTGTTTATCGATTGGCACCATATCTGTAGTACCTGTTACATTGCCGCCAGGTTCTTTGTTGCTTTTAACTAATTTCGCTTCTTCTAAATCAGTTACTGCAGTTACAACGATTGGAATATCAGTTGTTGAATTTAGTAGTGATTGTGCTGAAGGAGTCGCAATTCCCAATAACAAATCATTTTTGTCTTTGACTAATTTTTCACTCATACTCTTCAGGTTGTCTTGGTTATTCTGTGCGTTTTGATAATCAATAACTAAGTTTTCGCCTTCAGTATAGCCCCCCTCTTTCAGCCCTTCTTTGAATCCTTCGTAGGCACCATCTAATGAGGCATGTTGTACCAATTGCAATACTCCTACATGTTTGGCATCGCTGTTCGCTGCACTGCCAGTGCTATCTGTTGTGTCGTTGTTTCCGCCTCCGCAAGCCCCAAGTGCTACTAAGGCAAGTACGCTAATTCCTGCTAATAAAGTTTTTTTCATCTTTTTTTCTCTCCTTTTATAATACAAAAAATCACCCACTCAGAATGCTAAGTGGATGATTGTACATACGAGATAATCATTTTATTATCCTCAGCCACTTAGTATTTCCTCTACGTGGCTGGTGGTACGTGAAATTGCTCTAGCCATCATAGATACAAACTTGCGTTTTGCCCTGTTTGCATCCAGTGATGAATACAAACATTATCTAAAATAGCTAAAGTAGCGATTATTCAGTTGTGGTTTTTTCATCGTCATCATATTCATAAGAAAAACCTCCACTTCTGGTTGTTCATTAGTATAAGGTAAGAAAAATGAGATGTCAATAATAAAAACGAAAAGTTCAGAAAATTAAGAGAGTTTATATATTAACTTTATTGGAAGGAGTAGAGTTAATTTGTTTAAGAAAACCTGCATCAAGAACTCGATTATTTCCAGAAGCTATTGACATTCTTGCTGGATTCATGTATTATATGAAGTTGCTAAAACTATCTGAAATGATCTAAGACAGGAACGAAATATTGTCCGTTTCGGTTTAAAATAAAGGAAACAAAAGTAGAAGCTCACGAAAATTTTTCAAGAGAACGTTCTATTTTTGGTTTTTTTTTGCCTAAAAGCCGTAAAAAATGTCTCTTGTTACACGAACTTAACGTTCGTAACAAAAATGTCATGAATCTTCGGATCGGTTTTCAGACTTTTAACAAGGAGTGAAGAACTTGGCTGGATATGACGTGAAATACGGGAAACACCGCACACGTAGAAGCTTTGCCCGCATCAGTGAAGTATTGGAATTACCGAACTTGATCGAAATTCAAACAGATTCTTATCAATGGTTCTTAGATGAAGGTCTAAGAGAAATGTTTGAAGACATTTTGCCAATTGAAGACTTTACCGGAAACCTGTCATTGGAATTTGTTGACTATGAATTGAAGGAACCAAAATACACCGTCGCAGAAGCACGCCAACACGATGCAAATTATTCTGCCCCTCTACATGTTATCTTACGCTTAGTAAACCGCGAAACTGGCGAAATTAAATCCCAAGAAGTATTCTTTGGTGATTTCCCATTAATGACTGAACAAGGAACCTTTATTATCAATGGTGCCGAACGGGTAATCGTTTCGCAGCTGGTACGTTCTCCTGGTGTTTATTTCCATGGGAAAGTAGATAAAAATGGAAAAGAAGGCTTTGGCTCAACAGTCATTCCTAACCGTGGTGCATGGTTGGAAATGGAAACAGATGCGAAAGATATTTCATATGTACGGATTGACCGTACTCGGAAAATTCCTTTGTCTACTCTAGTTCGTGCGTTAGGCTTTGGCTCAGATGATACTATTATGGAATTGTTTGGCGAAAGCGAATCATTGCGTAACACGATTGAAAAAGACTTGCATAAAAACCCAAGTGATTCTAGAACCGAAGAAGGCTTGAAGGATGTTTACGAACGTCTTCGTCCGGGTGAGCCAAAAACAGCCGACAGCTCTCGAAGCTTGCTGACAGCTCGTTTCTTCGATCCAAAACGTTACGACTTAGCAAATGTTGGTCGTTACAAAGTAAATAAAAAATTAGATTTAAGAACTCGTCTGTTGAATTTAACCTTAGCTGAAACCTTAGTGGATTCAGAAACTGGCGAAATCATCGTGGAAAAAGGAACAGTTTTAACCCACCAAGTGATGGAAGAATTAGGCCCTCATTTGGAAAAAGGATTGAACTCAGTGACTTACTACCCTTCAGATGATGCGGTAGTTACTGAACCAATGACGGTTCAACCAATCAAAGTTTATTCACCGAAAGATCCAGAGCGTGAAGTAACAGTTATTGGTAATGGCTATCCGCCTGCGGAAATACGTACCGTACGCCCAGCAGATATCATTGCTTCAATGAGTTATTTCTTGAACTTAATGGAAAACATCGGCAACGTGGATGATATTGACCACTTAGGGAACCGTCGTATTCGTTCCGTAGGTGAATTACTGCAAAACCAATTCCGGATCGGGCTGGCTCGTATGGAACGTGTGGTTCGGGAACGGATGTCGATTCAAGACACTGAAACTTTAACACCACAACAATTAATTAACATTCGTCCGGTTGTAGCAAGTATCAAAGAATTCTTTGGTTCTTCACAGCTGTCACAGTTCATGGACCAAACCAACCCACTGGGTGAGTTGACGCATAAACGTCGTCTATCTGCCTTAGGACCTGGTGGTTTGACTCGTGACCGTGCCGGATATGAAGTTCGAGACGTTCACTATTCTCACTATGGCCGTATGTGTCCGATTGAAACACCGGAAGGTCCGAATATCGGGTTGATTAACAGTTTGGCTTCTTATGCAAAAGTGAATACATTCGGTTTTATCGAAACACCTTACCGCCGGGTAGACCGGGCAACTGGCCGAGTAACTGAACATATTGATTACTTGACTGCCGACACAGAGGATCATTACGTTGTGGCCCAAGCCAACAGCAAATTAAACGATGACGGGACATTTGTTGAAGAACTAGTTATGGCTCGAGCAACTAGTGAAAACTTGGAAGTAACTATCGATAAAGTGGATTATATGGATGTATCGCCTAAACAAGTAGTTGCGGTAGCGACTGCATGTATTCCGTTCTTGGAAAATGATGACTCCAACCGTGCCTTGATGGGTGCCAACATGCAGCGGCAAGCTGTACCGTTGATCCAACCGCGTTCTCCATGGGTTGGTACTGGTATGGAATATACAGCTGCTCATGACTCAGGTGCTGCTTTATTATGTAAAAACGATGGTGTTGTTGAATTTGTAGACGCAACTGAAGTACGGGTTCGTCGCGACAATGGCGCCTTGGATAAATACGATATTACTAAATTCCGTCGTTCCAACTCTGGTACCAGCTATAACCAGCGTCCGTTAGTAGGCTTAGGCGAAATCGTCGAAGTTGGGGACATTTTGGCTGATGGTCCATCAATGGAAAACGGAGAATTAGCATTAGGTCAAAACGTAGTAGTTGCCTTCATGACTTGGGAAGGTTACAACTATGAAGATGCGATTATCATGAGCCGTCGTTTGGTTAAAGACGACGTGTATACTTCGATTCATATTGAAGAATACGAATCAGAAGCTCGTGATACGAAATTAGGACCTGAAGAAATCACTCGCGAAATCCCGAACGTTGGGGAAGACGCATTGAAGAACTTGGACGAAATGGGAATTATCCGCATTGGTGCTGAAGTTCATGATGGCGATCTATTAGTAGGTAAAGTAACACCAAAAGGAGTTACTGAGCTTTCTGCTGAAGAACGTCTATTGCATGCTATCTTTGGTGAAAAAGCCCGTGAAGTGCGTGATACATCATTACGTGTTCCTCACGGCGGCGGCGGAATCGTTCACGATGTGAAAATCTTTACTCGTGAAGCCGGCGACGAATTATCACCAGGTGTTAACATGCTGGTACGGGTATACATTGTTCAAAAACGTAAAATCCATGAAGGGGACAAAATGGCCGGCCGTCACGGAAACAAAGGGGTCGTTTCTCGCATTATGCCAGAAGAAGACATGCCTTACCTGCCAGACGGCACACCAGTTGATGTCATGTTGAACCCACTAGGGGTACCTTCTCGGATGAATATCGGACAAGTATTGGAATTGCACTTAGGTATGGCTGCTCGTTATTTAGGCATCCACGTAGCCTCTCCAGTATTTGATGGAGCTGCCGATACAGATGTATGGGAAACTGTACGTGAATCAGGTATGGCTGGCGATGCTAAAACCGTTCTTTATGATGGACGTACAGGTGAACCATTTGATAACCGTATTTCGGTTGGTGTTATGTACATGATCAAATTGGCCCACATGGTTGATGATAAGCTGCATGCTCGTTCAATTGGACCTTACTCTCTTGTTACGCAACAACCATTAGGTGGTAAAGCGCAATTCGGTGGACAACGTTTTGGGGAAATGGAAGTTTGGGCACTGGAAGCATACGGTGCTGCTTATACCTTGCAAGAAATCTTGACTTACAAGTCAGATGACGTTGTAGGTCGTGTGAAGACTTACGAAGCGATTGTCAAAGGTGAACCAATTCCAAAACCAGGCGTTCCGGAATCCTTCCGCGTATTGGTGAAAGAATTACAAGCTCTTGGTTTAGATATGCAAGTATTGGATATCGACGACAAAGAAATTGAATTGCGTGACATGGATGATGATGACGACGACTTGATCACAGTTGATGCTTTAACCAAGTTTGCTGAACAACAATCAGCTAAAGCCTTGGAACAAAAAGCCGCTGCTGAACGTGAAAGCCAGGCCGCAGATTTAATCCAGGAAATTGAAACAGCAGAAGACTTATAAGAGTCCGTTTGACGCAAGTCATCTAGTGGTTTAGATGGCTTGCGGAGTATAAGAAATGGAGGGAAACCCTTTTGATCGATGTTAATAAGTTCGAAAGTATGCAAATAGGTTTAGCTTCTCCCGAAAAAATCAGAAGCTGGTCTTACGGTGAAGTTAAAAAACCGGAAACCATTAATTACCGTACCTTAAAGCCAGAACGCGAAGGGTTATTTGATGAACGGATCTTTGGTCCTACCAAAGACTGGGAATGTGCCTGCGGAAAGTACAAACGTATTCGTTATAAAGGCATCGTTTGTGACCGTTGTGGTGTAGAAGTTACTCGCTCAAAAGTTCGTCGTGAACGCATGGGACACATCGAATTAGCTGCTCCTGTGACACACATTTGGTATTTCAAAGGTATTCCTTCTCGTATGGGTCTTATTTTAGACATGAGTCCTCGTGCCTTGGAAGAAATTATCTACTTTGCTTCTTACGTAGTTATTGAACCTGGTAATACAAGCTTGGAAAGAAAGCAACTACTAACAGAACGTGAATACCGTGAAAAGCGTGATCAATACGGTCAAGAATTCCACGCTGCCATGGGTGCAGAAGCGATCAAACAACTGTTAGACCAAGTTGATTTAGAAGGCGAATCTGCCGAACTAAAAGAAGAATTGAAGACTGCTCAAGGACAAAAACGGACTCGTGCTATCCGTCGTTTAGACGTATTGGAAGCTTTCCGTTCTTCTGGTAACCGACCAAGCTGGATGGTTATGGATGTTATTCCAGTTATCCCGCCAGATTTGCGTCCAATGGTTCAATTAGAAGGTGGTCGTTTTGCGACTTCTGACTTAAATGACTTATACCGTCGGGTAATCAACCGTAATAATCGGTTAAAACGTCTATTAGACTTGAATGCGCCCAATATCATTGTTCAAAATGAAAAACGGATGCTGCAAGAGGCAGTGGATGCGTTGATCGATAATGGTCGTCGCGGCCGTCCAGTTACTGGACCAGGTAACCGACCATTGAAATCTCTTTCTCACATGTTGAAGGGGAAACAAGGTCGTTTCCGTCAAAACTTGCTGGGTAAACGGGTTGACTACTCTGCACGTTCAGTTATCGTTGTTGGACCGTTCTTGAAGATGTATCAATGTGGTTTACCAAAAGAAATGGCAATCGAATTGTTCAAGCCTTTCGTAATGAAAGAGTTGGTACAACGGGAAATTGCTTCAAACATCAAAAATGCAAAACGTAAAATTGAACGCCAAGAAGATGTTGTTTGGGATATCTTAGAAGAAGTTATTCGTGAACATCCTGTTCTGCTGAACCGGGCGCCTACTTTGCATAGACTTGGTATCCAAGCCTTTGAACCAATCTTGGTTGAAGGTCGGGCAATTCGTCTTCACCCACTTGTGTGTGAAGCCTACAATGCCGATTTCGATGGAGACCAAATGGCGGTGCATTTACCATTAGGTGAAGAAGCACAAGCAGAAGCACGTATGCTGATGCTGGCTGCAACTCATATTTTGAATCCAAAAGATGGTAAACCAGTTGTTACACCATCTCAGGATATGGTCTTGGGTAACTATTACCTGACTATGGAAGAAGACGGCCGTGAAGGGGAAGGCATGATTTTCCGCGACATGAACGAAGCTGTTTTGGCATGGCGTAATGGCTATGTGCATTTACATTCTCGTGTAGCTGTTGATCCAAATACTTTAGGCGACAAACCATTTACCGAATGGCAAAAGGAACGTCTAATGATTACGACTGTTGGTAAGATTATTTTCAATGATATCATGCCTCAGGAGTTCCCATATTTGAATGAACCAACTGATTTCAACTTGACGCAGCATACCCCTGACAAATACTTTGTCGAAAGAGGTTCTGATATTCCTTCGATCATCAAGGAACAAGAAATCATTTTACCGTTCAAGAAGAAAAACCTAGGAAACATTATTTCTGAAGTCTTCAAGCGTTTCAAAGTAACCGATACATCCATGATGTTGGACCGTATGAAGGATTTAGGATACAAGCATTCAACCATGGCGGGTATGACTGTTGGGATAGCCGACATCATGGCCTTGGCTGAAAAACAAGAAATCATCGATGCAGCTCACGAGCAAGTCGGTGTCATTACCAAACAATTCCGTCGAGGTTTGATTACCGATGATGAACGTTATGAACGCGTAATTGGTGTTTGGAACGCAGCTAAAGATGCCATCCAACAAAAACTGATGGAATCATTAGACGCGAAAAACCCGATCTTCATGATGTCTGATTCTGGTGCCCGTGGTAACATCTCCAACTTTACTCAGCTTGCTGGTATGCGTGGATTGATGGCCGCTCCGAATGGACAAATCATGGAATTGCCGATTATTTCAAACTTCCGTGAAGGTTTGTCTGTCTTGGAAATGTTTATCTCTACTCACGGTGCTCGTAAAGGGATGACCGATACTGCCTTGAAAACAGCCGATTCAGGTTACCTGACTCGTCGTTTGGTTGACGTTGCTCAAGATGTTATCGTTCGTGAAGACGACTGTGGAACTGACCGAGGCTTGGAAATTTCTGCGATTCGTGAAGGTAATGAAATTATTGAATCACTGGAAGAACGTTTAGTTGGACGTTATACGCAAAAAACGGTGAGACATCCTGAAACGAACGAAATCTTAATGGGTGGCGATACGCTGATCACTGAAGCAGATGCAAAACGTTTGCTTGATGCTGGTGTTGAAACAGTAACCATCCGTTCAGTCTTTACATGTAATACAAAACATGGGGTATGTAAACATTGCTACGGCCGCAACTTGGCTACTGGTGATGACGTTGAAGTCGGTGAAGCAGTTGGTACCATCGCTGCCCAATCAATCGGTGAACCCGGTACTCAGTTGACCATGCGTACGTTCCATACCGGCGGGGTTGCTGGAGACGATATTACTCAAGGTCTTCCTCGTGTCCAAGAAATTTTTGAAGCACGTAATCCAAAAGGTTTGGCGGTTATTACTGAGGTAACTGGTGAAGTATCTGAAATCGTTGAAGATGCTGCCACCCGTTCGAAAGAAGTAACAGTCAAAGGTGAAACCGATACTCGGACATATACTATTCCTTATACTTCTCGTATGAAAGTTGTAGAAGGAGACATTGTTCACCGTGGTGCACCACTAACAGAAGGTTCAATTGATCCGAAACACTTATTACAAGTGCGTGACGTAATCTCCGTTGAAACTTACCTGTTGCGTGAAGTACAACGAGTATACCGGATGCAAGGGGTAGAAATCGGTGATAAACATATCGAAGTAATGGTTCGTCAAATGTTGCGTAAAGTCCGCGTAATGGACCCAGGTGACTCAGATATCTTACCAGGTACATTATTGGATATTGCCGACTTTAAAGACCGTAACTACAATACTTTAGTAGCTGGTGGCTCACCTGCGACATCTCGTCCAGTCTTGCTTGGTATTACCAAAGCTTCACTAGAAACGAACAGCTTCTTGTCAGCTGCGTCATTCCAGGAAACTACCCGGGTCTTGACGGATGCTGCCATTCGCGGTAAGAAAGATCCATTACTTGGATTGAAAGAGAATGTTATTATCGGTAAGATTATTCCTGCCGGTACTGGTATGGCTCGTTACCGCAATATGGAACCAAAAGAAGTCGTTGTGGCCAGTGAAAATGTCTACAGTATCTCTGATATTGAAGCACAATTAGCTGCCGAAGATGCTTTGAACAATCCATTAGGATAAAAGATTAAGGACCTGCTCAATTTATTATTGAGCAGGTTTTTTTGCCATTCCAACTTTTGGCAGTGATAGTAAAATAGAAGGAAGTTGCTGATTAATAACAAATAATCGAATAGAAAGGTTTAGTTGGATGGTATGCGTACGAAAATGAATCCCTTAAAAAGAGCTAGCTGTCAGTCTAACTTTCATATTTTTGTTAAAGCAAAAATAAATAGTTGAACATATTTACGAAATCTTTCCTTTTATGAGCAAATTTGTTTCAATTCAGGCAAAAGCGACTATGATAGAGTCAAAGGGGATGAATGCAATGGCAGAAGAAAAAGCAATTTTTGCAGGTGGCTGTTTTTGGTGTATGGTGAAGCCGTTTGATCAAATGCCAGGAATCAAAACAGTTGTTTCTGGTTACACCGGCGGACATGTACCTAATCCAACTTATGAACAGGTCGGCTCTGGCTTAACAGGGCATACTGAAGCCGTAGAAATTACCTTCGATCCTGATGTGATTTCCTATGAACAATTAGTAGAAATTTACTGGCAGCAGACCGATCCAACTGACGCTTTTGGACAATTTGCTGATCGAGGAGATTCCTATCGCCCGGTCATCTTTTACAATTCTCCTGAGCAAAAAGCAGTTGCTGAACGTTCAAAGGAACGTTTGCAGGCAAGTGGACATTTTGACAAACCAATCGTAACTTCGATTGAGCCAGCCAAAACCTTCTATCCAGCCGAAGATTATCACCAAGATTACTATAAGAAGAATAAATTGCATTACAAGATGTACAGTGAAGGGTCCGGCCGTGCTGGATTTATTCGCAAAAATTGGAGATAGAAGGAAGCCTAGAGCAAATTGTTCTAGGCTTTTTTCAGGAGCAGCAATACTAAAAGAGCAAAGAAGAGAAAAGGTACAAAAGGAATTTCCACCAAAACTTTTTCGCGCAGCCGCTGCACAGCGTAAAAAAGAATTCCGCTGCCAGAAGCTATTATTAAAACCATCAATAATTCATCAATTTGCAAAAATAGACTCCACAAGGCAATAATCCATAGATCTCCGCTTCCCATACTGTTTGGCAGCAGCTTTTGCAGCAGGTAAAAACCGGCAATCATAATGAGGGGATAAGTCCAGTGCAGCGGCCAACCAAGAAAAAGGGCACCGATAATGAGGGAACAACCGCTGAAAATTAAAATCCTCCCCTCTACTAAGAACGTATCGTAATCAATCATTGCCAATACATAGCTGCTTAACAACCAAAAGAGCAGCCAGCCGTTTTTCCAGCTTAGTTCTGGAAGAAAGAGCACAAAGAGGCAGCCGGTGAATACTTCGCAAAACAAATAACGAAGAGACAGCTTGTGCTGGCAATGTGAACAACGAAAATCTTGCAGAATAATCGAAAAGACCGGAATCAATTCTTGTGGTCGCAAGGGCTGACCGCAAAAAGTGCAATGGGAGCCAGGGTAGAGTATAGATTGGTGTTTAGGCAGGCGATCAGCAATCAAACAAAGAAACGAACCAACGATCGTACCGAGTAGAAACAAAAGAAATTGCATAACGAAAATCCTCCTTTAAAGAAAGATACGCAAAATACAAAAAAAATTATCGAATTCTTTGTACTTTTGGTCAAAGTGTACTATGCTTTTATTGAGACAAACTTTAGGAGGAATGCACTTATGAAATTTGAAAAAACAAAAGAAGTATTGAATCAACTGGTAGCGGATCTTAGTCAATTTTCAGTAGTTATTCATCAAACACACTGGTACATGCGCGGACCTGAATTTTTAACGCTGCACCCATTAATGGATGACTACATGGATGAAATCAATGATCAATTGGATGTCATTTCAGAACGCCTGATTACTTTGGATGGTTCTCCTTTTTCAACTTTAAGCGAATGGGCAGAACACACTGGAATTGAAGATGAAAAAGGTCGTTGGGACCGTACAATTCCTGAACGGATGGAAAATTTAGTTAAAGGCTATCGTTACTTGGCAGATCTTTACCAAAAAGGAATCGATGTAACTGGTGAAGAAGGCGACGATTGTACACAAGATATCTTCATTGAATACAAGACAGATGTAGAAAAGAAAATTTGGATGCTGCAAGCGAAATTAGGCAAAGCACCCGAAATTGATGCATAATTAGAAAAAACCTGAGCGGTTGTCAGAATATTGACGGCTGCTCAGGTTTTTCCTTTTTTATTCTTATCTATTTAATGCTTTCTTTGCTTCTTGGACCTGCCACTCTACCTGTTCAAAACTGGTACCGCCTAATGAAGTCCGGTGAACCACGGCGGTTTTAGAGGCTAAAGTATCGTAAATATCCTCCTTGATTAATTCCGAGATCGCCTGGTATTCATTCAACGGAACATCCTGCAGGTAAATCCCTTGTTGGGTACAGCTTAAAACCAGCTTGCCAACAATTTCGTGGGCTTGACGGAAAGGAATGCCTTTAGTTGCCAGGTAATCAGCCAATTCAGTGGCATTGGAAAAATCTTTTTCTGTAGCATCGTGCATGGTTTTAGTGTGAACCTTCATGGTGTCTACCATGCCGGTCATAATCTCTAGGCTGGTAGCTACGGTATGAACGGTATCAAACATGCCTTCCTTATCTTCCTGCAGATCTTTGTTATAAGCCAACGGCAACCCCTTCATAACGGTTAATAGGCCGACTAAATCGCCAATCACACGTCCCGACTTGCCGCGAATTAATTCTGCCATGTCAGGGTTTTTCTTTTGCGGCATAATTGAGCTGCCAGTAGAAAAGGTATCCGTCAGTTCCACGAATTTAAATTCATGACTGCACCACAAAATGATTTCTTCACAGAAACGAGACAAATGCATCATTAAAATTGAACTGTTGCTTAGAAATTCTAAAATGAAGTCGCGGTCACTGACTCCATCCAAGCTATTACTGTAAATCCCGCCAAAGTCCAATTCATCAGCTGTCATTTGACGATCAATTGGAAAGGTTGTACCAGCTAAAGCTGCACAGCCTAAAGGGGATAAGTCAATCCGTTTCAAGCTCTCTTCTAAACGTTCCTGATCTCGGGTAAGCATATTGTAATAAGCCATCAAGTGATGTCCGAAAGAAATTGGCTGAGCATGCTGCAGGTGAGTATAACCTGGCATAATCGTTTCAGTATGTTCTTCGGCTTTAGCTACTAAAACTTCACGGAAGTCCGTAATCTTTTCAACGATGCCTTGTACATGTTCTTTCAGATATAAATGCATATCGGTTGCTACCTGGTCATTCCGGCTGCGGGCTGTATGCAGTTTGCCGGCTACAGGACCAATTTCATCGTGAAGCATTTTCTCCAAGTTTAAGTGGATATCTTCGTTTTCAATCGTGAAAACTAATTCATTTTTGGCTAATTTTTCAGCTAAAGTATGCAAGCCAGCAGTAATAGCTGCCGCATCTTCCTCAGAAATGATGCCAGTTTTACCTAACATTTTGACGTGAGCCAAACTTCCCGTAATATCCTGTTTCGCTAATTGCTGATCAAAAGGAATGGATGCACCAAATGCATCGATCCACGCTTCATTTTTGCCATCAAAACGACCGCCCCAAAGCTTTGCCATAATTGTTCCTCCGCTTCCTGATAAAATTCCTGCTATCTATTAGACTAGCTGCTTTCGGTCTAAATGAAAACAGACTTTTTACATTTTTATTCAAAAAAGCTTCATGAACTAGAAGGCCAGTTCATGAAGCCAAAGACCGCAGAAACGGTCTTGATTGCTTGGGAGGAGGCATCTTCTCAGATACCTCAGGATGAAACACACTGCTGGTTTCCTTATTTCCTTTACAGGAAAAGAAACTCACCTAAGAGCAATGGCAAGATGTGAACCGGACAGCCTTATTTACCGGCAAGTAAAAGCTGTCTCACATCAGGTTCACCTTGCAAGTTCTTATAAACTAGGTTGTTTAGTGCTTGCTTGTACTTCAGCGTTTACCTTAGTTGGTAGTCCCCATAATTTAATGAAGCCGATTGCCGCATCTTGATCAAAGGTATCCGCAGAGGTATAAGTCGCCAAGTTTTCATTATATAAGCTGTTGGTAGACTTCCGTCCTTCAACAATGACATTGCCTTTAAATAATTTTACCCGTAGAACACCGTTTACCACTTTTTGTGATTCAGCCAAGAAAGCTTTCAAGGCATCCATGATTGGGTTGAACCATAAACCATCGTAAATCATTTGACCTAATTTTTGCTCGATAATTGGTTTAAAATGCGCCATTTCCCGGACAAAAGTCAAATCTTCCAGTTCTTTATGGGCAGCCATTAATACCGTTGCGGCTGGACATTCGTAGACTTCCCGTGATTTGATCCCGACTAAACGGTTCTCAATATGGTCGATCCGGCCAATCCCATGTTTGCCAGCTTCGGCATTCAGATTCATGATCAAATCTGACAACAGCATTTCTTCGCCGTCTAAAGCAACGGGCACGCCTTTTTCAAAGCTGATTTCCATAATTGTCGCAACGTCAGGTGTTTCTTCTAGTTCAGCTGTGATGTCGTAAGCACCTTTTGGCGGTGTTGCCCAAGGATCTTCTAGGATTCCGCACTCACAAGCCCGACCCCATAAGTTTTGGTCGATAGAGTAAGGATTGTCCAAGTCAGCTGGAATCGGCACGCCTTTTTCCGCTGCATAATTGATTTCTTCTTCCCGTGACCATTTCCATTCCCGAACTGGAGCGATGATTTTTAAGTTCGGATCAAGTGCTGCGATTGAAACTTCAAAACGTACTTGATCGTTTCCTTTACCGGTACAGCCATGAGCGATCGTAGTAGCTCCTGTTTGGTGAGCCAGCTCAACCAATTTTTTCGAAATTAAAGGACGAGAGAGAGCCGAAACCAATGGATAAGAATTTTCATAGTAAGTATTTCCTTGCAATGCGACTAAAACGAAATCCTGTGCGAATTCTTCTCTGGCATCAATCGCATAAGAGGCAGAAGCACCTACCTGCAAGGCTTTGTTTTTGATGAATTCAGTATCTCTGCCTTCACCAATATCCAAACAACAAGCCACTACATCGTAGCCTTCGTCAACTAACCATTTGATAGAAACTGAAGTGTCTAAACCACCTGAATAAGCTAAAATTACTTTTTCTTTCATCCTGAAAACTCCCTTTTTCATTGAAATCTAATTTTGTGTTGAAGTTATCTTAGCATCATAAAATACAAAAATCAAGCACTTTTTAAATATTTATACAAAAATATTTTGTAATACTGTCTTTTTATGCATTTTTGTTCAGAAAAGTTTGTATAGTAAATGAAGAAAAAGATTGGAAAAAAATTGTAAAGACAACAGAAAAACGTTGACAGGACGGGCATTAGGAAGTATTATGGTAAATGGTATTGTTTGCCCCACGAGAGCCCCGGAAACTCAAGTGTTTGTCAAACATTCGAAATTGAAATTGGAGGAAGAAATCGTGCGCACAACATATATGGCTAAGCCAGGCGAAGTAGAACGTAAATGGTACGTAGTAGACGCAACCGATGTTCCTATGGGACGTCTTTCAACTGTAGTTGCTTCTATCTTACGTGGTAAAAATAAACCAACATTCACACCACATGTAGATACTGGAGATTTTGTAATCGTAATTAATGCTGACAAGGTGAAATTAACAGGTAATAAGGCTTCAGACAAGATGTACTACCGTCACTCAATGTACCCAGGCGGATTGAAATCAGTCTCTGCAGGCGAATTACGTGCTAAAAATTCTCGCCGTTTGATTGAAACTTCTGTTAAAGGGATGCTGCCTAAGAACACTCTAGGACGCAAACAAGGCATGAAACTTCACGTTTATGGTGAAGCTACTCATCCACATGAAGCGCAACAACCAGAAGTTTTAGATATCACAAACTTAATTTAACAGGAGGGAAATTCATTGGCACAAGTACAATATAACGGCACAGGCCGTCGTAAAAATGCAGTTGCTCGCGTACGTTTAGTACCAGGAACTGGTAAAATTACTGTAAATAAAAAAGACGTTGAAGAATATATTCCACATGCTGACCTACGTTTAGTTATCAACCAACCATTTGGCGTAACTGAAACAACAGGTTCATACGATGTATTCGTAAATGTAGACGGCGGAGGCTACGCTGGACAATCAGGCGCTATCCGTCATGGTATCGCTCGTGCGTTACTAGAAGTTGATCCTGACTTCCGTCTTCCATTAAAACGCGCTGGATTGCTTACTCGTGATTCACGTATGGTTGAACGTAAGAAACCAGGTCTTAAGAAAGCTCGTAAAGCTTCACAGTTCTCAAAACGTTAATATATCCTTATATATCAACACTTTCAGGCGTTTCGCAATTCAGTTTGCGAAGCGTCTTTTTTTGAGTTGACACCATTGTTGACACCATTCCGGTCTGCGACATTTTGCGCTAGTTTTCGATAGGCGATCTCGCCGACTGGCATTTGGATGACGTTAGGTGTATTCACGTAGGTTCTGGTGACGTTGGTATCACTATGAGTCAAGGCTTCTGAAATCTGTTCAAGTCCTACGCCAGACTTCTTGGCTAGAGTCGCACCAGTATGGCGTAACTTATGGGGTGTCGCATGAGCGAGATTTTTATGGCGCCGCTCGATCGAATTCATACGGTAGTTTAAGTAATCCGTATGCAATCGCTGATTGACGTTGCCTTTGTCATCGAAAAAGGTGAAAACGAGCTGTTCGTCGGTTTGTTCGATCTCAAATTGTGCCAAATCCTTCTGCTGTTGTGCTTTCCATTGTTGAAGCAGTATTTTTAGCTCATTGGGAATATGGAAAATCGTCGTTTTATTACCCTTCGTACTTTTTTCATTACCAAATTTATCTAAGGCAGTGCCGATCGTGATTTGAGATTTTTCAAAATCAACATTTTTCCACTTAATGGCGTAAGTCTCAGATTTTCGATCAGATAAGAAAAAAGTCGTTTGGAATAGAGCATAGTCTTGCAAGGAAAGCAGTCCATTTTCGTAATCTTCTTGAGTCGCTTGCAACCATTCTTGTAGTTGCTCGAAAGACAGGTATAAGTCTTCCTCTTTTCTCGCCGCTTTTAACTGGTTTTTCTTAGTTGCTTTGATTCGTTTCAACGATTTTTCAAGCTTATTCCGTTCGATATATTCGAGTTCTTCTGCCCAATCAAAAATGGAATTTACATAGCTTCTCAACGTTTTAAAATTTGCATACTCTGCTGCTTTTTTCGTCATCCCCTTTAAAACAAAAGCCTTGTTTTGGTTCAGATAGTTTAGCGTATACTTGCCAAACATTGGGATGATATGCAGGCGAAAAACATCTTTTGTGTTGGCTACCGTAACCGCCGTTGGTGGATTTGTGTTTGTAGAAGTCAATCCAGCGACATAGGCATCCAACCAGACTTCCTCATAGAAATCTTTGAATAATGCTTCACCGCCTAATTCTAAAGCCGTCTTATCCTTACTTTCCCGAATTTCTTTGATCGAGGCATAAAAATCAATTTCTGCGTCTTTTGCCTCCTTATTGGTTTTGAATGTCTTAGAGTAAAGCTTGCCTACCCCCAAGCGTTCCTGAATATCTTGAGGGTAGTAGAGCCTTACTCGATAGGTCTTGTTCTTTGTTTTGCTAATTGCCACAGTATTTACCTCCGAGTTTGCGAGCCGAAATCAAATACTATAAATGAATTATAGCGATGCCGGAATTATTTTGCCATACCTTGTAGCCACTGATCGATAGCGACTCGATCAAATCGGTTTGATCCATGAATTTTAATTCGTGGGAGCCCCTCTTTGATCCAACTATCCAGTGTATTATTTGAGATTTGGAGATATTCACAAGTTTGTTTTTTGTTCATATAGCGATATTGCAGATTTTCTTGATTCTTGATTCTTGATTTGCTCGATTTGAGAGACGATGACGCTGTTGAGTTGGCTAGAGATCGCACCCAACTGCTCGTTACTCAGTAAAATGGTCATTTCTGTCATAGGGTTCACTTCCTTAGAAAATTTATTGATTCGCTCATGCAGAATTATTTTTTATCTTGGTGTACCGCACAATGCTTTCTTGAAAATCCATACATTTCTCGCCGCTGTCCCTATCATTGAAGAAAATGGGACGTTTTACGAGATAATCGCTTGTATAGATGATTTCTTGGTCACTTGTGTCGAATGGTTTATTTACCAGTCGTTTTGTTACCTTTGGTTCTTTCAAATTACGTGATTTGAAAAAGGCCTTCTTTTTGTGTTCTTTCAGTTCTAAATCTTTGTCGAAATACTTGCTGACATATCGTCCGCGGTTTTCAATGCTGTCCACGTCGATCTTGTTGATCGTGACAAATCCATGACCCCAAACCTCACTTAGCTGCTCAAAAGGCATATAAGGAAAAGTAAATAGGATGATATGGTAGTGGATGGCACCACGTTGCTGTTTTTCCCACGTGGCTAAGTATTTTAGTTTCGCTTTTTTCGTATGATAAGTTTGGTAGTTTAATCGTTTGATAAATTTTTTAAATTCGTTATTCGCATCATCAATATCTTGAATATTTTCTTTAAAAGTGAGAGTTAGAAATTTCGTTTGCTTGTCAAAATTCATATCTATCAATCGGGCGATCTCAAAACGTTTATTTTTATAGTATTTCTGTTTGCGTTTCAAGCTATCGTATTGTCCTTGAGAGGATAATTCATCAAATTTTTTTCTTTTATCTAATTCTCCGATGTCTTCATATAACCATTCAAGTTCTTGTCTTCGTTCAGAATCAATGTCAATTTTTTTCGCTTTTTGTTTAGGTGTAATAATTGCTTCATATTCATAAATTTCAGTGTACGTGGGAGTTTCAATGATTTTTTGATTGTAGGCTTTCAAAAATCATCACTCCTTGGTGACTATTCAGTTTTCAATGGACGGTGAGAGAAGCAGACATTTTTCTCCTGATGTTGGTCTATAAATTAAATCAAGTTAAGGGGAAATCCTGCTGCGCAGTCTTTCCAAACCGCTCACTTATAGAAGAATTCTTTACGCCGAAACCGGCTCTGGGCTGGGGCCCAGCCGGCTCCGACTAAATTCTTCTACAATCGAGCAGTGCAATTAGTGTGTCGGAGTGTTTCCACCCTTTTTGTTTACGAGCTTTACAGAGTCGGCAGTGGCTGATAATCCATAATTAATGAAACGTCCATTCACTTGCGCCCAGGGTCTGATCGCCAGATTGTCAAAAGTAACTGTAATTAGGCCTTGCTGTGCTAATTCATCATTTGAAATTATTGGGTTTTCTGCAGTAGTCGCTACTTTTACAGAGATTTTTTCATAACGCACTTTCGTTAAGATACATTCATAGCTCCAGCCTAGGATTTCACCATCTTTTTGCCATCTTGCGACACTAACGACTTGATATTCTGATTCTAGTTTTCTTGTTGGTAACTCTAGATCGGTAATTTTGATTCCCATAACATAGTTCTCCTTTAATATACGATTTTTTATACGATCGATTTAAAAAAATAGATGGCCATCTATAATTAGATAATATACGGTATCTTATACGATGTCAACAGAAAACAGCAAAAAATATATACGAAAAGTTATACGGGTGATATAATGAAAAAAACGACGTGGAGGAATCAGTAGATGTTTGAATTATTGCAACCGGATAAAGTTAAGGTTGGAAAGCGAATCAAAGAGATCAAGGAGTCGATGAACCTTTCGTTTACAGAGTTAGGTAATCGACTTGGATTAAAGAAGCCGACGATCAGCGCCTATGTTCAGGGGTATACGTTGGCGCCGATTGCTGTAATCAAGCAATTATCTAGTATCAGCGGGAAAACCGTTGGGTGGTTTTATTACGGTGATATAGATGAATATATAGCGGACTATTTACGATTAAAAGGGCAAGAGGTAATTCTTAAAGACCATCCAGAGGTTGTTCAAATAATCAAAGAAGAATTCTATACCGGCGATTTCAAAAATCCTGGTTGGGAGAATGAAGTTGGCTACCCAGAGGAAATTTTTATTGACGACTTTTTTTATGAGATCCAACAGACATTCATCCAACAAGAGTTACAGAAGTTAGCAGCCCAAGAAATAGAGAACCTGCCTTTTATCGGTGATTTGTCGCAGGCGAAAAAGGATGAAGCGATCTTAGTAATCACCACCAACATCTTTGAATTTATGGATGTAGCCGGAGAATTCAATTATGGTGACAAAGAGACTATGATAAAACTGGTCAAAGAAGAAGTTGCCAAGTTTGATTTTTCCTCAGATAGTACATTTGAAGAGCGGTATTTGATTGGTAAATTAATCAATATATTGGCGGATGACCGACAGACGGTTCAGTTGATCAATGATTTGTCCGAAGAATTGACGGATAAACCATTTACAGGAATGTTTGGCGGGGAAGAGTTGGTGGAAGTTATTCAGACGTTGCGGCCGGCTTTGATTAAGTTGTATGGGGAGGTAAGTGCTGATCAGGTGGAGGATTGGTTTGGGAAGTAGAACGGAAAAATGAGCGATTGAATCAGGAAAAAAACTACAAAGCACAACAGTTTTCCAAGCATTAAGAAATCGTTCTACAAAAAATCAGGAATGTCAGATTTATTGCATTTTTTATGATATTCTTTTAAAAGACATGTGTTTTAAAAAAGAGTCCGCTCGGTTGTGATAGATAACACAATTGTATAATAAGCTATATTGGATCATTTGGAGGATAGATAATGGTAAAGAAAATTGATTTTCATATTCATACTGTTTCTAGTGATAAAGACTACGATTTTTCATATTCATCACAATGGTTACGAAATTACGTTCGAGAAGCAGAATTAGATGCAATAGCCATTACTAATCATGATTTATTTGATGAAGGTAATTTCTTAAAGGTGAAGAAAGATTTGCCGGAGACCAGAGTGTTTCCGGGTATTGAACTAAGTCTTGAGACCGGTCATGTAAATATTATTTTTCCAGAAGAGGATATTTCTAATCTTATAAAACTATCTATTTGGTTAAAGAGTCAAAGATTGGGTGAGAAGGGGAAAATATCCACTAAAGATTTTTGTGAAAACATGAATAATTGGGAGAATGGAATTTACATATTTGAACTAGGAAAAAGTAATTCTTTATCGGTACCAGAAAAGTTATCTAAAGTGTGCGCAGTTGGTGGAGTAACAAACCAGTTAAAATTTCAATCCTTTTATAAAATGGAAGATGGATTGACACCAGTTCTATTCAGTGATGCTCACGCTGATGATAATGATCCAGAGGAAAAAAGAAGAAATATTGAGGTATTAAAAAATAAGAATACTTTCTTGCAAATTGATAATTGTTCATTCCAAGAAATAAAGAATTGTATATCAGATAAAGACAAAGTAGGAATTAATGCAGATTATTTAAGAGACATTATTGATATTGATAATCATACTGTTTCAACAGGACTAAATTTGATAGTAGGCAAGCGAGGAACTGGAAAAACTACTTTTTTAGAAGCGATAAAACAATACTATGAACGTGAAGATATATATGAGATAGCCCAGTTTGAAACATCCAATGCTAAAAGCTTCATTGAAAAACAACGGAAAGTACAAGGGGAGAATGCGCTAGATGTCTGGAAGAATCATTATGGCACACAACTATCTGCTATTCAAAGTTTTCTTAAAGATACCGAAGAAGACTTGAACAAAGACGTAGAGTTCTTTCTTGAGAGTGTAAAGCAATTTGCTAAAGATGTAACTGCAAGTAATTCAACATCTAAATATCAACTCATCAAAGAATCAAATTTTGAAAAAATTTCTATAAAAAACTTAGAAATCCATTTAAAAAACTTAGCTGAACTAATTAATAGTCAAGATTTGTGGGAGTTGTTGAATGATTCAGAAGAAAAAAGGAAAGTTTTTATTGAGACTTACAATGAGGTTAGAAATTTATTTGTTCAGAAACTACAAAATAATGAAATTAGAAAAAAAGTGAACGAAATACTTGGTTCTGTAAAAAAAATAGTACAGTCAAAAACTGGTATTACCCCTGTTGTTGATTGTGAGCTCTCAAGAGTAATTCAAAAAAATCAGACTGAAAAAGAAATTAACAACTTTATGAGAAATATTGTTTGTGAAACTGAACTAAAAAAAGAAAAAATATATGGGTATCAGATAATTGTAAAGCTATCCCCGTTTACAAATGCCAGTCAGTTTAGAAGAGATTGTGGTACAAAAGAAGCGGTTCAAGATGATTTATTTATTCCTTATAATAATGGGCAGTACATTAAATTCTTAAATAATTTGAAAAATATGAATTTTTTTAATTCCTCTATTTTAGAGAGATATCTATTACATTTAGAAGTTGATTTGTTAGATTCAGATGGTGTCCCAGCATCTGGTGGACAGGCTGTTGGGTTCGCTTTAATGTTGAGATTAGATACAGCAAAAACAAAACCAATAATTTTGATAGATGAACCAGAAGCTTCTCTTGATAATGAATACATTCGAAAAGAATTAAGAGATGCTATACGGAACTTATCTAAAAATAGCACTGTCTTTGTAGTTACTCATAATTCAACATTGGGAGCTTTACTCGAGCCGGATTATCTAATAGTGACTACGAAAGATAAAGAAAATGGGTATCGTGTACTTACGGGTGAGTTTTCTTCCCATCTTATTTCTACAAACTCAAATATAGTTGAAAGTAGCTATGAAAAATTTGTAGAGGCGATGGAGGCAGGAATAGAAACATATAATAAGAAAGGAGAAATATATGCAAGTCTTGATAGTTAATTCGGGAAAAGCAAATTTTGTTGTTGGTGAAAAAAATGTGGAACCAGAAAATCTTTCTAGAGATGATTTATTAATGATATTAAACACTATTTATGAATCAGAAGAAGATGTTACGATTCCCAGTATTGAAGAGTTGGAGGAAATTCGTAATCCCATTGAAAAAGAGATTGTGCAACAAATTATTCAAAAAATTTCTGATTTTTCAAATAATGTTGAGAATATTCGCCAAGAAGTGCAGGCGCAGTTTCCTGTTATAGACGATTAAATTTCATAGATTACTAGAAATTAGAGGGTAAAGCAAATGGTAAAAATAGGTAATGAAAATAATTTCGAGTTATACGAATTCGAAAAAACGTATGATTTTAGTGTAGAGGTTCCAATCATAAATGAAGAAACGTGGGAAGAGACTGGGGAAATAGAAACGATAGTTGGTCAAGTAACATTTCTGGGAGAAGCAGAATGGAATTCACTGGATCAAAAATATAGTTCTGATTTTTATTGGAAGGAGTCTACTGAAAGATTTAGCCAGGATGGTAACGCGCCAGATAAGGAAGATGACTTCGTCCAAGATTTCAAAGAGTATTTATTACAAATAGGAGTTGCGGAATCCGAGATTGGATGGTAAATATTAAAATTGACAATAAAAATTATATCAAGTGTGATATATGATGGTATAAAAATTTTCTGTTATCTACGGGTACTGTGATAGTGATGATGAATAGGATGTACTAAGTTCCATTTTTGAGTTTTTTTAGTCTTGAATTCATATTTATGTTAACTTGGCAAGATTAAGTAAACGATTCAGCTCGCAGTATTTTATAAAAAGTTGACACCATTGCTTTCAAATAATCTGAAAACAGTTAAAGTTTTCACTGGTTATATAGCTTAAATCCATTGACACTAAGGCTTTTCCAAGCAAATTCAAAAAACAGGGAGTCGAACCAGGTCTTAAGAAAGCTCGTAAAGCTTCACAGTTCTCAAAACGTTAATCTTTGTTATATCAAAGATTTCAAGGCACTTTCCATTTTTTGGAAGGTGTCTTTTTTGTATTACTATCGATTCCCCAGTATTCTTGCATGTCAAATGTAAAAATACTTTATGGTAGCTCCTGAAAATCCAATGTGTTTAACGAAGCTGTAGTTTCAGAGAGACGATCAAAAGAGGAAGGAGATTCTTTAGATATAGAAGAGAAATAATTTATTTGAGGTATTTCTCCTAACGCAGAGAAAGCCTTATCGGAAAATAGTTCCATTCCAGGTGTATTCATTGAATGAGCTTAACGTAAAATAAGTTGTATGTCATTATTTGAAGTTCCATGCAAAAATTTTCTAGTGCAAAAAAACATAAAGGATCTGAGCAAAATTAATTGGCTCTGAACCTTTATGTTTTTTTCTTTTAATGGGTGACAAATTTATTAATCATTTGACTCATCTCTTGAAGAGAGGTTGGAAAATCATTTAGAACCCACCACTGGATAGTGCAGCTGATGCCACCTGTTAAAAATACGGCATGGACCGTTAAAGAACTTTCAGTTTGCTGGTCAGCTAATGTAGTTTTTTTCCATAGAAAATTTTTGATATTTTCATAAAGGGAGCTCTCCAAAAGGCGGCGTAATTCACTGCCATTTTGATACGAAATCAAGGAACGGAAAAACTCACGGTGTGTATAAATATGGATTAAAAATTCATCAAAGATCATATGGGTTTCAGTAAAGTCTAATTTACTTTGGAGATCCAGATGGAGAGTTTTAAGATAAAACAATAATAAATGATATTTATCTTCAAAATGATTGTAAAAATTGGAGCGGCTAACACCTGCTTCTTTGCAAATATCCTTAACAGAAATACTGTCAAAAGAGTGTTTACTTACTAATGTGTAGAGGGCCCTTACTAAATGCTTATGACTGTTGGTTTGCTTTTCGTTTAAATTATACGAATGATTTGTGTACAGTTTATCGTGTGTGTCCAAATTTACACCATAGCCCCTTTTTGTACATTCTTTTTTGTCTAGTCATATTGTACTATAAAGCATACAAGGAACCAATACTAATTTTAAGGACGTGGCAACAATGAAAAATGTAGTAATTGCAATCTTTAATGAAGAGAGTCAAACCTACGAAAGTCTATCTGAATTGAAACAGGACAGTCAATCACTAGGTATTATTGCAGCTGGAATTATTAAGAATACAGGTAAGTCATTAGAAATAAAAGATGGCTTTGACTTAAGTCAATACGAAGAGAATTGGGCGACTGGCGGATTAATAGGTGGGTTAATTGGTATCTTAGGTGGACCTGTTGGTATCCTTTTAGGAAGTGGTTTGGGTATGACAATTGGTTCTGGTTTTGATTTGGACGAACTGGATGACAACCAAAGTATTTTAAAGCAAGTAGGAAAAGAATTAGAAGCAGATAAATTGGCTTTGATTAGCATTATTGACGAGACTAATACTGAGCTATTGGACCATCAATTAATGAAAAATGGTGCAGTAAGAATTATTAGAAAAAGTTATGTTGATGTTCAAACAGAAATCTATGAAAATCAAGAACTTGAAAAACATTTAGCCAAAGAAGCTCATGCTCAAATGAAAAAAGAAAAAAAGGCTAAGTGGAAAGCTATGGCAGAAGCGAAGCAACAGGAACTGGTTGATAGATTGAAACATTTAAAACCATCAAAATAAATGAAAAGGAGCAATCAACATGACTAATAAAGAATGACTTAGTAGTTTATAAGCGCGTCAATAATGGCAACGAAAAGACGTTTACTTTGTAGTTGCTAAAATTATTGTCAGAGCAGGGGAGTAAGTTCAAGCACAATCGATTATGAAAAAAATTGAAGTAATTTAGTAGTTGAAATTGGCAAACTAGAAGCAGAACAATGGATCAATTGACTTTAGAGAAAGACAAACAAGTACAGTGATAATTGATTGTAATAAAATCCCCATTAAATCAGTTGAAGATTCTCGGTTAAATAAGACAATTCAAGAGACTCAACAACAGAAAATAGGTAATAACATGTCTCTTCTAAGAGTTGTGAGAACTACGGAGGCGGCTAAATTTACCAAGAGTAAGCCATTTGATTTTGTTATGTTTGGTCTTAGGCAACCAGATTTGCTACATAAGGTTGATGAGTATGCCAAACTTAATAATTATTTGGATAGATTGATACGTATAAGCTGGTCATTGGAAAACATCTATAAATACTGAAAGAAGGAAAATAAAATGTCAAAAATTGAAGAAAAAGAAGTAAATGTATTAACTAAGATTAATCGTACGATAAATGAATTAGAGCTAACTTTAGAAAAAATGGACGAAACAGAGAGCAAGATCAACTATTTTTATGAACAAGAAAAGGCTATCCATGAAATAAGAGTCATTATCAGAAAAGCAAAAAAAGTAGCGAAATTAGTAGATAAAGAGGTTACAAGAGATGTTGACGAAGTAGTTTATGCAACGGAAGACGAATTGACTCTCGCTCAAGAAATTGATGAGGAGTTTAACAAATTAGATCAAACTTTGACAAACATGAATGAAACTGATGGTAAAGCTAAGAGTTATTTAGAACAACAAAAAGCCTTACACGAAGCCAAAAAAATTCTTAAAAAAGCTGAAAAATTAGAACAGAAATAAATGAAAATATTTTGACAGGATAAGAGGAATTTTCTAGAGAGTTTAATGATAAACAAACACCTAAGCCTGGAACGAAAACTAAGGGCTTAGGCGTTTTTAAATATTTGCGGGAGAATAGTTTAGGTTCTTTGTCAATAAGTAACTAACGAAATAACTACGTAAAATAAACAATAGGTCAGCTAATGGAATTAAGTGAAGGATAATGTACTTAATTAACGTTAGTAAAACGAAAAGGACAGATAAAATTTGGTAATTTAAACACCCTATTCCTTTGAATTGTAGTAAGACTGTAAAAAATTGATTGAATGAAAAAGATTCAATGGCTAAATTTTTTCTAGAAGGAGCAGCTATCCTTTTAATAGCAATAGCAGCTTTTAATTTTTTTAGACAGGGTATTTATAGTTAGTAGAAATCTGTAAAATTTTATGATGCATCTGTTGGAAATTAAGAAGATAAATAGGAGTTATTTAGAAATGAATGCGAGTTGGACAAGTGACAATTATCAAAAGCTGATTGAATGGCAAAATACTTTAAATAATTTCCCTCCGAGATTGACTGGTAGTAAAGGCCACCAACAATTTATTTCGTGGTTAAAAAATGAAATTAATGATCTTGGCTTTAGTCCGGTATCAGAAACGCATTATTTTAACTATTGGGAGCCTGAAAAATATAACGTATATGTTGCGGGAGAGAGTATTGAGGTAAGTGGATACTTTCCTTATTCAGGATTAACACCAGAGGCAGGCATTACAAAGGACATTGTTTTTTTGGACAGGACATTTACTCAAGATATATCTGATAAAATTGTTGTTTTTGATATTTCGATGCGCAAGGATGGGAAAATTGAGTTGTTAGACCGAGTGATAAGCCATCCACTTATTGCTTCAAGAATGGCTCTGTCACTTATTAAGAAAGCCAAGGAGAAAGGAGCAGCGGGAGTTATATTTGTTTGGGATGAAGTCAGTTCTGAATTAACAGAAAATGAAGTATTACCATTTACGAATGCATACCTAGATATACCGGCAGTCTGGATATCTGCAGCAAATAAGCAAGTTTTGAAGAAATTGACTAAAAAAGAACCTGTTACTTTATGTTTGACAGGGACGTATGCATTAGACAGCCCGACTGAAACCTTTTACGTAACAATACCAGGAACTTCGTCAGAAAAAAAAGAGTCTATACTAATCACAACGCATACTGACGGTCCTAATGCAATTGAAGAAAATGGTCCAATTGCCCTATTGAGTATGCTATCTTTTTTCAAAAAAAATGGCATTGAATTGCCGCAAACACTCGTCTTTTCGTTTGTCAGCGGACACTTTCAACAAGACCAAATTGGTGGACCTAAAAACAAAGCAACCGGTCGTTGGCTGGATAAATTTCCAGAATTATGGGATGGAAAAGAAGGACATTTGAAAGCTATCTTTTCTTTAACGTTAGAACATTTGGGGTGTTTAGCATCATATGATAATAGCAAAAATGAATATATTCAAACTGACTCCCCGGAAACGAATTACTTATATACTTCTAATCAACACCAACAAGTAATCGTTTCTGAAATTTTAAAAAAAAGCCAAACAAAAGATATTATTCAATTTTTAGATGCTAATGAAACTCCTTATTTTGGTGAAGGAATGCCGATTTTTAAACGGAATATTCCTAATGTATCAATGATTACTATGCCTGAATTCTTATTTCAAGTACATCGTGAGTACATAAAGCCTGAAATGGAATTAATGTATGAGCAAATTCAGTATTCAACAGAAATTATTTTAACTGTCTCTAAGCATGGAGGGGCAGTTACTTAGATGGTGAAATCGAAAAGTGAGGATTATTTTTCGGGGGAAATTGTCTATTGTGCGTCACGTACAATAGAAAGTAGCTCAGATGTGAGTATTGGTAAAAATATTTTCTGATTTACTTTATGTAATGTTTTTTTTCACTCTAAGGGGTTGGATAGTGTACTAGTTTAGTAAGAACTAGTACCGACGTATTGTTTTGTTCAATTTCGTGCTGGCAAATAGAATAGTATCATCAGTGTCAGTCGATTTAAAAAGAAAACATAAGGTTTTGAGAATGATCATTAGATACCGTATAGAACGTAAAATATTTATTTTGAAAAATGAATAAATGAGTTGCTAAGTCTCTTTTTTTAAATGTAGGAGGAATTATTATGTGTACTAGTTTTACAAGCGAGTCAACCGAAAAAAAACATTTCTTAGCGAGAACGATGGATTTTGGATTTGAATTAGAAGGCAACCCAGTTGTGTGCCCTAGAAATTATAAATGGCAAAGTGATTTTGAAAGAACTGTCAGAGTTGGAAAATATGGATTTGTTGGGGCAGGCAGAAAGTTAGGGCAATATTTTTTTGCAGATGGTGTAAATGAACATGGGCTAAGCTGTGCATCTTTGTATTTTCCGGATGAAGTTAACTATAGTAAAGTGGCTATTGAAGGAAAAGTGTCTGTTGCACCACATGAAATACCTTTATTAATTTTGACTGAATACAAAAATATTGCTGAACTAGAAAAAAACATCAATAATATTTGTATTGTAGAAGCTGATGTTCCGTTATTAGGTATAGTGACTCCGTTACATTGGATTCTGACAGATACCACTGGTCGTTCTGTAGTGATTGAACCAACTGACTTAAATTTGAAAATTCAAGAAAATCCAGTCGGAGTTATGACAAATAGTCCTGAATTAAATTGGCATCTCAAGAATTTAAATAACTATGTCAACATAGCTCCGGAGCAAGTAGAAAATAAGCATGTGGCGAATCGAGAAATTCATCCTTTTGGGCAAGGATCAGGATCAATTGGTCTACCTGGAGATTTTACCCCTCCTTCTCGTTTTGTACGTGCTGTGTTTTTCAAGTATGCAATTGAAAAGGCTGCGGGTGAGGAACAAGCTGTATCCAACTGTTGGCATGTTCTAAACACTGTTAGGATACCAAAGGGTGTAGTCATTCAAAGAGATGGTGATGCTGACTATACCCAATATGTAGCAGCCATGTGCAGTGAAAGTCGTACCTATTATTTTTCTAATTATGAAAATAATCGAATTCAAAAGATTGAATTGACTGATACATTACTTGATCATTTGACTGAACCAGCAGAGTTTAAAGTGTTATCTGAGCAAGACATGAACATTGTTTCAGAAAAATAGTTTAATCTATTTGAAATGTTTTATATAGATGCAGGGACTGTTTTAAATACCAAATTGAATTAGGTAAGAGATATTCACCTATTTTTGTCTAGATCGAGGAACAGAGGTAAAACTTTTTTAGGATTTGTAATCAATGTCAGCTATTGAATAGATCATATTTAGTTATGACCTCGAAATGCCTACAGACATAGCATGAGATTTTTAAACCATTAATTTGTTTATACAGAAGGTTAAAGGCACTGGAAAGTGTCTTTTTTGTTTGTAAGGTCAAAATAGAGTAATTGCACTCAGTATTAGCGGACTGCAGCTTTGGGTTGTCCTTCATTACTTCCTTTTATTGTCGTAAAAAAAGCTACCATGTTTCCTCTATTAAAAAAGAGCGAACAGAATAAGTGTTTTTAAAACAAAGAGATAGAAACCTCCACTTTTTTCACAGTCGTCTGAAATTATCGACCATTATCAGTCGTCAATTGCCCCTATACTTAGATTATCAACAAAAGAGGGGGCATGTCTCATGAAGTGGTATCAAGTAAAAAGTACGGACATCATGAAACAGATAAATACAACGACAGCTGGATTATCTCCAGAGGAAAGAAGTCAGCGGCTGGAAGAACATGGCTATAACAAAATGCAGGAGCGTCAGCAGCTGAAGCCGTGGCAAAAGTTTTTGAAGCATTTTACAGATTTATTGATGCTGGTCTTGTTGGCAGCGGCAATATTGAAATTTGTGACTGGTGAGTATGTCGAAGGTGGAATTATTTTTCTAGTGGTTATCGTGAATGGCTTTGTCGGATACTGGCAGGAGCGTAAGGCGGAGGAATCGCTGGATGGCTTGAAGCAGATGATGGGCCAAGAAGCGGTGGTCCTGATTGATGGAACCAAACAGACGGTTGCAACTGAGGAGCTGGTTCAAGGAGATATTGTGGCATTGAAGGCTGGTGATGTGGTACCGGCGGATCTTCGCTTGATTGAAGTTCATGATTTGCTGATTGAAGAGTCGATCTTAACGGGTGAGTCAGAAGCGGCTGAGAAAAATACAGCTCTGCTGTCAGATGATGTGCCTGCTGGGGACCAGAAGAATATGGCTTTTTCAGGAACCATGGTTCAAACGGGTTCGGCTTTTGGGGTTGTGGTTGAGACGGGGGATGCGACGGAGATTGGGAAAATCAATCAGGCCTTGCAGTCCGTTCAGCAGCAAACGACACCGCTAGTGAAGAAGATCCATCAATTGAACCGGCAGATTTTTCGGGGCATTATTGTGCTGATTATCTTCCTGCTGTTTTTTACCACCTTCCGTTATGGGATGGAGTGGCAGTTGATGTTCTCGGCGATGATCGCATTGATTGTGGCAATGATTCCTGAGGGATTACCAGCCGTATTGACGATGATTTTGTCGATGGGTGTTAAGGAAATGTCTGAGGAAAACGCGATTATCAAGAGTATGCCATCCGTAGAAACACTGGGTTCTATGACGGTAATTTGTTCAGATAAAACTGGAACCCTGACTAAAAATGAAATGACTGTGGTAAATGTAGCCACTCATGAGCAGGCAAGAGTAGTGGAAATCATGAATAATTGCCAAGAACTAAAGCTGACGGATAATCAAACAGTTGCAGAATTAAAAGGAAATCCGACTGAGCTGGCTTTACTACATTACGTGGAAGACCAAGATCAGACAGAAGCATTGAAGACAGTTAAAAGTAAAATTCCTTTTAGTTCCAGCTATAAATACATGGCGACGCTTCATTCAGAAGGTGATCAGGCAGTTATGTTTGTCAAAGGAGCGCCGGAGGTTTTATTAGATAAGGCGAATTTAACGACAGGAGAAAGACAAAAATGGCAGAAGAAGGCTTCACAATTTGCGCAACAAGGGCAACGGGTTTTGGGCTTTGCTTTTAAACAGGTGTCAGAAAAACAGGAACTGACACATGAAGCCTTGACGAACCTAACCTTCGCCGGCTTAGCTGGAATCATTGATCCGCCAAAAGCTAGTGCAATTCAAGCAGTAAAAGAATGTCAAACCGCTGGTATTGCTGTGAAAATGATTACGGGAGATCACAAGGATACCGCTAAAGCCATTGGGAAAGAAATCGGATTGAAGCATACCGATACGGTTTTAGAGGGAATTGAAATCGATCTGTTAAGTGATAAGGAATTGGCAAAAAAGGTTCAAAAGGTGGATGTCTTCGCTCGAACAACACCAGAGCACAAGCTAAGGATTGTTAGTGCTCTGCAGGACAACGGTGAAGTTGTTGGTATGACTGGTGACGGTGTGAATGACGCGCCGGCGCTGAAGAAAGCCGATATTGGTATTGCGATGGGCATTAAAGGCAGCGAGGTCAGCAAGCAGGCGGCGGATATGGTCTTAGCGGATGATAATTTCCATACCATTGCTAAAGCCGTTAAGGAAGGCCGGAAAATTTTTGACAATCTGAAGAAAACGATCAATTTCTTTCTGCCGACAGCTTTAGCACAGGGCTTAATAGTCATCTTTGCTCTATTGATGAACCGGCCTTTGCCATTAACGCCCATTCAAATTTTGTGGGTAAACATGGTCACGACTATTACGCTTTCCTATGCTCTAGGCTTCGAAAAGGCGGGCAAGGATAGTATGAACCAGCCGCCAAGGGATGCCAGTGAAGGAATCTTAACTGGCTACAGCTTGTTTAGAGTTATTTATGTTTCGCTGTTGATCATGCTGCCAGCTTACTTCTTGGCGATGCGATTTGAAGGGCAAGCATTACAGCAGACGATTCTCCTGCAAAATATTGTGTTGGCCCAAGCAGTTTACATGATTAATTGTCGGGAATTGACCAATCCTTCAATCAATAAAGGCTTGTTCCAGAATCGGCCATTGTTTATTTCATTGGGCATCTTAACAGTCCTGCAATCGGCCGTATTATTTCTGCCAATTATGCAGCAATGGGTTGGAACGACTACTTTGAGCGGCACACAGCAGTTAATTATTTTTGCCAATGCAGCGCTGCTGTTCTTGATTGTTGAAGTGGAAAAAGGCCTGACTAAACGAATTATCCGCAGTCAGAGCCAAACCTCCAGTGATCTTAGCTGATTATAGATAGTGTTCTAAAGTGAGCTCGGTTAATTGCCGCAGCTCATTTTTTGTGGGAATCGTCGAGATATAAACAACGGGCACCGGCATAGCTTCCAAAGGAATATTGGAAACAATGATATCCTGCGGTTCGAAGGCAGTATTCTGCAGCTGCAAGGCTTCAAGATTTTGCAAATGAACCCGTCGGCCCAACAGGTCAGTTAATTCCTGCTGGAGAAAAACCTTCCAGGCTGGTTCGCCTTGAAAAATAAAATAAACGGTCATAATTTGTGGCTGAAGGGCAAACAAGGCTTGCTGCTCCAGAAGCGAGATCAAGTTTAGCAAATAAACCGGATTGTCCAACTGCAGAACGGGTTGAAGAATCGGCAAAAGCTCCTCGTCACTCCGGTAGCGATCATCGTCTTTTCGCTCTGTCAGCAGTTCCTGATATTCCAATTGGAATTGTTCTGACAGCCAGGTGGATTCATTGTATTTTAACAAGAGCAGCAAAAGATTTTCCGCCAGCTGTGATTGCTGCAGGGAAATTTGAGTTTGGTTGGCAACCTGTTCCGTCAATTGATTAGCAACAGCAGCTAACGTTGGATAATGCTGGGCCAAGTCAATTGCTTCACCAAAGGAATTGTTGTAATTCCAGCTTTCCAGGAAACAGAAAAAGGCAAAAAAGCTTTCTTCTTCTTTTAAATAGACCCCTTCTTTTTGATACAACTCAGTCAGGGACATCTGATAAAACTGATACAAAGGATCGTTTTTATTGAAGGTAAAATCGTCCATTCGACAATTAATTTTAAGGCGAATAGTGTTAATAAAAAACCAGCAGGTGCCAAAAATTTGCTCGGTTTCTATCGCTAAGGGCGACTGCGTAAGCTGCTTCAAATAGTGCGAATAGTGTTCTTCGTGAATCGCATAGTCTTCAAAGAAATAGTTGTTATGCGTAAAGGGCGTCAGCAGGCGATGGAAAAAGATGCGAATGGCACTTTCATTGCCTAGCAGCTGAGCAGTTTTAGCTGTTAGTTTGATTTGAATATGATAGGGCTTCAGATGCTGATTAATCTTTGCCGTATGCCGTTTTAAGGTTTCCAGTGAAAGACCATTTTCCTGTAGGAATCTGGCTGTAGCCAATTCTTTGGTGAAAAATAGGGACTTAATAAACTGAACACTGACCGATTGCGGGAGAAATAACGACCATAAGTCATTGGCCAGCTGTTGTTCCTCATTAATCAGCTGGATACCTTGACTGCTAGAATCAATTTGCCAGCCAGGCGGCAGCTGGTCGCGAATAAGCTGTAGATCGGAGAAAATTGTCCGTTGGGTTGTATGGATTTTCTGAGAAAGCTCCTTTGCCGTGATGTTTGGATGATTGAGGAGCTGCTCCAATAAGGAAACCTGTCGGTGGATATCTTTTTCAGTGATAATTTTTTTCAGTAATGAATACATGAAAACACATCCTTCTGATATAAGAATACGAATAAACCGGAGAAGGGTCAATTTTCAACAACATAGTTTAGTGCAATTTATGATAAGGCCAAAACAACCTAGCCATCTTCCAAGAGGGGGCTAGGTTGTTTTTTAAGTTACTGATTATTCTTTCTTCTATAAATAAACACACCTGCAAAAATCAAAATTACTAATCCTAACAAAGTAAGAACAATGGATTTATTCTCACCAGTTTTTGGGAGCAGTGTATTTGAATAAGTGGACAGTGTTTCTTTACCAGTAGGAGTGTGGGTAGTTTTGTCAGTGATTACTGGTTTTTGCTGCTTGGCATAGACGTAAGTGACTGTAATCGGCTTTTCAGTAAAGAAGCCGTCCGCATTTTCGGGAAGCTTGCTTTGGATTAGCTCGTAACCATCAATACTTTTTGCTTTAGTAGTATACTTTTCGCCTAGCGATCCACTTTGAGCTTCCTCTGGAATGAGTGGCGTACCTGTTTCATCGATATATTGAGCAATTACAGTCCCTTTTTTAGCTGGAACTGGATCATCTATTTTTTTGTAGACAAAGGTAACAGACTGTTCTTTATCCGAAAAGAGTCCTTTGATATTTTCTGGCAGTTTTTTCTCATCTAATGAATAACCGGTAATGGCTAATTTGTACTTGTCCACAGAAGCATCATAGCTATCTCCGATAGAACCACTGATCGTTTGTGGAACGTGAATTTGTTTGCCTTTTGAATCGACGTAATGAACAGTGATGTCTTTGGCCTTTACTTGGTTTTTAGCGTAAACAAAGGTGACAGATTGCTCTTTATCAGAGAAAGTACCCTTGATATTTTGTGGTAGTTTTTTCTCATCCAGTGAATAACCACTGATGACTAATTTGTATTTCTCAGAAGAAGCATCATAGTTATTGCCAACAAAACCGCTGATTGTTTGTGGATCGCGAATTTGCTTACCTTGTTGATCGACATAACGAACAGTGACATCTTTAGCCTTCACTTGATTTTTAGTGTAGACAAAGGTAACAGTCTGATCTTGGTTGGAAAGGACTCCGTTAATGTTCTCTGGCAGCTTAGTTTCATCCAATGCATACCCATCAATAGCTAATTTATATTCATTGCTGGAAGCATCGTAGCTGTCCCCGACAAAACCGCTGATTGTTTGTGGATCGTGAACTTGCTTACCTTGTTGATCGACATAACGAACAGTGACATCTTTAGCCTTCACTTGGTTTTTAGCGTAGACAAAGGTAACAGTCTGATCTTGGTCGGAGAGGGCTCCGCTGATATTCTCTGGCAGCTTAGTCTCGTCCAGTGTATACCCATCGATAACTAATTTGTATTCATCACTGGAAGCATCGTAGCTGTCCCCGACGAAACCGCTGATTGTTTTCGGATCATGAATTTGATTCCCTTCCTGATCGACATAACGAATAGTGACATCCTTAGCTGCAGCCTTATTTTTTGTATAATTATAGGTAACAATTTGTCCGTTGGAAGTGAATGTTCCTAAGGCATTTGCAGGCAGTTTGCTCTCATCTAAAGAATACCCGTCAATCGTTAATTTGTATTCATCAGTTGAAGCATCGTAAGGATTTCCAACTAGGCCATAAACTTTTTTTTCGTCATGGATGGGCTGTTGATTTTCATCAAGATAACGTACAGTAACCGGACCTGCGGGTGCTTTTGGCTTTTTACCACTAATTGCAGCAGAGTTTTTAATGTAAACACCATTATTAGGAATGCCGGGTTCGGTCAGTCGGGTAAGACCATACATACCATCGCTGGGCCACGTGATTGGACCACCAAGCACATAACCAGTCATATCGTAGGTAGATAGATCCGAATGAAGATAGGGAGTACCAGCATTATACAAAGTATACTCATGGCCATCTAGTGTAGCGGTTCTTCGTACAGTTATTTGCGGTCTTTTAGTTAAATCTACGCTTCCAAATTGCAGGTAGTAAGAAACACTTGACTCGATAGTGATGTTTTCGTAAGTTCGTACTAACTCTGCGTTGGGGCTATCAAATTTAGCTATTTGTGTGAAGCCGAGATTGGAATAGGTCGTGTACACGTGACCGATCAAAGAATTGTCGAGCATGATATCTTTACTCGTAGTATAGCTGAAGTCAGCTTCCATGGGAGTATAACCGGCACCAGCAAAGGTAAAGACAAGCAGCGGATAGTCTTCTCCAGGTTGTGGATTGGTAATTGTTGTTTTCTTAGGGTTATCCAAAGAAGCAAACACCTGAACGGTATCAAACTCAAACTCAGCTGTATGCCAGCCATTTCTGCGTTGAAATGATCCGGTGGCAAACTCGGTATCACCAGTATTGTAGTATTTCCATCCATCTGCATGTGCTGAGAGGGTGTTTATTAAGCTTAAAGCAAGTAGAAAAATCGTGATAATAAGGTATTTCCTCTTTATAAATATACACTTCATTTGTATCTTCTCCTTTTGAATAATCCAGACTACACAAGCTACTAATAATTCAGTACCTGTTCTAGTGAAGTCAGTCCTATGGGGATAGTTTATTTTGGCTATTAAATAAAGCAAATAATTTTATGAGTATATTATGAGAATAGCCGGAGTTTATTTTAACAGCTTTTTCCCGTGAAGGCAACAGAAAATAATGTTGAAAATAACAAAGAAATAACAAAATGCGTTAAAAACAACTTTGGGTGTTTCCAAATGGAGAAGAAAATCTTTCGTGGGCCATACTCAAGAAAGTTCATTTGAGTGAACAAATTTTTTTCAATAATGAAAAGCGCGTCTATTTATAAAAATGAATCGGATGGTTGTCATGATAGTCAGTAAGCCAAAGATCTGTTAAGTGTTCAAAAAGAAGGTTTAGCTAAAGTCACCTGCGTCTATAGCTAAACGATTCAATGTTATGTAAAATAAATAGAAGGGGAGGGGAATAAAATGAATAGGAAGAATAAAATATTTTTTACTTTATCTAAAATGTGTGAGACTGTGACCCTAACTGACATCGAACAGGGTTTCTCCGGCTATGAAACAACAGAGATTGCGGAACAAGCCTCGGTTGATCGGAGTAACACGAGTCGTGATTTGAATAGCTTAGTCAGTGAGAAAACGGTAATCAAAATTAAAGGACGACCTGTGCGCTATTTTACCGTGAAACAATTGCAAGCATTGTATGGAGAGGATCAAGTTATTGATCACCAGCTGAGCAGTTTAAATTTAACGGTCTCGACACAGACTGAATCAGAACTTGAAAAAAAATACATGACCTTTTCTCGAATGATTGGCAATGATCGCAGTCTCTCTTTACCGATAAAGCAAGCACAGGCTGGGATTATTTATCCGCCAAACGGGTTACATATTTTGTTGTCAGGACCTAGTGGATCGGGGAAATCCAGCTTTGCAGAGGCCACTTATACATACGCAGTTGAGCACAAAATGATTAACAGAAAGGCCTCATTTGTTACCTTCAACTGTGCTGAATACTCAGATAATCCTCAGCTGCTGCTGGGTCAATTGTTTGGTTATGTCAAAGGAGCCTATACTGGAGCACAGGAGGATAAAGCGGGAATTATCGATAAAGCAAGCGGCGGAGTTTTGTTTTTAGATGAGGTACATCGCTTACCGCCGCAGGGACAAGAAATTCTTTTCACGCTGCTGGATAAGGGTGTTTACAATCGGTTAGGCGATACCAGCCCTCCAATTAAGGCCGCAGTCAGGATTATTTGTGCAACGACTGAGGACACCGAGTCTACGCTTCTTCGAACATTTTTACGACGAATTCCCCTCTCGATCCATCTTCCTGCATTAAAGGAGCGGTCAATCAAAGAAAAGTTCCAGTTAATCAAAGCGTTTTTTAATTCTGAATCGAAGGTTTTAGAAAAGGACATCTATGTAGCAAAGGATGTTATTCAAGGACTTTTATTATATGAAGCAAAGGGCAATGTTGGCCAGCTGAAGGCTGATATTCAGCTAATGTGTGCCCGTGCTTATCTAGACTATTCCATTCAAGACAGAAAGCATTTGGAAGTAGAGTTTTCTGACATTCCCCAATATATTCAAGAAGGTACACTTGATCACAAGGATTATCGGGAGCCGCTGCATGCGATTTTTCGTGATCATTCCTCGGATTATTTTATTTTTTCAGGCAAAAACAGCAGGAATAAGCTTCAAGACTACTCTGTCAATCAGCATTTGTATCAACAGATGAAAAATCTATATCTGAAAAGTGAGGATAAGAAAAAGGATCGGCAGCGAACAATCGAAGAGATTACGTTGTTTATTGACGATTATGCTGAATTTTTAAATGAGAAATACCAGTTGAATGAAATCGATATTGGCAATGATGAATTATATAAATTGGTTAGTAAAAAAATTTATCACGCAGTGTACCATGCCCTAAAAGCAGCAGAAAATCGGTTAGCCAAGGAATTTGATCGCAAAGTCTATGTCTCGCTAACACTGCACATTAGTTCATTGTTAGAGCGTGTGTCTAACGGTACCAGCTTAGACACGGCTCCTGCTGAATTGCGAGAAATTTTAAGTCAAGACCCTCAAATCTATGCAACTGCGACGATGGTCAAGGAAATGCTGGAGGAGTATTTGTCGGTCAAAATTCCCGAAGAGGAAATGATTTTTTTGACAGCTTTTCTAGCAAGTGATTATGAGGAAAAACGACTCAATGGGAAAGTCGCGATTCTGATTTTATGTCATGGGAATGGAACGGCCAAATACATGGCACAGACGGTTAATCAGCTGCTGAACATTGATTATGTTCATGGAATGGACATGGACCTAAACGAATCGGTTAAATCATTTTTTGAAAAGGTGGTTAGTAAAGCTAAGGAGATCAATGAAGGTAAGGGAATTTTGATTTTTGCGGACATGGGCTCCTTGCTGGCTTTTCCTAAGATGATTACCCGAGCGACCAGTATTCCGACAAAGTGTATTGAGATTTATGGCACACCGTTAATTTTAGAAGCAGCCAGAAAAAGTGCGGTTAATCCAGTAGATGTAGCAGCACTAAAAAATAGTGTTAGTCGCTTTCTTCCCTTCGTTGGCGAATCTGTTGGCAGCGAAACAGAAGAGGAGCTTTTCCATGAGAAAAGAACCAAGATTGTAACTACTTGTATCAGTGGAGTGGGCACCGCAAAGCGGATCTGCAAAATCATTGAAGACTATTTGTTGAAGAATAATTATCTGGGAATTCAAGTGATTTCTCACGATAATCGAATCAAGGCTGAGGAATATGAAACGGAATACTCAAGTGAAGTGCTGGCAGTAGTGGGGACGGTTGATTTGGCTTTACCAGCTGTACCGTATATTCCGGTAGATGAATTGATTATCGGCAATGGCTTCTCAAGGCTGGAAGCTATTGTAAATAAATCGCATGTTTCGGAACCTAAGAGAGAGCTTCCCAATTATATGGTTCGCGATTTCTTAACGGATTATCTGGATTTTTTAGACCCGCAAAAGGCCTATGATGTATTATGCAGTGTCTTTGAACTGCTGAAGGATCTTGTGCCGGCTGAGCTGGAAAGTCACAAAAAAATTAATTTCATTTTGCATACAAGCTGTATGATTGAACGGTTGATTTTGAATGAGCCCTTCTCCTTTGCTGAAGCAACGTCTTCAGAAGAATTAAGCTCAGAGCTGTTCCACCGAGTAAAGCAAGCATTGCAGCTGATTGAAGACGCCTTTCCGCTTCAGATTCCCGAAGCCGAGGTTCGTTTGATCATGGGAATTTTTGACACAGATTAACACAGAAAAAGAAGCGATATAACTAGTGTGTTTTAGAAAAGGCTTTTCCTAAAGGGGAAAAGCCTTTTCTTTTTTTGGCACAGCGCTTGCTTATATAAAAGTAGAGAGAGGAAAGGAGCGAACGAGTTGAATAGTTGGATTTTCGTCGTCAGTCATGGACGGTTATGTGAAGCAATTGTAGAAAGTACAGAGATGATTTATGGAAAAATCGAAAAGATAAAAACGTTCCCTTTATTGAAGGAGGTGGCTCCGGAAGACTATCTGGATACAATTGAACAGCAATTAAAGGAGGTAGACGGACCAGTCATTTTTTTAGCGGATTTGTATGGTGGGACACCCGCAAATGTTTCTAGTGTTTTAATCAAAAAGTATGGCTGTATAGGATTTACCGGTGCAAATATTCCATTGTTGATTACATTATTGGAGGCTCGAGGACAAGGAATGGAGGAAGCGGAGCTTTCGGCGATCTGTAAAACAAATTATGAACAAAATTTTTGTGTACTGCAGGAAAAACTGTTGAGAAGGTAGGAAGCTGTTAAAAAGGGGGAAAGTTGAAATGGATATCAAGCTAATTAGAATGGATTACCGCTTAATACATGGACAAGTCGTTACCAAATGGGTAAAGCAAATGATGATTAATCGAATCATTATTGTAAATGACGAGCTGGCTAGCAATGATTTTTTAGCTGAGGTTTATGAAATGGCTGCACCAGCTGGCATCAAGGTCGATATTTATGGGGTGAACGAAATTTGTCAAAAACAAGCGGATGGGACACTGGGTGATGGAAATGTATTGCTGCTGCTAAAGGATGTTGGGACAGCCTTGGAGTTAGCGAAGCTGGGATTTCCACTAAAAGAAATTCAAATTGGCGGATTAGGGGGCAAACGAGGAGGCACAACCATCTTACCAGGCATTTCCTTTAGCAAGGAGGATGTCGCTGTTTTAGAAGAATTAAAGAAAAGAGAGCTGGTTATCTATCTGAATGTCTTGCCTTCAGAGCCAACGATGTCGTTAGAAAAAGCCTTAGAAAAATTCTACAGTTAAACAGGAGGATGAGTGATGGATAAGATTATTTTCGTTGCCTTAGTTTGTGCAACTTTACAATTTTTAGCATTTTCAGAATTAGGCTACACCTTCTCAGAAATTATTACAACACCAATTCTTTCTGGAATTATTGTAGGTTTTATCATGGGAGATACCAGCAAAGGATTGCTGATTGGAGCGCAAATCCAGCTGATGTATATCGGTATGATTTATCCAGGAGGCATTGTACCTGCAGATGGCGGATTGGCGGCATTGATTGCGATCCCTATCGCGATTCAAAATGGACTAGAGCCTGGTGCTGCTGTGGCCATTGGTATTCCTTTTGGAGTTATCGGCGGTTTGTTGTATGAAGTGAAGAAAACCATCAATATTTTTGGTATTCACAAGCTGGATGACATGATTGAGAAAAATCCAGCACAAATGGTTCGAAAATATCAACTGATTTTCCCAGTGGCCGTCGCCTTTTTGCTCTCCTTCCCGATTGTGCTGCTGGCTGTAGCAACTGGACCAACGATCATTGGAAAAATTATTACAGCCATTCCAGAATGGGTTATGCATGGGATGGAAGTGGCTGGGGGGATTTTGCCGGCCTTAGGGTTTGCAATTGCTATTTCCGTTATTATGAAACGTAAATATATGCCATTATTTTTCATTGCCTTCTTTTTGGTACAGTACTTTGAACTGAATGCAATGGGTGCGTCTATCTTTGGTGCGTGTGTCGCGATTTTCATTTTCTTAAATACCAACAAAAACGAAACGGTGGCGAATGAATCTTAGGAGGACAACATGGATAAAAAAGAGATTAAACTGACTAAACAAGATTTGAATAAAAGCTTTTTCCGCTACTATACCTTTGCGGAGCTGGGCAGCAACTATGAACGTATGCAGGCCGTGCCTTTTGCTTCTAGTATCAGCTATTGCATTGAAAAATTATATCCGGAAAGAGATGAACAGGTGGAGGCAATCGAGCGGCATCTGCAATTTTTCAATACAGAAGCGACGTTTGGCGGAATGATTTTAGGCGTAATTATCTCAATGGAGGAACAAAAGGCCAACGGTGTGACTATTCCTAGTGAAACCATTACCAGCTTGAAGACTGGTTTAATGGGACCGATTGCTGGAATTGGCGATACTCTGATTTGGGGTACGTTGAAAACGGTCGTTCTTTCAATGGCTTTAACCTTGGCGCTTCAGGGAAATGTGTTAAGTGGGGTAATTGTTTTCTTATTCCCAATTGCCGGCTACCTGATCTGTAACCGTCTATTCAGCTTAGGCTACAATTTGGGAACAAAATCAATTAACAAAGTGTTAAAGGATGGACTGATTAATCAGTTGATTGATGCTTCTTCAGCTATGGGATTATTTATGATGGGTGCTTTGTCAGCAAGCTATATCACCTTTGAGATCATTACTGAAATCAAGGTGAAGAATACGGATCCGATTGTGATCCAAAACGTTTTGGATGAGATTGTTCCAGGCCTGCTGCCTTTACTGGCAATCTTTTCAGTGTATTTCTATTTGAAGAAAAAAGACAATTACATTGCGATTGTGGTCGCAATTCTGATTTTTTCACTAATCGGATCCTATTTCAACATCTTATAAAAAGGGAGAGAAAGCGATGGAGGCTGTAACAATCAAGAAAGAAGCCGAGCAGGTTATTGAACAGGCGGAGGAAGAGCTGTTAGCGATTAGCCGTTACATTCACGAGAATCCTGAACTAGCTTTTACAGAATTCAAGGCCCAAAAGGTATTAACGGATTTTTTGGCAAAGCATGGCTTTAGTAAGATCGAAAAAGGTGTTTCAGAGATGGAAACTTCCTTTGTTGCAGAGTGCTGTCCAACAGGTGTGAAGGAACCAGTCATTGCGATTTGCGGTGAATACGATGCATTGCCGATTGGGCATGCCTGTGGGCACAACTTAATTGCGGTTTCCTCAATCGGCTCTGCACTAGCGGTAAAAGAAGTAATGGAAAAGCACGAGCTTGAAGGAACCCTGCGCTTGGTGGGCTGCCCAGCTGAAGAATCTGGTGGCGGAAAAATCATCCACATTGCCCATGGCGTGTTTGATGATGTCGCTATTGCCTTGTTAATGCATCCGACCTCTGGGGTTTCAAGAATTGCCGGTAAGTGTAAGTCTGAATTCGAGTTGGACGTCACCTTCACAGGGAAAACAGCCCATGCGGAAGCTCATCCCGAGGACGGAATTAATGCACTAGATGCCATGACCCTATTTTTTAACGCGATTGGTTTAGTACGGCAGCAGCTGCCGAAAGAAATCGGAGTCAGCTACTTTCTGCAGGAGGGTGGAATCTCAGAATGCTTGATTCCTGAGCAAACAACTACAAAATGTTTGATTACCAGCTTTGGTTCCTTGGCACTGACAAACGCTGTTGAAAAAATTAAGCGCTGTGCGGAGGGAGCGGCCATTGCTACTGGCTGCACCTGCAGCATTAATGAAATGCCCGGTTATTTAGGAAGAATTGACAATGACGTTCTTGAAAAAGTCGGCAAGCAAAATATGGCTCTGCTAGGTGAACCGGTGATGGCTGGAGCACCAGCTGATAATGGTGCCACAGACTTTGGCAATGTTCAGCGGATTGTTCCTGGATTGAATCCTTACATTTCTTTATTAACCGAGGAAAAAATTTCCAACCATACGGAACAGTTCAAGCAACTGGCTATCTCCAAACGCTCTGAATATGTGGGGATTTTTTCAAGCAAGCTGTTGGCTTATTGTGCGATTGACTGCTTGCTGGATCCACAGCTGATTGAGGATGCTTGGGCGGAACTGAGAGAACGGCAGCAATCACCGGAATTCTAAAGTGAGACTGCTTCGCGAACACGTTCTAGCTTGATTCATCCATTCAAAAAAAGAGTACACATCCATTTAGGTGTTTTCCCGCTTTCTTGACAAAAATAAAATAACCTGTAGCATAACCTATGAAAGCGTGACCTGGGGATGGTGGTGTGAGTTGCTTAGAATAAAAAAGATTTTTAACAACAATGTAGTGCTGGTGATTGATACCAAAGGGTTAGAGCGCATTCTGATTGGGCGAGGCATTGCCTTTCGCAAAAAGGTCGGCGAGACCATCCAAAAGGATAAGATTGAAAAGACCTTTGTGGTGGATTCTCCGAATGTGACGGATCGCTTTGTTCAGCTTATTGAAGAGGTGCCGGTGAACCGATTAGAGATGGTTACGGTGATTATCAAGAATGCTGAAGTTGAGTTGAAGAAGAATTTCGACGGCAATACCTACATCGGCTTGGCGGATCACATTAATTATGCCGTTAATCGCTTCCGTAAGGGGGAGACCATTCGCAATGCATTGCTGCTGGAGATCAAGAAATTTTATCCGAAGGAGTACGCAGCGGGATTGCAGGCACTGGAAACCATTGCTTATTATGAAGGCATTGAGCTGAATGAAGACGAGGTTGGTTTTATTGCGCTGCACTTTATCAACGGTGGATTAGGGAATGATACGACTCAGACTTTATTGACGGCTGAGACGCTGCAAAAAATTGTTTTGATCGTGGAGGATTGCTTGGGCATTCAGCTGGATATGGATTCTTTGAATTATATTCGCTTTGTGACCCACTTGAAATTCTTCATCCAACGTGTCATAATAAATGAACCAAGACGAGAAGCGGTACCCGAGATGTTCGATCAGGTGGTACAGTTTTATCCGAAGGCTACAGAGAGCGTCGGGATTATTAAGAGCTATCTGCAGGACAAATTACATTGTCAGATCTACCCGGAGGAAGAAATGTATTTAATTCTACATGTCCAACGGCTAATTAAATAAACGGGATTGTAACTGATAAAGCAGGCAACACCCAAGCAAGAGATGTACAGCGTCTCTTGTTTGAGTGTTGCCTTTTTTGATACCCCAAAAAAGAAAGGAAGAGGCAGGATGGAAAAGTATCAAGAGCTGGTAACGTTCATTTTGAAAAATGTAGGAGGCAAGGATAACGTACTAAGTGTGACGCACTGTATGACTCGACTGCGTTTTACCTTGAAGGATGATTCGCTGGTCAAAAAGGAAGAAATCGTTCAATCACCGGATGTGATGAGTGCACAATTTGCCAGTGGGCGTTTCCAAGTCGTCATTGGAACGCACGTAGCAGAAGTTTTTCAGGTGGTTCAGGAGAATTTGAATGGCAATGCAACAGCTGCGGTGGCAGAAGAAAAGAAAGGGATGCTTAGTACTTTAGTTGATACGATTACCAAAGTGATCACACCGGTTCTGGGCATTTTGACTGCTTCTGGTTTGCTGCAGGGGATTTTGGCTTTGCTGACGGCTACTCAGGTGTTGTCTGTAACCGATGGTGCCTACATCATACTGCATGCGATGGGGCAAGCAGTGTTCTACTTTTTACCAGTTACCTTAGGTTATACCAGTGCCAAGGCGTTCAAAATGAATCCCTTTGTCGGCATGATGCTGGGGGCGACATTGATTATTCCAGAATTGATGACTGGCTTATCGGATGGCAATGTTTTGTATACGTTGTTTAAGGGTACGTTGTTCCAAACACCGGTTTACAATACCTTTTTTGGTATTCCGATTCTGTTCCCGGCTACTGGCTATCAATATACCGTCATTCCGATTATCTTCATCGTCTATGTTGGTTCAAAGGTGGAAAAATGGTTAAAGAAGGTTGTGCCCGCTGTAATTGCTCATAATGTGAATTCTTTTTTGACGATTTTAATTACCGTTCCTTTAGCAATTTTAATTGTTGGACCAATTACCAATGTACTTAGCTCATTAATCAGTGCTGGAGTGTCAGGCTTGTATGACATCTCACCAATCGTGACTTCCTTGGTCGTTGCATTACTGTATCAACCGTTAGTCATCTTCGGTTTGCACTGGCCAATTTCAGCGATTGGGATTACCAACCTGGCACAATCAGGAGTGGACTACATTTTCCCAATGTCCTTTACTGCCAACTTTGCGCAAACAGCTGTGGTGCTGGCAGTGTTCCTGCGAACACGCTCGAAGGATCAAAAAGCCTTAGCAATCCCAGCGATGGTATCGGGTCTGTTTTGTATTATTGAGCCGGCCATTTATGGATTCAGTCTGCCAGTGAAGAAACGCTTTGCCTTTTCAATGATCGGTGGGGCAGTAGGTTCCTTGATTTTGGCTTTTTCCGCTACGAAAATGTATGCTATGTCCTTTGGTATTTTAGGGTTTGCTGCTTTTATTAATCCTGAAACTGGCAGCATGAATGGCTTAATTATGGCAATTATCGCAACGATTGCGACCTCAGTAGTGGCCTTTGTGTTAACCTACATGACCTTCAAAAAAGAAGATGATGTGGTGGATGAGCCGAAGAAGGAATTAGTAAAAACGGAAGTAATTGTGGCTCCGGTCACTGGTGAATTAAAACCTATCGAAAGCTCCGCTGACGAAACGTTTGCTTCAAAAGCCTTAGGCAATGGCATCGTAATTGTGCCGAAAAATGGCGAAATCATCTCACCGGTAAATGGTACGATCGAAACTGTTTTTCCCAGCGGACACGCAATCGGAATCGTCAGCGATACGGGAATCGAAATCTTAATTCATATTGGAATTGATACCGTCGAATTGGAAGGGGAAGGCTTTAAACCACTAGTGAAGAAAGGCCAAACCGTCGTTCAAGGTGAAAAAATTCTTGAGGTAGATTTAGAAAAAATCAAAGCAGCTGGTTATTCGGTAGAATCGCTGATTGCTGTAACGAATACCGATCAGTTTTTAGATGTAATGAGTGAACAGGCTGGCAACATCAAAGCTGGAGAGAAAATTTTGACGGTGATTCCTTTTAACAATCAAACGGAATTCAACAACTTAGCGGAGGTAAATTAAATGCGAGAAAAAATATGGGGCGTATTAGCCGGCGGTGCTTTAGGAGATGCATTGGGCATGCCCACCGAGTGCTGGTCACAGCAAAAAATCCGCCAACAATTTCCTAATGGTGTCACAGAGCTAGTTGCCTCCAACGAAAATGATGTCTTTGGCCGTAAACTGGCAGCTGGAGCAATCACGGATGATACCATCAATGTCCTGATGATTCTATCGATGATTAAGAAGAACAAAGGCCGTATTCAGGTGGCCGACTATGTGGCAGAATTACGGGAATGGAATGATAACTCGCCTGTCTCAGCTTTTGTTTCTGGACCGTCGACCTTGAAGGCTCTGGACAAAATTGCTCAGGGGGTGCCTATTGAAGAAACGGGAGTAACTGGTACAACCAATGGCGCCTCTATGAAGATTGCTCCCATCGGCTTAATCAGCGATTACCGCAAGCTTCCCGAGCTGATAAAAAATGTCGCAGAAATCTGCCTGCCAACCCACAACACAAAAATTGCTATTGCAGGTGCCAGCGCTGTCGCGGCCGCAGTAAGCTATACTGTTCGTGGCGGTCAATCGATCGAAGCAATTTGGCAGCTTGCTCTTGCCGCAATCGATGCTGCCAAAGAGTATGGTCATGATTTTCCAGCCGCTTCCCTGGCCTTCCGCATGAAGCAGGCTCGAAAAATTCTGCAAGAAGAATCCGATGAATCGATCATTCTGCAACGCTTGTACGAAGAAATTGGGACTGGAATGGAAACAATCGAGACGATCCCCAGCACTTTTGCAATCGTTGAGTTAGCAGCTGGTAATCCATTGAAGGCAGCACAATTAAGTGCTTCAGTCGGCTGGGATACGGATACTATTGGCGCCATCAGTGCTGCAATTTGCGGCGGTATGCAGCCAGATTTGCCTAAAGAAATGATCCGTCAAATCGAAGAGGTCAATGAACTGGATTTTGAACAGCTGGCTGACGAGCTTTTGCCGTTTGTTAGGTAAAATAGCGAGTAATTTTGAAGTATTCTGCTGATACTTTTGCTGATAAATCTCCTTTTTTTACTTCTAAATTAATCAACATCGGGAACTGTTTTTTGTGAACAAACCTTCATAAAACGCTTGCAACCAGTTTTTGAATGTTGTATAGTAAAGGCAAATCAAATGGATAGTTACTGGTAAAGCAGGCTACACCTTTCTTATGCGTATACAAAATGCGTGTATTGAGGTGTAGCTTTTTTTAATAGATACAAGGGGGTGGGGGGCGTCTTGAAGATCAAAAAAATCTTAAATAATAATGCTGTTTTGGTCGGAAAAGATGGGAAAGACTTTATTTGGATTGGTGCTGGTTTAGGCTTTCAAAAAAAGCCCGGACAGGAAGCAGATGAAACGAAGATTGAGAAAATTTTTGTGCTTCACCAAAAGAAAAATTCGGAACGATTTTTAACGATCATGGAATCAATACCCATTAAGTATGTGTCACTGGCTGATGATATCATCTCCTTGGCTAAAAAGGAATTGGTTCACGAACTAAGTGAAACGTTGTATGTCTCCTTAACCGATCATTTGTATAATTTGGTTAAGCTGCACGATCAGGGAATGCTGATCCACAACCGATTATCTTGGGAGATTAAAAAGTTTTATCCAAAGGAATTTGAGGTTAGTAAAACCGCTCTGCAAATGATTGAGGAACGCTGCAATTTAAGTCTGCCGGAAGAGGAAGCTGGAAATATCGCACTGCATTTGATTAATGCACAGCTGACTGATGAACTTAACCCGCCACAAGACGTTCGCTTAATTGCCCGAAAGATTCGTGATATTATTACGCTTATTCGTATATCCAACAAAATCAAAATCAATGAAGATTCGCTAGCATTTGATCGATTTGTGACCCATCTGCGTTTTTTCTTTCAGCGGTTGGAAAATCATTCAAAGGATCAAAAAGAGAACCCTTTGCTGAATCATGTGAAGGAGCAATATGTTCAAGCTTACGAAACAATGCTTTTAGTAGAGGAATATTTACACGTTCATTTAAGCGATGATGAAAAATTATATTTGTCGCTGCATATTCAAAAGTTAATAGAGAACGATTAAGGTTGTTACTGGTAAAGCAGGCAAGACTAATGAAGACTTCTTATTTGAGAAGTATTTATTTGTCTTGCTTTTTTTAATGCAAAAAATAAGGAGAGGGATTTTAAAATGGCTTATCAAGAATTGGTACAAGAAATTTTACAGGAAGTTGGCGGGAAAGAAAATATTTTGGGTTTAACTCACTGTATTACTCGCCTACGCTTCAATTTGAAGGATGAGAGCAAAGCGAATACAGAAAAACTGAAGAAAACTAAAGGAGTAGTAACCGTTGTACAAGGTGGCGGGCAATACCAGGTTGTGATTGGCAATCACGTCCCGGAGGTGTATCAAGAATTTGTTGATTATGCGGGGTTATCCGGAGGAGAAACAAAAGTAAAAGAAGAGAAAAAGGGACCATTAGATACCTTTATCGATATTATTTCAGGTATTTTTACTCCAGTACTAGGATTGTTGGCAGCAACGGGAATGATCAAAGGGTTGAATGTCTTGTTCGTATCGTTAGGTTGGATTTCGAACACATCAGGTACCTATGCTATTTTGCAGGCTGCGGGAGATTGTTTTTTCTACTTCTTTCCTATTTTCCTGGGATATACAGCAGCCAAAAAATTCGGACTGAAGCCTTTTATTGGTATGGCGATCGGAGCTTCCTTAGTTTACCCAGCATTAGCTGGTCTGACACAAGGAGTTGAGCCGCTTTATACCTTATTCGCAGGAACCATTATTGAGTCGCCGGTTTATGTTACCTTTTTAGGAATTCCGGTTATTTTAATGAGCTACAGCTCCAGTGTGATTCCAATTGTAATCTCGACTTTCTTTGGAGCGAAGCTGGAAAAATTTGTTACGAAGATTATGCCAAGTGTGTTGCGTAGTTTCTTGGTTCCTTTTTTGACTGTATTAATCATGGTGCCGTTAACCTTTATCGTAATTGGTCCAATTGCAACTTGGGTTGGGAATATTTTAGGGGCGTTTGTGTTAGCGATCTATACCTTCAATCCGATTATTGCTGGGGTTGCGGTAGGAGCAGTGTGGCAGGTGCTGGTAATGTTTGGTCTTCACTGGGGAATTATACCGATCGCCATCAACAATATTGGGGTTTTAGGCTATGATCCAGTAATGGTTTTAGGACAATCGACAGCCTTTGCAACTGCTGGTGCGGTACTTGCAGTTATCATCAAATCAAGAAATAACTCCGTTCGAGCAATTGGTATCCCGGCGTTTATTTCCAGTTTGTTTGGTGTTTCCGAGCCTTCGTTGTACGGGATCACCCTGCCTCGTAAGAAACCGTTCATTGCAACGTTGATTTCCGCATCAGTTGGCGGATTGATTATGGGAATTTTTGGGACCAAGTCGTACATTATGGGTGGTATGGGAATCTTCAGTCTTCCAAATTACATTAATCCTGAAACTGGGATCGGCAGTGGTTTTTATGGTTATGTGATTGCCATTATTGTCGCTTTTGTCTTGTCATTTGTCCTAACCATGACCTTCTTCTATGATCCAGCTGAAGATCGAGAAGAAGCTAAAAATGCTGAAGAAGTCCCGGATGCTGTTGCCGTTCAAAACAAACAATTGATGACAGAAATAGAGTTTGATTTGCCGGTTAACGGGAAGGTAATTCCTCTTAGCGAAATTCAAGATACGGCCTTTTCACAAGGCTTGTTAGGAAAAGGAATTGCCGTGCAGCCTTCTGAGGGGAAAGTGTATGCCCCATTTGATGGAACGGTAGAAGTATTGTTTCCGACGAATCACGCGATCGGTTTGAAGTCTATTGACGGTGTAGAGGTATTGGTTCATGTAGGAATGGACACGGTCAATTTGGAAGGAAAATATTTCCAAGCGGAAGTTTCTCAAGGCGATAGCATAAAAAAAGGAGACCTGCTGCTTACCTTTGACCCGCAAGAAATTCAGGAAGCAGGCTTTGCCACTGAGACACCAATTGTGGTAACAAATACTAGAGATTACTTAGAGGTGTTGGGAGAAGTTGCTGAGAAAAGGATAAAAATAATTAATTAAGATAACTTAGCTGATGTTTCCACCAGCTAAGCCTGTCATAAAAGAGCGGAGGAAGAAAATGCGTGCAGTAATGTTAATGTTTGATACATTAGCTAGGGATTTTTTATCAACCAATGGAAATGAGTGGATTCATACCCCTAACTTTGATCGACTACGAGAAAAAACGATTTGTTTTGATAACTTTTATGGAGGAAGCATGCCTTGCATGCCAGCAAGAAGAGAGCTGCACACGGGTCGTTACAATTTTATGCATCGCATGTGGGGACAGTTGGAGGCTTTTGATTATTCAGTTTTTGATGTACTGCAAAAAAATGGAATTTATTGTCATTTGGTCACCGATCATTCCCATTATTTTGAAGATGGCGGGGCGACCTATCACAATCGTTATTCTACTTGGGAAGGTTTTCGCGGACAGGAAGGGGATCGCTGGTTGCCAAGGAAATTGGGCGAGAAGCATGGACCTTTAAATCCTTTGAATAAGCAAGGAGTGTCTGTTGAACAACACTTTGCTAACCGGACCAGACAGATAACGGAAGAAGAAATGTCCAGTGTCCAAACGATCAAAGCGGGCCTGGAATTTCTGGAGACTTATCAGGAGGAAGACAATTGGTTCCTGCAAATTGAATGCTTTGATCCTCATGAACCTTTTTATGTACCTGATAAGTATCGAAAGCTTTATGCTGACAAGCCGCAAGAGGCACCTTATTTTTGGCCTAAATATGGACGGGTAACGGAAGAGGTTTCCGATAATGATTTAATTGAGCTGCAAAAAGAGTATGCAGCATTGATTTCCATGTGTGACCATCATTTAGGAAAAGTGCTTAACTTTATGGAAGAGCATCAAATGTGGGAGGACACTCTAATTATTGTAAATACCGATCATGGCTTTTTACTGGGAGAACACGATTGGTTGGGAAAAAATGTCGCACCGATGTATGAAGAGATCATCCACCTGCCTTTCTTTATCAGTTATCCTAACAGTCAAGCAGGGACAAGCACACAGGTGCTTAGTCAAACCATTGATATTCCAGCCACATTGCTAGATTATTTTAGCATTGAGAATACGTTTGACATGGACGGGAAATCTTTGCTTCCTATTGTAAGAAATGAAGCCCAAGAACTGCATGATTGGATTATCTTTGGAACGAATGGCGGACACGTCAGTGTTTCTGACGGACGTTATGTGTATATGCGAGCATCGGTACGACAGGACAATGGTCCAGTGACCATTCAGACCTTAGATTATTCTCAATTAAGAGGTTTTTTACCAAAGAAAGCCTTGGACACAATGTGCTTGAAACCGGGCAATCGTTTTACGAATCAATATCCGTATACTGAGATTGAGACGTCAACCTATATTGATTCCTATTCGATAGGGCATCTTTTGTTTGATCTAACAGAAGATCCAAAACAGGAAAAGCCACTGCAGGACCAAAAGCTGGAGGAATCAATGATAGAGAAGCTGGCAAACATGATGCAAAAAATTGATGCACCTCACAGTGAATATGTTCGTTTAGGCTTGGAAGGTTATTACTTAGCCAATGAGTAACTAGGATGAAAAAGGAGGAAACGATTATGAAGCATATCTCTGTGTTGATCAAACCAGCCTCCTCCTTGTGTAATTTACGCTGCAAGTATTGTTTCTATGCCAATGTCAGCTCAATTCGAGAGGTCCGCTCCTATGGTAAGATGAAGGAAGAAACGATGCGAAAAATGATCGAACAAATTTTTGTAGATTTGGAGGATGGTGATCATTTAACCTTGGCCTTTCAAGGGGGCGAACCGACCTTGGCCGGTTTGACATATTATCGGCAGCTTGTTTCTTATGTTCAGGCACAGGAGAAGCGAGTAGTGATACATTATGCCATTCAGACAAATGGTATAATGCTTAATGACCAGTGGTGCCAATTCTTACAGCAAAATAAATTTTTAGTCGGATTATCAATCGATGGCAGTTCTTATCACCACAATTTAAATCGGGTGGATACAAAAAGACAAGGAACCTTCCAGCGTGTGCTCGCAACGAAGCAGCGTTTAGATGCCTATGGGGTAGAGTATAATATTTTGTGTGTGTTGACTAATCAGCTGGCGAAGGATTGTGACAAAGTTTTTCAATTCATCAAAGAGAACCAGATCCACTACATGCAATTTATTCCTTGCTTGGAGGATTTAGATGCTAAAGCTAGAAGTAATTATGGACTGACTCCGAAAACCTTTGCGACCTTCTATCAGCAGTTGATAAACTTGTGGCTGTCGGAGCTTGAACAGGGAAATTATATCAGTATTAAATTGTTTGATGATCTAATTCAGTTGTTAGTGACTAATCAAGTCACGGCCTGCGGTATCTTAGGCAATTGCCAGGTGCAGTATGTGATTGAAGCGGATGGAAGTGTTTATCCCTGCGATTTCTATGTTTTGGACGAGTATCGCATGGGCTATATACAGGAACAAACGTTGCGGGAATTGTTTGAGCAGGATGCTTCTCGGAAATTTCTTTGTGAAAAACGAGACCTGTCGGATACCTGTCAAGCTTGCCCATTTTTGAATACGTGTCGTGGTGGGTGCAAGCGAATGAAGGATGCTGTTTATGTAGATGAGACAGGTTTTTGTGGTTATCAGCAGGTGCTTCAGGTATTTCTGCCTAAGATCAATAGAATTATGGAAGCTATACATCAGTAAAAGAGGAGCAAATAGTATGATTGGGATTTTATACTTTTTAGTAGTTATTTTGGCAAATACCTTAGGGGCCATTTCCGGTATGGGCGGTGGTGTATTAATTAAACCTATCTTTGATTTCATCGGTGCTCATTCGGTGGCAGCTATTTCCTTCTATTCAACAGTAGCTGTGTTTACTATGTCGATTGTATCGACCACTCGTCAAGTGAGCAGCGGTCGGAAATTTAATTGGAAGATTGTTAGCGGCGTTTCTGCAGGTGCTGTTTTAGGAGGGATTCTTGGAAATGTAACCTTCGAGGTACTTTTGAAGCTCCTCACTGATGAAAAAATGGTTCAGCTTGTTCAAATTATTCTGACGATTATGACCTTGCTTTTTGCCTTTTTATATACTCGGTATGAGTGGCGAAGTTTTCATTTTCGTTCGGTAGTAGCCTACATTATTTGCGGATTATTGTTGGGTTTTCTAGCCAGCCTGCTAGGAATTGGCGGTGGACCAATTAATGTCTCACTGCTAATGCTGATGTTTGCTTTACCGATTAAGGAGGCCACGATATATTCAATTTGTACGATCTTTTTCTCCCAATTGGCTAAGTTGATTACGATAGCCTGTTCAACAGGATTTGCCCGCTATGACTTAAGTATGCTGATCTATATCATTCCAGCAGCTATAATAGGAGGGATTATAGGAGCTAAGTTTAGTAATATCCTGTCAGCCAAAAGAGTGACCTTTGTCTTTCAATTGGTAGTTTTGATTGTTTTGTTGATAAATATTTATAATGGTTATCAAATCATTTGCTGGATGTGAAACTTTAGTAAGAGAAGCCCTGTGAGCAGCTAGACGTTCATCCTTGAAAGGAGACAAGCTCATGATTCAACTTATCCTGGGAGACATTACTAAACTAGATTTCCATGTTGATGCAATCGTAAATGCGGCAAATGCTCAGCTGATTCCCGGCGGTGGAGTGGATGGCGCAATCAATCGTGCAGCAGGTCCAGAGTTGGGTAAGGCGATGCTTCAGATCGGCGGAACGCCTACAGGGACAGCTGTGATTACTCCAGCTTATAAGCTGAATGCCGAATACGTCATACATGCGGTTGGCCCAATTTACAGAGATGGCGAGCATGGAGAGGAAGACCAGTTGTACACAGCTTATGAAGCTGTTTTTGACCTTGCTCATGAGAAGGGGATTCATTCTCTGGCAACTCCGATAAACAGTGCGGGTGTTTATCATTATCCCAAAGAGGAAGCTGCACGGATTCTTTATGAGGTAGCTTCTCGCAAGGAAAACGAAGACCTGCAGGTGAATATTGTAGTGATTCGGGAAAGCTGGCTGCCGATTTTTGAGCAGTTAATGGAATAGCTAGTAAGAAAGCATCCTATGATTGAGGAAAAAAATCAATCCTAGGATGCTTTCTCTTATCTAAGAATAAACCGCGCTTCTTTTTTGCAGCAAACCTGCTGCTGATCGGATAAAAGAAAATCTACGCAGGCCTGACCAATTTCCTTAGAAGAAAAATCGATAGTAGAGAAATTTAGCAGTTTACTATAGGATGAATTGCCTTCACCAACCAAAGAAAAGTCCTTTTTATGCACGAAGCCGGCCTCCTGAAAAGCTGATAGAATTCCGGCTGCAGTAGTGTCTCCGTTGGTGTAAAGATAGGTAGGAATGATTCCTTTAGCTGCGAGTTCCTTTGCCCACGAATAACCACTCTCATAGTCATCAATTTCTACAAAATAGTTTTCTCCTTCGACTGCTGGGCCGAAATATCGTTCAAAAGCTTTAATTTTATTTTGGGTAGTGATACTTTGATCAGCACTTCTTTTCGTCACAAATACAACGTCTTGAATTTTTTTAGCGTGTAACTGTGAGAATAGCTGGTCATAGGCTTGTTCCCGGTCCGCATAGATCATGGGCACTTCTGTATCTTCTAACTTCTCAGTCGAAACTAGCTTGCCCTTCGCCATCAGTCGGCTCCAACTAATCGGATGCGGCGTTCGTGAAGTCAGGATTAAACCATCAAATAATTTTTGCTCCAGCATGGAATAGTAGTAGCTCTCGGTTTCTTGTTCATAATAGGTAGGCAGCAATTGTACTTGATAGCCTTTTTCTTTGGTTGCCAGCAAAACACTGTCGATTAAATGGTCGTAGCAGGAATTATTGTAAGGAATTTGTACACCGATTACGCCACTTTTACCGGTACTCAATTTTACGGCATTGCCGTTTTTGGTATAGCCGGTTTTTTTGATGACCTCTTGAACCAATTTTCTTTTTTCATCAGACACATATTGTTCCTCGTTAATAACTCTTGAGACCGTGGACAGTGAAACATTTGCCATCCTAGCAATATCACGAATATTCACTATTCAGTCGCATCCCCTTTTTTATAGCAGTGCTTCAATCATATCAAGCACACTCTCCTGATTGTTTGTTCCAATAATTTTGTCGGCAGCTTCTTTGACTGCATTCTGTGCATTTTCCACCGCGAAGCTGAAGTTGGCATATTCCAACATTTCGATATCATTTCCACTGTCTCCGAAGGCCGCTAGTTCGGCAGGAGAAATATTCCACGCCTTGCACAGCTTTGATAGTCCATAGGCTTTGTGAACGCCGGGAATAATCAAATCAATATCGCCGTGACCGCTGGAAACAGGGACCAAGTCTCCCTCTAAGAGAGTCGTTAAGGCAGCTACTTTTCCGGGAATATTAATGTTAGGGAAGGACAGTGCGAATTTGAAGATTTCATCCTGTTCAGCTCTGATATCCTCAAAACGCTCCAAGCGCTTAATACTAGGATAATAAAATTGTACACCTTCAAAGCGATCATCCGGCAACTGCTCGGACACATACGCACTATTTCGGCCGCATAGAACCACAGCAGTTGGGTCCAAGGTTTCGATTTTCGCTAGTGCATTTAACACAACCTCCGTATCTAAGCGGGCATTATAAAAGTGTTCCCCTTCTAAAACAATATTCGCGCCATTCTCAGCAACGAAGGATATTTCTTTATGGTTGTCAGGAAAGAAGCTTTTCAATTGGTCGTATTGATTTCCACTGGCAACAACAAATTTTATGCCTTTTTCCTGCATTTGGTGGAACAGCTGCTGAAATCGTTCCTGGTTGTATTTCTTTTGATCATCTAGAAATGTTCCATCCATGTCTACGGCAATCATTTTAATCCCCATTTTTCCAACTCCTTTTTAATGTCTCTATGAATATAATACCCTCTGAAACGCATCCCAGGTCAAGAACTTATTGGCAACGAAGGCTACTGATACTAAGTTTGAATGGAAAGAAACACGATACTACAGATTGATCTTTTTGAGTATCAAGAATTTTGCTATAATGAAGCGCGAATAGTTGCAGTGTTTACAACTTGGCAACATCTTACCTTTATCCTAAAGACAACAAAGGAGGAATGCAAGATGAAGCATTTATGGAAAAAGCTGGTAGGAATTAGTTTGATCGTGGTAGCGGTATTTGTCTTTGGGCTCTTAGGTTATCAAAGAATGGTTGAAAAGGCCTTCGCCAATAATGAAACAATCGAAATACAAAAGGAAAACGACAGCAATTATCAACCGGCAGATGAAAAGACCTTGACCGTATTTTATGAAAACGAGCTAGCATTTGATGCGCGAATTATAACTGACCTGACCCAAAAGTATCAGCTAGACAAGAATCAAACAACAGTAGGGGAATTAACGAAAGAACAGTTTGATTATCTTCAGGCTTCCTATTATTTACACAGTGAAGCAGAAGCACCTATTTTAGCTAAAAATGAAAAACCGTCAACTGCTGAAGATTTTACCTATTCACTGGAGTCGATGGAAGGAGACGTAATGGCTATGGGGGAAGAGGATGATTCGGAGGCCCCCATTTTAGCAATTTTGGAGAAGTATCAGGTGGATCCTGAGGGAAAAATTAAGGACTTGAACGTCGAAATAATCATGGAGATTTCTGCTGCATTGTTTCAAGCGTCAAGTCATCCTAAAGAGTAAGGAAGAATATGGCAAAGATATTAGTTGTAGAAGATGAAAAAAAGATTAATCAGCTGGTTACTATGAGTTTGGAAACCAATGGTCATCAATGCCTGCAAGCTTTTTTTGGGATGGAGGCTCTCACTGTAATCGAAAAAAATCTGCTTGATTTGATTATTTTGGATGTTCAATTACCCGATAAGGATGGTTTTCAGCTGATGCCTATGATCAACAAGTATCAAATTCCGGTGATTTTTTTGACCGCCCGCAGTGAAATTTCTGATCGGGTAAAGGGGTTGAATTTAGGCGGTGAAGATTATTTGGTAAAGCCGTTTGCGATTGCTGAGCTTTTGGCACGAGTAGAGGTTGTATTGAGAAGATTCCAAGGCCCTAAGGAACGGTTCACCTTGGATCAGCTGGAGGTTTTGCTGGAGGAACGAAGGGTTTATTTACAAGGAGGTTTAATCGAATTAACCCCGCAGGAATTCGCCCTGCTGGAAACCTTTATTCAATATAAAAATATTGCGCTGACTAGAGAACAGCTGCTGCAGCAGGCTTGGGGGATGGACTATGACGGGGATGAGCGAACCGTCGATGTTCATGTCCAGCGATTGCGAAAGAAGCTGGCGTTAAATCAACGGCTAGTCACCGTTTTTAAATTGGGTTATCGTTTGGAGGTTTCCTAAATGGAATTATGGAAGAAAAATTTCCTTTTTGTCTTTTCTCTATTGGAGATCATCCTGTTTGCTTTCTTGTTCCTGTTTCTGACCACGGATTTTTACCAGGAATTAAAGCAGGAGCAGCAAAACCTTCAGCTGACTACAGAAAATCTGGATAGCTATTTAGTGGATCAGGATAGCAGTATCCTCCATGTGCTGCAGCAAGTTCATCAGTCGCAAGAATTGTATTTTAAAGTGACCCGGCAGGATGGAACGGTAAAAATTTCCTCGCTTCCATCTGTTACACAGCACCAGTTGGACAGTTCAAGCGGCGTATTATCAGCTGGCAGTTTCCATTATTTATTTTTGGAAAAGCAAGGAACTAGTAATGACGGAACGGTAAAAATCACTTATGTTCAAGATATCAGTCGGGTATATAAAAGCTTCCACCAGCAAATTCTGTTGGCTGTTGCTTCGGGACTAGGGTTGTCTGTGGCGGTGGGGGCTTTGCTTTATTGGCAACTAAAAAAATTGTATCGGCCCATTCAAAACCTGTCGCATGAACTACGAACGCCCTTAACATTAATTTCCGGCTATTCAGAGCTGCTTTTGCGGACGAAGCAGTCAGAGGAAAATCAGTTGAAAATGGCTCAAAATATTTTAGATGAGTCTAGATCACTGCAAAAAACCATCGAAGAACTATTGATCATGGGAGATTTGAAAGGACAGGAACCAAAGAAAACGGCCCTTCGTTTATCTGACTTAGTTAATGCATTACAGCCTAATTATCCAATGGTGATGCTGAAGGTTGAGAATGAAGAGATGGTCCAAGGCAATGAGGTTTTGTTGAATCGGCTCCTTGTCAATCTGCTAGACAATGCTATCCGGGATAACAACTCAGCGGAGCTTCTTATTAGTCAAAAAAAACTTATCATTAAAAATCCTGCCAAAGAGCCTCTTGCAGCTAGTACGCTAAAAAAAATGAACAAAGGACGTAAGCTCGCTCCCCATGAATACCAAGGAACCGGGCAAGGCTTCTTAATTGCCAGAGAAATTGTACTGCTTCATGGAGGTACCCTGACGATCGAAAATAAAGCTGGCTTTGTCGAGGTGACAGCAGCTTTTTAGAAGACAGGAGTCACATTTCGGTAATCGTAGAGAAGTTCCATGACAAGAAATCAATCAACGTAAAAATAGTGCCAAGGAGAACACGACTAGTTGTGTTCCTTGGCACTATTTTTTAAGCTGTCGAAGCAACAAGGCCGCTAAAATCAGGGCATAAAGAATCGTAAAAAATGGAAAAGGTGCATATAAGCTTTTGCTCCTGGTAAGAACTTGAATGAACTGCATAGCAGAAGGTGCAAGCAGGCCGCCTAAATTGAACCCAACAACCATTAGAGAGGTCGAAAAGTTCAACTGCGTGCTGGTTTTAGAAATACTGCCAATATAATTGAAAATATGAGGAACCATCCAAGCAACAGGAACCCCCGATAAAAACAAGGCCAAAACCAGTAACGTAAAGTGATGATCCGCTAAGCTTACAAGAAGATTTACAGTAAACAGCAGTATAAGGTACAAATAAACTGTTTTATCTCTAAATACTCGATTCATTATGCCAAACAACAAGCCGGCCATAATGCCAAAAAGAGGCATGATAGCCAAAAAAATACTTGAATTAACGTTCGCCCCTTTAAGCGCTACAGCCATAGAAGGAAAACGAACAATGATGGCAAAATAACTTATCATCATCAAGACTGCAAACAGGAAGAGACTATAAATGGAGGAATCAATTTTTTCTTTAGCTAAGGGATTCTTCCGCTCCTCAACTGCTGCTTTTGGCACCTTTGTTTCAGGAACAAAGAAGTGAAGAATCAAGATTAATGGAAAAGCCAGCAGATAAACGGAGAAGGAATAACGCCATCCAAAGGTTAACAATAAACCAGCTAATAAGGTTAAGATCGCCTGACCAATATTTTCAAAAGCATTCCGAATGCCTAGTAAGGAGGCCCGCAAATGACCTTCATAAAAAATACTAATAAAACTAATTGCCAATGAATTAAAGAGTCCCAACCCAGCTCCTAAAATCAAACGGGAAAGAATGACGGCCGGATAACTACTGATTAGGATAGGTAAGCTGCCGCCGACACCAACCAGCAATAAGCCTAACGTGACCGTTCTTTTCATCCCGATTTTGTCTGCAATAAGGCTGGATAGTAGGATAGAGATGATGACAAATAGATTAGGCAAGGTACTTAAGATTTCCGTTTGTGCTTGCGAGATACGCAAGTCACTTTTCATAATGGGCAAAACACCATTGATAGCCGATGCACTCGTCAGCATTAAGGAAATGGCTAATATTGCCAACTTGGTTCTTAATTTGTGGATGTGGTTCACGTTTTCTCCTCCTCAGAAGCCAATCAATTCATTTTACTCTAAAAAGAGGAACAGGTGTATAAAAGTTTGATGGCGGTTTCAAAGTTGGTAGGATAGATTACTTATGAAAAGGATCGACATGTCTAGAAGTATAACAGCCAATTATTCTAATCATGAACAACTTTACTTTAACGGGCGATATAGACAAAATAATAAACCAACCCAATCATTAGAAGTCAGCTTCTAGTAAATGGGTTGGTTTTATCAAGCTATTTAGCAGTTTTTCGTTTATAGATAAGCAAACCAGCTAAGAATAAGAGGCTCAATCCTGTCAGTGTCAGAACAAGTGACGTATGCTCCCCAGTTTTGGGGTAGATTGTACTTGAATGAGCAGCTCCTGTTTGTTTATTGGAAGGGACAGGAGTAGTTTTGTCTGTGACTACTGAATTTTGCTGCTTGGCATAGATATAATTTACAGTAATTGGTTCCTTAGTAAAACTGCCCGCAGCATTCTCTGGTAGCTTAGTCTGCATTAATTCATATCCGCTAATACTTTTTTCAGTAGTTGTGTATTCCTGACCTATCTGTCCAGCTTGAGTTTCTGAAGGAGCTAAAGGTTCGCCATTTTCGTCAAGATAGTTAGTAGTTACGATGCCTTCATCTACTACAATAGGAGGATCAATTTTTTTGTATATGAAGGTCACAGTTTGTTCTTGCGCAGTGAAGGCTCCCTTCATGTTATTCGGTAGCTTTTCTTCAACGAGCACATAACCATCAATGCTTAATTTATATTGATCAGAGGAAACATCGTAGCCTTCTCCGATCGGTCCGTTAAGCGTTTGACTCTGTTGAATCTCTTTCCCAGTTTCATCAACGTATCTAATTAAAAGGTTCCCCAACTGAACATTCGGCAGCTTGGAATAAACGAAGGTCACCGATTTAGGTTCAGCAGAGAATTGCCCCTGCGCAGGATCACTATCAGCTTGGATCTCTTTAAAAGTAAAGCCGTCGATAGCAGTCGGTTCAACTAAATACTCACTACCAACCAATCCATGAATGGTTTCTCGTTGTTGAATCTCATTTCCGTTTTCATCAACGTATCTAATTAAAAGGTTCCCCAATTGAACATTCGGCAGCTTGGAATAAACGAAGGTCACCGATTGAGGTTCAGCAGAGAATTGTCCTTGAGCCGGGTCGCTATCAGCTTGTACTTCTTTAAAAGCGAAGCCATCGATAGTAGCTGGTTCAGCGAGGTAATCACCGCCAACTAATCCATGAATGGTTTGTCGTTGCTGAATTTCGTTGCCCTCTTCATCAACATATTTAATTAAGAGATGCCCCAATTGAACATTCGGCAGCTTAGCATAAACAAAGGTCACCATTTGAAATTCAGTACCAAATCGCCCTTGAACTGGATCGCTGCCTGACTGTATTTCTTTAAAAGCAAAACCATCGATAGCAGTCGGTTCGACTAAATAGTCGCTACTAACTAGCCCATGAATCGTTTCTCGTTGCTGAATCTCATTGCCCTCTTCATCCACGTAACGGATTAAAAGATGTCCCAGTTGAACATTTGGCAATTTGGAATAAATAAAGGTCACCGATTGAGGTTCAGTAGAGAATTGCCCTTGAGCCGGATCGCTATCGGCTTGTACTTCTTTAAAAGCAAAGCCATCGATCACAGCAGGATCAACCAGATAATCACTGCCAACTAATCCATGAATCGTTTGTCGCTGCTGAATCTCGTTGCCCTCTTCATCGACATATCTAATTAAGAGATGCCCTAATTGAACATTCGGCAACTTGGAGTAAACCAAAGTAACAACCTGTGGCTCAGCAGAAAATTTTCCTCGAATTGGATCACTGTCTGCTTGAATCTCTTTAAAAGCAAAGCCGTCAATAGCAGATGGCTCAACCAGATAGTCATTGCCAACCAGACCTTGAACCGTTTGCCTCTGTTGAATCTCATTGCCGTTTTCATCTACATAACGGATAGTGATAGAGCTTTCCCTGGATATTTTCTTATAAACATAGGTAATAACCTTTGTCCCTTCCCCTAAGCTTCCAGATAGAGGGGCACTGCCAGCCTTAACCGCACTAAAAGCATAGCCAGAAATATCTTTTGGTGTTTCACCAGATAAATCGTACCAAAACCATGAGGGTTCTTCATGCTTAATCTCATCGGGAGATATCGTTTCACCCGCTTCGTTTTCATACCGTAAAATCAACTTTCCATAGGAAGTAATATTAAAGTTAAATTGGTCTCGGTCTTGGCTATTGCCTTGTTCTTCAAATATCAGGCTAACGTTTCCGCCTTTGATAAAAGATAGAGAAATTTCTGTTCTTCCAGCATCACCTGAGGTAGGGGATACGGAAACTTCCCCATCCGCAGAGGCAGAATTGACCACTGTCCAAGGATAATTGCTAACTACAACGATTTTCTTTTCACTGCCAGATTTAATGACCTGACCGTCAAAGATTGACCCGGGTAAAAATTCCTGACCATCAATCTCCAGTCGAACATCTCCATATGCCTGAGGCTGGGTTTCGGCAGCTAGAGCACTTACCGGAAACAAAGCAGCAAGTAAAAATACCGTTATAATTTTAGTTACTATTTTCATGATGTGCCTCCTTGTCAGTAAATACTATCTACAAAAGAGGGATTGTTCAACTTATTTGATTGGTATAGCTTTTCTGTAAAATCAAGGCAGAAAAGCAGCAAACTAGCAGGCTCAGACAGCATACGGATTTTAAGCATCTGATTTTTGACAGCTAGCTCGATTAACGATGCTTCCGTACAGTTAGTTTTGAAATAGACTTAATTGCAAAGAAACCGCAGCAGTTTTTGAGTCGATAAGCACATCTGTCTGTGCTTATCGACTTTTTTCGTTAACGTAAAAAATTTAACCTATTTCCGCTTTTTCTTCTTGCCGCGCTTTTTGTCTGCGCGCCTTTTCAACCGCAGCTGTTCCCACCGCTCTTTTTTCTTACGAAGCTCTTCCGGACTTTCAAAGGAGGTCTGCTTTTTGGTTTCATTTTTTTTAGCACTTTTTTTGTCGTTCTTGTTCTCAGGAAGTTCTTTCGTGGCCACTTTTTTACTGAAATTCTTGTCAGGTTCATAATCAGGCAAATTCTCTGGTTCATCGTCCGTAAAAAATTCGGCCTGGGCATCCTTCAGCTTAATCCCACGTACAAAGGCTGTCAGAATCCGATCCACCAGCTCTGTGTCATCTGCCTCGGGAGGCACTATAAAGCCATCCAGTAAGAATTCAATCGCTTCTTCTGGAGTCTTGTCTGCGTAGACATTATTTTTCGAATTGTCGCTAGACTCCATGGATACAGCAGGTGCTGGTGAGCCATCCGCTTCACCAATTTCTGATAGATTTTCCAAATATTTTAGGGCTTCTGAGATTCGTGGCAGCATAATTCTCATCATGTCAACATTCGGTTCTGTTTCTACTGATGCTTCACGCTCACTATCGTAAACGGGCTCAGTCGGCAAATAAATGTAGCGGACCAATTCCGTGAAGCGTCTTACGCCGTCTTTTTCAAGTATGGTTAGTGTGTTTAAGATGGATAATAGGGCAGTGGTTTCTTCGATCGTGTAGCAAGGATCAGCATCCTTTAGAGTAAAGCGATGCTTTTTGCCATTGGCGTCTTTATAGACAGTGGAAATGTTCATAAGTTCTGTTACTTCGCGGCTGCCAGAGTGCAGCATCTTATGTAGATGATCGGTTTTTTCGCGAGTCGCTTGCGTAACTGCTAAATACTCTTCGTGGTTTTCAAATAATCGGGAAAGGACCTTTTCCCACTCTTCAGGGGTGAAAAATTCTTTAAAATAGACGCAAAAATGGCGGACAGAGGCTAGCTCCTGCACATCGCTTTCTAAAAATAAACGACAAATTAAGTCTTGAGCTAAGAAGGAAAAATCAACGGGTGAAAAAGCATTGCGAACAAGTACAAAAACGGAGCTTTCCACTATGTGTTGAATTGCGTGATGCTCTGCATAGTGCTCGAAAAAGCGGCGCTCGAGTCCTGGTCTTTTCATAGATAGAAGCTGGGTTTGCTGAAGTTTTTTTACGGTCATGGCGATATCTCCTCATATATAATTGTAAGTGTAATGAATTTTTTCATGTTGTTTTGGTATCCGCTTCCATTGTAATATATTCCAATAAAAAATCAAGTGTTTTTTTTTAAAGGAACAAATATGCTAACACGAACCCTGTGATTTAGCATATTTGTTCCTGTCTGTAAATATAACTATAACGATTATTATTAAATGTATTGTTATTTTTTCTAGGGCTTTTTCGTGATATTATAGCGAGTTATTAAGGGGTTTTAGTCGGATTTTCGATTAATAAGTTTAAGAATTGCTTAAGGGAAGTCTAAATTGGAAGGAATAAATTTTTTTCAGGTTTCAATTATAATTTTGAAGAATTAAGAAGCTAAACGATTTTTTTACTCGCCGATTTAGAGTGGAATGGCACAAGTTCAGAGATATAAGCATTATCCAAAAACTTGTATGCGCTCATTTCAAAATAGAAGTGATGGTTTTTGGTTATCTTGGATAGTAAAATAAACGAAGCAGCTATTTTATTTAGTCTAAACAACAAGGCCTCAGTTTTGAACGAAGAATGAAATCGTGTAAGTCCTCAGAAGATTGCACGATTTCGTTCGCTCATTGCTCCTTAGTTTCATTCAAAAAGTGAGCGATCATCGTAAAAGAAGTGAAGTTAGGTAAAACAGTTAATACCTTAATTATACAAAATAGAGATTTAGAGAAAATGCTTACCAGCTAAACTCTCGATCAACATATTTGATAGATAACAAACTAAAATACTAAAAATGGAGTATTGACAAAGAATAATAACGATGCTATCATAATTTGTGTAAACGGTCACAACTGAATACAAGGATTGTTACTGGTGAGGCAGGCGATACCACAGATAATTGTGTGTATTTGCGTGTTCTTTTTTGTTTTTTAGGAGGTGAATTTTCTTAAGGATGATTATCAAGAAGAAATTTAATAACAATGTACTGATGACGACAGATGAAGAAGGCAATGAAATTGTCCTTATTGGAAACGGCTTAGCCTTTCATTCTCGACCAGGCGAATCAGTTGATGAAACCAAAATAGAAAAAGTTTTCCGCATGGAATCTGGCAAAAATTCCGAGCTGTTTGCAGACTTTTTAGCCAATACCTCAAAATCACAGCTGGAGCTTATTGAGAAAATCATCATTTATGGCGAGAAAAAGCTAGACATTAAATTAAACAAATATTTGTACCTGAGCTTAAGCGACCATATTGAGAATGCTATTCAGCGTCACGAAGAGCAGCTGGATTTAACCAACCCATTGCTGTGGGAAGTAAAGAAAATTTATCCAAAGGAATTTGAAGTGGCTTCTCATGCACTTACCTTGATCAAAAATCAGTTAGGTGCGGACTTGTTGGAGGACGAAGCAGGGTTCATTGCGCTTCATTTTGTGAATGCACAGCAAAAGCAAGAAAAAATGCATCAAACCATGCAGATTCCCAAGATTGTCAAAGACATTTTAAACATTGTTTCTTATCACTTTTCGATCGAATTGAGTACAGAGGACATTTCCTACGAGCGCTTTTTGGTTCATTTGAAGTTTTTCGCTCATCGGGCAGTAACCAATGCCGATTTTCCGAAGTCCAATATTTCAATGCTGAAGCAGCTAGCTGCCTCTTGGCCGAAAACCTATGCCTGTGTTGAGAAAATTGATCAATACATGCAGGAAACACAAGACATAGCAATCAATGACGATGAGAAGTTCTACCTGATGGTGCATCTTCAACGAGTCACTGAAAAATAAAACAGGATTGTTACTGGTAAAGCAGGCGATACCTTAAACGAGCTTTTTTAGGCTGGTTTTGGGTATCGCCTTTTTTATTTTTGAAAGGAGCAAAAAGGAATGAGAGAAAGCAGTTTTCCAAAAGATTTTTTATGGGGAGGAGCCATTGCGGCAAATCAAATTGAAGGTGCGTGGAAGGAGGACGGCAAGGGAATCGGGATTGCGGATTTGTTTGTGTATGATCCTGAGGTAGACACCTCGAAGCTTCATGTATCCAATATGACGAAGGCCCAAGTGCTGACGGCGATGCAAGATGAAGAGCATTATTATCCAAAACGGCACGGGATTGATTTTTATCACAGCTACAAAGAAGATTTGCGGTATCTAAAAGAAATGGGCTTCAAAACCTTTCGTTTATCGATAAATTGGGCCCGCATCTTTCCTAATGGCGATGAGGCTGAACCTAATAAAAAGGGGCTGGCATTTTATGATCGTCTGCTGGATGAAATTATTCAGAATGGGATGGAGCCGATTGTGACGATGCTTCACTATGAAATTCCTGTCAACATCACCTTGAAATACGGCGGCTTTCACAATAGAGAGGTGATTGATCTGTTTGTAAAGTATGGAGAAACTTTGCTGGAGCACTTTGGTCAAAAGGTCACCTATTGGATTGCCATCAATCAAATCAATTTGCTGCACATCGAAACCTTTAATTCAATCGGTACTTGTATTGATCAGGTGGAGAATATGGAGGAAGCCAAATTTCAAGCTGTTCATAATCAGATGGTAGCTAGTGCTCGAATCGTCAAAAAGGCCCGACAGTTAAACAAAAAGCTGCAAATAGGCACGATGCTGGCTGATCTGACTGCTTACCCAGAAGATAGCAATCCGGAAAACGTTGTGTTGGCGCTCCAGCACAATCGCATGAGCTATTATATGACCGATGTTCAGTTTCGCGGAAAATACCCGGGCTACATTTTACGTTTCTTCGAGGATAATCAGTACCGTATTCAGCAGACCGAAGAAGACAAGGAGCTTTTAAAGGAAAATACGATGGATTTTCTAGCAGTATCCTATTACTTTTCTCAGATGGTTTCAATTGAAAAAAATGGCAAGGATTATTTTGCCACCAGTCCAAATCCCTATTTGAAGGCAAATCCATGGGGCTGGTCGATTGATCCGAAGGGCTTGTACAACTGTATTTCTCAGTATTGGGATCGTTACGAAAAACCGATCATGATTGCAGAAAATGGCTTAGGAATGTATGACAAGCTGGAGGGAACTACTGTTAATGATGAGTACCGGATCACTTACTTAAGCAAACATATTGAGCAGCTGGAAGAATGTATCAAGGACGGTGTGGAGCTATTTGCCTATTGTGCTTGGGGGCCGATTGATCTAGTTAGTGCCTCCTCACAGGAAATGGAGAAGCGCTATGGTTTTGTCTATGTCGATTACGACAATTTCGGCAAAGGTACTGGGCAAAGATATAAGAAGAAATCCTTTGAATGGTACAAAAAAGTCATCGCAACCAATGGAGCAGAACGATAAAAAGAGGAGGAAGAAATATGGCAGGATTTGACGAAACATTTTTATGGGGTGGAGCAATTGCCGCAAATCAGTACGAAGGAGGGTATCGAGAAGGCGGAAAGGGGCTTGGACCAGTCGATTATTTACCTACTAAGGCGGAGGACCGGGTGCATGTCATGTATCATCCGAGCTTGGCAGTGAGCCAGACCTTTGACTATTATCCAAGCCATAAAGCGATTGATGGCTATCATTTTTTCAAAGAAGACATCGCGATGTTCGCGGAAATGGGCTTCAAGTGCCTGCGGCTGTCGGTCAGCTGGCCACGAATTTTTCCAAATGGGGATGAAGAAGAACCGAATGAAGTCGGATTAAGGTTTTATGACGAATTATTTGATGAATGCCTAAACTATGGCATTGAGCCGGTAGTAACGCTGAATCACTTTGACACACCTATGTATTTATACGAAAATTATGATGGATGGACCAATCGAAAGCTGGTGGATTTTTTCGTAAGATACGCTTCAGTGATGTTTAACCGCTACAAAGGAAAGGTCAAGTATTGGCTGACCTTTAACGAGATCAACATCCTGCAAGTACTGCCCTTTTTAGGCGGCAGCTTTGATCCAGAAAAATTCGAGAACAGCTTGCAGGCCAAGTATCAGGCGGCACATCACCAGCTGATTGCCTCAGCACTGGCAACCAAGCTAGCCAGAGAAATTGATCCAGAAAATAAAATCGGCTGCATGCTGGCTGCAGGTGAGGCTTACCCTAATACCTGCAATCCTAACGATATCTGGGCAGCAAAAATGCTGGATCGGGAAGGCTTCTTCTTTATTGATGTTCAAGTGCGCGGGAAATACCCTAGCTACAGTCAGCGCTTTTTTGAAGAAAACCAGTTAGTCATTCACCAAGAAAAAGAAGACGAAGAAATTTTAAAACATACCGTTGATTTTATCGGTTTCAGCTATTATTCAACCAAGGTCGTTTCAGCCGATGATCAGGTGCTTTCCAGTGCAGAGAAGACCGATGGAAATATTTTCTCAAGTCTGGAAAATCCTTATCTGCCAAAAAGCGAATGGGGTTGGATCATTGATCCGATGGGCTTAAGAATCACCATGAATACGTTGTATGACCGCTATCAGGTACCGCTTTTTGTCGTAGAAAATGGGTTAGGTGCATTGGATGAGCCAAATGAGCAAGGGATAATTGACGATGAGTACCGCATCGATTATCTAAGAAAGCATGTCCTCGCTCTAGAGGAAGCAGTCAAGGATGGAGTAGAAGTACTGGGCTATACACCTTGGGGCTGCATTGATATTATCAGTGCCGGGACAGGTCAAATGTCTAAGCGCTATGGCTTTATTCATGTGGATTTAGATGATCAAGGCCAAGGAACCTTCAAGCGCAGCAGGAAGAAATCATTCAATTGGTATAAGCAAGTCATCGCCAGTAACGGTGAAAACGTATAGGGAGGGATCACAATGAATTTCAATGAAATGGCTAATCAGATTATTCAAGCGGTCGGTGGCAATGAAAATATTGACCAAGCTTGGAATTGTACCACACGACTTAGATTTAATCTTATCAATCCGGCTCTGGTTGATGATGAAAAGGTCCAAGCAATTAAGGGTGTTTTAGGAACCCAAAATCGAAAAAATCAGTATCAAATTATTATTGGCAATGATGTTGCCGAGGTTTACAAAGAAGTAGAAAAACAAATCGGTCAGCCGGCAATGAAGCCTGCAACTGAACAAAAGAAAGCAGAAACCAATCCCTTCAGTACGATACTTGAAGTCATTTCAGGAATCTTCACACCGATCTTACCAGCTATCATCGGTGCCGGTATGATGAAATGTATTTTAACCGTCCTTTCTCTGACTGGACTAGTTACTGCCGATTCTGGTATTTATACCGTGTTCTACATGATTTCAGATGCCGCCTTTTACTTTCTGCCTTTCTTGATTGCTGTCTCTGCTTCAAGAAAATTCAGAGTCAATGAATTTATCGGATTATCTGCTGCCGGTGTTCTGCTGTATCCGACACTGATTAATGGCGCAGCTGAAGGCTTGGCACCTTTGAAATTTTTCGGTCTGGATGTTCCTTACTTAGGGTATAGTTCATCGGTTGTTCCGATCATCTTGACCATTTGGCTCATGAGCTACGTGTATCACTTTGCCGATAAATATATACCAAATGTATTTCGATTTATTTTAACACCGGTAGTCACGTTGATTATTACGATCCCCATTGCATTGATTGTTTTGGCTCCTTTAGGAAATTATATCGGAACCTATCTTTCCGCTGCCTTAGATTGGCTGTTCTCTACAGCGGGCCCTATAGCCGGATTTGCTCTGTCAGGATTAAATCCATTGTTGGTAATGACCGGAATGCACTTTGCAATCATGCCAATCGCCATTCAAAACTTAGCAAATACAGGATATGACAATTTTTGGCTGCCGTTTTGCTTAATTAGTAACGTTGCCCAAGCGGGTGCTATTTTCGCAGTCCTGCTGAAAACGAAAAACAAGGAACAAAAATCCATTGCTGCTTCTACAGGGATTTCAGCTTTGTTTGGAATTACCGAACCAGGAATGTTCGCGGTCACTTTTAAACTGAAAAAACCTTTTTATGCAGCGATGCTGGCAGGTGGAATTGCTGGTTTAGTGGGTGTGCTTTTAGGTGTTCGGACCTATTCATTTAGTGCACCGAATATTCTAGTCCTGCCAACCTATATAGCACCAGATGGCAATACACAGGGCTTAATAGCTATCGTTATCGCCTTGATCATCAGCTTTGTCCTTTCATTTGGACTAACCATGTTCTTGAAATTTAGTCCATTAGGCGAGGAAGACGCAACACAAAAACAAGAATTTGAGGAAGTTGAGGTCGGCGATGCGCTGATTGAGACTGAGACTAGTACGGTTTCTGAAGAAGTTTCAAGTCCCTTAAGAGGTGCTTTATTAGATATTCAAATGGTTCCGGATAAAACATTTTCTGACGAAATCGTTGGCAAAGGCGTAGCAATCGAGCCAGTTGAGGGCAAACTATATGCTCCTTTTGATGGCGAAATTACAATGGTTTTTCGAACAAAGCATGCAATTGCCTTTAAATCAACCAAAGGACTGGAGCTGCTGATTCATATCGGAATCGACACTGTCGAATTAGACGGAAAAGGCTTTACCCTTTTAAAAGAAGCTGGCGCTGCCGTGAAAAAAGGTGAGCTGGTGATGGAGTTTGATTTAGAGGGCTTAAAGAAGGCTGGTTATAAAGTTATTACTCCAGTTGTTGTGACGAATTATCAAGAATTTCAACAGATTAACAAGAACAGCTTTGACTGTCCAGTGGATGAAGAATCTGTTTTGTTGCAGGTGATGGGGTAAGGCGGGATGAGTACGTGAATTATCGTTGTAAGTCGATAGCTGAAAAGGCAGTGTTTGAGAGTATTAGACTCTTTCATTCCTTTTGTTTGTAAAGAAGCATTAGACTTTACCAGAAAGTAGGATTTAAGCCTTTGGTAGTTTGTTCAATATAGAAACGTTGAAGATGAGTATGGAAAAAGCGAACTCAATTAAGTAAAGCAAAGATAGTAAAAGTGATGAAGCAGCCTATGATTGCGGAAAAACCAATCATAGGCTGCCATTTTTATTTCATCATCCGATCCAGCAGCCAATCCACACCATAAGTACATGTCTTCTGAGCTTCATTATTGCCGCAATGAACATTGCCTTTAATCTCATAATATTCTTTATCAGTACTGGAAGCATTGCGATAAATGGTTTTCGCACCCTCCACACCGATGACCGGATCTTCCTCCGTATGCTCTACCAAGATTGGACAGGTAATATTTTTCAGCACATCATCCAAATTCATGCGATGAGAAATTTCCGCTGCTTCATCCAAGGTTTCCACGTTGAACTTATTCAAGAAGTTGTATAGATAGAAACGTTCAACTCCCGCAAAGGTATGCATTGTCAATTGATCCAGCTGTGAACAGCCTCCTCGAACCACTAAGCCAGATAACCGCCAAAGCTTACTCCCATAATCCCAATCGTATTGCCAATCGTTGGATTTTCTAAAATGTAATCAACCACTGCCAAGACAGCCTCATCATAATTATCTTCAGTCAAATACAGCTCACGATTTAAATTGCATTCACCCTGACCAGGCCCATCAAAAATTAGTGCTGCACAACCACGATCCACCACTGTTTTCGCAATCACAAAATTTTCTTCCTTGAAGCCGGTCGCCCCAACCACACAGATGATTACTGGAACGTCATTCGGTGCATTGCTAGGCAGTGCAAGATAAGCTGGCATCATTTTGCCTTCAAAAGGAATCTCAATATATTGAACGCTTTCATTTTGTGATAATTGCTTATGCCGCTTAAAGCTGTCTACCAACTTGCCATAAATTCGATACTTCTCTTCGTCAAAGGCCTTGATCCCGTAATCCCCTAAACGATACATTGCATTGGCATTGAAGTAGTATTCACTAGCTGTTTCCTTATGCCCAGCTTTCTCATTCTGCTTGGCATAGCTGTAAGCTTCATCCCCTAAACGTTCACACACTTCCACGAAATCCCGAGCATCCTCTGGGGCAACCGGTTGAAAGGTCTCCAGGTTCATCTCAGTTTCCGCCATCATTTTAAGAAAATCCTCCGGCGACATACCGCCTCCTAAAATCCGTCCAATATCCTGTGCAGGTGGTCTTTTTCTAATATCCATCCTAATCGCTCCTTTTCTAGTACAGTGTACTGTTTACGATTTTATAGTACACTGTACTATTCGAGATGTCAATAGCCTTTTTTCTGGTGTATACTATAAAATAGAAGAAAACCTGTGCTGATTTTTAACCAGCAGCGAAAGAAAAACGAGGTGACTTGTGTGACAGATACCAAAACCAAAATCTATTTAAGTGCCAAAGAATTATTCCAGGAACGCGGCTACAGCGACGTTTCTTTACGAGATATCGCCGAACATGCCGGCACCACCATCGGCAACCTAACCTATCACTTTCCCAAAAAAGAAGCGATCATGCTGCGGCTGCAGGAAGAGCTCTACAGCACCTTCTTTCATTTCGTCGATGCCGAAATCACTGACGAAAATGCCCTAGACCTGTTAAAAAATTCAATTAAAGAAATTCAAGAAATCCGAAAGACCAACATGTATTACTACAAATACATCGTCAATATCCATGAAGAATTTCCTTCAATGAAGGAAGAATTGCTGAAGTTCAGAAAGCGATTGACTGATTTTTATCTGAAAATCTTTTTGACGTTGAAGAAGACTGGAGTTATGAGAGATGATATTGAGGATGCGGAATACGAGAAGCTGACTGCGCTGGTTTCCCATTTGACTTACAGCTGGTACCAGATGACGAGTCCTTATTATGATGGGGAGGATGAGTTGGAGTTGAGTGAGGGGTTGGGGGTGTTGGTTGGGGCTTACATGATTGGGTAAAGAACAGTCGTATAGATAGACCCAGATATCTCACTACTTTTTTCATATACTACTAGTTAATTTTTTTGGTATGATATATGTGAAAAGGCATACAGGAGGATACTTAATGATTAATAGGGAAATTGTTAGTTGGGTTAAAAGGCAAACTTATTGGGAGCAGTACTTAGCAAATGAAATTCTTGAAGGTAAATCTCTAAGTGAGGATGACCTAGAGGAAATCTATCTATTATTTAAAAAGGAATTTGGATTATCAGAAGAGAGTTTAGAGAAAGTAAAGTTAGATTTTCTAAGCCTCGTGGATCACTCTACTGAAGAAGACAAAATAAAATGGCGAAGTGTTTCAAATGTTATTGGTGTCAATGCGCTAAAGAATAATGAAAAGTTAGAAATCGGAGAACAGCTCACTTTAATATACGGAGAAAATGGTAGCGGTAAGTCTGGTTATACACGGCTTTTTAACAATGCTTTTGTTTCAAGAGGAGATAAAAATATATTACCAAACGTTTTTAATCGAACGAACACACAAGTTAGTGCAACCTTCAACTTTGTAAATGAAGATGGTGAACTTTTAGATTTCATTTATCCTAATATTGGTGATCAAGAAATTTTGAAGAAAATAGCTGTGTTTGATAGCGTCAGTGCCACCAATGATTTAACTTGTGAAACGGAAGTATCCTTCGCACCGATAGAATTCAAATTTTTCGATAAGTATGCCAAAAGCTTCTCCGCAATCAAGCAAAGGCTAAACGATGAGCGGGCAGCAATTAATACTAAAAATGAATTTTTAGATTACTTCACCAATGAAACTATAATCAGACAAAGTGTAGAAAAGATTGATAGTAAAACTGATATTAACTACCTGAAAGTGCTAGCTAAAATAACTGATGTAGATGAAGAAACATACAAGCAAAAGATGAGAAAAAAGGTAAAACTTCAAGCGCTGAATATTAAAGAAAAAGAACAAGAGTATATAAGATATGAGAATGAGCTGAATAAGATTAGAGAAAGAATAGAGGTGCTTAATAACAAGTTTTCTGATACTCGAATAATGAAAACCAAAGAGTTAATAATTGAGAGGAATCAATTAAAGATGCTCTCTGCAGAAGAAGGAATTGCGCAACTTAAAGGTGAAAATATTTACAGGTTAGGTTCTGCTGAATGGAAAGATTTTATTTTGACTGCACAATCTTACTATAATTCTATCCAAGAAGAAATTGAACACTGTATTTTTTGTGGACAAGATATAACACATATTAAGGTAATTGATAAGTATTGGAAGTATTTAAAAAGTGTAGCTGAACAGAATCTAGTTACTGCTGAATCAAACATAAAGAAAATCATTCAAGATTTCTCAAAGCAAGATTTTCATTTATTAGTTCAAGAGTCTAAATTCGATGATTGGTTAAAGAAGAATGATTTAGTGCTTCGTGAATTATTGATTGAGGCGGAGACAAAATATGAAGAGCTCAACTCTTTACTCATTGATAATCTTAACAGTCTTGACTGGAAAACAGAAGTTAAAGAGTACCGTTTTAATATTGACTCCTTTGAGAAAGCTTACACATTGTTAAAGAAGGAAGTTAGTAAATTAGATGCTGATAGTATCGATAAAAAAATAAAAGATTTAAAAATATACGAGGGTCTTTATCGGGATAAACTGCAATTAAACAATTTACTTCCAAAAATTGAAGTTTTTATAAAGAATCTTCAATGGGTGGACAAGGCAAGATCTATCAGTATTACCACAGGTAAGCTAACGAATTTCCAAAAAAAATTATTTACGAAATACGTAACTCAGGAGTATATGGACAAGTTTGATGAGGAATGTAGAAAATTGAAAGCAAATTTTTCTGCTGAAATTAAACAACGAGGACGCAGAGGTGCCACTTTAAGTACTTTGTCTGTTAAAGGACGAAAGCCTGTAGAAATTCTAAGTGAAGGTGAACAGCGATCCATTTCTTTAGCGAATTTTTTAGCGGAAACAAATCTAAATAGAGACAATGTCTGTATTGTATTGGATGATCCTGTATGTTCATTAGACTATAAAAGAAGGGACATAATAGCTGATCGACTTGTTGAAGAAGCAGATAATAAACAAGTAGTTATTCTTACTCACGACATAACTTTCTTGATGTGTGTTCAAAAGCTTTGTGAAGAGCAAAGGATTAAGTGTGATGTGGTTACGATAAGAAAGATAAATCAGGATGCCGGTATTATTCAAAATACGGTACCATGGATTGGAGCTCCTGTAAAAGAAAGAATAGGTTACTTGCAAGATAAATTGCAATCAGTTGGAAAAACCTATAAAGAATATAGTTTAGGCAACATTGAACTTTATGACAGATATGGTGAAGAAGCTAAACTATGGTGTGAACAGCTGAGGGAAACCTGGGAGCGTACGATTGAAGAAATATTATTTAATAATTCGGTTCAGCGATTCAATCCAGCGATACAAACCCAGCGTCTGAAGCGAGCTGCATTTACCCAAGAACTGTACCAAGAGGTAGAAAAAGGAATGAGTAAATGCTCCAATTGGGTTCACGATAGGGCAAGTGGATTAGGTGAGGAAATTCCTACACCGGAGCAGCTGACTGAATATCTAGCAGAATGCAGAAGTTTTGTTAAAAGGAATAAGCCGAAGTAGTTTGTAAGTTAGTGGAAAAGATAAAGTATTTATTAGCAGTAAGATTCTCAGTGATTATTAATTGCATTTTTATTATTATAAAATTGGGGATTAAGAGATAAAATGACTTAAAGGTTTGAAATAAATCCGATTATCAATCAATGAGTTGGTAATATTTAAAAGTATTTGAATTTTATGTAGATTGGAAAGTGATAAAATGGTCAATAATTTTTTTACGAAGATTGATAGAGAATGTATTCCTGTTGAATGGCAAAAAGGATTGAATCAGTTTGCAATAGCTAACAACAAACAAGTATACCTCATAAGGGAGCCATTATCGAAAAATAATGAAGAATACGATTATAAAGATGCTTTTGTATTGTTAATCCCAGGCTATCAAATAATTATTGTGAATCTAAGAGATAGCAACGATGATTTTTACGAGTTTGTAGAAGACTTTATGGAAGATTTAGGATATTTGTCAGATAAATTTGAATACAAAGAGAAATTAGGAAGACCCAGAAAGTGGAAAAAACAGCAAATTGTTACTATTGATGATGAGCCTAGTAACGTTGAGTTTTTTTTAAATGATTTACCTCAATACAAGCATACTCGTGATAAAGAGAAAAGAGTTTCTGAGCTACTTGTTTCCCTTCTTACGGGAAGTATAAACAATATTGATAGTATAGACATAGAAGAGCCAGAAACTTTATTAGATAAAGTTAAGCAGAAGATTGTGCTATTTGATGGTGATCAAACACGTTTTATTTTTGAAGAAATTAATCAACCAACTATACGTATACAAGGACTTGCTGGTACAGGAAAAACAGAACTTTTACTTCATAAGTTGAAAGAATTATATACAAAAGAAGAAGATAGTAAAATAGCTTTTACATGTCATAATAAGGTATTAGCAAATAGTTTGAGAAATAGGATTCCTGATTTTTTCACTTTTATGAAAGTGGAAGAACAAATTGCTTGGAATGAGAGGTTATTTGTGTTTAACAGCTGGGGATCAGCTAAAGTACTCAATTCAGGCTTGTATTCAAAAATATGTCAGCATTATGGGATACCTTTTCATTCATTTAGTTTTGGGGATTTCAACAAAGTGTGCTTAGAAGCAATAGAAGATCTGAATGAAAAAAAAGATATATCCCCCTTGTTCGACTATATTCTCATTGACGAAAGTCAAGATTTCTCAGAAGCTTTTTTCGATTTATGCAGTATGGTGACAAAAAATTCTGTCTACATTGCAGGAGATATATTTCAAACTATATTCGTAAAACAATCAACTGATGTTTCTCCAGATTTTCTTTTGAATAAATGTTACAGAACAGATCCAAGGACATTAATGTTTTCTCAAGCGTTGGGGCTAGGGCTCTATGAACGGCCAGTAATAAATTGGCTGAATGATAATGAATTGAAATCTTGTGGTTATGAAATAAAGACTGATGGAAACCGCTATGAACTAACCAGACCAAAAATTCGAAGGTTTGATGATTCAGAAGAGGATGAATTAGATTTTTCACCCGTTGTAATTGAAGAAACAGAAAGTGGCGATATATTGGATACAATTATTGACACAATTAAGGATATCAAAAACAACAATCCAACTGTAACGCCTAATGATATAGGTATAGTTTTCATTGATGCTAATAGACAGATTTATAATCAAATAGACGCATTAGAGTTCAAGATTGATGAGGAATTTCAATGGGATATCACAAGAGGCTATGAAAACAAAGAACAAATTGAGAATACGCTATTTGTAAGCAATAGAAATAATGTAAAAGGATTAGAATTTCCGTTTGTTATCTGTGTAACAGACGATCGTATTTCTCAAAATATTTCTCTAAGAAATGTTCTATACATGACCTTAACTCGATCATTTATAACAACGTATCTAATTATGACTGAGAATAATGAGGATTTGTGTGCTTTGTGGAGCGAAAAACTCCAAGATATAGTTGAGACTAACAAACTAGTAGTAGAAAAGCCAAAAGAATCAGAGATTCTTTCAGTAGAGGAGCTTCGAATAGATGAAGCTAAATACCAAAGTATAGATGAAATGAGAAATGAAATATTCAGGCGTTATAACATTACTAATTCGGCAGATAGAATGATGCTGATTGAGATTGTAGATGCTCACTGTAAAAATAAGAATAACGTGACTAAAAGGGATATTGAAAAAATTATTAATGCAAATTACAGTTTATACGGTAGGTGATAGAATGGTTTTGGAGTTTTTTTATAACAAAAAAATAAAAAGATTAATAAATTCTAGAGTGGACTCAAAAGAAAAGATCTGGAAGATTATATTAGAAACAAGTAAGTTGATTTTAACAGGAAATCTAGTGAGTAAAAAAAATGCTGAGGGTAAACTCATAATTGACACGGAATTTAGGAGAATATTTTTTAGTCAAAAGTTACCTAGTGCTGAGAACAAGCACTTCAGTTTTCAGTTTCCTTTTAAAATTGAACAAAACGCAAATAATTACACTTTGAAAACTTTCAGTCAAGCTACGGATATACAGAGTGCACACATTCAAGTGATATTATCATTATTAGATAAAGGAATTCTTAGTGAATCAAGAGGAGTTTATGGAATTCAACTAGAATTTTGTGAGTTGGTTGAAAATACGTTAGAAGAACTATTTCTCTCAAAAAAATTAGTAGAAGACTTAGATGATATATTATTAGAATTGTTTTTATTTGAACCTAGTTATATTCGCTTCGACGAAGATAAAAAGAATGCGAATGGAAAAATACACCCTTTGTTTCATTTTGATATTTTTTATTCTCAACAGACAACTTTAAAACTAGGTTTGAGCAAGCTTTATGATTTAGACTATTTCGTGAAATTTCTTTGTGAGAAAGAGAAAGAATGTTCATTTATATCAGAATAATTATAAACTAAAATTTAGGATTTACTTTTTTGCTTTAGTTCAATAAAAAGAAATTTGTACGTTAAATAATACAAACGAGTAATCAACAAAAAATTTTATTGTCGAGGTGCACTATGGAAATACCAAAACCGATAATTTATGAAGTAGACTATACAAATGATGACCTTTCAAATTTGAAAACTACAGAGAAGATCAAAAGCAAAAAGGATCAAAAACTTATCTTCAATTATCCAACTGTATACATTGTTAATGATGAAGTAGATTCTTCAAAATATTCAGTCTATGTAGGCGAGACTACAGATATTAAGCGACGAACTAGTGAACATCTATCTAACGATTCAAAGACTCGTGAGGATTGGAAAGCATTACTCAAGTCTGAACGGGCGAAAATGTTTGTCATAGGGCATGAGCATTTCAATAAATCGTTGACCTTAGATATTGAAAATCGTTTAATGCAATATCTATCGAGTGTTGAAGCTGTTGTTAGTGTAAATAATCGGCGTACAAATCCGCAAAATGACTATTATACGGTTGAAGAACTTGGTACTGTTTTTTCAGAAATTTGGAGGAAGCTACAGAAGAAGAACAAAGAACTTTTTCCGTTAGAAAGAATCATTAGAGACTCTGCAATTTTTAAAGCTTCTCCATTTCATAAGTTAACTAGAGAACAGATGACTGCGCGTGAAGATATTATTATAAAGGTTACCGAGGCATTAAACCGCGGAAAAGAGGGCCAATTAATTATTGTTGAGGGAGAAGCGGGTTCTGGAAAAACAGTGCTAATGAGCAGTCTGTTTTATGAGTTGAATCAGCTTGCTGAAAAAAATTCAGAGAATATAGTTATTCAAGGAACCAAACAATATCTATTAGTCAACCACGATCAGCAGTTAAAAGTTTATGAACAGATAGCATCTAAGTTAGGAATTTTGTCAAAAAGGAATCCTGATATCGTTTCAAAACCTACGAGATTTATTAATAAACACTCTGAAGATGAGAAGGTAGATATTGTAATTGTAGATGAGGCACATTTGCTATGGACTCAGGGTAAGCAATCTTATCGAGGAAAAAACCAGTTAGATGATCTGCTTAAAAGAGCAAAAGTTGTAGTTGCTGTGCTTGATAGAAATCAAATTCTCTCTAGGGAACAATATTGGGATGAAATCGAAATGCGCAATAAGATTCATGAAGCCGCTTATAAAAAAAATTATATCTATCTAGAAAATCAGCTGCGTATCAATGCTGATGAAGAAACAATAAGTTGGATTAGAGGTTTAATTGATAATAGAAGGATCGAAAATATACCTGTCGACTCAAAAAAATACGACCTTAGAATATTTGATGACCCGGATACAATGTATACAAAAATTCGAGAAAGGTCAAAAAACGAAGAATCGGGAATATCTCGTATTCTAGCTACTTTTGACTGGGAGTATGTTGACAAACGCAAACCTGAAAATGAAGACTATTGGTATGTAAAAATTGGAGACTGGAAATTGCCTTGGAATTTGCAACTTCCTCAATCCAAAAAAGAAAAGCGGATAAATCGTAATCGCGCCTGGGCGGAACAAGCTCAAACAATCAATGAAGTAGGATCAACCTTCACAATCCAAGGGTTCGACCTGAACTATGCAGGAGTCATTATTGGTCCATCAGTGAAGTATCGGAATGGCAAAATTGTATTTGATAAAAATGAAAGTAAAAATAAAAAGGCTATTCAAATGCGTGGAACTGAGAATGGGGAAAAATTAGATGTTTCAGACTTTTTACTCAAAAATGAACTGAATGTTTTGCTGACAAGAGGTGTTAACGGATTGTACATTTATGCAGTTGATGAAGAACTTCGTGAGGCACTGAAAAAGGCTGGAAAAGGTAAGCTTGAAAATTAGTAGTTAAACTTTAAGTCTTTTGATATCTTTAAGACATTATTGGAGAGAAAAATGAAATTTACAATATTAGAAAATGCCGTTAATTCGTTAGATATTGCTGTTGAGAATTTCCAATTATTTTATTATGGTGAAGAAGATACTCTTTCAGCTTATTCAGATTCAAAGCATAAAAAGATTAGTTTGTCATTCTTAGAGAATGCGATTGAATTATTGTTAAAGGCGATCATCATTGAGAAAACTAAAGATAGTCTTTCTATTTTTTTGAGAACTGATAGAGAACCCTTTAAACAGATAGTTGATGAAGCTAGAGAACTATCTAAAAAAAATCGTTTGAAACTGGAAGATTGTTTAATTCAAAATACCAGTATGAAAACAATTACTTATACCCAGTCGGTAAGGTATTATGAAGAGCTGTTTGAGGTTAATGAAAAAGTTCGCGGTGTGTTGGAAAAACTAGGAAATTATCGAAATGCTATTACACATTTAGGTATTGACTTCACTGAGAAACCTGATGAACTTTTATGTTGTTTCACTGAAACCTTTGATGTGATATTTAATAATTTATATCCTGAGTTGCTGGAACTTGATGAGGAAGCTAGTTATTATTTTGAGGACTGTGATGAAGATTTTATGGTTCGCACTCCTGAAGGTGTTGATTCTCTAGTAGGGGAAGAAGGATACTACAATAATTGCTTTGATTTCACTCATGAATTGCTAACAGACTTATCTCAGAAAATAATAATGAACTTGTGTAGTAAAAATTCAGACAAGAGGATATTAAAGTTTTTCAAGACATGCGAAAAGATAAGAAGTCATACTGACTATATGGAATACTTTAAAGAAAATAATTTAGATATTCAAAAGGAAGGAAATACTGAATGGTTGTTGTGTGAGTATGAAAATGGTACAGAGACAACATATTTAGCACCAGTCTATTCTTCCTATTACAATGCGACGATTTATTTTGATGATAGTCAGGTTGTTTTCATTGTTCCGCATTATGAAAATAAAATTTACCACTACACGGAAACTATAAAGTACCCCGTGTTAGACGAACCAGAAAATGTTCGGCAATGGGAAAAGGATTTAGAGGATGGGAAATGTAGAGCTCTAAAACTCTCTGCTAGAAATCTGTTTGAAGTCCTAAAAAGCTGGTGCGAGGAAATGAATGATATATTGGGTGACTGATTAATACGAGTTTGTAAATTTATTCATGCGAGAAAAAACTGCATAATTATTTTTTGAATCCGCCAAAAATGGATGTGAACACAGTAAAGAAGCAAGCAGACAAAATACTTGGATGAGCTTGTTTTTTAAGAGAGTCACCCAAATTTATGACTTCTTATTTTGCTGCTTCATAAACTTAATATAATGAACAAGCTCTTCAATCCGTTCCTCGCTCAAATCATCATCTACATGCAAAACAATCCTAAGCTGCTTGTCAGAGAGCGCATGCTCTTCAGTTCCCTCACGCCTGTGAAGGTAAACAAAAATAGTCAGCAATCTTGTTTTGAATGTCTATGTCAGGAAATCTGCGGCTTTATTCGTAAGATGAATAAGTTGTTCGGATAATTCCTAATATCTCGGCTGCATCATTTTGAGTCCAATTTTCTGTTTTCACAATTTGGTGAGTCTTATATCGAACATAGAAATACTTCCAAGCTGCGGAAGGAAATTTTTTTTATGATATAATTAATCTGCGTTTTCAACAGTATTGTATAGAACTAAAGGTAAATGAGTTCAGTCGATATGGTAATTGAACTGCCCAATAGTTAGTATTCAATCCAAATTTTTTATTTCCAATGATACAGAAGGTTCTCTATGTCTTATCTCAACAAATATAATCTAACCCAAGAAGAAAATCTTTCCTTAGCGAAAAAAATGCTAGTTGAAAACATCTATAATCAGGCACGAATGTAAAATATCAATATTACCTTTTCTGATACGAAAACTATCATTGATGGAATGAATGTTTTTGGTTTGAAAACTGATGGTATTTAAAAGGTGTTGAATCTTAGAAGTGTGTGGAAATTTGTTTTAGATGATATTTCTGCCTTTTTTAATTTGTCCTATACCCAACTAGTTCATAGAATTATCACTTATGGTGAATTGTTGCCAGGAATGCTTGGGATATTAAGAACAGGTGTGGTAGGTATGTGGGCATTTTATTCTCTAAAAGTGGCAAAAGAGAATATTGTGATAGAGTTAATAGACACAATTCTTACCAAGGATCGTAGCGAGACAGAAAAGACCTTGGATTATTTTTTTACAGCTTGTCGCAGGGATGGTAATAAGCGAACCGCATCCATTTGTATGAATGAATTGATGATTCAAGCTGGTATAGGAATTATGATTGTGCAAGAGAAACAATTGCAAAGATTTAATAAGTTGATTATGGACTTCTATGGAACAGCTGATCGTCAAAAGATTAAACGATTTTTGTGCGATTACTGTATCTATGGGTTAACTGTTTAATATTTTTAAGAGGGGTGCGGATACGTTGCATCTTGTTCTGGTACGATGGAAATAAGATGTTCAAAGATATTAAAGAACTACCAATAGCAACACGATTTGATATGTACTGATCAAACTTCTTTGCCTTTTTTTGGATTAAAAAATTCATTATCTATAGCTATTTTTTACTCGTAATAAAAAACTTCCAGTACATTATTATCATGACAAAGCATGCACTCTAAGTGTGCTGGAGGTATCAAAATTTTTATCTAAGTGGCTAAGCGTTCGCGTCTGAGGGTTCATTGGATTAACCTTATCCAAGGCTACACCGCTAGAGAATAATTTGGGTTCATTTTACCTGATTTTACAAGGAAACTATAGCCAGCAGGAAACAAGTCTTTTCTGAATATGTTTTTGATGGCAGAGCTGATAAATATACCAAGCAATCTTATGCTACGAATGTAGATGAGGCTTTTATAACAGTGACTAAAGAATTCAGAAAGGAGTGTAGTATTAAATGCGAAAAGATTTAGTTGAAGCAGCGGTTAAATATTCTATTGAGCATTCGCCAAAAATTGATGCGGTTGGGCCGTTACCTTTTGACCTTACCCCTGAAGAAAGAGAATTGATTAGTAAGCGTCTAAAAGAAGAATCTGACAAATTACCTGAATGGCCTGAGCCAGTAATTATGTAAAAGCACTCGATCAAATAAAAATGATTGAGTGCTATTTTTGATTCATTCTACCAACTTTGTAAAAGAATTATAGTATCAGAAAAAAAACTCCTATTCAAACTCGATATCTTCATTCAATTTTTGATGGATATCTTCTCTAACACGGATGTTAATCTCATTAACTAACCAACCATTTAAAGAGCAATTTCTGATAAATTCATCAATTCTATTCACACCGTTAATTTCTTTAATAGTAACAACTACACCGAAACGAAGCCCTTTACCATGTTTAGGATCAAGACGATTATTGGTTTTAATTTCCATCCCCCAATTTTTATACTTTTCATAAGCCTTTTTAGCTCTTGAACGAGTTTTCAATTTTTCAGCGATATATTTCACATTGTCCCATTTACGGAAATTTTTTCTGGCCTCAACTTCATAAATGAAACTTTTTTCTGAATCTAAATCATCTTCTTGATTTTGTTTGTCTCCTTTGATATCAATAATTTTTCCTTCATCATTGATTCTACCAAAATGTATATTCAATTCAGTATTTGTGTAATCTACTCCTTGTGCACGATTGCAAATAGGGAAATAGCACATGGTTGCTCGAGCAACATAAGGATATTTATCATCGTGAAGTGGAATTGGAAAGCGATGATTGTATGAATTCCATTTTTCACTGATATCAGTTACTAAGAATTTAATTTCATCATCTGCGGTTTGAACAATGTCTTCTATTCTGATTGGAACAGTACCATGGCCGTAAATAGAAATTTCCTCTGGTGTGGGTTTGTCTTTCCAGCCTTTTGCTGCATCAATAATTAGAGCTTTAGCAAGTTCTCTATTTAAACCAAGAATGTCAATTAGATAAGATAATTTGCGTGCAATCCAAGGCGCTGCGTAGGAAGTTCCAGCTAAATGGGTTTCACCTGAAGGTTCGCAAACCTTAATACGTTGCTCTTGACTGCCTCCATAGTAGCTAACATCTGGTTTTGCAAAAAATGATAAAGCGATTCCTTTACGAGTATACCTAGTTGATAGACCCTTTTTAGTTACAGAGTTTACAACCATACTGTTGATCGAGTCGGCAGGAGAGCCTATTTTATCAACCTCATCATTCGGCTTATTAGTACCTGCAATAACAAAAATTACATCATATTGGTATTGGATTTGGTCTAGCAAAGATGCTTCAGCAGATATAAAGTTATCATTTATTTCTTGGTTACTTCCTAGAGAAATATTCCATACTTTTATATCTCTATTTCCTGCAATAATCTCTTTTATCCTTTTTATGATCATGAAAGAAGAAAAACTCCCCCCAGTGGTTACTCCAAAATGCCGAACTTTGAATCTGCCACAACCATCGTCTAACCAAGGATTTAAACGAGGGCCATCTACGATAATTGAAGATACACTTGTTCCATGATTGTAATCTTTCGCACTTTTGGGAATATCTTTTGAGATCATTTCATGATACTCAACCCATTTACTGAAATAAACCTGCGTATCAAAAAGTGTGTCAATAACTCCAATTGTTGGTTCTATACTAGGATTAGGGATATTCATTATTTCTTGAGGTTGCTTTTCAACAAAAGCCTCTGGAGAAAGCTCGGATAAATCTGTAGTTGCCATGGCTACAAGATAAGGAGCTTTTTCTAACAAGACTTCCAGTTCATTTTCATTTAACAGTACAGTATGGTCATCAATAATTCGATGAGAAAGAATATTAATGCCTAATTTTTTTAATAAAATTTTTGTATCTGTTTTTGTATCGTATAGGGTGATGATACTTTCTTGAGGGGAATTGTCGGAAGCATCCTCTATTTCAAAATCATCGATGTAAGAAACATCAGCTATCACTTGCTTAAACAAAGATCTGCTAATATTAAACTTTTTGAAATCGATACGGTTCATTATTTTTGAATCATCAAAAATAGATTTGTTTATACGACCATTAAATTTGCTATTTAAAACAGTAGTAGCATTTTGTAAAAGGTACATGCTTTTTTCTAAATCGTCGTTGTTTACATAATACGTAATAATGTGTCTGGTTTTGTTGTTGTTGAATTTGGCGCCAACAATTGCATTGTTAGATTTTTTTCCTTGTAGCAAACCAGCAATGCGGTTACTTTTTGCTACAATCTTGTTGTAATGAACACTAATCAAAACTCCTGGAAAAGGGCGATCAATTCTTATCCAATAGGATCGGATTTGCCCTAATTTTTTTTCTAACTGGATAAGATCTTTGTTTGTCACTGACTTTTTACTATTCATACTAGGACCGCCACCGCCACCCATTCTGGCAGCTTGAACAAATTTATTACCACGCAATTCCAACACGTTATTTGCCATTAGCCTGCTCCTTCATTTAATTTTCTAGCTACAGTGCTTTTAGATTCTCCTGTTAGCTTTTCAATTTCTCTCACCGTAAAGCCTTGAGCATATAACTGCTGAATATCTGTTTGCTCAAGATTTCCAATTAATGTATTATATAACCTCTTCAAGTAGTCATAGCTATTATTTACATCACTAAAAGCTAAAGATGTTTTAATTATGTTTTTCAACTCTCCCGGATAGGGCAATTCTTCTGTGATGGTCAATATTTTTTTAAATAAACGTACATCTTTTGAGAGATTAGAAAAGTTCTTTATAAAAGATGAAAAATAGAATTCACCAACGTCTATTAGGTCTTCTTTTGTATAACGATTAAAATTGATTACAGCATCGAAACGTCTGGATAGTGCTTTGTCAAAGTTTTTATATAAATTTGTAGTAGCAATGATTACAATTTCTTTGTTTAAGTCCGTCAATCGATCTAATTCTCTTAAAATTGCAGATGTAACTCTTCCCATCTCACGAACATCGTTACTATTTATTCTATCTAAAGCTATTACATCAATTTCATCAAATAAAATTACAGTTTTTTCTGGATAGGGAAGTTTATTGATCTCACTAAAAACATTAGAAATATTTTTGTTTGTTTGTCCAAGTTTACTGTCAACCAGATTATCAAAATCTACATAATATAAAGTTCGATCAAGTAATCTAGCAACTTGCTTTGCTGCCTCAGTTTTTCCACTTCCTGGTAAGCCTTCGAATAAAAATTTGTTTATACCAATATTATGATTTACTGCATTAATGACTCCTTTAATATCATCAGTAATTTCTGTAGGCAACTTTAGAGATGGCAGTGATTTTACATCGAGTGCTTTTAAAAATTCACTTTCAAAATCACTAACTTGTGGTACATATAGATTAGACTCTGTAATCAAACCCATAATGTATTCCGCTAATTCATAATCCCCTAAGCTATCAAAACGTTTGGCAATTTCTATTGCTTCATTTCTAAATGCATTCTCATTTCTTTCAACGTGATATTTTATGAGATTCAGTATGTTTTGTTTTTTCACGATATGTACCTCCTAATTATTCAAAATCGATTATATCATATTTTGGGACAGGTTTAAATAAAAATGGGACAACTTTTAATTGACTTGCCATGAAAAGTTTGCTAGTATGTGAAATGAAGAAAAAAGAAAAACAGTAGACGGGAATCTACTGTTTTGGGAAATAGACATAGCAGCTCCTGAGAAAAGCATCGCTAGATCAATATTATCAACCAAAGTATAGCAACAATCAAAAACATTGTAAAGTGGCTTTATTTGACGATGGATCTAAATAGCAGTATCTATTTCCCTTTTCTTTAAAAAATGAAAAGAGGGGAATTTCCATGAAAGAGATTATTAGACAGCTTTGGAAAAATATAATGAATCTGTTAGTTTCGAATGAATACAATTATTTAGAGTAGTTCCTACGCAACTAAAAGTGTTGTATAAAATTTAAACTAACAAGGAGATGTATAAGCATGGAGTTTTTAATTAAGAAATACTTTTTGAATAATGAAGAAAACGGTTACGCTAGTAATGGTGAAGTTCGTAAATTATTGCGTTTAGAAGATGAAGATCCTGAAGAAGATGCATTAATATTAGAGTCTATTGATTGGATTCATGGAAACAATAGTTGTAACGTTAAAGGTTCAAAAGAACTAATCGATCTATACAATAGTGTAGATAATGAGAAGATGGATCTAACATTACCGCTTTCTGAGATTGAATTTAGCGGTTTCTTTCATGACAATGAAATAATACTGAATCTAGACGGTTATAAAGCAAAAGGAATTTACAAATTTACAGATTCTTTCTTGGATTCATTGTTCAGTTTGAAGAAATTTGGTCGTTTCTGTTTATCCCATGGAGAGAAAGATATGCTCAATGATAATGTTAATAAACTTATGATTACACAAAAAGATGAAACAAGACAGTATCGATTTTTGATGGAAGGTGAAAATCTTTTTTTGAGAGGGTTAACAACTACAACGTATAAGAACTATGACAACAATATTGCGATATATTTAGCTTTAAACTCTCTTCATAGATATTCAGAAAGTAATAAAGCTCATATATTTGTTGAGAGCGGCTATATTACAGATTCTTGTTTGGATATAATGTTCGTACAAGAAGAAAAAATACTCATTGACCGAGATACGATTGTCGAGGTTGGTATCAGATTATCAAATAATGAAATCACTGATGGAAGCCTTTCTATGGAGTTTATCTATTCAATTTCTGATACAAAACAAAATCAATTTAGAGCAATTGGAGATACAGTTGTAAGTATAGTACATACTTACACTGTACCCACAATTCAATCTAAACTAGAAAATTTAAACCAATTATCAAAATATGCGGAGGAGACAGTTCAACATATCTCAAGTATAAAGAATAGAAAAAAACTTGATCGAGATCAACTTTCCTTGATTTTTAACAGGCTTTCTAGAGCAAAGAGGAATGAGTTAAGCAAAAATTCAAAAGAGAGTATTGATGCTTTATATAGAGAAGAAGTTATCGGAAATACGTACTCGTTAATTGAACTTTTTGGAAAAATCGGTTCATTAGGCACAACAATAGATGAAAAGTTATTTATTCAAGTTGTATTTAATGAGTTGATTACTGAAGGGTTGTAAACCGAAAAATGAGGGGGAGAGCTTAGTGGAGATTATTAAGCAAAATTTTTTTATGATAGTGTTAATAACTATTAGTATCGTAGCTTGGGTATATATTACTAAGAAGGAAAAAGAAAGAGACGGAATCACAGACTATAGTACACAGGATTTAGGCGGGAGATTTAATAGTTTGCCATCAAATAATGGTACAGGTTTATTTTTTAGGTATAATAAAAAGACTCAACCAATGAAAAAGCAGTTTATTTTAGATAATTATGCTCAAGGCACAGAAGTTGAAAATATCCAAGGTTACGCATATGAAATTTCTGAATTACTAAATGATGAATATTACGATATTCTATATAATAGTGACGGGAGTAAAAAATCGAAGACAGGTCCTTATATTGTTTACAAGGTAATACCTAAAAATGAGCTCAAACGATCCGACATTAAAATTGATAGAACAAATGGACCTGTTCAAGTGACAACTGGGAGTGGAGATGCACATCAAAATATAGTAAATAGCTCATTTTCCAGTATTGTAAGTGACTATAAAGATTTAATGGTCAGTAATGGGATACTGGAAGAGGATATTGATGCTGTATTAAGACATCCAAATGATAATGATGTTAAGCAATCATTTTTATCAAAGTATGGAATAGATTTAGCAAAAATTACTGTAGAAGTTGCAGGGGTAGTTACAAGCTTATTAACATTGTTGAAAAGTTAAATACCATAGAATCCAAAAAGTGCTTAGCAATCGGTTAGGCACTTTTTGGAAAATCTTCGTTTTACGAGTCTTTCTCCTGCTTCAAAAACTCAATATACCGAATAATATCCTCTACCTGATCCTCCACTATATCTTCATCAATATGAGCAGCTATTCTCTTCACCTTAGAATTGGGAGTATAATCATCCTCGTTTTCAATCCCTAGTAAATAATCCGAAGACACAGAAAAGTATTCAGCAAGTTGTTTAATTACATCATCCTTTAACCCACGTTTTCCTCGTTCCCACATGGCTAAGGTACTTTGAGCAATATTTAGTTCTTTAGCTAACTGTGCCTGTGACATTCCTCGCCGTTCTCTTAGATAAGCGATTCTCTCACCAATAGTCATGTGATCCCTCCTTTACTGTGATTGTACTATCACTAAACGTGATAAAAAAGATTTATCACAAAAAGTGATTGAAACTATTGACTATCACATAATGTGATGATATATTTTAATCACGAAATGTGATTGGGGTGTTTCGAATGAGTCGCTTGCGAGCTGCAAGAAAAAAGTTAGGTCTGACTCAAGAAGAGGCTGCAATAAGTATTGGTATTTCTATTTCCTTACTTCAAAAGTTGGAACAAGGTGTGAAGAGCGGAAATGATACTACCAAAAAGACTATTTCGCAATTCTATCAATTACCTGTAGGTTATCTTTTTTTTGATGAAGAAATCACGAAACGTGATTATTGAACTATCGAAAAGTTTTGACCTTGCGATGGAAGAACAAGGTCCATTGAGAACACCAACCATCTATCACCCTAATTCTACCCAAAACCCCAGGGTGATTGGAATATAAATCAGGAAATGGAGGGAAATCTATAGAGAAAATAAAAGGTTATATTTACCAATAATAGAGCGGTTCAGACAAGAAGGAGGAGTTTTATTGAAAGCGGTTAATGATGTAGTGCAGTATATTTTGAACTTGGGGCCTACGGTGATGCTGCCGATTATGATCTTGATCATCGCACTTATTTTTAAGGTTCCCTTTGGCAAGGCGTTGAAGTCTGGTTTAACGATTGGGATTGGTTTTGTGGGGATCAATCTGGTGATTGGGGTTTTGTCAGATAATCTTGGTCCGGCAGCACAGGCAATGGTTGAACGGTTTGGGTTTCATTTAACGGTGATTGATACGGGCTGGCCGTCTGCAGCTTCAGCGGCATGGGCGGCACCGGTTTCGGCGATCTTGATTCCGATTTGTGTGCTGGTGAATTTGCTGCTGTTGTTTTTGAAGGTGACTAAGACGCTGGATATTGATTTGTGGAATTATTGGCATTTTATTGCGGCGGGAGCGACGGGCTACATTGTGACGAATGGGAATTGGTTCTTTGCGATTCTGTGTGCAATTTTATATGAGATCGCTTGTCTGTTGATTGCCGATAAAACAGCACCGCTAGTCGCAGAGTTTTATGAACTGGACGGAATCAGTCTGCCAACAGGTTCGACAGCGGCCTTTGGGTTGATTGGGATTCCGGTGGGTATGTTGATTGGTAAGATTCCGGGCATTAACAAGCTGAATGCTGATCCGGAGTCGATTCAGAAACGTTTTGGTATTTTTGGTGAACCGATGATGATGGGAATTATTATTGGTGCAGTAATTGCGTTCTTGGGGGGCTATGGTGTTGGCGACATTATGAAGATGGGGATCAACATGGGAGCGGTTATGTTCTTGATGCCGCGGATGGTGAAGATTCTAATGGAGGGTCTGATTCCGATTTCGGAAGCGGCGCGGGATTTCCTGCAGCAGCGTTATGGGGATCGGGAGATTTATCTGGGGATGGATGCGGCGGTAACGACAGGTCATCCGGCGAATTTGGCTACGGGTCTGCTACTAGTACCGATTACTTTGTTTCTAGCAGTCATTTTGCCGGGAAATCAGGTGCTGCCTTTTGGTGATTTGGCGACGATTCCGTTTTATGTGTCCTTGATTGTTGCCAACCGCAAGGGAAATATTATTCAGTCAGTGATTTCTGGTACGATCGTGATTGCCTTTGCTTTGTGGATGGCGACGAATTTTGCGCCTGTGCATACGGAAATGATGCGAGGTGTTTATGAGTTTCCAGAGGGAGCTTCACAGCTGTCGTCCTTAGATATGGGTGGCAATTTCTTAAACTGGATTATTTTGAAATTTGCGCAGCTGGTTTCGGGAATCTTATAGAAGGGGTCAATGACATGAAGGCAGGATTACTGATAGGATTAAATGAGTTTGATGTACGTGAAATTGAAAAGCCTGTTCCTGGGCCGAATGAGGTATTGATTAAGGTGAAGGCAGCGGGGATTTGCGGCTCGGATATTCATAAGATGCAGAGTGAATGGAAATACGGGCTGCCAATGGTGATGGGGCATGAGTTTGCAGGTATAGTTGAAGAAGTTGGGCTGGAGGTTCAACAGGTGCAGGCTGGTGATCGAGTTGCGGTGGCACCGCTGATTCCTTGTCGGGAATGTCCTTACTGTCGAGCAGGAAAGTATCAGCTGTGTGAGGATTACAAGATGATTGGCTCACAGCGCTATGGCGGCTTTGCTGAGTATGTGGTTGTGCCAGAGGAAAATGTGCTGAATATTGGTGAGATGTCCTTTGCAGTGGCGGCGATGATTGAACCATTGGCGGTGGCAGCTCATGGTGTAATAGGTTTAGATGTTCAGTTGGGTGACACGGTAGCAGTTTTCGGCTTAGGCACGATTGGCATACTGAGCGTACAATGGCTGCAAATCGCTGGTGCCAAGAAAATTATCGGGATAGATCTTGATCAAGCGAAGCTAGAGAAAGCTTTTATGTATGGTGTGACCGACACAATTAACGTGATGCGGGAACCTTTGGAGGAACGAATTTTGGAACTGACAGATGGCTTGGGCGTGGATATCTCGCTGGAATGTGCCGGCTCGAGTATTACGGAGGAGCAATGTCTGCTGGTAACGAAAAAAGGTGGAAAAATTGGTTATCAAGGAATTGCTTATTCTGATGTGATGATGCGGCAAAAGGCTTTTGAAAATATTTTCCGAAGAGAGTATTCGATTAAAGGCTTCTGGAATTCTTATTCCGCACCGTTTCCTGGCAAAGAATGGCAGCATACGATAGATTTTTTGCAGCAAGGACGAATTGAAGTGAAAAGTTTGATTTCGCATCGTTTTTCACTAGATCAGCTACAGGAAGCTTTTGACTTAACGGTTCAGCGCAAGGAAAGCTATAGTAAGGTGATGATATTTCCTCAACAATAATCAACCAAAGCAGAGCAAACCCGCTCTGCTTTTTTCCCATTCTCTCCCCCCTGAAACAAATACCACCCCAAACCCAAACTTCGATACTAATACCAGAAAGCGGGAAACCGCTTTATTTTTCGTCCTGAATAGTTTAATTTCTTAAAGAAGACATTTAGTATGGAGGGAACAACATGGAAAAAAGAATTGTTGCGGTAACCGCTTGTGCGGCGGGAATTGCTCATACCTACATGGCGGCGGAATCGATTGAACAGGCTGCCAAGAAGATGGGCTATCAGGTAAAGGTGGAAACGAACGGGGCAATTGGTGCAGAGAATGTGCTAACTGCTGCTGATATTGAGCAGGCTGATTTAGTCTTGGTGGCTTCGGATATTAAGATTGATCCGATTCGCTTTAGCGGAAAACGATTGTATGTGACGAAATCCATTCCGGCGATTGAGGATGCTGAAGCGTTGATTAATCGAGCATTTGACGAGGCGGAGGTCTTTGGGAAAAAAGGCTCCAAGGTTGGGAAGATCCAAGTCGGGAATGACAAAGACAAGGTCAATTTCTTCACCCACATTATGAGCGGAATTTCCTACATGGTGCCGATGGTTATTGCGGCGGGATTGATTTTAACAATTGCGAACTTGTATGCGTTTCAACGGGATGACTTAGGTCGGATTGTGGAATGGGGTTTTGACACGAAAACACAGATGGGCTTCTTGATGTCCAAGCTGTTCTATGTTGGACAAATCGGGTTCAAGCTAATGATTCCATTGTTTGCCGGCTTTGTCGCTAATTCGATTGCTGATAAGCCAGCGATTGCTCCGGCGATGATTGGAGCTTACCTGGTAAATGATCCAGAATTTCTGAACACAGAAGCTGGTGGCGGATTTATTGGTGCGATTGTTGTTGCATTTATTGTTGGCTACATGGTTAAAGGTCTGAAGAAGATTAAATGGCCGCGTTTATTGATGCCGATTGTACCGATTATGATTATTCCATTTGTAGCGACTGCTATTATTACCTTGATTGTGCTCTATATTATTGGAAACCCAATTGCTATTGGAATGGATGCGATGTACGAAGGGCTAACGAATTTGAACAACAGCTATGCGGGGGCACCGATCTTAATTGGCGCTATCTGTGGTGCGATGATTGGGTTTGACTTAGGCGGTCCAATTAATAAAACGGCGTTGGTATTTGGTACAGCGATTTTCACCGACACCTTAGCTAAATATGGAATTGACGGAGCGAACTTTGTTCCAGGAACTGCGACACAAGCAGCGATTTCAGTAGCGCCTCTGGGTGTGTGGTTGGCAACGATTATTTTCAAGAAGAAATTTTCAAAGGACGAAAAAGTGGCCGCAACGGCAGCCTTTGGTATGGGAATTGTCGGTGTTACAGAAGGGGCGATTCCCTTCGTAGCAGCTGATCCGCTTCGCATGATTTTCTCCAATGTGGTGGGTTCAGCAGTAGCTGGCGGACTAGCTGCAGCGACCGGCTGTAAATTCTATGGCGGGATTGGTTCGCCGTTAGGAACTTTTATTGGCTACATTGAACAGCCAGTTCCTTTCATTACTTGGATATTATGTGTTTGTGCTGGGATTTTGACTACGGCACTGCTGATCGGCTTTACTCGGAAGCAGACTGTAGAGACAGCAATTATTGAACAAGAGGAAAAAGACGAGGCTGAGCAAGGTTTTATTGAGACGGCCCACGACTAAACTAGTTAGGATGATAAATGATGAATGCAGAAGTATTTAACAAGAAACATATTTTAGTGGATCAAACGGCCACTACTCAAGAGGAAGCTTTTCAGGTGATTGCGGATTTCGCAGATCAGTTAGGCTTTGTCCAAGATAAACAGACTTATCTTGAAGGATTAAAGGAACGGGAAAAAGAGGCAACAACTGGTTTTAAGGATCACATTGCCATTCCCCATTGCAAAAGCACCACTAATTTAAAGCCGGGCATGTTTTTAGTGAAATTTGAACAGGATATTCCCTGGAATGCATTGGATGGCAAGCCGGTAAATGTGGCGTTTGCCTTAACGATTCCTGAGGAGGGTTCAGCGGAGCATTTGAAGCTGTTGAGCTTGATTGCCCGCAAATTAATTGATCAAAACTTTAGAGAAGGCGTCTTAAACGAAAATGATCCAGAAAAATTAACGGAAATTATCGATCAGATTGCTTTTTAATCGGAAACTGGGGCAGCTGCTGCTCCAGTTTTATTTAAAAATTGCTTGTTAGGACTGAGAGTATGAAGAAAAAAGTTCACGTAATCCACCACACCCATTGGGATTTTGAATGGTACTTTACCAATAATGAGTCGTTTGTTCAATTAACCTATCATTTGGACGAGGTAATGACGGCTTTGGAGGAAAACAAAATTGATCAATACCTGCTGGATGGTCAAATGAGTATTCTGGATGAGTACCTGCAAAGCTTCCCGGAACAAAAGGAGCGGCTGCGAAAGTTAGTGACTGAGGGCAAATTGAAAATTGGTCCTTGGTATACGCAAACCGACGAGCTGATTGTCCGTGGGGAATCAATTGTTAGAAATTTGCAGCTGGGGATGGAGCTGGCCGAAGAGCTGGGTGGTGCCATGAAAATTGGCTACCTGCCGGACTCCTTTGGTCAAAGCAAAGACATGCCGAAAATTTATAATGGCTTTGGCATCGATCAAACTGTTTTTTGGCGCGGAGTTCCTAATGATGTTACCACCAAGCGGGAATTTTACTGGCAGGCGGAGGATGGCTCGCAGGTGCTGGCTTCCAATATTAAGAACGGCTATTTTGTAGGTGTCGGCTTGATTTATACCGATGAGTATCAGGAGCTGATCGAGACCATCGGGGAAGGAGCGACGGGTAATGAGTTGGTCTTGCCGGTGGGCGGTGATCAGCGGTATGTCGATTTTAACCTGCGGGAACGAATCCACCAGTACAATCAGGCACTGCCTGAGGTTGAGCTGGTGGAAAGCAGCTATGAAGATTTCTTTGAGGCAATTAAGGAAAACGACCTGCCAACGGTAGAAGGCGAGTTTATTTCCAGCTCGGTATCGAAAATTCATCGCTCGATTTATTCCTCGCGCTACGATCATAAATATTTAAATGACAAGATCGAGCGGCGGATGATTTATCAGCTGGAGCCGTTAATGGTGATGGCAGAGTCCTATGGCATTCCTTACAAAAAAGGGCTTCTTGATCGGATTTGGAAGCTGTTGAACAAAAACCAAGCCCATGATTCAGCAGGCGGTTGCAACAGCGACAAAACCAATCAAATTATTTTGGATCGCTTTGTTGAAGCAGATCAGCTGTCCTATTCCTTAGTCGATTATCTGACTCGGAAAATTGCGGAGTCGCGAGCGGCAGCAGCCAATGATGATCTAGTGATTTTCAACACGGTTCCTTGGCCAGTGAAAAAGGTAATGCATTGTGAGCTGTCTACTACCTATGAGCAGTTCACTATCGAAAAAGACGGACAGTCTATTCCCTTTGATTTACTGGAAACGAAGAAAGAATATGCTGGCTCCATTCGTCGGTTGGAAAAGGATCAGAATCCAGAGCAATACTATTTCATTCATGAAATTGCGTTAGAGGTAGAGCTGCCTTCCTTGAACTTTGAAACCTATCAGGTGGTTGAAGCACAAAGCAGTTTGCCTGAAACGGATCAAATGCAAGCTGGAAAACCTTTGATTGAAAATGACTACTACCGGCTGTTTTTCGAAGCGGGTCAGCTGACTCTAATTACCAAACAGGACAATCAGCAGTATGAAAACATTCTAACCTTTGAGGATAGTGGAGACGAAGGAGATACCTATGATTATTCTCCGCCGTATGAGGACGATCAGTATCTATTGAGCTTAGCGGATGCCGATTGTCAGGTGAATGAACGTCCGCTTTTATCAGAACTTAAATTTACTGGAAAGTGGTATGTTGCGAAGGATTTAACCGAGAGAAAAAATAAACAACGTAGCCAATCAGTAGACTATGAACTGGTGCTTTCGTTGAAAAAAGGTAGTCGTCAGCTTGAATGCCATTTGGAAATTGACAACACAGCCTGTGATCATCGGATGCGGGTATTGATCAACACCCCTCATCAAAATGAGTTCTCTTATACCGATACCCCCTTTGGAACGATCAAGCGTGAGGTAGAGGATCGGCATATTACGGACTGGCAGGAGCTGGGCTGGCGAGAAGAACCGACAGCGATTTTTCCAATGCTGAGCTATGTTAACAGTCACAATGAAGCCTCCAGTTGGACGGTGTTCACCAAAGGCATGAAGGAATATCAATTTGTAGGTGAAGCTTTCGGAACGATGGCTTTGACTCTGTTTCGTTCTGTTGGGTTCTTAGGACGACCTGATTTGCTTCGTCGGCCAGGGGTTGCTTCTGGTAATGAGTTTAAGTACATTGCAACACCTGATAGTCAGCTGCAGAAAAAAATGACCTTCAAATTCGCGCTGCAATTGGAGCAAACATATTACCCAGCCAAACTGGCAAAGGACTATCTGAATTATGCTTTGTCCTGTCCGTTTTACCAGCTGCAGGAAATGAATCGCTTCACCTCGACACTGAAATATTTTGTTTCCAATCCTTTACCGGAGAAGCTTGTTCAAAAAGAACAGCTTACCTTGGTGAGCGAAAAGCTGGTGTTCAGCTCATTGGCAAAATCAAAGGCAGGTGCGGGCTTTGAGCTGAGAGTGTTTAATCCAAGTACCCATGAAGCAGTAGAGGGTGGCTACATTCTAGGACCGACCGAAATGAGCTATACCTTTGCGGATCTTAAAGGAACTCCCATTTTACCAGTTGAAAAAAATGATAAAATTACTATTGGAACAGTCAAACCTGGCGAAATAAAAACGATTCAGATCGTGAACTGAGGAGAAGAACATGCAAGAAGATATTTTCATATTAATTGAGTCCTGTCGGTTAAATTTTACAGCGGTGGAGCAAGTGATCGCCGATTATTTTTTGAGTAAGCAGCAGGCCCCTAAAAATATAGACCAGCTGTCTGAGCATTTGGCGGTCTCAAAAGCATCGATTACCAGATTTTGTAAAAAAATCGGCTTGAACAATTACAAGGAACTGATCTTCTTGTATAAGCTGTCGCTAGATAAGGATGAGTCGGATCTGTCGGTAGCTTCTAAAGTGACGGCGGCCTATCATTCCTTGGCAACGCGCAGTGACAGTACGTATTCGAAAGAAATAGTCGATGCTTTTTGCGGCTATTTACATCAGCACAAAATTATTCATTTCTTCGGCAAAGGATTCAATTCCTATGCCGGAGCTGATTTTCAATTTAAGTTTTCCCGAGTCGGCAAATATGTACGGGTCATTGCTGATGAGAATTCGATTTTAATGTCGGCTAATTTTGCCAATCAGGATGAATTAATTGTGGTCTCAACCTTGCGGGGGGATGATGAGGAGCTGCTGGAGGCGATGAAGATCGCGAAAGTTCGCGGGGTACCAATCCTGTTGATTACCTCCAATCAGTTTTCTCAGCTGATTCCTTACGCCAACGTAGTGCTAATCGCAGCCAGCTTTACCCGAGAAGAATCGCTGGGGAACATTTCCCCGCAAATTCCGATCCTCATTCAGCTGGATATGGTCTACGAACGCTACATTCATCTGTATTCCGATTCTCTCAAGCAGTGGCTGGAATCGGAGCAAATATTACACAAATAAAGGATCGATGAACCAATGAAAAAATTTCCTGAGCATTTTTTATGGGGAGCAGCCATGTCGGCTCCTCAAACAGAGGGACAAAGCTTAAGCCATGGCAAATCAGCCTCTACCTGGGATTACTGGTTTACGGAGGCACCAGAAAAGTTCAATCAGAATCAAGGACCAGCAGATACGTCCAAGATGTACGATAAGTACGCAGCTGATTGCCAGCGAATGCAGGCAATTGGTATGAATTCGGTGCGAACCTCGATTGCCTGGACACGCTTATTACCAGATGGGAAAACGGTCAATCAAGAGGCAGTTATCTTCTACCGTAAGTATTTTCAAGCAATGCTGGATCATGGCGTTGAACCGATTATTAATCTGTTTCACTTTGATCTGCCGATGTGGCTGATGGATCAAGGAGGCTGGGAAAGCCGGGATTCAGTGGCGGCTTTTGCTTATTATGCTGAAACAGCTTTTAAATTATTTGGCGACCTGGTAAAAAAATGGACGACCTTTAATGAGCCGATGGTCCATGTGGAGTGTGGGTATTTGTATCAATACCATTATCCGGCGATTGTTGATTTTAAACGGGCAGTTCAAGTGGGCTATCATACCTTATTGGCCCATGCTCAAGCAGTGGAAGCTTTTAGGAAGGTCCTGCCAAAGGGTGAAATCGGGATTATCTTGAATATTTCTCCTAGCTATCCCCGAAGCGACTCGGCGGAAGATCAATTGGCAGCTCAGCGTTCTGACCTGTTGAACACGCGCAGCTTCTTAGATCCGGCTGTACTGGGAAATGTTCCAGAGGAGCTGGTGACTCTTTTAGCGGAGAATGATTTGCTTCCAGCGGTAAAAGCTGGCGATGCAGCACTGCTTGAAGAAAATACAGTGGACTTTATCGGGTTAAATTATTACCAGCCGCGGCGAGTGCAGGCGCCTGAACATGCCGAGTCTCCAGCCAAAATGCCTCATGATTTTTACGCAGCCTATGATTGGCCGGAAAAGAGGATCAATCCTTATCGCGGATGGGAAATTTACCCTAAAGCGCTTTATGATGTAGCGATAATGATGAAGGAAACGTATCACAATATTCCTTGGTACGTCAGTGAAAATGGAATGGGCGTAGCCGACGAGGAACGTTTCATGAATGCATCTGGGATGATCGAGGACGATTACCGGATTGAATTTATGCAGGAGCATTTGGACTATTTGCATCAGGGGATTAGCGAAGGCAGCAATTGCTTCGGTTATCATGCGTGGACCTTTATTGACTGCTGGTCCTGGTTAAACGGCTATCGGAATCGTTATGGTTTTTATTCCATGGATTTAGCGACCTATGAACGTTCGGTGAAGAAGAGTGGTTTGTGGTTTAAAGCAACCGCAGAAAAAAATGGATTTTAGGTGAAGAGAATGAGCTTAGCAGTATTTGATATTGGCGGAACGGCAGTAAAGCATGGCTTATGGACCAATGGACGTTTGACAAAGGTAGATTCTTTTGCGACGCCGCAAAATTATGAAGCATTATTCGATAAGTTTCGCCAAACGATTCAGCAATACGAGCAACCCATCGAAGGGGCAGCAATCAGCTCACCTGGTGCGGTGGATGTTGCCAAAAGACAGATTCTGGGAATCAGCGCGGTTGAGTACATTCACCACCGACCGATTTTTGACGAACTGGAAAGCTGCTTAAACCTGCCAGTAGCGATTGAAAATGATGCCAACTGTGCCGGGATTGCGGAAGTAGAGCTAGGAGCCGGCCGAGATGCCCAAAACATGGTGTTTGTGGTTTTAGGTACCGGGGTTGGTGGCGCGATTTTTATTCAACGCCAGCTTTATAAAGGCAGCAATCTTTTTGGCGGCGAATTTGGTTTAATGAAGAGTATGGATACGCAGACCTTTAGTCAAAATGGTACCTTAGTGAAGGCCGCAAATTTCTATACGAAGCAAACCGCTAAAGCAGTTGAAGGCAAGGACCTCTTTTGGTTAAGTGAAGCAGGAGATCAACTGGCTGCTAACTATTTAGATGACATGTATCAAAGGATTGCCAATAATTTGTACAATATTCAAGTAACGCTGGATCCTGAGCTGATCATTTTAGGCGGCGGTGTTTCAAAACGACCAGAACTGGCAGAAGAGATTGCTGGTCGGCTCAAGCATTTGTTGAAAGAGGAGCAGGTGGAAGAAATCATGCCGCAGGTTCGCTGCTGTGCGTTTCAAAACGATGCCAATTTAGTTGGAGCGGCGTTAAATTTTGAACGAACCCTTGCGAAGAACGAAAAATAGCGTCTACTATGAAAAAAGACAAGCAAATTCGATCGTATGAAGATCAAGTTTGCTTGTCTTTTAGTATTCCCTGAGTTAGGACTCACTCAGCTTTTTCTTTAGCCAAACCGCCAGTATAACCAGCAGCAGGCCCAAGAAAGAGAAAAGAAATAGTTGATCGGTATCACCGGTTTTAGGATACGATTGCTGCTGCACCACATAGTGAGGAACAAGCTGCTCATTTTTTTCAGGCGGCTGTTCTGATTCAGCAGGAGCTTCAGTAGCAGGAGCTTCAAGTCCTAATTGACCGTAAATCTCGATATCCGTATCCATGTAATCACCTCATCCAGCAGGAAATGGTTAGTTCCATTTCACTGCATCAAATTTCAGGTTCAAGGTGTATTTTAGCTGTTTTTGTGACTCAGCTGTTGCACTTCCAGAGTAAGTAAAGGTTGCTTTGTTTTTCTCAGGTGTTGCTGCAGTATCCGCAGCAGCCAATTGATTTTTGCTGTTCGCTAAAGTGATTAATTCTGAGTTCAATGGTGTTGCCAATGAACCGTTAGTAACCAAGCTGGTAGAAGCAGTTGTAGCAGAAACGCCTGCTGCTCCTGTTACGTCAAGCTTCAAGTTGAAGTCCTCTGGTAATGTTGGGTTACCACCATCTCCAGTGAAGCCATTTGCTGAAACGGTAACTGGTCGGCCAGAGTTGTTAACGATTGAATAGTTTGGCGCTTTAATGCTAGTATCGCTTGCAGTATTGTAGAAGATGGTTTTAGTAGGGACTGTAACGTTGATCCAGTTTACATCACCTTCTGGGATTTTTGCATCTGGATCAGTGTTATCGGCACCTAATGTTCCGTTGATCTCAATATCTGCAGTCGATTGACCGTTAACTGTTTGTTGACTGGCACTTTCAGTACCGTCTGCGGCAAAGACAAGCGGCGCAGCTCCTAAAGCGATGCCGGTTGTTAATAATATAGCTAATAATTTTTTCATTCTGTTTTCCTCCTAAGTATATATATATAAACAAAATTAATTGTGTAGCCCAAATTTAGTTCACTAAAATCGTGACACCTGCTGAGACCTCGCCCTGTTTTTTCTTCGTTTGAGCATCATACAGGCTAAAGGTTGCCGTAGTTTGATGCGTTCCCTTGGCTAACGGCTTGTCCAAGTGAACTTGATCAATTTCCTCTCCGGGAAGAATTGCCCCAGAGGTGTAAATGATGTCACCGGTTTGATCGTCTTTGATTTCGACATTGACCGGATAGGCATTGCTTTCAGGATTCTTGATCGGTAATTGCCCTTGCTGAGTTTCGCTATTGATGGTTGCTTCTGAAGCAATCATCATATTAAAGTTGCTTTCGTCTGCTTTCTGCTGAGCAAGATCAGCCAACTCTTTATCCGACATTTTCTTCGCATCTTTTCCTTCGGGTAAAAAATCACCGCTGATCACCGACATTGCCTGCGGCTTCGGTGCGAAAAAGAAGTGGTAAATGCCGTAGCCGCCAATAAGCAGCAGCAAAAGAGCTAAAAGCAGCAACCATTTTTTGCGTTTCTTTTTTTCTTCCATGATTGCCTCCTTCTAATTTGTCGTAATTTCTGAAATAGCAAAAGAAAAACGATAGCTGAATTTTTGTGGACCAATCATTGGTCCGGAATAATCTCCAGCCAAATACAGGTCAGCCTGAGCATCGGTATCCCAAAAAGGATTCAATGTAACAGCATCTAGATTCAAGGGATCCTGCTCACTTAAAGGGCCCAAGGTTATTTTTTCGCCACTGTCTGCTTTTTCAGCAATCAGTGATAAAATCAGCTCCTGATCGTGAGTATCGAATTGATCAACTAAGGAAAGCTTTTCAGAGCTGTCGCTGTTGCGAGTAATCTTGGTCAAACGCGTTTCTGTTGGAACATTGCCAGCATTGCGCACGGTATAGCTGTCTAGATTTTGCTGTTTACCAAATTGCCCAGGGATCGGACTGTCGAATGCCATCGCATTAGTTGAAAATAAGATCTGTACGTAGGGCGGTACTTCCGCTGAAGTTTCCTTCCACAAAGTATCGAAGGTATAACCTGTTATGCGTTGATCGTTAGCCTTGGCATACAAATAGTAATTTTGGGCAGGCAACTGAGTAAATGCGTGCTTCGAATCTGCTCCAGCTGGTGTCGTATTTCCTGGCAGAACAGTGTCCGCTGTCTGAGCGACTCCCTCTGCTGTTCCAGCCTGTTCGATACTGGTTTGAGAAGCATCAGCAGTAATATCCCCACTATAGAGCTGCTTGGTTGCTAGCTTATATTGAACCTTGCTGCTTACAGCAGTTGCTGGTGCAGCACTGTTTATTTGTGCATCGATAGTACTAATGTCTTGTCCAGTAGTTGGAGTCGCTGACACATCTTCAATGGTAGGCATTTTGGCGTATGCGACTGAATAACCACTGCCAATATTGCTGGATGTAACAGTGTAGCTTGAACCCGTAGCTACTCTAGGAACGTAATCCTTTTGTCCACTCGCAGTTAAATAGGCGATCTTATACAAAGACGTATCTGAATCTGCTCGTCTAAAGATGGGATTCATTGAACCCAGAACTTGTCTAGATGAGCTTGTTGAATCAAAAACAACGTAATCTGGTGAGTTCAGATTGATAATCGGATTGGAACCAGAAAAGCCGTTAACATCCGTTGTGAAATGTCCAATTGAGTCCTTAGCAAAGTTAGCAGTCAGTGTTCCTGTAGATAAGGTTGCTGTACTTGACGTAGAGTTGACTCCGTAAATATTTTTATAGGAGAAATTCCCTTGTTCTTGGACATTTAAGGCAGCACCGCCATAAAAAAGATACGTCTTGCTGGATTCAATGGCTAGTGACGCGTTTTTTTCTACCGTGACTGATTGGCTGGTACTATAGAAAATAGCGGTAGCATCAGTTGAATCATTGTAGATAGTAGTGTCGCTGCCTTCAGCGAAGGTAACAGAACGATAGCCCTCAACAAATTCACCACCGTAAGAATTACCAGAGGAACTAAAATTATTTTTTCCCTTGAAGGTTAAGGTATTCCCAGCATTATTGTTTCCCCAAAAAGGTTGACTGCCCCTTTGGATAGTATAATTAACATTCTCAACGGTGAATGAAACATTGCTATTCGAGGTATAGAGAATCCCATACCAAGAACTGTTGGGATAAGTACTGTTGCCAAAAGTTAAATTCTTATATGTAACACTTATATTGTTTGCACCTGTACCAAAGTGAGCCGTACCGTAAGCTGTCCCATCGTACAAAAGAGCATAACCATTGCCGTCAATTACTGTATTTTGCTTGATAGAAGTACCAGTAGTATTATAAACAATGTCATTTTGCAGCTGAATATATTGTGTTTGTCCAGACGCTACTGAGGTGGCTAGGGCATCCTTCAATTCCTGAAAGTTTGTTACCCGGTACGGATTCGTTTCAGTGCCATCTCCAGCTGCGGCCAGCGCTGCCACTTTAGCTGTGGGTGCTTCCTGTACTTCTTGTTCAGCTTCACTAGAGCTCTCGGTTGAATTATCCGTGGAGTCTTCATGAGTTATGGACTCTTCTGTACTAGTGCTTGAAGACTCGGCTTCGTGCTCCGTAGATGCTATTTCAGTTGTGCTTTCTTGTTCTATACTCGTCGTTTGGCTTGTTTGTTCGGTGGAAGAGGTATCGATAGTGGATGTTTCTTCCGCCCAGGCAGGTAGCTGAGCAGCATTCATAAACAAAAAAAGCGTAGCTAGGAATGTGATCTTCCTTTTCATTCTAACCACCCCTTTCGGTTTGTTGCTATTTTAAGGAAAATAACTATTTTATAATACATTTCATATTTTATCCCAAAAAAAGGAGGAGATAAATATTTTTTTCTCTTTTTAAGATAAAATTAATGTCTTGTTTTCTTGTAGAAATAAATTATAATATTTCTTGTCGCTCACTTATCAACTGAATACATTTTAATTACAAAATCATTATCCGTTGTTTTTGTTATATAATAATTAGGATAAATAAGGAAGATTTTGATTAACTTATTGTAAGGGAGAAGTTCAAATAAGACAAATTTACTGCTTCATTTTGAACAAAAGCTTGATCTGGAGGTGTTTGATTGAGGATTGGATGGAGAAAAATAACGTGCGTTATCATTTTTTGAGAGGGCAAAAGAAAAAAGAGTGGATTCACTCTTTTTTCTTTTGATTATTTGTGATTTGAGTGGAATAGAATAGTAATGGCGAGAAATCCTTCTATTCTTTATTTTGAGCATTCTTTTGTTTAATAAATTCAATATAATTAATGATATCTTCGATTTGTTCCTCAATAATATCTTCATCGATATGGGCGGCAATTAGTTCGGCCGGCTTCAGCTGGTCATCATCAAAATAGGAAATAGACACTCCTAACGCCTTCGATAATTTTTTTACCGTTTCAAGAGTCGGGCCTTTCCTTTGACCGTTTTCAAAACGCGAGATGTTCGAGGCACTTACGCCAGATTTAAGTGCCAGCTGATTCACACCTAATCCCTTCGATTCACGCAGGTCTTTTAATTTTTTTCCGAAGTCCATAAGAAATCCCCTCTCTTCATTATTACTATATAGCCAATTGGCAACAATTACAAAAGGCAATTGTATAATAAATAGTAAAACTATTGCCTTTTGTCAATATTTGATTTATCTTATTGACATAAGGCAACGGAGGTGGACCAATGAAAATTAGACTAAATAAACTGGAATTGGAGCGCATGATGAGGCAAAACGGGGATGATGTTTATTCGTTGGCAGGGAGAATGGAGGTTGCACCCTCAACCATTTATCGGATTTTGAATGGAGATAGAGGTGTTGGGAGTCAATTAATAGCGAAATTGCTGTTGGCATTCGAATTATCTGAAAAAGATTTTGACAAATTGTTTGTTTTGAGTCAATAATTTATTTATAGAATTAAAAAATTTAAATGAGTTTTAGCGTACTTTTCTATGATTGGTTACACGATGTATCCGAGTAATTGCCGCAATAGAGGAAAAGTAAAGACAGGAAGAAGGTATATTGTTGTGAAAGCCGCAGTACTAAATGAATTTAACAGCTTTAACCTGCGTAAAATGAACCGGCCAGCTCCCAGAGGAAGTGAGGTGCTTGTTAAAGTGAAAGCTGTTGGTATTTGTGATTCAGATATTCGTCAAGTGGAAAGCGGAGGAAGGCATAAAACTGCGAAAATCATTGGTCATGAGTTTGCCGGAGTTGTAGAAGAGATCGGAAGTGAGGTTTCATCACTGCAAGTAGGTACCCGAGTAACTGCTGTCCCGTTCATTCCATGTGGTGAGTGCTCAGATTGTCAGAGAGGACATCAGCATTGGTGTGAAGAGGGAAAGAAGCTTGGCACTCATCTTAATGGATGTTTTGCTGAATATGTACTTGTACCTGAAGAAAGCGTACTTCCAATAGGAGAAACAATTGCCTTTGAGGAGGCGGTAATGCTGGAACCAATTGCTGAAATAGTCCATGGCATGGAAAAACTGGCGATCAAAGCAAGTGATACGGTTGCAGTATTTGGACTGAACACCTTTGGTTTATTGAATGTTCAATGGCTGCGCCAAGCGGGGGTAAAAAGAATTATTGGCTTGGATACCGATCGAAACAATTTATGGGAAGCCAAGCTTCATGGCGTGACGGATACCATTGATTTGCTGCGTGATTCGATCGAGGAGCAGATTTCACAGCTGACGGAGGGAAGAGGTGTAGACGTTGCAATCGAATGTATTGGTTTATCTATTGCAGAAGAGCAATGCCTGCTGATTACCAAAAAAGGCGGAACAATAGGATTTTATGGGCAAGCTCCCTCAAATGTAATGCTTCGTCAGCAAGCCTTTACTAATATATTTCTTCGAGAATATACGATAATGGGACTCTCAAGTGCTTACTCCGCTCCTTTTCCTGGAAATGAATGGGAAGCTGCCCTTTCGTTGATTGAGCAAAAAAAACTGGAGCCAGGGACCTTAATTTCTCACCGTTTTACGTTAGATGATATTATGCTGGCTTTTGATTTGGCGAGGAATAAGGATATTGCCAGCTGGCAGGTTTTGCTTGTCCCTAAAACTTAATCATGACAAAAAAGGACAACTACCATGGGCAGTTGTCCTTAAAACTAGTTTTTAGGCTTTTTTTGTCGATTTTTTCCAGTAGATGAAGGCTGCTGCAGCGGCAATCCCTATACCCAACACAATCAAAACATTCGAGGAAGTACTCCCCGTTTTAGGCAGATTTTTCGCCTGAGTGGTAGGGTAGGTTTTTGCTGTGGTCGTTTGTCTGGTATTGTTTACCGGTGTGGTGATTGGTTCTTGTTCGGCCTTCACTTCACCAATCGTAATCACACTAGTGACGGTGGTTTGACCGTCTGTATAAGTTACGCGATATTTTCCTGGCAGTGAACGATCAATCGTATCGATTCCGCCCTTATCATTGTTCTCGGTCGCTAAGCGCAGGCCTTGATTGATGGCCTCCTGCTCAGTCATCACAGTGATTGTTTCTAAATTCGCTTTGCTTAATAATTCGTGCAGATCAATATGATAAACTTCAGCATTAGGTGTAACGTATACATAGTCTGTAGCAATTGAAACTTTCAGCTTGCTTTTATCACCATTATAAGTGGCCAAACTTAACAAGGCCGTTTCATCCAAATATTTACCAACCTCGACTGGATACGTATGATCCTTGACCTCGATTTTTAGTGGTTGAGGCTCTGGGGTTGGAGTAGGAATCGGCTCAGGGATTGTGTCATTTTTGCCTTCAACCTTGAGAACAGCAGTAACTCCAGCTGTTTGAGTTTTTAAAGTAATTGTATATTGACCAGGCAGGGATAGATTAATCTTTGTCAGTTGATTGGATTCATTTGGAGCTGAAACCAAACCTTTTGCAAGAGCATCTTCTTCGGACAAAACACTAATCTTATCTACTGTGGTCACGGCTAATAAACTATTTAAATCATGGTAATAAGCGGTATTGTTCTGAGCAGCATAAACCATCTTAGAAGAAATTTCGATGGAAATATCACTCTTGTCACCTTCGTAGGTTACTTTCTCAAGAAGATCAGCTTTAGTTAAGACCTTATTATTTTCTACTTTATAGGTCAGTTCCTTTAATTCAGGAGCAGCCGGTTGATTCGAACTTTGAGTGACAGGTTCCGCTACATCAGCTGTTGCTAAAACTGGCAGCATCTCGGGAACATTTTCACTAATAAAGAATTTAGCAGGCTCGGCAATTTCGTCAGGCATCTCAACCTTAGGGATTCTTACTTGGTGGCTCCCTTGTTCGTCGGTGTAAGCAACCAGCATACTTTCGTCTTCTGTTAAATGATCAAAGACTTCAGCATCCTCTTTTACTTCGGCGATATAGCCCTGCTGCAATTCCTCTGCTTGTTTCCGCGCTTCTTTGTTTGGCGCGACTACTTTTTCAAGATAGTCTTCTCTGGCTGCGCTTCTTCTTTTTGACGTACTTTCAAAAGGTACCCAATGCCCATTTTCGTACTTGAAGGTATCAATGCCGTCACCGACATCTCTGTTCCAAATACTTGCATCTTCAATTGCCTCGTTTGGTTTTTCTCTAGTGTTGTAGGTTGCCGCTAAGGATGAAGCGGAGCCCGTCAGAAAAAATGAGGCGATAATCAATAAACCAACAAACTTTTTCAATGATTCTCCTCCTTACAGTTTCACATCGTTTCTTCCCGATAAGTTTTTATTAAACAAATAGGGAAGATGCTTTATTCTTCAGTTAATAGTATATACATAAAGACTAATAAATACAAAATAAATTAAAAATAAACAGAAATCCATACATAAAAAGCACCTCTTGATGATTAGAACGATTGCCTAATCATCAAGAGGTGCCCTAATTGTTTAAGTCTAAATTAGCGTTTTACCAAACGGTACCAGTAACAAGGGTCACCTGTACGTCCAGCGATCAGTGTTTCTGAAATGCCATTGTCCTTGTAGTTGCAATGAATGATTCTGCTGTTGCTGGTTGCAACACCGGTATGGCCAAAAGCACCTGCAGAATTGCCTTTTTTACCAGCAATAAAGATATCTCCACGTCTTACTTGGTCTCTTGAAATTGGCATAAGAATTTTGTTCTCCAAAGCAAACAAGCTATCTGTATTCCCAACCCAGGTTCCCATAGGCAGGTAAGTGGCTTCCATTAAAGCATAAAAGACAGCGCTAGAACAATCATAGGAATTTGGACCGTTCCGATTGGTCATGGAGTAGGTTACTTGTCCTTGACGGGCGTAGAACCAGTCCATTAGAATTTCCTGCGGCTGCTTAGTCCCCGCTGAAAACCAAGAGATGCCTTCATTTCTCCAGCCGGAGCGAATCAGTGTATCTCTTTCGTTGGCATCCATTGTGTAATGGTGTGCACCGGCTCCGCGGGTATTAGGATTATAAACACGATAGATTGATACGCCAGTAGCTGGGGTATGCCATGCGATCCCTTCATAACGCCAGCCTGCTCGTTTCAGCATATTAATTTCATTCATGTTCAATGTATAGTGATGTTCGCCAGAATTTGGGTTATAAATTCTGTGTAGCTGATGCCCAGTTGGAGTAACTAGCATACTGACACCTTCATAACGCCAACCCAGGTTGACTAGAAAGTTCCGTTCATTGGCATTCATCGTGTGCAGGTGTTCCCCTGAATTCGGATTGTACACGCGATAGATTTGAATGGTTGCTTGTTCCGCAGCCTTTGCGCTAGCAGGCGCTGCAGCAGCTTTTGCTTGCGCTTTTACTGGTTGAGCTGGAGCTTTTGGAGCTGTCTCTTTGTACTTGTCCGTTGTTGTTTCCGTAGGCTTATTAGCCTCTGTAGAATCAACAGGGTCTGTTTTAGGTTGTTCTTCGGTTTCCTCAACAGGATTTTCTGTTTCAGTTGAAGAATCCTCCTCTGTAGGAGCAGGATCTTTATCCTCAGCAGAAGTATCTTCACCCGGATCAACAGCTGGATCTTTGACCTCGGTCGACGGGTCTTCAATCGGATCAACTACTGGTTCTTCCGTTTGATTGTTCTCACCGGGATCAGTAGCAGGTGGTGTAATGTTACTTTGGTTATCCTCAGGCAAAACTGCGGACTCATCAGGTTTCACAGGAGTCACATCGGCCTGGGGAGTTTCGACTTGAATATATTCTGAACTAGGAGAGGCGGGTGCTTCATCAGCGTAGGCTGTAGTTCCACCAGTCGCCATTCCAACAGCACTTAACAAACCTATAAAAACGATAGGAGCAACCAACCATTGTTTCCCTTTTTTGTACATTTTAAATCGTTTCTTTTCCATCTAATCCCCCTAAATTAAAAAACAATCATTCTATTCTAATTGATATTCTACGTGATTATTTTTGTAACGTAAACAGTTTTCTGCAAGCTTAAGCTTTAAAATTAAGCAAGCGCATTGCAGCGGGCTTTAAAAATTACAAACACACTCAAAGGCTTCTCATGAACCAATGTTTTACTATTAATCTTTCTAATTCTCTGTTCAACCTGTTTATTCTATAGGATAATAAGAAAAACTAGATTATGACGAGGGCTTTATGAATCTAGAACTATTTATTATTGAATGACTATCCTCCAAGGAGAAAATCAATGCCGATGACAAAGAAAATCGGTAATGAAACCAGTGTACCTCAGCCGGTTCAATATGTCAGTTTTGTGAATCCAATCTTGGGCTTTTATCGATTTGGGAAAAGCTGTTTTATACCAGCAATTGCGGTAGTTCCTTTAAAGAGCGGGAGGGGGATTAGACAGGCAGTTTGGCTCTGTTCCAGTCACCTAACGCGGTTTATCAAACAGAGACCCATCAATTGGAAACGACAGCTTATCTGCTGAAAAACAACAGCATTGACCACTGGAAGATGTTTACTTGTCTGTATCGTTGCTCGAACAATAGAGAAACCTGGCAATTTGCAGAATAGCTTTCCCAAATGGAGCATACGGCTGCCCACTTAGCTGCTTAAGTATTCTGTTGTACTGCAAACTGTCGTAAAGTTGCCAAGTGCTGCAAGAAAAGCTGCTTGAACTGCTTGAGCCGGGGCAGCTTCACCGCAAAAGGTCAACGCTTTAGTTGCTGTTGCATCAGAGATGACAATGGGACGAAAGCCAAGCTCGCAAGCGGCTCTGGTGGTAGAGTCTACGCACATGTGGGTCATCATTCCAGTGACGACCAGCTGGTTGACTCCTAGTTCCTTCAAGATTTTTTCCAGCTTGGTTCTATGAAAACTGTTGGGAAACAGCTTCTTGATTAGAATAGATTCAGCACTCAGCTGCAGATCTGAATGCAGCTGGACACCTGTGGTACAAGGCTGAAAGAAAGTCGCATTCTTTTTGAAATTGACGTGCTGAATATAAATAATCGGCCAGCTCTTTTGTTGGAAATATGCCTCTAAAAGGTTAACCTGGTGCAGTGCAGCTTCCGGTTGAGCTAAGGGCATTTTGCCTCTGGAAAAATAATCATTTTGAACATCAATAACGAGTAATCCTTGTTTCATCTGTCTTCTCCTTTGTAGTTGGTACATTTAGTATAGGAAAAAGCAGTGACGCAAGACAGAACCCGGTGAAAAAGAATTCAGGGAAAAACTTTCAACATGAAAAAGGTGAGGGTATGGATCAATTAGATGAAGCAATTTTGCAGATTTTAGCGGCAGACAGCCGTCTTAGCAATAAGGAAATCGGGGAGCAGGTTCACTTAACTGGACAAGCAGTGGGGAATCGGATCACCAAGCTGAAAGAGCAAGGCATGCTTAAAAAGTTTACAGTTGCGATCAATTATTCGGATAAGCAGTTTATTCGTCTGTTTATGAAGTCAGCCAATTTTGCAGCCGTCGAAGCGGCAGTTAATCAATTTAAGGAAGTTGAGGAGTTCTACAAGGTGAGCGGTCAAGCTTGCTATGTAGTGGTTGCTCATTTTACCAAGGATCAGTTGAATCAGTTTGTCGAGGACATTTCTAAATGGGCTCGCTACAGCGTGGAAACTGTACTAATCGACAAAAGAAAATAGATCAAAAGTACGAAGAGACTACTGCTCTTGGTGCTTTTGATCTATTTTTCGCGCTTGTCCGTCACTGCCCTTTTCGCAGGTAGCTTAGAGGTAGCTTAAAGATGGCTTAGCTCCTTCTGCCGAATCAACCGTTCCTTAATCAACTGGACAAAATGATCGGGCTCAACGACCTTCATCCGAGCACCAAAGGAGAGGACATTAATCAATAATTCCGTCTCGTCCTTCTTCTCATAGAAAACCGTCAAGCGATACTGATTATCCCCTAAACGTTCTACCGTTTTGCGATAGTTGGAGAAATGGAAGGTTGCGCGCTCTAAAGCACTTCGTTCGTCGATCAGATGGCAAACAATTTTGCAGAGTCTAGGCGGAGACCAAACCATTCCTTCAATCGAGCTGTCTTTGGCAGGCTCAAGAGACTGGATGTCTGAACAATTAAAGGTCACTGTTTTCCAGCTGCGACCGTTTTTCCGCTTGCCCAGTACGCGAAACTTATTATTTTTTGCCGAGTATTCTAACTTTAAAGGTTGGAAAAGGTGACGGGTTGCTTGCTGCTTGCCTGCAGCCTGATAGTCTAACTGCACTACCTGCTGTTCGTCGATACTTTGCAGCAGCTTGCGAACAATTTGCGCGTATGCGCCAGTAAAGCTGTCCTCGCTGACAAATTGATCAAAGTAATGAATGTCCTGCCAGCTAAACAAAGGCTCACATTCTTCAAGATCAAAGGGCTCGCTGAAGCAGGAAAATTTCTGCTCCTGTTGAATGGCAGCCAACCAAGCTTTTTCCAGCTTCGTTAGGGGAAAAGACTTAGGTGAATGCTTTAAAATGGTATGCTTGTCCTTGGTTAAGTGCCAGCCATCTTTGTCCTCAGTTAAATAGGCAGACATCTCAAAGGGTGTTTCCTTAAACCCATTTTGTTCTAGCAGCTCCTGCTGTTCGTCCGCTGTTTTAGTCTGCAGCAGCTGGGCCATCAACTGGTAATATAAACTGTGAATTTCCGAAAAAAGCTCCATACTATTCCTCCAACCCGTATAAGTGTTTCATCGCGGATACATCCTTCCAAAACTGGTTCTCCCAGGTTCGATTAGGCGAATTGATTTGTACAATTCGTCCGATCCAAGTACGCAGCCAAGGCTCCATGCCTTTGGGATCAATCAAATCAATTGAAAATTCATACAAGGAATCGCCTAGTGGTGTCACGCTCCCCTGGCGTTTTTCCCGGAGCAGCCGCTGATACAAATAAGGCTCAGGCAGGTGCAGTAGAATTCGATAGTTGACTGTTCGGGTCATCGTAAAGGAGCAGTTCCAGGCTGTTTTTTCTGCAGCAGCCAACTTGTCTAAGCCTTGCTGGTAATTTTCTGTCTTACCCAACAGACGACCTTTTTCCAAATAGTCTAAGCGTAAAGAATATAGTTTTCCCGAATGAGTACCTACTAAATACTGACGTCCACTTTCGCAACTGGAATAAACCTTCAACGGTGTCAGGCTCAGCTCCACACCATTAACTTTGGTTAGCTGGACTCTTTGCTGCTGCTTAATTGCTTGCAGCAAAGTAAGCAATAGTTCGCTGTCTAATGTTTGACTGTCATACTTATGTTTAAAGCAAAAGGGAGAGTCTGGATGGGGAATTCGTTTCAACAATAAATCCCCAATTACCCCCATAGGAGCTGTTTCTTTATAAAATTGAATGGCTCGCAGCTGTTGAGGGCTGAAGTTGATTTCTTCCTCTAAAGAGTAAAACCACTGTTTGCCCTCTTTGGTTTTGGATAAAATTCCTAGCTCAGCATACTCATTGAGTTTGTTGCGAATCGTCAGACTGTCGATCAGATAGTCGTCTTCAAAGACCTCCAAGTAGCTGTCCACCTGTTGAACCAGCTCATTTACGGTCAATTTTTTTTGTGAAGCTAGAATATCCAGCAAAACAAAATGCAGAAAAATATCATTTCGAGTAAAAGATTTGGTTTGCCACAAACAGTGCAGCGGATTGTCTGCCTGATTTGCGGGTAAGACTAAGCGATAAATCTTTTTATTGTTAACTGTTTGGACCTCTACATAGTCCTGCAGCAGGCTTTCCAAACGGCGTCGTTCATTGTCGTAGGTTCGCGGGCTGGACAACGTAATTTCTTCTCGACTTTTAAAGCCGTAAATTAAGAATTCTCGTGTGTAGCTGCGCAACGTACTGAATTGCTTTACCAGCTCTTGAAATTTTTTCGCCAATGCCTCTCCACCTCCTGGGACTGATTTATCTTTCATTGTATCAAGTTCGCACCCTTTTTTAAAAGAACTATTTTGAGTGATTGGGTAAGATGAAGACAGTTAAACAACAGGAGGACAAAAAAATGGCAATCATGACAGTAACTTCCAACCATCCGGAATTTACCCAATTAATCAAAAAGCATCCAGAAGGGGGATTGCTGTTGCGAGGTATTCGTAACGGCACTAGCTTTGGTTGGTATGAGACACCACAAACTTATTGCTTGTATTTTCAGGATTATGGTACAGTGCTTTCGTTTCGGTCCACCCGCGAAGAGCAGCAGCATTATCTGAATGTTAAGCAGTATTCTGCACCGCAGGCTTATCTGGCATTAATGACAGAATTCTTAAAGTCTGCGATGAAGGAGCCGGAAGCAGGGAAATCTGACAACCAGCTGACGATTACGATGGTTGAAATAAAAAAGCTCGAGCTTTTTCACTCCCTTCAACGAGTATTGTCAGATTTTGACATTCAGGAGGAGCTGCTGTTAACTGGATTTTATCGGATCACGATAGCAGCGGATTCCCTTTATAAGCTGCTTCATGGGAGCTATATACTTCTCTTATTGCTGGCAAAAGAGAGCAGCACGTTTTTAGATGAGAGTGATACGCTCATTCAGCGCTGCATTCAATCTTTACACGCCATCAAAGCACCTTATTATGTTCGCAATTTATTTGTACGAAAATTTTTGTATAGTAAACAGTCTTTTATTAAGTATCAAGCAGAACTAGAGGCAAACAGCCAGGAGCAGATTTCCTTTACTTACCGCGGGACCAGCTATTCCCGAATCGAGAAGGTAAAAGAACTGCTGGATCTAAACCATGCAATTTTAGATGTTGGCTGTGGTGGAGGTGCGTATTTTCACCTTGCTAAGAAGGTCAATCAGTATATCGGAATTGATATTGATCCAGATGTCTTGGCCTATGCCAAGGAGCGAAGTGAGCGCATGGAGCTAACCAATATCCAGCTATTTGCATCACTTGAAGAGGCCGATGTGCCTGCTTCGATGGACATCTTATTAATGGAAGTCATCGAACATATGTCAAAAGATGAAGCGAAGAAGCTGCTGCAAAAATTACTTCAGCTGCCCTTTCATCAACTGATCCTTTCAACACCCAATAAGGATTTTAATTCCTTTTATGGACTGTCAGCGGATCGAAAACGACACGAGGATCATCAATTTGAGTTTACTGAAGTAGAATTTAAGCAGTGGTTGACGGAAATTGTTGGCAACACTGATACACTTGAATTTTTCACTACCGGTGATCAAGTTAACGGAATTGCCACTACCCAAGGAGCACGGATTAAAAAGGAGCAAACAGCATGAAAATAACCACCCAAGTTCATACGATTTTTCTATTAATTGGGCCGACTGAATCGGGGAAGACAACCTTTACGAAAGAAGTCTTACTGCCCCAGCTGTCCTTCCAAGCAGCCGAAAAAAATTTCCAAACCAATAGTCATCATTTGTCTTCAGATGACATGCGTCGCGAATTGTTGGGGCGAGACTATGACAAATATGCAGCTAGTATGATGGAGGCATCAGGAATTGCCTTTCCCTATCTAAAATCAAAACTGGATTTTTTAACTAGCTATCCTGTGAATGCAGAGTTCGTTGTTGTCGATACCATCGGGTTGGCCGAAGAATTTCGGCAGGAGGTTCGGGAAATTGCTGAGAAAAATCATTACCGCGTAGAAGCAGTAGTCTTCGATTATGCCAGAGAAGAATTCTATGCCTCCGAGCGATCCAAAGTGCTAATTACGAAGCATGTAGACCGCTTAAAAAAAGAGGTACTGCCTAAGCTATCAAAGGAAAACTATGCTGCGGTGCATCGAATTAAACATAAAAATTTTCAAGAGATCACTGTTGAAGTAGAAAATAAGTCTGCGTATCTAGCTACATTACTATCCAACCAAAAAGATTATGCCGTAATTGGTGATGTCCACGAGTCGGTCGCAGATTTAAAAAGATTGGTTTCAAAGCTGGGGTATCAAGTAGACAAAAATAAATTGGAAATTGCCAGCAAGGAGCCGTTGGATTTAATTTTACTGGGCGATTGGATTGATAAAGGGGAACAGACAGCAGAAATGATTGAGTTCCTGTTTCAAAATCGGGCCTATTTTCAATTGATAGTCGGAAATCATGAACATTTTGTATACCAGTATTTAAAAGGGGAAATAAAGGGCGCCGAGCAGACAGTCATTGATCAGCATTTTACTTCGATTCATACCTTAAAAGCTCAGCCGCAGCTTCTGGCAAAATTTAATCAGCTAGTGGAGCAAAGTCAGCCGTTTCTTCGTCGAATTGGCGATGAAAAGCAGTCTTTCATCGTGACCCATGCGCCATGTCACCAACAATTTTTAGGTAAAATGGACAGTGCTGCGCTGCGCAATCAGCGAAACTTCCGCTTGAATCGTGACAAGCCGGTGCAGGAGCAGCTGCAATGGTTGGAAGAAGAAAGTATGTATAATTTGCCCATTCACATTTTTGGCCATATTGCTGCTAAAGATATTTTCCGGGTGAAAAATAAATATGGGATCGATACAGGGACTGTTTATGGCAACAAGCTAAGTGCTCTTAAAATTTTTGCTAAAGGCAATGCAAAAACAGCGGTAGGTTCTATCAATGAACAAACTGAAGAGCTGCCAGTTCTTTTCGGTCGTCCCAAACTACAATCATGGGAAAGATTGACTGAAAAGGAACAAAAAAGAGTGCTGCGTATGGCTAATAATCAGGTGCAGTATCTCTCAGGAACAATGGCGCCTGCAGCAGCAAACAGCGAACAAAATGATCTGGAATCTTTGCAAGAAGCACTGGCTTATTATCGTCAGCAAGGCGTGCAACAAGTTGTACTGGAGCCAAAATATATGGGATCCAGAGCCAACGTTTATCTTCATGAAAAGCTAGAGGACTGCTATGCAATTTCGCGCAAGGGCTACAAGATTCATCTACCCGAAATGGGTCAGGTTTTTGCCCAGTTGCAGCAGCAATTTGCTTCGTATATGAAAAAAAATCAAATAAAAATGCTTCTATTAGATGGAGAACTGCTGCCATGGCGTGCCTTAGGCGAAAATCTAATCGACCAAGAATATTGGCCAGTAGCCAAAGGAATTGAGGGTGAACTGGATTTTCTAAAGAGCAGTCAATTCTCAGAACACTTCCAGCAGCTGACAGCCAAGCTAAACGCCTCTGACTTTACGGCTGACAGTTATCATTTATCAAAAAAACAGCTGACTGAAAAGTACGGGGAACATGCTGCCAGACAATTTCGTGAATTATTGAAGGTATTGCCCAACCAAGTTTCGTTTGCTGAACAGGAAGAGGCCCTGCACCTGTATCAACAACAAATTGAGTTGTACGGTAAAGATGCGCCACTGAGCTTCAAAGCCTTTGATCTGTTGAAGGTTGTGTATCAAGATAGAGAAGAGGTTGTCAACAAGCCTACTTCAGAAATTTATCAGCTTCTAAATAGAGACCAATTTTTACTGCTGGATCTAACAGCAGCCAATGCCGAAGAACAAGCTCAAAGCTATTTTGATCAAATGACGCTGGAGCAGCAAATGGAAGGTATCGTAATTAAGCCGGAAACGCAGAAGAAGGGAGCGGCTCCTTTCTTAAAGGTTCGAAATAAAGCCTATCTAACACTAATCTATGGTTTTACTTATCACAGCGCCCATTATTATCAAAAGCTGATTAAGGGGAAAAATATTTCCCATAAGCTGCGAACCTCGATCAAGGAATATGAGCTGGCTCGAGAACTCTTGCAGCTGCCAAAAGCTGAGCTGACAAAGGAAAACACAGAATACCTGAATCTTTTAGCCAATCTTTTGTTTGAGATGGAGAAGGAATCAGCCTTCGATCCAAGACTATAAATTATAAATAAGGGAGGAAAGAAAATGGAACAAAAAATTCAACAAGCTCTGCGTAGAATTGAACAGCAGGAACAGCTTGATATCTTATACGCTGTTGAAAGCGGCAGTCGTGCATGGGGATTTCCCTCCAAAGACAGCGATTTTGATGTGCGATTCATTTATCGACGTCCCAAAAATTGGTACTTAAAACTGGAAAAGACAGCAGACCATTTGGAAATCCCCATTAGTGATCAGTTGGATATTTGCGGCTGGGATTTAGATAAAACCTTAAAGCTGCTGCAAAAAAGCAATCCGGCTTTATTGGAGTGGTTGAACTCGCCGTTAGTTTATTGCGAAAACCCACAATTCATTGCTGAACTTCGGCAATTGAGTGAAGAAAATCTCAACGAACAACGTTTGATTTATCATTACTTGCATATGGCAGAGGGCAACTATCGAGAGTATTTGAAAAAGGAGCAGGTGCGGATCAAGAAATATTTTTATGTTTTGCGTCCAGTATTGGCTTGTATGTGGATTCAGACGTATCATCAGCGGCCGCCAGTTTTATTTGAAGAGCTGCTGACACTGCTTGATTTACCTGCAGACTTGCTGCAGATCATAAATGACCTGCTTGCTAGAAAGAAACAGGGGGATGAGCTGGATTTGGAAACCTGTATTCCTCAGTTGAATCAATTTTTAGAAGAAAAGCTGACCTTCTTTAGTGCCTATGTGCAGGGGTTGGATAAAGGCCCAGCCATCTCTTCAGATAAGCTCAATGCTTTCTTTTTAAGCTGGCTGAAAGCATAAAAAGGAGAAGCGCTGTATACTAAAGCAGCGTTTCTCCTTTTTCAACTAATCCGAGCTAAAAAGCGTTGCGTACGTTCTTCCTTTGGTGCCGCAAAGAATTCCTCAGGGGGTCCCTCTTCAATGATTCGACCTTCATCCATAAAAACTACATGGCTGGCAATGTCACGAGCAAAGCCCATTTCATGAGTAACTACCACCATCGTGATGCCTTCTTCCGCCAGCTGACGCATCACCTGCAGTACATCGCCGATCAATTCGGGATCCAATGCCGAAGTCGGTTCATCAAACAACAACACATCCGGCTTTACAGCAATTGCTCGCGCGATTCCGATCCGCTGCTGCTGCCCACCAGATAATTCATGAGGATAGTAATTTTCATGACTAGACAATCCCACTTTGGCGATGGCTTCGTGGGCAGTTTTCAAAGCCTCCGCTTTAGGAATCTTACGTGCGATAATTAAGCCCTCTAAGACATTTTCCAAAGCGGTTTTATTGGCAAACAGATTGTAGTGTTGAAAAACAAAGGCAGTTTTTTTCCGGAGGGTTAAAATTTCTTTATTGGAAATTTTGGCTAAGTCATAAGCATTGTCGGCAAGTGATAATTCACCGCTGTCCGCCTTCTCTAAGCCGTTTAGACAACGCAAGAAGGTAGTTTTTCCTGATCCGCTAGGGCCGAGGATAACGATGACATCTCCTTGATTTACCTGCAAACTAACGTCTTTTAAAACTGATTGCTGCTGAAAGCTTTTGTGAATATGAGTAGCGTTTAGCATGGGAAAGCTCCTTTCGAACGTTTTTACTAGTACGTTGGGAATTTCGATGCTGGAGCAACGAAAACACGCCTTGAATTGCTCCGCATAGCAGTAAATACACAACAAAGATGACAAAATAAGCCTCAAAATAATGGTAACCATAAGCAGCCTGTACGCGGGCGATAGCGGTAATATCCTGCACCGTCATGACAAAGACCAAAGAGGTCCCTTTGACTAAGTTAATCATCAGGTTGCATAAATTCGGCAATGCCGAAACCAAAGCTTGAGGAAAAATAATCCGCCGGTAGGTTTGAAAATTACTTAGGCCAATGGCCTGACCGGCTTCCAGTTGGCCTCTGTTTACGGTCATTAAGGCCGAACGAAATACTTCCGATAAGCTGGCAGTGGTTAAAAAGCCAAAAACGATAAAGGCATAGAAAATTGGATTAAAGTCAAAGACATTTACCGAGCTTCCAATCCGCTGCATGAAAACATTTAAGACACTAGGCAGCAAGCTGTAAAAGAATAAAATCAGTAAAATCGGCGGTGTCGCCCGCACAAAAGCGAGGTAAACCATGGAAAAACCAGTTATTCCTTTAACCCTGTGGATTCGTGCCAAGGCAAGCAGTAAAGCTGGCAAAAAACTCAGAGCAAAGGCTACTGCCATAATAGCCAAAGTAGTAGGAACCCCTCTTAAGGTTAAGAAAAAGGTTTCGATGATAAATTGCCAATCCATTTCATTCACTCCCTCTTTATATCAAGGCAATCATTTTTCCTTGAAAAATCAGTTTGGTGCTCAGACTGGATACCCTTCCTCTTAACTCGCATGCTTCGTTTGATTTATTTTCTGTGGAAACGAAGCTGGGAATAGTGGAACTAGTATCCTTTAGGTGTCAGAAGGTGTTCAGCAGCTTGAGTGGCTAAGGTCAGTACGAAAGCCAAGCCCCAATAAATAATCGCAGCCGCTGTATAAGTTTCCAGCGAAAAGTTGCCGAAGTTGCGATTAATCAAAAGGTTTGCACCGCCTAACACATCAATTAAGCCGATGGTGTAGGCCAAAGCGGCATCCTTCATCAAATTAAGTAAAGCAGTAGAAAAGTTGGGCAAAGCAATACGGGCTGCCTGCGGCAATAAGATACGATAAAATGTTTGAAAAGGGGACAGCCCAATACTCAATCCGGCTTCCAGTTGTCCTTTAGGTACCGACAAGTAGGCCGAAGTAAAGACTTTGGAAATAATAGCTGCAAACAATAAAGTCATGGCGATTATCACGAAGACTCCCCGAGACCAGCGATCGCTTTGGATACCCAGCCACCAATTAAGGAAGCGGGGAAAGCCATAAAAAACGATAAACAATAGGACAATCGGCGGTGTACAACGCAGAACAAAAACATAGCTCTCCGCAATTTTTCTCAAATAGTTATCTGAAGCAAGCAGCCCCCAGGCGACGATTCCGCCTAGAAGTGTTCCTAAAAGAACCGTAATGCCTACAACTGCCAGCGTAACGGGTAAATACGTCAGCAGCTTAGGCAGCACCTGAAGGATATGTGCCGGATCAAAAGAGACCATCGAATTCCTCCTTAGTCATTCTTGTCAATAAATTGAAAAACATCTTCACCAAAATATTTTTTCGACAGCGCTTGAAGAGTACCATCGGCTTCTAATTCACGAATTGCTCCTTCGTAAGCTTTAGCAAATTCCTTATTCTGTTCATTACGATGCACTAGCGGGTAAGTTGGAATTCCTTTGTAAGGAACATAAGTGAGCTGATCAGCATATTGATGATAAGCCCCTTCTTCATTTTGAATCGCCTCCTCATAGGAAAGCTTGATATCAAAAAAGGCGTCATACCGTTTCTCTAGTACCCAGGCATAGGCATCAGCTACGTTAAAGGCTTCTGCAGCTGTTAACTGGATTGGTTGATCGGTATGTTCTTTGTTGTATTCCTCAATCACATTCCATTGCGCATTTTGTGGGGAGATCGGGACTAGTTTGCCTCCTGTTTTTGCAAACGAGTCAATATCTGTGATGGTTCCAGCATCTTCTTTACGAATGGTAAAACCAATGATACTGGCGCCGATCTTTTCTTCCGGCAGAATAAATTTTTTCGCCCGTTCAGCGGTGTACCAAGCACCCTTAACCCCCACGTCATATTTTCCTGACTCTAATCCAATGAGCAAATCATCGTCACTAGTACCAGTGTATTCCAGCTTATACTGGGGGAGTTTTTTATCGACGGCCTTTAATACCTGAACTTCATACCCATCGGATTCGCCGTTTTCATTAATGAAATCATAAGGAACGTAATTTTGAGTGTGGGCGACTTTGATGGTTGTCACCTGTTCATCGGCGGCTTCCTGCTGGTTGCTTTGCCTGACCCAGAAGGTCCCTCCGGCCAGTACCAAGATGATTCCTAAACCAATAACTAGTTTTTTCATTTTGCTGCCTCCTTGTTCATATGATGGGACGTATTTTTCATAGAAGAATACGTTTGATGTTAACGCTGAATACTATTTTACTGATAAGTAACTTCCCGAACCCATTGCAAATGCTCCAGTGGAGTATCGCTGGGTACTGTGCAATCTGCTCCTAGAATGATACCAACTTCACCGGCTTCTTCCAGCAAAGCTTGCGTTGCTTGTTGAATGTCCGTTTGATTCCCATGGTAAAGGATACTGTTCGCTGTATTATCAAATCCGCCAATTACTGTTCGGTCAAATAAGTTCTTTCCTTCAATTAAGGAAACCTGCTCAGGACCAACAGCCCAATTGACAGCTGCGGAAGGATAATCTTTATAAAGGGACAGATCATTTGTAGCTCCTTCGTATCCGCAAATATGCAGGATGTTGTTGGCTGAGCTTCGATTGGCTGCCTCAAGAACAATTAAGTCGGAGCTGCGAATAAATCGTGCGTAAATGTCAGAAGAAATTCGCTGATCCTGCACATTTTGGACACTTAAGTAAATTCCGTCAATATCGGTTTGACTCAAAACAGCCGTTACCAAGTGTGAGATGTCTTCGGCAATCACATTTAATACGTGCTGTGTCAGTTCAGGATTCTCTAGCAAGAATTCTGCAAACTGAGCTTCACCTCCAGGCAGCTGCCATTTAAAGTAGGTAGCTGGTGCAAAAATATTGTAAAAAGCTGCAATATCCTCTAAAAAGTGCTTCTTTTGTTCCTTTACTAATGCCACCTGCTGCTGAATCCAAGGATGCTCCTTGCCAATCGATTGAATGTCCTTCAAGTCATCAATTGTTCTAGCTTGGGCAATTTGTTCATTAGGGTAATAAAAGAACCCATCGCTCATTAATTTGACAAAGTCTGGTTGGAACTCAGCGATAAATGTTTGATGACCTGCAATGTTTCGTTCGATTATTTCAGGAATCGGCTGTCGAAGCTCCTCTTCATTAGTAATAAAATGAAACCAAAAACCAACCGGAACTCTTTCCACTTTTTGTTGATGCAGTGCACGTAAAACCAACTCTCTTTTTGACATGTAAACACTCCTTTTTTTGTTTTGAAATTGATGCAAGTAATGGACAGATTGTGACAAGGACAGGGCAAATAGCTTCTTAGGGTTAATGGACTTGTGAATGTTTTCTCAACTAAACCAAAGAAAAAAGGACTTGATTCGGCATCAAGTCCTTTAGTGCACCATTTAGAATGAGCTTCATTCCTTTAAGGGTACGCTAAAGAACACGGCATGCATTGACAAGCCATGTTCTTTGATTCAGTTGTCATTACAGAACTAGTGACTGTTAACATACGTGTTCTCCTCCTTGTTTTAACTTTTTCTAACTATACCAAGAGAAAGGTCATTTGGATAATTGTTGTTATTGATGGTCAGCCATTGGATTTTTCAATAGATACAATGGACTGGTCTACGGCGTTTTGAACTTCTTCGATGAAAAGCTCAGCCATTTCACTCAGGGAGCGCTGTTGATGATAAACAACGCCTAAGGTATGAATATCGGAATCGGCTAAAGGAATCAAAGCAATTTGTTCCTTGGCGAAGCCTTCTACAATGCCCAAACCGGAGGCGTAAGCATCTGAGCCGCACAACAGATTCAACAGAGTACCGCGATCATTGGCATAAATCACAGCTTGTTCCGTAGGGATTTCCAGAGGATCCTCTTCAAAATGAGAAAATTCATATTCCTCCTGGTTGAAACGAATTTGTGGATAGTCAGCCAAATCCTGAACGGTAATCTGTACTTTGTCAGCCAATGGGTGGTCTTTGCGCAGGAAAATCTGAGTGACAAATTTTCCTAAAGGCTGAAAGGTTAACTGTTCTTGTGCAAAATGCCGTTCTAAAGAACGTTTATTTGTCGGTGTTAGGTATAGGATTCCCAATTCACTGCGAAAGCTTTGCAAGCCTTCAATAATCTTTTGAGTCGTTGTCTCAATTAAATGAAAGTGCTGGCATTCGGTTTGAAACTGTTGAAAGACAGTTAAAAAAGGTTGCGATAAAAAATCATAATGCTGAGCGGCTACGATAAAATCTTTTTTCTTATTCGGCTGATATTGATTCTCCAATAATTCGACCTGAGCCAAAATCCGGCGTGCGGCCACTAAAAACTCGCTGCCATCTTCAGTTAAGCGAGTACCTGATTTAGATCGATGAAACAAACGGATACCTAGAGAGGTCTCCAACTCTTTAATGGCAGTAGAAAGACTAGACTGGGTAACAAATAGATCCTTTGCGGCTTGACTAAAGCTGCCTGCTTCAGCAATTGCCACGGCATAACGGCATTGTTGAAAATTCATAATAAGACTCCCTTTCTGGGTAAAAGAAAAGGGGACTTGATTTCCATCAAGTCCCCTGGCTGGATCGCCTATGGCAATCTAAACGTACGCCAAAGAACACGATGCGCATCGACACATCATGTTCTGACAGTTCATGGGAAAGAAACGGGTTGGCCGATTGATACGCATCACATCCACTCCTTTGTTAAAATATTATGAATAAGAATAGCATATTTTTAATGATAGTCAAATAAAATAAGGTTAAGCAGAACCAAAAGGCTATGCATTATTTTGCAATATTTTGCATATTTATGTTGAAAAAGAATGCAAAAGGTGGTATGGTAGGAAAGAAGGAGAGAACAACAATGTTGATAGAAGAGCGGTTGAGTAAAATTAAGAGCATTTTGGAGCAGCAAAAGAGTGCATCTCTGGAAGCTTTGGCTGAAGAGCTAGCAGTTTCTAAAGATACCATTCGGCGCGATTTAATTAAGCTAGAACAAAAAAATATCGTCAAGCGAATTCATGGTGGCGCCATGTTGGTTAGTCGAGATGCATTGATCTTTGACTATCAGGAAAGATCCAGTCGTGATCAGCAGCTTAAAAATCAAATGGGACGGTTGGCAGCTGAGCAAATCGCAAACAATTCCTCACTGATTTTGGATTCATCTACTACTGTTGAGGCGACAATCCCTTATTTAGAAGGGAAAGGGCTATTAGCAATTACTAACTCTTTGACCCATGCAACCTTGCTGGCTCAGCTGGACAACAATGAAATCAGTATTTTGCCCGGTAAGCTTCATAAGCAGCAGCTCTTTATTTACGGAGCAGAAACGGTCCAGAAAATCAGCGAATACTCGGTGGATTATACTTTGTTAGGGGTTTTTGCAATCAATTCAGAAGGTATGTTTATCCATACGGAGGAAGAAGGACTGGTTAAACGTCAGATGATTCGTCAAAGTAAAAAGGTCATTGCTCTAGCCGATCACACCAAACTTGGAACCACGGGACTGTTCAAGATTTGTGGACTAAGTGAAATTGATGTTTTGGTAACCGATCAAGCGCCTGCAGCTGAATTTATCACTGCTTTAGCAGAAAACAATGTTGAACTAATTATTCCTTAAGGAGAAGATTAAATGAAAACGATCGAACTAACTACTGTCAAGCAACCCACAATTCATGAAGATGTTGCACCTGTATTTTTAAGCGATGAAACGATGAAGCAGCGCCAATTAAAAATTTTGGAGCAGATGACGGCTGCTGGATATGACTATTTGGTTGTCTACGCCGACAAGGAGCATGGCTCAAACTTTGAATACTTAACTGGTTTTTATCCTCGTTTTGAAGAGGGATTACTAATCATCCATCAGACTGGGGAAGCTGCTCTAGTTCTAGGAAATGAAAATTTGAAGATGTCTAAATACACTCGTATCGATGCGAAGCTCTATCATACACCGTATTTTTCATTGCCTAATCAGCCAATGGACAATGAGCGTCCAATAAGTGAAATTTTTACAGAGATAGGACTTGGTGAGGCTAAAAAGATCGGCGTAGCCGGCTGGAAAATGTTTACACCTAAAATGGCCGATGGTAAACGAATGCTGGATGTTCCTTATTTCATCATTCAGGCGTTAGAGGAAGCAGCTGGGGCTGCTGAATTGTGGAATGCCTGCGATCTATTTATTCATGGCAGTTATGGTGCTCGAACCGTTAATAATCCCAACGAGCTGGCTCATTATGAATACGGCGCAAATTTGGCTTCTACGAGAATGCTGCAAGCGATGAATGCGGTGCAGCCTGGCATTAAGGAAAGTGAATTAGGCGAAATTTTAAACGGTGAAGGTCAGTTGAATTCAGTAGTAACGATTGCTGCAGCAGGGGTTCGTTTTGAAAAAGCCAATTTTTATCCTACCCATAAAGAGGTCCAGACAGGCCAGCCGCTTTCACTGACGATTGGCTACAAAGGCGGATTATCCAGCCGTTCTGGTTTTGTCATTGAACAGACGAATCAATTGCCAGAAAATCAGACTGACTATTTAGATCAAGTAGTCTATCCTTACTTTAAGGCGATGGCAACTTGGCTGGAAGAAACCAGTGTTGGCCAAACAGGTGGCGAATTTTATCAAGCAATTGAACAAGTGCTGCCAAAAGAGACTTACGGCTGGGAACTGAATCCGGGCCATTTAGTTGCCGATGAAGAATGGATGTCTTCACCCGTTTATCCAGAATCCAATGAAGTTTTAAAAAGCGGAATGATTTTCCAGATTGATATTATTCCTTCGATCGCGGGCTATCAAGGAACCAGTGCAGAAGAATGTGTTGCTTTAGCTGACGAAGCCTTGCAGGCGGAAATTAAAACCCAGTACCCAGAATTATGGGCTCGAATTCAAACTCGCCGCAACTACCTTCGCAGCGAATTGAATATTTCGTTATCCGAAGATGTGCTGCCGCTATCCAACACGGTAGCCTACTTACGACCTTTCTTCTTAGCGAAGGACCAAGCGTTAGTTGTGAAATAAACGATAGAAGCACTGTCCGGCAAAAGCTAGGCAGTGCTTTTCTTTGTGCTGGCATACGATGAATGAACGCCCAAATCACCAAACTTAATGAACTTGGAAGGTAAACAATTCATTAAAGGTTTTGATCCGCTCAGGTGCTGTCAAAAAACTTCGCTATAATGAGAGCATACTGAGAAAAATAAGGGTGAACAAATGAAAAAGAATCTTTTATCAGGCACTTTTTGGCTGTCTTCGGCTAATTTATTGTGTAAGATTTTAGGGATTGTCTATTTAATCCCTTGGTTGATGATGATGGGCTCGCAGGATGCCGGACAACAAGCACAGGCACTATACAATGTAGCCTATTTGCCCTATGCCTTGTTTTTAACTTTAGGAACTGCAGGATTTCCTAGTGGAATTGCTAAAAAAATCGCGGCGGAAAAGGATGATACGCCAAAGGTTCAGCTGCTCTTCAAGAGTTCTTTAGGAATTATGGAAGGAATCGGGATTGTTTCGGCGGTAATGATGTTCATTTTTGCGCCTCTATTGAGCCGCATCAGCCCAGTTAGTGATGTGCAGGAAGCCGTCTGGGCGATTCGCAGTTTGTGTCCATCGCTAATGATAATTCCCATACTGAGTGCCTTAAGAGGTTATTTCCAAGGTGTCAGTGATGTGATTCCTTACAGTATATCGCACGTTTTAGAGCAGCTGATCCGAGTAATTGTTATTTTAGCGGGAACATTCTATATCCGTATGATTCTGCATGGCAGCATTTTTTCTGCTGTGGTGATCAGTACGATGGCCTCTTGTGTTGGCGGGCTAGTGAGTATTGTTTATCTCATTCTTATTGGAAAACGCAAAAACTATTTTCGATTGCGTTTCTTTATTTTTCGGCCAAGTGTCTTTTTACAGGGACAGCGTCCAATGGTCCTTTCGGTGATTCGTGAATCACTGCCATTTATTTATGTAGGCTCAGCAATTTCTTTGGCCCAGTTGATTGATCAGGTAACGTTGAAAGGAATTTTGCATACGATAACTCATCAACTAAGTCTGGCTCAGATTGAAGTACTCTTTACTCAAGCCTCAGCCAATCCTAACAAGCTAACGGTGCTGCTGATTACCATTATCGGGTCCATTTCGGTTACTTCGCTGCCTTTATTGACCAAACTGCGAGAAAAAGACGATTTGTTGGTAGGAATTGCCGATGTGTTGCGTCTAGCACTAACGTTTTTATTGCCGGCTACGCTTGGAATGCTTATATTGGCAGAACCGATGTATACGGTATTCTTCGGATATGATCCTGCGACGACAGGCTACATGCGAGTAGCAATCGTGACTACTGCGATTCTGAGTATCTGTTCAATTTTGCTGTCAATCATGCAGGCCGTGGGGTTGCATCGTGCAGCGGTCACGTTGGTAACGAGAGCTTTAGTGATTAAGCTGATCCTGCAATTTCCGTTGGTTTGGCTGACTAAAGGCTATGGTCTAAATCTAGCAACAGGGCTTGCTTTTCTAATAATAACTATGCAATGCTACCAAACGATTTGTCAAAACTACCAAATTCAGCCGTTACACTATGTCAGGAATTACCTGAAGCAGTTGCTCTTAGCTGCTGGCGGAATGAGCGTGCTGTGCTTGATTGCCTATTTACAGCTAAAAAACATTGTTATAGTAGAAACGAGAGTGGGCGCCTTGCTTATTTCTATCCTTATTGCTGGGCTTGGCACAATTATTTATACGTTTGTGGGCTTGCCCCGACAAATCCAAAAGGTAAAACAACGATTTTTAAGTCACTAATTACCAACACTGTTTGACTTTCTTGTATACTGATAGGGAAGAAATAGAAGGGAAGAAGAAGCAATGCCAACTTGTAAAGAAACACGGTCAGTTCAGACCCATTTGATTATGTATCCCCACATGAACATGCACAAAGCTCTCTACGGCGGTCAACTGATGCATTGGATGGATGAAACTGCCGGAATTGCAGCAGCACGTTTTGCTAGGACTAGTTTAGTTACGGCTTCACTGGATCATTTAGACTTTTTGCTGCCACTGCATGAAGGACATTCTGTTTGTTTAGAGGCTTATGTTTCCGGCTCTGGCAAGCGGTCTATGGAAGTGTTCGTCAAGGTGATCGGCGAAGATTTGTTAAAAAGTCAGCGCTATTTAGCAGCCACCAGCTTTTTAACTTTCACCAGCCTGGATAGAAAGATTACTTTGCCGGACATTACCCCAGAATCTGAGGAGGAAAAGTATATTTGTGCAGGGTATGAAGAACGTCGAGCCGTTCGTAATGAAAAACGCCAAGAAAGTATGGAATTAACCCAGCATGTGGATACACGTTTGCCGTGGTAAAAATAACGCAAACAGCAGCCTCAACATTATCAAGTGAGGCTGCTGTTTTTGTTTATTTTGGTTCTTTGATGCTAGCAGGATCAATGCCTAATGCTTTTGCCATGTCCTCATTAACATAGAACGCCAAATTCTTCGCACTTTCCACAGGCATTGTTTGAGGTTCTGCCTCGCCATCTAAAATTTTTGCAGCCATTTCCCCAGTTTGCTTGCCTAGAGAAACATAATCCACGCCTAAAGTGACCAATCCGCCTTCTTTTACTTGATCGACTGAACCTGCGACTAAAGGAACTTTATGTTCTTTTACCACTTCGCCAACCACTGTTGCTGCACTGGCAAAGGTGCTGTCAGTTGGAATATAAATTGCATCTACTTCGCTGGCTACGGAGGTTGTTGCTTGTTGAACATCGTTGGTTGAAGTTGCATTTCTAACCATGATTTCCAAACCAAGCTCTTCCAAATATTCTGTTGCTACGTCAATTTGAATTTGTGAGTTTACTTCCCCAGCGTTGTATAATAAACCGATTTTTTTAGCATCCGGTGCAACTGACAACAGCAAATCAATTTGTTTCTTGATTGGTGAAAGGTTCGTTGTCCCTGACATATTTGTACCGGGTTTATCATAACTTTTTACTAATTTTGCCGCTTTCAGGTCAGTCACAGCAGTAACTAGAGCCGGAATATCAGCTGTTCCGTTGGCAATGGATTGTCCAGCAGGTGTACCGACCCCTAATAATAAATCCGGTTGATCCTTGATTAATTTTTCACTCATACTCTTTAGGTTGTCTTGATTATTTTGAGCATTTTGATAAGAAATTTCCAGATTTTCTCCTTCAACATAACCGTTTTCTGCTAAGCCCTCTTTGAATCCTTCGTAGGCTTCATCAAAAGAACCATGCTGTACCGTTTGCAGAACGCCAACCTTTTTCACGTTGTCATCTGTTGCTGCATCCCCTTTACCACAGGCCCCTAATACCAATAAGCTAACTAAACCTAATCCTAACAATACATTCTTTTTCATTTTATTTTCCCCTTTTCCATAAAAAAATCATCCACTCAGTAAACTAAGTGGATGATGGGAATACGAGAATAGAATTCTTCAGCCACTTCGATTACTTCTACGTGGCTGGTGGTACGTCAAAACTCTTTAGCCATCATAGATAGATACAAAACGTAGGTCGTTTGCATCCATCTTGATGAATACAAACCTATCTAAAAAAGCTAAAGAAAAAGCTGTTATTCAGTTGTGAGTGATTTCTGTTCATCATAAGGATGACCTCCAACTTCTAATTGAAGATTAGTATACACTGAGAAAAATGAGATGTAAATAAGAAATTTAAATATTTTTTATTTTCTTGGCTAAATGCCTGCTTTTTTTGACAACTAACGAAGCATCGCTTATTATAAGAACATACGTTCGTATAGTTTAGGAGGGATTCCATGGAACTGACAAGAAAGATTGAAATTCTAGCCGAATCAGCCAAGTATGATGTGTCGTGTTCCAGCAGTGGAGTGACCAACAATACTCGTGAAGGAAAAGTAGGCAGTACAGCTGTATCAGGAATTTGTCACTCATTTACTCCTGATGGTCGGTGTGTCTCATTATTAAAATTATTATTTACGAATGCCTGTATTTTTGATTGTCATTATTGCATTAATCGGAAATCCAATGCGATTCCACGTGCTACCTTTACACCGCAGGAGGTAGCTGATTTGACGATGGATTTTTATATGCGGAACTATATCGAGGGATTGTTCCTTAGTTCAGCTATTATCAAAAATGTCGATTACACCTGCGAATTGCTGATCAAAACCTTAAAGATTTTACGGGAGGAAAAGGGATTTCGCGGCTATATTCATGTTAAAGCCATTCCAGGTGCTGATGAGAAATTGATTGAAGAGCTGGGCTTTTTAGCGGATCGGATGAGCGTTAATGTAGAATTACCTTCTAGAGAAAGTTTGAAGCTGCTGGCACCGGACAAAGATCCTTACGCTTTATACAAACCTATGAAGCAGATTACTACAAAGAAAAAGGAAGAAGCCTTTTTGCCTGCTGTTAGAAAAGGTCCGAGCTTTGTCCCTGCTGGTCAGTCAACACAAATGATTATTGGAGCCAGCCCAGAAAGTGACCGCTCGATTGTAAAAATTGCTGAAAATTTGTATCAACGTTATGAGCTGAAGCGAGTTTATTACTCTGCTTATATTCCAGTAAATCAGGATTCTTTGCTCCCGGCTGTTACGACCGAGCCACCGTTGTTGCGGGAACATCGCCTATATCAAGCAGACTGGCTGATGCGTTTTTATCGATTCTCAGCAGATGAGATTTTGTCGGATGACAAGCCCAATTTCAACCTGTATCTTGATCCTAAAGCCAATTGGGCTGTGCAAAATTATGATCGTTTTCCGGTAGATGTCCAAACAGCTTCTTATGATATGCTGCTTCGAGTACCTGGTATTGGTCCTAAGAGTGCTCAAAATATCGTAAAAGCCCGGAAATATTATCGCCTGCATTTGAGTGATTTGAAGAAGCTGGGGATTGTTATAAAAAGGGCGCAGTATTTTATTGCCTGCAATCACGAAACCCCTGCTGGACTGATTCGTGATCCTGAGTGGGTCATTACCTCGTTGATTTCTTCCAAGCAATATCAGACTTTGAAGCAGCTAAATACTCAAAATAAAGCAGAGCAGTTATCATTGTTCGACGTTGAACGCTTTGAACATGCTAAAGAAAGTTGGTGAGTAGATGGAGGAAATAACAGAAACCTGGGAGTATGATGGCAGTTTTTATGGCTTCCTGTGCTTAGTGGATCAGGCCTTTTCCCGTAAAGCCTTTCCAGTCTTGATTCTCACACCAGAGACCGCTTCAGAAAGCCTGTTCATGGGTGAATGGACAACGACTAACGAAGCCAGGGCTCAAAAAATCTACCGTCGACTGCAACAACGCTTAACTGCTGAAAACCTTCAATTTATTCAAACCGGTTTTTATGCTACTTTAGCCAACAAGGAGCGTTCCTTATTGGATGCTATTGAAATTGCTTTAGGAACTAAAGATTCGTTGGAAAACTATATAGGTCATCCTGCAGTTTTGGCTGTGCGAAAGGCCATCAAAACATTATTGGGGGAAGTCCATCTATTTACGGGCTTTGTTCGTTTTGAATATGTCGGCAATATTCTATTTAGTAAGATCGCACCAAAACACTATTCATTACCATTTTTATGTCCGCATTTTGCGGAGCGTTACCCTAACGAACAAATGATGATCTATGATGAAACCCACCGTTTACTGGCAATGATTGATCATGGAGCAGTCACTCTCATTGAAGATAGTGACTGTCCAAATATAAAAGAAACGGTGGAAGAACAAGAGATTCAAAGTCAATGGCGGGCTTTTTTATCCGCAGTGACCATTAATGAACGGACCAATTCGAAGGTTCAAATGGGTCATTTACCATTAAGATTTCGCGGAAATATGGTGGAGTTTGATTAGTAAGCAAAAACAAGGTCGAATTCTCCCTAAAAATAACAAAAAAGACCTCGCTGATAATTTAGCGAGGTCTTTTGCTGTTGTCTTAGCGAACAACTACAGCAAACTTTTTCAAGTTATAGCTGGCTTCAAATTTTGCTCCAGAAATCCAATATTTTCCAGCGTTAGGATCAGATACATGGTACGTATTATTACTTTCATTAAATCCGTCTAAGGTCATGATATGAGCATTATTTATTCCTGTTCCCCAGAAATAATTACCATAGCGAGGGCTCTCAAAATTTAATGTTACGTAAACAACAACTGGATTCCCATTACGCAGCTCTTGCTTAAGGCTTCCAACAGAAGAACCTGAGATGTTTGCAACCTTACCATAACGGCTGCCCCAGTTAGTTAGCGGTGCTGGGTAAATGGATTGATAGACATTGTTCATAAGTTTATCTGGTTGACCTGCAAATCCATTATTGGGATTATTGTCACTAGCCAACGGCATTTCCTTGATGAAGGATTTTAGATTGTAATTTTTAGCGTACCCTTTCAGCTGTAAGGCTTGCAGCAGGGAGGCTGCTTCACAACCCATCGGCATCCCAGCCGTATTTTGATTGATATAAGGAGCATTAAGCAGAACATTGTTGCTGACACCAACGGCTCCACCAACAGCATACCATGAGATTCCTTCATAACGCCATCCAGCTCGCTGCAGATTATCCCTTTCAGCACCATTCAAGGTATAGTGGTGAGATCCAGCCTTTGCATTAGGATTATACAGCCGATAAAGAGGCTGTCCGCTAGCGGGTGAGTACCAGCTGATTCCTTCATAACGCCAACCAACCCCTTTTAGATGATCCCGTTCATTCGCATCTAAAGTATAATGATGATCTCCTGCATTTGCATTGTAAAGTCGGTAAACGGGTTGGCCGCCAGTCGGAGCGGACCATCCAATTCCTTCATAATACCAGCCAGCGTTGACTATTTGATCTCTTTCGATCCCATTCGCTGTGTAGAAATGCTCCCCGCTATTGGGATTATACAGCCGATACATGGGAATTCCGGTTGTCGTTTGGGCTGCAGCAAAAGTAGTAGGTGTCATTGCCATAGAGGGTTCAGCCATATCTGTTGACTGATCAGCAGTTGCATTGACTTCTACGGAAGGCGCTGCCTGTGCTGGAGAGGCAACGGGGTTCTCAGAAGTTTCTGATTCGCTGGAAACTTGGGTTTCTGCAACAGTTGATTCAGTTGTCGAAGAATCTTCAATAGCTAGGCTTTCCGTTCCTGCCCAAAAGATTGAAGAAAGAAAAGCAGTACAAAATAACAAACAAACACTCTTTTTCATCGTATGATCTCCTCCGTAATCTATTGAAACATAAATTATAAGTAACAGAAGTACTTTGTTTATTTTATCATCAGCAGTTTTAAAATGCTATAGATTACTCTGTAAAACCAATAGAAAAAAATGTTATCATAAATGATCAAGATTCTTTGACAAGAGTAAATCAAATAGTTTAAAATTTATTCAAGATAAGAATTATTTTTTTGAAAAATTAGGAGGTGTAGGAATGGATTTTAGAATGCAGAAGAAAGGCAATAAGAAATATTTGCTGATCGTAGGAGGATTGTTATTTTCCGCAGTATTATATACGCAAGAAAACGAAACTGTTTTTGCTTCTGAGGTTGTAAGTGAAGCGACGGTTATCGAAAACAGCCCGGTATATCCTTCAGCAGAAATGGAAACGCCTTCAAGTGTTGCGGAGAATAACCAAGAGACAGATACAAAGGGAGAAGAAATTATTACCCCAGAAGTACCTGCTGAAAATGTGGAACCTTCGACTCCACCACTGAATGAAGGGGAAAATGATTCAACTGAAGCGGGAGCCCCGATTGAGGAAAATCAATCAAATCAAAATAGCCAAGAGGAGAATCAAGAAAAAGTACCCGCTGTAAACGAAGAACAAACCAATCAAGTGGACACAACAAATAATAATCAACCAGTTGAAAAAGCACCTGAAGCCAACAGACAAGAGCCGGTTAAACCTGTTCAGACACCAGTAAAAGTGCCGCAGCAGATGAAAGCAGCTGCTCAAACAACAGAAGTACCAACCAAAGCTAGAGCAGCTGAACAACGAGCAGTCGTACAAGATGTACCCGTGTATAGAATTTATAATCCTAATTCAGGCGAACATTTTTACACGATGAACGGTTACGAGCGGGATATGCTTAAGGGGGTAGGCTGGCGCTATGAAGGAATCGGTTGGCGCTCGATATTATCCGGGCTTGAAGTATATCGCTTGTATAATCCTAACTCAGGTGAACATTTTTATACAATGAACGGCAATGAACGCAATATGCTTAAAGGAATCGGGTGGCGTTATGAAGGAATTGGTTGGCACACACTAGATTCAGGAATGCCAGTTTATCGTGTATACAATCCTAATGGGGGCGTCGGAGCCCATCACTACACCGTAAACGGTAATGAACGAGACAATTTAAGAAATCAGGGCTGGCGTTATGAAGGAATTGGCTGGTATAGTACTCCTTTTCAACCAGAAAGTGTTATTCAGTGGGCTTCAGGCTTCTTTGGACTCACTCGTGACCAAATTGTCAGTGAATTGGCTAAACATGAAAATGATCGTTATTATTTATATACCCCTTTCAAGGGTTTGACAGGCAATGCCAGTACTTCTATGAGTCCTAACGGTGATCCTAATGGCAATGGACCTGGTATGAACTGTACCGGTTTTATCGCAAGTGTAATTAAAAGAGCTGGTGGTAATCTGGCTGCTATTACCAATGTTGCTAATGCTTGGGGTGGAGTCGCTAACGGCTACAACTGGCGAGATGCCTTGACTAAAAATGTTCAGTACGAAACATTTACTTCAGTAGGATCATTGCTGCAAAGCGGGTTAGCTAAAAAAGGAGATATTTTGTATTTTGAACCAGATTATTCTAAACCAAACTATGATTGTCATCTTGGCTTTTTCTGGGGAAATACTCCGAATCATGATAGAATCTGGCATAGCACATTCCCACATAATAATATGTCCAACATTAAGTCTATGACTCCTTGGACAAAGATTTACTTATTCCGCCAAGGCTAGGAATTGAAGAAACCGCTGGCCAATTGTTGTCTGAGAATGATGACAATTGGTCTTTTTGAGGTTTCCTGATAGTTTCTTAAAGCAACTTTTGCAAAATTTTCTGCATCCGATGGTATTATGGAATGGAAATGAAAGAAAGGAACGATTGCAGTGAAAAAATGGAAAAAGATTCTTCTAATAGTGCTCATTGGACTGGTTGTCGTGTTAACAGGTGGGTTTGTTTATTTGCAAACACAAACGTATTCTCCTACTAGCAGCGCACAGCAGGTAACGAATCAAGCGGAGGATGACAGTGACTGGTTGTATTTTCCCTCAGAGGATGAAACGAAGCCGATAATTATTTTTTATCCCGGCGCTTTGGTTGATCCAGGGAGCTATAGTCCTTGGGCTCAAAAAGTAGCACAAGCGGGCTATCCGGTTTACATAGTAAAGATGCCGTTAGATTTAGCGGTATTAGCACCGAATCGCGGAGATAAGGTGTTAACTGAGCAGCCAGATCGCAAATATGTACTTGGGGGACATTCTTTGGGCGGCGTAATGGCTAGTCGTTTTGCAGTCGAGCACCAACAGGATTTAGCAGGAGTGTTTTTCTTAGCTAGTTATCCTGATGAAAAAGGAAGTTTAGCTGATGTTAAGGTACCAGTACTGTCTCTGACTGGGGAAAATGATAAGGTATTGAATCAGAAAGCTTATCAAGAGGCGAAAGAGGAATTGCCAGCAAACGCAGACTATCAAGAAATTCCCGGAGGCAATCATGCAGGATTTGGTTCTTATGGACCTCAAAAGGGTGATGGAAAGGCAACGATTGATGACCAAAATCTGCAAGTATCCCAACGATTAATTAGTTGGCTCAAAGAAAAAGTAGACTAGATAAAAGGCTGATTATGCTAAGTAATCAGCTTTTTTATGTTCCTGGAGACCATTGGTGGACATATTTTTCAGTTATATATTTTTACTTATCAATTGATAAGTTATAAAATGATAAAAGGAGGAGAATGACAATGAAGAAGGTAATAGTAATAGGTGCAGGAGTCGCAGGACTTACTGCTGCGGTAAGATTGCAAAAAATGGGCTATGCTGTTCAGCTCTATGAGAAAGATAGCCAAGTCGGCGGAAAAATGAATCAGATCAAAAAGGATGGTTTTACCTTTGATGTAGGCCCCACCATTGTTATGATGCCAGATATTTATCAAGAAGTGTTTGAATTTTGCGGCAAAAATCCTGACGATTATATTCCAATGGAAAAAATTGATCCGATGCTGAAATTGTATTTTTCAGATGATGATCCGTTATTATTTTCATCTGACTTAATTGAATTAACAAAGATGCTTGAAGGGATTTCTGAAGAAGATGCTCAGGGCTATTTTGCCTTTTTAGCGGATATATATAAACGCTACCTTATTGCTAAGGATGCCTTTATTATGCGCTCTTTCCGTTCGTTTTGGGATTTTTACAATCCTAAATCACTTTTAAATGGTTTAAGATTAAAAACCTTCGGGGATGCTTATAGTTCGATTTCTAAATTTGTAAAAGATGATCGACTGCGCAAATCGCTGGCCTTCCAAACGTTATATATTGGGATTTCACCTTATCAGGGCCCATCACTTTATACCATCATTCCGATGATTGAGCTGTTGTATGGCATTCATTTTATGAAGGGCGGTATGTATACTTTAGCCCAAGGGTTGAAACGGTTGTTTGAGGAACTGGGTGGAGAGATTTATTGTGACACGGAAGTACAGGAAATTATAATAGAAAATAAAGAGGCAGTAGGCATACTGGTGAATGGAGAACGGATTTTAGCAGATGCAATTGTCTGTGGTGCTGATTTTCCTTATGCCATGAAGCATTTATTGCCTAATGAAAAAGACCGTGGCAAATACACGGATCAAAAAATTGATAAAATGGAATATTCTTGTTCCTGCTTCTTGCTTTATCTAGGTTTGGATAAAAAATATGATGTAGAAGCACTGCATTCCATCCATTTTGCTAGAGATTTCGAGAAAAATATTACCGATATCTTTGATCAAGGTGTTCTGCCAGAGGATCCTTCCTACTATTTATACGTGCCAAGTCTATTAGATCCCGAAATGGCTAGGGAAGGTCATGAAGCGTTATATGTTCTGATTCCAGTACCAGAATTGTCTAAGTTTTCGGATTGGAGTGAGGAATCCAGCACCATTTACCGCAATCATGTGATAAATAAAATCAAGCAGGAAACCGTCTTTTCAGATATTGATGAGCATATTGTCTTTGAGGAGCAGTATACACCAAGAGATTTCGCCGATAATTTTAATGCCTATCGAGGCGCGACGTTTGGCTTAAAACCAACGTTAAAACAGAGTAACTATTATCGTCCTCACAATAAGTTTGATTATGCAGACCGTTTATATTTTTGCGGCAGCAGTACCCATCCAGGTGCGGGAGTACCAATTGTGATGCAGAGTGCCAAGTTAGCAGTAGAGGAGCTGGTTCGTGATGACCGATAAACTGGTTGCTGATTTTCTACGCTACCAAGCAGATTTTGATTACTGTGAGCGTATCATTGAGCATCACTCAAAAAGTTTTTATGCTGCCTTTTCAAAATTGCCGGAGCAAAAAGCTATGAGCGTGTATGCTATTTATGCTTTTTGCCGACGGGCAGATGATGCAATTGATGTTGAAAAAAATCCAGAAAAGCTGGCTGAATTGAAGGCGCAATTAGGGGCGTTTCAAAAAGGGGAGCGTCCAGACGAGCCTATGTGGCGGGCATTGGCTGTTGTATTTGAACATTATCCGTTAGATATACAGGCTTTTTATGACATGTTGGAAGGGCAACGTAGAGACGTGAACTTCACCCAGCCTGAAACGCAACAAGAGCTGGAAGAGTACAGTTATTATGTGGCTGGTTCAGTAGGTCTGATGTTATTGCCGATCCTTTCAAAGGATTGGGTGAAAATTGTTGAAGAGGCCAAGGAATTAGGCGAAGCTATGCAAATTACCAATATTTTGCGAGACGTTGGCGAGGATGAAGCCGAGGGACGGATTTACTTACCAAAAGATAAAATGGCCGAATATGGCGTGACGCAAGAGGACCTCAAAGAGCATCGTCAAACGCAGGCGTTCGCCAGATTATGGGAATACGAAGCCAAGCGGGCTGAAGAAAGCTATCAAAAGGGACTGACAATGATGCCTTGGATTGATGAAGATTGCCGAGGACCGCTGTTGGCTGCCAGTTATTTTTATCGTGAAATTCTGCAGGTGATTCGGGAAAACGACTACCAAGTATTCACTCAGCGGCATGTAGTAAAGCAGGCTAGAAAATTGCGTATTTTTCAAGCGATTCGCAAAGAACTGCAAAAAATTAGTCGGCAGAAGGAGTCGATTAAATCGTGAACCCAACCATGTACCAAAAAATTTTGGAAACGGCTGAGCGGCTGTTTATGAATCAAGGTTACGAGGCTACTTCGACCCGACAAATTGCTGACGCACTGGGAATTACGCAGCCTAATTTATATTATCATTTTAAAAAGAAGGAAGATATTTATGTTGCTGTGATGCGTTCCTTGTCAGAAGAGGTTGGTTTGCAGCTGCGAGAGTTAGCTAAGGAAAACGATTCGACGTTAACCGAAAAGCTGACAGAAATGATGGTTTATTTGCGGCAGCGGCATCCCTTCGACTTTTACATGATGATGCACGACATGCATTATGCTTTATCACAGGCGTCAGCAGAAGAACTATATCTGTTGTGGCAGGGTTCTTATGAAGCACCTTTTATTGAAGTGTTGAAAAAAGAAGGAGTTGCCTTACGTCCAGAACTTCAGGTAGAACTTGCAGTGAAGCAGTTGTTCATTTTGTTAGCAGCCTATTTGCAGCCTGATACATATGATAAGCAGGGAAATTCTTTTCCTGCAGCGATTGATATGTTTTTATACGGAATTGTAAACGAGTAAGCTGAGCGCCGATTTGCGGGTTCAGCTTCTTTCTGTTATATACTGAGGGCAAGAATTGAAATAGAAGGAAGATGAGAGTATGGATAAGCAGCGACCAACAGCTATTTTAGCAGCCTTGATTGCGAATATTTTAGTGGCTATTAGTAAATTTGTAGGCTATGCGATCAGCGGCAGTGCTGCGATGTTGAATGAAAGTATTCATAGTATAGTCGACTGCAGCAATCAAATTCTGCTGCTTTTTGGTGATAAAAGAGCGGAACGTGGGCAAAGTGACCTGCATCAATTTGGTGAAGGGCGTGCAAAATATTTTTTTAGCACGATTGTAGCTACTATGTTGTTTTTTGGCGGGGGCGCATTAGGTGTAATGGAGGCCTTGGAGAAATTATTCCATCCGAATCATCAAGTAGAGAATTCATGGATTGTCTTAGTCATTTTAGTCTTTGGTATTTTAGTTGAAGGAAGCTCGCTGCGTGTTGCTTTAAAGGAAATTCATGAGTTAAATACCGAAAAGTTACCGTTATTTCGGTTTTTGCATGAGAGCCGTCACAGTGAAATATTGATTATTTTTACAGAAGATTTTTGTGCTGTGATCGGATTGGTTTTGGCGATCATTGGTACACTGCTGACTACTTTTACCGGCAACCCGATGTTTGATGCTTTAAGTGGATTATTGATTGGGCTGTTATTGATGTTTGCTTCAATCTTTTTGGCACGAGAATTTTACAGTTTAATTGTGGGGGAAAGTGTTTCTCAAAACGATTTAGCGAAGATCCAACAGGCCTTCCAGCGCCCTGAAGTGAAACGATTAATTGATGTAAAAACGGTCCATTTAAGTCCTGAAGAAGTACTGATTGCAGCTAAGATGGATATTAACGATGATTATGAGGGAATCAGTTACAAATTAATTAATGAAATTGAACGGCAGATTCGCAGTTTGTTGCCAGACAAGAAGGCGTATATTTATATTGAAATTGATGAATTTGATCCGAATTATTCCCTACGAGAGCAGAACGAATAGACTTGCTCTTTTTCACTTGAGAGTAAATCCCTAAGATTCACTAAATTTCCATATAGTTTTCGCAAAACATTTTCATAAACGTACGTTCTCTATGGTAGAATAACACTATGATTTTTAAAGGAGCGTCTTATGAAAAAAAGAGGATTTGAAGTAGTTACGAACTATCAAGCTAAAGGTATTAATTTGCCAGAGCGAGCAACTAAAAATGCGGCTGGTTACGATTTTGAATCGGCTGAAGATATTGTTATTCCGACATTTTGGAAAAAACTAGTGGCTCAGGTTACTGGAAAAGCAGATGCAGAAGAAAAACTGGTTAAGCCAGTACTGGTACCGACAGGAATTAAGGCGTATATGGGAGAGGACGAATACCTGCAATTAGCTAATCGCTCGAGTAATCCTTTGAAGCGCTTTTTAAGTTTAAGTAATGGGGTAGGCGTGATTGACAGCGACTACTACAATAACCCAGATAACGAAGGGCATATTATGTTCCAATTTACGAATTTTGGTTTAACAGATGTGACGATTAAAAAAGGTGAACGAATTGGCCAAGGAATTTTTCTGCCTTTCTTGAAAGCAGACAATGACCGTGCAGTAAATGAACGAACAGGCGGATTCGGCTCTTCTGATCAGCATCCAAAAAAATAGTTTTATGTTAAAATTAAAGAGGTGTGAACCATGGCGAAAAAGGCCAAAACACAGTTTATTTGCCAAGAGTGCGGCTATGTATCGCCAAAATATTTAGGTCGTTGTCCCAACTGTGGCCGTTGGAATACGATGGTGGAAGAAGTCGTTCAAGATACTGAGGATCGGCGCAATCGAGTTAGCTTAACCGGTGAAAAGGCCCAGCCAACCTTGTTAAAAGATGTTGTTTTCAAAAAGGAAACGAGAATTGAGACCCAATTAGCTGAGTTAAACCGGGTGCTCGGTGGTGGTGTGGTGCCAGGTTCGTTGGTATTAATCGGTGGTGATCCTGGAATAGGGAAGTCGACCTTGCTGCTGCAGGTTTCTCATCAGCTGGCAGCTACGGGTGGAAAAGTTTTGTATGTTTCAGGAGAAGAAAGTGCGCAGCAAATCAAACTGCGAGCAGAACGCTTAGGTTCTAGTGATACAGACTTTTATTTATATCCGGAAACAGACATGGGTGAAATTAGTCGTGTGATTGAAAAGATCAAACCAGAATTTGTTATTATTGACTCAATTCAAACGATGACGCAACCAGACATTTCCAGCGTAGCAGGATCAGTCAGTCAGGTGCGGGAGACCACCGCGGAATTGCTGAAATTGGCCAAAACAAATGGTATTGCGATTTTTATCGTAGGTCACGTAACCAAAGAGGGTAATATTGCTGGTCCACGAATGCTGGAGCATATGGTGGATACCGTTTTGTATTTTGAAGGGGAAAAGCATCACAGCTTCCGTATTTTGCGCGCGGTAAAAAACCGCTTCGGATCAACCAATGAGATTGGCATTTTTGAAATGCGAGAAACCGGACTGGTTGAGGTAGCTAATCCTTCTCAAGTTTTCTTGGAGGAACGGCTGGAAGGAGCAACTGGATCGGCGATAGTGGTAGCAATGGAAGGTAGTCGTCCGATTTTAGTGGAGGTTCAGGCATTAGTCACGCCGACTGTATTCGGGAATGCCAAACGTACGACGACTGGGTTAGATTTTAACCGAATCTCCTTAATCATGGCGGTTTTGGAAAAACGAGCGGGCTTGTTGCTGCAAAATCAAGATGCTTTCTTAAAGGCAGCTGGCGGGGTAAAATTAAACGAACCCGCAATTGATTTGGCAGTAGCGGTAGCGATTGCTTCCAGCTATAAAGAAAAAGGTACTGAGGCTACAGAATGTTTCATCGGTGAAATCGGTTTGACTGGTGAAATACGCCGAGTGAATAGTATAGAGCAACGAATAAAAGAAGCTGAGAAACTGGGCTTCAAAAGAGTTTATCTGCCTAAAAATAACATGGGTGACTGGAAAGCACCTAAAGGGGTCGAATTGATCCCGGTTGCTACTTTAGGAGAAACACTGCGAAAAGTATTTAAATAAAACAACAATTTATCTGCCTAGACTGTTGGCAATACAAGTCATCAGTCCAGGTGTTAAAGTGAATTTCTTAACAGACCTTGATACAGAATAACAGGGTTTGCTAGAAAAAATGACTACTTAGGAGGGAAGTTATGCAAAAACGTGTATTAACTGTCATTATCGTTTTAGTTGGAATCAGCATGGGGATTACTTTGCTGCCGGCAGCTTGGATGGCAATTGGACAAACAAACAACTTCTGGTTAAATAATTCTTTGACGAACGGCTTGATTGGCGCAATTATTTTTTCATTATTATCTTTAGCCCTCGTTGAACCAATTACAACTGGAGTAAAAAAAATCGAGAAACAATTAAACGAATTCAGCTTAACTTATTTACTGTTTGGAACGGTAGGGGCAATCATTGGTCTGACTTTAGGCCTGTTTGTAACTAACCCGCTTTATAATCTGGCGGTTCCATTTGTAAATAGTGCGCTGCCGATTTTAATCATGATTCTTTTAGGTTATTTGGGCTTTCGGGTGGGAACTACCCGGATTGATGAGTGGAAGAAAATATTTACCCCACGAACGAAAAAAACGGAAAACCCTGAAGGTGAAGTACTGGATCGTAAGGCCGATGATCATTTCCATAAATATAAAATTTTGGATACGAGTGTGATTATTGATGGCCGGATTTACGATATTGCAAAGAGTGGATTTTTAGAAGGCGTATTGATGATCCCTAATTTTGTCTTATATGAATTGCAATACATTGCTGATTCTGGGGACAGTTTGAAACGAGTAAGAGGACGCCGTGGATTAGATATTTTGAATTCTTTGCAAAAAGAAGACGGTATTGTAGTAGAAATGTACGATGGTGATTTTGAGGATATTAATGAAGTCGACAGTAAACTGATTAAATTGGCGAAGCTGCTAGACGGTGTCATTGTCACAAACGATTACAACTTAAATAAGGTTTCAGAATTTCAAAATGTGGCTGTGCTGAACATTAATGCCTTAGCTAATGCAGTGAAGCCAGTAGTAATCCCTGGCGAGAACATGAATGTCCTACTAGTAAAAGCTGGTACGGAGCGTCAGCAAGGGGTAGCTTATCTGGATGATGGAACGATGGTTGTAGTTGAAGATGGACAGCATTACATGAATGAACATATTGAAGTTGTAGTGACGAGTGCCCTACAAACAGCGGCTGGTCGTATGATCTTTGCCAAGCCGGCCCATTCCAATCGCAACATTAAGGATGATTCTCCTGAAAAGAAAATTGAGTATCAAGAGGGGAAAAAGGATTGACCCTTTACTAAACAGCCGATTGATTGTACAATTTGAGCAGTAAAGCAGGCGCAATTATCTGCTTAATTATGCGGGAAAGAGGAGTTCACATGTCAAAAATTCGTGTGCGTTATGCACCAAGCCCAACTGGACATTTACACATTGGAAATGCCCGGACAGCGTTATTCAACTATTTATTTGCCCGTCACAATGATGGTGAATTTATCATTCGTATTGAGGATACCGATCAAAAGCGCAACATTGCAGATGGTGAAAAAAGCCAGCTAGAAAACTTGGCTTGGTTGGGAATGGATTGGGATGAATCTCCTGACAAGCCTGGAGAATACGGCCCTTATCGTCAGTCGGAGCGTAAAGAAATTTACCAACCGCTGATTGATCAATTATTAGCCAGCAATTTAGCTTACAAATGCTATTGCACAGAAGAAGAATTAGAAGTAGAAAGAGAAGCACAGCGTGCCCGCGGCGAAATGCCTCATTATGGCGGCAAATGTGCAAGCTTGACTCCTGAGCAGCAAGCGGAAAAAGAAGCACAGGGCTTAGAGCCAGTTATCCGTTTCCGTGTACCGCGCAATACAACCTACAGCTTTGAAGATATGGTAAAAGGCGAAATCAACTTTGAATCAGATAATGTTGGTGGCGACTTTGTTATTCAAAAACGTGATGGTATGCCAACCTACAACTTCGCGGTAGCAGTAGATGATCACATGATGAAAATCACCCACGTCTTGCGGGGAGATGATCATATTGCCAATACACCAAAACAATTAATGATCTACGATGCCTTTGGCTGGTCTCGACCAACATTTGGGCATATGACTTTGATTATTAATAGTGAAACAGGCAAAAAATTGAGCAAACGTGATGAATCAATTCTGCAATTTATCGAACAGTACCGCGAATTAGGCTACCTGCCAGAAGCAATGTTCAATTTTATTGCGTTATTAGGCTGGTCGCCAGTTGGTGAAGACGAAATTTTCTCTCAAGCAGAATTGGTTAAAATGTTTGATACTAAACGTTTAAGCAAATCTCCAGCTGCCTTTGACCAAAAGAAATTAGAATGGGTAAATAACCATTACATCAAAGAGATGGACTTAACTGCGTTGACTGAATTGTGTCTGCCGTTTTTAATTAAAGCAGGTAAAGTAGAAGAAAATCCAAGTGAAGAGCGTAAAAACTGGGTGAAGCGTGTAGTTGGTTTGTATCAGCCGCAAATGAGCTTTGCTGCAGAAATCGTAGAAGTTTCTCAATTATTCTTTGAGGAACATCCGGCACTAGATGAAGCTGCTCAAGAAGTCTTGGCACAAGAATCAGTACCAATGGTTTTAAGTGCTTTTAAAGAGCAGTTGGAAGACATGCAAACTGTAGATGCTGCAAGTGTCTTGGCAGCCATTAAAGCTGTTCAAAAAGAAACAGGTATCAAAGGCAAGAACCTTTGGATGCCGATTCGCGTCGCAGTTAGCGGTGTGACACATGGACCTGAATTACCTGAAACCGTCGAATTGTTAGGTAAGGAAAAGGCTTTGGCACATTTAAATCAAGTAATGTAAACACATCGAAAAGAAGAAGTAGCAGAAAAAATCCTTTTTAGAGAGTCTGTGGGTGGTGCAAACAGACAGGGATTAGCCTGTGAAATGCATCTTGGAGTGGTTTTGACGAAAGAATGGTAGTCAAAAACGTAAAAACGGACGTTACCCGTTAGAGGCAGCAAAGCTGCGAACAAAAGTGGGACCACGTGAACACGCGTCTTTTGAGGAAACTCAAATGATGCGTGTTTTTTGTTGTTACTGCTCGAACATATTAACGGTCGTTCTCTTGGTAGTTGCAAGTAAGGGAATTTCGTTGTCTGAGTATAAAGGAGCGATTAAAATGGGATGGTGGAAAGAAGCAATAGATGCTGCCAAACGAAATGATCCTGCCATTAAGTCAAGTGTGGAAGTCGTGTTAACATACCCTGGGATACATGCTTTATTTTTCCATAAGCTGTCCCATTTTTTCTATCGACAAAACCTGTTCTTGTTGGCGCGGATTCATTCTCAGTTTTGGCGATTTTTAACTGGAATTGAAATTCATCCTGGCGCCAAAATTGCCTCGGGAGTTTTCATCGACCATGGTGCTGGGGTAGTGATTGGTGAAACAGCAGAAGTCGAAGAAGGGGTTGTTATGTTCCATGGTGTAACATTAGGTGGAACAGGTAAAGATACAGGGAAACGACACCCAACAGTTCGTAAGGGAGCCTTTGTTTCGGCCAATGCCCAAATATTAGGGCCCATTGAAATAGGAGCTGGCGCAAAAATAGGAGCGGGTGCTGTTGTTTTAGCCAATGTCCCTGATCAAGCTACGGCAGTTGGAGTACCAGCTAAAGTAGTTAAAATTAATGGAAAGAAGGTTCAACATGATTGAAATATATAATACCTTGACCCGAGAAAAAGAAGTGTTTCATCCAATTGAAGAAGGAAAAATTCGCATGTATGTTTGCGGACCAACCGTTTACAATTACATTCATATTGGAAATGCACGCAGTACAATTGCTTTTGATACTATTCGTCGCTATTTTGAATATCGGGGCTATGAAGTTAACTATGTATCAAATTTTACCGATGTTGATGACAAAATTATCAAAGCTGCGAAAGAATTATCAATTACTGCTCCTGAAGTAGCGGATCGTTTTATTGCGGCTTTTGAAGAGGATACGGCTGCGTTAAATGTTAAACCGGCAACTTTGCATCCACGAGTAATCAATCATATTCCTGATATCATTGACTTTATCGCGGCATTGATTGAAAAAGACTATGCGTACGAATCAAATGGAGATGTGTATTACCGTACGCGCAAGTTTAAAGACTACGGTGAATTAAGTGATCAATCAATTAATGAATTAGAGATCGGAGCCAGTCAACGAACTGGAGCAGAGCAGTTGCAAAAAGAAGATCCATTAGATTTTGCACTTTGGAAAACAGCCAAGCCAGATGAGATTTCTTGGGAATCCCCTTGGGGTAAAGGTCGTCCAGGCTGGCATATTGAATGCTCAGTCATGGCAACCAAGCATTTAGGTGATACCATTGATATCCATGGTGGCGGACAAGATTTGGAATTTCCTCACCATGAAAATGAGATTGCTCAAAGTGAAGCAAAAACGGGCAAAAAGTTTGCCAATTACTGGATGCACAACGGGTATGTAACTATTGGCGAAGATGATGAAAAAATGAGTAAATCGTTGGGAAACTTTGTAACTGTTCATGATATGGTGAAGGAAATTGATCCGCAGGTGTTGCGCTTTTTTATGGCAACTACTCAATATCGCCGTCCAATTCGTTACAGTGAGGCGACAGTAAGGGATGCACAAGCTAATCTGCAACGGCTGCGGAATACAGTTGAGAATGTTAACTTCCGTAAAGAAACTGCAGTAGACACATTAGCAGATGATGAACAAAATATTCAAGCAATCCAGACTTTGGAAGCAAGGTTTATTGGAGAAATGGATGATGATTTCAATGCAGCCAATGGAATTACGGTGGTCTATGAATTGGCTAAATGGTTGAATCAATACATTGAAAAGGCTGAGGTTTCTGCTGTTGTCATACAGCATGGTCTGGAAATGTTTCTGCAATTGTTGGCTGTTTTTGGTATTACCTTTGAGACAGCTGAACTGTTAGACGAAGAAGTGGACCAACTTATTGCTGAACGTAATCAAGCCCGTAAAGACAAAAATTTTGCCCGCAGCGATGAAATCCGTGATCAACTGAAAGATCAAGGAATTATACTAGAGGATACACCGCAGGGTACGCGTTGGAGAAGAGCCTAATGATTGATGTAAAACAACTAAGCGGATTAACCTTAGCCTATGTAGGAGATGCTATTTATGAGAGCTATGTGCGAGATTTTCTAGTCCTTTCTGGACAAACTCGCCCCAACAAACTACATCATATGGCTACTCGTTACGTTTCGGCTAAAGCCCAAGCAATGCTGATTCATGAAATGGAAGAGGTCAATCTGTTAACCGAGGAAGAGCACGGCGTTTATCGTCGAGGTCGGAATGCGAAAAGCTATACATCAGCGAAAAATACCGATAAAATGACCTATCGTATGTCAACCGGTTTTGAAGCGGTAATGGGGTATCTGCATTTACTGGGAGAAAAAGAGCGTTTAGAAGAATTAATGAGTTGGTGTATTAAGAAAGTAGGTGAACTGGATGAAAGAGAAACGTAAACGTAAGCCGCAAAAAGCGGTAAATTTACCAGAAGAAAACAATAACGAAGAGAAAAATTTTGTCTTCGGACACCACGCTACGGTAGAAGCATTGCAGGCAGGTCGGGGAAACAAATTATTTTTACAAGAAGATGCCCGTGGAGAAAAAATCGAACAGTTGAAAGGATTGGCTCAGACTCAGTCAGTTCCAGTCAAATGGGTGCCTAAGCAAAAGCTGGACACCTTAAGTGATCACGGAGTCCATCAAGGAATATTGTTAGCTATCACACCTTATCAGTACTTAACCTTAGATGAGCTGATGGAACAGGCCGCAGCTGTTGAAGCACCCTTCTTATTGATATTGGATAGCTTAGAGGACCCCCATAACTTTGGCTCAATTTTGCGAACAGCAGATGCCAGCGGAGTAAATGGCGTTGTGATTCCGAAGCATCGTTCCGTTGGGATTACGCCAGTGGTAACTAAGGCTTCGACGGGTGCAGTAGAATATGTGCCGATCGCTCGAGTAACAAATCTAAGTCAGACCATCAAGCAGCTGAAGGATGCAGGCTACTGGATTTTCGGAACAGACATGAACGGAACGGCTTATCATCAATGGAAGGTGGACGGTCCCATTGCTTTGATCATTGGAAATGAAGGCAGGGGCATGAGCGCAGGTCTGAAGAAAGAAGTTGACGAAATGTTGACTATTCCAATGACGGGACATGTTCAAAGTTTAAATGCTGGGGTTGCTGCGGGTCTTTTAATGTACGAAGTACTCAGAAAGCGAAGTGGCTACTAATGAAAAAGCAACTGCTGTTAGTGGATGGCTACAATATGATCGGTGCCTGGCCTGAACTCTCCACCCTAAAAAAACAGGATCATTTGGAAGAAGCTCGTGAGGAATTGCTGAATCGTCTGTCCAACTATGCTAAATACCAAGGATTAGAAATAATTGTAGTATTTGATGCCCAGCTGGTTCCTGGTATTCAGAAAAGCTATCAAAAGTATCAACTGACAGTGGTCTTTACCAAAGAGGATGAAACTGCTGACAGCTATATCGAACGTACTGCAGGCGAACTGAATGATCGCTTGACTCAGGTTACAGTGGCAACTAGTGATTTAGCTGAGCAGTGGACTGTTTTTTCGCAGGGGGCTTTGCGGACCTCTGCTCGTGAATTGTACAAGGATCTCAAAAAAATGGAAGAAACTATTTTAGGCGATGCAAAAGACACGCAATTTACTGATTTTCGCCGGAATTCTCCTTGGAACGAGCGACAATTACAAGATTTGTCCCAAAAAAGGGACGAATTGAGTCAAAAATAAAAAGTATTTCTCTAACCACTTCTAATCTGAAAAAAATCAGGTATCCTTTTATTCAGGAGGGAGTGGTTAAATGGAATTGGAAGAATTAAAAGATTGGTTGGCAAAAGCAAAACTGGGTGATGAAGAAGCGTTTGAAAAACTGTTTTCCGCTTATAAGGGTGTTGTGTATGCGATGCAACAGGTTTACTACATACGAATCTTTGATGAGGATGATTGGCTGCAAGAAGGAAGGCTGGCTATGCATGATTCAATCATGAATTATCAGCATGGCAGCCATGCAACCTTCGGACTCTACTTTAAACGAGTTTTAAAAAACCGGATTGTTTGTGAACTGCGCAAACAAGAGGCGGAAAAAAGACGAAGTAATAAAAATACGATTTCGGTAGAAGGAGAAGGTGTAGGGTATCTTGCCCAACGGTTAGTTTACAATGAGCAAATAGAGGAAAGGATGATTGTTCGAGAAATACTCAATAATCTTACGATTGAGTACTCTTTACTTGAAGCAAGAATGCTTGATGCTTACATAAATGATAGTGATATTGCAATGGTTGCAAAGGAGTTAGAAATAGACCTTGCAAAAGCCGAGAGTGCTTTAGGGCGTGCCAAAAGAAAACTTAAAAAAGAGTTATATTATCAAAAAGATTGTTTGTAACCGGATACAAAGCGGGCGGGTGTTGATAAGGCTTGCAAAGCAATTTCTTTTATGATAACATTGTAAAATTCATCTTTTTCTGTTATACTGTAGGTTGAGGTGAACTGTATGCCAACAACTTTAGCAACCATCAAGCAGAGCTTAGAAGATCGCTTAGGCAGTCCGATTTTACTAGTCGCTCAAACAGGCAGAAAACGTCAAACACAACGCAGAGGAATTCTAACAGAGATCTATCCATCTGTGTTTGTAGTCGATTTGGATCCTGAAGAAAATTCTTTTGAACGGGTATCTTATAGTTATTCCGATGTATTAACACGTACAGTAGAAATTGAATTTTTAACTGAAGCAGTCTAAGAGCCATGGAGCAGAAATGCTCCGTGGTTTTTACTTTGCCTAAAATGTTAGAAAGCAGCGAGCTTTGGTGTGATCCCAAGCTCGCTTTTTAGGTGCTTATTCCATTTTATCTTTGTCGCTGGTATTTTCTTGGAGATGCTTTTGCTCAGCTAACATGTCGCGGATATCTGCCAAATAGTCTTCTGCTGTTGGTGCTGCTAATTCTTCTTCTGCTTCTTCTTTGGTGCCTAATTTTTTTGCTCTATTGGCTGTTTTGACAATTAAGAACAAGACAAAACCAGTAATCAAGAAAGTAATAATAGCACTAACGACATCGCCAAAAGCAAAGGTTACACCCTTGACTGGTGACCAGTCTAAGACTGAAACGGCATCCTCCAAATTTTGACCTCGTGTAAATAACGAAACGACTAAGCCGACCAATGGGGTAATCAGACCCTCAACAACTTTATTTACAATAGCGGTAAATGCACTCCCGATAACGACCCCAACAGCTAAATCAAGCACGCTGCCGCGCATTAGGAAGTCTTTGAATTCTTTAATCATGTTATTCCTCCTTACCTTTACATTAACTAGTATAGCGAACTCCCTAAAAAAGATGAAACAAAAGGCTTGCTATAGCAAATGCCAGCTTTACCCATTTTCCTGTGCTATAATTGAAGGTAATGACAATTAAAGGAGCTTGTATATGATTCGAATAAAAAAAGGCATTCGGCTTCACGTCTTACCGACGAAAAAATATAAAACGATTCAAATTTACGGACGCTTTACAACGCGGCTGCACAGAGAAAAAATGACGACCCGGACACTATTAGCGAACTTATTAGAGACAAATTCACTGAATTATCCTGATCAAACGAAACTGAGTGCTCATTTAGCGGAGCTTTATGGAGCAGGTTTTGGCTTGAGTGTTGGACGTAAAGGAAATCTGCACTGGATGAATCTTGGAATCAGTGTTGTAAATGGAAAGTATGTAGATGACCCAACGATATTGGCTCAAGCGGTGGACCTGTTTAAAGAGGTTCTTTTTTATCCTAATATTAAAGATGGCCAATTTGACGAGCAGACCTTCCAACTAGAAAAGGAAAACCTAAAGGGCTATTTAGAAAGCCTGGAGGAAGACAAGCAAACCTTGGCTTCTTTAAAATTACAGGAGACTTATTTTACTGATGAAGCACAACAGATCCCTAGTTTTGGCACAGTGGCTGATTTGAAGCAGGAGACTGCTAAAACCTTGGCCGACTATTATCAAGAGGTAGTAACCAAAGATCAATTGGATCTTTTTGTGGTAGGAGATGTGACCGAAACGGAAGTTGCAGACTTGTTTGAGGCCTTGCCATTTACGGATCGTGAAGAAAGCTCGCCAGAAATTTATTATGATCAAACAGTCAGCAATGTTATTCGTGAACAACAGCTGCAGGAAGCTGTAATCCAGGGCAAACTAAATTTGGCTTATTCAACGGGCATCTACTACGAAGATGCGCAACGTTTTCCATTATTGGTCTTCAATGGTTTATTCGGAGGCTTTCCTCATTCGAAATTGTTTATGAATGTACGAGAAAAAGAGAGCTTGGCCTACTATGCGTCTAGCAGCTTTGATACTTTTCGAGGGTACATGAGTGTTCAGACAGGGATTAACAGCGAAAATCGCAATAAAGTACTGCGTTTAGTTTCAGAACAGCTAGAGGCTTTACAGCTAGGTGATTTTACCGATCTAGCCTTCCAGCAAACAAAGGCAATGCTGAAAAACCAGTATTTATTAGGTCTGGATCGTCCGCAAAATACAATTGAAATTGCCTATTTGGATCAATGGCTGCCTGGCAGTCAATTATCGGATGAAAATTGGCTGAAACGCTTAGAGAAGGTGACTAAAGAAGAGGTGCAGCAGGTTGCTAAACAGTTACAGCTGCAAGCGATCTTCTTTTTAGACGGAGGAAAGCAAAATGGATAAGCAAGTCTATGAAAAAATCAATGAAACCTTATATAAAGAAATTTTGCCTAACGGTTTAACCGTTTATTTGCTGCCAAAGGAAGGGTATCACAAAACTTATGGGCTGTTTAGCACTAATTACGGTTCTATTGATAATACCTTTATTCCTCGTGGTGGTGAAGAATTTGTGACGGTTCCTGATGGAATTGCACATTTTTTAGAGCATAAAATGTTTGAAAAAGAGGAAGGCGATGTTTTCCAAAAATTTGGTGAACAGGGGGCTTCCGCCAATGCGTTTACCAGCTTCACTCGCACGAGTTATCTATTCTCAACGACCGATCAGCTAGAGCTGAATTTGGCTACGTTGCTGAATTTTGTGCAGGAGCCATATTTTACGGAGGAATCCGTTCAAAAGGAACAAGGGATTATTGGCCAAGAAATTCAAATGTACCAGGACGATCCCAACTGGCAGCAGTTTTTCGGTATTTTGAAAAATATGTATCCTAAACATCCGCTGCACATTGATATTGCTGGCACGATAGAGTCTATTGCAGAAATTACAGCAGAGGATTTGTATACATGCTATCGTACTTTTTACCATCCTAGTAACATGACGTTATTTGTAGTCGGCAACTTGGAACCGAAAGCATTAATGGATTTTATTCGAGAAAATCAAGCGCAAAAAGAATTTGAAGCGCCAGAACCGATTCAACGCCAGTTTCCAGCAGAAGCCTTGGAGGATATCGTGAAGGTGAGCGAGCAGTCAATGCCAATTGCGATGCCGAAATCAATTTTAGGTGTTAAAGGAGTTGCTTCTTTGCCAGAAAACGACAAGGAACGCTTGATTTTTAAGTTGTCAGTTGATTTACTGCTTCAGCTTTTAGTTGGAAATACCTCTCAAAACTATTTACGTCTATACAACGAAGGAATCATTGATGATAGCTTTGGGTATGAATTTTCTCTAGATCGCAGCTTTTACTTTGCCGATTTTGGTGGAGACACAGATAAGCCTGAGCTCCTGGCTGAAGAAGTGACGAAAATTTTATTGAATTTTGAACAAGACACAGAGATCAATGAAGAGAACTTAGCATTGCTGAAGAAAAAAATGCTAGGTAAGTATTTCCAGTCGTTGAACGCATTAGAGTATGTAGCGAACCAGTTTACTCAATCTCTATTTGGTGAATGGACGTTGTTTGACATGCCAGAATTGATTCAAAGTGTACAGCTGGAGGATATTTTGGCAGCTGGACAGCTGTTAATTAAGGAAGAGGCTTTCAGTCGTTTTTATATGCGTAAGGAGGGATAAGCATGCCTTACGGTCTTGTGATGGGTGCCAGTGGAGATATTGGACAGGCGATTTGCTATGCGCTAGCAGAGGAAGGCTGGTCGCTTTACTGTCACTATCATCGCAATCAGGAAAAAGTATTAAGTTTAGTTTCAGACTTGCGGCAACGTTATCCTCAGCAAGATTTTTTTGTGGTATCCTTAAACATGCTAGAGGAATCTGCAATCTCAACTTTTGTGAGTCAGTTATTTCAAGTCGATGGCATCATTTTTGCTTCAGGGTTTACGGTGTATGAATTATTACCGGAGATAACGAGTCAGCAAATGGACAGCCTATGGCAGATTCATGTGAAAACCCCGCTTTTATTACTGCAGCAGCTGCAAGTAAAACTAGCCCAAAATAGTAGAGGACGAGTCGTTTTTATCAGCTCGGTCTACGGTCAGCACGGCAGTAGTATGGAGACAGTCTACAGTGCCGTTAAAGGGGCGCAGGAAGGCTTTGTTAAAGCGTATGCTAAAGAGGTAGCTACCTTAGGCATTACGGTTAATGCTATAGCTCCTGGAGCGGTTAACACTCAAATGAATCAAAACTGGTCAACAACTGAAAAAGTGAGCTTAGCAGCAGATATTCCTTTAGGTCGAATGGCCGAACCCAAAGAAGTGGCAGCGGCATGTAAATATGTATGTTCAAAGGAAGCCAGCTATACAACAGGCACTACATTGGTGGTTGCCGGTGGCTGGATGGATTAAGGAGTAGAAAACGAGTGGCTAGTATAAATATAGGTGAAACATTACGAAAAGCCCGAATCGATCAAAGGATTAGTCTGGATGAGCTGCAGCAAAAAACGAAAATTCAAAAACGTTATTTGATAGCTTTAGAAGACAATGACTTTCACTTGCTGCCAAGTGATTATTATTTGCGAGCATTTATCCGCCAGTATGCCGAAGAGGTTAAACTGGATGGCAACTATTTATTAGATGTTTATGACGGAAAAGACCAGCCTAAGCCGGTCTACCCTGAAATTGAACCCGTAGAAGGCTCCCGCAAAAATAAGCATGCTGAGCATCCCACCAAAAGACGCGTCAAGGCGAGTTTGCCGGCGGTGCTTTTAGGCTTGGTTGCATTATCGATTATTGTGGTAGTAGGATATATGATGTGGTTGGATAATCAAGGTGAACCAATTATAGCTCCAAACAACTCAATGGCTGTAGAGGGATCAGTGAGTTCAAGCGCAGCAAAAAGTACCAGCGAAAGCAGTTCGACGGTGGAAAGCACGAGTGAATCGTCCTCTGAGCCGAAAGAACCCAAAATGGCAATTACAATGGAAAACAATACCGCCAGTGAAGCTCAAATGAAGGTTGATCAAATTAAAGCTCCGGTTAAGTTAACCTTTACTGGCAAGGAACGTGTCTGGATTGGTGTTCAAGTAAATGGCGCATTGATTTATCAGTACACCCTGCAGCCAAACGAAACGCAATCCACTGAACTACCTGCTGACACAGCAGAAGCGTTGATTACTGTTGGGATTGCTCGTTATGCAGATGTGCAAATAAACGATGAACCGTTGGATTATCAACCTAATAATTCAGCAAGCCAAAAGAATATTCGCTTAAAAATGAATTATGCGGAATGATAAGGAAGGAGCAAGACAGTGAACTTACCAAATAAATTAACGGTTATCCGAATTTTTATGATTCCGTTATTTATGATTATTGTGTTGGCCCCGTGGGATTGGGGTACGATTATGGCTGGAGACACAGCGTTGCCGATTACACAGCTAGTTGGAGCAATCGTTTTTGCGATAGCCAGTTATACCGACCATTTAGATGGTAAAATTGCGCGCGCCAGAGGGTTAGTGACCAACTTCGGTAAATTTGCCGATCCGTTAGCGGATAAAATGTTGGTGATGACTGCTTTTATTATTTTAGTAGAACAAGGCAAAGCACCTGCTTGGGTTATTGCAATTATTGTTTGCCGTGAATTAGCAGTAACGGGATTACGTTTACTGATTGTTGAACAAGGTGGCGGAGTGATGGCAGCAGCTATGCCGGGTAAAATCAAAACTGCTACCCAAATGATTGGGATTGTGTTGCTGTATTTGAATAATGTGCCGTTTAATTACATAGGCATTCCCGTGGATCAAATTATGTTGTATGTCTGCTTATTCTTTACAGTCTATTCAGGATACGATTATTTTGCTAAAAATACAGGCTTATTCAAAGGCTCAATGTAAAAATGTGGAAACTGCGAAGTGCGCTTCGCAGTTTTTTTGCGTCCTAAAAATCCGCGATGCCTGCAAGTCATTGAAATTCCTGCAAAAAAGTCCCGAAATTTTATTTTTTCTGGTATAGTTGAAGGGAAATTGCGTATCTTAAGAAAGAAGTGAATGAAATGAAAGCAGAAATCATTGCTGTCGGAACAGAATTATTAATGGGTCAAGTAGTCAATACCAATGCAACCTTTTTATCAGAGCAATTGGCGGATTTAGGAATCGAGGTGTATTACCACACAGTCGTCGGAGATAATCCGAGACGCTTGGAGGAATTACTGCAGCTGGCGGATACTCGCAGTGATCTAATCATCTTAGGCGGCGGCTTAGGACCGACTGACGATGATTTAACAAAGAATGTATTAGCTGACCATGTGGGGGTCCCCTTGGTTCAAGATGCTGAAGGATACGCACACATGATGACCTTCTTTAAAAATCGTCAGCATCCAATGACTCCAAATAATTTACGGCAAGTAGAAACATTAAAGGACGGTATTCCTTTGAAAAACCGGACTGGACTTGCGATCGGATGTCTTTACAAAGGCGAAAAGAACAATTACATCTTATTGCCTGGACCTCCTAGTGAATTAAAGCCAATGTTTCTAGAACAAGCAAAACCATTATTACAAAAAGAATTTCCAACACAAGAAGTATTGACTTCTCGTGTCCTGCGTTTTTATGGTATTGGCGAGTCACTGTTAGTAACTGAGCTGGCTGAAATGATTAAAAATCAATCCAATCCAACTATAGCGCCGTATGCCAAACCAAATGAAGTTACCTTGCGAATTACAGCCAATACAGCAGATGATACTTCGGCAACGGTATTATTGGATCAGGCAGAAGCCGAAATTATGGCTAAGGTTGGCGAATATTTCTATGGCTATGGCGACACTAATAGTCTGGAAGAAGTAACTGTTGATTTATTGAAGGAGCACCAGTTAACAGTTACAGCAGCTGAAAGTCTGACTGCTGGTGAGTTCCAAGCGACCTTAGGACAAATTCCGGGAGTTTCAGAGGTTTTCCCTGGTGGTTTTGTTACTTACTCGAAAGCGACTAAGGAAGCATTCTTGGGTATTGATCCAGTCTTATTGGACACATATGGTGTAGTGAGTCCAGAATGTGCGCAAGCGATGGCAGAACAGGCTTTAGCTAAAGTAGGAACAGATTTTGCAGTTTCCTTCACCGGTGTAGCAGGTCCAGATGAGTTGGAAGGGAAAATACCGGGTACTGTCTACATTGCCTTGGCACAGAAGGGTAAAGAAACTCTTGTAACGGAAAATCATTTTTCTCGTGATCGTTCATATGTGCGTCATAGCGCGGTTATGAAGGGACTAGATTTAATCCGTCACGCAATTTTAAATAAAGATTAAAATGCGAATGTTTGTTCGTTTTTTGCTTGCTTTTTTGACTGCAAACCGATAAACTAATACTACTGACCCGAAGAAAACCATTCACTGAAATGTTTTTATTATAAGGAGGATTCGCGCTTGGCAGATGATCGTAAAGCAGCCTTAGAAGCTGCAATGAAGAAGATTGAAAAGAACTACGGAAAAGGCTCCATCATGAAACTAGGGGATAAGATTGACCAACAAATTTCAACTATTCCTAGTGGTTCGCTGGCTCTAGACGTCGCGTTAGGTGTAGGCGGATATCCGCGTGGACGTATTATCGAAATTTACGGACCAGAAAGTTCTGGTAAAACAACAGTTGCATTACATGCGATTGCTGAAGTACAAAAACAAGGCGGTACTGCAGCCTTTATCGATGCGGAGCATGCATTAGATCCGCAATACGCACAACACTTGGGTGTTAATATTGATGAATTACTGCTTTCTCAGCCAGATACTGGTGAGCAGGGCTTGGAAATTGCTGATGCATTGGTATCCAGTGGTGCAGTAGATATTATTGTTATCGACTCGGTAGCAGCATTAGTACCTCGTGCTGAAATTGATGGCGAAATGGGTGCATCCCACGTGGGACTGCAAGCTCGTTTGATGTCTCAAGCACTGCGGAAATTGTCTGGTTCTATCAACAAAACCAAAACGATTGCCGTATTTATTAACCAAATCCGTGAAAAGGTTGGTATCATGTTTGGTAATCCAGAGACAACTCCTGGTGGACGTGCGTTGAAGTTCTATGCAACTGTTCGTTTAGAAGTGCGTCGTGCTGAACAGCTGAAAAACGGTACAGATATCGTTGGTAACCGTACTAAGATTAAAGTAGTCAAAAATAAAGTTGCTCCGCCTTTCAAAGTAGCGGAAGTTGATATCATGTACGGCTTAGGAATTTCACAAGAAGGTGAACTTCTGGATATGGCAGCTGAACAAGACATCATCGACAAGAGTGGTGCTTGGTACAGCTACAAGGAAGAACGAATCGGTCAAGGTCGGGAAAATGCAAAGAAATATTTAGCAGAACATCCTGATATGATTGCGGAAGTTTCTACTCGTGTACGTGCTGCCTATGGTATCGGTGAACCAATCGAGGTTCCTGAGGATGCAGAAGAGCCTGGACAAGAAGAACTGCCTCTAGAAGATTAAATGAGAGCACGGACGAGAGCTATTTTATCTCGTTCGTGTTTTTTTGTGCTCGGAAGCTCTCAAGGCCTACTATGGCAGCTTAAATCACTGATAGAAAAGATTGAAAGGATTTAAAAAGATTCTGCAGGTATTTTATTTATGCTAAAAACAATGGCATCCGTCAAATAAAGTTGACACCCTATCTTTCAAACATTAGAATAAAGTTGTGTGACTATACACACGCATGCAAGTAGGCATATTGATAATTTTAACCACGTTTATCAAAAAACTACACATAAAAAAAATAAGATAGTACGGAGGTGGATTCAATGACAGTTCCTATTCTCCTCGCTATCATCGGTTTAATTGTCGGTCTTGGTTTAGGATTCATGGTTGCCAAATCACGTCATGAAAAAGAAATTGATGGGGCACAAAACTCAGCTAGAGGGATTATTATTCAAGCAAGAAAAGAAGCTGAAACCTTAAAAAAAGAAGCTTTGTTGGAAGCCAAAGAAGAAAACCAGCAGTATCGAGCACAAATTGAAAGTGAGTTGAAAGAAAGCAAACAAGAACTAAAAACGCAAGAAAATCGCTTGCTTCAAAGAGAACAGACTTTAGATCGTAAAGATGATTCTCTAGAGAAGCGTGAAAACTCACTGGAAGACAAGGAAACAAAACTCAGTGCTAGACAGCAATTAATTGACGAGCGAGAAAAAGAAGTAGAGCAACTAATTGAAGAACAACAAACAAAACTAGAACAAGTCGCATCATTATCTAAAGATGAAGCGAAAGATATCATCATGAGAACAACAGAGGAAGAACTAAACCATGAATTAACAGTCATGGTGAAGGAATCTGAACAGCGGGCAAAAGAAGAGGTTGATCGTAAAGCGAAAAACCTTTTGGCAATGGCTATTCAACGCTGTGGAGCCGATGCTGTTTCTGAGACAACTGTTTCTGTTGTCACACTGCCAAACGATGAGATGAAAGGTCGAATCATTGGACGTGAGGGGCGGAACATCCGCACATTAGAAACATTGACTGGAATTGACTTAATCATTGATGATACACCTGAAGCAGTCGTATTGTCAGGGTTTGATCCGATTAGACGGGAAATTGCCCGCATGACCTTAGAGAAGTTGATTCAAGATGGACGGATTCATCCAGCCCGGATTGAAGAAATGGTCGAAAAATCTCGTAAGGAAATGGATGAACGCATTCGCGAATACGGTGAACAAGCCGCATTCGAGGTTGGGGCGCATACCCTGCATCCTGATTTGATTAAGATTTTGGGTCGTCTGCATTTCAGAACAAGCTATGGTCAAAATGTTCTAGACCATTCCGTAGAAGTTGCCAAGCTGACGGGTGTCTTAGCTGCCGAATTAGGAGAAGATATCCAAATGGCGCAGCGTGCAGGCTTACTGCATGATATCGGGAAAGCCTTGGATCACGAAATTGAAGGTTCTCACGTTGAGATTGGCGCCGAATTGGCAGCTAAATACCGCGAAAACTCAATTGTGATCAATGCGATTGCTTCTCACCATGGCGACACAGAAGCAACTTCAGTGATTTCGGTGCTGGTGGCAGCAGCTGATGCAGTATCGGCAGCTCGTCCAGGAGCCCGCAGTGAATCATTGGAAAATTACATTCGACGACTAGAAAACTTGGAGAATATCTCCAACAGTTTTGAAGGAGTTGAATCTAGTTTCGCCGTACAAGCTGGACGTGAAGTTCGCGTAATGGTTAAACCAGAAGAAATTTCTGACTTGGAAGCGGTTCGCTTGGTTCGCGACATTCGTCGCAAAATTGAAGACGAACTGGATTATCCAGGCCATATCAAAGTAACAGTTATCCGTGAAACACGCGCAACTGATTACGCCAAATAGTAATTGATAAGACAAAAATCCTTCGTGATTTTTGTCTTATTTTGTTTTTAAAAAGTTTTTTTATAGTCTGTCAATTTTTTTATCAAAAAGTTCGTAAAATTAGGCAGTTTGAAGTTGGCAAATGAGGTAGAATAAGCTACGATAATAGAAAAGATGAGTAGGAGAAATCAAGTGAAAAAACGTATGACGCCCATGAGCGAATGGTTTAAACGTCATGCTACCTTATTGAAGATTCTTTTCTTTGGTGTTGTTTTATTTTTCGTGGCCAATCAAGTAACCCATATTGCCCAGGGGATGAGCTGGCATGAGGTTTGGCAGACGATTCAGCAGCAGGATCAGTGGTCTTTACTAGGGATGCTAGGAGCCGGTTTGGCTGGTGTAGTCCCGATGCTCCTATATGACTATGTAGCGATTAGAACATTAGAAGATGAAGGTCGTCCCCGGATGGATGTCAGTGATTGGCTGATTGCCGCTTGGACGACAAATACGATAAATAACTTAGCTGGATTTGGCGGGGTCGTAGGAGCAAGCCTGCGGGCGAGTTTTTATGGCAAAAATATGGAAAGAAAAAAAGTTTTGGCAACCGTCTCAAAAATTGCTTTGTTTATGTTGAGCGGACTGTCGATACTAGCCTTCATTACTGCCTTGGATTTATTTCTATTTCGCCAGGATAACCCCTTTGTAAGATACCGCATTTGGCTATTATTAGGTGGTGTTTTTGCGCCACTTTTAGGAGCACTGGTTTATTCTCGCCGAAAGACCTTATTTAAGGAGTTTAAGCTCAAACGAATTGCGATTCTCTTTTTGGCCTCATTAGGTCAATGGCTGGGGGCTTTGGCTGTATTTTTAACAGTGGGCCACCTGATGGGGATTGAATTGGCGATCAGTGCAGTATATCCGATGTTTATTATCGCCACCGGCTTTGGGATGCTTACCATGATTCCTGGAGGAGCTGGTACCTTTGATGTCATGATGATTCTAGGGTTAGGACATCTAGGATTAAGTCAAAGTCAGGCAGTCGTTTGGATTCTGTTTTATCGGGTATTTTATTATTTACTGCCATTCTTATCAGGTATTCTGATCTTCTTGACCAGTACCAGTGTACGAATGAACCGTTATTTTGATAATTTGCCTCGTATTTTATCACAAAAGGCAGCTCATGCGGTGTTAGTGTGTGCCGTGTATTTTGCCGGAATCATGATGATTCTATTATCAACCTTTACCAACCTCTCGAATTTAAGCCGTCTATTTGAAGTACTGCTGCCTTATTCCTTCGATTTTTTGGATCAAACCTTGAATCTGCTAGTTGGCTTCCTGCTATTGGGATTGGCCCGTGGGATTGCTGAGAAAGTACGTAAAGCATTTTGGCCGACAATTGTACTGTTGGTCTTTGGGATTGTTAATACGGTTTCTAAGACCGCTTCTTTGCGTTTAATTGTTGCTTATCTGATTGTCCTTCTGATTGTCTGGGCATCGCGTAAGGAATTTTCACGAAAACGTTTTGTTTATTCATGGGGAGCGCTGATTGTCGATGGTTTGATTTTTGGAATCTTGTTTATTTTCTATGCAGTAGCTGGTTATCACAGTGGACAATTTTGGCGAGCGGAAGCTATTCCTAATCGTTACTTCGCCTTTCCTTCAGAGGAAATCTGGGTTTCAGGAATTGTTGGCTTGATTCTTTCAATTTTGTGTCTGGCACTTTTGTACCAGTACCTGACTCAAGGCAAGGAAGAATTGGGAACAACTTGGGATGAGAAACGGTTCAGTTACTTAATTAACCGTTATGGTGGAACTGCGGCAGGCCATTATTTGCGCTTACCAGGCTATACGTACTATTATTATCAGGAAAATGGCAACGATCAGATTGTTTTTGGGTTTCAAACGAAAGCGAATAAGTGTTTTGTCTTAGGAAATCCTATCGGTAATCGGGAAAAGTGGCAGGCTGCAACGATTGCTTTTCTGGAGCATGCAGATCGTTTAGGTTACCAGTTAGCCTTTTATAAGATTTCCGATGACTATGTTTTGCTGCTGCATGATTTAGGCTTCCATTTTGATAAAATTGGAGAAAATGGTGTGACTGATTTTCGTTCTCATCCGAGGGAAGTCTTTTCTGACCGTTTCGAATTTAAACGGTTGACGAATGAAGGTTACCAGTTCATTTATTTCAAAACAATTCCAGATGAAGTCTATGAAGAAATGCGGGAGATCTCAGAGGAATGGTTAAACGGAGAAAAGGAAAAGCATTTTTCTGTCGGACGCTTTGACCGTGCTTATCTTGACGCGAGTCAGGTGGGGATCGTCAGAGACCCAGCTAATCGGATTGTGGGGTTCATTTCCAAACAGCCGATCGATGCTAACCGCAGCTCGTATGATTTGCTGCGTTATCGTAATGATGTTCCTAAAGAGCTGCCCACCTTCCTGAAGCTTCAGCTGATGGACGAAATGAAACGGCAGGGAGTTCAACAGGTCTATCAAGGGATGGCTCCTTTGGCTAAGGTGGGGGAAACCTCCTATTCCTTCTTAGGTGAGCGGATTATGAATTTGATTTATAAATATGGGAATTCCTTCTATGCTTTCCAACAAGTAACGGAGGAGAAAACCTTGTACGTAGATTATTGGCGGCCGCGCTATTTTGCCTACATGAAATCCAGCAGCTTCTTATTTTCAGCATTGCAGCTGCTGCTGTTGATTGGACGGGGCAAAAACAAGGGTGTCGCCTTAACCGATGAGATGATTGAAGTATAAAAATACGACCTGAATTCCAAAGGAGTTCAGGTCGTATTTTTTATTGGATATCAATTTTTTTACGGGGTGGGCGATCGGCTTCAATTTTAGGTAACGTTAGGGTGAGCACGCCATTTTCAAAAGCCGCAGCGATTTGATCTTCCGCCACATTCTTTACAACAAATTGACGACGCAGAGCCGTGGTGGATCGTTCCTTTCGTAAATAGCGGCCAGTATCCTCTTCTTTGCTAATCGAGTGTTCAGCTGAAATAGCTAAGATTTCGCTGTCGTACTCAACCGTAATCTCTTCTTTAGTAAAGCCAGGTAAGTCTGCGGTCACTTCATAGCGCTCAGGAAACTCTTTTACGTCCACGTTTAACTTTCGATCATCGCCAAAGCTGTTCAACAATCGTCCGACTAACTCTTCTCCGTCTAACCAGTCTTTTCTTGGAAATAGTCCTGCCATAATGCTCTCCTTCTTTCCTTTTTCTTTAATCGTAAGCGTTCCTGAGAAAATATTCAACCGATAATATCGAAAGCATGATAAAATGGAGTAACTATACTTTTACGAGGAGCTATGATAGAATTTCCTAGTGAAAAATTTGAATAGGTGAGAAAATGGAAATCATGGAAAAAGCGCCGGCTAAGATTAATCTTGGCTTGGACATTCTTGGTAAACGTCCAGATGGCTTGCATGAATTATCAATGGTTATGGCAAGTATTGATCTGGCGGATCGTTTGCATCTAGAGGAAATTCCTAAAAATAAAATTATCATTGAAACCAATAAGGCTTTCTTACCCACTGACAAGAAGAATCATGTGTATGAAGCATTGGAGCTGGTGAAGGATCGTTATCAGATCGACACTGGATTGAAGGTGCATATCCATAAGCAGATTCCGGTTGCAGCTGGTTTAGGCGGTGGCTCGACGGATTCTGCTGCTGCCTTGCGGGCAGTGAATCGTCTGTGGCAGCTTGGCTTATCGATTGAAGAGCTGGCGGCTTTAGGAGCTGAAGTGGGCTCGGATGTTCCTTATTGTGTATATAGTCAGACCGCATTGGTTGAAGGCTTTGGCGAAAAGGTAACACTGCTGCCATCGATGCCCCAGTGCTGGGTAGTGGTGGTGAAGCCGCGAATGAGTGTTTCAACCCGCAGTATTTTTTCGCAGATTGTTATGGAGGACTTATACCATCCTGACATCTCGGCTTTAATCAAGGCGATTGAAACGCAGGACTATCAGATGATGACTGAAAACTTGGGAAATTCGATGGAAGTAGTAACGATCAAGAAACACCCGATTATTCAAAGAATCAAAGACCGAATGCTGAAATATGGAGCGGATGCCGCGATGATGAGCGGCAGCGGTCCCACGGTTTATGGGTTATGCCACAAGCGTTCACGGGCACAACATATTTACAATGCATTAAAAGGGTTCTGTGATGAAGTCTATCTTGTTCGAACCTTAAAGTAAGATCCACTTGTGGGTCTTTTTTTCTGTTTTTGACAGCTGAAGCTAACAAAAAATAACGCTATTCAAATATATTTATTTTTCGTCATATGAATAAATTGACATGTATTTTACGGTTTGATAAGCTTTTTATTTATTAAAACGTAAAATTTACGCTTTGAGTTGACGGATAGAAAAACATCTGTTAGATTGTTTTAGATCAAAAGCATTTGAAAGGTGTGAAATAAAATGAAAAAAAGTATTCTTTTCATAGTAGCAATAGCTGCGGCAGGTCTGCTGGCTGCATGCGGCAATCAGAAGCAAGACACTGTAAAAAACGATAAACTGCAAGTCATGACGACTTTTTACCCCATGTATGAATTCACAAAAGAGGTAGTCGGTGATAAAGGCGATGTGAAGCTGTTAATTCCAGCTGGTACGGAACCTCACGACTATGAACCCTCTGCTAAGGATCTAGCGAAAATAGCAGAATCGGATGTCTTTGTTTATAACAGTCCGGAATTAGAAACATGGGTGAAAAACCTGACAGACACTGTCGACACCAAAAAGACGGCAATTGTTGAAGCCTCTAAGGGCATTTCTTTAATGGAAGGTTCTGAAGAAGAGGGCGAAGAAGAACACGACCATAGCCATGTGTTAGACCCTCATGTATGGTTAGATCCTGTCTTAGCAATCAAAGAGGTAGAGACTATTCGTGATGATTTAAGTAAGAAGTATCCTGATGATAAAGACGTTTTTGAAAAAAATGCAGCAAACTACATTAAAAAGCTGCAAGACTTGGATCAGAAGTACCAAGCAGCCTTCACGGATGCCTCCAACAAAACATTTGTGACGCAGCATGCGGCCTTTGGCTATTTAGCTAAGCAATATGGCCTAACACAAGAAGCGATTGCAGGAGTTTCACCAGATCAGGAGCCTTCACCTGCTCGTTTGAGTGAATTGAAGCACTACGTTGATGATAACCATGTCAGCGTGATTTATTTTGAAGAAAATGCTTCTTCTAAAGTAGCTGAAACCTTATCACAGGAAACAGGGGTTAAATTGGAAGTGCTAAATCCGCTGGAAAGCTTAACGAATCAACAAATGAAAGACGGCGAGAGCTATTTGACTGTGATGGAAGAAAACCTAGCCGCACTGAAAGAAAGTATTAAGTAAGAAATAAGGAGAAATGACAATGTCTTATATACAAGTAGAAAATCTTTCTTTTTACTACGATGATGAGCCTGTATTGGAAAATGTTTCCTACCATGTAGACCCGGGGGAGTTTGTCATTTTAACTGGTGAAAACGGAGCAGCCAAATCCACACTGATTAAGGCTACGCTTGGCCTTTTAAAGCCCAGCAGTGGTCAAGTGACGATTGCCAAACAAAATACGGCGGGGGGTAAATTACAGATGGGGTACATTCCCCAGCAGGTTGCTTCCTTTAATGCTGGCTTTCCCAGCACAGTGTTGGAATTGGTCAACTCAGGGCGCTATCCTAAGGGGAAATGGTTCAAAAAATTAACGGAGCGGGACCACGCACATGTAAAAAAAGCTTTGGAGGCCGTAGGTATGTGGAATATGCGGCATAAACGAGTGGGTGAGCTGTCTGGTGGACAAAAACAGCGGATCAGCTTGGCCCGGATTTTTGCTAATGATCCTGATTTGTTTATCCTGGATGAACCAACAACCGGGATGGATGAACATTCTCGGAACAATTTTTACGAATTGCTGCAGCACAGTGCTCATGAGCATGGAAAAAGTATTTTAATGATCACCCATGATCACGATGATATTAAGGGCTATGTGGATCGGCAAATCCGTTTAGTGCGGAAGGAGGATTCTCAATGGCGCTGCTTTCATATGAATTCATGATCCGAGCCTTCTTGGCAGGGATTTTTATTGCGGGGATTGCACCGATGCTGGGAGTCTTTCTAGTGATTCGTCGGCAGTCGCTAATGGCTGATACCTTGTCTCATGTTTCGCTGGCAGGGGTAGCCTTAGGATTTTTCTTAAATTTGAATCCAACTTTGACGACCTTGCTGGTTGTGGTCGTAGCAGCAATTATGATGGAGTACTTGCAGAATATGTACAGCTCTTACTCAGAGATCTCAATTGCGATTTTGATGGCCGCTGGCTTAGCGATTGCTTTAGTATTGATGAAGTTGGCTCCGGGCAGCTCAGCTATCAGTATCCAGTCTTATTTGTTCGGCTCGATCATTACGGTTACTTGGCCGCAGGTTGGCTTTTTAGGCGCCTTATTCGTCCTAGTTGCTATTTTGTTCTTCCTATTCAGACGGCCAATGTATGTGTTGACCTTTGATGAAGACATTGCAGCAGTTGATGGATTGCCAGTCCGGCTAATGTCTATGATTTTTAACGTGGTAACCGGTGTGGCAATTGCAGTGATGATTCCAATTGCAGGTGCTCTGCTGATTTCAGCAATTATGATCGTTCCGGCAGCAACAGGAATGCGTGCGGGCAAGAGCTTTAATGTGGTTATTCTAATTAGTGTGATCATCGGATTGATTGGAATTATCATCGGATTGACCAGTACCTTCTATATGGATATTCCACCAGGAGCAACGATTACGCTGTGCTTTATTGGTCTATTCTTGCTGATGAACGTATTTCGTCGGCTGAAAATGCTGTTTCAACGAAAAAGAAACCAAAATGATTAGAGGAAAGCGAAGGCTTCTCCTCTCTTTTTATGCAATTTATTAGAAAAGCCGAACTTTTTCCGTCAAAAACCAGAAAATGCTCGAATTTTTCGGGCTAAACCCTTATAATGAGTAACGATAGATTAGGATAGGAGTGAAAATGACGTGAAAATTCGTCGCAGTGAGCGTTTGATCGATACAACGCAGTATTTACTAGACCACCCTCATACGTTAATTCCGCTGACTTTTTTTGCTGCCCGTTACCGTTCAGCGAAATCATCCATCAGTGAAGATTTAGCAATTGTGAAAAAGACCTTTAAGGAACGAGGGACTGGTTTTTTAGAAACAATTCCTGGAGCAGCCGGAGGTGTGGTTTACACACCGAGCATTACTAAAGAAGCCGCGAAGGAATATATTGAATCATTAGCCGATCGCTTATCAGAAGAAGATCGTTTGTTGCCAGGCGGATACGTATATTTATCTGACATGCTGGGTCAACCTGACCTGCTGCGGATGGTGGGAAGAATTATCGCTGCGCAATATTTAGATAAAGAAATCGATGCTGTAATGACAGTAGCAACCAAGGGGGTACCGATCGCTCAAGCGGTGTCCTACTACTTAAACGTACCTTTTGTCATTGTTCGTCGTGACTCAAAGATTACTGAAGGCTCTACAGTAAGTGTAAATTATGTTTCTGGCTCCTCTGAACGGATTGAAAAAATGGAACTGTCTAAGCGCAGTTTAAAACGTGGCTCAAGAGTCTTGATCGTGGATGACTTTATGAAGGGCGGCGGCACCGTCAACGGAATGAAGAGTCTAATCGAAGAATTCGAGGCTGAATTGGTAGGGATTACTGTATTTGCTGAATCACGTTTTAAGGGTGAACGAGCAATTACTGATTACCGTTCCTTGCTTTATGTAAAAGACGTCGATACCAGTACAAAGACCATTACAGTGGTACCAGGGAATTGTTTCAACGAATAAGCAAGGGTTCCTTGCTTATTTTATTGCCAATTGAAAATGGATACGCAGTGAGCTACACTTAATCAGAGAAGGATTACGAAAGTAGGAGTGACTATTTTGGAAAATCGATACGCCATTATTTTGGCTGCGGGTAAAGGAACTCGCATGAAATCAAAACTGTACAAGGTGCTGCATCCAGTAGCGGGCAAACCGATGGTGGAACACATCATTGAACGGGTAATTGAAACCAGCCCGAAAGAAATTGTAACTATTGTGGGACATGGCGCAGAAAAAGTGAAGGCCCAATTAGGTGAACGCAGTCAGTATGCGTTGCAGGCAGAGCAGCTGGGAACGGGCCATGCAGTATTGCAGGCAGCTGAATTTCTAAAAGACAAAAAGGGTACGACCCTAGTTATCAGTGGCGACACACCACTATTAACAACACAAACCTTAGACAACTTATTTGATTATCATCAAGGGAAAAAGGCAAGTGCTACGATTTTAACGGCTCATGCAGAAGATCCAACCGGCTATGGTCGGATTTTGCGAGATCATGTAGGCATCGTTGAGAAAATTGTTGAACAAAAGGATGCAACCCTGGAAGAAGCACGGGTACAAGAGATCAACACAGGAACTTATTGCTTCGATAACCAGGCTTTGTTCGAAGCTTTGGCAAAAATCGGTACCGACAATGTTCAAGGTGAATATTACTTAACTGATATCGTTGAAATTTTAAAGGGCGAAGACAAAACCGTGGCTGCGTACCAAACGGAAGACTTTGAAGAGTCTTTAGGTGTAAATGATCGCATTGCCTTGGCAAAAGCAAATCAAATCATGCGGGAACGAATTAACAAAATGCACATGGTTAATGGTGTCAGCTTTATTGATCCAGCCAGCACTTATATTGATGCCGGCATAGAAATCGGATCAGATACAATCATTGAGCCTGGTGTGCAAATACAAGGCAAGACAGTGATTGGTGCGGATTGTGTAATTGGTGCCCATTCGAAAATTGTCGACAGCACGATCGAAGACAATGTTGAAATTAAATCTTCAGTAGTTGAGGAAAGTATTGTTCGCAAAAATGCGGATGTAGGACCGTATGCTCATTTACGCCCTCAATCAGATATCGGTGAGCATGCGCATATCGGAAACTTTGTAGAAACCAAAAAAGCTACCATCGGTGAACAAACTAAAGTTGGCCACCTAACGTATGTTGGAGATGCCACCTTAGGTCAAGATATTAATGTCGGCTGCGGAGTTGTTTTTGTTAACTATGATGGTAAGAACAAGCACCATACAACGGTTGGTGACCATGTATTTATCGGCTCTGGATCTAATTTGGTTGCACCGCTTAATATAGAGGATCACAGTGTAATGGCTGCCGGATCGACGATTACCGAAGACGTAAAACGTGGAGATATGGCAATCGCACGAGCTAGACAAGTGAACAAGGAAGGCTACGCATCCCATATTCCTTTCTAAATTTTGAGCTGGATAGCTTGATTTCCTTTAGAAAAATGACTAGTATTTTACTTGAAATAGTATATAATCGGTAACGTATGCAAAAAGAAAGTGGAGGGACCCATGTCAAAACAGTATTTTGATCCAAGATTGAAAATCTTTGCCTTGAACTCGAATCGTCCGTTAGCAGAAAAAATTGCTGATGCTGTAGGTGTGCAGTTAGGAAAAAGCTCAGTAACGCAATTTAGCGATGGCGAAATTCAGGTCAATATCGAAGAAAGTATTCGTGGTGCGCATGTCTATGTTATTCAGTCAACCAGTAGTCCGGTAAATGATAATTTGATGGAACTATTAATCATGATTGATGCTCTAAAACGTGCAAGTGCAAAAACTATTAACGTAGTAATGCCTTATTATGGCTACGCACGTCAAGATCGAAAAGCTCGTGCTCGTGAACCGATTACAGCGAAGCTAGTTGCAAACATGATCCAAAAAGCAGGAGCAACTCGCCTGTTAACATTGGACCTGCATGCTTCACAGATCCAAGGATTCTTTGATATTCCAGTGGATCATTTGATGGGGGCACCTTTAATCGCTAATTACTTTATTGAACAAGGTGTTTGCGGCGATGATGTAGTTGTTGTCTCTCCTGACCATGGCGGCGTAACTCGTGCGCGTAAATTGGCCGAATTTTTGAAAGCGCCGATTGCGATTATCGACAAACGACGACCAAAAGCGAACGTAGCGGAAGTAATGAACATCATCGGAAACGTTGATGGTAAAACTTGTGTGATTATCGATGATATGATCGATACAGCCGGTACCATTACCTTAGCAGCCAATGCTTTAAAAGAAGCAGGAGCAAAACAAGTTTATGCATCTTGTACGCACCCTGTGTTATCCGGCCCTGCTATGCAACGTATCCAAGACTCTGCAATTGAACATTTAGTAGTAACTGATTCAATCTATTTGTCAGATGATCGCAAAATCGATAAAATTGACGAAATCAGTGTAGGTGAATTGATGGGGGATGCAATTAAACGTATTCATGAAAACAAACCAGTCAGTCCACTTTTCGAAACTAAAAAATAAATAAGTCAGACAAAATGGAATCAGAAAACTGGTTCCATTTTTTTGTGCTGAAATGGTTTTTTAGATAAAAAAATAAGGCCTGAGCCTTCTAAACTGAAAATAATATCGAACGCCTACCATCCAACTAAACAGCATGAAGCTGAGATGATGGAATATTTTTAGAATTTGCATCGAGCAGGATAAGCTGTAAAAAGTTGGACTGGCAAAAAAACAACCCGTCGGTGGGTGGCCGACGGGAAAAGGAGTTAAAAAAAATGAAAAAGTGTTAGGGTTGTTTGTTGGTATGCTTATATACTACAAGATAAATGTGAAAAAGTCATGAATTTAGTCTTGACAAACGTTGAAAAATCGTATAGGCAAGAAAAACTTTAGAAACACCTAAAAAAACCTGTCAGTGGGTGGCTGACAGGCAAGGAGTTAAAAATGAAAAAGTGTTAGGGTTGTTTGTTGGTATACTTATATAATACAAGCAAGATGTGAAAGAACTATGAATGAAGTGTTGGAAAACTTTAAAAATGTTTCTATGACATAGTTGCTGTTTTTCTTTAACTGAAAGATGTTATCAATTTTTCTGCATATATTGAAATCAAATTAATAAAAATACAAAAAAGCCTGTCAGTGGGTGGCTGACAGGCAAGGAGTTAAAAATGAAAAAGTGTTAGGGTTGTTTGTTGGTATATTTATATAATACAAGCAAGATGTGAAAGAATTGTGAATGAAGTATGGGAAAACCATAAAACTTGCAAAAAAATCGTGCTATGCAATTTTCACGATATAATTGTGCTCTTGGCTTGCAAACAGACACTTAATGATCCCTTGTATTTCTAGATTATTTCCTGTGAGAGTAAGATAGCTAAAAAAAGAGCCTGTCGGTGGGTGGCCGACAGGCAAGGAGTTAAAAATGAAAAAGTGTTAGGGTTGTTTGTTGGTATACATATACAATACAAGAAAAATGTGAAAGAATTGTGAACGAAGTATTGGAAAATCATAAAACTTGAAAAGAGTTTAACTATATAGGTTCTGAAAAACTCATTTTTCCTCAGAATGATAAGAAATAGAGTCAATATCAAAAAAACGCTCTAATAAACTTCATCATATATCTTTAAGTTTCTGGAAAATTGACTTTTCTTCCGAATTTTAACAAGCCCAGCCAATGGATTAATCTGACCTAATAATCTGCAAAAAACAGAATCGACAACAAGAAAGCCTGCCGGTGGGTGGCCGGCAGGCAAGGAGTTAAAAAATGAAAAAGTGTTAGGGTTGTTTGTTGGTATGTCTATATAATACAAGCTAAATGTGACAGAATCATGATCAAAGAATAGGAAATCGATGAATTTTGTTCGTTGAATTTTTCTTTTTCTTTAACGATTTCTTATGACTTCGCATTTGCCCGGTTTTTCTGACCATAAATTTCTCGCAGCTTCGTGTATAGAGGGATGAGATCTTTTTCTTTGTAATTATGATCGAGAACATAAATCGGCAGCTTCGTTTTTTCGCTTCTTAACAGCATGGAAGAGCTGATGATTAAATCATAGTCCTCCTTCAAGGAAGCATCATAAGGTTCTGCCTGAACAAAGCGCAGGTCCTCCAAGAAGTGGTACAGTTCCTGAACAAACATGGCATTATGCTCCATAGCAATTCCAAGCCTTAAATTCTGAGCATAAGGAAATTGATTGAAGCTGGGCATCAGTAAGTGTTTGAAGGATTTTCCTAGCAGTACACCCACGGGACGTATGAACTGATAGTCAGGATTTTCACCGACTATTTGCATGAAATTCATAATGTTTTGTTCTATTACATGTTCACCATAAGACTGATTTTGACTCGGCTTAAACACCATACTCATGATATTTGGAAAGGGTTGCCGGAAGATATAGTAGGCAAAAGTTATATTTAACAGATTGCCGATAATCAATGGATCATCCAAAATCTCTGGCTTGTCTGGAAATAGAGCCTTTTTGCCAAAACGGCGAAATTCAGTTACAAAAGCATTCACCGGGTTTGGCCGAGTATCAAAATCATGGATCGTTTGCTTCAGACTGCTGTCATCACGAACAGTATAAAAAGGAGCATAATGAGCCAGAAAATAAATGAAACTGGTCTCACCCTTTAATTGTCTAGTGGTTAATGGCACGTCAATAATTTTTCCTAGTGAAGTAAAATCGTAGTAAGGATTGTCCTTCATCAAGAAATTGTAGCGTGAATCGTATTTAGTGAAATGTTGTTTGTTTAGACGCAGTAGGGAAATTCCCGCGAATAAACGTAATTCCCGCACGCCGAAATAGGTACGAGACAGCGGAAAATAGGATTGAAAGGTTTCAACAGATTGATCTACTAATTGTTGATTGACTTCCAGAGGATAATCTAACCCTCGAGTTCCTAACCATAAAATATCAAACAGCGCAATTCGAATCAGTCGTTCATCTCCAGACATTCCTGCTTCGGTGTATGTAAAACGTAAGTTAAAGGTTTTTAAATAGCGTTTTAACCGATTGATCTTACGGGAAATAGTGGAGCGGCTGACAAAATATTCATCGCAAAAAGCTTTAATTGTAGGTATCTCTTCATTTAAAAAATATAAGATGAATTGGAATGGCACAGACTGTTTCAATAAATGATAACGGTACTCATCAACAGTAGCTGAGAGATTATCTAAATTAATCTTCCCGGCCCGCATCATAATACTTTCGTGCTCTGGATGGATATCTTTTAATTCTTGATCAATTTCATTTAATTCAATTACTGTTTGCTGGTAGTTCAAATCCATTACATCAGATAATTGGTTGACTGGAAAAATTTGCATACTGGATTGATTCAAATAGTGGAAAATTTTAAAACGTAGAAGGAGCGATGAATCAAGCATCAGTTCTTCATAAAGCATCTTATTTTCCTCCTTTACAGGCTTAATAGCCGAGACTTGTCTACATTGTACTTTATTTGTTAAAAACTGTCAGTTTATAGGTACGAAACCGCTATAAAAGTTTAAATTTATGCAGGAAATGTTTTTTTCGTGTATGCTGTGCATGAAGGTGATAAACATGACAAAATCAAGACTCGAAGCATTCACTGATGGAGTGGTCGCAATTGTTTTGACCGTCCTGGTCTTAGATATTCAGATTCCAGATCCGCCGACATTTGCATCTCTTTATAGTATATTTAACACACTATTAGCCTACGTAGTTAGTTTTATCTTTGTAGCGGTGATTTGGGTGAATCATCATCGCGTTATGCAGATGGCAGAGAAAATAAATTATGGAGTGATTTGGGCCAATATTTTCTGGCTGTTTTGGCTGACGCTGTGTCCAGCAGTTACCAGCTGGGTAGGTCGTAATCCCAATCAATTTTGGCCTGAGCTGGCTTATGTAGTGGTTTATGGGATGTGGAGTTTTTCATTCGGCATATTTTCAAAAAAAGTGATTCAAGCCAATGATCCCAATAGTCATGTAGTGAAGGTTTTAAGCCGCGATAAACGTAGCCGCTTGTCAATGATTATTAATTTAATTTTATTGGCTGGCGTGTTTATTTATCCGGCAGTCGGCATGCTGGGACGCTTTTTGGTATCTGGCTTGTGGGTCGTTTCATATCGCAAGGCGGATGAGTATTATCATAAGATACTTCCTGCAAAAAAAGGAGCCTGATCGAATGATCAAGCTCCTTTTAACTTTATGGTTCTGGATGAAGTACCCGACGCAGGAATTCTTTGGTACGGGCTTCCTTTGGTCGAACGAAGATGTCCTCTGGTGAGCCTTCTTCAGCAATCAAGCCTTGATCCATAAAGATGACCCGGTCAGAAACTTCTTTGGCAAAGGCCATTTCGTGAGTTACCACGACCATGGTTAAGCCAGATTCTGCCAAGTTTTTCATGATGCTTAACACATCACCAACCATCTCTGGATCTAGGGCAGAGGTTGGTTCATCAAACAACATTACTTCAGGATTCATTGACAATGCACGAGCGATGGCCACCCGTTGTTTTTGACCACCGGATAATTGAGCTGGTTTAGCATCAATGAAACGAGCCATTCCAACTTTTTCCAGGTTTTCAGTCGCTACCTTGCGAGCTTCCTCCTCGTTGCGTTTCAGCACCGTTAATTGGCCGCTCATACAGTTTTGTAAAACATTCATGTTGTTAAACAGGTTAAAGGATTGGAAAACCATGCCTAAATGAGTACGATATTTTGGCAGGTTATAGCCATCCGCTAAGACGTTTTCACCTTTATAAAGGATTTTCCCGCCAGTCGGTGCTTCTAGTAAATTAATGCAACGCAGGAATGTTGATTTACCAGAACCGGATGCCCCGATAATGGTCACAACTTCGCCTTTATTCACGGTCATATTAATATCTTTTAAGACGAGGTTATCGCCAAAGCTTTTTTTCAAGTGTTCGATTTGAATAATGCTGTCCATAAGAATACCTCCTAAAATTATTTGTCTGCTTCAATTGCAACGTCGGTTTCTTCTAAACGTGCGTAAGCATCTGGGCCATCCATTTTCTTCTCGACAAGGCGCAATAGACGAGTGGCTGAGAAGGTTAAGACAAAATAAATTACACAGATAATGAAGTAGGTTTGGAAGAACAGATAGTTGGTTCCAGCCGCGGATTTCCCTTGGAAGAACAACTCAGAAACAGAAATAATACTTAAAACAGAAGTATCCTTGATATTGATTACCAATTCATTACCAGTTGCCGGTAAAATGTTGCGCAATACTTGTGGCAATACCACTTTACTCATGGTTTGTCCATGAGTCATCCCAATCGCGTGAGCTGCTTCAAACTGGCCTTTATCAACCGAGTAGATACCACCACGGACAATTTCAGACATATACGCTCCGGTGTTAATTGAAACGATAAACAAAGCAGCGGCGGTTCGGTTCAAGTCGATTCCGAAAGCCATCGCAATTCCATAGTAGATAACGGCTGATTGAACGATCATTGGTGTACCGCGGAAAATTTCGATATATGCATTCAGCAGCCAGCCAACCACCTTTTGCATACCGCGTTTGGCGCTATTTTTTGATTCAGGTATAGTCCGAAAGACCCCGATTAACAAGCCGATTCCAGTACCAACAGTCGTACCAACAATTGCTAACAACAGAGTCATACCTGTTCCTCGTAAGAACATCATGCCATTTTGTTTCAAGATACGGACAAATACATTTTCTTGCTTGCCGCTTTCTGTAGTAGATTCTTCGCTAGCCGGCTGATTTTTAATCGCCTGATCCATAATATCCGTACGTTCATCAGCAGAAATAGTGCTTAAAACCTGATTTACTTCGGATAATAAAGGATCACCTTTACGCATACCTACAGATACCTGCACGTCCTCTGGGTTAGTCTGGAATCCTTGACCCTCTGGAAACTCTACCATGTTCAAATCTGGATTTACTGATTCAACGGTGACCCCTTCAGGACGTTCACCGACATACCCATCAATCGTACCTGATTCTAGGGCAACTCGCATAGCAGGGAAATTATCCATGGCCTGCTGTTTGTTTACATTGGGAATTTGATCAATAACGCCATAATGGAACGTACTTAGCTGGGCAGTAATTTTTGCTCCAGAGAAGTCTTTTAAGGAAGTAGCTTTTGCATATTTGGAATCCTTGCGAGTAATAATAACTAGCTGTGATTCATAATAATCATCAGAGAAGTCAATTTCCTTACGTCGTTCCTCCGTCGGTGACATCCCTGCAATAACGGCATCAATTTTGCCTGATTGTAAGGCTGGCAACAGGCCATCCCATTCAGTCTTAACGATGACCAGCTTACGATTCATTTTATCAGCGATTCTCTTTGCAATCTCGACGTCGTAACCACCCGCATAGGATTTATCTCCTTGGATTTGGACCGCGCCGTTGCGATCATCCTTTTGCGTCCAGTTAAATGGAGCATAGCCGGCTTCCATGCCGACCCGCAGTTCTCCTTCTGGTGTTTTATCATCTGCCTGTGACACCAGCGGCAGACCTAGAAATGATACAAACAAAGCGATAAATGCGATAACTGAAAAAAATCTTTTGTTCATGTTTTTCTCCCCTTTACTATGATAAACGAGACAGGTGCCTGTTCTTGCGAAGTAAATCCAACAAAAAGAAAAAAGCCGCCAGAAAACAAAGGCCGCTTGCAACTATAAGATGTTCCTCTCACAAAACATAGCGCAACTTAGCATCACTGCTAAGACAGTCCGCAAGTTATTCGCTTGCGTCCCAACATACAGAACAAAAAGAGAATTCTGTACATTTCGGCGAAACTTCCTAGACCTGCTTCTTCATGTCTCTTGCACTCCACAGGATTAATAAGCTTCGCGACCTCTACCTCATTGATTGAGGCATCTCGTATTTAGTTATTGTAGGTTACAGTCTAAAGGCTAGCTGAATAAATGTCAATGGGAAGGAAATAGAAAACGAAGGTTATTTAAACCTGTTTGAAAATCAGGTATGTTTTCTGGAAAATTGTTTGTTCAAAAAGTAGATTTTCAAGAAATTAAGCAATACAAAAGTACTTTTGATACTTCTGACTTGTACGAGTTTTCCAAAAGATTGAATAAGTGCAGGCAAGTTATATGTGATTTATTTATATACTATTTTTGTACAGCAAAAACTTCTAATCTTTATTTTTAGTGTTGAATAATTTCATCTGAACCTCGTAGTTGAGAGGGAGAAGAATCTCATTATACTACCGATTATGAACCAAAAAGAGTCTTTTATGATGAAAAACCTCTTCTTATTCCCAAATATTTTATACTTTTATTAATATGCCCTTTTTATTAATATTTTACTTTTTTTAATGAAGAGTGGCAGGTCTACTGATTTCACAAAAAATGAGGCTGTGTTTGAGTAGATATTTCAGCGTTTATGACGCAAATAACTTGCGGGTGTGAGAAAAAGCAAAAGAAATCAATGAGTTATATTTTTGTACAGATTGTTTCGTGCATAGTGAGTAAATTGAAAGAGGTGGGAGATGAAGTTTGTTGGTAGTTACTATATTTTTTCGTTTTGAAAATAAGCTGCATTATTTTAATGGTTACTGGTGAAATGACGAAAAGTGAAGAGCTATTTGTTGGTCTCTTCGCAAATGAACTTTGAAGGAGAGGTGATTAATTGAAGCGATTCCTTACTTTTATTTTAATACTAGGCATTCTATGTTTCTGTTGGGTTAAGGTGACTCACTTAAATGAGTTGTCAATGGAGGCAGCTTCTGAAAAAACGCTTAGTTCTCTCAGCAACGACAAAGAAGTCTATGCATACTTGCATGTTGAGGATACGAATATTGATTATCCTGTTGCACAGCATCCAACTGATGACAGCTACTATCTTAGCCATGATGTCGATCATAACGAATCGATCTATGGCGCAATTTTTACAGAACGAGTAAATGCAAAGGATTTCAATGATTTGGCAACTATTATTTATGGTCATGCCACACAGGATGGGACTATGTTTGGCACACTATCATACTTTGCGGATCCTGAATTTTTTAACAAAAATAAGCGAGTTACCGTCCAAACACAGCAGGAAAAGATCTCTTATGAGGTTTTTGCGGCATACAGTTTTACCGATGAACACATTTATCATACGTTTCATCTAGAAAATAAGAATGCCGTAAATGCTTATTTTGGGCAAATCAAAGAGCTTTCTGTAGAGCTAGGTGGGAATTATCGTGAATTAAAGAGAAAAACTACTGACAGGTTATTAATTTTATCTACTTGTGATGCGGAAGATGGGGGGAGAAGATTTGTTGTTCACGCGATTGAAAGAGAAAGAAGACCAGTTTAAAAATCAATTAAAGATAGCGCCAAAAAGACTCTATTTTTTTATGTATGTTTTAGGTTTGATGTTTTATGGAATGGGCAATTACTTATTTTTAAATGAGCTGTTGGTTTCTATGTTTGATGCTAACAGGAACGCCAATCTATTTTATGTTTTAGGTGTTTTAACGATAAGTGTAGGCTTAGGCCTGTTGCTGATTTTGTTTTACCAGTTCTATAAACGCGTTTCTTCCAAGGACAAGGCACGCGTAGCAATTAGAAATTACGTACTGGTGGTTCTAATTTCTGGAGTTGCCCTTGGATTAATTGGAGAGGGGATTTATCGGTCCACAGCCATGAGCTATGAATGGGTGAAGAGCTTCATTTGGGTTGTGACCACTTATATACAAGGAATTTTACGGTTTGCTTTTATCTATTATTGTCTCACTCTCCTGTTAGAGAAACCCTTTAGTTGGAAAAATCCATTATTAAAAAAAATGTTACTGGGTGTATTTCTACTATTAAGTATATCTATAGGGATTAGTCTGGCCTTCCCAATGATGGGTTCGTTAGCGATGTTTATTGCTGACTTAGTTATTGCAATAGGAGTTGTTTATAAGGAATTGATCCGATCTTAAAAATTTTGTTAGGGGTAAAGGTATGAAGAAAATAGTAGGAAATTTTGTTAAGCATGTCATGTTGGTAAGCTTGTTAATGGGGAGTATGCCCATTGCATATGCGGAGGATATTAAAGAGGCCGTTGATCAAAGCAAGGCAGAAAATTATTACAAGGATACGATTGAGAGTGTTCAGGAATCTGTTATTCCTGATGCAGGAAATTCAGTTGAGGTTCCTTCTACTAAAGAGGTAAAGGAAACAGGTCAGTCTTCTAGTGAGCAGTCGGAAGAGGAAGTTAAAACCCAACCGGAAGAGTCAACGGAAAATAAAGCTGAAGAACCAAAAGACTATGAGGTTCGCTTACCAGAAGTAGAAGAGAAAAAGAACAGTATCGAAGAAGAAGCTTTAAGAGAAAAATATGGCGAACCGATTTTAGTAGATGGACAAGAACAAATTTATAAAGTGGATGAAACACATTTCATCACTTATATCAGTGGAGATGTAAAAACGTACAAAGATGACGAGGGAACGGAAATACCTGTTGATTTAAGTCTGATAACCGACAATAAAGGTAATGAAACAGTCTTTAAACCGAACGGTAGTCCAGTAGATGTTGTGCTGCCTAGTAAAGTAGATAAAAATCAAGGGATTCAAGTTTCTAAAGGAAAAGATACATTAGAGTTAATTCCTAAAGATGTGACCTATGAAAATGCCACAGTAAAAGAAAATGCTCTTTTGTACAACAATGTCGATGAAGCAGATGATGTCCAGTATACAATTACTGATAATGGTGTCAAAGAAGAAATTATTTTGGAGGAATGGCGAGAGAAGCATCAGTTTACTTACTATTTTTCTTCTGATAAATACTCAGCAACTGTAGAAAACAATCAGGTTATTATTACTAGAAAAGGGAAAAAGGAAGTTCTGTTTGTATTGTCTGCACCTGTAATGATCGATAATGCTGGGGAAACGAGTGATGAGATTCAGTTAAGCTTAAAAGAACAAAAAGATAAGTATGAACTGACAATTGACGCAAGTGAAGAATGGCTTAAGGATACGAATCGAGCATATCCTGTTCGAATCGATCCTACAGTAACGGTTCCGACTGAAAACCTGATTGATACGGTAACCAGTTCTGTTCATGGAACCTATCAGGGACGTGGCTATGGGTATGTTGGATATATCACACAAGCAATGACCGGTATATGGAATGCTAAGGACGTAGGTCGTACCAGGATCTATACCAAAGTAAACTATGATTTTTCGAAGATTCCGAAAGAAGCAAAAATCGATAATGCTAGTTATAATTTGTACCAATATATCCAGTATCCTCAAACCAATGCAACGTTTTCCAGCTACAAGCTTACTCAGGATTTTGATATTAACGCATTGACTTGGGATAATTCTGTAGGTTTATCGCAAGAACCCACAGGTGAAAATGCGATTAGTTCGGCAAAGCATGGAATGCACAGTTTTGATATTCGAGATGCGGTAAACAGCTGGGTTCAAGGAACAAGTCCAAACTATGGAATCGTTGTTCAAGCAACTAATGAAAATGATTATGGTGGAGCCTTCTATACAACTTATTCAACTGGTGGCCCAGGACAGGTAGACTTCACTCCGGACAAACGACCAAGTATGACGATTAATTGGTCGATTCCTGATCCGGTTGATGCAAATTATCCACTTAAGGATACTTCTGTTGCTCTTCGTTCCATGATGCTGACAGACAAAAGCGGGAAGCTGCAATTTCAAGGGGTGTTTTCAGATGGGTTAACTACTCCTGGAGCGATTGTCGATTACGAATTGAGTGACGCAGGAAAGAGCTATAGCGGACAGTCTTATGCAAGTTATTCCTACAAGTATCCTAATTCGAGTTTGTTTGATTCATATTTTCCAAAGGGAACAACCAAATATAGAGACAAATTATCCAATTGGCAAACTGGAATCCCTTTTACTAGTCCTGATTTTAATAAAGTTTATACGATAGACGCTGAGAGTAAAAAGGATGGAAATAGCAGTGGAAAGAAGAATAGCGAAAAATTCGTTGTCTATAAGGTTACTCAATATGATACTCTGCCTAAAATAGCAGCTTATTATGGCGTTCCGTTGGCACAAATTGTTTATGATAATCGTGTGCAGGATATGCTCCTTTTGAGTAATAATACACTCTTTATTCGTAATCCGAAAAAGAATGCGGATAAACCTTATAATCCACCAAAGCTTTCTGATGGAACAAAAGAGGATATTGATAGTTTACTAATGGGGCGAGGTCTTCACTGTGAGTTTGGCTTCGAACCAATTAACCTAAACACTGGGAACTTTTATTTAGATCGTACCGATGTATCGATTCCGAGTTTTACTAGCGACTTCGAGATAACCCGTTCATACAATTCTAAAGGGGCAGATTATAATAGTCTCTTTGGTCGAGGTTGGTCGTTTGCTTACAACGAGCAGGTAACCAGTGATGAAAAAGGCAATCTTTATTATACGCGGACCGATGGCAGTATCTTAAAGTTTAAAAAAGAGGGCAACAAGTATGTGGCGCCTGAAGGTTACGACTTAACTCTGTCAGTGAAAGATAAAGAAACAAAAGAAGCCGATTTTGGCAATGGAAAAGAAAAATACACTGTCAAAGAATACCATATTACAGATAGTGAAAATCAAGAAAAAATCTTTAATTATTTTGGTCTTCTGGCGAGTCAGAAAGATGAAAAAGGGAACGTTACTAAGCTTGATTATAATAAGAATGCACAATTAACAGCAATCACTGATCCTACAGGAGCTCTTTACAATGTTTCTATGAACGAAGAAGGGTATATCGGAAGTATTACTGTGCCTAATGGGTCCAAATTAACTTATGAATATGATGACAATGGACATTTGACCAGTTTTACTGATTCAACGGGTGTAAAAACTCGTTATGAGTACAACAAAGAAGGCCTGATGACTGCTTGGTATGATGGAAATGGTACTAAGATTATTGAAAACACGTATGACAAAGAAGGTCGTGTCGTAAAACAAGTAGATGGCACAGGTGCAGTTTCTACTCTTGAGTATAGTAATGGGCAAACACTTACAACGGATGGGAATGGAAATAGTACCACCTATCATTATGATAAGCAATACAGGACAACGGGAATCGATTATCTTGATGGAACAAGTGTCTCTAACACCTATGATGCAGCTAACCGGCTGACGAGTGAGACAAATGAAGCAGGTCAGACCACTAGCTATACCTACGATGACAATGGAAATATCCTAACTGAAACACGATTTGATGGTGCTGTAAAGCAAGCAACCTATGATGCAAAAAATCATATTACCAGTGAAGTTGACTTCGACGGAAAGAAAACCATCTATACGTACGATGGCTCTGGTAATTTAAAGGCTATTCAAATCAATGATCGTCCGAGTACAGCTTTTGAAGTAGATAAACAAGGACGTGTGACTAGCACGACCGATTCTGAAGGGAATACAACATCTTATGGTTATTCTGGGGCATTTTTAAATAAAATAGTGAATCCTCTCAAAGGGACAACGACCATTGACTATAATTCCCATGGTCTTCCAGTCAGTATGACCAATCCGTTGGGCGGAGTCACGACAATGACCTATGACAACGAGGGACGGAAAACCAGTGAAACTACACCAGATGGACAGAAGACCTCGTATACCTTTGACGGCGCTGGTCAAGTGATTGCTCAAACTGACGGAAATGGCTTTACTTCGAGCTATACCTATAATGCAGTTGGAAGCCCCTTGACCAAGACAAATGGCGAAGGCGGCAGCTATTCGTATGTCTATGACGGTGTCGGCAATAGAATCCAAATGACCGATGCTGAAGGGAATAGCACCACTTATGTCTATGATCAGCGGAATCGTTTATTAAGTGAAACAGATGCTGCTAGTCAAACGTTGACCTATCAAAGAGATGCACTAGGACGACTGCTAAGCGATACTAATGAAGCTGGAAATAACAGCACATATACCTATGATGAAGTAGCTAATCAAATCGCAACTATCACGGATCCATTAAATCAGGTAACCAGCAATGCCTATGATGCCTCCGGTAATATCATTAAAACGGAACATCCTGATGGAACCCAAGTGATCATGGAATATGATGATCTAGGTCAAGTGATTAAGAGTACTGATGAGGCCGGAGTAGTCTCTACTTATGAGTATGATGCTAATGGTAATAAGCTAAGTGAAACAGTAGACGGGCGAACTACCAGCTATACCTATGACTCATTGGGAAATGTAACTCAAGTGACTCATCCCAACCAAGAAATAAATACGTACACCTATGATGCAATGGGAAATATTTTATCTTTCACTGATGCTCGAGGGAAGAAGACTTCTTATACGTATACAAAAGGCGGCGCATTGGAAACAATTACTGACGCACTTGGGAACAAATCATCGATTTCTTATGATGGTAACGGCAACCAGGCGAGTGTTACCGATGCAGCAGGTTACACAACCAGCACTGCGTATAACGGTCACAATCTCCCAGCAATTGTAACGGATGGATTAGGAAATAAAACAACCTATTCCTATAATCAGATAGAACAAATAACCAGTTCCACAGATGCTCTCGGCAACCAAAAGACTTATTCCTATAACGAACTCGGTTATCCAACAGCTATCACAGATGAGAATGGGAATGTTCACAAGCTATCCTACACCCCAACCGCTCAAACAGAAAAGATCGAGAAACCAGATGGGACAACCTTAACTAACAGCTACGATGCTCTGGACCGATTGGTGAAAGAAACACATTCGAACGGTTTAGTCACTGAGTACGACTATGATGCAAGTGATCGAGTGGTTCATGTGAAGGACAATCAGGGGTTAGATGAGACATATACCTACAATAATCACGGCAAACGTCTCACAGAAACTAATAGTCTAGGTGAAACCACTACGTATGCTTATGACACTCAAGGTAACTTACTCAAGGTAGAATATGTCGATAAAACAAGTGAAGCCTTCACCTATGATGACATGGGGAATATGTTAACCTCGACAGATGTTGAAGGAAAACTAACGACGTACAGCTACGATAAAAATGGCAATCTCAAAGAAGCAACAGATGACAAAGGACGGATAACCTCTTACACTTATGATGATATTAATCAAATTGTGACAGAAACGAATCCAGCCGGAGGAGTCATTACCTATACGTATGATGTACTGGGAAATGTATCGAGCATAACCGATGAAAAGGGTGAAAAAACCAGTTATGGATACGACGCCAATCAAAACTTAATCCTTTATACAGATGCAAAAGAAAATACAACAGCATTAAAATACGATCCATTGAATCATCTAATGGAGAAAGTCAGTCCAACAGGAGCCGTACAAAGTTATTCGTATGACAATCTGGGCAATCCACTGACAGAAACAAGTGGAGAAGGAAATACGACCAGCTATACCTATGACGAAATGAACCGCTTGGCAAGTGTTACAAAACCAACGGGTGGTGTAAGTCAATATACCTATGACCAAACGGGCAGTCTTCTGTCGGAAACTGATGAGAATGGGCACCAAACAACCTATGAAAACGACCTTTATGGACAAGCGATGAGTCGTACTTTGCCAACTGGTGCCAAATATAGCTATGCCTATGACAAGCTTGGGCGCTTAAGTCAACAGACAGCACCTAAAGGATTGTCTCAAAGCTATAGCTATGATGTGTCTGGCAATTTGATTCAGCAAGAAGATCAATCAAAACGTACCACCAAGTACACCTATGATGAAGCTGGACGACTGCTTACCACCACTGATCCTGCTGATTTAACCACTACTTTCGATTATGATGATGTTGGGAATTTAGTTGAAGCAGTAAGCCCTAGCGGTATAAAAACAAATTATAGCTATGATGTGTTAGACCGCTTGGAAACAGTGACTCAGCCAACCGGTCGTCAAACAGCTTACGAGTATGATCCTGTGGGACAATTAACCACAAGAACAATTAATGGCAAACGCAAAGAAACCTACAAATACGATCCAAATGGGAATCTTACAGAAACCGTTAATCCATTAGGACAGGTAACCACTAACAGTTATGACGAAGAAAACCGTTTAATCGCTGAGACAGATACAGCCGGACGAATCACAACGTACAATTATGATAAAGACAATCGACTAACAAAGGTAACCTCCAGTGAAGGAGCCTTCAACGAATTTGCTTACGATGGGAACAATAATTTAACCAATGTTACTTCCGGTGGACAGCGGGTAAACAGCTATAGCTATGATAAGGCTGACCAATTAATCGAAGCAATTACTGGATCAGGAGATAAAGCCTCTAAAACCAGCTATGCCTACGATTCAGTCGGAAATGTAACTGAAATCACCAACGGAAATGGCAAAGTGACAAAGTACAAATATGACGAGTTGTCCAATGCAGTCGAAAAAGTGAACAGCTTAGGAGACACGACGAAATATACCTACGACGTAGACAATCGTCTGGACAGTGTTCAGCAAGCCAACGGGAAAACGATCAAGTACGATTACAATAAGTTAGATCAACTTCTGCAGGTGAACTATTCAGAAAAATCGGATGGTACGGTCATGTATACCTATGATGCAGAAGGTCGTCGGGTATCCATGAATGATTTAACCGGTCAGACGAATTACGAATACAATGAGGAAGATGAAATCACTGGTGTTCGTCAAGGCGATGGTAGTCTAATTAAGTACGACTACGATGACTATGGAAATATCAAGAAGCTGACCTATGCGGACGGATCAGAGGTCAAATACAACTATGATGAATTAGATCGACTAACAAAGGTAACCGATAGTGACAATAAAACGACCACCTATGAATACGACGAAGCAGGAAACATGACGAAGATCAAACGTAAGGATGGAACGGTCTCAACGCTGAGTTATCGCTTGGATAATCGAGTGGAGAAAATCGACCATCAAGATAAGAAGGGAAAAACAATTGCCTCTTATCAATACGCTTACGATGCAGATAACTATGTTTCTGAAGAAACGATTACTCAAGATGGCAAGACTATCGTTCAAACCTATGAGTATGACAGTCTTGGTCAAGTTGCTCAAATGACGGTCTCTGATAAGAAGAAAAAGAATGAGTTAGCTAGCTACGCATATTCTTATGATCTAGCTGGAAACAAACTAACCAGTACGGAAACCATTGATGGGAAAGAACAAACGACTAATTTTACGTATGATGACAATAATCGATTGATCAGTATGGAAAATCCTGAACAAACCATCCGTTATGAGTACGACAAGAATGGTAATCGGATTAAACAAAGCGGTACCGACGAAGTATTAGATTATATCTATGATACGGAAAATCGTTTGCTTGCGGTAAAAGACAATCAAGGCCTCCTGATGGCAGCTCTGTATGATGGCGATGACAATCGCGTATTTACTGCTAGCCGAACAGAAGATGAAACAGCTTATCAGCTCTTTAAGCGAAAAGAAAAGGATGCAAAGAATTCTTCTTCAGATAAATCGTCGTCTTCGTCTAACAAGATACCAAACACTGGTGGCAGAAAATCACCGAAAACAAGTCCGAATGGGGAAGAAAATTCACTCTTCTGGTACGGATTTAGCGAGAATGTTATTCAAGGAATTTCAAGTCTACCGGAAACAGTCGGTAATCTTTGGATGGATGTCTTTGACACTGTCTCGCATGCCTATCATCAAAAAATTGCGAAGGATCGAGCGAATGAGGAAGGAATTGTTGTTAATCCGCCAAGCTTAGGCAACCTGCCAGGTGAAGGCGAAGTGACCTACTCTTCTGAGGTACAGGAAGTATTGATTCCTTATACCACTCGAGAGGACAGCTATAACTATTACGAAGTACGAAACTACGTAAATGATGTTAACCAAGAAAATACGCAAGTACTTCAAACGTATGATGATGAACTAAAGGCTCGCGAAACCTATACCTATGGGAACGAACGGCTCAGCTACATGAATGAACAAACGAAGGAAGAGTATCAATATCTGACGGATGCTAGAGGCAGTGTGACAGGCATGACACAGGATGGAGAGCTTAACAGCACGAATAGCTATTCAGTATTCGGAATGTCAGAAGAAGTAGATGATACTGGAAATCCGTACGGTTATACAGGTGAAGCACAAGACATAACAGGGTATAATTATCTAAGGGCACGCTACTACGATAGTCAAACTGGAACCTTCCTTACTCAAGATAGTTACGAAGGCGAAGAAGACAATCCACTTAGTCAAAATGGGTATACCTATGTTGAGAATAATCCGATTAATTATACGGATCCGACTGGGCATAAGAAGAATATTTTCCAACGTGCATGGTCTAGTGTGAAGAAAAAGGCTAGCAGCGCATGGAATAGTACTAAGAAATTCGTAAGTAATGCATGGAACAGTACCAAAAAATTTGTAAGTAACGCATGGAACAGTGCTAAAAAGTTTGTTGGTAATGTTTTTAACGGTGCTAAAAATGTTGTCAGCAAAGCTTTGACTGGGGTACAAAATTTCCTTTCACCAGCGGTAGCCAGAAACTATGCAGCGGGATATAGTTCTTCTTTCGGAGGCTACTATCCAACTGCAGCTGGAGCACCAATTAGTTACGGTCATAATAGTTATGCGCAGCAAGTAGCGTTTCAAACTTCTCAGCGTCAACAATATGTTAGCAGTGCCTATGCTAAGGCTACTGGAAATAAGGGTATTCCAAAGACTAAGGAAGGGCAGAACCTGCTTAAAAACTGGGGAGATTCTTTAAATAATACATTGACCAATTTCTGTACTAAGGCTAAAAAGGCTGGAAAAAATATTATTGAAACAGGAGCTTCATTTGGTGCTGGATATATCAAGCAGACGCTACACAATAATAATATAGTACTTCCTATAAATTCAAGACTAGCAATGTGGTTAGATCAAGATTGGATTAAGGAAAATCCAGCATACAATAATGGTGTATTCTTTGGGAAACTAGCTGGTTTAGCTCAAGCAATGACAGAGTATGTTGCAGCAGGATTAACGTTTGCAGCAGGTACTGTTGGAAGCGGAGCATTCGATTTGTTTGTGGAAGTTGGTAGTGGTGGAACGGCAACCCCAGCGATGCCAAGTATGATTGCAGCAGAAATGGCATTAGTAACAGCCGCCACTGCAGCAATTGGAGCACACGCGAACATGGTGATGCAGAATAGTCTGAATGGGAATAATTATAGTTCTGGATCAGGCATAAAAAATGTTTATAATGGAATAAAAGATGCACCAAAATATCCTAAAGGGTTTAAAGGAAGACAAAATGGAACTAAAACAAACAAGGTAAATAACAAGAAAGCACTTGAAGAAATGAGGAAAATTGAATCTGGAGAATGGAAAAAGGTTTATAAAGACGGATATGATAGTAACGGAAAAGAAATTTCTATACACTATTTCCAAAGTAAATCCGGAAAAGTATTTGATGTAAAGGTTGTAGATGGCTGGAGTAATCCAAGATAATAGGAGGAAATAATGAACTTGAAAATTACGATTAAAAACGAAGGAGATGCTAATAAACTAATATTAGTATCTGCTATAGGTTTATTAGAGTCTTTAGAAAATAAGCTATTAACAATCAATGAGTGTCAACAATATTTATTTAGCCCATATTCTGTAAGTATTTTAGAAAAAGAGGGGCTGGAGAAAAAGGTTATTGAAATTGTTGAACTAGGCTGTGAGTTAGAAGATGTAGAGTCATTGTTTCCTGATGATTTAGATATTGAAATAAGAAAACTAAAGGAAAAAGCTAAACGCGTTTTAAAGAAAATTAAATTTAACCCTGACTTTAATGAGGATAGAAAATGGCTAGATCAATATTGATAAGATATAAAGAAGTCTCTAATAGTTAGTTACTATTTAATACTCTTTACCCATTAACTTATGCTCCCAGCAAAGGGAGGCCCCAATCCGTCTGCTGACTTGCTAAATTCAGATGGGAGCGTAGAGCAATGGGATATTATGATAAAAATGGTAAAGTTAGAGAAGATATTGATTTTAATTATTCTGATGAGGGCACACATGATTTTCCACATAGGCACACATGGGATTGAGTCAAAAAGCACCGAGACAGACTGCACATTAAGGAAAGATTTTATAAACTGGATCAGAGTCAATAGCTGAGACACTTTTTACGAGAGATAATTTATGTTGAGAGTCATGTATTTCAATTAGAAAATCAGTCATATTCGAAAAGTATTTCAGCAGGAGATAATACTATATGAGTGTACAGAAAATGATTCTTTTCTGTACACTTTATTTTTTTGCTATTTTTTTAAGGATGCAAAGACTTCTTCTTCGGGTAAATCGTCATCTTCGTCTAACTCAATTCCTAACACTGGTGGCAGAAAATCGCCGAAAACAAGTCCGACTGGAGAAGAAAATTCACTCTTCTGGTAAGGATTCAGCGAAAATGTGATTCAAGGAATTTCAAGTTTGTCGGAAACAGTAGGTAATCTTTGGATGGATGTCTTTGATACGGTCTCACATGCCTATCATCAAAAAATTGCGAAGGATCGGGCAAATGAGGAAAGGATTGTTGTTAATCCACCAAGCTTAGGCAACCTGCCGGGTGAAGGAGAAGTGACTTACTCTTCTGAGGTACAGGAGGTATTAATTCCTTATACAACTCGAGAGGATAGCTACAACTATTACGAAGTACATAACTACGTAAATGATGTTAACCAAGAAAATACGCAAGTACTTCAAACGTATGATGACGAACTAAAAGCTCGCGAAACCTATACCTATGGGAACGAACGGCTCAGCTACATGAATGAACAAACGAAGGAAGAGTATCAATATCTGACGAATGCCAGAGGTAGTGTGACAGGCATGACGCAGGATGGAGAGCTTAACAGCACGAATAGCTATTCAGTATTCGGAATGTCAGAAGAAGTAGATGATACTGGAAATCCGTACGGTTATACAGGTGAAGCACAAGACATAACAGGGTATAATTATCTAAGGGCACGCTACTACGATAGTCAAACTGGAACCTTCCTTACTCAAGATAGTTACGAAGGCGAAGAAGACAATCCACTTAGTCAAAATGGGTATACCTATGTTGAGAATAATCCGATTAATTATACGGATCCGACTGGGCATAAGAAAAAAATGTTTGCTAGTGTTAAGTCGTTTGGAAATACAATGAAGTCCGTTGCTAACAGGATTGTTAATAGCGTCAAACGAACTGTCGAAAATGTCAAGTATCTTATTGGAGTAAATCCTTATCCAAGTGTAAGAAATAACAATAGCTTTATTTCTGGAAAATCATCTTCAAGTAGCTTTGGTTTTGGGAATGCTGTAAAGCAAGTTGCACAAAATGTTTATCGCCAGCAACAGATCAATATTGCTTATGCTAATGCAATTGGAAATAGTGTGGAGCGAAGGACCAAAGAAGCAATGAACCTGTTAAGGAATTGGAATAAATCCATGAAAGAAACCTTGACGAAATTCTGTAAAACAGCACCCAAAGCCAAAAAAGATAAACATCAATCTGCAGGGGTTGTTGCACTAGCACCAGGAGCGACAGGGAGTCTTCCTGCTGCTGGTAAGGTGATAGGGAAAACAACTGTAAAAATTTTAGGTAAAGCAGTTTGGATTTATACTGTTTGGGATCTAACGAATAAAGCTGTTAATTATATTGAACATGGCGACACGAATGACATGGTTGTAGGAGGAGACCTCGAGCCGTTTAATCCCAAATCAGGTAGAAGAATAAAACGTGATGGTCGTGGGTCTGGCAAAAAAGGAATAGGATATGTGGATAGTAAAGGAAATGTATGGTCTGAAGACGAAGCTCCGGTGACAGACAGTCATGGTGGAAGTAAATGGAAGAAATATAAAAATAAAAGAGATTTCGAAAAGGATAAGAGAGAAGGAACCTATAATGAAGATGGGCAACGAATCAGAGATTAACATTCAAGATGGGAAGATCCCTGAATTAGAAAAAATGGATTTTTCATCAAGTAGTTTTGATAATGAGCTTTATAAATTATTTTTCGATGTGGAAGATTATCATGATGTAGTGGTTGAAGCGACAAGGCTTAAAAAAGTTGCTATATTAGATGTATTTAAAGAAACTATGCAGATAGGAGACCCGAGACTTGATCTATTGTCAAATGAATACTTCAGACTAAGTCAAGAAAATAAGTATTTATCTTTTTTTGAGAGAGTATTTGAAATAAATGATAACGAAGCTTATATAGATTTTGGAGGTGAAGATGACAAGCGTAAGATAATAGAATCAATAGATAATGATTTCGAGGCATTAGATAAGATAGATAGACTAATTTATATGAATCAAATCGATATATTAAATAATGGTGATAATTATATATATAAGATTGAAAATATAAATCTTTTAAAACTGTTTATCAAGGGTTTTCTTCGAGAAAAAATATGGAACAGTTTATACTTTAACTCACATCCTATGATTTTAATTGCCAATTATGACCTGAGTCTCCCAATTATTATTGATAATGATAAAGATAAAAAACTTTATGAAAAAATTGCAAATGAGAACAATCTATTTTTTAGATAATCTAGGTTTTTCAATTGTAAATGTTAGGCAAATAGCTTTCAGACTACGTACACTGCAGCGACAACAGCTTCAGAAGCAATAGCTGCGCATGCTACAACAGTCTTAGGACTAACTGTTCAAAGTATGAAGAACGGGAGTAATTATAGTTCTGAATCAGGCAAGAAAGCCAGTGAGGCTAACTTTGATTTGAAAAATCCAATTTCTTTTGATATTTATACTTATTAACTGATTAATGTGTATAAGATCTCATGAAGAAAATAAGCAGGAGGAAAAAGATGCGAACCAAAATGAAGTTATCCGCTCGTAGTAAAACAGATGCGAACATAATGTTGTTGGTGTGTATTATTGGATTATTGGACTCTTTAAAAAGTGGGATATTAGCAATAGAAGAATGTGAACAATATCTCTTTAGCCCATATACTTTGAAAGTTTTGCGAAAAAAAGGGATAGATAAAAGAATAATCGACATTGTACATTTAGGAACGGAGTTGGAAGATATAGAGTCCTTGTTGCCAGACAGATTAGAAGCTAACATACAAGAATTATATGACAATGCAAAGGAATTATTGAAGGAAATTAAACCAGAAGGAATCTATTATGGTGAGGAAAAATGGTTGAATAAAAAATGATTACGGCAATGTCATACCAAGCAGAATGAGTCAAAATATAATCGTTAGACCGAGTAGTTTTTCTTCATAAGTCATTTGGAGGTGCAGATGCTAAATCACAAATTTTATAAATACGATGAAAATTTTCAGATTGATTCTGTACAAGAGGAAGATTTTATTCGAATATCGAATCGTCTGATAGAGGACTTAAAAAGTTGTTTGAGTAGGCATAAATTCATGGAATATTATTCGGAAGAGACATATTATGGATTAAGTAAAGGTGTTACATTACTTGATACAGAAGATATCCTATATCTTCAAAATTTTCTGGTTTTAAAAGGTAATACTTCACCAGAATACGTGAAATTCAAGTCGTTTTTAGAAGACTGTCTTTCTAGTGGCAAGCAGGTTTTTCACGTAGACGGGAGTCCTTCGACAGCAGGATTGATTCATGATTTTGTCCTATGTAAAGAAGTACCCGATGATCTTTATCCGAGAAAATATAAAAGTATAAGCATTAGAATTCAAGATCAATTTATTCTTGATAACTATGATGTTTTTAAGGATGTAGATATGTATTGTAATAACCTGGATACTCTACAACAAGGGTTCAATTATCACGGGATAACCATCATTACTCCTGAGATAGCTGAAAAAATCCTTCAAACAGGACGAACTTTTTTGAAGGGAAATAAATCAGAGCAAGCTGAATATTTTGTAGGTGATGAATGGGATACGTTGAAGCAAATTTTGGAGACGGCTATAGCTGAGGACAAATTTGTTATTCATTTTGGGATTTAGTATCACCCTGAAATATAGTCAAAGAGAAAAAATTGGAATAGTGTTAGCAGATCAAATTTCTTGGAATGATGGATCGTGGTAGACAACAGATAATGGAAGCCAAGCAGCTCGAAGAGAAACCTATAGTGCTAATTTGAAGCGACTGGGAGATTAATAGGTATTATTACAGAGATGCAAAGTATTAATTCGTATAATACGGAAGGTGTTTTGAATGAAAATTTATTTGCTAGAGTATTATGAAGAGATCGACCATGGTAATTTCACGACAGAAAAATATAATCTTATAGGTTTGTATTTAACAAAAAAAGAGGCCCAGAAAGCCAAAGTAGAAATAATGAAAGAATGGCGTATCAATGAAGAATTTCTTTTTGTCAGTTCTACCCGAATTGGTAAAACCCAATGGGAAGGAGGATTTGTGTGTGTCTAAACCAAATGTAGTATTTGCGCTGTATCATATATATGATAGGTCCTTTAAAGGAGTTGAATGGCGAGAGGAATTTTGAAAGTTAATAAATCTAAAATATAAAAAGAGGGATTGAAGCAAATTTCTCCAATATGTTTTTCAAAGATGATAGTAAGTATGTATATGTGTCATCTACTAAAAATCTGCGTGGATTTTGTTTTGAACTAGAGTTTAGAAGTGATAGATAGACAGTGGTTAACTATCTCAAAAATGAAGATTACTAGGGCGCCAGCTATTCGAAAAAGATAGATATAAATAGGAGGAAACAATGTCTAATAAGATAAACTATACTAAACTAAGTAAAGAAGTTTCTTATGCTTTACGTCATGCTCCATGGGAATATGAATTGGAATTAGATGAACAGGGCTGGGTTGAAATCAATCAATTATTGCAAGCCATTCATCAGTCTCCTGAATGGCAAGAGGTAGGACTGGATGATTTAAGAAAAATGATTGTGAAATCGGAGAAGAAGAGACATGAAATCAATGGGAATAGTATTCGAGCATTATATGGACATTCCATTCCTATGAAAATAGTAAAAGAAGCGGCTGTTCCTCCTAAGTTTCTATATCATGGAACGGCGCATAAGTTTTTACCTAAGATTGAAGCAAGGGGATTATCTCCAATGTCTCGACAATATGTTCATTTATCTGAAGATATTGAAACAGCTATCTTAGTTGGAAAAAGAAAGGATAAGCAGCCAATTATTTTAGTGATCAATACAGAAAATGCTAGAGCAAAAGGAACAACGTTTTATTTGGGAAATGAAAAGGTTTGGCTAGCAGATAGTATTCCGCCAGAATTTATCGAAGCTTTGAAAACAAGATAGAAGAATTCTGCAATCTATACAGCCCATTGATGCCAGGAATGAGTAAGCATCACAATGAATTAGATTGTATTTTACTTTAACCTATATCTAGTTATGAGTTGAAAATTTCCGATTATCCGAAGTTTCTAACTTATAGTGGAAAAAGTCTGGGAAGAAATTAGTCAGTGGAAAACATGAAAAAGCTGAATAAACTCTCCAGTCTTTTCTTTATTAACCATTTGGAGGTGCAGATGCTAAATCACAAATTTTATAAATACGATGAAAATTTTCAAATTCAATTTGTACAAGAAGACGAATATATTCAAATATCAAACCTTCTAATAGAAGATTTAGAGAGTTTCTTTAGTAAGCATAAATTCACAGAATATAATTCGGAAAAGAAAATTTATGGACTTAGTGGAATTGATGCGTTACTTAATAGGGAAGATATCCTGTACCTTCATAACTGTCTAGTTTTAAAAGGGAGTAATTCACCGGAGTATGTAAAATTCCAGTCATTCTTAGAAGACTGTCTTTCTAATGGAAAACAAGTTTTGCACATAGATGGGAGTCCCTTAACAGGAAGTCTTATTCATGACTTTGTTTTATGCGAAGAAATACCAGAAAGTCTCAATCCAAGCAAGTATAAAAGCATCAGCATTAAAATTCAAGATCAATTTATTGAAGAAAATTATGACGTTTTCAAGAATGTAAAAATGTACTGGAATAACCTGAATAACGTAGATCAAGGATTCAATTACTACGGGATAACCATTATTACGCCTAAAATTGCTGAAAAACTATTTCAAACGGTGGAAGCCTTTTTGGCAGGCAATGAATCAGAGCAAGCAAAATATTTTGTAGGTGATGAATGGGATACGTTGAAGCAAATTTTGGAAATGGCTATAGCTGAGGATAAATTTGTTATTCATTTTGGAATCTGATATAAAAAAAGAAAGGCTACTAACATGAAAGCGTTTAGAATGAAACAATGTGTGATTATTTTTTTCCTTCTGGTTGCTATTTTAAGTGGCTGTACACTGAAAAGACCACCAAGAGGAATGCCAGTAAAGAAAGCTCCTTCTGTTGAAACACATGTAGACCAAAGTGGCGGCCTTTCTGATTACATCACAGGAGAGTCAAAATTTGAGATAAAATCAGTAACTTCTATCAGAGAGGATGGCACAAGAGATCAAGTTACAATAGATGGGAAAAATTTTGATCTAAGCATTCCAGCATCAATCACTGATAAAAAGCTGAAGCTCAAGGTGATCTTTAAAAATGGAAAAAGAGCTAATGTTGAAATCGAATTACCCAAGAGAGAACCAATTGATTCCTATGATACTTTTGCTGATCAGATGAATGAGGCTATCAACGATATGGATGAAAATGCCGAAACTAGATTTCCTAGTACAGTCAAAGATGGTACTTTTATTGCCGATGATAAAAATGATGCTCAAACTTGGGTTCATATTCAGGAGGGAAAATTACTTGGATTATCTATGATTGCTGGAGAGGAAGCAGCAACACCAGAACTAGCAGCTATCACGGTAGCGTTTATACTAAATTACGAAGTTGATAATGACAAAGTATTTAGAGCTTTTAATGATTTGTTTGAGACTGGAGAAGCAAGTACGGTCACTTCAAATGGTTACCAATTTACATTTGATATTTATGACTACAATTTATACATTGATATAATTAAAGCGGTTGATTGAAAAGGAGACTACAAGCTATGAGACCGAATAAAAAAATACTTGAATTCTACAATGAACAATCAAAGTTTGGGTATATAGAGTCGTTAGCAATGTGCAAGCTTATCGAAGCTGAAGAAATAACTATTAATCTAAGAATAACTTTTTTTAGCTACCCGTATATTATTGGAGATGGGTAAATTTTATCGGCATCAAAGAGTTGAAGCTAAACGAACTAGAGGGACTGTATAAAACAGTTTTTTCTATTACTGATATAAGCTCATACCAATTGGAAAATATACGATACACAATAGTGGAAGAAGAACACAATGTACTGCGTTTCAACTGTAGAGATTTCAAAATTAGTTTTATTTAAAGTGTGCGAGCTTTTTTATATCAGTTTTTATGATTTGCTCGATAGGGGATATTCTATTGTGGTGTATATCCAAAAGCGGTAACAAACATTTCATAAAGATTCTCTCCTCAAAAATGATCTAAACCTTGACAATATTATAATTCAAAGTCAGATTTGCCAAGTAGTGGTGTACTTAGATTGTGCATTAGGAGATAGAAACGTTCTTTCAACAAAAGGGGAGATTATTAAAAGAAAATAAGCATTTAGAAAATGAAATAGAAATTTCTTGTTTCTGTAAAGGTTGTGCAGTTGATGGTGCTAGAAGGGAGAGGGTTCAATCAATTTTGAAGTGTGAATACATAAATTTCCAAGCATTTAAAACAATAGAGGCTTCCATAGTTGGGATAGATAGCTATAATCGTTGGTACAATAGGAATCAACTTTTATTAGTTGCTCAATTAATTTGGGAAGCCTTTTTTTTACTGAAAATAACTATTTCTCTTTTTCTGTTCTGATTCCTAACATAGAAAACAAAAACATTTGTCGGAATATCCGTCATAAAATCCCTAATTTTACCCAAAAATGTGCGGTATTCTAGCTTCACCAGAGAGGTGAAGTGCTTTGACGAGAACTATTGAATTGAATATAAAAATTTTCTAGTTAATTCGGAATTTTTTGTGCTGTACCAAGTATAGATTTATAACAAAAAAATAGAAGGAAGGAAAAAAACTGTTGGGTATTATTAAGCAGGTAGGGTGTTAATGAGGAACGGATTTTATCGCAAAAAAAAAGAAGGATTTATCAATCATTATTTTACAGAGGGACTACGTCTAACTCTAGTTACTCTTTCTTTCAGAATAATTACAAATAGGACTCTCATGGAAGTATCCAGCAATGCTGCTTTTGCTAGAATTGGATTAAAAACGTTAGCCCAATAGAAGGGATTGGCATCGGTACAGTCAACATTGAGTGCATTTAACGCATTATATTTAGCAGAGCGTAATGCGGGCTAGGATAATTGAAATAGCACAGGATAGATCTTAGTACTATTACTGCAATATAAATAGACGTTTCACAAATGATCTTCGATTTTTCCAGTGGAAGAATATCTGAAATTCCAACGAAAGAACAAGTAGAGTATTCATCACTATAACTTCTCTCTGTTGCAGAGTTACACACGAGGTAATGGGATTACTCTGACACGTCTTTACCTCTCAAATCATCAGTTCCCAGCAAAAGAACTTGTGTCGTTACCCATTCTAAATAGGAACGTGTGAATTAACCAATAAAATATTCCCGTCATGCGATATCCAAAATGCAGTTCTGTTGCAAAGTTAAAAATAAGTCGTACTTGGATATTCTTGACGATAGATTAGGCAGGGAATTCTACTAACATCTTTACTTCTGTACAGACTGAAAAGCCAAAAAGAGTTTCGTCTTTTTGGCTTTTTTATATACTCCTTGAAAAGTTTCCAAGACCTTCAAACGTAGACAAAGCTGTTCGAATATTCAGCAGTCTGTCGTAGTATAGGAGACATTTTTTCATTTTTTAAAGTATTACTAATAGAGAGGGCTGTCTCGGTTATTAGAACGTATGGTTCTCTGAATTTTTTCTTCAGCCGTTTCAAGAATGTATGTGCAGCTTATGTATCAGTTTTTTTGTAGCAAACTAACTAAAATTAATCCGTTTGTGTCAATCACACAATATTAATAGTACTGTTTTCCTTTTAACCTAAATATGAGCTTGTTAAGAGTCTTTGTAACAGAACCTGTATTGTTTCTGCGAAAAACAAGAAAAAAATAAGAGAAACATGAAAAAAAGGATCAAAAAAGAAGTTTCTTTTCTAGTATATCCTGAGTATACAACAAGTCAAATAGAGATTCAACATGATAATCGCCTATTATAAATAAATAAAAATAAAATAGTAGGAGAAATTGACAAAGAAATGACGAAAAATTGTTTTTAATTCGTGGTCACAATTTCTCGTCAAACCTAAGAAAGGAGTTTGTTATTTTTATGGCACGAAGTGGAGAGAACATCTATTTCAGAAAAGATAATCGTTGGGAGGGACGATACCCTGTCGGAAGAAAAAAAAATGGGCGATTAAAATACCGGTCTATTTATGGGAAATCTTATATAGAAGTCAAATCAGCACTGCAGATTATAAAAGATCAGTTACCGCCGATTCTAGATAAGAGATCGAAAAATGTAACCTTTCAACAATGGTCCACACAATTTCTGAAGATTCGTGATAAACAAATTAAAGAGTCTACACTAGCTAGTTATAGCTATAAAATTGATCATTATCTGCTTCCCAATTTTTCTTCCACTTTTCTTGAACACATTACCGCTAAAGATATTCAAGAGAGTTTAGAACGCTGGAAGGACTACGGGTTGTCAACAAGCAGCATTAAAGTTGTCATGCGATTATTGAGCAGTATGCTAAATCAAGCATTTAAACAAGGATTAATCACTAAGAATCCTTGTTTGACTATTCAATTGCCAAAGGAAGGAAGGAACAAAGTAGGTGCCTTATCACAGAAGCAACAGGCTCTCCTAGAAAAAAATGTTGAGTTGGATTCAAATAACAACAGTAGAGCGGTTATTTTGGCATTGCACACAGGATTGAGAATTGGAGAGATTGCTGCTCTAAAATGGGCGGACATTGATTTTGAGGATTCTCTAATTCATGTGAAATCTACTTTTCAACGAATTATGGTGCCTAATACGAACCATACGAAGCTGCACTATGGGACCGTGAAAAGTATTGCTTCCCAACGGATTATTCCGTTATCCAATAAGGTTAAGAAATTGTTGCTGAGACTAAAAAAACAAACAACTAGTGACTATGTATTCTCAGTAAATAATAAGCCTTGTGAACCAAGAGTACTTACCTATCATTTTCAACGGATGAAAGAAAAGTCTAATCTGTTAGACATTCATTTTCATCAACTGAGACATACCTTTGCGACACGTTGCTTAGAAGCAAAAGCAGATATCGCTTCTTTAAGCTCCTTATTAGGTCATTCGTCTACACAAATGACTTTAGATATTTATGCAGATTCGATGTTGGAGCAACGTGTCTGGATTATCTCATCGATGGAAAACTTAATAAAAGCCTAGTGCATCGCTGAAGAGATTAAAAAAAAAAAAGTAAATATTTTTATGGGGTGGCTTTTTTTCTTTTTTTTAAAGAAAGCGTTATCTTTTTCAGCTGCTTAAAGAGACTTTTTTTGAGGACAAGGATAATAGATTAAGGGAGTAATAGGACTAATAGCTGTTATTTATTTATCTATTAAATCAAGAGCATTACCCGTCAGTATTTCTGGTCACAATGAAAAATGTTGATATGACAAGGATTTTGATCGGATTCTTGTTTTTCGCAGAAACAAGTAGAGGATGTCTCTGATAGATGTAATCGATTAGCTGCTTATCAAGCTTAATACTGCATCTTATCGAAATGCCTTTTTTAATAAACCGTTAGAAAAAAAGGTTGCGCCGCCTAAAAAAATTTTTTAGGGAAAGAGGCACCCTCCTAGATAGACACACCGTTAGTCAACAGAAAAAGAAAAACAAGATGACCATCGATATGGAGGTGAAAGGAAAAGTTCCAGAAAGTACACCTACAGTTTCATAACAGAATATTTCGATTCTTTATAAACAATTGAATCTTTTGAAGGAGGGTGATAGATATATATCAGATTTTAGTCTTAACTGAAAATATTCTGGCAACTAAGAGTTTACAGAACAAGTTGCAATCATTAAACAATGAAGTCTGGTGTTCCTCGCAATTATTAGGTCAGCTGCAAAGAGAAAATATAGTCAGTTTGATTTGCCAACAATTTCAGGTAGTCATATTTAGCAACACAATTGGTGATAAGCAAACGCAACTATTACTAGAGATCTTCTCCGATCATTCGCTCGTTTTATTACGAGAAACAGACACTAAATTGGAAGAAGAAGAAAAGCTTTACTGGCTAGAACAAGGAATACATGACTGGATAGACCCTGAAGCATTAGCTTCGGAAATTCGAGAAAAAATGTTTCGAGCATACACAAATATTGAAAATGAAGATAGCTTGAAGAGTACGAAATTCTTTTCTTTTGAGTTTTTTGAGGATGAATTGGAAACCTACCACATCCGTTTGTCTAAGAAAGAAAAAGAAGTACTACATACATTAGTTCAAGCGAAAGGGAATATTGTCAGTCGTCAAGAATTATGCGAACAACTTTGGACAGACGGAGAGACATTTTCAAATATGAGTCAACTTTCCTGTATTATCAAACGAATTAAACAAAAATTCAAGGCTAAAGGTATTGAAAACTTATTAATTTCTACTTGTTGGGGTAAAGGATACCAATTAGAAATGATTGGACGAGAGTTGAGGGGAAAGCAGCAAGCTTTAGGAAATAACACAGCCTTCATGCATTGAAGGTTTGTGAGATTGTTGGCTGAAGTTCATGTTTAAAAAGTGTTGCCATTTCCAAAGAGGCATTCTTATGGATAAACGGGTTATACCAGACATTACAAAGAATTAGCTGCTGGTCCAAAAGTTATTTAAAGGTTTTTATAAAATCGGTATTTATAAACAACGTACATCAAGAAATAACAGTAGGTTGTATTATCAATATAAAAAACAAAAGGGGTATGAAGATGAATAGAAAGATTCGTTTCACAAAGAAATTAGTAGTGACAACAGCTGCACTGGTGATGTTAGGCGGTGGATTACCTATAGGATTGGGTGCAAGTGCTTATGCAGAACAAACCATTAGTAGTAATGCCAGTTCAGATACGACAACAGATCGGACAGTTACCGTTTGGAAGTATGAAATCAAAAGTACTTCTGAATTAGGTGGGCGAGGAGATGGAGAAACCTTAGATCCTAGTTCAGCGCCTGATTTGGCTGGAAAGAAAGTCATGAAGGATGTCAACTTTGAATTGATTCGTGTGATACCTAAAGATGGCGTGTCATTAACAGATCCGTTAAAACAAAAAGAGGGAACCGATTATACAGTTGATTCAAGTTTCACGAAAATGACAGGTAAGACAGGTGCCGATGGTAGTTTAACTTTTAATGTAAGCAAAGACTTAACTAATAAAAAAGAGGCAGATGGCATTTATCTGGTACGAGAAGTGAAAGATTCTAGCGGTAAATATAGTTACACAGATACAGAAGGCAAAACTGGTGAGGTAGCGAAACCGATGGATCCATTTTTCGTGTGGTTACCACAAACAAAACGAGATGATACAAGCAAACTTATCTACGACGTGAATGTCTATCCAAAAAATATTGTGACAGACGCTGAATTAGATAAGACCATTGAAGAAGGGCAAGGGTACTCGATTAAAGCTGGAAACAACTTCCAATGGGAAGCAACAACTAAGCTTCCAGACGGTTTATATTTTAAAGCAGATAAAGAAATGATTATTACGGATGTGTATGATCCAACTTCAGGAACGACTGCAGATAAACCAGTAGCTGCAGGAGATGAAGTATATGCCAACTACGTTACTGTAACCGATGATTTAAACACTGCCTTATTACTAGATGATATCGAAGTACAATCTTCTATCGATGGTTCTTCATGGACCACGTTAACAAATGATAAACAGTATACAGTCACTCTAAATGGTACAAAAGTGGCAGCTGGAAATCCTGTGACCAACACAACGGCAGGAGACGCTAAAAAGGTAGTTGTAGATTTAACACAAGCAGGAATGAAAGAATTAACAGAGAAGAAAATGCCTTATTTACGAGTAGTGTATAAGACCCACGTAAATAAAGACTTTAACGGAGCAATTTCAAATAAATACAATTTGAATTATTTAATACCTGGACAAAAACCAGTGGAAAAAGAAAGTAATGAACCAGAATCTTATAATGGTGGATTCAAGATTAATAAAACAGCAGAATCGAAAGATACAAAATTAGAAGGCGCTGAATTTTATATTGCAGATAGTGAAGCGAATGCGAATGCGAAGAAGTATTTAGCTTCCGATGGTAAATCTTACACATTAAAAGATGATGGATCTTCAGATCCTGTTTTGCCTAGTGGTATTACTTATCTTACTTCAACTTCTAATGCCAGTGGTGTAGCACAATTTGACGGATTAGCTCTTAATTGGTTTACAGATTCCAATGGCGACGGCAAACAAGATCCGAGTATCACTAGTGAAGCCACTTGGACAAAAGACAAAATTCAAAAAGATTACTGGATCGTGGAAACAAAAGCACCATCTGGATATGAATTATTGAAAAAACCAGTACAAGTCACAGTTAAATTAGATACAGATACGAATCTTGTCGTAGATGTAGAAAATAAAAAGAAAAGTGATTTACCATTTACTGGGGGTGCGGGAATGACTTTACTAATTGTGATCGCCCTGGGAGCAATTACAATAGGTACTGCAGCAGTAGTGATTGAGAAAAAACGCCGCGCTGCATAATTGAAAAACTGAAAGGAAAAGTAAAAAGAATATTTTTCTTATTCCTAAATCATACCTTTTAGGGATAGTGAGTAAGTATATTCACTATCCCTAAAAGTTTGTGTCACTAAAACTATGAAAGATACTATACAAAGTTAAACAGTACTATAAACAGCTCAATCAACTATATTATCCTTCTTAAACAAATAGTTCGTGAGTAATATTTTCGCCAGCAAGTAACAAAAAAAATTGTATTGATTCAGTCACGATATCTATTAAGTTAGTCAACAAACGATCGTAAATAATTAATGAAAATATTCGTCTTTTCATTTTGGATCATCTAACACTAGAGAACCAATGAATGACGAGGCGTCACTATAAAAAAAGGTATGTAATTAGTGGTTTATTTATTGAAATCTCTCAAACCTCTATAGAAAGAGTGGTTGTCATAGTGGTTAAGGAAATAATGTTACCTAAAGTTTCTCTTTAGGAAGGAAGAAAGGTAGGAAAATGATGCGGAAGAAATTAAATCTTAAAAGAGTAGGAGTAATTGTCTTCCCCCTCCTGTTGATTATAGGGATACTGGTAGTAATGATTCCTCGAGGGGACCGACTAAAAGCCTCTAATGAAAATCCTTTTGTATCCATTACTACAGGAGAAGAAGCTGCTCCTGCGACAGGGTTTGAAACACAAGAAGAGTCAGCAGAGTTGACTTTAAAATCTACTACAACAACAGTAGTAAAGATTCCAATGAATAGTCAATTTGAAGTCCTTCCTATTGGTGAGTCAGGAAACGAGGTTTCTCTTCCTGAAATGAGTCAAGAGGAGTTTACGCAAAAAGAAACTCTTAAAAGTTGGCAGTCTCAATTAACTGAAACAAGCGCTGAAGTAACCGAAGAGACAAAACAAACAGAGGAAACAACGACTTCTTCTGAAATCCCTAAAGTGGAATTGGTCCCTTATTTACAAGTAGACATTGGGAATGGCAACAAAGATCTTTATCTAAAGTTAGAGGCTAATCAAGGACAAAAGATTCGAGTGACAAAACATACTGAGGAAGGAATAGAACTATTTGTTCAGGAAGCTTTTGCGCCTGAGAATCAACAAACCTTAATGAAGTTTGTTAAAAATGAACCAATAGATGCTAATCCTGTAGTCCCTGAAGCAACTCCTGAAAATCCTTCAGAAGAAACAGAGGGAGAGAACCAAGAAGCTGTTATTCCTGAAGAAACAGAAGGAACTGCCCTACCTGAGGAAGAAATGGATGAAGGGGTATCTGGCGACTCATTATTGGAATCACGGGCAGTTAGTAAAGACACCCCTTTTAAAGTGACTGTAGATGTAGGGAAAGAAACAGGTATTGCCCCCTTTGATACAAAAAGTGGGGATGGATATGACAGTGGGAAAGACAATGATTTGGTTCGTACTTTCGATGCAGTCCAATATACGATTAATTATGGTATTCCAGTTAGTTCAGATTATGAATCGTTAGAGGTTCGTTTAGATACGGTCTTACCGAATGCATGGAGAAAAGATTCCTCTGGTAAGTTAAGGCAAACAGCAGAAATTACTAATGGGACCGTCACAACAGAAGCAAATGGTTCAAAAACTTCCAAACACAGTGTGACGACAACTTTAGCAGGGACAGGACAAGGATGGTTTACAGAAAATGTCGATACCTATGGGGGGGTTAATGGTGACTTAATCCAACCTCAGTTTACTTTAACCATCGTTAGCGCAAAGAAAACGGATGGGTCAACGGTAGCCGTCAACCAAGTAGTAGACAGTAGTGTGATACCAGAGATGGCTACAGGCGCAGAAGCAAAGCTTACTGCGAAGCCTTATGTAGATGTCAAATTAGTTTGGAACAGTTCTAAAAAAACTAGTTTTGAACAGGCAACAGGTGGCAATAAAGATAAACCTAACACCATGATTAGTACTGTGGCTGCTTATGCTCAACTGAAACCTCTACCAGGGAGGACAGGAACTGCGAAAAACAGTATCAAAGGAAGCACCTATCCGGTGGGAGGGATAGAATATTCTATTGATCAAAAGATGGTATACAACGCAAATGGAAAGGACAAAAATTTGTCCATCGGAACGGATACAGATCCCATGGAAGTGATCATGTATGATGGTTTGTCTGGAATTACGGTTACGAATCCCAAATATACCTCTGAATACGGTGCTTATTCAACTATTTATAAACCAATGAATAGGCAAGGAATTAATGCACCTTATGGTTATACTAGAAAAACATTTCCACCTACTTCAACTGCTCAGAACATATATGCTGGTATTTATGACACTGGAAATCCTAAAGTCGAAAATATTTCTTCTAACAATACTATAAAAATAACTAATACAGATTATGCACCAGCTAGTGTAGGAAAAAATAAATGGTTCCTGAGTGGTAAACAAATGGATCCCACAGACGAACCTTTCTCAATTGTAGCCATGCAAGTACTGTTCCCTTATGAGTATTTAGAGAAACAAGCAGGGACTGGCGCAACTTCAGTTAGTATGGACTATACATTAAGTGTATCAAAAGTAAAATACGAGGGTGTTGAACAAGATGTTGATTCTAGTTTATTGACTTCTTGGAATGCGGAATGGGGAGGTACTATAAAATCTTATAGTCTTTTTACAGACAATGCAAAGAAAGGATTGAGTACTACTCCAGGCTCAGATAAGGATTGGTCATCAGATGGTGATGGAACGATTGCTCAAGGCAATAAAATATGGGGACGAGGTCATGTAAGTTTTAATGATTATCGCGCAAAAAAATTAATTCAATATACCAGATGGAATAGCAATAGCTTTAAATATGACTCCAGCAGGTATTATGCACCTAATGATTGGACTGGTGGTACGCAATTAAATAAACAATACTACGGGGTGGGAACTAGTTCTCCTAACAATAGCTATCGTAATCAAAACCAGATTGACGAAGAGTATACATGGTATCCCGATATAGCTACTGCACAGGCTAATGGAGAAATTTCTGCAACGAAACTTGTATACACCGTTGTAGAACCTACAGGGACTGGTAATCCTGGGACCTATATCCCTTTAGTTGCAAGTGGAAAAGTAGGGATTCAAGATGCTTCTGGTAATCCCAATGGGTTATTTACCAATGCATTTGTCTACGATTTAGATGGCAAACAGATTCAGTATTATCCAACTACCTCCAATGATTTAAACTATAAAGCACCTATTTATACAGATCAAGGAGTTCAAAAGACGGGAATGACACCTATACGTGGATGGACAGAGTCTTTATACATTCGATCGATGACTATTCGTCCTACCATCAGTGCCAATAAAACAGCTTATATTCCATCAGAGCCGATTCAATGGACGGTTGAGGGCAATATAGATAGTGGTGCAGATTCCAATCATAAGGTTCAGTTTAAAGTGACGATTCCAAAAGAAGTCCAATATACCAATGGTACGGCGGTAGACTACCAAGGGAACCCATTGCCGGATCCTAGTGGGATGGAAAAAAATTCGGACGGCAGTTGGACACTGACTTGGGTATTAGATTATGCGGCAGGTAGTACCTATAATCCTAAAGTAACGTTTGACACATCAATTGTGCCTTCTCAGTTGAATTTTGTGTTAAATTCAGCCACGTTAACAGCTTCTGTGGTCAGTGATATTTGGCTAGAAAAAGATGACACCATTCGCGATTCTTCTGTAGAAAGTCAACGAACGGCAGGAACGAGTGTGATTGTCACCAATTCAGGGACGATAACCGTCGATAAAGTAGTGGATAAACCGTATATCGAATCAGGAAATCAAGTGGATCCTGCCAATAGCAGTGAGACACACCCAACAGATTTTACGTATACGGTCTCCTTTAAAAACCATTCGACCGTAGCCATGAGTAATATAAGGGTATTAGATGTCTTACCCTTTATAGGAGACGATCGTGGTACCAATTATAATGGTACGTATTCTGTAGTGAATGTCGATCAGGTGTCCGGTAGTACTGCAGGGACAAAGCGATACACTAATAACTCCGTAGCTGCAGATAGAGATCCTAATAGCCTTGCCTTGAACTCTGGTTGGTATACCATTGGCAGTGATTTATCTGTCGTAAAAAATGCGAAAGCCATCATGTTTACCTATGATAAATTGGATCCTGGAGAGACACTATCCTTCAAAATTACCTTACGACCAGATAAACAACAGGCGGGAGATATTTATGTGAACTCCCCCTCATTAAACTCTGATTTGAATCAATTTGTTCAAGGGGTGAACCGAGGAGTTCGCGTGGTAGGTCGAGATATCTCTGGCGTCGCTTGGTATGACGATAGTTTAGATGGATTAATTGGGAATAAAACTTCTAGTACCGCACCAGAAGATTATGCCAAAGATATTCCAGTCAAGCTTTATCGTACTAGTAAAGACAATACTAGTTACCAAGATGAGCTAGTGAAGGAAAGTCTTACAGGTGAGAAGTTTGTGGATGCTTCTGGCGATTCCTTAATTAAAACAGATGCCAACGGGAAATATACCTTTAAAAATTTACCAGAAGGAGACTATGTCGCAGAATTTATAGTAAACGACATGGTTACTAAAAAAGAAGTAAAAGTCACCAAACAATTAGTAGGAAATGATCCAAAGTTAAATTCAAAAGCCAGTCCAACAGATTATAAGACACCCGAATATCTGTTACCTACGGTCAATGATTTAGCGTCAATCTATGGGACAGATGATTCCATTTATCATGTAAAAGATATAAATATTGGTTTGATTCGTCCAGGAAATGTTCGTTTATTCAAATATATTGAAGGAACCGCAATAGATGCCAATAAAGATGGCAAGTTGAGTGATACGGAAAAGGCTAGTGGGACACCACTATCAGGTGCTGTGTTTGATATTTACACAGGAAATCAAGAAGAAAAAATTGATACGGCTACGACGAATGCTGACGGATTGATTGCCTTCGATAAACTTTTTCCTGGAGACTATACGTTGGTAGAAACAAAAGCGCCTAGTGGGTACGAAAAATTAAAAGACCCAATTAAGATAACCGTAAACCAAGGAAACCAAACGATTCCCTTATATGTTTCTAATAATGAAAAAACTACCTTACCATTTACCGGGGGAAATAGTGTATTCATGCTTCTTCTCATTGTCGCGACAAGTATCACCTTGCTAGGCTTTCTAGTGGTGATGTTGTATTACCGTCCCAGAAAAGTGAAAGGAAGAAAATAAGATGATAAAAAAAATACTGTTCGGGTTACTGATGATCTTGCTTCTTCCAATCAGTTGTCTGACCTTTTCTTCGGACAAGGTACAGGCTGAGGAGACTGACTTGTCTATTACCATTGTCAAATATAAAATTACGGACAGTAAACAGACAGAGACCTTTCCTGTAGATGGGACGAAAGCAGAGGGCGGATCAGACGGCCTCACCCCTTTAGCAGGAATCAGTTATGTCATTACTCGGGTTTCTCCAGTACAGGAAACGACAGATTTCCAACCAGTAGAAGGAGCAGATGCATTTTCAACAACCATTACGACAGATGGGAATGGACTCGCTAAGGTGAGCCATTTGGCGCAAGGAACTTACAGGGTTGAAGAACAAAGCAACAGTCTCTTATCTAAAGTGATGGAGCCAGTTATTTTAGAACTTCCTTTGCCGCAACGGTCAGGACCGGCATTAAATGAAGTATATCTCTATCCAAAATCCAGTGTCATTGATACAAAGGTTCCTTCTACAGGAACAAAAACTGGAGGAGGAAATACTGCTTCTGGTCGACTGCCTCAAACAAGTGGCAATATAGGTACTTACTTATCATTAATAATGATCTTAGGATTTCTTATGATTATGGGAATGTTAGGATTGTGGACCCTCAGAAAAAAAAATCATTACAAATAGTAACAATAGGAGTAACCGAACGGTTACTCCTGATTTTCTAAAAAGTGAGGAGACCGTCTGTGGCTAAGCAAGAAAAAACGAAACCTAAAAAGAAAATTTCTGGATTAATGGTGTTTGCCATTATTATGATTGTTTCTGGTGTACTGGTCTTATTGTATCCAATTGTTGGAAATATATTGGCTAATCGAGAACGCAGTTCTGCCTCAAGTTCATATAATGAAGAGTTGAAACATCTAACCGTGGAAGAAAGAGAACAACAATATCAATTGGCACAACAATATAACCAATACATATTTCAAAAGCAACAAGGAAATGAAGTGCCGAAAATTGATTACCAGCAAGTCATTAAACAATCTTCTAAAGTGATGGGAACTATCGATATTCCAGCAATATCTATCAAACAAATGCCTTTTTATCATGGCACTTCTTATAAGACCTTAGATAAAGGCTTGGGTCACTATGAAGAGAGTTCCATTCCCATCGGTGGAGAAAATACGCGATCGGTGATTACTGGTCACAGTGGCGTGAAAAACCAAGTGCTTTTTAGTGATATTAAAAGCTTAGAAAAAGGGGATATCTTCTACATTAATATTTTAGGAAAAAAGCTAGCTTATAAAATTGACTCATTTGAGGAGATTTTGCCAAATGAAGTTGAGAAGGTGCATATTAATCCGGGAAAGGATCAAGTTACTTTATTAACGTGCACGCCGCCAGGGATAAACACCTATCGCTTATTGGTAACCGGTCATCGTATTCCTTATCAAAAAGCGTTAAAACAGCAGGTTAAAAAGAGAAATTTGTGGAGTTACCAAAATATTGTCTTATTCGCTCTTCTATTTAATTTCTTACTATTTTTACTTTTATTGCTTCTCTATCGTCATTACTTAAAACAATTCCGCTCAATAGATCCAGAGAAGATGGATAAAGGTCGAAAACGGTTGAAACGTTTATTTTTGATAACAAAGTCATACTTTATTATTATCTTTCTATTTATGTTAACGATCTTAGGAATTGCGACGTATGGGTATCTTACAATGCAAGAAGACACGGCAGTTGCGCCTATAGAGATTGGTGAAACTGAGAGTTTGAGTAATTATAATTTGGACAAAATTCAACGGGCAAACTATGAAGAGCGACAAATTGCCAGTGTCAATGTATCAGATTACGCAAAAGCCAAAAGTATGTTAATGGAATCGACAAATAATTGGGGAGTAGGTAAGTTAGCGATCCCTCAGGTATCCATTGATTTACCTATTCTGGCGGGTTTGACTAATGAAAATCTTTTGACAGGTGCAGCTACCTATCGTTCGGACCAACAGTTAGGGAAGGATAATTATGTTTTACTTGCCCATAATATTTATGATCAGGATGTTTTACTTCATCGTATTAAGCAGTTAAATGACGGAGATTTGATTTATGCCACTGATTTTCAAGATGTCTATACGTATAAAGTAGTGCGTAATGAAGTAATCGAGGATACAGAAGTAGGTGTAGTGGAAAAGCAGGTCAATGGCGGACCATTGATTACATTACTTCGCTGTGAAGGAAACATAGGAACACCCTACCGTGAGGTCGTCCAAGGGGAATTAGTTACCCAAGAATCTGTGAACGAGGCGCCTAAAGAAAGATTGAAGGAATTAGGTCTTCAGAAAAAAAAGGGAGCAAGCCCTCAAAAGTTAGTAAAGAAACAACCGATTCCTCCTTTTCAGCAATTTGCCATGATGATTGCTGGAAAATTTGTGTCAGAGCCCCTTCAAACAATGGTACCAATGTTTATTTTCTTAGTTTTACCCATACTATTTTTTGCACTAATAAGATAGGAGAAAGAAATGAAAAAACTAATTTTAGGAAGTAGTTTAGTGGTACTCGCTTTAGGAGGGGTTATTTACATGGCCCAGGGAGAGAGTCTTAAGGCAAGTGATGAGATAACTATGAGTGAAAGCAGCCAAACAAGTGTAGAGACGACGCAGGCTTCTATTGTGGAGGATACTGTTGAACCAACGACACCTGCAGACAATAGTCAGCTGCAGGATAGTCCTGACTTCCCTTCTGAAGTAGTGGAAGCCCCTGCAGAACCGGAACAATTAGTGTCACAATCCAGTGACGAGAGTACGACAAAGCCAAGCAGCAGTTCTAGTGCTGCGGAGAATACAACGGAGCCAAGTAGTAGCTTCAGCTCCACAGAGAGTACAACCGAACCAAGTAGTAGCAGCTCTAGTGTTACAGAAAGTACAACAAGGCCAAGCAGCAGCTCAAGCTCCACAGAGAGTACAACCAAACCCAGCAGTAGTAGCTCTAGTGCTACAGAGAGTACGACAAAGCCAAGCAACAGTTCAAACTCCACAGAGAGTACAACCAAACCTGGCAGTGGTAGCTTTAGTACTACAGAGAGTACGATAAAACCTAATCAAGAAAGTGGGAAAAATGAACCAGCGACTGTCCCGAGCGTGCAACAACCGAATATCGTTCCTTATCCGTCTCAACGATCAGTATCAACAAATTATTCACCCTTACCTACTATTGGAAATACAAATCCCTTAGGAGAACATGAAGTGACATTAGATGAAGATTTAAAAGTGAGTCAAGTGGCAGAATCTGATTTAAACGGTTATGAACTACCCTTACTTTCTTCTTTTGGTAACGAGAATCAAGGGCTTCTTGTGTATGAAGGATTGAGAAAATTGGGAGAAAAAGAAGAAACCTATACAAATGAACAGTTATTGTCAGAAATGTATCTTCAATTATTTGATCAAGAGTTTACGGCTATGGAGAGCCAATCGATCGATCATTTAGAAGGATTACAACCTGGAGACACTTTACTAGTAAAAAATAAACCTATAGGGATGTATTTAGGAGAAGATCACTATTTAACTGTTAAAAGAGAAAAGTCTAAAGAGAACGATGAAACAGAAAACAGTGTGAAGGTCGCCTTACTATCTGAAAGAAAATCTGGGGAAACGATTATCGGGAAACGGACAGACAATTTCACTAAAACAACGTATGGGAAAGAGATATTATCAACGTACCCATCAAATATAAAAATAGATATTTCAGAAAACACGCAGCAATTTATTGACCAAATAGGGAAAGATGCACAAAAATTGGGATTAAAATATGATGTTTTTGCCTCCGTTATGATCGCGCAAGCAATTCTAGAAAGTGGGTCTGGATCAAGTGGTTTATCCTCCGCACCTAATTACAATCTATTTGGTGTAAAAGGAAGCTACGAAGGGCAGAGCGTTAACTTGGCGACACAAGAAGATAATGGATCGGGCGAACTTTACACAATCTCTGCAGCATTTCGAAAATATCCTAGTTATGCAGAGTCTCTTGGGGACTACGTAACGCTTATTAGAGAAGGGATTTCTGGAAATTCGGAGTACTATCAAGAAGCTTGGCGGTCAGAAGCCAAAAATTATTTAAGAGCTGCCCAATCGCTCACTGGAAAGTATGCGACAGATACCTTATATCATCACAAGATTAGCTCTATTATTTCAGCGTATCATTTAACAAAGTATGATGAAAAGCTACCAGCAGAAGGAGCAGCCACGAGCGTTGTCTTGCAGAGTAAAGACAGCATTCCTGAAGCCTATCGGAAGAAAATGACATTTCCAGACTACGATGGAAAGAACTATAATCTTTCAGGATCATACCCTGTGGGGCAATGTACCTGGTACGCTTATAATCGTGTCGCTCAGTTAGGCGGTCATGTAGATGATTACATGGGAAATGGGGGAGAATGGGGAATGAAAGGTCGTTCGTTAGGCTATGAAGTCACTCAGACACCTAAAGCAGGTTATCTAATATCCTTTAGTCCTGGTACAGCGGGTTCAGATGCTCGCTATGGACATGTTGCTTTTGTGGAGGCCGTAACAGACCAAGGTATTTTAATTTCTGAAGGGAATGTTGTAGGGGGGACAGTTATCTCCTATCGAGTGATTCCAAATGATTTAGCAAAATCTCAGCTAGTTTCCTATATAAGACCGCAATGAAACGAACAAGAAAGAAAAAGACTAACCCTTTAAAAGAAATACTTTTAGCCATTTTTAGTTGTTGTATGGTTGCTTTTGTTTTGTTATGGGTGCATACAAATTATTTAATTCATCCTGTGGCAGGAACTTCTATGGAAGGCTCTCTGCAGGATGGAGATTATGTATTAGTGAATAAGAAATCACCAATTAGTCGGTATTCAATTATTGGTTTTTCTATGCCAAAGGAATCCGGAATGTTTGTCAAACGGATTATAGGGTTACCTGGAGATGCTATGCTCATCCAAGGGAATCGTTTAATTTTAAGTATAGGAGATAAGGAGTTTTCAACAACGTATATCTTTGAGATAGATCCTAGAGTGGCGCATCAACTTTCAGGAAAAACAACAATTCCTAAGGATTATTATTTTGTTTTAGGAGATCATACAGCGGTATCAAAGGATAGCCGTTCTTTCGGACTCGTTCAATTATCAGATATAGAAGGAAAAGTCCAGTACAGTCTTTATCCATTTTATAAGTTACGACCGATTAACTAAGAAAGGAGGTTCCGCATGCTTCTATCGATTATTCTAAAAGTAGCTATAGTGTCTTTGATTTTGATTATATTAAGTTTGAATGGTTATCGATTTTATATTAATTTACGTATTCGAAAAGTGGAACAACAGGGAGTTGTCTCGCACCAAGCAAAGAGAAAACTGCGATATATTAAGGAAAAAGAGCAATCAAAACATATCCAAGTATTTTTAGTCAACGGATTTCTTATTGGATTAGTCATCTTATGTGTGTCTATGTACTCCTTTCAGACAGAGAAAAATGTAGAAGTATTACAAGCAGAAAGTAGACGTTTAAATGACGAAACTTATGCATTAAAAAAGGAACAAAAGCAGCTTATTACAAAAATCCCTGTGGAGACCTATCCCAAAAAAGGGCTTAATTTAGTAGATTACTCATGGGAGAAATTATTTCAGGAAGAAAAGAAAACTGATTTACAATCAAGTATTGAAAATGATTTAAGTGAACGATTAGTTCCGTATTTTGGTTACTCTACATGTATATTATCGATAGATATTCCCACTAAAACGCTTAGTTTATCCCTAGTTGGTGATTCAAATCAGTCATCCAGTAAAGAGATCATTGAGGAAAATATTAAAAAGTTTGTAGTAGAAGCAAAGGATGTTCCTAAATTAACACAGGTACATTTTCAGATTAATAATAGTTCCGAAAAAAATACGACAGTTTATAGCTGCACCTATGATCGTAAGGATGATAAACAATCGTTTAAATTAGTTGATGAAACATCAAATAAGTAAAGGAGTATTGATATGGATATGACAAGAAAACAGAAGAAACGAGAAAAAGATAGTTGGTTTTTTAGTAAGAGTCTATTGCAAGAGATAAATGAATTATCTGAGGAAGTGGATGACGAGCTAGAAAAGGTAAAAAATGGGCCTCAGAAAAGAATAGAAGAAGAGCCTACTTCTATCGCAGCTGTAAGCAATTCTAAAGAAGAAAAGAGTCGGCAAGGGAGCGTAGCGCCAAAAATATTACCTATGAAAATAAAAGAAGAAATAAGTGATAGTCAAAAACTAAAAGATGAGAATCATCAATTACGAAAGCAATTAGAGTTGTTAGAAAAGATACAACAAGACATGTTGAATAACCAGTCTGAAGTCACAGCTATTACAAAGAAACTAACGGTACAAAATGAGCAGCTAGAAAGAGAGAACAAGAAACTATCGGACAAAATTTCAGAGGAAGAAAAAGATGAATTGATGAATCAAGAATTGATCTATGAAAGGCAGCAATTAAAAGATAAGGTTCTACTGTTATCAAGAAAAATAGAAGAGTTAAAACCAAAAATGCAGCAATTATTAAGTGAAAAAGAAGCGCTCATTTCACAAAATAATACCTTAACAAAAAAAATAGAAGGATTGATACCTTCTACAGAAAGTACGTCAAATGAAGCAGATGAAAAAGAATTCAGTCAATTAAAAGAAGCCTTATATGCCGCACATGGAAATATTATTCACTTACAGGAACAAGCCACAGAGGAACATCATAAGTTTGAAATCTTAGAGAAAGAGAATATGGAATTAACGAGTACTGTAGAATCTTTACACAAAAAAATTCTGGAAAAAAAAGATATAGAGCACGAGCAAAGTAAACGACTGGCAATTCAAAACAATCAGTTGATCGCTACTGCTGAACAAGTCAATGAATTAAATAAAAAAATAGCAGAACTACAAGGTACTTATGATGTGGAAAAACAAAAAACACAACGATTGGAAAAGAAAATAGAACAACAAGAAAAGGATAAATTATTCCACCAAGAAGAAGTCAGTAAAATTTTACTTTCTGCCAGAAAGCAAGGAGACGGTATCATTCAGGATGCACAAAAACAGGCAGAGAAAATCATGTTGGTTGCGGAAGAAAAAATACAAAAACAGAAGGACGAGTCAAAAGAATTATATCGAAGCCTGGTAGCCTCACAACAGGAGTATCAAATAATCTACGAAAAAATGGAAAAACAGTTGTTACACTTTGTTAAAGAAGATTAGAAAAAACAAGCGTATAGAATAAACTGTGTAAGCCACTCGACTTAGTTGAGCAACTTACACAGTTTGTTCTACCTATCGGTTAGAATCGAGAATATCAATGCGAAAGAGAAGTGAAGTTAGCTGAATTCGATCAGACCATTTATGACTGGGTAGGCTGCTGATAGATCCTTACTTGTAAAAAGACTATTAGTTAGATAATTTCCACAGTTTAGTTGACAAACCCACAGTTGTTTCACTGATTTCAATTAAAGTATTCATTACAATAAGGTAACTAGCAGCCAGAAGTTTGCCCTTAGCATTAATACAATTCGCGTAAAAGTTTATCCACTCTTTTTTCAATGATTAAAAAATCTTTTTGACGCAAAGGTGGGTCTACCACACAAATATTGCCAGTATTTGTATCGTTAATAGACGGCATATTAGTCACGACCAAACAGTTTCTTTTGAGAGAGGGGTTTGAAATGATCACCTCTAAATTGTATCTTCTGTCAAAATGATTTTGAATCATTTTCCTCATTCGTTCTCTTACTAGAAAAGAGAGATCTGCATCAATAGCAATTTCGACTTTTGGTTCAAAGCTTGACCAGTATTCAAAATATGAGAAAAGCAACAGATACCGTTTTAATAATAATTCTTCTTCGTCAAAAATCTCGAGCTGGGATAAGACCTTCATTTCTCGAATAAATTCTTTTAACTTCATCGTCAAATTTTTAGGAAAACCAGACTCGCCCAAGGAGGTAAAGTCATCCAAATCGAAGTAGATACCAGGAAAAATCCTACTTTGTAGATGAGTACAAAAGAAGAAGGTGTAAAAAATTTCCTGCATCCCATTAGGAATCTCAAAAAAGTCTTTCTGAAATTTTTTAAATGCGAGATTTGTTGCTACATACACATCTGTGTTTCTTGTTTGGTGATGCTCCAAGATAAGATCCTTTACTTTGCCAGGCCGGTACATCCAGTGGGTCATCTCCAGAATGACGAAAATATACATAAATTCATTTTCTTCAAACACTTGATGGTCTCGTTCGACTGTCTTAACTAGCTCTTTTCTTCGAAAGGCACTGAAATTAATATATTGATCCCAATTCTCTGTATCAACGATAAAGAACTTCTTTTTACTTCGCAGCAAACATACAGCTATAAAATAGGCAATTTTTTTTCTATGAACAGCCGTAAAACAATATCCGAATCCGTCTTCTACATGATCAACCGTTCGGTGCAATCGATCTTCATCTATGTATTCAAAGGGCCAATTCCCATTTTTGAAAAGCGTCCATAAGAAAATGTAACAGAAGAAACGCACCGTTTTTTCCTCTCCTACAAATTCCAGTTTATTGGCATCAACGATCAGGTTAAATGAAGACAATAGTTGATTAATTTTTTTAACCGACTGTTTAATAGAGTAAATACTGATAAATTTTTTTTCGGAGTATTTCTTGATATAATCGGTTTTCAAAAGGCATAAATCAAGTAAGAGTTGCAAGTTTTCGTCATTGCATGCTAAATGAATTTTTAGTTGTTCAACTGAGGAATCCGAAAAATCTAGTTTTATTCCTTTGAATTTTTCGTAAAAGAATTTGACGTGCTTGTTGTTTGTTTGATTATACTCCTCTATGGTTTCATCGAGATAGTGAAAATAACGTTGGACGCTGCGTTCACTAATTTCTAAATTCGTACTTACCGTTTGGACTTCTACCCAATCCTGCTCAACTTGAAATAGTTCAATTATCTTGTAACAAAATTTGTTTCGATTTTCTAGTAATTTGAATAATTCTACTTGCAATAGAAGAAACCTCCCTTTTTTATTAGCCTCAGCCTTGACTCGAGAGTCTGGTTCGAAATCATGTGGGTCAGTCCCTGACAATTTATACTCTATTTCCCTTACAAATCTAAGCTTGTAATTATAGAAATAGCTTTTTTCCACTACTTTCTTATCAGCATCTTCTGAGGATTCTTTCTTTTGGACTTCGTTTGGAATAGTAGTATAAGCAGCTTTAGTTTTATATATTTCTGAGTGGTATTCGTATCCAAAATAACTTACACCTATCATTGCTATAACTATCATTATTCCAATATTTTTTAGATGTCTAATCTAGTGTGTAAGCATAGCAAAAGTATGTGCCTTTATCCATTTATTTATCTAACACTTTTGTTAGATTCTGGATTTTACATACCTGCACTCCGACGGTTACGAGCAGGATACTCTACCAACTGAGTAAGGGAATATTTAGCCATCACTCGCTTGTAGACAGAGGATTTTGTCGTAGTCTATAATAAACAAAAAAGTAACAGGAGTGATCTGGAATGAACCAATTACAATTTTTTACTTATTGGATTTTGTGTGAGTGGCTTTTTTGGTAGTCTTTCACTTTTTACACCATATCTTCCATGGAAGGATAGTACATTTTTATTTCGCAAAGAAAAGAAACAGGAGTATCTTCGATATTCCAATAATTTTTTTGGGGAAACGTGGCTATTTATTGGTTTTTCTTCACTAATTTTATTTTTGTTAAGCCTTTTTACAAGTATCAACATTCCTCTTCGATGGTTTTTTATTTTGTATATGGTCTTTCTTTTATTAATGAGATTTTTGCTCGAAATTAATTGGCGTAAGATTGTAGCTATCTTTTTTATAGTTACACTGAATCTCCGTTGTTTGTACAATCGGTCTTTTGTGGAAAAAGTAACTTCAAGAGGTGATGTTCTGTTTTTTCTTCAAGAGAATGCGACATAATTAGATTGAAGCATCGCTCGATACTTAGGTCACCTTGGTAAGACTATTTAATTCGATGATCTTCTGCAAAACATTATATTTATACTGACTACTGACGCTACAAAGATAAGTAAAAAAGGAGTGATTCGTACATGAAATTATTTACTGCAATGGGAGATTAACCTATATTTAATCAAAGTTACAAACATTTTTTTATGAACTAGCTATAACCTGTGTAGCGTTAAAAAATGACCTTAACTATTCTTTGTGAAGTTGAGCTCATTGTCTGTACTTTCTCAGGAAAAGGAGTGTAAAAACATGAAACAATATATTGTCGATGCCTTTGCAGAAAAACTATTTGAAGGTAATCCTGCCGCAGTTTGTATCTTAGAAGAATGGTTATCCGAAGAGTTAATGTTAAAAATCACGCAAGAAAATAATCTTTCAGAGACTGCCTTTACTGTCAAAGAAGGCAATCACTACCATTTGCGGTGGTTTACACCCGGTGGTGAGATTGACTTATGTGGTCATGCAACTCTGGCTACTGCTTTTGTTCTGATGAATTATATTGATAAAAATTTAAAGACTGTCATTTTTGATACGCTAAGTGGGGAATTAATCGTAAGACGTGAGCAGCTACTCTATCAAATGCAGTTCCCAAGTTATGCTTTGACACCAGTAGAAATCACACAAGAAATGGAAGAAGTCATTGGTTTTAAACCACTAGAAGCCTACGTGGGGCGTGATTTAGTCTGTGTCTTAACTGACGAAAAAACGGTAAGAATGGTTCAACCTGATTTAGAAAAAGCAAAAGAGCTCCCTGGACTTCTTTTACATGTGACTGCAGCTGGTCAAGAATTTGATTGTGTTAGCAGAAGCTTTGCACCAAAACTTGGCGTTTCTGAAGACCCTGTCTGTGGTTCTGGGCACTGTCATATTTCCCCACTTTGGGCACAAAAACTGAATAAAAAGACATTAGTCGCAAGGCAAGCCTCTGCTCGTGGAGGAACCCTCCAATGCACAGTAACAAAGGACAAGGTTGAGTTAGCTGGACAAGCAATTTTATATGCAATTAGTGAATTAACTATTGATCAAATTTAATTAGGAGGATCAATACAATGGATATAAATCTAAAATGAACAAACTGAAAAAAGTTCTGTAAAAAATAGAGACTAAAAACAGGATCTAATTAATAAACGAAACAGTAGCAACGATCAACTGCAATCAAATTTTAAGTGTACAGAAAATGACTCGTGTCGGCTCAGATAGTAGCATGATGTGCAGTCGAATTAACATAGTAAGGGCTATCCATTTAATAGATAAATATGGTGAGGAGGAAAAACACTAGAGAGATTTTTATAAATATATTGATTGAATCATTGTTGATGAAAGTGATCGATTGAAGTTGCAGCATTTAGAAAAGTTTCGTGCTATGTATGACGAAAATGAGTTATCTATGATTTTTGTAGGAATATCTAGTATAGAGAAACACTTTTCTCGTTATCTTCCACTTTATTTACGAATAGGGTTTGCACATGAATTTGATAATTTAAGCAAAGACGAGATGCACCCTATTATTGAATATGAATGGTCAGATCTGGGGCTTGATTCAAAACTGGAAGATTTTTCTGATTAAGAAGTAGTAACTAGCAGCATGAAGATCACTAAAGGAAACTTCTGGAGAACAATCACTAGAAGTTTTTGTAAAAACTAAAAATGTAGAAGTGGCAATCACGATTTTATAAAAGTGTCAAACTAAGGATGTTAGGAGAGCAAGAATGAAAAAATGGGTTATTTTGGTAGTGATGGCAGGTATTTTAGCAGGGTGTAGTTCTGGTGGAACAGAGGAAACTACTAAGTCAGAAAGTACTACAGAATCGACTGCTGTAACGGAAATTTCTTCTTCTGAGAAAAGGATCGAATTAAAAGAGGCCGCGTTTCAAATTGAGGGAACGCCTTACAAAATAGAAATATTGGATAAGTGGGAGATTCAACCAGAAGAGGAAACTATTCCGTTTAGTGCCAGAGAAGAATTAGGCGTGCAAGGAATCATGGTTTACGGGATAAAAAAGTCCGATGTGAACGGGTTTGAAATCTTCAAAAATGGGATGAAGGAGCAGATTGTTTCAACGGAAGATTTCCAAATCGAAGAGGGAAGTGCTATGGAAGCAGAGTATCAAACAGCGCATTATTCAGGAAGCGAATATAGTTTTACTGGTGTTACAGAAGGGATAAAGATTGAAATTCAGTATTACTTCTTAGAGACCGAGACAGACTATATTGTTGTTAATCTTATGGGAGTTCCGTCATTCTTTGAAAAGAATGCTGATCTTATTACTGAGATGCTGAATTCTTTTGTTACGGCATAAATAGATAAAAGATCAATTAGACAACATACAAACAAAACTTTCTCTTAAGAGATTGCTAAACTAACCCAAACTATGTAAGCTTAAGATAAGTGAAAATATACACAATATTAAGTAAAGCAGGTGCAGTGATGAAGAGCAACCCATTTGAAGGCAAAGCGGCAGAAATAAAATTTGACTCAGGATTACAATTTCGAATTGACTTTTTACCAGATAATCAATTACGCTGGACATCCATTCGAGAAGAAGATGCTGGAGCAACAGATGTGGAGACGATTCACTTTGAAGAGTATCCTGGCGGTATTTATTCCATTGACTGGGTGGAAGAATCTGGACTTTGTGTTTCTTACACAGTCGATGTACCCAACAATTTTGTTAAAAGCTTTATGACCTTTACCGATGAGAATTACCGCGGTGGACGAAGACCATTTATTCATGAGGGACCGTTCCACTTTATTTCTTAAAATAGTTGATTAACGACTCCAGTCAAAGCAGCAATAGCTACTAGCAAATTAGTAGGTATTGCTGCTTCTTTTTGTATTTCTCGAAATCTTGATACGGATATCCTATCAGGTGTAAATAAAATTTTTATACCCTAAATAAACTGCCAGTATCACTAAACCAAACGATAATAAAAAACTATTTTACGTTGTTCGCAACAAAGAATCAAAATTTTCTTCATTGGAGAAAATTTTGATTTATTGTTATGAGCAAAAACAACGGTGTTATCAAAAGGGTAGGCAGTAACTATTCTGCCGCATTTTTACTGTAAAAAGAAAGGGTTTATTTCTTTCTTTTTTCAAAACAATGTTATTTTAAATACGGAACATGAATTGGCAATAGAGTAAAATTGGAAAAATAAAAAACTAATTATTTAACAAAATAAAAGGGAAATGGTAAATTTATCTCATCAAAGAGTTATTCCTATTAAATAAAAAAGAAAGGTTGAAGTCAAAATGATTAAATTGTACGTTTCTCCAAGCTGCACTTCATGCAGAAAAGCTAAAGCATGGTTAATTGAAGCTGGATTAGATTTTATAGAACGTAATATTTTTTCTGAACCTCTCACTAAAAATGAAATTAAAGAGATACTTTCATTGACAGAAACGGGAACAGAAGAAATTATTTCCACTCGATCAAAGGTTTATGAAAAGCTGGCTATCGATTTCGATGACCTAAGCTTTAATGAACTTGTGGCACTCATTGAAAAAAATCCTGGCTTATTGAGACGGCCAATTATGACTGATGGCAAGCGACTACAAGTAGGATACAATGAGGAAGATATTCATCAGTTTGTCCCTCGAAAAGTTCGTCTTTACGATGCAAAGGACAAAGCAAGACAATTAATGTATTTAGAAATGAGACAGCAACAGCTCGTTTAAAAAATTCAGGTGAGTGAAGCCAATTCAATCCTTTCTAATAAAAAAGAGGCCAGTGAAATGATAACTATTCATTTCACTGGCCTTTTAAGCAAGCCTTGGGTGTGAAAGCTGAAGTTCATGTTACATGTGAACTTCAATGCTTTACGGAAATGGGAATAGGTAAAACATTTCAGATGTCTTTTCATCAAAGAATTTATCTAAGCATCAGTCAAACCGACTTTTTTTGTGAAATTTCGCATGTTAACCGGAAGAATTTCATTTTTCACTGTATACTAAAATAGAGTTTAGTAAAAAACGTTTTAGTAGTGAAAGAAGGAATTTTTGTGAAGAATGTGTTAGACATTTTTTTAAAACAGAATCAGATGACCAGGTATGATCTGTCTAAGAAGGTTGGTATTTCAGAGCAAACACTGTCGAAGGCTGCCAAACGTGATCCAAAAACCTATTCAGTAAAGACACTGGTTGCTATTGCCTCAGGAACCGGTTATTCTCCTGGTGAGGTGTTAGATAAATTATTGGCTATAAGAGATAGTGAGGCTGTCTATATTGCTTCAACTTTAAAAGAAATACGACAGAAAGTTAAGGAAAAAGAAGATGTCTTTATTATTCGAGGTGAATTCAGTGCCTTGGCGAAAGAGATAAAGCAGAGTTCATTGTCCGAATCGGCAGAACTAGGGTTTCAGCTAGGCATGGGTGGGAGTGGTTCATATGTAGTTTGGGCAATCAACAGAATGATTAATTCCTTTGGCGGCAAGAAAGAAGAAGAAAATTTAAAGGACGATATTATGACACTGTATACCATCAAGTTCCTGAATTCTTCTGAGGCCATGCTGCGGTTAAAGCAGCTTGACTACTAGCAGGGGCAAATGCGAGAAGAATTTTATTGCTTTTGCTGACTGTGATCTTGTCTTGCTTACAATAGTGGACGTTGAAAGATTTCAATTACATTTGGGCTTCATTCACACCTAATCTTCTATTCTCTCCTTAAAACGCACATGTTATAATTAAGTAAGGCCAGCCTCAACAAGTAGGCGGCCTTTTTTTGTTCTCGAGGTGAATAGAATAGCTAGTTGCACTATCCAGAAAAGAGGGATTGAGGGTGAAAAAGCTGCGAACGAAGATTAGAGCTTTTTTCTTGAAGGAAAAGAAGAGGGATTCAGTGGTAAAGACACCCGCCAACCAACCTTATGCAAACGCTGAAGTCACGAATAAATTGAAGAAATTGAATCGGGAGCAAAAAAAGGAAAAAACGCTAACTATATGAAAATACAGTCAATAAAAATGAAAAAGGGGTTATCCACATGTGGTTTGTTCATGCCATGCTGACGGTGCTAGCGTGGGGGAGTGCAGATTTATTCTATAAAAAGGGCAATGATCCGAAAGATCGGTATAGTGCTGTGAAGACGACAATCATTGTTGGACTGGTTATGGGGCTGCACGCAATTGTTTATTATGGGGTTATTGAAAGAATTTCTTATGATTGGATGAATTTGATCCGCTACCTGCCAGTTTCTTCAATGTACATTGGTTCGATGGCTGTGGGCTATTTTGGCTTACGGTATATTGAAGTATCTATTTCTTCACCGATCTCCAATTCTTCTGGAGCGGTCACTGCGATGCTGGGAGTTATCTTGTTAGGCAACCGGATCAATGGAGGCCAGCTGTTTGCAGTAGTGCTTATTTTGATTGGGATTTTGCTGCTGTCAGTTTTGGAAAAACAGGCGGAGGATGAAGAGCTGAAGCAAGCAGGTGTTCAGCCAGAAGAAAAGTATCGGTTTGGCGCGTTAGCAATCATCTTTCCCATTATTTATATGCTTATTGATGGCATGGGAACCTTTTTAGACAGCTATTATTTGGAGTATAAGCAGCTTATGTCAGAGGATCAGGCCAATATGAGTTATGAATTGACCTTCTTATTTGTGGCGATCTTTTTAATGGGGTATCTGTACTTCCGAAAAAATGAAAAGATTCATTTTTTTCAGGAGCAGAATCGTGGATTGGCTGCTCTCTTTGAAACAGTTGGGCAATTCTTTTATGTTGGAGCGATTGCTGGCAAGCAGGCCGTGATTGCGGCACCCTTGATTTCATCATATGCAATTATATCTGTGCTGCTGGGCCGGATTTTCTTAAAGGAAAAGCTGAATTGGAAGCAATATGTAGTGATTGCGATCGTTATGATAGGGATTATTATTTTGGGCTTTTACGATGGATAAAGAGCAGGTCTATCTGTTTGCTTTTTCCTTCTTCTGAAGCTGTCCATGTTATACTAAAAACAATTGTTAAAGGAGGAATAATTTTTGTCTGAAATTACAATCACCCCATTTAAAAAGCAGTATGAAAGCGAAGTTGTCGACCTGATTATTTCGATCCAGAATGATTTTGGCGTTGACGTTACATTAGAAGACCAACCCGATTTGTTGCAAATCGAGGAAGAATATATCCATACTGGTGGCAATTTTTGGGTTGCATTATCTGAGAATCATGTGGTGGGGACGGTTGCTTTAGTTAAGCTAGGAAATGGTAATGGAGCAATCAAAAAGATGTTTGCGGCACCGGCTTTCCGTGGCGAAAAGCAATTAGGAAAAAAACTGCTGGATACACTGATTTCTTACTGCAAAGATCAAGGGTATAAAGAGCTGTATTTAGGTACCGTGAATGTTCTAATTGCCGCTCAAAAATTCTATAAAAAGAATGGGTTTGTTGAATGTTCGAAGGCTGACATGCCCAAAGACTACCACATAATGGACGTCGATAACGTCTTCTTCAAAAAAACGATCTGATTAATAAAAAAGGTAGCATCGATAAACTTTTGGAGCCGCTGATTAGCATTTACTTGCAGTAATGTATTGGATAAAATAGCTATTTTTTTAGTTATCTTATTCAAAGGTGTGGCTGATTAAAGAACCTGTTAGCAGCTGATTTAATGATCATTTTATTTTTTAACAGATAAGAGCAAGCGCACGCGTTTGTTCTTTTTTTATGGCTTGAAAAGAGATGCACCGCAGGCTTCGGTACAATGAAATCAATTTTTGAAACGTATTTTGTACTGAACGACAATCGAAAATGAATCGTTTTCATCCTATACTAAAGTCAGGAGGTGGCGGAGATGAATTACAAATTGAGTTATCTCCTATCCCAAAAACCCGATTGCTTGATTACACTGGACCAAGCGCAAACTCAGACAGGCCTGTCTGCCAAAGAAGTTCAGCAGCAATTAGGGGAATTGCAGACAAGCAAGCAAAAAACGAAAAGGACTTCTGCAGGAGCCTTTTACGTGCCGAAGATTTCGGCGAAGCAATGGGCTAGCTGGTTAACCCATGAGAATGAAGTTATTTATTCTGAGGAAGAACGGCGCGCCTTAATTTATCTGTTAAGCTACTCGCAATTTGAAGTGCTCTCCTTGTTTCATTTTCAGGATTTTCTAGAAATCTCAAAGGGCACCGCAATTGCCGATATCAAAAAACTGCGTAATGAATTGTCTGACTTTGATATTCGCTTGGAGTATACACGGAAAACAGGTTTTCTAGTTGAAGGAGAAGAGGCAAGTGCGCGACGCTTGGCCAAAAACTTTGTCGCTGAGCTGCTGCAAAGCAATACTGGAAAATTTGGCCTGCTGCATTGGATCAATCAGCAAAATCTAGACAGGTATGCTACCTGGCGGGATACCATCCAGGAGCAAACCAAGAAAGCCGGACTAGAAATTGTACCTAGCCGAATTGATGAGGTTGCTCTGTTCTTGGCTTTCTCGGCAGATCGAATGATTACTCGTCCGCTGCAAAAGCTAGAAGATGTTGACTTGATGTGTTCCTTAACAGCTTATCAAGCAGGCCAGCTGATTTACCAGCAATTCTTTGCTGATGACAATCAAAACGAAGCAGCCTATTTAACCATCATTTTGATGACCATAGTACAAGGAGAAATTCAGGATATCCAATTGGATCAGCTGCTGAGCTGCTCTGCCGAAATTATTCATCGGATGGAAAACCTATCAGCGATTGAATTTTCTAACTTCCGAGAGCTGCTGATGAACCTGTTTTATCATCTAGTACCAGCCTATTTTCGGATCAAATACGGTTTTTATCTGCCAAATGTTCTAATAGGCAATATCCAAATGGAATACGCGGAAATTTATCGTTTTACCAAGGATGCCTTGTTGCCGTTGGAGAAATTAACTGGTGAAACAATTCCAGAAGAAGAAGTAGGCTTCTTTTCCATTCTGTTTGGTGGCGAAATAGCCCGTCAGAAGGAAGAGGCTGCACAGGAAGAAGTTCGAGCCCTGATTGTTTGTCCGAACGGTATTAGCTCCTCTTTGATTTTACAGACCGAGCTGAAGAAAATATTTCCCACCATTCACTTTGAGGAAGCGAGTTCAGTCGATCAGCTGCAAAGTATCTCAGAAGAAAGCTACGACGTTATATTTTCTACGATTCAAGTAGAAACTGCGAAACGGGCCTACCTAGTGAAACCACTCATGTCACAGCTAGAAAAGAACCAATTGATCAATCGCGTTCAACAGGAGCTATTGATTCCAGGCTTCTCATTGCCTAGTGCCGAAGAAATCGTAGATGCGCTTTTGCCTTATATTACTGTCAAAAAAGGCGTGACTAAGGAAAAGCTGTACAAAACCTTAAATAAAAAAATGAATCGATTGATTGAAAAAAAGGAGGACCGCCGCCCAATGTTAACAGAACTTATAACCCCAGAGATGATTCAACTGAGCGATCAGCCGCTAGAATGGGAAGAGGCCATTCGCTTAACTGCCCAGCCGTTAGTGACTCAAGGGAAAATTGAGGACCAATATATCGACGCGATGATCAATAAGGTAAAGCAATACGGACCATTTATTCATATCGGAAAAGGAATTGCATTGCCTCATGCCCGCCCGGAAGATGGCGTGAATGAATTAGGAATGTCGCTTTTGAAAGTCCAAGAACCAGTGTTGCTGGTAGATGATGAGAAGCATGCCATTCGACTATTTGTTTGTTTAGCTGCTGTCGACAACGAAGCACATTTGCGGGCATTATCCAGCTTAACCAAACTATTATCCAATAAAGAAAATCTAGAAAATTTGTTAAATGCAACAACTAAAGAAGAAATCTTATCAATTTTATCTAAAGGAGAGAATGAATAATGAAATTTGCAGCAGTGTGCGGGTCCGGCTTAGGATCAAGCTTTATGGTAGAAATGAACATCAACACAGTATTGAAGGACTTGGGAGTCAACGATGTTGAGGTATCACACTATGATATGGGAAGTGCCTCTGCAGATCTGGCAGATGTCTTCTTTGTCGGCATCGACTTGGCGGACAGCGCGACACATTTGGGTGAAGTAATAGTCCTAGACAGCATCATTGATATGGATGAATTGAAAGAAAAAGTACAAGCCGTTTGTGTAGAAAAAGGCTTGTTATAGACTCAACGCCCTTTCCTAGGAGAGGGCAAGACGGTTAACAAATAGGAGGAAAAAACAAAATGAATGGAATTTTAGATTTACTAGTCGATATCGCTAGTACCCCGGCATTGTTGGTTGCCTTAATCGCCATTTTAGGAAATGTCCTGCAGAAAAAAGATTTAGCTTCCACAGTAAAAGGTGGAATCAAAACCTTTGTCGGCTTCTTAGTTGTAACGGCGGGGGCCGGTGTAGTTGAGAACTCCTTGGCACCCTTTGGCGAAATGTTCCAAGCTGCCTTCAACATGCAAGGAGTTGTCCCGAATAATGAGGCGATCGTTGCCTTGGCCTTAACCACCTTTGGAACGTATACCGCACTTATTATGCTGGTTGGTATGGCCTTCAACATTTTGATCGCCCGCATCACACGCTTCAAATATATCTATTTAACAGGTCATGCTACCTTGTATATGGCTTGTATGATCGCTGTAATTTTAAGTGTTACTGACATGAGCCCTGTATTGTTAGTATTGTTCGGTGGCCTGGCCTTAGGGTTAGCTAATACCATTTTCCCGGCAATTGCTCAGCCATTCACTCGTCAAATTACTAAAAATGATACGGTTGCCCTCGGACATACTGGTAACTTTGGCTATGCCTTGAGCGGTTTAATCGGAAAATACGTCGGCGACAAAGAAAAATCAACGGAAGACATCAACTTTCCAAAAGGGTTGTCTTTCCTACGTGATTCTACTGTAAGTATCACGATCACAATGGCTGTCGTTTACGTAATCGTGGCTTTATTTGCTGGAAATGCCTTTGTAACTGAAAACTTAAGCAACGGTACGAACTATATTATCTATTCATTGCAGCAAGCAGGATCATTTGCGGCCGGCGTTTTCGTTATCCTAGCAGGTGTTCGTTTGATCTTAGCTGAAATTGTCCCTGCCTTCAAAGGAATCTCAGAAAAATTGGTACCAAATTCTATCCCAGCTTTGGACTGCCCAATCGTGTTTCCATATGCGCCAAATGCTGTATTGATTGGCTTCTTAACCAGTTTTGTCGGTGGAATTGTTAGTTTGGTTATCATGGTTGTCACTGGAACAACCGTAATTATCCCTGGTGTCGTACCTCATTTCTTTTGTGGTGCAACAGCCGGTGTTTACGGGAATGCGACGGGTGGCTTGCGCGGCGCAGTAGTAGGTTCCTTTGTCCACGGTGTCATCATCAGCTTCATGCCAATTTTGTTAATGCCCGTTATGGGAGATCTGGGCTTCCAAGGCTCAACCTTCTCAGATACCGACTATGGTGTAACCGGCCTGTTCCTAGGAAATCTAGCGAACTTCGGGGGACAAATTGCGGCTATTGCTGGAATTCTCGCAGTCTTAGCTGTTCTTATTGGTTTGACTGTCGCTTCAAAAGGGAAAAAATCAAAAGCAGTTTCTGAATAATGGAGGAAAAACACAAGATGGAAAAAGATACGCTTGTTAAGCTAGAAGCACTTGCTGCTGAAATTCGCATCGACAGTATTGAAGCCATCCGCAGGGTAGGAGCCGGCCACATCGGCGGCTCCCTATCGATTGCTGATTTGTTGGCTGTTTTATATGGAAAACAAATGAACTACGATCCGAAAAATCCAGAGTGGGAAGAGCGGGACCGCCTCGTCCTATCGAAGGGACATGCTGGACCAGCTTGGTACAGTGCACTTGCGGCAGTTGGTTTCTTTGATAAAGAATGGCTGGCTACCTTGAACGAAGGCGGCACTCGGCTGCCCTCTCACCCGGATCGGACGAAAACACCTGGAGTTGATGCTACTACTGGTTCGCTTGGTCAAGGGACATCAGTTGCAGCCGGAATCGCTACCGGTTTGAAGATGCAAAAAAAAGATAGCTACGTTTATTTGATCGTCGGCGATGGTGAATTGAACGAAGGCCAATGCTGGGAAGCATTTCAATATTTAGCACATTTCAACTTAAATAATTGCATTGTCATTATTGATGAAAATAAAAAGCAACTAGATGGCACGACAGTGGATATTTTGAATCCTTTTGATATCGCAGAGAAAATGCGTGCATTCGGCTTCCATACAACTAAGGTGAAGGGTGACGACTTAGTAGCAATTGATGAAGCCATTGATCAATGCAAAGCGGTCACTAACCAAGCTGTTTGTATCGTATTAGACACGATCAAAGGGCAAGGGGTCAAGTTCTTTGAAGAGATGGATGCCAATCACTCCGTAAAATTCGACAGTGAAGCGGTCCAAATCGCTACTGACCAAGCCTTGCAGGAACTAAAAGCAAAGGAGCGTGTCTAGATGTTTACACTTGCAGAGAATAAAGAAGTTGGCAAAGAGCTGCGCGCGACCGTTGTTGATGCCTTGAAGGCGGTTATGGAAGAAAATGATAAAGTCGTCGCTTTAGATGCCGATTTAGGTGGTGCCAGCAAATGGACCGATATTGCTAAAACCAATCCGGATCGCTTCATTAATGTCGGGATTGCTGAAGCCAACATGGTAGGTGTGGCGGCGGGCTTAAATTTAACTGGCTATACCCCATTTATCCATACCTTCGGGCCTTTCGCGACCCGACGAGTGCTGGATCAAATCTTTCTGTCAGGGGCATATTCGAAAAACACCATCAATATTTTTGGTTCAGATCCTGGTTTTGCCGCAGGGCATAATGGCGGTACCCATACTACTTGGGAAGATGTTGCGTTACTGCGCTCGATCCCTGATATCGTCATCTGCGATGCAGCCGATGAAGTACAGATGGACTGGATTATCAAAAAATTCAGTAAAATGGCTGGTGTGCATTATGTCCGCGGTAATCGTAAGGGTGTACGTAATGTCTATGCACCAGGCTCCACCTTTGAAATTGGTAAAGGCAACTTACTACAAGAAGGATCAGACTACTTAATAGTAGTAACGGGACAATTAGTTTCCGAAGCGTTAGAAGTTGCTGAACAATTAGCAGCCAAAGGCGTGACCTGCGATGTAGTAGATATGTTTACTATTAAACCGTTAGATGAAGAGCTCTTATTGGAACGTTTAATTGGTAAAAAAGGCGTCATCACTATCGAAAATCATTCTATTACTGGCGGCTTAGGCAGTGCAGTAGCTGAAGTTATTGCTGATAACGGGCTGGCAGTTCCGTTGAAACGAATCGGTGTGGATAATCGCTTCGGTCAGGTAGGTACACCAGAATTCTTGCAAGAAGAGTTTGGGTTAACGAGGGATAAAATGCTGGAGCAGTTAGCCAAATTTTTGAAGTGGAAAAGGTAAATATACGATCCGAAAATGATCGATGAGAGAAGACAGAAGCCAAAATTTCCGGCGGGATATAGGTTTCTGTCTTTTTTATTTGCGTTAGTGTCACGCATAAGCGTTCGCTAAGTTCTTTGTTTAAAAAAATCAAGTTATAAATGCATCAACAACATTGGATGCTGTGGTATATGTATGATTAATTTGAGACAATCCAGTAGTCGAATTGTACTATAATACACATAAAGAGGTGATTTGATATGTTAATTGCAAAGTCACGACTGCAAGGAAACGCCGTTGTAGTAACTCTACCGCCTAAAGATGGGAAAAAGCCAGAGCCAAATAAAGAGTACCTTGTTGAATACTCCAAAGATGGCACGATTCTGTTGATTCCTAAAATTGCCGATCCATTTGCTGCCGCAACAATTGGTGAATTCTATGAAGAAGACAAATGGAGTGACATGCAGCCTGAAGGAAGAGAGCTCGGCTAATGATGGAAGTGTTTTTCCAGTAAAAACATTCTGTTGTCAAAGAGCGAGATTCCACTACGCATATCACTTTCGCAGCAAAGAATAAATCCACAGAAGCTCCTGTGAACGGGCCCGGTTCACAGGTATCTGCTGTATCGTCATGGATCATGATCGTCCAGCCAATGGTTCACTAATGCGATAACCAATCCGACAAAAATCGGGGCTAAGATATACTGTACAAGAGAGTGCATTTTATCACCTCCTCTCAGTACAGGATCATGATTCAGACGAGGATTGTCTACCTACGCTGGTAAATGATCAGATTAGTATCAAGAAGGGGCGTCAGGCGGATCTTTTCGCTTCTGACGCTCTTTTTCTTTGGCTTTCCTCCGCTTTCGGCGTCGCACCAATTCTTTAACGACATCGTAAGGACTGCCAGCAGGTGGAGAGAAAGTCTTTTCTTCCTCTAAAGTTGTTGTTCCTTCAATAGATGGACAAGTAGTTGTAGTATCTTCAGCCACTGAACCTTTCTCAGAAGCTGAACGTAGTGCGTCGTGCACCTCACTTCTGATGGGTGAAGCTAAGGATACTTCAGGAACTTTTGGCGCTTCCTGCCAAGTGCAACGAAGTGCTGTCAGCTGCTCCGGTTTTTCTTCTGGAACAGGTACCCCAAATAATTCATCGCCTTCAAAAATAGGACGTTCGATGGTTTCTACGTATTTAGCCTTCACTACTTCTTGGAATAGGCCAACGCCATCTTTTTCAAATAGATTCAAGCTGCTTAACAATTCCAATGATTCTTTGATTTCTTCCGGACTCTTTGTAGTGTCCGGATCTTTAAAAGTAAAATTATGCTTCTTACCTTCGCTATTTAGGAAGGTGGAAACTAGTCTGATCATTTTGTGACTCCTTTCGTTTTTTATTCGCGTAGGTGGGACAGACAATAAGTATTAGTTTCAGGTGGCTTCAGAGTCAGTATCATTTTGGAAAATCTTAGCTGCTGATTTTATAAGAGACTTGGTTTTTTCAATAAACTTGCGAACAGGATTCAGTTTCAAGCCCAATATCCGCAACTCACTGGTTTCAAAATAATCTACGAAATACCAGAAAAACTGCTTCATGGTTTTCGTAGCTTTAGTATTCATAAATAGGTAACGTACTAAATCCTGCAATACCAGAGCGAACTCCTTTGCACCGAGCTGATAACGTACACGTAAAGCAAGCAATAGTTTAATGGTCATGGTGCCATTTTGAGTTTCCTGATAATATTCCATGAGTTTTTGCTCGATAGTTTCGAGTTTGAGGTTAAATAATTGTTGGTGCGTAAAGGGTTGCTCTGCCATTGTATTCATCTCCTAAATTTTTTATATGCACTCAAGCCAGAAGTCCAGCTTGGCTAAATAAATAAGTAAGAGAAGCGTGGCACGTCTGCCAACACTTCTCAAATATTCAATTAACGTATAACAGGTTCTTCTTCAAAGATCGTTGTTTCAATCGTTTCGACATATTTTGCACTAACGACTGTTTCAAATAAACGAATCCCGTCCTTCTGAAACAAATTCAATTGAGCCAATTCTCCTAATAGACCTTTGATCTGTGAGGGTGTTTTCGTCGTATCTGGATTGCTCAAGCTCCACGTCTGTGATTTTCCTGCACCGTTTCTAAAAATAGAAACTAACTTCACGACTCGATTCATCCTTATTCAACCTCCTTCGTAATACGAGATTGGACAGTCATAATTACACTATCCAGTGAGCTGCCCTGCTGGGACAGCTCTGCCATGATTTCTCCTAATTTCACCACATCTGCTTCTGGTGGATTATCAATCACGTTTGAAAAGTTCACTTTCTTTTGTTTGTCTTCCCCTGCTTGTTCGATTTGTACCTGTAATTTTGTGCCTAACTTTTGTATCACTGTTCATTCCTCCGTTTTCTGTTTTTGTTTGTATTTGGTAGTGCTTGTTGTGTTTCCCGGCCGGTGATTAAACCATACTTGAATAACAAAAGTTTGAAAACTATACAAATAAGCACCTGACCCTACAAATACGACCATGAAAATTTCGAAGAATCTTGATTTAATAGGATTTTTCTTGTTTTAGTCAAAGAAATAGTGTCGTATTTGTGGGGTCAAAGAAAAGTATTGTTTCCAAGGAAAAAAGAGGGGTGATTGTGAAATGAGGTGTCGTTTAGGTTCGTACAAAAGGATTTTAAAATGTGAAATGACTAGAAATGGCAGATAAAAAAAGTTGCCTTCGCTTCCCAAAATGGGAATAAGATAACGAAGACAACCTGTATAAAGTAATAAAATTAGTTGATCAGTTTAGTCAGTAAATCAGAAAAGGTCTCATAATTCCATTCTGCTGGATCCATTGAGCGACCAAGACGCAGGAATGTTTGCAGCGCATGGTCCTGTTCATAGGCTTCCTTCAATGCATAAATCGGAAGTGGAAAATCCTGCAACATGGCTCGTTTACTAATAGAGCGCAGAAAAGGGGTATCCGGTAACTGCAATAGGTTTAAGGGAACAGTGGAACAAGTGAAAACAGACTGCAAATAGTCACGTTTAAGCATCGATAAAATCGATAAAGCTTCCTCCGATCGGTTCCGTATCGTACGAACCGTTAAGGTCGTCTGAATGGTTAAGCCATTCAACAAGTGAATCATAGTGAATACTCCGGATTCTTTCAGTTCATAAATTTCTGCAGGATTAATCCAAGGACTATGCTGCGGATGCCCTAATGGAAAAAGAACGGCAGACAAACTAGCGATTGGACTATTTCGTTTGCTGAAGCGATTGAATCGCTTGAGTGAATGGGTAAGTGAAGAATAATCTAAAAAATTATTTTGTTTAGCGTATTTTTGTAACGTGGTCAGGGTTTGATTGGGCTGATGGTATTGTTTGTTTTGGTAAAAGAGCATACTTTCATTCCGACCTGGGACAGGAAAGACTAAAGAAAGTACGCGATTTTCTGAAACGTGGTCAGTTTTTAAAGCTAAATCGTTTTCATTTGGTAATTCAAAAGAGGAAATTAATTTATACATGTTGTTTGTCACCCCTACGAGTTTTTTCGGTTTTTAGTGGGATGCCAGTGAAATGAGTAAGAAGTGGATCCATCAAGGATTCTTTTTATCGCGAATAAAAAATACCTGTTCATGAACAATTGGCTATCTAATCGGGCCCCATAAATGCCTGTTGCTGAAACGCTGCACGGTTCTATCCATTTTCAATCATTTGACGATGACATCTAAATACAATTGAGTGCTATAAGAGAATCATTACATTTCCGTTATAACACCCTAAGTATAAACTAATTTAAAAGAGAAATGTTAAAAGAACGCTGATGGGTGAGGGTATAAACTTTAGATTTAAGGTTTATTTCACAATCATCTTAATCTAATTTAATCTATTGCGTAATTTTTGCTATATAATTAGAAACCGCGATAGTAGTAATTGTGGGAGCTTTTTTACCGAGGAGGCGAAACGATTAGATGACTATTGTTATTTAAAGAGTAAAAAAAGTTTCTTGGTATTAGAAATACTAAGAAACTTCAAAGGACTGTCGATAAGATCGTTATGTTTTTTATTTTTCATTGGCTATTTACTAGTCTAATTATAGAATACGATAAAAAAATACGCAATATCTTTTAACAAAATAATTAAAGTGAATTTTTTATTTCGTTTTTGTAATTATTTAACCGGCTATATTTGTCTGGAAATACGAAAAAATAGGGCTATCCTATTTACCGTCAAAAAAACCGTACTTTATAGAAAGGAAGTATCAGGATGCGCAGAGGAGAAAACATCTATCGGCGGAAGGACAAACGATGGGAAGGGAGGTATCCAAAGGGAAAAAAAGCGGATGGTACGACGCAATATGGTTCAGTGTACGGAAAAACCTTAACCCAGGTACGAGAAAAGCTGTATCCATTGAAGGTAAAGTATCAATTGATTCAAAAAATCCAGGGGGATTCAACTATTTCCCTTCGAGAATGGGGCTATCTATGGCTGCATGAAGTGCAACCAACAGTCAAACAATCGACATATGCCAACTATGAACACAAACTGATCCATTATGTTTTATCCGCTATTGGTGATTATAGCTTGAACGAACTGGATGAATCAGTAGGAGAAGAACTATTAGCAGTCTTGCAGCAACGCAAGTTAAAGCCTTCTACCATTCAAGTGATCTTTCGTATTACCAATCAGTGCTTGACCATTGCGATGCGAAAGAAACGTATCAAAGTAAATCCATTCACACAGGTTAAGTTGCCCAAAGTGGAAAAGACGAAAAATCAAGCAATCACAAGACAAGAACAAAAAAAGTTAGAAACCTTCGCTTTATCAGAAAAAAAAGGCAGAGGACTGCCAGCCTTATTGGCGCTGCATGCGGGACTTAGAATTGGCGAAACTGCAGCTTTAGCTTGGCAAGATATTGATTTTGAAAATAATCTTATCCATGTACGGTCCACCTTTCAACGGATTATTGGTCTGTATTCAGGAAAGAAGACCGCGTTGATCTACACGATCTCAAAGACGGCTTCTTCCCTACGATCCATTCCAATGAGTGCCTTGTTAAAACGGGTTTTGTTGAAGCAAAAGAAACAAGCAACGGGGAAATTTGTTCTGACGAATAATAGTGAACCCTTAGAACCAAGATTGCTTACCTATCATTTTCATAAGCTTCGTCTGAAAGCAGGACTGGAAACCACGCATTTCCATCAATTGCGCCATACTTTTGCGACACGTTGCTTGGAAAGCAAGGGAGACATTATGAGTGTCAGTGCTTTAATGGGACACAGCTCTACTCAAATGACGTTAGACACGTATGCCGGCTCACTGATGGAGCAACAAATTCAAGTGATTGCTCAAATGGAACAGTCGATGAAGTAAGTTATTTTTTTAAAACGTTTTTAAAAAAATAATACTTATTTTCGGAGGAAAACAGTTTGCTTTAACGAAGTAAGCGGTTACTAATGGGATTTTAACTAGATAAACGCTCTTTTCGTTACATAACACACGTTATTTAATTATCTATCATATTTTTGTAGTCATTGTTATTTAATAAAATTTCTTCATTGACCACTTCACAAACTTTTTTGCCGTCATTCTCCGTCAAAGGAGGGCGTTCTTCCTTGCTGTAAAAGGGTTTCAGAGAGGTTTCTTAGTATTTCTAATACCAAGTAAAAAAGCAAAACGAGCGTAGTGCTTTTAAGAAAGTATAGAGGAATAAACAATATTTATCAAAGTATAGATGAATAGATAGAGGGATAGATAGAGAAATCGCATAGAGGAGGAAAGCCATATGTTCGGTTTTGGCAAGCAAAAGAAGGATGCTTATCAGGAATCAACGCAAGATGATTACTATTACGATGAATATGACAATGAAGGATATGAAGAAGATTACGGGTATGACTCGTATCAAGAGGAAGGCTATGAACGTCCTGTTGACAGCCCTAGTGGGTATGATCGCGGGGAACATCGCTCCAGAAGACGGACAGCTGCACCTGTAGATGAACGATACGTTACCCGATACGAAGAGGGTATGGAGTCCTTTCCAGCACAAAAAGCTGAAAAAGAATCTCGGAGAGAACCAGATGCTCAGCTGCAACAGGAAGTGGAGCGCTTGGAAGAAACTGTCGCTCAGTTGAAACATCAACTGGAAGTTAAACAAGCAGAAATGACTAATATGGCCACTACCCTGACTGAAAAGGAGCAAGAAGTACACGAACAACAAGCGAAATCTGAACAACAATTAGAAGCTTTTCGTGAAGAAAAAGAAGAGGAGCAGAAAAAGCTGCAGGCAGAAAAAGATCGTCAGATTCAAGAATTGACAGATCAAGTGGCCCAGCTGAACAAGGAGCTGCAAGACGATCGAACCAATCAAACCGAAGCCTTAGTGCAAGCGCAACGACAAATTGAGTCACTGAAACAAACACAAAAAGAAAACGAAGAAATGAAGGCAGAATTGGCAACGATCCTGATCGAAACGAAAAAACAGGAACGGGCGACGTTGGAACGAGCAGAATACGAAGCCAAAGGAATTCGCAGTCAAGCTGAGCAAGAGGCCCATCAGGTGATTCACGATGCGTCATTAGAGTTACGCGTAATGAAGCAGGAAATTAGAAATTACCGTAAGCGTCTACGTTCAGTACAAGAAGAAACGACCCAGTTTTTTGTACGTTTGTTAGCGACAAGCGACAACTTATTGGATGACGAATAGAAGAGGGGTGGTTTTTGGTGAAGCAAGCACAGAATCAACTTGCCCTATATCCCACTCCAGCTCCGCTTATGCAGGAGGAACTGCTCAAGCAGCCAGTATTGGAAGAAATCGAACGTGCTTGTGAGTATCTATATGCACCACACGGCACCTTAAATGAAGACCAGCGAACGAAAATTTATCAACACTTTGAACAATTATTTCGTTTCATGAACAGCAGCTATCATGTGGAGCTGTTGTTGCCGACTGGCTATTTTGACTGGTCCGGTTTCTGGCAATCACTGCATCAATTCTTTCCGCAGTTTGCTTGGATTAAGGCGCAAACAGAAGAACCGAAATATGGGCGACAGGTTTATCGTTTTGATTTTATTCCGTTGACCTTTCGGGAAGCAGGGTTTCCTTTCGCTATTCACTTGGAAGAAAGTTTAACCCAGCAATTTCCGTTGTCGGGTGAAGAAGCTTTGGAACGAGCAGAACAGTTATTACTGGAATTAACTGGACAACACCTGTCAGATGTGCCGCCTAAATCAAAGGACGCACCAGAAAAAAACACAGCTGTTCCAAACAATCAGGCAGAGGAACAGGTCAAGGAAGCGGAAGTATCTGTTGCCCGAGTCCAACAGGAAGAAGTAAAGCAGGAAAGCCAAAGCAAAGCCCGCCTGCGAGCTGTAAACCAAAAACTAGAAATGGTGATTGAAAAGCTGGAATTATCCATGCTCTACAGCGGGATTCAATATTTTGAACGAGAAAATAAAGAAGAGAACGATTGGGATAAACGGATCAAAATCAGTTTGCGGGAATATACGTATTTGCTTCAAAAGGCAAGGTTTTTGGAACAGATGTGGAGTTTGAACGGTGAGCTGGTAAATAAATCTGAAAAGATGACGGTGACCGGCAACAAGTTGGTCTATGAACGAGACCAAGTCAAACAAATCAAAGCCAATCTTTCGACGAGAGACATTCACTTTGTTTTGTATGAATGCCAAGTAATTGAATCGCGGGCGAAAGTACATGCTCGTCCATGGTTTAGAAAGCCTTACGTGAAGCTAATGAAGATGGATTACGACAATTTACTGAGCAAAGCTGCTTACTTTGATCTTTTGCAAGGAGAAAGTGCGCTATTGGAACGAATGGTGCGAGAACAACGAGATGCACCAGTCAAAGAAGCTCAGGAGGTTGGCTGAGGTCGAAGATTTTCGACTCGCTGGTCTCTTCCAGCAAAAATGGGAACTGTTTTTGTTCTATGCTATCTGATTTTTTTCAGTTCGTTTCGTATGTACCACTGGATGTATCCAAAGTATTCAGTCAGCGGCGAATCGATGAATCCAACATTTAAGGAGCAGGAGGTGGTTCAGATCATTTCACATCGTAAACCAAAACGCTTCGATGTTGTGGTGTTGCATCCGCCGGAGAATCCTGAAGGTCTTTATTTGAAACGAATCATTGGACTGCCGAATGAGCGAATTACCTATCTGGATGGGCAACTATACGTGAATAAAAAACGTGTTTCGGATGAATTTGCTAAAGAAACCGAAGACTTTAACTGGAATGAGTTCTCCAGAGACAAGATTCCGGAAGGCTATTACTTTATTTTAGGCGATAATCGCGCCATTTCTAAAGACAGCCGCCATTTTGGCTTGATTACTGAAAAACAAATTTTAGGCGTCGTCAAAGAAGGAGTACGAATTGAATGAAGACACTGCAGGAAAAAATTGAATGGTACACCTTCTGGTATTGGATTTATTGGCTCTTTTCACTAGTCGTTTTGCTGGGTGTGTTGGTACTAGGTATCTTTTTCTACTTTACGGATTTCCAAGACGTGGTGACGGTCAGCCAGCTTTTCCTTCTACTGTTATTGATGTTACTAGCTGTTTATTTGAGAATGACGGCACTACACTATCACTCAATTTTACTGAAGCTGAAGCAGGCAGCAACCCGACCAAGAAGACCAAGAGAACATCCACAACTACGACCGCAGGAAAGGCGGAAACAAGGTGAAGGGTAAAATTTTGTTGGGGTGTTTTATCCTTGGCCTCTGTCTAGTCACAAATAATCAGATCCAAGTACGACAAACGGTATCGGCTGAAACGCAAGAATCCATTTCGGATCAATCAGAAGCAATACCAAAGATCGAAAGCAGCTCGACTGCTGCTAGTAAAGCAAGTGAGGCACCTGCAGAGACAATAGTGGCTAAAGAAACTTTTTCTTCTACTGGAGAAAGCAAAAGTAGTGAAACTGTTGCTTCCACTTTCTCAAATACTAAGTGGAGTGGATTAGAAGAACAGGAAAAAAAGTCTACAACAGAATCAACTGTATCTGGATCAAAAATTCCAGAAGCAGTTTCCAAGGTTCAAACAACGTTGCCAGCCGTAAAGGTGGAAGAAAATTATCAGATTTCAGTAGTGAAAAATCAAACGACAGAAGAATTTATCCTTTCTATAGGGAAAGATGCTCAGAAGATTGCTTGGAATAAAGGACTCTATGCGTCCGTGATGATTGCTCAGGCAATTTTAGAAACAGGTTCAGGCAACAGCCAATTATCAAGACCACCACATCATAATTTATTTGGTATCAAAGGGAGTTATCAAGGGAAAAACGTGTCATTTAACACCCAAGAAGATAAAGGGAATGGACAGCTATACACCATTCAGTCCTCTTTTCGACAGTATCCCAGCTACAAAGAATCATTAGAAGATTATGCGACTTTACTCAAAAAAGGGATTTCAGGCAATACAGAATTCTACCGAGCAACCTGGAAAGAAAACGCAGAAAATCACCAAGTGGCAACTAAGGCACTCACTGGGAAATATGCGACCGATACCTCTTATAACAAAAAGTTAAATGAACTGATTGAAACCTATCATTTAACTTCGTATGATGCAGAACTAAGTGCAGAAGAACCAAGTGCACCAGTGGAAAGGTCTAGCGAGAGTACAGAAGTAACTGCAACCCAAACAGAAAAAGAAAACGAACCAGCTGAATCAAGTACCACGGAGAAACCAAAGATTCTGACAAGCGAGACTAAGCAGTCAGTGGTATTCCTTCCGCCAATTACTCAGCGACCAGCAAAAGAGGTGGCAGGCAATCGAAGGGCACAATGAAAGAAGGGGAGATATGTCGAGACAACGAGAGTATCGTGAGCGGGATTACGAATATGATGAACCGCCTTATCGTGGTGAACGATCGCCTGCTAATCTTCGCCCCCCTCGAAGAGTTGACTATGAAGAAGAATACTCGGATCGTGAAAAATATTATCCGAGACGATCAGAGGAACGCTATTATGGTGAATCGGATAGAAGAATAAATGGCCAACGAGGAAATCCAAGAGTGAGATCTCCCGAAGACTATTCGCCAAATCGGAGACCACCAAGAAACCCTCGGCCAGCTTATGACACATATGATCGTGAGCGAATGCCGCCACCTAGAGGGGCGCGGCCGCAACGGCAAATGGCTCCGCCGCAATCAGCGCAGCCGTTGCAGGAGGCAAAGAAATCGACTAATCGAAAAATCTTTTTGTTTATCTACAATTTGTTTTTCTACACGTTAACGATTGGAATTTTGTTGAGCTCGCTGATGTTTGCCTTTAGCGAGAAGTCAGATGCGGCGATTTTTGGACATCGCTTCTACCGAGTTTTAACTAACTCCATGGCACCACAACCTGACTCTTCGTCAAAAGGTTTCTACACTGGCGACATCGTACTAGTGAAAATGACCGATGGCAGCCAAGTCAAAGAAGGGGATATTGTCACCTTCCAGGTCGGCGATGGGGATCGTTACCTGACTCACCGAATGGTTGAGCGATTAGATGAACTGAATGGAGAAAAAGGCGATTATATCGTCACCAAAGGGGATGCCAATGAAAGTAAAGACCCGCCAATCGAAGCATCAAGGGTTCATGGCAAAGTGACATTCGTCATTCCTAAAATGGGAAGCTTGTTGAGCTTTGTACAGGAAAACCTTTGGCTGTGTCTCGTATGTATCTTATCCACTTTCGGCTTCTTTCTAGTGCTGAAAGCGTATTTCTTACAACCGGAACCGGTCAGAAAACCAAGGAAACAACCGAACTATCCAAGAGGGGTATAACTACTTGTTTGTGCAGGTATTTATATAAAACAAAAAAAGGAAAAAAATAGGAGGAAAAAAGGAATGAAAAAGAATAACAAGAAGAAAAAGCTGATGGCTGCTGCAGCGGCTTTAGCGTTAATCGCAGCCATCTCCGGGACGTTTGCCTGGATTACGTCACAGGATCAACGGGTCAATAGAGTGGAATCAGCGGCAGTTGTCGATGGCAGTACGACCATCATCGAAAAATGGGAACCGAAGCCACTAGTACCAGGTACCGAAGCGACGAAGGAAGTCGCGGTAAGTAATACCGGATCTGCCAGCGTGTTCGTTCGTATGTCTTACGAAGAAGTATTGAAGCATTTGACCAATAAAGGTGCTGAAAAATACGATTTAAGTACAGTTGCAGGTGCCAAATACACCTATGTTGCCAATGATTCAGGATTAGATAAACATATGCCAATCAATTATAACCTGACAAAAATGATTGCGGATGGATTTGAAGAAGTGCCAGCTGGACAGGTGACAGGTTTAGAGACGGGCACCAAGCTATATGTTAAAGGCGGAAAAACAAAGGATGCTGTAACAGGTACTCAGACCAAGAGTTATGATCAATTAATTGTTCACGAGTATGATGCTGGTAAATATCAATCCATGAAATTTAAGATTGATGATAACTGGCAAGCTGAAACTAGTTTAGCAGCAAAAGACTGGACCTTTACTGTCTCAGATTTGAAGTATGGCTACTATGAAAAAGGTTATACAAATAAAGTAGTCAACTGGGCGAAATCGTCATTAGAAGATGAAGCAGGCAACGTAACTGGAAACTCTTTGCTTGGTACCAACGGGTTACGTTATGGCGTGGACTACGATTACCGAATTGCTAGTTTAGGATTAACCGCTATTCCTGGTGAAACACCCGCAGCAACAAATGCCAATCCACTGCTAAATCCAGTTCCTACAGGTGCTGGAAAGAATTCAGTTCAAGCAGACATTGGTGGTTTAGGTAAGAGTGCGATTAAAGTGAAATATACGGCTGCTGTTGTTGACTCAGCTGGCTTAGCTGCAGCAACAAATAACTGGATTTACAATCCAGAAGATGGCTGGTTCTACTATACTCAGCCACTAACTAGTGGAACAACCACTGCGAACTTGATGGAAAGTCTTGTTTTCGAAAGTGATTTAGGTGAAGAGTACAAGAACGCTACGTACGATCTAGTTGTAAAATTAGAAACCATCCAAGCAACTAAAGAAGCGTTGACGGATGCAGCAGGTTGGAAACTGGATACAACCACAGCAACCAATGTAACCACTAAAGCAATTTGTGACAAATTAGCTCCATAAGTGTCCAGAGAAGCACGACCATGATAAAGGGAGGAGTGGAAACTAGTGCGTAAGCTCATGACAATACTTGGTATTCTGATCTGCCTCTTCATTGGTTTTGGAGAGCAAGGTACCGTAGAAGCCGCCAAAGCCCTTCCTCCCGGCATGGTGATTGGCGACTCTGATGGGATGTATGCCACCTCTGAGGGAGAATACTATATCGATCTGATTGGGATTCTCCCGGGAGAGGTGTATGAAAAAGAGATCACGATCCGCAGTTTAGACTTAGAAGAACCGTTTTCTTTGGGTATGTTGGTAGAAGAAATTGAATCTAGCGGTTCGGTGGACTGGAAGAACCATATTACCTTGACATTGATCCTGGATGGGAAAGAAATTTACCAAGGACCTTTGTTAGGAGATGCCAGTCGAGACTGGAGTAAAACACCTCTGGAATTGGGTGTTTGTACTTATGGAACGGACAAAATCATGCAGGCAACTTTTACCGTGGATGCCGACTTGACCAATGAGAATTTGAAAACAAAAAGTACGTTGGATTTTATCTGGAATTTTGTAGGTACGAAGGATCACCCAACTGATCCCACACACCCAACTGAACCGCCGAAACCAACCGAGCCTTCAAGTTCAACCGAGTCACCGGTACCGAGTACTTCCCCTAGCAGTTCAGGCAACCTACCAGCAACAGGTCAAGAAACACCTACTACACGTAAGTTGTTGCCGCAAACCGGTGAAGAATTGGTCTTTCTATTTTTAACCGGGCTGTTATTGGTGTTGATTGTACTATTCTTATGGAAAAAACGTCGAGAGGAGGAGCAGGAATGAACCAAAAGGAAAAACGAAAACATTTATTTCGAACGTTTCTCCGAAGTAAAGGACTGTTCGCCTGCTTCTCTCTTTTGTTAAGTTTTTTGTTAGTTCTTGGCAGTACGTATGCTTGGATTACTTCTGCCGATGAACGAGTCAATCGAGCAGCAAGAAACGACAAAAAAATATCAGCAAAGATTGATGAAGATTTTGAACAAGTCTTTCATTGGTCCCCTGGAACCACGAAAAAGAAAGAAATACGGGTAACCAATGATGGTGAAATACCGGCTGTTGTTCGACTTTCGTTGCATGAATTTTTTGTAAGTTTTGAAACGAATGTGGCAGATAATCATCGGGAAAATCCAACTGTTGAAGTGGAAAATGGCAATTTAGTCGTCTATCCGGCCACCAGTGTTTTACCGAATAATACAATCAAGATCAAAGACACTATCACATGGAAAGTGAACAATTACTATAGTGTTTATGCAAACAAGTATTATAAGGCAAACCAAGTGATCTGCAATTCGTTGGATGATCATTCATTAGCCTATGTATACAACGATGCTGGTCGGACGATGCCGCTAAAAGCTATGGAATTGAATTTCCAAACAACTAAGCTGTTTGATCAAACAATGAAACCAACTGCTGGGGATACAAGCTATTGGTATTACGAAAAGGGGTATTTCTACTATTCAGAAATTCTTCAACCGAATGAAAGTACCGAGAATTTGTTGGAAAGCGTTACACTGAATCCATCTTATGCCAATCAGTATAAAGGTGCTTTGTATAAATTAGTTCCTTTGATGGATGCCCATGATATCACGAAAAGTCTAATTTCCGATTGGGGAATTGTATCTACAGACTTTGCTTACAGCATATACCAAAATCAGCTGCACTAATCAAGGAGGGAAGAGATGAGAAATCGAAAAAAGAAATTACGATTTATTTATGTGGGAGTTACCCTAGCTCTTGTCCTTCTATTGATTGGCGGCGGTTATTTTGTTTACGCAGCAATGACAGCGCAGGATCAAAAGGCTAACGACTTTCAAGTAGGGCAGGTAGAGACGAAGTTATTGGAAGATTTTACTGGCATCACTGAAATAGAGGTAGGTCAACCGGTCAAGAAGGAAGTATTGATTGAGAATACAGGGACCATCAAGCAGTTCATTCGTGTGATGGTATTGCCAGAAGTTCGAGCATCGATTGCTGGAGATACTAATAAGCAAGTATTGGCATTAGTGATTGGTAAAGACCTTCTTTTGGAAAACATGGCAACTACTGATTGGAAGGATGGTGGTGATGGTTATTACTACTATGTTAAAGAAGCTCTGGAACCTAAAAAAACTACTAGCAAATTGTTTGCATCTATTAAATTATCGAATAATTTGAGCAAACAGTATCATGATGCTGAATTGTCATTGTCACTGAAAGTAGAAACAATTAATTGTCAAGTGGAATCATACCGGCAGGCTTGGTGGCAGGGAAGTATCCCAACTGATCAGCCATTAGCAACGGTTGATGATGCTTTGAAGAATAAGGCGGACAATTAGGGATGCAGAAATCTGTATCCCTATAGATAGCAACACTTATGAGATGAGTGTTTTACAGAGTGGAACATTGATTTGATAAGGGTTGAAGAAGAGTGGGGGTAAAAATAATGAAGAAGAAAAATAATAGTAATTTTTTGATGATTAATAAAAAACAACGAAAGAATTTTTTGGGATTAGGAATTTTGCTTTTTTTTATAGTAATAGGAATTATCATCGGAATAAATCAATTGTCCGAAAAGACAAATATATCTGCTCATCCCATAAACAAGATTAAAATAAATGCGGGTGAATCTGATGAATACGAAGTACCAATCGATGCAATACAATTGAAAGAGCAAGAACTTATTGATAACTCCCCTAAGTTTGATGACTACGTTCAAGGAGGAGCTATAGTTCCAAATACAACGAAAAGTAATGTAGTTAGTTATGGAAGTAATGATAGTAACGGCAATCCGGTGATCTGGTTCATAAATGATATTAAAAAGACACCCGGTGGGAATTATGTTGTACTTTTTGGAGCTTCAGGAGGTAGTAGAGGTGGAATTATAAAAATTTCTGTAATAGATGCCAGCGGGAAAGAACTTAACACAAGAATCTTGGGAGATTTGCGTAATGCAAATTTTAGGGTTCCTTCAGGATTTTACGAAACAGAAGCAAATAGTTATCTATTTCGAACGACTTCAGATAGATTTTTTAATTGTACCATTAGAAATGAAACTAGTAGCAGTGCGATAATCGATTTAACAGAAGTAAATACTAGTCAAAGTGGGAAAGTATTGCTGAAAGTGCATGAAGTTTTAAAAGTTGATACGGAAGTAAGAAGTGCTAATAAACCAATAGTGACTGGATCAGTTTATCCAGATTACTCAACTGAATCAGGAATTATAAAAAATCGTATACCAGTAGGGGCTTTAGATAATGTTAATTGGACAAATGGTAGTATGACAGCAGGAGTTGACTATCTTTATTCTTTAGAAAATGCTTTGTTTAGTGAAATTTTTGATGATGCAATAGCTATAATTCCAAAATTATATATGAACAATGAAGGAATTATATATGGGAAACTTGCCTATCACAAATCGAAGGTCATTAATACCGTACAAATTTTTTCTCAAAAAAATGTTGTAGTCAATGGCAATAATTTGAAAAAAAGAGAGTACTATCATCAGGCAAATGATGTGTATATACTAAATGAAATCTCTAATAAAGATAAAATTTATTTTCTTTCAATGAACGATACAAATACACAACTGATTGAAGTGAGTTTGAGTACGTATAAGGAAACTGTGATTCGTACTTTCCCTTCAAATACTAGGTTACTAATTACAACCAATGATGATGGCAGTCTTTCATACTACGGAAGTACCTCTGGTTTAGAAGGGGAATTTTATTCTTCATACTATTCAGCTAAGTTGAATAGTTCGTATTATTATGTTCAAGGTGTAATGGAGGGGTTATCAACAGCTGCACCAGCCAAAGTAAAAAGTCTTCGTGCAATGGAACTTAACAGTTGGTTAGCTCCTAGCCATATTGTTGATACAGTGAAAAATGAGTTTCTGATTGGCGGAGAAACAAGTGATTACCAAAAATTTCCGGATCAATCTTATGTCGTGAACGATGATGGAAGTATGACTAAGGGAATTCCTAAATATAGTGGAGCTTTCTTGGGATTGATAAAGGTACTAGATGATTATTCACCTGCTATCTCCTCAGGAACTGAAACTATTGATGTGGATATCACATCTAATGCTGTAAATAGTCCAAGCGATACTTTCGAAAATCCAGGTGATATTGAGACATATCGTGGCTGGAATTCTTTAGATAGGTGGTTGATTACTGGTTCAGAAAATGGAAAAATCAGCGACCCTGCTGCTATCAAAGTTTATGACCATTTTGATATAGATGATCCCATGATCGGTGCAACGCTAAAAGAACGAGAAATTTGGCTTCAAAAAAGAATTAATCGAAATCCTTTAGATGCTAACACAGGAATTGATTGGTTAGCCTTAGGATTTGATAAAACGAAATCGGGTGCTCAGTTAGTCACTTATTTTGTAACTGATTCCCAAGGACAAACATCCTCGACTTCGCGATGGATTAATAAAAAAACGGATCAAACAATCGAAAAAGATGATCATTGTTTCGATGCACAAAACTTTCATGTTCCACTAAGTAGTGTGAATAGTAGTATTCCAGATGCGGATACATTTAAGAAGTTTGCCAAAACAATGGCTTGGAATCGAACTGAGCATGGTAGTGGTGCTGGAGATCATGGGAATGGATTAGACGAGGACGGGACAGATATTAACAAGTTATCTAGTAAAGTAATAGTCGATGCGAATCAACTAAAAACTTTACGAGAAGCAACGGTTGCAAAACCGTACCCTGTGGATGTGGTATACAAACCAAAAACAGGCGTAGAAATCAAGAATCGTGTATGGGTATTTGTAACGACAAAAAACACGCTTCCAAATAGTGAAGTAAATCCAGCTGTTACACCAAAGGATACTAATGGGGTTGTTTATTATGCGGATGATTATTCCATCCCCTTCAGATTAAGGGGAACACAGGATCGTGATGAAGTCCTGACTAGGGGCAAGGTGAAAGTCTATGACTATTTTGATTCTGCCCATGAAACAGTTGCAGAATTGCCAACATTAGCAGATGCTGGAAAGAATGCAAACAAGCTGGTAGTTGATTTTCCGACCATTCAGAATGCTTTGGTACCTGGGGTAGTCAAGCCAACTGTTACCTATAATTGGGATGGAGTCACCGATGGAAATCACACGACGGGAACTGCAACAGTAGGTTATTTGGATGTCACATTAACGGGTCACACCCTTTGGCATGTGCGTCAGGTAGTGTTAGGTTCCTCAGCAGAAATTGTTGTACCAACTAAAAGCTATTTTGCTATTCAGAATATTTTAGACAACAACGGAAGTCCAGCAATTGATCTAAATTACCAGGCAAATTTTACTGCTGAATCTGGAAAAATAACGGATAATCCTGTATTCAATGAAGTATCAATTCCAACGGATCATTTGGCGAGTATAAATGATCAAGTACAGTTGTCACTTATAAATCCAGAGTTTTATCATTATCTAGGCTACTATTTTACGACGGAACAAAATGATCCATTGGGAGTGAGCCATCAAGTAAATACTTCCTATACTGCTGGGGATCTTAAGCTAGCAAAAAGTACGTTAAATAATGATGGCGAGTTTTGGATAACCATGTATATCAAGCCAAATAAGGATGATAAAGGTATTACTAAGGTACCTCATCCCTATAGCTGGGATTACAAGAAAAATGATTTGGGAAAAATAAAAACAAAATAGATGAAAGAGGCGAGACAGAATATGGTCTATCTCTTATTACTAGTGTTAGGCCTGATTGTATTAGTTCAAAGCTATCTGCTGTTCTCGCTGATGCAAAGCCAACAGGACTTACAAAAAAAACTTACTCGGTTGCTGCGAAATAAGCAACAACCGAATAATGCCAGACGAAAAACTCCAACAGAAAGAGGAAGGACACGATGAATCTTGGCTATGCACGCGGGTATCAACTTACCCAACAATTGGATATGCTGGAGGACTATCCTGTGGACGAACTCTTTTCTGATGGCGCGCAGGAGGTGGAAGCACTACATTCACCGACGAGTGAATTCCAGGCGCTAATGAATTTTGCCCAACCAGGTGACCATCTGGTGATTGCTTCTTGGGAAATCGTTTCTCGGGATTATCGTCAGCTACTAGCTTGTCTAGATCAGTTAGAAACACAGGAACTAACATTAGATGTGCTCAATCTTCCACAACTCACTATTGAAGAATGGCGGCAAGTTTTCCGTTGGTCCTTACGCAACGATCGGCTGCTTCATCCAGTATTGGTCAAAGCAGGAAAGGAACGAGACCGCAGCAAAGATGCGTACTCTTTGTTCAGTAAAGAACCAGAAGCACGTAAGCTCTATCGTGAAATGATCTGGCTGTTAGCAGAAAAGAATTCCGTTCGACAGGTCGCCCAACAAAAACGAGTCCCGATAGAAACGGCTTATCGTGTACAGCAAGAACTAAAGCAGGTTCAACTAGCAATCATTTTAGTGATTTGTTTCCTGTTGGCAATTTTCAGTATCAAATTGGCCGAATCTTATTTCGATCAACTATGGATTCAAGTAGCTATTTGTGTGGTTGTGACGTTAGTCATCCTGTGGAATGTATTGATCGATACGGAAGAAACCGAGGCAAAGCCGCCTATAAAAGAGAAGAAAACACCAAAAATTTGAAGAGAAGGTGAATCCCCATGCATCATGTACTTATTTTAACGAAAAACTCCTTAGCAGAAGAATCATTAGTCCAGAAATTACAGCGGATGAATTGTGAAATTTTATGTTCGACAGATTTATTCAAGCGCCTGAAAACGGGCACGGTTAGTCCATTTCTTTCCTACTTTCAATGGATTGTGTTGAGCGAAAGTTTGTGCAACTCAGAAGTGGAACAGATTTTGCAAATGTTGAAAAATCATCCACTGCTGGTTTTGCGAGTGGTCGAAAATATCCCAAATGAAGAGGAACAAAGCTATTGGCAGGAACGAGGGTTAGTAGACTGGGTAGCGAAAGAAACCAGCTATGAACTTCTGCGAGAGAAAATGAACGAGCTTCAACATCAAATGAAGCAAGACGTTGTAACCGGCAATCAAATTCTGACTTTTCCTACTACGCAAGGAGAGGATACTACTCCGAATAGTTTAAAACTATTAATCAAGAGTCTATCCAAAACCGAAAAACGTGTCTTTGAATGTTTGATCCAGTCTTATTCAACTAGTGGCGTTCTATCCCGCCAAGAATTATGCGACTGTTTATGGCAGGATGGCAGCACCTCTTCGAACATGAGTCAGTTATCTTGCTTGATAAACAAGTTGAAGCATAAATTTGAGACCCATGGCATTACTGGAGAAACCATCACGACACTATGGGGAAGAGGCTACAAGTTAAGCAGTGCCTTTTATGAATACTGGTTAGAAGGTTCACAACAGCTAGAAGAACTAAAGTATTATTCTGCTACAAATTAGTAAACGAAACGCTCAATCGCTGCGACTGAGCGTTTTTTTGGGATAAACGGGTCAGCTCCGATTGAGCTAAAAGAAGGAAATGTTAGAAATAGCGAATAAATGAACCTTATCAGGAAAGGAGACACGTCAGCTACTATTTTGTTGGGAATCTATTTTCAATATGGACAAAGAGAAAAAGGATTTACGAAAGAAATTTAATTCGTAAATCCTTTTTTTATTGAATAAAGTTGATATCAAACGATGAAAGCTGCAAACGTGACAGAGCTAACTTTCATCATTTTTTTTGCTACATCTAATAAAATTTATCGTTTTTTTATCTGTTTAATCTATATAATGGATAAGAAGTTATGGATCCCTGAAAAATAAAAAGAGTCGTTCAATAATGATGAATGGTTATGAAATAAATTTTATTTCATAGTCTTAGTTAGACTATGAGATGTTTTGTTAAGTAATTATGTTTATTTATATTTATGGATTATTAACTATTCTAATTATAGATTAGGAGGTAGAAATACGCAATATGTTTTATAAAAATAATTATAATTATTTCTTTGACTCTCTTTGAAGCTGTGGATGAAGTCGGGAATTGTACAAAAAGCGAACAAAGATGGTCATTCTATTTACCGTCAAAATCGCCGTCATTAAGTAGAAAGGAAATGAAGAAATGCGCAGAGGTGAAAACATTTATCGTCGTAAAGACAAACGTTGGGAAGGCCGTTATCCCAAAGGTAAAAAAGCGAATGGTAAGACTAAGTATGGATCGGTGTACGGCAAAACATTAAAAGAGGTTCGTGAAAAGCTATATCCCCTAAAGCTGCACTATCAATTTATTCAAAATAAACAGGGAGATGCAGCGATTAGTTTCAATGAATGGGGGTACCTGTGGTTACAAGAAATTCAGTCCAATGTAAAGCAGTCTACTTATGCAAATTATGAGCATAAGTTGGTTCATTATGTGCTAAATGAACTAGGTGAATATGGCTTAAACGAATTAGACGAAATTGCGGCGGAGACCTTATTAAAAGGTTTGGAGAAACGGAAGCTTAAGACTTCCACAATCCATGCTGTTTTCCGCATTACCAAGCAATGTATCAATTTAGCTATTCGAAAAAAGATGATTAAAGAGAATCCATTTGCTTTGGTACAATTACCAAAATTAGTGAAGAATAGGAATCAGGCCCTTACGAAGCAAGAACAAAAACGATTAGAAACGGCGGCTTCATCGTCCAAAAATGGGCAAGGACTCCCAACCTTACTGGCTCTTCATGCTGGTTTGAGAATTGGGGAGATTTCGGCATTAACTTGGCAAGATGTTGATTTTGAGAACAATTTAATTCATGTCCATTCAACGGTACAACGGATTGTTGGGGTGTTTGATGGCAGGAAAACAGGTCTTATTTATACCAGTTCCAAGACGGCTTCCTCTACTCGGTTGATTCCCATGAGCCAAACATTGAAGAAAGTTTTGTTGCAACAGAAGCAACGGTCAAATAGGAAATTTGTTCTCACTAATAATGAAAGGCCAGTCGAACCGCGACTTTTGACCTATCATTTTCATCGGATCCGTGAGAAAGCTAAATTGACATCTATCCATTTCCATCAGTTGAGACATACCTTTGCGACTCGTTGTCTAGAGAGCCGAGGAGACATCATGAGTGTCAGTGCCCTAATGGGACATAGCTCAACACAAATGACACTAGATACATATGCCGGAGCCCTAATGGAGCAACGGTTCCAGGTAGTCAACCAAATGGAAATGGCTATCAAATAAAACGTTTTCAAAAAAAGGATAACTCTTTTTCGGGAGGTTTTTTTTATATTTTTCTTAGTAAGCGCTTTCTCCAGGGGCGTTCAACGAAACAGAAATAATTAAAGCTTTCATTTCTAATTCTACTTAATTCACGATGGAATTTTCTTATTTAGATGAGTAAATTCACGACTATCTTTTTATATACCGTCAGCTGCCGTCAATTGGCGGCTTTTTTTCGTTGTTGCGATAGGAGAGATGGAGGATTTCTTCGTCTAACTAAGACTACGAAAGAAGAGCGCCTTTTTTATGCTCTCCAAAAGTATAGATGAAACAAAGAAAATTATCAAAAATCAGTGTTTAGGGACTAGTGGATAGAGGAGGGAACGGTATGTTTGGTTTCGGCAAACAAAAGAAGGATGCCTATGAAGAATCAACACAAGATGATTATTTTTACGATGAATATGATGAAGGATACGAGGACGATTATGGGTATGAATCGTATCCCGAGGAAGAATATGAACGTCCAGCAGAAAATTATCGCGAGTATGACCGTGGAGAACGTCGCTCACGAAGGAGAACAGAATCGCCGATAGATGATGAGCGTTATACCGGCCGTCAGGGTGGAGAATCGGAGTCAATGCGAGCACCAGCTCATGAGGAAGAGCCGCCCCAACGACAGGAGTCATCGCTATATCAAGAGATTGAGAGATTAGAAGAAACGGTGGCTCAGTTGAAGCACCAACTGGAGGTCAAACAATCCGAAATGAGCTCTATGGCAACGACCTTGTCGGAGAAGGATCAAGCTCTTCACCAGCAAAAAGAACAGTCAGCACAGTTACAAGAAGAAAAACAACAAGCGCTTGAAAAGCTACAAGCTGAAAAAGATCGTGAGATGCAAGAGCTGTCAAATCAAGTCGAACAACTGAGAGTTGATTTAAAAGACAGCCAGACTAATCAAACAGAAGTTCTGATCCAAGCAAGACGGCAAGTCGAAGAGCTTAGACAGACTCAAAAAGAAAATGAAGAAATGAAGGCTGAACTGGCCACAATCCTGATTGAAACCAAGAAACAAGAACGAGCAATTTTGGAACGGGCAGAGTATGAAGCCAAAGGAATCCGCAGCCAAGCGGAGCAGGAAGCGCATCAAGTCATCCATGATGCTTCGTTGGAGTTGAGAGTCATGAAGCAGGAAATCAAAAATTATCGTAAACGTCTTCGCTCAGTGCAAGAAGAAACCACTCAATTCTTTGTGCGTCTGTTAGCCAATAGCGATGCATTATTGGAAGACGAATAGAAGAGGGGAGGCTTTTCGATGAAGCAATCGCAGAATCAACTCACCTTTTATCCAACACCTGCTCCGGTCATGCAGGAGGAGCTGATCGAACAATCATTATTAGAAGAAATCGAACGAGCCTGTGAATATTTGTATGCTCCGCATGGCACGTTGGATGACGAGCAAAGAGAAAAGATTTACCAACATTTTGAGCAATTATTTCGATTAATGAATAGCAGCTACCATCTTGAGTTATTGCTGGTGCCCGGTACTTTGAATTGGCAAGCTTTTTGGCAAGCCCTGCACCAGTTCTTTCCACAGTTTGCTTGGCTGAAGGCTCAAACGGAAGAACCAAAATATGGTCGACAAGTTTATCGCTTTGATTTTATTCCATTGGTTTTCAGGGAAGAAGGCTTTCCCTTTGCGATTCATTTAGAGGATAGCCTAAATCAGCAGTTTCCAACAGCGACTGAAAATACTTTAGAACGAGCAGAACAGCTGCTATTGGAGTTGGCAGAGCAGCACTTTTCTGAAGGGATTGTCCCAAATTCCCAGCCTGAAGAGCCCGTTCCAAATAAAGAAATAACTAAGCAACCTCAAGAATCAGCGGTAAGAATCCAAAAAGAAGAAGTACGCCAGGAAAGTCAAAGCAAGGCTCGTCTTCGGGCAGTCAATCAAAAGTTAGAACTAGTGATTGAAAAGTTAGAGTTATCGATGCTCTACAGTGGTATTCAATACTTTGATCAAAAGAGTACGGAAGAAAGTGATTGGGACAGGCGAATCAAAATCAGTTTGCGCGAGTATACCTACTTATTGCAAAAAGCTCGCTTTTTAGAACAAATGTGGCATTTAAATGGAGAGCTGGTAAATAAATCCGAAAAAATGACAGTGACCGGCAATAAATTGGTCTATGAACGAGATCAGGTGAAGCAGATCAAAGCCAACCTTTCGGCACGAGATATTCATTTCGTTCTGTACGAATGTCAAGTAATCGAATCACGTGCAAAAGTTCATGCGCGACCTTGGTTTAGAAAACCTTTCGTGAAGCTAATGAAAATGGATTACGACAATTTGTTAAGCAAGGCTGCCTACTTTGACCTTTTACAAGGAGAAAATTCATTGATGGAACGGATGGTTCGCGAGCAACAAGATGCACCAGTCAAAGAAGCTCAGGAGGTTGGTTGAGGTCGGAGACATTTAGGATTTCCTCGATGGTCTTTTGCTCCGAAACTGGCAGTAGCATTTATGATTTGTTATTTCATTTTTCTTGGTACTTTCCGAGTCTACTACTGGTTGTATCCGAAATACTTTGTTAGTGGGGAATCCATGATTCCAACCTATTGGGAACACGAGATTGTCCAGGTGAAAGCTCATCATAAGCCGGAGCGTTTTGATGTAGTCGTATTGCATCCTCCTGATGCACCCACAGAATTATATTTGAAACGAGTGATTGGTTTGCCAAGTGAGCAGATTGATTATCAGAATGGCCAATTATTAGTAAACGGTGCGGTCATTTTCGATAAATTTGCGGAGCAAACAGAGGACTTTAGCTGGAATGATTCATATAAACAAGTAATTCCAGAAGGTTACTATTTTGTTTTGGGTGACAATCGCTCCATCTCTAAAGACAGCCGAATCTTCGGATTAGTCTCAGAAAAACAAATTTTAGGCATCGTCAAAGAGGGGAACACAAAGAAATGAAGACACTGCAAGAAAAAATCGAATGGTACACCTTTTGGTATTGGGTTTATTGGCTCTTCTCTTTGGTCGTACTACTGGGAGTACTGATACTGGGCATTTTTTTCTATTTTACTGATTTTCAAGAGGTTGTGACAGTGAGCCAATTGTTTCTTTTGATGTTGCTGATGGTATTAGCGATATATCTGAAAATGACTGCTTTGCACTATCACAATGTTCTTATGAAGTTGAAGCAAGCGGCAGCTCGATCAAAAAGGCCAAGAGGACGCCCTCAGGAAAGGCGGAAGCAAGATGTTAAGTAAATTCTTGCTGGGCTGTCTGGTTCTAGGTGGAGGTCTAATTACTAGTTATCAAGTACAAGTGAAACCATCTGTTTTAGCTGAAACGAAGGAGTCAATAGTTTCTCAACAGGAAATGACTTCAAATATAGCAGCTAGTTCTACTGGTAGCAGTATGGCAAGTGAAGAGTCAACTATACCTTCAGAATCTTCTTTCCTAGAAGAAATCACGAGTAATGAAACAGGACACTCGGCTTCGTCGGTGACTGAATTCGTTGAACCGATAAAAGCAACAGACGAATCAACAGAAGGTTCCGCAGAAAAAGCCATTGTTTCTGAAGCAACCGTGCCGGAAGTAGTTTCTCAGGTCCAAACCCCTGTGCCGGCTGCGAAAGTAGAAGAAAATTATCAGTTTTCGGTAGTAAAAAATCAAACCACCGAAGCATTCATACAAACAATCGGAGCCGATGCTCAGACGATTGCCTGGAGTGAAGGACTCTATGCCTCGGTAATGATCGCTCAAGCAATTCTGGAAACGGGGTCGGGCAACAGTCAGTTAGCACAACCACCGCATCATAATTTGTTTGGTATTAAAGGGAGCTATCAAGGAAAAAATGTGTCATTCAATACCCAAGAAGACAAAGGAAACGGTCAGTTGTATATGATCCAATCCGCTTTCCGGCAGTATCCTGGCTACAGAGAATCCTTAGAAGATTATGCAGCTTTGTTGAAGAAAGGTATTTCGAGTCATGCTGGTTTTTATCAAGCAACTTGGAAAGAAAATGCCCCAACCTATCAAGCAGCAGCTAAAGCATTAACAGGAAAATATGCCACAGACACTTCCTATGACAAAAAGCTGAATGCATTGATCGAAACTTATGGCTTGGATGCTTGGGATCAAGAACCGAAGAAGGAAACTATTGAACCCTCTGTTGAAGGTCAAGCCGCTACTGTCGATTCAACTACCGATTTCGGTGAAGATAGGCAATCAACTACTTTCAATTCTGAAGCACTCGAAAAACAAGTGAAGATAAATAAAACAAAGCAAAGTGTGCAAAAAATTCCTGAAGCAGCACAACGACCTGCCAAGCAGTTAGCTGGCAATCGAACCACACAATGAAAGGAGGGGAATCATGACGAGATCGCGGGAATATCGGCAACGAAATGATGATTTCGATCAGCAACCACCTTATCGTGGGCGTGCCCCCTCAAACCGGCGACCACCGCAGAGATACGACGATTGGGAGGAGGAACGATCTGTTCGGTACCGAGAATCTAATCGTCCACCACAACAACGAGGGTACGATCCGCACTACGATCACCCGCCACAGCGTTCGCGTGATTCAAGAGAGGGGCACTATCAGAGGCCATTACCTAATAATCAAAGAATGGCAAGGCCGGAAGCATCATATGGTGGTGAGAATCGGGAGTGGATGCCACCACCACGACAACGTCCCCCTCGGCCAGTGTCCGGTTATGGAACACAACCATTACAGCAAGCGAAGCAGTCGACCAATCGAAAAATCTTTCTATTTGTCTATAACTTGTTTTTCTACACGTTAACGATTGGGATCTTGCTTAGCTCCTTGATGTTTGCTTTCAGTGAGAAATCTGATGCCGCGATAATGGGGCATCGTTTTTATCAGGTTTTAACCGATTCCATGGCACCGCAGCCGGATTCTCCTTCGGGCGGATTTTATGCGGGGGACATTGTATTGGTAAAAATGATCGATGGCTCACAGGCAAAACCTGGGGATATCGTTACTTTCCAAGTTGGTGAAGGCGATCGTTACCTTACCCATAGAATGGTGGAACGGTTGGATCAATTGAATGGACAAGCAGGGGATTATATTGTCACCAAAGGAGATGCCAATAAAAGCAATGATCCGCCGATTCTTGCTGAACGTGTGCGAGGAAAAGTGATGTTCGTTGTCCCTAAAATGGGTAGTTTCTTGAACTTCATTCAAGAGAATCTCTGGCTATGTATTGTGTGTGTGTTGTCGACCTTTGGCTTCTTTCTAGTGCTGAAAGCTTATTTTCTGCAACCAGAACCAGCTAAACGACCAATGAAAAGAAATGGGTATCCAACTGGGTATAACCGCTCGTAAGTTTGAGTGTTTATATAAAAAAGAATAAAAGGATGTATAGGAGGAAAAAGGAATGAAGAAGAACAGCAAAAAGAAAAAGCTGATGGCTGCAGCGGCAGCTTTGGCGTTAATCGCAGCCATCTCAGGGACGTTTGCCTGGATTACTGCACAGGACCAACGGATCAACCGAGCAGAATCAGCAGCGGTCAATGATGACAGCGTGGTATTGAAGGAACAATGGGAACCAATGCCATTAGTTGCAGGGACGGAAGCGAAGAAAGAAGTATCCGTTTCTAATACTGGGAATGCCAGTGTATTTGTACGGATTTCTTATGAAGAAGTACTGAAGCATTTAACTGAAAAAGGGGATGTTAAGTATGATGCAGTAACTGTAGCTAATGCAAAATATACCCATGTGACTAATGATCCTGGTTTAGGCAAACACATGCCAGTGAACGCCAACGCAGCATCAATGTTTAATGATGGGTATGAAATTGTTCCAACCGCACAAGTGACTGGTTTGACTGCACAAGACACTAATGTGAAATTCTTAGCTAAAGGTGGAAAAGTAACGGATCCATTGACGGGATCTATCAGCAATAACTTAGAAACAAAAATAGTTCATGAGTACTACTCCGATCCTTCCAACGCTGGTTTGAATCCTGGAGATGTAGGATTTGATGCAACAAAAAATAAATACCAAGCAATGACTTGCGATATTAATGTAACCAATGAAAACGGCAGTAATGATGGAATGGATTGGGATTTCACAGTATCAAACGTGAAATACGGCTACTACGAAAATGGCTACAAACATACCGTAGCGAACTGGGCAAAATCTACTTTACCAGATGAAGCAGGAGCTGCTTCTGGGAATGCTTTGCTAGGAACTAACGGTGTACGTTACAGCGTAGACTACAACTACACGAATACAGCAGCTGGTTTGGGTGCTGGATTTACGATTCCTGGACCAACTCCAGCAACCGTTGCCGACCAAAAACCAATTGCTTCAACTACTAATTACGGCTTACAAGCAGATACGACTGGTTTAGGTAAAAACCATATCCGTGTAGGCTATGGTGCAGACATCACGGATGTTGGGACTTTAGCAAACAGCAAATGGGTATACAACGAAGAAGATGGCTGGTTCTACTACACTGTTCCGTTGAAATCTGGTGAAACAACTCCAGACCTATTGAAGAAATTGGTCTTCGAAAGTGCATTAGGTGTTGAATACACGAATGCTTCCTTCGATTTAGTTGTGAAAATGGAAGCTGTACAGGCAACTAAAGATGCCTTAACAGACAGTGCCGGCTGGAACTTAGGTAATGGTGCTGCACCAACAGGTGACACCGCAGCAATCGTGACTAAACTAGTTGCTGGTATTTAACTTGATGAGCTTTTAAGCAAGGAGGGAGTGAATGAACATGCGCAGAATACTTATTGGAATACTCAGTCTCTTCATTCTGTTCAGCGGTTCTCTAGCTGCTGAGGCAGCCAAAACACTTCCTCCTGGCTTGGTGATTGGTGATTCTGAAGGCATGTATGCTACTTCTGAGGGAGACTATTACATTGATTTAATGGGTATTCTCCCAGGAGAGGTGTATGAAAAGGAAATTACCATCCGCGGCTTAGACCTGGAAGACCCCTTTTCTCTAGGCCTGTTAGTGGAGGAAGTGGGCTCTAACGGATCTATTTTTTGGAAAGAGCATATCACCTTAACCCTCATTTTGGATGAAAAAGAAATCTATCAAGGCCCTATTTTGGGCGATGGCAGTTTTGATTGGTCAAAGACGCCGTTGGAGCTGGGCGTATGCAAGTACGGAACAGATAAACTATTGTTGGCACGCTTCACGATGGATGCACATTTAACCAATGAAGACTTGCGAGAACAAAGCAAGCTGGAGTTTTATTGGACCTTTGTTGGAACTAAGGATCAACCGAAAGAACCAACGAAGCCAACAGAACCCACAACACCAACGCAACCGTCTGAACCGACAATCCCAAGTTCGCCCAGCGGATCAGGCAAGTTACCATCCACTGGTCAAGGAAGACCTTCTAATCGGAAGCTGTTGCCGCAAACCGGTGAGCAAATAGTTTATATGTTCTTGAGTGGGTTATTACTGGTAATGATCGCGTTGTTCTTATGGAAAAAACGGCAAGAGGAGGAGCAGGAATGAACCAAAAAGAAAAACGGCAACATCTTTTTCGTGTATTTCTCAAAAGCAAGCTGCTTTTTGCCTGCTTCTCGCTTGCTTTGAGTCTACTTTTGATTGTAGGCAGTACGTATGCTTGGATTACATCCGCAGATGAACGAGTCAATCGAACGGATGCCAATCAACGAAGATTGTCGGCAATTGTGGAAGAAGATTTTAACCAAGTCTTTCACTGGTCGCCTGGAACAACGAAGAAAAAAGAAATTAGGGTGACCAATAATGGTGAAGTGCCAGCTATTGTTCGACTTTCGTTGCATGAATTTTTTGTCAGCTTTGAAATCAGTGTAGCTGACAATCATCGGGAAAATCCAGCTATTGAAGAAGGAAATGGTAATTTAGTCGTCTATCCAGCTACCAGTGTTTTGCCAAACAACACAATCAAGATCAAAGACACAGATACGTGGAAAACCAACAACTATTACAGTGTGTATGCAAACAAGTACTACAAAGCCAATCAAGCAATCTGTAATTCGCTGGATGATCATTCCTTGGCCTATGTGTATAACGACGCTGGTCGAACCAGGCCTTTAAAAGCGATGGAGTTAAATTTTCAAACAACTAAGCTGTTTGACCAAGTAAAACAACCAACTGTGGGAGACACAGGTTATTGGTATTACGAAAAAGGGTATTTCTATTATTCAGAAATTCTTCAACCAAGCGAAAGTACCGAGAATTTGTTGGAAAGCGTTACACTGAATCCATCTTATGCCAACCAGTATAAAGGCGCTTTGTATAAGCTGGTTCCTTTGATGGATGCTCACGATATTACAAGAAGTTTGATTTCTGATTGGGGAATTAGTTCTACCGACTTTGCCTACAACATGTATCAAAATAAGCTGCACTAATCGAGGAGGGAAGAGATGAGAAATCGGAAAAAGAAGTTGCGATTCATTTATGTAGGATTCATCATGGCTCTTGTCCTCCTTATGATTGGCGGCGGGTATTTTGTCTATGCGGCAATGACAGCGCAGGATCAAAAAGCCAATGATTTTCAGGTTGGACAGGTGGAAACGAAGATTGAAGAAGTTTTTAACGAGAATATTCAAGAAGTTAATTTGGATAACAGCATTGAGAAGGATGTCTCCATTAAAAACACTGGAACAATAAATCAATTTGTACGAGTGATGGTTCTCCCTGAGGTTCGATCCTTTATTAATGAGGATGATAGCTATGTGCAAATATTACCTCTGATAATAGGTAAAGACCTGGAATTAGAAAATATGGATGCCAATTGGTTAGATGGAGCAGATGGGTACTACTACTACATTGGCTCAGAGGTTGCTCCTGATGAATCTACTAATCGACTGTTTGAGTCAATAAAACTTTCTAGTAGTTTATCAGAGCAGTATCATGAATCAGATTTTTCTATTTACTTAAAGGTTGAAACAATCAATTGTGAGGAATCGGCTTTTCGTAATGCTTGGTGGCAGGGAGAAATACCCTTAGAAGAGCCTCTTAAGACGATTGATAACACTTTATTAGGCTTACTGTAAAAACTACAAAATAAGGATGCAGTTTTATAACCTGCATCCCTTTATTAAGTAATAAGCAACACTCATGAGATGAGTGTTTTACTAAAGAAAAGCATTGATTTCATGAGTTTTGAGAAAGGAGACTTACGAAAATGTCTAAGCTTATAAATAAAAAAGCACTATTAAGTAGTATGTTTGTGTTGCTAATTATAGTTCTTAGTTGTGTTTTTGAATGGGATAAATCTGATGATCCTAAAAAAGTTGAAGCCCTGGCAGCAAATGAGAATTTGGTTCAACTTGCTGCGAGTCAAATGCGACAAGACGTGGCAAATGGTTCGTTTATACAATTACAGAATGGAAGTTTTGAAGATGGGCACAGCAATGTAAAACCAGGGCAATCGTGGAAATACCTGCAAAATGGCCAGGAAGATAGCAATGGGAAATTTTTTTGGGAAGGGTACAGGGTAGATACTGGAGCAGCCCATCAGATGGAAGTTCAAAACTCAATGAGAACCCCACAGCATGGAGCGTGGTATGCAGAGTTAAATCCTGATTTAGCTATTGGTTTATCTCAAGACGTTGCCACTGTACCAGGCGTTACAGTTTACTGGTCATTATATTATGCTAAAAGAGTGGGAACAGACGAACGAGCAAGTGTTCTTTTTGGTCCTGTGCCAACAACAGGAATCAATAGTGACAATATCTTGAATGAAAATTTATATCGACAAGATGTCATTATAGATAACTCACCTCATCGGTATTTAGGTGATGGTATAGCAAACGAAGGTAATAAATTCCCTTCAGATTGGTATCGATATGAAGGAACCTATGTGATACCTGCTGGACAAACGAATACAAGATTCCAATTTTTAAGCGTTGTGGAATATGCTCCTGCTGCGGGAAATTTTTTGGATGATATTCAATTTGCTTCAGGAGCTAAAGTAAGACTATTCAATAAATATGAGAATGATGTGACAGTAGTAGGTAAAAAAACCAGCCATCGAATAGTAGTTGCTAACTCTGGAGGAATGTCAGCCAACAATGTTCAAATGGAAGTGCAATTGCCCCTGTCAATGGACTATTCGAATGAGGGCGTAAGCATACTGGGCAGCTACAATGAAAATGGCACTTCGATAGCGAATAATTGTACGGTTAGTAATATTTCCTATAATTCTGCTACTCATACACTAACATTTGATGTTGATGAGGTAAGAAGTTTGGAATGCATTGACTTTTCAGTAAAAGTTGAAGCTGTTAGCGCCGATAATGCCAATGTTCAATCTGATGATAATGCTGTAGCTGAAATTAATGTTTTAGACTATGAAAATGCAAGTTATGGTAACCGAGGTGTCAGTCCAGTCGACTCTAGCAACGATGGAATCCGAATTGTTGACGAACTTGATTTAGAAAAAAATGTAGATAAGCAGGTAGGCATATACGGTGAAGAACTTACTTACTCAATGACACTAGAGAATAAAAATGAACATACTGGAGAGGCCGAAGATATTGTAATTGAGGATGTTATCCCAGTTGGTACGGAATATGTTCCTGGATCATTGATGATAGACGGTAGTGTAAAAACAGATGGACAAGATGCTGATGGAGCTAGTTTTATAGCCCTGAGTAATTCAGTCCGATTTGAAATTGCCAGACTGAATGCTACCGAAACTATGACATTGTCGTTTAAAGTAAAAGCTACATGTATCAGCGATATTATCACTAATTCTGCAGATTTAAGTTATCAATGGCGTGAGGATGTTAACAACACCGAACAGACTTTGACTAGTAATGAGGTTGAAACCGAAATCTGTTCAGTACTTTTCCATATACGGCAAGTAATATTAAGTGAATCAGAGGAACTTGTTGTACCAACAGAAGGGTATTTGAGAATTAAGACAAATGATTTCGATCAGTTAACAGGAACAACAACAGAAAACACCGATCAATTGCGTCAAGTAACTATTCCGTCAGGAACAAACACGGATAATCCACCCTTCGAAACGTTTGTTGTAGATACTAAACTTATGGTAAATGACTTGGATGAATTAAACTTGGCACTGATTTTACCAGAGTATTATGAACAACTTGGGTACTATTTGACTCTTGCTCAATCTGATAATAATGGAACTGGTCATCAAGGAAAAACAGAGGCTGATATTACTCCTAATGAACTGGTACTAAATCGAGCAGATTTGGATGACGATGAAGAATATTTCATTACTATTTATTTGAAACCGAAGCTTTCACAAAACGGGCCCCAACCATACAGTTGGGATTACAAAAAGAATGATCTAGGAAAAATAAAAACCAAATAAACGAAAGAGGCGAGGCAGAATATGGTCTATTTATTATTACTGATACTAGGCCTGATTGTACTAGTCCAAAGCTATTTACTGTTCTCACTGATGCAAAGACAACAGGACTTGCAGACACAGATTACCCGGTTGTTACGAAATAAGAAACAATCGGGCACTGCCAGACGAAAAACTCCAACAGAAAGAGGAAGGACACGATGAATCTTGGCTATGCACGCGGTTATCAACTGACCCAACAATTGGATATGCTGGAAGATTACCCAGTGGATGAACTCTTTTCTGATGGTGCTCAGGAGGTTGAAGCCTTGCATTCACCAACAAGTGAATTTCAGGCTTTAATGAATTTTGCCCAACCTGGGGACCATTTGGTGATTGCTTCTTGGGAAATCGTATCCCGTGATTATCGCCAGCTGTTAGCTTGTTTAGATCAATTAGAAATACATGAATTAACCTTAGATGTATTGAATTTGCCTCAACTAACCATCGAAGAATGGCGCCAAGTTTTTCGCTGGTCGCTACGTAATGATCGCCTGCTTCATCCAGTGTTGGTTAAAGCAGGGAAAGAAAGAGACCGCAGTAAAGATGCTTATTCTTTATTTAGTAAAGAGCCGGAGGCACGAAAACTCTATCGCGAAATGATCTGGCTCTTGGTAGAAAAGAATTCCGTTCGCCAAGTCGCCCAACACAAGCGAGTACCAATTGAAACAGCCTATCGTGTGCAACAAGAACTAAAGCAGGTTCAACTAGCAATCATTTTAGTGATTTGTTTCCTGTTGGCAATTTTTAGTATCAAACTAGCTGAATCATATTTTGATCAATTGTGGATTCAAGTCGCCATTTGTGTAATTGTAACACTGGTTATCCTGTGGAACGTATTAATCGATACGGAAGAAACCGAGACTAAGCCACTTATAAAAGAGAAAAAAACACCAAAAATTTGAAGAGAAGGTGAGTCCCCATGCAACATGTACTTATTTTAACGAAAAACTCCTTGGCCGAAGAGCCGCTAGTTCGCAAATTACAGCGGATGAATTGTGAAATTTTATGTTCGACAGATTTGTTCAAACGTCTGAAAACAGGCACTGTTAGTCCTTTTCTTTCCTACTTTCAATGGATTGTACTAAGTGAAAGTTTGTGTAACTCCGAAGTGGAACAGATCTTGCAAATGTTAAAAAATCATCCTCTATTAGTTTTGCGAGTGGTGGAAAACATTCCTAATGAGGAAGAACAAAGCTACTGGCAAGAACGAGGTCTAGTAGACTGGGTAGCGAAAGAAACGAGCTATGAACTTCTGCGGGAAAAAATGAACGAGCTTCAGCAACAGGTGAAGCAAGACGTGGTAACTGGTAATCAAATTCTGACTTTTCCTACTACACAAGGAGAAGATACAACTCCAAATAGTCTGAAATTATTAATCAAAAGTCTTTCCAAAACGGAAAAACGTGTCTTTGAATGTTTGATTCAATCCTATTCCACGAGCGGCGTATTATCCCGCCAGGAATTGTGCAACTATTTATGGCAAGACGGCAGCACATCTTCGAATATGAGCCAATTATCTTGTTTGATAAATAAATTGAAGCATAAATTTGAGACTCATGGCATCACTGGTGAAACCATCACGACACTATGGGGGAGAGGATACAAGTTAAGTAGTGCTTTTTATGAATATTGGTTGGAAGGTTCACAGCAGCTGGAAGAATTAAAGTACTATTCAGCGATAAACTAGCCAAACAAGATGCTCAATCAATTATGATTGGGTATTTTTTTTAAACAAAAAAATGAGTCTCATCAAAAAAAATATTTCACTATGAAGTACTTCTTTTAAAAGTACAGAAGGATGTTAAATCAGAACGTATTCCACAATAATCGAGAGAAGACAAAATAAGCTAGTCGGTGGGTGGCCGACTAGCAAAGGAGTTAAAAATGAAAAAGTGTTAGGGTTGTTTGTTGGTATACATATATAGTAAATGAAAGATATGATGGAATTGTGAACAGACTGTTTAGAAAGCATTAAAACGGTATAACTTTTTTGATTTAGAAGATGGAGTAGTGCTGCTTTTCTAGGATGACGTTTAACCAACTAACGGGATATGTTATACTTTTATTAGTAGTTTTCGACGATCAGCAAATGGGGAGTGTCTCTTCACCTAGCTGAAAAGAGTTTAAAACATCCCAAGTAATGAGGTGAAAACATGATTGAAATGCGAAATGTGAGCAAATTCATCACTGAGCCGCGTCGAGTAAAAATCGATGGAGCGGTCAAAATAAAGAAGCAGCAGATCCCCATTTTAAGACGAGTGAACCTGATGATCCCTTCTGGTGAATTTGTTTATATTACTGGAGCCTCTGGAGCAGGTAAATCGACCTTGCTAAGGCTTTTATACAAAGATTTGGTCCCTGAGCGAGGAGAAGTTTTTGTTAATCACCATAAGCTGAGTACATTAAAACGCAAAGAGGTCCCTTATTTAAGACGGGACATTGGCGTAGTCTTCCAAGATTTTCGATTGCTGCCGCAAATGACGGTAGAGGAAAATTTAGTCTATGCACTGGATATTGTTAATACGCCTCCAGAACAGATTCCTAAGAAGGTGAATCAAATCCTTCGTTTAGTAGGCTTAACGCATAAGCGACATGCGATGAAGCTTTCGGGAGGGGAAGCACAGCGGGCAGCTATTGCACGAGCGATTGTCAACCAGCCGCGAATTTTATTGGCAGATGAACCCACTGGGAACTTGGATGCAGCCAACGCGATGCAAATTGTCCAGTTGTTGGAGCGAATTAATCGCAAGGGTGTTACGGTGGTAATGACTACTCATAATCATGGGTTGATTCGGCGTTTTCCTCATCGGGTGGTCCATCTGGAAAAAGGAAAACTGATTCACGATACTCGGCCGGTGAAACAATTGGCTAAAAAGAGGACCCAGAAACGAATGTACGGTAGATAAAGCTAAATAATAAAGAGTTTTGTTCTAGCAACTAGAATGAACGTACATATAAAACCAAGCGTATTCTTTTTTGAAAGAATACACTTGGTTTTATTTTTTTCTTATCTTTGCACTCTTTCTATGGATAGATGTTTCTTTTCTAGGTTTTTCAACAGCACTTCATCCTTTGAATCGGTAACTAGGATATTGACTGCTTCTGGTTTGCAGCAGATATAGTTGCTGTACACACCTAGCTTATCAGCAGAGGCCATCCCGATCACTTCATCAGACACCTCAGTCATCTTTCTTTTCACCTGTGCTTCCTGCTGGCTGTGAACAGTCATTCCTTTTTCTGGATCGAGGTTATAAATGCCCATCACGTAAGTATCTATTCTAAGTGTATCCAAGACCTCCAACGCTTCTACTCCAAGACTAACTGCCGCACGCTTGGCCATAATTCCACCTAGAACAATGGTTTCGATATTTTTTCTTTTAATTGCTTCAATGGTGATATACGGTGAATTGGTGATAATCGTAGCCGAAAAATCTTCTGGCAGAGCTTTAACCAATTCTAAATTGGTAGTCCCCCCATCAATCATTAAGATACTATCCTCGGTTAATAAAGGCAGTGTCCGCTGAACTAAGGCTTGCTTTTGGTCTGTGTTCACTCCCAAACGTTGTTCAAAGGTTGTTACTGCTGGACCTAGACTGATGGCTCCACTATGAATTCTTCTCAGTAATCCTTGCTGATCCAATTCTCTAAAGTCTCTTCGAATGGTGTCCTCGGAACAATGGAACTGTTCGCTTAAATCTGAAGCAAGAACTTTCTTTTTAACATTCAATTCTTCCAATATTAGGCGTTGTCTTTCTCTTTTTAACATAAGCCCCTCCAACTACTAATTTTCCTGTCTATTCTACCACAAAATCGATGGTCAATACATCGCTATATGCAATTCGTGCAAAAAATATGAACGAATGTGCAAAAAATATGTTGATTTTTGCACATCAACCGTTTACAATGATGTCAAAGACATGGGGAACGTTTTCAGGATGTCGAGATAGCTTAGTAGAGCTCCTGAGTTATCAAATAAAAATGGTGAGGTGTCGAAAGTGTCAGAAAAATGGTTAGATTTGACGGGCAAGGTTGCGATTGTCACAGGCGGAAGTATGGGATTAGGCGAAAAGATGGTGGATGGGTTAGCAGGGAATGGTGCACAAGTTATTTCAGCAGATGTCACTGAAACAAGCAATCATGACGGAAAAGCCAATGTCGACTCAATGGTATGTGATGTAGCGAATAAAAAGTCGGTTGAAGCAATGGTTCAGCAAGTGGTTGCAAAATATGGACATGTCGATGTACTGGTCAATAATGCTGGGGTAAGTCGTCCTCGTATGTTAGTCGATTATTACGGGAAAAAGCCTGAATACGAACTAAGTGAAGAGGATTTTGACTTTATGACAAATGTGAATCAAAAAGGTGTCTTTCTTTGCTCGCAAGCCGTTGCACGTGTAATGGTTAAACAAAAATCAGGTGTGATCATTAATATGTCTTCTGAAGCAGGGCTAGAAGGTTCGAAAGGACAAAGCTGCTACTCAGGCAACAAAGCAGCAGTGCATGCCTTTACCAAAGCGTGGGCAAAAGAGTTGGGAGCGTTTAACATTCGAGTGATCGGGGTAGCTCCTGGGATAAATGAACGGACACCTATGAACAGTGAAGAGAACTTTAAGGCTTTGAATTACACCAGAGGAGTCGATCCAGAAGCTGCAAATGATGATTATACCGGAAATTATGCAGCAACGATTCCACTAGGAAGACCTGGGAAAATGACAGAGATTGCTGATTTGATTTCGTATTTGTCTTCAGATCATGCTTCCTATATTTCAGGAACAACAATTAATATTACTGGGGCAAAATCAACTCGTTAAGGGGGATTAAAGTGATGGAGATGAATATCGGTGAAGGCTCAAGCAGCTCAGGTGTTTTAGCAAAAATTCGACGTTTTGGCGGATTCATGAGTGGGATGGTAATGCCTAACTTAGGGGCTTTTGTTGGGTGGGGAATCATGGCAGCCTTGTTTATCCCGAATGGCTGGCTGCCAAATGAACAATTAAATGAACTTGTAGGACCAATCCTTAATTATGTTTTTCCGTTGTTGATTGGCTATACTGCTGGCTACAATATCCATGGTCAACGGGGTGGAGTCATTGGTTTGTTTGCCAGTATGGGCGTGGTTGTCGGTTCGGATATTACAATGATTAGTGGTGCCATGATTATGGGGCCGTTAGCAGCATGGGTTTTGAAAAAGTTTGATCAGGCTATTGATGGTAAGATCAAACCTGGTTTTGAAATGTTTGTGAATAATTTTAGTTTAGGAATTATTGGGGCAATTTTTACGATCATTGCCTTTTTAACAGTAGGGCCAACGATCCGCGGTCTTGTGGCTATTTTAACAGCTGGAGTTCAGTGGGCGACCGATAATCGGATGATTCCTGCCTTGTCTATTTTCATGGCACCAGCTCAGGTATTATTTTTGAACAATGTAGTAAATCATGGAATTTTGGCTCCTATTGGCTATGCGCAAGCAGCTGAGTTAGGCAAATCCATTATGTTCTTAGTGGATACGAATAATGGTCCTCTATTAGGAACGTTGTTTTCAATTGCTTTGTTCGGCAAGGGAAAATCCAAAAACACTGCGCCGATGGCGATGTTTATTGCAGGAATTGCCGGTATTGGCGAAGTATACTTCCCATTTGTATTAGGAAATCCAATCATGGTTTTCGCTACAATGGGCGGTCTGTCAGTCTCCTTGTACCTCCAGGTATTGCTAGGGGGTGGATTGATTGGTGTTGCTTCTCCGGGGAGCTTGATAAATATAGCGTTAATGACACCAAAGGACGCAATATTTGCCAACTTTGTCTCGATTCTGGCTGGATTCATTGTGTCGACTCTGATTGGAATGTTCCTATTAAAGACTTTCGGTTCTGGTGAAGAGGCAAAAGAGTATTCAGTTGGCAATCGCAAGGTGAAAAGTGTGGCGGATTTTGCTAAGCGGTCAGCTAAACAAACATCTTTGTTGAAGGAAATGGATGCAGCAGTACAAAAGATTGTTGTTGCATGTGATTCTGGCATGGGCTCCAGTGCGATGGGGGCTTCTGTCTTAAAGAATTTACTGAAAAAGGAAAACCTTGCAGGTATTACTGTTTTGAATTCTTCAGCCAACAAGATTGATTCGGATGCGGACTTAGTCATCACGTTGGATTCATTGATTGAACGAGCCAAAATCAGTGGAGCGAATGATCAAATAGCGTACATTCCAATCAATAATTTCTTAAAAGAAAGTGACTATGATGAGGCTATTGCTTTTGTCAAAGAGCGAAACCAGCATGCTCAGGTGGAGAAAATAAGTGAGGCTCCAGAAGCTGCTGCAATTATTGATGGAAAGATTTTGAATGAAGAGAATATCTTGCTTAATCAGAGCTTCGCCAATGTTGAAGAAGCAATTGTAGTATCTGGTCAGATTTTAGTCGATAAGGGCTATGTGACAAAGGATTATATCGATCAAATGATTGAGCGGAATCAGCGCTTACCAGTTTATGTAGGCAATCATGTGGCTATTCCCCATGGTTTAGAAGAATCGCGAGGGGCCATTAAGGAATCTGGGGTTTCTGTGGTACAAGTGCCTGAAGGCGTGGCTTTTCCAGATGGTGAAATTGCCTATGTCTTTATCGGAATTGCTGGTAAAAATAATAGTCATTTAGAGATTTTAAGTGTGATTACTAGCTCGCTGATTGATGAAGAAAATGTACAGCGTATTCGTAGGGCAACAACCGCCAAGGAAATTATGGATGTTTTTGCAAAATAGACAGTAGGATGGGAGAATGCAGGATGAAGAATGTACTTATTGTTGGTGCTGGAAGATTGGGTAAAGGATTTGTAGGGGAAACATTTTTTAATGCAGGCTGGAACATCACCTTTTTAGATAATGATCCTCAAGTGATTGATGAATTAAATAAAGAGGGTCATTTTGACGTACGGGTTCATACAACCGATGATGTATTTATGAATAAGATTGATGGGTACAAAGCTTTTGTAACCGATGCGGACTACTCAGTAATGGACAGTTTTCTTGCGGCTGATTTACTGATGCTTCCATTGTATCCAGAAGATTTTGAAGAGTCGGCTAAATATTTGGCTAAGTGTTTTGACAAGCAGTACGAAGTAGATCCTGAAGGCCAAAAAACCTTGATTTGCTTAACCAATAAAAATCATATTATTGATCAAATTACAGCATATTTCAGAGATAACTTAGGATCTGAAGAAGCTAAAAACTGGTTTGACAAAAATGTGGTTGTCCGTGATTCGATCGTTCGCCGCTCGACGGATGCTGAAACTACGTATTCTACTGATCTAGTAACAACAGCAGTGGCAGCGTTGATTATTCAAGGACCCGTTTATTCAGATTTCAGCGATGTTAAGTGGCTTGATGTACGGGAAAATGTAGAGATGCTGAAGGATATTAAGGTCTTTACGATTAACGGTCCGCATGCTGCTACAGCCTACTATGGTTATCTGAAAGGATATGACGATATTGTTACCGCTCAAGCAGATCCAGCGGTAGCTGCCTTAATCAAAGCGGTACACGATGCAACGGTCCATGCAGTTCTATTTGAATATCCCGTTACCCGTGAAGAAATTCGTGAACTGGAATACTTACCAAAGGCTAAAAATGAAATGCCCGATGCGATTTATCGCGTAGCCTATGATCCAATCAGAAAAGTAGGTCCACAAGATCGATTCATGGGCGTCATTCGTCTGTGTCAAAAGTATGGTATTAATTATGACGGTATCGCTAAAGCATTAGCTTGTGCTTTTGCTTATAATGAACCAGCGGATGAAAGTGCAGGAACCATTCAAAAGGATATTGCTAAAGATGGCGTAAGAGCTACTGTTGCGAAATATGTTGACCGAGCTTCTGATGATGAAGTTGTTGATAAGATCGTTGATGCGTATCAAAAGCTGCAAGAGGAAAAAACTAAATGACTTTTAAGGCCATAATTTTTGATATGGATGGGGTCATTGTTGATACTGAACCCTTGCAGTTTGCTAGACAAAAAGAATATTTGCAGCATTTGGGTGTAGCTATTCCTGAAGAGACACTGATGGAGATGGTTGGTGGAAACAAGAAAATGACCTTTCAGATTATTTCTAACTATTATAAGGAAGAAATCTCATTCAAAGAGTACTATAAACGATTTGCCGCTTACTATGCTGATCGTCCAATTGACTTTACTGAGATTCTGAATGAAGGGGTCATCGAAACCTTAGAGTGGTTGAAGGCTCAAGGCTATCGTTTAGCCTTGGCATCTTCAGGCGCACCTGAGAAGATTGAAGCTGCGCTGACACAATGCAAGATTAAAGACTATTTTGAACTGATCTTGAGTGGCGACATGTTTAAAGCATCTAAGCCACATCCAGAGATTTATCAAACAGTTGCACAAAAAATGCGTCTTGCGCCAGAGGAGTGTTTGGTAATTGAGGATTCGAATTATGGCATTGAATCCGCAACTCGAGCAGGGATGTACACCTTAGCCAAACGGGAAGAACGATTCCCCTTCTCACAAGAACAGGCTGATGGACTTTTTGATTCTTTCAGCGTGGTTATCGCCTTTTTGGAAAATCAAGACTTGAAAGCAGCAAATCAATAGTGGAGCACCTCTCGAATTGGGAGGTGTTTTTGTGCGGAAGTTTTTAAATGAATCTCGTGAAATAGGTTCTAACGAAACCAATGAACGAATCCTATGTTGGATTGATGCGAATATCTAAAAACAGTACTATTTGTTTGAAATTCAATCAAAAGGGCTCTTTTTTGCGTACTTTATAGAATGAATAACCATTTTTTGTTAGAGCAAGGAAACCCGTGCTATACTTAAGGTGAATCCTTCTCTAGCCAGAGAGGACGTAAAAAAATGCCTAATTATTTACCAACTAACGATCTACTTTTTCGAAAATTATTTACTTCAAAAGACACCAATCACATTCTAAAAGCCTTTGTCAGAGATGTCCTTGGTGAAGAATTTGAGACCCTGACGCCCAGAGACACGTATCACATTGACAGCTACAAACAATCTTTGGAAGATGAGAACAAGCTGAAATATACGGAAGTGGATGTGCTGGCTGCTAGCAATGATGGCACTCAGGTAACCATCGAGATGCAGGTCCGCAGCCATGATTTCTTCAGGGAACGGGCGGTCTTTTATTTGTCCGCTGCCTATGCTTCTCCCTATGGTGACGAAGATGCTGAAGCCTACGAAGATGACAACCAATTTTCTACTCTACACGCTGCGTATGGGATAAATATCATTGATTTCCACATGTTTCCTAAAGATGAAGATGCTTTGCAAAATATTAGCTACCACAATGACAAAACCCGTAAACCTTTTTTAGGCAGCCAAGGTCAAAAAATCCATCGCATCTGTTTTCTTAGTCTGAAAAATAAAAACATTGAACAAGACAGCCCTGCTTACCACTGGCAACAATTTTTCAAAACCGGCCAAGTGGCAGAGCAAGCCCCTCAGTATTTGAAGGACGCCCAGAATAAGGTTAATTATTACTCATTAAACGAGGAGGAGAAGCAAATGATTATGCGAGTCGACAAAGGTCGAGCAATCCGGAATGCTGAACTTTCTACTGCTAGAAGAGAAGGCTTGGAGGAAGGTAGAAAAGAAGGTAAACAAGAAGGCAAGTCCGAAAATAAAGTTGAAACGGCCATTAATTTTTTGAAAATGGGTCTATCCCCAGAACAAGTAGCTCAGGGAACCGACTTATCTATTGAACAAGTAAAAGAACTGGAACGACAATTAGAATAAGGAAACAGAAATATCGTATATGCTAAAGCATCAGAAGCTGCTAAAGTAGGATTGCCTACATAAGAGCGAGTTGACTAGTATTTGCACCCTCGTACAGGAGAGTTTAGGTGTCTAATAGAACCTGCTGCAAATTCTTCTGTAAGAAAATTCGAAGGGCCTCTTTATTGGTGAATGTATCTATGCCTCCTCATTAAGGGAGGTATTTTTGTTTTGCATTGCAGTATAATGGATATGAGGTGATAAAGGTGGAGATAACAATTCAAGCAGCAGTACAGAAAATACAAGAAGCGAAAAGCATTACTTTTTTAACTGGAGCAGGTGTTTCAACGCCATCGGGAGTGCCAGATTATCGATCCTTGAAAGGTATTTATCATGGCATAGAAGCACCGGAGTATTTATTGAGTATTGATTGCTTAAACCAAGAACCGGAGAAATTCTATACCTTTGTTAAAACGTTGTACCATCCGACTGCTGAACCAAATGTAATTCATCAAAAAATGGCAGCCTTGGAGAGGCGTAAACCGGTCTGGATTGTTTCGCAAAATATTGATGGTCTGCATCAAGCAGCAGGCAGCCAACACTTGGTGAATTTCCATGGTTCACTGTATAACTGCCATTGCCGAAAGTGTGAGCAAACGGTACCTTGGCAAGAGTATTTGAAGAGTGATCGGCACGAAAATTGCGGTGGGCAGATTCGACCAGGTATTGTTTTGTATGGTGAGGGTTTTACCGATGACACCATTCGTCAAGCTATTCAAGCGGTAAATGTTTCAGATTTGTTAGTAATCGTTGGAACAAGCTTTCAAGTCCATCCGTTTTGTGATTTAATTTATGAAAAGAACGAAAAAACAGCAGTGCTGGCAATTAATCGGACCCCGATCCACATTCCGACGTTGCATGAGTTTGTAGAAGTCGATGGCAGCACTGTTTTCGAACAGCTATAGGAGGATTTTGATGGAACGTACAGAAAAAGAGAAAATGATTGCGGGAGACTTATATTTTGCTGGGGATCCTGAGTTATCAGCTGATCGTAAAGATGCCCGAGTAAAGTTACGAGCAATTAATGCGGAAACTGACTCAGCGAAAAGAGCGCTGTTAGTTAAAAATACATTCGGTAAAACTGGGGAACAAGTTCATGTGGAGCCATCCGTTTCTTTTGACTATGGATACAATATTTTAGTCGGTGAGAACTTCTATTGTAATTTCAACAATATCTTTTTAGATATTTGTCCAATTACGATCGGAGATAATTGTATGTTTGGCCCTAATTGTCAGCTGTATGCAGCAACTCATCCAATTGAGGCTGGCAAACGAAATAGTGGGATGGAATTTGGAAAACCAATTACAATTGGTGATAATGTCTGGCTAGGTGGTTCAGTTGTCATTGCACCGGGAGTTGCCCTTGGGAACAACGTTGTAGTCGCAGCTGGTTCAGTAGTAACCAAATCATTTCCGAATAATGTGGTGCTTGGTGGGAATCCAGCGCGTATAATCCGCACCATTGATGAAGGTGCTAACGGCAATAAGCTAGAAGCCGCTCGTAGAAAAATTGATGCCATTGATGAACAGTTGGTAGCATTGCTGGAAAAACGACTACAGGCAGTTACCGAAGTCACGGCGTATAAAAAGGAAACACAAAAAGATATTCTAGACCAAGGTAGAGAAGATGCAGTCCTAGAAAAAGTTGCCAAACGAGTAGAAAATCCTCTGTTTGAAGAAACAATGGTAGCAACTTTTCAAGATATTATGAAGCAATCTAGAAATTTTCAATCTAAAGAGTTAGGTGAATGAGATGAAAGATGGAATCAAACGTAGAAAAGCAATTCTAAAAGAACTGGGAGAAACAGAAAACCCACTAAGTGCCAGCAGCTTCGCCAAAAAATATGAGGTAAGCCGCCAAATTATAGTAGGCGATGTCGCCTTGTTAAGAGCTGCTGGTGAAAATATTATCGCAACCTCCCGTGGCTATTTATTAGAGCGCAGGTCTAGCCAACTCTTCAGTAAAATTGCAGTTCAGCATGATAAAAGTCAAGCGGAAGAAGAATTGCGCACGATTGTAGAAGCAGGTGGAGAGGTTGTCGATGTAATTGTCGAACATCCATTATATGGAGAATTGGTTGGTGGATTGCATATTACGACTCAAGAAGATGTGAATGACTTTCTGGAAAACTATCAGACATCCAATGCTAGCTTCTTATCAGAATTAACGGATGGTATTCATCTGCATACCATTGCTTATGACACCCAAGAAGACTTTGAACGGATTACTGAAGCTTTGGCAGATAAAGGAATTTTGTATAAAGAATAAGGGTCGTAGCAGCACAACAAATTAATCAAATAGAGATTTTAGGAAAAATGCTTTCTCAATGAGAGCATTTTTTTTTGTGAAAAATTTCTATGTTTGCGTTTACATTCTAAAATAACTGAGGTATACTCGTATTGAGGATAAGACGTTATAACGTCTTATCGAGTGGTGCGTCGTGTTTCTGTTTTATAAATGGAAGGGAGTCAATGAAGATGGGGAAGACAGAGGCTTTGTCTAAACAATTGCTTGATTTTATGGGAGGTGCTGACAATATTGTTTCGGTTACTCATTGTGCTACAAGGTTACGCCCACAACTTAGGAATCGGGCCTTGGTCGATGTAAAGCAGATTGAAACATTAGAAGGTGTCACAGGTGTTGTAGATAAAGAGTCAGGAATTCAAATTGTCATCGGAACTACGGTAGGGGATGTGTATGATTCGTTTTTGAAGGAGATGGGAACTGAAAAAGAGGCAGAGGATTATTCTGTTGAAGAGACTAAAAACGAACGTCATTTATTAAATGATTTTGTTGCCTTGGTAGTTAGTATATTTTCACCTTTGCTGCCGTTGCTTGCTGGCTCAGGATTACTTCGCGGCTTTACTATTTTGGCAAATGAATTAGGTTGGTTATCGACGGAAAGTACGACTAATTTAGTTCTCACCTTAGCTGCTACTTCTGTATTTTATTTTTTACCTTTGCTGGTTGCAGTAACCTCTGCCAATCGATTTAAAACAAGTCCCTTCATTGCAATGGCTGTTATGGGCGCTTTAATTATGCCCGGTTTTATAGAGTTGATCCAAGGCGATGGAGGAAACATGGTGTCATTTTTAGGTATTTCTATTCCAGTATTTAACTATACGAGTCAAGTTATTCCAGCTATTTTAACGATTTGGCTTCAGTCCAAAATGGAGCATTTTATGAAGGCGAAATTGCCTAATAGTTTACACATGATCATCATTCCAACCGTTTTATTGTTGGTTTTAGTACCAGTTGCTGCGGGCATTTTTGGGCCGGTTGGTAACTATTTGAGTATTGGGATTGCCAATGTTGTGGGCTGGTTAGCAAGTATTAATCAGATTGTTACTGGAGCAGTAATTGGAGGGATTTGGAACATTCTCATTATGTTTGGCGTTCATTGGGCCCCGAATACAATGGTAATCATCCCAGAAATCGCTCGAACAGGCTCTTCGCCATTTATCGCCTATGGAGCTAATGCGAACTTTGGCATGGCAGGTGCCGCTTTTGCTATTTTCCTGCGGTCACGTAACCAAAAGCTGAGAAACTTTTCTTTAACAGCAATTACCTCAGTATTTCTGTCAGGAATTGTTGAACCAGCTATTTATGGCTTAGGTGTGAAATTTAAAACGCCGTTGATTGCTGGTTGTGTAGGGGCTGCTTTAGGTGGAGCATTTATGGGTGCTTTTAATGTAATTGGTAATGCCTTTGTGTTTGGAGGGCTAACCACTATTCCGGCCTTTGCGGGACCAACACTATGGGCATATATCGTAGGTTTAACCATTTCATTTCTGGGTGGACTACTTCTAACATTCGTTTTAGGCGTTAAGGATCCAGAAGCAGAAATGTCAGCTATTGATAATAAGGGAGGAAAATAATTATGACAGTACAGACAAAGATTCAAGGAATTTTAGGTTTAGCAGCAATTGGTGATGCTATGGGGGCGGCAACAGAGAACTTATCCTTTGATCAGATTCGTCAACACTTCGGAGGACCTGTAACTGATTTGCAAAAACCTGGTGAAACGGCTTTTGCTTTAGGAAATGAAGCGGGACAGGTTACCGACGACTTTTCTCAAATCTATTTTCTGTGCCAAGCAGTTTTAGAAAACGGCGGAACGCTGGACAAAGAAACGGTGATTAAAGCCATCTTAAAATGGTCAGATGTTTCATGGTACTTTGATCGATTCGCTGGACCGACTACTAGAAGTGCAGTGGCAATGTACAAAGATCCTTCATTAAAGATGAAGCCTTTACCAGGAGCAGCTACTGTAGACTATGCGTCCAAAGCAACGAATGGTGCAGCGATGAAAATTGCTCCAGCGGGCATTTTAAATCCAGATGATTTAGCTGGTGCAATTGATACAGCCATCACCATTACTCAGGTGACTCATGATAATTCCTTGGCAATTTCAGGAGCCTGTGCTGTTGCAGCTGCAACAAGTGCTTCGTTAGCTGAGCATGCGACTGTTGAAGCTGTATTAGCTGCTGGTTATTATGGTGCGGTTCGTGGAGAAGCACTAGCGAAGGAAGTTTCTCGAGAAGTGGCCGGACCTAGTGTTGTAGAGCGCATACAACTAGCGTATAATATTGTAGACGGTGTAGGTACGAAGGAAGAAAAACTACGTCGACTTTCACAAATCGTTGGTAGCGGACTGCATATTTCAGAAGCCGTACCTAGTGCTTTTGGAATCGTGTCCTTAAATAAAGGGAATGCTTTACAGGCAGTCATTGATGCTGTAAATATTGGATACGATACAGATACAATCGCAACTATTGTTGGTTCAATGGTGGGGGCATTTATTGATTTATCTGATCCAGAATTCCTTTCCTTATTTGAAACTGTTCAAAAGGCCAATGATTTTAATATTGTAGAATTATCAAATTCATTAGCAGATGTGGTGAGGTTTCATGAAAGGAAACAGTGTTAAATATTTAGCAATTTATGAGGAATTAAAGCAGGAGATCATCCATGGCAACTATCCGGTAGGTGATCCATTTCCAGCTGAACCTGACTTGCAAAAGCGTTTTAATGTAAGCCGGATTACAGTTAGAAATGCAGTGAAACTTTTAGTAGATGAAGGCTATGTCCAACGTATTCATGGAGTAGGGACGATTGTTTTAAGCAGAAAAGAATCGCTGCAATTACAGACGCTGCTTAGCTTCTCTGAAGAAAATGGGGATCGTGGCGTACATTCCACCTTGCATTCTTTTAAGGAGACAGTTGCAGCTGATCCTATGGTCTGCTCTCAATTGGAGCTGCCAAAGGGGGCAACCGTCAGCTGTCACGAAAGGCTGCGTTGGATTGGCGATACACCAATAGGCTTTCAGCGTGTGTACTGTCCATCCTTTATCACACTTGCGGCAGAGGAACTGGACGATCCAGATGCTTCGCTGTACAAGCTGTTGCGTGAAAAAGGGTTTGTGGTGACGAATGCTAAAGAAACAATTGAATCGATTGTTGCAGATAAGCAGTTAGCAAAAGATCTAAAGGTAGAGGAAAATAAACCGCTGCTGTACGTTCAGCGAGTAACCCGCGATCAGCGAGACCGCTTGATCGAGTATGCCGAAATTTATTATCGTGGCGATCGCTATCGCTACAATGTGCAGCTGCAAGTACCAAGATAATAAAGGAGTTACAAAAAAGGATCTCTCAAAGTGTTTAAAACCTTGAGAAATCCTTTTTTAGTTAGAAATTCTTATTCAATCACTAACACGCCGTCATCCAAAGTGAACGGTGTGCTTTCATCAATGTGGTCGTAGAACATTATGCCATTAATATGGTCAATTTCATGTTGCACGACAATTGCGTTGTAATTTTTCAAGCGAACTTTTTGCTTGGTGCCTTCTGCATCGTAGTAAGAAACAGTGATTCGAGCAGCACGTACAACGTAGCCAGGAACTTCTCTGTCCACAGATAGACAGCCTTCGCCTTCTCCAAGGCAGGCTTGTTGTACAGAGTGGCTCAAAATTTTCGGATTATACATCACGGTGCTGATACCGGAATCTGGTTTCTCAGGGTCAAGACTAGGCACATGAACGGCAATAATTCGTTTTGAGATATCTAATTGGGGAGCGGCTAAACCGACGCCTCCACGTAAATGCATTTCTTCAGCTTTTACTGGGTCTTGGCTATTTTTAAGAAATTCCATCATTTCTTCTCCCAGCTTCACGTCTTCTTCCGCTAACGGAATCGGAACTTCTTTTGCAACTTCGCGTAAGGTGGGGTGTCCTTCCCGAATAATATCATCCATTGTGATCATTAAAAAGGTCTCCTCTCAAAGGAATTCATACATCAAGATAGTTTATCACAAAAGTAGACGTAGGCAAACGGCTTGCTTAAAACTTGCGATTTTTTAAAGAATCCTATACCTTACTGAAATAAGGGGAATATTCTTGGCAAATCTTGCATTTTTCAATGAAATCAAGTAAAGTATTAAGGTACGCTATGCGTATATCGCCTATTACTTGGTTGGGCGCTTCACCAACGCTTTACTCAGTTGTAGGGAAAATAAGAGAAAGAGGTGAAATACATGGCTTTAACACAAGAACACAAAAACGAAATCATCACAGATTTTGCTCGCCATGAAGGAGATACTGGTTCTCCAGAAGTACAAATTGCTGTACTAACAGAAGAAATCAATCAATTGAATGAGCATGCACGTGTCCATAAGAAAGACCACCATTCATACCGTGGTTTAATGAAAAAAGTTGGTCATCGTCGTAACTTGTTAGCTTACCTACGTAAGAATGATGTACAACGTTACCGTGAATTAATCCAACGTCTAGGACTACGTCGTTAATTTTTGCCTAAAAGTGAGGTTCCTAGGAATCTCACTTTTTTACTAGGTGGACAGTTATGCTTATGCTGTCGTCAAATGAACAAAATGAATGGTAACGATCGAAACATTCATTTAGTGTTTACAAAAAACTAACCCCCTCCCGCAGATTGCCGTCACTCTACTAACCAAATGCAAGAAGCGAAGCTGTTCGCTGTTTCCATTTGTTTAGTAGCGTCGCACCTGTCAGAGGGAAAAAGGAGAAATTATGTCAGAAAAACAAGTATTCAAAACCACTTGGGGCGGCCGTCCCTTGCAAGTCGAAGTTGGTCAATTAGCGAAGCAAGCCAATGGTGCAGTCTTGGTTCGTTATGGTGATACGGTTGTATTAAGTGCAGCAGTCGCTTCAAAGGAAGCACGAGATACTGACTTTTTCCCGTTGACTATCAACTACGAAGAAAAAATGTATGCAGTAGGTAAAATCCCTGGAGGATTCATCAAACGTGAAGGTCGTCCAAGTACGGATGCAACATTGACTGCACGATTGATTGACCGTCCAATTCGTCCGATGTTTGCGGATGGTTTCCGTAACGAAGTACAAGTAACTAACGTTGTGATGAGTGTGGAACAAGATTGCTCACCTTCAATGGCCGCAATGTTTGGTTCATCATTGGCTTTGGCTATTTCAGATATTCCATTTGACGGGCCAATTGCTGGTGTTGATGTAGGTCGTGTAAATGGCGAATACGTATTGAACCCAACTGTTGAACAAAACGAAACTTCAGACATCAACTTAACAGTTGCTGGTACGAAGAAAGCTATCAACATGGTTGAATCTGGTGCTAAAGAAGTTTCTGAAGAAGATATGTTAGGTGCGTTGCTGTTTGGTTTTGAAGCAATCCAAGAAATGGTTGCCTTCCAAGAAGAAATCGTTGCAGCTGTGGGCAAACCTAAGATGGAAGTTAAATTGTTGCAAGTAGATGCTGATTTGAAGAAAGAAATCTTTGCTAGTTACTACGAAACAATGAAAACTGCTGTTATGACAGAAGAAAAATTAGCTCGTGAAGACGAAATTGATAAAGTGAAAGATACCGTTAAAGAAGTTTACGCAGAGAAATTTGCGGATCATGAAGATGCAGATCAATTAACTAAAGAAGTGAAACAAATCGCAGAAGATCTTGAAAAAGATGTCGTACGTGAATTGATCACCATTGACAAAATTCGTCCTGATGGCCGTAAATTGGATGAAATCCGTGCATTGGATTCTGAAGTTAGCGTATTACCACGCGTTCACGGTTCAGGTTTATTCACTCGCGGACAAACTCAAGCTTTGTCAGTATGTACATTAGCACCATTAGGGGAACATCAAATTATTGATGGCTTAGGAATTGAAGATTCTAAACGATTCATCCATCATTATAACTTCCCTCAATTCTCAGTAGGTTCGACAGGCCGCGCCTTTGGTCCAGGTCGTCGTGAAATTGGACATGGAGCTTTGGGTGAACGTGCGTTGTCTCAAATTATTCCTAGTGAAGAAGATTTCCCTTACACTATTCGTTTGGTAGCGGAAGTATTAGAATCGAACGGTTCATCTTCACAAGCAAGTATCTGTGCTGGAACGTTAGCATTAATGGATGCAGGTGTGCCGATCAAAGCTCCTGTAGCTGGTATTGCAATGGGATTGGTTTCTGATGGTGAAAACTATACTATCTTAACTGATATCCAAGGACTAGAAGATCATTTAGGCGACATGGACTTTAAAGTTGCTGGAACAAAAGAAGGTATTACTGCTTTACAAATGGATATCAAGATCCAAGGAATCACTGAACAAATCCTAAAAGAAGCTTTAGACCAAGCGAAAAAAGCGCGTATGGAAATCCTTGAAAACTTAACTAGCACTCTGGCTGCGCCACGTGAAGAGCTAAGTGAGTATGCTCCTAAGATTGAAATGATCAAAATTGATCCAGATAAAATCAAAACAGTTATTGGTAAAGGTGGAGACACGATCAATAGCATCATTGATGAAACTGGCGTGAAGATCGATATCGACCAAGAAGGTCAAGTAAGTATCGCTTCTTCTGATGCTGAAATGATCCAAAAAGCAATCAAGATCATTGAAGAATTAACCAAAGAAGTCAAAGTCGGCGAAGTTTATTTAGGTAAAGTTGTCCGTATTGAAAAATTTGGTGCTTTCGTCAACCTGATCAAAGGCAAGGACGCATTGGTACACATTTCTCAACTTGCGAACGAACGTGTGAAACAAGTAGAGGATGTCGTTAAAATGGGTGATGAAGTCTTAGTAAAAGTTACTGAGATCGATCGTCAAGGCCGTGTGAATGCTTCTCGAAAGATATTGTTAAAAGATGATGAGAATAAAAAAGAAGAAAAATAATTTTTTCAAATTCATTCATAATTCCTTTGACAAATGACCAAACTACGTCCATAATACGAATATGTTTTAGGGGAGTAGCGACATAGAGTCTCTATGCTTTTAGATCAACATCTAGTGCTCAGCACTGGTCTAAGAGATAATTTGCCAGACCTAAACGACAGGAAAACTGTTGTTTAGGTCTTTTTTTGCCACTCCTGCTTTTCGTAGTTCGTTTAAAAGTACCAGTTAAACTTGAAAGTATAACTAATCATGGTACTGAGAAGTTTAGCAGGATGGTATGCGTACGAAAATAAAACTCATTTTTTCGATCTTTAAAAAATGAATTCCTTAAAAGAGTTAGATGCTAGTCCAACTTTTCGTAGTTTATTAGAGAAGTAAGCTAGATAAAGATTAAAAGCCTAGTGCTGAGTTAGTGCGGCTTAGTTGGATAGCATGCGTACGAAAATGAACCTCTTACAAGGAGTCAACTGTCAGTTTCGCCTTTAAGAGTAGATGAGAAGAGAGTACTTCAACTGCCAAACTAGTTCTGCAAAGCTTATTTAGTAGGTATTTGCTAAATCTAAAGGTATAGTAAATTATGAGACCTATAAGGCTAACAGGGATAGGTTTGCGAAATAAAGGCGCATTCTAAATTTATCAGCCCGAATCCCTTACGTATTATATAAAAAACAAACAGCCCTTGATTCCCTGATTATTAGGAGGAATTGAGTTCCTATATACGAGTGATTTGCAAGAGGAGAGTGTAAGAATGGAAAAGAAAAGTCATGTCAAAAAATTATCAGTCGCGGGATTATTAGTGGCGATGGGCGTGGTGTACGGGGACATTGGAACAAGTCCGCTGTACGTAATGAAGGCTATCTTGATGGAAAACGGTGGCCTTTCATCGGTAACTAACGATTTTGTTATCGGTGTTGTTTCACTGGTCTTTTGGACAGTAATGCTGTTAACCACAGTAAAATATGTGATTATCGCATTGAACGCAGATAACCATGGTGAGGGCGGGATATTTTCGCTATATACCTTGGTGCGTAAGGGCGGGAAATATTTAATCATTCCTGCGATGATTGGTGGAGCGGCTTTACTAGCTGATGGCGTTCTAACACCAGCAGTAACTGTTACTACAGCTATTGAAGGGCTACGAGGAATTCCTAATTTCTATGATCGATTCGGCAATAATCAAAATATCATTGTTATTATTACGCTGGTCATTTTACTATTTCTCTTTTTAATTCAGCGTTTTGGGACGGACTTTGTAGGAAAAGCTTTTGGACCAATTATGCTGCTGTGGTTTACTTTCTTAGGTGTCATGGGGCTAATCAATATCCCTTATGACTTTTCAGTGATTCGTGCTTTAAATCCTTATTATGCCATTCACTTATTATTTAGTCCTGAAAATAAAATGGGTGTCTTTATCTTAGGAAGTATATTTCTGGCAACAACGGGGGCGGAGGCGTTGTATTCGGATATGGGACACGTGGGTAAAAAGAATATCCGTTTTAGCTGGCCGTATATTTTCGCTTGCTTAATGTTGAATTATGCTGGGCAAGCTGCATGGATTATGCATGCTAAAGGAAATCCAGTTTATGAAAATCTAGAAAATTTGAATCCCTTCTTCCAAATCTTACCAGATGGCTGGATTGTATTTGGTGTTGTATTTGCAACAGTTGCCGCAGTTATTGCCTCTCAAGCATTGATCTCAGGTTCCTTTACTTTGGTTTCTGAAGCAATCAAGCTGAAGCTGTTGCCAAGAATGCGTATTTTTTATCCAGGAAGCTCGATTGGACAAATGTACATCCCCGCTGTGAACTTCATTTTATGGGCAGCATGTTCGTTGATTGTACTGACCTTTAGAACATCTAGCCATATGGAGGCAGCATATGGTCTGTCTATTACTGTAACGATGCTGATGACGACATTCTTGTTGTATCATTACATGATTCAGAAGAATGTTTCACGCTTCTTAGCTTATTTGATGGTTCTGTTCTTCGGCTTCTTAGAAACTTTCTTTTTCATTTCCAGTGTGACGAAGTTTTTCCATGGAGGGTTCGTGGCAGTAGGTATGGCTTTAATCATTTTGGCTTTGATGTATATCTGGTATCGCAGCAATCAAATTCAAGAAAACACCAGCCAGGAAGTCAATTTCCAAGATTATATGGGGCAGTTGAAAGAGCTGCATGAGGATGATCGAATTCCTTACTATCAAACCAACGTGGTCTTTTTGGTACCGAAACTTGAGGAGGACCAAATTCCTCAACAATTTATTTATTCGATTTTAGACAAGCGGTTGAAACGGGCCAAGGCCTATTGGTTTGTGAATGTTGAAGTGACCGATGAACCGTATACGGAAGAATTTTCAGTTGATATGATGGGGACTGATTTTATTGTAAAAGTAAAATTGTATCTAGGTTTCCGCATGTCGCAGGATGTGAATGTGTACTTGCGCCAAATTATTCATGATTTAATGAAGCAAGGACGGCTGCCAAAACAGCCTCAACATTATTCTTTAACACCGGGCCGGCAAGTAGGTGATTTCCGTTTTGTATTGATTCAAGAAGAGTTGTCATCGACAACAGAAGTTGCAAAATGGGATCGTCAAATCATGCAAGCTCGTTTGGCTATTAAGCGCTATGCAGTATCTCCTGAACGGTGGTTTGGTTTAGAGTACAGTGAGGTTGTTTATGAGTCTGTTCCACTGATTGTTGGACAAACTCGCAAGACATGGCTGAAGGAAAGAAAATAAGGATTGACGCTGCCGCAGAGTAAAATCTGCGGCAGTTTTTTTGTAGTTAATATTATTGGTGGAATTTTTTTCGGAATTTCAATGGCGACATTTTATAGTGCAGTCTGAATTGTTCAATAAAATAGCTGAGTGTACCGAATCCGCATTGTTCGCTAATAGTGGAGATGGGTTTATCGGTGGTGATTACCATTTCCTGAGCGACCTGCAGCCGGTAGGCAGTGATATATTGAATGGGAGACATCTTCGTATACTTTTGAAACAGTTCGTTACAAAAGGTTTTGCTGATATGCGCGTGATCGGTCAAATCCTTTATCATGACCTTTTGGGTATAGTTTTGATGGATGTACAAGAGAAGGTTATTCAATGTATCAAATTCCTCTTTTTTCATGAAGTTATGCTGGCCATCGAATTTCAAAACGATTTCTTCAATGATTAAATTGATTAGATTAACCACTTGGAAGTAATTGGTTGATCCCGTTTCATTGACAGATTCAGCTGCTTGCGTGGGAATTTCACTCAAAATTGAACTAAAGTACTTAGAGAGAGTTCCGACCATAGGCAATCGGTAATAAACAAAACTAGGATTATTCAAAATTGGTTCAATGTAATCCTCAATAATTTTAGGATGCAAAAAGTCCAAGTTGAAATTAATACATAAAGTTTTAGCATTCCCTTCAATGGCAGAGGAGCTATGAAATTTCTTCTGGTTGATAAACAGGATATCCTTTTCGCTAATAACAATCGATTCTCCATCAATTAAGAATTCGATTTTCCCTTCATAAACCCAGCTGATTTGCAGCTCCTTATGCCAGTGAAGAGGCATAAAGTCATGACGTTCGTAATCATACTCGATTACGTAAGGGATGATAGAAAATCCGACTGACTGATACGTCAAATGTTCTTCGAGAGTTTCATCCATATTGATAGGTAAGGTTCTTGCCATCGTATGCACCTCTTTCAAATAGATTACGATAAAATGGGCTCGCTAGTTGTTTGAATTATAGCATAGTCCTGTATTCATAAGGAGGAGGAAAACCTAATTATTTCCAATTCGGTCAATTCCGATAAAATGCAGTTTAATCCTAATAGAAATAGCCTTCAAAAACCATTATATTGAAACCGTAAACAAAAACGCGTGACTGTTTCATCACAAATTAAAAAAGGTTCTAAGAGATGGAGGAAGGAAATGAGTAAAGAACTACTAGTACAACTGACTGAATGGCGACATTATCTTCATGAACATCCTGAGACAGCTTTTGAGGAAGTCAATACAGCAAAATTCGTGGCAGAAAAAATGGCGGAATTCGGCTATGAGGTTACGACGGGTATCGGGAAAACGGGTGTCGTTGCCAGCTTAACCAACGGCACTGGTAAGAAAACTATCGGTATTCGGGCTGACATGGATGCCTTAAATATTTTGGAGCAAACCGATTTGCCCTATGCCTCCAAAACTAAAGGAAAAATGCATGCTTGCGGACATGATGGTCATGTGACAACCGCTTTGGGTGCTGCCAAAATTTTAGCTGATACCAAGGAATTTAACGGGACTGTTCGTTTTATTTTCCAGCCGGCTGAGGAGCATGGAAAAGGTGCACTGTCCATGTTGGAGGACGGCCTGTTTGAAAGATTCCCAATTGACGAATTTTATGGGCTGCACAATATGCCTACTTTACCGGAAGGAGAAATTCATTCTAAGTCTGGTCCGATTATGGCGAGTGAGGATAATTTCAGAATTGAAATAAAAGGTGTTGGAGGACATGCCTCTGCTCCTCATCAGGGAAAAGATCCTTTAGTAGTGGCTGCAGAAATTATCTTGGCTTTGCAGACAGTAGTTGCAAGAAATGTCGACCCAATTGATACGGCGGTGGTCTCGTGTACGGAAATCCATACAGACGGTATCATCAATGCCATTCCTTCAAATGTGGTAATAACTGGCGATACTCGCAGTTACAAGCCTGAGGTCCAGCAGCTGCTGGAGCACCGCATGCGCTTGCTTTGCGAAAAAATTTGTGAAGCTAATGAGGTCTCCTGTGAGTTTAGTTATTCAAATTCCTTTGGCCCTACGATTAATTGGGAAGAATGTCATCAAGTGGCTATTCAAGCTGCGAAAAATGTTTTAGGAGAGCAACTGGTAAATGAGCAAGCCAGCCCAATGATGGCTTCAGAGGACTTTGGTCATTTTCTCAAACTTGTACCTGGGTGTTTTGTATTTTTAGGGGGAATGCGTGAAGGGGTGGAACCTTATCCTCTGCATCATGCGAAATTTGATTACAAGGAAGAAAACTTAGTAAAGGGAGCAGAATATTTTGCTGAGATTGTTCGTTTGCAGCTGAAATAGAAGCTTAGGGAGGTTTAGCAACTATGAAGGGAAGAACAAAAGGTATAGCACTTGCGGCAACAGGGGCTACGCTTTGGGGAATTAATGGTGCTTTTGCTGATGTGGTATTTTCTCAATTCAATGCGCCAGTTGAGTGGGTTGTGGGTACGCGGCTGTTTCTAGCAGGTATTCTGATACTCCTTTATGCCAAGTTCGTATTAAAAAAAGAGATCTTTGAGATTTTCAAGACGAAAAAAGATACCGCAGTATTATTCCTGTTTGGTTTACTGGGGATGATCGGCTGCCAATACTTATTCTTTTTATCAATTGGAGCAAACGGTGCCGGATTAGCAACGATTCTGCAATTTACCTCGCCGATTTTCATTTACTTCTATTTAGCTGTGAAAAAGGAAAAGGTTGTACATGCTAAAGAACTGTTCTATATATTCTTGACGTTTTTAGGTGTTTTTCTAATTGTTACCCGAGGAAACTTTGGCCAGCTGGAGGTTAGTCTAACTGGTTTGGTTATTGGGATTGGTTCGGCGATTGGCGTAGCCTTTTATACCTTGCAGCCGCGTCGTATTTTAAAAATATACGGCTCACCGATTGTCGTTGGCTGGGGTATGCTGATCGGTGGAGGTGCCTTCCAATTCGTACATCCTATTTGGAAACCGGGCTTTACGGTAAATCTTGAAGTCATTTTGTATATGGCTTTTATCATCGTCGTTGGTACGGCCATTGCATTTAGCTGTTATCTAGGAAGTGTAAATTACGTTGAAGCATCTTTATCTAATATCATGGCTGCTTTGGAGCCCTTAGTTGCGAACATTCTAACCCCATTGCTGCTAGGACAATCTTGGACAATTGTTCAGATGGCAGGAATAGCGGTTGTCTTAGTATCAGTCATCCTTTTTGCCAATTATGGTGAGAAGACCAAGAAACAAAACAACTTGGAGCTAACTAACGAACAGTTCAAATAGGAAAACTTGTCTTTAAATGATTGGAAAAAATAATACTGCCAATCAGGCAATCATTATGGGATTTGCGTGACTGAGGCAGACTATTTCAAAGAAAATTGGAGGAAATTTTAAATGATCAACAAAATTGATACGGCCAAGGCACCTGCTGCAATTGGCCCATATTCACAGGCTATTAAAGTTGGTAATACCTTATATTTATCTGGTCAGTTGCCTATTGACCCTGCTACTGGAGAGTTTCCAAGTGAGGATATTAAGGAGCAGACTGCTCGTTCTCTGGAAAATATAAAAGCTATTTTAGCAGAAGCTGGTACGGATCTTACTAAGGTAGTCAAGACCACGGTGCTGCTGAAAAACATTAGTGATTTTGCTGCGATGAATGAGGTTTATGGTGAATACTTTAACGGTACCTGTCCGGCTAGAGCTGCGTATCAGGTGGCTGCATTGCCTAAAGATGCCTTAGTAGAAATTGAAGCTATTGCAATGATTGATTAACTGACAGATTAGGAGAAAAGAGATGACGGAACCAATTAAAGCTGTTCATTATGAGCGGGCTAAGAACAGCGGAACAACCTCGGTGGAAGCCTTTGGTGCCAAGGAAACTAAAAAGATTTGGGATTTCCACCAAAGTTTTCCAGAATATACCGAAACACCCTTAGTTAATTTGAAGAATTTGGCTGAGGAATTAGGTGTTGAAGATATTTATGTTAAGGATGAAAGCTACCGGTTTGGTTTAAATGCCTTTAAGGTGCTGGGGGGCAGCTATTGTTTAGCTTCCGTGATTGCGGATAAGCTGGCAATGGATATTAGCGACCTTCCATATGAAAAAATCAGCAGTGAAGAGATGAAGCAACAGGTAGGAGATATCACATTTGTCACAGCTACCGACGGCAATCATGGGCGAGGAATCGCCTGGACAGCTGAGCGCCTAGGACAAAAAAGTGTAGTTTATATGCCAAGAAGCAGTGCCCAAGAACGCTTAGAAAATATTCAAAAATTAGGAGCCGATGCCAGCATTCTTGAGCTGAATTATGATGATGCGGTTCGCTTTGCCAGCAGCACCAGCGAGAAAAATGATTGGGTCTTAGTACAAGATACCGCTTGGGAGGGCTATGAGGATATCCCGTTGCGGATTATGCAAGGGTACACAACGATGGCCAATGAAATAATCCATCAGTTGCAGCAGGTGAAGCCGACCCACATCTTCCTGCAAGCAGGGGTTGGCGCGATGGCAGGTGCCATCACTGCCTTCTTTGCTGATTATTATCCCGGTGAACAACAGCCGATTATTGTAATTATAGAACCGGAAAAAGCTGATTGTCTCTTTAAAACAGCCAGTCAAGCTGATGGCAAGCTACAGAAAGTTGCTGGTGACATGGATACGATTATGGCCGGTTTAGCTTGTGGGGAACCTTGTACGATCGGTTGGGATATTTTAAAAGATTATGCGGATGATTTTATTTCTATGCCAGATAATGTAGCAGCCAAGGGGATGCGAGTGCTGGGCAATCCTTTAGGTGATGATCCTAAAGTTATATCTGGCGAGAGCGGAGCTGCAGGTTTAGGGTTAGTTGCTGAGGTTCTTGAGAAGACTGAATTAAACTGGCTTAAGGAACAACTACAGCTTTCTAACCACTCGAAAATTCTATGTATCTCAACTGAAGGAGACACGGATCAGGAGAGCTATCGCAACATTGTTTGGGATGGGAAATACCCAAGTGTTTAATTGCAGGATTGAATAAGGCGAAATGAAAGAGGTTGACGTGGGAAATTAACTTTCCCTGTCAGCCTTTTTGTGATGGATGATTGTGTTGAATCCTGATTAGTCTAATTTTACGGAGAGGATCAGTTAGTTAAAGCCCCGTTCATAGTGTGACCATACAGATAATAGAATATACTAACCTGCAACCAGAACAGTTTGTTTCAAGAAATTTGAAATGAACTGTTCTTTTTCATGTCATTTGCCATCCTTTATACTAAAGGCAGGAGGAAGACCTATGGATAATCGATTATCAAATTTATATAGCTTGCTAGCGAAGCAACAAGCAAGATTTCAAATTAGTGAGTTGGCCGCTCACTTTCACGTCAGCACTCGAACAATTTACAATGACATCGATAAGCTGAATGAGCTGTTGGAAACAGTCGGTGCGACAGAAATAGTCATCGAAAAGGGACGTATTCAATATAAGTGTGAAGCACCGATAGATATTGAAAAAATTCTGTTTAAGAACAATGATTTCATCAACAGCGATCAACGCATCAGAAAAATTCGTATGCTAGAGTCGGTCCTGCTGCTGCCGGACAATTTCAGCTCCGAAACATTGCTGCAGCGGACGTTGGTTTCTAGAAATACACTGCTTAATGATTTACGAGCTGTTCGTAAGGAACTGGGGAATAATGAAATTATTCTTGAGACTATTCCTTTTCGTGGCTACCGAGTGGTGGGAGAGGAAGCAAGGATCCGAAACTTCCTAGCAGCTACCTTAGAACAAGACCCATTGCTATTTGAAACTGAAAGCTTTCAAGCAGAAAGAAACAGCTTGATAGAAATTGATGAGCTGATTGAGAAAATTTGCAATGAGATCGGTATTCAGTTAAGTGATGAATCCTTCCAAAAAATGATTCTGCATTTTTGGGTAACCAAGAAACGTTTGCAAATAAATAAATCCCTTAAGCAGTGGCAAAAAAAAGAGATCTATAACAAAGAGGAACAAGTTCTATTTGCGAACAAACAGGCAATAGAGGATCGGTTCAAACAGCCAATAACAAAAGCAGAGCTGGTATATCTAGCGAATAAGTTATCAGAAGCCTCGATTACTAACTATCAGGAACTGCTAACCGATAAATGGCTAACATTTAATCTAATCGTTGAACAATTCATTACGGCAGTCGATCAAGATTTTCCCCAAATCGATTTTACGACTGACCAAAAGCTTTATAAAGGTTTGTTAAATCATCTGCGTCCTGCCTACAAACGAACCTTGGCTGGTGAATCTATTGAAAATCCCATGTATGAATACGTGTTGGAAAATTATCAAGAGCTGCACACCTCAATCCGCACCTATGTACCATTGTTGGAAACAAAATTAAAGGTGACGTTTACTGATCAGGAGATCAGTTTCTTTACTCTTTTCTTTGCAGCATCATTGGAGCGTAATAAGTTCTTTGTTCCTCACAAAACCAAAATTGTGATTATCTGCAATGCCGGAATCAGCACCTCAGAAATATTAAAGAGTAAAATTCAAAATACCTTTCATGTAGAGGTAGTAGGAACCTTTGGCGCACGGGAAGGAATCAAGTGGTTAACAGAAAACAAAGTAGATCTAGTAATTACCACAATCCCTTTGGAGCTGAAAAGTATCCCGGTCGTTCGAGTAAATCCTTATTTATCAGAAGAAGACAGAGAGAGTATTCATCGATTTGTTAAGCCGATCTTTCGCGAGGTAACGATTGACCAGTTACTTACAATTGTAGAAAATTACGCGTCGTTATCTTTTCAGGCGACCAAAAGCCTATCTGATGAATTAACTACTTATTTGAATTTACCCAAATCCCAAGAAAAGAAGGAGTATCAGCCTATGCTTAAAGAAATACTAACTCCCGACTTGATTGAGCTCAACTATGCAGCTGAAAATCGAGACGAAGCCGTGAGAAAAAGTGGAGAATTATTAGTGAATAGCGGGTTAGCAACTAGCAATTATGTAGATGGTATGATTGAAAATTTGGAAGTGAATGGAACGTATATAGTGATTGCACCAGGGATTGCGATGCCTCATGCTCGTCCTGAGGAAGGGGCATTGGATGTAGGCTTTAGCATTGTAACCTTAAAAGAATCGGTTGTTTTCGGCCATCCAAAAAATGATCCAGTGAAAATCGTGATTGGACTTTGTGCGATTGACCATCAAACCCATTTAAAAGCGTTGGCTGAATTGGTGGAAATTTTGTCCCATGAGGAAAATGTAGCAGGTTTTACAAGTGCCACTAATAAAATAGAAATTATGAACATCATTGAAGGGGGAAAAGAAACATGTTAAAAATCGTGACCGTTTGTGGGGCTGGGGTTGGCAGCAGTATGATGATGCGTCTGTTTACCCAGCAGATTTTAGATGATGAAAAGGTTGAAGCCACGGTTGATGCGGCAGATATTGGATCTGTTGATCCTAACAGCTATGATATTTTGATCACCACGTCTGATTTTGCAGATACCCTGCGGGATTCAACTGCAAAAATTATCCGCATTGATAATATGATGGATAAAGCGTATTTGAAAGAGCAATTATTAACAACCATCAAAGCTTAAGGGGGTAATACTATGTCGGTATTTCTATATATTGTAAACAATGTACTGAGTCAGGCAGTCTTTATTATTGGAATGGTCGTAGTTGTCGGAATGATTGCCCAAAAGAAATCATGGGATCAAATTTTACCTAGTGCCATTAAAACAATGATTGGATTTACGATGATTAATGTGGGTGGTCAAACGCTGGGTGGGGCCTTATTACCTTTGCAGCAAATGATTTCTAAAATTTTCGATATGCAAAGCTTTTCAGCAGATATTGGGGCTGCACAAGCGGAGAGCCTGGCAGATATTGGAACCGAAATGGCCTTGATCTTTGCTTTTGGTTTCTTGATTAATCTATTGTTGGCTCGCTTTACTCGTTTTAAATATGTTCATTTATCTGCCCATGTCTCTTTTTTCTTTGCAGGTTTGATTGCTGCTTTACTAAAGTTTGGAACAGCTTTGCCATTTACTGGTATTGTAGCGATTGGCTCTGTTTTGTTAGGCTTATACATGACCTTTTCTTGTGCGTACGTGGCAGTCTGTATCAAGGGAGTAAAAGGTGCGGAAGGCTTTACCCTCGCTCATTCAAGTTCTTCAGGTCTATTAGTAGCAACTTTATTAGCGAAAGCATTTGGCAACAAGGAACATGATTTGGAGCAGCTGGAGATTCCCAAGAAATTGAATTTTCTGCGGGAAATGACGATCGCCTTAACCTTAGTAATGACGGTGCTGTTCTTATTAATCAGTTTAATTGCAACACCAAGTTGGACGATGGAAAATATTACTGGCGGCCAAGATATCATTGTCTTCTCTTTATTACGTGGTGTTGAGTTTGGTATGTGGATTACGGTCATTATAACCGGGGTTCGGATGATGCTTTCGGAAATTATTCCTGCTTTCCATGGAATTGCCAATAAGATTATTCCGAATTCTAAGCCGGGCTTAGACATCCCTTTACTGTTTCCTAACTATCCAACATCAGTCATTGTCGGCTTTTTATGCAGCTTAGTTTCAGGCTTAGCAGGCATGTTGATCCTGGGTGCGTTGAATTATCCAGTAGTCGTTTTTCCAGCCTTGATTCCTACGTTCTTTACTGGCGCTGCAACTGCGATCTTTGGAAATGCACATGGCGGTCGCCGAGGAGCAATTATGGGTTCCTTAGCAAACGGATTTATTTTAATTTTCGGCCAAGCCTTTTTACTGCCCATGGTAGGAAGCTATGCGCCAATCATGCGGATTCTTAGTGAAACGGATTATACGGTGTATGGCCCAATTCTAGGTTGGTTCCTGCAATTGTTTGGAGGCGCATGATGAATAACTTAGTATTGTACGTGACGATTAATTACCCGACGCGGGAAAAGTTTTTTGAAATACTTGATGTCATTGAAGAGTCTAACGTGGGCTATGTGGAGATCGGAATACCTGTAGCAAATCCTTATGTTGATGGTGGTGTAGTGCGAAAGACCCATGAGCAAGTGTATCCCACGTTAACGCAACAAGAAATTATTTCGGTACTAGAAGAAATCCGCCGACAGTATTCATTTCGGGTAATTTTGATGACTTATCATGAAGGGGTTGAACATTTTCAACTTTCTCAGATAGCCCGTACACTTTACGATGCGATCCTATGTGTGGATAAATGTCTGGATCAAAAGAACTATACAGGTCTTGTACACACTTTTACCCATAAGTTAGACCAAGAAATACTGGTGGAGCAATTAACTAGCAGTTCGGAATTTATTTATTTAGTATCTGGTGAAGGAAAAACTGGAGAATTTACCCAGTTGCCAAACGAATATATTCCTTTGCTCGCCTGTCTGAAACCAAAGACTAAGCTGCCGATATTTGTCGGATTTGGAGTGAAGGAATCGGAGGATATTATTAGTATACTAAATGAAGGGGCTGACGGAGCGATCATTGGATCGGAATTCATCAAACGATACGATGCGGATGGAATTTCAGGGATTAAGAAATACTTGCAGGCATTACAAGGTGCATTTGATAGAAGAAACTGACGACTACAGTCAGAAAAAGAAAAAATAAATGGCTTTGTGATTAAAAAAAGAAAAATTTTCTTTCATAAATCGATTGACTCTTTCAGCAAACAAGCGTATTATTTTAAAAAAATACATGTCATACAAAAGAGTAGTAACATGATTTTTCTTTCCAGGGAGCTGATGGGACTGTGAATCAGTAAGAGAAATAATGCGAATGGACTTTTGGACTGAAGCTTTGAATCTAAGTAGGAGCTTCCGGAAACTCCCGTTATTGAGAAAGGCTGTTGATAGACGGCTGATAAAGAGATGCTTGATAAAGCATACAATGAGGTGGCACCGCGGATTGATCGCCCTCAAGTTGGACAATGGTCTGACTTGAGGGCTTTTTTTGAATAAAAATCATAAACAAGAGAAGTAATTGGGATAATAAAAATGACAGAAAGCTTCTAGCGATGAGAATGAAGCATTTTTTACCTGATGAATGGACTTGTTGGAGCATCCTTGAATACTAGTAGGGGATGACGGGAACTCCCGTTATAGAGGAAGGTTATTGTTGGATAATCGATCAAGAGATGCTTCATGGAGCATATAGTGAGGTGGTACCGTGTGTAATGCGCCCTCAAGCTGGACAATCGTCTGGTTTGAGGGCTTTTTTATTGGGTTGAGATGAATCACGAGAAGTATTAACTAAAAGAATAGGTAAGCAATCAACAAACTTGGAAAAAGGAGAGAACGATTTATGCTTGAAGACATCTTAACTGAGACGTTAATTGACCTTAATTTCTCAGCAAACAATCGCGAAGAAGCTATGCGAAGAAGTGGCGAATTATTAGTTGAAAATGGCTTCGCAACCGCTAATTATATTGAAGGTATGTTGAAAAATGTAGAAGAAAATGGCACCTATATTGTGATTGCACCGGGAATTGCAATGCCTCATGCGCGACCGGAGGAGGGTGCTTTAGCAGCGGGAATCAGCCTAGTAACGTTAAGAAAGCCAGTTGTTTTTGGCCATCCTAAAAACGATCCGGTGAAGATCGTGATGGGACTTTGTGCAACTGATCAGCAGACTCATTTGGAAGCACTGGTGTCATTAGTAGATATTTTGTCACAGGAAGGAAAAATTGAACAGTTTTTAGCAGCTAAACAAGCGAAAGACATTTTGACTATTATTAAAGGGGGAAATAAAAAATGATTAAGGTTGTAACGGTTTGTGGAGCTGGGGTAGGCAGCAGTATGATGATGCGATTGTTTGCTCAACAGATTTTAGATGCGGAAGGAATTGAGGCAGAGGTTGATGCCTCAGATATAGGATCGGTGGATCCTAATAATTATGATATCTTAATCACCACGTCTGATTTTGCAGAAACCTTGCGAGAAACAAGTGCTAAAATTATACGTATTGATAATATGATGGACAAAGCGTATTTAAAAAATCAATTGCTAAAAACGATTAATGGATAAGGGGGTTCGAAGATGGCTGTATTTTTATATATCGTGAATAACGTACTGAGCCAAGCTGTATTCATTATCGGAATGGTTGTTATTATAGGTATGTTTGCTCAAAAGAAGTCTTGGAATCAAATTTTACCTAGTACAATCAAGACAATGATTGGGTTCACGATGATTAATGTTGGAGGACAGACTTTAGGTACGGCCTTGCTGCCTCTTCAGCAGATCATTTCCAAAATTTTTAATATGCAGGCTTTCTCAGCGGATATTGGTGCTGCTCAAGCAGAAAGTTTAGCGGATATTGGAACAGAGATGGCTCTTATTTTTGCTTTTGGTTTTCTGATTAACTTGCTGCTGGCTAGATTCACCCGCTTTAAGTATGTTCATTTGTCTGCGCACGTTTCCTTTTTCTTTGCTGGGTTAATTGCAGCTTTATTGAAATTTAATACATCATTGCCGTTTATAGGAATTATTGTGATTGGTTCGATTTTATTAGGTTTATACATGACCGGTTCGTGTGCTTATGTAGCTGTTTGCATGAAGGGTGTAAAGGGTGGTGAGGGATTTACTTTGGCCCATTCGAGTTCTTCGGGATTATTAGCAGCAACATTTTTGGCAAAAACTTTTGGAAACAAAAATCAGGACCTTGAAGAGTTGAAAATTCCCAAAGAATTCAATTTCTTACGAGAAATGACGATTGCCTTAACCTTAGTGATGACCGTGCTGTTTTTAATGGTGTGTTTGTTTGCAACACCAAGCTGGACGATGGAAAATGTTACCGGAGGGCAAGACATTATTGTCTTTTCTATGTTGCGGGGAATTGAGTTTGGAATGTGGATTACTGTCATTATTACGGGTGTACGGATGATGCTGTCAGAGATTATCCCGGCTTTTCATGGGATAGCAAATAAAATTATTCCTAATTCAAAACCAGGGCTAGATATACCACTGCTCTTCCCTAATTATCCTACATCAGTGATTGTTGGTTTTTTGTGCAGTTTGATTGCGGGATTGGTGGGTATGCTGCTGTTAGGCGCAATGAATTATCCTATTGTAGTTTTTCCTGCTTTAATTCCAACTTTTTTCACAGGAGCGGCAACAGCAATCTTTGGCAATGCTCATGGTGGACGCAGGGGTGCGATTATTGGTTCAGTGGCAAATGGCTTCATCCTGATTTTTGGACAGGCATTATTATTACCAATGGTGGGCAGCTATGCACCAATTATGCGTATTTTAAGCGAAACTGATTATGCAGTTTACGGACCCATTCTGGGATGGATATTGCAGTTGTTTGGTGGCGCCTGAGGAATGACTTGCTACAAAGAAATAAATCGCAAAAAAGCCTAAAGATCAACTTTTAAAGCTAATCTTTAGGCCTTCAAATTAATTGGTTGTGGGAAGTGGCTTGCGCTCTTCTTCTGGTAAACCAAGTTCTTCAACTTGTTGCTGACGTTCCAATTCTTTCAGTTTGCGAATGGCTTTGATCGTTGATGGCAATAGGACAGATACGGAACCAATCCAGGCCAGTGGTGAAGCAAAGGCTGCACCAGGGTAACCATATAAACCAGTCAAAATTATCGCGGCGAAGGAACGCATTAGCAACTCCATAATCCCAGCGAAGGTTGGGATTTTTGCTTGGCCAAGGCCTTGCAAAGTGTAGCGTAGAATAAACAATACAGATAAAATTACGTACAAGGCTCCACTAATATTGAAGTAGACCTGAGCCAATTGGAAGACTTGAGTTTCCCCTTTGTCAACAAACAGAGCAATCAAGTAGTGACCAAAAAAGATAACTGAGAAACCAGCTAACAAGCTGAACAGGACGTTCATAATCAAACTTTGCTTGATTCCAGTTAAAATGCGACTATACTTTCTAGCACCAAAGTTTTGGGCGGTAAAGGTAGCCATGGTAATACCAAAGGACATCATTGGCAAAATAGCGAATTGCTCAATTCGTCCTGCAGCGGCTTGGGCAGCTACTACATCGGTTCCTAAGCTGTTCAATGCTGATTGTAAAACAACAGCACCAATCGCAATAATAGAAGATTGGAAACCCATGGGTAAAGCAGCATTTAAGTGAGTACGAATCTCTTGTTTATCGAATGAAAAATGTTTCCAGCCAATTTGTAGTAATGGGATACGTTTGCGAATATAGATTAGACATAATAGACTGGCAATTACTTGGGCAATTACGGTTGCATAACCAGCACCAGCAATCCCAGAGTTAAATTTAGTGATAAAAACGATATCCAGAACAATATTCACAAGGACAGCCAGGGCTAAAAAGATTAACGGTGTTCGACTATCGCCAAGTGCACGAATCATATTGGACAACAAATTGAACATCATCGCCGCAAAAATACCTGCTAAAATGATTGAAATAAATGTCTGAGCTTGATCTAAAATCTCAGGCGGTGTTTGCATCACTAATAGTAACGGACGTAAAAACAGCAGGCTCAGGGCAGTAAGAACAACAGTGACAACAGTACTGATCAAAACAGAAGTTGCAAAACTCTTACGAACGCCTAAGGTATCCTTGGCACCAAAGCGCTGAGAGGTAATAATGGAGAGACCTGACGTTAAACCTTGGGCGAATCCAATAATTAGAAAGCTAACACTTCCAGTAGCTCCAACCGCAGCTAGTGCGTCTTTGCCAAGTGTTTGGCCTACGATGATCATATCTATCATATTATAAAATTGTTGCAAAACATTACCAGCTAACAATGGGATTGTGAAAAACAAAATTAATTTTGCGGGATTTCCTCGTGTAAGTTCTTTCATCGTTTTCATTCCTTTCATGAAAATTGCTCACTAGATATTACCACAGAACGCACACAATGCAAGAGGAAATTTGCAAATAAAAAGTATTTACAAAAAAAGCGTACCAGAAACGGTCAAAACCGCTACTGGTACGCCTTTTTGATAGGTAAAGAAATGGTAAAACTAACGAAAATTCTTAACTTTTAGTATTCCGTTTAGTTGCTGTTTGGTTTTACAAAATCATTTGCAAAGCGTTTATTGTTTGTTTTAACGTTGTCTAATTTCGTTAGGTAATAAGATCGTTTGGCGATTGCCGTCATCATAAGCATAAACTTCTGCTGGGAATTCGGAAGAATAGACAAAAGGAAGGTCAATATCCATCTCTACCTCACTGCCTTCTTGTGAGAAGTGCATTGTGACATGTCCTTGCTTGTTTACAAGATCAAATGTCAGCATATTGTCTAACGGAATCAAGCCCTTCAAATCCAAATCGATGATAAACCAAATGCTGTCTATCAATTCACCAGGCAAGCTGGAGACTACACCGACAGAGGCATAACGACTTCTATTTGCATCAAATGTTTCAAACATGTTTTGTCCTCCTTTGTGGAACAGGTCTATAGCTAATTATAGCGCAATTTACTGAACCTTGCCTTTGTAGTGCCTTATTGTAAAACTTTTTGTAAGAAAAGACAATTATTTGCTACTAGGAAAAAGGAATTTGTTTTTGAGCGAGTCTTTGCTACAATCATAAGGAATCGACCATTTAAAGAGGTGAGAACCATGAAAGCAAAACTACTAAACTATTTAGAAAATCAAACAGCCTTTATTGATTTGAAAGCGGTTAATGAAGTGTTTACTACGAAAAAGCTGGCTGAAATTTTTCAAGTAAAACGCAACACGATCAGCCATTATCTGAACCAGCTGAATGATGAAGGGTTATTGATTAAAGTGAATTCTCGACCAGTCTACTACTTTCATAAGGAGGCTTTTGAAAGACAATTTTTCTCATTAAGTCAGACCTATTATCGGTCGCTGGAGGAAATTATCAAAGAGCAGCCCTTGTTTGATCAGCAAAAGGATTTGTTTTCATTAGTAATAGGCCACGATAAAAGCTTAAGGCGCAGCGTGGATCAAATTAAAACGGCATTGGATTATCCCGGAAATGGTTTACCGGTTTTAATTACTGGTGAAAGTGGCACGGGGAAAAGCTTCATGGTCAAAATCATTTATCAATACTGCTTAGAAAAGGGTCTGATTGATGAAAATGCCCCCTTTGTGACGTTGAATTGTGCGCAATATGCCAATAACCCCGAATTGCTGACTAGCAATCTTTTTGGTCATGTGAAAGGAGCCTACACCGGTGCGGATCAAGACAAAGAAGGAGCTTTTGAGGCAGCTGATCAGGGAATTTTATTTTTAGATGAAGTCCATCGTTTGAACCCCGAAGGCCAGGAAAAGCTCTTTACCTTCCTAGATCAGGGAATTATTTACCGGATGGGAGATACCAATCATCCGCTGAAAATTAATACCCGCCTGTTTTTTGCGACAACTGAAGATTTGCAGAGCAGCTTTTTGACGACCTTTATTCGGCGAATCCCGATTCAAATTGAATTGCCTGCTCTAGCAGCACGCAATCGAACTGAACGGCTGGAATTAATTTATTCTTTCCTATTAGCCGAACAGCTAAAATTACATCTCCCAATGAAGGTCTCGGGGCAAGTCTTGCAGCTGCTAGCCAGCGGTACCTGGAACGGGAACATTGGAGAATTGAAAAATGTCGTCAAGGTGACGGTCGCTAAGGCTTTTTCGGAGCAAAAGGGGACAGCGGAGATTCAGATCACAATTTATCATCTACCGGATAGCAGCCTGAATACCTCCAATCTGACAACCCAATCAACGATTCAAGAGGAAATTTATCTCAACGATCAACTTTCCTTAGAGCAGCTGGTTGAAAAAGCTCATCCTAAGCAGCAGCGTGTCATGAAAACCTTTGAACGGCTATTAACCGAATTTCAGCAGCAGGAGTGTCAGTTGATAGCCTGCGAGAAGAAGTTCAAAAAGGAAGTAGAAGGATTATTTGATTTCTTGCTGTTTGAAACCGATCGCCAGCAAAAGCATGAGCTGTTGATTTATTTAACTCAATATGTGCGGGATACCTTCACTCAAATGGAAAGTGCCTACCAAATTCGCTTTAATGGAAATAGTGTGTATGCCATCAGCTACTACTTATTCCAGCGAGGAAGCAGCCATTGGTATCCGGAAGATCCTGATATTAATCGACTGATTAAGGAGTTGGAAAGGCAGGTAGAACAGCGTTATGCTGCTAGCTATCGTTATGTCACCCGTGTCTTAGAATTGTGTCGTCCGAAATTAGATTTGGACATTTCACCGATGGACAAGGTGCTTTTGACTATTTATTTAAGTAAAACTGATTGGAAGAAGCTAGCCGGAATTCCTAAGGCGGTTGTCGTGGCTCATGGGTATGCAACTGCTAGCAGCATTGCTAATGTTGCGAACCGTTTATTAGGTAAAGATATTTTCGAGTCCTTTGATATGCCATTGGATGTCACGCCACAGCAAATTGCTGAGGAAATTTTAAATTACAGTGAGTACCATGATGTTTCGAATGGCTTAGTGATTTTAGTTGATATGGGATCATTAAAGGAAATCTATCAATACTTTCCTAAGCAGATAACTACACCGATTGTCATTATGAACAATGTAACGACCCCTTTGGCGATTGTGATGGGCGAGCAGCTGCAGCAGCAGAAATCCTTGCAAGAAATTGTCCAGCAGACCGCTGAGGCAGTGCCATTGGATTGGGAAATCATTTATCCCGAGGAGAACAAGCTGCAGATGTTAATCACCACCTGCTTTACTGGAATTGGCACAGCTGAACACATTTGTCATCTGCTAGAAAAAAGTTTGCCGTCAACCTCTAATTTGAAGATTTTACCTTATGAATACCATCTATTGAAGGAAAAAAAAGAAGCTGAAACAATTTTTTCCATGTATGAAGTCTTGGGAGTTATTGGCACAGCTGATCCTGATATTCCAACAATTCCTTATTTATCTTTAGAGGAACTGATTTCTGGTGATGAAGAGCAGACATTAGTTTGCTGGTTGGACAAAACGTTAACGCCTGAAGAGAATGCCGTGTTCAACAGCAATATTATTCGTAACTTCTCCTTGGAAAAGGTGATTGACTCAGTGACTATTCTTGATACAGACAAAGTTATGGGAGAAATCGAGCTTTTTATGCGAGAACTAGAGAGTCTTACAAAGCTGACTATCAGTAATGCGAAGAAGCTGGCTTTATATGTTCATGTTAGCTGCTTAATTGAACGATTGATTCGCAATGTAGCGATTGACAGTTATCAGGGCTATGAAGAATTGTATCAGTGTCAAAAAGAAGTGCTCCAACAGATCAAAATGGCATTTAGTGTCATAGAAAAGGTTTATAGTGTCAAAATCCCTGACTCAGAGATTGCCTACATTTATGATATTGTCTTTAAAACGACTGATGCAACAGCTGAAATTGAAGATTTTTAAGAAAAGCAAGTCCCTTGCCACTAAAGTTGGCACAGGACTTGCTTTTTATATTCATAAAGAAAGGAATTTTCGCAGCTGCTCCAAAGCTGAGCGAGTTTGCGAAGTCTTTCTTAGGTAAGCGAGGTGAAGCGTATGGCAAGAAAAATTATTTTAGCCTCTCATGGAGCATTTTCGTCGGGAATTCTGAGTTCATTGCAGCTGATCTGTGGAGGAGATACATCTATTACAGCGTTAGATTGTTACATGGAGGAAACCTTTGATTTAACTAAAGAAGTACGGGAAATCATGAAAGCTCATGCAGCTGATGACTTGATTGTTGTTACAGATTTATTTGGCGGCAGTGTCAATAACGAATTCCTGCACTACATTCATTGCCCGAATTTCTATTTGGTGGCGGGCTTGAATTTACCCTTCTTAATTGGCTTGACCACCCGAATAAACAATGTTAATACTACATCGGTAATCATTCAAGAAGCGCTGGAGGAAGCTAAAGCAAGTATTCAATTTTGTAATGAAACCGTTAAAAAGGAATTAGCGGAGGAAGAATTTTAAACAAAACAGGAGGAAAAAAAGATGATTTTATTGACGAGAGTTGACCATCGTTTGCTTCATGGACAGGTTGCTTTTTCTTGGACCCAAACGATTGGTGCAGATTGCATTTTAATTGCTAACAATGATGTGCCAACAAATGAAATTCGCAAAACAACGATTAAATTGGCCAAACCACAAGGAGTCAAGCTAGTAATCAAGAATATTGAGGACTCAATTGCGGCCTTAAAAAGTGGCGTAACCGATAAGTACAAATTATTTATTGTAGTGGAATCCATTGCTGATGCGTATAAATTAGCAGAAGCGTACCCGGAAATTAAACGAATCAATCTAGGAGGGATTAAAGCGAAAGAAGGTTCTCGCAGTATTGGTAAATCTGTCAATGTGGTGCCGGAAGAGGAAGAATTGCTAAAGCAGCTGGGGGAAAAGGGAATTGAGATAGATATCCAACAGGTACCATCAGAGAAAAAAGTTAAGGTTACTGAAGTGCTATAAGAAATGGGGGAAAACGATGATAGGACAAGCTATCCTACTGGGGATTGTGGCTTTTATAGTACAGTCAGAATATGCGTTGGGAACATCACTACTTTCTAGACCAATTGTGACTGGTTTGTTTGTAGGTATTGTACTAGGTGATGTAAAGACGGGCGTCATTATGGGAGCAACGTTAGAGTTAGCATTTATTGGGTCATTTTCAGTGGGCGGCTCCATCCCGCCTGATGTAGTAACAGGTGGTGTATTGGGAACGGCATTTGCAATTACTGCAGGCGCAGGAACAGAAACGGCTTTACTGCTAGGTTTGCCGATTGCTACTTTAACCTTAATTTTGAAAAATGTCTATTTAGGATTATTGATTCCGATTATGAACCACAAGGCAGATGATTACGCGGAACAAGGAAACTACAAGGGTGTAGAACGGATGCATTTAATGGCTGGCTTTGGCTTGTCCCTGATGCTGGGATTAGTTGTTACTATTTCCTTTATGGTAGGGAGTAAAACAGTTGGTGGTTTGTTAAATAGTATTCCAGAATTCGTACAGCATGGACTAAGTGTGGCAACAGGCTTGATTCCAGCTTTAGGATTTGCGATGCTGGCACGATTGCTGTTAAACAAGAAGGTCGCTCCTTATTTCTTCTTGGGCTTTGCTTTAGCAGCTTATTTAGAAATTCCTGTGACTGGTCTAGCTATTTTCGGAGCGATTGTAGCTGTTGTTGTTGTGAATATTATGAATGTTCGGGCAGCTCAGTCTGTTCAAACCACTACCGGGGAGGTAATCGATGATGACGAAGACTTCTAATAACGAGTTGAAAATTACAAAGAAGGATTTGAATAAGGTGTTCTGGCGTTCCTTCCAAATGGAATTCTCATGGAATTACGAACGGCAGATGAATATGGCCTATGCTTATGCCATGATTCCAATTTTGAAAAAATTGTATACCACTAAAGAAGCAATGGCCAGCAGTCTGAAACGACATTTGGAATTTTTTAACACAACTCCTCATGTCGTTACCTTGATCTTAGGAATCAATGCAGCGATGGAGGAAGAAAATGCTAACGACCCTAGCTTTGATGTAACGGCCATCGACAGTATTAAGACTTCGTTAATGGGGCCTTTAGCAGGGATTGGCGATTCACTGTTCTGGGGAACATTACGGTTAATTGCAACAGGCGTAGGAACGTCATTAGCGCTTCAGGGAAACATTTTAGGACCGATTTTATTTTTGGTAATCTTTAATGTTCCACATCTTTTGTTCCGCTACTTTGCGACTGGCTGGGGCTATAAATTAGGCACAGGCTTTTTAAAGAAAATTCAGGAAAATGGCATGATGGAAAGCTTGACTTTCGGCGCAGCGATTATTGGATTGATGGTAGTTGGCGGGATGACTGCCACGATGATTGAGGTAAATATCCCCCTACAAATTGGTTCCGGCAACAATGCGGTGACGGTTCAAAGCTTGTTTGATGATATCGTTCCTAAGATTTTGTCCTTGGGGGCATTTGGCGGTGTATTTTATCTGTTGAAGAAAGATCTGAATCCATTAATCATTTTAATCAGTATTGCAGTTGTTGGTATTTTAGGTTCGTTAATAGGAATCTTTTAGGAGGGAAAATATGGCAACAATGTTGGATTATATCCATGAGGAGGAGCCGATGTTATTACGTATCTTAGATAATTTTTCAAAGAAAACGGAGACCGAATTAGAAAACTGCCAAAATATTTTGGTGTTGGCAACTGGCTCTTCTTACAATGCATGCTTGGCAGCCAAGGTTGCACTAGAGCAGTTAGGAAATGTAACGATCACGATTGAAGAGCCTTATCATTTCCAGCATTATGGCAAGCTTTCATCTGCGATTGATACGGTGGTTGCTGTTTCTCAAAGTGGAAAAAGTGCTTCAACGATTTATGCCTTAGAAGCATTAGAACAGTCTGAGCTGTATACCATAGCCTTGACTAGTAATTTAGAAAGCTCCTTGGCTCAAAAAGCCGATCGGACGATTGACTTGAATATCGGAGTAGAAACAGTTGGCTTTGTCACTAAGGGATATGTAGCAACCGTACTTCAACTGATGTTGTTGGGACTAGCAATCGGACAAGCGAAAGGGCTGCCGAAAGAGACGATCCAACAGACAATTGATGAATTACGGCAATTGGTTAAACGTATTCCTTCTATTATAGAAGTGTCAGAAGCTTTTTTTAAAAGACACGAAGCGATCTTTAAGCTTTCGGAACGATTTATTGGAATTGGCTATGGAGCCAACTGGGGAACGGTAAAAGAATTTGAAACCAAGTTTACGGAAACGGTTCGTAAGCCTTCTCAGGGCTTTGAACTGGAGGCTTATATGCATGGGCCTTATCTTGAAGCTGATAGTCAGCATATCCTGTTTTTTGTAGAAACTGTTGATGAGAATGCTAAGCGTGCAGCGATGCTGCGAGGATACATGGAGCCAGCGGTAGGGCAAACCTTTACTGTAACTGCTGGAATAAGCAAGGAAGAAAATGTTTTGGGTTTGGAAATTGAAGGTGAGAGTATTCTTTCCTCTTTAGTAATGGTTATTCCATTCCAGTTATTTGCTTGTCGAACAGCAGCAGCTAAGGGAATCGATTTGAGTCAACGGATTTTTGATAATTTTGACGATGTACTAAAAAGTAAATTATAGAGGTGAAGACATGTTAAAGTTTAACGAACAGCAGCAAATTGAGGATATCCAAGGAGCATTAGACTTACGACCAGAGGTAGAAAAGCTGGTAGATCAAGTTTGGGAAAAAGGCATTGATGCAATTTATTATTTAGGAATAGGCGGAACCTATGCGTCTGCAATGCAGGCAGTCACTTATATCAATGGAAAAAGTGCACTTCCTGCTTATGTTCAGCATGCGGCAGAATATTATACTACTGGCAATCGACGTCTAACAAAGGATTCCTTGGTCATTTTATCTTCAGTAACTGGCACAACTGAGGAGGTGGTGAAGGCTGTAAAGGAAATCAAAAAAACAGGAGCTGTCCTGTTTGGCTTCATTGATACATCTGATAGCATTCTGGCTGATTTGTGTGACCAGGTAATTTCTTATCCAAATCCTGGAACTGAGCAGCTGAAATTCTTTATGGTCGCAGATCGCTTGATGAAAAATCATGGAGACTTTGAAGATTACGAAGATTATTATCAAGAGTTAGACCAACATTTAGCTGTTGGTTTGGTTGAAGCTGAGAAACAAGCAGATGTATTTGGTTTGAAGTTTGTTGAAAAGCATCGTCATGATCCAATGCATTATTTCATTGGTGCTGGAAACCAATGGGGAGCTGTTTATTCCTATGCTATGTGTTACTGGGAAGAGCAAAGCTGGCTGCGTTCAAAATCTATTCATGCAGCCGAATTTCTGCATGGTACCTTGGAAGTAGTGGATGAAACCACGCCAGTTACCTTATTCTTAGGAGAAGACGAACAACGGCCATTAGCCGAGCGGGTGGCAAATCTGCTGCCATGGATTTGTGGAGATTATACCTTCATCGATACAAAGGATTATCCTGTTGAAGGAATTAGTGAAAAATATCGCGGACGCATCCTGTCACCGTTGCTGATGCATTGTGTCACGCAACGAATGGATGCCCATATTGAAAAATTAAATTGTCATCCGTTGGACATTCGTCGCTACTATCGTCAGTTTGACTATTAGAAAAAAGCAGGAGATCCGCTGATCTCCTGCTTTTGATGTGTTAATCTTATTCTTCTGATTCACCAATTACTTCTGGTTGTGCTGCTTCAGCAGGTTCACCAGTTTCAGGTTCTTCTTCTTGCGCTCCTTGAACTGCTGCGATTTGTTCCTCAGCATCAGTAACGATAGTGTAATCAGCATGTGCAGCTAAATCGCCAATTGTAATTGAGTCGCCAATTTCTAGTTTAGTAACGTCTACTTCAACATTTTCAGGCAATTTGTCTGGTGTTGCTGAAACAACGATTGTGTACAATGTTTGAGTTAATACGCCGCCAGCTTTAGCACCAACTGCTTCCCCAACTAGTACGATTTCAGTTTCAACTTCAGTTTCTTCTGTCATATTTACTGACAAGAATTCAACGTGAGTCAATTCGCGAGTAAATGTGTCTGCTTGATAATCGTGAAGCAAAGTATTTACTTTTTTACCATTCAAATCCATTGTGAAGACTGTGTTTGATCCGTTTTCGCGCAATAAACGCATGAATTCATGGTCATCGATTGAGATAGGTGTGCTTTCCACATTGTATCCATAAACGATACCAGGTACTTTACCTTCGTGACGTAGCTTGTTGCGTAGGGATCGGGGACGGGTTGCTCTTTCTTCTACTTTCAATGATACTGCCATAACCAAATTCCTCCTTAAAATGTCACTGACCGTTGGTTTTCAGTCAGATGCTCTTAAAGTGACGGGTTATTCTCAGCACAATGGTTTTGCGAAAATACGCAAAAAGACAGTCGCGAGCGCAACTGTCTAAAAAAAGTCTAGGTTCAACTTTCTCTACCAGGTCATTACGCTGTGTATGAGAAACCTTTGATTCACTTAGCAGATCGCATAAATTTACGATCTAATTAAAGATTAACGTGTTTTTCAGCAAATTGCAAGGAAAAACGCTTTTAATTTGAAAACGTCTGCATTACTTTTACAAAAAATACGAAAAAGCATTTTCAAGGCGTGAGACCTGACGAAAATTATTTCTTATGCTAGTGTTTTAAAAGAGAGGAGGAGTAATTATGGATACTCGACAACAAAAAGGGTTCAATTGGGGCTCTTTTATTTTAGGAATACTTTTTATTTTGGTTGCATTACTTTCGTTTCAAGATCCGGTAGGAAATCTTGTAGCTATTGTAATTGTAATTGGTGCCTTTGCTATTATTAAAGGTCTATTTGAAATTTTTGTACGGAACAAGGTGAAGGAATTCACTGGATACCAAAGCAAAATGCCGATCGTTATCGGAATTATTGATATTGTGATTGGGGTACTGCTGCTGTTTAATATCGGTGCAGGCGTAATCACTTTACCATTTGTGTTTGCTTTTTGGTTCTTATTGGATTCTATCGTAGGTTTAATGACAGCCGGAACTGCAAAAGTTTATAGCAATGGCTACTACTGGTTTACAGTAGTGGTGAACGTTATCGGGATTCTTCTAGGAATCTATCTATTGTTCAATCCACTATCTTCAGTTCTAACTTTGAGTTTCCTGGTTGGTGCTTACTTTATGCTAGTAGGAATTACCGAGATCATTTATGCATTTCGTTAATTGAATAGAAAAGACCTGACAAAAAAATTGTCAGGTCTTTTTTACGCTTTCTTTTTAAAATGAATAATTGTTGCTGCGAAGATGATAATTAGTAAGATCAATAAGAAGATCAGAGATAATTGGGATCCCAACACCGTCCCTTGCCGAAAATTGCCTTGGTGTACCTGTGCCAAATTAATGATGGTCGCAACAATGGCAGTGGCTACTGCTCCGGAAAACTGCTGTAGTGTATTAAACAAGGTATTACCATCACCATAGTCTTTTTCTGATAGCTGATTCATGCCGGCAGTCATCATGTTGCTATAAGCAAATCCGATGCCAATCATGTAAAAAACGTGTCCAGCAACAAAGCCTAATAAAACTGGAGACTTCAATAGAATCGTTAACCCGATCCAGCCGATAGTCGCAAAAGTTAAGCCAAATAAGATCGGTTTTTTCGGACCTACACTATCTAAAACACGACCAGAGACAGGTGCTAAAATTGCCCCTACAGCTGCACCTGGCAGCATCACTAACCCAGATACAAAGGCATCCTTACCTAAAATAATCTGTAGAAAATTCGGCAAGACAAAAGAAATCCCTAACAGTAGAAATTGGCAAACGAGAAAGCCAAATAGGAATAGTCGAAAGGTTTTATTTTTCAAAACAGCTAGTCGTACTAAAGGGTATTCCGCCCGGTTTGCCTGGCGGTAGAATAAGGCTGCCCCAGCTAATCCTATCAATAAAGGAATCAGACTAAACCAAGAACCTAACTGATTTAAAAAGAGCAGCAGACCACTAAATAGCAATCCAACTCCTAATAAACCTAAAAAGTCCAACTTAGTAGTCTTTTTGATGGCCATCTCAGGAATTGTAACTAAGCCAATAATCATAGAAACGCATAGAACCGGTACTAAAAAAAGAAAAATATAATGCCAGGATAACGCCGATGTCAGTAATCCGCCATAGGTTGGACCTATTGCTGGAGCAATCGAAGTGGTCAATGTACCTACACCCATCATAGTTCCTCGTTTATGCATTGGGGTGAAATTCAAGATAATATGAAACATTAACGGCAGAGCAATTCCCGTACTAATCCCCTGAAATAAGCGACCCAGCAGCAGTACACTAAAAGTAGGGGACCAAAAATCAATGATAAGACCTGCAATGAAGAATAAGTTAGCTGCAATAAACAAGTGACGGATCGAATAATTTTTCAATAAATAATTAGCAAAGGGTACCATAATAGAAATAATCAGTAAATAGATAGTCGTGACCCATTGGACTAAAGCAGTTGACAGCCCAAATTGATGAATCAAGGTTGGAAAAGTCACGTTCATGGCCGTTTCAATCAGTACACCAGAAAAGGACATAATTCCGGTAGCCAGAACGGCAGGAATTAAACGAATAGTTTTTTCTTTCATAAATATCACCTCAGTTTTTGTTAGCAGAACAAATAGTTCAAGACAAAAAAAGAGAGACGTCTCTAAATTAATAGAAACCGCCTCTCTCTCGACGCGTATTAAACCGCGTTATCTGTACGATTTGTTCACAAAACGGATTGTAAAACTTTTCTGTGAACCAGTCAAGGAAAAATTGGATTATTTTTGCAGGAAAAAGCTGATAATTGCAAAAATTGCGATATGTGCAGGGTAGAAGTAGTAAAAGAAGTTACGCATGCTTCGGCCCTTTTCACCGTGGTACAAGATAATTGGAATTGCTGAAAGCAGCATCATCCATTGGAAATTTTCGGCAAAAGGATGTTGCATTCCGCCGAAGATTAGTGAAATCAAAGCAACACCCACTAGTGCTGTCACCTGTAAGCTCTTCTTACCATGGAACAGATAGAATAATACTGCTAAAAGGACAAACAAAAATCCGCCTTCCGTTAATAACAATGTGGGTACTAAAAAGGCGAAGACTTGAAAACCGATCATCAAAGCAGGGTTTATTACGCCTCCTGAAAGGACAAGCAAAGGAAAAACACTAAGAACCAAAGGAAGGATTAACCAAAGTAGACCTTTGCCAAACATCCGACCCTGCTTTTTTTTAACTCCAGTAATCAAACAGTCAGCAGCCTGCATAAAAACCGTACCTAAAAAGAGGGTGCCGAAAATATTATTGATGACTACAGCATTACCGATACTGAAATACGTATTTAAAATCCAGTCAATTGCTCCCATAATCCAAAAGCCGATCAGTAAGCGAAACATATATTTTTTACGATTACTTGTATGAACAAAGCCTTCAGAACTTTCAAACAAGAAAATCGGTGCAGCAATTCGTCCAATCCAGTGAAACCATAGCGGTACACCTAGGAAAGAGAAAAATTGTCCTAAATGATCTATGACCATGGTGATGACTCCGATTATTTTAAGTTGAAACCCAGTTAAGCCTTTTTGCATAGTTATACTCCTCATTTTATAAAATTTTGAGCAGCAAGCTGCTCTTCTGCTGACTAGTATAAGAAAATTAAAAAAATTTCACCATTTATCTGGCTGTCAATGAACTTACAAAATTGTTCGAATGAAAAGAATAACTCTTGCTTCTCTGTAGTTTAGAGAAAGCCGAGTTCCCTTGCCTAATTTAGGAATAGAGAATTTAATTCTCCCTTTTTTCTTTAAAGATAGAAGCAGCCTAATTACATTCGTTAAAAATTCCAGTATAATGTATCCGACAAGCCTAAAGGAGTTTTCATAGTGCGTTTGGATAAATTGATTGAAACTCGTTTGCAGACTACTCGAAAAGAAATGAAGCGTCTGTTTCTAATGAAGCGGGTAACAGTAGATAATGAAGTTGAATTGAATCCACAGCGAAATGTGGATAGTCAGCTGCATGATATCGTAGTAGCTGGACAGCGATTACAAACAAATCAGGTTTACTATTTATTGAATAAGCCTAAGGGTGTAGTGACAGCCAAACAGGATGTTCATCATCGTACAGTGCTGGATTTAATTAATTCGAAGGATCAACGGTCGGAGCTTTATCCTGTAGGACGTTTGGATCGAGATACTACTGGTTTGCTTTTGCTGACTGACAATGGTCAGCTTGGTTATGATTTGCTGCAGCCAAAGGAAGAGGTAGCTAAAACCTATCGAGCAGTGGTCAACGAACTAGTGACAGAAGAAGATGTGAATGCTTTTTCCAAAGGGATTGTCTTTCATGGTGGCATTATTTGCCAGCCGGCAGAACTGAAAATTCTTTTTGCCAGTGAAAAAGCTTCTACGGTGGAACTCATAATTCATGAAGGAAAGTTCCATCAGGTGAAAAAAATGTTTTTAGCCTGTGGTAAAAAAGTAGTAGATCTTCAGCGCTTGACGATGGGGCCTTTGACTTTACCGGCTGATTTAGCAGTAAGCAGCTACCGGTCACTGACTCTAGAAGAATTGCGGCAGTTAAAAAAATACTTTAGATAGAGGGAAAAAGAATGTATACGACTTTATTGTTTGATATTGATGATACGTTATTGGATTTTCAAGATGCTGAAGAGCAAGCTTTGAACAAGCTATTTATAGAAATGGGTGTACCTTTGGATGAAAAGGTCAAGGACGTCTACAAAGAAATGAACCGTGGTTTTTGGCGCCAACATGAACATGGAACGCTTTCCCGTCATGAATTGCTGAACACGCGTTTTAGTCTCTTTTTTGATACTGTTGGCAAAAAGGTAGACGGTCCAGAAACCGAAGAACGTTATCGCTATTACTTAAATCAAGGCCACAAATTGATAAAAAATGGGTTAGATGTCGTTAAACGTCTCAGCCAGACTAAAGAATTGTATGTTGTGACTAATGGAGTTTCAGAAACGCAGCATCAAAGATTGAAGCAATCTGGATTGGCTCCTTATTTCCAGAAATTTTTTATTTCGGAGGAAATGGGTGTCCATAAGCCGATGAAGGAATACTTTGACATCGTGTTTGATGAAATTCCTCATATCAATAAAAAGCAAACGGTTATCATCGGGGATTCTTTAACTTCAGACATTAAAGGGGGACAAACGGCAGGAATTGATACAGTTTGGATGAATCCACAAAACAAACCATCAGCAGAGATTCAACCGACGTATCAAATTCGTCAATTGACCGACCTTTACAAAATTTTGCAAGAATTTTGATAAATCAATAGCAATTGAAGCGATTTTCGCTATAATAGTTGTAGCGAAAGACACGAAAGAGGTTTTATTTCATGAAAAGCAAGCCAATTATCATTGGTGTAACAGGTGGCTCAGGCAGCGGGAAAACAAGCGTTAGCCGTGCAATTTACAATCATTTCCCAGATCATTCGATTATGATGCTGGAACAAGATTCCTATTATAAAGATCAAAGCAACTTAAGCTTTGAGGAACGTTTGGAGACCAACTATGACCATCCCTTTGCTTTCGATACAGATTTATTAATTGAACACGTCAAACAGCTGTTGAATTTTGAAGCGATCGAAAAACCGGTATATGACTATGTAGCTCACACTCGCAGTTCTGCGGTAGTAGTGCAGGAGCCGAAAGAAGTCATCATTTTAGAAGGAATTCTAATTCTAGAGGATGAGCGGTTACGGGATTTGATGGATATTAAGATTTATGTTGATACAGATGACGATATTCGAATCATCCGTCGAATCAAACGGGACATGGAGGAACGAGGAAGAACCCTAGACTCGGTCATCGAACAGTATTTAACGGTTGTAAAGCCAATGTACCATCAATTTATTGAACCAACAAAGCGTTATGCGGATATTATCGTACCAGAAGGTGGCGAAAACCACGTGGCGATTGATTTATTGGCGACGAAGGTCGCTTCTTACCTCTCTTAAGGCTCTACATCAAGGCTTTTTTGCTTGATGGATTCTTGCGAATTTGGGGCTTGCCCCACTCGATAAATTCTTAATGAAATTTTCGAAATTGGCGATGTTTTCTTTCTTTTTCTCACGGGTGATGTAGGCATAAACGTTCAATGTCGTTTTTGCGCGCATGACCAAGTAGAAGCTGCAGTAATTTCGGATCAATACTTGCTTGTATTTGCAATGATGTGCAAGTATGACGTACTGTGTGCTAGGGAAATCACATTTTTGGAACACTCGAAACGTGTAGATATATCTCGCGGCGTGATCCGCCTCGTTTACAAAATAAGGCATGATATTCTTGGAATGTATTCGAGCAGAGCACCGCGAAGACAAGTCCAGTTTTCAATTTGCTTATAGACTATCTCTGACAAGGGAAGGGGCCTATAAGCATTTTTTTATTTTGGTTTCTTTGCATAGATGAACACCCGAAAAATAGTATTTTACACAATTATGCTGTACTGTTTAAATTAAAGTACGTTGATTAGTGATTAATTCCATTAACTCAGCATAGTGTGGAATGATAAATAGAATTAGGCACTTCCGTTAAATTATTAACGAAGTGCCTAAGGACTAACTAAAATTAGTATGACTTTACTTTACTGATTTATTATGGCATACAAATAGCTGGTGGATGCTAATTTTGATTGTAAATTTTCAGACCTTGTTTCAATCCAATATAAAAAAATACTGCTGTTGCTGCCATCATAGGTAATACAGTGACCATCTCACGATAAATATCATTTTTACTCAGATAGTCAGTGTCGGGGTTAGGAAAGAACAAAGTAGCGATTGAATCCCAGAATGAATGAAAATTAAACAGAAATACAATGAATGAAATGAGCGTTAAAAGCAGCCAAAAGACGACTACAAAGTTAGTTTTTTTCATATGATAACTCCTTATGAGAATGAATTTTCTAGAAAATCAAGTATAACATAAAATCTTTGACCGTACCTATTTAGCTAGGAGTGTCAATGTATGGATAGTATTCATTAGGCCAAAATAAAAATCAGGATCCCATAATCGTAGGATCCTGATTTTATTAGCTCATAAAGTTTTCAATATATGCATCAATTTTTTTCATTTCATCGTCATCATACTTTTCATACTTCCCAACATTATGGAGGATATGTTTGATGTCATGAATAGCTTTCTTTTCTGCATACCATTTTTTTAATTCATGTTTTTTGGTTTTATCTTCATTTAAGGAATCTAGTTTATCTAATTCTGAATCTAAATTTGTCATGGTATCCACAATATTTTCTAAAACAGCAGCTTCTTTTTTTTCATAATCTGTCATACTAAACACCACTTTCTCTTTGATAATTAAATTCTACATCTTTTACAAAAAAAATAGAAATATAAACCTCTCAAAAAATTCGTATAAGATCTTTTATCATTGAATCTCTTTTCGCTATCTTTTGCAGGAGGACGACCTCTTTATAACGGTGCAAATAGGTATTTAACACGTGATAGAAATGGACACTACAAATACAGTACATAGTTACAAAAACGCCTGCCGAAGCTGTAATAGGAGTTTTTTCTAATGGCTAGGCACAAGCTGTTGGTAGCGGCTGGCTACAATAATTAGAGAGTTAGTACCGATGTGAAGGAAAGCACAGACAAAGAGAAAGAAATTCTAAATGATATTGAGAATATATTAAAAGAGTCACTATCTACACTAAGCTCGTATTAATACTTCTTGCTTAAAAAAATATTTACACTGGTATTAATACTTGATAAGATTAAGCTTACACTCATAACTAAGTGATTCTCAATCAATAATTTATATTTATAAATAGAACATAGAGGGTATTGACTCCACCAAAAGCAAAAAAATAGGATCGATTTCAGGTATCCAATTGAGAAAAATTCTTTGTTTAAGAATAGTAGTTCTCCTATTTATCAAAATGAGAAGGCTGTAAAAGACTATAGGTTTAAAAATATCTTTGATACTATTTTTTGATTGAGAGGAAAAAGTATTTTTGAAACTGAGGAAAATCAGTCCTGAAAAAACTAGTCTTAAAAGACTTTCCTTTCATAGTTAATATTTATTTTAATGGCTAATCTACAAGATATTTTGTCCCATGTTTACCTCATTAATAGAATAAAAGAATATGGTAGTATACATGTAAACTGATTTAACACGATAAATCTTATGATCAAAACATCGATATAAAAAAGTTTTATAGCCCGTGTGTTGATTGATTTATTGGCAAGGATGTGAATCATGAGTACTATTGTTGAAGCAGGCAAATCCTTTTAGGAGCTGTCTGTTTTTTAGCTAGAGAAAGCAGGAGGAATGTTGAATGAATTTGGAGAAACTGCGCTATTTTGTTGATTTGGTTCAGACGGGGAGCTTTACCAAGGCCGGAAAAAAGAATTATGTCTCACAAGTGAGTATCACGCAACAGATTCATTTTTTGGAGGAACACTTCGAATGTCAGCTGATTGACCGAACCACTATCCCCGTGACACCGACGGAAGCTGGAAAGATTTTATATCAGGAATCGCTACAGCTGCTCCAACAATATGAACAGTTGAACCAACGAATGGTTGACTTCAATGAAGGACAAAACCGTATTAGAATTGAATACACCTCTATCATGGATATCCAACAGTTATCACAAGTTGTTCGTAAGCATGACTTAAAAAAGGAAAATATTGTCTTGGATGTTGAAAAAGTCCCTTTGAAGGGCGTGGCTGAAAATCTGCGAAATTATCGCTATGATTTGGCCATCAGCTTTGACTCTGAATTTTTCGAGGAAGAAAATATTCAAACGATTCCTTTATACTATGGGGATTATCGCGCAGTAGTGGGAAAAGATCATGCATACTTTGAAAAAGATTCTCTAACGATCAATGAATTGTATAGCCAGCCTATCGTTATGTTATCACCAGAAATGATAGGGAAATCCTATTATCTAATGTTAGAGAATGCACTAAAGGATGGTTATACTCCGAACATTGCAAAAGTAGCCAATGATATTGAAACGGAGTTATTTATGATCCAAAACAATGACATGATTGGTTTTTTTCCAAAAGATTATCCACTAGTTAACAATGGAGTCGATGTAAAATTATTGCCGATTAAAGACTCTCACCATCAGTTTGCGATAGTTCTTGCTTATCGCAAGGGAGAAAACAATCCCAGTATAAAACATTTGTTAGATCTACTCCGAGGACAGATATAAGTTTTACTTATAGACTATCGAATCTTTGTATTGGATATTGTTCATGAATTCACATATTATAAAAGCAATAAGAGCAAGGAGGAGAAGTTACATGAGTAAACTAATTTTAACTGGTGTAGATGGAAATTTAGGTGGCCAAGCGGCAGAGTATTTAATGACTTTAACTGATACGAAACATTTAGTATTTTGCGGTTATTCTCCGGCTACTTTGGAAAAATACGCGAAGCAAGGGGTTGCAGTTCAGGAGACAAACTTCAATTACTTGGAAGGATTAGCTGAAAAATTTTCTGGTGGTGAAGCTCTAGCTTTAATTTCGATGCCTTTTGTTGGCGAAAAGCGGCAAACTGCCCACAAAAATGTTGTAGATGCAGCTAAAGCAGCAGGTGTGAAGAAAATTATTTATACTTCATTAGTAAATGCTGCTGATCCGAGTAATCCAAGCATCGAAAAAATTGATCATGCTTTCACTGAAAATTACATTGAAGAAAGTGGTCTGGATTATATCTTCTTACGAAATTCTCAGTATGCAGAAGCAATGGTTACTAACTACTTTACTTATGTTAAAGCTGATGGTGAACTGACCAATAGTCAAGGTGATGGAAAGATGGCTTATATATCTCGTAAAGATTGTGCTAAAGCAGTCGCTTATGCATTGATCAATGAAACCTATCATCACAAAATTCTAAATATTAACGGCAAAGAATTGATGACAATTCGTGATTTTATTGATATTGGTAACGAAGTAACCGGGAATAAGGTTACGTATAAAGAAGTGACAGATGAGGAAAATTATGAAGTTTTTGATGCAATGGGCGTGCCTCGTACTACAGATGGGAAGTTCAAAGATGGCTCAGAAGCACCATTTTCTTCAGAAGGTATGGTAACCTTTGCTCAAGCAATTCGGGAAAATAAAATGGCTGAGCACACAGATGATTTTAAGCAACTAACCGGGGATGATCCAATTAGTGTTCGCTATATGTTTGAACATGCGGATGAATTCCAAGTCGGTGAACGTCATTCGAAAGATGTATAAAAACAGCGCTGAGGCTTTCAACCTCAGCGCTGTTTGCTTAATCTTATAAGTAGTATTTTTTCGCTACTGTTAAGTCATCATTCAATTCATAAACAAGTGGTTGACCTGTTGGGATTTCTAAGTCCATAATATCTTCATCAGAAATACCTTCAATATGTTTAGCCAATGCACGTAATGAGTTACCATGAGCTGCAACTAAAACAGTTTTGTTGTCTTTCAAAGCAGGAGCAATTTCGTCTTGCCAGAAAGGTAATGCACGTTCTAAAGTGACTTTTAAGTTTTCTCCACCAGGAATGTCACGAGGATCTAACATTGAGTAACGGCGGTCTTGAGCAGCAGAACCTTCATCAGTTGCTTCCATTAATGGAGGCAATACATCGTATGAACGACGCCAGATGTGTACTTGTTCGTCACCGTATTTTTCAGCAGTTTCTTTTTTGTTAAGACCTTGCAATTTACCATAGTGACGTTCGTTTAAGCGCCAAGATTTAACGGTTGGTACCCAAAGTTGGTCAGACTCTTCTAAGATGTAGTCACAAGTTTTGATGGCACGAGTTAATACAGAAGTGTAAGCAACATCAAATTCGATGCCAGCTTCTTTAATTTTACGTCCACCTTCTTTTGCTTCTTCAACACCTTCTGGAGCTAGATCTACATCTGCCCATCCAGTAAATTGATTTAATTTGTTCCATTCGCTTAGTCCGTGACGAGAAAAAACTAATTTTGGCATATTATTCTCTCCTTTAGTCCATTTCTGAAATTTTCAATTCCTGATTCATTGTACAATGTTTTCAAAGGTTTTTCCATTGTTTTCCTTTATTAACCGCGGAATTTAAAAAAAGAAACTATTTACCAGGAACAGCTATTTCCTTTGGACCTTCCGGAGTACCAACGACAACTTTTGAAATCATATCAATAAATAGTCCATGTTCTACAACGCCAACGTATCTATCGAGCTCGTCGGCTAAAGCGTGCGGATTTTCAATGACTTCCAATGCTAAGTCGATAATGTAGTGACCACCATCTGTGATTAGTATTTCGTCGTCAGCTGTTTTACGCCATTTTGGATTGTAGCCTTTTTCTTCAAACAGACGAAAAAGATTATGGCTGCCAAAAGGAACTACTTCTACGGGTAAAGGAAAATTACCTAATTTATCGACCATTTTGCTTTCATCGACAATCCAAATGCATTCTTTTGAATAGGTTGCGACAATCTTCTCGAATAATAGTGCAGCACCGCCACCCTTAATTCCTTGAAAGTCGCTGCTGATTTCATCGGCACCATCAATGGTTAAGTCGACGTAATCCACTTCATCAATCGCTTTTAAAGGAATGCCTAGTTCTTTTGCTTGTTGTTCAGTTGCAGAAGAGGTTACAACGCCAGTAACGTGAATGCCTTCTTCCTTCATGCGTCGGCCAACTTCTTTTACCATATAATATGCGGTAGATCCGGTACCCAAACCAACAACCATGCCATCTTTTACGTATTTTGCAACTTCAATGCCCACTAGTTCCTTTAGATTCATTGGAAAATCCCACCTTCGTTTAAGTTAATTCTATTGTAATCGGAACCACAAAAAAAAGATAGTTCTTTTTGAGTAAAAAAGACCAAAAAGACTCTTTCTTCTATAATATAGATTGCTCGAAGGGAGTGAAAAATATTCAGAAAAACTTTCAACAGATTGTTGACAGGTAAAATCAATCATGATATGCTATCTGAGGTGCTTTGTGAACAGGTCTCTCAAGTGAGACGTGCTGACTGTGTCAAGGTACGCTTGATAGAGAATGCAGAGATTGCATTATTTTTTATCGCTGAAAAAGAACCACCAGGATGTGTGGGACTAGAAAGCGAATCGAGGAAGGAGGAAACAAGGAATGCCTACAATTAATCAATTAGTACGTAAACCTCGTAAATCAAAGGTGGAAAAATCAGGTTCACCTGCATTGAATAAAGGATATAACAGCTTCAAAAAAGTTCAAACAAACGTTAACTCTCCACAAAAACGTGGGGTATGTACACGTGTCGGTACTATGACACCTAAAAAACCGAACTCGGCTTTACGTAAGTATGCTCGTGTTCGTTTGTCTAACTTGATCGAAGTAACAGCTTATATTCCAGGTATCGGCCACAACCTACAAGAACATAGTGTTGTTCTATTACGTGGCGGACGTGTGAAAGACTTGCCAGGAGTACGTTACCACATCGTTCGTGGTGCGCTAGATACAGCTGGTGTTAACGATCGTAAACAAAGCCGTTCTAAATACGGTACTAAGAGACCTAAAGCATAAAAATCGAATTAGATAAAAGACATACTTTCGGAAGGGGGAGTTACGCATGACTCGTAAGGGTGCTGCTATAAAACGCGATGTTTTACCAGATCCTATGTATAACTCAAAGCTAGTAACTCGTTTGATCAACCGGGTAATGGTTGACGGCAAACGTGGTATTGCTGCAAATATCGTATATAACGCATTTGACACAATCAAAGAATCAACAGGAAATGATCCATTGGAAGTTTTCGAACAAGCAATGGAAAACATTATGCCTGTATTGGAAGTTAAAGCTCGCCGTGTTGGTGGTTCTAACTATCAAGTACCAGTTGAAGTGCGTCCAGAGCGTCGTACAACACTTGGTTTACGTTGGGTCGTCAACTATGCGCGTTCTCGCGGAGAACACACAATGGAAGACCGCTTAGCTAAAGAAATCATGGATGCGGCTAACAACACTGGCGCTTCTGTGAAAAAACGCGAAGATACACACAAAATGGCCGAAGCCAACCGTGCATTCGCTCATTATCGTTGGTAAAATCCTCTCTGCATTTGACAACTGTCGGCAGAAAGATATTAGGACGCTTAATTTGATTTGAGAGAGGAGAAACAGAAGAAATGCCAAGAGAATTTTCTCTAGACAACACTCGTAACATTGGTATCATGGCCCACATCGATGCTGGTAAAACGACTGCAACTGAACGTATCTTGTATTACACTGGTAGAATCCACAAGATTGGTGAAACTCATGAAGGAGCTTCACAAATGGACTGGATGGAACAGGAACAAGAACGTGGGATTACCATCACTTCAGCTGCGACTACCGCTGCATGGAAAGGTCATCGTATCAATATCATTGACACACCAGGACACGTGGACTTCACTGTAGAAGTTGAACGTTCATTACGTGTACTAGATGGTGCTGTAACCGTACTGGATGCTCAATCTGGGGTTGAACCTCAAACTGAAACCGTATGGCGTCAAGCAACAACTTATGGTGTGCCGCGTATCGTATTTGCCAATAAAATGGATAAAATCGGTGCAGACTTCTTATACTCTGTAGAAACTTTGCATGATCGTTTGAACGCAAATGCTCACCCAATCCAATTACCAATTGGTGCGGAAGACGATTTCACAGGCATCATCGACCTTGTGAAGATGAAAGCTGAAATGTACACAAACGACTTGGGTACTGAAATTGAAGAAACTGACATTCCTGCAGACTACTTAGAGCTTGCTGAAGAATGGCGTGAAAAATTGGTTGAAGCTGTTGCTGAAACTGATGAAGATCTAACAATGAAATATCTTGAAGGCGAAGAAATTACTGAACAAGAATTGAAAGAAGGAATTCGTAAAGCAACAGTTAACGTTGAATTTTACCCAGTTCTTTGTGGTTCAGCCTTCAAAAACAAAGGGGTTCAATTATTATTGGATGCCGTTCTAGATTACTTGCCTTCACCATTGGATATTCCAGCGATTAAAGGGATTAATCCTAAGACTGAAGAAGAAGAAGAACGTCCAGCTAATGATGATGCTCCATTTGCTGCTTTAGCATTTAAAGTAATGACAGATCCATTCGTTGGTCGTCTAACTTTTTTCCGTGTGTACTCTGGTGTCTTACAATCAGGTTCATACGTACAAAACGCAACTAAAGGCAAACGTGAACGTGTTGGTCGTATCTTACAGATGCATGCTAACTCACGTTCTGAAATCTCTGAAGTTTATGCTGGAGATATCGCTGCTGCAGTTGGTTTGAAAGATACAACTACCGGGGATACATTGTGTGCTGAAAAATCACCAGTTATCCTTGAGTCAATGGAATTCCCAGAACCAGTTATCCAAGTTGCTATTGAGCCTAAATCAAAAGCTGACCAAGATAAAATGGGCGTTGCCTTGCAAAAACTATCTGAAGAAGATCCTACCTTCCGCGCTGAAACAAACGTTGAAACTGGCGAAACAATCATTGCTGGTATGGGTGAACTTCACTTAGATATTATCGTTGACCGTATGCGTCGCGAATTCAAAGTTGAAGCAAACGTTGGAGCTCCTCAAGTATCTTATCGTGAAACATTCCGTCAAGGTACGCAAGCAGAAGGTAAGTTCGTACGTCAGTCTGGTGGTAAAGGTCAATACGGTCACGTATGGATCGAATTCGAACCAAACGAAGAAGGCGGCGGCTTTGAATTTGAAAATGCAATCGTCGGTGGGGTTGTCCCTCGTGAATACATTCCGGCTGTTGAAGCAGGTTTGAAAGCATCAATGGACAACGGTGTATTAGCCGGTTACCCTATGGTTGACATTAAAGCAAAACTTTACGATGGATCTTACCATGATGTCGATTCAAATGAAACAGCCTTCCGTGTTGCCGCTTCAATGGCATTACGTGCTGCTGCTAAGAAAGCTGATCCAGCTATTCTTGAACCGATTATGGCAATTGAAGTTGTTATCCCAGAAGATTACTTAGGTGATATTATGGGTCACGTGACTGCTCGTCGTGGTCGCGTAGAAGGAATGGATGCTCGTGCCGGCGGCTTACAAGTTGTTCGTGCAATGGTTCCATTGGCTGAAATGTTTGGTTATGCAACTACTCTACGTTCAGCTACACAAGGTCGTGGTGTCTTCACTATGACATTTGACCATTACGAAGCTGTTCCAAAGGCAGTTCAAGAAGAAATTATTAAGAAAAATGGCGGAAAATCTGAGTAATCTAAAAAAACTTGGATAAATTCTAACTGTTTTTCCAAAAGACCTGTATTTTTGTGAACAATTCAGATAAAATGATATCGATGATATGGGCTCGCGATGCAAAAACATCGCGGACCTATCAGATAAAAAACAAACTCATTTAGGAGGAACATATTTAAATGGCTAAAGAAAAATTTGACCGTTCAAAACCCCATGTTAACATTGGTACTATCGGACACGTTGACCATGGTAAAACTACTTTAACTGCTGCAATTACAACTGTACTTGCTAAACAAGGCGGCGCGACTGCTATGGATTACGCACAAATTGATGGTGCTCCAGAAGAACGCGAACGCGGAATCACAATCAACACTGCTCACGTTGAGTATGAAACAGAAAACCGTCATTATGCTCACGTTGACTGCCCAGGACACGCGGACTACGTTAAAAACATGATCACTGGTGCTGCACAAATGGACGGAGCTATCTTAGTAGTTTCTGCTGCTGATGGCCCAATGCCTCAAACTCGTGAACACATTCTATTGTCTCGCCAAGTTGGCGTACCTTACATCGTTGTTTTCTTAAACAAAGTTGATATGGTTGACGACGAAGAATTGTTAGAATTAGTTGAAATGGAAGTTCGTGACCTATTAACAGAATACGACTTCCCAGGTGATGACACTCCAGTTATCGCTGGTTCTGCTTTGAAAGCTTTGGAAGGCGACGCTGCTTACGAAGAAAAAATCATTGAATTGATGGCAGAAGTTGATGCTTATATCCCTACTCCAGAACGCGACACTGAAAAACCATTCATGATGCCAGTCGAAGATGTATTCTCTATCACTGGTCGTGGTACAGTTGCTACTGGACGTGTTGAACGTGGACAAGTACGCGTTGGTGACGAAATTGAAATCGTAGGTATCGCTGAAGAAACTGCGAAAACAACTGTTACTGGTGTTGAAATGTTCCGTAAATTGTTAGATTACGCTGAAGCAGGCGACAACATTGGCGCATTGTTGCGTGGTGTTGCACGTGAAGATATCCAACGTGGACAAGTATTATCTAAACCAGGTACTATCACTCCACATACAAAATTCTCTGCTGAAGTCTACGTTTTATCTAAAGAAGAAGGCGGACGTCATACACCATTCTTCACTAACTACCGTCCTCAGTTCTACTTCCGTACAACTGACGTAACTGGTGTAGTTGAATTACCAGAAGGAACTGAAATGGTTATGCCTGGTGACAACGTAGCAATGGAAGTGGAATTAATCCACCCAATCGCTATCGAAAACGGTACTAAATTCTCAATCCGCGAAGGCGGACGTACAGTTGGTGCCGGTGTCGTTTCAACTATCAACGCTTAATTTGAATTAAGACTACTTTTATAAATTAGTTTTACCCATACTCGGACGTAAAGAGTCGCTTACTGCGGCTCTTTTTTTGTTCCATAGCTTAACTATAAGTAAACAGAAAACCATGTTTCTTCTATTATATAGTCGAGAACTAAAAAGAGGAATTCTCATAATCCAGAAAAATTTCAGAAAATCAGCGAAATAATACGATCTTTATTGAGAAAATCCTTGCAATGGATACTCTGATGTAATATAATCATAAAGGTGCTGTTTACAGAAGTGTAAACGTACTGGGGGGGTCTTAATAGAATCCACCGGCTTTGAAACGAGAGGTTGCGACACGCCCGGACGCTTTGCCACGAACGAGCGTGACGGAAAATTTTCGTGGAGCTATGTCTACTTTTAAAATAGGCGAAGGAGGGAACAAGATGGCAAAACAAAAAATTCGTATCCGTTTAAAAGCGTATGAACATGGTATTTTAGATCAATCAGCGGATAAAATCGTAGAAACTGCAAAAAGAACTGGAGCTGGCGTATCTGGTCCAATTCCATTACCAACTGAACGCAGTCTTTACACTGTAATCCGTGCGACTCATAAATACAAAGATTCACGCGAACAATTCGAAATGCGTACACACAAACGTCTAATCGACATTGTGAACCCAACACCAAAAACAGTTGATGCTTTAATGAAGCTAGACTTACCAAGCGGTGTAAATATTGAAATCAAACTATAATAAGAAGATGGAGGTGTAATCATGACCAAAGGAATCTTAGGGAAAAAAGTGGGAATGACTCAAATCTTCACAGAGTCTGGTGAATTAATTCCAGTTACTGTTATCGAAGCTACTCCAAACGTTGTTTTACAAGTGAAAACAGTGAAAAATGATGGTTACGAAGCAGTTCAATTAGGTTACCAAGATATGCGTGAAGTTTTGTCTAACAAACCTGCGAAAGGTCATGTTGCAAAAGCAAACACGGCTCCTAAGCGCTTCATTCGAGAATTCAAAGATGTTGAGCTAGGAGACTATGAAGTAGGACAAGAAGTGAAAGTTGATACTTTCCAAGCTGGAGACATCATTGATGTAACCGGAACGACTAAAGGTAAAGGATTCCAAGGCGTTATCAAACGTCACGGACAAAGCCGCGGCCCAATGGCTCACGGATCTCGCTACCACCGTCGTCCTGGATCTATGGGTCCTGTTGCACCGAACCGTGTATTTAAAAATAAAAAATTAGCTGGCCGTATGGGTGGCAACCGCGTAACAATTCAAAACCTTGAAGTTGTACGTGTTGACGTTGACCGCAACGTTATCTTAGTTAAAGGAAATGTTCCTGGAGCTAAAAAATCATTGATTACTATTAAATCTGCTGTGAAAGCAAAATAATCGATTAGAGGAAAGGAGGAACTAAGGAATGCCGAATGTAGCATTATTCAAACAAGATGGAACTCAAAATGGTGAAATTACTTTAAACGAAGGAATCTTCGGAATCGAACCAAATGAAAGTGTTGTGTTTGATGCAATCATCATGCAACGCGCTTCATTAAGACAAGGAACACACGCTGTGAAAAATCGTAGCGCAGTTCGTGGCGGTGGCCGCAAACCATGGCGCCAAAAGGGAACAGGTCGTGCCCGTCAAGGTTCAATTCGTTCACCACAATGGCGTGGAGGTGGCGTTGTTTTCGGACCTACACCACGTTCATACAGCTACAAACTTCCTAAAAAAGTTCGTCGCTTAGCAATCAAATCTGTGTTGTCAGAAAAAGTTGCTGGAAATAACTTGGTTGCTGTTGAAGCGCTAAGCTTTGATGCACCAAAAACAAAAGAATTCAAACAAGTTTTAGCTAACTTGTCGATTGACTCAAAAGTATTGGTTGTCTTAGAAGCAGATAACGAGGCTGCGGCTCTTTCAGCTCGCAACTTACCAAATGTTACTGTTACTACTTCATCAAATGTTACTGTACTTGATGTAGTCGCTAATGAAAAAATCTTAGCAACGCAAACTGCTCTTAACCAAATTGAGGAGGTGCTTGCATAATGGAATTACTAGACGTAATTAAACGCCCAGTGATCACTGAAAAAGCCATGTTAGACATGGACGAAAAGAAATACACTTTCGAAGTGGACACTCGCGCGAACAAAACTTTAGTTAAACAAGCTGTTGAAGCTGCGTTTGACGTTAAAGTAAAAAACGTAAACATTCTAAATGCTAAACCAAAAGCGAAACGTATGGGTAAATACACTGGTTTCACTAAAAAACGTCGTAAAGCAATCGTGACGTTAACAGAAGATTCAAAAGAAATCCAAATTTTCGACGCTGCTGAGTAAGCACAAGAAATAGCGATTAATATAGGAGGGAAACAGACTTGGCGATTAAAAAGTACAAACCTACCACAAATGGCCGTCGTAACATGACAAGTTCTGACTTTGCTGAGATTACAACTAGCACACCAGAAAAAACTTTGTTAGAGCCATTAAAAAACCATGCCGGTCGTAACAACAACGGTCGTATTACTGTACGTCATCAAGGTGGCGGACATAAACGTCAATACCGTGTCATCGACTTTAAACGTAATAAAGACGATGTAGTTGCAACTGTTCAAACGATCGAATACGATCCGAACCGTTCAGCAAACATCGCATTAGTTCATTATTCAGACGGAGTGAAAGCTTACATCTTAGCACCTAAAGGCTTAGAAGTTGGCATGACTATCGTTTCTGGAGCAAATGCCGATATCAAAATCGGAAACACTCTACCTCTAGAAAACATTCCAGTAGGTACTGTGGTTCATAACATCGAAATGAAACCTGGCAAGGGCGGACAATTAATCCGTTCAGCTGGTACAAGTGCTCAAGTACTTGGTAAAGAAGGAAAGTACGTATTAGTTCGTTTGAACTCAGGCGAAGTTCGTATGATCTTAGCAGCTTGCCGTGCAACTATTGGTTCTGTTGGTAACGAACAACATGAATTGATCAACATTGGTAAAGCTGGCCGCTCTCGTTGGATGCGTAAACGCCCAACTGTACGTGGTAGCGTAATGAACCCGAACGATCACCCACACGGTGGTGGTGAAGGTAAAGCTCCAATCGGACGTAAAGCTCCAGTATCTCCATGGGGACAACCTGCATTGGGTTACAAAACTCGTAACAAGAAAGCTGCATCAGACAAACTTATCGTACGTCGTCGTAAGAATAAATAGAATCATTGACCATGTGTCGCACATTTTGAGAGGAGGTACACCATGGGTCGTAGTTTGAAAAAAGGACCTTTCGCTGATGATCATTTAATGAAGAAGGTCGAAGCACAACAAGGCGCTGAAAAGAAAAAAGTCATTAAAACTTGGTCTCGTCGCTCAACAATTTTTCCTAATTTTGTAGGATTCACAATTGCTGTGTATGACGGACGTAAACATGTACCAGTTTACATCCAAGAAGATATGGTAGGACATAAATTAGGTGAATTTGCACCAACAAGAACTTATCGTGGCCACGCAGCCGATGATAAGAAAACAAGACGTTAATTTTGAGGGGAGGATATCATCATGGCAGAACAACAAATCACATCAGCTAAAGCAACTGCAAGAACAGTTCGCACGTCTCCTCGTAAAGCGCGTTTAGTAATCGATCTTATTAGAGGAAAAAGCGTAGCAGAAGCGATTTCGATCTTAAAGTTCACACCAAATAAATCTGCTGGATTAATCGAAAAAGTATTAATGTCAGCAGTTGCTAACGCAGAAAACAACTTTGACTTAGATGTTGAGGAATTGGTTGTCTCTGAAGCTTTTGTTAACGAAGGACCTACAATGAAACGTTTCCGTCCACGTGCTAAAGGATCAGCTTCACCAATCAATAAACGTACAAGTCACATCACCGTAGTGGTATCAGAAAAATAAGGAGGGATAATCAGTGGGACAAAAAGTAAATCCTATTGGAATGCGTGTAGGCATCATCCGTGATTGGGATGCTAAGTGGTATGCCGAAAAAGAGTATGCTGAGTTTCTACACGAAGATTTGAGAATCCGTAAGTTCATCGCAACTAAACTTGCTGATGCCGCTGTGTCAACAGTTGAAATCGAACGCGCTGCAAACCGTGTGAACATTTCAATCCACACAGCTAAGCCTGGTATGGTTATCGGTAAAGGCGGTTCTGAAGTCGAAAGCCTAAGAAAAGAATTAAATAAATTAACTGGTAAACGAGTTCACATTAATATCGTTGAAATCAAAAAACCAGATTTAGATGCAAAATTAGTCGGAGAAGGTATTGCACGTCAATTAGAAAACCGTGTTGCTTTCCGTCGCGCACAAAAACAAGCCATCCAACGTACTATGCGTTCTGGCGCTAAAGGAATCAAAACTCAAGTATCTGGTCGTCTAAACGGGGCAGACATCGCTCGTTCAGAAGGATACTCTGAAGGAACAGTTCCTCTTCATACATTGCGTGCTGATATCGACTACGCTTGGGAAGAAGCAAACACAACATACGGAAAACTAGGAGTTAAAGTGTGGATTTATCGTGGAGAAGTTCTTCCAACTAAAAAAAACACTAAGAAAGGAGGGAAATAATCATGTTAGTACCAAAACGTGTGAAACACCGTCGTGAGTTCCGTGGAAAAATGCGCGGAGAAGCAAAGGGCGGTAAAGAAGTAGCATTTGGTGAATATGGTTTACAGGCTGTAGAATCTCACTGGATCACAAACCGTCAAATCGAAGCAGCGCGTATTGCGATGACTCGTTATATGAAACGTGGTGGGAAAGTATGGATTAAAATTTTCCCTCATAAATCTTATACTGCCAAAGCTATCGGGGTACGTATGGGATCTGGTAAAGGTGCTCCTGAAGGCTGGGTTTCACCAGTTAAACGCGGCAAGATCATGTTTGAAGTTGCCGGTGTTCCTGAAGAAGTTGCACGCGAAGCATTACGTCTTGCTTCTCACAAATTACCAGTGAAAACTAAGATCGTTAAACGTGAGGAAATGGGTGGTGAATCGAATGAAGGTTAAAGAAATCAGAGAGTTAACCACTACCGAAATGCTTGATCAAGAAAAACAATTAAAAGAAGAATTGTTCAATCTTAGATTCCAACTAGCAACAGGTCAATTAGAAAACACTGCACGTATTAAAGAAGTACGTAAATCGATTGCACGCATTAAAACGGTATTGCGTGAACAAACTGTAAAATAGTGGAAGGAGGCCATTTCAGGTATGTCTGAAAGAAATCAACGTAAAGTTTACCAAGGTCGCGTGGTATCTGACAAAATGGACAAGACAATTACGGTTGTCGTTGAAACCCAAAAGAACCACCCTATCTATGGCAAACGTATGAAATATTCTAAAAAATATAAAGCTCATGATGAAAACAATGAAGCAAAGATTGGCGATATCGTGAGAATTATGGAAACTCGTCCATTATCAGCTACTAAACGTTTCCGTTTATTAGAAATCGTTGAAAAAGCAGTGATTATCTAATCACACGAGCTTTCCTAATAAGACTAAGTTTCTCAAAAACTTATTTCCTTGAAATTGAGAAAGGAGGATACACAAGTGATCCAAGCAGAAAGTCGTTTAAAAATCGCGGATAACTCAGGCGCTCGTGAAATTTTAACTATTAAAGTTCTTGGCGGATCTGGTCGCAAAACCGCTAATATCGGTGATGTGATTGTCGCTACGGTTAAACAAGCAACGCCAGGTGGGGTTGTCAAAAAAGGTGAAGTTGTTAAAGCTGTTATCGTTCGTACGAAAACAGGAGCTCGCCGTCCCGATGGTTCATATATTAAATTTGATGAAAACGCAGCAGTTATCATTCGTGATGACAAGAGCCCAAGAGGAACACGTATCTTCGGTCCTGTTGCTCGCGAATTGCGCGAAGGCAACTTCATGAAGATCGTTTCATTGGCACCGGAAGTATTATAATCGGAAAGTTCCAACCAAAGGAGGTGCGCAACAGTAATGTTCGTTAAAAAAGGCGATAAAGTAAAAGTTATCTCTGGTAAAGATAAGAATAAAGAAGGCGTAATTCTAGAAGTCCTTCCTAAAAAAGATAAAGTCGTTGTTGAAGGCGTCAATGTCGTTAAAAAACACCAAAAACCTTCTCAGACTTCCCCTCAAGGCGGAATTCTGGAGGTAGAAGCGCCGATTCATGCTTCAAATGTGATGGTTATTGATCCTTCAAACGGAGAAGCTACACGTGTTGGCTACAAAGTAGTTGACGGTAAAAAAGTCCGTGTTTCTAAGAAAACCGGCGAAGTTTTAGATAAATAATTACAGGAAAGGAGGATCTTATTAGATGAACCGCCTAAGAGAAAAATACTTAAATGAAGTAACCCCATCATTGATGGAAAAATTTAACTATAGTTCAATCATGGAAGTACCTAAAGTTGACAAGATCGTCATCAACATGGGTGTTGGTGATGCGGTATCAAACGCAAAGAACTTGGATAAAGCAGTTGAAGAGTTGGCATTGATTTCTGGTCAAAAACCAATTATCACTAAAGCTAAAAAATCAATCGCTGGATTCCGTTTGCGTGAAGGCATGCCGATTGGTGCGAAAGTAACACTACGTGGAGAAAGAATGTATGAGTTCTTGGACAAATTAGTGTCTGTATCTCTTCCACGTGTACGTGACTTCCACGGTATCAGTAAAAAAGCCTTTGACGGCCGCGGTAACTACACTTTAGGTATCAAAGAACAATTGATCTTCCCTGAAGTTGACTATGATTTAGTTGATAAAGTTCGCGGAATGGACATCGTAGTAGTTACAACAGCTAACTCTGATGAAGAATCACGCGAATTATTAACACAACTTGGAATGCCATTCCAAAAATAATCAAGGAGGCGAAAAAATTTGGCTAAAAAATCAATGATTGCTAAAAACAAGCGCCCTGCAAAGTTCTCAACTCAAGAGTATACTCGTTGCGAACGTTGCGGACGTCCACATTCAGTCTATCGTAAATTTCATCTTTGCCGTATTTGCTTCCGCGAACTTGCCTATAAAGGACAAATTCCCGGCGTGAAGAAAGCTAGCTGGTAAAATACAACTCGCATAAAGGAGGTAAACAGTTCAATGGTCATGACAGATCCAATTGCAGATTTTCTAACGCGTATTCGTAATGCCAACATGGTAAAACATGAATCCCTAGAAGTACCTGCATCAAAAATCAAACGTGACATCGCAGAAATCTTAAAACGTGAAGGTTTCATTCGTGATGTTGAATATATCGAAGATGACAAACAAGGCATGATCCGTGTTTTCCTTAAATACGGTAAAAATGACGAACGTGTTATCACGAACTTAAAACGTATCTCTAAACCAGGTTTGCGTGCTTACGTCAAAGCTGACGAAGTGCCAAAAGTATTAAATGGTTTAGGAATCGCAATCATCTCTACTTCTGATGGTGTCGTAACAGACAAAGAAGCTAGAGCTAAAAACGTCGGCGGAGAAGTATTAGCTTACGTTTGGTAATTTCAAACAATCCATGAGGAGGTGTCTTTAAGTGAGCCGTATTGGTAATAAAATCGTTGTTTTACCTGCTGGAGTTGAAGTAACTCAAAAAGGTAACGACATTACTGTAAAAGGACCTAAAGGTGAATTAACACGTGCGTTTTCTTCTGATATCAAAATGAATATCGAAGGCAGCGAAGTGACTTTCACTCGTCCAAATGACAGCAAAGAAATGAGAACAATCCACGGAACTACTCGTGCAAACTTCAATAACATGGTTGTTGGTGTTTCCGAAGGTTTCCAAAAAGCACTAGAACTAATCGGGGTTGGGTACCGTGCGCAATTACAAGGTTCAAAACTTGTATTAAACGTTGGTTACTCACATCCAGTTGAAATTGTAGCTCCAGAAGGAATTACAATCGAAGTTCCTGCGAACACACAAGTGGTCGTTAAGGGTTCAAACAAAGAAGTAGTCGGAGAAGTTGCAGCGAAAATCCGCAGCACTCGTCCTCCAGAACCTTACAAAGGCAAAGGAATTCGCTATGTTGGCGAATACGTACGCCGTAAAGAAGGTAAAACTGGTAAATAGTAGGCTCGACCTACATGCGGCCTAGGCCAGCTTAATTAAAGAGGTGACAATTGTGATTACAAAACCAGATAAAAACAAAACACGCCAAAAGCGCCACATGCGTGTACGTGGTAAAATCTCTGGTACTGCTGAGTGCCCACGCTTGAACGTTTTTCGTTCTAACAAAAACATCTACGCTCAATTAATTGATGACGTAGCGGGTGTGACGCTAGCAAGTGCCTCTGCCTTGGATAAAGAAATTTCAGGTGGAAACAAAACTGAACAAGCACAAAAAGTCGGTAAATTGATTGCTGAACGTGCTTCTGAAAAAGGTATTAAAGTAGTAGTCTTTGACCGTGGTGGATACCTTTACCATGGCCGTGTAGCAGCTTTAGCTCAAGCAGCTCGCGAAAATGGACTAGAATTTTAGGAAAAGGAGGAACACCATTAATGGTTTATATCGATCCAAAACATTTGGAATTAGAAGACCGCGTAGTTGCGATTAACCGTGTAACTAAAGTTGTTAAAGGTGGACGTCGTTTACGTTTCGCAGCATTAGTTGTTGTCGGTGACAAAAACGGACACGTAGGCTTTGGTACCGGTAAAGCACAAGAAGTACCTGAAGCAATTCGCAAAGCAATTGAAGATGCGAAGAAAAACCTAGTCGAAGTACCAATGGTAGGAACAACTCTTCCTCACGAAGTTATTGGTGTATTTGGTGGCGGACGTATCTTAATGAAACCTGCTGTAGAAGGTTCTGGAGTTGCTGCTGGTGGACCTGTTCGTGCCGTCTTGGAATTAGCAGGAGTAGCAGATGTTACTTCTAAATCACTAGGCTCAAACACACCAATCAACGTTGTTCGCGCAACTGTTGAAGGTTTGAAACAATTAAAACGTGCAGAAGAAGTAGCGCAATTGCGTGGCATTTCTGTAGAAGACTTAGCATAAGGAGGACGAAAATAATGGCTGAATTAAAAATTACTTTAAGACGCAGTGTTATCGGACGTCCTCAAAACCAACGTGATACAGTGAAAGCTCTAGGCTTGAGAAAGTTGAACAGCACCGTTGTTAAGCCTAACAACGAAGCCATCAAAGGGATGGTTAACACTATTTCACATTTAGTGGACGTAGAAGAAGTCTAGAAAATAGATTTAGATTGTTAAGGAGGTGCCAATCAATGAAACTTCATGAATTAAAACCTGCAGAAGGTTCTCGTAAAGTACGCAATCGTGTCGGTCGCGGGACTTCATCAGGCAATGGTAAAACTTCTGGTCGTGGACAAAAGGGTCAAAACTCTCGTTCAGGTGGAGGCGTACGTTTAGGCTTTGAAGGGGGACAAACTCCTTTATTCCGTCGTTTGCCAAAACGTGGATTTACTAACGTAAATCGCAAAGAATACGCAGTAGTTAATTTGGATGTTCTTAACCGCTTTGAAGACGGAACAGAAGTAACTCCAGTTGTTTTAGTAGAAGCTGGAATCGTCAGCAACGAAAAAGCTGGAATTAAAGTATTAGCTAAAGGGACTTTAGAGAAAAAACTAACAGTCAAAGCTGCAAAATTCTCGAAAGCTGCACAAGAAGCAATTGAAGCTGCAGGTGGATCAATTGAGGTGATCTAATGTTTAAACTTTTAAAGGATTCTTTTAAGGTAAAAAACATCCGATCTCGTATCCTATTTACAGTACTGATTTTACTGGTTTTTAGAATTGGTGCTCAGATTACTGTACCCGGGGTTGATGCCAGTGGTTTGCAAGGGTTAAGCGAGATGCCATTTTTCAGAATGTTGAATATGGTCAGCGGTTCAGCTATGCAAAATTTCTCAATTTTTTCTATGGGAGTTTCTCCCTACATCACAGCATCCATTGTAATTCAATTATTGCAAATGGATATTGTGCCAAAATTTGTCGAATGGTCCAAGCAAGGTGAAGTAGGACGGAAAAAGTTGAATCAAGCGACACGTTACTTGACGTTAGTTTTAGCATTCATCCAATCTGTTTCTATCACGGCAGGATTTAACTATTTTGCACAATTTGGCTTTGTGCCAGATCGTGATATGCAAACCTTCATTACTATCGGTGTCATCTTAACTGCTGGTACGATGGTGGTTACTTGGTTAGGAGAACAAATTACGGAAAAAGGAATTGGGAATGGCGTTTCTATGATTATCTTTGCAGGGATTGTTTCTCGATTACCGCAAAGTATTGTAGATATTTATGATGACTATTTCGTAAACATTGAATCAAGCGAAATTTGGAAATCTATCATTTTTGTTGTAATCCTAGTGGCTGCAATGCTGTTAATCATTGTATTTGTTACTTACTTCCAACAAGCGGAAAGAAAAATTCCGATTCAATACACAAAACAAGTCGTTGGAGCACCAACCAGCAGTTATTTACCTTTGAAAGTTAATGCTGCGGGAGTTATTCCTGTTATCTTTGCCAGTTCGTTCATTGCAACACCAAATGCGGTACTGCAAGCCTTAGCTGGTCGTTACGGCGCTGAAGATTGGTTTGATATTTTAAGAAATCTCTTCAGCTATAACACGGTACCAGGTGCAACGATTTATACTGTTCTGATTGTTGCCTTCACCTTCTTCTATGCTTTTGTTCAGGTGAATCCTGAGAAATTAGCAGAGAACTTGCAAAAACAAGGAAGTTATATTCCTCGTGTGCGCCCAGGTAAAGGGACAGAAGAATACGTTTCACGAATCTTAATGCGTCTAAGTGTGGTTGGTTCTATCTTTTTGGGACTGATTGCTCTGATTCCGATTATTGCTCAAATGGTTTGGAACTTGCCTCAATCAATTGGATTGGGTGGTACCAGCCTGCTGATCGTGGTTGGCGTAGCATTGGAGACAGCGAAACAATTAGAAGGACTCATGTTGAAACGGCGTTATGTCGGTTTCATGGATGCTGAGTAAGAGGGTTGAGGGTTTCCTCAACACCCTTCTCGCTTCGCAATGATTAAGGAGGGAAAACAATGAACCTCATCTTAATGGGGCTGCCTGGAGCAGGTAAAGGAACACAGGCTGAAAGAATTGTAGAAACATACAATATTCCGCATATCAGTACCGGTGATATGTTCCGTGAAGCAATTAAAAACGAGACTGAACTCGGATTGAAAGCAAAATCCTTTATGGATGCAGGGGATTTGGTCCCAGACGAAGTAACAAATGGTATTGTGAAGGAACGTCTTGCACAGCAAGATACTGATAAAGGATTCTTATTAGATGGATTCCCACGTACTTTAGATCAAGCAGAAGCATTAGCTGAAATGCTTGAAGACTTGAACAAAGAGATCGATGCAGTGATCGAAATTCAAGTTGCTCAATCAGTGTTAGTTGAACGACTAGCAGGACGCTTTATTTGTCGAAATTGTGGTGCGACATATCACAAGATATTCAATCCTACAAAAGTCGATGGGACCTGTGATCGCTGTGGTGGTCATGAGTTTTATCAACGTGATGATGATAAGCCTGAAACGGTTAAGAATCGTTTAGCTGTGAACGTTAAAGCTAGTGAACCTATCTTAGCTTTTTACAAAAAAGCAGGTCTGTTATATCCAGTCGACGGAGATCGTGACATTGATGCCGTATTTGCGGATGTAGAAAAAATCATTGAAAAATAGTTTTTGCTACCGACTTGAAAAATGCAGTTCGTCTTGCCAAGTTTAAGGTTTTATGATAGAATATGTCAGTCCGACTTCTAACTGGAAGTGAAACTTAAAAATTAAGGTGGGAACTGCAGTTTCCGCCATTTTATCGTGTGAAAATGCGAAACAAAAACAAGGAGGTACTCTGCGTGGCAAAAGATGATATGATCGAAATCGAAGGAACAGTCGTCGAAACTTTGCCGAATGCAATGTTTAAAGTCGAATTGGAAAATGGGCACGAAGTACTTGCGCATGTTTCTGGTAAAATTCGAATGCATTATATTCGAATCTTGCCGGGGGATAAAGTGACTGTTGAACTTTCTCCGTATGATCTAAGTCGTGGTCGCATTACCTATCGCTTTAAGTAAATTGTACTCCGTAAAACTTCAGGAGGTATTATCATGAAAGTAAGACCATCAGTAAAACCAATGTGTGAACATTGTAAAGTGATTCGTCGTAATGGACGAGTTATGGTGATTTGCCCAGCAAATCCGAAACACAAACAACGTCAAGGATAATTGGAGGTGTAGATAAATATGGCTCGTATTGCAGGAGTAGATATTCCTCGTGATAAACGCGTAGTAATTTCTTTAACCTATATTTTTGGTATCGGAAATACTACTGCTAAACAAATTTTAGCTGATGCTGGCGTATCTGAAGACATTCGTGTACGTGATTTAACGAATGAACAAACAGACGCTATTCGTGCGGAAGTTGATAAATTGAAAGTTGAAGGGGACCTTCGTCGTGAAGTTAACCTAAACATTAAACGTTTGATGGAAATCGGTTCTTACCGTGGAATTCGTCATCGTCGTGGATTACCAACTCGTGGTCAAAACACGAAAAACAATGCGCGCACTCGTAAGGGTCCAGCTCGCGCGATTGCAGGTAAGAAAAAATAATTAGTGAAGGAGGTTAAATCTTCATGGTAGCAAAGAAAGTTAATCGTAAACGTCGTGTGAAGAAGAATATTGAGTCAGGAATTGCTCACATTCATTCGACTTTTAACAATACAATCATCATGATTACTGACAAAAGTGGTAATGCACTAGCTTGGTCATCTGCTGGCTCATTAGGCTTCAAAGGTAGTAAGAAATCTACTCCTTTTGCTGCACAAATGGCTGCTGAAACAGCTACAAAAGCTGCAATGGAACATGGTTTGAAAAGTGTTGAAGTGACTGTTAAAGGACCTGGTTCAGGTCGTGAAGCAGCAATTCGTTCATTGCAAGCAACTGGTTTGGAAGTAACCGCAATTCGTGACGTGACTCCAGTACCTCATAATGGATGCCGCCCTCCAAAACGCCGTCGTGTTTAATGAGTGCCCCTCTCACTATGAGTTTTACAGGAACGTCATTGAACAAGACACTTTTCGTTTTGAAAGGGGTAAATGATAAGAATGATTGAATTCGAAAAACCAAGAATCACAAAAATTGATGAAGACAGAGATTATGGCAAGTTCGTTGTTGAGCCTCTAGAAAGAGGTTATGGAACTACTTTAGGTAATTCTCTACGTCGTATTCTACTTTCTTCTTTACCTGGTGCTGCTATTACCAATATTCAAATTGATGGCGTGTTGCATGAGTTCTCAACTGTCAAAGGCGTAAGAGAAGATGTTGTACAAATCATCTTGAATATTAAAGGTTTGGCATTAAAATTGTTCACCGAAGAAGAAAAAACCCTTGAGATCGATATTACTGGACCAGCAACTGTTACTGCCGGCGATATTATTGTTGACAGCGACGTTGAAATCTTAAACAAAGACTTGTACATTTGTACGGTTTCAGAAGGTGCAACATTCCACGCGCGCCTAACAGTAAGACCTGGTCGAGGCTATGTTCAAGCAGACGAAAACAAAAAAGAAGATATGCCAATTGGTGTACTTCCTGTCGATTCTATCTACACTCCAGTACGTAAAGTTAACTACCAAGTTGAAAATACACGTGTTGGTCGTAGAGATGATTTTGATAAATTAACGATGGAAATTTGGACAGACGGTTCAATCATTGCGCAAGAAGCATTAAGCTTAGCTGCTAAGATTTTAACTGAACATTTGGATATCTTTGTAAATCTAACAGATGAAGCGAAAAACGCTGAAATCATGGTAGAAAAAGAAGAGACTCAAAAAGAAAAAATGTTGGAAATGACCATCGAAGAACTAGATTTGTCTGTACGTTCATACAACTGTTTGAAACGTGCTGGAATCAATACGGTTCAAGAATTAACGAATAAGTCTGAACCTGAAATGATCAAGGTTCGTAATTTAGGACGTAAATCACTTGAAGAAGTGAAAGCTAAATTACACGATTTAGGTCTTGGTCTACGTAAAGACGATTAATATTGTTGACAAAGGAGGGAAACCTACGTGAGTTACCGTAAATTAGGACGCACATCTAGCCAACGTAAAGCGATGTTGCGTGACTTAACAACTGACTTAATTATCAACGAACGTATCGTGACGACTGAAGCTCGTGCGAAAGAAATTCGTTCAACAACTGAAAAGATGATTACTTTAGGAAAACGCGGGGATCTTCATGCACGTCGTCAAGCTGCAAGCTTTGTACGTAATGAAGTAGCCGGTGTTCGCGAAGAAAACGAAGAAATTGTTACTGAATCTGCTTTGCAAAAACTATTCAATGACATTGCTCCTCGTTATGCAGAACGTCAAGGAGGATACACTCGTATCTTAAAGACTGAACCTCGTCGCGGCGACAACGCCCCTATGGTTGTTATAGAACTTGTTAAATAATCACTCTTCACTTTATAGATGATTCTTTTAGAGTGTTATGATGTTGGAGTATATCTCCGAGTCTAGCTCAGCGCTGCTTCCCAGTTTGGTCTGGGAAGCATGCTCTCATCATAAAGTGTTTTTTTGTACCCTGATTTCCTGTCAAGACATCAAGGTATCAAAAAGCATTTTAAGTAGAACAGATTGAAAAAAGACAACTTTTTTGCTAGTCTTAGTACAGGTTTTTCCGAGAACGAAATACAAGTAAATGAAGGGTGCTGTCATGGATCCAATTATTGAAATTAACCAGATTGAATTTAGTTATCAAGAAGATACACCACCAGCGTTAACAGATATCTCTTTTTCTATAAATAAAGGTGAATGGATTGCCATTGTCGGTCATAATGGTTCTGGTAAATCAACATTGGCTAAAACGATTAATGGCTTGCAGATGCCGCAAAAAGGTAGTGTAACCGTTGGAGGTATGACACTTTCAGAGGAAACCGTTTGGGATATACGTCGGATGGTTGGAATGGTTTTTCAAAATCCTGATAACCAATTTGTTGGAGCAACGGTTGAAGATGATGTGGCTTTTGGTTTAGAGAACCAAGGGATCGAGCGTAGTGAAATGCAGAATCGAGTATCTAATGCCTTGGAACAAGTAAAAATGTCCTCTTTTGCCACTAGAGAACCAGCTCGCTTATCTGGTGGGCAAAAACAACGGGTTGCGATTGCGGGTGTGGTGGCTCTACGTCCAGATATTATCATTTTGGATGAGGCTACTAGCATGCTGGATCCTGAGGGTCGTGAGGACGTAATTTCAACTATTCAGCAGATTAAAGAAGAAAATGATTTGACCGTTATTTCGATCACTCATGACATTGATGAAGCCGCGAGTGCTAACCGTATTTTAGTTATGCGGGAAGGCAGGTTGTACCAAGAGGGGACACCAGAAGAGATTTTTTCTGCAGGACCTGAGTTGGTTGCTTTGGGACTTGATTTGCCTTTCCCAGAAAAGCTGAAGATGGCATTAAAAGCTCGAGGTGTTAATGTCCCAACAACATATCTAGATGAAGAAGGGATGATGAACTGGTTATGGACATCCGTTTTGAAAAAGTAAGTTATGTTTATCAACCGAATACTCCCTTTGAACAACGAGCACTTTTTGATATTGATTTAGCAGTCGAGGAGGGCTCTTACACCGCGTTAGTTGGTCATACTGGAAGTGGTAAATCAACGCTTTTGCAGCATCTGAATGCTTTGTTGAAGCCTACAGCAGGTCAGGTGAAGATTGGAGATCGTCTGATCAAACCAGATACTGATAATAAGAATTTGAAACCCGTGCGCAAGAAGGTTGGAATTGTTTTTCAGTTTCCTGAAGCACAGCTATTTGAAGAAACAGTTGCTAAAGATATTGCTTTTGGTCCTCAAAATTTTGGTATTAGTGAAGAAGAAGCGTTAAGGCTAGCTGCAGAAATGATTAATCTGGTCGGACTAGACGAGAGTTATTTAGAACGATCACCTTTTGAATTATCTGGTGGTCAGATGCGTCGAGTTGCGATTGCTGGAGTATTAGCAATGCAGCCAGAAGTTTTAGTGTTAGATGAGCCAACAGCGGGGTTAGATCCTGCGGGACGCAAAGAGATGATGGATATCTTTTGGCGGTTGCATAAGGAACGAAACATGACAATCGTTCTGGTGACTCATTTAATGGATGATGTGGCTAATTTTGCTAATTTTATGTATGTTTTAGAAAAAGGTCAAGTAGTGAAAAGTGGAACACCACAAATAGTTTTTCAAAATGTTGAATGGTTAAAGGAAAAACAGCTAGGTGTACCTGCTGCAAGTACCTTCGCTGAGAAGATGCAGGAGAAAGGTGCGAAATTTGCACAGCTTCCTTTAACTGAATCTGAGTTGGCTGATTGGATTATTCACGAGGCAGGAGGTACTGTCCATGATGAATAAGCTGATATTCGGCCGCTTCATTCCTGGAGATTCAATTATTCACCGTCTGGATCCACGAGCGAAACTGGTTGCTAGCTTTTATTTTATTGGAATTATCTTTTTAGCGAATAATTGGCAAAGCTATTTGTTTCTAGCGATTTTTACCTTGGGGGCGGTTATGCTGTCCAAGGTTGACTTGCGTTTTTTCATTCGTGGGGTTCGACCATTGATTTGGTTAATTATGTTTACTGTTATACTGCAGATGCTTTTTACACGTGGAGGAACGTTGTATTGGTCTTGGGGGATTTTTAGTCTTTCAGAATATGGAATTCAAAATGGTTTGTTTATTTTTTGCCGTTTCATTCTGATAATCTTTATGTCAACCTTACTAACATTGACAACACCACCATTATCGATGTCAGATGCGATAGAATCGCTTTTAGGGCCTTTTCGAGTGGTGCACGTTCCAGTTCATGAGATTGCATTAATGCTTTCTATTGCGCTTAGATTCGTTCCTACACTGATGGACGAAACTGAGAAGATTATGAATGCTCAGCGTGCGCGAGGAGTGGATTTTGGTGAAGGCAATTTGATTCAAAAAGTGAAAGCAGTTGTTCCTCTGCTAATTCCATTGTTTGTCAGCAGCTTCAATCGTGCGGAAGATTTGGCTACAGCGATGGAGGCCCGAGGCTATCGAGGCGGTGAAGGCCGAAGCAAGTACCGTGTCCTGAAGTGGTCTGGTTGCGATACAGCGGTTATTGTTGTTTTCGCAGTAATTACTGTAGGATTAATCTTTTTACGAAGCTAAGCTTGGAGCGATCCAAGCTTTTTTAAATGATAATTATTAGGAGAATAAGAATGGTTAGATATAAGGCAGTTATTGCTTACGATGGGACCAACTTTCATGGATTTCAGCGGCAGCCGAATGGACGAACGGTTCAAGAAGAAATTGAAAATACGCTCCAGAAAATGAATAATGGACAGCCAATCATGATTTTTGGATCGGGCCGTACTGATGCAGGAGTCCATGCAATAGGTCAGGTGATTCACTTTGACTTTCCCCAGGAACGACCTGAGGAGCGTATGCGTTTTGGTTTGGATACTCAGACACCGGATGATATTGCCGTTCGTTCAATTGAAATTGTATCTGAGGAGTTTCATGCTCGTTATGATGTACAAGAAAAAACGTATCAATTCAAAGTTCAAATTCAGAAACCTCGTAGCCCTTTTCTACGTTTCTACGCTGCTTATTATCCGTATCCTTTAGACTTGGATAAAATTCAGCAAGCTTTACCAGATTTGCTGGGAACTCATGATTTTACTTCCTTTTGTGCAACAGGTAGTTCGATTGAAGATAAGGTGCGGACGATTTATCAGGCAGATATGGAGGTAAACGCTGATCGTAGTGAGATTACTTTCATTTTTCGGGGGAATGGTTTTTTATACAAAATGATTCGTATTCTTGTTGGAACGCTGCTAAAAATCGGTAATGGTCGTTTAGCGGCTGACAGCCTCCCTGAAATAATTGCTCAAAAAGATCGAAATGCTGCGGGACCTACTGCTCATCCAGAGGGACTGTATTTAGCAGAAGTGAAATATAAAAAAACAAAATAGTAGGATTATTCGTAATTTAGGATCAATAGTATTGATAGTCTATTGATCTTTTTTTTGCGCATTTTTTGTATATTTTTGTCAATAAATATGCTTAAAGTCGTATTATTTGATAAAAAAATCCAAATATTGTTAAACTGATTATATATTGAAATAACATGAGCAGGAATTGTTATGAACAGAGGGCTTAGAAGATATTGACAGTCTGATGCAAGAGAAGCTGGTTTCAATATTTCGTAGGGATCGATTTTTGCAGGAGTAGTAACATTCTTTGCACTTCTATTTACTTTTTCTTTATCGGTTCTGCAATTGGATTCGGTGTGGTTGAGCCAACTTCCAGCAATCCCTTAAAGGGTGTTGGAACGAGTGTGATTATTTGGACAGTAGTGACTATGGTTTTATCTTTCTTTGGCGGCGGTTTTGTTGCCGGAATTGCAGCAAGAAGAGTAGGTATCTTGCATGGCTTTTTAACTTGGGCTTACTAGTGTGTTTGCGTTGATTGCAATTTTATCATATGTGACAATTGGCGCCTTTTCAGCAGTGGGTTCTTTATTTGGAAATGTGACATCAGCAATTGGTGAGGGAGTAGAAACTGTTGCCTCTGGTACTGGTGAAGCTATTTCTAAAGGCTTTGAGGAAGTCTCTGATAATATTAGCTCGGTTGATACCCAAAATCTTCAAAATGAAGTATCTCAAGTATTACAAGATACAGATATTCCAGAGCTTTAGCCAAATTATTTAAGAGATCAATTATCTGAAGCAACCGATGAAATTACGGAAGCTAGTAAACAGATTGTTACGGATCCAAATGATTCCGAACAAGTTATTAATAATCTGTCAAATAGGTTAGAGGATCGTTCAAAAATAATCGGCGACTCAGTAAATGAACAAGCTATTGCTAATGCTGTAGAATCTAATACTGATTTAAACCAGCAGCAAGCACAAGAAGCTACCCGGAATATTGTTGATGGATTGCGCACAGCATCTAGTCAAGCACAATCTCAAATTAGAAATGCCCGAGATTCATTAGACCAAGCGCAAAGTGAATTGGATGACGCAATTAGAGAAGCTCGTCAAACTGCTGAGGAAGCAGCACAAGCAACCTCGCAAGCATCTATCTGAGCTTTTGCTGCACAATGATAGCGGGATTAGTTTTAACTTTTGCAGCGGGATATTTAGGCGCTAATCTAGTAAAAGATCCAGTTGTTGAAGACAAGATGTAAAAAAGCTTTAATAAAAATGATGAAAAGGAAAAAGCATGCACGTAATCCAAAAAGGTTAAAAAATACTCTTGGAGTTCTATAGACTGAGGGGAGCAGGTAAAGGATACGGCGCTTTAGATCCTATGGGGAAAAGGCGTAGAACAATAATCTAACGCCTTTTTTTCTTGGCTTAAAGAGAAAAGGTCAAGGAAGGAACACAATGAGAAGAACAGCACCAGGGAAGTTTAGCGGGGGATTTAGTTTTGCTCCATCAACGGAAAAGTTTAAAGAAAAGTGGAAGGTTAAACAAAGCGAAGTTGTCACTTTCGTCCCTGAACGGGTATATATTCCAACTCAACAGCATATTGGTGCGCCACCAGAATTGGTAGTTGACGTAGGCGACCGTGTGAAGGCAGGAGATTTGATTGCAAGGGCAGGAGATTTTGTCAGTGCGAATACCCATGCAACCATAGCTGGAACAGTTATAGATCTTTTGGACTGGCCAGATAATTCAGGCAATAAAGTTCCAACCATTGTGATAAAGAAAGAAGAAAATGAAGTAACTGAGGGAAGTAAGCAAGCAGAGTCTTTTGAGGCATTGGCTAAGGAGACATTAATCGACCGGGTGTCTGCTGCTGGCGTGGTAGGGATGGGGGGAGCAACTTTTCCTACCCATGTTAAGTTGACCGTTGATGATGCGGAGGTAGAAACCATTGTGTTGAATGGAGCAGAATGCGAACCTTTCTTAGAGGCAGATAATCTATTAATGCAGGTGGAAAGCAGAAAAGTATTAACTGGTGCCCGAATTGCTAGAAAAATCTTAGGTGCTAAAAAAATAATTATCGCTGTCGAAGATGACAAGCCAGAAGCAATTCAAAAAATGCGAGAAGTTACAGAGTCGTTTACAGATGTTTCTATTGAGGCTGTTCCTACTAGTTATCCGCAAGGTGGTGAAAAGCAATTACTAGAAGGTTTGTTAGATGTTGAGGTAGATCTAGAGGGATTACCAGTAGATTCAGGTGTCTATTTAATGAATGTAGCTACATCTGCAGCAGTGGCAGATGCAGTAGAGCGGCAGGAACCATTAATTAATCGGCTTTGTACAGTGACGGGGGATGTCAAAAATAAGCAAACGGTGTCTTGTCCGATTGGAACTTTGACCGGGGATTTGATAGATTTTTGTGGGGGTTTTGAAGGGGATCCGCGAAAGATATTTGTTGGAGGACCGATGATGGGACAAGCGATTGATACTTTGGAAGTGCCAATTACTAAGTCAAGCAATGGTCTGGTGGTTATCAATACAGAGCATGCAATGTATTACGAGGAAAGTCCGTGTATTCGTTGCAATCTATGTGCTGAAGTATGTCCGATGCGGTTAGAACCACAAAACTTAGATCTTTATTATCGAGCGGGAGATTACAAACGTTGTCAGGATTTGATGGCGGATGCTTGTATTAATTGTGGTGCATGTACCTACGTTTGTCCGGCAAGACGCGATTTAGCAAAAAATATTACGGCAGCTGCAGGTAAAATCGAAGAATTGTTACAGGAGGCTTAAAAATGAAAAAAGATGCAAAACAGATGGATCATGTTTCTGGTAAAAGTGCTCAAGTTTTTGCTGAGGCACAAAAGAATTTCCCTCCGCCAGAAGCCAATCCTCATATTCGTGGAGATAATACGACTAGAAATATTATGATGTGGATGATTATTGCTTTAGTACCTTCAATGTTGGGAGCAGGTTATTATTTTGGCATTCGTGTTTGGGGGTTGTATTTAATTGCTATTGTCACTGCTCAACTTTGCAAAATTGTTTGGTTTAAATTATGTAACCGCGAATTGACTTGGGATCTGAGTGCAGTAGTTACAGCTATTTTATTAACTGTTAACATGCCACCATCAGCACCTTGGTATTTTCCGCTGATTGGTTCAGCTTTTGCTATTATTGTGGTAAAAGAATTTTTTGGTGGAATTGGTTTTAACTTTATTAATCCAGCACTAGGTGGACGTGCCTTTTTGGTGGCTCTGTTTTTTACTAAGATGTTTGAAATTAGCTGGCCGGCTCCTCCTTTTAGTCGAATTACACCGGATGTTGTTTCCAGTGCTACTCCGTTGGCTATATTAAATGAAGGAGGCAGTTTATCTGGTCAAGAACTTTTCAATACCTTCATTGGGAATATTGGTGGGCGCTTAGGTGAAACAAGTACTTTATTAATTTTGATTGGTGGAGCTATCTTGCTGTACAAGAAAATTATTCATTTGCGAATTCCATTGACTATGCTGGGGACGATTGCGGTAATCGCTTTTGTTTTTGATGGTCAAAATTTTTTCGCAGCGGATTTAACGACTGTTCTGGGTTATGTTTTTGGCGGCGGTGCCGTTTTTGGCGCTTTCTTTATGGCCACAGATTATGCCTCTACCCCATCTACTAGAGCAGGAGAATACTTCTTTGCTTTTTGTTGCGGCGTGTTAGTCATGTTATTTCGTTACTACGGAGTTACTGAAGAAGGAGTCAGCTATAGTATTTTAATCATGAATTGTTTAACGCCATTGATTGATTATCTTTTACGCAATCGTGTTTTGGGCGAAGAGGGGAATCAGTTATTAAATATTAAATGGAATCGATAGAGTGGCAGGTTAATTTTATAAAATTGAGTCCAGGGAGGGTGTAAAATGATGATAGCGAATCGGTTAGTATTTTTCGGATGTGTTTTATTTACCTGTTATTGTGCACAAAAATACAAGCAAAAAAGCGTGCCTGCTGAAAGACCTAGTTCAGTGGCTCGTGTAGCCTACGCAGGATTATTAAATTATGCGGCCTACTGCGTTGCAGGATTGTTATTTGTTTTGTTAGTTACTGAGGTTGGAATTCCAGGAACTGAAAGTGTAATGGAAGTTGTGTATGCAGGTGGGCTGGCTCTAATAGTCAGTGGAGTCACGTTATTTGCACCAAAAAGTAAAATGTTTTTGACCGTAGAGTTAAAAAAAATGATGGTTACAGTTGTTTTCTTGTTAAGCACAGCGACGTTTTCTCGAATAGATGCCGTTGATGTTGCTGATTTTATGTATCAAGTAATTATTTATGGTGCCATGTACTTTGTGTTTAGCTTGGCTTATATTGGGGCATTGGACCGAATGTCAATGGCGACAATCCCTGCTTTCTTAAAAGGGATTCCTATTGGTATGATTACGATGTTTTTGATGTATATGAGTTTTTCTTTCTTTAATGGTATTTTTTTTGGTTCTTTATTTTAAAGTGGAAATATAGAAAAGCGGTCGAAGGCAAAAATCCTTTGACCGCTTTTTATTATTCTTTTGGTAGTCCTGTATGAGCCCCTCTAGTGCGTTTGACTTTAGGCTTACGTTTCAGCCATTGCAAATAAAGAACAAATAGTAAAATTGAGATGATGAAAGAAGCAATCCCTGAAGCCAGACCTTTTGGCAGATAAGTAAAGGTTACCCTATGTTTACCTTTTTCAATCGGGATGCTGACAAAGGCATCTTCAAAAGCGGTAATTTTTACTTTTTTGCCATCTACTCTTGCTTGCCAGCCTTCGTCATAAGGAATGGTAGTAACTAATGTCTGGTCGGTATCAGCTTCTACTGTTCCAGTGGCACTGTGTTTACCAACAGTCATTTCCACTCCATTATTCTGAAGCTTGCGGCTGGCTAAATGATAAGCTACTGTATCTAAAGCCAAAACTTGTGGATTTTGGAAGCTGATGGATTTTGTACCATAAAAGCTGGCAGTAAAAGTTACGTAGGTTTCTGTCGGGTAGTACCCCAAATCATAATATTGTCCATTGATATTAATTTGGGTTTTCCGAGTTCGTCCGTTAACAGTTACGCTAGCACTTGAGCTTTCCAACTCACTAAAATCATAAGGGAATAAGCTAAAATAGGCCTGTGTATTAGCTGGCACTCGAACTTGCCAAGTAACCTGTTTTGCTACATTGCTTTCCTCTTCAGCGATAGTCATGATATTTCCAGTATTAGTCACAATAGCATTCTCTGTACCAACTTCTTGGATTGGCAGAAACTGGTAATATTGGTAGTTTTCATCGGCTAAAGCATTATATAACTGAGTTTGTGTACCTAAGTTATCATTAGGCAATGGCTTCAATTTAGTTACATCTTTAGGTGCTTTGAAAGCTAAAGGCAACTGGTACTCATTTTCATATAAATGATAGTCGTCCTTTTTGCTTACCTCGTTAAACCCATATTTAGCTAAATCATCGGTTTTAGCAATGTTGTACTTAATTCCAGTAAAGGAATCCATTAACAGCGTGTTATTAGGATAGCGAATATTCAAATTAGTTCCTCGCGAACGAAAACCAAGTTGGTCTAAGTAGCCAGATGAGTGGCGATTGCGAATAGATGAGAACATGCTGATGCCACTATACCCATAGTTAAAAGCATCATTCGAAGAAACTGGATCAAGATTTTCTAAGCGATAAAAGCTGTCATTTTCTTCTTGTGTCTGATTAACCAATGTCTTGATGCTTGGATAGGGATCTGTGTACAGACTACGGGACGCGTAATTCCAATCATTGAGGATACCATGAACCATGGAATCTGCATTAACAAAGGCTTCTGTTCCCATCAGTAACAAGAATAAAACTGCTAGAATCTTCACAGGTATTTTATTAAGATAATATCCAGTAACTAAAAGTGCATACACAGCCAGAAAAGCTAACGATAGATAGAAGGAATGATTGGCAATGTAACTATAATCATTTCCCTTCATGCCCCAAAAAATCGAAAAGATAGCGATTATCATTAACAAAATAGCAACTAGCTGTATACTGTTTTCCCGTGTAAGCTTTTCCCAGCCCCAAGCACCTAAGGTAATAATCAAAAAGGACAGTAGGTAAGCATAACGGAATAAGAACATATTTGGTGCATGCATCCCGTGCCAAAACAGATTCATAGGAACGATATAAAAGCTGGCAATCAAAAGTGCGCCAATTGAACCGTAAAGAATTTTTTGTTTCCAATGGATCCGTTTCGAAACAAAGTAGAACAAGCAAAGTGCTAGCGGAAACAGACCAATATAAATAAATGGAATTGACCCATATTTAGTTGTATCATAAACGCCGACCATATTCTTAGCGACGAAATCCCACCAACCAGTTGCTTCAGTTTTAAATTGGGTTATTTTCGTTAGTTCTTCCCCATTCGTTCTTAGATCCACCACAGCTGGTAAAATCATAATCATAGAGGCAAAACCGGCCAACAACGAAGTGATTCCATAAGGCAAAAGACTTTTCTTATATCGTTTCCAATCGGTGAACAGACGAGCCGCAAAATATAGTACGGAAAAAATACCGATCATAAAGCCTATATAAAAGCTGGTCAAAAACAACATTAAATAGGAAAGAAAAAGAACAGTTGGCTTTCGTTTATCCATTACCCGATTAATTCCTAAAATCACCAATGGCAGATAAACAAAGGCGTCCAGCCACATAATAATTTCTGAATGAGCAGTAGTAAAAGACATCAAAGCATAGCTGACACTTAGTGCAACTTTTGACCAATCGGGTAGACGAAAGCTCTCTTTAGCATAAAACCAAAAGGCCAGACCGGCTGAACCAATTTTCAGCAAGGTGATTACATATAAGGCATCTGGCATATACTGATTGGGAAAGAAAATCACCAGTGGCGTAAATATACCGCCTAGATAATAAGAAACTAATGAAAGGTAATTTAAACCCATTGAGGCGTTCCAAGTGTAAAGCAAACCCTGTTTGCCCAAGAGCATATTTCTAAAGCTAGCATGAAAATTTGAAAATTGCGAAAAGGCATCACTAGCCAATACACTGCGGCTGGAGCCAGGATAAATTCCGACAGTTAAATAAGCAATAATCATTAATAGTAAAGGAATACCAAAGCTGGCTAATAGGTACCAGCGATTTTCACGAAGATATTTTTTCAACAAAATCACCAAATTTCTAACATAGGTAGTACTCAAAGTTTACCATACATGAAAACAGATGCAGAAGAAGATCACCCGAAAGAAGTGTTAAAAATTTATGAAGAAAAAAGCAAGCCGCAAGAAGCTTCTATATAAAGACAGCTTTTTGCGGCTTGCTTAACAAAATAAAAAACCGTTCAGTCGAACGGTTTGGTTGTGTTCGATTAATTTGAAATTAAACGCGCTCAACTTTTCCAGATTTCAAAGCACGAGTTGACACCCAAACTTTTTTAGGTTTGCCGTCGATCATTACGCGAACTTTTTGTAAATTAGGTTTTACAGTACGTTTTGTAGCATTCATAGCGTGTGAACGGTTGTTGCCGCTGCTTGTTTTACGACCAGTGAAATAGCAAACTTTTGCCATGTTTTGTTTCCTCCTTTTGCCTTGATATTGGAGCGCTTCGTAGGCTCATACTAAAATAATTTAGCACAAAAGAAATAAAATAGCAAGCATATTTTCTAAGAAAGATTGACAAGACGGCTTTTTGCAGGTAAATTAGACAATGTTAGCTCAAACAGGTAAAAGTTGCAAGTACAGATGAAGGGCTTTTAGTCGAACTTCCTTTTATTTGCATGGGGGCTATGATAGAATATTATAGTAGAAAAAGTGGGCGATTAGGCCTATTTAAGGAGGCTAACAACAATGGCTGTGAAGATTAATACCCAAACAGGCATGATTGAGATTTCAAACGAAGTCATCGCAACAGTAGTAGGCGGTGCAGTAACCGACGTTTTTGGAATTGTCGGTATGGCAAGCAAAAAACAAATCAAAGACAATATTACTGAAATTTTACGTAAAGAAAACTATTCCCGCGGAGTTGTCGTGCGTCAAGAAGAAAATGGTATCGCGGTTGATGTGTATACAATCGTCAGCTATGGAACAAAAATTTCTGAAGTGTCTCGCAACGTACAAGAAAAAGTAAAATACAATCTTGAAACGTTACTAGGTGTCAAAGCCAACTCAGTGAATGTATTTGTCCAAGGTGTACGTGTACTGCCAGACTAGGCAGTGTTCTTAAGGAGGATTATCTAAGTGAAGGTAACAGAAATCAGCGCGAGCCAATTCCAAGAAATGGTAGAGGCTGGCGCTAAGCGTCTGCAAGCTAATGCAGAGTATGTCAACTCATTAAATGTCTTTCCAGTTCCCGATGGCGATACTGGAACCAATATGAATTTATCTATGACTAGCGGAGCGACTGCGGTAGTTAATTCCCCTTCGGAAAAGGTTGGCGAATTAGCTAACGTATTAGCCAAGGGATTATTAATGGGAGCTCGCGGCAATTCAGGGGTTATTTTGTCGCAATTATTCCGTGGTTTTTCTAAAGAAATTCCTGATGTCGTAACTTTAAATGCCCAAGACTTGGCAAAAGCACTGGTTCACGGTGTGGAAACAGCATATAAAGCTGTTATGAAGCCGGTTGAAGGAACCATTTTAACCGTAGCTCGTGAAGCAGCAAAAGCCGGCGATCGTAAGGCGAAACAAACCGATGACGTAATTGAAGTATTAGAGGCTGTTGTGAAGTACGGCAAGCGCGCATTGGATAAAACACCAGAGATGCTGCCGGTTCTTAAGGAAGTTGGCGTAGTAGACAGCGGCGGTCAAGGTCTGCTGTTTATCTATGAAGGATTTTTAAGTGCTTTAAACGGCGAATATTTCTCTGATGAGAGTTATGAACCAAGTCCTGCTGAGATGGATGAAATGGTGAATGCTGAACATCATCGCAGTGTTCAAGGACATATGGCAACTGAGGATATTAAATTCGGTTACTGTACCGAAATTATGGTTCAATTAGGCCAAGGCCCAACGGTAGACAGCGAATTTGATTATGATACTTTCCGTAATTATCTAGACGGAATTGGAGATTCTTTATTGGTCGTAAACGATGATGAAATTGTCAAAGTTCACGTACATACAGAACATCCCGGCGAAGTAATGAATTATGGTCAAAAATTTGGTTCTTTAGTAAAAATCAAAGTTGACAATATGCGTGTACAGCATGAGAATATTCTGGAACACGACGAACAGGTAGCAGAGTTCGAAGGAACAACGCCTGAACGCAAACCTTATGCAGTGATTGCTATTTCTGCTGGCGAAGGTGTTAAAAATCTATTTGAGAGTTTAGGTGTGTCTTACGTGATCAGTGGTGGACAAACAATGAACCCAAGTACTGAGGACATTTTAAAAGCTGTTAAAGAAGTCAATGCAGATCAAGTAATTGTTCTACCAAATAATAAAAATATTTTTATGGCCGCGGACCAAGCAGCAGAAGTTGCTGATATTCCTGTAGCCGTAGTACCAAGCAAGACCATTTCTCAAGGAATGACCGCAATGCTGGCCTTCAATGAAGAACAAAGCTTAGAAGATAATAAAAAAGCAATGACCGATATTCTTGATTCCGTAATCAGCGGACAAATCACTAATGCGATTCGTGATACATCTATTGATGGTGTAGAAATCCATGAAGGTGATTACCTGGGGATGATTGATGGTAAAATTGTTCTGTCAGAGCCTGATTTGTACCAAACGACCTTGGACACCTTAAAACAGATGATTACTGCTGACATTGAGATCATTACGATCATCTATGGTGAAGAAGGAACCAAAGTACAAGCACAACAATTAGCAGAAGCGATCGAAGCTATGGATGACGATTTAGAAGTTGAAATTCATGAAGGAAATCAACCGGTCTATCCTTATTTGCTTTCAGCTGAATAAACAAAAGAGGCCGGGATTTCCCGGTCTCTTTTTCTCTTACAACCAATTGCTTTATGAAAGGAGGAATTGCATGACTTTGCAGGAAAGTGTCAGTGTTTTACCTGGAGTGGGGCCGAAGCGGGCACAAAATCTGGCGGAGCTGGGAATTCTTACGATTGAAGACCTACTGAGCTATTATCCTTTTCGTTATGAAGATATCCAAGAAAAGAATTTATTAGAGATTAATGATCAAGAAAAAGTTACGCTAAAGGGAGTTGTAGTTTCTGCCCCAGTGCTGAACCGTTTTGGGTACAAAAAGAGCCGGCTTCAATTTCGAATGATGCAGGATCATGCCGTTTTTACGGTTTCCTTTTTCAATCAGCCTTATTTAAAAGATAAAGCTGAAGTTGGTGAAGAAATAGCCGTATACGGCAAATGGGATGCTAGACGTAAATCATTGACAGGAATGAAAATTCTCGGGGGTAAACAAACGGAAGACTTTGCACCTATTTATCATGTATCAAAATCGGTACGGCAAAGTACATTGATTGAACTAATTAAGGTAGCCTTCGAAAAATATGGAGCCGAAGTTCCGGAAAACCTGCCGGTCTATTTATTAGAAAAATATCGTTTAATTTCCCGCAAAAAAGCAATGTATGCGATGCATTTTCCCAGAAATCCAGAAGAAAGTCATCAAGCCAAACGCCGAGTAGTTTTTGAAGAATTTTTCTTATTCCAAATGCGGATGCAGGGATTGAAAAATAGTGAACGCAGTGAAAAAAATGGGATTGCAATTCGTTATGATGTGCAGCGTTTGAAACAATTCACCCAAAGTTTGCCCTTTGAATTAACTGATGCTCAAAAAAGGGTTACTAACGAGATTTGTTATGATCTGCGCAGTAAAAATCACATGCAGCGTTTACTACAAGGCGATGTAGGGAGTGGGAAAACAGTTGTCGCAGCAATTGCATTGTATGCGGCGATGACTGCCGGATTTCAAGGAGCTTTGATGGTGCCGACAGAAATATTGGCTCAGCAGCATTTGGAAAGTTTAACTCAGTTATTTGATCCATTGGAAGTGAGCATTGCTCTACTGACGGGTTCCACTAAAACTCGTGAGCGTAAGGTGATCTTAGAAGCTCTTGCTAATGGAGAAATTGATGTAATTGTAGGAACTCATGCGTTAATCCAGGACAATGTTCAATTCGCTCATCTAGGTTTGGTCATTACTGATGAACAGCATCGATTTGGAGTCAATCAGCGAAAGGTATTACGGGAAAAAGGGCTTCATCCTGATGTTCTATTTATGACAGCAACACCAATTCCGCGGACGTTAGCTATCACAGCTTATGGTGAAATGGATGTTTCCATCATTGATCAGATGCCGGCCGGGCGGATTCCGGTGAAGACGAGCTGGATAAAACCCAAACAGTTGGATCCTACATTGGATTGGGCACGGCAGGAGCTGCAGCAGGGGCACCAGATTTATGTTATTTGTCCATTGATTGAAGAATCGGAAGCTTTAGATGTGCAAAATGCGACAGAAATTTATGAACAGCTTAAAGATTTCTATGCCCCTGATTATCAGGTCAGCTTGCTGCATGGAAAAATGAAAAATGTTGAAAAAGAAGCCATTATGGAAGAATTTAAAGATAATCAAAGTCAAATTCTAGTTTCTACAACCGTAATTGAGGTTGGAGTAAATGTACCAAATGCGACGGTAATGTTTATTATGGATGCTGAACGCTTTGGCTTAGCTCAATTGCATCAGTTACGCGGTCGAGTAGGACGAGGGTCAGAAGCTTCTTATTGTATTCTAGTAGCTAGTCCGAAAAATGAACTAGGAAAAGAACGAATGAAAATTATGACAGAAACTAATAATGGGTTCGTCTTGAGTGAAAAAGATCTAGAATTACGCGGCCCCGGGGAAGTGTTTGGGTTCCGACAGTCAGGTCTGCCTCAATTTGTTATTGCGGATTTGGTGAATGATGCCAATGTACTGGAGGTAGCAAGACAAGAAGCCGCTGCTATCTGGAACGTAGAGAAATGGCAGCAGCAGCCAGAATATTCACCGTTGGATCAAGTAATTCAACCCACTAGCGCGCATGAAACTTATTTTGATTAGTGTGCTATACTAAAATAAAAATTAAAGGAGTGACGCTCAAATGAAAATCGCAGTTGATGCGATGGGTGGCGACTTTGCTCCACAAGCCATTGTGGAAGGTGTTATGCTGGCAAAGAAAAATCATCCAGAGATTGAGTTTCAATTATATGGAAAAGAAGACGAAATCCGTCAATACGTAACGGATGAAACGAATATTACTATTATTCATACCGATGAAAAAATCAATAGTGACGATGAACCAGTAAAGGCTATTCGCCGCAAGAAAACAGCTTCAATGGTATTAGCAGCACAAGCGGTTAAAGACGGCAAAGCTGATGCAATTTTTTCAGCTGGGAATACAGGAGCACTATTAGCAGCAGGATTGTTTGTAGTCGGACGAATCAAAAATATTGAACGACCAGGTTTGATGTCCACTATGCCAGTTTTAGCTAGTGATCAAGGCTTTGATATGCTGGACCTTGGTGCCAACGCTGAAAATAAACCAGAACATTTGCATCAGTATGCCATCTTAGGGTCTTTTTATGCAAAGCATGTTCGCGGTATTCAAAACCCACGAGTTGGACTTTTGAATAATGGAACGGAAGAAACTAAGGGCAGCGAGCTGACTAAGCAGGCTTACCAGTTGCTTGAGGCGGAAGAAAGTATCAACTTTATCGGCAATATTGAAGCACGTGAATTATTAACTGGTGCAGCTGATGTAGTCGTAACGGATGGTTTCACTGGGAATGCTGTTTTGAAAACTATTGAAGGTACAGCGATGGGGTTAATGCAATTAATTAAAGGAAGCATCAATGAGGCTGGAACCAAAGGCAAACTGGGCGCACTGCTGCTAAAAGATACATTGTACGGTCTGAAGGACAAATTAGATTATTCCTCCCATGGTGGAGCCGTTCTATTTGGTCTAAAAGCGCCAGTCATTAAAACGCATGGATCGACAGGTCCTGAAGCGGTTTCTCATACGATTACACAGATTCATACGATGCTAAAAACCGACGTTGTTGGTCAATTGGTCCAGTTCTTTGAACAAGAGCAATAAGTGGTCTGTCAGGGGAATTTGCCGAAAAAGGTAGACAAACCCTTGAAACAAAAGTAAAATGTACATTGACCTTCTGGTATTTGAATAGGAAATAAATGTTAATCGTATGGAGGTGAATGTTGTTGACGCGTGAGGAAGTATTCGGCAAAGTAGCTGAGATTATCTCAAATCATTTTGAATTAGACAAAGACAAAGTAACATCTGAGTTAAGCATCAAGGATGATTTAAATGCAGATTCAATCAGTATTATGGAATTTGTTCTGGAATTAGAGGATGAATTTGGTACAGAAATTTCTGATGAAGATGCAGAAAGAATCGAAACCGTTGGTGCTGCAGTTGACTACATTATGGAAAATCAAGGATAAGAGTAAAGACGCAGAATCGCAGGATTTTGCGTTTTTTCGTTGAGGAGGAAAAATGAGAGCGATTGATATGCACTGTGATACGATCATGAAAATCTATCAGGCAACAGGTACTGAACTAAGAGAAAACAATTTTCAAATTGATTTATTTCGGATGAAGGAGAGTCCAACCGTTCTGCAAAACTTTGCAATGTTTATTCCTTTGGACGAGGTAGATGATCCCTATCAGGTCTGTCGCGAAATGATAGCCTGCTATCATACCGAAATGGGGAAAAATACTGACTTGATTCGACCAATTACCACGATGGCTGAGTATGAAGAAAATCAGGCAGCAGGGCGTTTAAGTGCACTTCTGACGATGGAAGAGGGGGCGCCGCTAGCTGGCCGTTTAGATCGGCTGGAGGAGTTCTATGATTTGGGCGTACGTATGTTGACCTTAACCTGGAATTTTGAGAATGAAATTGGGTTTCCGAATGCACTTTATTGGAATGACGCGTTACAAACATTGGATACCAAACAAAAGGGATTAACAGAAATCGGAATAAAAATTGTCCAACGTATGGAAGAACTGGGAATGATCATTGATGTATCTCATGGTTCAGATCAATTAGTACGGGATGTTTTAATGTATACTAAACGCCCCTTTGTAGCTAGCCACTCTAATGCTCGATCAGTTTGTAATCATCCCCGTAATTTATCAGATGAACTGATTCGTGGAATTGGTGATCGGGGTGGAGTAATTGGTATGAATTATTACGAAGCTTTTATTCGTCCGTCAAACAGTCAGCAATCGCTTATCGAAGGCCTAATGCATCATATTCAACATTTCACTCAAATTGGCGGCATAGAATGTGTGGGTCTTGGATCAGATTTCGATGGGATTGAAGAGCATCCGGAGTTATCGGATATTCGGTCAATTGAAAAAATCGAGCAGGCTTTACGAGAAGCAGGATTCTCTGCTAGTGAGCGTGAGAAAATCTTTTATCAAAACGTGGAACGTTTATACCATGAGTTTTTATCATAAGAGAAGATCGTTCGCAACTTGTGAACGATCTTTTTTAGGTTTATCCAACTACTAGTCCTGTTTAGGTTGAATAAAAAAATTAATGACGGGGACGAATTTTTCGTAGCCAGATATAGGCTACAGCCCCAATGATCACTAAGCCGATAACAATCATCCAAGTTGTTTTTTGTTCACCAGTTTTTGGCAACAGCTTTTGAATGACAGTTTGAGTTTCAGAAGAGGAAGGTGTTGTAGCTCCATTATTAACGGTGTTTCCAGCTGATTCTGATGTGCTGGTACTTGTATGATCACTTTGGTCAGTTGAAGTAGCTGGCAATCCTTTTTCAGCATAATTAGAGATTAGGGCAATAACTCCTGGCCATAAGCTGCCTTGTTCTTCAATAATTTTTTGCTGGAAAGGTGCAATTTGCTTTAAGATAGCAATTAGTTCATCATTTGTCAGATCCCGAATTCCCCAAAAGCTACTGTTAGCAGGGTACATTACTTTTAAGTAAGCTTGCAATTGATCGATATCTGAAATCATATCAAGGCTGCTTTTATAATTGTTGGGATTAAAAGCTAAGGCCTTAGCCGCTTCATCATAAGAAATTGTTTTATCCTGGTATAACGCTCTTAACAACCGAGCAAAGCTACTAGCATCCATACCAACGGTGTCGTAGTTATAACGCTCAAATAAGGTTTGAGCATCCAATAATTGCTGATCAGTGTAGCCATCAATTTCTTCTTTAGATAGTAAGTTTCCACCAATTTCGTATAGAGCTTCACGCCATTGTTGAGCGCTAATATTGGCTGATTGTTCTTTAGTTGCTTTAATCCCTGAATCCTTTTCAATACCCTTGATGACTTCTTTTTGGATATCTTCAGCCTTTTTTCCAGAAACCTTTTCAACAGAAGATTGGTTTTGTTCTTCAGTAGCAGGTACGATTGGTTCCTGCTCTGTTGCAGAGCCGCTTGTTCCTGTATTTTTTGAATCATTAGTGAGCTCAGTTGATGTTGTTGTTTGGCTGCTGTCCTCTGTAGATATAACCGTTTCTTCTTGAGCCGCTAAAACTGCTCCATTTCCATTTACTTCAGTTGATTCAGCGTTAACAGTCATAGGAAAAGCCAACACACACGCACCTAACAATAACCATTTTTTCAAAGTAACCACTCCTTAATGTTTTTGTAATGATATTGTAACATAAGTAATTTTATTGTAAATAGAAACTTTGTAGTTTTTTGAAAAAAATTTGGGACTACTTATTCGCAGCAGAAAAATTTCTTCGTTTTTCAAGTTTTTCTTACTATTATCACTTCTCATTTAAAAATTTACCAAAAAACAGTATAATAGATCGTGATGTAAAACTTTAAAAAAGGAATGTAGCCAATGGATACGCAATTGATCAACGAGCTAAAAGAACGCTACGGCATTGTCTTCCAAGATGTCACGTTACTAGAACAAGCTTTTACTCATTCGTCCTATGTCAATGAGCATCGCAATATGCAGCTTTCTGATAACGAACGTTTAGAATTTTTAGGAGATGCTGTATTAGAACTGCAAGTTTCTCATTACTTGTATCGTCAATACCCAGATGTGCCAGAAGGTAAATTAACAAAGTTGCGTTCGGCAATTGTGCGTGAAGACAGCTTGGCTAAGTTTGCAAAAGAATGTCATTTTGATCAATACGTATGGTTAGGTAAAGGTGAGGAGAACTCTGGTGGTCGTAATCGCGCATCATTGTTATGCGACCTATTTGAATCTTTTCTAGGTGCTTTATATTTAGATCAAGGGTATGAAGCCGCTTTGAGATTTATTCAGTCAGTTATTTTCCCAAGAATTGAAGCTGGGGAATTTACCCGAGAAATGGATCACAAAACCCGTTTGCAGGAAGTTTTGCAAAAAAGCGGTGATGTGACGATTGACTATCGCTTAGTTAGTGAAGAAGGCCCGGCTCACGAACGAACATTTACGATTGAAGTATATGTGGATGATCGGATGATCGGTTCTGGAAAAGGCAAATCAAAGAAACTAGCAGAACAAGATGCTGCAGCTAAGGCCTTGGCAGCTCTTAAAGCATAATTGGAGGTACCACCTTTCGTGTATTTGAAACGTATAGAAATAGCTGGATTTAAATCCTTTGCTGAACGCACCAAAATTGAATTCGAAACAGGTGTAACAGCAGTAATTGGACCCAATGGCAGTGGGAAAAGCAATATAACTGAAGCCATTCGTTGGGTATTAGGAGAACAATCAGCAAAAAGCCTGCGAGGCGGCAAAATGCCGGATATCATTTTCGCAGGTTCAGAAGCAAGAAAACAATTGAATATTGCTGAAGTTACCGTTGTTTTGGATAATACAGATCACTATTTGCCTTTGGATTTTAGCGAAGTCAGTGTTACCCGGCGCTACCGTCGAACGGGAGAAAGTGATTTTTTCATCAATAAAAAAGCTTGCCGTTTAAAGGATATTCAGGATTTGTTTATGGACTCCGGTTTAGGTAAAGAATCTTTTTCAATCATTTCTCAAGGTAAAGTTGAGGCAATTTTCAGCAGCAAGCCCGAAGATCGCCGAGGGATTTTTGAAGAAGCTGCAGGAGTGCTGAAATACAAACAGCGTAAACGCAAAGCGGAACAAAAATTGTTTGAAACAGAAGACAATTTGAACCGTGTTCAAGACATTATTTATGAGCTGGAAGATCAATTGACCCCTTTAGCAGCTCAAAGTGAGGCAGCCAAAGAATTTTTGAACTTAAAAGAACAGCTGACTGAAACGGATGTCAGTTTAACAGTGGCAAAAATCAAAGCAAACAAACAAGCTTGGGAGATTGCCTGCCAGGAATTTGAAAGTCTTTCGGCAACGGTTGAGGAACGCTCCCAGTTTATTCGTCGAACGGAAGAACAACTAGGACTACTGCGTGAAAAACGTGGCAAGCTAGATGAAAAGCTGGAAAATGGTCAACAGCAGCTGCTGCATTTAACTGAAGCGTTGAAACAGACCGAAGGACAAAAAGAGCTGTTAAGTGAGCGATCGAAAAATACGCAAAAAACCAGCGAAGAGTATCAAGCATCATTGGATCAAAACCAAGAAAAGCAAGCTGCAGTTGAAGCATCAATTCAACAGCTAGAGGTGCAACAGCAGCAAAAGCAAAGAGAAAAAGCAACATTAGATGCTGAAATTCAGCAGTTAACAGCAGAAGCGATTAAGTACCAAAAATCAACCAAAGAAGTATTGGAAGACTTACGAGGCACTTATGTCGAACTGATGCAAGAGCAGGCAAATGTTAGCAATGAATTGAAGTACCTAGAACGTCAATATACTCAGGAAACTGCTAAGAATCAGCAAAGTGTCTCTCGTTTTGAAGCTTTACAGACTCAGCTAAAAGAAATACAGACAAAACAACAAGCGGCTCAGGAGCGAGCAGAAACAGTTGGAACTCAGTTGACTGACGAACAACAACAATACCGCCAATTGACAGAAGAAACTGCCAAGCAGCAAAAACGTCTGCAGCATGAGCAACAATTAATGTATGAACTGATGAATCAAGTACAGCAAGTACGTGCCCGCAAGAAGAGCCTGCAAGAAATTCAAGAAAATTACAGTGGCTTCTATCAAGGAGTACGCAGTGTCTTACAGCACAAAGACAAGCTTTCAGGTGTAGTTGGAGCGGTAGCTGAGCTGATGGAAGTACCTCAGAAATATGCGTTGGCAATTGAAACGGCTTTAGGAGCAGCAGCACAACATGTTGTTGTGGAGAATGAAGCAGATGCACGTAAGGGAATCACCTATTTACGTCAGCAGCGCAGCGGACGTGCAACTTTCTTGCCTTTGACAACAATTAAACCACGTAGTCTGGCAAATCATCATTATCAGGCTATCAAAGAGCACGAGGGTTTTATCGGCGTAGCCAGCCAGTTGGTTTCCTTTGAGCAAAAAGTTTCAACAGTTATGGAAAACCTGCTAGGTGGTATTGTTATTGCGCAAGACTTAGATAGTGCGAACCAATTAGCAAAGCAGCTGCATTATCAAGTTCGGATTGTTTCCTTAGAAGGCGACGTTATGAATGCTGGTGGTTCTATGACCGGGGGAGCGACTAAGCAAGGGAATCGAGGAAATCTGTTTAATCAAGGTCACGAATTAACCACATTGACGAAGCGTTATGAAGAACTCAATCGTGACTTAAAAAATAAAGAGCTCTTGGTAAAGCAAATGCAGCAATCAATTCAAGAACAAGCGGCTCAAATTGAAGCCTTACGTACCAATGGAGAGCAAACTCGTTTAACCTATCAAGAGGCGCAAAGTGAACTAGAGCGTTTGGAAACTGAATTAACTCGTTTGAAAAAAGAGCAATCCCTCTTTTCTTATGAAGCAAAAGAATTAGATCATTTTTTGAACGAATATCAGGAGCAAAAAACGCAATTAGAAGCGCAAGCTGAACAATTACAAGCTGAACAACAGCGGATTGATCAGGAAATTAAGCAATTAAATCAGGAAAGTGATCTGCTGGAGGAACGACGTACTACTTTGGCTACCCAATTAAGCGGATTGCAGGCGGATCGCGCAGTAATGGAAGAACAGTTGAATCATTTAAATCAGCAGCAAATCATGCAGCACCAGCAACTAACTGTGCTGGTAAATGAAATGGAAAGTTTAGAGAACCAATTGCTGGCTTTATCAAATGATTCTTCGACCCATGAAGAAACAGTGGACAGTTTGAATGAGCGTTTAACAGAGTTAGAAGCAGCCCATGGAGAATTGGTTAATCAATTGACTGATTGGAAGCAAACTCGTCAAGGATTGCAGCAGCAAGTGGATCAGGCTGATGGGGAGCTGACACTGGCAAACCGTGAACAAAAGGAGTTGTTGGCCCGTCAATCACAGGCTGACGTACAAAAAAATCGTTTAGAATTGCAATTAGATAATGAACTGGATTACTTGCAGGAAGAATACAGCTTGAGCTTTGTAGCAGCTGAAGAAATGGCAGATGTGACGATTGATGTTGATCCGGCTCAACAGGAAGTAACGCGCTTGAAGCAAGCAATTGAAAAATTAGGTCCCGTCAACCTGAATGCGATTGAGCAATATGAGCAGGTAGAAGAACGTTATGATTTTTTAACCACTCAAAGAGATGATCTCTTATCAGCCAAGGAACAATTGTTTGAAACGATGGATGAAATGGATGATGAAGTAAAATCACGTTTTTACACCACTTTCCAGGCGATTCGTGAACAATTCAAGCAAGTTTTTCCTAACATGTTTGGCGGCGGTCGGGCAGAACTATTGCTGACGGACCCAAATGATTTGTTGAATACTGGTATTGAAATTGAAGCCCAGCCTCCAGGCAAGAAGCTGCAAAGCTTATCCTTGCTTTCAGGTGGAGAACGAGCATTGACTGCAATTGCTTTACTGTTTTCAATTATCCAAGTTCGACCAGTGCCGTTTTGTGTACTCGATGAAGTGGAAGCAGCTTTGGATGAAGCGAACGTTTCACGTTTTGGCCGCTATTTAAGTTCATTTGAAGATGATACTCAATTTATTGTTGTTACCCATCGTAAGGGAACGATGGAAGCGGCAGATGTTTTGTATGGGGTTACCATGCAGGAATCCGGTGTATCGAAGATTATCTCGGTTCGTCTGGAACAGGTAAATGAAGGTGGAAAATTTGAAACTGGAGAGGAACAGTCCCATGATAAAATTAGTAGCAATTGATTTAGACGGCACATTACTAACGGATGCCAAAACGATTTCTGATAAAAATAAACAAGCTTTGGCCAAAGCCAAAGAACAAGGCGTAAAAATTGTTGTTTGTACCGGCCGACCTTTAATTGCTATTGGTGATTATTTAGAAGAATTGAATTTGATGGAAGAGGGAGATTACTCTATTACCTTTAACGGCGGGCTAATTCAAAAAAATAATACGGGTGATTTATTAGGGAAAACAGCGCTAGATTTAGAACAAGTTCAAGATATTTATGATCTATTCACTGAGCTGCCTTTACCGATGGATATTTTGTCAGATGCTCGTTGTCTACAGCTTGCTACTGCTCCAAAACATACTTCTTTATACCCAACTATGAATAAAAAAGTTACTTACTTTCCGGTAGTAATTGAAGAATTAACTGATAATACTTTGTACAATAAAGTAGTTGCAGCAATCGATGTTGACTATTTAGATGAAAAAATGGCTGAAATTCCGGTAGAATATATCGAACGTTATGAAGTTTGCAAAACACGTCCTAACTTACTGGAATTCATGCCCAATGGTGTCACGAAGGCATATGGCTTAGAAGTTTTAGGCAAAGAGTTGGGAATCAGTGCTAGTGAAATGTTAACGTTAGGTGATGAAGCCAATGATTTACCAATGATTGAATATGCTGGAATAGGCGTAGCAATGGAAAATGCTACGGAAGATGTAAAGACTGCAGCCGATCACGTTACAGCTACCAACCAAGCCGATGGTGTTGCTTTAGCCATCGAAAAATTTGTTTTGAACTAGGAGGAAACGATGGGACTATTTGATCGAATAAAAAATGCCTTCATGAGTGAGAAAAAGGAAGAGCAGGAAACACCTGAATCCAATGAATCGCCAGAAACAGAAACCAGTGAAATTGATAGCCAAACTGCGGAAAATGAAACAAATGAGACGCCTGAGGAAACTGTAGATGCTAATACTCCAACGAATACGAAGGATTTAACTGAGTCTTTTGAGAAAACAGTACCAGAGGCTCCTACGCTAGAGACTGAGGACGCAGAAGAAACACTTGTGGAGGAATCTCAATCAACGGAAATTTTGCCAGAAGAAGAGCTAGATGCACCTACTGAAACACAGGAAGTAATAGAAGAATTGTTGGAGCCTGTTGAAACCTCAGCTCAAGAAAAATACGATAAAGGGTTAGAAAAAACGCGTAAGTCTTTCGGCGACCGGATGAACGAATTATTTGCTCGTTTCCGCCGAGTTGACGAAGAGTTCTTCGAAGAATTAGAGGAGACTTTGATCGGAGCTGATGTAGGCTTTGATACAGCAATCAAGTTGACTGATTCCTTGCGACAAGAAGTGAAGCTGAAAAACGCGAAGAAGCCTTCTCAAATTCAGAATGTTATCATTGAAAAATTGGTAGATATTTATGAAGCTGAAGGGATCGATGAGAATAACCGATTGAATCTGCAGCCTGAAGGTTTATCAATCATTCTATTTGTTGGTGTAAATGGGACGGGAAAAACTACCAGTATTGGTAAGCTGGCCCATCAGTATAAATCAGAAGGAAAGAGAGTCTTGCTGGCTGCAGCAGATACCTTCCGAGCTGGAGCTATTGATCAACTGGTAGTTTGGGGGCAACGTTCTAGTGTAGAAGTTGTTCGGGGCAATGCTGGGGGTGATCCGGCAGCCGTTGTCTATGACGCAGTAGCAAAAGCCAAAAATGAGAATTATGATGTCTTGTTGATTGATACAGCAGGCCGTTTGCAAAACAAAGTTAATTTGATGAATGAGCTGGAAAAAATCAAACGAGTGATTCAACGAGAGTATCCGACGGGACCTCATGAAGTTTTGTTAGTTGTCGATGCAACTACTGGGCAAAACGCTCTGTCACAAGCTCGGCAGTTTAAAGAGACTACTGACGTAACTGGGCTGGTCTTAACCAAGTTAGACGGAACAGCAAAGGGGGGGATTGTCTTGGCAATTCGCAATGAACTGCATTTACCAGTAAAGTTAGTTGGTTTAGGTGAAAAAATTGATGATTTGGCAACTTTTGATCCAAATGATTTCGCAGTAGGCTTATTCAAAGGCTTATTGAAAGAAGACTAAAAAGGGCTTATTCGAACAGACAGCAGCTGCTGACTAGACGAATAAGCTTTTTTAAATGAGCAAAGCTTCTACTATAAGTACTGTAGCGCAACAAACAATGGCTACTTGGAAAAGATTGCCCTGATACCAAGCAGCAAGACTTCCAGCTAGCAAAGCCAATAAACCGGCTAAGGGAACTTGGGTGACCTCTAGGATAGCCGGAAAAGTCATTACCGCTAAAGTGACATAAGGCACATAGTGTAAAAAGGATTGAATAAAAATGTTTTTAATGGGTTTTCGTAGAAGAGTTAATGGTAATAGGCGGACACTGTAGGTGACTACAGACATTATCAGAATATATACATAGATGTTAGGCATGTCTTTCACCTTCTTTGTTGATTGGAAATAAGATTGCAGCCAAGGTACAAAGAATGACCGTTAGGATAATTGTTCGCGAACCACTAGAGATGTTAGCAATAATCGGTGCTTTTGCAGTAACATAACTAGCAGCAAAACTTCCTAACACCAAAGCACCCAATACCTTATTTGTACGCGTTGGAGGTATAATGACGGCTAAGAACATGCCGTACAGAGCCACACTTAGTGCACTGACCAGTAGAAGCGGCAGGATATTACCTGACACAACGCCAATTGCAGTGCCAATAGCCCAGCAGGGAGCAGCAGCTGTTACAGCACCATACATATAATAAGGATTCAAATAACCAGAACGTGCGATCATTAAGCCAAATAACTCATCAGTGATGTCGAAACTCAAAAAAAAGCGATGGCTAAAGGGCATTTGTGGTGATAAACGTTGACTTAAAGCACAGCCCATTAATAAATAGCGAGCATTGGTAATCAATGTAACCAATGCCAATTCTAAATAAGAGCTTTTAGCTGCAATCACAACCAAAGCGGCATATTGTCCAGCAGAAGCATTATTTAACAGACTCATCAAAAAGCCTTGAAAAGCGGACATCCCAGCATTTCTAACGGTAATCCCCAATGAAAATGCAACAGCAAAATACCCAATTCCGATAGGTATTCCATCTTTAACCCCATCTTTAAATACAGTTTTGTTAGCAAGCGTTCGCATATTTTCTTGTTGTGATACCCATTCTTTTTCTTCCATCTCTACTAGAACCCTTCATTTTTTATTGTACGTATTATATCAATAGCATTTATATTAGTAAAACGAATGATTATTATGGATACATAAGTAAATGTAATGGAAGAGAGCCAATTCCTTTTATACTAATTTTGTTGGATCATAAAGGTTGGTCGCTTTATGCAGCAGATTAAGGAGAGTGGTTGTTCTCAAAACAGAACATAAGTACTAGAACAAGATTTAAGAATGATCTAATGCATCGTAAGAAAGATGGATAGACATTAACCAATGATAATCCTTAATTACAAGATATTTCAATAGTTGGACAGACCTTGCAGAGGAAAAATAAGAGGTAAAAGAGTTAAGAAATAGTTTTATTCACAGTAGGACGCGAGTCAGACACTGCTTTCACCAAATGATTAAAGCCTCAAAATTGGAATTTCAGAAGTGAATTTTGTAATTGGATTAGCTATACACACAAGTATTATTGTGTGTATAGGAATTAATGTATTATTTGGAGATTTGTTCGTACATCAGTAGCATCTGAAATTAAGATTCAAGCTGTGAACTAACGATGTAAGGGAGCACTTTTCTTAAGAGACATCCACTAGTGAAACGAAGGGATGTCCTATCATCGTAGACAAACAATGAATCGCAAATTTTATTTAAGATGAAGAACCGTCCAGTGTGATCGTAGTTATATACAAGTAGTAGGAGTTTAAGTTTGAGATTGGGTGCAGGGGACTATCCTATCAGTGAAATGATATTAAAGGTTTGTTTTCTATCATGTAGCAATAGGTGTTGACTGAAAAGGAGAAGAAGTAGTGATCCGCTTGATTCAAAAGTGTCCGGAATGAACCATAGTTTCATCTTGAAAAAATAAATTTAAGCATTTCCATTCTTTTTCAGTCAATAATTCTATATAATAGGCGTGATGAGGAGGCCTGCATAAATGGAAATCAAAGAAATGATGCGCCAAGAAAAAGTAAAACCGTGGTTGTTGCAAGCACGATTTGGAATAGAGAAAGAAAATCAACGGGTTGACCTGCAGGGCCAACTAGCTAAAACTGATCATCCAAAAAATTTAGGTAATCGAAGTTTTCATCCGTATATTCAAACAGATTTTTCTGAAACGCAGTTAGAATTAATTACACCAGTTAGTGATTCAGCCGACGAAGTATTGGCTACTTTAACAGCTATTCATGATGTTGCTCAGCGGAGTATGCCAGAAAATGAAATGATGTGGCCACTATCCATGCCACCCGTTTTACCTGAGAAAGAAGAAGACATTGTGATTGCTAAACTGGAACGACATGAGGATGTATTATATCGTCGTTTCTTAGCTCGCGAATATGGTAAACGCAAGCAAATGGTTAGCGGCATTCATTTCAACTTTGAATATGGGTTAGATTTGGTAAAAGAATTGTTTCAAGTACAAACAGAATTCACCTGTATTGAAGCCTTTAAAACGGAACTGTATATGAAAATTGCTCGTAACTTTTTGCGTTATCGCTGGTTGTTGACTTATTTGTTTGGTGCAACACCAATTAGTGAAACAGGTTATTTTGTCGATGAAGATCGTCCTAATGAACCTGTTCGCAGTATTCGAACTAGCCCATTCGGCTATGTAAACAAGCCGAATGTGAAGGTATCTTATGCTTCGTTGGATCGCTACAGTGAAGACTTGGCTGAAAATGTTGCACAAGGAAGACTTTCTGAAGAAAAAGAATTTTATGCGCCTATTCGCATGCGTGGGGGAAAAAAAGTAGCTGATTTGTTCCATACAGGAATCCGTTACGTTGAATTACGCAACATTGATTTAAACCCTTTCGAACGTGTAGGAATTAATAAAGAAGCGATTGAATTTATTCATTTGTTTATGCTGTATTTATTGTGGACAGATGAGCAGATGCCAGCAGATGAATGGGTGGAGCAAGGAAATCAACTAAATGATGAGGTATCGTTAGAGCATCCTTATGAGCAAACTGCTCATTTAGAAGAAGGCAGGCAGTTATTTGTCAAAATGCAGCAGATGGTTGAGGAGCTAGAGCTTCCTGTAAATGATCTCATAAGCAACTATCAAGAATGGTTAGAACAACCAGAGCTGACGCTGGCTGCTCGTTTGTTGAAGGCTGATGAAGCAGAGGGACAAGCAGCACTAGGCAGAGAATTAGGTCAACGATACTATGAAGAAGCTTATGCACGCTCTTACCAACTAGCAGGTTTTGCGGAGATGGAATTATCTACACAGAATTTATTGTTTGACGCTATTCAAATGGGATTAGAATTTAATGTAATGGACCGCAGTGACCAATTCGTTTTATTAAAGCACGATGATCATAAAGAATATGTGAAGAATGCCAATATGACCAGCAAAGATACCTATATTTCACCTTTGTTAATGGAAAATAAGACAGTGACTAAAATGGTATTGGAGCAGGCAGGTTTTAGAGTTCCCTTAGGAGAAACCTTTACTTCAATTGAGAAGGCTCGAAAGGCTTATCCGCGCTACGCTCAGCAATCGTTTGTTATCAAGCCTAAGTCTACTAACTATGGATTAGGCATCACTATCTTTAAAGAAGGTGCTTCATTAGAGGATTATATAGCTGGTTTAAAAATTGCTTTTAAGGAAGACAATTCAGTTCTGATAGAAGAGTTTATGGAAGGAACTGAGTATCGTTTCTTCGTGATTGATCATCAAGTAAAAGCAGTGCTGTTGCGAATTCCGGCTAATGTAGTAGGCGATGGAAATAAAACGATTAAGCAATTAGTTGATGAGAAAAATCAAGATCCCTTGCGCGGTACTCATCATCGTTCGCCGTTAGAATTAATCCAGTTGAGTGAATTGGAAAAACTCATGCTCAAAGAACAAGGTTTTACTATCGATAGTGTACCTGCTTCTCAGCAACAAGTCTTTTTAAGAGAGAATTCCAATATTTCTACCGGAGGCGACTCCATTGATATCACCGATGAAATGCACGAAAGCTATAAAGAAATAGCAATTGCTGCTGTGGAAGCCTTGGGAGCTGAAATAAGCGGGATTGATTTGATCATCCCAGATAAGGATAAACCTTTTGAGGATAAAGGGGATTATGGGATTATTGAAGCAAACTTCAATCCAGCCATGCACATGCATATTTATCCTTATGCTGGAAAAGGCCGTCGTTTAACACTAAATGTCTTACATCTATTGTTTCCAGAATTAGGTTAATAAAAAGTTCCAGGTATCAATGCTCTTTCAGCTAGAAAGAAGTAGTTGGTATCTGGTTTTTTATTACGCGGAGGTGACTAAAATAAACAATGTGTATTTGCTGTACTAGCTGATTGTCGTTTCTGCTAGAATAAAGGCAGGAGGTTTGAAAAGCATGAGAAATCAGAAGAAAATTACGATTCAGAAAAATTTGCGTTTTTTGCGAATGCAGTACAATTATACTCTGGAGGAGGCAGCTGGAAAAATTGGTGTCACTCGTCAGGCAATGGCTAAATGGGAATCTGGGGATTCGATGCCCGATTTAGTGAATACGATGGCATTGGCGAATCTATACGATGTTACAGTGGATGATTTAATGCGTTTCAATGAAGAGGATTCTCTAACTAAGATTGCACCCAAGGGCAAGCATATGTTTGGAGTAGTGGAAGTTCAAGAACGAGGACAAATTGCCATCCCAAAAGAGGCCCAGGATATTTTTAATATAAAAAAAGGAGATGGCTTTGTACTCTTGGGAGATGAAGATCCTGAATCGTTTGGTTTAGCATTGGTACCAGTTGATCTATTTTTAGGATTCTCAGAAAGAATGAAAAAGGAGCTTCAGGGAAGACAGTAAGTGCTTGTGAGAGCTAAATTTGAGGTAGCACCTGAAAGAATTTGAAAAATAGATTAAATGACTTTCTGATTGACGAAAAGTGGAAGAAGGTTCGTTTAAGATCATTTTTCGACCGTTTCGGACATTTATGACTGCAAATGACTTCTTTTTGTTATTCTTTCCTTAGTATATAGGAATGAGGCAGGAAGAATGAAAGATCAAACAATACTATACTTAATGTTTGCAGCAATACTTTTGAATCTTTTGATCCCGGCACCTTACTGCTGGATAACTCTGGCAGCGGTAGTAATGGTCGGAATTATTTTGCTTGTTCTGGCTCTCAAAAATAAATCCAACGTGTAAAAGCAGAGACTTCAACTCGTGGAGAAACTGTTTTTTGTTTACTCTTTTAAAGAACTTCCGACAGAGATAAAATGAAAGGCAGGGGTGAGGTATGGTGAAAAAAGAAATTGAAGAGATCCTAGCTGCAAAGGACACAAAGGATTCCCTGCAGCGATTTAAAAAATTGGAGATACGCTGCAACGAAAGCAATGAAATGTATCAGTATTGGCCGCTTTACTTAAAAGGGCTAAAGGGACGAAATTCCTGCAATCGTGCTAGATGCTTTAAATTATTGATGAAGACGGTACAGTGGGACAAACAGCAACAGTTGGATGGACACTTGCTCGAAATATTAACTATTTTGGATGATGAAAATTCTATTACGGTTCGTCAGTGTATTCCCTATCTGAGAGAATTGCTAAACGTTCGTCCAGACTTAAAACCTTTGGTAATAAATAAAATGGAGTAGCTGGAATTATCGAAATATAAAGAAAGTATGCAAAGTTTAATCAAACGAGATATTGTAACCTTACTAGATGAGTCAGCTGAGTAATTTGCTTGTTTCATAAAGATTCTTTTGATATGGATATGACACTTAGAAAAGCGAAAGGAACAGAAAATAAACCGATTAAAAGAGCAATTACAAAGAATAAATTCTTACGTTAATAGGCTAAGGTGACGTTTGTTTTTTACATTCGTTCAACCTGAGTAGTTAAAATTCATTTCTTGTTATCGTTGGCATCTTGCAAACAGAACATGCGACCGATATGACGCAACTGATTTTTTTATGTTAACTGTTTTCAATCATTATAGCATTTTACTAATTTATCGAAGAGCACTAAGAAAGAAGGAATCAACATGCTTATTTCTATATTCGGATTATTATTATTACTTTATCCTTTAGCCAGTGTGCCGACTTTATATCAAAACAAAAGACAAACAGGTTTCTTTTTTCCATCTGATCCTCGTTTTTTTGTAATAAAGGATATGCATTTTGGTAATGGATTAAATATGAAGAATAAGTATGCTTTTGCGGTTAATCTGTTGTTAGCTGGACTGCTAATAGTTTTAGGAATGTTAGCAGGCTAAAGAAAGAGGTAGGTATGATGAGAAAGCAAATGAGTTACTTTTTCTTTGTTGTAGGTGCTGTACTTATTAGTAGTTTAATCGAGGTTTTAAAGAGAAGCATGACTTTGTATGCTGTGCTGGGCTATGGTGGACTGTTGGTTTTCTTTGCATTAACCTATTTATTTACACAAAAATGGCTAGTGGGAAGATATGAGCAGTTAGGAATATACACTATTTACTGGTTCTTAGTCAGCACCTTTGGTTCACTGATTTTAGCTGAAAAATCGGCAAGTTTTCTATTGTTGTTTCTTTACTTTGGACTGAGCTTTATTGGGGCACTCAGCTGTTGTGCAATTTTACCCTGGTTGTTTACTAAAAAGAAAATAGGAATACTCAAATAAAGTATTGGTAGTTATTGCTGATACTTTTTTGTTACCTCAAAATAGTTTTTCAACGGATATATAATGTCTGTGAAAGAGAGAAGATCAGTAAAAAAAATACCAGTCAACATTCATTCTGTGTGAACATGTCGATGTTTCAAATAGAAGTATTATGGAATTCTGAAAATGACAAAGGTATAGTATAAACAAATTGAAGAAGTATCTTCCAACATAATGAAAAAAAGGAATTTTAGTTGTTTAAGAGCTGTTCTCATCATCAACCAAGACCAGCTCTCTTTTATTTATCCTTAATATTTCCTTACTTGAGGGGGCTCATAAGCGGTAATAAATTGCTCAATTTCCTGCATTGAATGAGCAAACATCATTTTGCTGCGGTCATCAATAGATAAAAAATCAGTCGCTACCATTTTGTCAAAAAAGTCTTGTAGCGGACGATAATAATCATTGGTATCATAGAAAATACATGGGCTATCATTTTGTCCTACTCGGGCCCAAGAAATAGCCTCGCTGATTTCTTCTAAAGTACCCGGGCCTCCAGGTAAGGCGATGCAGACATCGGCAGCTGCAATCATTTGGTTTTTACGCTGGGACATGGTTTCAACGACAATTAATTCATTTAAATGGGGATGGGCCAATTCGCGTTCCTGCAGAAAAGTAGGAATTACGCCAATGACATTGCCGCCATTTTCTAAGACAGTATTGGCAAGCACACCCATCAGACCTGCTTTACCACCGCCATAAATCAGTTGATGCCCATTTTCAGCAATCCAAGTCCCTAAAGTACGAGCATTTTCACTATAAACTCGTTCATTACCAACACTAGCACCACAATATACCGCTATATTCATAAAAGACCTCGCTTCTTTTTTACTCAGTATAGCAGAATGGAGATAGAAAATGGATATTAATCAATACCAAGAATGGATCAGTGAATTTTACAAGGAGCGCAGCTGGTATCAGTATCCACCTTTTATTCGCGCTAATTTTTTAACAGAAGAGGTTGGTGAAGTTGCCCGTGCCATTCGGACCATTGAAATCGGTCGAGATCGTCCAGATGAGAGGCTGACAACGGATCAGGAACAATTAGATAATTTAACTGAGGAATTGGGGGATGTGTTGGATAATTTATTTATTCTGGCAGACAAATACAATATATCGTTAGAAGATATTATGGAGAGCCATCAAAAAAAATTGTTGGAACGTTACCAGTAAAGTTGTTTGTATAAAAAAGTAGTAACATGACAAAGCAGAAAAGTTTTGCAAATGTTTATCATTGTAAGTTTTCATCACTTGTACAGACAGACCACAAGTAATCCCTTGGCATGAGAAAAACAGTGACGGTATTAAAGACTGGATTTCAGCAACTTTTACAGGTTGAGGTTTTACCAAGTATATAATGAATGCTTATACTTAAAGGGAACGAAAGCAGATATAGTTTAAACGTAATATTGCTTAAGAAAGTAGTCCGTCCATCAACCACTCATGAAAATACTACCAGCAGCAAATCATGTTATTATCTACTGGTTACTATCGCTAATAGTTCAGATGCCTATTAAAAACCTATGAAAAAGGACCCGATTAATGGAGCAAGCGAATCCTTTTTCATAGGTTTTTAATATTCAAATTCTTTGATTCCGATGGTCTGCTTAGTTTCTTCTACTACCAGCCCCGTTTTTTCTTCCCACCATTGTTTCATTTCTTTTTCGAAAGTAGTAGGAAATTGACGGACTAAATCTAGCAAGGGAGCGCCTTGAAGGGTAGCATATGGAAAATTTAACGTTAAATTGTACTTCAGCTCAGTTAGTAAGCTGTAATACTGGAACATGACATAGTACAGTTCTTCCAAATCTTCCTCTGCCAAAACTCTCGGTGCTCGATCTAACATGAAACCTAAACTGCGCATCATGAATAAAAAACCTGGCAACTGTTCTGGACAGATATCATCGACTTCTTTCAAAATATCGATGTGCAGATCGAGCGCTTGCAACAAATCTTTTTTCAACTGCGAATAGGTAACCATAGGCGATCCTCCTTTACTTACTACCTTTAGTATAGCATAATCTTTACGCAGGCTATCTTATAAATTGGGTATTTTTTGGTTCTATATTTAGGAGTAAACTAAAGGAGATGATTGGATGGGAAAGCTGGCGATTATTAGTGATCTTCATGCGGATATTAATCATTTTGAAGAAGCAGAATTGACTCTTCTATTGGAGACGTTACAGGAGAAAAATATTACTCGGCTGCACTTTGCTGGAGATAGTGCTAATAAAATTAAACAGACATTATCGATTAATGAGTATTTCCGCAAAAGAGGTTTTGAGACAACTTTCAATTTGGGAAATCATGAAATGGGAAGTATTGTTGGTGAAGAGATGATCGAACACTATCCTGACAGCCATTTTTTGAATTTTCGGTACTTGCCGTTAAATGATTCAACCGTTTTACTGGGTTTGAATGGCTGGTATGATTATCAGTTTTCTGATTTGCAGGACCAGAAAAAAATAGCTTCAATGAAACGTTTGTATTGGTACGATCGGGTTATTATGCGTTCTGGGGATGATCCCACAGTGAATCAGCGAATTTTACAACAGCTGGATCCCATACTGAAGCATTTGGAAAAAGAAAACTATCAGGTGATTTTAGCGACTCATTTTGTCCCGCAAAAACAGTTTATCGTACGTTTAGAGGGGAAATATCAAGTTTGGAACCAGTTAAATGCCTTTTTAGGTGCAGCTTCTTTAGGACAATTGTTGAATCAGTATGGTAATATTTCTGATGTGGTATTTGGCCATACGCATCGTCGGTTTGAAGAACAGCAGATTCAAGGAACTCGCTACCATTGTCGTCCCCTTGGTTACTATTACGAGTGGCGCTTAACGAGAGATTTTGTATTAAAGAATCAATTAGTGGAGGAATACAATCCGATGAAGCTACGAGGCGTTTTGCGTAACCATAAGGAGGCCTTTCAAGCTTATAGAATGGAACACTTGAAACAAGAATTTCAGCAGGCGATAACCGTGATCGCTTATTAAGAAAAGAGGAATCTAGATGGGAAAGATAAAGATCGTGTGGCAAAGTTTTGCACAGGCGACCCCTTTTATTTTATCCAATACAATAATATTCGTCCCATATTTACTGTATATTCATTTAATTGACGGCCGCGATATCATTACGGTACTGCCTTTCGTATTATTTTATACTTTCCGAATGACGGGGATATTCCTTATTCGCAGTCTTCAGCGTTCGATTGAAAAATATACACTATTGATTTTGGCGCTGTTATTGGGAGGATGCGGCTCGTTACTTAGTTTAATAGGTACTCTATATACGCCCATTTTCATTCTCGCCAGTATTTGCTTAGGATTAAGTGCTGCGTTGTTCCCACCAGCCAATGTCAGTGTTAATTATTTTGAGAAAGCACAAGGTGAAAAAGTAACAGGTGGAAAAACGTACTTATTGGGACTAATTTTGCTGCTGCCACTATTTTATGGGTTGAGCCTGCCGATTAATGGTCAGTTAGTGATTGTTTCAGGGCTTTATACGTTATATTTTGTACTTGCTTATCATACAATTCGTCATTTTCCTCATTACGAACTAGACTTTAAAGATCTTTCGAAAAATGTTTTTTCACCTAAGGAATTGATTTGGTTTAGTCTATTTTTTGTTGCAATTTTTCTTTTACGCAGTGGCAGAATATTGTTTAAGGAAGTTTATTTAAATATAGCAATTCTGATATTCTGTCTAATCTTTTTACTATCTGTTTATGGAGTTAAGGTTGCTAAGCGAAGCTGGCACCTCCCTTTATGGGTGAATATGCTGACTTTTTTTAATGGTATGTGCGGAAATTTTCTAATCTTGTTTGGCACCTTCTACACGGCTGCTGTGTATGGGAAACAGACGCTTTCAACGCACTTATTCCTGCCGTATTTTTTGGGAATAATCTGTGCAATGCTTTTCGGGGGAAAGGTCGGGAAACTTTTGGATAATCCTTTGCATACTCAATTAATGGGGTTTAGTTTGGGATTAATATCGTTGTTTTATTCTCCTGTTTTTCCGTTAGCAATTGGCGTCCTTTCCTTTTTCCACAGCACCACCAGCAGCTGGTTAAATCAGTGGTATTATCAACAAGATGCGATTGAGGCAGAACAGAGGATTATCGCTAAATATGCAACCTCAAACAAAGGAAGTATCACACATCAATTTCTCTTAATGGTTTTCTTACTGCTTATTTTAAGGTATGATCATTTTCCAATGAATGAATTATTTTCTTTACCTAACCTACAGCAGGGGAGTAAGGCTTTGGGAGCAGTAATGATCACTGTGAAAAATGGGTCCAGTATATTTATGATCATTTGGTTAGCTATAATTGGAAAGGTGGGACAACATGCGTTTGATCATTGACGGAGATGGTTCTCCGGTAAAAGATACCACGATTGAAATTGCTGAACACTTTGGATTAGAGGTAGTCATTGTAACTAGTATTGACCATTACTCTACCAAGGAGTATCCTAAATTTGTGAAATTCGTTTATGTAGATCGAGGCATGGATGCGGCAGATTACAAAATTGTGTCATTAATTCAATCTAAAGATATTTTGATTACTCAAGATTATGGGTTGGCTTCTTTAACTCTCAGCAAGGCTGCACATGTCTTGCATCAGTCTGGGATGGAGTATACCATGAATAATATCGATGCACTCTTGGGACAACGTTATATCAGCGGCAAAATGCGTCAGTCGAAACAACGTACAAAAGGTCCAAAACCTTATACTGAAGCAGATCGCGAGCAGTTTCGCCAAGCTTTGCTTCAGCTTATTTAGCCATAAGAATCTTTAAGCTTTGTAACATTTGTAAATTTTTTTTTCGGCTTTTTGTTTTTTATGCTAAAATATGGGGGAATCTTAAAAGTAATGGGGGATAAGTACTTGAAGATTATTTTACTATATGGTGGGAAAAGTCCAGAACATGACGTATCCATCTTATCGGCTTTTTCGGTTATTTCAGCCGTTTATTTTGACTACTATCAAGTGCAGCTTGTTTATATCGATAGAACCGGTCAGTGGGTAAAAGGTCCATTGTTGACTGAAGCACCTGAAACAGATGAAACATTGCGATTAACTTGGGATCCAACAGGAACGGATGTCGAAGGCTTTACCGGTAAAGTAATTGCACCCGGAGATATTAAAGAAGATGACGCGATTGTTTTTCCGGTTCTGCATGGTCCAAATGGAGAGGATGGAACGATTCAAGGCTTCTTGGAAGTATTGGATATGCCTTATGTCGGTGCTGGTGTATTGGCCAGCTCTAGTGCTATGGACAAAATCATGACTAAATACATCCTACAGGCAGCGGGAATTCCACAAGTACCTTATGTACCCGTGTTGAAAAATGAATGGAAAGAAAATCCTAAGCAGATTTTTGACAAGTGCGAAGGGATGCTGCTCTATCCAATGTTCATTAAACCCGCTAATATGGGCTCCAGTGTTGGAATCACCAAGGCTGAAAATCGCGAAGAGCTGCAAAATGCGTTAAAAGAAGCTTATCGCTATGATTCACGAGCGGTGGTGGAGCAAGGAATCGAAGCAAGAGAAATTGAAGTAGCAATTTTGGGGAATGCCGATGTGCGAACTACACTGCCTGGAGAAATAGTCAAAGAAGTAGCATTTTACGACTATAACGCTAAATACATCGATAATTCTATTAAAATGGCTATTCCAGCTGAAATACCTGAAGAGGTTAGCGACAAAGCAAGAGAATATGCAAAGCTGGCTTTCACCATGCTGGGCGGAGCAGGCTTAACTCGTTGTGATTTCTTTTTGACCAATAAAAACGAATTATTCTTAAACGAATTAAATACGATGCCAGGTTTCACAGAATTCAGTATGTATCCTTTATTATGGGCAAATATGGGCTTGAAATACGGTGATCTAATTGAAGAATTGATTCAATTAGGCTTGAACCGTTACAAACAACAAGCTGCTTTTGAGTAAAAATGGGTATAATGAAAGCTGACAGTATTCAATTCAATGGGTAAACAGAAACAGACGTTTTTATTACCGCTTAGTAGGAAAGAGTCTGGAGCTACTACAAGGCCAGACTCTTTTTTTAGACAAGGAATGGGAGGAACACACCATGAAATTAACAACGACGATCATTAACAGAGCCGTTCAAGGAGAATTAGTAGGTGCAGAAGAAGTAACGGTCACCGGGGTTGAATTTGATTCGCGTAAAATCAAAGCTGGCGATCTATTTGTCCCATTACAAGGCAATGCCGATGGTCATTTGTTTGTTCAAAAAGCAATTGAGAATGGTGCAGTTGCAACATTTTGGAGTAATGAGAATGTCCAACCGCCAGAGAATATTATCGCTATCAAAGTACCAGATACGTTAAAGGCTTTTCAGGCATTAGCCAGCTATTATTTGTTGGAAGAAAATCCCGATGTTATTGCAATTACAGGTTCAAATGGTAAAACGACAACTAAAGATATGACCGAGGCCGTGTTGCATCAGAAGTTTAGAACCTACAAGACACAAGGAAATTACAACAACGATATTGGTCTGCCTTATACAATTTTACATATGCCAGAAGGAACAGAAAAACTGATTTTAGAAATGGGCATGGATCACGCTGGAGAAATCAAGGTTCTTTCGGAACTCGCTGAGCCGGATGTTGCGGCTATTACTATCATCGGAGAAGCTCATATTGAAAACCTGGGTTCACGAGCAGGAATAGCGGAAGCAAAACTGGAAATCACTAAAGGTTTGATTGATGACGGTTTGCTGTTGATTCCAGCGGATGAGCCGTTATTAACAGAGCGGACAGAAAATCTTTCGCAAAAGCAAAAAACTTTTGGCATTCAAATGGGGGATATTTCAGCAACCATTATGTCTGAATCACGGGAAGCCACGTTATTCACGGTAGATGGCAAAGCTTATCAAATCCCTATGCCAGGAAAATACAATGTCAAAAATGCTCTTATCGCTTTAGCAATTGGTCGTTGGTACGGTTTATCTGATGAAGAGATCTATCAAGGGTTAACGTATGTTGAAGTAACTCAAAACCGCACGCAGTGGTTGAAAGCAGGAAATGGTGCAGATATTTTGAGTGATGTCTATAATGCTAATCCGACAGCGATGAGTTTAGTGTTGGATACTTTTGCTAAATTGCCTACGAATGGCCGCCGTTTAGCTGTCTTAGCAGATATGCTTGAGCTTGGTCCGGATGCTGCCCTTTTACACCATAATATGGTGGATCACCTAAACGATCAAGAGTTTGCGGTGGTGTATTTATATGGTGAGCAAATGAGAAACTTAGCAACTGTTATTGCCACTCGGTATCCGCGCCTATCAGTTCAATCATTTTCCAAAGAAGAAAAAGCTAAACTGATTGAAGCTATCAAAGTAGATTTATTGCCAGATGACAGTATCGTTTTAAAAGGCAGCAACGGCATGGGATTAATTGAAGTGATTGAAGCACTGCAAGCATAGAATTTGAAACTTGCAGAAAATAGTTTCATGTGCTATAATAAGCCGTTGCCGAGAAATGAAGTAATGATTGAATGAGTCATCCAATAGATTATTGAAAGCCCCATAAAATGGGCTTTTTTTTGAGAGATGTTCCTTCCGCCTGACTTCAAGGAGCGGTTTTTCGGTGGTATCACAATAGACGGTAACTAAAAGGGACGGTTGCGGATTATTGATAGATACAAGAACCTGCACGCTCCACCTGACATAAGTCAACATATACTAGGAGGATATCATTTGAAATTTAAAGAATTACAGTTAGCACCAGAACTACTAGCAGCCATTGAACGCGCCGGCTTTGAAGAAGCAACTCCGATTCAGGAACAAACTATTCCTTTAGCTTTAGAAGGAAAAGACGTTATTGGACAAGCACAAACAGGAACAGGTAAAACAGCTGCTTTTGGCTTGCCAATGCTGAATAAGATTGATGCGAAGAAACAAATTCTACAAGGCCTGGTTATTGCACCTACCCGTGAATTAGCTATCCAAACGCAAGAAGAATTGTTCCGTTTAGGACGTGATAAAAAAATCCGGGTTCAAGCTGTCTATGGGGGTGCTGATATTGGTCGCCAAATTCGCGGCTTGAAAGACCGTCCGCATATTGTAGTGGGGACACCAGGACGTATGCTGGATCATATCAACCGTCACACACTGAAACTTGAAACAGTTGAAACACTAGTTTTAGATGAAGCTGATGAAATGCTGAACATGGGCTTCTTAGAAGATATTGAAAAAATCATCAGCAAAGTCCCTGAAAATCGTCAAACATTATTGTTCTCTGCGACTATGCCAGATGCAATTAAAAAAATTGGCGTAAAATTTATGAACACCCCTGAACACGTACGGATCAAAGCAAAAGAAATGACTGCTGATTTGATCGATCAATACTATGTTCGAGCAAAAGATTTTGAAAAATTCGATGTTATGACTCGTTTGTTCGATGTTCAAACGCCAGATTTAGCAATTGTCTTCGGTCGTACTAAACGTCGTGTAGATGAATTAGCTCGTGGGTTAGAAGCTCGTGGCTATAAAGCGGAAGGTATTCATGGCGATTTGTCACAGCAAAAACGGATGAGCGTATTGCGTTCGTTCAAAAAAGGTGATCTAGATATTTTAGTTGCTACTGACGTTGCAGCCCGAGGATTAGATATTTCAGGCGTAACACATGTATACAATTACGATATTCCACAAGATCCTGAAAGCTATGTTCACCGTATTGGACGTACAGGCCGTGCTGGTAAAGGCGGAATGTCAGTAACTTTTGTTACACCAAACGAGATGGGCTATCTTCATGTCATTGAAAATCTAACTAAAAAACGCATGACACCGTTACGTCCGCCAACCGAAAAAGAAGCCTTTAAAGGCCAATTGGGTGCGGCAATTGAACAAATTCACGAAGAATTGGATGGCAGTGCCGATAACTTAGATAAGTATACGGAAGCTGCGAGAGATTTATTGGAAGCTTATAGCGCTGAGGAAATGGCTGCTTTACTTTTGAAAACAGTCGCAAAAGACCCTTCTGATGCTGCTCCAGTAAAAATCACTCCAGAACGCCCATTACCTTCAAACAAAAAGGGCGGGTTCAACCGCGGCGGCAAACGTGGTGGAAACAATAGCAACAACCGCAACCGCAATAAAGAAGGCGGTTATCGCAAAGATCGTGATCGGGAACGTTCAAACAAAAACAAAAACTACAGTGGAACAAAGCGGACCAACAACCGTAATGATAAGAAGCGTGGTTTTGTCATTCGTACCAATTCGAACGACTAATTAACGAAAGAGCAATCTGACTTTTCAGTTCAGATTGCTCTTTTTTTAGCATGTAGGTAAAAGACTTTCAATACCATATTCCAAGAGTAGAAAGCGGTGTGGCGTTAAATTAAATGAGTGAAAGATCAATTATAATAGAGAAAAAAGCACAAAAAAATATTAAATACTCAATTTATATTCTATTATTTTTGTAATATCGAAATAGAGATTTAAAAAATGATTATTGTCAGTTGTTACAAAAAAAGTCCTAATTTGGCTTTCAAGCTGTTATTGATGTATAATTGTAGATCAGTGTATGTCAGTAATAGCAATAAACAGAGTTCGGTTTATCTTTTTTCTTTGTTCTTTTAAAAAAATAAATAGATTTTGATGAAGACTTTGGTAAAATAGTAGTGATACAAGGAAAGGATGAAGGCATGATCAAAGGAATCGGTATCGATGCAGTTGAGATAAATCGGATGGCCAAAATCATCGAAACGAAACCGCAATTTGCAACTCGGATACTGACTAAAAAGGAGCTAGCCCTTTTTACTAGCCATTCTGCTCATCGCAAGGTAGAATTTCTAGCAGGACGGTATGCTTGTAAGGAAGCCTTTGCTAAGGCTTGGGGAACCGGAATTGGTGAAATAAGCTTTCAAGAGCTGGAGATACTTCGCAATGATGCGGGAGCTCCCTATTTTGCTGAATCTCCCTATAAAGGCAAGGTCTTGGTTACCTTAACCCATACAGATACTCTGGCTATCGCTCAAGTATTATTAGAAGAATAAGAAAGAAGGATTTTTACGTGGTTGTTACGTACCATCGACCTACAAGAGCATTTGTACATAGAAACGCAGTCAAAACAAACATAAGGCGGGAAATAGAACGTCTGCCTGAAGGTGTTGAATTATTTGCTGTTGTGAAAGCGCAAGGATATGGACATGGAGCTGTAGCAACAGCCCAGACGGCACTAGCAGCTGGAGCTACTGGTTTTTGTGTGGCTACATTGGACGAAGCGATTGAACTTAGGGAAGTCGGAATTGTTGAGCCGATCCTTATTTTGAGTGTCGTTTTTCCAAGTTATTTGTCACTAGTGCTGGATTACGATTTATCTATCACTGTTGCTACGAAAGATTGGTTGATTGAAGCTCAGGAAATGCTGAATGAAATTGGTTCGGAAATTCCTTTAAAACTGCATATAAAAGCAGATACGGGTATGGGACGAATTGGGTTCTTGACCCCTTCAGAGGTGAAAGAGGCAGCTGATTTTATTCGGCAGTCACCTAATATGCTGTGGGAGGGGCTGTTCACTCATTTTTCAACTGCCGATGAATCGGATACCCGATACTGGAAATTGCAGAATCAGCGGTTTAAAAAAATGCTGGAAGTACTGGAAGAAAAGCCGCGCTACATTCATGCAAGCAACAGTGCGACGGCATTGTGGCATGAAGAGTTTCCAGGGAATATGATTCGTTATGGCGTAGCGATGTACGGTCTTAACCCGTCAGGACATGCATTGCCAGAAACATATCCGCTAATACCTGCATTGGAGCTCGTTTCAGAGCTGATTCAGGTAAAAGAATTAGCAGCTGGTGAAGGGATAGGTTATGGGGAAACCTATATCACATCGGAAAAGGAATGGATAGGGACCGTTCCAATCGGGTATGCAGATGGCTGGCTAAGAAAAATGCAAGGTTTTTCCATTTTGGTAGAAGGCAATCATTGTGAAATCATCGGTCGTGTTTGCATGGATCAGTTAATGATTCGCTTGCCCCGGGAATATAAAGTAGGGACTCAAGTGACATTGATTGGAAAAAATGGTAATGCGGAAATTACAATGCAAGAAGTGGCAGATCATTTGGACACAATCCATTACGAAGTAGCTTGTATGATTTCAGAAAGAGTGCCGCGAATTTATAAGGAGTAGGAGGAGTGTCATGGTTAAGCGTGGTGATATTTATTTTGCGGATTTGTCTCCAGTCATTGGGTCAGAACAAGGCGGTGTCCGTCCGGTTTTAGTTATCCAAAATAACTTGGGTAACCATTTTAGTCCAACAATCATCGTTGCAGCAATTACAGCTAAAATGGCTAAGCCTAAACTGCCGACTCACATTGGAATAAATGCCAATAAGACAGGTATTGAAAGGGATTCAGTAATATTGCTTGAACAGATTCGGACCATTGACAAGTCACGATTAAAAGAAAAGGTTTGTCATCTGGATAAAGGAATGATGAAATCAGTAGATGAAGCGTTACGTGTGAGTGTAGGAATTGAACTAACTTCGTCAATCGTTGCTGCGCAGTCAAGTTATACATAAATTTTTCTATTTACTAAAAAAATATACCTGCGATTAGGTAGACAGTTGGACTATCTTTCTGTTAGTCTTATGTGTTAGATACTCTCGCGTTTCTAAAAAAAAGCTGTTTATGATAGAGGAAGGATTACCAGATCTTAAAATGGAAATAGACATTTAAAGAATTGTTATCATTCGTAGTAAAACCGCTTTTTGTTTGCTGCCAGATTAATTTAGAATCAGAGAGTGAAATAGTAAATCTTGGGATTTATGAATCACTCTCTTGTTTTTAGCGTTTTAGTGATGAATCAATTAGAAAAGATTGTTTAACCATTATTTGATTTTAAAATATTTGTTTTATGAATTTACTTGATGGCTTATACGAGAAAAAAATAGTTATATCAGGGTATAATAACCATGGGCTATTTCGATTATAAGTGTTAGTTAAGATGTGAAAAACAGATCAATGTAATGATTAGCAGAGGAGGGCTTCCCGTGAAGCACCTATTAAAAACGACGATTCAACGCCGATTATCGATTATTGGAATATTAAGGGATTTCTTTGATTGGCAAGACCCTCAACTGCTGGCTGATTTGCTGGATTGTTCTACTAAAACAATTCTTTCTGATATAGAGGCAATTAATCATGACTGGCAAGATAAAATCGGCATTGAATATTCCAGAACTAAAGGAATACGATTGGATGACAGCTTACATAATAAAATCCGTCCGTTAGCTGCTGACATCATGGAGGAGTCCGAAAGCTTTCAATTTTTGGAGCGGGTATTTTTCCGTCCAAATGAGGATGCTGATTATTGGATTAATGAATTGTACATCAGTGAAGCAACCTTCTATCGCATGGTTCGTCAGATTGATGATGTGATGGAGAAGAGAGGTCTGCGTCTAGAACGTAAGCCTTTTCGAATCACCGCTGATGATGAACGCTGGGTTCGCATTTTTTATGTTCACTTATTTCTTGAAAAATACGGATTGAGTGAATGGCCTTTTGATTTGGAAAAAGAAAAGGTGATTACTTTTGTTCGCCGTTCCAGCCAAGCCTTTGATATCATGATGAATGATCGCGATACAATGGAGTATAGCTTTTTGCTGTCAATTATTATCATTCGTTGTTCGCAGGGGCTGATGATGACCAATCAAACGATTAAAGAACCCGATGAGGATACGTTGGCTAAACTGAAGGAGTTGTACGCTCTTGCAGAGGCTACAGTAGAGAATTCTAATTACGTGGTAACTAGAACCTGGTATCAGGAAGTAATTCACAGCTTGTTTTATGATTATTTCATTACTAACAAAAAGGAAACCTACGATAAAGTTTGTACAGGAATTGAGAGCTTTCTGGAGCAACTGGTTTCAACATTCAAAATTCCGTTGGAGGAACTGAATCAAAAGCATATTACTCAAAAGATGCTGCGCATTTATCGGGGGTACTATATTTATCCATACTCTCGGGCAATGCTCTTTAACGAGGCAGCTTTTTTTAGCCGTTCGGCTCAGCATTATTACCCCCACTTTGCAAAGATGGTTCAGCAGCAGTTAATTGATTTGGAACGAGAAATGGATTTTCCCTGGTTCAGTCAGTTTTACTTTTTAGTTTTGCGCTGTCTGTTTACTGAATGGGGACAGTTGGCCCATTATTTGGACGTTTTATCGCCAAAGGTCAAAATCATGATTATTAGTGATTCTGGTCGACGGCACGGAGAAATGTTGTCAGAATTAATTCAAAGCCGTTTTTATTACCGAGTGGAGATCACGGTGTATGATGAATCCATTTTGCAATTAACCCCGGAAAAGATGGAAGCCTTTAGTACTTACGATCTAGTAATTTCCAATTATACCTTGAAAGAATATCCATACACTAATTTGCAGATTGTGGATGATTTTTTAACAGAGGTTGATTTTTCAATCGTTAATTCAATCATTAAACAGATTCGTTAATAACCGAGAAAGAAAAAGGGAGGCGTGCCTCTCTTTTTCTATGGAGTGAGAGAGTTTATTATTATGAATACTTGCCAGAAACCCATATACTGGTAGTGAAGTGAAAGGACGTGAATATATGCTGAAAAAGCTGCTGGCAAATGTCGGCGAATATAAAAAAGACAGTCTACTGACTCCTTTATTTACGATGGGAGAAGTACTGATGGATGTCATAATGCCATTGATTATGGCTGGTTTGATTGATCAAGGAATTCAAAAGAGTGATCAGTCTGTAATCTTACGTTACGGGGGTCTGCTGTTCCTCTGTGCCCTATTTGCACTATTTATGGGGACACTTGGAGGTCGTACGGCTGCAATTGCATCTGCTGGGTTTGCAAGGAATTTACGACATCGGTTGTTTGAGAAGGTTCAAGGCTTTTCCTTTTCCAACATTGATCGTTTCTCCAGCTCAAGTTTGATTACGCGGATGACAACCGATGTAACCAATATTCAAAATGCTTACCAAATGATTATTCGTATCCTCGTTCGGTCCCCTTTGATTTTGATTTTTTCTTTAGTGATGGCTTTTCATATCAATCGTAGTTTATCCATGATTTATTTAATTATTGTTCCCTTATTGGGAATTGGCTTAGGTCTAATTATTCACTTTGCTTACCCGATTTTTATGAAAGTATTTCGTACGTATGATCGTTTGAACAACGTGGTGCAAGAAAATCTCCAAGGTATTCGCGTAGTGAAATCATACATCCGCGAAGAGCATGAAGAGGAAAAATTTGGTGAAGTTTCGCAAGCTGTGTATGACAACTTTGCTAAAGCTCAACGAATTGTTGCCTTCAATATGCCAGTGATGCAAATTGCTATTTACACTTGTATGCTTTTAATTTCTTGGCTGGGAGCGGAACTAATTGTTGAACAGAGTTCATTGACTACTGGTGAATTGGTAAGTATGTTCAACTATACAATGCAAATTCTAATGAGCTTGATGATGATGTCTATGACTTTTGTTCAATTAATGATTGCCAGAACATCAGCTGAACGTGTTATCGCTGTAATTGATGAAGAGAGTGACCTAAAAAACAACGATGCACCATTAACTGAAGTACTAGACGGTTCAGTTGTATTTGATGATGTCTGCTTCAGTTATCAAGATGATATGGATAAATTGGTCTTAGAAAACGTCAATCTAACAATTCGCTCAGGTGAAATGGTGGGAATTGTTGGTGGTACGGGGAGTTCTAAATCTAGTTTGGTTCAGTTGATCCCTCGTCTTTACGATGTGACCCATGGTCAAGTGATGGTTGGTGGACAGGATGTTCGCGACTATGATTTGGAAGTATTGCGGGATCAAGTCGGAATGGTTTTGCAAAATAATGTACTGTTTAGTGGAACAATTAACGAAAACCTGCGATGGGGAAATGAGCAGGCTTCAGATGAAGAAATTCAGGCTGCTGCAAAAATTGCTCAAGCTGATCCATTTATCCAAGAGTTTCCTGATAAATATGACACGATGATCTCACAAGGTGGGAACAATGTATCAGGTGGACAGAAACAGCGTTTAACCATTGCTCGTGCTTTATTGAAGAAACCAAAAATTTTGATTTTGGATGATTCAACTAGTGCGGTAGATACTAAGACTGATCGAGCCATCCGTGATGGACTAAAGCAGGCAATCCCTGGGACGACAACTTTCATTATTTCTCAGCGAGTCAGCTCAATTCAAGATGCCGATCGAATTATTGTTTTAGATGATGGTAAGGTTAACGGTGTAGGTACTCATGATGAATTGCTGGCCAGCAATCAGATTTATCAAGAAGTCTTCAATTCTCAACAGAAAGGATTTGGTGATCATGATTCCGAATAATCGAAAATTTGCTAAATCCAATCCTGCTAAAACCTTGAAGCGTCTTTTGAGTATTATGATGAGCAAATACAAATTTCAGCTTTTTGTCGTATTTATTGCTATTTTATTAAGCGCCTTTGCCAATGTTCGCGGATCCCTGTTTCTGCAAGTTGTTATTGATGATTATATTACTCCTATGATGGGGCAAGCAAATCCAGATTTTAGCGGATTATTGCGAGCAATTTTGACGATGGCTGCTATTTATGTAGTTGGTATCGCTGGAACACTTTTCTATAATCTAGTCATGGTTAAGGTTTCTGAAGGAACGCAAAGGACGATCCGAGACAATATGTTTACACACCTGGAAAGCTTGCCATTGCGTTATTTTGATGCTAACTCTGATGGTGATATTATGAGTCACTTTACCAATGATACCGACACTTTGCGTCAAATGATTTCGCAAAGTATTCCTAACCTGCTGATGGCATTTGTAACCTTCATTTCAGTATTTATTGCAATGTTTTCGATTAGTGTACCGTTAACGTTGTTTGTAGTGTTCTCAGTTTCTTTGATGTTTGTGATGCTGCGTTTTATTTCTAAACGAAGCGGTCGCTATTTTGGCAATCAGCAACGGGACTTGGGGAAAGTGAATGGCTATGTTGAAGAAATGATGCATGGGCAAAAAGTCGTGAAGGTCTTTAACCATGAGAAAAAAGCAATTCAAGAATTTGATGCAATCAACGAAGAACTGCGCCAAAGTGCTGCTAAAGCCAATGGGACAGCCAATATGCTAATGCCAATTATGATGAACCTGCTTAACATTCAATATGTATTAGTTGCGATAGTCGGAGGTTTGTTTGCAGTTTATGGTGTTTCGGCGTTGACAGTTGGGATGATTGCGTCCTTCCTGCAGCTGAGTCGTTCATTGAACGGACCAATCAGTCAAATTTCACAACAGATTAACTTTGTTATTATGGCTTTAGCAGGTGCCGATCGTATTTTTCAATTATTGGATGAAGAGCCAGAAGTGGACGATGGGTATGTTACGCTAGTCAATGTCAAAGAAGAAAACGGCCAATTTATTGAAACCAATCAGCGAACAGGACTATGGGCTTGGAAGCATCCTCATGAAGATGGAACAACTACCTACACCCGTCTGACAGGAGATGTTCGATTTGAAGATGTCAATTTCGGTTATGACACTAATCATATGGTCCTTCACGATATTAATCTTTACGCCGAACCAGGCCAAAAAGTGGCTTTTGTTGGAGCCACCGGTGCGGGTAAGACGACGATTACCAACTTGATTAATCGTTTCTACGATATCCAAGATGGCAAGATTCGTTATGATGGTATTAATGTGAAGAAAATCAAGAAGAATTCCTTGCGTCATTCATTAGGAATCGTCTTGCAGGATACCCACTTGTTCACTGGATCGATTAAAGAAAATATTCGTTATGGACGTTTAGATGCGACGGATGAAGAAGTCTATCAAGCTGCCAAACTATCCAATGCAGATATGTTTATCCAGCATTTACCAGAAAAATACGACACGGTAATTACGGGGGATGGTGATGGTTTGTCACAAGGACAGCGGCAACTATTAGCAATTGCCCGGGCTGCCATAGCTGATCCACCAGTAATGATTATGGATGAAGCAACCTCTAGTATTGATACTAGAACGGAAAGTATTGTACAAACCGGAATGGACCGTTTGATGGAAGGCCGAACCGTATTTGTTATTGCTCACCGCCTTTCAACCATTCAAAATTCAGACGTGATAATGGTAATGGATCATGGACGGATTATCGAACGTGGGGACCATGACAGCTTGCTGGAAGAACATGGTATGTATTACCAACTTTACACTGGTAAAGTGGAGTTGGATTAAGGCTAGATAGTTTCAAAGTTGTCCATTTTGTATTATTGTTAATATAGGTATGCGGCTAGGTTTCGTTTGAACCTAGCCGCTTTTTTAGTAGAAAGGATGAGAGAAATGAAACGCTTTGCGATGAAAGACTATGGTCCGGCCAGAGAAGTCTTGACCGAAATCGACGCCCTGCCAAGAGAAGTTGATGAAACCCATGTTCGAGTAAAAATTGTTGCTTTTGGTGTAAATCCTTATGACATTTCACTGCGCCAAGGCAAGATGAGCAGCTTTCGGTCACTAAAATTTCCTTACGTTTTAGGTAATGATGGTACTGGAATCGTAACAGAAGTAGGAACTCAGGTGAATCATTTAGCAGTTGGTGATAGAGTCATCGTACATGCAGTTGGCGGCACCTATGGTGAAGAACTTGTAATTCCTGGCAAAAAGGCAGCGAAGAAGTCACCAGCAATCAGTTGGGCTGAAGCTGCGGGTGCAGTTACTCCTTGGTTAACGACCTACAATTTAGTTACTCATTTATTAGGTGATAAAATCGGGGAAACCATTTTAGTTCAAGGTGCTTCTGGAGCGGTGGGCTCCTTGTTAGTCCGCTTATTGAAGTATCAAGGGAAAACAGTTTTTGCTACGGCCTCAAAGAAAAACGAAGAGATGGTACGAACATTCGGAGCTGATGAGTTTGCGGCTTATGATCAAGAAGATGTCGGTGAATTGTTTAAGAATCAGGCGGACACTGTAATTGACGCCACAAAAGGGAGCCGCACAGCTGAATCGGGCTTGAAAGCAATGAAACCGGCTGGTAATTATGTCGTTTTAAACGATCTGCCGCAAGATCAGTCAAAACCAGGAAATTATCTGCATTTTGCACCCTCAAAAGATTACTCAGACCTAGAAGCTTTAGAAGCTTTTAATCACTTATATGAAGAAGCAGACCTGCAGATTACAATTGCTAAGAAATATCCATTTACGCTGGAAAGTGTCATTGAAGCACATGAAGCACTGGAAGGTCATCCGACAGCTGGTAAATTCATTGTGGAGAGAGAGGAAGCATAAAATGGATCAAAAAAAATGGGAGAAGGTCTTAGCCAATTATACGGCAGAAAAAGAATTTATTAAGGATGGCTACTATCGAGTAAGACCAGTTGAAGAAGGCTATCAAATGGCTTATCTTGTGCCAGGGCTTTGTGGGGAAACGTTGATCCATCCAGAAATCACACTTGAAGTGATAAATGGAAAAGCCGTTCCTATTCGCTTAATGGATTTGGAGACTACACCAACTACGCGCTTGTCGGCGAAAGCTGGCGACCAAGAACAAATCGAAGCACAAGCAGAGATGCTACTGGAAAAATTTGTGGCAGCCAAAAATTTAGGACGTTAAACTTTTCTTTAGATTTGTTTTTTTGGAAAGGGATACAATTATGACAGATTGTCACAACTGTCGTAAAAGTTGATTTCACAGGGTTTAGATGATTGAAATCAGGCAAATTTCCATGCTAAAGTAAGTCAGTCGAAAAATAAAACTAGTGGGTGAAATCAAATGAAACTATTCCAATCAATTAAACATACTTTTCAATTATACGCCCTCGATTGGAAAAGAATTGCCAAAAATCCAATCGCAATCTTACTGATGATTGCTTTAATGATTATTCCATCGTTATATGCTTGGTTTAATATAAAAGCTTTGTGGGACCCCTATTCTAATACTGGGGAACTGCCTATTGCAGTGTACAGTGCAGATGCTGGTGCATCTTTTCAAGGCAAGGATATCGAGATTGGCGATCAAGTAATTGATAATTTACACAAAAATAAGCAGTTAGGCTGGCAATTTGTTGACTCTAAAGAGCAAGTTGTTGAAGGGGTAAAATCTGGTAAATATTATGCTGGGATTTACCTGCCTAAGGAGTTTTCCGCAGATCTGTTAAGTTTTACGTCTGGTGAAATCAAAAAACCAAAGATCGAGTACTATTTGAATCAAAAGATCAACGCGATTGCACCTAAAATCACAGACAAAGGTGCTAGCTCGATCCAACAAGAAATCACAGATGAGTTTATCAAAACAGCCAGTTCAACCCTGTTATCAGTATTTAATGAGATAGGCTACAATATTGATGAAAATCTTGTCAGCATCAATAAAGTTAAAGACCTCATTCTTAAAACCAACGACAATTTGGACGATATCGATCAATACACCCAAGAAATTGTCGCGGTCCAAGGTAAACTGCCAGAGCTTAAGCAAAAGCTGGCCCAAGCGAATCAAATGAAAAGCTATTTGCCGCAAATCGATGATCTAGGTCAAAAATTGGTTGCTCTGAATCAAAAATTTCCAGAGCTAAAGCAGCAGGCCAGTGTCATTTTAACCTTGCAGCAAAAAATTCCAGAGATTCAACAAGCCGGGCAGCAATTGGCAACGGTGGATTCTGATTTTGCTTCGATCCAACAAACTTTAACAGATGGAATCAATGAAGCAAAACAAGGACTGCAAATCATTCAACAGGTGCAACAAATTTTACCTGATGTACAAAAGCTAGGTAATCAGGCCGATGATTTAGCCGCCACTACCAAAAATGGAGCGGAACAATTGAAGGGGGCTGTACCAAGTATTGCCAGCAGTGCCAGCGCGACTTTGAGTTCGATTGGACAAGTGGCAACCGCAACTGATTCGTTGGTAGCCAACCTTCAAGAGCTGCTGAATAAAGAACAATTGACACCGGATGAAAAGCAGCACATTGCTTCGTTGATTCAAGATTTTCAAACGAATATTACGAGCCAACAAAATGCAATTGATAATTTAGTCGGCTTTTTAAACCAACTAAAGGACTACGCTGATAAAAATAATTTGCCTGATGCCAGCCAAGCGTTAGCAACTATGATCACTCAATTAGGAGATGTAAAAAATAGTTTGGGGGATTTGAGTAATCGTCTAGGTAATTTGAACAATCTAGTACAAAATGGTTCACCAGCTCAAGCAATTGCTTATCTAGATCAGATTAGGCAGGTCTCAACCAATATCGCTAACCTAGTTGGGCAAATTGATGTAAGTCAAGCTTCCAAAACCATTACAGATGTCTTAGACAAAGTAATCAGCACAATCACAACTGCTCAGGGAGTATTGAATCAAGCACAGCAAATTGATTTTGTTTCTTTGTTAAACAATACGCAGCAGACAGTTGCCAACGCAATTCCAATTTTAGAAAAGTATCAACAACAAATGCCGGCGATTGGTCAAGAAGTTCATGATGCCAATATTTTATTAAATGGTCACATGGATACAATTGTGAATGGGATTAACACAGGTGCTAGCTTGTACAACAATGAACTGCCGGTAGTTGAGCAGCGTTTGAATCAGGCTGCAAACTTTATGCAAAATGATTGGCCTGGTGTCAAAAATGATATTAATCAAGGACTAAACATTGTCAATGAGAAGATGCCTGCGGTGGAATCGGCGTTGACTATGGCTACTGACCTGATCCAAAATGATTGGCCATCTATTCGCAGTGGGATTCAAAAGGCGGCAGCAGCAATTAACCAAGGAGATCAAACAATTGATTTTGGCGAAGTTATCAAGCTGTTGAAGCTGGATGCGCAAAAGGAAAGTAATTTCTTTGCTGAACCAGTGGATTTGCAGACGAATACGATGTATCCAATTGCCAACAATGGCTCGGCCAGTGCACCATTTTATACGGCCCTCTGTTTATGGGTAGGAGCAGTTTTATTCTCCAGTGTAACTACCACTGACTTTTACTTGGACAAAAAGGATCGCGGCAAATATACAAAACGTGAACAATTTAGTGCTCGTTTGTTAACTTATATGACTATGGGAATTGCCCAAGCCTTGGTAGTTAGTTTAGGGAACTACTTCTTGTTGGGAGTTTACGTGAAAAATCCAGCCTGGAGTGTGTTATTTGCTCTATTAGTCGTAATTGCCTTTACTATGATGGTTTATGTCCTAGTTGCCTTGTTTGGTACAGTGGGCAAGGGGATCGCGATTATCATACTAGTGCTGTCCATCTCTGGTGGCGGCGGAAATTACCCAATTCAAGTATCCGGTAAATTTTTCCAAGCAGTCAATCCGTGGCTGCCCTTCACCCATGCAGTAAATCTGCTGAGGGAAAGTGCTGGCGGAATTTATTGGCCAAATGCTCGGATGGATATAGTAATCATGATATTTATCATTATCTTATTTGGAGTGGTTGGAACATGGGCGTATCCAATTCTACAACCAAAAATGGCGAAGTTGACCAAGATTTCTCATGAAAGTAAAATCTTCCATTAAGCGAAAGCAGGCAGTCATCCTAGTGTTGATTGTCTGCTTTTTTGCTAAGCTGTCTTTTAGCATAATTTAATCAAAACTAATATTGACTTTTAGTAAAAAGGCGAGTAGTATGGCGATTGCTTGTAGTTATTTAGCTGAAAGAAAATAGCTCGGAATAACCAGGGGTGATTGGTTTCTCGCTAAAGAAAGTACACAGCTAAGCAGGAGAATGGGCAAGTCTGAAGAATGAAGCTAAACTAAAAAAAAGAAGCTTCTATCTATATAGAAAAATTAAATTATTGGTTAAAATAAGGGGTTGAACAAAGTGAATTATTTGAAACGGCTGCTGGTAGGAAAGCCTTTGAAGTCATCTGAAAATGATGATCAAAGTTTAACAAGATTTGCAGCCTTGGCGATGCTGTCATCTGATGCCCTATCATCTGTGGCGTACGGAACGGAACAGATTGTCGTTGTGCTAGTAACATTGTCCACTGCGGCGATTTGGTATTCCTTGCCAATTGCGGCAGTTGTGTTGGTCTTGCTGACGTCGCTGATTCTTTCTTATCGCCAAATTATCCACGCCTATCCTCATGGTGGAGGGGCCTATGTTGTCAGCAGCGAAAATCTTGGAAAAAGTGCCGGACTGATTTCTGGTGGTTCACTTTTAGTGGATTATATGTTGACGGTCGCAGTATCGGTATCAGCAGGAGCAGAGGCGATCGCATCTGCTATCCCAGCCTTGTATCATCATCGGGTACTGATCGCTGTGGTAATTGTTTTGCTGCTAATGTTAATGAATTTGCGGGGACTTAGAGAATCCGCTGGCTTTTTGATGCTTCCGGTGTATTCATTTATTGCTATTATGACTGTTTTAATTATTGTCGGATTATTCAAAATAGTAACTGGAATGGTACCTATAAACGCAACAGCGCAACCAGGATCATTCGTACCAGGCATTAGCATAGCTTTGCTGTTGCGGGCGTTCTCATCAGGATCTTCTTCACTGACTGGGGTTGAAGCCATTAGTAATGCGGTGCCTTTCTTTAAGAAACCGCGAGCAAAGAATGCTGCTGGAACCTTAGCAATGATGGGAATCATCTTGGCCTTCTTCTTTACAGGGATTACTTTCTTGAACTATTGGTATGGAATTATACCTTCTGAACAAGTAACGGTGCTGTCTCAAGTAGGAGAATCGGTTTTTGGTAAAGGGATTATGTACTATATTATGCAATTTGCTACTGCCTTGATTCTAGCAGTTGCTGCTAATACTGGGTTTTCAGCTTTTCCAGTTCTGGCTTATAATTTGGCTAAAGATAAATACTTGCCTCACCGATATCAAGACCGTGGAGACCGTCTAGGGTATTCTAATGGGATCATTACGCTAGCGTTGGGTTCAATTGCTTTGCTGATGATTTTCCAAGGATCCACAGAGCGATTGATTCCTTTGTATTCAGTTGGTGTATTTATTCCTTTTACGCTATCACAAACGGGAATGGTCAAGAAATGGTACAGTGAAGGCGGTCAATGGTTGAAAAAATCAATTGCCAATATTATTGGTGCACTGATTTCCTTCTCAATTGTAGTCATTCTGTTCATTTACCGATTAAATGATATTTGGCCATTCTTTATTATCATGCCAATATTGATTTATGTTTTCTATAGAATTCATAAACATTATCAAAATGTAGCTGAACAATTACGGTTGGCTGATGAGGTAAAGTTGCACGAATACGAGGGGAACACAGTGATCGTATTGGTGGGAAATGTAACCCAGGTAAATATCGGAGCAATTAATTATGCTCGTTCAATTGGTGATTACATCATTGCGATGCATGTTTCCTTAGATGAAAATTCTGAAAAGGAAAAAGAAATCCAGAAGGAATTTAAGGAGAAGTTTCCTGAAATTCGTTTTTCTGTGGTACGTTCGCCTTATCGTTCAATTATTAATCCGGTAACTCGTTATGTTGATCGGGTAAGTAAAAAATCTAAAAAATACAACTATACAACAACGGTTTTAATTCCGGAATTTGTGCCTAATAAAGCTTGGAAGCTTTCGCTGCACAATCAAACAGCTTTACGTTTACGACTGAGGTTGTCTTACCGGGATGATATTATTATCAGTACCTACAACTATCATTTGAAGAAATAAAAAAAACAGAGACAGTTTAAACTGTTTCTGTTTTTTTATTTCTAGCTTCACAAGCTAACCTTATCGATTGTTGATTTAAAACTAAACGTTTCTAATGAAGCTTTTCTTACTTATTTACTTGTTTTAGTTGCTGGATCTAAGCGACGTTCTACTAGTCCTAACAACCAATCAGTAATGATAGCCATTAATGCGGTTGGTAGAGCACCAGCTAAAATAATCGCAGTACCATCAGTAGCATTTGTTCCGCGGATGATGATATCACCTAAACCGCCAGCCCCTACGAAAGCACCGATTGCCGTAATTCCAATGGCAACAACTAAAGCATTCCGAATCCCGGCCATAATTACCGAAACTGACAAAGGCAATTCAATCATGTATAAGCGCTGAAATGAAGTCATTCCCATCCCTTTACCTACATCCAGTGCATTTCGATCGACTTGGCGCATACCAGTATACGTATTTTTAATAATCGGCAGCAACGAATAAAGAAAGACGGTCAAGATAACCACATTCGCGCCTAAGCCTAAGCCCAACATCAGAATTGAGATCATTGCCAATGAAGGTATTGTTTGGATGATATTAGCAATCCGAATAACCCAGTTCGCCAATTTATAATGCTTAGAAATAAAGATACCGACCGGAATGCCTACAACAGCGGCGAAAAGTACGCCATAAATTGAAATCAAGAAGTGGCGATAGAATTGTGAGAAGACATAACCGCCATTCACTTGAAAATACTCAAAGAATTGTTGAAAAGTATTCATGTTTTCCATTACGCTCACTTCCCTTCAAAGTAATTGTGCTCTTCTAAGAATTCCTTGGCTACCACAGAAGGTTCCACTAAGTCATTATCAGCACGAAAGTTCAATTTTTGCATCTGTTCAGTATCAATGGTTCCTGCTAAGCGATCCAATGCATCACGAATTTCAGGATTTTTGGTTAAGACTGCATCTGTTGCTACAGCAGCTGCATCATAAGGTGGGAAGAACTGCAGATCATCTTCCAGCATGACAAGGTCGTAACTAGCAATCCGACCATCTGTTGAGTAGCCTAGAACAATATCCATTCTTCCTGCATCAACGGCATCATAAACCAAACCGATTTGCATTGGCAAAATAGAAGAAAATTCAAATCCATAGGTTTGTTTAAAGCCATCGTAGCCATCGCCTTCACGAGTAATCCAAGCAGTATCCACACCCGCGGTTAGTTCGCCAGCAACATTTTTTAAATCGCTGACTTTTTTCAAATTGTATTTTTCAGCTGTATCCTTGCGTACTAAGAAAACGTACGTATTGTCAAAGCCATATGAAGGGAACCAAGTTTGATGGTAACGCTTCTCGAATTCTTTGCTAACCAGATCGAAGGCTTTCTTCGGATCTTTTTCAGCAGGCAATCCAAGGGTAGTAGTTACGTCGGTTCCGGTATAGCGTGCAGCTGAAATGGATGCATTATTGTTGATCATAGCTTGGTGATTGATAGTAGTAGTTGCCAAGTTATTAATGACTGTTGTATCTAAATCAGTATAGTGTTCAACCATTCCTGCTACAATGCTGCCTAAAATTTGAGCCTCTGAGGTTACTCCGCCAGTAATCCCGACAGTATCTTCGTTGTCATTGGAGGACAAGCCAGGGAACGAACAGCTGCTTAGAAAAAGTAATGCGAGTCCTAGAATCAGTAATTTTGCTTTCTTCACAGACTACTCCTCCTTCCGTAGTGCAGCTGGGGTCATTTTGTCTTCCAATAAACCCAGCAAGAAATCTGACAGTAAAGCGATGATAATAACTGGAATGGTTCCAGCAAAGATCAATGGCGGTTGAAAGTTGTTCAACCCACTAAAGATCAAATCACCTAATCCGCCTGCTCCAATATAAGAAGCTAAGGTTGCCCAAGCCACTACATACACGGCAGCTAAGCGGATTCCCGCCATAATAGTTGGCGTTGCAATCGGCAGCTCAACTGAAACAATTGACTGCAGGTTAGTCATGCCCATTCCTTTGGCTACATCGCGGTAATTGCTGTCAACATTTTTCATACCAATATACGTATTACGTAAAATCGGCAATAAAGAGTAGATGAACAAAGCAATAATTGCAGGTATTTTTCCGACGCCGAAAAAAGGAATCATTAAGGCTAATAAAGCTAAAGAAGGAACGGTTTGCAGCACGCTTGCAATGCCGATAATTACGTTAGCTATCTTGGGCAGGCGGGTCAATAGAATGCCTAAAGGTACTGCAAACAAAATACCTAAAATCAGCGCAAAAGCAGAAATATAAATATGCTCGGCACTTTTTGTAAGGATTTGTCCGCCGTATTCATTGATGAATTGTTGCATGCTTACGCCTCCTCATTCGTAGCGGTAATTGGTCCAGCAGCACTAATAACAGCATCTTCCTCGCCCCATAGTGCATCATAAACAATATCTACTAAGGAAACGCGAGTTAAGATGCCAACTAAATGATTCTGATCATCAACTACCGGTACGTATTTCACACCGCGTTTTAGAATACGCTGAAGACTGTCACGCAGTAAAGCAGATTCCTTAACGTAAAAAACTTTTGTATTAATAATATCACCAACACTGGTCGCTGTACCGCTCCGACGTGCTCGTTGAATAGTTTCTACATCAACAAAGCCTTTCAAGGTATTGCTGTCATCAACAACTAGTAAGGTATCTACTCGTTTTTCCCGCATTAGATGAACGGCACTTTGCAAGCCTTTTTCTGGGGTAATAGAAACGGCAGTATTCATCATAATTTCACCAACAGTTGTAGTGTCTGATTTTGCTTGCAGCAACCGATCTTCACCTAAGAGCTCTTCTACAAAGTCATTCGCTGGTTCTTGTAGAATCTTTTCTGGGGTATCAAATTGAATTACGTGACCACCATCCATGATTGCGATGCGATTGGCTAACTTTAATGCCTCGTCCATGTCATGAGTAACGAAGACGATTGTTTTGCCTAAACGTTCCTGAAGGTCTTTTACAAGATCCTGTAAAGAATCACGAGTAATTGGATCCAAGGCACCGAAGGGTTCATCCATTAAAATAATGTCTTGGTCAGCCGCTAAGGCACGAACAACACCGATCCGTTGTTGTTGACCACCAGAAAGTTCATGAGGATAACGATCCAGCATATCTCTGGGCAGCTCAACTAAATCAATCATTCGTTCCGCTGTTTTATCACGCTTTTCCTGATCTACCTTTAGTAATTTTTGTACGAGGGTTATATTTTCACGAATTGTCATATGAGGCATTAAACCGATGTTTTGAATGACATAGCCGATTTGGCGGCGTAACTCTACAGGATTAATTTGCTGAATATCCTCACCATCAATTTTGATCGTTCCTTCAGTTGGATCGATCATTCGATTAATCATCCGCATGGTTGTCGTTTTTCCACTGCCGCTGGTACCAATCAAACAAATAAACTCACCCTTATTGAAGGAAAGATTGACGTTTTCGACCGCCATTTTGTTACCGGGGTATATTTTTGAAACGTTATCAAATTCAATCATTTTTTCCACCTTTATATCCTTTCAATCATTTCTGATACTTCTAGTATGCTATAAATAAGAGAGAAAGACAAATGCGACGGTTTTAACACTCTTTGAAATAGCGGGATATTAGTGTTTTATCAAATGATTAAATAACGACTGGTTGTGATTTAAAGCATGCGCTTAAATTATAATCAGTAGTGCGAGACTTAAAGAAAAAGCAAAAATGGTCAAAAAAATAAAAAAACAATCCTTCAGTCTTAAACGAAGGATTGAAGAATGATTATTAATTTTCAGGGTAAAGTTGATTTTCAATCTCAGCTCGCTGGTTTTCTAGAAAAGGGGGTAAAGCAAATGATTCACCCAAATGAGCTAGTTCTTCATCAATTGTGAAACCAGGACCCATTGTAGCAAACTCTACTCGAATTCCCCCAGGCTCGCGTATATACAAACTTTTGAAATAGCCACGGGAAACGATTTTTTCTACAGTCCATTGCTGCTCTTTAGCCTTTTTATATAAGAGTTTCAACGCTTTTTCATCTTTGACTGCAAAAGCAACATGGTCAATGCTGCCACGTCCCATCCGGGTTATATTTGTGGTATCTGAAGCAGATATCTTTATGAATTCCTGAGAGCTCAATTGAATCACACCATTTTCAGTTTGCCAATCTAGTAATATACGGAAGAAGTCACTTGTCTTTGCTGGATCCGGGACATGGAAATGAATCGAACGTAGACCTAATAGCTGCTTATCACCAGGAACCTCAGCAGCAATTTGGTGGTTCTTACTCAATGGTGGTTGATCAGTCTCAGTAAAAATAAGTATAACGTCATCGGGATCAGTGAAAAATAATTGATTTTCTTTTTCAGTATAGGAAATATGCTTCTTTTTTAACCGATCCTTCCAATAGGAAAAACTTCCAGCAGGCAAGTTCCATTCAATTTCAGCTAAATAATGGTCATTTTCATAGCGATTTCCTAATTTTGGTACAACAAAAAAAGTAATTACTGAGCCAGGAGCTCCTTGGAAATCACCATAATAATAATGAAGCATCCGATGATTGTCTTGATTGACAGTGTTTTTCACGAAACGCAGTCCTAATAGTTCTGTATAGAAGGCAACATTTTCTTCTCGATGACGAGTTAATAATGAGACGTGATGGTAATAGGTCATGATAATTTCTCCTTTCCTGTGAGGAAATTTTATATAAGTGAGTCTATCATTAAAAAAATAGTTAGATATTTGCTCTTACTAAAAGTAAGTTTAACTCAACTCCAATAAGTTGTAAAAGAGTCTGCTTTCCATTCCAGTCTGAGCATGTTAGAATAGCCGAGGAATACCGTCACTAGACTACATGAAAATAAACGAGTGAGTGAACGGAGAAGATATCTACTTTAATAGAAAAAAGGAAGAAAACTATGTTAACTACAGAAGATTTTGACTTTGATTTACCAGAGGAATTGATAGCTCAAACCCCTTTGACCAAACGAGATAGCTCACGTTTGCTGATTTTAGATCGTCAAACTGGTGAAGTTGAAGATAAGCACTTCCATGACATTATTGATGAATTAGAATCAGGGGATGCGCTGGTAATGAATGATACTCGGGTTCTGCCGGCTCGCTTGTACGGTGAGAAGCCGGAAACCGGAGGACATTTGGAAGTTCTTCTATTAAATAATACTCAAGGAGATCAATGGGAAACGTTGATTAAGCCAGCTCGCCGTGCCAAGGTTGGAACAAAAATTATTTTTGGTGACGGTCGTTTGCGAGCTGAGGTAAAAGAAGAATTGGAACATGGAGGCCGTATTGTTGAGTTTCAATATGAAGGGATTTTTCTGGAAAATCTGGAATCACTAGGGGAAATGCCACTTCCGCCTTATATCAAGGAACGACTAGAAGATCCAAATCGCTACCAAACGGTTTATGCCAAAGAGAACGGATCAGCTGCAGCACCTACAGCTGGACTACATTTTACACCAGAATTGTTACAAGCAATTCAAGCAAAAGGTGTGAAGCTTGTCTACTTAACTCTGCATGTAGGTCTGGGCACTTTCCGACCAGTTAGTGTTGATAATATTGCTGAGCACGAAATGCATAGTGAGTTTTATCGCCTAACTCAAGAAGCAGCGGATCAATTGAATGCAGTTCGTGAAGCAGGCGGTAAGATTGTAGCAGTAGGAACAACGTCAATTCGCACCTTGGAAACAATCGGTACCAAATTTAAGGGAGAAATTAAAGCTGACAGTGGTTGGACCGATATTTTCATAACACCGGGTTATGAGTTTAAAGTTGTTCAAGCGTTCTCAACCAATTTCCATTTGCCAAAATCGACCTTGGTGATGCTGGTAAGTGCCTTTGCTGGTCGAGAAAATACCTTGGTAGCTTATCAGCATGCTATCGACAAACGTTATCGCTTCTTTAGTTTTGGAGATGCCATGTTCGTTCACTAGAATAGCAATTCACAGCATAGCAGCTAAGAAAAGCTTTTAATTTAGCAATTTATAAGGAATTCTTCTAATAGTAAGTACAAAATACTTGTGTTAGATAGTTATTCCTTGTGAATTGCTTTTTTGTTTTAAAGAATGGGATTATTCAAAATACTCAAACATTCGCTAAAAAAACAATAATATAACCTTTGTTATGTATTTTATTCTATTCTCATAAAGAAGATGAGAAGAGGGATTGGTTTGAAACTAACACAACTGCTTGTGACAACTTTATTATTTTTAGCAATACCTGGTTATTATGCTATTGAAGTGAATGGTGACTCTGTAAAGGAAATACCTATTGTTGCAAGCCAAGCGAAGTGGGCAAATGTGAACAATATTCATTTTACAGATAATTTTTCTTTGTTTAATTCAGGCGTGGCTCAATTACCTTTAGGAAAGCCGATCGAAGTAAATGCTACAATTCATTTTTCAGGAGATCTAGAGGCTATCAAACAGGCACAGGTGATGTTTGAAAATGTAGGGCAAGGAATTCAAATTGATTACGACCAAGTTATTCAGCTTGATGATCATCAAAAACAGGCACACTTTAAATTCTTTATTACCTTAAAAGAACCTATACCTACAGGGAAAACACGTTTGTTTACGGTAAAGGTATTGGATAGTAATTCTGAAGATAACAAGTATTTGACGTCATATAGTCAAAGACAGACGGTTATCCAAGGGCAAAATACAGGAACACCGGATAGTCCCCCTCCTACTTTTCAAGAACCAAGTACAGAGCCCAGTACGGAACCAAGTACAGAGCCCAGCACGGAACCAAGTACAGAGCCCAGCACGGAACCGAGTACAGAGCCCAGCACGGAACCAAGTACAGAGCCCAGCACGGAACCGAGTACAGAGCCCAGCACGGAACCGAGTACAGAGCCTAGCACGGAACCAAGTACAGAGCCCAGCACGGAACCAAGTACAGAGCCCAGTACGGAACCAAGTACAGAGCCCAGCACGGAACCAAGTACAAAACCCAATACAGATACAACTACTCTAGTAGAAAGCAAAGACATAACGAGGCGTAATAACAGAATTAGCGATACTTCCTCAAATTATGGAAGTAACTTATTAGAAAGCCGTCCTGTTACTAAGTCAAAAGGAAATACTAGTTCTTCTTATGAATTTTTGCCAAGGACTGGAGAAACTAAGAGTAATTTATTGGCGATTCTAGGTGGGTTAATCAGTTTGCTGGGAGGATTATTTCTTTTAAGACACAAAAAATAAGACTAATTCATTTGCTAATTTTCAAAGCCTTTTGGTGGACTAAAAGAGTACGGGTAGTCACGCCCATACTCTTTCTTTGTCTTTAAAATGACTAAAACTACTCAATGAACTTAATATATATCAATTGTATTTAGTCACGAATCCTTTTTTAATAATGATTCAAAGCTAATTAAGAAGGAAAGATAACTAACTATTCTCGAAGAAAAAATATTTAGAAAAGATTCAGAGTTAAGTAATAGATTTCTTAAATTTTTACAGGTTATCCTATCTATGTTCAAAGTATAGTGATGAGGGAAGAATGAAATAAGTCTCCTTTTATCACTATTCAAGATAGCAAACTTGCACCTTCTCTTTTCAAAATGCGTACATATTTTTAATCAGCTGCATTCCACTGCTGATGAAGTAACGAGCGGCTAGATTTGTCACTTTTCAAATTCGGGCATTCTACTGAGAACGCTTCAAAATCGTTTGATAACACCCATTTTAAGTATTAACTTTTATCAGCTGATTTATAAAGTACATCAGATAAAACTATAGAATAAGCCTCTATTTTTCGACCTGATAACTCCTTTGTTTAAAGGTAGTGAAGTTGTTAGTGTCATCATCTTTTTCATATTGAACTAACTGTACTTTGGGGTTATATTCTGTGTGGTGCGCATTCTTAACATCTTTAATAGATCAGATCAAGTCAAGTATCTGTGAAGAATGAAGATTCAAAGGTGTCAGGAAACAATCCATTGAAGCCGTCTTCAAATAAAAAATTACCTAGCACGGGTGAAAAAAAGATAATTTGTGTGTATCTAGGACTCATGCTCGTGAGTGCACTCGTATTGTACTATCTTTATAGAAGAAAGAGTTTAACGAGAAAGTAAAAAACTTATGATTGCTGGATAGAAAATCACTAAATAAGGAGCAGCCTTTTAAAAATAGAAGCTGCTCCTTATTGAATGTTAAAAGTGGGTTTCGTCAACCTCAATCTTAGCAAGAGCTTCATTGATTTCATTAAGCTCAGTTTGAGTAAGAACGATATCTGCACCACCAAGATTTTCTTCGAGTCGATGAAGCTTCGTTGTACCAGGTATTGGAATGATGAATGGTTTTTGGGCTAGTTCCCAAGCGAAGACGATTTGTGCGGATGTGGCATTTTTTCGTTTTGCCACATTTGCAATGACATCAAGTAGGGCTTGGTTACGGTCTAATACTTCTGGCTTAAAGCGACCCATAAAGTTTCTGAAGTCTCCTTCAGGGAACTCCGTATCTTTAGTAATATTTCCACTCAGAAAACCATTTCCTAATGGACTATAAGCCACGAAGGACATGCCAAACCCTTCGCACAAAGCAAATAACTCCTCTTCAGGTTCTCTCCATACCATAGAGTATTGATTTTCAATGGCTGAAACTGGGCAAACAGCATGAGCACGTTTGATATAATCGATTGGGGCGTTTGATAATCCCCATGCTTTGATTTTTCCTTCTGCGATCAGTTCTTTCATTGTTACTGCTACAGTTTCTGGCTCAACGTGGGGATCTACCCGGTGTTGATAATACAGATCAATGACATCCGTTCTTAGTCTTTTCAGAGATCCTTTTAATTGTTCCCGGATTGACTCAGGCTGACTGTTTAAAATATTTTGTGGCTTTCCATCTACGATTTCTTGACCAGTGATACCAAACTTTGTTGCTAACACAACCTGGTCACGAATCGGTTCAAATGCTTCACCTAATAGTTCTTCATTTGCTTCACCATAGACTACAGCTGTATCAAAAAAATTACAGCCAAGTTCAACGGCTTTACGCAAAAGTTCAATCATCTCACTACGATCAGCTTGAGGACCATAAGCATGATCCATCCCCATTGTTCCTAAACCAAGCGCAGAAATCTCAATAGTTGTTTTACCTAATCGTCTCATTTTCATAAATGCTCACTCCATTCGATAGTTAATATAGATCTATCTTAAACTATGGAGTTAGCTCAAGAGCAAGAGGTTTACCTAACCTTTTTGGCCAAATTTTTAACAGCACTTAAGCGGCTAGTGTTTCTAAAGGAGATACTTTTAATTTATAAGAGACAATATAAACAGGGAAAAATTTGCTATATCCCTTGCCTGTGAGTTAACTCCATAGTTTATCCTGTCTGTACAAAGTAGACGAAAGGAGCAGAAATAAAATGAAGCCTTTTTTCAATCAATTGTTGTGTTTAATAGGATCAGTCGTCACTTGCAGAAAATCTAAAAATTGATATTAATACTCCCACCCATATTTTTCAGCCGTTCCAAACTACAGATCAATATTTTATTTGAACTAACTTCTATCACTTTTTCATCTTTTAATTGTCTCAAAATACGATTAAAGCTGCTTGCATTATGAATACCACAAAATTTTCCTAATTCTTCATTTGATAATTCAAGATCAATTAGACGTCCGTTCACTGAATCCTTTCCAAATAAATTTTGTAATTCATAAAGCAAATTACATACTGCACTTAGCTTTCCGTTACTTGTTAAAGCACATGTTTTCCGTATTTGAATGTTCAAATTTTTTCGATAATAAAGTCGAACATATTCGTTTAAAAGAACGTCAGAGCGAACATCTTGCCAGAAACTTAAGCGATCCAATAAAAAAATTTCAGCAGATTCGCTGAGAGAACAAATGGTAAAGGGCATGGAAACAATGGAAGTGGTTTCATCCTCTAAAAGAGTAACAATTTCACCAGGAGCTACTAATTTTATATTAAATTCCTTTCCATCTTTTAAAAAAGTACTTAGTTTTAGAACGCCCCGATGTAAAACATAAATAGAAGAAGTTCTATGTTCTTCAAAAGCAATGTACTCGTGTTTACAAGCGGTGATACTTTTTTCCTTTTTTTTATCGACGTATGAAGAAAAATAGTTAGTTAACATTTGCTTAGACATAAGTAAATTCACTCCTAAACTCGTACTAGGTGAAACAACCATACCATTATAGAGAGCGCTTTCTCAATAACAAATGTCAATGTTACAAAAAAAATAAAGTTGTAAAATAAGAGGCTTGTCATCGATTGTGGTAATTTTTTAGAACTAAAGAGAGCTTAAAAGTCTCATCAATCTTCAGATTGTTATGAGGTATTTGAAAAAACTTTTTTATACGATGTGTCCCATTAACAAATGTTAATGCTGATAGAAAACTGAGAGGTGTACTATAACAGCAAGGAGAGCGCTTCCTATAAAAAATAAAAGAACAGGTGGGCATCTATGGCAGCAAATAAGAGAATTATTTTAATAGGTACGGGATCGGTAGGAGCAAGCTATGCTTTTTCAGTTGTTAACCAAAATATCTGTGATGAACTAGTGTTAATTGATTTAAATGAAGCCAAGGTCAATGCTGACGTAGCGGATATTCAAGATGGATTACCGAATTTCTCTACGAATGTTGATGTTTGGCGTGGAAGTTATTCGGATTGTAAGAATGCTGATATTGTTTGTATTTGTGCAGGAGTACCACAGAAAGTGGGACAGACGCGTCTTGACTTAATTAATACTAACATTAAAATTGCACAGAAGATTACAGAAGAAGTCATTCAATCAGGTTTTGAAGGTATATTCTTGATCGCTTCAAACCCCGTAGATATCATTTCTTATGCTGTTTGGAAATATTCTAATTTTCCAAAAAATCGTGTAATTGGATCAGGAACAACCTTAGATACAGCAAGGTTAAGGTACCAACTAAGCCGACGTTTAGACTTGGCACCACAAGATATTTTAGCCAATGTTTTTGGTGAACATGGTGACTCAGAATTTGTTCCGTGGTCAACTGTAAAAATTGCAGGTTTGAATTTATCTGATGTTAGAGAAAGACTTGAGATATCAAATGAAGAACTAGAAGGAATCTATAAGCGAACAAGAGATGCTGCTTATAAGATTATACAAGCTAAAGGAGCTACTTATTATGGTATTGCCATGGCTTTATCAAGAATTAGTAAAGCGATTCTAAAGGATGAGCATGCAGTTTTGACGACTTCCACATTGTTAGAAGGTGAATATGGTCAGGAGGATGTCTTTGCAGGTGTTCCATGTGTGATTGGACGAAAAGGCGTACTGGAGACGATTACGCCGAATTTAACACCAGATGAGTTAAATCAATTTGCTCACTCTGCTGAGGTATTACGTCAAAACAATCCTTTATTCGTAGCGCCTCAAAAAATACTATGAAAGAAGTTGACCAAGAGAAATGGATAACAATATAGCATGGCATGGATTTCAAGGAGATAGCTGGAAAAATGAAATCAACACGAGAGATTTTATTCAATCAAATTATACTCCTTATGAAGGGAGAGCTGAATTTTTAACTAATCCTACAGAATCCACAAACCAATTATGGAGTAAGCTGCAAGAATTGCAAAAGAAAGAACGTGCAAATGGTGGAGTCTTAGATATGGAGGTCGATGTTGTATCCGCTGCGGATGCATATGGACCAGGTTATATCTGCGAAGAGTTGAAGGAAAAAGAAAAAGTTGTAGGAATCCAAACCGATAAACCATTAAAAAGGGCTTTTATGCCTTATGGTGGTATTAATATGGCTGAAGAGTCTTTAAGGAGCTATGGTTATGAACCAAATATAAAATTAAATGAAATATTCACAAAATTCCATAAAACTCATAATCAAGGAGTTTTTGATGTCTATTCGTCAGAAATTCGTTCTGCTCGACGAAATAAAATTATCACCGGATTGCCTGACACGTATGGTCGTGGTCGAATTGTAGGAGACTATCGACGTGTAGCCTTATATGGTATTGATTATTTGATGGAACAGAAAGTTAAGGATTATGAGAATTGTGGTAACGGGCAGTTTACTGAAGATGATATACGTTTACGAGAAGAAATAACTAATCAATACAATGCTTTGAAGAGAATGAAAGAAATGGCTGTTATCTATGGTTACGATATTTCTCGTCCTGCGAAAAATGCTCATGAGGCTGTGCAATGGCTCTACTTTGGGTATCTTGCAGCTATTAAGGAACAAAATGGAGCTGCGATGTCAATTGGCAGAATTTCAGTATTTCTGGATATTTATATTCAACGTGATTTGGAAAAAGGTGTTTTGACTGAGGAAGAAGCTCAAGAATTGATTGACCACCTAGTAATGAAATTAAGAATGGTGAAATTTGCTCGAGTCCCTTCCTATAATGAACTTTTCTCAGGTGACCCCATCTGGGCGACATTAGTAATAGCAGGGATGGGAATCGATGGTCGAACATTGGTTACAAAAAGTGATTTTCGTTTCTTGCATACTCTTGAAAATATGGGACCTTCACCTGAGCCGAATTTAACAATCTTATATTCATCTCGTTTGCCAAAAGGGTTTAAAGAATATGCTGCTAAAATATCTATTGATACATCTTCTGTTCAATATGAGAATGACGATGTGATGCGTCCAATTTGGTTAGATGATTATGCAATTTGCTGTTGTGTTTCAGCAACACAAACAGGGAAAGAAATGCAGTTCTTTGGTGCCCGTGCGAATTTAGCAAAATGCTTACTATACGCGATTAATGGTGGTATTGATGAAAATACTAAAGCTCAGGTTGCGCCACCTTATCGTGGAATAGAAAGCGATGACATGCTGGATTACGAAGTAGTTGTTAAAAAATTCGATAGTATGATGGAATGGTTAGCTGGGATATACGTGAATACATTAAATTGTATTCATTATATGCATGATAAGTACTATTACGAAGCAGCAGAATTAGCTTTGATGGACACCAACGTAAAACGGACATTTGCAACAGGAATTGCTGGATTCTCTCATGTTGTTGACTCCTTAGCAGCAATAAAATACGGTGAAGTTTATCCAATCAGGGATGATGACGGATTAGTTGTTTCCTATAAAATAGAAGGGGATTTCCCGAGGTATGGCAATGATGATGATCGAGCGGACGAAATTGCGGTAGAGCTGTTGAAAACTTTTATGAGCAAAATTAAGCATTATAAAACTTATAGAGATTCGGAGCCGACTACGTCTATATTGACCATTACTTCAAATGTTGTTTATGGAAAAGCCACAGGAGATTTACCAGATGGACGTAAAGCGGGAGAACCTTTATCGCCAGGAGCAAATCCTTCTTATAGAGCGGAACAAAACGGCCTATTAGCCTCTTTGAACTCAGTAACTAAGCTACCGTATTCCTATGCACTTGATGGTATCTCTAATACGCAAAGTATTAATCCTGATGCACTAGGTCATAGTCAGGGAGAAAAAATTGAAAATCTTTCGAATGTTTTAGATGGATATTTTGATCAAGGAGCACATCATATAAACGTGAATGTTTTTGGAAAAGAAAAACTAATGGATGCTATGGAACATCCAGAAAAAGAAGAATACGCGAATTTTACTATTCGAGTATCAGGCTATGCGGTTAAATTTATAGACTTAACACGTGAACAACAACAAGATGTCATTAGCCGCACTTTCCACAAAAAAATGTAATGGTTAAGTGGGCGGATTTAACTTTCAATCCGTCCATTTTTTATTGGAGGGAATAATCTAATGAAAAAAACAGAAGCAACGGGGAGAGTACATTCAATAGAAAGTTTTGGAGCTGTTGATGGTCCAGGTGTTCGTTTTGTAGTTTTTATGCAAGGATGTCCAATGCGCTGTCAGTTTTGTCATAATCCTGATACTTGGAAAATAAATGATATCAATTCAATGAGTTATACATCAGATGATTTATTGGCCAAAGCATTGCAATACAAAAAATATTGGGGGGGAAATGGCGGAATCACCGTTAGTGGAGGAGAACCTTTAGTACAACTTGATTTCTTGCTAGAATTTTTCCAGAAAGCGAAATTAGCAGGAATTCACATTACTCTAGATACTTGTGGTCAACCCTTTACAAAAGCTGAACCTTTTTTTTCAAAATTCAAAAAAATATTGATGTACACAGATTTGATTTTATTAGACATTAAACATATAGATACAACTTGTCATAAAGAGTTGACTGGATTTCAAAATTACTCAATTTTAGAGTTAGCACGTTACCTATCCGAGGTGGATAAACCAGTATGGATACGTCATGTTCTAATTCCTAAAATTAATGATCAAGAGGCATATTTAAAAAGATTAAGCTTGTTTATCCAAGGGTTAAGCAATGTAAAACGTGTTGAGGTACTACCCTATCATACTATGGGAAAAGAAAAGTGGGAGAGATTGGGGCTTGAATATCCGTTAGTTGGGATAGAACCTCCTACTAATACTTGTTTAAAACGAGCTGAACAATTGTTACAAAGTAATAGCTATAGTTAAAAGAGAGGAATCTATGATGGATTGTGAAAGTAAGAAAACTACTTTTGAGAAAACCAGTGTTGTAACAGAGTTATCACCCATGATGCAGCAAATTCGAATAGGGATTGAAAAAAAGGATCACCTATTTAAAACTAGTTTTTGTCGTTATGCAGTGCGAGCTTGTTATGCATGCTTATTTTTATCACTTGGAACCACAATAGCATTTTCTGTTGCAATGAAGATGGAGTCCATTGTATCTAACAGTGGTAAATTTTTATATGCTTTTATGTTTAGTTGGTCGCTTGTAATGATTTTGTTTCTAAATGGAGAATTAGGAACGGCAAATATGCTCTATATGACTATCGCGGTTCATAGAAAAATATTGTCCTTTAAAACAGCTGTGACAATACTTTTCATTTGTATTTTCTTTAATTTGGTTGGGGCTATTGTATGTGCTTATTTATTATCGTATACAGGAACATTTGCACAGTTAGCAAGTCACAATTATTTCTTTGACAGTGTTCAAGCCAAATTATTGAAGCCATCAAGCCAAATACTTGTGGAAGGAATTTTTGCAAATATTGTAGTGAATATTGCAGTCTTGATGGGGCTGAGAATAAAAGAGGATACTGGAAAAATTTTAGTAATGATCTTCATCATTTATATATTTGCCTTTTTAGGATATGAACATGTTATTGCTAATTTTCCAACATTCTCACTTGCTCTATTTGTTTCTCACGGAACTTTAAACGATCTTGTTCCTTCCAATATTTTACGTAATATCTTTTTTGCGCTTTTGGGTAATTACATTGGTGGGGGATTAATAATGGGTTTTGGATATTCTTGGTTAAACAGTAATACTACTCAATATTTAGACTAGAAATCAGATTTGTAAGCGGCTAATGTTGCAACTCTTTTTATTGATGACGTCTTTTATACTAGTTCTTTCGAATACAAACCAGACCAGAATGGGAAACATTCGCCTATTTCTGTGAAATATGGAGCTGCTTCTGTTGAAAAAAAGAGAATGAATTACAAAAAAGGGAATTTGATGGTTGGATCACTTAATGCTTTGGGACTGTCCAATGGTCCCTAAAAATGATGAGACACAGATAAAATATTTATTGAAAAATTGCTAGTAGAGAGAGAGGAATTTAATCGCAAACCCCAAAAAAATAATGTGAAGGAATGCTATCACCATATCAGTTTTTTTGTCAGTTAGACCGATCTTCTTAGGAAGTTGATCGGTCTATTTTTTGTCCGAAGATTCTGCCAGTAAATAAAGGTATTCATTTGGTTATAACGTGGTGAGGAACTGTGTATAGGAAAAAGAATTGGAATACTTAAAATTGAGAGAGTGAGTGTAAAAACTCAAAATATAATAATCGAAAGGGGATACTATGAAAGCGAAAAATAGAATAGTAATAACAATACTAGCTGTCTTCAATATTTTGTTCAATGGTTTTGGAACAATATTAATGCAGCCAGTGTATGCAGAAGGTATGGGTAGAGAATTGATTACCTTACCTTCCTCAGAACAGCTTCCTAGAGATAGCAGCGGAAACAAGACTATTTTTACAGATGTTTTACTCACATTGAATGGAAAAGTAGTTTCTGAATCAAATCCATTAAGAAAGGGGGATACGTTTCAGGTAGATTATGAATTCTCAATTCCAGATACACTAGGCAAAGAAATGCAGGATGGGGACTATTTTAACTTTAACTTACCACCGGATTTAATACTTGCTGGGGGACAAAGTGGAGAATTAAAAGATCCTGACAACGGACTGGTTTATGGGAGTTACAACTCAGATGCATCAGGCAGGGCAATGATGACTTTTAATTCTGAGGTACAAAAGCATGATAATGTTGAGGGTAGATTAAGGTTTTCAGTAACAATGGATGAACGTAAGATCATCGTACCAGGTAAGAATATTATCCGAATTCCTTGGTCAACGAATACAGAAGGCAATGAAATATTCGTAAATACTCGTATTGATTCATTTATTCAAAAAGAGTATGTGAATACTAGTTATGCTGCAGATGGGACGCCAGTGATTGATTGGAAAGTTCTTATTAATCCCAATAGGAATTTGGTCCATAATCCTAAACTAACAGAAGAAACGACAAATAATGAAGGAAAACGTGTAGCCTCACAATACAACATTACGAAAATGAGCAAAGCTAGTGTAGATTTTGACGGGAGGATTACTGAACTTGAGCCGGTGACAGGAATGATCGCATTCGATGATTCTGGTACTGCTTATTTTCCTGCCAGTATAGAAGATTCTTATGTATTGTACATTACTACACCGATTAGCTTTGAAGGTCAAGGTGCTATCACAAATAAAATTACCCTAAGCGGAAGCAATCGTGCGGATGAGGTTGCCACAGCTGCCGCATCTTTGGAAGAACACATGGATATCACTAAAAAGGCGGGGGATTTTAATGAGGACACTGGCGAAGTCAGCTGGGAAGTCATTTTTAATCCAAAAGGCAGACATATCCCTAGGGATCAAGCTTATTTTAAAGATGTTCCTAGTGATCAGCAGCGTTTCATTCCCAGCAGTTTAAGAGTTTCACCACAGGTTCCTTATGAAATAAAAGAAGAGGATCGTGGTTTTACACTACAATTTAATCAAGATATTGACCAGCCGATTATTGTTACTTACAAGATGAAAGTAGAGAGTCGAGGGGCTGGAGATACAACAATTTTTAATACCATCTATCATGGTAAAAATCAGAAAACGATTGACAAAGTAATCCCAGGAACTGGTGAAGAAATGACCAAGTCAGAGTTCTCAAAAGAGTATCATTGGGATCAAAAAAGCAATGAGTTGGATTGGACAATTGATGTAAATAAAAATAATAGCGATTTTAACACATGGACTGTTAGCGACGAATTGAGCAGCGGTTATATGATAGATCACTCAATTATAGTCAAGGATGTAACTGCGAATAGACAATTGACAGAAAATGTAGACTACTCAATAGAGCTGAATCAAGCAAATGGAAAAATAAAAGGATTCAATATACGTTATCTTTCAGCAGAACAAACCAATCACAGATTTGTAATTACCTATAAATCACATTTTGATGATAATACTGAACAAGAGAACAAGTGTTGGTATCATTATGTACAGAAAGGTCAAGAAAAACAAGATTTTACTTCGAAAAAATTTTACCGGCAAAAGGTTAAAATCAGTGCTCATAAGCATGGTGTTTACCATCCAGAATCGGGAGAAATAGAATGGTTCGTTGGAATTAATAGTGACCATCATCCGATCAATAAGCAAAATATTTTGGAAGATCCAATCCCTGATGATCAAACCTATGTCGAAGGTTCTGTTAAAGTTTTAGAGCAAAAATTCCAAAATACAGAGTATGAACCTACAGATAATGCTCAGGCCAGCTATGATAGAGTCGGGAATAAAACTCAGGCAACGTTTGCTGTAGGCAATACTCATCCATTCCAATTAGTCTTCCGTACAGTGTTGAAGAATAAGGAAGATATCCTAACCAAACAAGTAAAAAATATTGCGTATTATCAAGACGAAAATACACCTCGTACAGCTGTTGAAGGTAGCGTTGAAATAAATAATGATCAAAATGCACTGGTTAAAAAGCAGGGCGAAGTCAGCCCCAAAGATCCTAATATCATTAACTGGAAAGTTTCAATTAATGAAAGTAGGTTTCACCTGAAAAACGTGGTGATTGATGATTATCATTGGGTCAATAATAGGGCCAAACTTGATACACTCAAACTAGTTTATGCTTCAGGAAAAGATAAGGGAAAGGCATTGAAAGCTGGCAGTGATTATACGTTTGAACATACAGAACGCAGCTTTCATATTCAATTGAAAAATGATTTAACAGAAGCACTTGAATTGACCTATGATGCAGAAGTGATTTATTCAAAGAATGATGTTCCAGGACAAACAACTCATGTCAGCAATGGGGTAAGGATTTCAGGGAGTGATTTTGTAATAGTTGACCGCCCCAAAGAAGTTACTGTGCCAGTGATTATTCCAAAAAGTATGGGAATTATTAGAGGTACGACTGAGGAGCTGCAGGTCTATAAAGTGATAAAAGGCACTCAGACACCGCTAAAAGGTGCTATTTTCACCTTGTATCGTGGAGAAAAAAAGGACCCAGATAAAATTGTTGAACGAGTAACCTCCACTGAGGAAGGTGGAATGGCTCTTTTCTCTTATTTGACCAAAGGGAACTATCTATTAGTAGAAGAAAGGGCACCTGAAGGATACGAAATAAGTCCAGAGTTTGCTAAAGGAGTCATTATTGAGGTAACGGCCAGTAAAGATAACAAAGTCATCCAACGACTTGTAGAAAATGAAAAGCAAACGAATAAGCCTACTGAAGTCCGTGGATAAAAGATTTGGAAAGATAATGATAATAAATTAAATACGCGTCCAAGATCAATTACTGTTCGCTTGTATCAAAATGGCAAAGAATATGCGCAGCAAAATGTTATTGCTGATGCAAGTGGTAATTGGAACTATGCTTTCACCAATTTGCCGAAGCTCGATGAAAAAGGTGCTGCCTATAATTATACGGTAAAGGAAGATCCTATTAAGGATTACAAAACAAAAATTGATGGAACCACGATTACTAATACGTATGAAAACAAAGAGACCACCGAAATTAGTGGACAAAAGATTTGGAAGGATAATGATAATAAATTAAACACTCGTCCAGTATCAATCAAGATCCACCTGTATCAAAATGACATAGAGTACGATGCGAAAGAAGTTCAAGCGGATAAAACAGGTAATTGGACCTACAGCTTTACTAACTTGCCCAAATACGATGCTAACGGCGAGGCTTATAACTATACAGTAAAAGAAGATCCAGTTAAGAATTATGAAACAAAGGTTGAAGGCACGAATATCACCAATACGTATGAAAATAAAGAAACTACCGAAATCAGTGGGCAAAAGATTTGGAAAGATAGTAATAATAAATTCAACAAACGTCCAAGGTCAATTACTATTCGCCTATATCAAGGCGGGAAGGAATACGCTCGACAAAACGTTATTGCTGATGCAACAGGTAATTGGACGTATAGCTTCACGAACTTGCCCAAATACGATGCCGAAGGTAAGGCCTATAACTATACGGTGAAAGAAGATCCAGTTAAGGATTACAAAACAAAGGTTGAAGGCAATAACATCACTAACACGTATGAAAATAAAGAGACTACCGAAATTAGTGGACAAAAGATTTGGAAGGATAATGATAATAAACTCAAAACCCGTCCAGTATCAATCAAGATCCACCTTTATCAAAATGGCAAAGAATTTGATGCGAAAGAAGTTCAAGCGGACAGAACAGGTAATTGGACCTACAGTTTCATGAACTTACCAAAATACGATGCCAAAGGTGATGCGTACAATTATACGGTGAAAGAAGATCCAGTTAAGGATTACGAAACGAAGGTTGAAGGCAACAACATCACTAACACGTATGAAAACAAAGAGACTACCGAAATTAGTGGACAAAAGATTTGGAAAGATAATGATAATAAATTCAACACTCGTCCGGTATCAATTAAGATTCATCTTTATCAAAATGACAAAGAGTTTGATGTAAAAAAAGTTCAAGCGGACAAAACAGGTAATTGGACGTATAGCTTCACTAGCTTACCAAAATATGATGCCAAAGGTGATGCTTACAACTATACAGTGAAAGAAGATCCAGTTAAGGATTATGAAACGAAAGTTGAAGGCACGAATATCACCAATACGTATGAAAATAAAGAAACTACCGAAATTAGTGGACAAAAGATTTGGAAAGATAGTAATAATAAATTCAACAAACGTCCAAGATCAATTACTATTCGCCTATATCAAAGCGGGAAAGAATACGCTCGGCAAAACGTTATTGCTGATGCAGCAGGTAATTGGACGTATAGCTTCATTAACTTGCCCAAATACGATGCCGAAGGTAAGGCCTATAACTATACGGTGAAAGAAGATCCAGTTAAGGATTACGAAACGAAGGTTGAAGGCAATAACATCACTAACACGTATGAAAATAAAGAAACCACCGAAATTAGTGGACAAAAGATTTGGAAAGATAATGATAATAAATTCAACACTCGTCCGGTATCAATTAAGATCCATCTTTATCAAAATGACAAAGAGTTTGATGCGAAAGAAGTTCAAGCGGACAAAACAGGTAATTGGACGTATAGCTTCACTAGCTTACCAAAATATGATGCCAAAGGTGATGCTTACAACTACACAGTGAAAGAAGATCCCGTTAAGGATTACGAAACGAAGGTTGAAGGCAACAATATCACTAATACGTATGAGAACAAAGAGACCACCGAAATTAGTGGACAAAAGATTTGGAAAGATAATGATAATAAATTAAACACTCGTCCGGTATCAATTACTATTCACCTTTATCAAAATGACAAAGAATTTGATACAAAAAAAGTTCAAGCAGATAAAACAGGTAATTGGACGTATAGCTTCACTAGCTTACCAAAATACGATGCCAAAGGTGATGCTTACAACTACACAGTGAAAGAAGATCCGGTTAAGGATTACGAAACGAAGGTTGAAGGCAACAACATCACTAACACTTATGAGAACAAAGAGACCACCGAAATTAGTGGACAAAAGATTTGGAAAGATAATGATAATAAATTCAATACTCGTCCGGTATCAATTAATATTCACCTTTATCAAAATGACAAAGAATTTGATACAAAAAAAGTTCAAGCAGATAAAACAGGTAATTGGGCCTACAGTTTCACGAACTTGCCAAAATACGATGACAAGGGCGAAGCATACAACTACACAGTGAAAGAAGATCCCGTGAAGGATTACGAAACAAAGGTTGAAGGCAACAACATCACTAACACGTATGAAAACAAAGAGACTACCGAAATTAGTGGACAAAAGATTTGGAAAGATAATGATAATAAATTCAACACTCGTCCGGTATCAATCAATATTCACCTTTATCAAAATGATAAAGAATTTGCTTCAAAAAAAGTTCAAGCAGATAAAACAGGTAATTGGGCCTACAGTTTCATGAATTTGCCAAAATACGATGCCAAAGGTGATGCTTACAACTACACAGTGAAAGAAGATCCCGTGAAGGATTACGAAACAAAGGTTGAGGGCAACAACATCACTAATACGTATGAAAACAAAGAGACCACCGAAATTAGTGGGAAGAAAATCTGGAAGGACTACGACAACAAATTCAACACTCGTCCAGTATCAATTAAGATCCACCTGTATCAAAATGACAAAGAGTTTGATGCAAAAGAAGTTCAAGCGGACAAAACAGGTAATTGGACGTATAGTTTTACAGACTTGCCAAAATACGATGCCAAAGGTGAGGCCTACAACTATACAGTGAAAGAAGATCCTGTGAAAGATTACCAAACGAAGGTTGAAGGCACAACCATTATTAATACCCATGAAAACAAAGAAACAACGGAAATTAATGGACAAAAGATTTGGAAAGATAATGATAATAAATTCAACACTCGTCCAGAGGCGATTACTGTACGCTTGTTCCAAAATGATAGAGAGTACGATACAAAAGAAGTTCAAGCGGATAAAACAGGTAATTGGGCCTACAGTTTCACAAACTTGCCAAAATATGATGACAAGGGTGAGGCCTACAACTACACAGTAAAAGAAGACCCTGTGAAGGATTACCAAACGAAGGTTGAAGGCAACAATATCACTAATACGTACGAGAACAAAGAGACCACAGAAATTAGTGGGAAGAAAATCTGGAAGGACTATGACAACAAATTCAACACCCGTCCAGCGTCAATCAATATTCACCTTTATCAAAATGATAAAGAATTTGATGCAAAAAAAGTTCAAGCAGATAAAACAGGTAATTGGTCGTATAGTTTCACAAACTTGCCAAAATACGATGCCAAGGGCGAGGCCTACAACTACACAGTAAAAGAAGACCCTGTGAAGGATTACCAAGCGAAGGTTGAAGGCACAACCATTACTAATACGTATGAAAATAAAGAGTTTACAGAAATTAGTGGGAAGAAAATCTGGAAGGACTACGACAACAAATTCAACACCCGTCCAGCGTCAATCAATATTCACCTTTATCAAAATGATAAAGAATTCGATGCAAAGAAAGTTCAAGCGGATAGAATAGGTAATTGGACGTACAGTTTCACAAACTTGCCAAAATATGATGACAAGGGTGAGGCCTACAACTACACAGTAAAAGAAGATCCAGTGAAGGATTATAAAACTAAAGTTGATGGGACTACGATCATTAATACGTATGAAAATAAAGAGACCACCGAAATTAGTGGGAAGAAAATCTGGAAGGATTACGATAATAAGTTCAAAACCCGTCCAAGAACAATCAATATCCACCTTTACCAAAATGACAAAGAATTTGATTCCAAAGAAATTCAAGCGGATAAGTCAGGTAATTGGACGTACAGTTTCACGAACTTGCCAAAATATGATGACAAGGGCGAAGCATACAACTACACAGTGAAAGAAGATCCGGTTAAGAATTACCAAACGAAGGTCGAAGGCAACAATATTACTAATACGTATGAGAACAAAGAGACCACCGAAATTAATGGGAAGAAAATCTGGAAGGATTACGATAATAAATTCAAAACCCGTCCAGTATCAATTAAGATTCACCTGTATCAAAATGACAAAGAGTTTGATGCAAAAGAAGTTCAAGCGGATAAAACAGGTAATTGGACGTACAGTTTCACGAACTTGCCAAAATACGATGACAAGGGTGAAGCATACAACTACACAGTGAAAGAAGATCTAGTTAAGGATTACCAAACGAAGGTTGAAGGTACAACCATTACTAATACGTATGAAAATAATGAAACGACCGAAATTAGTGGACAAAAAATCTGGAAAGATTATAAGAACAAATTTGAGACCCGTACAGAGTCAATCAAGATTCGTTTGTATCAAAATGGTAAAGAGTTTAAGAAGCAAGAAGTAAAAGCTGCTGATAATTGGAGATATCATTTTGTTAATTTACCGAAATATGATGGAAAAGGTGAAGCTTACAGCTACAGCGTTAAGGAAGATCCAGTTAAAAATTATAAAACTAAAGTTGATGGCACAACGATTATTAATACGTACGAAAATAAAGAGACCACCGAAATTAGTGGAAAGAAAATCTGGAAGGACTACGAAAATAAATTTAAAACACGACCAGAGTCAATCACTGTTCGTCTACTCCAAAATGATAAGGAATATGCGACAAAAGAAATTAAAGCAGACGAATCAGGTAACTGGGCCTACAGTTTCACGAATTTGCCAAAATACGATGAACAAGGTGAAGCCTACAACTACAGCGTAAAGGAAGACCCAGTTAAGGAATACGAGTCTGAGGTTAAAGGTACGGCTATCACTAATACGTACAAAAATAAGGAAACAACAGAGATTAGTGGAGAGAAAATCTGGAAGGACTACGAAAATAAATTTAAAACACGACCAGAGTCAATCACTGTTCGTTTACTCCAAAATGATAAGGAATATGCGGCAAAAGAAATTAAAGCAGATGAATCAGGTAACTGGGCCTACAGTTTCATCAATTTGCCAAAATACGATGAACAAGGTGAAGCCTACAACTACAGCGTGAAGGAAGACCCAGTTAAAGAATACAAGTCTGAGGTTAAAGGTACGGCTATCACTAATACGTACAAAAATAAGGAAACAACAGAGATTAGTGGAGAGAAAACCTGGAAAGACTACAATAATAAGTTCAAGACACGACCAGAGTCAATCACTGTTCGTTTACTCCAAAATGATAAGGAATATGCGGCAAAAGAAATTAAAGCAGATGAATCAGGTAATTGGGCCTACAGTTTCATCAATTTGCCAAAATACGATGAACAAGGTGAAGCCTACAACTACAGCGTGAAGGAAGACCCGGTTAAAGAATACGAGTCTGAGGTTAAAGGTACGGCTATCACTAATACGTACAAAAATAAGGAAACAACAGAGATTAGTGGAGAGAAAATCTGGAAAGACTACAATAATAAGTTCAAGACACGCCCAGAGTCAATTACTGTTCGTTTACTCCAAAATGATAAGGAATATGCGACAAAAGAAATTAAAGCAGATGAGTCAGGTAATTGGACCTACAGTTTCACCGATTTACCAAAATATGATGAACAAGGTAACGCGTACAATTACACAGTGAAAGAAGACTTAGTTAAAGGATATGAGACGACAATTGAAGACACAACAATCATCAATACGTATACCGATAAAGAAGTCACCGAAATTAGTGGCCAGAAATTCTGGAAAGATAATGAGGATAAATTCAAGACTCGTCCAAAATCAATTACCGTTCGCTTGTATCAAAATAACAAGGAGAAGGTAGTTAAAGAAGTTAAGCCGGATGAATCCGGAGAGTGGAAATATAATTTTACAAATTTACCAAAATTTGATAAAGATGGTAAAGCATATGACTATACCTTGACAGAAGATCCAGTTAAGGGATATGAAACTAAGATTGAAGGAACAAACATTACGAACACGTATGACTTTGATGAACCAACTACAAAAACAGAGAAGCCAAACAGAGAAACGAATACGCCAATCATGACAACATCAGGGAGAACTGCCGTAACGCAACTTCCTCGGACCGGTAGTTTGTATGAAAGTGTTCTAGTTTTACTTGGCCTGCTCATTCTCCTTTGTGTAGTTTCAATCTGGTATATTAATGATAAAAGGAATAGGAGAGGATAAACTATAGTAAGCCGGAAAATAAAATAATCAATTAAAAAGCACTGGCCTAGTCAAGTAAAAACTTGACCAGGCCAGCGCTTTTATTTAGGTAAAAAATAGTTCAACACTCTTTTTATATTATTACGCAAATACTTATTTTTTAAATAATAGATCGAAATCTTTCTGGTGGGTAATGTGTGCCATCTTTTAAAGGTTAGTGAACGATCCTCAAACTTTGAAATTAAATAATCTGGGACAATGGCAAAACCTTCTGTTTGTTCTATCATAGCTAGTATTAATTCTATTGAGTTTAGATGAATCGCATTAATTATACTTGTTTCGTCAATATTTTGTGCAATCCAATTTGATAAATTAGTCTGTTCAATCGAATCTGAAGATAAACTAATATAAGGGTACTGTCTGAGCGCCTCTAAAGAGAATTCTTTTTGATTAAGTGGATGAGTGGTGCTATAAATAAAAACATAATTTTCTTCAGTAATAGGAAGTTCAGTAATAGACTTAGGTGCATCTAAATCAGAAATAGAAATTCCAATGTCTGCGGTCAAATTTTCAATGGCGTCAAAAATATTTGCTGTCGCAACTCCCCTAATATTTTGATGCGGATCAGATAAAAGTAGCTGGCATATAGCCGTTTTCATTCGGTATTCTAAATCATCCAAGTTTATTGCAACTTTTAATGGTAATTTGGTTGTAGGATCATTGATATCTAATAGCTCCTCTTTCATGGAAGCCAATTCTCTATGGACTGCCAGTACATGCTTTTTTAATATTTTTCCAGCATCTGTCAGTTCACAGGAGTTCAAATTTCTGTCAAAAAGCTTTATTGATAGTTCACTTTCAAGGTTTTTTATTTGTTTGCTAAGTGCAGCCTGTGAGATACCCAAACACTCAGCGGCAGCTGTAAATTGTTTGTGTTTACTGAGACATAGAAAATAATTAATATGAGTTAACTCCATTTTCAAACTCCTTTTTTCATACTGTTGACAGCAAATCTTCTAAGTAAGGGTGTGCCCTTTTTAAAAAATTAATTCGAATTTTTTGATCAGATAAGCATAGCATTCAGAATCTTTATTTTTTTGTGCGGTCAAGAGAACTACTTCTCGACAGGGAGCATTCTCGATTTCCAAAACTTCAATGTTTTTAAACTCCTCTGTAAACTCTTTTATGGAAAAAGGGAGAATGGCTAGGGCTTCATTTTCCGTGGAAGAAGAATCAATTAAAGTAAGCATCAAGTAGATAGCTGAAAAATCCCAGGTTGATAGTTCCTTCTGTTCTTTGGTTATACTGCTTTCCCATCGGTCCAATAATTTACGTTCACAAAATTGAGGGGCATATTTTACCATGGGGTAGTGAAAGATCATCTCAGGTTGAACTACAGTATATGCAGTAAGAGGATGAGATTTATTTACAAATAGACTATATTCTTCAGTAACGAGGGGGGTCACGAGAATGTCTTCGGAATGTTTTTCAAAGGACAATCCGAGGGCAATGTCAATCACTCCATTTTGTATTGCTTGATCAATATTTGAATAATAATCAAATGACAGTTTAACGGTAGGGTATCTTTTTTGAAAATTTGAAAGTATGACAGATAGACGCATCGGTGCATCAAGTATATTTGTCCCAATAGCAAGTGCACTAAGATTGTTAAGTTGAGCTAAGTCATTAATTTCTTCAAGGGCTAAATTAATCTCGTTAATGATATTCTCTGTTCTGCGTTTAACAATTTCTCCAGAAGGTGTTAAGGAATTCGAGGTATGCTTACGATTGATAAGCTTAGTACCTAATTCATTTTCAAGTAGGCGTATTTTACTGCTCAGGTACGGTTGAGAAACGCCCAATTTTTCAGAAGCTTCAGTGAAACTTTTATTATCTGATAATCCTAAAAAGAGTTCCAAGTACCTTAATTTCATTTTACTTTCTCCGATCTTGATTTTTCCTAGTAAAAATTCGCAAATTTCAAGTGCAGATTAATCACACTCTGAAATTCACTAGTTGATTATTTTTAAGTCTATTAGTCAGTTCTTCTAATAGATATGCGCGTGATAGCATGTAATCTAACAATGAAAAAAAGATTTATTGTTTCACTTGATAGATTGTTCAAGCTAATAAGTACCTATTCTGGTTTCATGGTGAAAGCTTGTATACTTTTTGTCAGCAACTGGGCTAGCAACGACTATCGATTGTTTAACCGAAATAACCGCATTCATGAGTTTTGTTGTTTTGAGATTGCTGTTTAAACGGACAGATAATCAATCAATACTTTCTGTATTATTATTTACTAAGTTCCATCAAGCAGCTTAGTAATTTGACGATTGGATAAAGAAATATGCAATCTTACTCAAACTTTGATTTTGTTTCATTCAGGCGCATAATTTTTAGCCTGTGTTGTCGTGAGTTCAAACTTCAATAAAAGATAAATTTTGGCAAAGGACTTTTATCAATCTAGGTGAATTGGTTCATTATGGAATTCACACTATCTAAACCTAACAAATGATTATTTTATTTTCAAGTAGTCTTATTTTTTAGAGCTGTAAAGCCTTTAGTTTTTTAATAGAAATATTATATAGACCCTTGCTGCTAAAGCGATATCTGTATTCAGTTATGGATATATTCCTAAAAAGTAATACACCCTCTTAATATTACAAGTGTTATAATAAGTTATGGGATTCCTGTTAACTATGATCGTTTCGTTGAGTATATGAAATGATTATTAAATTCCTCTAAATACAAATAGTTGATGAGGAAATTTTAATGCTAATAGAGAAATGAATGGCGACCAACTGTGCTCATAAGTTGTCTGAAGATAGAGAGTAATGGAATAAAAAGAGGATTTAATATTAAGGAAAAAACTAATGAAATATAGTTAGCACAGCATGAATCCTATAATTAGATATGCCTTTGGTGTGGAATTAAATGAGAATATTGATGAAGGTTTCAGTAATCCTGAACACACAAAATGGTCAGGGAGCCAAATTGGGAATCGTAACGTTCAACAACTAATTTTGGGTAAAAAAAGAGATCTCAGGAATGATTCCTGGGATTCTCTTATTCGATAAATTATTATTCTAGTGAAATTTCCTATTTATCATCATAAAGTGTTAAAAAAGCCTTTTCTACTTCAATAAAAGCTTTTGAAAGAATTGTTTCCTCATCTACTGGCAGGATAGAGGTACCTTCCGCTCGAACAATAGCAAAGGTTGAAAATCCCATTAATTCAGTAAACATCATTTTAAGATAGTGAGGAGCAAAATCAACATTTCCATAAAAATCTCCTTGTGTATAAATTGAACCACTCGCAAAAAGCAAGAGAGCTTTATAATCATCAACTAGCAGAGGGACAGACATCTTGCCGTTTTCCAGAGGGTCAGCAATGTACCTAAATGTTTCACTAGCAATCATCACGTTGTCTAGATAGTCCTTCATACGAGAGGTCACATTAAAATTATGCAGCGGTGTAACAATCACAAGGCGATGGTGCTCCTTAAACTGCTCTAATAATTTTGCTGATTGTGCCGCAATTTTAAGTTCAGACTCCGACAATTTTTCGTTTGACGCTTGTTTGTTCCATACGCTTAATAATTCTCCATGTTCAATTCGCGGAATATCGGATTCATAGAGAGTTAAAATCGTTAACTCTTCAATTGGGAATCTTTTTTCAAAAAGTTGTACAAACTTTTTTTGTAGTTGGTTTGAAAAATGACTAGAATTAGTATAATCTGGATGAGCATTAATTAGTAAGGTCTTCATTGATAGGCTTCCTTTCCTGCTTTGTACAATAAGTTTAGCATTATAAGGTGTCAAATTGTGGCACCATTAAATCCTCTGGAGGGCTCAGCTTGAAAAAATCAGAACGACTAAATCAAGAATTAATTTTTCTAAAAGATAAGCAACAGTTTAAGATTAAGGACTTAATGATGGAATTTCAGATTTCAAGAAGAACAGCTCTTAGAGATGTTGAAGATCTAGAAAAATTAGGTCTTCCTTTTTATACAGAATTGGGAAGATACGGGGGCTATCAAATTATTAATCAGGCCTTCCTCTCCCCAGTATTCTTTAGTAATGAAGAGATCCAAGCAATTTTTTTTGCACTGAATGCCCAGAGCTTACTTTCCAGTACACCTTTTGAAAAATCCTATGTGCACATTCGTCAAAAATTACTTGCGACGCTTCCAAAGAGTCAACAAGCAAAAGTCAATAAATTACTTGAGGTTGTAAAATTTTACGGAATTGCTCCGGTTAAATATGTGGATTCTCTTGCAGTTATTATGCAATCGATTTTAGAAGAAAAGAGAATACAGTTGCTTTATAAACAGTATTATACTAGAGAAGTTTTGCTGCAAATTGCAGAGCTTTTCTATCGAGAAGGGATTTGGTTTTGCAGTGCACTTGATGTGACAAATAAACAGTGGGGAACTTACCGGTGCGATTATATGGAAGAAATCAAGATTATCGAAAATGCTGAACAAACACACACCCTTCAGGAGTTGCGAGCGTTCCAAGAGTATTATGAAAAAAACTTTCATGATATTTCTTTTCGTTGCCGATTAAGTCCTTTTGGAAAAGAATTGTTTCTAAAACATCATTATCCAAATATGTTGTTGGAGGAGCACGAAGGTGTTTCCTATTTAACAGGAGGATACAACCAAGAAGAACTTGACTATATGGTTCATTATTTGATTTCCTATGGGAAGCATTTAGTTATTGAATACCCAAAACAGCTTCAAGAGAGCTATATACAATCGCTTGAGGCAATGATCTCAAAAAATCATTAAAAGGATAGCTGCTTACTGCACTAGCTATTTACCCAAATTTACCGAGAGAGACTTATTTTTAGTATAAGAAATGTAGTACCGATCACCTAGGATAAAGGATATTTCCTTTAGCTGAGGATAGAGGATCACACAATAAAGCTGGACAATCTCATTTTATCAGAAATGATAAACAGGATTCGTTCAGTTTTTTCTTTTTACTCGCTAGAAGGATTTTGTTTTTTTTAATTTGGACAATATGACACTAGCAAATTCGTTATACTAATAGTAATAAGTAATGAAAGCAAGTTAAAAAAGAGCGCGCTTAAACATTTAGCAATATTAGCAGCCAAAGAATTGCAGGAAGGTTCATGCAATTTGTCGTTAGTACTAAAAAGACTTCATGATTGAAACAAAGAATCGTCCTAAACCGTGGCAAAGGTAGCTTTGAAATAAAGCCTTTCTTATCACTTAAACCATTCACTGCAAAGGACCATTCCTGCAAAGCAACTACTGCAACAAGTAAAGATTGCAGGATATACCTTGCAAAAAGATCAACCCTATTGCTTTCTTTTTCAAGCTATGATGGATTCAGCAAGAGAGAAAGAAGGAAAAACAATGCAATTAGTGAACGGCTACAAGTTAATGGATTATGCCAAGGAGAAAGGCTTAGTATTACCAGCCTTTAATACGACAAACTACGAATTAACAGCCGCAATTATTAAAGGCTATCAGTCAACCGGTTTGGGCGGATATATTGCTATTTCTTCTAGTAACCTGAAGCTTTCCAGCCCGAAAATCATCGCCGATATGGTGAAATCAGTTATGCAGGATTGCTCAACACCAATAGCCCTGCATTTGGATCACGGAAAAAGCTTTGAAGATGTGAAGGCCTGTATCGAGGCTGGTTTTACCTCTATTATGGTAGATGCTTCTCATTTGCCTTTTGAAGAAAACATCGAAGAAGTTAAACGGACGGTTGAATACTGTCACTTCTACGGTATTCCAGTAGAAGCAGAGTTGGGAGCGATTAGCGGTAAAGAAGACGATCATGTATCAGAAGGTGATGATAAAACAAATCCGGAAGATATCCAAGAGTTTGTGGAACGAACCAATTGTGATCTGCTTGCGGTTGCCATCGGTAATGTTCATGGTATGGATTTAACTCCAAACCTAGACTTCCCATTGTTGGAGGAAATCGCAAAGCTGTCATCAGTTCCTTTAGTCTTACACGGCGGATCAGGCATTCCCTTTGACCAAGTTAGAAGAGCCAAGGAACAGAATCTGATTAAAGTAAATTACGGTTCTGATCTTAGACAAGCCTTCATTCGAACATTTGGTCAAGCCTATGAACAAAATCATAATGAGTTTGACATCATGTCTCTGTCAAAAGACGCCATTATAAACGTGGAAGAGCGTGTTAAAGCGATTATCGCGGAAGTGAACGGGAAATAAATGTAAGAAATAGGGAGGGGAACCAACGTGTTGAATAAGCGCCAAGAAGCAATCTTAAAAGAATTCGAAAAACACAGCCCCTCTTTTTTAACTGCTGATTACTTTGTTACTAAATTTAATGTAAGTATGCGTACGATCCAATCGGATATTAAGAGTGTTCGAGAATACTTGACTGCTAAAGACCATGCAGAGCTCGTTTCGGTATCTTCTAAAGGGAGCAAGCTGATCATCAATGACCAGCTTGCCTATCAAGAGGAGTTGGATAAAAGCAACGGTCTGGTTGAACAAAATCAGTCAGATCGTGTCCGGAAATTGTGTGTTTTACTGTTGCACCAGCGAGGGCCCATCAGTCGGCAGGTTCTGCTGGACCAGTTGTTCATTGCTCCATCTACTCTTAATTCAGACTTGAAAGAGGCAGACAAAGTACTGGAAGGCTATCAGCTGGTAATTGAACGAAAAAGAAATGCTGGTGTCGTAATTGTCGGCACGGAGTACAACAAGCGAAAATGCTTGCTGAAGCTTGGTCATATTGGGATTCATCAAGAGCAAGAAAATTTGTCCAGCTACGACAAGCTTCGTCAGGGAATTGAAAAAATTTTAGTAAGTGTTCTATTAAAGCATCATTTTCACATTTCCGAGACATTGTTTCAGAACTTGATTGTTCACATTGAGATGGCGATTAAGCGAATGAAGAGTGGTTTCTATGTGGGATCAAGGGAAATCGATCAAACAGGAGATTTTGAATCGGAAATTGAAGTCTCAAAGGAAATCTTTTTCCGACTAGCTGAACGCTTTCCCTTCACGATATCGCAATCAGAAATTGTCAATCTAGCCATTTATATCAAAGGCAAAAGCGACTACGAGAACGATGATTACATCTCTGAAGAGGTCAATACGTTTATTCTATATTCTCTAAAGGAAATTAATGAGAAATTTGACATTGATTTTACACAGGAAATTGATTTACGAATTTCGTTAGCTCTGCATCTGATGCCTTTATTGACCCGGATTGAGTACAATATTCAAAACGAAAACCAGTTGTTGGATCATATCAAGCAGTCGTTTCCATTAGGCTTCGACATTGCAGCCTATATGTGCTTGCTGCTGCAAGAGACGGTGGATAAACGAATTCAAGAAGGCGAGATTGCTTATCTGGCGATTTATTTTAACCAATATCTGGCTAAGTACAATGACATTTCAGGGAAAAAACGAATTTTGATTATTACCAGCCTAAAGCGCAGCGAAAGTGTCTTGTTAAGGCAACGGTTTGCGACTTGGTTTGCAAATGAAATTGTGATTTTGACCTTATTAAACACCCATGAAATCGGTTCGATCGACGTGGAAGATTACGACGTCATCTTTACAACTGAACAAACAGAGCTGACTGAACAAATGGGTGCCATATTGATTAGTTTCTTCCCTAGCGAAGCCGAATATTCCAAAATTAAGCTAGCGATTGACGGATTTAATGACAAATTTGAGATCGTTAATTTATTTGATGAACAACTCTTTCAATATGGGAAATTTTTAAGCAAAAAAGAGGTGTTGGACAAGATTTGTTCAAGCTCAGTCACCAAAGTCAATGATAAAGTATTCCAGCTAAGAGAAGCAGTGGATTTGAGAGAGGGTCTAGGCAGCAGTTATTTTGGTAATGGTATTGCTCTGCCGCATCCGATCAATCCTATAATGGCAGAAACTTTTGTATCAGTGATTTTGCTGGAGGATGAGCTGATCTGGGACACTGACGGTAATAAGGTTCGATTGGTCATGCTGGTGGCCATTGAGAAAAATAATGCAAAAGTTTTTCAGTTGTGGAATTATCTTGGAAAGATTATTCAAGAAAAAGGATTTGTTGATCGGTTGGTAAAAGATCCTACCTTTGATAATTTCAAGGAAAACCTTTCACAATTGTTGGATGAATATATTTAAAAAATAGGAGGATGGAGAATGAAATATATATTTGTATCTCATGGAGATCTGGCCAAAAGTATTCTGGGCAGCGCCCAGATGATTGTTGGCGAACAATCCGATGCCAAAGCTTTTGGGCTGTATCCCACTGACGATATTGGGGGATTAAAGGATCAGATAAAACAAGCAATTGAAGAATTTGGCGGGAAAGAAGACATTATCTGTTTTACCGATTTGTTCAGCGGCAGTCCATTTAATGCAGTGGTGGCACTGATGGGAGACTACCCAATTCGCCATATCACTGGAATGAATTTGCCGATGGTATTGGAGGCCTTTATGATTCGGATGAATGATGAAATGACGGCTGAAGATATTTCAACTAAACTTTTATCCCAAGCACCAGAAACATTCATTGATGTGAATAACTATTTAGGAGTTAATTTGGAGGAGTAGCCGTTCATTTTTTAGTAACAGTACTAGTATAAAAACAACCAATATGTAAGGAGCGAGAAATATGAAAAATATTGTATTTGCACGAGTAGATGATCGATTGATTCACGGGGAGGTAGTAACTGCATGGACGCCAACTTATAGTATCAACCATATTGTGATCATCGATGATGTCGTAGCCAGCGACCCCTTCCAAAAACGTATTTTGAAAGCGCTGGCACCTACCAAGGTTCGCGTGGACGCTTTTACCACTGCAGAGGGAATCGAAGAATTGAAGAAGCCTTTCAATGAGAAGGAACGTTGCTTATTGCTGACTAAAACACCGATTACTTATGCCAAGCTAGTTGAAGGTGGTATCGAGCTGCCGCAGGTAAATCTAGGTGGAATGGGTATCCGCGATGAACGCAAACCATTCATAAAAAATGTTGCCTGTGATGAGGCCGAAGTAGAAGCAATTCGTCAAATGGTAGACAAAGGCGTACATGTCTTTTATCAGCTAGTACCAGAACAACGATTAATTGAAATTACGAACTTATTGTAATTTATAAAAAAGGAGGAAAAATGTATGTCTGTCTTTCAAGCATTTTTATGTGGGGTAGTGTATTTCCTGGCTATCGGGAACCTGCCGTTTGTTGGGTTATGGTCGCTGCAGCGTCCGTTAGTTTGTGGATTGGTAACAGGTATTATTTTAGGCGATCCGTTAATGGGGGCGATGACGGGTGCTTCGATTAACTTAGTGTATTTAGGCTTTATCTCTGCCGGTGGATCAATGCCAGCGGATATGGCACTGGCTGGTATTTTAGGAACAGCGTTTGCTATTACTGGTGGTCTAGATGCTAAAACAGCTTTATCAGTGGCTGTACCGATCGGCTTGTTAGGAACGATTGTCTGGTATGGTCGGATGACTTTTGGTTCTGTATTTGTTCACGTGGCAGACAACTATATTGAAAAAGGTGAGTACCACAAGATATGGCGTGCCAATGTATTGTTTCCACAGTTGATGACTGCGTTGATGACAATTATTCCCTGCGGATTAGCTGCATACTTTGGTGCTAGTTACATCTCAGGTTTTATTGAAGCACTAAGTGGTACTGCACTGACAATATTTACCGTTATTGGTGGCATGATGCCGGCTCTTGGGGTAGCGATTACCTTGCAATACATCTTCAAAGGTGAAGCACGTGTGTTCTTATTCTTAGGTTTTATTTTAGCAACTTATTCTGGTTTAGACCTATTACCGTTGGGTGTGATCGCAGGATTAGCAGCACTTATTTACGTACAGGCAACAAGTCATAAATCTGATTCAGAGGAGGATGAAATCTATGAGTAAAGAGGTTGAAGGAAGCTTGATTCGCAAAAAGGATTTATTCCGCTCTTGGCTGATTTGGGAAAACTTGCCGCAAACTTGTTACAACTACGAACGCATGATGGGACAGGCTGTTGCACACGTATTTGTACCGATCTCCAAACGCCTGTACAATGATGATCCAGAAAAGAAAAAAGAAATGATGAAACGCGAAATTGAATTTTTCAATGTTCATATCGAGTTTGGTTCTTGTATTATTGGGATGATCATTGCTCTAGAGGAACAAAAAGCGAAGGGTGTAGCGATTCCCAGCGAATTTATTACTAGTTTGAAAACTTCCTTGATGGGTCCATTATCAGGGATTGGCGATACAATTTTCCAAGGGGTATTAATCCCGATTTTGTTAGCTATCACTATTGACTTAACTTTAAAAGGAACTATCTGGGGTTCCATTATTTATGCGGTAGCCATTATTGCCATTGCTTGGGGTATGAGCTATGCCAACTTCATGTTTGGGTATCGAGCCGGTGCAGATGCTGTGATGGATTTTCTCGAGAAGGGAATTCTAAACAAAGTATTGCGGGGTGCAGAAATCATGGGTTGTATGGTTATGGGCGGCCTGATTTCCAGCTATGTAAAAATGCATGTAGCATTGGAAATTGCTAGCTCAACGACCACCTTTAAAGTTCAAGAACAATTCTTAGATGCGGTAATGCCGAATATCCTGCCATTTGCCTTTACTATGTTGATTTACTGGTTGATGAAGCGCGGATGGTCTTCATTGAAGATCATCGGCTTGATTGTAGTGGTGGGTATTGTCACTGGTTTCTTAGGAATTTTAGGCTAGACAGGAGATTTTTAGATGAAAGCAATAGTAGAAATCGGGGTTAAGCAGTTGGAAATTCAAGAGCTGCCGACACCTGTGATTGAAAAAGATGAAGTCTTAATGAAGGTTCGCAGCAACGGCTTATGTACCAATGATATTCGCGATTATCTGGGGGATACGGTCTATTCCTTCCCTCGAATCGGCGGTCATGAATTTAGCGGGGAAGTGGCAGAAATTGGTTCTGCTGTGAATCCAGCACACTTCCAAGTTGGCGATCATGTGGTGAAATATATTATTCCTGCTTGCGGCGAGTGCCATTATTGCAAGATTGGAAGAGAAAATCTGTGTATCGAAGTGGCATCCTCTTCAACGTTTCAAAATCCAGAGGGTATCTCCGGTTTCATGGGGATGGCTCAATACGTCGCAGTTAAAAGTAAGGACTTGTACAAATACCCGAAGGAGGTTCCTTTTACTCATAGTGCCTTCACTGAACCGTTAGCTTGTGTTGTCAATAGCGTCGAACGGGCGAATATCTTATTCGGTCAAGATGTTTTGGTCATCGGCGGTGGGGTGATGGGGTTGATGCACGTGATGTTGGCAAAGCTGCAAGGAGCACGAGTACTTGTCAGCGAGTTAAATGAAGAACGGCGAAGCCTTGCGGAACAACTAGGGGCAGATGTTACCTTCGATCCAACTGCTGTTGACGCGGTAGCCTTTGTCAAAGAGCAAACGGAAGGGCGCGGAGCCGATGTGGTGTTCAATACCACAGCTATTCCAGCGATTGCCCAGCAGGCAATGGAATTCACAGCAACAGGTGGTCAAACGTTTATGTTTAGCTCCTTGCATCCAAACGATCCAGTACCAACTAATATGGGCGCCGTACATTCCTATGAAAAAGTAATTACGGGGACTGTTAGTCCGACAATTCGTACTTTCTATCGTTCAATTCAATTGATTGCTAAAGGACTGGTAGATATCACGCCATTGCTTGATAAGACCTTTGACTACACAGATGCAGTAGATGCTTTTGAGTATGCACTACGACCAGAAACATTGAAGACTATTATTACCTTCGACTAAATAGAAAGCAGGAGCAAGTATGAAGCCGTCCATTTATATTGGGTTAGATATTGGGACCACATCAATTAAGATTTCTGCGGTTACCCAAGAATTGACACCAGTCTATGAAATGCAATATGCGTATGACTATCTTACTCCTTGTAAAGGCTGGACAGAGATCGATCCAGATACTTGGGTAGAAATTGCCTTGGAAGGGCTGAAAGAGCTCTTCCAGCACGTTCCTGCCGAAACGGTCGCAGGGATTGGGATCACTGGCCAGATGCACACGACCGTGTTTGTAGACAAACACGGTTTTTCTGTCCGACCAGCCATTATGTGGAATGATAATCGTACCAAAAATAGTTTGCCAATTATCAAACAAACGCTGACAACAAATCCTCAGACTGCTCACATAGCTAAAATTGTCTCAACCGGAAGTCCTTTAGCCAGTTTGCTTTGGGTAAAGGAAAATGAGCCAGAAAGCTATCAGCAGATTAGCAAATTTTTGATTGCTAAAGATTATATAAAACTGAAGTTGACTGGAACCTATTCGACCGATTATTGCGATGCCTCTACTTCTTCTTTATATGACTTAACAACGGATCAATGGTCAAAAGAGGTGCAGGAGCTGTTCGAGCTTGATGCTGAAATATTCCCGTCGATTCAACCAGCATCAACGGTTGTTGGCATTTTGACCCCCGAGGTGTGTGAACGACTAGGGATTGAACGGCAGTTGCCCGTTGTATCAGGAACGGGCGACAATGTAGCATCGGCTTTGGTGTCTGGCAGTTTTAAACACGATCAGCCGTTGGTTTCTTTAGGGACCTCGGGGGTAGTAGTAATTCCTAATAGTCAGCACCAGTTAAAAAAAGTAGGAAAAAATGTGGTTGCCAAAATTACTAAAGACGACCGATCAATCATCACCCAAGGAACCGTTCAGGCGGGAGCAAAGGTAAACAGCTGGTGGTTGGAAAATATTTTGTATACGAAGGAATATGCAAAAGAGCAAAATCAGATTTCTAAGGAATTATTAGGCGAAAACGATGTCCTTTTCTTTCCTCATATGAATGGAGAAAAAACCTTATTTGCTAATCCACATCTAAAGGGTGCCTTTGTTGGCTTAAGTCTGGAAACGACGAGAGAAGAAATGTACTTAGCTGTGCTGGAAGGATTAGCCTTCGGAATTCGTCAGCTGTTCAAATCAATGCGAAATGAAGATCAGCCAGAATATTTTACGATAGTTGGAGGAGGCGCCAAAAGTGATTTGTGGATTAACCTATTTGCTAATATTCTCGGGTATCCCATTAAGCGTGTGTTAGTTGCACAAGAAGCAGTTCACGGAGCTGCAATTTTAGCAATGATGGGTGTGGAGGGGTTCGTTGATTTTCCCGAGGCAGATTATCAGTTGGTTCAGCCAGACCCGATGCTTGTAAAAAAATACAATGGGCGCTACCAAAGCTATCTAAAATTGACACAGCTGTTTCTACTTGCAGGAGGTGACGAAAATTGAAAGAATGTCTGATATGCAAAACATCTTTACGTTTCATCAAGTTTAAGTGTGCGGATGGCTATGTCTGCAAGGATTGTTATGAGAAAGCCAGTCAAAATTTCAGCCAAACTATCAAGAATAGAACCAAAGAAGAATTGCTTAAACAGTTTGACACAGCTATCGAAGTTAAAGAAGAAGCTACCTTTGAGATTTCCCGTAAAATTAATCAGCTGCTTCTTTTCGATGATAAAAACCAACAATTTTGTCTGCCTAATCATAAAAAGTACACCAAGGAGGACTTAAAACCGGAAATTTATCCTTTTTCAGCTATCATTGATTGTCAGATGATGGAAGAGCAGTTAGAAAAAGTAGTGAAGAAAAAGAAGCAGACGCTAGGGTGTATCAAAGTTGTTCTGACTCTTAATCAAGGGAAAAAAGTGACACGAGCTATCTGGCTGATTCCCAATTTTATTAATACAACCAGTATGCCATATCAAACCATGAAATCCTTAGCTGAGAATGTTGTGAACGAAATCAATCAGTCGAGAGAGGGAATCTTATGTTAGCAGATTTAAAAGAAGTATTGGTCAAAGCCCGATCAGAGAAAATTGCGATTGCAGCCTTCAATGTTCCTAATTTGGAAATGGTGCGAGCTGCTATCTCAGCAGCTGAGCAATTAAACCTGCCAGTGATTCTACAGCATGCAGAAGGCCATGACAGCTTGATTCCTTTAGAAGAAATTGGACCGATTATGTTGCAATATGCCAAACAGAGTAAGGTACCAGTAGTCGTTCATTTAGATCATGGGAAAAGCTTTGCGGCAATTGTTCGTGCGATGAAATTAGGTTTTACTTCAGTGATGATTGATGCTTCGGACCTTCCCTTTGAAGAGAATATTGCCCGCACAAAGGAAATTGTCAAAATTGCTCATAGTTTAGGTGTGAGTGTCGAAGCTGAATTGGGCCATGTCTTCACCTCTTCTTTAGGTGGTGGAGAAGGAAGAGTCCCCGATGATGATGAAATTGGTAAAATCGATATCTATACTGACCCGGCCCAGGCCAAGCAATTTGTGGCAGCCACTGGAGTTGATTGCCTAGCCATCGCCTTTGGAACAGTTCACGGGATCTATCTAAATGAGCCGAAACTAGATTTGAATCGGGTGGAGGAAGTTTACAAGGAAGTAGGAATCCCTTTAGTAATGCATGGTGGTTCAGGTGTCAGTGCTGCAGATTACCAAAGTGCAATCGATAAGGGAATCGCCAAAATCAACTACTACACCTATGCAAACAAAGTAGGAGGGGCTAAAACAAAGGACTTTTTAGCCGAAACATCGCAGGAATACTTTTTAGAAGATTGCGTAGTTGCAGCAACTGAAGCGGTAAAAGCAGATTACTTAGACGCTATACAAGCCTTTAGCAGAAATAAAAAGAATTTACAATAGGCTGACTAAATCTGTCGCTTGATGACTGAATCAGCACATTTTTCCCAAGCATGAGAGCTGTAAAAAATTTGGCTCTACAATATCTAGTGTTGGTGGCAGCAGTTGTCGCTAACACTTTTTTGTATACTTCAAAAAGCATTTGTTCTACAGTAAGTCCAAAAAGATTCCAGTGAGATAGAAAAAGCCCTCTCCCAATACTAAACCAATGCTGATTTTCAGATCACATCATGGACAAATGGAGTGGTATTTTTACGAAGAAGGACAAAAATATAGATAAAGTATTTGAACGATTCTACAAGAATGATGCGAACAAAAAGGTGTGCATAGTTAAGAACGACTTTTAGCTTAACTGGTTTGCAGTGATTATTTGAGAGGGAGTAAATGGGTTAAGAAGCCTTTTAAAGGTTCATCCTTAGCTACTTTTCCAGCAGTTCAGTATAATGAACTTGAATGGAAACACTTAGCCGAAAGGATGATGAAGGAATGACACTAACAACAGATATTTACTATCACGGAAAAGAAAAGAAACATTCTTTCTTTGAAGGCTGGTACTTAAAACATCAAGTAGAGCAACATGCTTATGCTTTTATTCCAGGGATTTCTATTGAGAGAGATGGAAGTAAACACCCTTTTATTCAAATTATACATGATGAAAGTTCCCATGTGATTCATTTTTCTGAGGATGAATTTTTTGCTGAAAAAGATCGTTTTTATGTGCGGATTGGAAACAATGTTTTCGGAGAAGAAGGAATTTCGTTGGATATCCAGGATGAGAAAGAAAACCTGTTTATTTCAGGTCAACTTACGTATGGTCCGTTTTCTCCAATTCAACGCAGCAAATTTTCCCCAAGTATAATGGGTCCTTTTTCTTATCTAAGCTTTATGGAATGCTATCATGGAATTTTAAGCATGTCACATTCTCTACAAGGGAGTCTCCAATGGAATGACCAAAGGATAGATTTTTCCAGGGGAACAGGCTATATTGAAAAAGATTGGGGAACATCATTTCCTAAAGCTTATATCTGGTCACAGTCGAATGAGTTCCAACCAAAGGATGCTCAGTTTTTCTTTTCACTGGCAGACATTCCTTTTATAGGTTTTGAATTTTTAGGATTGATTTGTGTGTTAGTTATCGACGGAAAAGAATATCGAATTGCGACTTATTATGGAGGAAAAGTTGACTCAATCACGCGCGACAATGACCAACTATCAATTATTCTTAAGCAAAAGAATAGGGTACTAAAAATAACTATTGATAGTAAAATCGGCCACGATTTGATGGCTCCAAGTCAAGGTGAAATGAATCGGATTATCCGCGAAAATGCGAATACAACCATAAACATTGAGCTTACTGAACAAGGAAAAGAGTTGTTTAAAGGTGAAGGTCGGATGGCGGGCTTTGAAGAGGTAGGACAGGTTGGTTCTTTCAAGTACTAATCGGAATAGCTGCTTTTGCAAAAGTATTTTAGGGATTATTTTTGTCGTAGATAAGACTAAATGTAATGAACAAAAGAAGGCTTGCCAATAGTGTACTTAGATTTTATAAAAAGTCCCTATCCTCTGACTTTATATAGTAAGCGGATAGGGATAACAGGTTATTTTTCGGTTGATTCTCTGAGTACTAATGATACTGGTGCAACAATGGGTTGCCCCGTTTCAGTTTTGTTATCGATCAGATTTATCCGATTTTCCACAGCTTTGAATGCGATAGTATCTGTATCTTGCTTGATCGAAGAAAGCGTTGGGGTGGAATAACGATCCTAAGGCATATCATTGAAGCCGATAATTTTTATTTCAGAGGGCACATCTTTATGCATTCTCTTGAGTGCAACGATCAATTCTAAAGCGATTAAGATTGATTGCAAAAAGTCCATCTGTATCTGGAGTAGCAGTAAGAAAAGCATCCAGCTCAGAATTGAAATGTTCAGATAAAACGTCTGTAATGAAAACACTCTGCGTAGTGTCAAAACTGAAATTGTTCTTCTTCAACGCTTCTTTGAAGCCATTATGCCGCTCTTTTACGGATGGTGATTTCCGTTTATGCATGACGGTCACAAGATGTGTCAAGCTGCTTTGAATCAGGATCTAGGTTGCCTCAAATGCACCTTGATAATGATTTGAGGAGATAAAGATCGTATTCTTTTTATTCAAAGGTTCTCTATCGATGCAAATGTAGGGAGTCTTTTTCTCCGATTGACAATAATCGAAACCGAATGGAAAAAGTTCTAAGAGTCGTTGGAATTATCTATCGTTAAAACAACTCTTTTCGTTTTAGTAGTTGTTTTGTTAAGTAAACAATATTACTAGAGTATCTCATTAAAGAGATAATAAACTAACTATCAGAATTATTTAAAATAGTATGACGTAAAATAATTTAAGTATTAACTGATTACCGATATACATGAACAAAATACAAATACTTAGGTGGAATTTTTTTATTTTTCTTGTCCGTACCAAACAAAATATTTCTATACAATTGGAATCGTTTCCTTTTTTTGGTATAATGAGACTTGGAATTCTTTTGAAAGGAGTGGTTTGTGAAGTGAAAGCTACTATGAAGGATGTTGCAGCATTAGCAGGGGTTGGTGTTGGCACAGTATCTAGAGTAATTAATGGCGTAAAGGTGAAAGAGGTTACTAAAGAAAAAGTGATGGCAGCCATAAGCGAGCTTAACTATGAGCCTGACGAGTATGCCAGAGGTCTGAAAACGAATAGCAGCAATACTATCGCTCTTATTTTACCTACGATTTGGCATCCTTTTTTTTCAGAGTTTGCTTATTATGTAGAGGAGGCTCTTAGCCTAAAAAATTATAAACTTTTTTTGTGTAATGCCGATGGCAATGCGGAGAAAGAAAAAGAATATATCCAAATGGTTAAGCAAAGTAAAGTGGATGGAATTATCGGTATTACCTATTCGGACATTGATAAATATGTATCATCAAACTTGCCATTTGTCAGTATAGATCGGCATTTTTCGGAACAAGTTTCTTATGTTACTGCAGATAATTTTTTAGGCGGACAGATAGCTGCTCAAGAATTACTTAATCGAAACTGTAAAAATTTATGTTATGTTGGGGGTGTTTCGCCTTATCCTAATGAAACGAACAATCGTAAAGCTGGCTTTTATAATATTTGTGAGGAAAATAAAGTAGCTGTGAAGGTGCTTGATATGCCCGAACCAATTAGTAATTTAGACGAGCAATTGCACACTTTTTTCGTTGATAATCCTGAGATTGATGGTATTTTTACTATCAATGATTTCATGGCTTTGGATGTCATAAAAGCCCAAAATAGACTTGGAAAGGAAGCACCAAAGGATTTTCAAATTATCGGGTGTGATGGAATCAAACTATCGTTACAAAGAGACTATTTACTATCAACCATCGTACAGCCAATAGAGGAGATGGCCAAAGTTTCGGTAGAGACGATCGTGGCAATGATTTTGAATGAAGAACCGCCTAAACGGGTGGTATTACCGGTTTTCTTTCATGCCGGAGAGACGACAAAATAGTAAAAATCGTTTTTTAACGATTTTTTTTTGTAGCTATGTTGACAGAAAACGATTTCAATGATATCTTAAAGTCAATAAATTGAAACGTTTCCAAATTAATTTATAACAAAACGGAAACGTTTCAAAAAAATAGGAGGAACATCATGAAAAAACGAGTGTTAGCATTTGCAGCAATTTTAGCTTTTACAGCTGGAGGTTTGGCAGGATGTGGTGGCAGTAAGGAAAAAGGTTCAGGTAGCAGCGATCCGGGGGAAATTAAAATTTGGGTTCAATTTTCTGATGAAACGCCTGAAGGAAAGGCTTGGTCCGAGATTGTGGACAATTTTAATGATGAATATGCCGGTGAATATAAAGCTGTGACTGAGTACATTCCTCGTAGCGGCAGCGGTGGAGGATACGAAGATAAAGTGAACGCCGCAGTTACAACCAATAGTCTTCCTGATGTTATTACTTTAGATGGCCCCAACACTGCTGCTTATGCTCACTCAGGAGTTATTGCTCCTTTAGATGATTATCTAAAAGATGCTGATATGGATGATGTATTAGACAGTATTGTTCAGCAAGGAACTTATGATGGAAAAATGTATGCTTTTGGTTTCTCGGAATCTAATGTAGGTGTTTATTATAATAAGTCGCTGTTTAAAGATGCGGGCATTACAGAAGATCAATTACCAACGTTGGAGGATCCGTGGACTTGGACTGAATTCCAAGCGATTTGCCAAAAATTGACTGATAAATATAAAACACCTGCAATTGACATGCAAATGGCCTCTGGAGATGAAATGCTGACCTATGCATATACACCATTTGTGTGGTCGAATGGCGGTGATGTGGTTAATGATGATGGAACCAAAGCAGAGAACTATTTTAACGATAAAAAATCTGTCGAAGCGTTGGAATTTCTTCAAGGATTGGTAAAAAAAGAATACACCACAATCAGTCCTATTGAAAAAGGATTCGAAACCGGAAAATATGCGATGCTGTTGAGCGGTTCTTGGACAATGGCAGACTTGGAAGAAAACTATCAAGATATTGACTATGGTATTTTACCTTACCCTGTTTCAGATGCAACTGGTGAATTAGTCTCACCAACCGGCAGCTGGCAATTGGCAATGACTAAAAAAACGGAGAAAAAGGATGCTTCAGCGGCTTTTATTAAATTTGCAACCAATACAGAGTCTAGTCGTATCATGAGTTTAGGAAACAGCGTTCTGCCTATCAGAAATTCAACGGTTGAATTAATCAAAGACGATGTATCAGAAGGAATGAAGGTACTGATTAAACAAAACCAAATTTCTGGACATGCCCGCCCGGTGGTTGTGGCGTATCCGCAAGTGTCCAGAGCCTTCCAGCAAGCGGTTCAAGATGTTAGCTATTTTGAAGAAAATCCGGATGTACAGAAAGTAGCGGATAGTCGTGCTGCTGAAATGCAACAGGCAATTAATACTTCATTGAAATAGATTTTTCTGAAGCAGCTGCTGACAGAAAGAGCCTAGCCAGAGCTTGACGATTTCAGCAGCTGTTTTTCCATATAAAGGAGGACAATCGAGTGTTAAAAAAACCGACAATGAAAGACAATCTGATAGGTTACGGATTTCTAGCACCAGCATTGCTGTTACTGACCATTTTTCTAATTATCCCCGTAATCATGGTAATTTATTATGCTTTTACTGATTACTATCTACTAACACCAGATGCTAGACAGTTTATCGGCTTGGAAAATTTCAAGCGGCTGTTCGACGATCCAATTTTTGTAAAAAGTATTTGGAATACGGCTAAATTTGTTGTTTGGATTATTCCGGTCCAGTTGGGAGCCGCTTTAGGAATGGCACTTATTATCAATAAAAAGCGTAAGGGAAATATATTTTTTAAAGTAGCCTTTTTTGCACCAGTTGTGATGTCTTTAGTCGTTATTTCGATTTTATGGCTGTACCTGTTAAACCCTAACGAAGGCTTAATCAATACCTTATTTGCAAAGATTGGAATTGCTTCGCAGCCTTTTTTGACTAGCCCGAAACAAGCAATGTATACGATTGTTTTCGTATCAGCATGGCAAGGCGCAGGATATCAGATGTTGCTGTTTTTAGGTGGGATGCAAAATATTCCTCAAGATGTTTACGAAGCAGCAGAAATTGACGGTTTTTCTAAATTTCAGCAATTTCGTTATATTACCATGCCCTTATTGAAGCCAACTGCAATTTTCATTCTTCTTACAACTTTAATTTCAGCATTTAAGCTGATTATTCAACCGATGGTAATGACTCAAGGAGGCCCGATGAATTCTACCATGACGATGGTGTATTACATTTACCAAACTGGTTTTACTGACCGGATGGTAGGCTATTCCAGCTCTATTGCGTTAATCTTTACCACTATGATTGGTTTAATCACAATTGCTCAAAGAAAATTGGTGAAGGAGGATGATCCAGCATGACCAAGAAATTTGGACCGTTAATGATTGTAGAATATTTCTTGCTGTTCCTTTTGGCAGCATTATTCATTTTCCCAATGCTGTGGATGGTGGTTTCTTCTATGAAGCCGGAAGCAGATGTATATCAAAATTTAGCTTCTTTCAAAGCTTTTTTACCTAGCCTTAATCCAGCTAACTGGTTTAAAACGTATCAAGATGTCATTTCCCGTTTTAGCGTAGGTACTTATTTATTAAACAGTATTTTTTATGGATTAACCTTTGCCTGTGGTTCGATTATTGTCAACTCCTTAGCGGGTTTTGCCTTTGCTAAGGTTAATTTTTCAGGTAAGAAAATTATTTTTGGGGCTCTTTTAGCCTTACTAATTGTACCAATGGAGACGGTTTTGATTCCACAATTTACTATTGTTAACTCACTAGGTTTGGTCAATACTCGTCTGGCAGTAATTTTGCCGGCGATGGCCAGCGCTTTTAATATCTATTTGTTTAGAAATTTCTTTATCGCTATTCCAGAAGAAATCATAGAATCAGCGAAATTAGATGGAGCAAGTATTGTTAAAGTGTTCTTTCATATCATGCTGCCAATGTCAAAACCAGCTATAGCAACAGTAGGTGTCTTATCATTTATCTCAAGCTGGAATGATTATATCTGGCCTTTGATGGTCTTAACTGACAGCAGCAAATTTTCAATGCAAGTGGCAATTACCACTATTAATACTACACAGCCGGTTTATATCAATCAGGTGATGGCTGTTTTAACAATTTCAACGATTCCACTGATTATTGTCTATATCGTCGCACAAAAATATATTCTGCAGGGACTTGGCGGTTCTGGGACAGGAATAAAATAGGAGAGAATACTCAATGCTGCAAAGACTTTCAAAAGCTAACGAATTCATTAAAAATAATGCGCCGTTAGTCAATCCAGAATACCGGAATAAATTTCATTTAATGGCTCCGATTGGCTGGATCAATGATCCTAATGGCTTTGTTTATTATCAAGAAGAATATCATTTGTTTTATCAATATTACCCTTACGACAGTATTTGGGGGCCAATGCATTGGGGGCATGCCAAAAGCAAAGATTTGATTCATTGGGAGCATCTGCCAGTAGCCTTAGCTCCAGGAGAAAGCTATGACAAGGACGGATGTTTTTCTGGTAGTGCCATAGAAAAGGATGGCAAGTTGTATTTGATTTATACAGGACACAATGTTGTGGATGGACATGTCCGACAGGTTCAGTGTCTGGCGGTTTCTGAGGATGGTGTTCACTTTGAGAAATATGCTGGAAATCCGATAATTGCAGAAGATCAAGTAGCCTCTGTTGCAACAACTGAAGATTTTCGAGATCCCAAAGTGTTTCAACGCCAGGAGGATTATTTCACTGTAGTCGCTACTAAAACTTCGGATGATCGTGGACAAATAGTAATGTTTCATTCCAAGGATTTACTCACTTGGGAGTTTTATTCTGTGTTGCTGGAAGGAACTCCGGAACAAGGTATTGTATGGGAGTGCCCAGATTTGTTTGAAATAGATGGTAAAGAAGTCTTAATTATTTCTCCGATTCAAATGCTCGCACAAGGGAATTCTTACCAAAACACTAACTCAACTGTCGCTTTTGTCGGTACCGTCGATTGGCAAGCAGGTAAATTTCAAGTAGAAAATTTCCACGAGATTGATGGAGGCCTAGACTTCTATGCACCTCAAACATGTGAAAATGAAGCTGGACAGAGAATTATGACCGCTTGGATGCAAATGTGGCAGCGGAAAATGCCTACAAATGATTTAGGACATGGTTGGTCGGGGTCTATGACCTTACCTAGAGAGCTGAGAGTAACTGATAATCAACTAGTGCAAAGACCAATTTCAACAATCTATCAAGTAATTGATGAGCAGGAGAGTATTGAGAAGGCTAAAACAGAGAAGAATTTGTTTTTACTGAAGGATTTGGTTTACGATCAGCATTATTTACGCTTGGAAATTAACCTAAAACTGGCAACGAAGTTAGAGCTTCAATACGCAAAAGGGGCAGAGCATACATTATTACTGAGTTATGATGTTGAGCAGGAGTACTTTACTGTTTCCAGAGAACAAATGCCTTACGATTTACCAGGAGCTGAAAGCGAAGTATTGAAAAAGCGTAGTATGACTGTTCCTCTGGAAAACAATTACCTAACCATCGAAATTTTCCGTGATACTTCAGCTGTTGAGATTTTTTTAAATGATCGTCTGACCATGAGTATGACTTTTTATGAGACAGAAAAAGGGCATGATTTTCTTTTACAAGCAGATAGTGAAGTAACTTTTTCATTAGAAAGCGGCTTAATTAATTTATAGAAGGGAGTGAACAATAATGATTTATGGCTCAATCGAAGCTGGTGGCACGAAATTTGTTTGCTCAGTCGCCGATCAGGAATTAGAAATTATTGAACGCCAGAGCTTTCCTACGACAACTCCGAAAGAAACGATAGGTTTAGTGAACGGCTTTTTCAAAGAATATGCCGCAGAATTAGTTGGAATTGGTGTGGGCTCGTTTGGTCCCATTGATATTCATCGAGATTCACCAACTTATGGTTACATTACGTCCACTCCAAAGCTGGCCTGGCAAAATTTTGATTTTGTCGGAACAATAAAAGAATCTTTTCAAGTGCCAATCGCTTGGACGACAGACGTAAACGCAGCGGCCTATGGTGAATATTTATTTGGTAACGGCAGCGGTCTATCCAGTGCTGTGTATTATACGATCGGAACAGGGATTGGTGGTGGCGCTATATTTGATGGCCAGTTTGTTGAAGGCTTCAGCCATCCCGAAATGGGACATATGCTAATTCAACCACATCCGAAAGACTCTTTTGCAGGGGTTTGTCCTTACCATGGCAATTGTCTAGAGGGAGTGGCCTCGGGTCCCGCCATTGAAAAGAGGGCTGGAAAAAAGGGGCAGGAGCTGGATGAAGAAGATGAGCATTGGGAGTTGATCGCTTATTATCTTGCCCAATGTGCATACAATACCACACTCATGCTTTCACCTGATGTCATAATTTTCGGTGGAGGAGTCATGAAACAGCAGCATGTGTTAAACAAAATAAAAACAGCATTTAAGCAGCTTTTAAATGACTACGTAGAAGTTCCAGACTTGGATCATTATTTGGTCACTCCGAAGTTAGAGGATAATGCAGGAACTTACGGTTGTCTGGCATTAGCAAAAGAACATCAGCTGCATTCGTAATAGAAAAAGAAATGGGTGAACACATATGACAGAACTAAGCTTAAACCATATTCATAAAAAATATGATAATGCTGAAACGTATTCGGTGACGGATTTTAATTTGAAGATCAACGATAAAGAATTTATTGTTTTTGTCGGTCCATCAGGGTGCGGGAAGTCCACGACATTAAGGATGATCGCAGGGTTAGAAGACATTTCGGAAGGGGATTTCACGATCGATGGTCGGCGTATGAATGACGTTGCACCAAAGGATCGAGACATAGCCATGGTTTTTCAAAATTATGCTTTATATCCACATATGACAGTCTTCGATAACATGGCTTTTGGATTAAAGCTGCGTAAATATGATAAAACAGAAATCAAAAATCGCGTAGAAAATGCAGCGGATATTTTGGGTTTGTCGGAATATCTGTATCGAAAACCGGCAGCATTGTCTGGAGGACAACGCCAACGTGTCGCTTTAGGAAGAGCAATCGTTCGAGATGCCCGCGTCTTTTTAATGGATGAACCGTTATCCAATTTAGATGCGAAATTAAGAGTGTCAATGCGTGCTGAGATTGCCAAATTGCACCAGCGTTTGGGGACTACGACTATCTATGTTACACATGATCAAACTGAGGCGATGACTATGGCCGATAGAATTGTAATTATGAAAGATGGTGTAATCCAGCAAGTCGGTACACCACAAGAGGTATATAATGCCCCTAATAATGTTTTTGTAGCGGGCTTTATCGGCTCGCCAGCAATGAATTTCTTTACTGTAACATTAAAGGATGGGATATTAACTAATAATCAAGGTTTAAGTCTCACAATTCCTGAAGGTAAAAATAAAGTCTTGAAAGAAAAAGGTTATGAAGGCAAAGAGGTTATATTCGGTATCCGTCCCGAGGACATTCACGGTGAACAAATCGCTCTCGATGCAGCTCCTCAAGCAACGGTTCGTGCCAAAGTAGTGGTTTCAGAATTGCTAGGTGCCGAAACGATGCTCTATTCAGTCATTGGTGACACAGAATTTGTTGCAAAAGTTGATGCACGAAACTTCCACGAGCCTGGAACGTACTTAGATCTAGCATTTGATTTAAATAAGGGGAACTTTTTCGATAAAGCAACAGAATCGGTTATCAATTTACCATAAAAGGTGACTCCGATGCACTAGAGAAATTTTTTAGCGCTTGGAACTAAGTGTTAAATCTGGAACAAGCAAATACATTTGATTATTTTAGATTAACACTCTGTATAAACATTTATTGTTACGATAAAGCCCGATTATCACTATAGAAGTGATCGGGTTTTTTTAGTGTGGAAATATTCTATCCTGAGCTTGCTTATCAAAGAAAAATATTATAAATCGGCAAATAATCCTCCTATTACCAATGATAGAAAGGATTTGCTATCGACATTTTGCTCAAAAGGAAATAGATTGGATAGAAGAAGCTGTGACAAAATAATAGAGTGTAGGTGAAGATAAATGGAAATCAACCAGATGATCAAAAGTAAGAGAAAGGAACATAAGCTGACGCAAGAACAGCTGGCAGAAAAAATATTTGTCTCTAAAAAGACCATTTCCAATTGGGAAACAGGGAAGACAACGCCAGATATTGACAGCTTGATTCGTCTGGCTCGATTATTCAATTTGTCTTTAGATACTATATTATTGGAGGAATCGACCATCGTGAAAGATATTCGAAGAAAGACCGCAGTTAGTAAAAGTCTCATATTATTCATTATTCCTTTTTTAGCAAATCTGTTGATACTGTTTAAACAATTGGTACTGCTTCATCAATCGCAGAATAATTTTCCAAATGTATTTCTAATTTTCTGCTGCCTATTTGCCAATCTGCTGCCGTTGACTTATTACTATTTAAAGATGAATAGGAATAAGTATAAAAACAGATACAAGCCGTATTTCTACTTGGCAATCGGTTGGACGGCATTATTCATGTTAGTTTGGTTAGCTGTAGTATTGTTGTTAGGCTTTTTGCGTTAAATTTTTGACACAAAAAGCCTAGCTTTTTTGCTGTTTACGAATGCTGATATACCAACGTTTATAAATAGAGAAAGTAGAGTGAATTAAATATCGGTTTCATTTGTTTATCCTCGTCCGCAATTGTCCTGCGATCTCACCCAAATATCGCCCCCATTTTATTAAAAAAATAAGTCATGTGAAAATAGATACATATTTTTATGGTTCTCAAAAACAAATTAGCCTCTCTTTTTTTGTTTTTGCGGACCATATCTTTATTTGACGAATCATGTGAAAATTAGTCTTAGGAGGAGATAAACGATGTTGAAAAAAGCTGTAACAACAAAATTTTTATATGATATCGGCGCATTGGCAATTGTCCGAGCAGAAACAATTGAAAGAGCTAGTGAAATTGCAGAAGGCTGTATGGCAGGAGGTATTCCGATTATGGAAATGAGCTTCACCTTAAATAATGCGGGTGAAATTATTCGGAAATTGAAAGAAAAATATGGTGTTTCTCTGTGTGTTGGTGCTGGAACCGTTCTGGATTCTGAAACGGCTAGGCACGCTATTTTAGAAGGGGCAGATTTTATCATTTCTCCCACTTTTAATGAAGGAGTATCTCATATTTGTAACCGTTATCAAATTCCTTATGCGCCTGGCTGTACTAGTTTTTCTGAGGCAGTAGAAGGATTGACTGAAGGAGCAGCTTTTATTAAGGCTTTCCCTATTTCAGATTTTTATGGACATCAGCTGGTGAAAGTATTTAAGACACCTTTGCCTGATATGCCGATATTAGCAAGTGGCGGAATCACATTAGAGAACTTGGAACAGTGGCTACAAAACGGGGTTGATGTGTGTGGCTTCGGTTCTCTTCTGACTAAAGGAACCTCAAAGGAAATTGAAGAGAATGCAAGAAAGATTTCAGCGATTATAAAAGAATACAGATAGAAAGAGGAAGAAAAAATGATTGCACTAACAAGAGTAGATTTCCGGTTGATTCATGGACAGGTAATTACACGGTGGTTGAAGCAGTGTGATATTAATGAAATTGTCACTGTTGATACAGCATTAAGCAAGGATACATTTATGCAGGATGTGTTTAAGATGGCAGCACCAAAAGGCGTTCGAATCAGAGTATTGTCTTCTGATCAAGCAGTAGAAGTCCAGCAGAAAGGAGAACTAGAGAAAAATCGAGTGCTGCTACTGTTTAAGAGTGTGAAGGAGCTTAGTGAAACAGTTAATAAAGGATTGGCTTTAAAAGAGGTTCAAATTGGGGGCTTAGGTGGTGGACCTGGCAGAAAAGCAGTGAACAACGCGATTACATTAGATAGAACAGATGCAGATTTACTTTTGGAATTAGAAAAACAAGGAATTGCTATCTATTTCCAAACCACACCAGATTACCCATCTGAAACACTAAAAAATGCGGTCGCGAAATTATAAATAGAAAAGGAGATTATTATGGTAGTCCAATCAGCATTAGTAGGTCTTATTTATTGGATTGCAATGGGAAGAGCACAGTATTTCTTTTCCTTTGCATTTAGGAAGCCAGTTGTGTTGGGTGTGTTTATTGGTTTGGTTTTTGGTGATGTTCAGCAGGGGCTTTTGTATGGAGCGACGATTCAATTGATTTACATGGGTGGAATTGAGGCTGGGGGAAATATTCCTAGTGATCAGGCCTTGGCAGCTTGTATTGCGATTCCAGCAGCTATGTTAAGTAATTTAGATGCCAATGCAGCGGTTGCGCTAGCGGTTCCGTTTGGAGTCTTAGGTGTATTGATTAATAACGTTAGACGGACTTTTAACTCTTTTTATAATACGCGAGCAGATAAGCTGATTGAGGAAGAAAAATATGATCAGTTGTCATTGTTCTCATTTATGATTCCTTGGCTAACCAATGGAGTACTTTATTTTACACCTGTTTTTATCGCTACCCTCTTTGGGGCAAATGTTGTAAAAGCGTTTATTAATGTCATTCCTGAGTGGCTGATGAATGGGTTATCAAATGCAGGAGCTATGCTTCCGGCTTTAGGTTTTGCCTTGACTCTTGTTGTAATGGGGAAGAAACAATATTTGCCATTTTTCGTTTTAGGGTTCTTCCTTTATTCTGTAATGGGCTTCTCAATGCTGACAGGGGCAGTATTTGCTGTATGTATTGCCATGATTAGTTCATTGTTTAAACAAAATTCTGATGAGGAGGAATATGCGTGAGCGAAGTAAGTACAGTATCAGATAAGAGAGTTACTCGGATAGATCTGCTGAAGGCCTGGTGGAAGTGGACGTTGGCAGTTGAGGTACCTGTCAGCTTTGACCGGATGCAAGCTTTGGCTTTTAGTTATTCAGTGAATAAAATTTTGCGTAAGGTTTATAGGAATGATCCTGATGGGTTACAAGAGGCAATGAAACGGCATGTGCAAATGTTCAATACTAACTGTAATTGGGGCAGTGTCATTCACGGAATCATTATCTCCTTAGAAGAACAACGAGCGATGGGGAATGAAGAAATCACGCCTGAAGTGATGGAATCATTGAAAATTGGATTGATGGGACCGTTAGCAGGGATTGGCGATAGTGTCGACCAGGGGATTGTTGCAACGATTCCATTGGCTATCTTTGTTCCAATGGCATTGGATGGATCGGTAATTGCTGCATTTATTCCTGCTCTGATTTACTTGATATGGTCTTATGGCTGGTCATGGTTCCTATTCAATAAAGGTTATACCTTAGGGAAGAATTCAGTAATGAACATTTTGCAGTCAGGAGCAATCAAGAAGGTCATTGATATTGCCAGTATCGTAGGCTTATTCATGATAGGCTGCTTATCTGCTGCTTATGTCAAGTTTTCTACAATATTGGAGTTTGCCAACAATGCTGAAAAGGTTTCGGTTCAAGAGATTTTGGATGGGATGCTGCCAAACTTACTGCCGTTTTGTTTAGTCATGGCAATGTATTTTTACATTATTAAAAAGGGACCGAAGTATTTAAACATTATCTTGGTCACTATGGCTTTTGCGATTTTACTGACGTTCTTAGGGATTATATAAAGGAGTTGTGAAATGAATGTATTAATAACCCCACGAGGTTTTGCGGCTTATGGGCAATCAGAGATTGAAAAAATGCGGTCATATGGCTTAAAGGTTCATTACAATGATACAGGATTGGCCTATTCAGATGAAGAATTTTTAGCGCTGGCTAAAAATGCAGACGCTATTATCGTTGGTGTGGATATCATGGATAAAAGAGTGCTTGATCAATGTCCTAAGTTAAAAGTGATTTGTAAATTTGGAGTGGGGACAGATAATATTGATGTTGCTTACGCAGAAAGCAAGAACATTTATGTGGGAAGAACAATCGGTTCAAACTCAAATGCTGTTGCTGAACATGTGATGAGCATGATTTATTGCGAAGCTAAAAATCTATGGCCTACTATTCGTGGAGTCAAAAATCACCAGTGGCAAAAGCCAACAGGCTATGAAATTAGTGGAAAAACTTTAGGAATCGTTGGTTTTGGAGCAATCGGCAAGTATTTAGCTAAACAAGCAGTAGGCGTAGGGATGACTGTACAAGTAAACGATGTTTTCGATATTTCAACCGAAGTATTAGACGAGTACCAAGTTGAAAAAGTCGATTTGGATCATTTGCTGAAAAGTTCAGACTATATCTCACTACACCTACCACTAATTAATAATACCAAAAATATGATTTCTGTAAATGAATTTCAGATGATGAAGAAGACAGCCTGCTTAGTTAATGCTGCTAGAGGCGGTATTGTTGATGAAAAAGCGTTGTATGAGGCATTGATCTCAGGTGAAATTCGGAGTGCATGCTTTGATGTCTTCAGTCAGGAACCTCCTGCTGATAAAGAACCGCTGTTAGCTCTGGATAACTTCTTGTTAACCTCCCATACGGCTGCTCGAACAGTTGAATCAGAAAAAAGAACCTGTGCATACTCGACAGAGATTGTTATGGAAAAATTACGTGTTTTATAGGAGAAGCAGATATGGCTAAATTGAACATTATTGTAGCAACCCACGGACGGTTCGGTGAAGAACTAGTGAACTCAGCAGAAATGATTGCCGGAGCCACGGAAAATGTGTATACCCTTTCTCTATTGCCTGAAAAATCCTTTGAAGATTTTTATCAAGAAGCTACGGCGCTTTTTGCTGAGCTTGAGGGACCAACAATTGCTTTGGTTGACTTGTTTGGTGGAACGCCATCAAATGTATTAACTGTTTTAACTCAGAAATATGAGCATAAAGTACTAAGCGGATTGAATCTGCCCTTGTTTATTGATCTGTATATGAGAGGAACCATGGCAGAAATGATTGATCTAGATGAGTTGGTTAAAGACAGCTTTACGGTATTTAATGAAAGCCTTGTGCTGACAAACGAACGGTTAGAAGACAGATAGGAGAAAGATGTGTGTTTGAAGGAATTATTACCCCAATTGTGACTCCCTTCCATCGAGATACAGAGGAATCACTAAACATTGATGCAATGAAAAATTTGGTAGACCACTTAATCGACAAAGGAGTGTCAGGAATTTTCCCCTTAGGAAGTAACGGAGAATTTCATGTAATAAACAATGAAGAAAAAATGCAGTTTACAAAAGAGGTTATTACTCATGTAAATAAGCGAGTCCCTGTATACGTAGGAACAGGTGCTTGTTCAACGAAAGAAACCATCGAGCTGTCTAAAAAAGCTGAGGAATTGGGAACGGATGTTTTGTCTGTCATTACTCCGTATTTCATCAGACCATCAGAAGATGAATTAATCGCTCATTATACAAGAGTGGCGGAAAGCGTCAAGCTTCCCATTCTTTTATACAATATTCCGAAAAATACAGGGATAAATATTTCCAAAAGAGTATTGAAGGAATTGGCAAAAATTGACAATATTCAAGGAATAAAAGACAGCAGCGGCGAAATTGACAATCTAGCGGGATATATCGAAATTGCCAAAGGGACACAATTGAAAGTATTAGTCGGCTCAGATTCGAAAATTTTAGCAGGCTATCAGTTAGGCGCAACTGGAGCCATTGCTGGGACCAGCAATTTAATCACAGAAATACTTGTGGGATTAGATGCTGCTTATAGAGCAGGAGATCTGTCAAAAGCTGAACAGCTGCAGCAGGAAATTGAAGAATTAAGAAGTGTATTAAAATTAGGAACTGTTCCAGTTATATTAAAACGTTCAGTAGAGCTGGCAGGTATAGCAGAGGTTGGAACTACCAGAGGACCTGTAATGGAACCAAATTCAGAAACAGATCAGAGAATTAAGGCAATGCTGTCTTATTATCAGATCTAAACAATAACAGGTAGTTGGCGATAGTTTGAACGTTGAATGCAAAGTAGTCAATAAATTTTATGGTATAGTTATTTTAAAATAGAATTTTTGGTGATCAAAATGAAATTGGATCAAATTTTTAGGGAGTTCATTCATGTAGTTCAGGAAAATCCCGACTATGTTATTGGTCTGTTAAATGAAAAAGGTAAAATAGTATTCTGCAGTTTGGAAGAAAAAATTGGCGACCAAGTAGCAATAAATGAAACTAATCCCAGTATTCGGATTTATGAAATCCTTGTGTCTAACAAGAAGTATGGCTACTTGTGGATCAACGGACCTGAGCAAGCAATCAATGTAGTAGGGAATATTTTGTTTGATTCATTGAAAACACGCATTCAGTATGAGCTGAATCAGCAATCCGCAAAGGAAAGTCTTTCTGTGGATGATCAGCTGATTAAGGAATTTTTGAGGGAAGAACGTACAAATTATCGTTATACCGAAGATTTGATGAAAAAGATCAAGTTTGACAGTACACTCCCGCGCATTCCTATCTGCATAATCAACGAGGAAGGCTTTGACAACGAGGAGATTACAGGGCTTAAATATAAAATCAATGATCGCAGTACAATTTATTCACTATTGAATACGCGTTATTTATTGATTTTTAAGTCGATTCCTAAAAAAATTGCGGAAAGAAAAGTTTTAGATTATGTTGAGACATTTATTAATGAATTGATAGAATGGGGCCTATCTGATTGCTATTATGCAGTCGGCTCTATTCAATCAGACACTGATTTATACAATTTTAGCTACAATAATTGCTTATGGTTAAAGGAAAATGTTTCTATGGAGAAGGACCAGCCAATTTATTTTGAAGACAATCTCTTTTCCTACTTTGCTTCAAAATCATCTAGGAGAATTACCTCCAATGTATTCGATTATTACAAAAGAAAAGCTGATCAGATTGATGTGGATGAGTTTATCCAAGTGATTGAGCAACTCTATTTAAATGATTTTAGTGTGAAAAAAACTGCTGAGAAGCTGTTCTTACACAAGAATACATTACTGTACAAAATAAAACGGTATGAAGAAATATTTCATTTAGACATTCGAGGCAGCTTTCAAGGGAAACTATTGGTCTATTTTTTAGCTGATTTTTTCAAAAATGACAAAAGTAGAAAGCAAGTAGGTGAAAAGTAGATGAGTGTAAAGATCAAATTGGTTCGTGTTGACAACCGCTTGCTGCATGCAACGGTAGCTTTAAACTGGAATAGCTTCGTGAACGCAAATTTCATTGCAGTTGTAGATCCTTCTCACATTGATGATCCTTTTCTTGCGAAAGTTCTACAGCTTAGTTTTCCAAAGAAAAACGGGGTAGGGATTTTTTCTGTTGAACAGCTGATCAATTTTTTGGAAAAGGATCGAGAAGAAAAATGCAATTTAATGATCATCTTCAAAAATCTGGAAGTGTTGAGAGAGGCTGTAGAAAAGGGTTTTGTAATAGCGGAAGTTCAACTTCCTTATCCAGCTAGCCGTGTAATGATCAAACAGTTAGATGCTTATTTCAGCCCAGAGGAAATTGAACATATCCGATATATTCAAGAAAAGGGAACAAAGTTTTTCTTACAAACTGCACCTCATGATTCAAAGGACTATTCTATCTTTAAACAATAAAGAGGAAAGAATGGATGTATATGATTAATCATTTTGAACAAGCAATCAAGGCAGAAGTTAATGAGCTGTTTGAAACAATCAATATAAATATGTTAGAAGAAGCGAAGGACATGATCCTAAAGGCAGAAGATTGTAACGGAAGAGTACATGTAACAGGCATTGGCAAACCATCCTATGTATCTGGTTATATCGCTTCGTTGTTGTCGTCTACAGGAACTCCAGCTTATTTTTTAGATGGCACAGAGGCAGTACATGGTTCTAGTGGGCAAGTAAAGGAAAAAGATATAGTCATTGCAATTTCTAATAGTGGGGAAACAGAAGAGCTGCTCTACTCAATACGAACCTTAAAGGCAAATGGCGCAAAAATTATTGGTGTTTCCAAAAGTATTCAGTCTTCTCTGAGCCAGTTGTCTGATGTTTGTTTATGCACCTGCACGGAGGATGAAGGCGACGATTTGAATAAACCACCAAGAGCATCTATCATTAAGCAAACCCTGCTCTTGCAGGCTTTGTCGATTCTTTTGCAAGAAGAGAAGCAGATTTCTCCTCGAGACTATGTCACGTGGCATCCTGGGGGAGCTATTGGGGAGTCTTTGGGTGCGACAGGAGGATAAGAACGTACTCGATAAAATTGAGAAAGAGTGAAGCTTTTCCTAGGTTTATTCTTTCCTTATCCTGTTGGCAGTGATGATTGAATGAATTTAGAATTGTTTATAATGATTAAAAAGCTTTACAAACTGATGTCAAAACCAAGCAATAAATGTCATAGCAAATAAAACATAGAATGAAGGAAATTTATTACTTGATCTGGTGTTACTTGGCGATAGACGACTAATCTGAGTCAGCAAAACGTACGTTAGAATTTAGGTAATCTAGTTTTTCGGAAGAGATTCAATCAACGTAGATGGTATTCTTAACTATTTTGTGATTAGTACAAGTTGTTATCATCTATTCAGTATTTTTGATGTATCATCAGCTAATTTCCATTATTATAACAAGTGAGTTAAAAGAACGATTAGACGAATCACACATCGAAAAAATATTTACACCTTCCTCGTTTTACTGTAACCATGTTATAACATGTACTAAAAAGGTTCACTTTTTTAAGTGAAGTTAAAAAGAAATTGAAAAAACGGCGGATGATCGACAATAACAATCGATCATCTGTCTTTTTTTTTCGATTTAGATAAGTATTGTTCATCTTATAGTTTTATCATTCGATTGGTATTCTTCATAAAGAGCATAGCTACCTTTTGATTAAAATAGAAAATGAAGTAGAGATTGATATGAAAGCATTTAAGCAGTGTTGAATTCATGTTAGCAGAAGCTAAAAATTTTTTAATGCTTTTTATCTGTTTGAACAACTGAGAGATGAGGGATAATGAATGGTGTTGAGAGTAAACAAAGAAAGATGACGTTATTGGTGGATGACCTCAGCCCTCATTTTACTACGATTAATTGAGGTACTAAAATTTATGGACAATTTCACATAAAATATGCAGTGTTAATATCATTGTTTAGACAACTTGTATTCGATGCTAAAAAAAAATGTTATGAATGTTGTTGACTTATTATGTCAAGTTAGATATTATAATCTGTGAAAGCGTTACCTTGGGGAGGGATGTTTTTACTGATAATTTTTAAATGGTAAAAAACTGTGTGGATCGATTGACTAAGAAAGGGTGTAATTATGGAAAACGGATTAAGTATAATGCAAGCTGCAATTATTGCTTTATGGTGTTGGTTTATTTTGGCTAGGGTTTCTTTAGCCACATTACAATTAAGGTATGGAACATTAATGACTGCTTTAGTAATCGGTATAGTGATGGGGGATATTCCGGCAGCAATGACGGTTGGGGCTGCTGTTCAATTGGTATTGTTTAATGTTGGCGGAGCAGGTGGAGCTGCATCGGCCGAGCCTGCGATTGCAACTGCGATTGCTGTTCCGGTGGCTTTGATTAGTGATCTGGATGCTTCCTCAGCTGCTGCGATTGCTATTCCAATAGGTTTGTTAGGCGCTTATCTTTATCAGGCACGATTTTTTGTCAACACCTATATTATGAAACTGGTTGATAAATATGCGGCAAAGGGAAATAGCAGCGACTTAACCAAGACAATTATTGGTCTACCATTGCTTTCCGCATTTATTTTAGTCTTTCCAGTAATGTTTATTTCGTTGTACGCTGGAGCACCACTAGTAGCTGAGTTTAGTGCAAAATATATTCAAGGAACGGTCGCTCATGTACTTAGTGTAATTGGTGGAGGGTTAGCTGTCACAGGTTTAGTAGCCGGGATGGTTGCGATTGGTCGAGAAAAATTTATGATCTTTTTCCTAATGGCCTATTTCTTAGCTGTTAACTTGACCGATATCAATATTTTAACTTGGGCAATTATTGGAGGAGCGATCGCAGCAATTTATATATTAGGTAGAGATCACCATCAATTAGCACAACTTGAAAATGACGATTTGTAGAAAGGGGAATAAATAGATGGAAAACTCAATGGTAGAACCTTATAAAAAAAATCTGGATTTAAAGCCTGAGGAGATCACACCTAAAGATATCCGGAATTCTTGGATGCGTTGGTATTTTGCTAATGAAATTCCTCATGCCTTTGATCGCTATACTGCAGCTGCATTGATGTGGGCACTGATGCCAGTACTTAAAAAAATATATAAAGATAAAGCTGAATTGAATGCAGCTTACCAAAGACACTTGTTGTTCTTTAACTCGAATGCTAGCTGGGGCGGTGGAACGATTACAGGTATCATGGTGTCAATGGAAGAAGAAAGAGCGACTCAAATATATGAAACGGGTGAGACGCAAATTTCAGATGAGGCCATCTACAATATAAAAGCAGGTTTAATGGGAGCTATGGCCGGGATTGGTGATTCGATTGACTCGTTTACTATCATGTATATTTTAATTTCTATTGGTTTACCTTGGGCTCAAGCTGGTAGTGTTTGGGGTGCATTATTTCCATGGGTAGCATTTGTTGCTTATCAATTCTTTATGGGCTGGAATTTCACTCGTATGGGCTATAACTTAGGGACTAAAGCAGCATCTGAATTGTTATCTGGACAAAAAAGTAAATCGATCATCGATGGATTATCGATTGTTGGTTTGTGGATGATGGGTGTTTTGATCAGTAACTACGTTAAAATATCATCTGGGTTCAAATGGACAACTGTTCAAGGTGAACAATCTTTGCAAGCGTTATTTGATTCGATTTTACCAGGGTTATTACCTTTCGTGGCAGCTGCGGTGGTTTACTACTATTACACCAGAAAAGAATTCAATATCATGAAAGCTGTAATAGGTGTAACGTTGATTTTAGGTATTTTAGCAGCAATAGGTATTTTATAAAAGAGGGAGATTTATATTATGGGAGAAGTTGTTTTTGCAAGAGTAGACGAACGATTAATACACGGTCAAATCATGACTGCTATCGCACCTTCATCTGGTGCCAATTTAATATTATTAGTAGACGATGCAGCTGCCAAAGATACCTTCATGAAAGGTATTCATGAGGCTACTGGCTCAAGCAAAGGGATGAAAGCACGGGTTTTGAGTAATTCAGAAGCAATAAAACATTGGGAAAAAAATCAATTTGGGAAGAATAAAGTTTTACTAATCACTCAAACAATTGAAGGGATGCACGAATTAATTAAAGCGGGTGTAAAGGTTGATAAACTAAACGTTGGCGGTAAGTCACAAAAACCAGATACTGTTTCTATTATTAATGAGGTAAGTATTACACAAGAAGAGTTCGACAGGTTAAAAGATTTGCATGATCATCATAGTGTTGAAATTTATGTGCAAGCGTTACCTAATATGAAACGGGTTGATTACAAAAATGTGGTGGATAAATTTAACTAGTATAGCAAGGATGATTAGATGGATATCAAAAATTTATTTACACGGTATGGTGCTTTTTCCAGTGTGAGACTTTCTAAGAATCAAAAAAATAGGTTTTTGACCACATTGTTCGGTGATTTTAAAGCTTTCGGATTTTCTACAGGAAAAATCTATAAAACAAACTACAAACAAAAATTAAGCATCATTGGTCTGATAGGAAACGTAAAAAAAAGTGAATTTCTGTACGTGACTTATTATGATACACCAGTTAGAAATTTTTCTAGCACCACTTATGAACCGTTTGATGAAAGTCAACTTAAAGCTCGTACTAGAAGAAACTATCTAATCCCTATGGTTAGTTTTTCAATTATATTTGTAAGTTATGTTGTTGGTATTCTGGTACCAATACTGCAAAAGGGTATCCAGCATATTGAGCAGATAATCTTAATTTTAATTTCTGTTCTAATGATGCTCTTTTTAGCAAAAATAGTTCAATACGGTGGAATTCCTAGTCGTGATACGCTTGAAAGAAATACTTCAAGCATCATAACACTACTAAATTTTGCGGGCAGCTTAAACAAGGGGCAGAAAGAAAAAGTTTCTTTTGCATTTGTTGATTATGGCACAGTCAACTATTTAGGCTACCATATTTTGAAGGAATTGATGGGAAATTCAAAATGTAAAGTTGTTTTTTTAGACAGTATAACAACTGATGAGACAGTTGTTGAAAGGAAAAAGAATAAATGGTTGGATGATAATTTTAACAAACCAGCATATATTTTTGGCCAACCAACCGCTAAAGAAAATCATTCACCTTTAGTTGAAGCTGTTGAAAAAACTACAGAGAATCTATTGGAACTTTTTAACGAGAGGAAGTAAGCGATGATTGTTAATATTGATCAATCAGTAGATGACATTTATCCGAAAGCTGTCAAATTGAGACACTATTTGCACGAAAATCCGGAAGAATCATCGAAAGAATTTAGTACTTCAGAATTTTTAAAACAAAAGGCACTTGATTTAGGGCTAATTGTTGAGGAGCTACTCCCGACAGATAAAACACCTCAATTTGATAGTGCAGGGACTGGATTTATTGCAATATTGGATACTGGTAGAGAAGGCAAAACGATTGGTTTAAGAACGGATATCGATGCTTTGCCCATAGTAGAAAATCAGCAAAATTTGAGTAGTGACCGATCAGTTATTTCTAAAAATGTGGGAGTTATGCATGCTTGTGCTCATGATGGACACATGACTACCGTAATGTCGGCAATGGAATTGTTGGTTTCAATTAAAAAGCAATTGAAAGGTAAAATCATCTTTATCTTTGAGGAAGGTGAAGAAAATAATACGGGAATTTGGCCAATGGTTGAGTTGTTGAAGACAAAAAATGTAGATGCAATTTATGGTAACCATTTAGCTTCATTTTTGGAAACAGGGAAAATTGCAGCCGATGCTGGTCCGGTAACTTCTTCAACGGCGAGAGTTCGGATGTTTGTTCACGGTAGGGGCGGGCATGCCTCAAGGCCAGATAAATCAATCAATCCTATATTTGCTGCAGCGAATATAGTGACGAATCTTGCAAGTGCTTGGGTGAATCAATTGGATATTGAAAAAACGATCACCTTAGGAATAACTCAATTTCAAGCAGGAGAAGCGCGGAATGTTTTTCCTGAGGAAGTTTATATTGGTGGGACACTAAGATATTTTGATGAACAGATAGGTGAAGATGCTTCAAATGTCATTCGCAGCGTTGCGACAAATGTTGCAGCAGCACATCTTTGCACAATGGAATTCCCTGAAGATTTTGGACCAAGCACTCCATCGGTTGTAAATGATCCAGAACTAAGTAAAATAGTTCAAAATTTTGTGGAAAAGCAGTACCCTAATTCTTTGTTAAAAAATGTGAAATGGTTTGCTTCTGAGACATTTTCCCGTTACCAAGAAGTAGCTCCTTGTGTTTTTGTTTTTCATGGAATAAAAAATGATCAAGTTGGTTCGGGGGCCGAACACCATAACGAAAAATTTGATATGGATGACGAAGCACTAAAATACTCAATTGGAACGATGATTGGTTTTGCAATAGAAATGCTTGGTTAATAGTTAAGAATTGAGGAAAAGATAATGATTGGAATTTGTGTCACAACTCATGGAAATTTTGCTGAGGGGATAAAAAATTCTCTGGAAATGATAGCTGGACAAGTTGAAAATTTTGATGTACTTGGTCTTCATAAAGGTCAAGTGATGGAAGAGTTTCAAGATCAAGCTTTCAAAATCATCAAACAGCTTGATCAAGGTGAAGGGGTATTAGTATTTGTAGATATGTTAGGAGCTACCCCTTTTAACACAATTGCTTCTATTCGAAATAACCTGATTGAAGAAAAAATAAATTGTGGTGTGATCACTGGGTTAAATCTTCCAATGTTAATTGAGTCGACGATTATGAGAGAAAATCTTAACTTAAATGATTTGCTGGTTCATATGGAAAATACAGGTAAAGATAGTATATCTACATTAAATGTCTCATTATCAAGTTGATGTAGCCATTGTAAAAAACTATTACCTCTTTATACAGTAATCAAAATTTATTTAGAGATACGGATGAAGTACTGACAAAGAGAATTGAGATTATCTGCCGAAGTTGTTTGGCTTTAGTAGTTACTAAGCAGCTAGCTGAGTTTGGGAAATTGATTGTTGGTACAGTAACTGTTTGAACGATTAAAAGTGAAGGACAGTTTATCCTGACACCAGATTTTTGTAAAGTTGTTCTTAAGTTGTGTCAAAAAGAAAATATTTTGTGTATTCCTAAAGAAAAATCCGTCGAGATTTCAAACAGGGACGTACACTTAAGTTTTCCTTCAACTAATTACGGAGAGTTAGGTGCAATTAACGCATTGAAATAGCCTTACCTCGTTATTCCAACTGGAAGAATCAATAGTCAAAATATGTGGGAATATATTTCAGTTAAATCAGCAGCTGGAGAATTCACTATCATTTCTAAAAGGATTCTGTAAAAACGGCAAAGAGTATGCCATTAAAAAGTTTGAGCGAATGATAGAAAATTAAAAGAGCATTTTCGAATAGGCATAATGTGTTATATTGATTTCAAATAATCTTTAGTAAGGGTGAAGGAATTTATGGAAAACAAGATAGAAAAGGCAAAATTAGATCGCGACTCAAAAATACCATTATACAAACAACTATATTTTGAACTAAAAGATCTAATCGTTTCTAAAAAGATTAATGCTGGGGATACATTTTACTCTGAATCGGATTTAATTGAAGCCTTCGAAGTTAGTAGAATAACCGTAAGATCAGCATTACAGCTTTTAGAAAATGAAGGATATCTGGCACGTTCACAAGGAAACTCATCAATAGTTATTGATAAAAGTAAGTTTATGTGGGATCTAAATGATTTGACTGACGACTTGCGAACCTTTGATGAAAAACTTGTTACCAAATTAGTTTGTGTTTCAATTGAAAAACCAAATCAATCTGCTATTGATGAATTAAGACTAGGTGAAGAAGATGAATTTGTTTATAGAATTGAACGAGTGAGAGAAGTTGACGATAAGAAATTGGCTAGAACAATCGCTTATCTGCCCTATACCCACAAGATTGATGTTTCAATGTTTTTAGCAGACCCTAAGAAATCAACAACCAATTTATTAAGACGTAGTGGCGAAAATCCCACGTATGTTGAGGAAATGTTAGAAGCTCAAAACGCAGATGAAGTCACTTGTTCAATCCTAGAGTTACCAGAAAACGCAGCGATATTTTATCGCATCAGAACAACTTATGATGAGAAAGATAAACCACTAGAGTATTCAGAAAGTTATTACAACCCTAAATATAACAAGTATTATTCTACGAACCAATTAAAAAAATAAGACTCACATAAAATTAATGCAAGAGTACTCAAGTTCAAAAGAAAAGGAATGACAGTATGGATAAAAAAATACAAATGCTTGTAGGTCCGACTGTTTTGCCGTCTAAAGTGAAAGAGGCTATGGTTCACGATGCTTATTCCCATAGAAGTTTGTATTACAAAGAGGTCCAGCATCGAGTAACCGAAGGATTGAAAAAAATTTTTGGTACTGAAAATGATATGTTATTGCTAACAACTTCAGGAACAGGTGCTATGGAGGCTGTAATCCAGAATGTTTTTCTGCCAGGTGATGAGGTAATCATACCTATCAACGGTGTTTTTGGCGAACTATTTTATGATGTGGCTAAAGGTTATGATTTAAAAATAGTTCGTATTGATTTTGAATATGGTTATGAAGTAGATAGAGATAAAGTGCTTGAAGCAATCACTACTGAGACAAAGGGCATTTTAATGATCCACAATGAAAGTTCAACCGGTGTCATGAATGACGTGAAAAATCTGGGCCTAGCCTTAAAGGATTCGGCTGTACTATTGATCGTGGATAGTGTGAGTGGTGCAGGTGGAATTGAATTGAAGATGGATGATTGGAATATCGATGTACTTTTTACGGCTTCACAAAAAGCGTTGATGTCACCTCCAGGGCTTGCTTTTGTCAGTTTAAGTGATAAAGCTTGGGATTGTGTCGATCGTGTAAATAATCCAAAATATTTGTTTAATTTTAAAAGGGATCGTGAATATACGTTGCGTGATTTGACCGTTCATACTCCAGCAACACATACATTGTTAGCTGTTGATGCTGCTTTAGCATTGATAGTTGATGAGGGCCTTGAAAAGGTTATTCAAAGACACACAGCTAATGCAACACTGCTTAGAGGAGAGCTAAAAAAACTGGGGTTTGAATTGTTCGCTAAAAACGAGAAATATGCTTCTTCAACTCTAACATCGGTTTTTAGCAAAGATAATGCGGACTATTATGTAAAGGAACTAGCAAAAGAAAATATTATGATTGGAGGAGGGAAAAATCCTCTAAAAACAGATACTTTTCGAATTGGAACAATGGGCTATGTATCTCGCAATGACGTAATAGCTTGCATTGAAGCATTAGGAAGAATCGTGACAAGATAAATCTTTAAAAATGATAGAGTTGTAGAATCAGCTAACGACTTTATAGTTTTTAAATTTTAATTGGAAAGAGAGAGGAAATGGGAAGTTATAGTAATCGAAACTACTTAGAAATTGATTTGAAGAAAATTAAGCAAAATGCCTTTCAAATAAAACAATATATTGGTGAAGCCAAATTGATGTCTGTTGTGAAAACTGATGCCTATGGTTTTGGGATAGACGTTATTCCAAAACATATTGAGATGTATAGCGATTGGTTTGCAGTGGCTACAAGTGAAGATGCATTAGCTATTCGAAAGCAAAATATTGATAAGCCTGTTTTAGTGTTAGGCTATGTGATGGATAGCCAAATTGCTGAAATGGTTCAACAGAAGATAACCTTAACGACTGTTTCATTGGATTATGTAGAACATTTGAATGAATTGGTCCCTGAAGGTAAGAATTTAGATGTTCATATTAAAATAGACACAGGCATGAATCGCATCGGACTCTATAGTAAAAATCATATTATCGCTCGTTTTGTTGAACAAGCGGAAAAAATTTTCGCGTTAAAAAATATTAATGTCACAGGAATTTATACTCACTTTGCAGCAGCTGGAAGCGCTAAAACTGAAGATATAGAGTTCACTAAGCATCAATATGAAACCTTTAAGAATGTCGTTCTACAATTAGAAGAACTTGGCTATGATGTAGGAGTTAAGCACTGCTGTAACAGTGATGCTATTTTAAACTATCCTGAATTTAATATGGATATGGTAAGAGTAGGAAAATTTTTCTTTGGTTTTGGGCAAGAGGATGCAATGGAAAAATTAGGAACAACGCTCCCGTTCAAATTAACTGGTAGAATAATTCGCGTAAAAGAAATTTCAGAAGGTGAAACAGTAAGTTATGATCGAGCCTTTACAGCTAAAAGCTCAACAAAAATCGCGACTATTTCATTTGGTTATGGTGATGGACTCCGTAAAAATATGTATAAAGAATTAGAGGTCATTGTAAACGGAAAAAGAGCCCAAGTTACTGGGAAAATAAATATGGATTTTATGATGGTAAATGTCACAGGTAATATAGATGTGAATGAAGGGGACTGCGCCTTAATCATTGGAGCGGATGGACATGAAACAATTATGCCCTATGAAGTTGCAAGAATTGCTGAAGCCTCTACACCAGAGATTATTTCAGTTGTGAATAATCGGGTTCCACGGATCTATATCAATGGTGATGAGTAGGAAATTCTAATGAGGAGAATAAGTAATGGATTCTTTCTATAAAAAATATGGATTAAAAGAAGTGATTAATGCTTCTGGTCGGATGACTATTTTGGGTGTTTCAAAAGTTTCTGAATCTGTGATAGCAGCGCAACGTTTTGGCGGAGAGCATTTTTTTGAAATGGCCGAATTGTCTATTCAAATGGGCGCTTATTTAGCTAAATTGTTAAAAGTTGACGACGTCCAAATTGTATCATCTGCCTCTGCCGGGATTGCACAATCAGTTGCTGCTATTATCGGACAGGGTAGTAAGTATCACGTTTATCATCCATATACAGAAACTATTGTGAAGCGAGAAGTAATTTTACCCAAAGGACACAATGTTGATTATGGAACACCGGTGGAAGTTATGGTTGAGCTTGGCGGCGGGAAAGTTGTTGAAGCTGGTTATGCCAATATGTGTACGCCAGAACATTTAGAAATGATGATTAATGACAACACGGCTGCTATTTTATATATTAAAAGCCATCATACTGTGCAAAAAAGTATGCTAACAGTAACAGATGCAGCGAAAATTGCCAAAAAACATAATGTACCATTGATTGTTGATGCGGCCGCGGAAGAAGATTTATTTAAATATATTAATGAAGGTGCAGATCTAGTCATTTACTCGGGTGCAAAAGCGATGGAAGGCCCTAGTGCTGGCATGGTGATTGGCCAGAAAAATTATATTAATTGGGTACGGCTGCAAGAAAAAGGAATCGGCCGTGCCATGAAAATTGGAAAAGACAATATTTTGGGATTGGTTCAAGCGGTAGAAGACTATTTGAATACGGGAAGTGAATCCGGGGAATCAATGAGGCAAAGACTTGAACCATTTGTAAGAAGTCTAAATACGATTGCCAATTTATCAGCAGAAATTGTTCAGGATAGTGCTGGACGAGATATATTTAGAGCCAGTGTAAAAGTAGCTGATAAAAAATCAGCAAAAGAGGTAATCGCCGAGTTGAAACAGAATGCCCCGGCCATTTATACGAGAGAATATCAGGCCAACAACGGTATTATCGAATTCGATGTTCGATCTGTAAACGCAGCTGAAATGAAAAAGATTATTGACCGATTAAAAGAAATTATGCGAGGAGTTTAATTATGTCACTTAGTCCAAACTATTATAAAGACCGGGTTTGTTTAAATGTTCTAGCTAATTCAGTGGAAAATGCTCAGGATTGTTATGAGGCAGCTGAAGGTCATGTTGTTTTAGGCGTTTTATCTAAAAAATATTCAACTGATGAAGCGGCCATCGAAGATATGGAAAAATATCAAGCTGCAACTAAAAATGCGTTATCTGTAGGATTAGGTGCAGGTGATCCTAACCAAAGTCAAATGGTCGCAAGAATTTCTAAAATACTACAACCGCAACATATAAATCAAGTTTTTACTGGTGTTGGTATTTCGAGAGCCTTATTACATCAAACTGAAACAGTCATCAATGGTTTAATCTCGCCAAGTGGAAAAGTCGGATATGTAAATATAGCAACTGGACCATTAAGCTCAGAAGCACCGGCAGGAATCATTCCGATTGAAACCGCAATCAAATTGTTAAAGGATATGGGAGGAAGTTCGGTTAAATACTTTCCAATGAATGGTCTAGCTCATATTGACGAATTTAAAGCAGTAGCCGAAGCATGTGCCAACGATGATTTTTCTTTGGAACCAACCGGCGGAATTGACTTAGGAAATTTTGAAGAAATCCTGCAAATTGCATTGGATGCGGGTGTAAAAAAAGTTATTCCCCATGTTTATAGCTCGATTATTGATTCAAATACTGGAGATACAAGACCTGAAGATGTTAGAATCTTGTTTGAGAAGGTAAAGGAACTTTTAGGATGACATTTTTTGAATGGTGAATTATATGAGTGTATAAAGGGGAGATTAGTAACCATTAGATGCAAATATAGTATACAGATTTAAATTAAACAAAAAGGAAGCATATCAATGGGATATGGCCACCATTCTATTTGTTATACCATTCTTTTGTACGTAAATATAGCAGCTTAGGGAGCGCATTTTCATTAGAGAATGTGCTCTTTTTGTGATCTTTCTGAAACTGGTGTGGACATTTTCAACGGTATCCGTAGTTTACCATGATTTTACGAATCTACTCCATAATCAAACAAATGTTCATCATAAGCGAAGTTCTGTTTCCGGACATCAATCGCTTCAGGATACCGGCATGAAAAGCTATCGAAAGCAACACGAGAAGCTTTAAAAGAAGAAGTCCCATAGAAGTTTTCATAAAAACAGCACGACAAGTAATCAAAAGTAGCATTATCTTACTGAGGAAACCATACTCTACTCATGAGTGCCATCTGATCCTTAAAGGCAATTCATATTTACCATCATCACAAACCTTATCACAAGTTCTGCGCCTATTAAAATAAGTAGGCCAAAAGGACAGTTTGAGATCGACAATCTCTTATTAAACCAATTAGATGAAAAAGTTTGCAAATTTATCTCATTAAAATATTTATCCAACAAAGGGTTATGCCAACAACAATTGGTGTAATGATCAACGACATTTTATGATCAAACATTGTTCCACCCTTTCAGGGCCAAACTGTCAAGAAGTAATATATCATTTTAAGATTAACTATGTAGATGCATAATTGCTACTACGATAGCTTGCATCAATGAATTTGTGATGAGTACTATATTATATGGAAAGGATTTGGAATATCTTGATTTATATAACGCCAATGGAGACTACAGTGTATTAGAACCTCGACAAAGTTGATTTGTAAAAGCGATCAAATTCTGATGACAATTGCTAATTATTAACCTCTAAACATAGCTGAAGGTTGTAGCACATGTAAGACTTTACGATGAATTGAAATTAACTCGAAAAGAAAGAAAAATCTGAAAAAAATTAAGTAAATTGATATAATGGTACTATTAATCGTGGAGGGAGTGTTAAAAATGGGTAAGAAAATGTTTAGATATCTAGGATTATTGTTGATAATGACGACTAATGTTATATCGCCGCTAACAGCAGTAGCCCAAACAACAATGGAGGTCAATTCTCACCAACAAGAAAAGTCTAAAATTGATACGAGAGAGGAAAATTATAAACTAGAAAATGATTTCGAAAAAATAGTTAATGAAGATAAAGAAATACCTGAAGCTTCAAAACAAGAAAGTGTTATATCGTCAGAAGATGTAGAAAATAATGCTAAATCGAGGGGGCCTACGGTTGATACTGCCGCCCCAAATGTAATTACTAGTATACGAATTACTGATTCTTTTGGTAATGCCATAAATACGTCAATAGGGTCATGGGATTCATTTCGTATTTATGGAGATTTTACAATTCCAAATAATCAAGTAAGTGTTGGGAATACAACAACAATCACATTGCCAAACACGCTAACTTTTTATGCAACAGAAAGTTTTGATGTTAAGGATAGGGAAGGAAATGTTGTTGCGAATGCTGTTATTGATTCTAATACAAAAACAGTTGTATTGACTTACACAGACTTTGTAGAAAAAAATTCAGATATTTCTGGAACATTTTTTTTCTATGCTAAAGTTGATACTGAAATCGTAAAGGAAAAAGAAACTATAAGCGTTGATGTTGATGTTGACGGAACAGTAATTAATGGTGGCAAGTTGGATTACGATGGGCCGGGTGGAAAAAATGAAGATCCTATTGAAAAAAGTGGTTGGGTAGACCCGGCTAAATCTGATACATTGAATTATTATTTAGCAATCAATCATGATCAACAAACTTACGCAAATACTACTGTGAAAGATCGTCTAGATTTTTATGGAGCACAAATAGATATAAGTAGTTTTCAAATATTAAAAGGAAATTGGGTCTGGGATAATTCTATACCTTCCTGGAATCTTGAGAATCAAACTGATGTAACAACTGAGTATATAGTGAATTTAGATCCAGATGACAAGGGCTTTACAATACAATTAGGTGATATAAAAAAAGATGAGGGTTTTGTAATTAAATATAATGTTTTGTTAAGTTATATTCCAAATGATGGTGAAAAGTTTAATAATAAAGCAGTATTAAATTCAAATAAAGAAATCGTAAGTGAAGTGGAAAGCCAAATAAAATACCAAAAAGGTGGGGGGACTGCAGAAGGATATACTTATGCCATAAAAATCCAAAAAAAAGATGGTGAAGGAAATGCTTTAGCAGAGGCTGAATTTGAAATTGTTAGAGATAGAACGGGACAAGTTGTTGGAACGATTATTTCAGATACATTAGGTAATGCTCAATTAAAAAATGTGTTAAAAGATAATTATACAGTAAAGGAAATAAAAGCTCCTGATGGGTACCAGTTATCAACTCAAGAACTAAAAATTTCACCAGCGGATTTTGATAGTAATAAAGAATACAACATGGAATTTATAAATAGAAAGATCAGTAGTACTAAAATGAATTTAACAGCCAATAAAAAATTGACTGGTAAGACCTTAAATGCTGGAGACTTTAACTTCGAATTGAAGGACAGTGACGGGAAAGTACTGCAAACAAAGAGTAATAATGCCCAAGGAGCAATCAACTTTGACGAAATTACTTACGATAAAGTAGGTACTTATACGTACACCATCGAAGAAGTGCAAGGAACTCAAGTAGGAATGACTTATGACCCGCATGTGACAACTGTAGCTGTAACAGTGAAAGATAATAATGGGAATTTAGAAGCAACAGCAGCTTATACTGGTGATCAAACTTTCAACAATAGTTATAAACCATCAAATGGAGCAGTCTTTTTAACAGCCAATAAAAAATTGACTGGTAAGACCTTAAATGCTGGAGACTTTAACTTCGAATTGAAGGACAGTGACGGGAAAGTACTGCAAACAAAGAGTAATGATGCCCAAGGAGCAATCAACTTTGACGAAATTACTTACGATAAAGCAGGTACTTATACGTACACCATCGAAGAAGTGCAAGGAACTCAAGTAGGAATGACTTATGACTCGCATGTGATAACTGTAGCTGTAACAGTGAAAGATAATAATGGGAAGTTAGAAGCAACAGCAGCTTATACTGGTGATCAAACTTTCAACAATAGTTATAAACCATCAACTACAATTACAACAACTCAAAAAAATAACAATAGCAGTAGTGGAGTTGGAAAATCATCCGGTAAGTTACTTCCAGTTACAGGGGAAAAGAAATCAGTAACACTAACCTTGGTAGGATTTTCAATAGTTTTTATTGTAGTATTGTGCGCAATTCAAAAAAAATATAAAAAGGAAAATTAATCTTAATTTTTTTAAGAAGCAAAATTTTGATACATGGAACATAGAGAGGGGGTGTCAACTAAACTGTGGAAATTATCTAGCTGAAAGTCTTTCTACACGGTAAAGATATTCATTGGCTTACTCAGTAAGGAATGGTCCGATTGAAAGCATGGATAGATAAACCCAGTCTTACGATAGATACACAGCATACTTTTTCAATTCGGAAAGAGAAGGATTCGTTGGTCATCAATTAATTGATGACCATCGCCCAATTTTGGATCCGACCACCATTCTTTTGTACGTAAATATAGAAGCTTAAGGAGTGCATTCTCAACGGCATTCGTAACATACATGATTTTACGAATCGCGAAGAAAAATCAAACAATTGCCTAACATGAGCAAAGCCCCTTTAGTTTCACTTAGAAAAAGAAAAACTGTGAAGCAACCACCTACTTGGAATCAATGGTTACTCACACAGTTAAGGTTAAAATATTAAGTTCGTTGCAAAATACTTCCTACGTAGAATTTGTTTGATTTTAACCAGACACGTCCTAATTCAATGATCGAATCATCATCTAAATGAACAAGCTGTTCTTGATAAAGCAATGGAGAGTTTTCTTCAACTTGAAGAAGCTCCGAAATCGTTTTAGTTGAAGGGACAGCGGCAAAAGAAGTCTCGCTGTAGGCTACCTTATGTTTACTATAATTTTCAACGATGTTAAACAGACTTTCATGAGCGTAATCTGCAGTATCAATATCTGGTGCTAATTGAATGTTGATATTATTTTGGATAAACATTACCACTTCATCATGAACCGTCCGCGTCCGTTCAATAAACAAGTAGTCATCGTCTATATTGATTTTTAACATGCGAGCGATTTTTTCGTCGGCCTGTCGTTTTTCTAAATTAATTAATTTTGTATCAAACTCAAGGCCTTGGTTTTTCATTGATTCAGAGAAGGAAATCAATCCTTCAGCAAAGGGAAAACTGATATTCTCATCAATGACAAAGGTTCCTTTTCCTTGTTTTTGCGTCAATACTTTTTCTTCTACTAACAAAGCAATCGCTTTCTTAATCGTTCCACGACTTACATCAAAAAGTTCCATGAGATCTTTCTCGGTAGATATTTTATCCCCTTTTTTCCATTCGCCTTTTTCTATTTTCTTTTGAATATAGTCCATCACTTGTTCATAAATTGGTATTAATGAATTTTTATCGATTTCCATAAAGTCAATTCTCCTAACTCTTAGTCGAAAAGTTCTTGCTCTCATTATATCCAATTTCACCTGTGATATGTAGGAATAATTCTCTAAAAATTGAACTAAATGACAATGGTTATTTTTTTGTTGATCATGACGAAAAATTAAGAATAAAAAAACTACATTTTGATTGAGATTGTATCGCCGACCTTGAGATTAGGCAAGTCTTTGTGTTCAACATAGATGGTACCAGGCATGTCACAAGTAGTCGCACCATTAAAATTGATAGTGATATGTCCGAGATTCCTCAAATTTTCTTCAGCAACTTCACCGACAGCTGTAATATTGTAGGCGTTCTCATTAAACCAGATCTTCATTCCAGGTGCGATGCTTTGCTGAATCGGCTTGATTAGAATCTTATAACAAAAATCACTTAGTTCAGGCGGAGCAGCTTCTCCAAAGAGCAACAACATATCCTCCAGTTTGAAATCCTCAGCATCTTCACCAATCGCAATTACTTGAGTTTCAAAAATGTTCATTCTACTTCCTCCTCGAAATATTTTGATAAACCCTATTGACAAATGAAAGCGTTCCTATTACTATACCATTATAGACGTTTATATATGTATAGTAACAAATTTTAGCATTTATCACAAGTAGGGGAGGATTTGTTCGTTTCGTTGGTTTTTTGATCTTAATTAAAGAAAGGGAGTTTACGTATGGATTTCTTAGTAAGTATTGCTGAACATTTTACTGGTTTGTTCCAAGCTGGCGCCGACCAATTTACTTCGTTTGTTGGAGGAATGATCCCGCTAATCGCCTGTCTGATTCTTTTTGTTAATGCTCTTATTCAATTTATCGGTGAAGATCGAGTCTTTGGTTTCATGAAAAAAATGACGCGATTTACGATTTTGAGATACACAATCATTCCGTTCATGGCTTGTTTCTTTTTGACCAATCCAATGTGTTATACCTTTGGAACCTTTTTAGAAGAGGAGTATAAAGCAGGGTTTTATGATTCGACGGTTTCAATGCTCCATCCGATTACAGGCTTGTTCCCACATGCTAATTCCTCAGAATTATTTGTTTGGTTGGGTGTTTCTGGCGGGTTTGCAACGGTTGGTAATCAGAGTGATTTGGCGATTCGCTTCCTATTAACAGGTTTTGTAATTTGCTTGATCAGAGGAATTGTTACCGAACAGTTAGCAAGACGCTTTGCCGCTAGAAGATCCGCTGAAGTTTCTGAAACATAGGAAAATGAAAAAGAAAGGGACGAAGTGATATGTATAACTCAATTAAAATTTCTCATGGAAATGGCGGCTGGGGTGGCCCGCTAGTAGTAAAACCAACAGATGAAAAGAAATACGTCATTAGTGTCACAACAGGTGGTGTTCATCCAGTTGCTGAACGAATTGCAGAATTATCTGGTGCGACAGTGATTGATCAGTTTACCAATCCAATCGATACGGGGGAAGCTTTCTGTGCGGTAATTGATTGTGCAGGGATTGCTAGGTGTGGTACTTATCCGAAACTAGGAATTCCAACAGTCAATGTGAAATTAGGCTCACCTTCTGGTCCATTAGCAAAATATATTACGGAAGATATCTTTGTTTCAGGTGTTGTGCCAGAAAGTATTGCTCTTGCTGAAGGCGATGAAGCACCGATTTCTTCAACAGTAAAAGAAACAGCTGTCCAAGGGCCAAAGAAAAGCATTACCAAAGAAGCTCGGGAAAAATATGAATCCAACAAGACGAAAAGCAATGGCATGATGGATGCAATTAATAAAGTTGGTGTAGGTGTAGGTAATGTTATCAACGTCATTTATCAGGCAGCTCGCGATACAGTTGATACGTTGGTGCGAAATATTATTCCTTTCATGCTATTCGTATCAGTGTTAATCGGGATTATTAACTATACAGGTTTTGCAGATGTTATTGCTAATCTATTGTCACCATTGGCAGGGAGTATTTGGGGATTGATCGCGATCGGACTGTTTTGTAGTATCCCATTCCTTTCGCCGCTGATTTGTCCAGGAGCGATTATTGCTTCGGTAATCAGTCTTTTGATTGGGAACCAAATTGCAAGCGGGACAATTCCTGCTCACTATGCATTACCAGCTTTATATGCAGTGAACTGTCAGGTTGGATCAGATTTTGCCCCAGTTGGTTTGACATTAATGGAAGCAAAACCAGAAACGATTGAAAATGGTGTACCGGCCTTTTTAATTGGAAAACTATTAACAGGACCTTTGGCAATCATTATTGCGTATTTTGCCTCATTTGGACTGTAAAAGATAGGAGTAAAGACCATGGGAGATTTGAAAGTATTACTTTTGATTATGTTGATTTGGATATTAGGCACGATATCTTCTTACTTTCACTGGAAAAAGGTCAATCGAAAGCTGAGTGAATTGAAGCAAAGTTTTTCTGGCTATTTAGGAACGGGTGTCAGTAAGGTCAATTTTTTTCGAAAAGTCATGATCATTACCGTGAGCGATTTTGAAGGAAATATCACTGAGTGTCAGTACCTATATGGTTGGACGACTTTTTCCAAGTTTAAGCAAAAATCTGAATTAGTCGGCTGTGGGGTAAATACGGTTTTAACTGAACTGGATGGCGACAAATTCTATGATGCATTGAAGCTGTCAGTAAATAAAATCCAAGAACAACGGAGTTGATACCAATGGCGAAGGAGAATTACTTTATCGGCATTGATATCGGAACATCCTCAATAAAGACAGTAGTCTATAGCGATAATTTCAGGTTAATTGAGGAATACAGCAGCGGTTATGAATATGTCTCGACAACAGATGGCTGGACGGAGATCGATCCAACGATCTGGTCAACTCACGTTCTAGAGCAGTTGTCACAGATTTTTGAAAGCATTCCTTATCGACAAGTGAAGGGCGTCGGACTTACCGGACAAATGCATACGACCGTTTTCTTAGATCAGGCGAATCAACCATTTCGCCCAGCGATCATGTGGAATGACAAACGAACGGTAGACATTGTAGAAGAGATCAAAATGAAGCTGCCAAGAGTGAAGCAAACAGAAAATATCTTTTCTATCTTATCAACCGGGAGTCCGCTTGCCAACTTGATTTGGCTAAAGACGTATGAACCCGAAAACTATCAGAAATTAGGCAAGCTGCTGATTGCTAAGGATTATGTTCGGTATGTTTTAACGGGCAAATTAGCGACTGACTATTGTGATGCTTCTACTAGCAGTCTCTATGATGTTGTTTCAGAACAATGGTCATCTGAAGTAATAAATACCTTTCAGCTTCCCTCAGAAATTTTTCCGGAAGTGAAGTTTGCGTCTGATTTTGCTGGGAATCTAGATTTATCGTTGTTAGGAATTGAGGCAGAAGCAGCTATCCCTGTAGTTATGGGGACAGGAGACAATGTTGCTTCTGCAATTGCCAACCAAAATCAGAATCAGCCAATTATTTCGCTGGGGACATCTGGCGTGGTGATTTTGACGAATCAAAAAGGTCAATGGTTGAATACCGGAAAAAACATACTTGCTAAAATTTCAACAAACGATCAACGTGTAATCACTCAAGGAGCATTGCAGAGTGGGGCAAAAGTAATTGATTGGTGGTCCAAAAAAATCATTCAACAGGATGTTACACAATTTGAAGATCAATTGGAGCAACAATTAGGAGAGAATCAAGTGCTTTTCTTTCCTTATTTGAATGGTGATAAAACACTTTTCAAGGAATCTGATCTTTGTGGTGCTTTTTACGGAATTACTTTGAACCACGATCAAACAAACTTTTCATTAGCAGTTTATGAAGGCGTTGCTTTTGCGATGAAACGCTTGATGCAACAAATGCAGCCAGAACTAAAACGGGATATTTTGTTGATTGGTGGTGGCGCGAAAAGTAAAATTTGGCCGCAAATTTTCGCCAATGTCTTTAATACAACAGTTACTGTCAATCAAACTGCACGTGAAGCGAGCTGTGGTGCAGCAATGCTGGCATACTATCATTTATTCAATGAATTTCCTGACTTAGAAAATGAGCTGCATAAAACGATACCAGAAGAGACGCTGATAAAAAAATACAAAAAAAACTATCAAGCATTCATCAGTTTTTCGGATGCTTTGATCAAAAAGGAAAGGAGAGAAAGATATGAAGCGTGAACAAATAACTCCTCCCTTTTTTACAGTTAGCCCTAAATCTTACTTAGTAGGTAACGAACTAATAGAATTAGCAAAAATGACGGACGAATTAGCCGAAAAACATGAATCTTCTATCTTTTTTGTAGCACCAGCGGCTGAGTTGGTGAACATCGTGCAAAATACTGAACATGTGATTGTGACGGCACAAACGGCAGATGCTAATGGATTGGGGAGAGGAATGGGGAGAACCCCCTTAGAGTCTTTAAAAGCAAATGGTGTTGAGGCAACTTTCTTGAATCACATGGAACATCCATTAACTATTAAAGAATTGAGTACGACAATCAAGCGAGCAAAGGAATTAGGAATTATCACCATTGCCTGTGCAGATACACCAGAGGAATCAGCAGCAATTGCCACTTTAGATCCTGATATCATCTTATGCGAACCGGATTGTTTAGTAGGTACTGGAACAGTGAGTGATGAATCCTACATTGCTGAGACGATTGCGGCAGTGCGGGCAGTGAACTCTGAAATCTTGATCATGGAGGGTGCGGGGATTACTTGTGGTAAAGATGTTCGACGCTTACTCAGATTAGGTGCTCAAGGAACAGGGATTTCCAGTACGTTGGCATTATCAGAAAATAAAAATGAACTGCTGACGGATTTACTAGGAGCGTTAAGATAACGTAAGGAGAGTGAACAAAAATGCCATTAGTTAACGGCAAGTTATTAGTAAGATTTATTCAAGAGCAACAGGTAATGGGCGGTGCTTTTAATACAACCAATTTGGAAACAACCGTAGGAATTTTAGAAGCGATTGAAGAAACGAAGATTCCAAGCTTCATCCAAATCGCTCCTTCAAATATTGAGTTAGCAAGTTACGAAGGAATCGTGGAGATGGTAGAACGCAAAGCTAAGTTAATGGATACGCCGGTAGCCCTGCATTTAGATCATGGCAAAAAGATGGAAGACTTCAAAGCAGCGGTTCGAGCAGGGTTTACTTCAGTAATGATTGATGGAGCTGAGTTTGATTTTGAAAAAAATATTCGCTATACCAAAGAGGCAGTTGATTTTGCGAGAGCTTATGGCATTCCTGTAGAGGCGGAATTAGGCGCGATCAAAGGAAAAGAGGATGATCATGTCAATGAGGCGGATTGCAAGACTGATCCAAAGCAGGTGAAGGAGTTTGTTGAGCGAACAGGCTGTGATCTACTTGCAGTTTCAGTAGGAAATGTACATGGAATGGCTGAAGAGCCTTGTATTGATTTTGATTTATTAGCAGAGATCGAAAAAGAATCTCCTATTCCACTGGTTATCCATGGTGGTTCAGGGATTGCTTCCGAGCAGCTGCAGAAAATGAAAGCCTACAATGTAGTGAAGATCAATGTAGCTAGCGAATTGCGGCAGAGCTATATTCAAAGTATTGGTCATGCTTACGATGAAAATCATCAAGAAGCGAATCTAATTGCGGTCTTAACCAGTGCAAAAAATTCTGTCCAAAAGAAAACTATTGAAAAAATCAAAGAGTTGAATGATTGATTTTTTCAATCAACGAGCCAGCAAAATCTTGTTGGCTTTTTTTAGTGAGCAAAGTCTGGTGACTCAAAGAAAAATCAACAATTAATCGAAAGAGAATAATTGATTCACTGATACCTTTCAAATTTTTTCGTTCAGGAACGATCATCCTGTGTTTCCGGATTGATTTTCCAGCAGGTAAATAAATTGTGGTAAGTTTCAATGGGAAACAAAAATAAATAAATAGGAGCGTGTTGAATCGTGCAAAATGTAAAAACATTGTCTGTTCAAGAAATGCAACAAACTATTGGTGGAAGTGGTACGGATGCAACTTGTGTTATCAATACTGTAGGCGGATACGCAACTGGAAATCTAGGTGGTGCCCTTGTTGGTTTTCTTGGTTCATGTGTTCACTGGGGGTATAATAAAAAACCAGTAAACGGATGGACAAAGGTATAAAAGGTTAATGAAACAAACGCAATCAGATTATTGATTGCGTTTGTTTTTTATATTTACGAAAAGAAGGTAAAGAAGATTAACTCCACCAAAAGCAACAGCGAAAAATAGTATTGTTTTTAAATATTCATGAAAGGAAAATTTTTTTAGAAATAGTAGATCTCCTATTAAAACGAAAAGACTGAAAAAGACTATAGTTTTTGAAATGTCCCTGATATTGTTTTTCAACAGATACAACTCCTTGTGAATAGCATTCTTGGCTTAAAAATCTTATATGTATTTAGTATGCAGTATCTTTCAAATAAATAGGAAAAGTATTCCTGAATTCAGGGGAAATTGGTCCTGTATGCTTCTTCTGTGATCTTTAGTGATTCACCAGCCACGGGGTCTCTAACAGAATAAGTGCTGAAGTTATAAATAAAGAAACTTTTGTTGAATAGATACCTGCTTGTTTCAAATAGACACTTCATTTTCAAATAATACTCTTTATTCAAAAGCCTAGAAAACACTAAAACGAATAAGATAAATACTAAAGTGCAATAAGGATTTTTTAGTTTGTACTGGTGACGAATCAGTTTTTCTGCTCTAAGTCTCAATAAACGCTATATTTTCGGAAAATTTAGAAAGGGATATTTATTACAAGAGATGTTTTTCTGGTGTGTTCGACAGCGGAGTACATTAGATGCATGGCTAAATGCATCGCCATCTTTCTCAAACAGCATATTTTTTCGTAAAGATGAATAGAGTAGAAACATACAGATACTCTATTTTAAAAACGGACAGAAGCTTTTGAATTATAGAGGAGTCTCCAATTAGAACAAGCAGCATATATTGCTCTACCAGCTTTTTGCTCTGCCACCTAATTAAACTAAATACTAACAATGACCTATCTCTTATAGATAGGGATAAAGAAGGATAACTAATATTGCTCATTTCTTTTGTCAAAGTGGCTTAAAAAATGGCTAAAATCGACCTTTAAAATACTACGATCCAGTACAAATTTTCAATATCCGATTTTTACAGTATGTTAAATCAATACTGTTTAACATACTGTAACTACACACAAAAAAGCCAGGCTCTCGATAAGCCTGGCTTTGTGTTGCTTCGGAAGGATTTGTTATTCGAATTTGCTTACTTCTTTACTTCATATACATGTAAAGTATTTAAACGAATTTCTAGATCATAAACATAAATCTTGCTTATATTACTTTTTTTCACACTATTCAGTTTTACTTACGTTCTATTCTTACGTATCGCTTATTACTTACTTTTGATTCTTTATTCAACTACTGATACGCATTCACTACTTATAAGAAAATACTCTACACATATCATGTTGCATACTTGGTGAATCTGGTATTACGAACAACTTTACTGTTTACTTTTTTCTTCTACATAATCTATCGAGAAATTCTTCGAATAACAACTATCCTCCTTCCTTGTATCTATATAATAGCACAGAATTATAGTTTTGGGAAGCGTTTACACTTGGTTATTTTAAGATAGATTTTTGCTGCTTTATGGTCAGTTTTCAAGTTATATTCATTGAGTTTCACGTAGAAACTATGTTATAGTAAGTAAAGAGAGTGAGTTTTTATAACGCAAAGGAGGAATAGGATGGAACCATACAAAAAGACGATTGATGAAATAAAGAAGGAATTCAACACGGATTTCGATAACGGTTTGACATCTCAAGAAGTTGAAAAAAGACTTAAAAATAACGGTGAAAATAAGTTTGAGGAAGCGAAAAAAGAATCGGTTGCTAAGAAGTTTTTCCGTAGCCTATCGGACTTTACTACGATTATCTTATTAGTCGCAGCGGTCATTTCGCTATACACGGCAATCGCCACAGATCACGGAGATTATTTCGAGAGTTTCTTGATTATTGCCATTGTTGTGATCAATGCCGTTTTATCGATTGTGCAAGAAGGAAACGCTGAAAAGGCATTATCTGCTTTACAGGACATGAACAAACAAACCTCGCGAGTAATGCGTGATGGAAAAGTAGAAGAAATTGATGCTGAAAAACTTGTACCAGGTGATATTGTTCTGTTAGAATCTGGCGCGCTGATTACCGCAGACGCCCGACTCATTGAGGCTTCGCAGCTGCGAGTAGAGGAATCAGGTTTAACTGGTGAAAGTGAACCAGTCATGAAAGAGTCAGATTATGAAACGCAGGAAGACGATTCGTTAGGTGATCGTCTGAATATGATTTATAAAGGATCTACCGTCGTAAATGGTCGCGGAAAAGCCGTGATTACTGCTACTGGTATGCAGACTGAAATGGGAAAAATTGCTGGTCTGCTGAATCAAGATCATGAACAGAAAACACCATTACAACAACGTTTAAATCAGCTTGGGAAACGCATTAGTATTATCGCGTTAGCTGCCGCAGCTTTAGTATTCATTATTGGTGAACTGCAGGGAGAACCTGTATTAGAAATGTTCATCACCTCAGTTTCATTAGCCGTTGCCGCTGTTCCAGAGACACTAACGGTTATCGTTACTTTAACCCTTGCTTATGGCGTTCAGAAGATGGCGAAGAAAAATGCCATTATCCGTAAATTACCCGCAGTTGAAACATTAGGTTCTGCCGACGTGATCTTGTCGGATAAAACCGGAACCCTTACCCAAAATAGAATGCGTGTCCGCCGTGTATGGACGCGTGGAGATTCCGTGGTCGATACCGAAGAAGGTATGACCGATGAAGCGATGGAAGTACTAAGTATTGCCGCTCTCAATAGTGATGTCATCGTTGAAACTGAAGACAACGAATTGCTTGTCAAAGGGAATCCAACTGAAGCTGCTATTGTTCGTGCGGTCGAAGAAAACTATCATACCAAAGCTGAATTGGAAGAAAAGTATCCCCGGATTGCTGAAATACCTTTTGATTCTGACCGTAAAATGATGACGACCGTACATAAGCGCGGAAAGAAATATATGTCGATTACTAAAGGGGCATTTGACGTACTACTTCCTAAATTCCATTACGGTGATGTAGATCAGGCAGCTGTAGTGAATGACCGATTTGGTAAAAAGGCTTTACGCGTAATTGCAGTAGGGTATGCGATCCATGATGAAGAACCAAAAGAGATTACTTCAGAAGCATTAGAAAAAGATCTGCACTTAATGGGCTTAATCGGGATGATTGATCCACCACGCCCAGAATCAAAACCAGCGATTGCCCGTGCCAAAAAAGCGGGAATCAAGACAGTCATGATTACAGGGGACCACGTAGTAACTGCCGGTGCGATAGCCAAAGAATTAGGGATCATGGCCTCGCGCAAGGAAGCTATTTCTGGCGCCCAATTACAAAAAATGACTGATGAAGAATTAGATGAGCAAGTGAGACATTTATCTGTTTATGCTCGAGTGACACCAGAAGATAAAATTCGAATTGTAAAAGCTTGGCAACGAAGCGGTGCAGTTGTTGCGATGACCGGTGATGGAGTCAATGATGCACCTGCATTGAAAGCAAGTAATGTCGGAGCAGCCATGGGGATTACTGGTACTGATGTAGCTAAAGGTGCTGCTGACATGGTATTGACTGATGACAACTTTGCAACGATTGTCGATGCTGTTGCTCGAGGCCGTTCTGTTTATCAAAATATTCGTAAAGCGATCAACTTCCTGTTGAGCTGTAATATCTCAGAAATCTTTATCGTATTAATTGCCATGCTGCTAGGTTGGGGAGCACCTTTTACTGCCGTTCAATTATTGTATGTAAACGTAGTAGCTGATGGTCTTCCAGGATTTGCTCTTGGTCGTGAACCAGCTGAAAAAGGTATTATGGATGAAAAACCGATTCCTCATGATGAGGGGATCTTTGCTCGTGGATTGTGGCAAAAGATTGCGTTGAATGCGACGATCTTTACGATTGTTACCTTGATTGGTTTTTATGTTGGTGCATTTGTTAATGAAGTCAGCCATTGGATCGCACCAAGCATTGAAGTGGGGCAAACTGTAGCCTTCTTAGTTTTGGCGTACTCATCGATCCTGCATGTCTTTAATGTCCGCAGCAGCAAATCGATCTTCCAGGTGAATCTATTAACCAATAAATCGTTGGCACAAATGGCTTTATTAGCTATAAGCATTACCACAGTGATTGCGTTAGTACCAATTACGCAAGAGCTGTTTAACCTAGTACCAATTGGTTTAACGCATTGGATGATTGCGATTGTCTTATCCTTTGTACCAATCATCATCAATGAACTAATCAAGTTTCATAAAGCACCAGAAATTGATCCAGAAGAAATTTAAACCTTCGACGACAAGAAATCTAATCCATTTCTTGTCGTTTTTTTGTTTGAGGTAAAAGCTGGAAAAAGGGTTGACAATCAAGAAGAATTCATACGATAATAATTTAATAGGATGTTGTCATAATTTAGAACAAATAAAAATTCTAGCTTTAAAGTAAGGAAAATATAGCAAAGTACGGCTATATCTGGCGTAAGAGTTTGATACATTCTTATCTAGAAGTAAGTTTCAATGTATGCCGGAAGCGGTATTGTTAAAGGAGGGAAAAGATGTTTCGTTACCGAATAAAAAAACTTTGGAAAGAAAGCTGGCAAAACATTTCGCGGCATCGTTTTCTTTCAATTATGAGCTGGCTAGTAGCAGCGATTTCTTTACTTTTCTTTAGCTTACTAGTGGTTCTTTTGCTGAATATTAATCACTTTTCACAGCAGGCCAAGGAAAATATCCAAATTCAAGTATTTGTGAATGCCACAGCAGATGAGCCGCGTATTCAAGAGTTGGAGCAGGGGATTCAAAGCTTAGGAAATATTACTAATGTCACCTTTGTTTCAAAGGATGAGGGCATGAAGCAAATGGTGGAGCAATACGGTAGTGCTTTTGAAATGCTGGAGGGAGATACGAATCCGCTGTATGACCAATTAACAGTAGAGGTTGCTGACAACTCACAGATTCAAGCAACGTTGCGGCAAATTCGTCAGCTGCCAGATGTATTTCAGGCTACCTACGGCGATGAAGCAGCGGATAACCTGTTGTCTGGTCTAAGAAGTGTACAGGTCGCAGGCTTTGTCATACTAGCAATCACTTTGCTCTTTACCGGCTTAATCCTCTTTGCCACTCTGCTGATGAGTATCAAAACACGTCAGGAAGAGATTCGAACACGAACCTTGCTAGGGGCAACTAGAGGATACATTTATCGACCATTCTTCCTTCAAAGCGTGTTGCTTACTGGATTAGGTGGTTTAGTAGCTGGAGCAATAGCACTAGGTGGCTATCATCGTTTCGTAACAAATTGGGTTCGTATACCTATAGGTTATAATTGGATGGGCTTTTCAACCTTAGTACCGTGTATTATTGGCGCCAACATTTTATTGGCGATTATTATTGGTGGAATGAGTGCCAGTATGGCGATCCGCAGCAGTATCAAATATCCAAAATAAACAGTGAACCGGAAGGATCTTTTTACAGATACCTTCTGGTTTTTTTGTGTTCTCTATGAGGCACCTAGTAAGTCTCGATTGTTGGGACTAGCTAGGTGCTTTTACATACGCTCAATTGGAGAGGTTCAGTCCAAGGGGGAACAGAGAAATTTTGGGAATACAATGATCCTTCTGCTAAATATAATTAAATATTACTAAGTGAGAGAATGATTTAATAATCGTTGGAAAACCAAGGAATAATTTCGGAAATATTTGGAGTATACAAGGGTTATAAATATAAATTTATTTGATCACTAAAATTAAAAAATGAAACAGATAGTTAGTTGTATTTATAGAGCTTATTTAAGAATATTTTTTAGGTTATAGAAAGATTGATTACTTAAAATTCCGGAGAAAGGTATGTAATTTGCAGATGTATAAATGAAAAAAGGTAATTTTTAAACTAAATTGGGACTATTCCAATTGCGTGTTTGTTATTTTTACTAGAGAAAACAAAAGACAATGCAAAACAACAAATATACTAAAAAGTTGTTTTACATTGCATTGATTTTTCTATATTATGAGAAAAGTTGAAAAATATCTTTGAATTAAGGAAAACAGGAAAAAATCTCAGCTTTAGGTCACATAATTGATACATGCTTTTATCTTTGTATTCTATTCTCTAAAAATTATAAAAGAAAAGATGGGAGAAAGCAACGGTAATTTAAAATTTGCTGTTACTTTTTTTTATAATCGCATGTTAAAGAGAGCAAAAGTGAGCGAAATCATAGGATTTAGCTTAGAAAACTTTTTGTCTATTCTCGTCAAAATTCGTCGTCAAACTATTCGAAGGAGTTGGTTATTTTATGGCGCGTACTGGAGAAAATATCTATAAACGAAAAGATGGTCGATGGGAAGGTCGTTATCACATCGGAAGGAAATCAAATGGACGATTACGCTATGGATATATTTACGGAAAAACCTACAGAGAAGTAAAAGAGAAGCTTGAGCCGTTGAAAAAGAAAATTGCCCTGTTGTCTCATTATCAGGTGGCCGGCGGGTTAACCTACCAGCAATGGATCAATCAGTGGACAGTTGAAATGAAGGCTACAGTTAAGGATTCCACCTTTTCTAGCTACAGTTACAAAATCAATCGCTACTTGCTGCCTCATTTAAAAGAAACACCCTTACATGAAATCAATGGTGAGCAGTTGAAAAAAATGGTTCAAACCTGGCTGGATGAAGGGTTATCTGTCAGCAGTATCAAAATTATTGTCGGTTTATTGAGCAAATCACTAAAAAATGCGGAACAAATGGGAAAAATCGAGAAAAATCCATGTATTAATGTGATGCTGCCAAAAGCAAAAAAGAAAAAGGTTCGGGCACTTTCCAAGCGGGAACAAAGAAAATTAGAGCACTTAGCAGAGAGGGCCAAAAGCTCGAAAGCCTTGTCCGTAGTACTGGCAATGCATACAGGAATGCGAATTGGAGAAATTTCTGCTTTGAGATGGGAGAATATTTTATTTGATCAAAATTTAATCATGGTTGAAAATACTTACCAACGCTTAACCATGCCGGATGGACAAAAAACGAAGATGAGTTATAGCTCCGTAAAGAGTGTTTCGTCACTTCGGGTGATCCCAATGTCGAAAAAAATCCGGGAAGCCCTGATGGAACGCAAAAAACATGCAACGGATGACTATGTATTTTCAGTAAATGGGAAGCCCTGTGAACCACGATTGTTGACGTACCACTTCCATCGACTTCGTAAAAAGGCGAATCTGGGTCAAATCCATTTTCACCAATTGCGGCACACGTTTGCGACGCGTTGCTTAGAGAGCGGTGCGGATATTCCATCAGTGAGTGCCCTGTTAGGTCATGCCTCTTCACAAATGACATTGGATGTTTATTCAGATTCGATGTTGACTCAAAGAATAGTGGCTATTTCCAGCATGGAGAAAGCAATCAGCTAAACTGAATTATCTATAACGGCCGTTTTTTTTTAAGCCAAATAGACGATTCGGGGAAGAGTTTTTTTGTCTTTTTTGAGAAAGCGCTATCATATCGGGTTAGACAAATAAACCATTGTCTTTATAAATTCTTTAGTGGAAAAATGAATTTTTCGTTATGGAATGTTTTTTTTGTAAACGCATAAGCCGTCATCAATAATCGTCACATAAAAAAAAGCCTGTCATTGCAAGCTTTAGATACGTCATCCTGTTTTCCTTAATTCAAAGATAGAAAGCAGGAGGCATCTATCTATTTATATTTTATCACGAAGTACAACTATTTAGCACGTATTTGGTAGGTGGGTTAAAGCTTTCTCATAGTTTGAAAATTAGAATGCAAGGTTAGTAACCGAGGAGGAATAGGAACATGTTTGGATTTGGCAAACAGAAAAAGGATGCTTATCAAGATCCACATCAGGAAGACTACTATTACGATGAATACGATGCTGAGGGGTATGAGGAAGATTATGGGTACGAAGGTTACCCAGAAGAAGGATACGATCGGCCAGCCGAGAATTATTCTGAATATGATCGCAGTGAACGCGGCGACCGGCGATCACAACGAAGAGCAGCTCCTTCAGCAGAGGAACGGTACGATTCCCGTGAAGATCGGTATGACTCTCGCTATGAGGAAGAAGGCGAGGTGCTTCCTCCACAAGTAGACGAAGAGCCTGCTAAGGAATCACCAATGCAGCAAGAAGTTGAACGCTTGGAAGAGACCGTTGCTCAATTAAAGCATCAGCTAGAGGTCAAGCAAGCAGAAATGACCAACATGGCAACGACCCTAACTGAAAAAGAACAACAATTTCAAGAGAAACAAACTGAAAAAGAGCAGGAGCTGGTTCAAATGAAACAGCGGCTCGCTCATTTAAAGGCTCAGCTTGACAGCAACATGCAGGAACAAGCAGAAGCGCTTATCAAAGCACAACAGGAAATTGAAGACTTGAAAAAAGATCAAACTGCTAATGAAGAAATGAAGGCGGAGTTAGCGACGATTTTAGTTGAGACTAAAAAGAAAGAACGATCTGTCTTGGAGCGGGCTGAGTACGAAGCGAAAGGAATTCGCAGTCAAGCAGAACAAGAAGCAGAACAGGTCATCCATGATGCAGCCCTAGAGTTGCGGGTAATGAAACAAGAAATTAAGAATTACCGCAAACGACTGCGTTCAGCACAAGAAGAAACAACACAATTCTACGTTCGTCTACTGGCTAACAGTGATTCGCTGTTAGATGAAGAGTAGTAGAAAGGATGGGCTTGCGGTGAAACAAACCAGCAATCAAGTCGCGTTATATCCAACCCCTGCGCCTATGATGCAGGAGGAACTGATCACTCAACCATTGTTGGAAGAAATTGAGCGTGCCTGCGAATATTTGTACGCACCTCATGGCACCTTAACCAGTGATCAACGGAAGAAAATTTATCAGCATTTTGATCAATTATTCAAACTAATGAACGGCAGCTATCATATGGAGCTGCTGCTGCAGCCGGGGAAATTTAATTGGTCAACCTTCTGGCAGTCGTTGCAGCAATTCTTTCCGCAATTTGCCTGGATACGATGCCAAACAGAAGAACCGAAGTATGGTCGTCAAGTTTATCGGTTCGATTTTGTTCCTGTATCGTTCAATGAAACAGATTTTCCCTTTTCAGTAAGTCTGGAGGAAAGTTTAACTCAGCAATATTCATTGCCGGCGAATGATGCATTGAAACGCGCGGAACAATTGCTGCTGGAGCTAGCGGAGCAACAAATTTCAGAAGATTTTGAAAAATCTAAAGAACCAGAGAAACCAACTGACGAGCAGGATCAGGAGACGACTACTTCATTAGATCTAGTCAAAAAAGAAAATTCTCGGCAGGAAAGTCAGAGTAAAGCACGCTTACGCGCAGTGAACCAAAAGCTGGAAATGGTGATTGAGAAGCTGGAGCTTTCCATGTTCTATAGTGGGATCAAGTATTTTGACCAGTCGGACAAAGAAGAAAGCGATTGGGACAAGCGTTTGACGATTAGCTTACGAGAATATACCTACCTGCTGCAGAAAGCACGTTTCTTAGAGCAAATGTGGCAGCTGAATGGTGAGTTAGTGAATAAAACTGAAAAAATGACTGTGACCGGAAACAAATTAGTTTACGAACGGGATCAGGTGAAGCAAATCAAGGCCAACCTTTCTACCAGAGATATTCATTTTGTTCTTTATGAATGCCAGGTAATTGAATCCCGGGCAAAGGTACATGCGCGACCTTGGTTTAGAAAGCCTTACGTCAAATTAATGAAAATGGATTACGACAATCTGCTCAGCAAAGCTGCCTATTTTGATTTACTCCAAGGAGAAAGCTCGGTGCTTGAAAGAATCGTCCGAGAGCACAAGGATATTTCAGCTGAGGATGCGCAGGAGGCAGGCTGAGGTCAAAGAAGACGCCCCCTTCATCGTAGATCTTTGCCACTTTTGCTGGGAACTGCTTTTGTTATGTGCTACTTCCTATTTTTTGGTTTGTTTCGTACCTATCACTGGTTGTATCCCAAGTATTTTGTGAGTGGTGAATCCATGAATCCCACCTATCGGGAACAAGAAGTCATCCAAATAAAGGCCCACCATCAGCCGCAGCGTTTTGATGTGGTCGTCCTGCATCCGCCTGATGATCCCGAAGAACTTTATTTAAAACGAATTGTCGGACTGCCTGGTGAGCAAGTTGATTTTAAAGAGGGACAATTATTTGTAAACGAAAAACCAGTTGCTGATGAATTCGCTGATCGAACGGAAGATTTCAACTGGAAGAGCCTATACAAGGAGCCAATTCCAGAAGGCTATTACTTTGTTATGGGTGATAACCGGACTGTTTCAAGAGACAGTCGAATCTTCGGAGTCGTTTCGAAAAAACAAATTTTAGGAATCATCAAAGAGGAGAATAACTGAAAATGAAGACACTACAAGAAAAAATCGAATGGTACACCTTTTGGTATTGGGTCTATTGGCTCTTCTCTTTGGTAGTGCTGCTGGGTGTGTTTGTCCTAGGCGTCTTTTTCTATTTTACTGATTTTCAAGATGTCGTTACGGTTAGCCAATTATTTCTACTGCTGCTGCTGATGGTATTAGCTATTTATTTACGAATGACTGCATTACATTATCATTCGATTCTATTGAACTTGAAGCGAATGGCTGCTCGTCCGCCCAAACGGCCAAGAAATCCTCAGCAGCCCCGCAATAGCGAGAGGCGGAGGTTGGATGAACGGTAAGGTTTTATTAGGTAGTTTTTTACTGGTAAGTACGCTTTTGTTAGCTGGCTGTCAAGATCAAAAACCGGAAACCGTTTCGGCAGAAACTAAAGGGGTTGTCCAGCAACAGAATACGTTACAGGAAAAGACAATGCTCTCTTCAAAAGAGAAGAAGGCATTAGTACAGACGGTAAAAGAATCTTCTGAGTCGGTGTCGACGCCCGAATCTTCTGTGTCAGCAGAAAAGACTGGAAGTCAAAGTACGCTTCCCAGCAGTGAAGAATCGAATGAAGTATCTAGTAGTGAAGTGCCCGAAGAGCCTATAGAAGCAAGCAGTCAAGAAAAGGAAGCAACAGAAGCTCCTGCAGAACCCGCTGTGATACCTGAACCGATCCAAGAGGTTCCCCCAGCTTTACCAGTCGAAAAAGTAGAGGAGAACTACCAGTTTTCTGTAACCAAAAATCAGACGACGGAGGAGTTTATCCAAACCATTGGCAAGGATGCGCAACAAATTGCCTGGAAGGAAGACTTATATGCCTCTGTCATGATTGCCCAAGCAATTTTGGAAACAGGATCTGGCAATAGCCAACTGGCACGACCGCCTCATCATAACTTATTTGGAATTAAAGGTAGTTATCAAGGGAAGAAAGTCAGCTTTGCGACGCAAGAGGATAAAGGAAATGGTCAACTGTATACGATTCAATCGTCTTTTCGCCAATATCCCAGCTATAAGGAATCCTTGGAAGATTATGCTTCTCTTCTAAAAAATGGTCTTTCTGGCAACAGCAGCTTTTATCAAGCGGTTTGGAAAAAGCAGGCAGCGACCTATCAAGAGGCAACAAAAGCCTTAACAGGAAGCTATGCCACAGATACTTCCTATGATAAAAAGCTGAATGCTTTAATTGAAACCTATCAATTAACTTCCTATGATAAAGAGCCAAATGCTGAAGAGGAGGATTCCTCTGAAGAAGCAGAGAATCAAAAGGAAACTGAAACAGTAGCTAGTGAAGCCAATCAAGCAAGTGAAAACAGTGACACGGAACAAACTGAGAAGTCGAATCTGCAAGTTTCTGAAACAAAGCAACCAGTAAAAATAATTCCGCCGCTTGCCCAGCGTCCCGCTAAACAGGTTACTGGCAAGCGAATTGCGCAATGAAAGAAGGGGAACTATGTCGAGACAACGTGATTACCGGGATCGAGACTATGACTATGATTTCGATGATCGGCCGCAGTATCGTGAGCGCCCCCCTTCCAATAGACCACCTGTTAGAAGGTATGAAGACGACGAGTATTACGAGAATCGGCGAGAGCGTCCACGCTATCAGGACAGACCGCCGATTCGAGAGGCACCACGAAGAGAATACTACCAACCACCGCGTCCAGTTGACCCGCGACGCGAACCGAGGAGACCACAAAGTAGAGTGGGCCCACCGCTGGAGCACTATAGAAATCCCCGTCCTGCCTATGATCGTCATGGGACTCGCGAGCCGCCACGCCCGCGACCGCCAAGGCAACCGCAAGCAACCGGATCGGGCGCACAACAGCTGCAGCAGGCCAAGCAATCAACCAATCGAAAAATATTTTTGTTTCTCTATAACTTATTTTTCTACACGTTGACCATTGGTATTTTGATCAGCTCATTAATGTTTGCTTTTAGTGAGAAATCCAATGCAGCGATTTTTGGCTACCGGTTTTACCAGGTACTGACAGATTCGATGGCACCGCAGCCGGACTCGCCTAAGGGTGGTTTCTATTCAGGCGACATTGTTTTGGTCAAGCTGGTAGATAGCAATCAGATCAAAGAAGGAGATATTGTTACCTTCCAAGTAGGGGATAGCGATCGCTACTTGACGCACAGAATGGTGGGTCGTTTAGATGAGTTAAATGGCAAAAAGGGTGATTACATTATCACTAAAGGAGATGCCAATAACACCAATGATCCACCAATTGAAGCCGATCGGATTTACGGTAAAGTGACTTTTGTCATTCCTAAAATGGGCAGCGTCCTAAGCTTTGTGCAAGAAAATCTATGGTTATGTCTGATTTGCGTCCTGTCAGTTTTCGGTTTTTTCCTGGTACTCAAAGCTTACTTTTTACAGCCAGAACCGCCAGCTAGACAAGCAAATCGAAGAAATGAATATCCCACTGGGGTATAACCACTTGCATTTGCAGGTGTTTATATAAAAAGAAAAAGGGAAACAGGAGGAAAAGAAATGAAGAAGAATAGTAAGAAGAAAAAGCTATTAGCTGCAGCTGCAGCTCTAGCCTTAATTGCAGCAATATCAGGAACGTTTGCCTGGATTACTGCGCAAGATCAACGGATTAACCGAGCGGAATCCGCAGCAGTAAGTGACAATAGCGTAACAGTAAAGGAAACATGGGAACCAAAACCATTAGTACCAGGAACGGAAGCGACGAAAGAAGTAGCCGTAACTAACACAGGTACAGCGAGTGTATTTGTTCGTGTATCTTATGAAGAAGTCTTGAAGCATTTGGCTAAATTGGGTGCTGAAAAGTACGATCCAAGTTCAGTTACAGGAGCAAGATATACTTATGTGGCGAATGATTCAGGTTTAAACAAACATATGCCGATTAACTTTAATGGGGATCAAACGTATAAAGATGGCTTTGTCCAAGTACCTGCTGGCCAAATTACTGGTTTAGCAACACCAGCAGATGACAACGTGAAGCTTTTAGTTAAAGGTGGAAAAACAGTCGATGCCGTTACTGGAGCTGAGAAAATCAGCTATGAATCTAAACTAATGTATGAATACTTCACCCATGCAGATAACTCTGGGAAAAATCCTGGTGATGCTGGTTATGATGCAAGTAAAAACAAATATCAATCGATGACCTTTAATATTACGGTCAGCAATGAAAATGGCAGTCTTGATGCGAAAGACTGGAACTTTGCTTTGACTAATGTGAAGTACGGTTACTACGAAAATGGTTATAAGAATACGGCAGTTAACTGGGCGAAATCTACTCTACCAGATGAAGACGGTGCAGCAACAGGCCGCGCATTGCTTGGTACTGACGGAGTTCGTTACAGCGTAGATTATGATTACACTTTCGGTGGCTTAGGCTTTACCAGTGCGGCTGGCCTTCCAGCAGTAACACCAGCAACAGTAGCAGATCAAATTCCAACAGCAGCAGGTAACAAAGGCGTTCAAGCAGATAAAAACGGTTTAGGTAAGACGAATATTCGTATCGGCTACAGTGCAGATATGACCAATACGACTGCGTTAGACAGCAATAAATGGGTTTACAACGCAGATGATGGCTGGTTCTATTACACAGTACCAGTAAAATCAGGCGAAACAACGAAGAATCTATTGGATAAATTAGTTTTTGAAAGTGAAATGGGAACGGAATACACCAATGCTTCTTATGATTTAGTTGTGAAAATGGAAGCCGTTCAAGCCAATGCGGATGCACTAACTGATTCAGCAGGTTGGAACTTAGGTGACGGTGCAGCACCAACTGGTGATACATCACTAATTGTTACCAAGCTTAAAGCGGGTATTTAATTGAAAAGGACACCATGAAATGAAGGGAGAAGTGGCAGATATTGAGAAAGCTTACAATTCTATTAAGCAGTATCCTGTGTTTCTGTTTCCTCTTTTGCGGTACGCGTACGGTGCAAGCAGCAAAAGCACTTCCTCCCGGCATGGTTATTGGAGATTCTGATGGTGTGTATGCCGAGTCAGATGGAGAATACTATATTGACTTGTTAAACATTCTGCCAGGTGAAACCTATAAAAAGGAAATTACCATCCGCAGCTTGGATTTAGAAGAACCTTTTTCATTGGGGCTGCTAGTCGAAGAAGTAAATTCGAAGGGCTCTATTTTATGGAAAGAACACATCACGTTGACCTTAGTGTTAGACGGGGAAGAAATCTATAAGGGACCGCTGTTAGGCAATGGCAGTTTTGATTGGTCAAAAACACCACTAGAATTAGGTGTTTGCAAATATGGAACCGATAAAGTGTTGAACGCAACCTTCACAATGGATTCTACGTTGACAAACGAAGACTTGCGGGAACAAAGCCAGGTTGAATTTTACTGGACCTTTGTTGGAACCAAAGACCAGCCAGTCGAACCCACAAAACCGACAGAGCCGAAAGAACCAATCCCTTCAAGTGAGCCTGGAGCGCTACCCAAAACCGCGCCAAGCAATAAACGCTTACCACAAACTGGCGAAAAGCTTGTTTACAAATTTTTAACTGGCTTGCTGTTAGTATTGATTTCGTTGTGTCTATGGAAAAAAAGAAGAGAGGAGGAGGAGGGGTGAACCAACGTGAAAAGTGGCGTCATTTATTCCGAGTATTTTATCACAGTAAAGGCTTTTTCGCCTTCTTCTCCATCTTATTGAGTTTACTATTGATAATGGGAAGTACCTATGCGTGGATTATCTCCAGTGATGAGCGAGTGAATCGTGCGGAGGAGAACCAAAAGAAGCTCTCCGCCAAAATCACAGGAGATCTTGATCCAGTTTTACACTGGGCACCTGGGACAGTAAAAACGAAACAAATCAAGGTGAAAAATAATGGTGAGGTTCCAGCGATTGTTCGTCTGTCTCTGACGGAATCCTTCGTTAGCTTTGAAACCGATGCACAAGACAATCATGATGACGGAAATGGGAACGGGGATCTAACCGTTTATCCTGCACCTGTTTTGCCAGTTGTTAATGTGAAGGATACGAGTACGTGGGTAGTCGGTAAGACATACGAAATGAATGCAAATACGCATTATAAAGCGAATTATGCATTAAAGGATCAGTCCTTTGCCTATCGAGGGACACGGACAGAACCATTGCCAGCTATTCAACTAAATTTCCCTAATGGAAAAGTGTTTGATGAAAATGAACAGCCTGCCGGGACGGATAAAGCTTATTGGTATTACGAGGATGGCTACTTTTATTATTCTGAAGTTCTTCGTCCCAATGAGGAAACCAGTAATTTATTAGACAGTGTCACCTTAAACGCAGCTTATGCGAACCGTTACAAAGGGGCCTTCTACAAATTAGTACCTGTCATGGATGCCCATGACATCACCAAGGAATTACTTTCCGATTGGGGAATCCAGTCAACGGATTACGTTTATAGCCTCTATCAAAGTAAATTGTCGAATTAAGGAGGAGAAAAGATGAAACCACAGCAATCAACGCCTCGTCGGCTGATTTATCTCATTGTTTCGGTGGGACTTGTTCTCCTTTTGGTTAGCGGCAGTTACTTGGTGTATGCAGCAATGATTGCATCAGATAGAAAAGAGAACGATTTTCAGATTGGACAGGTCGAGACCAAGCTTGACCAAGTCTTCGATGGGAACATCAAGGAAATTTCTAAGAGTCAAAGCGTGGAAATGAAGGTAAGCATCAAAAATACAGGGACGATCAAACAATTTGTTCGGGTCATGGTCTTACCAGAGGTTCGAGCAGATGTGATTGGTGATCCAGGAAGTAAACAGATTTTACCACTAGCGATTGGCACTGATTTGACATTGGAGCAGCTGAATACAACGGATTGGAAGGATGGCGGAGACGGCTACTATTACTATGTAAAAGAAGCAGTTGAACCAAAAAAACCGACGACCGCTTTATTTGATTCAATCAAACTGTCCGATAATCTTAGCGACCAATACAATGATGCCGAGTTTTCCTTAACTTTGAAGGCAGAAACCATCAATTGTACGGAGAATTCCTATCGACAATCCTGGTGGCAAGGCAATACACCGACCGAAGGACCGTTAAAAACGATTGACGACATTTTGAAAACGAAACTAGATACCTAGGGATACAGACGCGTCTCTGTGTCCCTTCTAAAAAATGTCAATGCTTATGAGATGAGTGTTTTACTAAGTAAAATACTGATTTGATCAGCTTTTCAAAAACGAGTAAAGGGACGTACATAAGAAAAAGTACAAAAAACACAATGGATCATTTTCTGTTCCCTGTGGGTCTCTTTTTAAGTGGCGTATTTTTTTATCCATTAAACAGTTATCAAATCCTATTAAGGAAGTGAGGACTTCAAAAGAAGAATCTTCGAAGGATAAATTGGAACGAACAGACACAGATATAGCCTTTGAATGAATACTTATCATTGATCGTATTAATTGGATAGGGAGATGCAACCATGAGCCCCTAAATAAAATGAATGATCTGACTGATGCTGTATCTGCGACCAAGGCCGGAAAATAAATGATTCAGCCCGCTAGTTGGGAATAGAAAGCAAATAATTTTACTTAAATGAAGACACCATAAAAGGAAAGGGGCGAAAATCAGTGGTTTATATTTTATTACTGGTATTAGGACTTGCTCTGCTGTTTCAAGGATACTTGCTGGTGTCACTGATAAAGGATCAGCGTGAATTGCAGGCAAAGGTAGCCCACTTGGCTCGCTCGATACAATCAAGACGACCGGAAGCAAGAAAAGCCCCATCGAAAAAAACGATAGAAAGAGGAAGGCCGCGATGAATCTGGGATATGCACGGGGATATCAAATTACCCAACAACTGGATATGCTGGAAGACTATCCAGTTGACGAACTCTTTTCCGATGGGCACCAGGAAATTGAAGAGCTGAACTCTCCCACTAGTGAGTTTCAAGCGTTACTCAATTTTGCTCAACCCGGTGACCACGTGGTAATTGCCTCCTGGGGAGTAATCTCTAGGGACTACCGTCAATTACTAGGTTGCTTGGAGCAATTGGAGAAGCGCGAGTTAACCATAGATGCACTCAATCTCCCGCAGCTCTCGATTGAAGAATGGCGGCAAATCTTTCTGTGGTCGCTGCGCAACGATCGATTGCTGCATCCCTTTTTGGTCAAGGCTGGCAAGGAACGAAATCGTAGTAAAGATGCCTATTCGCTATTTAGTAAAGAACCAGAAGCGCGCAAGTTGTATCGAGAAACGATTTGGCTGCTAGTCGAGAAGCAATCGGTTCGCCAAGTAGCCAAACAAAAGCGAATCCCTTTGGAGACAGTGTATCGAATCCAGCAAGAATTAAAACAAATTCAGCTTGCAATCATTTTGGTCATTTGTTTCTTGCTGGCTATTTTCAGTATCAAATTGGCTGAGTCCTATTTTGACCAGTTATGGATACAAGTGGCCATTTGTGTTGTTGTCACATTAGTTATTTTGTGGAATGTGTTAGTAGATACCGACGATGATGAAGTAAAGCAGCCTGTCAAAGAGAAGAAAATATCAAAAACCTAAAGAGAAGAGGAATCACCATGCAACACGTACTAATTCTAACAAAAAATACCTTATCAGAAGAAAATATGGTCAGAAAACTACAGCAGTTGAATTTTGAAACCTTCTGCTCGACTGACTTATTATATCGCCTACAGCAATCAACCGCTCTTCCGTTTCTTTCTTACTTCCAATGGGTGATTTTTAGCGAAACCCTATGTGATGAGGAAGTCGAACAGCTGCTTCGCCAAACAAAAGGCCAGCCTTTACTGACTTTACGGATAACTGAGAGTCAGCCGACAGAGGAAGAACAAGTAGAATGGAAAAATTACGGCTTGGCGGATTGGATATTAAGCGAAGCAACCTTTACGACTGTTCGTGAAAAGATGAATGGCCTGCAAAAACAGCTGCAAAAAGAAATCACAACTGGCCGACAAATCTTGACCTTCCCAGTTTCTGACAGTGCCTTTGGCAATAAAGGGTTGGAAACATTGATCAGAAGCCTATCAAAAACGGAGAAAAAAGTTTTCGAAAATCTCATTCAAGCGTATCCTCGCAGCGGTGTACTTTCTCGCAAGGAATTATGCGAACAGCTATGGTGTGATGGTGAAACTTCATCCAATATGAGCCAGCTGTCTTGTTTGATTAATAAATTAAAACGCAAATTTGAACAGCACGGGATTTCCGGTGAATCCATTACTACGCTCTGGGGCAGAGGGTACAAATTAAGTAATGAGTTCTATGAGTATTGGATGCAAAGCAGCCAACAGGAAGAAGAGGAAGTCCAATATTCGGCAACAAACTAAACAAAAAAGACGCTCAATCATTTCTTTGATTGGGCGCTTTTGCCAATAAAAAGGCGTCAATCATTAAAAAAAGTAGTACAACGGGGGAACGAGAGCATCCAGAATGTAAATCAAGAGAGTACCTGATAAGAGAAGAAAGTGACTGATACGATGGAAAAATTGACTCAGTTAGAAAAAGAAATTCAAGAACGGGTCATTCAGTTAAAGGACGCCAAGCAGAACGCGAATTTTTTTCAGCTGGATGGCTGGTTCAAAACCTTGACTTCAGTAAAAGAAATCGAAACCGTGTGTAAAACCGATGATGTCCGTGCCAAAGAATACACCGAACTAGTCGAAAGGATTACCCAACAACAAACAGACCTGGAGAAAAAGCAGCAGGAGCATCAAGCGGCACAAAAGTTATTGGAAGCAATCATTGACAAGCAAAGCTCCAGTAAAGAACAGATAGAGCAAGAGCTAAAAGAAAATGAATTTCTGTTAAGTAGGATTCAAGAAGAGGAACGGCAACAAGAATTAGCCATACAGAATGAGCAGGAAATCCTATGGGAACAAGTTGTTTTAGGTCAGATACTAGATACAGAGGAAGAAGGCAGCGAAAAAACGCAAGCCATTATTCTATCAGCCAAACAATATCTAGGTGTTCCCTATGTCTGGGGAGGCACCACGCCCAACGGATTTGACTGCAGCGGCTTTATTCAATGGGTGTTTGCACAAAATGGCATTGGTTTACCTCGCACAAGTCAATCTCAGCAGATAGCTGCCAAAGAAGTCCCTTTGACTGAAGTCCAATCAGGAGATTTAGTTTTTTGGGGCAGACCAGCCCATCATGTAGGATTGTATATCGGTAACGATTATTTCATACACGCATCACAGCCTGGAGATGCAGTGAAAATAACTCGCGTCAGCTACTATCCCTTTGAAAGTGCTGGACGAATAGTTCAGTAAGATGGACTACATGAGACTAGTCAAAATGGAAACAAAACACTAGGACCTTGTAACGGAAGATCATGAACGAAATTAGTTTGATAAAATCCACAGCTGCGACGCTAAGAACATCTGGCTAACAACAAAAGATGAGAAGATTGGATCGAAGCAGCTGAATAGAAGAATGGGCATCCGAACCCTGCACATCCCTCATTAAGTAAAGACTCAAGAGTTGACGGAGTGCTAAATAATGAGAAAAGAGGTAACGAGGAAAGAGGTAATAAGACAGGATGTTTAAACACCAGAATGTATCAAAAAAAAGAAGAATGCAGCAGTGTATTCTTGCTCTACTGGCAGGAGCTATAGTGATAATAATAGGCCTGTTTTTATACGCCAAACCAGCTCCACTGAATAAAGTTCAGGCCTCATCTGTGGTTTCTAATGGGGACTTTCGTTTAACTGCGGAGAATAGCTGGGACAACACAGCCAAGAGAAGCTATGTTGATTTGAAATGGGACAAAATCAACAACCTGACCCAGTCGGGGTATAAGCTTTATCAATCAGAGGACGGTTCCAGCTGGAGCACTCGATCGATGACTTACGGGAAAAGTATCAAGGTATTGAATGTTTACCCGGATATTGCTGGCTCTAATACCTTGAAGGGCTGGATGGACGGATTAAATTTGAAGGCAGAGGACGGAAGTAATCTCATTCAAGTAACCGCGGTGTCCATATCCGATTTTAATACCAATCCCGATACTTATTTAAAAGGGGGATCAGCTGATTACCAACAGGACGTTATTATGTTTGGTAGCTGGGACAGTAACAATGAGAAAGACATTTCTGAAGCAGCGGCTCAGGCAACGGTTAAATTCCTTGACTCCGGCCGAGGCGTATTATTTGGTCACGACACGGTTTACAAAGCGCCGTATGTCAATGCAAAACAGAATTGGTGGAAATACTTTCATGACCAGAAGGATTATTTAGGTATCGGTCACGAAAGCAAAACAGAATTCACTGATGGAAATGCGGGGTTAGTAAACAGCAAGTATTGGACTGGTTCACAAAAAGTAAAAATCATTAATGATGGTTATTTGATGAAGTATCCCTTTGAATTAGCTAATGAACTAGTTTTGAACATTCCTTATTCTCATAACATTGAATTTGCTAATAAGAACATAGGAACCACTTGGGCGGAGTTCATTGAACCGTCAGGAAATTTCCCAAATCCAATTTATGACGAAGGAGATTGGCGCGGCGGCTGGTACTTAAAAACCAACGATAGCGTCGCCATGATTCAAACCGGTCACAGTGGAGGCCAATCGACCCAAGATGAACGAAAAATTATCGCGAATGTCCTTTATAATCTGGCTCAGGTGTCTTCTGAAAGCAATGCGACAGATTATTCCGTTACCGATGATCAAGGTCCTGAGAAGCCGAAAACACACGTAAATGTTTACGACGGAAAGGATTTGACGTTTCAGATAGAGGCAGCCGATAAAGGCAAAGACTATCAATTTTATGTCGAGGCGGACACGAAGGATCAAGGAGTATTGAAATCAGATGTGGTGAAAGAAACAGTTGCCAGTAATGTCGCCGGGTATTTCTTTGAATTTTCTGATTCCCCCACCAGTACCTTAACAGCCAGAGTTGAAGGTCTAAAGGACGAATTCGGTCGGATTGATCCGGCCAAGTATGACCTATACGTAGCACCAGACACTAAGACAGTTGACTACAATACGGCTGGTAATAAAACGATTTCCGCTGAACATGCAGTCGGCAAATACTTACATGTGGTTGCGGTTGATCGGGCCAACAATATTGGTGAAATTGCTAGTCAAAAGGTTAAGGATACGCCTAAATTATTGGGATTTGAAATAGAACGTACAGCAGATGAAGCCAAAATTGTGGAGCTGTCCTTGAACGCTGCCAATATTGGCAACCGGATGAAATCCATTGAGATTCAAATTCCTAAAAATACCGAGATTAAGGATTATGCTGCACTACAGCTGCCAAGTGGCTGGTATTCCTTCAAAAACAGTGAGACCACGGACTATTATTCCTTTAGCTTTGCGATGGGCAGCAACAATAGTGTCGCGGTAATTGAAAAGTTCTTAACGGACCTGCGTTTTACCATAAAGGATCCAGTAAACGATCCCGGTAATATCACGATCTTTTTACATGAAAAGATCTACACCTCCTGGGTAGATGGCAATGGTGTGACCCACTATTATGTTTTTATGCCAGAGATGACAGCACCTGGGAAGAATTGGTTTGAAGCTTACAACAGTGCCAAAACCTTGAGGTATCGAGGACTAACTGGTTACCTGGCAACGATCACCTCAGCCGAGGAGCATGATTTTATTTTCAACAATATTGCCAAAGAGCCCGGATTGTTAGGTGGTACACGAGGCGTGTTAAAAAATGGCACTAAAATTAACGATGAAGCTATCATCCCTCAAAATGCAAGTGATTATGACATTGAACAGGACAACTGGTATTGGGCGAACGGACCGGAGGCCGGAGAAGTTTTCTACGTTGGTAAAACTAGAAATGGCGGGTACACTCCAGCCGGGGCTTACAGTCTATGGGGTACGCCTAGTGAACCGAATAATACATGGATCGAGGGAAGCCAAAAGGAATACATTCTTCAATTTGCCAAACGTGGCAGCAAAAATTGGAATGACCTACCCGGAACGCTAAGCTATCGCTCTATTTGGAATCATGGCTACTATGTCGAATTCTCTGAATATGGCGATCAAAAAGAAGGGGTGGAGGAAACCGACGTTGCCTGGAGCGCCGCGATCCCGCAGAAAATATCGCTTAAAGCCTACGAAGAACAAGGAGCAGCAATTCCCTACGGTGATCTTTTATACGATCAGCAGCTAAGGATTGAACAAACGATTACCGTTCAACCCAAAACGATCGACCTTTATGAATTCCTTGAAGTTCAGGATACAAGTAATACACCAAGATCGCTGACCTATCAGGTGCTTGCTTCCTACCAAGAAGGGAAGCTGATTTACACCTTCCGTGGGGCGAAGCTGCACGTACGACAGGTTATTTTAGAGGATCACTCAGAAATACCGGTACCTAAAGAAGGGTATTTGACGCTGAAAAATCGAAAGTACAACAATAATAATCCAGAGTTGGATGCCAGCTATCAGAACAATCGGATTATTTCCTCTGGTAGACAAGCAGACAATCCATCGTTTACTGATGTCATCTTCTCAACAAAGCATCAAAAGGATGAGAGAGATGAAACTGTATTGGATATAACTGTGCCAGCTTATTATCACTATGAGGGATACCATGTAACCACTCAGGAGCAAGACCCTAATGGTGCCAGTCACCAAGGAAATTCTAGCCTGACTCCTGGAATACCAGCAATGAGTCAAGCGAGCTTATCCACCGATCAGGAATTGTGGCTCACCCTTTATTTGCGACCCAGTAAAGGGGCAGACAGCAGCCCAGAATTATACAGCTGGGATTATGAAGTCAACAAATTCAATAAGATCAACCAGTAGTAAAAAATACGTAGACCTTATTAAAAAAAGCCCGTGTTTACAGCGAAAAGCGAGTGGGAAATAGTGAATGTTCTTTGCTTTCATTGGAGATGCGAACTTTTTATATAGTCAAGCCTGAAGAAAGCCGGAGAAACAGGATGCAGCAGTGTCCGGCTTTCCTCAGAGAGGCTTAAGTGAATGAGGACTGAGAAAAAAAGGGTGAATGAGATGTTTAGAAGGAGCAAACAAAGAATTCCAAAAGGTGTTTTAGGGTTATTGATAGGCACAATCCTAGCAGGAATAGGGCTGCTTTTCTATTTTGGAAAAGAGCCCATCCAAACGATTCAAGCCTCATCGGTGGTTTCGACTGGGGATTTTCGTTTAACGGCGAATAACAGCTGGGATAATTCAGCCAAAAGAAGCTATGTCGACATGAAGTGGGATAAAATTGCTAATCTGTCACAATCTGGTTATAAGCTTTATCAATCAGAGAATGGGTCAGACTGGGATATCCGCTCAACAACGTACGGAAAAAGTATTAAGGTATTGAATGTTTATCCTGATAATGCTGCATCAAATACGTTAAAAGGATGGATGGACGGACTGAATCTGAAAGGTACCGACGGCAGCAATTTGATTCAGGTGACACCTGTAGGGATTACAACGTTTAATGGTGCTGCAGACTCCTATTTGAAAAATAGCGCTGGAGAATACCAATACGATGTAATCATGTTCGGTAGCTGGGACAGTAACAACGGCAAAGATATTTCTGTGGCCGCTGCCGAGGCTACTACCCGATTTCTCAGCTCTGGCCGAGGTGTATTGTTCGGTCACGATACCGTTTATAGAACAAAAGCGAGAAACTTTTGGACCTACTTCCATGATAAAAAGGATTATTTAGGTGTCGGTCACGAAAGCGCTATGGAAAGATCAGACGGAATCGTTGATTCTAAGTATTGGACTGGCTCACAAAAGGTAAAGGTGATTAACGATGGTTACTTAATGAAGTATCCCTTCGAAATGGCAAATGGGCTTGTTTTGACGATTCCATATGCGCACAATATTGAACTAAGTAACAAAAATATTGGAACTACGTGGTCCGAATTTATTGAACCTTCCGGTGGGTACCCCAACCAACCCTATGATGCGGGGATTTGGCGCGGGGGGTGGTATTTGAAAACCAACGACAATGCGGCGATGATTCAAACCGGACACAGTGGGGGCCAATCGACACAGGATGAACGCAAAATTATTGCGAATGTCCTGTATAATTTAGCTCAAGTTTCCGTAGAAAGCAACGCCACGGCCTATTCAGTGATCGATGATCAAGGACCAGCTAAACCTAAGATTACAGCTAAAAGCAGCAACGGAAAGGATTTAAGTGTTCAGGTAAAGGCTGCCGACAAGGGGAAGGACTATCAATTCTATGTTGATGCGGACACGAAGGACCGTGGTGTCTTGAAGTCAGATATAGTAAAAGAAACGGTGACCAGTAACGTTGCCGGCTACTTCTTCGAGCTGTCTGATTCACCGAACAGTACCTTAACGGATCGAGTCAACGGATTAAAGGATGAGTTTGGTCGAATTGACCCTAGTAAGTATGACTTATACGTAGCACCAGATAGTAATGCGACTGACTATGACACTTCGGGCAATAAAAATGTTTCAGCAGACAATGTTACCGGCAAATACCTCCATGTAGTTGCTGTCGATCGCGCCAATAATATCGGTGAGATTGAAAGTCAACGAGTAATAGAGCTGACTAAATTGATGGACTTTGGATTAGAACGAACGGGAGACGAAGCAAAAATCGTAGATCTAACGATGGATGCTGCAACCATTGGGAATCGGATGAAATCAATCGAGGTCCAGATTCCTAAAAATTCCGAGATCAAGAATTTTAACTCGCTGCAGCTGCCTGGTGGCTGGTACTCCTTTGAAAACAGTGAAACCGATAGCTACTATTCCTTCAGTTTTGCGATGGAAGCCAATAATGATCCGGCAACGATTCAATCATTTTTGGAATCGCTGCGCTTTACCATCAAGAATAATGTCAATGATCCAGGACGGATAAACATTATTCTCCATGAGAAAATTTATACCTCGTGGGTGGACCCAAACGGAGTCAATCATTATTATGTGTTTATGCCAGAGATGTCCTTGCCAGGCAAGAACTGGTTCCAAGCTTATAATAGTGCCAAACAGCTAAGGTATAAGCAACTGACAGGTTATCTGACAACGATCACTTCTCTAGCCGAGCACGACTTTGTTTTTAATAATATTTCCAAAGAACCTGGATGGTTAGGCGGCACACGAGGAGTTGTCAAGACAGGAAGCCGCAAAATCAATGATGAATCCACTGTACCTCAGAATGTCTCCGATTATAATCTCACCTTAAAAGATTGGTATTGGGCGGACGGGCCAGAAGCAGGGCAAGTATTCTACAATGGAATAACCTATAGTGGTGGGAAAACACCTGCTGGAGCATACAGTGCGTTTAATTCTAAGGAGCCAAATAATTCTGGTGGAGTAGAGTTTACACTGCAATTTGCTCAAAATAACAGTAAATATTGGAATGACTTACCAGGTGATCTAGGATTTTGGGCGAGCAATCACGGATATTACGTCGAATTCTCTGAATACGGCAACCAAAAAGAAGGCATCGAAGAAACCGATGTAGGCTGGACCGCAGAAATGCCACAAAAAATCACCTTCCAGGCCTATGAAGAACGAGGGGCGCGTATCTCATATGGTGATTTGGTTTACGATCAACAATTACGCTTAGGAAAAGCCATTACTGCTGAACCGAAAAACATCGATTTGTACAAATTCGTGGAGCTGCGAGATATGACAGATGCTGAAAGAGACATGGATTATATCGTAGAACCTCAGCACCAAGAAGGAAAGATGATCTATACTTCTCGCGGAGCCAAACTGCATGCTCGGCAAGTGATCTTGGATGCGAATGCGGAGATTCCAGTACCTAAGGAAGGCTATTTGACAATTAAGAATCAGCGATTCAATAATAATAATCCAACCTTGGATACCGATTATCAAAACAATCGAATCCTTTCATCCGGCAAACAGGAGGATAATCCGAGCTTTACTGATGTAGTTTTTTCAACGGTACATCAAGAAGACGGACAGGATGCATCCTTACTTGAACTGACGGTACCAGCTTATTACCAATATGAAGGCTACCATTTAACGACTCAGCAGCAGGATCCAAATGGTGCAAGCCATCAAGCAAATAAAACAATAACACCAGGTATACCAGCAGTCAGTCGCGACAGCTTTTATACCGATCAGGAACAGTGGCTGACCATCTATGTACGTTCCACTAAAAGAGATAGCAAGACCCCAGAACTTTATAGTTGGGATTATGAACGAAATAAATTCGACAAAGTTCATACCATTCTACCATCGTAACAACGATTCAAACTAAGTAAAGAACCGGAAGTGTCTATATTCTATATATAGATGCTTTCGGTTTTTTGCAGCAGCATTAAAGGAGCAAATCTTTTCCTCTTTTATCTGTTCACGTTCTTAGTCGGATTCTTAGTGAGTTAAGTATAGGATATAAATAATCGGACACTGAAAAACGGGTGTCCTTTCTTAGTTCTGCAGCTATTATTCTATTTTCAAAGAACAAATTATTTATAGAAAGAGCAAAGCGACAACCTGCGAATGGGCCCAATTCGCAAGCGTCAAACTTTATTGCTTCGTCATGAATCATGATCATCCAGCAAGTGGTTCACGATTGCGAGAACCACACCGACAATAATCGGAGCTAGAATATACTGTACAAAAGGTTGCACATCCATCACCTCCCTTCAGTACAGGAGCATGATCCAGACGAAGGTTATCTACCTACGCTGGTAAATGATCAGATTAGTATCAAGAAGGGGCGTCAGGCGGATCTTTTCGCTGCTGACGCTCTTTTTCTTTGGCTTTCCTTCGCTTTCGGCGTCGTACCAATTCCTTAACGACATCGTAAGGACTGCCAGCAGGTGGAGAGAAAGTCTTTTCTTCCTCTAAAGTTGTTGTTCCTTCAATAGAAGGACAAATAGTTGTAGTATCTTCAATCGCTGTACCTTTCTCACTAGCTGAACGAAGTGCATCGTGCACCTCACTTCTGATGGGTGAAGCTAAGGATACTTCAGGAACTTTTGGTGCTTCCTGCCAAGTACAACGAAGTGCTGTCAGCTGCTCCGGTTTTTCTTCTGGAACAGACACCCCAGATAATTCATCCCCTTCAAAAATTGGTCTTTCGATAATTTCTACGTATTTGGCCTTCACTACTTCTTGGAATAGGCCAACGCCATCTTTTTCAAACAGATTTAAGCTGCTTAACAATTCCAATGATTCTTTGATTTCTTCCGGACTCTTTGTAGTATCCGGATCTTTAAAAGTAAAATTATGCTTCTTGCCTTCACTATTTAGGAAGGTGGAAACTAGTCTGATCATTTTGTGCCTCCTTTCATTTATTTATTCGCGTAGGTGAGACGTACAGTAAATATCATTTTCAGGTGGCTTCAGTGTCAGCTTCTGTATGAAATAGCTTAGCAATTTGTGACTTTATAAGAGACTTGGTTTTTTCAATAAACTTGCGAACAGGATTCAGTTTTAAATTCAGTATCCGCAACTCACTAGTTTCAAAATAATCCACGAAATACCAGAAGAACTGCTTCATGGTTTTCGTTGCTTTAGTATTCATAAATAAGTACCGAACTAAGTCTTGCAATACCAGAGCGAACTCCTTTGCACCAAGCTGATAGCGTACACGTAAAGCAATCAATAGTTTGATGGTCATGGTGCCATTCTGGGTTTCCTGATAGTATTCCATGAGTCTTTGCTCGATGGTTTCGAGTTTAAGGTTAAATAGTTGCTGGTGCGTAAAGGGTTGCTCTGCCATAATAAATTTCTCCTTTTTGTTTGATGATGAATAATAAGTAGTTAAACCGAATACCTAGGAAATTCAGTTTGCTTGATTAAGTAAGAGAAGCCCGGCACGTCTGCCGATGCTTCTCAATTGGTAATTATCGTGCCACAGGTTCTTCTTCAAAGATCGTTGTTTCAATTGTTTCGACATATTTTGCGCTAACAACCGTTTCAAATAAACGAATGCCATCCTTCTGAAACAAATTTAATTGAGCCAGTTCCCCTAATAGACCTTTGATCTGTGAGGGTGTTTTCGACGTATCTGGATTACTCAAGCTCCATGTCTGCGATTTTCCTGCCCCATTTCTAAAAATAGAAACTAATTTAACGACTCGATTCATACTTATTCAACCTCCTTTGTAATTCTTGATTGGACAGTCATGATCACACTATCCAATGAGCTGCCTTGCTGGGATAGCTCTGCCATGATCTCTCCTAATTTCACCACATCTTCTTCGGGTGGATTATCAATCACATTTGAAAAGTTCACTTTCTTCTGTTTGTCTTCCCCTGCTTGTTCGATTTGTAACTGTAATTTTGTGCCCAATTTCTGAATCATTTTTCAAATTCCTCCGTTTTCTGTTTTTGGTTTATTTGGTAGTGCTTGTTGTGTTTTCCGGCCGGTGACTAAACCATACTTGAATAACAAAAATTTGAAAACTGCACGATTAGCGTTCGGACTGCATGATTGGCTCTCTAGTTTTTTTGAAGAAGCTTGATTTAATAGCGATTCAATTTTTCTGAGTGGCGCAAAAGAGGGCTAATCGTGAGGTCAGAAAAACTTTTTGTTTCCAAAGAAACAACATAGACAATGCGAGGAAAAGCGGTATAATCCCTGATACTAACGTGCTTGTATTGATGGAAGACAAAAAGTAAGCAAGAAAAAAGTTGCTTCCGTCTCCCTAATGGGAATTAAAATAACGGAAACAACTTTTCTGTTTAGTTTAATAGGTGCTACTGATCGAATAATTCGAAGAAGGCTTTATGGTTCCAGCGATCCAAACCGCTCTGATAGCCAAACCGTAAAATCGTTTGCAGGGCGAGTTCTTTTTCGAACGCCTCCTTGAGCAGCCGAAGCGGCAGTGGGAATTTTTGCAGCCGCGGTCGTTGACTGAGCGAGCGTGCAAAAGGTGTGTCTGGCACGCCTAAGACAGACAAAGGCGAGATCGGACCGATCAACCCAGTGGAGAAATGGTCCCGTTCAACAGTGGCCAAAATCAATAAGGCAATTTCGGCATAATTTCGAATGGTTTGACTTGTTAAACAGACCTTGATAGTCGGTCCATTACATAAATGGATCCATGTAAAAGGTCCCTCTTCTTTCAATTCCACAATCTCAAAAGGGTTGATCCAAACCGTATGATTTGGTTTTCCCAAAGGAAACAAGACGGAAGTGAAGCTGACCATAGGCATCCGATAGTGACCAAAACAGTTCAAGCGTCTCAATACCCGAGTCAATGCAGGATAGTCTAGAAAATTATGGGCTCTTTCATAGGTCTTAAGCGTAGTAAAGGTTTGTTTCGGGTAGTAATAACTTTTCCCTTGGTAAAAGACCACGCTCTCATTTCGTTCTGGAATAGGCAATACTAAAGAGAGGGTTTGGTTTTCTTGTGGTACATAAGGTTCCGTTTGACGTAACAGCCCTTGCCAAGCATCGGAATTCTTCTCACAATCTAATAATGGGTTGGCCCCAACAAGTTCCTCAGGGGAAGTCTTTTTTTGCATAGTCTTTACTCCTATTTCTTTCTAAATTTTTATTCGTTTAGTGAATCGTTTCAATTTCAGAGAGTTTACTTGAATGGTTGTGTTTCAAAACAAAAAGTGGTTGCCAGAATCGCTGGTCGCTTTGAAGCGTGTCGTTACTCGTGCGCACGAGAAGATTCGGAAGGAAGAGTGGCTCCTTCAAAGCGAGCGATCAGCCAAACAAGTTGTTCACTGACCTCAAAAATTACTGACAAATTTACTAATAGCTATATGGGAATAGTTATTAGTAAATAAAATAATACATGAATTTCAATGCCTTGTGTGACCATAACGCAATAATTTTTCTTCCTGAAAACACCTGTGAAACAAACAATTTAATTTAATGGAATAAAAAAATAATTTTTCGAGTATAATACTTAGCGTAACAATAATTTAATTCAATAGAATTGGGAATAATGCTAGGAATGATTATGGAAATAGATGTTAGTTGTTGCTAAATTAATGTCTTAGTCTTAAGAAGACCAGGATTTTTTTGAGGAAAGTAGTCTTTTTTAAACGATAGATTAATTTAATTATAGAATACGATGGATAAATGTGCAATATGTTTCAAAAAAATAATTGAAATGGTAATTTTTCGGCTGTTTTCCAGAGGAAATGAGGAAAAATGACTATAGATCACGATAAAAGACGTAAAATTGATGGGTGTTCCAGAGACCGTCAAAAGCACCGTCGAAAACAAAGGAGTGTACAAACATGCGCAGAGGCGAAAATATCTATTGGCGCAAAGATCAACGATGGGAAGGCAGATATCCGAAAGGAAAAAAAGCGAATGGTACGACGAAATACGGATCAGTATACGGAAAAACCCTCACAGAAGTTCGTGAAAAGCTGTATCCTTTGAAGGTGAAATACCAAATTATTTTAAAAAATCAAGGACAGGTAACGATGTCGGTGTATGAATGGGGGCATCAGTGGCTGGCCGAATCACAAGAAACCATTAAAGAGTCCACCTATGCCAACTACGAATATAAACTGACCCATTATGTATTGTCGGTTTTGGGGGATTGTGCACTGAATGAACTAAACGAAGCAAGCGGCGAAAAATTGTTGGAATCCTTGAAACAGCAACAATTAAGACCCGCAACAATTCAAGCAATTTTCCGTATTATCAAGCAGTGTATCAATGCAGCCATTCGTAAAAAGCTGTTGAAAGAAAATCCGTTTACCCGGATTTCGCTGCCTAAGTTAGTGAAAAACAACCATCAGGTACTCACTAAAAGAGAACAAAAACGCTTAGAAATGACAGCACTAGCCGAGAAAAATGGGAAAGGATTGCCGACACTGTTAGCCCTTCATGCGGGATTACGGATTGGAGAAATTGCGGCATTATCTTGGAAAGATATTGATTTTGACAACAAAGTCATCCGTGTACAAGGTACTTTTCAGCGGATCTTTGGGGTATTTGACGGAAAGAAAACCCAATTGCTTCACAGCAGTTCAAAGACGATCTCTTCGACCCGCTCCATTCCTATGAGTCAGACAATAAGAAAGGCATTGTTACAGCAGAAGACGGAGACTAACAGCGAATTCGTCGTTTCCAGAAAGCACCAGCCCATGGAACCACGCTTAATCACCTATCATTTCCATAAAATTCGTGAGAAAGTCCAGCTTGTTGGGACCAATTTCCATCAACTGCGCCATACTTTTGCGACACGCTGTTTGGAAAGCCAAGGGGATATTGTCAGTGTGAGTGCCTTAATGGGGCATAGCTCTACTCAAATGACCCTAGATACTTATGCCGCATCAATGATGGAGCAGCGTATTCAAGTCGTCAAACAAATGGAAAAGTTTATTATAAACAAATAAAACGTTTTCAAAATGATAATTGGGAATTTAAGGAAGAACCCTTACTGCTTTTACCTAGTAAGCGCTTACCAAAATAACTTATGTTTTTCTATTTATTGAAAAGACCATAATTAGCCATTATTTATTTTGATAATAATCATTCTTAGGTGATGTTATTGAAAAAAAGAAAATGAAGGAGTCGTTTTCAATTGAGTCCGCCGTCAACTACCGTCGAAAGACGGTTTTTTGTTGTTCTGATAGCCTTTTCGCTGGTTCTCCTGGTCTTCTTAAGACTACGAAAGAAGAGCTGCTTTTTTTTGCTCTCTAAAAGTATAGATGAAACAAAGTAAATTATCAAAAAACATTATTTAGGGGTCAGTGGATAGAGGAGGAAGCGTATGTTTGGTTTCGGAAAACAGAAGAAGGATACCTATCAGGAAACAGCTCAAGATGATTATTTTTACGATGACTATGATGAAGGCTATGAGGATGATTATGGGTATGAGGCTTATCCTGAAGAAGAATATGAACGGCCAGTAGAAAATTATCGGGAGCATGACCGTGTAGACCGTCGCTCACGTAGGAGATCGGAGCCCTCTACGGATGAGCGTTATGACAGCCGCTATGAGGGAGAGTCTGAACTACCCACTGCTTCAAACTTAGAGAATGATCGGCCTATCCACCAGAATCCGCCGTTACAACAAGAGGTTGAACGACTGGAAGAAACGGTGGCTCAGTTGAAGCATCAGCTGGAAGTCAAGCAATCCGAAATGAGCTCTATGGCCACGACGTTATCAGAAAAAGATCAAATGCTTCAAGAGTATCAATCCGAGATGAAGCAGGCAAAAGAAGAAAAGCAACAAGAGTTAATGACTTTAGAAAACGAAAAAAATCGTGAAATTAACGAATTATCGAAACAAATAGAACAACTGAAGACTGACTTGAAAGATAGTCAAACGAATCAAACAGAAGCGCTGATCCAAGCACGACGGCAAGTCGAAGAACTGAAACAAACGCAAAAAGAAAATGAAGAGATGAAAGCGGAATTGGCTACGATCTTGATTGAGACCAAAAAACAAGAACGAGCAATTTTAGAACGGGCAGAGTATGAAGCCAAAGGAATTCGTGGTCAAGCGGAGCAGGAAGCGCATCAAGTCATCCATGATGCTTCGTTGGAACTGAGAGTTATGAAGCAGGAAATCAAAAATTACCGCAAACGTCTGCGCTCAGTACAAGAAGAAACCACCCAATTTTTCGTCCGCTTGTTAGCTAACAGCGATGCATTATTGGAAGACGAATAGAAGAGGGGAGCTTTTCGATGAAGCAATCGCAGAATCAACTCACCCTTTTTCCGACACCTGCTCCAATTATGCAAGAGGAGCTGATCGAGCAACAGCTATTAGAAGAAATCGAAAGAGCCTGCGAGTATTTGTATGCCCCACACGGCACGTTGAATGACGACCAACGACAAAAGATTTACCAGCACTTTGAGCAATTATTTCGATTAATGAATAGCAGCTACCATGTTGAATTGTTACTAATGCCAGGTACCTTGAATTGGAAAGCCTTTTGGCAAGCCCTGCATCAGTTTTTCCCACAGTTTGCTTGGTTGAAGGCTCAGACTGAAGAACCAAAATATGGTCGACAAGTTTATCGCTTTGATTTTATTCCATTGGTTTTCAGGGAAGAGGGATTTCCTTTTGCGATTCATTTGGAGGACAGCTTGAACCAGCAGTTTACAACAGCGTTCGAAAACACATTGGAGAGAGCAGAGCAGATGCTATTGGAATTGGCAGAGCAGCACTTTTCGGAAGGGATTGTTCAAGAAGAGAAAAAAACTGAAGACTCACTTTTGATAAAACAAAAAAACGAACAGCCTCAAGAATCTGTACTACCTACAGATCGAGTCCAGAAAGAGAATGTACGACAAGAAAGTCAAAGTAAAGCTCGGCTTCGGGCTGTGAATCAAAAGTTGGAATTGGTGATTGAAAAACTTGAACTTTCGATGCTTTACAGTGGCATCCAATACTTTGATCAAAAGAGTACGGAAGAAAGTGACTGGGACAAGCGAATCAAGATCAGTTTGCGCGAGTACACTTACTTGCTTCAGAAGGCCCGCTTTCTAGAGCAAATGTGGCATTTGAACGGAGAGCTAGTAAATAAATCCGAAAAGATGACAGTTACTGGCAATAAATTGGTTTACGAACGGGATCAAGTGAAACAGATCAAGGCCAATCTTTCAGCGAAAGACATTCACTTTGTGTTGTACGAGTGCCAAGTGATTGAATCTCGTGCAAAGGTTCACGCGCAACCTTGGTTTAGAAAGCCTTTCGTGAAGCTGATGAAGATGGATTACGACAACTTGTTAAGCAAGGCTGCCTATTTTGATCTGCTACAAGGAGAAAATTCATTGATGGAACGAATGGTTCGGGAGCAACAGGACGCGCCAGTCAAAGAAGCCCAGGAGGTTGGTTGAGGTCGGAGATTTCAGTGGTCGGTGTTTTCGAAACTGGCAGGACTGTTTGTTATTTGTTATCTCCTCTTTCTTGGTAGCTTCCGTATGTACTACTGGCTGTATCCAAAATACTTTGTCAGTGGGGAATCCATGAATCCTACCTTTTGGGAACAAGAAGTTGTGCAAGTCAAGGCCCATCACAAACCGGAGCGTTTTGATGTAGTCGTGTTGCACCCACCCGATGCATCAACTGAGTTGTATTTGAAGCGAGTGATCGGTTTGCCAGGGGAACGGATTGATTATCAAAAAGGTCAACTATTTGTCGATGGAAAGTTTGTAGCAGATCAGTTCGCATCGACAACAGAAGATTTTGATTGGAACAACTCTAGCGATCAGGCGATTCCAAACGGTTATTACTTTGTTTTAGGGGATAATCGAATAATTTCAAAGGATAGTCGCATTTTTGGTCTGGTTTCAGAAAAACAAATTTTAGGCATCGTCCAAGAGGGGAACATTAATAAATGAAGACACTGCAGGAAAAAATTGAATGGTACACCTTTTGGTACTGGGTTTACTGGCTCTTCTCTTTGGTGGTGTTACTAGGAGTCGTTGTATTAGGAATCTTTTTTTACTTCACCGATTTTCAGGATGTTGTGACGGTCAGTCAATTATTTCTTCTATTATTATTGATGCTTCTGGCTTTTTATTTACGAATATCGGCTTTTTATTATCACAATGTCCTTTTAAAGCTGAAGCAAGCTGCTGCTCGACCAAGAAGACCAAGAGAACATCCACAACCACGACCGCAGGAAAGGCGGAAACAAGGTGAAGGGTAAAGTTTTGTTGGGGTGTTTCATCCTTGGACTCTGTCTAGTCACAAGTGATCAGACCCAAGTGCGACAAACGGTATCGGCTGAAATGACGGAGTCCATTTCGGATCAATCAGAAGCAATACCAAAGATAGAAAGCAACTCGACAACTGTTAGTGAAGCACTTGAAGAGTCACCTGGAGCTTACGAAACTTTTTCTTCTATAGAAGAAAGCAGTAGCGTATTCAGAGAATTTACTGCCCCAACAACGACAGTAAGCGAGATGACGAAAGGAACAGAAGTCCAGACAACAGAATCCATTGTTTCCCCATCAAATATGTCAGAAACAGTTACTAAAGTTCAAACAACGTTGCCAGCCGCAAGAGTCGAAGAAAATTATCAGTTTTCAGTAGTGAAGAATCAAACAACGGAAGAGTTTATCCAAACTGTTGGTAAAGATGCACAGAAGATTGCTTGGGATGAAGGGCTCTATGCTTCAGTGATGATTGCTCAAGCTATCTTAGAAACAGGCTCAGGCAATAGCCAACTCGCTCGGCCACCCCATCATAATTTGTTTGGTATCAAAGGGAGTTATCAAGGGAAAAACGTGTCATTTAATACCCAAGAAGACAAGGGAAATGGACAGATGTATACGATTCAATCGGCTTTTCGACAGTATCCCAGCTACAAAGAATCCTTAGAAGATTATGCGGCTTTACTGAAAAAAGGAATTTCGGGAAATGCAAGTTTCTACCAAGCAACCTGGAGAGAAAACGCAAAAAATTATCAAGTGGCAACTAAAGCGCTCACAGGAAAGTATGCGACAGATACAACCTATGATAAAAAGTTAAATGCATTGATTGAAACCTATCATTTAACTTCGTATGATGCAGAACCAGATGTAGAAGAAATAAGTACGACAGCAGAAATGTTTAGTGAGAGTGTGGAAGCATCTGTAACTCAAACAGAAAAAGAAAATGAACCAAATGAATCAAGTATAACGGAGGAACCAAAGATTTTGACAAGCGAGACCAAGCAATCCGTGGTAATTCTTCCACCAATTGCTCAGCGACCAGCAAAAGGGGTGGCAGGCAATCGAACGGCACAATGAAAGAAGGGGAGATATGTCGAGACAACGAGGGTATCGAGAACGGGACTATGAGTATGAAGAACAATCACCTTACAGTGGTGAACGTCCCCCTTCTAATCGACGACCACCGCAAAGGATTGACTATGAAGAAGAGTATTCGGATCGTGAAAGATCTTATCCGAGACGATCAGAGGAACGCTATTATGGAGAATCGGATAGAAGAATAAATGGACAGCGAGGAAATCCTCGAGGTAGATATTCAGAAAACTATCCGTCCAATCGGTTGGCACCACGAAACTCGCGGCCAGTTTATGACACGTATGATCGTGAGCGGATGTCTCCCCCTAGAGGGGCGAGACCACAACGGAAAATGACTCCTCCACAATCAGCGCAACCGTTGCAAAATGCAAAGAAATCGACTAACCGGAAAATCTTTTTGTTTCTCTACAATTTGTTTTTCTATACGTTAACGATTGGCATCTTGCTTAGTTCCTTGATGTTTGCCTTTAGTGAGAAGTCTGATGCGGCGATCTTTGGCTATCGTTTCTACCAAGTTTTGACCAATTCGATGGCGCCACAGCCAGATTCACCTTCAAGAGGCTTCTATGCGGGAGATATTGTATTGGTAAAGATGGCGGATGGCAGTCAGGTCAAGGAAGGCGATATTGTCACATTCCAAGTAGGTGAGGGAGATCGCTATCTGACCCATAGAATGGTAGAGCGGTTAGACGAACTAAACGGAGAAAAGGGCGACTACATTGTCACCAAAGGGGACGCCAACAACAGTAAAGACCCACCGATTTCTGCGGATAGAATCTATGGAAAAGTGGCCTTTGTAATTCCCAAGATGGGCAGTGTCCTGAACTTTGTGCAGGAAAATCTGTGGCTATGTTTAGTGTGTGTGGTATCAACATTTAGCTTCTTCCTGGTTCTTAAAGCGTATTTTCTACAACCAGAACCAGTGAGACGGCCAATGAAACAAACGAAGTATCCAAGAGGGGTATAACTGCTTGTTCATACAAGTATTTATATAAAAAGTAAAAAAAGGATGTATAGGAGGAAAAAGAAATGAAAAAGAATAACAAGAAGAAAAAGCTGATGGCTGCAGCAGCAGCTTTAGCGTTAATCGCAGCCATCTCGGGGACGTTTGCCTGGATCACTGCGCAGGACCAACGGATTAACCGGGCTGAATCTGCCGCAGTAAGCGACAACAGCGTAACGGTGAAGGAAACGTGGGAACCAAAACCATTGGTACCAGGAACCGAAGCAACGAAAGAGGTTGCTGTATCGAACACCGGTACAGCCAGCGTATTTGTTCGGGTGTCTTACGAAGAAGTGTTGAAGCGTTTGGATAAATTGGGTGCTGAAAAGTATGATGCAAGTTCAGTTACAGGGGCAAAATACACCTATGTAGCCAATGACTCAGGTTTGAACAAACATATGCCGATCAACTTCAATGGGGATCAGACCTACAAAGATGGCTTTGTTCAAGTGCCAGCTGGACAAATTACTGGCTTGGCAACACCAGCAGATGACAATGCAAAATTATTAGTTAAAGGTGGAAAAACTGTTGACCCAGTTACTGGTGTTGAAAAAATCAGTTATGAAGCAAAAATGATGCATGAATACTTCACTCATGCGGATAATACTGGAAAGAATCCTGGCGATGCTGGCTACGATGCAAGTAAAAACAAATACCAATCGATGACTTTCAATATCGCTGTTACTAATGAAAATAGCAAACTGGATGCCAAAGACTGGAACTTTGCATTGACCAGTGTGAAATATGGCTACTATGAAAATGGGTACAAGAATACAACTGTCAACTGGGCAAAATCATCTCTACCAGATGAAGACGGTGCAGCAACTGGCCGTGCGTTGATCGGAACAGACGGTGTTCGTTACAGTGTTGACTATGACTATACCTTTGCTGGATTAGGCTATGCAGCTGCTACAGACCTGCCGGCAGTTACACCTGCAACAGTTGCAGACCAAATTCCAACAGCAACTAGTAAAAAAGGCGTTCAAGCAGATACAAATGGTTTAGGCAAGAGTGAAATCCGTATCGGCTACAGTGCAGATGTTACAGACATCGCTACTCTAGGTAGTGACAAGTGGGTATACAACAAAGATGACGGTTGGTTCTACTACACTGTTCCAGTAAAATCTGGTGAAACAACTAAGAACCTATTAGAAAAATTAGTCTTTGAAAGTGGGATGGGAACAGAATATACGAATGCTTCTTACGATTTAGTTGTAAAAATGGAAGCTGTCCAAGCCAATGCTGATGCATTAATTGACACAGCGGGCTGGCACTTGGGTGGCGGTTCAACACCAACAGGCGATACTCTAGCAATTGTGACCAAACTTAAAGCAGGCATTTAATTCATGAACACCATGAAAAGAAGGGAGAGGTGACAGGGGTTGAGAAAACTTAGGATTTTATTTAGCAGTATCCTGTGTTTCTGTTTCTTCTTTTGCGGCATGCCCACCGTGCAAGCGGCAAAAGCACTTCCCCCCGGCATGGTGATCGGCGATTCTGATGGGATGTATGCCACCTCTGAAGGAGAATACTACATTGATTTAGTGGGTATTCTCCCCGGAGATGTTTTTGAAAAAGAAATAACGATTCGCAGTTTGGATCTTGAGGCTCCGTTTTCTTTAGGAATGCTAGTAGAAGAAATTGATTCCAGTGGTTCGGTTGATTGGAAGAATCATATCATGATGACATTGGCTCTTGATGGTAAAGAAATTTACCACGGTCCTTTGTTAGGAGATGCCAGCCGAGACTGGAGTAAAACTCCTCTAGAGTTGGGGGTCTGCACCTATGGTACGGATAAAATTATGCATGCGACTTTTACCATCGATTCTAGTTTAACGAATGAGGACTTAAACGCACAAAGTACCTTGAATTTTTCTTGGAATTTTGTGGGAACCAAAGATCAACCAACGGAGCCCACAAAGCCGACTGAACCGACGAAACCAACCGAGCCTTCAACAGAGCCAACTATACCAAGTACTTCAACTAGCAGTTCAGGCACATTGCCAGCGACCGGTCAGGGAACACCGACCGCACACAAGCTGTTGCCGCAAACCGGTGAAGAATTGGTTTATCTATTCTTGACCGGATTATTGTTGGTATTGATTGTCTTGTTCTTATGGAAAAAACGCCAAGAGGAGGAGCAGGAATGAACCAAAAGGAAAAACGAAAACATTTGTTTCAGACCTTTGTCCGCAGTAAGGGCCTGTTCGCCTGCTTTTCTCTGGTGTTAAGTCTGTTATTAATAGTAGGCAGTACTTATGCGTGGATTACTTCCGCAGATGAACGGGTCAATCGGACGGATGCCAATCAACGAAAGTTGTCGGCAATGGTGGAAGAAGACTTTACTCAAGTTTTTCACTGGTCCCCTGGAACAACGAAAAAGAAAGAAATACGAGTGAAAAATGATGGTGAAGTACCAGCGATTGTTCGACTTTCCTTGCATGAGTTTTTTGTTAGTTTTGAAACGAATGTGGCAGATAATCATCGGGAAAATCCAACTGTTGAAGTGGGAAACGGTAATTTGATTGTTTATCCAGCTACCAGTGTTTTACCGAATAATACGATCAAGGTTAAGGATACAGCTACGTGGAAAGTCAATAACTACTATAGTGTTTATGCAAATAAGTATTACAAGGCAAACCAAGTGATCTGCAATTCATTAGATGATCATTCCTTGGCTTACATCTATAACGACACTAATCGAACTACACCATTAAAAGCCATGGAGTTGAATTTCCAAACAACCAAGCTGTTTGACCAAACTAAGAAACCGACTTCCGGAGATACAAGTTATTGGTATTACGAAAAAGGATATTTCTACTATTCAGAGATTCTGCAACCAAACGAAAGTACCGAGGATTTGTTGAAAAGCGTTCGATTGAATCCGACCTATGCTAACCAATATAAAGGCGCTTTGTACAAGCTGGTCCCTTTGATGGATGCCCATGATATAACGAAAAGTCTAGTCTCTGATTGGGGAATTAATTCCACAGACTTTGCCTATGACATGTACCAAAATAAGCTGCACTAATCAAGGAGGCAAGAGATGAGAAATCGAAAGAAAAATATACGACTCATTTATGTAGGATTCGCACTAGCTCTTATCCTTCTGTTGATTGGTGGCGGATATTTTGTCTATGCGGTAATGACAGCACAGGATCAAAAAGCTAATGATTTTCAAGTTGGGCAAGTTGAGACGAAGCTATTGGAAGATTTTACTGGCATCACTGAAATAGAGACAGGTAAAGATGTTAAGAAGGAAGTCCTAATTGAAAACACTGGGACAATCAAACAGTTTATTCGGGTGATGGTTTTGCCTGAAGTTCGAGCGCCGATAGTCGGGGATACCAATAAACAAGTGTTGCCCTTAGTAATTGGCAAAGACCTTCTTTTAGAGAACATGGCAACAACCGATTGGAAAGATGGTGGCGATGGCTATTACTACTATGTCAAAGAAGCTGTTGAACCTAAAAAAAAGACCAGCAAACTGTTCGAATCCATAAAACTATCAGATAGTTTAGCGAAACAGTACGACAAAACTACTTTCTCTATTTATCTAAAGGTAGAAACAGTCAACTGTGCAGAATTTGCTTATCGGGATGCTTGGTGGCAAGGAAGTACACCAACCAATCAATCGTTGAAAGCAATTGATGATGCCTTAAAGAAGAAGGTAGAAAACTAAACATAAGGGCATAGGAACCTATGTCCTTTCTAAATAAATCAACACTCATGAGGTGAGTGTTTTACGATTAAAGCATTGATTTGATGAGTATTGTAGGGAGGGTTAAAACAGTGAAGAAGAAGAGAACTGTTTACGCATTGTTTGCCAATAAGAGGGTTAAAAAAGTTATCGGAATATTTTTGATTTTAGTAGTCATCGGTATTGGTTCAGTATTCGGAATGAACAGTTTTAAAGATAAAAAGGAAGAGGTCTCTGCACATCCAACAAATACGATCAAGTTGGATGAGGGCGGAACAAATGAATTTGAAGTACCGATAGACGGGAAAAAGAATTTAGAATTTCCTTCAGGCTCTCTTTATGATGATCATTTCCAAGCGAACCAAAGTGTTTCTGCATTGTCCAAACAAATCTCCGCTAACAAAAGTGCCAAAACAACGCTTTTCAGTAGTGAAGTCAGAAATTATATTCTTAAAAGCTACATTACTGATTATAACAATATTATATCCATGCAAACTTTTTCAACTTATCCTTATGGAGCAGGTTATGTTGCTATAAATCAAACTAAAATAATCCTTCAAAACGAAGAGGGAACAATTTTAGATTCTAAGTGGGTGCGTAACACACCCAATGATATTAGTCAACATAGTGGAACTAAATCAACAGTATACAATTCTTTTTTTAAGAAAAGCGGAACAGAATTTTTAGCTTTATACGTTGGAGAAAAGTTAAGTACAACCACTTTTATCGATAATGGAAATTCTTTAGGAATATCGATAGCAGATAATAATCAAGCAGTAGACTTAAATGCAATCAATTTAGACAACCAAGGTATACAGACGCATTGGGTTAATTCATCAGGGAATAATATGAGCAGTACTGTTATCTATAAAAATGCTACTCAAAAGAACCATTATCACGTTCTTGAACATGCAAATGGCAATATATTAAATCAGTACAAGTATGAAGCACCAGCCGGACTTGAAGGGGATATGACTCTTCAAGGACCTCATCATTCCTTAATAACAGATGTGTTTGTAGTAGATGCTAATACTATCATTGGATTAGAAAACATATCAACCTCCAAAGGTAACTTTACTTGCTTATCAAGATGGGATATTAATCATAGTACAAAAAATACTACACGAACAGAAATAATACGTGAAATCTCTGGAGTAAGTATCGAACATGGCATATCTAACAATAATGCAGTGTATGTTCAGATATATAAAAGAGAGAATGGTGAAGAGACTAAAGTAGAGCTGATAAAAATTACCCCTCAAAGTGGTCAAATGACTGTTGAAAAAACTTTTCCAAAAACAACAAGATTAAAATTTAATAAGGATAGCTCTGGCTATTTTTTTGCAGGACAAATAGATGAGTTTTCAGGTCCTTTTTCAGGAATGGGAAATCAAGCAGGAATATACAGCGGATATATGGACGCTAATTTTGATTGGAGGAGCGCATCCAGTATAAGATTAAATTTTACTGATAATAATGTATCCCCGGTAAGTATTGCTACTTTTTCTGGGAAAGGAAATCAATTTATTTTAAGTGGAACTTTTCAAACAGAGGAGACCCATTTTATCGATGAAGTAATTTATGGTAACTACCCTGGTGAAATAAGTACTGGAACAAATAAGAAATGGTCTTCGCAGAATCGAACACCTACAAAAGGAAATAGTTTTGTCTCTATCTTGACTAATAATGAAGATTGGAGTCCAGTAATTAAACCACCTGAAAGTTTTGAAGTGGATATATCAGATTCGGGGATTGCAAGTGGAAACCAAGCAGCTACGGACAGGTGGTTGCTGACGGGAAGTAAAAATGGGCTAATAACTGATGCTAAGGCTGTTAAAGTTTATGACACTTTTGATATCGATCAAGGGTTAAATACTTATGATATCAGCTGGTTACGTGAACGAGTGAATAAGAATCCTAAATCTATTGTTTATGATGTGACAGGCAGGGTTATGCAAAGTTCAGATCCAATTAATTGGGATAAATTAGGATTCGATCGGACAAAAGCAGGCCCTCAAATAGTAACTTATTTTGTTACAGATAGTCAAAATCAAACATCTACAGCATCCACTTTAGTCAATAAAAAAACGCCTCAAACATTCGAGGAGGATGATTATGTGTTTGATGCTCAAAATTTCCATGTTCCATTGGAAAATATAGACACTATAGTACCGGATGCAAATAAATTTAAAGAGTTTGCTAAAACAATGGCTTGGAATCAAAAGAGTGGAACCATTGATGAGGATGGAATAGACAGCAGTAAACTATCTGGAAAAGTGGAGGTGGATTCGGCACAGTTGAAAACTTTGCGGGAAGCTACTATAGCGAAGCCTTACCCAGTGGATGTGGTATATAAACCAGAAAGTGGTATTGAAATCAAGAACCGGGTTTGGGTCTTTGTTACAACAAAAAATACGATACCTAACAGTGAAACTAATCCAAAAGTAACCCCTGCTGATACTAATGGTGTGGTTTATTACGCAGATGATTATTCTTTGCCGTTCCGTTTAAGAAGCGGACATACTGCTGCTGATGTTTTGGATAGAGGCAATGTCCGTGTCTATGATTATTATGACTCTACTCATGAAACAGCTGCGGAATTGCCTGTGTTGGCAGATAAGTCGACCAATGCTGCAAAACTTCAAGTGGTCAATCTTAATGCAATTAAGATAGCTAACCAACCCGGACTAATTGATTCCAGTCCGCCAGATGGTCCAGCTATGATTCGTTACGAATGGGATGGAGGAGTGGATGGTAACCATCAATTAGGAACGACAAAGCCAACTCTGGGAGGGCTAGATGTTACTTTAACTGGAGATATTCTCCTGCACGTACGTCAAGTCGTTGTAAATGATTCCAATCAGTTGGTCGTACCTGAAGAAGGGTACTTAAGAATGGTGACCAAGGATTACGATGGAGTATCTGGAACAACAACGGAAAATGCGGATCAGCTAAGACAAGTAAAGATTTTATCGGGAAAGAATGCCGATAATCCAAGCTTCGAAACAATTGCTGTGAATGCAGAACACATGGACGATCCGTTGGATGAATTGGAATTGGAGCTAATTATCCCTGAATATCATGAAATAAAAGGCAACTATCTAACTTTAGGAAGTGCAGACTCAAATGGCGTAAGCCACACAGGGAAAACAGAAGCAAACAGCAATAAAACTTCATTGATATTCGAGCGAGACGAGCTTTACAACGACGAAGAATACTTCATCACTATTTATCTAAAACCAAAGTTGAATCAAGAAGGGCCACAACCTTATAGCTGGGATTACAAAAAGAACGATCTAGGAAAAATCAAAACCAAGTAGACGAAAGAGGCGAGACAGAACATGGTCTATCTATTATTACTTGTACTAGGCCTGGTTGTACTAGTCCAAAGCTATTTACTGTTCTCGCTAATGCGAAGCCAACAGGACTTGCAGACACAGATTACCCGATTGTTACGAAATAGGAAACAATCGGGCACTAACCGACGAAAAACTCCAACAGAAAGAGGAAGGACACGATGAATCTAGGCTATGCACGTGGGTATCAACTGACCCAACAATTGGATATGCTGGAGGATTACCCTGTGGACGAACTTTTTTCTGATGGCGCACAAGAGGTGGAAGCCCTGCATTCACCATCCAGTGAATTCCAAGCATTACTGAACTTTGCCCAACCGGGAGACCGTTTAGTGATTGCTTCCTGGGAAGTTGTTTCCCGTGATTATCGCCAGCTGTTAGCTTGTTTAGATCAATTAGAAACACAAGAACTAAGCTTAGATGTTTTGAATCTACCTCAGCTTACGATAGAGGAATGGCGCCAAGTTTTTCGCTGGTCACTGCGCAACGATCGACTGCTTCATCCGGTGTTGGTCAAAGCAGGCAAGGAGAGAGACCGCAGTAAAGATGCTTACTCTTTATTCAGTAAAGAACCTGAGGCACGGAAACTTTACCGTGAAATGATCTGGCTTCTAGTAGAGAAAAACTCCGTCCGACAGGTAGCTAAACAAAAAAGAGTACCAATTGAAACAGCCTACCGTGTTCAACAGGAGTTGAAGCAAGTCCAACTAGCGATTATCTTAGTCATTTGTTTCCTACTGGCAATTTTTAGTATCAAGCTAGCGGAATCCTATTTTGATCAGTTATGGATTCAAGTCGCCATTTGTGTGGTTGTGACGTTAGTTATCCTGTGGAACGTATTAATTGATACGGAAGAAACCGAGACAAAGCCGCCTATAAAAGAGAAGAAACCACCAAAAATTTGAAGAGAAGGTGAGTCCCCATGCAACATGTACTTATTTTAACGAAAAATTCCTTAGCAGAAGAACCACTAGTCCAGAAATTACAACGAATGAATTGTGAGATTTTATGCTCAACAGATTTGTTCAAACGTCTGAAAACGGGCACGGTTAGTCCTTTTCTTTCCTACTTTCAATGGATTGTCTTGAGCGAAAGTTTGTGTAACTCAGAAGTGGAACAGATTCTACAAATGTTGAAAAATCACCCATTACTGGTTTTACGAGTGGTGGAAAATATTCCAAATGAAGAGGAACAAACCTACTGGCAAGAGCGAGGCTTAGTGGACTGGGTAGCAAAAGAAACCAGCTATGAACTTCTGCGAGAAAAAATGAATGAGCTTCAATATCAGATGAAGCAAGACGTTGTAACCGGCAATCAAATTCTGACTTTTCCTACTACGCAAGGAGAGAATACTACTCCGAATAGTTTAAAACTATTAATCAAGAGTCTGTCCAAAACCGAAAAACGTGTCTTTGAATGCTTGATTCAATCCTATTCCACTAGTGGTGTCTTGTCCCGACAAGAATTATGTGATTGTTTATGGCAGGATGGCAGCACTTCTTCGAACATGAGCCAATTGTCTTGTTTAATTAACAAATTGAAGCATAAATTCGAAGTCCATGGCATTACTGGCGAAACGATAACCACCTTGTGGGGGAGAGGGTATAAATTAAGCAGTGCGTTTTATGAATACTGGCTGGAAGGCTCGCAGCAGCTAGAGGAGCTAAAGTATTATTCTGCAATGAATTAGTCAATCAAATCACTCAATCATCTACTTTGTGATTAAGTTTTTTGATGGGCTGAGGTTGAAGAAGAATGACTATAAATATTTCCTAGTTTATAAAGACGATTGATCCAGTTCAATAATTATATTTGCGAAAGTAATTTAAAAGAATCAGAGAACCATGGATATCCACTCTAAAGAATATACAAAGTTAATTGTGGATATAAAAAAATCATTCTCATACAAAAATCAAGACTGGAAAGCATCTTTTCCAGTCTTTTTCATTTTTCCTAGCCGTAGGAAAAAAGTAAGTTTGTAGGAAAACCTACGACTTCCTATAATAAGAGTATCAAGAAAAGAGAGCGGTGGAGAAAATGAAAAATATTTTATTAATTTGCGGGTCAGGCGCTTCCAGTGGGTTTATGGCGGCAGCTATTAGAAAAGCAGCAAAGAAGCGCGGCGTTGGGGTAACAGTGAAAGCAGCAAGTGAATCACAATTAGATGATCGAATTAATGAAATCGATTACTTGTTGATTGGACCTCATCTGTCTTACATGCTAAATGACATTCAGGAACAGACAAAAGATAAACAGGTGAAAGCAGCGGTTATTCCGCAGAATATTTACGGGGCCTTAAATGGTGAGAAAGCGTTGGACTTGATTTTAAGTATGGAGGATTAACTAATGGATAATATTATGAAATTTATGACGGAATCTTTTGCTCCTAAGGTAAATAAGGTTGTGAAGAATCCGTGGATTTCAGCGATTCAGGATTCGATCATGATCGCTCTGCCTTTAGTATTTGTTGGCTCGTTAGTTACAATAGTTTCTTTATTGGGGAATATTTTTAGTGGAATGCCAGATTTCTCTATGATCAGTAGTTTTTCCTTCGGGATGTATGGATTAGTAGTCGCTTTTCTGATTCCATACTATCTAATGGAGAAGAAAGGTCATGGGGGACAAAAGCTGATTTCTGGTTCTACTTCCTTGGTCCTGTTTATGATGCTGTTGTTTCCGACGATTACTGAGGATGGCGAAGCAATTTTTATTCTTTCTCGTTTTGGATCAACAGGAATGTTCTTATCAATTGTTACCGGATTGTTTGTGGCGTTTGTCATGAATTTAGCTGTAAAGAAATCCTTTTTTGATGAAGATACGCCGATTCCCGACTTCGTGGTGGGCTGGTTTAATAGCTTGCTGCCGATTACCTTTGTTTTGTTTGTCGGCTGGTTGATCACCTTCCAAATGCAAGTGGATTTCTTTGATGTGATTATCTTGATTTTCAGCCCATTGGCGAAAATTGTTCAGTCTTATCCTGGTTTTGTGTTATCAGTCTTTATTCCGGTATTCTTATATACCTTTGGGATTTCTGGTTGGGTAATGATGCCGGTAATCTATCCGGTTTATATGTCAGGACTAGCTGAAAATGCGCAAGCAGTCGCAAACGGCGGCGAAGCGTTGCATATCGCTACCCAAGAAACCTGTTATGCCTTTTCTTCTATGGGAGGAATTGGAACCACGCTGGCCTTGTCAGTAATGATGCTGATTTTAAGTCGTTCCGCTCAGCTGAAGGCGATTGGTAAGGCGATCATTGTTCCATCTATTTTCAATATTAATGAGCCCTTAGTGTTTGGTGCACCGATTGCTTTTAATCCTTACTTGATGGTGCCAATGTGGATCAACAGTATTATTGTTCCTACCATTGCTTATGTGACAATGTCCTTAGGGTTAGTAAATATCCCTTCGCAAACATTCTTATTATGGTATATGCCTTATCCAATTACCTCTTATTTGGCAACACAGGACTGGCGGGCAATTATAGTAAGTGTAGTAATTTTCGTCGTTACTTGGTTGATCTTCCTGCCATTCTTTAAGGCTTATGATAATTCTTTATTGAAGCAGGAAGAAAAGGATGCGTTAGAAGAAGCGCAAATGAACACAGCAACACAATAAGATTAGCAACGAAAGCAGGAGATTGCAGATGGAAGAGACAACTTATATGGAAGAAAACGATCAGTTGAACCAGTTATCCATGAATATTCTGGTACATGCTGGCAATGCCCGAGATCATTTGGTTCAGGCATTGGAAAGCTTAGAGACAATGGATTTTGAAAAGGCCAAAACAGAAGTAGCCGCAGCTCGTAAGGAAGTAGTCGTAGCTCACGGACTTCAGACAGATACGCTGCAGCTGGAGGCTTCAGGAGAGCAGATACGCTATTCGACATTGTTTTGCCATGCGCAGGATACCTTGATGACCGCGCAAAGCGAGATTTTAATTGGTGAACATTTAGTGAAGCTGTTTGAAACTTTTAGCCAAAAATAAGGAGGAGTTCTTTTTGAAAGATTATCAAATGCCGAAAAATTTCCTATGGGGCGGTGCGATTGCCGCTAACCAAGCGGAAGGTGCTTATAAAGTTGAAGGAAAAGGCGTCAGCTTAGCGGATTTGCACAAGTATTATCCAGACAAAACCAATGCTGAGATAGCGGAAGAACAACACAAAGGAATGTCATTGGCTGATGTGAAGGCAAATATGGCGGATAAGGAAGGCTATTATCCAAAACGCCATGGGATCGACTTCTATCATACTTATGAAGAGGATTTGGAGCTGCTAAGTGAAATGGGCTTTAAAAACTTCCGTACCTCGATTGACTGGACACGGATTTTTCCAACGGGCGATGAAGAGGAACCGAATGAAGCCGGCTTAGCTTATTATGATCGGTTGATCGATAAAATTATCAGCTTAGGCATGGAACCGATTATTACCATCCTTCATTATGAAACACCTGTTGGCATCACCTTAAACTATGGCGGCTGGAACAATCGTAAAGTAGTTGATTTATTTGTAAAATACGGTAAAGTTGTGCTGAATCGCTACAAAGACAAGGTAAAATATTGGATCGTCATTAACCAAGTTAATCTAATTCAGTTTGAGCCTTTTAACTCAACGGCGATCCCTTATGATACGGTAGATAATTATTTGGAGGCTAGTTATCAGGCTGTGCACCATCAGTTTATCGCTTGTGCCCTGTTGAAGGAATATGCGGAACGTATCAATCCAGAGATGATGATCGGCACAATGATGGCAGATTGCACCGCCTATCCTTACTCTTGCGATCCTAATGATGTGAATCTGGCACTGCGTCGTAATCGAATGCAGTACTTTTACACAGATGTTCAGTTTCAGGGTGAATATCCGCAATATGCTCTGAACTACTTTGCAGAAAATGATGTTCACTTGGAGATTACAGAGGAAGACAAACAAATCTTGAAGGATCATCCAATGGACTATCTGGCTCTTTCTTATTATTATTCCCAAATGGTGGATTCCACGAAGAATGATATGAATCTATTGTCATTAACACCGAATCCCAACCTGAAAGCTAATCCGTGGGGCTGGGCTGTTGATCCGCAGGGGCTGTACAATTCCTTGTCACAATACTGGGATCGCTACCACAAATCGATTATCATAGCCGAAAATGGTTTTGGGATGTATGACAAGTTGGAGGATGGCAAGGTGCATGATGATTACCGGATTTCTTATTTGTCAGAGCACATTGCCCAGATGAAACGAGCAATGTACGATGGAGTTGATGTAATTGCCTACTGTGCATGGGGACCGATTGATATTATCAGCTGCTCTTCAGCACAAATGGAAAAACGCTACGGCTTTATCTATGTGGACTTAGATAATGAAGGCAAGGGCAGCGGTAAACGAATCAAAAAAGACAGCTTTGACTGGTACAAGCAGGTAATCGCTACGAACGGTGAAGAGCTATAACAAATCGAAAAGTTGGTCACATTGGCCAACTTTTCTTTGAATAGGGGTGAGAGAATGCTGACGGAAAAAGAAAAGGAATTAGTTGGATTTTTAGAGAAAAAGCAGACACAATGGGTTACCTCCAAGGAACTAGCCGTTTTTTGCCAATGTACGACCCGAACCATTCGCAACTGTGTCGCCAAAATTAATCAGCAAACACCAGAACTTATTTTAACCAGTCATTTAGGTTATCAGCTAAACCCCGCTATAGCGATTGCTGAGGAAGGCGTAGAGGATCGGAAATCTCGTATCTTTCTTGAACTTTTGAAGCATTCTTCTGACGGTGTGGATGTCTTTGATCTGGCCGAGAAACTGTTTGTTTCAGAATCCACGTTGAAGAATGATATTCAGCAGTTAAAAAAAGAGATTACCAATGATGCGATTCAAATTGTTTTTGAACAAGATTTTGTTAAGCTGACCGGACCAGAGCGGGCCAAACGCCGTTATTTGATTTCTTTGCTGTATAACGAAAGTGATCTGCAAGAAAAACTAAAGCATAGTATTCAGCAGATGATTGGCTACATTTCTTTAGATGAACTGCAGGAGACCATTAAAAAGACACTTTCAGCCCATGAGATTCAAATCAATCAATACTCACTGAACAATATCGTTTTGCACTATGCGATTAGTATTGAACGAATTCGTCAGGGACACAGCCTGAATATTGGACCGAGTATTCCGCAATTACAAGAAAAGCCGGAATTCTTATTGGCCGAAGAAATTGGGGATTCTCTGGCGCAGCAATACGATATCCATTTCTCAAAAATAGAATTGGAGCAGCTGTCGCTTTTGTTTATTGGTATGCAAAATGAGACGTTAACTAAAGAAGATAATCAGCAGCTTTCTGCTTTTGTCGATCAAAGAATTATCAATGTCCTACAAGAAGTTTTAGCTGAAGTGGAGCAGACGTATCTAGTGGAGCTGCATGAAGAGGAATTTTTTACTAAGCTGGCAATTCATATTCAAAGCTTGTATTATCGCTCCCACTACGAAACCTTCACACGAAACAGCAGCTTGCTGGATATTAAAACGGCGTATCCCTTGACCTACGATTTGGCAGTGTATATCTCTTCACTGATTCAGGAACGATTGGATATTTGGTTTAATGAGGATGAAATTTCTTTTATTGCGCTGCACATTGGGGCTTTTTTGGAAACCAAGAAACGTCATCAAAATCAAATTGTTATTCATCTGATTGTTAATGATTATCACGACATTGGCCAGAAGTTACGCAAACAAATTCAAGAAAAATTTAGTGATAGCAATGTAGTGTTACTTAGCAAGCGGCAGCCTGATACTTTACAGACTTACGACTTGCTGCTGACGACAGATCGCAAGGTGGCTTCAGCTTATGCTGGTTCGGTTTTTATCCATCCTTTTTTAACCGTGAAGGATATTAAAAAGATTGAGAATCGAATAGAGGCGTTCAAATCACAAAGAGAAAAGAAACGAATGTATCAAGCAATTGACGCATATATTTTACCGGAATTATATTTTAATCAAATTGATCCTTCTGAATTAAATCCTGAAGAGATTCGGCTTCAACTGAATCAGCGTATGGTAGATGCCGGTTTCGTGGACGGCTATTTTCTTCAACAAGTGGAAAAGCGCGAACGGATGTCACCTACCAGCTTTCCTTCTGGAATCGCCGTTCCTCACTCAATCGAGCTGGAAGCCAAGAAAAGCGGTGTGGCTATTATGACCTTGCAGGAGCCGTTGATCTGGGCAAATTATCCAGTGAAGCTGGTGGCCTTTATTGCGATTAACAAGGAAGAAGCCAACACCTTCAATGATTTCTTCGAGAAGTTTATTGAGATCGTTTCGGAACCTGTGAACACTAAGCAGTTGAGTATGAGTGAGGACTATGATGAATTTATTTTGAAATTGAAAATGATGGTTGAAGCGGATGAATAAAATGGGACGTATTGTTCAGGTTTGTATGGGCACGGTCCTGATGGGGATAGGTATACAGGTAATTGTTACTGCGGGTCAGGGAATGGATTCGGTAAGTACGTTGATCAGTGGGTTGATGCAGCATACGAGCATTCCCTTTGGCCGTTGGAGCCAGATTATCAGCCTAGTATTTTTAGGAGTCAGCTTTTTATATAATCGGAAAATGCTGGGAATTGGCAGTGTGATTAATACGTTGTTAGTAGGTGAGACGATCCGTTGGGTACAACCGCTTATAGAGCGTGTCGAATGGCTGCACGGTCAGCTGATTGTTTCCTTCTTCGGTTTTCTGATCATGGCTGCTGGTACGGCTTTGTATTTAGCCGCTGATTTAGGCTCAGGACCTTTAGAGGGCATGATGTTTTGCGTCTGCAGTTTGCTAAAGGTTTCGTTGCAGCGAGGAAGAGTTTTATTGGATTTTTTAATTGTCTTAGTTGGTTTGCTGCTAGGAAGCTTTGTTGGCTGGGGCACGTTATTTGCGATCTTTTTGCTAGGACCTACGATTCAGTTGTTTCTAAATCTAGGTATGAAGGTTAGTTTGGGAATAAAGGCGGACGAACTGTCTTGAATGGTTCGTCTGTTTGTGTTGCTAGTAGTTTCTATTTGGAGTTAATCAGCTTTTCTCTCAGTGAGTTCGTCTAGATTTTTCAGGAACATTCCGCCATTTTCCTTAAATGACAGTTTGTTAGTCATGAGTGTGCGAGTAAATTTTTACTGACATCTCTTTGGAGAAGTACTACAAAAGTAGTATAATAATAGTAAAAGAGAGTTCAATTTACTATGTTTGGAGTGATATATATGGAAAAGGGAAGAATTCAAGTAGGTATCGATAAAGAACTAAAGGAAGAAGCTGAATACATTTTAAGCGAATTAGGAATGAACCCAACTACGGCCATCACAATATTGTATAAGCAAGTGGTAGCAAGAGGAGAATTCCCGATGGAAATAAAATTGAGCGATGAAGCAAAAGCGGGAATAAGATTGAGAGAATTGACCAAGAACATGCCAGTGGAAATGTTAGATACTCAGGAAAAGTTAGAAGCGTGGCTAAATGAAGAGGAATGAAATAATCACCGTGTACCTTGCATTCGTAGGAAAATCAGGCGGAAAAAGAAGGCCTGTAGTAGTAATTGAGGACAAAAAAGAGAGGCTAGAATTTTTCAGCATAACTAGCAAGTATAGTGAAAAATCGGAAAGAATGAAAAGGCTTTATTACCCGATAAAAAATTGGAAAGAGGCAGGGTTATCAAAAGAGTCTTGGATTGATGTTGGAACGTTACGAGGTGTGTCGAAGCTTGATAACGATATAATATTCAAACACGTGGGCAAGTTAACCTATAACGACATAAGCAATCTAAACGAATTTATAAGCAAATTGAACAAGATTTAAATATAGAAGAAAAAACATGCGATCTGTCTTTTGAGAAAGTGGTGACGCAGGATTTTTCTTGTTCCTGAATTAGCCAGACTATTATGTAGATCAGCTTAATGAACTCATGTTAACTAACATTTTAGGGTTTTACTCGGTATATCGTAAAAACTCAAATTTTCTGGGGGTTCTTACGATATAGCTGCAAATTCACTTAGTTCACCAATTTAAAAAGCCGAACCACCTTCAAAACTAGAAGGCAGTTCGGCTATTCAGATTCTTATTGTTTATAGTCGAAGCAGGTTACGATGATTTCTTTCAACTCGCTGATCAGAGGTTCTTTTGGATTGGCGGTTGTACATTGGTCTTCGTAAGCCAGTTCAGCCATGCGATCTGCAGTAGCATCCAAGACTTCTTGTGTCACTCCTTGGGCTTTCAGATTCATTTCAATACCTACGGTTACACCAAGGTTATAGATTGCTGAGATTAGCGCTTCAACCAATTCAGCAGTTGTGTTTCCTCTTAAGCCTAAGAATCTAGCAATATCAGCATAGTCTGTATCCGCCCGGAAGTAGTCATATTTAGGGAACATCGCATGCTTTTGCGGGTCCTTCGCATTGTAGCGAATAATATGCGGCAACAGAATTGCGTTGGTACGTCCGTGAGGGATACCATATTCTCCACCGATCTTATGAGCGACAGAGTGACAAATTCCTAAGAAAGCATTCGCGAATGCCATACCTGCCATTGCAGAGGCATTATGCATTTTTTCCCGAGCTTCTGGATCGGCTGTTTTAACTGATTTTTCAAGATATTCAAAGACGATCTTAATTGCTTGTAAGCTTAATCCGCGCGTATAGTCAGATGCCATAACTGATACATAAGACTCAATTGCGTGTGTTAATACGTCCATACCAGTATCGGCTGTAATTGATGCTGGAACAGTTACAACAAACTGTGGATCAATGATTGCCACGTCTGGTGTTAATGCGTAATCTGCTAATGGATATTTTACATGTGTTTCACTATCTGTGATAACAGCAAAAGGTGTTACTTCGGCACCAGTACCAGAAGTTGTTGGAATACAAACCAGCTGAGACTTCTCAGGTTTCTTAATTCCGTAAGTCCGTTTACGGATATCCAAGAATTTTTGTTTTGCACCGAAGAAGGAAGTATCTGGGTGCTCATAGAACATCCACATGCCCTTCGCTGCATCCATAGCCGAGCCGCCGCCCAGGCCGATAATCGTATCTGGCTGGAAGTCAACGATTCGTTCCAATCCTTTGTATACCGTATTAGTAGAAGGGTTTGGTTCAACGTCTGAGAACACTTCAACCTTCACATCATTGTCACGACGATTCAACACTTCAGTTACAATATCTGCATAACCGAATTGAACCATACCTGGGTCACAAACGATCATAATGCGAGAGACCTTCTCCATTTTTGTTAAATACAATAGAGAGTTCTTTTCAAAGAAAACTTTCGGTGGTAATCTAAACCATTGCATATTTTTTCTCCGTTTCGCTACTGTTTTGACGTTTAATAAATCAGGTGCTGATACGTTATGAGAAACTGAGTTTTTACCGTAAGATCCACAGCCAAGGGTTAATGATGGAATCAATTCGTTGTAAATATCACCGATACCACCTTCTGAAGATGGTGTATTTACTAAGATACGGCAAGCCTTCATACGCATACCGAATTCTAATTGCAAGTCTTCATCTTCTGTATGGATAACCGCCGTATGGCCTAAACCACCTAAATCTAACATTGCTTCACAAAGATCGAAGCCGTGTTCAGCGTTATTGGACTTAACCATTGCTAAAACCGGAGAAAGTTTTTCACGAGATAATGGATAATCCGCGCCAACGCCATCTAGTTCAGCGATTAACATCTTCGTCCCGTCTGGAACTTTAATGCCTGCTCTTTCAGCAATCGTAATCGCAGAAAGTCCAACAACTGCAGGATTAACTGCATATTTGCCTTCGTTCATTACGGCCGCTTCTAATTTCTTCAATTCAGATTTTTTCACGATATACGCTTGGTGAGCTTCAAATTCTTTCTTCACGTCCTCGTATACTTCTTTGTCAACGATGACTGCTTGCTCTGACGCACAGATCATGCCACTGTCAAAGGTTTTTGAAAGGAACAGGTCATTGACTGCACGCTTAATTAACGCTGTTTTTTCAATGTAGGCAGGTACGTTACCAGGGCCCACACCTAAAGCAGGTTTACCAGTTGAGTATGCAGATTTAACCATTGCACCGCCGCCTGTTGCTAAGACGATCGCTACGCCTGGATGATTCATCAAGCCTTGTGTTGCGTCTAAGGACGGCGTTTCAATCCATTGGACACAGTTTTCAGGAGCGCCCGCCGCTACTGCTGCGTCGCGAACGATACGTGCAGCTTCAGCTGAACATTTTTGAGCACTTGGATGGAAAGCAAAAATAATCGGATTTCGAGTTTTGATAGCAATTAATGATTTGAATACAGTTGTAGAGGTTGGATTGGTTGTAGGAGTAACCCCACAGATAACGCCGACAGGCTCTGCAATTTGGATCAAATGACGTTGTTTGTCTTCATGGATAACGCCAACGGTTTTATCATTCTTGATGTTGTTCCAGATGTATTCTGAAGCGTACATGTTTTTGATCGCTTTATCTTCAACGATACCGCGACCTGTTTCTTCAACTGCCATTTTAGCTAGCAGCATATGCTTATCTAAAGCAGCCATAGCCATTTCGTGAACAACGTGATCGACCTGCTCTTGTGTAAAACTTTTCATAGACTTTAAAGCAGCATTCCCTTTAGCAGCTAAGTCGTCAATCATTTGCTCCGCATTGATTGTTTCTTTTTGCTCTTTTTCCGCTGATTTAACCATTTGTTTCCTCCTAATTAATATTTTATTCTCATTAATCATAGGCTAATGGGTAGCTGTTGTAAACGGTTTCTTTATATAATTTTATTTTCACAATCTTTTAGATATCATGAAATAACAATCTTTTACTCATTGTATTTTAGTTATTTTTTTATCTGTAATTTGAAAAAGCGCAGCTGCAATTACTAACTGTCTGTTTTTGATTAAGCTTGTGAAATTAATATAATAGCTTTGGATTTAAACTATCAAATTTTTTTTCATTTCCCAAAGAGTTTATGAAAATAGTAACAAGTGGGTAAATTAGATTTTAATGATAAATGCCGATATGAATATGAAAAAAGGACTCATTTTATCTACAATTATTCGAGGGCAAAAAATCCTTTTTTTTAAAATCTCAACAAGAGCTTAAACAGCCTTTATAAAGTTGCAAAAGGTCGTCAAAACCAGTATGATGATACAAGTTGTTCGTTCATACATAGCAAGGAAAGTAGGAAGATAAATGACACAACCTGCGATTTCTTATCGTTTAATAAAAAAAGAAAAACATACGGGTGCACGGCTGGGTGAAATCATCACTCCTCACGGTACCTTTCCAACACCAATGTTTATGCCAGTAGGTACATTAGCGACCGTTAAAACAATGGCGCCAGAAGAACTCAAAGAGATGGGTGCTGGAATTATTTTAAGTAATACCTACCATTTATGGTTACGCCCGGGTGAAGATTTAGTAGCTGAGGCTGGTGGATTGCACAAGTTCATGAACTGGGATCAGCCGATCTTAACGGATTCAGGCGGCTTTCAGGTTTTTTCTTTGGCAGATATGCGTAATATCGTTGAAGAGGGTGTCCATTTCAAGAATCATTTAAATGGATCAAAAATGTTCTTATCCCCTGAGAAGGCGATTGATATCCAAAACAAACTGGGTTCAGATATTATGATGAGCTTTGATGAGTGTCCACCATTTGACGAAAGCTATGACTATGTGAAGAAATCAGTTGAACGTACTTCGCGTTGGGCTGAACGGGGGCTGAAGGCTCATGCTAATCCAGATACTCAAGGCTTGTTCGGAATTATTCAAGGAGCCGGCTTTGAAGACCTGCGTCGTCAAAGTGCTAAAGATTTAGTCAGCATGGATTTCCCAGGTTATTCTATCGGTGGTTTATCAGTCGGTGAACCAAAAGCTGAAATGAATCGGGTGTTGGAGTTTACCACACCGTTGATTCCGGAGAACAAACCACGATATCTGATGGGTGTTGGTGCAGCAGATTCCTTGATCGATGGTGTAATTCGCGGGGTAGATATGTTTGACTGCGTATTGCCAACACGGATTGCTCGTAATGGAACCACCATGACTTCTCAAGGCCGATTAGTAGTGAAGAATGCTAAGTTTGCCCGCGATTTCCGTCCGTTGGATGAAAACTGCGATTGCTACACTTGCCGCAATTACAGCCGTGCTTATATTCGTCATTTGATTCATTGTGATGAAACATTTGGTATTCGTTTAACTTCTTATCATAACCTGTATTTCTTGATTAACTTAATGAAGCAAGTTCGTCAGGCTATTATGGATGATAATCTGTTAGAATTCCGTCAAGCGTTTTTTGAAGCCTATGGTTTTAACAAGGAAAACGCAAAAAGTTTCTAAAAAATAGTGCAAACCACTAGTTTAAGTTTGTTATCTTTGTTACAGTATTTAGTGACTATTAGAATGTGAGGGGAATAAACATGGGAAGCTTTCCAATGATAATTTTACTAGTTGTGATGATTGGTATGTTCTTTATGATGAATCGCAACCAAAAGAAACAACAGCAAGAACGTCAGAATTTATTAGATGCAATGAAGCCAGGCGACAGTGTCGTAACTATCGGCGGCTTGCACGGAGTCATTTCTGAAATGAACAGCACTGAAAAAACAGTTACTTTAGACTGCGAAGGCATCTTCTTAGTGTTTGATCGTGCATCGATCCGTACTGTGAAGTCAGCAGCTCCAATAAATCCAGCACCAGTTGAAACAACTGAAGCAGTTATTGAACCTGAAGTAACACCAGAACCAACTGATAAAGAAGAATAGTTCTTTTGTTAAAGAAGGCTGAAGTAAGCTTAATGTTTACTTTCAGCCTTTTTTTGGTTCTTTTTAGCTAATGATTAGCCATTTTTGTGAAACTTCGAATTAAATAATACTCGTCATTTTAACTGGAGCATGATTTCTAAAATTTTAGAAATTGCTACAAAAGGTGCGATAGCAGGCACATTTGTTAAAGAATATAAAGGTGTGAAAAAAATCACAAAAAACTATTTACAAATCTATGCCTGTGTTGTATGATTGGAATGTGAAAAAATTAACAAATAATTTATGTTATTAGGAGGACTCACATGGCAAAAGCGGTTGAGAAAGAAATAAAAGACACGATCAATGTTGAGCAAATGATTGATGAGATGGCAACGAAGGCCAATGTAGCATTAGATGTAATGGCTGATTTCGATCAAGAAAAAGTTGACCATATCGTTCATGAAATGGCAATGGCAGCACTAGATAAACACATGATGTTGGCAAAAATGGCAGTTGAAGAAACTGGCCGTGGAATTGTCGAAGATAAAGCGATCAAAAACATGTACGCTTCTGAGTATATTTGGAACAGCATTAAACATGATAAAACCGTTGGTATTATTGGCGAAGACAAACAAAGAGGTTTGATCGAAGTCGCTGGACCTGTTGGCGTTATCTGTGGAGTTGTACCAACAACCAACCCAACTTCAACAACTATTTTTAAAGCAATGATTGCTTTAAAAACAGCAAACCCAATCGTATTCTCATTCCATCCATCTGCACAAAAATGTTCAGTGGAAGCTGCACGTATCGTTCGTGACGCTGCAATTGCTGCTGGAGCTCCTGAAAACTGTATCCAATGGATTGAAACACCATCAATTGAGGCAACTCAAGGTTTGATGAATCATCCAGGCGTAGCGATCGTATTAGCAACTGGTGGACCAGGCATGGTTAAATCTGCTTACTCTACTGGTAAACCTGCTCTAGGTGTAGGTGCTGGTAATGCTCCTGCATATATCGAAAAAACTGCAAAAATCAAACGTGCAGTGAATGACTTGTTTGTATCAAAAACTTTTGATAACGGCATGATTTGTGCTTCTGAGCAAGGAATCATCGTTGATAAAGAAATTTACGACGAAGTGAAGAGAGAATTCGAAGCTCACCAAGCATACGTTGTTAAGAAAAATGAATTGAAAAAATTAGAAGATGCTGTAATGAACGAAGGCAAGTATGCTGTTAACCCAGCAATTGTTGGACATTCAGCTATCGATATCGCTCAACGCGCGGGTATCAAAGTTCCTGAGGGCACTAAGATGCTGATTGCAGAAATCGATGGCGTTGGTGCAGAATATCCATTATCTCGTGAAAAACTTTCTCCAGTATTAGCAATGGTTAAAGCAAATAGCCAAGCCGAAGCATTAGACATGTGTCAAGGTATGCTTGAATTAGGCGGACTAGGACATACTGCAGTTATTCATACAGAAGATGAAGATTTGCAAGTGAAATTTGGATTGCGTATGAAAGCTTGCCGTATCTTGGTTAACACACCATCTGCTGAAGGTGGTATCGGTGATATCTACAACGAAATGATTCCATCATTGACTCTTGGTTGTGGTTCATACGGTAAGAACTCTGTATCTAAGAACGTATCTGCTATTAACTTAATCAATGTTAAAACTATAGCGAAACGGAGAAATAATATGCAATGGTTTAAATTACCACCAAAAATCTTCTTTGAAAAGAACTCATTATTGTATCTAACTAAGATGCAAGATGTTGAACGCGTTATGTTGGTTTGTGACCCAGGTATGGTTCAATTTGGTTATGCTGACATCGTTCGTGAAGTATTAGGCCGTCGTAAAAATGATGTGAAGGTTGAAGTATTCTCAGATGTTGAGCCTAACCCTTCAACTAACACAGTTTATAAAGGTCTAGAAATGTTCAACGAGTTCCAACCAGATACGGTCATTGCATTAGGTGGTGGATCTGCGATGGATGCGGCGAAAGGTATGTGGATGTTCTTTGAACACCCAGACACTTCATTCTTCGGCGCGAAACAAAAATTCTTGGATATCCGCAAACGTACTTACAAGATTGCTGATCCTAAGAAAACACAATTTGTATGTATTCCAACTACTTCTGGTACTGGTTCTGAGGTTACTCCGTTTGCCGTTATCACAGATAGCGATACTCACGTGAAATACCCATTAGCTGACTATGCATTGACACCAGATGTAGCGATTGTTGACCCTCAATTTGTTATGACTGTGCCACCTTCAGTAACTGCTGATACTGGTATGGACGTATTAACGCACGCAATCGAGTCTTATGTATCTGTAATGGCATCTGACTACACACGTGGATTGAGCTTGCAAGCAATCAAGATTGTCTTTGAAAACCTTGAAAATTCAGTGAAAACTGCTGATCCAGAAGCTCGGGAAAAAATGCATAACGCATCAGCTATGGCTGGTATGGCATTCGCCAATGCTTTCTTAGGAATTTGTCACTCAATCGCTCATAAGATTGGTGGAGAATATGGCATTCCTCACGGACGTACGAACGCAATTCTATTGCCTCATATCATCCGTTACAATGCGAAGGATCCACAAAAACATGCAATGTTCCCTAAATATGACTACTTCCGTGCGGATACAGACTATGCTGATATCGCTAAATTCTTAGGTCTTAAGGGTAACACAACTGCTGAATTGGTTGATGCATTGATCGAAGCAGTCTACAACTTAGGTACAACTGTAGGAATCGACATGAACTTGAAAGCACAAGGCGTGACTCAAGAAGTTCTAGATACTACAGTGGATCGTATGGCTGAATTAGCTTACGAAGACCAATGTACAACTGCTAACCCTAAAGAGCCTTTAATCAGCGAGCTGAAACAAATTATCGTTACAGCTTACGATTACAAAGCTTAGTTAGACTATAATTAAGAGCCTCCCGCGTGGGGGGTTCTTTTTTTACTTTTGAACAGAGATACAATGAGAAATTAGTATAGCTTAGAAGCCTAATAAATAAGCGATGAAATCGAAGGGAGTTCTAATTTGTTTCTTTATTTTTTTAAAATTTGAACTCTTCGATTGTCCTATTTTATAAAACAAGTTAGACTGGTATTAAGGGAAGAAAAGAGGGAAAAACGCCAGTGGAAAAGCTAACGCGGGAGATAAGTGAACTCAGCCAAACAAACGCAGAATTGGTTTCTTTAGGCGAGTTTTTAACCAGTCAAACCTATTTAATGAATAAAAAGGCAGCCCAAATCTTTATTTTGGATTTAAGAGATTATGTGGAGGCATTAGAGATAATTACTAACCTAGTACCAGCAGAGGATAGGCTGCAACAAGAGCCAAGGAAAATCAACAGTCTGCTGACGCGGGAATATGAACTTATTAAATTGATTCAAAGAGATTTTCAGCGTTTGTTGAAGGCTCAAGGCGAAAAACTAAACTTGTTCGATTTAAATGCAGAGCAAATTGCTCATATCATGGATCAGCTGGATCAGCTGCATATTTTAAACCAATTCCTTTTGCAGGATAATTTGGTTTTTCAAACAATGATTAGCACCAACGAAACAGCTGCGGGTAACATTCGAGTAGGAACAAAGAAAAGCTTTTGGCAGCGATTGCTGGGTAAAAAGTAGGAGGAAGATATGAAGACAATCGGGTTGTTAGGCGGTATGAGCTGGGAAAGTACCGTGTCTTACTATACATTAATTAATCAAGGGGTTCAGGCTGAATTAGGGGGTCTGCATTCAGCTAAAATTCTCTTAGGCAGCGTCGATTTTCAAGAAATTGAGACCTGTCAGGCTCAAGGAGAGTGGCAGAAAAGCGGCGAGATATTGGCTGGCTATGCTAAAGGATTGGAAGCAGCAGGAGCTGACTTCCTGTTAATCTGCACCAATACGATGCATAAGGTAGCGTCGCAAATTCAGCAGCAGTTGACCATTCCTATTTTGCATATAGCGGATGCAACTATCGATCAGCTGCAGCTTGAAGGAATTACGAAGGTTGGGTTATTAGGCACGAAGTATACCATGACTCAAGATTTTTATAAGGAACGAATCATTGATCAAGGAATCGAAGTTTTGATTCCGGATGAAGAAGCAATTGAGCTGGTGAATACCGTGATTTTTGAGGAGCTTTGTTTAGGGGCAATTAATGAAGCTTCGAAACAAGAATACTTGGCAGTAATTGAACAGCTGAAGGCTGAAGGAGCTCAAGGAATTATTCTAGGCTGTACAGAGATTGGTTTGCTGATTCAGCAGACCGATGTGGACATTCCATTGTTCGACACAACCGAAATCCATTGTGCAGTTGCGGTGAAGAAAGCTTTAGCAGAATAAATAAAGACGAAAGACTCAGGAATCAAACCTAAAGTCTTTCGTCTTTTTTAGCGTGCAGCTAAGTTGTAGAGGTTAATTCCGCGAAGCTCTGCCCATTCTTTGGGTGCTCCAGTAACGATCAATTGATTCTTTTGAACGTCTTTGGTAGTTGCTTTTCCGGTTAAGGCATAGAGTAGACGCAGCTGCGCTTTCCAATCTTCTACCAGTTTAATCGTTGCATCAACACCCTCTGACATCACGGTGTTCAGAATCGTACCAGAGATACCTACGGCGTTAGCTCCTAAGCTAACAGCTTTAAAGATATCAAAGGCATTGCGGATACCGCCAGAAGCCAGCATGGTCAAATCATCCATAAAAGGCTGAGCTTCCAGTAAAGAAATTACGGTAGATTGACCCCAATCATTTAGGTAGGATAATTCGCGCTCCTTACGACGAGAGTTTTCAATCTGGGTAAAGCTGGTGCCGCCGCGACCAGAAACATCGACTGCTTGAACGCCTAAATCCAATAGCTTCTGGATTGTTTCCTGAGCCATACCAAAACCAACTTCTTTGACAATGACCGGCACTGAAACGGCGTCAATCGTATCACGAATATTGGTCTCCCATAGTTCAAAATCATGTTCCCCCTCAGGCATCACTAATTCCTGCGGTACATTCAAATGGATTTGCAAACCATCAGCATCCAAGAGGTCAATCATTTTTTGTGCGTCCTCAGCTGTTCGACCAGCACCCATGTTAGCAAGCAGTAGACCTTGAGGGTTTTCCTCTCGCACAATAGTATAGGAATCAACGACTGATGGATCTTTCAAGGCAGCAGATACTGAACCAGTTGCCATCATTAAGCCTGTTGCTTTAGCAACCATTGCCAGCTGCTGGTTGAAGACCTTAGTTTTTTCACTACCGCCAGTCATAGCATTAATGTAAAACGGTACTTCCAAGTTAAGTCCATTGATGGAAGTTGTTAAATCAATCTGATCATCGGAAATCGAAACCATTGACTGATGGACGAAAGATACCGCATCGAAGTCATTTTCCTTAGGTTTTTGCTGCTGTGCTTTCGCCAGCAACAGATGTTCATCTTTGCGATTCATCGGTGTTTTCCTCCGTTAAGTGGTAGACATGCAAGGGCAGCGGGGTGATTCCAGCTTTCTCCCATGAGCTCATCAAAGGTAGAATTCCAGCTTTTTTATCAACGATCACAATTCCACAATCGCCACCGCCAGCACCGGAAGACTTGGCCGCTCCTTCGTACTGTTCAGCTAAATCATTCAAGACCTTTAACTGTTGTGTTTCAATTGATACGTTACTAAACGTTGTTAATTGGTTAAGCAATTCGCGATTTTTGCGAATCATTGCTTGAATTTCGGCTACGTTTTCCTGCTTAAAGCCTTCAATCATTTGATCCACACAGGCTTTACTATCCGCTAGAAATTGTTTATAAGCTCCAGCCTTTTCTTCTCTTGATTGATGAACCTGATCCACCAAATCAGAAGTAGAGGCTGGACTGCCAGTCCAACCAATCAACAGACGCAAATCATCGGGCGCCTTCAAAGGTTCAATTCGCAGACTAGGCCAATCGCTCTCTACAATAGTTGATAAGGCTTCATGTTCTAGTTTTTCCAGCAGCCAATCATGGTCAAAGGTTGAAAAAGCCAACCAGCCACCATAACAGCTGGCTGCAATATCACCGCAGGAGCCGTTGCCTTGTACATTTAAATGAGCCAAGGTAGCCAGCTTGAACAGCTCCAACTGAGAAAGCTGCAGATCATAAAAGATGTTTAACGCTTTAACTGTGGCTACGGTTACGGCTCCACTAGAGCCTAAACCGTATTTGCGGCCATTGGAATTGTCTAATTCACTGGTCACTTTTAAATCAAAGAAAGCCAGTTCTTTCCCTTTTTCTTGAGCATAGCGTTCGGTAAAATGAATGGCTGCTAAGATATAGTGAAAGGGATTGTCCCGAATATCTAACACTAACTCATTGTTTCGTCGGGTCCACCGAATAGGCAGATCACTGTATTGAGCGGATTGAATACTGCCAATTCTTTTAGCAGCATCAATAGAGACATTAATGAATTGGTCAATTGCAACAATAATAGCTGGATGACCAGCTTCGACTACGGCATATTCACCAGCAATATATAATTTACCAGGAGCTGAAACTTCAATCATGCTTCTACTTCCTTCGTCATTATTTTGATCCCTGGCCCAGCATGAGCAGCGATCAATTGGTCTGCTGAAAAATGTTCTTGCAGCTTGCTTAACACAGTAGATTCATTTTTTTTCTGAACAAGAATCTTTACATTAGGTCCAGCATCAAGTGTAAAGTAGCAAGCTAAACCTTCATTCCGTAATTGACGAACAAGGGCCATCGCCCGCATACTTTCAGCCGACCAGTAGGTAAATGGAGGTATGGCTGCTAAGGTGGTACCATGCATCTTCAGAGCACTAGCCTCAGTAACTTCGCCCAGTGATTGGAAATCTTTGTTGGCAATGGCTGTTCGTGCTTTGGCTAAATCTTGAGGAACGGTAGCCAACCAACCATCGTAAAACGCAGAGGTTTCAACAGTTCGTTGCATGCCATCACGACTGGAGACATCTTTTTGCTGATCATTTACTACCACAAAGATCATGCTTAGCTCTTCTTCAAAGCCGTTTGATGGAATTGGTACAGCATACGAGCTGTCATCTGAATCTCCTTTTTCCCACTCCGCAAAGCCGCCATAAATACTTCGGCAGGCGGAACCTGAACCGCGACGAGCTAAGCGTGACAGCTCTTTTTCCTCTAAAGGTAATCCTAGCGCAGCGCTGGCAGCGCCGGCTAAAGCTGCTAAACCGCTCGCTGAAGAAGCCAGACCAGCTGCTGTTGGGACAAAATTCTGGCTGTCCACCTTGGCAAATAGCTGACTTTGCGCTTTCTCTCTAATTAGATCCAAAAAACGACTCACTTTAACTGTAGTTTCTCTGTCTTGTAAGTTATTATCTAAATAAAACTGATCCTCAGAAAATGTTGAGGAAAAGGTAACCGATGTCTCTGTGTAGAAAGCATCCAGTGTCAATGACAAGCTATTGTTCATGGGTAAAATCAGCTGCTGATCCGCTTTTCCCCAATATTTAATCAACGCGATGTTTGTGTAAGCTCGCGCGTGACCTTTATACATGTGCATATACCCCTAACCCTTCAATCCACGTATCGCGTGCGCCAGCACTCATTAGAATCTGTTGCAATCGACGTCCGCTTTCTTCGTTTTTTGTTAAAGCAATCATGCATCCACCACGACCGCCGCCAGTCAATTTCGCACCCAACGCTTGATTGGCTAAGGCAGTTTGAATTAAGTGGTTCAAGGCATAATTACTAGTTCCCAATGCTTGTAAATGTTCCTGTGCTCTCGTCATATAAGCCCCTAACAACTCGGGCTGATTAGACAAAATGGCTTGCTGTGCTTGCTTGGTCAGTTGACCCAGCTGTCGAATTCGGCTGCCGGTTACTAAACGGTCAACCTCCATTAAATGAGCGACGTCCTTTACTGCTTTGCGTGTTTGTCCTTTGTGTCCAGTATCTGCCACCACTAAGAAGGCGTCCATATTTAACTGGAAAGGTTGGAAATCTAAGCCTTTTTGATAAAGCAGCGGTTCCGTACCGCTAATCGTTGCTGCATCAATCCCACTAGGGTTCCCATGCGCTATTTTTTCGGCCTGATTAACAAATAACAATATATTTTCTTGATCAGTTGGCAGCCCTAGCCAGTCAAAGAATGCTCGGGTAATAGAGACAGCAACTGCTGCGCTGGACCCCATTCCACGTTCGGCTGGAACGGTACTCTCAATGGTTACATAAAATGGTTTCTGAATGGCAAATTGACGAACCAGCTGCCACAACAAAACAGTCACATTTCGCATTGAATGGGGTGCCTTTGCTAAAGGACCGTGATAAAAACTGGATTCAATCCATGATTCATTTCCTTGATGAAATTGGACGGTAGTCGTAATGCCGGTACCAGAAAAAGGAAAAGCAATTGCGGGTTCCCCGTATACTACCGCATGTTCTCCCATTAAAATGATCTTTCCACTGGCGTGTCCTAAACCGATGTTTTTCATTCAAAAAACTCCTTTTTATACCCGATACAGAATATTCAGCTCTGTATTCAATCTCTTCTATTTTACTCAGAGAAAACAAACAAGTAAATGAATCCGTTAAAAACTTTTATAAACTGAACTTTTTTTTAAACATTCCTTGACAGGCAAATTCTAATATGTTTCAAAGCTTTTTTTATTGACGACACCAGATATTGGGGGTATATTATTAAAGTTGAAGAAAAAACACCATATTTTGTATGAAACGAGTTGGAGGTAAATGAGCGTGATTGTATTAGCCGGTACTATTGGAGCAGGAAAATCCAGTTTGACTGCGATGTTGTCAGAACATCTAGGCAGCCAAGCTTTTTATGAATCAATTGAAGACAACAAGGTATTGCCATTATTTTATGCGAATCCAGAACAATATGCCTTTTTATTGCAAATTTATTTTTTGAATAAGCGGTTCGACAGTATCAAGCGAGCGATGCAGGATGATAATAACGTATTAGATCGTTCTATCTATGAGGATTCCTTGCTTTTCCATTTAAATGCTGACCTTGGTCGAGCAACTGATACGGAAGTGAAGGTCTATGATGAGTTATTGGCCAATATGATGGAAGAGCTGCCTTATGCGGCTCACAAGAAACATCCTGATTTATTGGTACACATTCGAGTTTCTTTTGAAACCATGCTGGATCGGATTGAAAAGCGTGGTCGGGATTATGAACAACTAAGCTTTGATCCAACACTTTATGATTATTATAAAGAACTGAATCATCGCTATGACCAATGGTATGAGGATTATAACGAAAGTCCTAAAATCCAAATTGATGGTGATAAGCTGAATTTTGTTGAAGAGGCTGATGCTCGTGATATTGTTCTACAAATGATCGATGAAAAAATTTCTGAAGTACAAAATATTTCGGTTATCTAAAATAGTAAAAGCAACTGTCTAAAAGAAGCGGGTCAGTACCGCTTCTTTTGGGCATTTTTTTGTGCAAACTCTTTGGTGAACCGATATAATAGAAAAGATGAGGAGGAGAACGCATGGAAACGCGCCGTACATTTAATCAAGGCTTGTGTACTTGGATCACGATCGATTCCAAGGACACAAAAGAAATAGAACAATTGAGAGAGACCTATCAGATTAGCGATGAAATGCTGACTTATTCTCTGGATAAGAACGAGCGGGCCCGGGTAGAGTATGATCCTCTTGACCATACATTATTGGTTATTTACAATGTGGCTCACCTGGAAAAGACTAACAATCATTATGAGACAAGTCCAATGGCCTTCATTATGAAGGATCATCATATATTTTCTTTTATTTCGGAGAAAACTAACTATGTGGTGGACTTAATGGAAAACGTATTAAATCGTGATCCCAAGCAAAGCACAGCTAGCTTGCTTTTCCATACGCTCTTTCTAATATCTGATTATTATTTCCCAAACATTGAAGAAGTAAACAGTCAGCGAGTTCTTTTGAACACCAAATTACGAGAAAAGACGACCAATAAGAATTTGTTGGAGCTTTCCGATTTGGAGATTGGGCTGGTTTATTTGGTCACAGCTACGAAACAGAATGTAGTTTTGTTGGAGCAAATCAAAGCCCAAGGATTATTCCCGAACTTTACCGATAAGGAAAAAGAGGAGCTGGATGATGCGCTGATCGAAGCCAGACAAGCAGTTGAAATGACTAAATTAGCGAGTGAAATCCTGGACCAGCTTTCAGGTACCTACAATAATTTGTTGAACAATAATCTGAATGATACCATGAAGATTTTGACAATTTGGTCACTGCTCTTGACTATTCCAACAATTGTGACCGGCTTCTTTGGTATGAATATGCCGCTGCCTTTTGAACATTCAGAGATTGGCTGGATTATTTCGCTGTTTATTAGCTTAGGACTTTCAGTCTGGCTGATCGTGGTTTTGTGGCGGAGAATACGGTAACAAACCAACTTGAGTAAAAAAAACGAGGGTTGTTTGTAATTACTGTGATTACGTGTTGAAGAAAAAGATAGAACAATTTTACTCATTCCGAAAGTAGAAGATTACTTTGCCGATTCATCACCCGGACAGTTTATTGATGAAGAGGACATGTTAGTTAGCAAAGAATAGTATACTAAAGGACAATTATCTAGATGATTAACCAGTAAGCGAATGTTTATATTTTAGATAAGCCCGGAGTCTATTTCTCTTGGGGGATCATTAAAAATTTTTACTTTAATAATGACCATGTTCTTAGTTTGTTTTCTACAAATAAAGATGCTGGAAAAGCAAAAACCGAGTAGGCAGCTACTCGGTTTCTTTGTCGAAGTTTTCGTGGAGATCGAACTTTTGATTATAAAATTTGAGCCCAGTGGTCATGATCCAAGCTGCACCAAATCCCAGCAGGCTGCCCAGTACAATTCCTAAAAAACGATATTGAATCAATGAGTATAAATACTGCTGCCGTACTAGCATGGAAAGCATTAATGACATAGGTGTAGTAAAGAATTGAGCAATGGCGTAATTGCGTCTGATAAAAAATTCCACTGTGACAAACAAAGCTGTAATTACTAGCAAAGTTTCAAACACTGTCAAAGGCAGATTCAGCAACCCTGCCGCGATCACTAAGCCTACTAATGTTCCGAAGATCCGTTGAATATTCCGATGAAGCATCGCCCGCAGATTATCTCCCTGCAAGATTGCTGCACAGGAAACTACTAACCAATAAGGATTCTTCAATTGGAGTCCCATGCTTAAATAAACAGCAAAAAATAATACACAACTATAGAATAAACTATCGATCAGTACCGAAGGGTCATCATTCAAACGTTCATTCAGGCTTCTCTTCACTTCAATTTGCGGTGTTCTCTTGTCGAAAAAATGCAACAGAGTAGCAAAGAAAATAGCAAAGCAGACACCGATAAGAAAGTAAAAACTCATTACCGGAATTTTAGGTAAAGGAATTTGGGTACTGGCTCCCATGGCTGAAACCATGACAATGAAAAAGGCACCTGGTTTGGCAATGCCATATAAACGGAAAAAGAATCGTCCAATTAAGCCTACCAAGGCAACAAATAATGGGGCGGTCCAATGCCAGTGGGTGGAAAGCATGCCGACAAAATTACCAACAGTTAAGAAAATACCAATTAAACTTAACCGAAGCACCAACTGTTTTAATGGCAAAGGCTGATAGTATAAAAAAGTGAAAATACCTAAAGAACCGAAGCTGGCGATGGCTAGCTGGTGAGTAAAATAGCCGGTGAAGAGGACACTGATCATACAAAGACCGGCACCGATCAGTCGAATATAGGAATCCTTTGGTTGATTGTAATGAATTAATTCGCGAAAAAAAGAACGTTCCATTTTATCACTTCTTTCCTTATTAATATGTACTTAGTAAGGAGCGTATCTTTTTGTATAAAGGAAAAGCTTCTCTTTAAGCTTAGCACAGAAATGTAAAGAAAAACAACCGAACTTTCTGAAAATAAGAAATTCTAGTAATGAAAGGATTGACAACTAGTATGAATCCCTGTATACTATAAAAGTTGAGAAATGAAAGCAGAAGCACCCGCTTCTCGCCTTACGCGAACATCTCGCTGGGCTAGATAGTTAATGACTTGTCTTTAGTAGATAAGTATGGCTAAGTTGCGGGTTCAGTATGAACTCGTTTTTTTTGTGCCGAATGCGGCTTTTATTTTCTCTCAAAAATTTTGGAGGTGAATGACCATAGCAAAGGATATGATGGTTAACGACGGCATTCGTGCTCACGAAGTACGATTGATCGGACAAGATGGCGAACAATTAGGTGTGAAGTCTAAAGCAGAAGCATTAAGAATCGCTGAACAAGCAAACCTTGATGTTGTTCTCGTAGCTCCAGGTGCGAAACCACCAGTAGCACGGATCATGGATTACGGAAAATACCGTTTTGAAATGCAGAAGAAAAATCGCGAAGCTCGTAAGAAGCAAAAAGTGATTAGCATCAAAGAAGTTCGTTTAAGTCCAACAATCGACGTGAATGACTTTAATACAAAACTTCGTAATGCACGTAAATTCCTAGAAAAAGGCGATAAAGTGAAAGCTTCTATCCGTTTCAAGGGCCGTGCCATTACCCACAAAGAGATTGGTCAGAAAGTTCTTATGCGCTTGGCTACTGAAACAGAAGACATTGCGACAGTAGAACAAAAACCGAAGATGGACGGACGTAGCATGTTCTTAGTGCTTGCACCGAAAGAGAAGAAAGACTAATAGTCAGCAAAAAATTTTGAGGATGCTTGTTCAACTTTTACATTTCTTGTAGTTGAACGGTATGCGAAATGAAATGTAGGAGGAAATTATTATGCCAAAACAAAAAACACACCGCGGATTAGCAAAACGCGTAAAACGTACTGGTGGTGGCGGTCTTAAACGCTTCCGCGCCTTTACAAGTCACCGTTTCCACGGCAAAACTAAAAAACAACGTCGTCAATTGCGTAAAGCACGTATGGTATCAGCTGGCGATTACAAACGTATCCGTCAACAATTAGCTCGCATGAAATAATTGCAGCACCTAAGCTTTACAACATTTAATTTTAAAATTCAACAGAAACATTAGGAGGAATTAAACATGGCACGTGTTAAAGGTGGAACAGTAACTCGTAAACGTCGTAAAAAGACACTAAAATTAGCTAAGGGTTACTACGGTTCTAAACACACTCTATTTAAAACAGCTAAAGAACAAGTAATGAATTCATACAACTACGCATACCGCGATCGTCGTCAGAAAAAACGCGACTTCCGTAAATTGTGGATTGCACGTATCAACGCTGCAGCTCGTATGAACGGCTTAAGCTACTCAAAATTAATGCATGGCTTAAAATTGGCTGGAATCGAAATCAACCGCAAAATGTTAGCTGACCTAGCTGTACATGATGCATCTGCTTTCACAGCGCTTGCTGACCAAGCGAAAGATTCATTAGCTAAATAGTTTTTCTAAACTTTCATCCCTACTCGCTTGAGTAGGGATTTTTTGTCTATTATATATATATCAATTAAGCTCAAATACTCAATCCTTAATAATTTTCTCTTTGCTATTGAAAAATCAACCACATGGTTGATTTTTTTTATCCCTTCTTTTCTTTAAGATAGAACTATCAAAGGGGGAAGTTCAGATGCAGCCATTAATTGAAGTTAAACAACTAGTTAAATCATATGAAAAGAAAAAAGTTTTGCATGGCATTAGTTTTACGATTTACGAAGGGGAAATATTATGTTTTTTAGGGCCAAACGGTGCAGCTAAAAGTACGACAATCAATATTTTATGTGGGGCATTAAGCCTTGATAGTGGAGAAATTCGCTATGAAGGCCAAGTAGTTGCCAAGAAATTATCGACATTCAAGAAGCAGTTGGGGATAGTTCCGCAAGATCTAGCTATCTATGAAGATTTGAGTGCTGAGCAAAATGTTCGTTTTTTTGCTTCGTTGTATGGATTACGAGGAACTGATTTATCAGAAGGAGTAACGTTTGCTTTGCGGTCGGTGGGGTTATTGGAACATCGAAAGGAAAAGGCCCGGACCTTTTCTGGTGGGATGAAGCGTCGGCTAAACATTGCCTGCGCAATTGCTCATCGGCCTAAGCTTCTAATCATGGATGAACCTACAGTGGGGATTGATCCTCAGTCTCGGAATCACATCTTGCAATCCATTCGTGAGATGCAGGCAGCGGGAATGACCATTCTTTACACTACCCATTACATGGAGGAAGTCGAGGAGATTTCAACCAGAATTATCATTATGGACCATGGGGAAATCATTGCTGAAGGAACCAAAGAGGCCCTCAAGGAAAAAAATAAAGAACGTAAAATTTTGATCGAATTAGAAGCGCCTCACTCCAAAAGCTTTGATGATTTTTATCAAATCGAAGGAGTAAAAACAGTGGAATTTTCCCACGAAACTTTGATGCTTACTGCAATTAAAGGTATCGAAAATCTTGATCGGATTATCGATTACTTAGTTCGACGTAAGGAAAAGATTCAAAATATTGCGATTCAAACAGACAATCTTGAAACGGTCTTTTTGGATTTGACTGGACGTTCATTGAGAGATTAGGAGCTGAAATACGATGTATCAATTAACTAAAATGATTCAACGGGATTTTTTGAACTTGCTGATTAATCCTACTTGGCTGTTCTTTTGTCTGATGTTTCCTTTCTTGCTGATAACAATTGTCAGCTTTATGACGCAGGGAATGTATAGTGACAGCTTTACCAGCTATGATTATTACGGAGTTACCCTCATGTTTTATTCGGCCTTATATTCAGGAACCTTTGCAGCCAATAGTTTTATGGAGGAACGGATAAAAAAGGCTAATCTACGAGGAATTTATGCACCGAATTGTGAATGGAAAATTCCTTTCTCAAAAACAATTGCTACGTTTCTTTATACACTGATCATTTATTCATTTGTCGCTGTTTTAGTGAGTATATTGTTCTCAATCAACTACGGCGCTGCTCTTTTTCAGCTATGGCTCTTGTTTGTTGGGGTAAATTTAGCTAGCAGCAGCTTTGGTGTTTTCATGTGCTGTTTGTTCAAAAGCGAAGGAGTTGCCAATCAGATTTTAAGTGTTTTAACCAGCATTGTAGCAATTACTGCGGGGTTACTATTCCCGGCAGCAGCAATGGGTCCGGCATTTAGTAAGGTAAGCCAATGGATGCCGCTGTCAAAAGTTATTCAGGCTGCTTTTGAATTGATTTATGATAGCCATAGTCAATATTTTTTGCTGGCTTTCATCGGTTCACTGCTAGTTGCATTGGTATTCACTCTATTGTCGCAATTGCTTTTTAAAGGGGAGGCATATGTATGATTGAGTTATTAAGAAACCATTTAATACGAGCTTGGAATAAAAAGATGCGGCTTATTATTATGAGTAGCTTAATTGTAGCTGCTTTAGGAGTCGCCTTATTTTTAAGCGATCGAACATCCTCTTCTTTAAAAATTGCGGTAGTAGGTAATCCAGCAATCCAGCTTAAGGATAATTCCTTGGAAATCACCTCTTTGGAAAAACAGCCAGCAAGATCAGAGCTGGCATTAGGAACCTATGATGCAGTGGTAGACTTCTCTCAAGGAGCACCACAAATCACTACCTTCAAAAATAATGATTTTAAAAAGCAATTAGCTACTTTTTTGGCAGGGAAATCTAGTGAGGCTGTTCAAACGGCTGCTCAGATGAATAAGGCACAACGAATTTTAGGATACGTGCTGATGTTTCTACTGATGGCGGGGATTACCAATACCTTTTTATTTAGTGAGGATAAGGAAAAGCATTTAATGGAACGAATGATTTGCAGCGATCTTTCTCAAGGAAAACTCTTTTTATCTTATTTCATTTTTTTATTCGGCTTGCTTTTTATACCAACCTTCATTATTTTTGCGACAGTTAATCAGGTATTCCAGATTGACCTGGGGATGTCGTTAGGAAATTATGCTTGTTTGCTGGCATTGCTTTGTTTGATCGGTGTTAGCTTTGCCTTGTGTAATGCTTCTTTCTTTAAGGATGGAGACCAGGCGAATATGATTGGATCAATGTTTATAGTCATTACCTCGCTTGTTTCAGGCAGCTTTTTCTCTTTGGCTAATGACACTGGTTGGTGGAAAAGCTTAACCCATTATTTGCCGCAAAAGCAATTTCTGCAGCTGACAGAAGCGATCAGCAAGGGACAAAGCTATCAAGAAAATAGCTTGAAAATTATTTTTTTAGTTGTGCTAAGTGGAATATTTCTGCTCATCGCGATTAAGAAAAACCAAAAGCAATATTTACAATAAAGAAAAACTGCTATACTAAATAAAAATGATTGGAGGGATTGGTCTGTGGGAATTTTAGTAAGCAGTCGAATGATACCACCAAAACTAAAAAGCAACCGAATCCCTCGAAAACAGCTGGTTAAAAAAATTCAGACCGGCTTTAACAAAAAAGTAACAGTTTTAGAAGCTGGAGCTGGCCATGGAAAAACGTTAGCTTTGCGACAGAGTGTGGAAGCACTACCTAATCAAAAATGGTGTTGGCTGAATTTAGCAGAAGATAGCAATCAACTCACTTTATTTTGGAGCTATGTCTTAGAAAGTTTGTCTGATTTTTTAGGAAATGAAAAAGAAGTTGCGTTTGATAACTTTCAACGAAGTCTTCAAGAAGGGAATCTGACTTCGTTTGGGGTGTTTCTTTTGGAAATACTTCCCAAACAGGATATTTATTTAGTATTAGATGATTTTCACCATATTATAGATACGAAGCTGGTTGCGTCAATTGATTCCTTTGTGGCAGCTATGCCGGATTATCTGCATTTACTTTTAGTTACTCGTTACAAGCCAGCAATCTATCTGGGTCAGCTGCTGATTGAAGATGAGCTGCAGTATATTCAGGAAGCTGACTTTTTGATTACGCCAACGGAAGCCAAAAGTGTAATGTTGGAAGTGGGCTACGGGAATCTGTCAACAGAAATTCAAGATCAGCTAATCAGCAAGGCACAGGGATGGTTGGGTGGTTTGCAGCTGTTGCTTCTTTCTGGTGATTTTTCTCCAACCGTTGGAGCAGATACTTCAGAGAAAAAAATAGTTTTCGACTATTTAGCAAAAGAAATTTTGGACAAGCTCCCAAAAATTGAACAGAATTATTTGATTCATACATCCTATTACCCATTTGTATTTCCTGAGTTAAGCTGCAAGCTATTCCCAGAAATAAACTATGAAGAAATGCTGGAGAAGCTGCAAAAGCAGCATCTAATGATTAACCGTCTGGAAAATAAGGAAGCCAGCTACGTTTATCATCCGTTACTTCGTGATGTTTTAATTGAAGCTTTTATAAAGCAAGAAGCAGCGGAGATTGTTATTCAGAAAAAACAAGCGGCAGAAGTATTTTTGCAGCAGAGCTATTTCGATGAAGGGCTGTCTCTTTTATTTGAGGTGGAAGATTATCAGCAGATTATGACTTTGTTGCTGGAAAGACCACAAAATTTGCGAACATCATTTTACATTCAGCAAGTACCTGATGACGCAGCAGTAGCAAATATTGATTTTGCCTTTCAGAAAATATTTTATTATTATACGATTTTGAACTATGAGAAGCTGGAGCAATTAATTTGTGCGCTGGAAGCAGCTTTTCCGGCGTTGCAAGAAGCTCACGTATTCAATGGGTTACTGGCACTTTTGGGGGTGGAGTTTATAGAGGTGGAAGATATCAGACTTTCACCCGTATTCCTGCACTCTTTACCCTTGAATGATGTATCCAAAGCATTTCTTTTCCTGCAAAATGCACTCTTTTTTTACTATAAAAATGAGTTTCAAGAGGCTATTCTTTTTGTAGAAGAAAGTCTGTCACTAAATAGAAAGGGTAAAAATCCCTTCATTAATTATTTTTGTGAAACTTTTTTGGCTCAAATTTATGAGGAGATTGGCGACTTTCAACAAGGGTTGGTTTTGTTGGAGAGGACCTATGCCAAAATTGAACATATGAGCGCTGATGCAAGAGTGATGCGCAATTATCATTTGAGCTTCAATTTGACCATTGCAGGTATCTATTTAAAGAAGATGGAATTGACTTCAGCCGAAAAAGCTCTGCAAGAAATAGCTCAGCAGCAACATCCTCACATTCGGGCCTCTTACCTCTACAATTATGCTGAACTGCATTATTTAAAGGGGGAAGAGGAAGAAGCTCTAGCCGCTGTTCAACAATTGGAGTTGACTGATTACTACCAAAATTTGAGGATAAAAGCTGGATTGTTCCGTTATATGCTGAAGAGTCATCAATTATCTATTGGAAAACAAGAACAATATCTCGAAGATTATGCTCAAATGAATCAGCTTTCGATTAGTAATCGCTTATTTTACGGCATGCTGCTATTGGCGCGAAACGAACGAGCCAAAGCACTGAAAATGGTCGATCAGGTCCTAGAAATTAGTCGTAGAGAACGAATTTATTTTCGGATTATTGGAGCCGATTTGTTGAAAATTGATATTCTATTGCAAATGGAAAACTGTGAAGAACGAATTTTTCAGGACTTGTATCATGAAGCGATTCACTACGGCAAAGAAAATAAAATCTTGTGTGAATTCTTTTTGTATAAAAAGGAATTAATGATTCTTTTCAATCGATTAGGCAATCGCATCTGTGAAAATTTTGAGCCAGATGAGTTGTTATTTCATGAAAAGATAAATAGACTAATCTGTCCTGAAGAGAAAACCTTTTTAAGTAAACGTGAACTAGAGGTATTGAGGGAATTGACCAAAGGACTGACCAATAAAGAAATATCTGCCCAACTTTTTATATCAATGGCCACAACAAAAACACACATTTTGAATATCTATCGTAAACTTGGAGTGAGCTCTCGAGTTATGGCTGTAGAAAAAGCACGGCATTTAAAGCTCTTAGAATAAATTTTAACAACAATCGAGAGTAAAACCTGTTCACGATAGTTTGATATAGAAAAAATTGATAACCAGCTATCAATAAAACCTATTATCTTGTTGAAATTGTACATGCTACAATAACCTCAATATTTGTTTAGACTTTAGTAGAGAAATGAGGGAGAAGCATGGAAAAAATAGTTAACAATATTTTAGAATTAACTGGCAATACCCCGATTGTTAAATTGAATCATATAGTGCCAGAAGAAGCAGCAGATGTTTACGCAAAGCTGGAATTTTATAATCCAGCAGGTTCGGTAAAAGATCGGATTGCCGTAGCAATGATTGAGCAGGCCGAAAGAGATGGTCAGTTAAAATCTGGTGACACGATTATTGAACCTACATCAGGTAATACTGGAGTTGGTTTAGCTTTTGCTGGTGCTGCCAAAGGATATCCAGTTGTGATCGTGCTGCCAGATACGTTCTCAATTGAACGCAGAAAATTGATTCAAGCTTACGGCGCAAAATTAGTTCTTACACCAGGAGCTGATGGAATGAAAGGTGCCATTGCCAAAGCTGAAGCTTTAGCAAAAGAACATGGTTGGTTCTTGCCAATGCAATTTGACAATCCAGCAAATCCAGCCATTCACAAGCAAACTACAGGTAAAGAAATCGTTGACGCTTTTGGCTCTGACGGTTTGGATGCCTTCGTAGCAGGTGTTGGAACTGGTGGGACAGTGACTGGAGCTGGAGCAGCGGTGAAGGAAGCTTACCCGGAAATTAAGATCTTTGCAGTAGAGTCGGCAGAGTCACCAGTTTTATCAGGTGGACAGCCGAGCCCTCACAAAATACAAGGGATTTCTGCTGGTTTTATACCAAGTATCTTAGATACTGAGATTTATCAGGAAATTTTACAAGTATCCAGTGATGATGCTATTCAGACGGCCCGTTCAGTTGCTCAAAAAGAAGCCATTCTAGTCGGAATTTCCAGTGGAGCTGCTATCAAAGGAGCAATTGAGGTAGCCAAACAATTGGGCAAAGGAAAGAAAGTGTTGGTAGTTGTTCCAGATAATGGCGAACGCTATCTTTCGACCGTGCTTTATGATTCACCAACTGAATAACCAAATGCAGTGAAAAGAAAAGTACATTTAAGTAAAAGTATCCAGAGAACCCCGGTATTCTGCGAAGGGGCAACGGCAATTAGATGGAAAATGGTCTTTGAGCAAGGACAGATAAGAGCAATCAAGTTTGTCACGGGTGTGCCCGTTACAGTACCGCGGAATACGTCGAAGACAAGTTCTGGTTGAGCTTATTGCATAAAGCAATAAGAAACTTAGGTGGTAACACGGAAGCAGCAGCTTTCGTCCTAAATGTAGTGGATACATTTGAGACGAAGGCTGTTTTTTATTTAAAAAAATGGAGGAAGATAGAATGAAAAAGTTTTTTTGGTTTGTTATTGCAGCAGTTTTAACGGTAGGATTGGCCGCTTGCGGTAAAGGGAATAGTGCGGATGAGAATCAGACTTTAGTCGTGGGAACGCTGCCGACTCCGCATGGAGAAATTTTAGAGCATGTGAAGCCATTATTGAAAGAGAAAGGCGTAACCTTAGAAATAACTAACTTTGATGACTACATTTTGCCTAATAAGGCTTTAGCCGATGGTGAGGTGGATGTCAATTATTTCCAGCATAAACCCTTTTTTAATAAGGCAGTAAAAGAAAATGATTATGATTTTAAAGACGTAGGGGCGGTTCACGTAGAACCAATGGGGCTTTATTCAAAGAAGCTTAAGGATATCAAAGATTTAGCTGACGGTTCTACAATTATTACTTCAAATTCAGTTTCCGACTGGGGGCGTATCCTCACTATCTTGCAAGAGGCGAACTTGATTACTATCAAAGATGGTACAAATTTGGAGACGGCTAGCTTTGAAGATATTGATCAAAATCCCAAGAATTTGAAGTTTGATCATTCCATTGATCCAGCTTTGTTGGCAACAACTTATAATAATGAAGAAGGAGATTTAGTAGCAATCAATGCTAATTTTGCTTATGGTATAGGGCTTAATCCAGTGAAGGATTCTTTGCTGCTGGAAAATGATAATTCTCCTTATGGTAATATTTTGGCCGTTCGTTCAGAAGATGCTGAAGATCCAAGAGTTAAAAAATTGGTTGACGTTTTGCACGATAAGGATGTTCAGGAATGGATTTTAAATGAGTGGGGAGGTTCAGTAAAACCGGTAGATAACTAAGATATATTTTGCATTCATCAAGCAAACGATTCAGTAGAATTACTGACTACTTTAATCGTGGAATAGAAAAGAAATAATGATCACACCAAAAGTGTTAGATGAATTAATTTTCGACACTTTTGGTGTATTTTTGTTACTTTAACTCACTATAAAAAGAATGAATATTGTTGTAAAGTACAATAAAACATAGCGGATTCCCCAAAAAATGTCTCAATTTCAACGTAATAAATACTGTAAATTCCTCACAATAAGAAATCAAAAGCAGATTTTTTGCCAAAAACAAGATAAAAGTCTAAGCTATATTTAAGCATGCATGTTATCAAAAAGGTACTGAAATGGTAATGAACAGAAAAGACTGGTCCATGGTTATAGACAAGTAAATGGATTTTTCTAATTAGAAATTATCGCTGGCAAAGAAACAAACTGCAGGTATTTTAAGAAAGTTATTGAGAGAATCATCGAACTTTTATGTTCGATAAAGTAAAAGAAAGTGAGTGGTAAAAATGATTTGGTCATTAATAGTAGGCGGTGTAATTGGTGCTATCGCTGGAGCAATTACTAGTAAGGGAGCATCAATGGGAATCATTGCAAATGTTGTCGCTGGATTAATTGGTTCTTGGTTAGGACAAGCGCTATTTGGCAGCTGGGGTCCAGCTTTAGCTGGCATGGCAATTATTCCATCAATCGTTGGAGCTGTTATCTTAGTTGCGGTTGTCTCCTTCTTCTTTGGAAGAAATAAGTAAAACTAACTAACAATTGTATACACAGATAGGGCAAAAAAAATTTCCAAGAGAAACTATTGACTTAGCTAATAGGTGATATTCCTAATTTTGTTCCTGCTAAATATTTGCAGGATTTAATTGGGCAAGGATAGACTGAAATACGTGATTTTTACCAAGGTTGGAGCTTTGATTGTAAAGAAAATACAGAGATGTATTGTGATACTTTATTGTGAGGAAAACTAGTTTAAGCACTAAATTGGCATCTCTAACATGTTATCTAACCTCTAATGAAAGTATGGATATAGTCTACGACTTGTATCATTTTTTGAAAGTGAATAGAGTGACGATGGAAATGTATCTCTTTAGGGTTAAAAAGTGAGTATCAATAGTATAAATGAGTAAATGTGGGGAAGAAGATACTCATATTACAGGAAATACTATTGAAATTGCTTGCTCACTAAAGGGATTAATTGAGAAAGACACGAAGATTTGAACGGAAGTTCAAATTTTCGTGTCTTTTTTTAAAGGTTAAAATTTTGGGTATTAAATAATTATCCAACTTAAATAAGAGATTGTTCAGTGAATCAATAAGACAATAGCTGTTCAAGCATATGGTGAATTCCATCGTCATTGTTAGATCGTGCGATGTGATCAGCTGCTGCCTTTAATTCAGGAACAGCATTCTCCATAGCAATACCTTTACCTGCATACTGAACTAAGGAGATATCGTTGTGGCCATCACCGAAGGCTGCAATATTTTCAGGGGAAATTCCCATAGGAAGCAAGACTGTATCTAATGCTTTCGCTTTATCAATCCCCTTAGCCGTGAATTCAAAATAGAAGTCAGCCGTAAAGACACAATTCAACAAATTTTTAAAAGGGGCCATCATCTCTTGATGATGCGCCGATAGATACTCTGGTTCACCAGCGGTCAGAATTTTACTGATGGGCTCATTTAAAAAAGCTGCTAGATCTGTAATCTCGCAAAGCTTGTAGTTGCCTCCACGTGATTCGTATTCGATAATGTTCAATTTGGTTCCTTTATATGTAACATCACAATTATAAACATCGTTAACATACATATAGTCATCCTTGTCAATCATTGGTTTCACATCAAACTTTTTCATGTGCTCCAACACAGCTTTGCCTTCCTCTACAGTCATTGATTGGTCAAAAAGCACGTTACCTGTCTGAAAATCAATAACTTTGGCACCATTGTAGGAAACCAGCAGGCCATGGTGTTTCTTCATTTCAAGTTCTTCAGCGAAACCTAGCATACCTGATGTAGGACGTCCTGAAGCCAAAATGAGCTTGATTCCCTTTTGCTGTGCATTGATTAAGGTATCTTTAGTTGCTAGTGGAATCTTTTTTTTATCATTTAACAAAGTTCCATCAATATCTAAGACGATTGCTTTTATGGTCATTAGTTTGCCTCCCTTTTGCTAAAAGTATAACAATAATGAAGGCTAATTTTATGCGTGAAGGACATTTTGAAAAAATTTTTTCAGGGATAAGCAACTGATAAAGCTTTATGAAACGTTTATCTCAATTCCTTGTTCATTTTCTGATAATTGGTGATTTTGAAATGAACGTTCTTCTCATGCTGGTGATTAAAGTAGACAGCGTATAAAGTATCAAAGACCATTAATAAAGACATTCTGGTCGAAAATGAAGAGACTTTATCATAATGATTTTCAATGGAAGCCATATAAATTTTGTAGTCTGCGTATTTAGCAAGAGGATTATCTTGAACAGAAGTAATTAAAACCATCGGAATCTGATTTTCATGAAGTATTTTAACGACGCCATTAAGCGTTTGTCCCCGACCTCCGTAAGAAACCACGATAGCAAGATGTTCTGAATCGCTATTAGCTGCTGACAAGCGTTGTATATAGTCTTCTTCAGGAACATTAACTAAAATCCCAATCTCTTGCATTTGAAATTTAAAATTTTGGGCAAAGAATAGATTAGCTGATGCAGCATATACATCAATGATTTTTGCTTTTAGCAAGGCCTGACTGACAGTGGCTAATTCTTCAGGATCAGAAAAACTCAACGTTTCATCTATGGTACGTTTATAAATCTTTCCTAAATTCTCAGTAATTTGAAAGGGAGTATCGGATTCTAAAATAGGATAGTCGTAATTAATATCCACTGATAATTGTGTTTCCTTTAGCGATGAGACCAGTTCGACTTTTAACTCCCCCATGCCTGTTAGTTCTAGCTTGTTGATAAACCGATAAAGAGCTGCGACTGAAACAAATGCAGCATCCGCCAGTTCTTGTGCTCGAAAGGTTAACGTTTTTGTAGGGTTGGATAGAATATAATTTACAAGTGCTTTTTCATTATTGGTTAGATTATTCATTTCAGCGAATTTTTTGAATAGGTTCATAAGGATTCTCCTCTAGTTAAAAACAAATGATTGTAAGTAAATTATAACACGAGATCAAATGTCAATTCATAGCTGTGGACTCTAAAATGAACTATATATGGCAAAAATAAAATACTTTAGACTGGGAATTTTCCGCGTTCAGTCGATTTTGATCTAAATAGTTCCTTTTTTGAAATTTCATATCAGAGTGGAAAAACTGCCTTTAGAATTTCTAAGAATACGTTCTCTTATTATTGTGGGGCGTATCAAAAAGAAAATTTTAGGAGGTGAATTTTGTTTGTACCCAGTAATGAGAAAAAGCTATACAGAAAAGGGTATAAGCAAAACAACAGTATGAAAAATATCCACAAAATTGTTCAGCAGTATGGATGGAAATTGGAGGTGAGCTGGTATGCATTCGAAGAAGGAGGCTATTTTGTTTATTTGACTCCCTATAAAAGACAGCCCAGTGATTTCACTGGCTTAACTCATTTGTCCAGTTCATTATCTCTGGAAGCTAAGCAAATTTACTACTTCATTCAAAAGGATGGCGCTTGGTTGCCTGTAGTTTATGCTGAGACGTTAGATGAGGGTGTAGTTATGTTGGAACAGAAGTTAGAGGGAGTAGTGACTAAGGAATGGTTAGATCGGGTACAGCAAGCATATGACGATATTTTGCTTCTAATTAAAGAAACGAGAGCAGCAAAAGAAGACCAAGAAAAAGATTCGCTGTAGATAGCAACTATTCTGTAGCGAGTTAATCGGATTAGCAGCAGCTTTTTTTTAGGTTGCTGCTTTTTGCGTATTGAAATAAAAAGGATGAAATGACCTATAAACCACTTAAGCAACTAGCGTGATTAGACTTAATTTTTATCATATAACGTGACATATTAACTATTCTAGTTAAAAAGCGGAAGGAAACCACTCCCTGCGATGAAAAGTTTGTTTTGTTCTTTTCACTTAGGATAAGAGAATTTCTTAAAATTTGGGCTTCTTAGCTTATGGTTTCGTTAAGCAATTATTTAGCATTATTCTCTTTTTCTTCTAACAATCTTATCCCTTGTATAATATCTTTCAGCTATAGTTAATTCATAAGTAAGTTGTGGATGAAATTGGTATTTATACTCTCTATGGTACCTATAACGATCGTTTGTTTCATACTTTTTGGAGCTGCTGGTTCGATTCCAGCCGTCCACTTTCATAAAATTAGGAGGGATTATAATGAAGCAATTGATTCTAAATTCAAGCTTATTGGGTACAGTAATTTTCTTTTGGATGATTCGCAAAGAAATTCAGCGGTTAACAGCTAATAAGGTAAGACAAAGTCGTTATTACCCTGATTAAGAGTGGCTCAAGGCAATGACCGTATCTCCATTTCAAAACAACCCAAATGCCATTCAATCTAATAGAAAAAGATAGCATAAGAAAATTTTCAAATGAAGCTTCAGAAATCCATCCATCCAATTTGAAATAGATTCAAAATAAAGACTTTTGACGAAGTTACCTGATCTAAAGAATAGAAAAGAGAACTACAATGAGAAAATGAGGTCCCCTTTAATAGGTAAAAAAATCGATAATGAGTATTAGTTGTTAGCATTAAAATCGGCGGGATCTCTGGATTAATTTGTCTAACTAAATTAAGTTTGAAATGCGTAAAGGTATGTTTTAGGCTAAATGGAATAATGAAAAAAATTAAATAGCTTCTAATAATTGCTACAAAATAGGGATAATTTTGCCAGACATTAGGGAATTTTTCATGGATTTTGCTGCAATAACCTGTCATTTTTGGTCATTCAACGATGAGATAAATGTTAAATAGTCTTTTATGGCAAAAAAACTTAGTGAATTCTTTTTAGAATGAGAAAAAGAAAGCGGTTTATTAGCAATGTTTTGTCAGAAAAATCAGATAAAATTTCTCATTTGTATGTGATAAAAAATAACCTTTTTGTGAAACGAATTAGACCCATGCAAAGTGATTATAAAGCTATTTTATACAACAATGATTAGGCGATTGTGAAAACAATCGCTTTTTTATTTGATGAATTCTAATCAAAATATATTTATTTTTCGAGCTTTTATTGAGTAAACAGATAAGCAGATGATCGTTTTAAAATAAGAAACCTTAGAATGGGACAAGTTATTTATTATAATTCAAAGAATTTGAATGCGCAAATGTTGTAAGCGTTGACAATAAGAATATATACTACGGATGTAGGTGACATTAAAACAGTTTATTGAATCGATTTGTTATCTTTTCTAAATTGATCACTTGAAAAGATAACGATAATTCGACAACGCAATCACCCGTAAAATAAAGTAATGGAGGAATCGAAATGAGTTCAAAAGTACTTGATCAGTTTCTTGAAACAAATCTAAACGAATTAAGAGAAAAAGGACTGTTCAATACAATCGATGTTATTGAAGGAAGCAATGGTCCAAAAATAACCATCAATGGGAAAGAACTAATCAACTTAGCTTCAAATAATTATTTAGGATTTGCGACTAGGCCGGAACTAATTGAAGCTGATGTTGACGCAACAGAAAAATACGGAGCAGGTGCTGGTGCAGTACGTACTATTAATGGAACATTGGCTATTCACCGTCAATTAGAAGAAAAAATTGCTGAATTTAAAGGAACTGAAGCAGCAATAGCTTTTCAATCGGGTTTCAATTGCAACATGGGTGCTATTTCAGCAGTTATGAAAAAAGGGGATGCCATTCTTTCTGATGAATTGAATCATGCCTCCATCATTGATGGCTGCCGCTTATCTGGAGCTAAAATTATCCGAGTAAATCATCAGGATATGGAGGATTTAGAAAAGAAAGCCAAAGAGTCAACTGAAAGCGGTGAATATAATAAAGTGATGTATATCACTGATGGCGTATTTTCGATGGATGGTGATGTAGCAAAGATTTCAGAAATTGTTGAAATTTGTGAAAGATACAATGTGATTACCTATGTAGATGATGCGCATGGAACAGGTGTTATGGGCAAGGGTGCTGGAACAGTGAAGCATTTTGGCATGCAAGACCATATCGACTTTCAAATGGGTACCTTGTCTAAAGGAATTGGAGTAGTCGGCGGTTATGTAGCGGGGACAAAAGAATTGATTACTTGGTTAAAATCCCAAGCACGCCCATTCCTGTTTTCTACCTCTTTAACACCAGGAGCAGCGGGAGCATCAATTAAGGCTATTGAATTGATTCAGGAACATCCAGAATATGTGGAAAAGCTTTGGGATAATGCCAATTACTTCAAGCAAGAATTGAAACGTATCGGTTATGACATTGGTAAATCGGAAACGCCGATCACACCAGTCATTGTTGGAGATGAAAAACTAGCGCAAGAATTTTCTAAAAAATTAATTGAAAACGGTGTCTATGCGAAGCCAATTGTTTATCCGACTGTACCTTTAGGAACTGGTCGTGTACGTAACATGCCAAATGCTGGTCATACTAAAGAAATGTTAGATGACGCTATTAAGATATACGAACAGGTTGGCAACGAATTAGAAATTATTTAATAAAGATAATACTCAACTAAAGAAGGGAAGTATTTTATTATGAAACGTGTATTGATTACTGGAGCTTTAGGACAAATTGGATCAGAATTAACCGAACGTTTACGTCGTGACTTAGGTGTTGACAGTGTTATTGCAACAGACATCCGTAAGCCTGACAACAACCCAACTGTTGAAAATGGACAATTTGAGACTTTGGATGTACAAGATTACGATAGCTTCTTAGATATGGCAAAACGGTATGAGGTAGACACAATTATTCATTTAGCAGCCCTATTGTCGGCTACTGCTGAACAACGTCCAGCTTTTGCTTGGCAATTGAATATGGGCGGTTTGATGAATGGGTTGGAGGTTGCTCGCGAATTAGGTGAAGGCATTAAATTCTTTGCACCATCTTCCATCGCAGCTTATGGCCCAGACGCTGAACCGGATAGTACACCGCAGGATACAGTGATGCATCCCACTACTATGTATGGTGTAACCAAGGTTGCTGGTGAATTATTGGAGAATTATTACCATGATAAATACGGAGTAGACACTCGCTCTGTCCGCTTCCCAGGGCTAATTTCTTACAAAGTTGAACCAGGTGGAGGAACGACTGACTATGCGGTGGACATTTTTTACGAAGCTTTAAAAAACAAATCCTACAAATCCTTTATTGCTGAAGGGACCTATATGGATATGATGTATATGGATGATGCAATTGATGCGATCGTTGATTTAATGAATGCTGATTCAGATCGCTTGGACCATCGCAATGCCTTTAATATCACAGCAATGTCCTTTGCACCAGAAGAAATTGCAGCAGCCATCAAAAAACGTATTCCAGAATTTGAAATGCATTATGAAGTGGATCCCGTTCGTCAGGGCATTGCTGAATCTTGGCCAAACTCAATTGATTGCCATTGTGCGGTTGATGAATGGAACTTTACTCCAAGCTATGATTTAGAACGCATGACTGATGAAATGCTAATGCGTCTAGAGAAAAAGTTTGAAACTGAAGGAATGGTAGCAAAATAACGAACCACTTATCATTAAGAAAACCATGAGGCGCTGCTAAGAAAAAGGTGAGTGTTCCGAGCAAAACACCATCTTTTTCTGCCTCGCGTGATAAAATGTTTAGCAGACTAAAAACGCCGTGTGTCATTCGTAAGCAGCACTTATTAATTTTTGCGATAGCGGCTTGTCGTTGTAAATAGTCAAATGAGGGGGAAAAGCATGGAAACGAACCAACAAGATGTTGCTTCTTCACCAGCAACCCAAGAAGGTGAATTAAAACGAACGATGACCTTCTTCCCAGCACTATCCACAGTAATGGGTACAGTAATCGGGGCAGGAGTATTTTTTAAAGCAGCCAGTGTTGCTGCGGTAACTGGTTCAACCAGTATGCATATGCTGTCTTGGTTCTTAGGAGGACTAATCAGTGTCTGTGCTGGATTGACCGGAGCAGAGTTAGCAGCAGCTATTCCAGAGACAGGTGGGATGCTGCGTTATATTGAACGTGCATATGGGAAATTTCCTAGTTTTCTATTAGGGTGGGCACAAGTAATTATTTATTTCCCAGCTAATGTAGCAGCTCTGTCGATTATCTTTGCTACTCAATTTAAGAATCTATTTGGATTAGGTGATGGAACGATTATTCCAATTGCTATTGTGGCAGCAGCCTCCATCATGTTAATTAATTTTTTAGGCTCCAAAGCTGGCGGTATGTTCCAATCGGTTACATTGGTCTTTAAACTAATCCCATTAGCTCTGATCGTTATTTTCGGGTTGATGCGTCAAGGGGCGGTTGAAGTTAGTCTGTTTCCAGTTCAGGCAGGTGCCAATGTAGGCGGTTTTGCTCCAGCATTAGGTGCTGGATTATTGGCAACTATGTTTGCTTATGACGGCTGGATTCACGTAGGTAATTTGGCAGGAGAACTAAAAAAACCGGCTAAAGACTTACCTCGTGCAATTGCTGGCGGGATTTTAGGAATCATGGTAGTTTACTTATTAGTAAACTGGGCTTACTTAAAAACTATGGCAATTCCTGAATTAGCAGGTAACGAAAATGCAGCAATGGAAGTTGCTGGACGTATTTTCGGCGGTATGGGAGGCCGTTTAGTAACGATTGGTATCTTAGTTTCAGTTTACGGAACTATTAACGGCTATACTATGACAGGTATGCGTTTGCCGTATACTATGGGGATTGAAAAACAATTGCCATTTTCTAAACAGTTAGCTAAATTGAATCGGAATTCTGTTCCTTACATTGCTGGTATTTTAGAGTTAGTTATTGCGATTGGTATGATGATGGTAGGCGGGTTTGATTTGTTAACCGATATGTTAGTCTTCGTGATCTGGATTTTCTATACGTTAGTTTTTGTTGCTGTTATCAAGCTGCGTAAAACCGAACCAGATTTGCATAGACCCTATAAGGTACCGTTGTATCCGATTATCCCAGCAATTGCGATTATTGGTGGAATCTTCATATTAATCATGACGCTGATTAATCAATTCTCGTTAGCAATGGTTGGATTGCTGATTACTGCATTGGGAATTCCTGTTTACTTCTATATGATGAAAAGAAATCAAAAAGTTTAAATATAAAACTAACATCAGCAGCTGCGGTTGCTGGTGTTTTTTTTGCATAGACAAATATTTTTGATTGAAAGATAATAGAAGGGGGTGTGCAGGATGCTTCAATTAAAAGATTTAGCAGAAGAAATGGATATGCAATTTGATGAAGTAGATAAGTTTGTCCATAAGAAGACAGGCGATTTTGTTTATCTAGAAACAGAGTATTATGCTTTGGCTGAAGCAGTGGATGATGGAGAAAAGGGTCTGACGGAGTGTCAGGATTGGGAAAGGGAAGCTGTTGCTGAAATTATTAAATATTGGGAACATCTGGAGGACTACGCTTCGCTGTCTAATCGTTATGAGATAAATGAATATGGCATGATGGAAGATTTCATTGATCAATTATCCAATGATATGATGCAAAATTGCTTAGAGCAAGCTATACACGGCAAAGGAGCCTTTCGCTATTTTAAAGATACAATCGAGGAGTTAGGCATTAGCCAAGGATGGTATGACTTCAAGGCACAAGCTATGTTGGAAATCGCCAAAGAATGGTGTGAAGATCAAGGAATAGCTTATCAACAGAAGGGAGCAAATAAATGAAACCATGGACCATTCCACAGTTGAAAAAACACTTAAAAACGATGGATGAAAAGCAGCTGCAGCAGCTAGTCGTAGATTTGTACAAGCAGTCGAAGGAAGTCAAGGAAATAATCAACGTTGCTTATCGTGAGGAGGATTACGAAAAAGGAATTGCTGAGGAATATAAAGAAAAAATCTATCGGATATTTTTCCCAAAATCAATGTCAGCTGGTTTCTCATTACCAGAAGCGAAGGTCTTGTTAAAGAAAGGGCTAGGAATTTGCCGTCAACCGGAAAATAGGATTGATCTACAGTTGTTTTTTGTCGAATGCGGGGTCGAATTTACCAATATGTATGGAGATATATCCGAGACCTTCTATTCAGCGATCATTTCAGTGTACGACAAGGCTGTAACAGGGATTAACAAAAATCAGAAGAGTCAAGCACATCCAGGCTTTATCAAAAGATGCATGGCAATTTATAGTGATTCGGAGTGGATGGCTTGGGGCTTTGGAGAAGCGATGGTCGCAATCTCCTTTGAGCTAGATGGGTTCTCAGATGAGTAGCCTGAGCATAAAAAAAGATTGCTGGAACGGACTGCCCCAACAACCTAACGTATTATTCATTTTTACATGTGCGTGTTTGTGTCTCTAACTTCAGCTGAGCGCGAGATAAGTGGGAAGAAGCGTAAGCAATAGATAGCACAGATTCCAACAATTACGTAAATAATTTTTGCGAAAGCTGTTGCCGGACCACCTGCGATAGCTGCTACCAAATCATATTCGAATAAACCTACTAATAGCCAGTTTAAGCCGCCAACGATCAATAATCCAAGTGCAATATAGTCTAATGTTTTCATTGTCATTTCCTCCTTTATCTTAAGATATTTTATATATTATAGGTTTTTTACAGAGCTTACAAAGATATGAACTTGTTATTTCTCAGTATGGGAAAACTCTAATGATGATAGACTCAATTCGTGAATAATTAGATGTGAATCCTTTGGTTACGAGCGATGAGATGGAAAAATGTATCGATTTCGGACAGATTTTAGTAATTCACGAATATTTCTACGATTTATCGCAAAAATCAGTTGCTTTTTTGGAGCCGAAATTATAAGATATTTCAGAAAGTTATGAAATTTCGTTCAATTGGAGGCTGTTATGGGAAAATATTTAGTGTTGCAAACAGATTTTGGTTTAGGTGATGGTGCAGTCAGCGCCATGTACGGTGTGGCTCATATGGTGAGTCCAGAGATTACAATTAGTGATTTAACGCATGATATCCCTCCATACGATATTTGGGTAGCATCCTATCGCTTATATCAAACGGTCAAATATTGGCCGGCAGGAACAGTTTTTGTTTCAGTGGTTGACCCTGGTGTGGGCAGTGCTCGCCGCAGTATTGTCTGCAAAACAAAGTCAGGTCATTACGTGATTACGCCAGACAATGGATCACTAACTCACATTAAGCATTATGAAGGTATCGAAGAAGTTCGAGCAATCGACGAAGTGAAAAGTCGTCTGCCTCATTCGGAGGAAAGCCATACTTTCCACGGTCGAGATATTTATGCTTACAATGGTGCTCGCTTAGCTAGTGGTGAAATTACCTTTGAAGAATTAGGCAGTGTTGTTTCTAATGATAGTATTGCGGAATTGGAGATTGTGGAAGCGAAGCATGAAGGCCATCATATCTTAAGCGGCAGTATTGATGTATTAGATGTAAGATTTGGTTCACTATGGACCAATATTCCACTGGACTACTTTAAAAACGAAGGTATTCAGCATGGGAATATGTTACAAGTAACCATTTTCCATCAAGGTAAAAAGGTCTATCAAAACATTATGAAATTTGCAAAGTCTTTTGCTGATGTGAATGTCGGGGAACCATTGGTTTATATCAATTCATTGGTGAACATTGGCGTCGCGGTCAATCAGGACTCTTTCTCGGACTTGTATCACATCGGTACAGGGACAGACTGGAAGATTGAGTTGCGTAAAGCACCACGAATCATTTTTGAGGAGGAATAAGTGTGAAAAAAGAATTTTCAGTAAAAACAATCGTAGCCATTGGGATTGGCTCAGCAGTATTTGTTATTCTCGGACGTTTTGTGGTGATTCCAACTGGGATTCCAAATACCAACATTGAGACGGCCTATCCGTTCTTAGCCTTGATGTCCGTCATTTATGGACCAGTGGCGGGTGCCTTAATCGGTTTTATCGGCCATACCTTAAAAGATTTCACAACGTACGGCAGTGCTTGGTGGAGCTGGATTATTTGTTCAGGTGTGCTTGGTTTAATCTTCGGTTTTGTTGGTCGCAAAATTGATTTGCAGCATGGTATTTTTGGCAAAAAAGAAATTATTTATTTCAATATTTTTCAAGTGCTTTCTAATGCAGTCGTCTGGGGCTTGTTAGCTCCAACGTTAGATGTTATCATTTATAGCGAACCTGCGAATAAAGTCTATACCCAAGGTGTTGTATCGGTCGTGGTAAATGCTTTGGCAGTAGGAGTTATTGGTACATTATTAATGAAAGCTTACGCAGCGACACAAACCAAACAAGGAAGTCTGAAAAAGGACTAGCTGTCGCTAGCCGGGTGCCTAGCACTCGGCTTTTCTGCGTTTTATTGCTCAAGGAGAAAAAATATGACGAAACCGATGATTGCATTAAATAATTTTACCTTTCAATACCATAGTCAATCGGAACCAACCTTGAAGAATTTAACTGTCACCATCAATGAGGGAGAAAAGGTTCTGGTAGTCGGTCCCTCTGGCAGCGGCAAATCGACCTTTGCCCATTGTATTAATGGTCTGATTCCTAATCAATATGAAGGAACCATTCAAGGAGAAGTTGTGGTTGATGGGAAAAATATTGTGGATAGTTCGTTGTTTGAGCTGTCCTTTAGCACCGGAACGGTCCTGCAGGATACAGATGGCCAATTTATTGGTTTAACGGTAGCTGAGGATATTGCCTTTGTTTTAGAGAATGATGCGGTGGCTCAGGTACAGATGCATGAACAGGTGGCGCGCTGGGCGGAAGTCGTGGATATAGATGGACATTTGGACAAACGGCCTCAGGATTTATCAGGTGGTCAGAAGCAGCGGGTGTCCATGGCTGGCGTATTAATCAATGAAGCACCGATTTTGTTGTTTGATGAGCCCTTAGCGAATCTTGATCCATCAGCTGGTAAAGAAGCGATTGCTTTGATTGATCGGCTGCATAAAGATTCTAAAGCAACAGTAGTGATTATTGAACATCGTTTAGAGGATGTGCTGGATCAGCCAGTGGATCGTGTGATCGTTTTTAATGAAGGTGAGATAGTAGCTGACATGAAACCAGATGAACTATTGCGATCTTCAGTTTTAGCGGAAAATGGAATTCGCGAGCCATTGTATGTAACAGCTATGAAGTATGCCAAGGTGGATTTAGAAAAAGTTGATCATTTGGCCAATCTTGCAGCTTTGAGTGGTAAGGAAATTAAGGATAAGATGGTGGCTTGGGAGGCGGAGCATTTTGATCTAAGCACCTCTCAACAAGGCGAATCGCTATTGGAATTATCTGATCTAACCTATCGTTATCGCAAGCAGGATCCACTAGTAATTGATCATCTGTCAGCCACTATTCATAAAGGTGAACGCATTAGTATCGTTGGTAAAAATGGTGCAGGTAAATCAACTTTGTTCAAAGCAATTTGCGGCTTTATCTCGCCTGATGGACAAATGCTGTGGAATGGGCAGGATATTACCAAGGAATCAATTAAGGAACGCGCTGATAAAATCGGTTATGTCATGCAGAACCCTAATCAAATGATTTCGAAGAAAATGATTTTCGATGAAGTAGCTTTGGGACTAGTTCTTCGGGGTGTTTCTGAAACAGCAATCAAAGAACGAGTAGAGCATGCCTTAAAAGTTTGCGGCTTGTATCCATTTAGAAACTGGCCAATTGCAGCCCTAAGCTATGGACAAAAGAAACGCGTGACGATTGCGGCTATTTTAGTGCTAGAACCAGAAATGATCATTCTTGATGAACCAACTGCTGGTCAGGATTTTCGCAATTATACTGAAATGATGTGCTTTATTGAAGAATTAAACAAATTAGGTAAAACAGTAGTTATGATCACTCACGACATGCATCTAATGCTGGAATACAGTGATCGGGCTTTAGTCATCGGTGGCGGGAGAGTCTTGATGGACACCACACCAATCGACGTACTGACCTCAAGAGAGCTGGTGGAGCAGTCTTCATTGAAGGAGACTAGCCTGTTTACCTTTGCGGAAAAGATTGGTTTGCAGGACCCGATTACTTTTACACGTAAATTTATCCATTATGATCGGGAGGTGCGCCAACGATGAACGAACATCAAACTTTGGGGTATCATCCCGACAATACGGTGATTCACGGGTTGAATGCTACTGCTAAGCTAGTGTTTCTGCTGTTAGTTTCAGTTGCTTGTATGACTACTTATGATACTCGGTATTTGTTGGTTGTCAGTATCTTTTCATTGGTCTTGTTTAAGCTGGCGAATATCAAGTGGCATCAGATTTCCTTCGTTATGAAGTTTATCTTTTTCTTTTCTGTGTTGAATCTGCTGGCAGTTTACATTTTTGAACCGGAATATGGGGTTCATTTGTATGGCAGCCGCCATGTGATTTTGGAAGGAATCGGTCGCTTTACCTTGACGCAAGAGCAGCTGTTCTACTTATTTAATTTAGTGTTGAAGTATTTTTGTACGATTCCCTTGGCCTTAGTCTTTTTATTAACGACGAACCCCAGCTCGTTTGCGGCCAGTCTCAATAAAATCGGCTTAAGCTATAAAATCAGCTATGCAGTTTCCTTAGCTTTGCGCTATATTCCTGATATTCAAGAAGATTTCTTTAGTATCTCTCAAGCGCAGCAGGCCCGCGGTTTCGAAATGTCGAAAAAGGGCAAGCTATCTCAACGATTGAAAGGTACAGCCCAAATAGTGCTGCCACTGATTTTCTCTAGTCTCGATCGGATTGAAACCATTAGTACTGCCATGGAACTGCGCCGCTTTGGTCAAAAGAAAAAGCGTACGTGGTATGTGGATCAACCCTTCAAGAATAAGGACTATATCTTGATGCTAGGTAGTATTCTACTGTTTGCGGTCAGCCTATTGCTGTTTAGAGTCAATGGCGGACGTTTTTATAATCCGTTTTAACATTAAACTGTATTTAAAGAGATCGAATAGAAAACTGTAAATATGAAATCCTCCCGCACACTGATGTCTCAGTCGAAGGAGGATTTTTTTATTACAGCCATTCCTCTAAAGCGTGCAGAACTTTCTGAACCTCAAGATTGTCGCTCTCTTTTAGAAAATCATGGTCTAAATAATAGACTGGTTTGAAGCAGCTGTCAGGAATCAAGCGAGCAATTTTTTTGCTGTAACTGAAAGGAATTTCTTTATCGGAAGTACTCGCACTGCTGAAGATACGTGGGAATTTTGCCAAGTCTGCATCAGCAACAGAAAATTCTTCAATAGAATCAACGTCATAATACTCCAGCAGCAGATTTTGCTGCACTGCATAATGATAAAGTAAAAAACGAGTCAACAGTGGATCGTCCCAAATGGTTCCTTCTAGACCTACTGTTGCAATCTGTTTCTCTTCAATAGTCAGCGGCAACAGTTGACGCTCGTTTTGAATAAAAGACAAATCTGTGTAGCCGTAAAAATTGATTAGAAAATCTGGCGATAGTTGCTTAGCCAACAAACGTTTAGTTAACAGAAGCATCAAATAACCACCGGCAGAGCGACCGCAAAAACCAAAAGGTCGGTTACCAATCACCGATTCTTTCAATAAATAGAAGCTTTCTTCTAAAGCATTCATAATTTCTGATAATGTGCTGTTGGGTGCCAATAAATAATCCACTGCTAATACAGTACAATCTTTTGCTAAAAAAAGATCTCGTAACCCGCTGGGCAAATCATTTTTCGATCCATAGATCAAACCGCCGCCGTGAAAATATAAGACCATCTTTTGTTGGGAATCAGTTGGATAGATATCTACGGCTGCACCATTAGTTAGGGTGATTGTTTTTTTCAATGGCGTTTCTCCTCATCTTAATAATATACGTACCGATTTCATGATTCATTACCTGCAAAGGGTCATCCAATTCGATTGATAGAAACTGTTCAATCTTTGTCAAACGGTAGCGAATCGTTTTCGAGTGCAGAAACATGGCTTCTGCTGTTTGTTTATAATTGCGATTGTTGTGCAAAAATTGGTAAAAGGTTTCGAAAAGATCGTAGCTTTCCTGCGACAAAGCCAGTAATTTAGCTGGTACCAATTCATCAATCATCTCAAGCTGCTCACTACGAATGAAATGCCGAAAGATACCGATATCCGCTAATTCCACTACATCGTCGTGATAAAATTCCTCACTGAAATTCAAAATATCTAAACACTCCATTAAGATTTCCTTCAATTCATGTTTGCGTTTTAAGCTACTTAAGACAAACGTCATCGCCGGATGAAATTCTAATATTTCTGTTAACAAACGTTTAACGTCAGTTTTAGCAATACCTTTTTCCTGATCGAAATTAAGTAGAATCAGGGAATAGTTGTGATGATCAAAGAAGATCGATTTGGATTTCAAGGTCTTCAACAAATTTAATGTGCGATCTTTAATCAGCTGAGCTTCTGGTGTTTTAGTCGGAAAGGCGATCGCTTGATAAAAAGTGTACTGATTCATATCGGCTTCCTTCAATAGACTTTCCAGCTCTTCCAGGTTGTTGGGCGTATTTTGTAAAATAGCATCTGCTAAGTTATTCAGTCGTTCATAACGTTCTTTTTTTAACAAATACTCTGTGTTGAATTTTTCTTGCAGTACATCAATCGTATTTTCAATAATCATTAAATCGGTTTCCTTTACCTCGGGTTGATCCAAGTAAACCAACAGCAGGCAGTTGCTGGAGTATGGATTGAATAGACTTACCTCTAAAGCCGAGCGGGTCTTACCTTCCTGCTGAGAAAAAAGTGTCAGCAGTGTGTAGTCATTTTTAGTAAACTCACCACTCGCTAAGCTCTCACGATTCAGCACCACATCATTTTTAGGAACTTTACCAAAGTAAATTTCTTGCTGTTTATCAATCAGTTTTAGATTGCAAGGGTAATTAATTATCTGATAAAACTCTTCCATAATCTGCTCTAGTGAAGGGTAGCTGCGCTCTAGCTTAGTAAAACGTTGGCGTACTTCGTAATAGGTACGCAAAATATGGGTTTGATAATTTAACAAGGGCTCATAAATAGTCAATAGGATTTTTTCGTAACTGACTTCTTGGGCGATCTTGATCAAAGGGATTTCGTATTTAAAGGAAAGCTCGATTACCCACTTGGGGATGATCTTAATGAGACGGTCCATCTTTACCACTAAACCGCTGACACCAATTTGTTGCATTTTACTGAAGAATTCCTCTAGATCGTCCTCAGGTACGCCATTGAAGGCATAAAAGGAAGTTAGGATTAATTGATTCTTTTTGCTCCAGTTTTCAATATCCATGGCCTCTAAAACCATTGCAGATTCTACATCGTTTTCTAGTCCGATATCTTTAGTCAAAATTTTACTTGTTTTTAATTCTCCTTGAGCCAGCAATTCCTTTAATTTCATGAAACTCTCCTTTTTGCGCTTTATGGATAAAAAGTATGACATCTTTTTAGAATATTGTCCGATGAAAACGCAATCTTTTATCTTTAGAATAATAGTGTAGAGGAAAGGTAGGGAAATTGAAATGCTAAACACAGTTATTTTAAAGAATAATTATCAAGATTCAATTAATTTGATGCTGTTGACTAACCGAATCAATGAATTAGAGGCAGTTACCATGAGTCAGTTGATGATGGGAACCAATGCCAATAAAGATATTTTAGAAAATACCGGATTATTAACGGATGAAGCGAAAGCAGCTTCACCTAATGATCTGATGATCGTCGTTGATAGTGAATTACCTGAAATTATGGATCAGGTATTGCCAGAAGTAGACAATTTCTTAAGTGATCTATCTTCTAAAAGCTTCAGTGACGTGAAGCAGGCATCAACTACTTGGCAGGAAGCTTTAGAACAATTACCGGATGCCAATATGGCATTGTTCAGCATCCCAGGAGAATACGGGGCAGCTGAAATGGAGACGGCCTTAAAAAACGGACTACATGTTTTCTCTTTCACTGACAATATACCAGTGGAAGATGAAGTACGCTTGAAGCAACTGGCTCATGAAAAAGGCTTGATGATGATGGGACCTGATTGTGGGACTGGGATTATTTCTAGTATTCCAATCGCTTTCACTAATGTAATCTCACCAGGAAACATTGGTGTTGTCGGGGCTTCGGGAACTGGGATTCAAGAAGTAACAACGATTATCGATCGACTTGGTAATGGAGTGGTTCATGCAATTGGAACCGGTGGCCGGGATCTTAGCAGCAAGGTCGGAGCGGTTACCATGAAAGACGCGATTGTGGCTTTGGAAAATCATGAACCAACCGATGTCATTTGCGTCATCTCAAAGCCGCCAGCAAAAGAAGTGCGTGACGAAGTAGTACAATTACTGCAAAGTATTTCCAAACCAGTAGTAGCAATTTTCTTAGGTGAAAAGCCGACTGCCCATGAAGGGAAGGTTTACTTGGCTCATACGCTAGAAGAGACCGCTAAAATTGCTGTTGATTTAGCCAATGAAGTACCAGTTAAAGCCAACTATTTCGAACCTGTTGCTGAACCAGAGCAAACAATTGCTGAAGGAAAAGTAATCAAAGGCCTTTATTCAGGCGGAACCTTGGCAGCCGAAGCCGGCATGCTAATCTCAGAAGCATTAGGTTTGGCTGGTTTGGTTAAGGAAGCCGGTTATATTTTAAAATCGGATGGTTATGATGTGATTGACTTAGGAGATGACATTTATACCCAGGGTAAACCCCATCCCATGATCGATCCAGAAGTTCGCGTGAAGAAGATTCAAGAATATGCGGCGGAAGAAAACACAGGCGTCATTCTATTGGATATTGTTTTAGGCTATGGTGCGCATGAAGATATGGTAGGAGCTTTAATGCCAGCCATCAAGGAAGCCCAAGCATTGAATCCAGATTTACAATTTGTCGCTACTGTGGTTGGCACTAATAAAGATCCGCAAAATTATGAAGATGCAGTTCTGCGCTTAGAAGCTGAAGGTGTGCTTGTTACCGAAAGCAATGCTAAAGCTGTTCAGCTGGCGTTACGCTTAAAAGGAATTGAGTTGACGGAAGAACCGAAAGCCGTAGCAGCTTATCATGGAAGCAAAATAACTGTACCTGCGCCTAGTGATCCAGTGATGGAATTGCTAAATACCAAACCACGCATTATCAACGTTGGACTGCAAAGCTTCAATCAATCGATTCAAGCCTTTGATGGAAAATCGGAACAATTCAACTGGAAACCGCGAGCAGGCGGTAATCAGAAAATGATTAAGATTTTGAATGCTTTAGAAGATTATGATGAACAAATCGCAGAAGAAAACCAACAGGTAATGGATAAAATCAAAAATGCACAACCTTTTCTAACCGATGTCGTGCCAGCTAAGGATGTTATTCCCGAGCTGAATGAAGAAACTAGAACCTTACTGCACGCTGGACCACCGATTAGTTGGGAAGCTATGACAGGACCGATGAAGGGTTCAGTTGTAGGAGCGGCTATTTTTGAAGGCTGGGCTACTGACGAAAATCAGGTAACCGCCTTAGTGGAAGCTGGCGAGATTCGTTTTATTCCCTGCCATCATGTCCATGCAGTAGGACCAATGGGCGGAATTACTTCAGCCCATATGCCCGTATTTGTAGTTGAAAACCGTTTGGACGGCTCAACAGGTTATTGCACTATGAACGAAGGCATTGGTAAAGTACTGCGTTTCGGGGCCTTTTCACAGGAAGTGATCGACCGCTTGAACTGGATGAAGGATATCTTGGGTCCAACCTTATCAGGTGCGTTAAGACAAAGCGTAACAGGTATTAATCTGAGTGTCTTGATTGCCCGGTCGATTACGATGGGGGATGAATTCCACCAACGCAACTTTGCGGCATCGTTAAACTTTTTAAGAGAAGTAGCACCATTTATTGTGACACTACAAATGGATGAGCAAGATAAATTTGATGTGATGAAATTCTTAGCGGATACCGATCAATTCTTCTTGAATATTATGATGGCAGCCGGTAAGTCCATCGTCGATACGGCTCGTAAAAATGCCAAAGGAACCGTAGTAACGACCTTAACTCGAAATGGTGTCGATTTTGGTGTACGGATTGCAGAAACTGGTGATGAATGGTTTACTGCACCAGTTAATCTGCCAAAGGGCTTGTACTTTACGGGCTTTTCTGAAGAAGATGGTAACCCGGATATGGGGGATAGTGCGATCACCGAAACAATTGGAGTAGGCGGTATGGCAATGGTAGCAGCTCCTGGAGTAACTCGTTTTGTGGGAGCTGGCGGATTCCAGGATGCTTTGTCAATCTCCGATGAAATGGCAGAAATCAGTATTGGGCATAACCCAACCTGGACCATTCCAACTTGGGATTTCCAAGGAACTTGTCTCGGTATTGATATTCGCAAAGTCGTAGAAACTGGCATTACACCGATTATTAATACCGGGATTGCCAATAAAGAGGCTGGTGTCGGACAGGTTGGTGCCGGAACAGTTAGAGCACCATTAAACTGCTTTGAGAAAGCATTAGAAGCCTATGCGAAATCATTAGGCATTGAGGTAGAGTAGGAAAGGATTAGATAAACATGGGATTAAATGTGATTGCTTTAGGCGGAAATGCCATTTTAGATAAAATTCCAACTGACGAGGGACAAAAGGAGGTTGTTCGTAAAGTCGCGTCAGACATTATCGAATTTATTGAACTAGGGGAGCAAGTGGTGATTTGCCATGGCAACGGCCCACAGGTGGGAAACCTGTTGATTCAGCAAAAGGCTGGTGATTCAGAAAAGACGCCGATGATGAAGCTGGACACTAATGTAGCCATGACCGAAGGCAGTATCGGCTACTGGATTCAGCAAGCGATTCAAAATGAGTTGCAAAAACGAAACATCAAAAAAAGTGTTATTAGTGTCATCACTCAAGTAGAAGTGGATGCAGCAGATCCTTCCTTTCAAGATCCTACTAAACCAATTGGGCCGTTTTACACTAAAGAGGAAGCCCAACAAAAAATGGATAGTGGAGAAGGAATTTATCAAGAGGATTCAGGAAGAGGCTATCGCAAAGTGATCGCCTCTCCTAAGCCAAAACAAATTGTTGAAAAAGAGGCAATCCTTTCATTGGTTGAAGCAGATGTTATCACTGTTTGTGTAGGTGGCGGTGGTATTCCAGTTATCAAGAATCAAGATGGAAGGTATGAAGGGGTGGAAGCAGTAATCGATAAGGATCTTTCCGCCAACAACCTAGCGAAAGAAATCAATGCAGATCGTTTGATTATTTTGACTGGTGTGGACAATATCTACATTAATTACAACCAACCGGATCAAAAGAAGTTGGAAAAATTGACGATCGGGGAGGCCAAGCAATATATTAAAGAAAATCAATTCCCACCAGGCAGCATGCTGCCAAAGGTTGAATCAGCGATTGATTTTGTTAAAGAAGGCCAAAAACGAGAAGCTGTGATTACATCCATTGAAAATTTGAGCAATATTGTAGCGGGTTATGGAACGAGAATTGTTTGTTAATACTACAAAAAAGTAGAGGAGTTAAGTCATGAAACGAAAAATTACGTTATTCCTGTTGATGTTACTAGTAGGCATAACCTCAGGAATCAGTGCTTATGCGTCAGATGGATTAGACGCCATTGTAGCACCAACCGGGTTTAAAGCTATTTTAGTTATTGTTCCATTAATACTGGTATTAGTTTTACTGTTTATGAAGGTCGATATGATTATCGCAGGTTTAGTTGCGGGGATTCTGGCAATGCTGATTGGCGGCATCAGTTTGATGGATGCCAATGCTCAGTTGCTGGAGACTATTCCTTCTATGCTAAGTATCACAGTTCCGATTATTAACTCAGCAGTAGCTATGGCGGTCTTCAAGGCAGGAAGCTACTCGGCAGCGTTAACGCTGGCTAAACGTGGAACCAAAGGAAAAGTAGAATATGTTTCAGCATTTATCGTGGTTTTATTAGCAGCGGCGACCTACATGTCAGGAATCGGCGGCGGCAGTGCGATGGTTATTGCCCCATTGGCCTTTGCAGCAGTTGGGGTTGTACCTGAGTTGATTGCTGGGATGTCCTTGGCAGCAGCCGTTTCCTTCACCACTTCACCTGCTTCATTAGAGTCGAGTATTGTTTCCAAATTGGGTGATGTAAGTGTCGGTGATTATGTTTCAGTTATGCGTCCTTATTGGTTGGTATTTGTTGTCTTGGCAATCATTTTAGCCTTCTGGGGAACCAAACGCCGCAATGTTGGCTTCAAGGAATCAGAGGATGATATCTTTGATAAAAAATCCAATGGAGAATTATTCAAATTAACGTTACCGGCTATTTTCTTATTGTTTGCAGTAATCTTTGGTCCAGTGGTAAATGATTTGATCGGCTTTGCTTTCTTTACACCATTGGTTTATATGATTTTAACCTTAGCTTTAGTATTCGTTTGTACAGACTTCACCATGAATCAATCGGTGGAAGCGATGGTAGACGGCTCAACTTATATTTTGACTCGACTGTTCCAAGTAGGGATTTTCTTAGCATTCATTAATGTCATTGCGCAAACTGGTACTTTTGCAGTTATTGCCGGCATTGCTCAAAACGCACCTGAGTTTATTGTAGTGCCAGTAGCTATTTTAACTGGAGTGTTAATTGGTGTTCCAGCAGGTGCTTACGTAGGATCGGTGTTAACGTTAGTATTGCCAGTCGCCGTTTCATTAGGGTTCCCACCGTTAGCATTAGGATTTGTTACGATGGGTGTTGGTTTAGGGAGTCAAATGAGTTTTGTAAATATCACCATGCAGGCCTTGTCTTCCGGCTTCCAGATTCCAATTTTGGATGTGGTAAAGGGAAATGTGAAATGGCTAAGTCTAGCCTCGGTTCTACTATTAGCAATTGGTTTAATTTTTGGGTAATATAAAAAAAGACATAGGAGTGAACAGAATGGATTTATTAATTAGACAAGCAAGATTAAATGATGGCGAAGCGTTGCAGGATATCGCGATTGAAAACGGCAAGATTGTCAAAATTGCACCGACTATTGACGAAAACGCCGATGAAGTAATCGAAGCGGAAGGGCGAGTATTGATTCCAGGACTAGTGGAAAGTCACATTCATTTGGATAAAGCCTTAATCGCCGACCGTGAGCCCAACAAATCTGGTACTTTAAAAGAAGCGATTCAAGTAACCGCAAAATTGAAACCAACGTTCACTGAAGAAGATGTTTATACACGGGCGAAGCAAGCCTTGGAAATGATTATTCGTCGTGGGGCAACGACAGTTAGAACCCATTCCGAATTTGATCCAGCCCAAGGATTTACTGGCTTCAACATGATTTTAAAATTAAAAGAAGAATACAAAGATATGATTGATATGCAGGTGGTGGCCTTCCCGCAAGAGGGAATTTTTAAAGCACCTGGTACTGAGAAAATGATGTACGAAGCGATGGATATGGGTGCTGATGTAGTAGGCGGTATTCCTTACAATGATGCACCAGCAAATGAGCACATTGATTTGATATTTGAAATTGCCAAAAAATACGATAAGGACATTGACCTGCATCAAGATTTTGCTGATGAAGCCGATGAAACGTCGATTGAATATCTATGTGAAAAGACGATTAAAGAAGGATACGAAGGTCGCGTATCAGTAGGGCATTTGACTGCTTTACACGCAATGAAGAAAGATGAGTTGGACCGTGTGATCGGAAAAATGGCTGAAGCTAAGATCAATGTGATGCCATTACCAGCTACTGACTTACATTTAGGTGCACGTAATGATGAGTACAATGTTCGCCGTGCAGTAACACCTATCCGCAAGCTTCGGGACGCGGGTGTGAATATTTGTTTGGCAACTAATAACATTCGAAATGCTTTCACACCTTATGGTAATGGTGATCTGATTCAAATTGCAATGCTAGCTGTTCCAGTAGGACATTTGGGCGGAGCCGACGATTTACCAACGGTTTTACCGATGATTACTGAAAATCCAGCCAAAGCTTTAGGTCTAACTGATTATGGAATTGAAGAAGGCAAGAAAGCTGATTTAGTTTTATTGGATACTAAAGTTAAAGCCAATGCGATTATCGATATTCCTGAACGGGTTTATGTTATTAAAAATGGTCGCGTAACAGTGAAGGTGGATACTAAAGTAACTATCAATCGCTAATTTGTAAAAAGGGGTACTGCAACGTGAAGAATACTTGTCAGATAAGTTCATATTTAGCAACCTTGGATTGCTTCGGCAAAATCGGACAGGTTCACAGCGTTTTCCAGCACTCCTTTAATTTGATTATTACTGAGCACCTGCTGCATGTCACCGATACTGAAGACTTTTTGTCCAGTTTCGGAATTCGTATTACAACAGAAAGCTTTGAGGCAGTAAAGCCTTTTTGTCGTCAAGGGAATGTCGTTAAATTAACCCCTGATTCAATGATTTTTTACAGTCATAAAGGAACGAAAAAAATCAAATTTAGCTCAGTGGACTCAGTTCCTTTAGAATTGTCTACAATTTTCTTTAATTCTACGGTACTTAGAACGATGATTGCTGAACTGGAAAACTTTCAGCTGCAACCTCAGCTGGGCTTAATTATTGAAGAAAAGGAATCGGCTTTTTTTGAGTTTCTGATGCGGCCTAATCCAGACAGTGAAGTTTGGAATCAGCTGACGACTTATTTCATTGGGCGCGGTCAAGGATTAACTCCTAGCGGCGATGATTTGCTGATGGGATATCTATTTGTATTAATCAGTTATCAATTGCCGGAAGCCAATCAGCTGATGACCGCTTTGGCTTCAAAAACTGATCGAACAACCATTGTCAGCCAGAATTATCTGGAGGCAATGATTGCTGGCTTTGCTAGTTCACCTTTTGTTGAGCTGCAGCAGAAAATGAATCAGGCGGCAAGTGAAGCAGTATTGGCTCAAGCGTTACAAAGGATTTTATCAATCGGGGAAACCTCAGGAAAAGACACGGCCTACGGTATTTTGCTGGGCTTAAATGCAGTAAAAAACAAATGAGGAAGCTTAATTAAGCTTCCTCATTTGTTTTGTAATACTCCATAAATAGTTGATGTAATGTGGGATGCTGACGTTTTAAGTGAACCAGTCGATTGGATTCACTGGACATAAAGCAATGCTCACTGGTTCCGAGGGTAGTGATCGTTTCCGTTGCTAGGTTAATGACTTGGTACTCAAAATTCAAACGAGTTCCGGTATATTTACTGATAATTGGATGGATTAGAACCTCGTCACCGAACCGAACCATCTCTTTGTAGGTGCTGCTAACTCCTAAAACTGGAACAATAATTCCTTCTCGTTCAATTCGTTCAAAGGGATAGCCAGCGAATTCCAGCAAATCGACACGAGCTTCCTCAAACCAGCGAATATAATTGGAATGGTGAATGATCCCCATTTTGTCGGTTTCGTAATAAAAAGGTTTGCGGGTGTAACCAGGATAAGATTTCATTCTTCTGTCCTTTCTTTTTGCGCGTAGTTTTTCATGTAGCGAGAGATTTCTTGGCTGATAGATGTAGGAATCACCACATAATGCTCCTGTGCAAGGTCATCCCCAATTTTACTATGGAGGTAGACAGCTGCTGCAATGCTTTCGCTGCTGCCACCAAACTGAGCAATAAATCCAGCTATCATTCCGGCCAAGGTATCCCCCGTTCCGCCAGTTGCCATGGCAGCATTTCCAACCGTATTATGCCAAATCTGATTACCATCGTAAATCTCTGTACGATGGCTTTTTAGTACGATAGTAGCCGCCAATTCTTTTTGCTTTTCTTGATTGTTCTCAGGTGTCTGCTTATCAATTTCTAGGCCGCTTAGCCGCTGCCATTCTTTTTGATGAGGAGTAAACACTACTTTTTCCGGATATTTCAAAGGCAGCTGATGACTGGCAAACAATGTAATCGCCGACCCATCAATAATCAGCCACTGATTTTCCTGTTGAAGGGATAAGATTTTTTTTAGAATCGATAAGACTGTGACACTTAGCCCCAATCCGGGACCGACCAAAATCACATTAACATTCTTTAGCAGCTCCACCAGCAGCTCCGTATCAGAAAAATCAACGACCATTGCTTCTGGCAGTCGAGCATGCAGGGGGGCATGGTTCTTTTCAGCTGTAACGACGGTTGTCAACCCAGCTCCAGTATTGATACAAGCTTCAGCGCTCATAATAATTGCGCCGCCGTATTGATTATTTCCACCGATTAAAACTGCCCGTCCAAAGGTTCCTTTATGAGAATTTTCTGGACGTTGAGTAATGACTTTTATCAAAATGTCTTCGGTCAGTTGGTTCACAGGGTTCACCCTCTTTATGCTTTTCTTCTTATTATAAAACAACATTTGTCATCTGTCTTGAATAGTCGGTTTATTTTGTTTTCATTTTGTAATTCAGAGTGCTATCATAAAAGTGGTAAAAACAAGGAGGATGAATGCAATGACCATTGATTGGAAAAAAGAAGTCGAAGCACGGAAAGACGACTTGTTAAACGATTTGAACGACTTGTTGCGGATTAACAGCGAACGTGACGACAGTCAAGCAACAAAGGAGGCTCCATTTGGACCAGGTCCTAAAGAAGCTTTGGAAAAAATGCTTACTATTGCAGAGCGTGACGGGTTTTCTACCAAAAATGTGGACAACTATGCGGGACACATTGATTTTGGCGAAGGGGACGAAACCTTAGGGATCTTCGGACACTTAGATGTTGTACCAGCTGGTGATGGCTGGGATACTGATCCCTATGAACCAGTTGTAAAAGACGGCAAATTATATGCCCGCGGATCAAGCGACGACAAGGGTCCAACCGTTGCGGCTTATTATGCAATGAAAATGATTAAGGAATTAGACCTGCCTGTTTCTAAAAAAATTCGTTTTGTCATCGGAACTGATGAAGAAAGCGGCTGGGCAGATATGGATTATTACTTTGAACATGAAGAAAAACCTGATTTTGGCTTCTCACCTGATGCTGAGTTCCCAATGATCAATGGAGAAAAAGGCAATGTCACCTTTGTTCCTCATTTTGACGGAACCAACGGTGTTGATTATGTATTAAGCAGCTTTAACGCCGGCCTGCGTGCCAATATGGTTCCTGGCAATGCCAAAGCAGTTATTCAAACACCCGATGAAGCAGCTGCCCAAACGTTAGCCAATGACTTTGCAGATTACGTAGAAAATAATCCAATCAGTGGTAATGCTGAAGTGAAGGGCAATGAAGTCTCTATCGATCTTGTTGGTAAAGCAGCACATGGTGCCAGCCCTCAATCAGGAATCAATGCTGGAACCTTCTTAGCAGTTTTCTTGAACAATTATGATTTTGATGGTGCTGCGAAAGCTTTTATTGATTATTCAGCTAATTACATTCATGAAGATGTTTATGGCAAAAACTTGGGTGTAGCTTATCAGGATGATGTTATGGGTGAATTAACTATGAATGCAGGTGTCTTCCAATTTGAAAACGGACAAGATGAAGACAACCAAATCGTCTTAAACTTCCGTTATCCAAAAGGCATTACTGCCGAAGAAATCGAAAGCACGTTAACTGATCTATTTGCCGACAACGCAAAGGTCTTGTTAGATGGTCATCACATGCTGCCTCATTATGTCCCAGGAGATGACGAGCTAGTTGCTACTTTGATGGATGTTTTTGAAGAGCATACCGGATTAAAGGGTGAAGAAAAAATCATCGGCGGAGGAACCTTTGGCCGTCTATTAGAACGCGGTGTTGCTTATGGTGCGCAATTCCCAGGTTATACCGACACCATGCACCAAGCCAATGAATTTATGCCAGTAGAAGATATCTTACGGGCAACAGCTATCTATGCTGATGCGATTTATCGCTTGGCAAAATAGTAAACAAAAAGGTTACGAAAATCCAAAAGATTTTCGTAACCTTTTTACATAGCTAAGCGATCAATAGTTAGGACTGCTCCGGTTTTGGCATCCGCCATAAATTCGTAAGCAACCAATTTTCCATCCTCAAGACGAGTGATGCCGCCCTCTACACCATTCATACGAATGGCAAATTTCCTTAAAGGTTTTGTCTCAAAAGAGATCCAGGAGCCTTCAATAGGACCTTCTTCTAGAAATGCTTTTTTGATGCGATTTAAAATTTCATCCGGGGATAAATTTTGTTTTTTCTGAAACCAGTAACTACCAGCAATTCCACCCACTAGTCCAAAAGTTGAACCAATTAGTAAGCCGCGGGAAAAATCTGTGTGTTTGCCCATGTGCATAAACCCTCCTGCCGTCTATTTCCCATCAATTTTAACATAGATTTGCTTAAAAGGTCTGTTTAATTGCCAAAATACTTTCTTTCGCAAAACAAAAAGAAACGTGTATAATTAAAGTAACAAAAGAAAAGGTCGTGACGCAAATGATTATTCCAAAAAATATTGAGGAACTAGCTAATTATGTAAAAAAAGGGAAAAATATCTTCTTCTTTACTGCCGATTGGTGCGGTGACTGCAGCTTTATCAAGCCGCAAATGCCGGAAATTGAAGCAGCTTTTCCTCAGTTTCAGTTCATTCAAGTCGATCGAGATGACTATTTGGATGTAGCCGCTGAATGGAATGTTTTTGGAATTCCTAGTTTTGTTGTGACTAATGACGGAGAAGAGTTAGGGCGTCTGGTAAATAAGAACCGTAAGACGAAAGAAGAGATCGTGGACTTTTTGGAAAAAGTGGAAGGGTAAGTGAAAGAAATGATTATACAAAATTATCAGCGCATCTTAGTAGGTACGGATGGTAGTGATCAAGCACTTGAGGCATTCAAGAACGCCCTGTCTGTTGCTAAACGTAATCAAGGGAAGGTTTATGTCGCACATGTCTTGGACAATCAAGCCTACAATATTATGGGCTATTCTTCGTTAAACGAAAACATCATTGATCAGCAAACCAATGATGCCAAACAGCTAATCACTGAGTATCGGAAGCTTGCCAAGTATTTCGGCTACGATGAAGTGGAAGGAATCTTGGCTTACGGATCGGCCAAAGAAGCGATGGCTCACAAGCTGCCAGAAAAATATGGCATTGATCTAATTATGGTTGGACAATCGGGGTTAAATGCGGTTGAACGGTTTATGACTGGTAGTGTAGCAAGCTATGTCATTAAGGAAGCACCTTGTGATGTACTTATCGTTCATCCAAGTAAAGAAGCTGGTGAATAGCCAGCTTTTCTTTTGCATCAAAGTAGTTTTATTAAATGAAAAATCTCTCATGAACTTTTTTGCTTTTTTTGTTAAGATACCAGAGGATTAAAGGGAGGTCACAGCATGATTTTTGCTTATAATAAGGAAACAATCGGCGATACACTACTAGTGATCGTTGCCAATGATGAAAACAAAGAAAATCAAACTGAGCGTAAAGCAAATGTTGCGCGTATTCAAACCAACGAAGGACAAACTGTTGCTTGGAATTTCTTCAACGTCTCCGAATATTTGACGATTGAAGGCAAGGGTCAGGTAACTTTGAATGATGAAGAAATTGGTGTATTGAATAAACAAATGGAAATGGCTGGTTTTGAAGAACGCTTAGCATCAGACGATGAACCGAAAATCGTAGTAGGCTACGTGAGGACCTGTGTCGATCATCCTGATTCAGACCATTTGCATATCACTGAAACAGAAGTAGATAACGGAAAAGTACTGCAAATTGTCTGCGGTGCCAGCAATATTGCGGCTGGACAAAAAGTGGTAGTTGCTAAACCAGGTGCTATGATGCCTGATGGTTTAATGATCTGGCCTGGCAAATTACGGGGCGTGGAAAGCTATGGCATGATTTGTTCAGCTAAAGAATTGCATCTGCCGAATGCCTCAGAGAAAAAAGGAATCTTGGTTCTTAATGAAGATGCCGTAGTGGGCGAAGCTTTTCAAGTAGGAAAATAAGCAATAGCTAAACGAAGAACCCCTTCGTTTGGCTATTTTTTTGCTGAAAATCATAAAAAACCGTGTTTTTTTGAAAAATATCCTACTAATTGTTTGTTAAATCGGTCTTAAGACTTTTGACAGAAATTCAGATAATGGCTATCCTTGATTAGAATAAAGAAAATTTCTGAAAAAATGAAATTTTGTATCAAGGAGGTTGAAATGACCAGACAGAAATTTTTGCGCGGACTAGGGAGTTTTCTAGTGCCGTTTGTTATCATGCTGTTGATTTGGCACTCACTGGCGATTGCTCCTTTTGGTGATAACAATTTATTAGTGAGTGACATCGGAACTCAGTACTTGGAGTTCATGAGTCTGTTTAAGCGATTCTTTGATGAAGGAGTCAGTCTGTATTCCTTCTCAAACGGTATTGGTGGTTCAATCGAGGCCTTGAGCGGCTATTATTTAATCAGTCCTTATAATTTGATTTGTCTGTTCTTTCAAGATAAAAACCTGCCGATTGCATTAATCTGGATCATTACTGCCAAAATCGCTACGATGGGAAGTACTATGTATTACTATTTGGCTCGCCACTTCGGTAAGCCTAGCTTTACAACAATCATCTTTTCAACGTCCTACAGCTTATGCGGCTTTGTGGTGGCTTACAGCTTAAATTTTATGTGGCTGGATGCGCTGATCTTACTGCCGCTAGTGACCTTTGGCTTAGAAAAACTATGGCGGAAGGAAACCGGAGCACTGTATGGGCTCTCGCTGTTTGCGACGATCGTAACTAATTATTATTTAGGCTACATGGTTTGCTTATATGCTGTTATTTACAGCGTATATCTTTACTGGCTGGGTCATCCGGAAAAAGGTGCTTGGAAATTAAAGACCCTCTGGCGCGAGTGGCAGAAGTTTTTTGTCGTTTCTTTTTTAGCGGGGATTGCTACCAGCTTTATTTTACTTCCATCATTAGTGGGAATGCTGCGGACTGCGAAAACCAATTTTGATCCGCTAAGCTTTGCTCCAACTCCTCGGTTCGCTTTGTCAGCTTTTGGAGAACTGGGAATAGGTACCTATGAGTTCGAGGATCGCCTACAGCATCTGCCGACGATGTACTCAGGTATCTTAATGGTTTTATTGTTTATCACCTACTTCTTTTGTAAACAGATTGATAAACGTGAAAAAAAGGGTACCTTCTTCTTGATGTTGGCCTTGTTTTTGTCCTTTATTGTCCAACTGATTAATACAGTCTGGCACATGTTTCAAAGTCCGGCCGGATTTCCTTACCGTAATGTGTTCATTTTCAGTTTGTTGATGATTCGCTTTGCTTATGCGGCTTGGTTGAAACTGGATAAGGAGCAAGTGACTCAGACTTTGGTCAAGGCTGCAGGTGTATTTACTATCTTGCTTTTACTGGCACCAGTAAGTGTAAATTTTGAACGATCACTGAGTGAACGCTGGTTTATTAAAAATGAACTGATAGGAAATACGGCTTATCTTTGGTATAGCTTGCTGCTAATTTGGTTGTACGTATTTTTACTTATTGTGATGAAGCGGAAAAACTATCACTGGTTAATTGGCATTATCGCTTGTGTGACCTTTTTCGAGCTAGGCTTTAATTATCAGCAATCTCTAAGAGCGGTTCCCTTTGGCAGTCAAAGCAAGTTCGCCGATTTTTACGACAATCAAAGTGAGCTGATTGAGGGGCTGAACTCTTCGCCGACACTCTGGCGAATCAATGAAAAGACGGATCAAAAAAATGATGGCTTTTCGATTGCCTACAACAGCTACAATGACTCCTTTTTGTATAATTTTGCTGATATTTCTAGTTATACGTCTACTTTGGAAAAGGATGTTTTGGATACCTTAGTCAATTTGGGAATTTATTCGCGGAATGTCCGACGCTTTACTTATGTAGATGAAAATCCAGTATTGAATTTATTGTTGAATATTCGCTATTCTATTAAGCCGCAGGATATAGATGATCGGGAGGCTATTAAGCAATCCCATAATCTCTATGTGTACGAGAATACTGAAGCATTAGGAATGGGGTTGCTGTTGGAGGACAGCCAAGTAAAATTGCAGCCTAACAAGGTAATCGAAAACCAGGAAAGTATTTTGCAGGCACTGAAGAAACAGGAGAAGCACTATTTCCAACCAGCTAAAATGACTCTAGGAACGACACCTAATACCTTTACCTTAGAGACCACTGAGAACGGTAAGCTTTTCATGTATTTGCCTAAGGTTTATTGGAAGAATGTAGATGAGCTGTTAGTCAATGGCAAAAAACACCAAACGGCAATTGGGATTCAAACCAATCAGTTGTTCAACTTAGGCGATTTTGAAGCTGGTGAGCAGGTTACGGTTGAGTTGAAAGGTAAGAAAGACTTTAACTTTAAACAGGCAGAAATCGCTACGTTGGATGAAACAAACTTTGATCAACTGTTGAATGATAAGTATGAATTTGCATTTGATTTAAAAGGACAACGAGACGATCAGCTGCGAGGCACGTTAAACGCTGAGGAAGACAATCAGACAGTGTACTTGTCGATTCCTTACGATGATGCCTGGAAGGTTTATATTGATAATCAGCAAGTAGAGACTAATAAAGTTTTCGGCAGTTTTTTGTCAGTTAATGTTCCTAAAAAGGGAAGCCATCAGATTCGACTTGTCTACAGGCCGACAGCACCTGTTGTTGGAGGCATCGTATCCATTGTTGTAATGATTGGTGTAATTGGTTATTATGTTGTCTACAAACCACTGATAAAACGCAAAGGAGCAGAGAAATCGACCAAGTAATTGGGGATTTCTCTGCTTCTTTTGCATATGGGAAAGGACGATCTCGCGACCGCCCTTTTAGTTATTCACCTTGTTGATTTTGTTGGTTAGTTGCTTGTTTTTGCAATGCGCTAGAATCTAGTGACAGTTCAACTTTAGTTGTATGCTCTTTATCTTCGCGATAGTAGGTAATTTCAACTGTGTCGCCAACCTTATGTTTGTACAAAGCTGATTGCAGTTCAACACCAGTAGAAACATTTTCACCATCGATTTTGGTAATCACATCATATTGCTTCAAGCCGGCTTTCTCAGCTGGGGTAGCTCCTTGAACAGATGCAACAACCACACCTTGAGTCACAGAGCTAGGCACCTTCACGATTTGTTCTTGCTGTTGACTAGTTAAGTCCGACAGGTTATGCATAGTAATTCCTAAAGCAGGTCGGGTTACTTTTCCATCAGTTTCCAGTTGATTGATGACATTCACCACATCATTACTTGGGATTGCAAAACCTATCCCTTCAACACTTACATTAGATTCAGTTTGAACAATTTTACTAGAGTTAATACCGATAACTTGTCCGGCAATGTTTACTAGTGGACCACCGGAGTTCCCAGGGTTGATTGCAGCATCTGTTTGAATGGCATTAATATTCACAGATTGACCTTCACTCGTTTGGCTGACTACTTGACGACCCAGTGAAGAAATGATGCCTGCAGTCACGGAGTTTGCATATTGAGAACCTAATGGAGAACCTAGAGCAATCGCTGGTTCTCCAGCCTTCAAGCTGTCAGAATCCCCAAAAGTAGCAGGTGTAATGTCCGCAACCTTGTCCGACTCAATCTTTAAAACAGCCAAGTCGGTATAAGTATCGGTTCCGACTAGTTCAGCTTTTACCTTGGAACCATCTTTTAGCAATACTTCCAACCCATTTTGACCTTCAACAACATGATTATTGGTTACTACGTATGCTGTGTTTCCTTCACGTTTATAAATGACACCAGAGCCTTCAGAAGCCTCTACTAAATTGCCGTCACTGTCGCTTTCACTTTGGCTATCCTGGGATTCTTCGCCACTGTTTCCGCTATTACCGCCGCCAAAAATATCTGACCAGCCGCCTAAACCATTTTGCTGCTGTTGCTGTTGTTTTTGCAAGTTAACCACGGAGACTACTGCGCCTTGAACTTTTTCAACAGCGCCAGTAATGTCTGAATTTGCGTCAACCTTCATGTTGCTGACCTGAGTACTGCCAGCACTTGGCGAGCCGCTGACATTGTCACCAGAACCAGCACTAGTTGCTGCATAGTAAATCCCAAATATCAAGCCTGCCCCAACCAAACCGCCTAATAGGCCAATACCAAAACGTTTAAAGAAACCATTAGATTTTTTTGGAGTAGGGGTCATATCATTTCTATCCATCATTTTTATTCCTCCACCTTTACTTAAATATACGTTATATTGAGTATAGTATTTTTATCTAAGGTTAGTCTACTATGGTGTTTTGACTTTTTTATGAAGAAGTTAGGTAATTATTTTTTATAACATGAAAAAATTTAGAACACTTTTCCACAATTCTAGTGGAAAAGTCTGGGAAAACTATGTTAAAAAGCAATATATAGTTATCCACAGTTGTGTGGATAACGGGGATAAGTCTGGGGAAAACATATGTTTGCAAAGAACATTCGTGTCAAAACAGGCTTTTTATCCACTAGTTTTGTGGATAAACCTGTGATTAGTGTGGATAAAAAAGTGGAAAAGAGGAAAATAAAATGAATATTAAAATCATAACTGTGGGAAAGCTCAAAGAGAAGTACTTAATTCAAGGGATTGCTGAGTATGTCAAACGTTTGTCGAAATACGCAAAAATAACGATTTTAGAGGTACCTGATGAAAAAGCTCCCGAAAAATTAAGCGAAGCCGAGATGGAGCAGGTCAAACAAAAAGAAGGCGAACGGATTCTATCCAAGATCAAAGAAGGCGAATACGTTTATGCACTAGCTATAGAAGGTAAAAATCCCACCAGCGAAGATTTTGCAGCCCAACTGGATCGGCTGCAGGTTTCTGGCAACAGTCAATTCGTCTTTGTTATCGGTGGATCATTAGGTCTAAGTCCAGAAGTCATGAAGCGCAGCAATGCTCAAATATCCTTTGGGAAGATGACCTATCCTCATCAGCTGATGCGGTTGATTTTGGTGGAGCAGATTTATCGAGCGTTTCGGATAAATACGAATAGTCCATATCATAAGTAACTGAAACAGTATCCTCCGATCAAGAGGCTGCCATAATGAAGCATCCATTTAACTATTTTTCTATGTATACATTCTTACACTAAACAAAAAGAGGTTGAATCAATAAAAATAGGATCACTGAACAAAATGAACCCTGTAAACTTGTACACGTTTTTTCTGCGTACTATTTACAGGGTTCATTTTATTGATCTGTAGAATTGTTTTTAGCTTGCTAAAACGATTCGATTCACTGAATCAGTGATGCAGGTTTGAAGAGAGATGCGTTCTCCCCCAGCATCAATTACTCTACCCCAAATATCGTCGTTTGGGTCATGGACATTAATTCCGTCATCATAGACATCAAGTACTTCATAAACTGTGTAGGTACGGGTGTTGCCTTGCCCATCAACTACGGTAATTGGTGTGCCCACTGTGATGTTCATTACTGGTGCAAAGTCACCAGGATTATGCCCAATGAAGTGGGTAGGTGCGCCATCATTGACCATTCCTGTCCCTGTCCATGTACCGGCGCCGCTGCTAGGAGCTGCACTAGCGCCATTACAATTGATGAAGGGAATGGTACTACCTAAAAAGCTGATAGTAGAATTTTGTTGGATCATGACTGGTTCAGCTTCAGGAACGGGTGCTGTATTCTCTTCGACCAAGGCAGGTTGATTTTCTGAAAGAGTATTATCCGCAACTGGTTCTACAGTTTCAGAAACGTCCGGATTATTTTCAGCAACTGGAGTATCTGCTTCAACGGATTTTGGTTGATCAGAAACAGCAGGCTCAACAGTTGAAGGGGCTTCTTTGTCTGGAACAATTGTGACTGTTCGTTTTTTAGAAGTTTTATTGCCGCTGCTGTCTGCTACAGAGTAAATCAATTCATATTTTCCAACCGTATCCTTCTTTAAGTCACTGTTTAGCTTTATTTTTTCTGTTAGATTTCCATCTACGTTATCAAAAGATTGTACATTTTCCATTGGATCAAAATTTTTTGCTTCGCTCAATGTCAACGTGCAGTCTGCGATATGCTCGATTTTAGGGGGCATCGTGTCTTTTGCACTTGCATTAGAATGATCATCTTGCTTTGCGAATCCTAGAAAAGTCAGTGGTAACAATAAACCAATAGAAAAAATCATTGCTTTTTTTAATGCAGTCATTGTAAACACTCCCTTTAATAAAATAGATTTATTTCTTTTTTCGAGAGTAGTATACAATTTCTTTTCCAGGATATTTTCTATCTTATTTCATGGATTTTCACAAAAGATGAAAAAATAAAGAAAACAGCTGTAGCCCTAGTGCCAGAATGGCTTTTCTAAGGTACAGCTGTCTTCTTTTGAGGTATTATTCAGTTTTCCAGTTATAAACATAGGATAAAATATTTTTGGTATCCTCTAAAATCGAGTTTCGTGAGATTGCAAAGAAGGTGAGTGAATCGGGAATCGTGAAATCGTATTTTAGCGATCGCTCGCATATAACGATACTTGGCCAGTCTTTGACATAAATTGGTAATTCATCTAAGGAATAATACATAGTGCTATCAATAACATTATAGTCCAAGTTCAACCAACGTTTTAAGTTCTCCCGGTAAATAGTATGGGATAGTTCATCTTCTGCAATAAAGAAAAAAACAAATTTTGGGGTTCTTTTTTGCATCAAACTCACGGTTACTTGAGAGCAGAACTTTTCAAGTGTGGTCTGATTGAATATGACTTCTGTTTCTAAATGGAAGTGTTTCTGCCAAGATTCTAAGACTTGCTTGATTCTTTCTGCTAACTGTAATTGCTGGTCACTTAGATAAAAATGCTTTTCAACAGAAAAAGCTTGGGTTTCCTGCCATAAAGAATAGATAAAATTCATAAAGGGTTTTTCAAATAGAATATGGTTGAACAAATCAGCAGAAAATTCATCTTCAAAATTTTTAAGCAATTGTCGAACCATAAAGTTTTTATCGATCATCAATTCTCTTTCCCTCTGATAGTTCATTTCCACAATTAAGTAATTACTCGTGTTTAAAGGGATCGTTTTATAAATCGAAGCCAGATATTGAATTTCAGTTTCTGGTAATTTTTCTTTCGTTAAAATCAAGTCATTAACATCCATCAGTTGTTGAAAAGTCGGTGTATTTTTCAAATAGGTAATGGCTTCTTCTTCATAAATTAAAGAAAAATCTTTAAAGCGACTGAGCGACAAGTAGGTATTCAGCAGCAAAAATTGATATTCTCTTTTGTTTTTTTCGTAGCCATTGGCAAACTTGAATAAGACTTGATCAACAAAAACAGTAGCAGTTTTATACTTATCTGAAACAATCAGCCTATCCAATACATCGCATCGCATCCAAACAGAAATAAGGACTAAACGATAGCGAATTTCATTATTAATGAAGGCACCATTTTCGTCCATGATCTCTGCTGCCTTGAAATAGTTTTCTACCTGTTTCTTTATTGTGAAAGCTTTAGCAACTGAAATAAATTCTGCTTCTACTAGAGTCAGATAATCGGATTCACCAAGCAAATAATACGCACATGTTTTTAAAAAATACGAATCTTGGTAGATCATTTTAATTAATTCATAACGCGTAAAGGAGCTATTAAAAATAATGGAAATCGTTGTACTGGTGATTTCAGAAAACTCGATTTGCTCCTCTAATATTAAGACGACTTTATCAAAGTCTCGTTTCACTGTATTCGTTGTCACTTGTAGTCGCTTGGCAACCTCACGCAAGGTCAGCTTTTCTAACTCATAAAGGTATTCGATCAACTTGACTTGTCGAATAACATCCTTTTCAATAAATGCTTCAATCACCGTACTACCTCCACTCCTCATCACTACATTTATTATAGTCTGACCACCTGCAAAAATCACGAACATTCCCGATTTTTGTCACTAGCTATAGTAATAAGAAATCTGATGCTATCGAGAAAAGTCATGACTATCATTGGTTTATGATAGGGAGAGGGATACTGAGTAATGCGGTTTTTGAAAGTATTATTTGCGATATGTGGGTTCGTAATATAAGTAAGTATTTTTTTGAGGACATTTGAACATTAGATGCTAGTGTCAGTGTAGATATAAAAGCTACAAGTGTTTTGAGTAGCTCGATTAAGGTATAATAAAATAGTGTAAGCACGAGTGGGGAGGAAAAGACATGGATGTTTCTCAAGATTATTTAGATGATGTGCTTGTCCGAATGGCGTATCATTCCAGTGGAATAGAAGGCAACACAATAAGTTTGCCACAGACAGTCTCTATCATTTTAGAAGGAACGCTTCCCAGCAGCGGTAAAAGCATTCGTGAATTTTATGAAATTGAAAATCATAAGCAAGCCTTTGATTATTTGATCGGATTGTTAGCTGAAAATCAGTCATTAGATATAGCAGAAATCAAGCAATTTCATTTTCTGCTAACAGATCGTCTGCAGCATGATAAGGGTCAGTTTAAAACGCAGCAAAATGCGATCCGTGGAGCGGAATTCAAAACGGCTGTGCCGGAGGAAATGCCATTACTAATGAGTCAATGGGCTGACAATACAAACTACCGTCTAGATTTATTAACTGATGAACAAGAAATTTTGGAAGTATTAGCAGATACTCATATTCAGTTTGAACGAATCCATCCTTTTTCTGATGGAAATGGGCGAACCGGACGCCTACTATTGATGTACCTGAGTATGAAATATTTAGGAGTGCCGATTGTTATCAGAAAAGAATGGCGAGGTCAATATATGGAATATCTAGGAGAACAGGATAGTGAATCCTTGGCAAAATTATTTAGGGAATCAATGGTATTTGAACGTGAACGAATGACTGAATTCCCATAGTTAAGCTTAGTAATAGCAATGACTTTTTGCTTTGAATGAATAAAGGCGTTTAGAAATTACACCTCATGTACAGGAATGTTTCCTACATATGTGTAATTCTAAATGTCTTTTTCGTGAAGCTGTTAGCAACAAGTCCCCATTGTCTCGATCCTTATTTACAATAATTCCTGTATGAACAGAAAGGTACTACATAGTCTGGATAGTCTGGAGTATCTTGCTAAATTTCCATTTGCCTCACTAAAGCAATTGATTGTAAGGTATACTACAACAGGTATGATGAATGAAATCTATACTCGAGATTTTCAATTAGAAAAACGAAAACAAGGAGATATTAAATGAACAATAATGACAGATTGTTACGTTTAAGATATGCAATTGATATTAAGGATGCTGATCTTATCGAAGCTTTTGAGCTAGGTGGAATCACGATTACTAAGGACGATATGCATAAGATGTTGACTAAAGTGAAGCCTGCTTCACGTGAGGAAGACAATGTGTATTTGAAGCCTATAGACAATCAAGAATTAGATGCCTTTTTGAATGGTTTCATCATTCTTAAACGCGGTCCGCAAAAAGATAAACCTGTGGAAGAAGTACAGCCTCAAAACAAGGAGATCAAATATATCAATAATATTCTTCTGAAAAAGCTGAAGATTGCACTATTCCTGACTAGTGATGACATGTTGGCCATTCTTGCTGAGGCAAAAGTCTATCCTTCAAAGGGGGAGCTTGGGGCTATTTTACGAAAAGAAGGACATCGCAACTTCAAACCTTGTGGAGATAAGTATGCGCGTAATTTCTTAAAAGGATTAGGTTTGGTTTATCGGAGCGAGGAAAATCGAGAGAAGTGATCAACGCTTGCTTTATAATCTAAAAAGTTCACGCCCCTTGATATTTATAAACTCAGAATGTATGCAAAATGCCATCAATATGCATTGTCTGATGGATTTTTGAGTAAGATAAATGAGGTTTGGGCTTTAAATTAGGAGATAATATGGGATGGAAATTTGACTATAAAAAACAAAAGCTTCGCGGGTGGAAAAGACGGTTAAAGGATGTAGATTATTGGATAATGGACAATGAAGTTTTAGACTTAGATGAGTTGGAACAAAAATCTATCTACTACGCAAAGCTGTGGAGCTGTCCATTTTGTTCCCTTAGAAAGTACACGTTACCTAATTGGTATAAACGTTTGATCGTTCATGCATTAATTGATGTTTATCTTTCTTGGAAGAAAAGGTTGGAAGAACTTGATGAACCTTATTACTTAAAGATATGGATATTCAAAAATGACTTCATGCAATCACAGGTTGTAGCAAGTTATCGCGAATCATTGCATAACTATGATACGCTCTTTTCAGAGGTTGAATCTAGTGCTGCCTTACCTGCAGAGCTAAAAATTGAAGCATCTACCCAGTTAACTTGGGACGAAGGAATATTTCTAACGCAATGGTCTAAGCAAGAAATGTTTGAAGATGTAAAGAATAAACTATGGTCCTTAAAAGATGTAAATAAAATTATAAATTCAGCCTATTTAATAGAAGAAAATTCAGAAGATACAATTTATCAGATCATTGATGATGTTGTCTGGTTGAGTGAATAGAGAACTTAAAATGATAAGACGAACAAGTTCTCGATTGAATTGAATAGTTGAGTACGAAAATTAGCCAATCAATGTCGTTGTTGAGTGGTTTTTTTCGGTTTCGGTGTGGATACGCTGCCTTTGTACTAAAAATGATACAAGTCCAAAATCAACAGCTAAAACTAATAATTTCCACAAAGAGGTGGTTAAAAATTTAAATAATACTGACACATCAATTCTCTCAACACAAAACCATATCGCTAAGCCTTTTATTATGTTGTACAATGAAGAAAATACGGCTTAACGGGGTGGAAAGCAGTGTCTAATAAAGTAGAAGAGCTAGTAAGTAAGTACTTTTTCGAGCTTAATGATAATGATTTGGCTATCTGGAAATATATTTCTAATCATAAAAAAGAAGCATCAGAATCAACGTTAATTGATTTGGCAAAAAAATGTAATTATTCAAAATCGAGTATTCATCGATTTGCACAGAAGATATCATTTAATGGTTTTTCAGAACTAAAATATGCTTTGAAATTGGAGTTAGAGGCAGAGGAATTGGAAGGAAACTTAATTGATCGTTATGTATCAATTATTTCTAATTCAATGAATGAATTAAAGTATCGTGATTTTACAACGGTATTCCAGCTTATTCAAAATAGTAAAAAGGTGTTTATTTATGGTACTGGAACCTTACAGAGAGCGGTTGCCCAGGAAATGCGTCGGGTTTTTCTAGCAGGAGATGAACATTTCTACGTAGTTGAAGGAGTGGACGAGATTGGCTCTTTGACGGATACTTTAACTACGGAGGATTTAGTTTTTATTATTTCGCTAAAAGGAAGATCTGACAATGCCCATTCATTTGCTAAAGATTTGAAGGTAAAGGGGGTTCCGTTTGTTGTCATTACCAGCTTTTCTGAGAATCAGATTGCTCACTTCAGCAATGAAAATATTTTTGTGAACTTAGACCAAGTACCAATTGGTAAAGGAAAAAAGTACAGTGTACTTGATCCATATTTTATTTTAGTCAGTATTTTATTTCTACGCTATATAGAGTATAAACAAGAGGCAACTCCCTGATTGGGGAGTTTTTTTATTTGGTAAGCTGGGAAAAATTCCAGTTTTTGGGAAAAGAATCTATCGCTGAATCATTTACATAAGCTGTCAGGATCTATAGGCGCAGAAAAAAGAATCGATTATACTTGAGTCAAATTTAGGAAAGAGGTCTTATTATTTATGAAAGCGTTAGTAATTAAGGACATCAAAGTCATTGCAACAGCTCCGGAAGGAATTAACTTAGTAGCTGTCAAAGTAATAACGAATGATCCAAGTATTTACGGAGTAGGTTGTGCCACATTTACGCAACGATATGAAGTAGTAGTAACAGCTATTGAAAAGTATTTAAAACCCTTTTTGATAGGAAAAGATCCGCAGCGCATCGAAGACATTTGGCGAACAGCTTCGGTAAGCAGTTATTGGAGAAATGGACCTGTACTGAACAATGCATTGTCTGGTATTGATATGGCGTTATGGGATATTAAAGGGAAATTAGCTAATATGCCTCTTTATCAATTGTTTGGTGGAAAAGTTCGTGATGCAGTTCCAGCGTATATTCATGCAGATGCACAGAGTGTCAGTGATGCCGTTGAACTGGTACAGACGAGAGTAGATCAAGGATGGAGACAAATTCGAGTACAGATTGGCGGCTACGGGGGCAATAATCAAGCCATGCATCTGCCAAATGAAAGCACTCCAGGAGTCTATTACGATCCAGATGTTTACATGAAGACGATGATTGAAGGGTTTGAAAAATTACGAGAAAAATTTGGTGATTCCATCAAGCTTTGTCACGATGTTCATGAACGGTTAACACCGAGTGACGCAGTGAAATTTGCCAATCAATTAGAAAAATTTGATCTACTCTTCCTAGAGGATGCATTGCCACCCGAGCAGGTTCAATGGTTTGAGCATTTGAGAGCACATACGAACATTCCTTTGGCGATGGGGGAATTATTCAACAATCCGCATGAGTGGATGGATCTTATTCAAAATCGTACGATTGACTATTTGAGACTTCATCTTAGTCAAGTAGGTGGAATTACCCCAACAAGGAAAATTATTGCACTGGCAGATGCCTATGGCGTTAGAACAGCTTGGCATGGGCCTGGCGACATGACTGGAATTGGACATGCAGTGAATACACATTTGAGTATCACATCAACGAATTTTGGCATTCAAGAATGGAGCTGCAGTATCAAGGAAAACACCTATAAAGTATTTCCAGGTACCCCAGTTGCCAAGGATGGGTATATTTATTTGAATGATCAGCCAGGAATTGGTGTTGATATTGATGAAGAGGCTGCGGCAGCCTTTCCAACGCATGACCGTATGGCGGAATGGACGTTGTGTCGTTTACCTGATGGTTCTGCTGGAAGACCTTAAAGGAGGAATTGAAAATGAATCAAAGTAAAGATATAGCAGTAGCAAATGCAATCATTGAGGCGATTGGTGGGAAAGAAAATATTCGAGCAGTTGGGCATTGTTCGTCTCGCTTACGTCTTACTTTAAATGATAAAGCAAAAGTCGATGAAGCAACTATTGAGACTATTGATGGAGTTAAGGGTCAATTTTTTGCAGGAGAGCAGTATCAAATTATTCTAGGAACAGGTTTTGTGGATCGGGTATATAACATAGTAGTCGGAAGTTCGAGTGATGAGTTGAATACTGATATTAAGGGTGACCTCTATGAAGGAATGTCTCTACCTAAAAAAGTATCTAGAATCTTAGGTGACATTTTTATTCCAGTCATTCCGGTGTTAGTAGCTACCGGGTTGTTTAGTGGATTTATTAACTGTATTAATGCTTTTGGGGTTGAGATGAATCCTAACGTGTTGACAATCGCAACAATTTTAATGAAAACGGCCTTTACCTTTTTGCCAGTTCTAATTGCTTGGGCCGGGATGAAGCAATTTGGAGGTAGTCCAGTATTAGGGATTGTTTTGGGATTAATGTTGGTAAATCCATTACTGCCCAACCCTAGCGATGTGGCAAAAGGAGTAGCGGATGCTATCACATTCAGCTTTTTCGGGATAGATTTGAATGTAGTTGGTTATCAAGGCTCAGTTCTGCCTGCATTGATGGTGGCGATTATTGCTGCCAAAACTGAAAAGTTCTTAAAGAAGAGAGTCCCTGATGTTCTGGATTTGATCGTAACTCCCTTTACAACAATTTTGGTTGCAGGATTACTAGGTCTGATTATCATTGGTCCTATTTGTCAGTATATTGAGTTGCTCGTTTTAGGTGCAGCCAAAGCAGTGATTGGTTTGCCGTTTGGCTTGGGTGGACTAATTATCGGCGGCACACAGCAGGCAATTGTTGTCACGGGGATGCACCATATTTTCTTAGCACTGGAAACAGATCTATTGGCCAACACGGGTTTTAATCCCTTTAATGCGATGATTACCGGGGGAATCATTGCGCAGGCAACAGTAGCATTGGTAACGGGCTGGAAAGTTCGAGATAAAAAGAAACGGGGCTTCTTAATGTCTGCTTCTTTACCGGCATTTTTAGGAATCACGGAACCAGCGATTTTTGGAGTGAATTTAAAGTTTGGCAAACCATTTCTTTTTGCCTTGACTGGTGGAGCAGCTGCTGGTTGGATCGCCGGATTATTGCATGCAAAAAGTACCGGAATGGGCGTCGCGGCAATTCCTGGTCTAGTGACTTATTTATATAGTGCTACTGGAATTAGAGACTATTTCATCATTCATTTAACTGGGATGCTGGTAGCAGGAGGGTTAGTTTACTTCTTCTTTGATCCTAATGAGGCAATGGAGCAGGAAGAACAAAAAAGGAAGACTGAAAAATCAGAAAAAATTGAGAAGATTTATAATCCTGTTCAAGGAAATGTAACTAGTATTACTGAGGTGAATGATGCAGTCTTTGCGAAGAAAATGATGGGTGAAGGATTTGCAATTAAACCTGAGAATGGCGAAGTTTACTCACCACTCGATGGAACCATTTCTTCTATTTTTCCAACTAAACATGCGGTAATTGTAAAAGCTGAAAATGGTGAAGAAGCATTGATTCATATGGGAATTGACACGGTCGAATTACAAGGTGAAGGTTATGAGATATTAGTAGAAGAAGGCCAGAAGGTTAACAAGGACACACTTTTGGCAAAAATTGATCTATCTATTCTTGAGAAAAATAATAAAGATAATTCGATAATCGTGGTCTTTCCCGAAATGGATGCAGCACGTTTGAAGGTTGACTATGGTCCACAAATGAATGGAAATGAAATTGGTAGTATTGTTTGAAAGCCAGAAGAGGATGTTGAGAAATGAAACGAGTAGAAGTACTAAAGAAACTTGAAAAAGCTGGTGTGATTGCTGTTGTGCGGGGAACTACAAAGGAACAAGGAAAGAAAACTTGCCAGTCGCTCATTCAAGGAGGAGTGAAAGGAATCGAGATCACCTTTACTTTACCTAATGCGGCTGAAGTGATCACAGAATTAAACCGAGAAAATACTGATTGTGAAGTGGTAATTGGTGCAGGTACAGTGCTGGATTCTGTGACGGCACGGTTAGCGATTTTGGCTGGGGCTGAATTTGTCGTGAGTCCTACATTTGATCAAGCAACTGCAGAGTTATGCAATCTGTACCAAGTACCCTATCTCCCAGGCTGTATGACAATGAGTGAAATAATAATTGCACTAAAGGCTGGAGCAGATATCATAAAACTGTTTCCAGGATCTGCTTATGGGCCTTCAATTATCTCTGCCTTCAAGGCACCGGTGCCCCAAGTCAATATCATGCCAACTGGAGGAGTTTCACTGGAAAATATGCATGAGTGGTTCGAAGCTGGGGCTATAACTGTCGGTGTCGGAGGAAATCTTTTAAAACCTGCTGAGACCGAGGATTATGAAGGGGTTACTCATGCGGCCAAAGCGTACATGGCTGAATTTGAAAAGATCAAGGGAGCATAAATCATGCCTAAAATTCTAACAATGGGAGAGATCATGCTGCGATTGTCTACCCTTGACAATCAACGCTTAAGTGAGAGTAATCAGCTAGCTGTTCATTTTGGCGGTGCCGAAGCCAATACGGCGATCTCTTTAGCCAATTTCGGTCATCAAGTGAAATTTGCCAGCAAAGTTCCCGATCATGCCTTAGGAACAGGAGCCAAGCAGCATTTACTAAAGTATGGTGTGGATATCACGAATTTATTAGTTGGTGGTGACCGATTAGGCATTTATTACTTGGAAACAGGTGCGGGCTTACGTTCTTCTTCTGTAATTTATGATCGAGATTACTCCAGCTTTGCTAAAATGACTGAGCTGGAATGGGACCTAGATGAGCTGTTCCATAATGTAGATCTTTTTCATCTTTCGGGTATTACGCCAGCGATTTCTCCACAGTGGGAAAAGTGGATAGTCTATTTACTAAAGGAAGCGAAGAAAAGGCAGATTATGGTTAGCTTAGACATTAATTATCGAGGAAAGCTGTGGTCTGTAAATGCGTGTAGTCGCTATATTCAAACAATTGCTAAATATGTTGATTGGTGTTCAGCAGGACGTTTAGACGCGTTCAACTTTTTTAAGATTCCTGAGAAGTCTGGGGAGGATTTGTCCTATTACTATAGCAAAATGAGAGGAATGTATCCCAACATTAAGGTTTTCTACTCAACAACTCGCGAAGTATTGACTACCAATCATCATCGATTGCAGGGAAATCTTTTTATGAACAATGCTTTCTATCAATCTGAAGTTATTGATATGTCAAATATTGTCGACCGGGTTGGCGGTGGCGATGCCTTTACGGCTGGAATCATACATTGCTTGAGGACCGAAATGTCTCCGCAAAGAACGATTGATTTTGCTACTTATGCCTCTGCCTTGAAACATTCAGTTGAAGGCGACTGTAATCAGTTTAGTGCTGAAGAAGTTGAACAGTACTTGAACAAAACAAGAGGAGATGTGGAACGGTAAGCTAATTGATTTAATGCTGAAAAGGTAGACGAGTTTCATTCGTGTACCTTTTCAGCATGCCAAAGACAAAAGGACAAATTTTCCTTGGTATTCAAGGTACTATGGAATAAAATAAACTATAAAGTTCAGCGAATTCTCGTTGAACTTTTTTCGCGCTTATAAAGCCTAAATTAGGCTGCTGGAAGCAAATAATCAATACGTTTAAAGTCAATCTGACGCTTACGAATCAGGAACTAAGCAGTTTTTCTGCTAGATTAGAATAGTTAAAAATAACAAGGAGTTTTGAAGACTTGAATTCCTTGCACTTACTTACCTATATGGTTGAGGCAATATAAAAAAACTGGATTGAAATATTTTTGTAATATTCTATTCATATGTGTGATATATCACTATGGTAGAATTGCTTCTGACCTTAAAGAATTTATAACTTACATATTAAGTAAAGTAACCGGAGGAATTATTTAGTGAAGAAGACTTTATTATCAGCAGTATTGGTATGTACATTAGCTTTATCAGCGGTGCCAAACATTGCTTTAGCCGATAACTATGATCAACAAATTCAAGAAAAAGATCAAAAAATTAGTGAGTTGCAAGGAAAACAATCATCTGTTCAAACGCAGATCAATGAAATGACTGCTGAAATTGAAACAGTAAGCGGACAAGTAAAAGACTTAGAAGCAAAACAAGAAAAATTAAACGAAGATACAATGAAATTACAAGATAAAATTGCGACCTTGAAGGTTCGTATTGCTAAACGTGAAGCGTTGATTGAAAGCCAAGCGCGTGATGCACAAGTAAATGGTCAAGCAACTAATTATGTGAATGCAGTATTGGATGCTGATTCTTTATCTGATGTTGTTGGTCGTGTTCAAGCGATGAATACCATGGTTAAAGCGAACAAAACTTTAATGGAGCAACAAAAAGAAGATAAACTAGAGGTTGAGAAGCAAGTCAAAGCCAATGAAGAAAAAGTGGCTGAGCTTGTTGAAAACCAAAAAGAATTAGAAACGCAAAAAAATGCAATTGCCAACAAACAAGCAGATTTAAATGTTGTGAAAGCCAACTATGCTGCTGAGCAAGCAACTGCTGAACAAGATAAGTCTAAATTAAAAGCACAACAAGAAGCTGCCAAAGCTGAACAAGCACGTATTTTGAAAGAGCAGCAAGACGCTGAAAAAGCGCGTCAAGCAGAAGAAAAACGCCAAGCGGAAGAAGCAGCGAAAGCTCAAAAAGCATTTGAAGCCTCTCAAGCGAAGGCAGCTAAAGAACAAGCAGCAACTGCAGAATCTTCTACAGCTGCTACTGAAACTAGCTCTAGTTCAACAGCTCAAGCACAAACAAGTACTGAGCCAAAAGCAGAAACAACAACAAATTCTTCTGTAGCTGAGACTCCAGTAGTATCAACTCCAACAACTAGCACTGGTGGAAGAGTTGACCACACTGGATCAGGCAATGCTTACTCACCAGGTCAATGTACTTGGTATGTTAAATCAGTCGCTCCATGGGCTGGAACTTATTGGGGCAATGGTTGTCAATGGGGAGCTTCAGCAGCGGCTGACGGTTTCCAAGTAGATGGCTCTCCTACAGCAGGTTCAATCGTGGTCTTTGCTCAAGGACAATCTGTTGGAACATGGAATGCAGATGGTGCTTACGGTCACGTAGCTTACGTTCAATCGTATGATGCTGGCAGCAATACTATTACAATTACTCAAGGCGGCATGGGCTTCCCAACACCAATGGGACCAAACACAGCAACCTTAAGTGCTTCAGGATTAACTTACATCCACCCATAAATAAATCATTTAAGAGCTTCCGAATTTCGGAAGCTTTTTTGTTTGGGTTGTCGGACCAGCAGTGAAAAAAAGAGTGATTAGCCTAATTTGCCTTAATTTTTAAGGAGAAAATGGGAACTAATCTTGAAATCTGAGGTGGACGATTTTGTTCTAATCGTTGCGACGGAAAATTTGCTGATAAGTAACCGCTGTAGTAAAGTGACTAGTAGACAGGAGTGTCTACTTTGTTTTGACTAGGAGGACTATAAATGGATTTTACAAAATTGTCGATTGATACCTTGAAGCGTGCACAGGAACGACTGGAGGATACCTTGAGTCAGATGAGTATCGAGGAAGCCAATACGATGCCAGCGCCATTGATCAAATCAGTTACTTGGCTAATTTGGCACACTGCCCGTGAGCTGGACTTTCAGATTTCAGGTCTGAATAATACGGAACCGCTATGGCTGTCAGCCGGGTGGAGTGAAAAGTTTGCTTTGGATTTGCCTGACGATACAGAAGAATGGCACCATACTCCCGAGGAAGCAGAGAAGGTTGTGGTGAGTAATAAAGATATCTTGCTGGACTATTTGTCTGCTAGTGTCGATTTTACAATTTCTTACTTAAAAGAGCTCAAAGAAGAAAGTTTAGATGATATTGTTGATGCCAGCTGGACGCCACCGGTAACGAGAGAGGTTCGAGTTGTTTCAGCAATTGATGACGCTGTGATGCATTCAGGACAAGCGGTGTACACAAGAAGATTAGTCATTGGCAAATAAATTTATAAATGGAGACCAATCATTGGAGCTGGTGATTGGTCTTTTTAGAATTGAAGGTATGTTACTGTAAACGCACTAATTTCTTAAGTAAAAGAGTCATTTTGCTTAAAAATCAAAGGTCTGTCACTAAAAAAAACCTATGGACAGTCGAAAAATGATACTATAAAGCTAACTTAACTAGAGGAGTAAAATAGATCATATGAGAAATATTAAACTAACCATCGAATATGATGGTAAACGATACTTAGGCTGGCAGCGGCTGGGGGATTCCGATAAAACCATTCAGGGGAAAATCGAAAACATCATCAAGCAAATGACTGGTGAAGAAATTGAAATTATTGGTTCTGGCCGCACGGATGGCGGGACTCATGCACGAGGTCAGGTAGCTAATTTTAAAACAACTAGTGAAATGCCTTTGACTGAAATGATTGCTTTCTTGAATCAGTATCTGCCACAGGATATTGTGGTGAAAAAAGCAGAAGAGGCCGCCGAACGCTTTCATGCCCGCTACAATGCTACTGGAAAACAGTACAGCTATTATGTTTGGAATGCGGAGATTCCCTCTGCTTTTGAGCGATCCTACAGTTATCATTATCCGCAAGAAATGGATCTGGAAAAGATGAAGGAAGCCTGCCGCAAGCTGGTTGGCAAGCATGATTTTATGGGCTTTTCGGCTTTGAAGAAAACTAAGAAATCCACTGTTCGTACGATTGAGAGTATTACAATTGAGGAAGAAGGCAATTTGTTGCATTTTACCTTTGTTGGTAATGGCTTTCTGCATAAAATGGTGCGGATTATTGTAGGTACTTTACTGGGGATTGGTGCAGGAACGATGAAGCCGGAAGCAATTGACGAAATATTGGCTAGTAAGGTTAGGGAAAATGCTGGAGAAACAGTGCCAGCACAAGGCTTATTTCTTGATGAAGTCTATTACCATTAGAAAAAAAGGGGCGCAGCTATGTAGGCTGAGCCCCTTTTTTCTAAGCGTATTTTGTAGTTGAGTGTTTTTTAGGCACTGTTTCTTCAGTAATCTGGTCGGCCCGAGCTTCGGGTGTTTGGTTCAGGTTGTTTTTATCCCTGAAGTATTTAGTGATTATCGGCCAAGCATAGCAAAGGCTCATGATTACTGCTGCTGTAGCAACATCGGACCAGCCGATCGTGTAGCCAGACATGGATTCACCAGTGAGATCACCGGAAAAAATAGGTGCCAGATTATTATTCAAAAAATGAATGGCAACAACACTCCAAATGTTATCAGTCTTCATATATACGAACCCCATGAAAATTCCCATCGTGATACAGACAACGATTTGATTGGCTACCGAAATAATTCCGATTGCTGGAGAAGTATAAAAGAAGAAATTCAGCGGTAAATGCCAAAGTCCCCATACAATGCCCAGAAGCAGCACGCCTTTGATCATGCCATATCTTTTCTGCAAAATAGGTTGTAAAAAGTAGCGCCAGCCGTATTCTTCACCAAAATAAGGTCCAAACATAATAAGATAACTGATTAAGGTTTGGATCAGTGCAAACCAAGTTTGGGATTTGGAGAAGTTCTCCGTCATTCCGCCAAGCCCGCCCTCTATTAGATAGTAGATGACCATTCGTGCGATATACAACACCACAAATAATAAAACGAAGGCGATGGTCAGCTTCCAATTTTTTCTACGTAAACCATAGGCCTCTCGACGTTCCGTTCTGGCAACCAATAGAGCAATCCATAGAAAAATACTGCCAAGTATCATTACGAAGCTGCCGATCATCATAAAAGTGCTATTACCAATAAATAATCCTAATAGGCTGCAAACAATCATTAAACCAGTTTGGATCAAATAACCAATGAAGAACGCTTTAGGCATAAGCTGTCGATTTTTGCGGCTAAGATACAGAGCAATCATCGCGCCAGCCGCTGGATAGTACATATGGGTCAAGGTGAAGAGATCAATGCTCCTTTTCGTACTATAGCCATACCACATAAATAGCCCCATGATTACCGGCAATCCAAAAGCGATGATGGAGAAAACTCTTAACTGCTTGCTTTCAATTTGTTTATTCATATTCTCACTCCTTAAGTGCTTTCTTACCTGAAGTTTAACGAATAACTGTGTTTGAAAGCTGCTTTTGTCCTAAATGGTTGAATATGGGGCTTGAATGATAAAGAGGAGAAGGCATCCTCCTCAACGTTAGCTTGCTTGGATCGTACAAGTAGCTACTACATCAATTCCTGTATTTAGCAGATTTTCAAGGACGATATCACCAATTTCAACGGGTGCCTGCAGTCGAACCTGATTAAGGATCGTCATGGCTTCTCTGACGGATTCTTTAGGAATGCCATCCAGCGTTTTGACTGAGCAGCGGTGGGAGTTGCCATTTCTTACTACAACTGTGGAGGTCACCACTCGAATTGGATTGGTGGCTTCAGCCTTGCCGTATTTTACTCCTTTGTTACAGCTGTGGCCAGTGACTTGGTAATCATTTTCTTCGTCTACGGCTAGATGACAGCCTTTGGGGCACATGATACAAATGAATGGTTTCATGATTTGCTGACCTCCTCAACTGAGAGTTCAATTTCACCATTGCTGGCTTTGTCTAAAATCTTTTTCGATAAATGAATCTTTTCCAGCTCTCCCGGAACTATATAGCTTTTCCGCTTTTGGGCAATAACCTCTCCGTGGGATTTCACAATGATTTGGCTGTCATCAAAGACTTTATTCACCCGGAAAAAAAGTTCAACCTTTTTAGGAACATTGTCTTTACGAATTTTTTGCGGGACAACATAGGTTACACAAGCCCCATTTTTTATTTCAAGACAAACATCTTGCTGCTTCAGCTGCTCCTGTTGGAAAAGGTATTGTGCAGCTGCAGCACCCGCTCGTGTGCTTTCGGCAGTCACGAAGTCTACTAGATCATGAACGTGAACGACATTGCCGCAGGCGAAAATACCAGGGATCGAGGTTTCCATGTTTTCATAAACCATAGCGCCGTTAGTTTTATTATCCATAATGACGCCGGCACTGCGGCTCAATTCATTTTCTGGAATCAAGCCAACGGACAATAGAATCGTGTCACAGACAAAGATTTGCTCGGTGCCGGCGATTGGGCGCCGGTTTTGATCTACCTGAGAGACAATGACTTCTTCTACACGGTTTTTTCCCCGAATTTCGGTAATAGTATGGGATAAGTATAAAGGAATATCAAAATCGTCTAGACACTGAACGATATTTCTAGTTAGTCCACCTGAGTAAGGCATCACCTCAACACAGGCTAGTACATCAGCACCCTCTAATGTCATACGGCGAGCCATAATTAAGCCGATATCACCAGAGCCCAAAATCAGTACTTTTTTCCCTACTAAATATCCTTCCATATTTACATAACGTTGCGCAGTACCAGCGGTGTAGACACCAGCTGGTCGACTGCCAGGGATTTCGATAGCTCCTCGTGTACGTTCGCGGCATCCCATCGCCAAGACAATTGATTTTGCCTGAAGGATTTGGTAACCTTGCTCCTTATTAACTAGATGGACTTCTTTATTTTCTGATATTTCTAGAACCATCGTATCTAAGAAGACCTGAATCGTTGTTTGTTCAATCCTATCGATAAACCGTCTCGCATATTCAGGACCAGTTAATTCTTCTTTGAAATAATGCAAGCCAAAGCCGTTGTGGATGCATTGATTTAAAATACCACCTAATTGTTGATCTCTTTCAATGATTAAGATATCTTGAACCCCTTCATTGTAAGCAGCCATCGCTGCTGCAAGTCCAGCTGGACCTCCGCCAATTACGATCAAGTCATGCATGTTAAATCCCTCCTTTAGTAGCTTCGATTAATACATTACTTCCGCTGCGATCCTGCAAGACGTCCAATGGAGAAATAGCCAGCTCCTCGGATAAGATTTCCACCACTCTTGGTCCACAAAATCCACCCTGACAGCGACCCATGCCAGCGTTACAGCGTCGTTTGATCCCGTCCAGTGAAGTAGGTGGAATGGGTGAATGCACGGCTGCTTTAATTTCACCCTCAGTAATTGTTTCGCAACGGCAAATTACTCGACCATAGCTGTGCTCTTTTTTAATCAATTGATTTTTCTCAGAAAGACTCAGCTCTTGAAAAACTATTTTTTCGCGAGCAGCTGTACATTGCTCTTTTTGTTTAAAGGACTGGTTCGTTGATTTTTCCAGTAATTCAATAGCATATAAGGCAATCGCTGGAGCAGAGGTGAGCCCAGGTGATTTGATGCCGGCTAGATCAATGAATCCAGGCGCAGCTTCTTGGATGATAAAATCGTTGCGGGTACTATTGGCCCGAACACCGGAAAAGTTGCGAATTGATTGCCTTAGATTAAGGTCAGGAACGGATTTTTCAGCCAGCTTAGCTACCTGAGATAATCCGGCAGAAGTATTTCCGGTATCTAGACCGGTCCCTAATTCAGATTTCAAAATGCCATGAGAGTTAGGTCCAACGATCAAATTTCCATGAACCGTTGGGCTAATTAGAACTCCTTTGCCAATACTAGACGGGCATTGAAAAATGACGTGATTTACTCTCGTTCCTTCAGATTTATCCAGTAAATAATATTCACCACGATTCGGGGTGATTTTGAAATTGGGCTCCGCAATCATATTATGCAGATCATCTGAATGAACGCCAGCGGCATTAAAAATGTATTTGGTTTGATAGACTGCTTGATTGGTTTTGACTTGATAGCCTTCAGCAGTTTGAGTAATCGCGGTGACTTGATTGTTTAGAGCTAATTCCACCCCGTTTTTAACCGCTGTTTCAGCCAAAGCCAAGCAAAATTCCCATGGATTGACGATTGCTGCACTAGGAGCGTAAAGAGCACCAACAGCTTCAGAAGAAAGATGCGGTTCCTTAACCAGCAACTCTTCTTTAGTTAGTAAAGTTAGCTTCGGCACCCCATTTTTTACACCGCGGTTGTATAATTCTTGAATCATAGCTAAATCCTCTTCGGAAAACGCCACAACCAAAGAGCCAATCTGGTTATAATGAACCGAAAGCCTTTGACAAAGTTCTTTTGCGTAAGCGGCACCTTCAACATTTAGCTTAGCCATCAGGGTACCAGGTTCAGGATCAAAGCCAGCGTGCAAAATAGCACTGTTGGCTTTAGTGGCCCCTTGACTGACATCATTTTCTGCTTCTAAAACGAGTATTTTTAACTGATATTTGCTTAATTCATAGGCGGTGGCGGCACCAACAATTCCGCAACCGATGACGATAGCATCATACATAATCTTTCCTCCTCGTAACCTTCAACTAGTAATGCGCAAAAAAAGAGTATAGGAAACAAATGCCAAGGATTGTTGGCATTTGCTGCTATACTCTTTTTGTCTCTAGCAAGTTATTTAGTTAACTGTATTATAACATCTTTTATTTGAGACAACAATCTCTAGCTCGACCAGACTGAAGCCCTTGTAGAGGATACTGCAAGACTTCCAGCTCCTAAAGCACCCATGACATCTTCTTTGTCACGGATTAGTCCGCCAACAATCAAAGGCTTTCGAGATTGTTTGACGAGCTCCTTGATGACTTTTGGCGAAACATTAGGAAGAACCTCTACTAAATCAGCTTCTGTCTGTGTCAGCTGCCGTTCAACGTTAACCAATGCAGATGAATCCAATAGGAAGAACCGTTGAATGGCTAACAGTTGATGTCTTTTGGCTTGGCGAATAATTGACGGCTTAGTTGAGATGATTCCATCAAAGACAGTACATTTTTTTATGTAGTCAATCGCTGTTTCGTCAGAGGACAGTCCTTTTACGCGATCCGCATGTAAAATGGCCACCTTGCCGCTTTGTTTAATTTTTTCAGATAGTTCCTGCAGCTGCATTAGGTGAGATTGCAGCACAAATAGAATCTCAACATCAGTTAGCAAAGCTTGAGTCAATTCTGTTTCGTTGTTCACAGCAGCAATTACTGGAGCAAGCTCCAGTTTGTTATACAGTTCATGTGTATTCATTTTAAGCTTTCTCCCGATCTTAATAAGAATAAAGGTCCCGTAGTAGTTATTTTCATTTTAGCATAAATTATTCGCTGAACCGACTCTCTTCGTTTGAAGTGAAAATATGAGAGAATGATTAAAAAATCCATGATATTTTCTCTTCTACTATAGTATAATCGTAGTAACAACTACGAGGAGTGATGGAATGACAAAAGTAGCAATTGTCGGTTATGGAAATTTAGGTCGAGGTGTAGAGCGTTCCTTAAAGCAAAATCCTGACATGGAGTTAGTAGGTGTATTTACCAGACGGTCACCTGAAGCCGTTGCAACAGAGGGCGCAACCGCTTATCATATGGATGATCTATTAAGTAAAAAAGCGGAGATTGATGTTTGTATCCTGTGTGGTGGTTCAGCGACTGATTTGCCAGTACAGACACCAGAAATCACTAAGGCGTTCAACACTATCGACAGCTTTGATACCCATGCTAAGATTCCTGAGCATTTTGCCAATGTCGACCAAGTGGCGAAAGAGAATCAAACCGTGTCAATTATCTCAACAGGTTGGGATCCGGGCTTGTTTAGCTTGAATCGTTTGTATGCACAAAGTATTTTGCCGACAGGTGAAACGAATACCTTCTGGGGCAAGGGCGTCAGTCAAGGACACTCAGATGCTTTAAGAAGAATTGAGGGTGTAGTAGATGCCACCCAATATACGATTCCGAATAATGAAGTGATTGAAAAATTGAAGTCTGGCGAAAAGCTGGAATTAACTACTCGGGATAAGCATTTTAGACAATGCTTTGTAGTATTAGAAGACGATGCGAATGCAGAAGCAATCAAAGAAGAGATTGTGACGATGCCAAACTATTTCTCTGATTATGATACAGAAGTGAATTTCATTTCTCAAGAGGAACTGAATCGTGACCATAAAGCGATGCCTCATGGGGGAACTGTTTTACACACGGGAACCACAGGAGAGGATACCAACCAAGTAATTGAGTACACGCTGCAATTAGAGAGCAACCCAGAATTTACTGCTAGCGTGTTAGTTGCTTATGCTAGAGCGTGTGTGCGTTTAGCGAAGGAAAAACACTTTGGTGCGTTCACCGTATTAGATATTGCACCGAAATATTTGTCGCCGCTGGATGATGCAACACTGCGCAAAGAATTACTGTAAAAATAATGAAAGTTCGGCCCTTCTTAATTGGAAGTCCGAACTTTTTTTGGATAGAAAACAGCTTAGTTCTATGTATGGTGATGAAAACTGGAATAGCAGTTTGGTGCTCTTTTATACTCTTGTTCTGAGAGGAGTGCTTAAAAAGCCAAGGAATGTTAATAAAGAAAGATACGCCGTTCATGGTAATCGGTTTAGAAAAGTTTCGACCGATTGTAGTGGCTATTTGAGGAGACAGACTGTTCGTTAAAAGGACAGTCTGTTTTTTATCTATAAACATAAAATTTAACAGATTTTCGGATGAGTGGTAGGGTTAAAATGTGGCTGGTAATCAGTACGGTTGCCTTAAGCATAAAATGTTTTTAGGAAATTCCCTTTGATTCTAAGGGGAAAAGATAGCTTTGCCAAAAAGAACCAACCACTATTACTAAAGGAGGAATTTGCAGATGACAGCACCAATGATTACATTGAATGATGGGAATAAATTACCAGCTTTAGGCTTAGGTACAGTAGCGATTCGTGGAGACCACGGAACCAACCAGATTGTCGCAGCGATCCAAAGTGGTTATCGTCTGATCGATTCTTCAACGAATTATGATAATGAAGGTATCGTGGGAGAAGCGATTCGTCGTTCAGGTGTTCCGCGAGCTGAGCTTTTTGTGACTTCTAAATTACCAGGAAAATATCATGCCTATGAGGATGCTTTGATGATGATTCAAGAATCTTTGCGTCGGATGGGTTTGGAATACTTTGATTTATATTTGATTCACTGGCCTTTGCCAAAACGAGATCATTATGTAGAAGCTTGGCAAGCCTTGATTACAGCGCAAGAAATGGGATTGATTCGTTCGATTGGCGTTTCTAATTTTGAGCCTGATCACTTAGATCGGATTATTGAAGAAACGGGTGTAACGCCGGCAGTCAATCAAATTGAACTCCATCCTTATTGGGTTCAAGAAGAACGATTGGCTGAAAACAAGCGGCGAGGAATCGTGACAGAGGCGTGGAGTCCTTTAGGTCGTGGTACGGTTTCATTGGAAGAAGATATCCTGAAAAAGCTGGCTGACCAATACGATAAAACTCCTGCTCAGATTGTGATTCGCTGGCATTTAGATCGTGGAATTTTACCAGTAGTAAAATCCAGCAATCCGCAACGGCAGCGAGATAATCTGTCTGTATTTGATTTCCATTTAACGGAAGATGAAATTGCTTCAATTAATCAGCTAAACAAATCAGATGGCCGTGTAGACGGACAAGACCCAAATGAGTATGAAGAGTTTGACTAAAACTAGATAGAATTGGAAATTACTGAACTAAGCGTCTGCTGACAGCTTATAGTTCAGTAATTTTTTTGTTTAATTCTCAAATGATTGAGAAAGCATACAAAAAAACACTTGTTATTATTTGGGGCACTATCGATAGAAAGTTTTGATTGTAACCGATTTATCACTAATTTGTACAAGAGAGGAAACTATAAATAAAATGTTTTTGATTGTTTTTTGACCAAAAATATAACTTTGGAATAAATGTTCTGAGTCCTAAAATAACTATAAAACCAAATAAAGTTGTTGAAAAAATGGTTTTTATACCATAAAATAATATTATAGATCGAAAATAAATTTTATTGAAAATTATTTTTTCTAATCGAAAAGATTGGATTCAATGAATCGTGTAAGCAAGGAGGAAAGAGCAATCAAATAATTCTTGTGAAATGCTAGACAAAAAATATTATTTAAAAGAAAAGTGGGGAAGAAAATGAAAAAGAGGATAAATGTGTTGGCAGGACTGGGACTTCTGCTTCTTTCATTAGGCCTAGCTGGTCAGAAGGCATTTGCTGATGAAGTGGCAGTAAATACTGTCGCCGATTTGCAGGACGCGGTAAATAATGCACCAAGTGATCGAACGGTTACTTTAGATAGTACATTTCCAACGGATATTGATGCAACAATTGCTTTGAAGGAATCACCGTATCAAGTCGTAGTAAACGGCAATGGACTTACTTTGCAATCGACCACTGGAAAGCAGTTATTTTCCTACGGTGGAGGTACTGGAACCGCAAACTCAGCATTAACGATAAGAAATTTGAATCTAGAAGGTTTAGGAAATAGTGTGCGAGCATTAACTATCTCTGGTTATAAAGGCGAGTTTGTTTTAGAAAACAGCAAGGTGAACAATTTTCAATCTTATGATGATGGTGGTGCCTTCTATACAGCCGGAAATACAAGTCTGGTGAATTGTACATTTTCCAATAATAAAAACACAGGTTCTGGCTATTCAGGCGGAGCGATTGCCAGCAAAGGATATTCAGCTAATTTTTCTGCCAGTAATTGTCAGTTTTTGAATAATGAAACTACCTTCGCAGGAACTGGAAATGTTGGTGGTGAGGGTGGCGCAATTTACTTCTTTCAGCCAAGCAGCACAGCAACCTTTAACTTTACCAATAATTATTTTGAAGGCAATAAATCAGTGGAAACAATTACTAGTGGAAAAGCTAAGCTGGCTGATGGCGGAGCGATTGCTTTCTTTAATACTGTAACAGGAACACAGATTTTGTTTGACAGCAACTCATTCGTGCGCAATATTGCCGGAGATGATGGTGGAGCCATTTTGATTCAAACTAATGACAACATTGATAGTGGTGTCTTGTTTAAGAACAATACTTTCTACCAGAATAAGGCATTAGGGCAGGATTTTTCAGGGAATAGCGGTGGGGCAATTCAAATTTATGCCAATGGAGCAATTACCCAAGGAAGAAAATCAGCGATTGATTATGTCAATAACAGCTTTGTAGAAAATGAAGCTGTTTACGATGGTGGCGCGATTGGCAGCTCTGGCTATGGACTGAATTATTCGGCTGGCCGCTATGCCAACAATCTATTTGTCGGCAACAAGTCTCGGACTGCAAGTAGAAATAATATTGCGGACTCTACGGCGATAGCTGGTACTGGCGACTTAGAAACGAACATTGGTTATGATAATGGAAAGACAAGTACGACTACCATGACGGATGTTTTCGGAACGGCACCAGTTGGTTTAGTGGACAACTACAATAAAATCACAGCAGGAACTACCAGCGATGCTATTATTTTGCCAACGGTTCCGATTGCACCTGAAAAATCAGCGGATGACCAGGTGGATAACCTGCGAGATATATTGGTCGATCAGCGGGATTTACCAAGAACGGCCAAGGCTGATATTGGCTCAGTCGAAATTGACTGGATCAAATATGATAGCAATGGCGGGATCTTTGATCTTGGCACCGAGCTTTCTAAATATGAGGGCATGATTTATTACGAGGGAACTCAGCCAACTGCCTATTATCAAGTGGGGTACAAGGAGTTGAATCAGACGATTCCAAAAGGTGTTGAGCTGAAAGCAGCTAAAGAGGGCTATCAATTTGCTGGCTGGTCGAAGGAAGAGACAGCCAAAGAGCCTGATCCAACCTACGCTGAAGGAAATACACTTGCCATCCCTAAAGGCAACGAGACCATTTATGCAGTTTGGAAAAAATCGGAGCCAGTGATTGTCCATTACATGACTTATAATGAAAATAAACAATTAGTCAGCATAAATCCCGATGTAACATTAACTGGAGCGTTAGGTGAAGCGTACCATGCTCAAATCAAGCAAATTGACGAGTATACCTTTGCTGGAGTGAAGGATGGCGACTCAATTACTGGGGTCTTCAGTGATCAGCCGCAGGAAATTACCTTAATCTACACGAAGACAGTGAAAGAAAAAGGAACAGTACTTGCTCAATACCAGGATGAAGAGGGCAACCCCTTATCTGGTGATGAAGTCACCATGGGTGAAGTCGACACAGATTATACGACCCAGCAAAAGGATATTCCTGGCTACACCTTTAAAGAAGTCCAAGGAGAGCCTAATGGGAAATACGCTGCGGGAATTACCAAGGTTGTCTATATTTATACTAAAAACCCTGTAGAACAGGGAAAAGTGATTGTGCATTACCAGAAGGAGGATGGGACCTCTTTGGCTGCTGATCAAACCTTAACAGGTGATATAGACAATTATTATGCTGCGGAAGTAAAAGCCTTTGATGGGTATGTATTGAAGGGGATCACCGGATCGGTCAGCGGGAAATTTACGGCTGCTGATCAGGAAGTCACTTTGATTTACACAGAGCAGGGAATCGGGAAAGAGACTGGCGTTTTGATTGTCGAGTATCAGAACGAAGAAGGACAGCCATTACGCAACAGCGAGGTATCGATTGCTGAGGTCGGTGAGTCGTATAAGACTTCCCGCAAGGAAATTTCAGGTTATACTTTTAAGGAAGTTCAAGGTGCTGAGTCTGGCGAATATGCCGAGGGAATTACTAAGGTTACCTATATTTATCAAAAGAACGTAACCAAAGGGAAGCTGATTGTCCACTATCAGGATGAAGCAGGTAAGACCATTGCGGAAGATTTTTCAGATGAGCAGCCAGTTGATACTGCAATTCCATTGGAGCTGTTTACCAAAACAATTGACTCTTACACGTTAAAGGAAATTAAAGGCTTAACCAGCGGGTTTTACACGGAGAAAACCCAGGAGGTCACCGTTGTATACCGGAGGCAGGAAGGCAAAGTATTGGTTAATTACTTAAGTGAAGAGGGCAAGCAATTAGCTAATCCAGCACTCTTGTCAGGTGCTGTGGATTCTGATTATCAAACAGAAGAAAAGAAATTTGAAGGTTATGTATTGAAGGAAGTATTAGGAAATAAAATCGGTAAATACACTCTTGAACCACAAATTGTTACCTACATTTACAGCAATAAAGGAACAATTGCGATCCATTACGTGGACGAAGCTGGTAACGAACTAGCTGCAGCTGAACAACAAATCGGAGTTATTGGTGAAAAATACGAAACAACGGCTAAAGCAATTACAGGCTGGAAGTTAAAGGATGCACCTGAGAATGCCAAAGGTACTTATCAGGAGCAAGAACAAACCATTACCTACGTTTATGTGAAAGACAGCTTGCCAACAACCGGAGATGGTTCAGCAACAGGCGGAGGCACAGGTACAGGTACAGTAACAACACCAGCAACGGTCAGAACATTACCGGATACTGGTACTGCAGCTGCTCAAGGAAAGACCTTGCCAAAAACTGGTGAAGAACGATCAAATACGGCTTTATTAAGTGCAATAGGGATTTTAACTGTTGGGGCAGCGGTTTTCCTGCTAAGAAAACGAAGTCTTAAAAATCTATAAAACAATTCGTGTGCGTACTGTAAAAAGTGCGCACTTTTTATTTGGTGAAAACCAGCAGCAACTTGGCTTGGGCTAAAGGATGAACTAGAATTAGCAGCCAAGCGAAGAGTATTGAACGTGAAGAAAGGGCCTTGAATGAGGGTGAATCAACCAAAATTTTATTAGCACTCATTTTTACTCAGCCATTCAATCCAGCAATAAAATAAGCCGCACCATTCTTCCCGTCGAATGGTGCGGCTAGCGTAAGGTTTTATGTGAAGATTAATACGTTAAATTAAGTGTTTAACTGTTCATCAAGAAGTCTAAAATATTCCAGCCATCGGTTGTTTCACCGCGGTACATTTCTGTATAGCCGCATTGCGCGCAGCTGATGGTGTAAAATTTCTTATTCTGCACATCAAAGATTTTGGCAAAGTTTCCCCCAGTTGCCTGAAATTGATCCGTTTCATAATGCTGGTTCCCACACTTACTACAAACGTATTGTCGTTTTTCCATTTTCTTTTTCTCCTTTGTTTGTCTTAACTACTCTTATAGAATAGCAAGATTTCAAAGAAAAAGCTTACTCCCTCAGACTGATTTTTTTCTTAACTTTAGGAGTATCTTTTTTTTTAATATCAAAATAATTAAAATGGGTTATATAGGGGAATTGAAGGGATAAATAAGTACAGAATCTTTTTTTCGTGGAATTTTAAGTGGTCAGGAAATTAGGGACTGCTTGTTAGCAGACTGTGTAAATCTATTTTAGAAAAATAATAGTTATGGTGATAATTTATTGTTAAAATGGACTAAATAATTAAAAGGGTTAGGAGGAGGTAAAAATGGGAAATAGAAGCTACTTGTTAACGGATGACCAGTGTCAATTATTTGAAGCCAATAACACGCTGCCGATTTTTTGGATTTTAGGCGGCTGTCCGCAGCCGTTCGAAGCTAAAATAGCAGAAACGGCCAATTTATCGGCTCCGGAAGAGCAAGAGGGGGTGGATGAGGATACCTACGAAGAGCTGTATCTTGACTGGTTCACCACCCATCAGATTGGCGATGTTCAGCTAAGCATTCAAGCATACGCAGATAACTTAGAAAATAATCGAGATTATATTGAGACGGTGTACAGCAGCTTAACGGAAGTCTTTGATGCTTTTGTAAAAGTAATTAACCAGCAAAAGGAATATAATCCAGAAGCAACGATTATCATAGATTACGGACAGATGATCGGCTTTTATGAAGATCATTTAGAGTTTTATCGTTTGATCTCACTGCTCATTAAGCAAATTGAAAATAAGGAAGAAAACAAATGGATTTTTCCAGAAGATGCGTTAGGTTCGACGATTGGGTCAGATGAATATTCGAATCATCAAGGAGAAACATTGTTTACAAGAGAGAGTTATCAGAAGTTAAATAGTACTTTGATGAAATCATTGAGAAAAGAACAGGGAGCTAGCGAGCCTGCTGCGAAGCAAAGTTCTTTGCTTCAAAAGTTTTTCAGCAAGCTGAAGAAATAGGATACTTGAAAACAACTGTACGAGTGCAGCGAGAGCACTCAGTGGTGCTTGCACAACCAGTGGAGAAATGAGGACAGTGGATGGCCAAGATTTTAATTATAGAAGACAACAATGATATCAATGAAATTTTGCAGGATTTGTTGAAGGAACAGCACGAAGTGTTTCCGGCTTTTTCAGGAACAGAGGGCTTGATGCTGTTTCGGTATGAAGCAATAGATTTGGTGTTGCTGGATATTATGCTGCCAGGGAAAAACGGCGAAGAGGTGCTAGCAGAAATTCGTCAGGGAAGTAACGTGCCAGTCATCATCATTACCGCCTTGGGAGACAAAAAGACGGTTAGTGATTATTTGATGAACGGAGCCAACGATTACATTACCAAGCCTTTCGATCTGGATGAAGTCCATGCCAGAGTAATGGTTCAGCTGAGAAGTGCTAAGCCACCTGAAACAGAGAGTCCATGTTTATGCTATAAAAATATTACACTGGATGAGAATTCTTTTACCATTCAGAAGGGGGAGCAATCGCTGCGGCTAGGGAAAAAGGAATTTGATATTTTGAAAACGTTAATGAGTCGCCCCAAGCAGATTTTTACAAAGGAACAGCTGTACGAGCAAGTCTGGCAGGAAAGCTATTTGCCCGGTGATAATACCTTAAATACACATTTAAGCAATTTGCGTAAAAAGATTGGTCAGCTGGATGCTGAGAATGATTACATCGAAACGGTTTGGGCAGTCGGTGTGAAGCTGGCAGGTGAATAATGAGCTACTTAGCGATTTTTAGTACATTGGTCGCAGTGTTTTTAGCCTATCGTTACATTGCTTTGCGCTTGAGTCTACGCAACTTGGCAAACGAGATTGAGGCGAAGCGGATCAGTCAAACGAATGTAGTTTTAATGAATCCCAAGCATCAAATGAGTTTAGACCCGTTAATTCATGCGGTGAACCAAGTGTTTAATGAACTGCAGGCTAGTCGAGTTCTTAATCAGCAGGAGAAAAAGACGCTGGATTTAGCTATCCATAATATCACCCACGACATTCGGACACCGTTAACAATTGCCAGCGGCTTCACGCAAAATTTGATAAGAGAACTGCCGGAGGAACAGGAACGGTTATCGAAAATTCAAGAAAATTTGACGACGGTGTCTCAGCGGGTCGAGGTACTGCTGGACTATCAGGATTTATTGGAAGCAAATGTCCAGCCTAAGTTTCAGCAACTAGACCTTTCACAGGCATTAACCGAAAACCTGTTAAATTATTACAGCAGTTTGACTGAGCAGAATTTTGAGGCTGAGGTCACTATTCAAGAAGGCTGTTTGATCGAAAATGACCCAGAAATCTTGCAGCGGATTTTCCAGAACATCTTCAGCAATATTTTAAAGCATGGGGAAAAGCAGCTGACTGTTAAGCTCTCTAGTGATGATAAGCGGGCTTATGTAACAATTTGCAATCAGAGCCAGCAGGCAATTCAAAATCTGGAAAAGCTGACCAGCCGCTTTTATTCAGAGAACATGTCCGAAACAGAGAAGTCTTCTGGGTTGGGGCTGTACATTACCAAAGAACTGGTTGAGTTGACACAAGGATTTTTAGCGATGAAGGCTCAGGACAAACAATTTTGTATAGAAATTACGTGGCAATTAAGCGGAAAATGAGGTTGTGACAGAAGTGTTAGTGTTCGTAGAGACAAATAGATAGCATTAAAAAATACAATAAGGATTCGCCCATAAAACTGTAGTTAAAAGCCTATAAACATTGATTTATAGGTTTTTTTATGCTTTCTTTTAGTATTCTCAAGATTTTTTAACTATAGCGACAAGCCACTTAAGAAATCAAATTGCTTTTATATTCAATCTTTCCTGTAAGCACATCATTATAAAAATTCTGTTTATAATCTATAAAATTCACATAGCTTTTTAATTCGTCTATTTGTTTTAACAGCTCTTTCCTCTTTATATCTAACATTTTCTTTCGTTCTGGAATAGTTGGTTCTCCTGCTAAACAAAACGCCAAATATTCTTTCATCTCTTGAATTGTCATTCCACAACCTCGTAAACAGTATAAACTTTCAATCCAAGCGATTGTTTTTTCATCGAATACACGATAATTATTTTGATTTCTTTTTACTCCAGGAATAAGCCCTTCATTACAATAAAATTTTAAAGTTCCATAGGATAGACCCGTTTTTTTAGATGTTTCTTTCATCGAGTACATATTCATACCTCATTTCAATTTTGCTATTGACCGGTAGTTACTACCGACTTATACAATAAGTGTACCATCAAACATTTAAACAGACAAAGGAGAATGTACTTTATGGAAATGATAAAATTAAATAATGGCGTAGTTATTCCTAAAATTGGTTTTGGTGTTTATCAAATCCCAAAAGAAGAATGCGAAAAATGTGTGTTTGAAGCGCTCGAAAGTGGGTATAGACTAATTGATACCGCTCAAAGTTACTTTAATGAGGAAGAAGTCGGACTAGCTATAAGCAAAAGCAACGTGGCAAGAAAAGATATCTTTTTAACTACTAAAATTTGGATTGATAATTATGGATATGATAAAGCTTTAGAATCCGTAAATGAATCTATGAGAAAATTAAAGGTAGATTATCTTGATATGGTTCTTTTACACCAGCCCTTTAGTGATTATTATGGTGCATACCGAGCATTAGAAGAACTCTACCAACAAGGAAAAATTAGAGCAATTGGGATAAGTAATTTTTATCCTGACAGACTGTCAGATATTAGTGCTTTTACAGAAATAACACCTCAGATAAACCAGGTAGAAACTAATGTATTTAATCAGCAGATAGCAGCACAAGAAAATATGAAAAAAAATAATGTACAGATTGAAGCATGGGCACCATTTGGTGAAGGTAGAAACAATATGTTTTCAAATCCGACTTTGAAATCAATTGCTGAAGCTCACGGTAAGAGCATTGCACAAATTATTATTAGATGGTTAATACAGCGAAATGTGGTTGTTTTAGCGAAATCTACAAAAATAGAGAGAATGCGCGAAAATATCAATGTTTTTGATTTTGTGCTTTCTCAAGAAGAGATGAAAGATATCGCAAAACTTGATAGAGGTAAAAGTTTATTTTTTGACCATCAAGCTCCAGAAACTGTAAAAATGTTTCAAGAATTAATCGAAAAAAGAAAGGATAAATAATGTCAAACAAAACTAAAATCTTAATAGGCGTTGGAGTTTTGATAGCTCTTATTGCTGGCGCGTCAGCCTACTTTTTACTTAATCAAAAATCTGAAGTAAATGAACCTAGTGAAAAAGTAACTCTTGGAGGAGAAAATAAGAGTATTGACGGAAAGAAGGTTTTAGTAGCATATTTTTCTGTCCCTGAAACCGGTGATGCAAATAAAGAAATGACACAAGAAGAAGAAAACAGTGCCATTGTTGTTGACGGACAAGTTCTAGGAAATACACAATACGTCGCTAATATTATAAGTGAAAATACTGGTGGAGATATATATAGGATCGAACCTAGCACACCATACACAACAAATCATAAGGAGTTGGTAGAACAAGCCACAAAAGAACAAGACAGCGATGTGAGACCCGAAATAAAAGATATGATTAGTAATTTTGACGATTACGACACAATTTTTATTGGTTATCCAATTTGGTGGGGAGATATGCCCCAAATTATGTACAGCTTTATGGAACTTTATAGTTTTGAAGGTAAAACTGTCATTCCATTTTCTACACATGGCGGTTCTGGTTTAGCGGGCACAGTTAATACTATAGAGAACAAATTGACCAATGCGAATGTAATCACCAATGCATTTACTATGTCTAGAGACGATATGGAAGAAGCTCCTCAAAGAGTTGAAGATTGGTTGAGAGAAATAAATTTGAAAAAATAGTTTATTAAGCATATGATTTAGTCTATAAACCTCACTGTTATAGGCTTTTTTCATACCTTCTTTTAGTATTTTATTGTCTTTCGTTTTACTATTAGAGTGTAACAACAAATAATACAAATGGAGCTTTTAGAAAAGCGCTCAGCTCCGAGAAATAAGACCGATAATCCTAAAATTGCTGAGAGACACAACGAGTATTGGAGTTGATGTCGAACAGTACCTACTTGGAGCTTCTCATATTTTTGCGATTATTCGACTTATTTCCGAAGGAGCTGCTTCAGTTACACCGATTATACGGTTTTCAGAGGTTGTGACGTTTTATGTCACAGCCTCTTTCTATAGGTCTCGTTTCTTGAAGGAGATTAGGGAAAGAGCGCCGCAGCAAATAATTACTAGAACGGCTGCAATCATGGTATTGAACCAAAAGTTGTCCGGCAGATTCAACCAAGCAGAATCCATGCTGCCTTGGAAGCTTAAATATTGCAGAGCTTTTACTTTAGAATAAATGATTGTGATAATTCCAGTAGCAATCGGCAAAATGACCACCGTTAGAACGGCTGCAATATTGGAGAAGCTTAAATACAAAGCCAGTAAGCCAAAAGCAAAGATGGCATTAATAGATAAATACTGCACACCTAAGGTACGGAAAAGATTTTCAAAGTAATTGACCCCAAAATCCCCTACACCATTTTTGATGGTTGCCGTTAAGAAGGATAAGCCATAATAGAAGGCAAATTGCATCAATACTGTCACCATGAAAACGACATATTTCGACAAGAAGAATTTCTCACGAGAAACGCCCGACGAAATCAAGTTTTTTAAGGTCTTTCGTGATAGATCAAAACCGATAGTCATAACAAAAATCGGTAAGCAGAAATACATGAGAAAGCTGGACATAGTGGACATGGCGATTAAAGTGTTGGCACCAGACCATTGGGATTGGGTAACCTGCTCCTGCAGCTGCTGAAGGGAGTCATGGGAAATCCCTACTGAGCCTAAAGCTTCTGTTGCTACAGAGAGAACGACCAACCCAATTAAAAGCAATTGAGTGATGTAAAAGCCCTTTGAATGAAATAACCGATAAAAATCTGCTCGAATTGTATTAATCATGATACGTTTCCTCCTAATTCACCCACGAGTTCCGTGAAATAATCCTCTAAGTTTTGTTTTGAATGGTAAATGCCGTCAATCACAATTCGTTCTTCTACCAATGCGTGAATAATGTGATTGACCTGGTTTGATTCCCCGAAAATATGCATCGTATTCTCATCAACTACCTTTAGAACATAATGCAAGCTGTCCTGTAAAAATTTACTAGCCTGCTGGATTTGCTTAGTTTGCAGGACGATAAATTCATCGTTCATTTGATCAAATTCATGCTTCGAAATTTCCTTCACCAGCTGACCATCGTTGATAATTCCAAATCGGGTAGCGACATGGTAAAGTTCAGTTAAAATATGGCTGGAAATGATAATTGTCATCCCGCGTTCTTCATTCAATCGTTTGACGAGGCGACGAAATTCGACGATAGCGATCGGATCCAACCCATTGATTGGTTCGTCTAGAATTAGGAAGTCTGGACGAGTCAAAATGGCAATCGCAATGCCCAGCTTTTGCTTCATTCCTAAGGAGAAGTTCTTGTATTTTTTTCTGCCGGTATCTGTCAAATCCACCAGCTCTAAGGTTTCTTTGATAACTTGCTTAGACTGAACAATCCCTCTCAATTTACAATAGTAGGCTAAGTTTTGTTCTGCCGTCAGCTGATCGTAAGCGGATGGCGTTTCAATCACAGCTCCTGTACGTTTTAAGCTATTGGTCCATTCCTTATCGGTAGAAGAACCAAACAAGGCGATTTGACCGTTTGTTGGTGCAATTAATCGGGTGATTGCTTTTAACAGGGTTGTTTTACCGGCGCCATTACGACCGATCAAGCCGTAAATTTCTCCTTTACGAATGTGTAGTGAGACATTTTTCAAAGCATATTGCTGTTTGTATTTTTTATTCAGTTGTTGAACAGTTAGAATAGTTTCCATGGTATGCTGCTCCTTTTTAGTTAAGTTTAGTTTTGTTAAGGCCGGAATCAGTTAACTGACCTTCTATACTTATCAGTTTACGGTTTCTTTTTCAGATAACTCTCAACCAATTCTAAAATGTTTCTAAAGTTTGGGGGATATTTAGCTGGAAAGACGGTTGGTCATGCTTTTTTTGAGAAATTTCCCGCAGCATGACACTTTTTTTCTTTTTAAGAAACGGCTTCTCTAAAGGACTATCAGGCATTGTAAGCGAATTCCTTAGCTGGTATAACTAAGGCATAGCAAATAAAGAGGAGGTTATTTCCCACTATGATGGAAAAAATTCAGCGCTTTGGCGGCGCGATGTTTACACCAGTATTATTATTCTCTTTTTCGGGAATTATGGTGGCTTTAGCAATTATTTTTAAAAATCCGATGCTCGTAGGCAGTATTGCCAACGAAGGAACTGTCTGGTACGGAATCTGGTCTGTTCTCGAAAATGGTGCGTGGACAGTGTTTAACCAAATGGAGCTGCTGTTTGTCATTGGTTTGCCGATTGGATTGGCTAAAAAGGCCAATGCTCGAGCAGCAATGGAGGCCTTCGTAGTCTATTTAACTTTTCAATATTTTGTCAGCGCGATGCTGGAATATTTCGGCAGATTCTTTGGCGTGAATTTTGCCCAAGAGGTTGGTGGCGAAAGCGGCATGAAGATGATTGCTGGGATTAAGACCTTGGACACGGGGATTGTTGGAGCGATTTTGATTTCTGCTATTGTTGTATTTTTACACAATCGCTTTTTCGATACGAAGCTGCCGGATTTCTTAGGTATTTTTCAAGGCTCATCCTTAGTAGTGATTTTAGGATTTTTCACGATGCTGCCGGTGGCTTTTATTATTTGTCTAGTATGGCCGAAGGTTCAAATGGGTATTAGTTCTTTACAAGGCTTTTTAGCCAGTGCTGGAATTTTTGGCGTTTGGCTCTATACTTTCCTGGAACGAATTTTGATTCCAACCGGGCTGCATCATTTCATTTATACACCATTTATTTATGGCCCAGCGGTAGTAGAGGATGGCATTACCAAATATTGGATGGCACACTTAACGGAGTATTCTCAAGTGACAACACCATTAAAGCAGCTGTTTCCAGAGGGTGGTTTTGCTCTTCACGGCAATTCAAAAATATTTGCTTCTCCAGGAATCGCGATGGCCTTCTACTTTACGGCTAAGCCAGAGAATAAGAAAAAGGTACTAGCCATTTTAATTCCGGCAACCTTAACAGCTGTTCTGGCAGGGATTACCGAGCCATTAGAATTCACCTTCCTATTTGTATCCCCAGCCTTGTTCGCTGTACATGCCATTTTAGCAGCAACCATGGCGGCAACAATGTATGGATTTGGTGTAGTAGGTGATATGGGGGGCGGATTTATTGATTTACTGGCGAAGAATTGGATTCCCCTATTTGCCAATCACAAAGGAATGATTTTCACACAGCTGGTCATTGGTTTAGCCTTTGTGGCAATTTACTTCTTTGTTTTCCGCTTCTTAATCCTGAAATTTAATTTTGCGACACCTGGTCGAGAAGAGACCGCCGATGTTAAATTATTTACTAAAAAGGATTACAAAGAGCGTCAGGCTGGAGCGGGTGCAATGGCCACTGCTGATGGCGGTAACCGTTATACTCAACAAGCTGCAATTTATTTGGAAGCCTTTGGCGGTACAGATAATATCGAAAAAGTGAATAATTGTGCGACTCGTTTAAGAATTACTGTCAAAAATGAAAACCTGGTACAGCCAGATGATTCCTTCAGAGAAGGTGGGGCTCATGGTGTTGTAAGAAATGGCAATGCGTTTCAGGTAATTGTTGGATTGGATGTTCCGCAAGTGCGGGAGCAATTCGAGCAGTTGCTTAAAATAAATGATTAACTATAAGGAGAGATTGATTTAAATGAAGAAATTTTCTATTGTAATTGCTGGTGGAGGAAGTACCTTTACACCTGGGATTGTACTGATGCTTTTAGAAAACCTGGATCGTTTCCCGATTCGCCAAATCAAGTTTTATGACAACAACCAAGAAAGACAACAGCAAATTGCGGATGCCTGTGAGATTATTATTAAGGAAAGAGCCTCAGATATTAACTTCGTAGCGACAACTGATCCTAAGACAGCTTTTGAGGATGTTGATTTCGTGATGGCTCACATTCGTGTGGGACTGTATGCGATGCGAGAACAGGATGAAAAGATTCCATTGAAATATGGCGTTGTAGGACAGGAGACTTGCGGACCTGGCGGAATTGCTTATGGAATGCGTTCTATCGGAGGTGTGTTAGAGCTGGTGGATTACATGGAGAAATATTCCCCCGATGCATGGATGCTGAATTATTCAAATCCTGCAGCAATTGTGGCTGAAGCAACTCGCAAGCTGCGTCCAACAGCTAAGATCATCAATATTTGTGATATGCCTGTAGGAATTGAAGAACGGATGGCTAAAGCAGTCGGACTTTCTTCCCGCAAAGAAATGGTCGTACGCTACTATGGTTTGAATCACTTTGGCTGGTGGACAGATATTCGAGACCAAGAAGGCAATGATTTGATGCCGAAAATTAAAGAGCACGTTGCTAAATACGGCTATTCGCTGCAGGATGAGATTGAAGAGTCCCAGCATACGGATGAAAGCTGGATGCATACCTTTGCCAAGGCAAAAGATGTGCATGCTGTTGATCCAGACACATTGCCGAATACGTATTTGAAATATTATTTGTACCCGCAGGATGAAGTAGCGCATGCGAATCCAGAATACACCCGAGCAAATGAAGTAATGGCCGGACGGGAGAAGCATGTCTTTGGAGAATGCAACAAGATTGCTAAAGCAGGAACCGCGGAAGGAACGACACTAGAAGTCGACGAGCATGCCAGCTATATTGTGGACTTGGCTCGAGCAATCGCCTACAACACACACGAAAGAATGCTGCTGATTGTACCGAATGAAGGAGCTATCGTAAACTTCGATGAAACGGCCATGGTGGAAGTGCCTTGTATTGTTGGAACGAATGGGCCAGAGCCGTTAACACAAGGGAAAATCCCTCAGTTCCAAAAAGGGTTGATGGAGCAACAGGTGTCAGTCGAAAAATTAGTAGTAGAAGCTTGGAAAGAGGGCTCTTACCAAAAATTGTGGCAAGCACTAACGTTATCCAGAATTGTGCCAAATGCCCGAATTGCACAGCAGCTGCTAGACGATTTAATCGAGGCCAATCAGGAATTCTGGCCAGCCTTAAACTAATCGCAGAATTGGGAAGCAACTTAGCTTGCTTCCTGATTTCAATTCATATTTATGACCAAATCTTCTATAATAATGACAATGACAAAAACGAAGAGGCGATTATATGGATTTAGCTGGAATTGCTCAGCAGCATCAAAGAGAATTAGGCGAATTAGACAAAGAAATTATTGGATTTATTCTAGACAATCAGACAGCTACTGAACAAATGAATATTATCGAGCTGGCGGATGCTGTACATACCTCAAAGTCAACAATTCTGCGGTTAACTAAAAAACTGGGTTTTACTGGTTTTTCAGAATTTAAGTACTTTTTGAAGCAGAATCGAGTCTCTGACTCTTATAAGGGACCAAACGTTGACAGCGTGGCGACACAAATCAGTGATATCACTCGAACCCTCGACTACTTAAAAAGTCAGGACATGACGAAGCTGCTGCAGAAAATGGATGATTCAGAGACAATTTACTGTTATGGTACGGGCTATTCCCAGCGAAAGGTAATAGAGGAATTTTCTAAATTAATGATTTGTGTCGAGAAGCGGGTCATTATTTTGCCCAATAAAACCGAGTTCGACATCTCAATGCCAATGATCAAAAAGACTGATTTGGTGATCTTTGCTTCTTTGAGCGGAGAAACCGACGATGTCAAAGAAAATTTGGATATTTTGGCAATGCGAGGCATTACAACAACGGCTATTACTTCCTTTGGTGACAATTACTTTAGCCGCAAAGCGGATTATTCTTTGTTTTATTACGCAACACCAATTATTGTTGGTCGAAAATCCTTTATCTCAGAAAGTTTAATCGGTTTAAGCTGTGCCATGGATTATCTATTTAGAAAGTATGGTGAATTTACAAAACATGCTGATCAGAAAAATGAACCAACTAAACAACACGAAATATAAAAGCTTAGTGTTAGGCTACTGGCTATTATTACCTTTTTTATTCTTTATGTATCTATTGACCTTTGCGACTGTCAAAGGCAGCTCGGTGAGTTCATTGCTGACAAGTATCCCCTCATTAACGCTGACATTTTTATTAAGCTGTTTGCTGCTGATTCAGGCATATTTGCTGTATCGTTTAACTACGAAGGAAACGAATGAAAAACTGTTGAACCACTTTCTATTATTTTCCATGCTGCAGCAGGCTATTACTGCTAATTTAATTGGAACCGTTTTACTCTATTTATACCGTAAATCGTTAAAAAATGAGCAGCTAAAGAACACTTGCGAAACAGCTTGGTCTGTTCAGTTTGAAACGTATACCTTGATGGGCTTAGTAGGCCTTTTATCTGTGCTGGTTGTTGCCCTAACATTGATTCAATAACAGGAGGAACCTAATGCTTGGATTTTTGAAAAAGAAGAAAAATGAACTTTATGCACCAGCCGATGGTGAACTACTCAATTTAGAAAAGGTAAACGATCCGGTTTTTTCCACAGGTATGATGGGTCCTGGCTACGCAGTTGAACCAACCGCAGTTGAAATCTACGGACCGGCTGAAGCGAAAGTAACCTCCGTCTTTCCTACTAAGCACGCAATTGGCTTAAAAACACAAGCAGGCGTAGAAATTCTGATCCATCTCGGCATTGATACCGTTGAACTCGAAGGACAGGGCTTTGACATCCTTGTAAAGGAAGGTGATTCCGTTGATGGAACCACTAAGCTGGCCCATATGGACATTGAATTTTTAAAGGAAAAAGGCAAACCAGCGACAATTATGGTCCTTTTACCATCTCAAATAGACCGGCAGCTGTCCGTCGTCGAAAAAACTGTTGAGCATGGTGAAGCTGTAGGTGAAAGTATCTAGTGAACCAAACCAGAGATGCCCGTCATTTCTGGTTTTTTTGAATGCTCATTTACTCTTTTCAGGCAGCAGCAACATTAAGCAATTTCTCACCAAAACAAGATGGAAGAAGTATTTATTCCAACCGGATCAACAACGACTTCAAACAGTGTTCAAGAACCATGATTCTTAAAGCAAAAAAAATAATCAGCTATTTTCGTTTGTTCCGCTTGCGATTCTTTTTCTTGCCGGTTTTCTTTCGTACGGCTTTTTCTAACTCAAGATCCTTCTCTTCTTTCGGTATTTTGCCAACGGCATTTAAGTTTTTCCAGCTGGGCATCCGATCCGTCGGGGGTTTACCAAGCTTTTTCTTCTCTGACAGGATTGAATGCTGGGTCTGCTGCGACTGATTAGCAGACGTGGTTGACTGGGCTGCCTGAGAGTTTTCTTTGGCAACGTCCTTTGGCATAGATGTTTTAATGGATTGCTTTTTAGCCGGAGTTTTTTCCGGTTGTTCTTGCACGGATTCCTTTGCTTGATACATCGGGTCTTCCTCATTGCGGATGTCGAAGTTGCGAGAACGTTCATCGATGGCAAAATCTAGCCAAACTACTTGAGTAAATTGACGCACCCCCTCCTTTTGGAAAATGGTTAACTCTCCTAAGATGTTTAAAAGAGCTAAATGTTCTTGGGGCGAGCGAAGACACACGACATTGCTTAAGCTCCAATTGTGCATTTTACCGGCTTCATCTAAGAAGGCAGCCTTTAATTTTCGTTTTCTGTCGACGGGCTGTTCCCCAGAAATTAATGCGGGACGTAAAGATTCAATATGTAAACGCGTTTCCTGAGTAAGCTGGTTGAATTCTTGCTGGTTTTTATAGAGATGGCTGATGACAGTCTGCCATTCTTTCTCGGTAGTGAAATAATCTTGGAAGTAGAGGCATAAATGACGAACGGAGGCAGGGGCTTCGCCATTTAGGAACAAGTCGCGAACGTGCTCTTTTGCGACAAAGGATAGATCAAGCGGACTAAATGCATTGCGGATCATAATTGCTACACAAAATTGAATAAAACGAGCGGAGTATTTTGTCTCCAGTAAATAAGCTTCTAAGCGTTTAGAAAGCGTATCGCGTTTTTTTAGCGTGAAAATCTGTCTTTTTCCGAAGGGCTGGGTTGATTTGTTCACAGGTGATTGGCTTGTCATTTTTTTATCTCCTTAGGGGAATCTAATTTTTAATTGCATAATCTGCATTAATTATTCTGAAATTTCAGTTAGCAAATAATTGGAAGCGTTCTAATAATTTATTTATAGAATACCGTAAAATTCTGCTACATTCAACAATTAATTTTACCTAATATTCATTTCATATTGGACGAAATATAAAAAAATCGTACGGATCGTTTTATTTTATTGCGGTTATAGAAAGGTACAATGAGAAAAATGAGGTTTATAAATCAAGCAAAAAAGTGAAAATAAAAATATAAATACCGTTATTTAATAAAGGTCAATTTTGTGTTGTTTTAGTCGAAATAAAATTTCAAAAGGGCTGTTTTGACCCGTTTTTATAGTTGAGATTAGCCAAATATTTCAATAACTATTAATTTTTCATATTTGGAAGTCACCACTATTAAAAATAGAGCAGCGGTTGTTAATAATGCTCATGAAATGTCGAACAGTATCAAAGGACATGATACTTGTGAAGCAGAAAATTTTTCAATTTGCAGTAGATAAAAATCTAATACGAATCGGATTGGTTGAGAAAGAAGCCTATGAGAAGTTGCGGATGACCAGTAGGGTTGTCCGCAGTTTTTTTGCGAGGATCATTTAGGATATAATGGAGGAAATACTTGCAAGGGAGGGTACCAAGTTGTGGCTATCGGATGAAAAGATTCAATGGCGCAGTTATCAGAAGCATTTATTGGCTAATTTTTCCACGTATTTAACCAACGATTCCGTTCATCTTGTGGCTCCACCAGGGGCAGGGAAAACCTTTTTAGGCATCGAAATGGTTCGCCGATTGGACTGCAAGACATTGATTTTGGTTCCTTCACTGCTTTTAAAAAAGCAATGGCTGACTACAATTGAAGCGTTTTTCTTAGTTGATTCGGCGGACAGTTGCTATCTTTCAGGAACAATTGAAGAGCCAGCTCGAATCACTGTTGAGACGTATCAAACCATCTATAACCGTTTGAAGGAAGAGCCAACCTACTTTGATCAGCTTCAGCTAGAGCTTCTAGTTTTTGACGAGGCGCATCATTTGAAGAAAAGCTGGGGTGAACTTCTGGTTGAGTTGAAGAAAAAGCATCCCAAGCTGTTAACGATTTCCTTGACTGCGACACCGCCGATTGACAGCTCGCAGGCGGAATGGAAGCAGTATCTGGATCTGAATGGCATGATTGATGAGGAAATCAGCATCCCAGAGCTGGTGAAGGAAGGGGTTCTGTGCCCGCATCAGGATTTCCTCTATTTGATCCCGGCTAATCAGGAGATTACGCAGCATTATTTCGCATTTTTAGCGAAACAAAATGAACTGGTAACCGCGTTGATGGAGAACAAGGAAACAGTAGACTATTTGCTTTCCTTGGACTTTATTAAGCTACCTTTGGAGCATTCAGCTGAGATATATGAAAATTTTGAGCTCTTTACTAGTGCCTTGATTTTTTTGAATCACCACGGCTATGAATTGACGCCAGAGCATTGGCAGCTCTTAGGTATTTCCAAGAAACAGGGCAAGAAGTCGGCGGTTCCTCCTTTAGGCAAGAAACAGCTAAACACGATTTATCAGCGGCTTTTCGCCCAGCAGCCAGATCTGTCTATTTTCTATCAGCTAAAAAAGGCTGGCTGGTTGTATGACGAGGGATTGCATATGTTTCCAGAGTATCCAGATACGGTCGCAAATCATGCTGTTCCAGAGAAAAAAAAGGCGGTTTGTCAAATCCTGATAAAGGAAGAAGTTCAACTGAAGCAGGATATGACGGCCGTTGTTCTGACGGATCGCATTTGTAAAGAGGTGTTGGCTGGTGGAGACGGTACCTTAGCATATGGAGTGGTTCCATTGTTTGATGAAATTGTTTCTTTGCTGGGCACCACGCAACAAATCGGTGCGATCTGCGGAGAATTTTTACTACTGCCGCAACAACTAGTGACGGTTGAGCTGGCAGAGTTAGCAATAGGCATGAAGGAACATCCTTATATTTCGGGCTACTTCTGTCTAACGATGGATGACAAAAATCGCCAAGCTTTGATGCAGGCGGCTACGCGATTATTAACAGAGAAGAAGCTGAATATTTTGGTAGGAACGGTCAGCTTGCTAGGAGAAGGCTGGGATTGTCCAGCGATTAATTTATTGATTTTAGCTAATCAAGCATCTTCGTTTGTCCAAACTCAGCAGCTGCGAGGGCGTGGATTGCGGTTAGGTGCGCAAGATAAAGTGACGAATATTTGGCATTTAGGGGTTGGTCTGCCGGGGGTATCGTTGACTGAACAGCCGGATTTGACAAGAATATTCCGGCGTTTGGGCTATATTTCAGGACTAACCTTTGAGGAGCCATCAAAAATCGAAAGCGGGGGAGATCGTTTTACTTTGCCCCTGAAGTACACCACCACTACGATGGAAACCTACACTCAGTCGATGTTCTATTTTTCCAGTGAACGCACTAAGCTAAAGGAACGATGGACCGCTGCTTTAGCAAGTGGGTGGCACCTGTCCATGCCGGTCATTATCAGGAAAGTGGATCAGGAAAGTCAAGGACCAGAAGAATTGTTGCCAGTGGTGGTTAAAAATACGAAAAAGCCAACCTTCTGGCGATCATTGCTTAACGGCAGTTTGTCGGAATATTTGCAGCTTCGAGGACAGCAGAAACAATGGCAAAAGGAATGTGAGCAAAAAGAAATCTTAGCAAACTGTGTTCAGAAGACCTTGCAGCAGCTAGGTGAAATTGCTGAACGTAAGGCAGTGGTAGAGGCTGATCAGCAGGAATTCAGTTGTTACCTTGAAAACGCCGGCTATCGCGAGGGACAGCTTTTTGCAGCGGTTATTTTAGAGCTTTTCGCACCGATTGAGAATCCGAGGTATTTAGCTGAGGGGAAAAAGCTTGTATTTCCGGTGCCGGAACGCTTTGCTCGTAACAAGCAGACAGCTAGCCTTTTTCTCAAAGAGTTAAACCAGCAATCGTTGCCCAAATGTCAGCTGGTATATACACGAAATCCTGTTGGACGTCAAAAATTGGTGGCTTACCGGATGGCTCAGTCCTTCCAGGTGCGCAACAATACAATGACTCAGAAAAATATTTGGACGTAAGAGAAGGGGGCGGAATAATGAGATTGACGAGGAAAGAGCAAGTGCAAAAATTGGCACAATACTTAACAGCTGGTGAGTACTTCAGTGCCGAAGAGGATCGGATTTTTTTCTTGGAAAATCAAATGAATCATCCGATGATTGCTGGTAAATATAAGCCGGAAAATAGTCAGAGAGTACTTATCTCTGAGCAGAAGGTCAAACAGTTTTCCGGCACGATTCTCTGGTTCACCAGCAGTGGTGAAATAAAAATCTTTTCTGAGGATACTGTACTTATTCTGTGCAGCAGTAAAGCCAGTTATCAGAAAAAAATTCAGCATTATAACTATTTCTCACCGTTCTTTTCCGTGCCATCGCTGCAGCAGCGGAATGCCGAAAAGCTGCAATTGATAGAGGAGCGGATCGATTTTAGGAGGATAGCCACCCAGGATGATCCGCTGATTTTAAAGACAATTTATCAGGACTACACACGCTATTTCTTGCAGCAGCGAACAATGGCTGCCAAACATAGTGTGACAGAATTTCTGGCTCAACCCAATGAAAGGCTTGAAAAGCTGGTCAAGGAGATTCAGCCTGACCTGCTAACAGCTCAATTTCCTTTTCTGATGCTGCATGGTGATTTGTGGACGGAAAATATTTTATTGGAAAAAGAAAATGAACAGCTCTGGTACATTGATTGGGACACGGCCGGAGAGTATCTTTTCTTTCACGATTTTTTCAAATTTATGTGGAATGAAGTGGATGTGCATGCGAACCATCGGTACTATCAGGCGTATCTGGCAGGGGAATATGATGAAGCCTTTGCTCGGATTTTTGGTTTATTTCAACTAGAATTTCAGCCGGAGTACCGAAAGGATTATTTCTATTTGTTTTTCCTAGGTTTTATGCTGGCGGGCGATGATTCGATTGCTGATAGCTGGAAGCAGATAGAACTGGTGGATTTTCTGGAAAAGATTGTTTTAAACTAGCGGAAGTTTCCTATTGCGTTACAAAGTTAACTATGACTCTCTTCATAACTCGTTTTCATCGTGCTACACTTAGACTAATCAAAAATTATAGAACCTATGAGGATAACCATGAAAGCCATTGAAGTAGCACATCTATCGAAACATTTTGCCAATCAACAAATTGCCGTGGACGACCTAAACCTTTCGATCAATCAAGGAGAGGTCTTTGGTTTTCTTGGGCCAAATGGTGCCGGAAAAACTACGACGGTTAAATTGCTGAATGGCATGCTGCAGCCAACTGACGGAGGCATGACTGTATTTGGTCATGATCCCACCAAGGAGTCTTCAACGATTCATCAATTTTCTGGTGTGTTGACCGAAAGAGCGGGCATGTACGATCAAATGACCGGGATTGATAACTTGATGTTTTACGGGGAGGTTTTCGGTTTAAGCAAACAAGAAAGCCGGGAAAGAGGTCTGTCTTTATTGGAGCAATTAGAGCTGACCTACGCAGCTGACCGGAAATTAACTTCTTATTCCACCGGGATGCGGCAGCGGCTGTCGCTGGCTCGCGCACTGATTCATCAACCAAAGATACTCTTCTTGGATGAGCCTACCAGTGGATTGGATCCGGAAAGTGTCTTGAACGTGAATCGACTGATTCAGGACCTCGCCAAAAATCAGGGAATTACGGTTTTCCTATGTACCCATCAATTAAGGTATGCGCAAGAAATTTGTACCAGCTATGGGTTGCTAGATGAGGGTAAGCTGTTGGCTACTGGTACGTTGGAAAGTCTGTGCAAGCAAACCTTCAAGGGGTTAAAGGTACAGATTGCGGCCAATCAGTTAAACTTGGTTGAACCTTATGAGACTTTGAGCAATGGCGAGTTTGAGTTCACCTTGTCCAGTGAAAAAGAAATTCCGGAGCTGGTGAGAAAAATTGTTCAATCAGGCTCGGATGTTTACAGTGTTTCAGCAAAAGAAATGACACTAGAGGAAATTTATTTTGCTTTGCTAGAAGAAGGAGGCTCAGCCCATGATTAATTCCAAGCAGCAAGCTATTATCAAGAAGGATATTCAAGGGATTGTTGCCAATAAGCGCTATTTTTATGTGATATTATTGATCCCCTTATTGTTTTCTGTTGTCTTACCTAGCGTTTTTGTATTAATTGCTTTGCTGACACCTGTCAGCTCTAACGATTTTCAACAGCTGCTTAAGACTTTGCCAGAGCAATATCAGCAGGGAGATTTAGGGATTCAGATTGTGCAAACGATTTTTAATTCCGTGCTGCCGATGTTTTTCTTGATGATTCCAATTATGACCGCGACGGTTATGGCAGCCAGCTCCTTCGTCGGGGAGAAGGAGAAGAATACCTTAGAGACGCTTCTGTACTCGCCATTATCAGTAAAACAAATTTTTCAAGCGAAGGTGTATTCTTCCTTTGTGGTCAGCTTTGGGATTACATTGTCTTCATTTGTGATCATGTTGCTGGTTGTTCAGGCAGAAGTATTTTTTCTGCGAAGTACGCTGCTTTCCTTAAGTGTTTCGTGGGCTTATATTTTGCTGCTGCTAGTTCCGGCAATTACCTTGGTATCAATTACAGTGATTGTTAAAGGCTCTGCCAAGTCGCAAACAATGGAAGAAGCGCAGCAGCGTTCCGGTTTTTTGGTTATGCCGCTGGTCCTTTTTATGGTGGGGCAGTTTACAGGGCTCTTCCTGATTAGTCCTTGGGCTATGCTGATCGCTGGCGTGGTATTAATGGGTGTGGCCGTTGTTCTGTTACAGAATTCTATGCAAAGCTTTACTTATGAAATGCTGCTGAAGTAGTAGTGCATAGGGAACAACATTTTTCTTGCAAAAAAAATTCTCAAGGTGTATGCTTACACATGAATAAGGGATGGTGTTCCCTATAACCGCTAAAACTAGCTGATGACACCTGTTTATCTAATGTTTATTTGCACTGCCTAAAAGGGCAGTTTGTGACTGACACTGGATAAGCAGGTGTTTTTTTGCATGATTTTTTAAGGAGGAGAAAGAACATGGAAGTAGTCATTGAAACTGTTAAAGCAAGAGAAATATTTGATTCACGAGGCAATCCTACCGTCGAGGTAGACGTACAATTGACAGATGGAAGCTTGGGTCGAGCAGAAGTTCCTTCAGGTGCGTCAACGGGAGACCGTGAAGCCGTGGAACTTAGAGACGGTGGCGAGCGGTTGCAAGGAAAAGGTGTTTCAAAAGCTGTAAACAATGTGAATACAGAAATTCGCGAAGCTTTAGCTGGAAAAGCACCCTTCAACCAAGCAGAAATTGATCAGCTCATGATTGACTTGGATGGAACAGCCAACAAAGGTCGATTAGGTGCTAATGCAATTTTGGGTGTATCTATGGCCGTTGCTCGAGCAGCAGCAGCAAGTCTGAATATACCTTTGTATCGCTACTTAGGCGGGGTGGATTTAGAATTGCCTCAACCATTTTTCAATGTCATTAATGGTGGTGTTCACGCTGATTCAGGCATTGATGTGCAGGAATTTTTGATCACACCTGTTGAACGGAAAAGCTTCCGCGATGGAGTAGAAAAAGTTGCCAATATTTACCATACCTTAAAATCAGTGTTAGCTAAAGAAGGATATGAAACGGCTGTTGGGGATGAGGGTGGCTTTGCGCCAAAACTTGGCAGTACCGAAGCAGCAGTAGAAATGTTGTATCAAGCAATTCAAACAGCTGGATACACTCCAGGCAGTGAGATTGCCATTGCATTAGATCCAGCTTCAAGTGAATTCTATTCAGACGAAACTAAGACCTATCGTTTTGAAGGTCGTGAATTAACTTCGGAAGAATTACTGAAGTATTACCAAAATCTAGTTGAAAGGTACCCAGCTATTATTTCAATTGAAGATGGGTTTTCTGAACATGATTGGGACGGGTTCAGGGCACAGACCGAGGCAATGGGAGACAAGATTCAATTAGTTGGCGACGATATTTTTGTCACCAATCCTGCCATTTTCAAAGAGGGGATCCAAAAACAGATTGCTAATGCTATTTTGATAAAGTTAAATCAGATCGGAACGGTATCGGAATCAATTGAAACAATCAAATTGGCTCGTAAAAATGGCTACAATACCATGATTTCTCATCGTTCAGGTGAAACGGGCGATACCTTTATTGCCGACTTTGCTGTAGCGATGAACGCTGGTCAGATCAAAACAGGCTCGATGGCCCGCAGTGAACGGGTAGAAAAATACAATCAATTTTTACGGATTGAAGAAGAACTGGGAAATGCAGCCAGCTTAGCAAGATTTCCCAAGGCTTAGCGTTTGAGTGACGAAAAAAAGCTTGATCCTGACATTCTGTCGAAGATCAAGCTTTTTTTGGTTACTCTTGAGGCTGATACCTTATTTCAAGGCTTTTGTGGGAAGCTAATAATTTTGCAGGATGGACTATTTGTTGCGAGTTCGTTTTGCATGTCTTCCACTAGCTCTTCTGGCGTAGTCGACGATTCGTCAGTACGTACTATCGGAGAGAATGCGGCATGACTCATTTCTTTTGGCCAGCTTTCTGGGATAGAAGGATCAAAGCTTTCCACCGACTTTGTCGAGAAAAGGTAGCGGCCTTTAGTAACTCCCGCGTTTTTTGCAGGTTTAGGCCTTTCATCTAAGTGATCATTGGATTTCCCAATGGTTGCAGTTAAATCTAGTGTCCAGTGTTGGACCTTTCCTTGGCTGTTTGTATAGTTAGCAACAAGTTTTGACATAGCAGAGGCTCCTCTTTTTAATCTTAGACGTCCATGATCACCAGCAAGAGTGAAAATTGATGCTCAGATTGTTTGATCTCGATTGTTCCTTCATAATTATCCACGATTTCTCGAATATTAGCTAGACCAAAGCCATGATTTTTCTTATCTGTTTTAGTAGTAAGCAGCAGCTCCGTTGAATTACTTGCGGCAGCTGAGATAGTGTTAGTAATCTCGTAGCTGAAGCAGCCCCGATGATAGCGAGCTTTGACAGTCAGTTTTCTCTGGCTGGGTTCTTCAATTTTTAGGCAGGCTTCAATGGCATTGTCCAGAGTATTGGCTAAAACAGTACATAGGCTGACATCGTCAATGCCAATGACATTACTAATATCAATATTGATAAAGCAGTCGATCCCATACTCTTGTGCTAACTGGTATTTTACGTTTAAGACATTATTGACTAAGGGATTTTTACAGAATTCACGCCGTTGGTTGGCATAGACAGTCGAAAGCTCAGTAAAATAGGCCTTCGCTTCCTCCACCTGGTTATCCTCTAAATAAGTACCCACCACACTCAAATGGTTATTTAAGTCATGCTTAAGCTTACGTATTTCCTGCTGATTTTTCTCCACCTCTAGATAATAAGCTTCCTGCATTTTTAAATTTTTATTTTCCATTTCCTTTTTAAATGCATCTGAAAGATAGCCAGTCAAATACTGAATACTAAAGCTGGTTAGGGCAGTAGCGCCCATTACCGGAAAGGTCAGCCAAATAGTATCAGGTGAAAAGATAACAATAAAAATGATTCCCACCAGCGGCCCTAAGCAGATTAAACTGATCATGCCCCAGGCAGAGGAATTCAACATTTTTTTTGCGTTAGTAATTTTTTGCTTAAAGCCTCGGTAGACCCCGTACCATATCACACTTTTTATACCGGCGAAAATTAGATGCAGTAGCGCGTCTAGTATTTCTCCTTGTCGGGTCATGAAAAAGATATAAACCCCGATTTCCTCCAGTAAAAAATTAGATGTAATCACTAAAGGCAGTAAAATTGCGATCGTACTAATCTTTCTGATGATTGTGCCATTGAAGCCAATAAAAAGCGTCAGAATAAACAAAAGGGATACGCCAAGGACATTTGCAACATCCTGCGGTTGGATAACGATCAGTACAATGATAAACATCGTGCAGCCAACTAGTGCCTTCAAAATTCGATTGTTTTTGACGGGAACAAAGCAACCCACTGTTTGATAAAAGTAGTAGGTTGCAATAATCTGAAACAGATAATTCAGTAGTATTAATAGAGGGACAATTAGCTTCATCATGTTTCTACTCCAATAAAGTTCTAGCAAAGGCAAGCTGCAATCCTTGCTTATTTGCACGACTAAGCGGCAAATGCTGACCAGCACAGCAGACGATCGTACTGCTGATTTCTTCAACAAAATATAGGTTTACAAGATAACGATTGTGGATCCGAATGAAATAATCCGGCAGCTCTAGTTCAAGCTCGTTGAGTTTTCCGTAGAAGGTTAAGGCTTCATCTTTTGTTTGAACATGGACCTTTCTTCCTTCGCTCCAAAAGTAGGAAATTTCCTGCAGCGGTAGCTTTCGTTGGCTGCCCTTATGGCTGAATAGAAAGGTTTGCTTGTTTTTTATGCCAAGCTCAGAAAGTGCGTAATCCAGCACCTCGAGAATTTTTTGTTCCTTATAGGGCTTCAAGATGTAATGCAAAGCTTGCACCTCATACCCTTGAAATACATAGTCTGGATGTGAAGTAACAAAAATGAGAAGGGGCTCTGCAGCCTGCTTGCGCAAGAGACGTGCGGTCTCCATCCCGTTCAGCTGTCCCATTTCAATATCAAGAAATAAAATGTCGGGAGTCACAGCAGCTAATTGAGCCAGTAATGCCTCACCATTTTCAAATTCATCGATTTGATAGGCCAACCCTTTTAATTGCAGGGACCGTTCAACGGTGGTTCGCAAAGCATTTCGTTGCTTTTTTTCGTCATCGCAAATGGCGATTCGCATTATTTTCACACCTCCTGTTCATCATTTTATCATAGTTATCCTGCAAAACTTTACAAAAATTAGGACAAAGTTGACATTGGTGCATCTATTTAGCCAGCTTTGTTTTGCTTATTATTAAGGTATGGAAAACGTAATGAAGAAAAAAGGAGGAGTTACAACATGCTGCAGGTGAATCATTTATGGAAAAGCTATCAAAGTGGACAAATTACCTATGACGTCTTAAAGGACGTTTCATTTACAATTGAAAAGGGCGAATTTGTTGGGGTAATGGGGCCTTCTGGAAGTGGAAAGACGACCTTGTTGAACTGTATTTCTTGCTTTATTCCTTATGAAAAAGGAGAAATCTTATTAAACGGGTCCAAGCTGGCGGCCTTAGAAGAAGAACAAATGGCAGAGGTTCGCAATGAAAAGCTGGGGTTTGTCTTTCAGGATTTTATGCTGCTGGATGGCTTAACTATTTTTGAAAATGTCTGCATTCCCAAAATTATAAAAAATGCACCTTACCGCAAAATGGAAGCCAAAGCACAGAAATTACTTCGCATGTTTGATATTGAAGAAATCGGCCAAAAATATCCTGTCGAGGTTTCCGGCGGACAAAAACAACGAACAGCAGTGGCCCGGGCTTTAATGAATAATCCTTTGTTGATTTTAGCCGATGAACCCACAGGAAATTTAGATAGTCGTTCAAGTGCTGCGGTGATCGGGGCCTTCGCTGAAGCTCAGCGTGAGCTACATGCCACCATCTGCATGGTTACTCATGACAGTTTTTCAGCTAGCTATTGTGATCGGGTGATTGTTATGAAGGATGGTCACGTATTTACCGAACTGACACGTAGGAGCAGTCCGGCTGTCTTCCATGATGAGCTGCTGCAGGTGCTTAAGGAACTGAGTGGAGGCGCTAGTCATGAACATGGATAAAGTTTTCAGCAAGCTGCGCCGCTACAATCGCGGCAATTATGTTCAGCTGGTCTTTTGTTTAACTTTTGCAATTCTTTTAATTACCTCCTTTGCGGCGACCATGTATAGTAAAACTGTGCAAACGGTGCTGCCGCTGGGAGGAGATTCTCGCAAGCAGGTTAACCTGATCTTTGCGGTAGCTTTAATCGGCTGTCTAATGTTTGCCGTTTATGCGGCAGGTCTCTTTTTCAAATATAAAAGTAGAGAGACCGGGGTGTTTCTGGCACTCGGTGCTTCTAAAAGAATATTGGCTAAGGCCTTTTATAAGGAATTAGGGAAAATTTTGTTGGCCTGCAGTCTTGTCGGCATCCTTGTAGGGAACCTTACTTCTTTTCTTATTTGGCAATTTTTCCGTTTGCTGGTGATTGATACCAGTCAGATGGCGTACCAATTTTCTCCGATTGGCACTGCGATCGGCGTAGTGTTTAGTTTAGTTGTTGGCTTGTTTGTCCTAGGTTTAGCTTATCTATTTATGAAGCGCAGCAATTTAATGGATATTTTAAACGAACAGCGCAAGAACGAGCCAATTCAGGAAGTGACGAAAACCTATGGATTGGTTGGTCTGGTAATGGTTGTCGCAGGGTTGTTGTTAGGCTATGGCGTACCTATGATCACAGCCACTTTGCTTAAATTTAGCCTGCCAGCGATCTGGAGCGCGACGTATCTCTTGTCTGTTGTAGGGATTTATCGGATACTTACGTATTTGATTTCTCATCATGAACGAGGCAGACGGCCGCAAAGCTATTACAAAAAAATCATTCCCTTCAGCATGATGAAATTCCAGGGAAAGCAAACCGTTCGCAATATGTGCGTGATGGCACTGCTAGTATTAGCGAGTCTATTTGCCTTGTTTTATGTCCCGATGAATTCGGTTTCCTTCTGGTCGATTGACGATAATCCGATTGATTTTTCGCTGCCGTTTCCTGCCTCTATCGAGTTTATGAATCAAGGCGACATTGAAAGCTTGGCTGCTGAGCATGGAGTGGCTGTAACCGATTATCAAGAGGTCTATTTTACAAAATTACTTGGCAGTGGAGTGGAACGGGATTGGACCGATGACGGACAATTTGTTGAAGATTATCAGGAAAAGAGTCGATACAGTGAGTTTATCAGTGCTTCTGCTTATCAACAAGCGACAGGTGAAGAGCTGAAGGTACCGCAAGGAAAGTACTACATTTTAGCAGGTGGGCCTGAAGGGTTCTGGTATAAGTTTGATGATTTGGATAAGGTAACCAATCCAGTGACCAATCAATCCTTCGACTTAACTTTTGCTGGCGATAAACAGGATTCAGCTCTTCATCGGTTTGGGACGGATCGTTATGTATTAAATGATGCCGATTTTGGCCAAATAGTCGGTGAAGGAATGCCGGCAGAACATCAGTTGAAGCAGTTGATGTTTAATGTGGAGGAAACCGAGGCTGCTCAAGCATTCGCCCAGGATGTATTCCAACGGTTCGTTGATCAATCACCGGCGGAAATGGCGCGAATCAATCCCTTTGATGACTATAAGTTTGAACAGGCTAAGTCCGCAAATGAACATTATGGTGATGATATTCCGATTGAGTTGGACGCGGACAATCCTGATTTAAGAGACAATTGGAAATATTACCCCAACATTAAAATTATTATGAAGCAAAACTTCCTGCGGGATATGGCGGTGTATTTCCTGCTCTTTGTTTATGTAGCAATTATCTGTCTAGCCGCTGTTGGGATTATTGGGTATACCCGCAGTATCACAATTGGAATTAACAATAAACAATTGTTCGATGACTTGACGAAGCTGGGAGCAAATAAGCGTTATATTCGCAAGACAATTCATTCACAATTAACCAAGATCTTTGTTTTCCCAATGGTGATTGGCGTCATCGTCGTCCTGCTTTATACACTGCTGATTTTCTGGGGCAATGATCGAGTACTGACCTCTGAAGAGTTGAAATCGTATGTAATAGATATAGGATTAGTGGTTGTTGTGAGTATTTACGTCTATGCCGTCTATCGTGCTTCTTTAAAAAAATTATTGAAGATTGTGTACCAGTAGGAGCGGTTCGAAACAGCTAGTTGTGAGAAAAGAATAGCCAATTAAGCTGGCAGCTGCTAAAGCGTTACTTGTCTTAGCAGCTGCCAGCTTGTATGATTAAAAGAAATATGTGCGATGCAAAGGAGAAGCTATGTTTGTTTACGAGATGCGGTTGCCAAAAGCGAAACTGCCCAAAGGATATCCTTATGACGTTTTTGCGGTTCAAGAAATCCTCAAACAAGGAGGAGCCTTGCCTTTTACCGCACCGGTCACCTTTTTATCTGGTGACAATGGAACAGGCAAATCAACTATTTTAGAAGCTATTGCAGTGGCTTACGGTATTAATCCTGAAGGGGGAAGCCAAAATTTCAACTTTTCCACGGTTGCGAGTCATTCTTCTTTATATGAACAGGTTCTTTTAGTTAAAAAAGGCGATATTCCGCAAACCAAATTCTTTTTACGTTCCGAAACCTATTACAATGTTGCCTCTGAATTAGAAGCACTAGGACAAGATCCAATGGAAGGGGCCTTAGCACATGCTTCTTACGGCGGTCAACCGTTGCATACTCGTTCGCATGGGGAAGGACTATTATCTATTATCGAAAATCGTTTTGGCAATAAGGGCTTTTATTTACTGGATGAGCCGGAAGCCGGATTGGCAACCAGTCGCCAGTATGCGTTGCTGCAGGAAATCCATCGCTTAGTAAAAGGCGGCTCGCAATTAATTATTGCCACGCATTCACCGATTATTATGTCTTATCCCGATGCTGCCATTTATCAGTTCTCACGTGAAGGGATTGAAGAGCTTTCGTTAGAAGAGACCATCGCTTTTAAAGAAACGAAGCTGTTTTATGAGGATCCTAAACGAATGCTGCATTACCTGTTGAGGGAATAAGTGTCCATTCAGGGCAATCTGAGTAAGTGTTTTTTGTTCTAGGCTATCAGTTGACACTCTGCTAAAAGGGACGTATAATTCAGTTATATAAAATTGTGAAAATATTCACTAATGAATTTCTGAACCTTTTGTAGAAGCTTTGGCTTAATGAGTGAGACACTCACTTTTTAAAATAGAGAAACTTAGGAGTGGAAGATATGGAGAAATTGATGCTGGCAACAGAAGACATTTTTTTGGACACTACCGATACGGAACAATGTATGGCTTTTGGCTGTGCAAAGCTGGTAGAATACTTGCGGCGCAGGGATTTTGAAACAGGTCTAGTCTTATTGGATGTGTCGAAGACGATCGACGATTCGGTTCAAGAAGCCCTGAATCTTTACATACCAGTTGAAGAAATCTTCGATAAAAGAACCTTTCCCCACAATCCGAAATATTTTTTAGATAACTCAATGGAGCGCTTGGAAAAGGCTTCAGAGAAGGGATTCATCCCAGTTCTGATTGCAGAAGATTCGGAGGAGGAGTTGTCATTAAATTGTCTGGCTTATCCCACGGTCTCAGATTTTCATCTTTCTTTGATTCAAGCGGCTTTCGAAAAGTAATAGCAACAGCCTGATTGTGGAGAAATCCGACAACCAGGCTTTTTTAATACGTTATAGCTGCTGTGCATCCGCTTCGAGAGAGTGCCAAATAATGGCTACATCGGCGGGTTTAGTTTGCCAGTTACTGAAGGAGGCCCGAATTGCTGGCTTTTTTTTATAAGTAGTAGGAGTTAAAAAGACCTGACCCGCTTGATTGACTTTTTTCAAAAATTCAGTTGTTTTAGTTGGATCCTTCAAGGCAAAGCAGACACCATTCAAGCGGACTGGACTCAACAGCTCAAAGAACGGACTGTCAGTAATTCGCTTTCCTAACTCCAAAGCAAAGGCTGAATTTTGTTCAACCAGCTGTCTGTATCCGGCTTTCCCGTATGCTTTTAAAGTGAACCAAGCAGGCAGCGCTCGGAAACGGCGGGAATTTTCTGGTGTAAGATTAGAAAAGTCCGGCTGCGCTCCGCCAGTATTCAAATAGCTCGCATGATTATTGAAGACCTCTAGCTACAGCTCTTGATGTTGGGTAAACTGCATAGCTGAATCATAAGGAACATTCAGCCATTTATGGGCATCGATGGTAATTGAATCAGCATGATTCAGACCCGTAAGCAGCTGCTCAAATTTCGGTGAGCAAGCCGCAAAACCGCCAAAAGCAGCATCTACATGCAGCCAGAAGGGATAGTTTTTCTTCAATTGACCAATGGCTTCAAGGTCATCAAAATCAACGGTATTGACGGTTCCAGCATTGGCAACCACGATACAGGGCCGGTCCAATTGTTTTAGAAAGGTTTCCAGCGCTGCAAGATCAACAGCTTCACGATCATCCTTAACAGGAATCGGTTGCAGCGCATTTCTGCCAATTCCCAGCATAGCGGCAGCTTTAGAAATACTTGAGTGAGGCGTGCCGCTGGCAATTTTTATTTCTGGGATCGAAAAAAGACCACTTTCTGCAAGGTCCTGACCATATTGTTTGCCTATCTATTGTCTGCCTTGAGCTAGGCCGACAAAGTTTGCCATTGTCGCACCGCTGACGAAGCTGCCTGTATACGCCTGCTTGAGTGAAAAGAGGTCTTTTAGCATCTCAATAGTTAACAGCTCGATTTGACCAGCCAATGAGTAGGAAAAGTTGGCTGCATTTTGATCGTAAAGACTTGTCAGCCAATCTCCTATAATTGCTGCTGGTGTGGCACCTCCAGTTACAAAACCTAAATAACGTGGTCCGTTGCTGCCGCTTAATTCTTCCGCGAAAAACTCAGAAAAGTATTCTAATGCTTCGCTTGCTCCAGTACCAAGTTCAGTTAATCCTTCGTTTGCTGAAAGCTGAGCAGTATTAGCGACTGGTTTTTCATTGATTGTTTCAAAATAATCCTGCTCCAGCCCTATGAACTGCTGCATCAGTGCTGCAAATTGCTGTTTATCTGTGTCCATTGAATGTGCCATGTCTTGTCTCCTTCTCGCCTAGTCTTATTTCCCCTCATTATCCGTGCTGAGGCAGCGAACCGTCAATGGAAATTCTTCAATTGGTAAAATTGATTTCAAATGAAGCATATATTTTTACAGGGTCTTTTCATAGATGGTACCTTGGAGACTAAGAGAGCGTTTAAAAAAAGACCAGGAGTGATTAGAAATGAAAAGATTACTGATCTTTAGTGCCATCGCTGGTATGATTCTTGCCGGCTGTGCCACAAATGAAACGACTGACACGAGCAACAATGACAGAACGACTGACACCTCCAGTTCTAGCGCTAATCAATCGGCAAGTGCTGATCCAGAAGTTATTGCGGACAATTTGGAGGTTCCTTGGGCGATTGAAAAGAGCAATGACACGATTTACTTAACACAACGAGGCGGTTCAATTATACGAATTGAAAATGGTGAAACAAGAGAGCAGCCAGTAAATTTTGACGAAACAGTTTCTTCTGCTTCGGAGGCAGGATTTTTAGGATTTGTTCTAAGACCCGATCTTACCACCTCCAATGAAGCATTTGGTTATTACACCTATGAGAAGGGCAGCGATCGGATGAACCGGATTGTGAAGCTGCACTTAGATGGAAATCAATGGGAGGAAACAGAAGTGCTGCTAGATGAGATTCCTAGTGGGGCGAATCATCACGGCGGTCGAATGAAGATTGGGCCAGATGATAAGCTCTATGTAACGACGGGGGATGCTTCAGTTCCCGACAATGCTCAGGACTTGGATTCATTAGCGGGAAAAATTCTACGGTTGAATCTCGACGGTTCAATCCCTAATGATAATCCTTCTGCCGACTCTTATGTTTACAGCTATGGACACCGCAATGCCCAAGGGCTTGCTTGGTCTGATGACAGTACGATGTATGCCAGCGAGCATGGTGCCAGTGCCAACGATGAAATTATTGTAGTCGAGGCTGGAAAAAATTATGGCTGGCCAGTCATTGAAGGCAACGAAACCCGTGATGGAATGGAAGCCCCACTGTTTACCTCAGGCAGCAACCAGACGTGGGCCCCCTCAGGTATGGACTATCATGATCAGAAGCTTTATGTAGCTGCTTTGCGAGGTACCGCAGTTTTGGAATTCGATCTAGCAAATAATCATCAAAGGGAGCTGATTACGGATTATGGTCGGATTCGGGATGTCTATAGTGATGGGGATGATCTGTATTTCATTACCAACAATCGTGATGGCCGAGGCAGCCCTTCTGATAATGATGATCAGCTGCTTAAGGTTAGTTTAGAAAATTAATTGAGTGAATGAGCACAGGTAGACTGAAGAGTTAAGTCTATCTGTGCTTTTTTACGTAAAACAAGTAATCAGGAACTAAAGTACCGAACTAAGGCCAGTGTTGGGTATCAGTACTCTACTAATGACTTTCTCTAGAATAAGGATTTTTTTCATTTGTTAGCCCTACAAGATAATCGATACTTGTTCCATAATATACGGCCAATTTGTAGATAAGATGGAGTGGAATCTCTCGTTGTCCACGTTCATATTTTGAGTAAAGCGATTGGTCACATTGCAAATAAGCAGCAACCTCTTGCTGGGTCAAATCTCGATCTTCTCTGACATCTTTGATTTTTAAATTCATGTAATCACCTAATGTAAGTTTACATTAGGACAATACGACCTACTGTATTTTAGGACTATTTGTCCTAGAATAGTGTAATAGAACTAGACTAAGTTGAGTATTTTGGTATGCTTCTTTTGAGTAAATTAGAAGAAAGGGATGAAATAGAATGCTTATGTACGATTATAAGTAATTATTGAGAGTATAAAGAAATAAAATCATGAGGAAAAGTAAATTTAATTAGAGGGTGGTGGGAGAATAAAAAAATTGATGCAAAGATCATAACTTAATAGTAAACTTAAATAAGTTGAGTTTATTTTAATTTTAAAGGAAGGTAAATTCCAAAAATTAGTTTCTTAGACTAAATAAATCAAAGAAAAAAACGATAAAAATAAATAATCAATTTCTAATCAAAGTATAGTATACGGACGAAATTTCGTCAATATATTTCAAAAAAATAATTTTTTTGGATAATTCATCAATTTTTATTGTTCTTTAGTTACTAACTTTTGATTGGAAAAGAATAAAACAGTCTGTTTCAGGTGCTTTCTATGATTTTATTCGCCGTCAATTAAGCCGTCAAAACTATCACTAGATCAAAGGAGAAGTTTAAGTATGAGTCGTCGTGGAGAAAACATTTATAAACGTAAGGATGGTCGTTGGGAAGGCCGTTATATTAAAGGTCGTAAGGCCAATGGAAAAGTCCATTATGGCTATGTCTATCGTCGGACGTATAAGGAAACGAAAGAAAAACTTACTGAGATGAAATGGTTGTATAAACAGGTTCAGGTCATTCAAGGTCTGTATTCAGGTAGCGTTAAAGACTGGATGGTTCACTGCTTAGATCGACAAAAGAACACGGTGAAGCATTCAACCTTGGCTACTTACAAGTATAAATTAACTAAATATTTGCTGCCTTACTTGGGAGAGACGGAGTTGCGTGCCGTTACTCAAGGAGATATGCAGGAATGGATTCAGAAGTTGAGTGATACCACCTTATCCAGCACTACTATTCACACGATTTTTCAAACCGTTCAACGTTATTTTGAACAGGCAGTAACTGAAGCTGTCTTGGAATTAAATCCTTGTAAAGGAGTAGTTTTACCTAAAAAAGAAGTTAAAAAAATCCAACCTTTAACTATTCAAGAACAGAAACAATTGGAAGAAACGGCTACCGCTGAAAAAAATGGCAAGATCGTCTTATTTGCCTTGCAAACTGGCCTGCGCATTGGGGAATTGGCGGGTCTTCGTTGGGAAGATATCGACTTTTCCAACAACCTAATCTCGGTTCGTCACACCTATCAACGGGTACTATCTGAAGGGAAGGGGACCGAACTGCAGTTGGGACGGCCGAAAACAAGAGCTTCTGAACGACTGCTGCCTTTATCAGAAGGAGTGAAGGCTTGGTTGTTATCTTGGAAGCCGGATCAAGCGAAGGAATTTGTTTTTCATGTGGGAGATCGTCCAATGGAACCTCGCCTAATTACTTATCATTTCCAACGAATTTGTGCGAAGGCTGGCGTGAAGGATTGCCATTTCCATCAATTGCGTCATACCTTTGCCACACGTTTGTTAGAAAATCGTGGAACTATCTCCGGGATTAGTGCCTTGTTAGGACACGCCTCCACTCAAATGACCTTGGATGTGTATACTGGAACCGACTTGACTGACCGACGGAAAATGGTGGACACCCTATCACTAGGATGGGTGAGCTAGGCTTCTCTCTTTTTTTCACTATGTTCATGACTTTATTTTATGGAGGGTTGCCAACTGCTTGAATCAGAAAAATTTAAAAAAAAGCCTTTCCGCTGGGAAGGCTTTTTTGTCTTTTTTATAACAACTGTCTTTTTATTGCTTGGTTCTATTCGCCGTCAATGAGCCGTCAATTATCCGCGTGAAACCTTGATACTAAACAGTTTTTCCTAGACTTATTTAATCTTGGAAAACAACCAATGGCTTTATTCAGCTATTATAATCGCTTTTTCAACCAAGGTCTAGTGATAGCTGTAAGTTGAAAAAGACATTTTCTAGCGGAAGAAAGAGAAAAAAAGGGGAAAAGGAGTTTTTATCATGAAGAGAAGCAAAAGAAAAATGGTGCAGTTGGCGATGACTGCGGCTTTATTAGCGTCAGTCGGGACGGGACTAGGCAGTCTAGCGTTGGGGAATGGTGTAGCTGCAGATGCGGCACAGAATATTAGCACAAATCCGGTAGCGGATAAGACCTCCGCGCGCTCTATTACGATTTGGAAATATCAGGTAAAGGATGCTTCAGAATTAGGTGAGCGTGGAGACGGGAAAGAAAACGATACAATCACCAAAGATCCATTGCCAGGAATTAAATTTAAAATTGAAAAAGTTTCGCCTATTGGAGATGCTTCATTAACGAATCCATTGGTTCAAGTGAAAGACACACATTACACAGTAGATTCAGAAATTGGCACCATCACAACAGGAACAGATGGCAGCGCTAAGCAAGCATTAGGAACAGGAACAGCTGCGGACGGCATTTACTTAGTCACTGAGCTGGCAGACGATCGCGGCGAATCTCCAAAGGTTGCCAAACCAGCCGATCCATTCTTTGTTTATGTGCCACAAACCGATCGGACTGATTTGAGCTCATTGATTTACGATGTAGAAGTTCAACCAAAGAACATCATGGAATCTTTGCTTGATCCACAAAAGACCGTAGAGGAAGGCGCAGGTTATTCGATTAAAGCCGGCCAAACCTTTACTTGGGAAGCAACCGCTAATTTACCAAGTGGTTTGTATACCGTAGCAAGTCAAAACATGGTGATTACCCCTGTTTATGATAAAGACGGCAATAAAATTGCCGATATTAATGTATCAAAGGATGACGAAATCTATGCCGATTACTTCATTATTAACGATACGCTAGTTAAAGAAGTACTATTAGACAATGTCAAAACACAAGTGAAAACAGAATCTGGGGCTTGGACTGATCTAGTTTTAGGTACAGATTATAAGGTTTCTGTAAATGGTGCTGAAAAAGCAACGGCACCAATTACAGATGTGACTGATGCTGCCAAAGCAGTCAAAGTTGAATTAACTGAAGTCGGTATGAAGAAAGTTGCTTTAAACAAAGATGTTAAAATTCGCGTACTTTATACCACTCATACTGCTAATGATTATAATGGTACGATTTCCAACCACTTTGATGTTGCCTTCCTGACACCAGGTTTGGAACCAGTTAATCCAGGGAACCCAACTGATCCTGAATACTACACGGGTGGATTTGATATTGAGAAGACAGCTGAAGACAAAACTGCACCAAACAATAAATTAAAAGGTGCTGAATTCCAGATTGCGGAAACAGAAGCTGATGCCAACGCTGGGAAATTCATTGCCACTGACGGCAAATCGTATCTAGAAGCGGATCTGCCAAGTGGAGTCACTTTCTTAAAAGCCATATCTGATGACGACGGTTGGGCAGAATTTAATGGGTTAGCACTAAACTGGTACGAAGATAAAAACGGCAACGGGAAACAAGATATTACCGATGATCCTGCCACCAATGAACCAACCTTTGCCAAAGCAGACATCAAAAAAGACTACTGGGTAGTTGAAACCAAAGCTCCAGTAGGCTATGAATTATTGAAGCAAGCGAAAAAAGTCACTGTAGATTTAGAAACTGAAAAGGATGCTACGGTGGAATTAGATGTAGTAGATAAACCTAAAACCGACTTGCCATTCACCGGGGGCGAAGGAACTATGTTATTAGTAGCCATCGCATTAGGTGCAATCACGATCGGTACCGCGGCTATTGTCATTGACAAGAAACGACGTGCAGCGTAACCAAACAGGAAGGATGGGCAAGATAATGAAAAAAAAGAGACTTATCAGAATATCCATAGTCTTTCTTCCCATCATTTTTCTTTTAGGAGTAGCATTCATGCTTACTCCTAAAGGAGAGTTATTAAGGGCTTTTACATTTACAGATTCTACATTAGCTGAAATAGCTATCGATAGTCATATTATTGAAGGTCCTTACGAAACAGACGAGAGAACCATACAAATGGATTTAACCGCTAAGAAAGAAACAATTCTAGAAATTCCTTATGATGAGAACCTTTACAAAATAGAATTCCCAAATTTGAATATAAGCCAATGGTCCTATACTGAACAATTTGAAAACGAAATGCTTAAGCAAGAACTAATTTCCGGCAATATAGAATCGACTACTGAACTTTTAGAAAATGAAAAAAAATCTTTCCCCTCATTAATAAAAGCTGTCAATCCAGAGAGAGAGAACTCAGGTAACTTCTATTTAAGTGTATCAGAAGGAGATACTATTAAATTAAGTATTGTTCGCTTTTCAAATGAAGCAAAAGAAATAATTGTGCACGACATAGAAGACACTTCTCAAACTCAGATATTAGTTTCATATTTAGATGGAGAAATGCAATCTAGTGAAGATATTAATGAGAGTAGTGAAAATACATCTAATTCTTTTGTAGATACGGATCAATTAGAGGATAACGAAATAATAAGCAAAGAACCTTCTAGGCAACCCATCAAAAGTGATAGTGAACTTGAAGACTTCCAGATGAAAATGGGAAATCTTCAGCCGTTAGCAACTACAACGGATTATACGGAGTATATAGGGGCAAATCTATCAGAATATGACTTGAATGATAAAAATTCATGGATGACCCCTGAGTTTGATAATGTATTAGATTTTTCTGAAGTGACATTTCAAGGTTTTGGTAGACCCGGGACAGTTTTAAACACTCCTGCTAGAAAAGGAGTTCAGTTTAAAGATTTTGCTCCAGATAGTATTAACAATGATGAATTTGGAGTGTTCTTTGAAAATGTTAAATATAATAATAAGGATTTTATAGATATAAAAATGAAGTTTGACTACGTCCAAACAAATCCTTTACATCATACTTCTGTTGGGACATTGAGTTCAATTAATTGCGAACTAAGGTTTTATAATGATCAACCCTTTTTTATTGCGAATCTATCAAGAGGAGTTTCAGCGGCAAGATACGTAATAGAATTTTACAAACATAATACAAACATCCCTTATAGTGTAAAATTACCCTTAATTTATGGAGATGTTGATGGGCCTGAACAGTATTGGGTAGAAAATGGCACAAATATTGCGATGTATCCTACTATTTTTAAACAAAAAAGTAGTGATGAATTAATAATCGGAAAAAAGAACAGTGAAGAGACCATAGTTTTTGAACCAAAACAAAAAACTGATATATCAATTTTTGAACCGGCGGAACGCGTACCTTCAATGACCTTCAAGGGAAGTGCTACGTCAGCTGGATGGATGCAACGACCTAATATCCCAATCGTTAATCCTGGAGATAATGTATTAAATTGGAGTCAGGCAATAGGATTTCATTCAACAGTTCCTACTCAAGTTGTAAAGCCTAAGAAGTATGTGTCAGATTCGGATGAAAACTTAGTATTTAATAATGAATTATCTGATTTACATGAGATATTCACCTATTCATTGGAAGGGAAAATACCTCAAAATGCTTATCAGAAATATAATTTGAGTGAATGGGTTTTAGAAGATGAAATGCCAGACGGTTTATCTTTAGTAAATAGTGTTGGTAATATTAAAGCTTATGCAACCAGTAATAACAATCAAGACGTCACTAACTATTTTATGTATGACCTAGATGAAACAACGCGTAAATTGACAATTAAAGCAAAAGGTGAAACTTTGTCAAATCCGAGTTTTTATTCATTATTAAGAAATCTGCGTTTTGACGTTCCAGTAAAAATTACAGAGTTAAGTAAAATTAATAAAAATAGTCAAGGTAAGCTTGAAATCAAAAATAAAGTGAATCTTTCTGCTACGTATTTCAACGGACAAAAAGATTCAATTGATTCAAATGAAGTAGTAACTACTGTAAAAATTCCTAAGCAACTGACTATAAATAAGAGTGTAGATAAAGAATTAATTGAAACAGGAAATCAGATTGATCCTGCACAACCAGAAAATACATCACTGACTACTTTTAGTTATACACTTACAGGAAAAAATACAAGTTTTTCTTCAATAGAAAATATACGAATTTTAGATGTGTTACCCTTCAATTCTGATGCACGGAATAGTGATTTTTCTGGATCATATATGATTAAAAATGTAAGTTCATCAATGCAAAAAAGTGATATTTACTATTCAGTTAATTCAGTCTCCGAGTTTTCTGATCCAAATGATTTAGTTATTACACAGTCTACTGGTTGGTACAAGATGAGTGAGGATTCAAGTCAATTAGCAAATGCTAAAGCATTAGTAATACTTGCTCCAAAAATTGCTAAGAATGAACAAATAGAGATCAAAATAACAATGCAGCCTGAACAACAGAAGGCAGGAGAATGTTTTATTAACGATGCTTCTTTAAATTCAGAGCTTAATGATTATCAGAAGACAAAAGAAGTAAAGACTTTCGTAGTCGGCCGCGACCTCTCAGGTGTCGCTTGGTATGATGATAGTCTCGATGGCTTAATCGGAAACAAACCGGATCAGTCAGTACTAGAAGATTTTGCCAAAGATATTCCAGTAAAACTTTACCGCACCAGTCTGGAAAATCCTGACTATAAAAATCAGCTGGTCAAAGAAAGCTTAACTGGAGAAGAATTTATTGATTCTTCAGGAAACTCCAAAATTAAGACGAATGAAAATGGCGAGTACATCTTTAAGAATCTACCAGAAGGCGAATATGTTGCGGAGTTTATCATTGATGGAGAAATCCATCGAGTCACCAAACAATTAATTGGCGATGATGTCACTAAAAACTCAAAGGCTGATCCAAACGACAATAAGACGCCAAACTACACGCAGCCGAAGCTTAATGAACTTGCTTCTGTTTGGGGACAGGCTGATTCAATCAATCATGTAACTGACGTGAACGTCGGCTTGATTCGTCCTGGGACCATTAAGCTCTTTAAGTATGAAGCCGGTACAGCGATTGATGGAAACAAAGACGGCGAACTAAGCGATCCAGAAAAAGCGACGGGTACACCTTTGAAAGGTGCTGTCTTCGATCTGTATCAAGGGCACACTGGCACAGGTACTAAGCTGGGCACTGCCACTACAGATGAGGATGGGAAGCTTCAATTTGATGTAGGTTCAGGCTTAACCGAGAATCTATTCCCTGGCGAATATTCCTTAGTCGAAACCAAAGCCCCATCTGGTTTTGAACTCTTAAAGAAACCAATTAAAGTCACCATTACGCAAGGAAATCAAGTGATTCAATTGTACCAAGACAACGATGTCCAAACCGATCTGCCATTCACAGGTGGTGATAACCCAATGATCATGCTTCTGTTGGCAGCTGCCAGCTTGATGACCGTTGGTTTTATCGGTATGATGCTCTATTACCGTCAGCCGAAGCGAAGGAGGCACACGCGATGAAAAAGATGCGAACCATTTGCTTACTGCTTTCTTTGCTGCTGGGTATTGTTCTTCTGCCGCAATCAGTTGCGGCAGAAGAAACGGGGTTTAGCATTACGATCCAAAAGTACAAGTTGGCTGAAGGAGTGACTTTATCTGAAGATGTTCCTCAAGATGGGACGAAGGCAGAAAAGGTCACCGATGCTGAGGGAAATCAGCTAGATCCTTTATCCGGTATCACTTATGAAATTGTCCGGGTCTCCCCAATGGAAGGGACCAGCGAGTTTCGCCCGGTGGAAGGGGTAGATGCTTTTTCTGCCACTATCACAACAGACGATCAAGGGAGTGCTCGTGTGGGTAATCTGGTCGCGGGGACTTATCGTGTCAGTGAAAAAGCCACGGACACGTTGCGCCAAGTGATGGAGCCAGTTACTTTTGAGATGCCATTGCCGCAACGAACCGGTGATGCTTTATCCGACGTGTATCTCTATCCGAAGTCTAGTGTGCAGACTTTGCCGGGCACCTCAGGAACGAAGGAAAAAGATCCGGCCAACCCAACCGCCGCAGAAGCCACCGCTGCCAATAAACGGTTGCCGCAAACTAGTGGCACCCTAGGTACGATGCAGCCATTGTATCTGATATTAGCGTTGATTGTGGTAATGGGGGCGATTGGCGGCTACTTTATGCGAACCAAGAAGCATCATTTTTAGACAAGAGTGACTCGTCTGAGTTGCTCTTTCTTTTCAATAAGCGGGAACGAGAGGGGCAGAAGGGATGCTTCAGACCAAAAAACAAAAGAAAAACCATTCCTTTTTGATGATCTTTGCCATTGTCATGATTGTCATTGGTGTCATCATCCTATTGTATCCGATTGTTGGCAATTACTTAGCCAATCGGGAGCGCAGCGAGGCCACAGCCAAGTATGACCAAGTCTTAAAACGCATGAGCCAAGAAGAAATCAACCAACAGTGGCAGCTGGCAAAAGAGTATAATCGCTACATTTATCAAAAGCAACTCGGCGAGAATCCTGAACCGATGGCGTATAAGAATATTGCCGACGTGGGAGACACCATGGGGACTATCGATATTCCGGCAATTGATATCGAGAAGATGCCCTTTTATCATGGCACCTCTTATCAAACCTTGGATAAAGGCTTAGGTCATATTGAATCTACCTCGATTCCAGTCGGTGGGAAAAACACACGAGCGGTGATTACTGGACATAGCGGCGTGAAAAATCAGGTGCTTTTTACCGATATTCGCAACCTAACGGAAGGAGATATCTTCTATATTAATATCCTCGGTAAACGCTTGGCCTATGAGATTGATTCCTTTGAAGAAATTCTGCCCAGCGAAGCAGACAAGGTCAAGGTTCAACCAGGTAAGGATAAAGTGACATTGTTGACCTGTACACCACCTGGGATTAATACCTATCGGTTGCTAGTGACAGGACATCGCATTCCTTACAAACAAGCCACGAAGAAGAAAGTCAAAAAGCGCAACACCTTCAGCTATCAAAATATGGTGTTGGCTACATTAGCCTTCAATGTGCTGTTGTTCATTCTGCTAATGGCGATTTATCGATACCAATTGAAACGCCTGCGTTCCAAAGATGTAAAAGTTTATGTGAAAGCGGCGAAACGATTGCGGCAATTATTCTGGGTTACGCGTGCCTATTTCTTTCTCTTGTTCTTTGCGATGCTGACCACGATTGGCTTCGCCATTTATGGCTACACCCAGATGCAAGAAGAGACGGCAATGGCCGAGGTTCCGATTGGTGTTCAGTCCGAGCTGGCTGAGTACAACCTGGACAAGATCGGTCAAGCTAACTACGGAGAAAAACAAATCGCCAGTGTGAACATTGCCGATTATGCCAAGGCTAAAAATAGGTTGCAGGATACCACTAATCAATGGGGGATTGGCAAGCTGGTGATTCCTAAGGTTGATATCAATTTGCCGATTTTGGCAGGCTTAGCCAATCAGAATTTATTGACCGGGGCAGCTACCTATCAAGCCGACCAGCAATTAGGTAGAAGCAATTACGTGCTGCTGTCCCACAATATTTTCGACCAGGATCTGTTGTTACATAGGATTCAAAACTTAAAGGAAAAAGACACGATCTATGCCACGGATTTCAAAAGCATTTTTCATTACGAAGTCACGGTAAACAAAACCATTCAAGATACCGAAGTGTCGTATGTGGAAGAAGGTTCAGCCAACCAAACGCCAACGATCACGTTACTACGATGTGAAGGGGATATCGGAACCATTTATCGCCGAGTCGTCCAAGGCAAATTAGTCAAACAAGAACCATTGTCAGAAGCGAACGACCAACAGCTCAAAGAACTAGGAATAAAAAAAGACGGTACCATCAAAAATGGTGAGCTGCTGCAAGTTGACCCCGTACCGCAAGTGACTAAAACCAGTATGACTATCGCTGCTCGGATTATTTCAGATCCAATGCAGACGATTGTGCCTTTATTTTTATTGATGTTATTGCCGATTTTATTTTTCAGCTTGATTCGTTAGTAGGAGGAAATCCATGAAGAAACTCATTTTAGGTAGTGGACTATTGGTGTTGGGTATTATTACCGTGTTTAGTATTTCCACAAGCCGCAGCTTAAAGGCCAGCGATGAGCTGACTGAACGTACCAGCAGTCAAACCACTATAGAAACGACGATTCCTTCTGAGTCCATCAATGACCTGCCGCCAGAAGTGATAGAACCTGTGCCGGTAGAACCAGTTCAAGAAGTCACGGAGTCTGAAGTACCTGCAGAAACCGAAACAATTTCTTCTGAAACACAAGTCACGGAGGAGACTTCTGTCTCAGAAGAAAGCAGCACAAGTGAGAGTTCAGTGGAAGAAAGTTCGACGGAATCCAGTACGACCACTTCGTCTGAGAGTACGAGCGAGACAAGTACGACGAGCACGACTTCAAGTACAACAGAAACGAGTACGTCACAGAGCCAGACCGAAGAAAGTTCGTCGACCAGCAGTTCTAGTCAAGAAGCGATTGGCTCCTCAGAAAGTACAACGGAGTCTTCAACAGAACGACCAGTAGAAGAACAAATACCTGAACCTCAGGAGCCAACACCTGCTTCGCCACCAGCTACCAGTGAACCAGTGATTGCCAGCTTTCCCGCACAACCATCAGTTGTTGTGCCAGCTTCACCTTTGCCAACGATTGGCTCAAGTAATCCATTAAGCAATCGGGAAGTAGAGCTGGACGAAAGCTTGCGAGTGAGCCAAGTCGCGGAGTCAGATTTTAATGGGTACGAATTGCCGCTGCTTTCCTCCTTTAGCGATCCAAAGCATGGTGTTCTGATTTATGAAGGCTTAAAACAATTGGGAGAAAAGGAAGAAGATTATACGGTTCAAGAATTTGTCGAAGGGCTGTTCAGTCAGCTATTCAATGAAAATTTAGAAGAATCGTTACAAGCAATTGAAGAAAAAGACCTGCAACCAGGAGATCTTTTAATAGTAGAAAACCGCATCGTCGGTTTGTATCTGGGAGAAGATCATTACCTGACGGTTAAGGCGAAAGAGGTAGACATTTCAGAAGAAAACGAAGAAAAAGATACCAAACAAGAAGTAGCAATTGCACTCCTATCTGAACGTGAAGAAGAAACTAGATCTGGCAAACGACCAACGAATCGAACCAAAACAGCCTATGCCGAAGAGGTAGAACAATCTTATCCCGCTTCCTTTGCGATTGAGACCAACGATCAAACCCAACAGTTTATTGATCAGGTGGCAGTCGATGCGCAAAAACTAGGACTGAAATACGATGTGTTTGCCTCTGTCATGATTGCCCAAGCCATTTTAGAAAGTGGGTCAGGTACCAGCGGGTTATCGGTCGCCCCCAATTACAATCTGTTTGGGGTGAAGGGCAGCTATGGTGGTCACTCGGTTAGTTTGCCCACTCAAGAAGATCGGGGCAACGGAGAACTCTACACGATTTCGGCCGCCTTTCGCCGTTATCCAAGCTACGCAGAATCGTTAGGTGATTATGTCTCACTGATTCGCGAAGGAATTTCGGGAAATACCGCTTATTACCAAGAAGTTTGGCGGTCAGAGTCCAAGAACTATTTACGAGCAGCTCGAGCGCTAACTGGAAAGTATGCGACAGACACTTCCTATCACAAAAAAATCAGTTCAATCATTGCGGCGTATCATCTGACACTTTATGATGAGCCTTTGTCAGAAAGCGGCAGTACCAGTGCGGTTTTACAAGGTAAGGAGTCGATTCCAGCTGAATATCGTAAAAAGATGAAGTTGAAAGATTATGATGGGAAAAACTATAACGTATCCGGGTCGTATCCGGTCGGCCAATGTACCTGGTATGCCTTCAATCGAGTCGCTCAACTTGGTGGACAGGTGGATGATTTTATGGGCAATGGCGGTGAATGGGGAACCAAGGGACGAGCACTAGGGTATGAAGTAACTCAAACACCAAAGACTGGTTATCTAGTATCCTTTACACCGGGAACGGCAGGCTCTGATCCGCGTTACGGCCATGTGGCTTTTGTGGAGGCTGTGACGGATGAAGGAATCTTGATCTCCGAAGGAAACGTCGTTGGGGGAACCACCATTTCTTACCGTGTCATTTCTAATGATCTGGCGAAATCCAATCTGGTTTCCTACATCAAGCCGAAATGAGTACTCATCGAAAGCGGCAACTCTCGATTCACTGGTTAAAAGTGCTAGTTAAAAGTGTTCTCTTTATAGCTATGCTAGTCATCCTATTCAGTTGGGTGCACCATAACTACCTGATCCATCCCGTCGCAGGAACGTCGATGCAGGAATCCCTGCAGGATGGCGATCGGGTACTGCTAAACAAACGCTCATCAATTGTCCGCTATTCAGTCATTGGGTTTTCTGTTTCGGAAGAAGAAGGCATGTTTGTCAAACGAGTAATTGGTTTGCCAGGGGATTCGGTCTTGGTTCAAGGCAATCGGCTGATTCTCAGTATTGGCGACGAAGGCTTTACGACCACCTACACCTTTGACCTAGAACCTAAAACTGCTCGAGAACTGAAAAAGGAGGCCACGATTCCACCCCATCATTATTTTGTGATTGGCGATCATACTGCAGTATCAAAGGACAGTCGTTCCTTTGGGTGGGTCGATGCCGAGAAGGTGGAAGGCAAGGTTCAATACAGGGTCTATCCATTCTCAGAATTTGGCCCCATTAATTAAGGAAGGAGTCCCAGCATGTTCATACTAAATGTCCTCAGTGTCTTATTTGTCTTACTGATCTTAGGCCTGAGCGGGTACCGTTTCCTAATTCATTACCGGATTCGACAGGTAGAGCAGTCCAGTCAGCTAACTGAAAAAGCCCGACGAAAGCTGCACCTGATTAAGCAAAAGGAACAAGAAAAGCATGTCCATATTTTACTAATCAATGGTCTGCTTATTGGGGCAACCGTCCTATGTGTCACTCTTTCCTTGTTTCAAACGGAAGGAAAAGTGGAAACCTTGCGAGCCCAAAGCGAAACCCTAAAAGACGAGACATTTTCCCTAAAGCGGGAACAAAAACAGCTGATTACCAAGATTCCAGTGAAGAACTATCCAGAAGCAGGCATCGGGTTGGTAGATTATTCCTGGGACCAGCTGTTCAAAGACAATGGCAATGCCTCGCTGCAATCTGAGATTGAACAGGGGTTGAGTCAACAGATTGTGCCTTACTTTGGCTTATCAACATTGGTTCTTTCGATTGATGTGCCGACTAAAACGCTGAGCCTTTCGTTAGTAGGAGATGTCAGTACCTCTGCCAGCGAAGACACGATTCGCCAAAACATGACTGCTTTTGTTAAAGAAGCTGAAGCGGTGACCCAGCTGACCCAAATCCATTTTCAAATCAACGAAACTTCACAGGCAGACGCCCCGACCGTTTACAGCTGCACCTATGGCCGCAACGAAACGGATGAAGCCTTTGAATTACTAGATGAAGCAGAAAAAAAAGCAAAGGATGACGACTAAAATGGCGACAAAACGCAAAAAGAAAAAAGACAGCTGGTTTTTTACCAAAAGTATTTTAGACGAAATCAACGAACTATCGGATGAAGTGATTGAAGAACGAGTGGGTCCGTTGGCTCAAAAACAATCGCCAGTTAAACCTAAAGAAGAAAGCGAACAAAAGGTCTACCAACTAAAACCCAAACAAGACGAAACAGCCACTCAAGCATTGGAAGAAGAAAACCAAAAACTCAAAGAGCAGCAGGCTGTATTGGAACAAGCCAAGCAGGAGCTGTTAAACAAGCAAAACGAAATCACGACAGTGACGAAAAAGCTGATGGCGCAAAAGGAGCAGCTGCTAAAAGAAAGAACCCAGCTGACTGAACGATTAGCCAGCTACGAAAATCAACCAGCAGTCAGCGAAGAACAAACAAAGGAACAACAACGATTAGAAGAAGCCTTGAAACAAGCCCAAGCACAGCTTGAAAAACAAAATCGGCAACCACAAGAAGAACTTTCTCGCCTAACGAGTGAAGTACAAGAATTACGTCTGAAATTAGACGAGCTAGTCAAAGAACGACAAACGTTGATCGCCCAGAATAATCAGTTAAGCCATCAGCTCAACCAGCGAGCGCTCACCAGTCAAACTCAAATGGCCCATCAAGAAGAGCAGCAGTTAAAAGAAGAAAAAGACGCACTAAGCGAGGCGTTATACCGAGCGCATAGCGATATCATTCACTTGCAGGGCCAAGTGGAAGAAGAACAAACGCTTTCTCAACAAGTGCCACAGCTAAAGCAAGAATTAAAAGACCAGCAGGCTATTTATCAAAGCTTGAAAAAACAATTCACAACGGTTTCTCAAGAAGCAGCCAAACTGCGAGAGGCAGAAGCTTTAAACAGCAAACTGCATCAGCAAATTAAGAATGCCGATGAACAAGCTATTATTTTATCAAAACAACTGACCGAAAAAGATCAGTTGATTCATGCTCAGCGCCAGCAGCTGTTGCAAAAAGAAGAAACCACCCAAAAGCTTCAACAACAAATCACGCAATTGGAGCAGCAGGTAACGGATGCTCAGACTGCCTACCGGGCAGAAAAGGATCATGCTCATCTGATGGAAGAGCAATTTTATGCGTTGCAGGAAGAAACAGCCGCCAAACAGGCAGAGGTTAGCAAAATTCTCTTGTCTGCCAAGAAGCAAGGGGATCAAACCATTCAAGAAGCCCAGCAGCAAGCCAATCAATTAATTACCACGGCCAAGCAGCGTGCTCAGATAATGGAAGAGCAGGCGGGGAAATTAGCCAATGAACTAACCAATTCCAAACAAGACATCCTAACGCTCTATCAACAACTGCAAGAAAAAGTCGATCAATTCGCACAAAAGATTGTTTTCCAAGAACCGCAAACCACAACGAGAGAAGGCGATAGTCATGAGTCAAGTTCTACTTCTAACTAAAAATATTTTATCCGACCAATCCTTGCAGGAAAGGCTGCAAAATTTAAACCACGAAGTCTGGTGCTCCGCTCAGCTAGTTGATCAGGTGCAGCGTTTTGGCATGCCGCCTTCATTGATACAACAATTTCAAGCGGTTATTTTCAGCAAAACCATCTGTGATCAGGAAGCCGGTGTACTGGTAGATTTCTTCCACCGCCATCCTGTGGCTATTTTGCGAGAGGTGGGTCTGCTTCCATCAATGGAAGATCAGGCAAGCTGGAAAAATCGAGGACTGCACGGCTTTTTATTAGAGGAGGAAGCATTGTTTGACCTACGGGAAAAGCTTTCACAAGCCCAAGCCAGTGTTAATCAAAAGGAATCCACCGCTGCAAGGATCGTGCCCTTTCCAGGTGGCGATAGTTCAAAAGAACGAAACGCAATGAACATTGACTTAACCGGTAAAGAAAGCAAATTGATGGAGCTATTAATAGAAGCTCAGGGCGAACTGATCACCCGCAAAGAATTATGCGAAAAAATTTGGTCAGAAGGACAAACCCCATCGAACATGAGTCAGCTATCCTGTATGATTAACCGGATCAAGCGCAAGTTTGAGGCCCAAGGTGTTGAAGGCAAGCTCATCCTGACTCACTGGGGCAAAGGGTATCAATTAAGTGAGGCCTTTTACCAGCAGTGCATAGGGTATCAGCAAAAGAATTATCAGTAAGAGTATGTGAAAAAGAAGGGGAATTGTATGCTTTTTGTCTGGGGTAGTAAAGGATTTGCGGAAAATTTAGGGAAAACACATCTGGAGTGTACCTGTCCTAATTGTTCAAATTGGGTAACGATGGAGGGAATCAAACTCGGCAGCAAGCTCACTATATTTTTCATTCCAATATGCACGGCTTCAGCGGAGTATTTTATTGCTTGCCCCATTTGCATTTGGAAAGAACAAGTCAGCATTCCAAAATTAGAAAGCTATTTGATTGAGAAAAAATAAGATGAGATAAAGAAGTTTGTTCATCGTTTGATTCATCAATTTCTATTAGATTCGTATAATGTAAACCTGAGAGGCGAAAAAACTTTGTATAGTTTCTCCGCCTTTTTTATGCGCTCAGGGCTGATGAACCCCGTCACATCAAGGAAACAACGCAGCGTTGAGCAGTAATTTCTCCGGTCAACAAATTCGTTACCTGAAAAAGCTGGTGAGCAGTTCAACAGATACGTTATACTTAAATAGACGAGGAGGTATGCTCATGATTAAGATTGGTTCGCAGCTCAAATATTACCGTGAAGAAAATCAGTTCACTCAAAAGGATGTTGCCGCTGTCCTCCATGTGACACCTCAAACGATTTCCAAGTGGGAACGCAACAAGAGTTACCCAGATGTTGATCAATTGGTAAGGCTAAGCGAATTGTATAAAGTGAATGTTAACAAGCTGATTGGTCGTGCCAAACCAAGTTTTTTAGATTATCTAGCCAATGCCCAAAACCTGAGAAACTATTACAACCTTCCCAATATAAAGGAGGACGAGCATCATGGTGAATAAATTGAATAAGGCGATTCTGATCTTATACAATCTGTGTGGGGTATCATTAATAGCTGTTGTTGTGGGTGGCGGCAGCAAAGCACCTCCAGTTGGGTATATACCGCCTAGCCTGCTAATCATAGGAGCGATACCGTTTATTGCTTTAATAGCAGCTCATGTTGCGTTGCGTGTAGTGAAAAAGAGAGAACATAAGGCTCAGAGAAACTAAGACGTAAATTATTTTGCTCCAAACTAAAACAAACTGACCGACTGGAAGAGTGTGCATTCGCTGCATGCTCTTTTTATTTTGCAAGAATGCCTAGTTTTTTGTTTGGATTGGGGAACAAGCAAATGGGTGAGCGGTAAGCGAGACTTAGATGAAACACTTCGCTTTATTGCTTTGAGGTTAATGGAGTCTGGAAAATTCTATCTTGCATTACAAAAGCACAGAAGATTTTGTTACAAAAAGAATAATTGAGAGGATAAGAGATGTTTTATCGTTGTATTTTCCTTTTTTGTTTTCTTAATGTGACCCGTATAATTTAACTAACCTTAAGATCGAAGAAATATTCTGTGATAATTCTATTTTGATTATAATTATATGATAAAATAGAGTCGTATAATGGAAGCTGTGCGAGAAGGCAATGAGGAAGGGAAATAAATTCTAAGCAGAATATTATTCTCTATAGTTTAATATAACAACCGTACTTTTATATTAGCAAAGGATAAAAAATGAGTTTTTCAATTTTGAGGAGGGATCAGGATGATAGAGTTAATAAAAAAGAATCGTTATAAAGCAGCAATAGTCTTGAGCTTATCGATTGTTTTCTTCTCTTTAGTAGTGAGCTTGACCTATTCCAAATTTCATGCCACGAGCGAAATCCGTGCGTCGACTAGAGTAGGCTTTTTTTTAGGAGATCGTTTCGAGTCTGTGCCAGTGAATCTGAATCTGGCGCCGGATGAATATGATGAAATAGCTATAGACATTACTGATAGGGATGGAGTAAAACAGATCGAAACGGCTATGCGTTATACGATTCAGCTGGAAAGCTATGGGTCACTGCCCGTAAACTATGAACTGTATAAAGAGGGGAAGAAGCTTGATTTTCAAAATAATAAAATAGAAGGTACCATGAATCCCGGTTCTCAGCAACCCCAGATACATAGTTACTCACTAAGGATTTTTTGGCCGAAAGAAGAAAGAAATACTGTTAATGAAAATAATTTAGAAGCGATTCGTTTGAATTTACGAGCGGAACAAATAGATTAGGTGATTACATATGAAAGAAAGCAAACCATTTAAATCTAAGCAAAATAGAATTCGATTAATCGTTGTCCTAGTCATTGGAATCTTCTGCATGGGCTCTTATTACTTAGCAAAGTACTATTCTCAGCAGGCAAAGGATTCAACCGTGAAGGCAGTTGAGATTTTTTTTACAAGTGACCTATTAAAAGAACCGTTGAGTGCTGCAGAGGAATATGACTATGTAATTGCTGATTGGACTAAAGAAGATACAATTCGTCTCGAGTTGCGAAATTTTCCAGATAGTAAACGATTGACTACCCGGGATATTCAGTACACGGTTGAGGTAAATGATCCTTCCGCAGCTTTTGAAGCGGATAGTAGTCCTGTTTCTTCAACTAATGGGATTACTGAGGAATTGCTTTTACCTAAAGATCAGCAGAAAGCCGCAACTATTGAGATTAAGCTGGGACAGGATTTCTTGGCAGGTACAACTACTGGCAAGGTTGCTGTTGTTAAGGCAAAAGCAACCTATCCTTATGAGAAGGAACTTACCGCCCGATTTTTAATTGAAAAATCACCAGAAGGATTTCAGGTAATCGTTGAAGATGCGGCAGATAGTCCCTACGCAAAGGTGACAGTTACGACTGAAGAAAAAAGAGCCTTTCAGTTAACCTGGAAGAGTTCTGAAGTGGTGCCTGATCAAACGAACCCAGTGTTTTATGGTCAATCCGTTCAAAACGGGCAACTGGATAAACTGATTGATTTAGGTGAGGTTAAGGACACAGGCTCCATAACCTTCTACTTATTGAAGTATGACGAATCAAAAGATTATACAACGAATTATAAAAGCGTATTTGATGTATTAGAGAAACAAGGGGGAGGGTAAAATGAAGCACTTAAAACGAATATTCTTGCTGGTTATCATCGTGATTTTAGCAGTGGTCCCCTCAGTAAACAGCGTGCTGGCCGCAACAGAAAGCGAATCCTCCACTCAGCTGGATACTAGCGAGGTGCTTCCTGACAAGACCACCTTACCTACTGATGAATTAGCTAAGACACAAGAACCGACTGAACAAACCGAAAAGCCTCCGATGGTTGACGAAAGCAGTTCATCAACTGAAGATCAGACAACTGAAACAGTGGAAAAAGAACCGGCTTCCAGTCAAGAAACTGTCCCGAAAGAGTCAGCGAATTTTGCGCCACAAAGTGATACAGAGGATTTTGTAGCGGGGATTCAAAGTGATGAAAATGAGGGGCTAGTACCAATTTATTTAAAAGATGAGTCAGTTGGTGAAAAGGTTTCGGTTAACTGGCAGGTACTAAAAAATGATGGCTACTATTTAGGGCTTCAGCTGAGTGACGCCTCCACCATCGACATCACTTCAAGAAAGATCGAAATTGTGGTACCTAGAGGAATTTTAGTTAAAAAAGACCAGCTGCAGGCACTAGTAAACGACAATAGCCATATCTACAACTATTCGGTCAAGGATATGGAAACGATAGCCACCTATCAATTAAATGTAAATTTTAGAAAGACACTTTTTGTCGATCCTTTATCAGGAACGAATGCCTATTCAACTGACTATGTGACGGGAGCTACAATTGTTTTTGATGTATCACCTTCCATCAGTACCTTAGGATTTCGGATAAATTTGTTGCCTAACTATGAAGATGGTACGACGAACAGTCCTAATTTTTGGACCGGTGTTAGTGGGGACAGCTTAGTTCGAAATCAGCCCTTAAAGGTAAAGCTGATCGAAAATGACGCCCCGACTAAAACCTTAGTAATGGATGATTTCATTATTCCAAGTGCTGTTGAATATACTGCAGTTGTTAGAAGTCCAGATGGAGGTTCAACAGGGGCAGTGACTCTTGGTCCCCAGACTTTAGACGATGAGCTTCAAATGATTATTCAGCCGCGAGTGCGTAACGCAACCGAAAATCCTAGCAGCAACGCGTATTACATGAGTAATGTTTCCTTTCAAGCCTATCTGCCGTATAAGCCCTTAACTAACAATACCTATTTGTCAGCGGAATTGCTGACGGATAAAATGGATGCTTGGGTTGCAGGGATCACACAGGCGAACAATGGCGAGCAAATAATCAGCTATTCTGTCGATAACCTAGTGGATGGTCGAACAGTAGTCACTTATTCGATGTTTAATGGCAGTCAAGAGTATTTAATGAATGCCGTTGATCTCTGTATGTATTATCGCTTGTTTAGCCAAGAAAATGAAAAGAATCAATCCTTTTCTATTGGTGAGCAACTTCATTATACACAGAATAATTTGGGATGGATTTTTCGCAATTACGAATACGATGAAAATGAAATAGCAACAATAGCGGAAAATACACGAAATCCACTAACTAATTCTACTGGAAGAGCGACCATTACCAGTGATGAGGCCTTTGATTTCAGCTTCATCAATCGAAGTGCCAGCTACTCGCCAATCTCTGTTAAAGGGACTCAAGCAACGACTCTTTTAGGAAATGCACTCGTTAAAAACAATTCTACTGCCTTAGGAACAGCCCGAGCTACTTACAAGTTTGATACAGAAACCAAATGGAATTATGGCGTTACTACGGTACAGTTTTGGACTGTTCCGGCGGATTACGGAGGAAGCGTTGCTGAATCGCGAAATTACACCTACAATTTTGATTTCATCTTGCAAAAAAAAGGTGCGGCTGCTGGTGAGGGCCAGCTTACAGGCTCGTATTCGCTTAAGCCTAGTCTACAATACCAAGGAGTTAAAATTAGTCGAAGTGACGGAACGAAGCGCAATTTGCTGGGATACGCAAATGAACGTTACTATTATTATGTGAATCGACAAATGTTGTCTGGAGGCACCTTCAATGAAGGCTTACCAGCTGATTTTGATAGTAATGACTACTATATCAAAGAGCTGTCTTATGATTTGGAGATTACGTCTTCCGGTTATATAAGTGGTGACAGCGGGCGCCCTCGAGAAGCTGGAGGACAATTTTTCGGCTATACATTTGGGGATGTCGGTTCAAAAGGAACGGCGAATTTTGAAATCAAGCCTGCAGAAGGGTTTTCAGGAAATAAATTAAGTGGTGGATGTACGACGACCTTCATTGATAAGACGACTAATAAAAGAGATGTTGGCTTATTGTTGGATGACTCGGGGACAAAGATGACAGTGAAAAACGAAAACGGGCAGACGTTGAGTACAATTAATCATCGTGTGGATGTTGGCAAAAAGGTAACAGTAAATGCTAGTGCCATAGCTAGTTATTATACGTATGGTTCAACCAGCTATGCGCCGAACCCGGTCTTTTTAATTCGCACCCCGATCGACTTTGATTTAGACAAAAATTCGATCAATCTAGTGCAGGATAATCGACAGCTTAACTATACACTTGACGAACCTATAGTTTTAGATGATGACAGCAAACTGTACTACTTAAAGCCGACGGACAGTGATGGGCTAGGTTATTTTAATGAGGACCGGGAATTAGTTGGAGAGGCAATCAATATTACCTATCGAATGGCTGTCAATATTCGAGCAAGGGCAGTCCCTGTCTCTTATCGCGAACTGTTATTTGTGACAGATCAAAAATATGCCGCCTTTTTATCAGGAAGCTATGGAAACAGCCTAGTAACGGACGTTTGGGGAATTGCTTCTAAGCTGACGGGTAAGGCAGGATTGAATACAGAGAATGGCGTCACTAAACTAGCTTCTACTAGGCTAGGAAATGTTTTTAGCACAAATCTAGCAAAATTAGATTTTGGGTATGATACCGAGCTGTCGTCAAATGTTGTGACGGACCCATCAGCTAATAAAGACAGTGGTGTACTGGATAAGGAAACAACCACTTTTAATTCCAAGTTCTTTTTCAAAAATATAGCGCAGACAGGTGAAGTAGACAATGAGGGGCGGTTTATTTTTTATCTGCCAGTAGCCAAAAAGGGGATAGTCCCGGAATGGATGAATGCGCAACAATCTACTCCAAAATTTTCTTTGACTTTAAAAGGAGAAGTAACGCCTATATCCAGCAAAGGGGTTACTTATAAAGTCGGCTATTCGACCGATCGAAACAAACGATTCAATAATGGTCAGGCCAATTTTGATGGTTCTGCTGCGCATGCAAGCTATCAAGAGTACGATGCGGTGGAGAACAATTTAGATAACGTGACAATGGTGAAGGTAATTGCTGAACGAAATCTGGAAACCGGCATGATTATTCCCTTTGGTGAGGAATTAACTGCCGAAATGCCTCTTGCCTATAGTCCAACAAATACGGAAGAATTTTCGGTTTTAGCTGGGCAAACGGCCTATTGGACCCCGTATGTATCGCTAATTTATACAATGAATGGCTCAAGAAATGAATTCACCAATCTTGCGCCGGAAAATTCTATGCGTATCCGCTATCGTCCAGAGCCGCAGGTGATTGATATTTGGGCTTATAACAGTGATGATTATCTAACTGGCGAAGCGGAAGGAATGAACAAAACCGCAGCCATTTCTTTACCTAGTTTTGTGAATAAGTATAATTTACAGATCAACCAGCTTGCTTCTACGAGTCTGAAGGATATGGTATTAGCTTCGGTTAATGAGATTCTAGCTGATCCGAATAAACCGACTAGCTATGGCAATACCACTTTTGGTTTTAACACGGGATTAAATATTGCTGATATTGGCAGCGAGACGGATCCCAAGATTAAGGATCTAAGTCTGGCGTTAAGCAATACGCTTGCTTTAGGACAAACTTCTACTACGAATCAACTCAATTACAAAATTTACAACACCAAAAATATCAATGATACCATTGGAGAAAAGAAAGTAACGTTAAGGTATTCTTCGGTGGCTAATGAGGATCTTCTCTTTGATATAGTACTAAATATTAAGCGAAAGGCTTCAAAAATTGAAGCTCACCCAGCGTTAGTCGCGGGCAAGGTCTATCGAGAATTTACCAGTGGGGAAAACAATATCACTACTTTGGAGGACGGTGCCTTTACGATTCAGGTTGCTTACGATATTTTAAAAGGTAGTAAACTGCCTGAAAATACAACGGATAAAGATATATATTTGAGCTTTGGAACAGCGTCTGGTTCAGGTTCTTCAACAAGCGCTTTACCTGTTGGGGATACCGTGTTAATGAAGGTTCAATCTACTGATGAAAATGGTAAGCGAGTGAGGCCTGAGTATTACTACTATAAAAATAATACAGCTGGTGCCCAGTCGCGCATTGAATTGACTTCTTTCGTAAAAATGGGCACGGATAATACCCATTTAACTCTTGTAGACATTAATAGCCACATAAATAAAGCGAAAAAACTGTCTTATCTGTTTGTCTTTGATTTTGCCAATGAGGATGCTAGTATATCTTCTACTGATACCATCGGCTTGCATCTTGATTTTAATGAGTCATCAAAGACAGAAAGACAACGGTTTATTATTGAACCAAAACGCAGTATTACAAACGCTGTTTCGAATTCGACACCGGTGAGCTATCATCCGCATGAGCCTATTCAGCTAAATGGTCGTTTCACACTTACGGATATCGGTCCGGCGGTGGACAGCTTTAACAAGGAAAAATCTTTGGCATTAAATCTAGCGCTTTATGAAGTGGATGGGTCGAACAAAACACTGGTTGACTGGCCTCAGGGAGTCCTGCTTCAAAATGCGAATAATCCAGGTACGCTGATTCGACCTAAAGACGTAGATGGAAAGCTTCAGTTCATCTATCCGGCGGAGGCCATTGCAAATGTAGGCACAAATTTGCCTTATCAATTGACACTCTTCAATGATATTCAGCCCTTCACTGCTGGCAAAAACTATGAAATAAAAGTTTCAGGTGTCAGAAGTCAATCAGCCACCTATCCGTTAAATGATGAAGTTTTGGATACAGAAGAGGTTCCCTTCCGTATCGTTCCAGCAGAACAAACAGGGATCCAGGTGATTTCTGCTGCGGATGCTCATCTACTCTACAGCAAAACCAGCAATCAGCAAGTTGCATTAACCTTTGATTCGGAAAGGATTAGAAAGGTTGTTCCAAAGCTTCAACGAAAATTAGGGGCTAATTATCAACCAGCCGTTTGGTCTGAGCTGATAGAAACGCCGCTGCCCGCTGCGATTGATCCGCAAACGATTCAATCGTTTACGATAAAGTTTCAGGATCAATTAGATGAAAGCTTCAACGGTGAATACCGAATTGTTTTTGAAGCTTACCGCAGCAATACCGAAACAGAACCGCTATACGAGACCACCTGGCCGTTCCTTATTTGGAATCCGCCCGGCTAAGCCGATCAAAACGATTCATCCTGTGTGATAGGATGGGTCGTTTTTTTGTTAGAATTTATTAAGATGGTGTGATTGAATAGCAAAATTAGTCATGGTGGGTATAATTTGTATAGCTAAGAGAAAGGATTTTTGAAAATGAAACTCTTACTATGTGAAGATGAAGATAAAATGCGGGAATTGTTGAAGCGATTCCTGGAGCATGAAGGGTATACAGTAGTTGAAGCTGTTGATGGAGAAGAGGCCCTGGAGGCTTTTTATCAGGAGAAATTTGATCTGGTGATTTTGGATTGGATGATGCCGAAAATCAATGGGTTGGAAGTCGCTCAACGAATGAAACAGGAATACGCGATCAAAATTTTAATGCTGACAGCAAAAAATATGCCGGAGGATGAAGTGGAAGCGCTCGTTGCTGGTGTGGATGATTATTTAGCGAAGCCGTTTCATGCAAATGTACTGCTGGTACGAGTGGCTAAGCTTTTAGGAGTGATTCACCAAAATTTGAAACAGTCCTTAATATTTATTCCGCAGGAAAAACGGGTTTTGTTGAAGGATCAGGAGCTGGATCTAACTAAAAAAGAATATGAGCTGCTGTATTATTTTTACCAACATCCGCAGCAGGTACTGACCCGGGAACAGATTTTGCTGGCGGTTTGGGGTTCAGACAATGAGAATGATGAACGGACCGTGGACAGCTTCGTTCGGATCATGCGCGGCAAGCTGGGCAAGGGATTTATTCATACGGTCTACGGAATGGGGTATCGCTTTGAGTTACCCGAAGAATAGTTTAACCCGTCGCTTCATCCAGCGAATTGCGCTTATTTTTATTGTCGCGGCTATTTTCTTTGGTTTGTTTTACCGCTGGATTTTTCCCACGTACTATTACTGGAAAATGGAACAGCCGGTCAAACAGGCACAGGAAATGATCCAGCAGAGCAAGGAACCAGTGCTTTCTGAGGATCTTGTCCTGCTTCATTTGGATATTGAGAGCATCAATTCTGAAGAAGAAGTAACGAATGATTTGTCCTTCCGTTTGAATCAAAACGGAATTTCCTTGAATCGTTTTTGGGTGGACACTACCACCCTAAATGCTTTGAAAGAAGGACGTTCAGTTCAGCGGTTGTATAATCAGACAAAACAGAAAAACGATTTTTACACGATCTTCTTAGTACAGGATCAAACGCTGTATATGATTGGAACCAGTATTCCCGATTTTAAAGCAGCCATTCAAGTGCTGCTGCCGATCTTAGTGGCCACAACGTTGGTGTTTCTACTGCTGCTGTTTGGTTTAATCGTATTACTAGTACGTAAGCAGATCATTAAACCAATTGGACGGCTGGAGCAGGCGACCAGCAGTATTTCGAATTTGAACTTTGCGTATTCAGATATCCAGGAGGAAAATGAGTTAGGCAGCTTGAGTCAGTCAATTAATCATATGAAGCGCTCACTGCAGCAGCATGAAATGGAAATGCTGGCGCGCAATGATCAGTTGAAGACTTTTTCGGCAAATTTGGCCCATGAATTGAAGACGCCGCTTTCGATAATCCAACTACTTGTGGATAGTGAGGAAATGGGACTAAAAAGCCCAACCTTTTTAGCTGATATTAATCAGCAACTAATGAACATGAACGAGCTGGTAACTCAAATTTTAGCCTATAGTCAGCAGCTGAAGGAAGAAATTCAGTTGGAACCAGTCGCCATTGAGCCACTGCTAGATAAAAAATTAAAGCAGCAGCAGGTGATTGATCCGGACTTTAAAGTGGTGATGGATATAGAGGCCGGTGTGCTCCAGACGAATGAGGCCTTGCTGGAGATTGTGGTGTTGAACCTAGTAACCAACGGACTAAAATACAGCACAGACAAACAGTTGAAAATCAGCGGGAAACAACAATCTGCTAAGTATGTGCTGACTTTTGAAAACAGTGCAGTCCCATTAGCACCACAGCAGTTTGCACAGCTGACGAATCCGTTTGTAGTGGGAGAGCAGTCCCGCAATCATCATCTTTCAGGAACCGGCTTGGGACTTTCTCTGGTAGAACAGTCGCTTAAATCACTTGGTGGGGAGCTAATCTTACAGCAGAAGGCAGGAAAGTTTGTTGCAAGAGTAATTTTGCCGCTAAAATAGCAAAAAATCTGGAATGACGGCACTCATTCCAGATTTTTTTACTATTTAATAATCATTACCGAGATTGGCGAATGCTTTGCCATATAAGAAGCGCTGGTGCCAAAATAACCTTGAATTCCGTGGTTGGCCCGCGATCCGATTACTAATAGATCCGCCTGAGTATTCGGCAGGATCACCTTAATGATTTTTTCTGCCGGATCTCCTTCTTCAGACATCAATTCGATTTCCTTAACCCCGTGTGCCTCGGCATATTGTTGATATTCCTTCAATTGATGCAGTAATTTTTTTCGTTGCTGCGCCATATAATTTTCGTCCATTACCTCGTAAACATTCATTTCATCAATTTCCAAAATGGTACAAATGATTAACTTAGCGCCTTCCTGATAAGCGCGGGTTACGGCATATTTAAAGGCCTTTTGTGCATTTTCTGAAGCATCCACACCTGTTAAAATACACTGAAACTTTTCAAAAACTTCATGATTAACCATTAGTGATTTCCTTCTTTCAGTAAGGCTTCTTCTACCCGTTTGTTCCCTTTGTACAGATCAAAAATAGTCCAAGCTAAGAGCAGCAATACTAAAACAATGATGACATAGGCAATTGAATCGGCCAGCAGCAGCTGATTGGAAGAAGCTTTATCACCAAAGAAACCTTCAATTTGTCCTGGCAAGCCGATCATGTTCAAATAAGTCAAACCAATCACTGAAATCCAGCCTAAAATTTTAATTACCAAGGTATTCTTAAACTTTTCCCCCATTTCAGCGCGACTGTCAGTCATCATTAACAATGGGATCATTGAGAATGGCAGGGCAAAGGCTAGAAAAACTTGCGAGTTGTTCATCAAATTATTCAACGCTTCGTGCTCCTCAATCGTCCCTTTTCCACTTGTTAACAGAACACAAATGAGAACGGGAACGACAGAAATCAACCGGGTAACTAATCGTCGCAGCCAGATGGGCATCCGCATATGAATAAAGCCTTCCATGATCACTTGTCCGGTCAAAGTTCCAGTAATTGTTGAATTTTGACCAGATGCCAATAATGCAACGGCAAATAATGTAGAAAGCAAGCCTGATTTAGCCACGGAAATTAGAATTCCATTACTCAAAGTGGAAGGATCAGAAAGTGCTTGATATAAGCCGAAGAAAGAAGGATCTTCCACAGCACCTGTTTTGAATACAGCAACCCCCATAATTAAAAGCAAGGCATTAACGAAAAAGGCCATAGTCAGTTGAATATTGGAATCCCAGGTAGAAAAACGAACGGCTTCAGCTACGCTGGCTTCATCGCTGTGATCAATTTTGCGCGTTTGTGAAACAGCTGAATGCAGGTATAAATTATGCGGCATAACCGTAGCCCCAATAATTCCCAGCGCCCCAGTTAAGGGAGTTTGTCCGCCAATTGCAGGTTCGTTGGAAAAGGTATGGCTATTTGGAATAAACCCTTTAAACATTTCGCTCCAATCAGGATTGGATAAGGCAACCTGATAAATAAACACAAACAAAATGACGAAAATCAAACAAACAACAATGGCTTCGATTTTTCGAAAGCCGATTTTAGTCAATAATAGCAGTAGTAAAACATCAAATACAGTTATGAATACGGCGATTACTAAAGGAATATTGAATAGCAGGTATAGGGCGATCGCCGCTCCAATTACCTCTGCGATATCAGTTGCCATAATGGCTAACTCGGTTAAAATCCATAGAACAATCCCTAGCTTTTTACTAGTACGAGCACGAATTGCTTGAGCCAAATCCATTTGGGTAACAATCCCCAATTTTGAGGCCATATATTGCAACAGCATAGCAATCAAGCTAGACATTAGAATTACAGACATTAACAAATATTGAAAGTTTTGTCCTCCGGTTATTGATGTTGACCAATTTCCAGGATCCATGTAGCCAACTGCTACTAAGGCTCCGGGTCCAGAATAGGCGAATAAAGTTTTCCAAAAACCTTTCCCCTTAGGAACAATAACCGTCCCGTTTATTTCCTCCAGTGATGGGCCATTGGCATGGTCAACCAGCTTATGTTTCTTCTCACTCATTAAAAAACCACCTTTCAATCGATCATTTCGAATCTATCATACACCCAAATAAGGTAGAACGAAAGCAAAAAATATGGGATACCTAATTTTTTTGCTTCTCTTCTGTAGAAAAATTATTGAAATTCTCTTTCAATGCGTCTAAATCAACTTTCGGTTAAAAAAAAGAATTCCCTCAAAAGTTTGACCACTATAAAGTATCCACTAGTATTACTCTAGAGATGTGAATTTTTGTTGCATTTGCAACAAAAATGGCGTAAAGTAAATGACATTAAGAGGGGTGTAGCGATGAGTGAAGTATTGAGGGAGATCGGAATGATTGCTCGAGCCTTGGATTCCATTAGCAACATTGAGTTTAAGGAGCTTGACTTGAATCGTGGCCAATACCTGTACTTGGTTCGTATTTATGAAAATCCTGGAATTATTCAAGAGCAGTTAGCAGAGCTGATTATGGTCGATCGTACGACGATTTCTCGGGCAATCAACCGCCTGCAGGAAAAAGGGTTTATTTATCGACAGGAGGATCAAACCAATAAAAAGATCAAACGGCTGTATGTCACTAGGAAGGGGCAAGAGCTTTACCCGTACATTATACGAGAAAATAACTATTCCACCCAAACCGCTTTGGCGGGGTTAACACCAGCAGATATTCAGCAGCTGCAGGAATATTTGCATATTGTACGCGAAAATGTCGGCTCTGATTGGGAGTTCGTTAAAAAAGGAAACAAACGAAGCTATTAAGCGAATGGAGGATATTTATGAAAAAAGTCATCATTGATCCAGTCTTTTGGGAATTATTCCCCCAAGGACAAATAAACGTATTAGTCGTTAAAGGTGTGGATAATCATTTCCAAACAGGTCAGGAAGAGAACTTAAAGCAGCTTCTATCGGAAGCCAGCCAAGCTGCCCAACAATTCGTCCAAGCGGAGCCTATCAGTGAGAATCCAGTAGTGGCTCAGTGGCGAGAAGCCTTCAGTCAGTTCAAAACCAAAAAAGGGGCTCGTTCGTCTATCGAAGCTTTATTGAAAAGGGCGAAACAAGGGCGTGAATTTTTGCCGATCAATCCTTTAGTAGATGTTTATAACAGTGTTTCACTTAAGCATGGTGTTCCTTGCGGCGGTGAAGATATTGAGCAGCTTCAAGGTGATTTGCATTTAGGAAAAGCCCAAGGCGGCGAAGAATTTTTCCCCTTAGGAGCGGAAAAGGATGCCCCGGCTCTTGAAGGAGAAATCATTTACTATGATCAAGCTGGAGCTGTTTGCCGCTGCTTAAATTGGCGAGAAGCACAACGGACTATGCTGACAGAGGAAACAACGAATGCTGTCTTTTTCATTGAAGCGATTAATCCGGAACAGGCTGCTCGGGCGAGTGAAGCTGCCGCTGAATTAAGCCAGCTTTTCAACGAACATCTCCAAGTGGAAAGTGTCGGTAGCCAATTAACTAAGGAAAACAGCGAGTTCGTCTTATAGGATCGTTATCCAATCACTTCTGGGTGATTGGATTTTTTTCAGTCTGGTATGAAAAAAATGACCTTATAACCTTCTTTGTTATTGATACGATAAAACAAATGACAAAAAAGAAGGTGTGTCCTATGAAAGTTGTAAAAATTTTAGGGGGTCTGCTGTTGGTTTCCTTTTCTTTGAATTTCTTTTTATTGCCTCATAGCATTGCTTCAGCAGGAGTAGGGGCAATTGGCCATTTGTTGGAGGTCCAGTTTGCGATTCATAGTATGAAAACAGTCTGGCTGATTAATATTTTGATGCTGTTGTTATCTTATTGGTTGTTGGATCGTAGTGTTTTTTCGAAAGTCCTTATCGGAAGTTTGCTTTTTCCGTTGTTTTTAATGATTGTACCAATTACTCCGCTGCTTTCTTCTTACGCGGGTTCCTTGATTTTCGGCAGTGGATTATTTAGCCTGGGGGTCTTTACGTTGTATATAGCTGGTTCTTCCAACGGTGGTGTAACGATACCTCCATTGATTTTAGAAAAGCATTTCCGCATTCCGGCACCTACTGGATTACTTTTGACCAATTTACTGATTATTATTTTGAATTTTTCCATTTTGGACCCGTTAAATGGGTTGTCAGCTGCCACTTCGATTCTGATTATGTCCTACAGCATGAAGTTCTATCAAGCCATTGGAAACAGACTGATTTTTGCCAGAACACCTGCAGGAATAGAAAAATAATTGAAATTTTTTTAAACTGCTAAAAGCTAGAACTATCAAGGTGTATAGCGATTTTTTGTTTTTTTAATCGATTTTTTTAAGTGAAACTAGTTGATTTTCTAATTCCAATGTGAAAGAATAGTGCCAATTGAAAAAATAGACTTAGTACCGATCGCCGGATTGGTACTTCAAAAAGTCAGCCAAACTAACTGTAGGCTTTTGTGGTTAGTTTGACTGGCTTTTTTTGTTAGGAGGTAACAGGCATGAATAAAAATTGGAACAACAAAGGACTTACAACAAGGGAAGCAAAGGAACGGTTAGCAGAGTATGGTGAGAATACAATTCAGCAGGCACCAAAGAAAAGTTTTCTCGGTTACCTGTGGGATGCCTTAAAGGATATTACGATTTTGATCCTAATCCTGGCAGCAGGTTTATCTAGTTATGTTGCTTATCAAAATCATCCCGATGATTTGACCGAACCGCTGGTTATTGCGGGGATTGTTATCCTAAATATTTATTTATCCATTCGGCAACAGAAAAAAGCTGAAAAATCGATGGATGAGTTGAAGAGTTTTAACGTGCCAGAATCTAAAGTTTATCGTGATCGTCAGTTGGTCAGCATTAAGAGTACCGAAATCGTGCCAGAGGATTTGCTGCAGCTGGAATTAGGAGATCGGGTACCAGCCGATGCAGTTCTCATGGAGGCGACCAACTTTTTAGTAGATGAGTCCTTTTTAACTGGTGAAAGCGAACCTAGTGAAAAAGATAGTGACTACATCCCCAGTGAGGCAGATTCCATTGGTGATATGAAAAATCGAATTTTTTCTGGTTCCATGGTGGTAAGCGGTCGGGCCACAGCGGTCGTAGAAACGACTGGAATGAACACAGAAATCGGTAAAATTTCTAGTATGCTGACCGAAGCGGCTCCAGCCTTGGCACCACTGCAAATCAGAATGCAAAAACTAGGAAAAAGCTTAGGATTGTTAGCAATCTTAGCGGGGGTCTTAGCAATTTTGATCGGTTTTATTCGAGGATACGCGCTTGAGACAACCTTAATGACGGCTATTTCAATGGCTGTAGCGGCTATTCCGGAGGTTTTGCCCGTGGTGGTCACTATTTCTCTTTCCTTCGGGATTCGTAATATGGCGAAACGCAATACCATTGTTCGAACACCAACCGCTGTTGAAACCATCGGAAACGTATCAATTATCTGCTCTGATAAAACTGGGACGATTACCGAAAATAAAATGTCGATTGAGAAGATCGTTCCAGCCGATCAACGCTTGAGCGAAAAAGAGCTGCTGTTGTATTTTTACTTAGCCAGCAATATTAACGGCGAGGATGGAAACATCGGCAACCCAACAGAATTAGCGATTAAAAAAGCAGCTGAAAAATTATTTAATCAAAAGAAATTGCAGCAGCGCTTATCCAAGATGCAGCGAGTTCATGAGATTCCCTTTGATTCAAAACGTAAGCGGATGACCGTCATTTATCAAACGGAGGAAGGGTATCTCTCAGTAACCAAAGGTGCTTTTGATCGTTTGGAAATTACGGGAGATCAGTCTGAATGGCTGCCGGTTCATGATGATTTAGCTAGTCAGGCTTATCGGGTGCTGGGTGTAGCGTATAAGAAATATGAGCAGCTGCCGCAGGATTTAGACGATGCTTCTATCGAAGAAGAGTTGATTTTCGGCGGCTTTATTGGAATTATCGATCCAGCCCGGAAAGAAAGCTATCACGCAGTAGAAATAGCTAAGAAGGCCGGTATTCGACCTATTATGATTACGGGAGATCACCTGTTAACAGCCAAAAAGATTGCTGCGGATGTGGGAATCCTAGAGTCTGGGACGAAGGCTATGACAGGAGCCGACTTAAACCAATTATCTGATGAACAGCTTTCACAGGATATTCATGCCTATCGCGTATTTGCTCGAACAACGCCTGAAGACAAAATCCGAATCGTGAAAGCCTTGCAGCAAAATGGCGAAACGGTTGCGATGACGGGAGACGGAGTGAATGATGCGCCCGCTTTGAAGGCCGCCGATGTCGGTATTTCCATGGGCAGTGGGACCGAAGTTGCCAAGGAAGCCTCAGATATGGTGTTGTTAGATGACAATTTTGCGACGATTGTCGAGGCGGTAAAAGAAGGGCGTCGAGTGTACAGCAATATTCGTAAATCCTTATATGCCATGTTAGGCTGCAATATTTCAGCCCTGACCATTGTATTAATTTCTATGATTGTCGGTTGGGGTGCACCGGTTACGGCGATTCAGCTGTTGATTATTAAAGTAGTAGCTGACGGAATCCCTGGCATGAGCTTGTGTGTGGAACCGGCGGAGAAGGATATCATGTCGAAAAAACCGATCAAGAAAGGGACGAGTATTTTTGCCAATGGTTTGCTAAATAAAATTATTGAAATCTCAGTGGTTTTCACCGTACTGACACTGACGGCTATTTACGTAGGGCATTCGGTAACCGTACAAAATGTCGCACCATCATTGCTGATCTCTAATACCATGACCTTTATTGTACTAGGATTGACCACTATTATTCATATGTACAACTGCCGCAGCAGTCAGTCGATCTTCCGTATTGGCTTTTTAACCAATAAGCTGCTGCTGGCTACTACAGCTGTTGGAACACTAATTATTTTACTACTGGTAAATCTGCGGCCAACTGCTGCTGCTTTTGGTTTCACCAGCTTGACGGTAAGTCACTGGCTTCTAGTTGTTACTTTGTCAGCATCACCCCTTGTTTATATAGAAACAAAAAAACGTTTAGGAAAATTTTAACCAGCAAAAAATCCCTCTGACGCATGCGTTAGAGGGATTTTGGTGATTCTCTTGGGATAAACAAGGTGCGAGAGACATTGAATATGAAAACCAGCACCACCGAAACGAAGATTGCATTAGCAAGTGCTGAAGCACCATTAAGGATAAAGGAATACAAGAAGGGGTTCATTGTATCTGGTGCATAGGCACCCCATACGAATACACCGGCCCAATAATGCCAAAACCAACGGCTAAAAGCAGCAATAAAGCCGCCAGAAACAATTAAAAAGATAGATTTGCGTTTTTGCTGAGCCTTGATGGCTGCTTGCAATTTAGGTGAAAGCAGACCGCCCATCCCGCCAAAGGTAAAGGCAAAAGGATATTCAAAAATTATTTGCGGCACACTAATAAAGTTGCGCATGGCTGAGCCTACAACGATCGTTAGCAGCCCCCAAGTAAATCCGGCCATTAATGCAGGTACCAACCCGCGGCGAAAAGAATATAAAACCAAAGGCACCAGTCCCAGTGATAAATCTAAGCTGGCATTGAGTGATTGAATGGGTAAAAAGGATAAACTCATTGCCAGAGCAGCAATCAGAGTGCCTTCAATCCAAACGTTTAGCGATAGTTGTTTTCTCATAGCGACCTCGTCATTTTTTTTCATTTCATCGTATGTTCATTAGTCTACCAAACAACGAAAGCTGGGAAAAGCAAAACTATTTGATTCCATCAAATTTGCACAAGTTTTGCACATTCCTTTTGTATCCTTCTATTTGTAAAAGCGAACAACGTAAAATAGGAGGAACTACTTATGGATAATAACACGAAAAAGAAGATCATTGTTGGCGGTCTGACTGCAGCTTTGCTTTTATCAGCCGGCAGTTTGGCAGCCATAGTTACCCAGTCAAAAAAAACTGCAGCTGATAATCTTTCTTTAAGCTTTGATGCTGAAAAAGTGGCAAAAGAGGATGCTAAATACAGTATCAAAGACTTTGATTACGCTATTGATCCCACTACCTTTCAAATGAAGCTGACTGCCAAAGACCATCAATTCACATTCGATGGAAACGAAGCCCAAGCTGTTACCAAGGTCAAAAAGACAACGAACAGTATCTCATGGGAGTATCCGGAAAAAGGCCTGCAGGTGGCAGTCAAAAAACAAACCGACCATTTACAAATAAAAATTACTCCTCAAAACGATAAATCAGAAGCCATTGAGTTTCCGAAAATCCAAGGGGACAACTACTATTTACCCATTGGCGAAGGGAAAAGTATTCCAGCTGACGATGCCAGCTGGCAAAGCTATTTTCAGGAGAATGCTGAGCTGGATTTAAACGAAAGCTTCTCTATGTCTTTTGTTTCGGCTGTTCAAAATAATACAGCGGCAACCATCATAATGGAAAACAACTTTAACCAAGAGTTGGACGAAGCTAGTGAGACATCAAATCTGGATTTTCGGTTGAAGACCAACCTTAATCGTTTTAATCGCAAGCAGACTCAAACCTATGATGTTTATTTGTCAGAAAATAATCCGGTGGCAGCGGCTAAGCTTTATCAAAAGAATCGGATTGAAAATAAGCAATTTACTTCGTTGGCAGAGAAGGAAAAAAAGACCCCCTCAATCAATAAATTAATTGGTGCACCTCATATTTACTTCTGGCAAAATCGTATTTTAACTACAGAGGATGTGAACTGGCAGAAACTGCAAAAGCAAGACCATCAAAAGCTTTTTGAACATGTGGGGGATGTATTAGCGAAGCATTCGGAGGATGGGCGAGAGGAATTTGATCAGGCAATAGCTGCTTTGCAGCAGGGAGAGGCTTATAAGTATGAAAAGAATACGATTTTAACTGGGCTGAATACTGTTTTGGCTTACACTGATTTTTATGATGCTGCTGTTTTTCCAACCTTGGCTAAAAAGGATCAGGAATACTTGCAGAGCATCCAAGCAGAGATGCCGACAGAGCGCAGCTTTTCTATTAATAAACAGCTGTTAAAAAACGAATTAGCTGATAGTACCAAGCCGCTGGAGCAATGGGGACAAGCAACCAGTACTGAGGTGATTCAAGAGCTGAAAAATAGTGGGATTGAGCATGCTTGGATAGGTTTGGCTAACTGGAATGAAGGCCTAATTAATCCACTATTTGTTCAAGCGGTACAAAAAGACGATTATTTAATCGGTCCCTATGATTCCTATCAATCCATTCACGAAACACCGTCAATCGATTGGAATACGGCTGGCTTCAAGGATAATGCGGATGTCTATGCGAATAAAACAATCATGAAGCCTTCTGGCGACTATGTTTCTGGCTTTTTAGGCAAGGGGCGAAAGGTAAATCAAACCTTAATTGATGATGAATGGCAGTATCGCCTAAAGCAGATAACTTCAAAGAAGGTGCCATTTAACACCTGGTTTCTAGATACTGATGCAGCTGGTGAAATCTACAATGATTTTAACCCTGAGCATCCAACCTCAATAAGTGAAGATGTTCAAGCACGATTAAAACGAGCGGCTGGTTTAACAGAAAAAGGACTAATAGTTGGCACTGAAACTGGGAACGACTACTTTAATCAAGGCATGGTTTTTGCTCATGGTCTAGAAACGCCGGTAATTGCTTGGAGTGATCCTGATATGCGAGAAAATAAAGAAAGTCCGTACTATGTTGGCGGCTACGCAGCATTATCGGATGGCATTCCAGCGCGTTATGCCAAACAAGTACCGATTAAGGAAGAATACAAAGCAACGACTATTGACCCAGTATACAATGTACCTCTGTACAAGCTGGTTTATAACGAATCCGTGATTACTACGCATCACTGGGAGTGGGATAGTTACAAAATTGAAGGTGAGGTTCAAAATCGTCGTTTGAAGGAATACTTGTACAACGTGCCTCCATTGATGCACTTGGATGCAGCCACCTGGCAGGAACGAAAACAAGATATTGTAGCAAATTCGAAACATTGGCAAGCTTTCCAAAAGGCTGCCATCAATCAAGAAATGACAGACTTCACCTATTTAACTGAGGATAAATTGGTTCAGGAGACGAAATACGGTTCAGATTTGTCAGTCATAGCCAACTTCTCAGATCAGCCTCACCAGTTGGACAACACAGCAGTGCAACCTCATACGGCAGTGATTACCGACCATGGAAAACAAACGGTGATTGAAAACCAGAAAGAAGAAACAAAATGATGCGAAAAATAGGCGTTGGACTGCTGTTGCTGTTAGTATTCATTCCTTTCTATGCATTTAAAATTGAACCAAATTTGGCGGTGGTTCACCGTTTAGAGCTGGGGGATCAAACTCAGCCAGCAGAGGTAAAGGTGGTTCAGCTTTCTGATATTCAAGTATCTGAAAGCTATGCCACCAATCGTTTAGACAAAGTAATTAAAAAAGTGAATCAGGAAAATCCCGATATCATCGTGTTTACCGGTGATTTGTTCGATAATTATGCTCAATACGATCATGAGCAGGAAATCATTGATAAGCTGAGTCAAATGAAGGCAACCATTGGCAAATATGCGGTTTGGGGCAATCATGATTATGGCGGGGGAGCTTCACGAGTATATGAACAGGTGATGAATGCTGCCAATTTTGATGTATTGCAAAATACGGGAGAAACCCTCACTTTAGCGAACGGCAAGCAGGTCTTTATTGGCGGCTTGGATGATTCTTTGCTGGGAAATCCTTCCATATCAGGAACCTTGGCTTATCGCCAAGACTACGATTATTCGATTTTACTTACCCATGAGCCGGATGTGGCTGATGGCTTCATAGGTACGAACACGCAACTGGTATTAGCTGGCCACAGTCATGGTGGACAAGTGCGCCTGCCCTTTTATCAGGTAAAAAATGTCCTAGCTGAGAAGTATGTTCGCGGTCTATATGAATTAAGCGATCACACCCAACTGTACGTAAACACTGGGTTAGGAACAACAGCGATTCATGCTCGCTTTGGTGTGATACCAGAAATTTCCAGCTTTACGATACATTTTTAATAGAGAAAAGAGAAACCACTGGTCTTCGTTTTGAGTTAAAGATCAGTGGTTTTTGATCTGGAATTTGCCAACTGGTATTAGATTTTAGCCGATTTTTAAGGCAGAAAAATAAAGAGAAAATAAAAATGAGAAAAGATTAATGATTGCTTTTTATCTATAAAACCTATTGTATCAGCGTATAGGCCATTTAAAACCACTTGGTTGTAACCGCTTAATATATTTTTCTTGACAGCTTTTGAAAAACCACCTTACACTTGTCTTGTGGTTATAACCAGTTATGAAGGTGGGAGAACAACGATGGAAAATTCCTTTAAGAACAAAGCTTTGTACTATCAGTTGGTGGATCTGCTGAAGGAACGAATTGAAATCAGCATGGTTCCCCATGACAAATTGCCGTCTGAGCGGGAATTGACGGCGCATTATGGAGTTAGTCGAACGACGGTTCGCTTGGCTCTGCAGGAATTGGAAGCTACCGGCTATATCTATCGACGGCATGGGAAGGGGACATTCGTTTCTGACCTAACCAAAAACGCGGCTGATTTGGCAGGAGCTTACAGCTTTACGGAACAGATGCGCAGCATGGGGCGCAATCCCGAGACACGCATTTTGTCCTTTGAAAAACTGGAAGCGGATAAGTATATTGCTCAGCACATGAATTTACCTTTGGGCGAAGCTGTTTTTAAACTTAGTCGTCTACGGCTAGCAGACCAAGAGCCTTTAATGGTAGAGGATTCCTATCTGCCGGTTAAGCTGTTTTTATCTTTGAATGAAACAATGCTGCGGCGCAAACCGTTGTATGACTTATTTTCGGAGGATTTCAATCAAACGGTCCGTTTAGCAGATGAAGAGCTCTATGCCAGTATTGCCCAAAAGGACGATGCGAAGCTGTTAAGTATTAATGAAGGGGCACCTGTCCTGCATCTAGCTCGATCAACCTACAATATGAAAAATGAAATTATCGAATTTACACTAAGTGTGGCACGAGCGGATCAGTTTCACTACAATATTCGGCATATTAGAAATAGCTAGAATGTCCATTCTGTCTCGCGCAGAATAATGCAAGTCATGAAGATGTAACCAATTTATTTAACACGAGGAGAGTTGAGCATGTATTCATTGTCTACAGAAGAATTAGAAAAAATGGGGGCGGAAATCACCACCCGGGAAATTCGTCAACAACCAGAATTATGGGAAGAAACCTTATCTATTTATAAAAAGGAGCAAGCCAATATTCAAGCCTTTTTGGCTGAAGTAACAGCTCAGGCAAAAGGGGCTAAAACGAGAGTGATTTTTACTGGTGCCGGTACTTCACAATATGTGGGAGATACACTGGTTCCTTACTTAACCGCTCAGGGGAATCATCAGGAGTTTATTTTTGAAAGTATTGGAACTACAGATATCGTAGCTGCACCACATGAATACTTATTGCAAGATGTACCAACTTTACTGGTTTCCTTTGGCCGCAGCGGCAACAGCCCAGAGAGTATTGCAGCCATTGAAGTTGCTAATAAAGCAGTGGATACCTTGCATCATTTAATCATCACTTGTGCAGAAGAGGGACGACTAGCTGAGATTGGCCGCAACGATGACCGCAGTCTATTGTTCCTAATGCCTGAACGCTCTAATGATGATGGGTTTGCGATGACCGGCAGCTTCACTTGCATGACATTGGGCTCCTTATTGACCTTTGATGAGACCGGGCTTGCTGAAAAACAAACCTACATTGAAGTATTGGCAAAATTAGGCCGAGAAGTAATCAGCCGAGAAGCAGAGATTCAAGCAATTGTTGATCGAGACTTCAATCGTATTGTCTATGTAGGCTCAGGCAGCTTATCTGGTTTAACGCGGGAAGCACAGCTGAAAATTTTAGAATTAACCGCGGGCAAAGTTGCGACTGTTTTTGATTCTTCGATGGGCTTCCGTCATGGACCAAAATCATTTATTAATGAACAAACCTTGATGTTTGGTTTTGTGAATAATCAGCCGTACACCCGTGATTATGACTTAGACGTGTTGGAAGAAGTGAAGGAAGACGGCATTGCTGCTGGGACCTTTGCGATTACTCAATCTGGTGACCGCAACTTTACCGGAGATACCTTTGAATTTACTGCTGACCAAACCTTGCTGCCAGATGGCTATCTAGCGCTAGCTTACGTAATGGTTGCCCAGACAGTAGCTTTATTAACCTCGATAAAGGTAGAAAACAAACCGGATACTCCTTCTCCTACTGGTACAGTTAACCGTGTAGTTAAGGGCGTTACGATTCACGAATTTAATAACTAGGAGGACGGCAGAAGATGTTGAAATTAACGAAAGAAAAAAAGGCCGCTATGGATCGTTTATCAACCAAGGATGGAATCATCAGTGCCTTGGCAATTGATCAACGAGGGGCATTAAGAAAAATGATTAAGGCACTGGAGGTAGAACCAACTGACCAGCATATTGAAGAATTTAAAAAGCTGGTATCCAGTGAGTTGACACCTTATGCTTCCTCTATTTTATTGGATCCAGAATACGGCTTGCCGGCAGCGAAGGCACGTCATAAGGAAGCTGGGTTGCTGCTGGCTTATGAAAAAACCGGGTACGATGCTGCTACGCCAGGTCGTTTACCTGATTTGTTGGCTGATTGGTCAGTCCTGCGGCTGAAAGAACAAGGCGCTGATGCTATTAAATTTCTGCTTTACTATGATGTCGATGAAGACGCAGCAATCAATCACCAAAAGCATGTCTTTATTGAACGATTAGGCAGCGAATGTGCAGCAGAAAATTTACCTTTTTATCTGGAACTAGTTTCTTACGATGTGGAGAACAGTGATGCCAATTCATTGAAGTATGCCAAGGTAAAACCTCATAAAGTCATCACGATGATGAAAGAATTCTCTAAACCTCAATACAAAGTGGATGTTCTCAAGGTAGAAGTACCCGTTAATATGAACTTTGTTGAAGGCTTTGCTCCAGGGGAAACAGCCTATACCAAGGAAGAAGTAGCGGCTTATTTTACAGAACAAAGCAAGGCAACAAATTTGCCATTTATTTTTCTAAGTGCGGGAGTTTCAACGGAATTATTCCAGCAAACGCTGGTATTTGCCAAAGAAGCTGGATCAACCTTTAACGGTGTTCTATGTGGACGAGCAACGTGGAAGAACGGTGTCAAACCATTTACTGAGTTAGGGGAAGCGGCTGGTCGCGAATGGCTGCAAACCGTTGGTCGTGAAAACATTGAAAGCCTCAATCGGGTGATTAATCAGACCGCCAGCTCATGGCATGACAAAGCAGAAGTGATCGATTAGGAGGAAAGTCTGTGATCTTAACAGTAACGATGAATCCATCCATTGATATCTCTTATCCCTTAGACAAGTTTGTTCTCGATAAGGTGAATCGTGTACAACAAGTATCCAAAACTCCTGGAGGAAAAGGCCTGAATGTTACTCGAGTGATTCATGATTTGGGCGGCGAAGTAACGGCTACTGGCGTACTGGGCGGCTTTCATGGAAAGTTTTTGGCAAAGCAGTTAGATCAAGCGTCAATTACCCACGACTTTGCATCAATTGAAGGGGAAACTCGGGATTCGATTGCTATCCTCCATGAGGGCAATCAAACAGAGATTTTAGAACCCGGACCCACTGTCACGGAGTCAGAGCAGCAAGACTTTTTAGAAAAGTACCAGCAATTAGTTGAGAAAGCTCAGCTGGTTACAATTTCAGGCAGTTTAGCCAAAGGATTACCTGCGGACTTTTATCAGACTTTGGTTAGACTGGCAGCAGAACAAGAAGTGAACGTTTTAGTAGATACATCTGGGGAGAGTCTAAAACAGGTTCTAGCTGGTGAGGTGAAACCTTATTTGATTAAGCCGAATTTGGATGAATTAAGTGATCTGCTAGGACAACCCTTGGCAATTGATCGTCCAACAGAAATTCAAAAGGCGCTGCAGCAGCCAATTTTTGCTGGGATTACCTGGATTGTGGTTTCTTTGGGGAAAGAGGGTGCACTGATCAACTATCAAAACCAATTTTATCGAGTAGCGATTCCCAATATTCAAGTAGTCAACCCTGTTGGATCTGGCGATGCCACGATTGCCGGTTTAGCCTATGGCATTTCTCAGAAACACGAACCTCAGCTGATTATGAAGGAATGTATGGCAGCTGGAATGGCCAATGCAATGCAAGTCAAAACCGGGCAAGTTGATCCTGATGATTTCAACCAGCTGATGAAAGAAATTCAAATAAAAAAGCTTGATTAAGCGCTCAGCCTAACCAAACTAGTTCGGATTAGAAACCAATTCAATTTTGTAGAAGTTCCATTTTTTGAAGGTTTCAACGTATTCAAGAATTTGTTCAGTATCTTTTCGTTTGGTCATCCTGATTTGCAAGACAATGGGTTCTTCTTTAATGATTTGCAGCTTTTCGCAAGCCTTGTCAGGTGCTGGAAACTTGATTTCGTTGGTCTCAACGAAGGTCTCATCGTTCATATGAATGTTGTAATCCAGCTTAAAGCGCTGATAAACCGAATTGTAATAGCTTAAATCAGGATAATTAGGATTCACATATTGCTCAGGCAAATAGGTTTGATGATACATGTAGGGCACATTCCCAGTTGTTCGAACACGTTCAATGCAATAATAAAAGGCTGTCTCCGGCAGCTCCAGTCGATTAAGATAGTCCGCGTCATTGCCCCGGGTAATACTAAGCACCTTGACCTGATCGTGATTAATCGGGAATAACTCAATGTCGGAAAATTCTACCAGCTTGCCTTTGCGAGCCCGGGAGACAAAGGAGCCGCGCCCTTGATGGCGAACAATGAAACCATCTTTTACTAGTTCATTTAATGCCCGAATCACCGTGATAGAGCTGACGTTAAACAGTTTAACTAATTCGGCTTCTGTGTAAAATTTATCGCCGTTTTCGAAGCGGCCAGCAATGATTTGCTGCTTCAGCTCATCTTTAATGATTTGGTATTTTGGGATTGTCATTTGTTCGGCCTCCAATTATGAATAAATCCTAAAAATTTGGTTAGTATTTTATCGTATACCCTGTCAAACATGATTTTACCATAAGTTTGAGTTAATAATACTGTTGACTTTCTATTTGACTAAATTTAATATATTAATATACTGAAAACGTTTTCTGGGAGGAGCATATTCTTGAATACTTTTGAAATAAAAGAAGATTTTCTACTAAATGGTCAACCTTTTAAAATCATGTCTGGTGCTATTCATTATTTTCGGGTACATCCGACAGATTGGTATCATTCCCTGTATAACTTAAAGGCATTAGGCTTTAATACAGTCGAAACCTATGTTCCTTGGAATTTGCACGAGCCGAAAAAAGGCGAGTATCAGTTTGACGGTATTTTGGATTTGGAAAAATTTCTAAAAACTGCTGAAGAAGTAGGATTGTACGCAATCGTTCGACCATCGCCATACATTTGTGCTGAATGGGAATTCGGCGGATTTCCGGCTTGGTTGTTAAACGAACCTATCAGAATACGTTCTTCAGATCCGTCTTATCTGCAAAATGTGGCAGATTATTACGACGTACTGATAGAAAAAATTGTTCCGCATCAATTGACTCATGGCGGCAATGTTTTGATGATTCAGATTGAAAATGAATACGGTTCCTTCGGTGAGGATAAAAATTATTTACGAGCTGTTCGGGATCTGATGCAGGAAAGAGGGATTGACGTTCCTTTCTTTACCTCAGATGGACCTTGGCGGGCAACCCTGCGAGCTGGCAGCATGATTGATGAAGATATTCTAGTTACTGGAAATTTCGGTTCGAAGGCGAAGAAAAACTTTGCTGATATGGAAAGCTTCTTTGCTGAACATGACAAAAAATGGCCCCTGATGTGCATGGAATTCTGGGACGGCTGGTTTAACCGCTGGAAGGAACCGATTGTGCAGCGGGATGCTGAGGAATTAGCCGAAGCGATTAAGGAAGTCTTAGCAATCGGCAGCATTAACCTTTACATGTTCCATGGTGGAACAAACTTTGGCTTTATGAATGGCTGTTCAGCTCGTGGAACGATCGATTTGCCGCAAATCACTTCTTATGATTACGGGGCACCATTGGATGAACAGGGCAACCCAACTGAAAAGTATTACGCAATTCAACGGATGGTCCACGAGAACTATCCTGAGCTGCAGCAGATGCCCCCGCTAATTAAGAAGGGTGCAGAAGTAAAAGCAATTCCTTTAAGCGAAAAAGTCAGCTTATTCGCAACAGTAGACACACTAAGTCAGCCAGTCAGCTCTCAATATCCGCAAGGGATGGAGCAGCTGGGACAAAATACGGGTTATCTGCTTTACCGGACGACAATTGAAAAGGATGCTGAAAAAGAAAGACTTCGAATTATTGATGGTCGCGATCGGGCACAAATGTATATAAATCAAAATTTGAAGGCGACCCAATACCAGACAGAAATTGGCGAAGATATTTTTGTTGAAATGGAGCAGCCGGAAAATCAGCTGGATATTTTGATGGAGAATATGGGACGAGTAAATTACGGGCATAAGTTATTTGCTGATACTCAACGCAAAGGGATTCGTAATGGTGTGATGGCGGATTTACATTTTATTACCAATTGGCAGCAGTATTGCCTGCCATTGGACAATGTGGAACAAATTGATTTTTCCAAGGAATGGCAACCGCAGCAGCCAAGTTTCTATCGCTATCAGGTGACATTTGAGGAAGTAGAGGACTGCTTTATTGATCTGTCAGGATTTGGCAAAGGTGTTGTGTTTATTAATCAAGTAAATATTGGCCGTTTCTGGGAAGTAGGACCAACTTTGTCCTTGTATATTCCTAAAGGTTATCTAAACACCGGGTTGAACGAAATTATTGTTTTTGAAACGGAAGGCACGTACCAATCGGAAATCCAATTAACAGCTAAACCAATTTATAAAGAGATGAAAGAGGGAGAAAAATGAGTATTATCGGAGTAAGAATTGATGGACGTTTGATTCACGGACAAGTGGCAAATTTATGGACAACTAAATTAAACATCAGTCGTATCATGGTAGTAGACGATGAGGTTGCTCAAAATGATATTGAAAAAAGTGGATTAAAACTGGCGACACCTGCGGGAGTTAAGCTAAGTGTTTTGCCAGTTGAAAAAGCAGCCAACAATATTTTAGCAGGCAAATATGATTCTCAACGTTTGCTGATTATCGCTCGTAAACCAGATCGTTTATTGAAATTAGTCGAGCTGGGTGTGCCGATTACCGAAATTAATGTAGGCAATATGTCACAAACGGATGAAACACGTTCGATTACTAAATCGATTAATGTTGTGGATCAGGATGTTGACGTGTTTAACCAGTTAGATGCTAAGGGTGTTCGTTTGGTGGCACAAATGGTTCCGAGTGATAAATCAGAAGACTTTATGAGTCTGTTAAAAAAATAAGGGGGAAGTAAAATGGATATCTTATGGTGGCAGATCTTATTATTATCATTATATGCAGGGTATCAAATTTTAGATGAACTGCAAATTTATTCATCGCTAAGTGCACCAGTGTTTGCTGGCTTGTTTGCCGGATTAGTTATGGGAGACCTTAAAGCCGGATTGATTATCGGTGGTAGTATGCAATTAACAGTATTGGGTGTTGGAACGTTTGGTGGTGCTTCCAAAATTGATGCCAACTCAGGAACAGTCTTGGCGACCGCATTCTCCGTTGCCTTAGGAATGAATCCAGAACAGGCGATTGCAGCAATTGCGGTACCAGTAGCAAGTTTGATGATTCAATTGGATATTTTAGCTCGTTTTGCGAATACATTCTTTGCTCACCGTATCGATAAATTAGTTGAAGATATGAACTATAAAGGTATTGAGCGCAACTTTTTAATGGGAGCTATTCCATGGTCTCTGTCACGGATGATTCCAGTATTCTTAGCCTTAGCTTTTGGTGGTGGATTGGTTGAACGAGTTGTGGCAGTCTTGAATGGAGATTTGAAATGGTTAGGTGATGGCTTATCCGTAGCCGGTGCCGTATTGCCAGCAGTCGGTTTTGCGATTCTATTACGTTACTTGCCAGTGAAAAAACACTTCCCTTACTTGATTCTAGGCTTTACACTTACCGCATTACTGGGAACAGTCTTTACCAATATGCAATTATTAGGCAGCGGTGTTGCTAGTGTTGTTAAGGATTTTGAAGGAGTCTTCAATTCATTACCAATGTTGGCGATTGCTTTAATCGGCTTTGCATTAGCAGCGATCAGCTATAAGAACGGACAGATGGTACCAAGTGCACCAGCTTCCCACAGCAATGGCAGCGATTCAGACGAGGGGGAAATTGAAGATGACGAAATCTAATTACAAGTTAACAAAAGAAGATTTTAAACAAATCAATCGCCGAAGCTTGTTCACTTTCCAGTTGGGCTGGAACTATGAACGAATGCAAGGATCAGGCTATTTGTACACGATCCTGCCGCAATTACGCAAAATCTATGGAGATGATACGCCAGAGCTGAAGGAAGTCATGCGCACCCATACTCAATTCTTCAATACCTCCAACTTTTTCAATACCATTATTACCGGGATTGATTTAGCGATTGAAGAAAAAGAAGGCATTAGTGCCAAGCAAACAGTTTCTGGTTTGAAAGCCGGTTTAATGGGACCTTTTGCCGCGATTGGCGATTCCATTTTTGCTGCATTAATTCCAACTATCTTTGGTGCTTTGGCAGCAAATATGGCAATTAACGGCAACCCAACGGGAATTTTTATCTGGATTATTGCTCAAATTGCTGTAATGATTTTCCGCTGGAAGCAGCTGGAATTTGCTTATAAGGAAGGAATTTCCTTAGTTACCACTATGCAGCATCGTTTAACAGCATTAACTGATGCCGCAACTTTACTAGGAGTATTCATGGTCGGTGCGTTAGTCGCAACGATGGTTAACGTGAAGTTTTCATGGGCACCAAGTATTGGTGATGTTACGTTGAACATGCAAAATAATATTGATATGATCTTGCCGCGTCTATTGCCAGCAGGTATCGTTGGTGCAGTTTACTGGATGCTGGGCAAGAAGAATATGACCTCTACTAAAGCGATTTTCATTGTATTAGTTGTCTGTGTTGCTCTATCTGCCTTTGGCGTAATTTCTAAATAATTTAGACAGGAGAGAAGGACAAATGGGAAAACAATTAGTTTTAGTTAGTCATGGATTATTTTGTGAAGAATTAAAGAAAAGTACAGAAATGATCATGGGACCGCAGGCAAATATTCATACGGTAGCTTTACTGGAATCAGAGGCGCCGGAGGATTTCCGTAAAAAGTTCGAGACAGCTATTGAAGATTTGAACGATTTTGTAGTATTAGCTGATTTGATGGGCGGTACCCCTTGTAATGTCGTTTCCCGCCTAATTATGGAAGGAAAGGATATTGAACTGTATGCTGGCATGAATATGCCGATGGTCATTGATTTCATTAACAGTGAATTAGTTGGGACTGAAATGTCCTTGGTTCAGGCTGGAGCTAGCAATATTGCTTATGTCAATGATGTAATTGCTTCAGACGATGATGAGGACGACGAATAAAACGTCAAAAACCGTTTCTATTACAGAGACGGTTTTTTGATTGTTCCAAGAAGGAGGGTCCTATTTATAATAAAAAGAAAAGCTGGTTGCTCTCTCAGAAAAAACTAGTGATGTGAACTTTGGCATTTGATCAAAACGATAGCACTGTCAATCAATATTGTTCAATCATTCACAGGTTTTTGCTTTTCCAATTAATTATCCTAGTGTATACTTTGAAATATAATAGATAAACAAAAAAATAAAGATCATTCTAATGTGGTAAATCGTGCATTAATAAAAAATGTACTAATATTTAAATAAATGAAGCAAAGGAGTGAAAAAATGATTCAAGTACTGTCTGATCCAGGGTGCCCCAACTGTCAGAAAACCAAAAAGCTGCTGCAATTGAACAACGTGAATTTTGAATCCTATAATCTGCAAACCGAGGCGATGCAAAGAGAAACGTTATCCACTATTTTAAAGCTGGTGGATGATATTGATGAGATTCTTACGGTAGGGTCACCTATTTACAATGAGCTGGCGTTGGATTATGGTCATCTGTCCCCAGAAGAATTATTGCAAGTGTTGAGAACTTATCCTAATTTAATTAATCGGCCGATTTTATTTGATGATAATAATCTGTGTGTTGGTTACAATCCTGAAAAATTGGAAGCCTTTGGAGTAAAGGCTGATGTTTTTTAACTTATTTAATTGTCGTTCTACCGCCTGAAAATGGCGGTTTTTTTACGGGGAAATATCTTTTCGAAAGGGCTTGTAATAGAAAGTCACAGGCCCTGTTCACATTTATTCTTCTTTTAAATAGCGCCACAGAGTGGTTCGGCTGATGCCTAGTTGTTCAGCCGTTTTTGTTTGGTTGCCATTGTTTTGTTCCAACACGTTCAAGACAATTTGCTTAATGTAGTCAAACAGAGTAGGTTGTTCAGCAGTAAGCTGCAAGGTTATGGGTGTCTGATTGCTGATGGAAAAAGATTGAATCAGCCGCTCTTTTTTTAATAATTCGCTAACTTGGTGTTCCGTGATGTAGTGAGTTGCAGCATGGATCACTAATTCCTTGATGGCTGCTTGCAGCTGATTCAAATTTCCAGGCCAGTCAAAGGATAAGAATTCTTTGATGGCTTTGGGATCAAAACCCATAATTTCTTTATTACACTCAATATTCATTTTATTCAGAAGCAAGGTCGTAATCACACTAAGTTCGTTTTTACGTTCACGGATAGCAGGAGCATAAATACTGGCACAATTTAATTCCGTTATCAGTTGTTCGTAAGTGCTTGCTTCGCCAGCACGATTGGTATTATAAGTAAAAATGACATGGTTACGCTGAAGCAGGCGAGTGTTTTGAATAATTGTGATCAGCTGGTCAATATCCTGCTTGGAAAGCTGTTCAACATGCTCGATTAAAATAATGTTGTTCACATCGACAAAAGGTCCGTTTGACGGATTGACCAAAAATTTCCACATTTTATCATTGATTAGTTTAGAGTCGATGGAGATCAAAAAATTGTTATGGGTCTTTTTATTTAAGTAAGCTTGATAGGCCATACTGGATTTGGCTGTTCCAGTTTCACCAAAAATAATCATGCCTTGATAATGATCAGCCAGCTTCTGCAGCTCTTGCTTAGTTGATTGCTGAATAAATTTAGTAAAGAGTAGTTTGGTGGTCAAGCTTTCCTCTACTTCGCTTCTTTTTTGATAAAGAATTCCTAGGCGATTTCCCACAATTGGCGGGGTGGAGGTATTGATGGCGCAACTATAATAAAATTGTTCGTCAATCAGCAACGGCTTCAGTTCAATACTGTAGGATTTTCCCCGAATCGTTGTATAGTACTGATTTTCCTCTGTTAATGATTTTTTAGCTTGTAAAAAGAGCAAAAAGGCCTTTTCTAATGCAGGATTAAGGGTTGAAAAGAAAACGTGAAATTCCTGATCAATAATCAGGCAGTCGGACCGTTGACTTTTCAGACTTTCAGCTAACATCTGATATTCTTGCTGAGCTTGTTTTAAATAGGTTGCAATCGTTAGAGCTTCGGTAAAAGCGTGTTTAATACTATCAAAACCTGAAGTAATCAAGATGGTATTCAATGATTTTGTCAAAGCCAGCCGATTAGTAATGGCATCACAAAGAATCATTTCATACTGTTCCTCCACTAAGTCATCCAAAATTTTACTGGTATCCGTTGTGTTGGTCAGGGTAATGATCTTAATTTTATATCCTAAAATATCACAAAGCAGATGAGCTTTTTCGGTAATACTGGCGTAGCCCACGATCGCAAAATTCGTTGTATAATTTTCCGCCAGCCGAATGGCACCTAAAATATCGTAAATGGAGATGGAGACATCAATAACCGGAATCGATACAGCTTTACGAATCAAATCAGCGGTTCCACCCCGGGAAATAATGGCATCGTACCCATCGCTAAACAGTTCAACGGCCAGTTTTTGACCTTCCTCCAAATCAGCTGTGTAAATATCTGCCTGCAGCTCTTCAAATTGATCGCTGACCACATTCATAGAATGATTTAATTCTTCATAAGGAGCAATCCCTAAAAACTTCGTTCTCATCTTTCAAACCTCCTGATGTTTCATATAGTAACAATGATAAAGGTGTTTAACCAAAAATGATAGAGGAAGTTCTATATCGTTTCATAATTAAACGTTTTTTTGCTTTTTTTGATATTAAAAGTAGATTTGAGAACATAAAATGAAATTATGAAATCCAAGGTGGTGAACGAATGTTAAAGCTATTAGTCATTGCAGATGACTTTACCGGAGCTCTTGATACGGGTGTTCAATTTTCCAATCAGGGAGTCCATACCTTGGTTTCAACGGAAATAGATTTGAACAAGATTGAGCTGGAGGAAAGCGTCGCTGTACTGGTAATAAATACTGAGAGCCGCTATTTACCTTTTAAAGAAGCCTACGAGCAAATGAGTGAAATAATTGTAAGCGCTCAGCAGAAGGGGATTCCATATATATATAAGAAAGTAGATTCTGCATTGCGGGGGAATATCAGTGCCGAAGTCAAAGCTATTCTGGATACCAGCCAAGCAGGAATCATTCCATTTTTACCAGCTTATCCTGAGATGAATCGCGTACTAGTTGACGGTAATTTGTATATCGATCAGGTCTTGGTTTCTCAAAGTGTGTTTGCTGATGATCCTTATGAGCCAGTAACAGAAAGCAATCTGATTCATCGGTTGAAGCAAGAGGCGGGTATCGAAGCACTGCTGGTCAAAGCCAATGAACTTCCCCATAATAGAAAAGGTGTTTTGATCTTTGATGCGCAAACAGAGAATGATTTAAAGCAACAAATGCAATTGTTAAAGGAAAGCGATCTATTGGCAATCACCATCGGCTGTGCTGGATTTGCCAAGATTTTAGCTCAGCAGTTATTTCCGGCCGTGTCCGTCAGCAGCTACTCGGTAAAAAATCCGTTAGTGGTGATCTGCGGCAGCGTTAATCCTATTACTAAAAAGCAAATTGAACACGCTGACAAAAAAGCTTATCCCAGAATTTCCTTAACCCCCCAACAGCTGCTGGAGCCGAATTACTGGTCCAGAACAGAAGGAAAACAGGAACTTCGAAACTATCTGAAGCTGATGAAGGTCCATCCTTTGCTGGTTTTTGAAACCTTAAGCGAAGAGACTTCCGAAGGGATTAAGACATATAGCCGGGAAAAAGCGCTGCCGGTTTCTGAATATCGCTTTCGGATCGGCAAGTCGTTGGGAGAATTGACTCAGGCCTTGTGGTCCAGTCACAGCGAAAATACATTTCTTTTCACTGGCGGGGATACCCTTTTTCAGTCCATGAAGGTATTGGGGGTTCAGACAATCCGACCACTGACAGAGCTCAGTGCCGGGACTGTTTTATCAACTATTGAATGGAACCAAAAGCAACGCCAGGTGATTACTAAGTCAGGTGGATTTGGCAACGAAGAGTTGTTTGAAGAAATTAGTCGTTTAAATGAACACATAGGAGGAAGAACATGTTAGCAGATTATCAATTAAAAATGCCCAAAAATATCAACGCCGGAGAGCACGCCCTGGAGCAATTGGCCGGCATCATTGCCAACGGAGTGAAGAAAATTGTCATCTTTACTGATAAAGGAATTTTAGGAGCCGGCTTAGTGGATATCCCTAAGGCAATCATTGAAGAAGCTGGAATTGACTACACAATTATTTCCGACATCCCAGCTGAACCAAACTATCACGAAGCGCAGGCTATGATCGATGAATTTAAAAAACAGGAAGCTGATTTTATTATAGCCATCGGCGGAGGAAGTGTAATGGATGTTGCCAAGCTATCCTCGATTTTGGCGACAGATGAGTATAGCGTGAAGGATTTGCTGGACGAACCATTGCTAGCGAAGAAGCAAATTACCAGCTTGATGATTCCAACAACTGCCGGAACTGGTGCTGAGGCGACTCCTAATAGTATTGTCGGTGTTCCAGAGAAGGATTTGAAAATTGGTATTGTTAATTCAGAGATGATTGCCGATTATGTGATTCTTGACAGCCGCATGATAAAAAATCTGCCAAAGCCTATTGCTGCGGCAACTGGAGTAGATGCATTATGTCATGCGATTGAATGTTTCACTTCAGCTAAAGCCAACCCTATCAGCAATACTTTTGCTTTGGAGGCCTTGGATTTGATCATGAACAATTTAGTTGAAGCCTGTACCAACCCAGAAGCTTTGAAAGCGAAGAGTGATATGCTGTTAGGCTCCTTTTATGCCGGCGTAGCGATTACGTCCTCAGGTACGACAGCGGTTCATGCCTTGTCTTACCCGCTGGGCGGAAAATATCACATTGCTCATGGGGTGTCCAATGCTATGCTTTTGACTCCAGTGATGAAATTTAATGAACCAGCCATTAAGGATCTGCTGGCTATTGCCTATGACCGAGTAGTGAAGAACGGTAACAAGGATTTGTCTGTTGATGAGAAATCAGGCTATATGATCAATCAGCTGGAAGAAATGGTGAAGGTGTTGGAGATACCAACCAGCCTGAAAACCTTCAATGTACCAGAAGAAGAACTTGACGGCTTAGTGGCTGCTGGTATGGAGGTGACCCGCTTATTGGTTAACAACAAACGGGAAGTAACTCCTAAGGATGCACGAAAGATTTATTTGGAAATCATGTAGTGATGAACGTTGTTGAATAAATGCAAAATGAATTAAGCAGCATTCGTTTCTTACTTATTATAGAAGGAGTTTTGCAGCAATGAAAAAAATCGTCGGTATTACCATGGGAGATCCAGCTGGTATTGGACCGGAAATTGCCTTGAAGGCTTTTCTGAAAGCAGAATTATATGACCGTTGTCGTCCGCTGTTAGTCGGTGATAAAAGTGTCCTAGATTATTATTTAGCTCAGCATCCAGAATTGAACGTGACGGTTCATCCCATTGACAAACCAAGTGATGGGAAATACACCTTTGGCATCATTGATTTAATTGACCTACAGGTGGTTAACATGGATGAGCTGCCGATTGGTGAAGTGTCAGAGGTTGGCGGTAATGCAGCCTTCCAATATGTGAAAAAAGTCATTGAGCTGGCTTTAGCTAAAGAAGTTGATGCTACGGTGACCAATCCATTGAACAAGGAAGCTATGAATGCCGCGGGCCATCATTATGCTGGCCATACGGAAATTTATGCTGACTTAACTGGGACTGATAAATATACCATGATGCTGGCTGACGGCAATTTGCGAGTGGTGCATGTTTCTACTCATGTATCTTTGCGGGAAGCCTGTGACCGGGCGACTAAAGACCGGGTTTTGGATGTCATCAGGATTGCCGATACTGCTTGTAAAAATCTCGGCATTAAAAACCCACGCATTGCCGTAGCAGGATTAAATCCTCATTGTGGGGAAAATGGTTTGTTTGGGCAAGAAGAGATTAACGAGATCAATCCAGCTGTTGAAGCGGCTAAAGCAGAGGGCATCAATGCTTACGGCTCATTGCCAGCCGATACGGTCTTCTCAAAAGCCAACGGCGGCATGTACGACATTGTTGTAGCTATGTACCATGATCAAGGGCATATTCCCTTGAAGCTGTTGGGTTTTGTTTACGATCAAAAGACAGCTAGCTGGGAAGCTGTGAAGGGAGTCAATATTACCTTGAATCTGCCGATCATTCGGACTTCCGTGGATCATGGAACGGCCTTCGACCAGGCTGGCAAGTGGACAGCAAGTGAGTTAAGTCTGGAAAATGCGATTGATTATGCGATTCGCTTAGCTGAAAACTCTTAAAAAACCGTAATAGCTGATTCTTCTTGCAGTGAATAAATAATGTTCGGCAAGAAGAGCTGGCTGTTGACGAGGAAATTTCATATAACCAAAGGGATAATTAAGCTCAGTCTTAATAAAAATAGGCAGAAAAAAATGATGTAGGGGGATTAAAAAAATGGCTACAAAATTACCAAGTATCCGACAATCAGAACCAAATGGTGTGGTCTATCGAGATGAATTTTTAGCTGTAGATTTTGGCCTTATTCCAACTGGCGGTAATAATACTGCCCACGCACCAACACTGATTGAGACAAAAGACGGCGGGTTGTTGTGTGCCTGGTTTGCCGGAAGCTTTGAAGGCAGCGGAGATATTTCTATTGTGGTATCCAAACTTGATCCAGAAGCTCAGGTTTGGTCAGTACCAGTAACCGTATCAAAGGGAGAAGACCGTAGTGAACAAAATCCAGCCTTTTTTAGAGCACCCGATGGAAAGATCTGGCTGATTTATACTTCACAGGTAAGTCGTCAAGAAGGTAAGGACAATATGCAGTTTACTTCCATCATCATGGTTCAAAAATCAAGTGATGAAGGAGTAACCTGGGGAGAACCTGAAGCATTGTTCGCTGACGAAGGAACTTTCTCTCGTCAGGCCATTCAAATCCTGAGCAACGGCCGCTGGATTTTCAGTACCTGGTTGTGTGAAGATTCGCCAGACGGATTAACTAATGATCCAACAGAATTCCAAGTATCTGATGATCAAGGACAAACCTGGACAGCGGTTCGAATGCCTGATAGCAGCGGACGAGTTCACGCCAACATTGTGGAAGTAGAAGAAGGACATTTAGTGGCCTTCATGCGGAGTCGTTTTGCGGATCATGTTTACAGCAGTGAATCCTTTGACTTTGGCGATAGCTGGAGTGTGCCGGAACCCACGGTATTACCGAATAACAATGCAAGTGTCAGTGCTATCCGTTTGCAGTCCGGCGAAGTTGCCCTGGCTTATAACCTAAATGCAGCCAATCATGCTGCCTTTGGAAAAGTAGCTTGGCCAGGATTACGGAATCCAGTTGCTGTTTCAGTCACGGAAGATTTTGGCAAAACTTGGCCGATCGGTCGCGTATTTGAACCAGCAGAAGGCTATATCGGGATTGAGAATAAAACCAACAATTCACAGCATGAGTATCCAACGCTTTATCAAGACAGCCAAGGTTTATTGCATCTAGTTTATGCCTACAAAAATCGTCTTTGCGTAAAATATGTCCGTTTTACAGTAGAAGATTTATTAGGGGAAAAACGGGAGACCGAAGGCTTATATAACCCAACCTCAGGTGAAGGGGTACTGGAATAAATTCTTTGAGACAAGCATCAATTGAGTAAATGATACCGCATTCTTAATGATAAACAATAAAAAAGGAGAGAATTAAATGAAAACGACAGAATTGAAAGGAATTATTTCCCCGATTTTAACCCCTATGAATGAGGACGAAACGCTAAATTTAGAGGAACTTCGCACACAAGTGGAACGGATGATCGAGAATGGCATTCACGGAATTTTCCCTTTTGGAACGAATGGTGAAGGCTATATTTTAACAGCTGACGAAAAGAAATCGGTTGTTGAAACGGTAGTTGATCAAGCGAATGGTCGTGTTCCCATATATGCAGGGACTGGAACACTTTCTACTAAGGAAACAATTGAACAAAGTAAAATGGCTCAAGCTGCTGGAGCAGATGTATTGTCAATTATTACGCCAAGCTTTGCTGCAGCGAGTCAGGATGAATTATACACTCACTACAAAACGGTGGCAGAAGCAGTTGATATGCCAATTGTTTTATACAACATTCCAGCACGTACAGGTAATGCCTTAGCTCCAGCAACAGTTGGACGTTTAGCAGAAATTGAAAATATTATTGGCGCTAAAGATTCTAGCGGGAATTTTGCTAATATTTTGGGTTATATTGATGCAGGTAAAAAGAAAACAAACGCAAAATTCTATACCCTATCTGGAAATGATCAATTAATTATTTGGACATTATTGGCTGGAGGAACTGGGGGAATCGCAGGTTGCGCCAATGTGTATCCTCAGACGATGGCTTCTATCTATGACCTATTTGTTGAAGGGAAAATTGAGGAGGCGAAAAAGGCCAATGAAAGTATCCAAAGCTTCAGAGCCTGCTTTAAGTATGGCAATCCTAATACAATTGTAAAAACTGCTACCCGTTTACTAGGATACAATGTAGGACCTTGTCGTGCTCCATTCAATCAAGTGCCTGAAGAAGGAATCGAAGCAATCAAAAAAGTGCTGGAAGAAAATAAAGCTAAAGGTATGAAATAACTGAATCAGCTGCTGCTCCCTTTTTCTATAATTGGTGAGCAGCAATGAAATGTATCATTGAGGATAGAATATATGTTTGTTGCAGCTTATATATTCTATCCTTCTAATTGAAATAGATGAAAAAGCTTAGGAGGGTATTATGACTATTCAAATGATTATTGCTTTGGCAATCACAGCGCTAATGATTGTTTTAATAATGATTGATAAATTGCCATTTGGTGCACCGCCATTGTTTGCCTGTATATTGCTGGTTATCTTTGGAATCGCTGACATTAAAGGAGCTTTTGCCGGATTCTCTAATTCAACCATTATTATGTTAGCTGAGTTTATGGCTATTATTGCTGCTCTGCAAAAAACGAATTTTATTGTCGTGTTTAAAAAGGCCATGTTTGCGATGGCTAATAAGGGTGGATTTAAATCGTACATGCTGATTATTTTAATTGTGATGTTAGGCTGCAGCATGTTCGGTACAGGATCAACCGCCTATTATGTATTAACTATTGGATTACTTTCTACGTTGCCTTATAGTAAAAAACTTCCCCCTTCTAAGATAATTATGACTGCTGGATTTGCTGCAAATCATCCCTTGATCCCATTTAATACGGCTCTGCAGTACGGAATTGTCATTGCTGTTCTTGGAGCAGCTGGACAAGCAATCAATGTTTCAGTTTTTAAATTTGCTATCGTCAATTTATTTTTATCCATGGGATTTTTGTTGAATTGTATTATTCAGTATAAATTCTTGCCAGATCACCCCATCAAGGATGAAGATACCGAAGAGGTTAATACTGAAGGAAATGAGAACGTTTCGTTATTACCTAAATGGAAGCAAAATGTTACTTATGCAGCATTTGTATTTGCGGTTGTTGGTATGTTGCTGCAAAGTAGAATCGGAGACGCTGGTTATGCGATGGCGGGTTTGTCGGTTGCAGTTATTTTAGTTGTTGGAGTGCTGGATTTTGCGGAAGTTAGAGATGCGATCAGTGCACCAATCATTTTAATGTCGGCCGGTGTTATTGGTGTGGCAGATGCTCTGGGAAGCACAGGGCTTACTAATTTAGTAGGCGAAACGGTTGCCGGAATGTTAGGTAACAATATTAATCCTTTCATGATGATCTTTGCCTTCTGTATCCTGACTAGTTTGCTAGCTACATTGACAGGGTCAACGATAGGAACAGTGTATGTATTTACACCCTTAGCTATTGCAGTTTGTTCTAATCTTGGGCTGGATCCTACTGCTGCTGCCTGTGCAATTGTTATTTCCGGCTGGTGCGGACACTTCTTACCAATTGACGGAATGCCAGCAATGATTTTAGGCTATGGAAAATATTCAGCAAAAGAATTTTGGGTATTTACGATTCCTCAGTATTTCATTCGGTTGATTGCTTTGACTGTTGGCGCGTTAATTATGTTCCCTATGTAGATTTTTTAAGGAAGAGGTACGAAAAATGACAAACAAATTTGAATTAGAACATATTGGTATCAATACGGAAAATGCACAGGTGGCTGAAGAGTTAGCACAGCTGTTAAGCAGCATGTTTAATTTAGCTCCTCGGCATGGACAGAAGTCGGAATTCGCGGGTGACTATTTTGAGTGCATGCGTAGTCCTTTCCTAGGTAAAAATGGACATATTGCTATGCGAACAGCTAATTTAGAAGATGCAGTGGTAGAGCTTAAGGAAAAAGGATTGAGTTTTAATATGGATACAGCTGCCTATGATGAAGAGGAAAAGCTTAAAAATATTTATCTAGCGGGAGAATTTGGCGGGTTTGCCATTCACATTTTGAAAAAGTAACACAGAATATGTCTGCTAATTTTATAACATCAGTTATCATCTTTTAAAGAAAAATAGCATGAGGGAGTAACTGGCAGCGCAGGCTGTGGCAGCATCACCAATCCTGAAAGAAATTTCTGGTGCTGTCTTAAACGGTGAGACTTGTGTATGTTTAGAGCATATACAGGTCTCTTTTTTATCGAATAAAGGGAGGCAATTATGACAGAACAACAAAAGAATGTGCGTTTTTATGCGTTAGACGTAGAAAGTGCTCTATTTGAGGTGAAGGCTTCACCAGTAGGTTTAAGTAAGGAAGAAGCTAAAAAAAGATTAGAGACCTATGGGAAAAATGAATTAGCAGAAGGTAAGAAAAAGAGTCTAATTATGAAATTTGCTGAGCAATTCAAGGACTTTATGATTTTGGTATTATTGGCAGCTGCAATTATTTCAGCGATTGTTTCTCATGAGATTGTGGATTCAATGATTATTCTTTTGGTGGTAATCATTAACGCGATAATGGGTGTCTTTCAAGAAGCTAAAGCTGAGCAAGCTATTGAAGCATTAAAGAAAATGTCTACTCCCAATGCTAATGTATTACGGAATGGGCATACCCTTTCTATCAAGAGCGACGAGCTGGTTCCAGGAGATATTGTTTTGCTGGAAGCTGGAGATGTGGTTCCGGCTGACCTTCGTCTTCTGGAGGCAGCATCTTTGAAGATTGAAGAAGCCGCTTTGACAGGAGAATCTGTTCCAGTAGAAAAAGAATTGATTGTTCTTCCAGCAGAAGAAATCGGTATCGGTGACCGGATAAACATGGCTTTTTCTAATAGTAACGTTACTTATGGTCGAGGAAAAGGTGTGGTAGTTAATACTGGAATGAGTACCGAAGTTGGCAAGATAGCAGACATGCTGGCACAAGCCGATGAAACGGAAACGCCGTTGAAAAACAATTTGAACGAATTAGGGAAATTCTTGACCATTGCAATTATTGTGATTGCTATTATCATGTTTGTTGTCGGAACTGTATTTAATGGAACCTCGTTTGTGGATATGCTGTTAACTTCGATTTCTCTTGCAGTTGCGGCTATTCCAGAGGGACTACCGGCAATAGTAACGATTATTTTAGCATTAGGCACACAGGTCATGGCGAAACGTAATTCGGTGATCCGTAAGCTTCCGGCAGTTGAAACATTGGGGAGTACAGATATTATTGCTTCAGATAAAACTGGAACTTTAACTTTGAACCAAATGACGGTAGAAAAGCTGTACTATGATTTCCATCAGGTGGCTTCAGTCGAACCGATTGATTTAACTAATAAGGCTTTGCGAATCATGAATTATGTTAACGATACGAAGATAGCTCAAGACGGTTCTTTAATCGGTGATCCCACAGAAACAGCATTAGTTCAGTTTGGCTTGGATCATCAATTGGATTTAGCTGCTTGTTTGAAGCAGGAACCGCGTGTAGCTGAATTACCCTTCGATTCAGAGCGTAAATTGATGAGTACAATACACCAAATGGCTAACGGAAAATACTTAGTAGCAGTCAAGGGAGCTCCAGACGTGTTGATTGAGCGAACAAACCGTGTATTGTCACAGAATCAGGAACTTCCAATGACTCAGGAGCAAAGAAAAGAAATCTTATTTAACAATACAGATATGGCGAAGCAGGCTCTGCGGGTCTTAGCGATGGGGTACAAATATCTTGATGAACTACCGGAAAAATTGACTTCAGAGGAGCTGGAAAATGATTTAGTTTTTGCCGGCTTGGTGGGGATGATCGATCCGGAAAGAAAAGAAGCTGCTGAAGCAGTTCGTTTAGCTAAATCAGCAGGCATTCGACCAATTATGATTACCGGTGATCATAAGGATACGGCTGAGGCGATCGCCGTTCGCTTAGGAATTATCCGTGCTGGAAACGACAAGGCTGTGCTGACTGGCGCAGAATTAAATGAGCTGACAGATGAAGAATTTGCAAAGCGAGTTTATGACTACTCCGTGTATGCTCGGGTATCACCAGAGCATAAGGTTCGTATCGTTAAAGCTTGGCAAAAAGAGGGTAAGGTTGTTGCTATGACTGGTGATGGTGTGAATGATGCCCCTTCATTAAAGCAAGCAGATATCGGTATCGGTATGGGAATCACTGGAACAGAGGTTTCCAAGGGGGCTTCTGATATGGTTCTGGCCGATGATAACTTTGCCACAATTGTCGTAGCAGTCGAAGAAGGACGGAAAGTATTCTCAAATATTCAGAAAACAGTCCAATATTTACTGGCGGCTAATTTAGGAGAAGTTTTGACTTTATTCCTTGCGACTTTGTTTGCGTGGGACACCTTGCTGCCGATTCATTTATTGTGGATCAATTTAGTTACAGACACTTTTCCAGCGATTGCTTTAGGAATGGAGCCGGCGGAAAAAGACTTGATGAGTCACAAACCAAGAGGCCGTAATTCCAATCTTTTCTCTGGCGGAGTTTTCAGCAGTATTATTTATCAAGGGATTTTAGAAGGTGGTATTACACTGTTCGTATATTGGTTCTCTTTACGTAATCCAGCTCATACTGCACTAAACATGCCCGAACTTTCATCGCAAGCATTGTATACGTTGCAGCATGCAGATGCTTTGACTATGTGCTTTGCGACCCTTGGATTTATGCAGTTATTCCATGCATTTAATGTGAAATCAGTTAAACAATCCATCTTTAAAGTAGGACCTTTCCGCAACAAAGCCTTCAATTGGGCGATTTTATTGTCCTTCGCCTTAATGGGAATTATTATTTTAGTGCCAGGATTAAATGATATTTTCAAAGTTGCTTCCCTAAACGTTGGTCAGTGGACAGTAGTGGCAGTTGCTTCCTTTTCAATCATACCAATTGTTGAGATTGTAAAATTTGTTCAGCGAAAGGTTGAGACAACTCAGGAAAACGGACAAGGTATTCCTGCAAACAATTAATAATTTTCAGGTACTAAAAACGCTGCTTATCAGCTTTTTAGTACCTTTTTATTCCTATTTTAATAAGCGGTATGAGGATGAGCGAGCCAATGACTTAAAAAGTTGGTTTCTGTCACGCTATTGATTTTTTCCCCGTGGTCACGTATAAAGTAAATGAGGTGGGGAAGATGTATAGTGGAGAAATTTTGTTAGAAAAAATAAAAGCAGAGCTTGCACAAGGAGAAAAATTCACAGCTGCTGATATCGTTCAGCGGACTAGTTTATCCCGCAGCATGGTATCAAATTACTTAAACCAGTTAGTGAAGTCGGGAGAACTGGCGAAGGAAAATACGCGACCAACTCAATTTTGGCTGCCAGAGGTGACGAATGTTTTTGCAGAGGTGATTGGAAGTGAATATAGTTTGCGGCCAATTATTGAACAATGCAAGGCAGCGGTGAATTATCCACCAAACGGCTTGCCAGTAATTCTGCGAGGCAGCAGTGGGGTTGGAAAAAGTATGCTGGCTCGAAAAGTTTATGAATATGCAGTATCCCATAAGATTATTCCAATAGGTGCACCGTTCATTGTCTTGAATTGTGCGGATTATGCGAACAATCCTGAACTGCTGTCTTCTGTTCTTTTTGGTTATGTGAAGGGGGCTTTTACGGGAGCTGAGGGAGAGAAAAAAGGATTGCTGGACGCGGCTGATGGCGGCTATCTTTTTTTAGATGAGGTACATAATTTGTCGCAGGAAAATCAGGAAAAGCTCTTTTTACTCATTGATCAGAAGAAATTTCGCCGTTTGGGAGAAGAGGAGCAGTGGCAGGCAGCCGATATTCGCTTGATATTAGCAACGACTGAAGAAACCAGCAGTAGCTTGCTGGCAACCTTTAGACGAAGAATTCCCTTAGAGGTAACCTTGCCGGATTTTAAGGATCGGACAAGAAATGAGCGGATCCAGCTAATTTTGACTTTCTTTTCCTTGGAGGCTAGACAGATGAATAAGAAAATCTGTCTGCATCCATCGTTAATCGACCAGCTTTTGACTAATGAAGAAGAGGGCAACGTTGGAGCGATTCAAAATAAAATAAGACTCATGTGCGCGGCCACCTACAATCAGCAGGCCTCATTGAAGAATCTATTTATTCCCAGTTCTGGATTAGAGCAGTACATTGAAATTGATCCGGAGCATTTTGAAATAAAGGACACGCTTCGTACTAATGATCTGGCAGACCTGATTCATCCATACATAGATGGAAAAGAATTCGATGAACTGGTTGAACAGGTGCCCCTGCTCATTAAAGAGCTTGAAGCTTTGTTTCCAGCCAAAGAATTGTCAGCCAGTGCTGTAATGGTGAGGACACAACTGCAGGAAGGCAAGGAACGGTTCGCTTATTTTGGTATGGAACTGATGGAGCAGCAAATGTACCAATTGGCTTTATTAATTGATCTTTTTAGAGAAGAAGCATCCATTACTGTTCCGTCAATTGAACACAAACGTATGTCCAAATACTTTAATATGGCAAAAAGATTGTTGGAAATTGTTGAAACAGAAGCGACGGACACATTGTTGTATTTGCTGGCGGGCTATTTTGTCAACCAATTGCCGATTATTAGTCAGAAGAATGCGTTGATTCTAATGCATGGCAAGCAATCGGCTTCCAACTTGGTGAGGGAGGTCAATTATTTAGTCGATGACTACATTTTTGAGGCCTTTGATATGCCGATTCAGGTTGAGACGAAAGAAATTGTTGCGAAGGTGAATCGCTACGTTTCCCAGGTGGATACTCAAGACGGACTGATTTTACTAGTGGACATGGGGTCTCTGGAAAAGATGTATGAAGAGATTAAGGACAATGTTAGCGGAGACTTACTGATTGTAAACAATGTTTCTACTGCGTTGGCCCTACATTTTGGTTTTTCTTTGAAGCAAAATCGACCGATGGAGTATTTTACCACTCTGGATTACAGTGACTTTAACGTAAAACCGCAATATTTTGAAGGGATTTCTCAATCACCAAATATTGTTATTTCCTGTATGTCTGGTGATGGCATTGCTGACAAAGTTAAGGAGATTTTTCTGCAACAGGAACCAAAGACGAATGTCGAAATTGTTTTAATGGCATTTGATGAATTGAAGCAGTTGGAAAAGGAAAGAAGTCTAACTTCCTTTAAGAATACTTTGCTGATTATCAGTACATCAAAAGTTTCAGTGGCAGGAGTAAAAAGTTTAAATATTGAAGATCTGGTTAACGGTAGTCAAACGCTGGACTTTCTTCATACTATTTTTTCCGAAGAGCAGCTGAAGCTTATTACTAATGAGATTGTCAAACTATTTACGATTGAGGGTGCCAGTGCTCGCCTCCGATTCCTAAATCCGGATATGGTCATTAATGAAATCGAGACAGTGATCGCCGCTTTGGAGAACAAGTACCAAGTCGTTTTCAAAAACTTCATTCGGGTAAATCTGTTCTTGCATTTGTCTTCGATGATCGAACGACTGCTGGTGGGAGATGTTAGTGATGGAACATCGAGTGATCAAAGTACACAATTTAAAGAGTTCATTACAGCTGCCACGATAATCTTTGCTCCAATTTGTCAGAAATACAACATTCAAATTCCGGATAAGGAGTTTGAATACATTTATCAAATTATTCATTCGCAATTGAAAAGCTAGTGTTTATTCTGTTGAGCTAGTGTTTGTGACCGGCAAACACTAGCTTTTTCTGTAGTAAAGCTGCTGTAAAGGGGTTTGTAGTCGTTTTAGAAGTTGGCACACCACTTGCTTATAGATAAGTAAAGAAGGAGGAGAAAAAATGGATATTCAATTTTGGCAAGTAGCACTTATTGTGTTGTATGGATTTTTCATCAATTATGACAAAAACGGAACAATGCTGGGGACCTCTCAGCCGGTTACTGCGGGGATGCTGATAGGTCTGATTTTAGGGGACATTGCAACTGGACTTTATATTGGTGGAACATTGCAGCTGATGACGTTGGGAATTTCAAGCTTTGGTGGTGCTTCAGTACCTGATTATCAAACGGCAGCTTTGGTAGGTACTTATATTGCTATTACCACGGGACAAGAAGCATCAATTGGAATTACCTTAGCGATACCAGTAGCCATGCTGATGGTTCAATTGGATGTTCTAAAATGGACGACCAATATTTTTTTCCAAAACAAAGCGGAGAAATATGCGGATGAGGAAAACTATAAAGCAGTTGAACTGATGCATTTATGTGGTGTAGCCAATACCATGTTAACTTCTGGTATTCCGGTTTTACTTACGGTCATTGTTGGACCAACTGTTGTAGGAAAAGTTATTGAGTATATTCCTGAATGGTTAACAGGTGGTTTAACGGTTGCTGGCGGATTATTACCAGCTTTGGGGATTGGATTATTATTAAGATACTTACCAGTCAGAAGCTATTTTGGCTACTTGATTATCGGGTTTGTAGTGGCGGTTTATTTAAACATTCCAATTCTAGGCGTAGCTTTGCTAGGTGCGGCAATTGCCTTGATCCTGTTTAAGAAAAATAGTATGGCACAACCTGTTCAGGCTGTAGGAGGGATGGATGAAGATGAATAATCAAGTAAGTCAAAAAGCGAAAAATCGTACATTATTGCGTTGGATGTTAAACGGTGGTGCATCATTAAACTACGAAAAAATGATGGGTCTAGCTTATGCGTATTCCATGATGCCGTTTCTAAAGGAAAATTATCAAGACGATCCAGCAGGCTTGAAGCAGGCTGTGAAGATGCATTTACAATTTTTCAACACTAGTCCGTATGTTGCCCCTTATGTAATGGGTGTAAATATGGGTGTCGAAGAAGTGGAGAAGGCAAAGAATTTAGATACCATTATGGCGTTAAAGACTGGTTTGATGGGACCTTTGGCAGGTTTAGGCGACAGTGTTTTTGTAGTCATTCCTTGGACAATATTTGGCGCAATTGCAGCAAATATGGCACTGGAAGGCAGTGTAGTCGGGATCGTCATCTGGATTGCGGTTACGTGGTTATTGAAGGCGTTAGGAATTCCATTGTTCAAAGCAGGCTTAAAATCAGGAACAAGTCTATTGGCTTCAATTGAAACAAAACTAAAAGCCATCACTGAAAGTGTAGCGATTCTAGGATTGATGGTGGTAGGGGCACTGATCCCAACCGTAATAAAAGCAAATTTGGCCTTTACCTTCAAGCAAGGTTCGCTGGAAATGACGGGAGACGAAATTCTTAATCAGATTATGCCAGGAGTGATTCCGGCCTTGCTAGTCTTTGCAGTATATTATTTATTAGGTAAAAAAGTAAAACCGATCTATATTATTTTGATCATTATGGTTTTATCTGTCGGACTATATGCGTTAAATATCTTAAAATAGGGAGTGGAAAAAATGGAAGGAATTATTCATATTCGCGTGGACGATCGCTTAATCCACGGACAAGTTGCAACACAATGGACCAACGAGCTGGGAGCAACCCGTATAATGGTAATCAATGATGATGTAGCCGTTAATGATGTGCAAAAAACAGTATTGAGGATGGCTGCACCACCTAATGTAGCTACCTCTATCATTACTAAACAAACGGCAGCAACCAATATTTTGGCTGGAAAATATAAAGGACAAAAGGTATTAATTGTGGTGAAAAGTCCAGTTGATTTACTCGATTTGATGGAAATGGGCTTGCCCATTCAAACGGTCAACGTCGGCAATATGTCAGTGCGCGAGGGGACTCGTCATGTTCGACCAACTGTCAGCATTACTGAAACTGAAGAAGCGGCCTTCAAAGAATTATTAAATCGAGGCGTTGAAATCACGACGATTATGGTGCCAGGAGATAATAAAATTTACTTGAAGGATGTCATTGTGTAGGAGAGGATCGCATGTACGAAATAATCATTGCCAGCCATGGACCGCTGGCCTCAGCTATGAAGGAATCATTAAGCTTCTTTTTCCCAGAGAACGATCTTTACACAGTTGAAATCGACCAATCAGGAATTGAAAAATTTCAGGATCAGATGCAGGCAACAGTAGAGCAGCTCCAGGGGCAATCGATATTGATTTTTACTGATCTGCTCTATGGAACGCCCTTTAACGTTGCAGCAAAATGTGCTGGTGAATATGCTAAGGAATTTGAAATTATAGCAGGGGTTAATTTACCTTGTTTAGTTGAGGCAGTTAATTTGAGAAAGCAGCAGCAGTCGTTAAAGCAGGTTGTCCCTCAGCTATTGACCGCTGGCGCTCTATCGACCTTCACTCAACAGGCTCAGCTGCGAACGAATGAAGACGACGAATAGAAGGTGAACATACATGACACGCTATGGCTATCATATCGCTCCACAGCAGGGCTGGAGCAACGATCCCAATGGTTTGTGCTATTTTCAAGGACGATATCATGTTTTTTTTCAAAACAATCCGCTAGAAACGAATACGAAAACAATTGGTTGGGCGCATGTTTCCTCTGTGGACTTGATTCACTGGAAGAGGGAACCAATGGCCTTAATGCCAGACCAGGATTACGATCAGGATGGATGTTTTTCAGGGAGTGCAATTCAAGTGGGAGAAGCACTATACCTGCTGTATACTGGACACAAAAATCTTGCACAGGACTATGCAGAAACGCAGTGTTTAGCTGTTAGTCAGGATGCGGTAACTTTTGAAAAGTTCGAAAATAATCCGATTATTACAACACCACCGACAGGAAATACCCATCGTTTTCGTGATCCTAAAGTTTGGCAGGAGCAAGAAAAATTTTACGCGGTAATCGGAGGTGAAAGTCGGGAAAACCTGGGACAGGTTAATCTTTATCAAAGCGACAGCATTACCGGACCTTGGGAATATGTTAGACAAGTTGCTCAAGCACAGACTGGTCAAGGAACGATGTGGGAATGTCCGGATTATTTTACTCTCGATGGGAAAAGAGTGCTGTTGATTTCACCTAAAGGGCTGGATACAACGTACAAAGGCGGTTTCGATACAACGTACTTTCTAAGTGATGAACCAGCATGCTTTGAAGAAATGCAAGTTTTAGATGCAGGCACTGATTTTTATGCTGCAGCGACTTTCTTTGATCCGATTAAACAGCGACGCTTAGTGTGGGGCTGGTTTGGATTACCCGGTGAGCAGGAAAAGGAGAGTCAGCAGCAGGTAGGAGCCTTAACTTTGCCGCGAGAGTTGCGAATAAAAGATGGCAGTTTATGGATGCAGCCGATTGCGGAGCTGTATAAGTTACGAGAACAGTGCCAGAAGCTTGAAAATGGGCTGGTCATTGTGGAAACAACTGAACTTATTTTTCAGTCCAAAAATCTGTCTGCTTTCACCCTTAAATTAAGTACTGAGGAGGCTAGCTATCAAATCAGTTATGCTCATCAGCAACTGACGCTTGAGATTAAGGATGCGTTGAGAGATAGAATAGATGAGGTTTCTCTGGACATGGTTGAAGAGGTCCGTCTATTTCTTGACCGAGGACTAACCGAATTATTTATTAACAATGGGCAGCTTACGTTTACCAACAAGTGTGAGCTAAGGGGCCCGATAATGATAGAAACCAACGGGATTACTAATGGTAAGGTGTATTTACTGGCTTCTGATGAAAAAATCTGGCAGTAGTTTTCTACATACAAAACAAGGGAAGAACGGCAAGTAGTGTATTGAGCTCCAGAAGTTAGATTTTCGGTCTAACTTTTTTTGGTCACTCCACAGTCGTTCTTCCCTTATTTTAATTTTTATTTGGATCAGTAATCTCCAGCAGGCGGAAGGTATCCTCTTCAAATTCAAATTTCAATATACAGCAATTCCCTAAGCGCCCCGAATGAGTCAGCTTACTAGTGTGGGCCCAAGTACTTATAAACTGACGGCAGCAAGCCCCGTGAGAAACCATTAGGACATGCTCTTGTTCTTCTTTTTTCATTAGGTCAAGAATAGTGGCTGCAACTCGTTTTCTAAAGGGCTCTTCGCCTTCTCCACCAAAATTCACAAAGAAATCGCCATAAGGAAGCGGTGGAATCAGGTAATCATGTTCAGCCTCTAATGCTCCGAAATGCCATTCCTTTAGCCCCTTAATTCGCTGATAAGGCAGATTGGTAATCAACTCCAGTGTGTCGCTTGTTCGCTCTGAAGTTGATGAATAGGCACTACCTAACGGAATATCTGTAAAATAGTCAGCAGCAGATTTCGCTTGCTGCTTGCCCAATTCTGTTAAAGGCGAATCACACCAGCCCTGCATTTTTCCCTGCTGATTAAATAAGGTTTGTCCATGTCGCATTAAATAAAGTGTTTGTACCAAATATATCCCTTCACTTTTTCTGATACTCTCATTGTAACCTATCAAAGACTCGCTAAGGCAATAAGATTGTAAAAACTCTCTGACTATAATTGTCAGGTTTGTGGTATATTTTAAGAAAAGATGATGGGAAAGGAAGAAACGAATGAGAATTGAACCTTTTAAGGTCGAATTATGGATGAATGAACACGAAGACAAAGCTGTTTATAACACTGGAGAAACCTGTGTTGATTCCCTAAGTGTCGATGAATTGTTTGAATTAGCTGGCATTAACAAAGAAGAAAAACTAAATGAATTACTGCAAAAAAGACTGACTTACGGTCATATCTTTGGCAACCCTACCTTTAAAAAAGGGATTGCTTCTTTATATACAGGGATCAAGCCTGACCAAGTCTTAACCACTCATGGCGCAATTGGAGCGAATCATTTGGTTCTCTATTCAATGATTGAACCGGAGGATGAAGTAGTAGCGGTGCTGCCAACTTATCAGCAATTGTATTCAATTCCTGAATCGTTTAGAGCAACTGTTAAACGTCACACGTTAACACCAGAAAATAATTTTCTGCCAGATTTAGCTGAAGTACGCAAATTGGTGTCTGACAAGACTAAGATGATCATCATCAACAATCCGAATAATCCAGCGGGGTCTTTAATGGACCAAGACATGCTGCTGGAAATTGTAGCGATTGCTCAATCAGTAGATGCTTATGTTTTATCCGATGAAACGTATCGCGGCTTGACCCAAGCCGAGGAAGAAAGCCCGTCGATTGCTGATCTTTATGACAAAGGAATTAGCGTAAGCAGTATGTCGAAAGTCTTCTCCTTAGCTGGTTTGCGTCTAGGCTGGATCGCATCAACTAATCCTGAAGTCGGTGAGCAGTGCAGTTTGCATCGTGATCACAATACCATCAGCTGTGGCATGCTTGACGAAGAGTTGGCAGGGATTGCACTGGCTAACAAAGACAAAATTTTGGCCCGCAACAAAAAAATCGTGCGGGATAATTTAGCGATTTTAGACGAATGGGTGAAGAAGGAAAAGCATATTAGTTATGTGAAGCCTCAGGCGGGAACTGTTACGTTATTATACTACGATTTTGATCATCCCAGCCGCGAGCTATGTATTGATTTGATTGATAATCATGGGTTGCTGTTTACACCAGGCGATTGCTTTGAGTTCGAACATTGCGTACGGATCGGCTATGCTTGCGAAACCGAGGAATTAATTGCCGGGTTGAATAAATTTTCGGAGTATTTGGCAACAGTTTAAAAAACAACCTCTCGCCTTCATTCGGTGAGAGGTTGCTTTTCTGTTTCCAAGGATCAGGTGAATATAGGCAAACGGAGTACTTCGAATTAAAACAGAAGAACTGGTAGCCAACTTGGGTCATTGTTTTGTTCGAGGATAAACAGAGGTTAAGGAAGTATTTCTAGAAAATCATTTATGGGAAATTGATAACGGCAATGCTTAACAGGTTGTTTTTCACTTTTTTTCCAAAAAAGGTTAATTTTTTCTTAAGACAAAAGTTTAACAAAACGATTTGCAATTTTTTACATACCTTATACATGAGTAGATGCTGATCAACTGCGAAATCTGTCTCAGATTCAGAAATCTAGCACAAAAATGGATAAGGAGCTATGAATATGACTAAAGTATTGACCCAATATCAGTTGTTTGTTACTAAGAGAGAAAATTTAGAGAAAAAGATTGAGGAATTTTACAATGATACGAAACAGACTGCCTGTGTCATTCAGTATGCTTTAGCAATAATGGTAAAAAATGCCTTTTCTACACAAGACTTCTCTTATTTTGCTAAAGAATTGGTGTGTTCACTATTTTTAACTAGTTCAGTTGAAGAATTGAACTCCGTGCGAAATTTGTGTGTCTATTTTGAAGATTACTTTACTGAGGATGAGTGGGTTCAGGTTATTGATCGTTTATTTGAGAACCAAATAGAATATGCGCAATTAACAGAACAAACACGTTTACGTATAGAGAAGTTGCGTCCGATACTTAACGTGGGGGAACAAGCCGGCGAAAAGAAATTAACCTTAAAGGCTTTATTTAAAGATGAAAGTGGTAAGGGTCATAACTGGAGCTTGAGCAATGTGGTTGCTTTGCGTTCCTCTCAGGAACACCGAGCTCTTTTAAATATTCTGGGTGAATTAACTATTTTTCAAAAAGAAGGAATTCGTCGCTTTACAGAAGTGGTCTGGTTGGATTTTTCTATTGATGAGCGATTTCGCGATTTTGATATCCGCAATGAAGAAGATCCTAACTACCAGCCGGACAAATTAGAAACAGGCAAAACAACACAGCAGAAACAGAAGACCGATGAAAAGAAACCAAGGGAGACGGGGCATTCACCGCAGAAAAAGGATTTTTCGCAGGTGACAGATTCAAGTTTTTCTGAAGATTCTACAGCTAAAGGGCAGCCCAAGAAAAAAGATTTGTCCTTAAGTGGTACGAAGCTCAATCGTACCAAAGAAGAAATTTTAGAAGAAAAACGGCGAATCCGAGGCAAGGGAAAAAATCCCGATCTATTTGGCGAGCAGGCGAAGAAAAGAGAGGAAAAAAAGAAAGAGCAGGAGCTGAGAAAGAAACTGATGGGAAACAACAAGCCTAAAAAGAATCGGAAGAGGAAGAAGCGAAAGTAAAAGGGATTAGAACACCAGTGATAATTGTTTTGAATCTACCCAAAGCATCCTAATTGAACTCCAAGAGTTACCTGGGAGGATTGTTTTTATCAATAGAAGCAAAGAAATAGGATTGTATTCGCACTATCTGCAAGGTACAATCAATTTACACGTCTATTTGTGCTGCTTTTTGGATAAAATTTTGGAGGATAAGGATGAACCGTCACGAAAATGCTAAATTAAATTTACAATATATCAGTATGCAGATGCCCTATTGGATGGGATATTCCGTACTAGGAACTTTTACGTCAGTGTTTCTGCTTTCCCGTCAATTCAGCAATGGACAGATTGGTTTAGTACTGGCGATCGCCAATTTGGTAGCAACGCTGTTGCAACCCTTTATCGCCTCTTTTGCCGATCGGATGAAGAAGTTGACGTTATCTCATTTGGCTGCTGTTATGGCTGCCTTCGTTGTCGGGTTTTCTCTTATTCTAATTGTTTTGCCGAGCCAGTTTTTGCCGGTAGCGCTGATTTATATCTTACTTTACACTAGTTTGATTTTGCTGCAGCCAATCACGATTTCGGTAGGAACCTTCTTTATTAGCCGCGGCTATGGGCTCAATTTTGGCGTTGCTCGCGGATTGGGTTCGTTGGCTTTTGCCGGAGCATCGGCAGTAACTGGTGTTTTGATTGAGCGCTATTCTGCCAATGTGATTTTGTATTTGATGATGGGAATTTTTCTGTTCTTTATTGTTGCCACCTTTTGGATTGATACTAGGAAAAAGGCAGGTAAATATTCAGTCTCATTGACTGAAATGGAAGTTTCGGCAATCCCAGAGTTGGAGGAACCTAGCAGCTTACCGGTCTTTATAAAAAAATACAAACGTTTTATGGTCCTATTAATCGGGGTATCGATGCTGTTTGTTTTCCATACCATTGGGAACAGCTATATGTATCAGATTCTGGCGCCTTTAGGGGGGACAGAAGCGAATGTGGGGTCCTCTCTTTCGATTGCTGCTGTGAGTGAACTGCCGACGATGTTTCTATTTACTTGGTTGTTAACCCGCTTCCGCTGCAAGACCCTAATTCGGGTTGCTGCTTTCTTTTTCACGGTGAAAGCAGTACTGATGCTGGCAGCAGGAAATATTGCGATGATTAATGTGGCTCAAAGTCTGCAGATGCTGGGCTTTGCTTTGCACACGACGGCTTCAGTTTATTATACGAATCAAATTATTCCACAAAAAGACTTGATAAAAGGGCAAACGTTAATGGCGACTGCGAATACTATTGGCGGCATTGTCGGTTCCTTTTTAGGAGGACAGCTGTTGAATTTCTTTTCGGTTCAAGCAATGCTGCTGATAGGTACAATTATTTCGGCGGTCGGTACAATTATTGTCTTTTTAGCAGCAGAGGATTAAGAAAAAAAGAATCAATCTAAAATATTAGCGACATGATATGCCTTTAATTAGGAGTCATTTCGCTATTTTTTGCCTGTCCGGCAGATTGTTCGCCTAAATTATGGTTTCAGAGTATACTGGCCTTATTAAGAAAGGTGGATAAAAATGACAAGTTATGCAAAACGAACCGACGACCATTTGTTATCTCCAGATAATACTGTATTGACAGTAATTGACTATCAACCAACCCAAATTAACTCGATTAATTCTATGAATCGTTCAGAATTAATTCGCAACACCGAAATCGTAATCGAATTAGCGAAGTTATATAATATCCCAATCGTCTTATCAACAGTAAACGTTGAAAAGGGCTGGAACACTGATACGATTCCGGTTCTAAAACGAGCAGTTGGCGAAGATGCAATCTCGTATGACCGTAGCTCAATTAATGCTTGGGAAGATAAGGAATACAATGAAGCGATCAAAGCAACTGGCCGCAAGAAAATTTTGATCTTAGCATTATGGACAGAAGCATGTTTGACCTTTCCTACCTTGGATGCTATAAAAGAAGGCTTTGAAGTTTATCCGATTGTTGATGCAGTTGGCGGAACCTCTTTGGTAGCGCATGAAACTGCATTACGTCGTGTAGAACAAGCGGGGGCTCAATTAACCTCAATTTCTCAATTGGCTTGTGAATTACAGCGTGATTGGAATCGTGAAGAAACAACGGATGGATTCGATGAGTTATTAACTAAATTCGGTGCTTTTTCAAACTTAAGATAATTTCATGAAGTCGTATCTGATGAGGATACGACTTTTTTTGTCTGGACTTTTTCCAGATTTTTTTATTTTATGAAAGATGGAAATGAAAAAATCAGGAAAATTACTTCTTCATTCCCTGCTATACTTCGTCTTGTAAGAAAAGAGGTGTACGATTAGTGAAAAGGATTTGCTTTTCCTTTAAACAAAAAAGCAGAAAAATAAGATGAGGAAGTATTGATATGGACAAAAAACAATTATCTCTATTCGGCTTTTTTGCCTTAACGGCTTCGATGGTTTTGACCGTTTATGAGTACCCTACTTTTGCTACTTCTCAGCTGCATTTAGTCTTTTTCTTGTTATTAGGCGGTATTTTATGGTTTCTGCCGGTGGCGCTTTGTGCAGCAGAAATGGCGACAGTTGAAGGTTGGAAAGATGGCGGGATATTCAGCTGGGTCAGTCAAACCCTGGGTGAACGTTTTGGTTTCGCGGCCATTTTTTTCCAGTGGTTTCAAATTACAGTAGGTTTTATTACGATGATCTACTTTATTCTTGGTGCGCTATCCTATGTGCTGAATTTCCCAGAATTGAACACAGACCCCTTAATTAAATATATTGGTGTGCTAGTAATTTTTTGGGGACTAACTTTTTCTCAACTTGGAGGTACCAAACGGACGGCGAAAATTGCTAAGGCTGGTTTTGTGATTGGTATCGTCATTCCTTCGGTTATTCTGTTTGTTTTGGCAATTGCTTATTTTATTGGAGGTAATCCAATTCAAATGACACTAAGCCCTGAAGCTTTTATTCCTGACTTTTCAAAATTATCTACTTTGGTAGTTTTTGTTTCATTTATTTTAGCCTATATGGGAGTGGAAGCTTCGGCCTCTCACATCAATGAGTTAGAAAATCCACAAAGAAACTACCCGTTGGCGATGTTTTTATTGGTCATTTTAGCGATTGCTTTGGATGCAATTGGCGGCTTTTCGGTTGCAGCAGTTATTCCTCAAAAGGAATTGTCTTTAAGTGCAGGTGTGATCCAAACCTTTGAATCGTTAATTCTACACTTCAATGCACATTTAGGTTGGGCAGTAAAAATCATTGCACTAATGATTGCCTTTGGTGTAATGGGCGAAGTCAGTTCATGGGTTGTAGGTCCTTCCAGAGGAATGTTTACAGCAGCTCAAAGAGGGTTATTACCACCGTTCTTTCGTAAAACGAACCAGCATGGTGTGCCCGTTCCGTTAATTATGATTCAAGGAATTATTGTAACGATATGGGGAGCGGTCTTAACCTTTGGCGGTGGCGGAAATAACTTGTCATTTCTTGTAGCGATTTCGTTAACTGTGGTGATCTATTTAGTAGGCTATTTACTATTTTTTATCGGTTACTTTGTGTTAATTTTTAAGAAGAAAGATCTTAAGCGAACGTATAATGTTCCGGGTAAAACAGCGGGTAAAATAATAATCAGCGGAATAGGGTTCGTTTTATCAATCTTTGCCTTGCTGATTTCATTTGTTCCCCCAGCATCAATTGCAGCCAATGAACATCGGACGTATCAAATCATTTTGTTGATTAGCTTTATTGTAACGGTTTTGTTGCCCTTTATTATTTATGAGCTGCATGATAAGAAGCAGCACGCTGTTTTGGAAGAGCCTGTTCATATGAAGGCAGAAGAGGTCAATCGGTCTGTTTACCCAGCCGCTCGTGGTGAACATCATATTATTCAAAAAGACGAACATGTTTTAAAACACTAAGGAGGAATATACAATGTTGTATGGAAAAGAAGATCGTGAAGAAGCAGAATATTTAGAACCTATCTTTGGTTCAGAAAGCGCAGAAGTGGATTTACCTAAGTATAAATTAAACAAGGAATCAATCGAACCTCGTGTTGCGTATCAATTAGTACAAGATGAAATGTTGGACGAAGGCAATGCACGCTTGAATCTAGCTACTTTCTGTCAAACTTATATGGAGCCTGAAGCAGTCAAGCTAATGAGCCAAACCTTAGAAAAAAATGCCATTGATAAATCAGAATATCCCCGTACAACTGAGATCGAAAATCGTTGTGTAAACATGATTGCGGACTTATGGCATGCAAGCAGCCAAGAAAAATTCATGGGTACGTCAACTATTGGTTCTTCAGAAGCTTGTATGCTTGGCGGTATGGCAATGAAATTCTCTTGGCGCAAACGAGCAGAAAAATTGGGATTGGATATTCAAGCTAAAAAGCCTAATTTGGTCATCTCTTCCGGATATCAAGTGTGCTGGGAAAAATTTTGTGTTTATTGGGACATTGAAATGCGGGAAGTCCCTATGGATAAAGACCATATGTCCATTAACCTAGATACTGTAATGGATTATGTGGATGAATACACTATTGGAATTGTAGGTATTCTAGGAATTACTTACACTGGTCGCTATGACAACATTAAAGGTCTGAATGATTTGGTGGAAGAATACAATAAAAAAACTGACTACAAGGTTTACATTCATGTAGATGCAGCTTCCGGTGGATTTTACGCACCATTTATCGAACCTGATTTAGTGTGGGATTTCCAATTAAATAATGTTATCTCTATTAATGCCTCTGGCCACAAGTACGGCTTAGTTTATCCTGGTGTAGGCTGGGTATTATGGCGCGATCAACAATATTTGCCAGAAGAATTGATTTTCAAAGTCAGCTACTTAGGAGGAGAAATGCCAACTATGGCCATTAATTTCTCTCACAGTGCGGCTCAATTAATCGGGCAGTACTACAATTTTGTTCGTTACGGTTTTGACGGTTACCAAGCAATTCATCAAAGAACTCATGATGTTGCTGTGTATTTAGCCCAAGCGATTGAAGAAACTGGCCTGTTTGAAATTATCAATGATGGCTCACAATTGCCATTGGTTTGCTATAAATTGAAGGAAGAAACTGATCATGAATGGACCTTATACGATTTGTCTGATCGTTTATTGATGAAGGGCTGGCAGGTTCCTGCTTACCCACTACCAAAGGATTTGGATCAATTAGTGATTCAACGTCTAGTTGTACGTGCCGATTTTGGTATGAATATGGCCTATGATTATGTGCAGGACATGCAGCAAGCAATCGATGATCTAAACAAAGCACATTTGGTATATCACAAAAGAAAAGAAGTAAAAACTTACGGCTTTACTCATTAAAATAAAACTCCCCCAAAAAGGCGGTCTTTTGGGGGAGCAGGCTTAAAAGTCATTAGCCGATAAGCGGCAAACCTGTTGGTTCAATTGAGTAATGATGCTGTAGATGTTTTGAAAGGATACAGGATAAACTTGAGTGCTTTCGGTTTCCAAGTGATCCTGATACAAGGTTGTGTCGCATAAAATAATGCGTTTAGTACAAAAGAAAGTATCATCTAACAGCTCAGCCAGGTCACTGCAAATCAGATTACTGACGGTGAAGTGTTCACTAAGCAGTTCAGTCAACTGCTGATGATAATAGAGAAATTTGAAATCAGTTGGTGCAGCAATAAATACCTCAATTGTCTCTGAGGGCTGATCAGCTAGCAGAAAACTAACGTGGATAGTAAATTTTCGGATCAGATTATCGTTCCAGCGCAAGGCAAGCTGCTGCTCGTCCTTCCATTGGTGCAGAACCTGATAGATGTCGGCGTACAGCTTCCGTTGCTGCTGGTCTAGGAGATAGATTTTTTCAGGCAAAAAAATCTGTGTATCCGCCCAGGTAGAACGAATGAAAGGTAAAAAGGCCTTTTCAAACAGGAGTTGATCCTCTGACGATAGCTTTAAGGTGTTGCTTAAGCGCTGTGCCAAATGATCGATTAAAGGATTGTATTTAATGTGATTTTGATAAACCACTGTAAAGTCCTTTTGCATCAGTTCTAAACTGTTGCTTAAATAATTTCGCGAATTGAATAACGAGTACACATAAAATTGTTCATCTTCAGTCCGACAGAGCGAAAAATCATTTTGCTGAAGACCAGTATGGATCAATTGAAACAATGGAGTATGCTGAGCCAACTCTTTTTCTTCGGAAGTGAAGAAAACAGGGTTGGTTTTTGCTCGCTGCAAACCAATCGCAATTCCCAGTTGAATCAACTGTTTTTCTTCCACTGGATAGTTGCGAGAAAAGAAGTGCCGTTCAATATAATTAATCAATTGCTGGCAAGCTCTTTCAAGAGGGGGAGTAATGGACACTAATTGAGTTTGATTGGTATAACGAATAATTGCTAACAACAAGTAACGGTAGTCCTTTTCAGGGATAATAGTTTCTCCATCTTTCGTTAAATAATTCATCTCAGTTAAAAACTTCATCAGGTCATTGCGAATGGTGTAAACCTTACTCAAGGAGATAAAGACGCTGTCTGCCATAGCCGACCAACTACGTTCACCAGTTAAATATTGACTTAAGATGGATAAAAAATTCGAATTTTGATAAATAGTTTGTGTCAGCTCCAACTGAGAATATGAGTGATCAAAAATGATTGTACAACTGTTACGACCTTTCTCAACTAATTGAATGTGCGGCTCCAGCAGGTCAATAATGGTATCTAAATCGCTTCGAACTGTTACTGGGCAAACTTCCAGCTGCTCAGCAGCATCATGAATTTGAAGAGTCTTTTTATCGTACAGCTGTTCACAAAGATAGACTTGACGGAAGATATTTTTCTCTAAATAATGCTCCAACATAAAAAAACCTCCTTTTTCATCTTTTATTATATACCTGGTTGTGAATTTTTGATGATACTGAAGCGGTTCCGACAAAGAAACTAGCTGTATTTTTAGAATAACTAGTTAAATAAACAGCTTCACCTTAAAAAGTTTAGAGAAAAAATACAAAGCTTGATAAACTAACGTTTAGTTTATAAGTATGACTGGAGGGGAAATAACGTGAAGATCGATGAATGTTGATTAAAATTACCGACAATTATAATGAGAAGAACAGAAAAAAGGCAGTATCTGCTTAAGATACCGCCGCAACTTTTTTAAGCTAATAAAGTCATGTCAATGTGAGGAATCCCATCTTCCAGGTATTCTTCAGAAATTACTGAAAAACCAAAGGACTCATAAAATTTTTGTAAGTAGGCTTGACCGGAAATAGTGATGGTCTTGCCAGGAAAACGGTGTTGAATTTCTTCAATTGTTCGATGCACTAATTTTCGACCTAAGTGCTGCTTGCGAGCATTTTGTGCAACCAGGACACGGCCGAAGGTAATATAGTCGCCTTTATCAATGATTCTTGAGTAGGCCTTTAAGCCAGTTTCGTCGGTGAAGCAAAGATGCAAGGCTACTTTGTCCTCTTCGTCGGCTTCTTGATAGGGACAATTTTGTTCAACTACAAACACGGCTACTCGCTCAATAAAAATAGATAATAATTCTTCAGCAGTTAGTTCGCTGATACTTTTCACTTGGATGTTCATATACGCATTTCTCCTTTTTGTCATTATAGCAAGTCTAAGAATTTTTTTCATGAATTGGCTGATTTTGAGTCAAAAAAGAAATTTTTTTCAAATAAATTTTAATACTTGCTAAATTGATCGAAAGCCTATTAGAACAAGGAAAATATCAGTGGAAATTTCATTAAACGGCCTCGTTTTGTTCATGGAATCGAAATTTTTTTAGCAAAAGTGTTGACAATTAGAAAAAACACATCTAGAATTAACCCAATCTTAAAAAACAGTTTGGAGCGATTGATATGATAAAAAATATTAATACACAACTGAATAATTATTACTTTAGCTATTTTAGATAGGTTTGTATTCATGAAATCATGGGTGCAAACGGACAACGTGTTTGTATCTATGATGGCTAGAGAAGTTTGAGATGACTTTCGCCACGTAGATGAGGATATCTATAGTGGCTTTTTCTATACCTTTATTTTCGGGCAGAAGACTCATTGTAGATTTTTCATCTACAATGAGTCTTTTTTTGGTACCAATTTTCAAATAAAAATTGGTAAGTGAAACAACCGAGGAGGTAGAGAATGAAAAAAGCAATTTCGGGACAAACAAGACTAGCAGGCTTATATGCTCTGCCAGCAAGACACAGCTTTTCACCAACGATGCATACCACGTCGTTTCGCGAATTGGGGATTGACGCTGTCTATCTAAGCTTTGATGTACAGCCTGAGACGTTGGGCCGAAGCATTCAAGTAATTCGCGATTTGGAAATGCTGGGAATCAATCTTTCGATGCCTCACAAAATGGCAGCTATCGATCATGTAGATGAATTGAGTCAAGCTGCTCGTCTGATTGGTGCAATTAATACGATTGTAAACCAAGAGGGAAAATTAATTGGACATACGACAGATGGAATCGGCTGCTTGGAAAGCCTGCGAGAACACAACTTAACAGTTGAGGATCAGAAATTAACGATCCTAGGCGCTGGTGGTGCAGCGACAGCCATTATCACGCAGGCAGCTATTGATGGTGCCAAAGCAATTGATGTCTTTAACATTTGCGATTCCTTCTATCAAACGATAGAACCAAAATTAGCTTTAATCGAAAAAGAAACAGGATGCCGATTGAACCTTTATGACTTAGCGGATGAAGCACAACTAAGTCGGTCATTAGCTGAAAGTCAGCTGCTGATTAATGCAACAAACGTCGGGATGGCCCCGGATCCAGATCAGCTGCCTATTCCAAATACAGAAGTATTAAGAGCTAATTTGCCAGTGTTTGATGTCATTTATCATCCAGCACAAACTAAGCTGTTGAAAGCCGCTGAAGAAAAAGGGGCGATTGCCATTAACGGTCTTGGAATGCTGCTGCATCAGGGAGCGGCTGCTTTTAAACTATGGACTGGCGAAGAAATGCCGATAAAAGTTATTCGACCATTGTTAGAAGCTGAAATTAGAAAATAGGAGCGTGACATAAATGATTTTAATTATGAAGCAGGAAGTAACCGAAGGCGAATTACAGCCGATTATTAATAAAATTAAAGAAAATGGCCTAGAGGTGCAGGTCAATCATGGAAAAGATCGTATCGTATTAGGTTTACTAGGAGATCCGGAGATATTACAGACCATATCCTTCCAGCGTTACTCCTCAGTGGAGCGTGTCGTACCAATTACTAACAGCTACAAGTTGACTTCAAGAGAATTCCATCCACAAAACACAGTAGTTGATGTGGATGGTGTCAAGATCGGTGATGGAAGCTTCGTTACGATGGCTGGTCCTTGTTCGGTTGAGGGAGAAGAACAAATAATGGAAGCTGCCCGCATGGCAAAAGCTGGCGGAGCTCAAATTCTTAGAGGTGGCGCATACAAGCCTCGAACTTCCCCATACGCTTTCCAAGGGATAGGTGAAGAAGGACTAAGGATTATGCGCAAAGCCGCTGATGCTCATGGCTTGAAGGTAATTACCGAAGTAATGGATGAAGCGCACATCGATGTCGTTTGTCAGTACGCAGATATTATTCAAATTGGTGCCCGCAACATGCAAAACTTCCGATTATTGGAAGCTGTGGGCAAAACAGGAAAACCAATTGGTCTAAAACGCGGTATCTCCGGTACCATTGAAGAATGGTTGAACGCGGCAGAATACATTGCCGTTCAAAATAATTTCAATATCCTGTTCATTGAGCGGGGCATCCGGACCTACGAACGAGCAACCCGCAACACACTAGATTTAAGTGCTGTTCCATTAATGAAAAAATTGAGCCACTTTCCAGTGATTGTTGATCCAAGTCATGGTACCGGTATTTGGGACCTGGTAGGACCAATGGCCCGAGCAGGAGTTGCTAGCGGAGCTGATGGCATGATTGTTGAAATTCATCCTGACCCAGTTAATGCATGGTCAGATGGGGAGCAGTCACTAAATGAAAAGAATTACTTGCAAATGATGAAGGAAGTTACTATTTTGACCCAAGCAATGAAGCAGATTGACGAGTTATCGAAGGAGGAAATCGTATGCTAAAAGTTGAATTACCTAGTAAAACCTATGAGATTCTAGTCGAAAAAGATGCCCTGAAAAGAATTGGCAGCTGGACAGCTGACATTTGGTCTTCACGTAAAATTGCCCTAATCAGTGATACGAACGTGTTTCCCCACTACGGTCAAACCGTCGTACAATACTTGGAAATTCAAGGCTTCGATGTTTACTCTTACGTAGTTGATGCTGGTGAGAAAACAAAATCATTGGTTACAGCCAATGAGCTTTATGATTTTCTTACTGAGAACGACTTCAGCCGCAGTGATTCATTGATCGGTTTAGGTGGAGGAGTAATCGGTGATCTAACAGGTTTCGTGGCTTCAACTTACATGCGTGGCTTAAGCTTTATTCAAGTCCCTACTTCTTTATTAGCGCAAGTAGATTCAAGTATCGGTGGTAAAACTGGTGTTAACTGTGAAAAAGCAAAAAACTTAATAGGAACCTTCGCTCAGCCAGACGGTGTCTTGATCGATCCAAATACCTTGCAAACTTTACCGCAAAGACGCCTTTCAGAGGGCATGGCAGAAGTTATCAAATGTGCATTGATCCAGGACATTAATTTATGGAGACAGCTGCGTAAAATGACGAAGCTAGATGACATTTTAACTAACAGTGAGAGCATCATCAAAAAAGCGTTGAATGTGAAGAAAAACTTAGTTGAACGAGATGAATTCGACCAAGGCGATCGCTTATTACTAAATTTCGGTCACACGATTGGCCATGGACTGGAAGCCAGTGAAAACTACGAAATGATCAGCCATGGGGAAGCAGTTGCTCTAGGTATGGTTCAGATGACTCGAGTTGCTGAAAAAAAGGACTGAGCAGAAGGCAATTAACAGGAGAAATTATTCAAATGGTTGAAAAATTTCAATTGCCTTCTGCCTATACCACCTGGAACGCAGAAAAAATTTATCAAGCAATTATGCACGACAAAAAAGTCAGCGGAGACATGATTCGGATTGTCCTAGTTGAAGATATCGGGAAAGGTCAAATCCACACCGTGCCTCTAACGGAGTTAAAACAATATATCAATGCCTAAAAAATGAAAAAGGAGAATTTTATTATGGAATCTATTATTTTAATTGGTTTTATGGGAGCAGGAAAAACTACAATCAGTCGCGAGGTAGCTAATTTATTAAATTGTCATCGTGTTGACATGGATGATGTGCTGGTTGAGCGCATCGGATCAATTAGCCAATACTTTGAAAAACATGGGGAAGCTTCTTTCCGTCAGCATGAAACCAATCTGTTAAAAGAAGCCATTACTCAAGAGTCAGTAATAGCAACTGGGGGCGGAGTCATTTTACAAGAAGAAAATCAACAAGTACTAGCAGATAAAAAAGTAATCTATTTAAAAGCTGATCCAGAAATTTTGATTGACCGTATTCGCAATGATGAAGAAAATGTTCGCCCGAATGCAGCGAACAAGAATGATGGTGAAATTAAGGACTTATTCCATTCTCGCGAAAGACTGTACGAGCAATTAGCAAAAATTACAGTGGACACCTCTGATCGCTGTCCGCAAGAAATTGCTAGTGACATCATCCAGCAGCTGGCATAAGGTAATATACTGCTGAATATGCTAAACTAACAGTATATTCAGTCGGACGGGAGCGAGGAAAATGATTGCCCACAAAAGAGATGGACTCCATGTAATGACCGAAAGATAATTTAATTACATGGAGGAAAAGAAAATGACTAATAATATTTATGACAACGAAGAATTCTTTGAAAGCTACAGTCAAATGGAGCGTAGTAAAAAAGGTCTGCAGGGAGCCGGTGAATGGCAGACGTTGCAGAGCCTATTGCCTGATTTTATAGGAAAAACGGTTCTTGATTTAGGCTGTGGATATGGCTGGCACTGCATCTATGCAGCCGAGCATGGTGCTAAAGCAGTTACTGGCGTGGATATCTCTGAGAAAATGCTGGAGGTTGCCAGACAGCAGACACCCTATTCCAATGTGACCTATCTAAGAGAAGGCATTGAAGAGGCTTCTTTTGATCCTGATCAATTTGATATAGTAATTAGTTCTTTAGCATTCCATTACATCCCGTCTTTTGAAGTAGTAGCTAAAAATGTTCACGCATATTTAAAAGATGGCGGACAATTTATCTTTTCCGTAGAGCACCCAGTGTTTACCGCTTACGGAACCCAAGACTGGTATTATGACGAAAACGGTGAAATTCTGCACTTCCCGGTAGATAATTATTTCTACGAAGGGGAGCGGACGGCCCGTTTTTTAGGCAGTAAGGTAACGAAATACCATAAAACGTTAACTACCTATTTAGATGGTTTGTTAACCAATGGTTTCACGATTAATCGTTTAGTGGAGCCAACACCACCTGAAGCAATGTTAGATATTGCTGGGATGAAGGATGAACTCCGTCGACCAATGATGCTGATCGTTTCAGCAACTAATTTAAAATAAGATTCCTGAGGCCTTACTAGCTATTACTGGTAAGGTCTTTTTTACGCAGCTTGCCAGTGCGACACGATTAGTGAGAATTGGAAAATACTGCTGGAAAACCATCCGCAGAGTTAGATGGAAGAAATGAGGGAACGATTGATTCAAAAGTAAGCAGATAGGCCAGCAGAAAAGTATTACAACAAAACTTAGCAGATTAGTAATTGGAATGATCCGTTCCATCTAGTGATTAATGACGATTAAGAACAACCAGAATTAGTTTTGCTTTTTGACCAGCAGGGACGTTTAGTTCATGTCTATTTAGACGGTTGGAAACAATTGATGAGGAAGCAGTAAAACAAATTTTTAATCAGCGAGTCTGTGAAAAACATGAAATATTACAATAAACAATCTTAGCATACTGATCAAATCAGTTACTAAGATTGTTGTTGTATCAACAGTTTGGTGCCACTTTGGTTAGCCAGTTTAAAATATGAATATGTTATTTTTCAAATTTTCAGCAGGAGTTGACATAGTCTACTGGGCAACACCTCAGTCAGATTGGGGGATTAAGCATAGATTAAATCGAGTTTCAGTAATCCAGAGGACTGATTTTTGTGTCGGTTTGCCGGGTCCATGATAAACCAGCAAAATTGCGTAAAAATGAGGAATGACGTGAGGAAGAATACCCACTCTTTCAATAAGTTTTTCTTACACAGAAAAGAAAGTTGTCGAAGATACCTAATCACTTGAGCAGTTTTTTCGGTAAAGCGGTGTGTTATCCAATTCGTACAACTCAACTGATTCAACGAACTATTGTGAGAAATTATCTTATCTTCAAAGTCAAAAAATTCTTGCTCAAAGTCTTGCACGTCTTCTGCTTTTTGTGTTTCGGGTAAGTATAAAGACATTTTTCCATTTTAACTTTCCTTTTTTACTGGTTCCGCCCACAAAAAGAGTGCAGCAGAAGATAGGTACATGCTAGAAATTCTAATATTGTGAGGACTCCACCAATCGACGATCAATTATTGCTTCTAATGCGTTTGAGATATCATCCAAGTCTCTTTGGTATACTCGCGTGCGCACGATCAGATATTTTTGATGGGGAGAAGCATCATTTTCGTAGAAATTGGTTGTACCAATTAATAAATCAGCCTTTTGTGGTGAATCGACAAAGGTTAGATGGTAACGATTGCTGAAAGAGAAGGTTATTTTTATTTTAATGTACTGCTTGAAAGCATCATTATTTTCAGAAAAAGCATATACCGCCACTTCAGGCAGCAATTCTTCCATCGGCAAAATGGTTACACTGGTTAGTAAGCTAAACATACGGAACATTTCTGAATTCCTGTCGGGGAATTGCATAGACCAATCCTGCCAAAAACAATCAAATTGCTGTATGTAACGAGGATACATAACTGCCAAATCCTCTAATCCAATGAACTCTTTCAACACGAGTAGAAAATTGGTACTCAATGGGAAGAAGTAGGTAGTTAAGTCTAATTGCTGCAATTTTTCAAAAGCCAATCTTTTTTCTTCTATTGTTAACGGACGAAAATAATATTGAAATAATTCTATCCAACGTTCTTGGCTGTCTGTTTTTGCCAAGTTCTCATCTTTAGTTTCCAATCGGAAATAGTCAGAAATGGAGCAGTGAATGGCAACCAATAAAAATTGCCAATCCTGTTCAGACCAACGAGCTAAAAAAACAGGTTTTTCCGGGAAAACTAAATTGCTGATCAACTGCTCTTCTTTTGCACTAAATTGCAGCTCTTCACCTTTGAATAGACCAGTTCGTGTGATTAGCACCCAATAAGCGAAGCGTTCAATGAGGGGAAGATCATTGGGGACACCTAGATAATCTGCGATGTATTTCCCTAATTGGTAAGTCTCATGTAAGTATGCTGATTCGGGAATGGTAAAGAATTGCCGGTGCACAATCCGTAAAAGAATGTAGTGAAAGGCTCGAATGTTGACTTCTCTGCCCTTTAAATTCAATTGATTTGAGCAGGAGATATACAAATCAAAAGAGCGTAACTCACGATTGATATCTTTTATTTTACGTTTTAATTTTGATTCGCTTACACCGTGAGCGTGACAGAACTCGATAGTAGAAAATTTTCTTCGCAGTAAAAGAACTTGAAGAATGTCATGAGCTAAATCGTCGGAGTAAATATAATCATAAAAAAATTGCAGGTTATTAGATGAGCGGACTAAAGAAATTGAAATCGTCTTTTTCTCTTTACTGAATTGTAGAAAGCAGTTTTTATCAGGGTAAAGCTGTTCCAATAATTCTGCTAATTCGGCACAGGTAGCTTTTAAAGTACTTAAACTTACATAAGGAATATCCATTTGAAGTTCTTTATAAGAAATCGGTTCTTGTGTCCGGTCTAATACTTCGATGATATCTCTTTTTAATAATGTGTTTTTGCTTAGACCAAAAATATGTATCACCTCTTTTAATTTTCATGGTGCTTACTAATACTAAAAATTTTTAAGCAAATTCGCAATATTTTTGTATTTTTTTTGATCGTTTTGAAGGAAACTTAAAAAATCTAAAGTTTAACCTAATTATAGCTTTTTAAGAAAAGATAATTTTTTGAATTAATATTGTAGATGGAAAGTCCGGTTTCTCTGGTAAAGGGTCATTAAAAAATTCATATATTCAAAAAAATGACCTTTTTTTACACAGTTTACTGTTTAGAATGATTACAGCTTCAGCACTTGTCAGTTATTCAATATCTAATCATCAAAAGGTACTTGCTGCATAAAATGCCGCGAGTACTTTTTTAAAGCTGAGAATGGTACATGAAGCAGGAGTGGAGGAAAAATATATGAGGGAGGGATTCCTGTAGAAAAAAAGCGACAAAGGATCTTTCGCATTCTAGCATTCTTATTGATTTTTATAATGTCTGTGCTGTCTTTTCCTAATCATTCATTCGCTACTGAAGAGACGCTGGCAAAGGGGGAGCAAGCAAAGCTTACTGCATCAGCTGAATTTTCTGAATCTGGCGATAGCATCGATTGGTATTTTACCTATACGCATACACAAAAAGTAAATACGGAAGATCTGTCTAAGGGAATAAGATTCCAATTGGCGTACTCAGAAAATTTGGAATTGTTAGGAGATATAATTGAATTAGAAAAGCCTAAAGATACATTGACGACTGATTCTGAAGGCTGGTATTACTTAAACGAAAATGCTCAGTCAACAGGGAAAAATACCATATATTTTCAGACAAAGATTATGGAGAAGAAACAGGACTACACGGTGATGGTGGCACCCCAGTCAACTGAAAGCAATCAGGAATCTGCTGGAGAAACTTTCCAACAAATAGGAGCCGAAGCTACATATAACTTTACAGTAAGCAATGAAACAGCTACTAATGAAACAGTTGCAGCAATAACAGATTCTTCAAAAGAAAAAGTCGAGGAAGTTGCGTCCGATGTACCAGAAGAAATCGGAAGTTTGGCCCGTCTAGCTCTTCCACAAAATATGAGCGGAGATGGCTATGGACAAATTCCCTATGGTGCTAAAGAAATCAGCAGTCTTTTTGCCCCCGTTAATGGAGCGGCTAATGCAATCATTAATCAACGGCCGACTAACGGTGAAAATGATAATCGTCCTTATGACCTCATCGAATTGTCTGGCAGCAGCAATTGGCTATCTATTTGGTCGAATGAAAGCAATAAGCTGGATTTTAACAAAGACTTCAGTGGTCGTGTCTATATTCAATTTGATAAAGCAAATTCGGATGGCTTAGCTTTTGTTATGCACAATGACGCAAAAGGAACTGCCGCCATTACTTCTGCTCAAAGCAAACAAGATGGACAAAATCTAGGTGTCTATGGTCAATACAATGGAAAGTTAGGCAAAAATAAATTTGGAAATCCCTACGGTACGGCTATTCAGAATTCAATCGCTGTTGAATTTGATATGCGATCTAATGTGAACAATGATGCTGGTGATGATGCAGGCAATGCTTTTGATTATAAATTGGCCTTACCAGCTGGAAAAGAACAGCACATGGCCTATCTATTTCCAGGAAATCCTAATACTTATCAAGAGCTTTTGCTTAATAGTGGTAACGATGGAAAGGATAATAAGTGGAGTGATCCCTATTGGCTTTCTATGGTTGCTAGAAAAGCTCGGTTACGTCATTACATTGGTGATGGGGTTGAGGCCGTACAACTAATTAACGGAATTAACAAAGGCTGGTACGAGTTTCGTTTTGATTATGAAAAAGGCAAAGGCTTGAATTATTTCCTCTCGAATCCAGTCAATGGGTCGAGAACAACTACTGTAACAATCCCAGAGAAAGATTTGATTGCAAATCTGAATTTAGCAGCAACGAATAATACTGCCTATTGGGGATTCACTGCTGCAAATGGAGCGGCACTTGGAACTACTCGCTTTGTCTTTACCGAAACACCGGTAGAACTGGCATCTGATTTGAAAAATGATATCAAAAACGTCGAAGGTTCTTCGGTGCAGGTAGGCGCTCTGGATGACTTAGGACAAACGTATCTTCCCAATGGTGATTCGGTGATGTTCGAATCGACTTACGAATTGACTGAATCAGATCGTGATTTTACTTTGAATCAATGGTCGGCTCAGGTCAAACCAGAGCACATTGAAATACCAGAAAACCATGAAGTAACCATTAACTATCAAGTGGATGATGAGCCATCCAGTCAAATAACTGGGGAAATTGATGATGCTGGTCAAATCGTGCTGGACTCAGGAGACCTTACAATCGAAGCTGGACATAAGGTGAAATGGCAAGTCACTTTACCGACTAAAAAGTTGGAGGAAGAAGAAGCGGTAAAATCTTCTTTCTACAGTACAGTAACCGGCCATTTTGGGGCAAATACTGAGAATCAGAACTTTGACAGTAATTCCAGCTATTTTTGGATAAAAAAAGTTAATCGACCACCCGTGATTACTAATTTGACTACGATTATGTCCGATCAGACTTTTACAGATTTTAAAGACAAATTTGGCGTTGTTTTCGATTATGCAGATAATGATGCTCAACCAGAAGAGTTAACGTATGAGCTAAAGATAAATGATCAGTCGTTTCAAACGGGTACCTTGCAAGACCCAGCCAAAGAACAGTTCAAAATAGAAGAAGAACAAGTGATTGACTTATTAAGTGGTGGAGCATTTGTGCGGGGAGAGAATACGCTGTCATTAACAATTACTGACAGTACTGGGTTACAAGACATCCAAACGCTTACCTTCCAAGTGAAGGGGTATCTAGGATATGAAACAATGACAGATAGTTTTGCTTGGAAAACATCGAAGGATAAGCTGTCTGGTAATAAAAAGAATCAAACTAGAACCTCTGACATGCAAATTAAAGGCAGGGATACCTTAAGTGATAACAGCCAAGTTAGAATTACAGCGAAAGCTTCGGCAATTCAAACAATTTCTGGCAAAACTATTCCGGCAAGTGACTTAGTTTTCTTACAGGATCACGAAGCGTTGGAATTGTCTGAGGTAAGCTTAGCGATGAATCAATTGTATCAGTATTCCGCTTCAGAGGGATTGCTATTAAAACTTTCAGATCAAAGTCCAAGCGGCACTTACAGCGGAACGATCACCTGGGCGATCACTGATGCACCATAAAAGGAGGAAGGGTATGAATAGAAAAAAATGGTCTGTTATCCTGTTATCCTTCTGCTTAATAATGGTCAGTTTTTGTGGGAATTCAGCAGCAGCAGAGGACAAGACTACGCAAACGTCCTATACTCAACGGCAAAGTACAGCAACGATTTCTTTAAAATCTGAACAAGAATCTGATGCGGCAAATGCTTCGGTATCCGCGGGTTCCAGCAATAAAAATCATCGTTTGCCTACGACAGGAGAATTGACCACCTTAAGTCTTTCCTTTCTAGGCACCTTACTGCTCTTTTTCTTTTGGCTGCTGGTCAAAAAGCAGCGGAAGGAGCGATCGAATGAAGCTTAACAGAAAAATTCTTTTGTTTAGTGTGCTGTTTGGCTGGAGTTTATTCAGCCAAGAAGTGACTGCTGCTGCCCAAATTGATGAATATGGGGGGCAAACGTCTCTTGTAATTGTTCCGCTCGATGAGGAAGCTCCGCGGCTATATGAGGTATCGGATCTTCAGTTTGGTGATCAAACAGTCACAGATACGAAAAAGAAACACCCTGCAGCAACCGATTTGTCGATTAAATTGCTGGATTCAAGACAGCAGCCAACCTCGTGGAAACTGCAGGTGAAAATTGCTGCTTTTAAAAACGAAGAGCAGCAAACCTTAAAAGCTGCAGAATTGGCAATTGGCAAAGGCAAATTCGATGACAGCAATGTGGATAACGAGGTAATCGGCTATCCTATTTCTCGGTTGACTACTGCTTACCAGACGATTATTCAGGCAACAGGCAAAAAAGATTATGGGTGGATTACTTATACCATTCCAAAAGAACAAATCACTCTCGGCTATGGTGATGAAAATCAGGCCGGAGAGTATACAGCAACAATTAGTTGGCAGGTTGTTAATGCCGACCTTTAAAACAGATATCAAAAATTGATATAAATAAAAAACATCTGACGGAGGAAATATACATGAAAATCACAAAAATTATCGCAGGTCTAGCATTATCAACAGCAATCTTAGGGTTTACAGCTCAAGCATCAGCAGCGGAATTAAATGAAACTGCAGATGGAACAACAAGTGTGGAAATTACAGATTACACAATTGATCCAACGACAGGCTTACCAAGTAGTCCAGGTGCTTTTGCGATCAATCAAGTACCAAGTATTGATTTTGGTCAGCACTCATTAGACAGCGTAGCTGCAACGAATGCGTCATTCCAAGGAACCTATGATCAAGATTTAGAAGTGAAGGATGCGCGTCCAACTCAAGGCAGCATTACTTCAGCCTTGAACACAATTTCAGGTGTTACAGCGGGTGCGGATGTAACGCAAACTGAAATTGATGACTCAAAAGCAGCTTGGGAAGGCGCAGTAGCCGCATCTTCTTGGAAAGTAAATGCTCAAGCAACTCAGCTTGATAACATCGGAACTTCTTTAAAAATTGGTGATGTTGAAGTATTAACTGCCGAAGGAACAGTGGTAACTGAAAACTCTGGCCAAACACCAGTAGGGACTAAAGCATATAGTTTGGCTGATCCTGTTTTGACAATTGCTAACAACAACTTAAATATCCAAACATACGCAGGTACTATTACTTTTACAGCTATTTCAGCTGAATAAATTTGCGTAAAATCCATCTAAGTCACGTAACTGCTTAGTGACTTAGATGGTCTTTTTTACATAGAAAATACAAGAAAGATCTAACCAAAATGGAGGAATAGATAGTGAAAAAAATGAGAGCCATTATGATGTATTTACTTATCACTGGATGCGCAATGTTTATGTTTAGCTCACCTGCTGCGGCCGCTGATCCCGGTGTCGACTACAGCGTAGCTCCCATACTGCCGGACAATCAATTAGACCGGGGGAAATCCTTCTTTGATTTGCGAGTAAAACCAGAGGAGAAACAGACAATCCAGCTTCAAATTGAAAACTACTCAGATCAAGAGCAACGCTATTTTATTGAAGTAAATACAGCCCAAACCAGTGGGAATCTGACGATTGATTATGGAAATACTGACATCCCAAAAGACTCCATCAATCAACAACCAATTTCAGACTATGTTAAGTATCCGAAAGAAGTGACGATTCCTGCCAAAAAAGCGGGTGTTGTGTCTCTAGATCTTACCGTGCCTAAAGAAAGCTTTGATGGTATCTTACTGGGTGGAATTCAGGTGAAGAAGGACTTTGGTAAAGAAGAAAAGCCCAAGGATCAGATTTCTAGTGAATATGCCTATGTGATCGGCCTAATGCTTTCTGAAAATGATCAGCCAGTGGAACCTGATTTACAATACAAAGGGATTAAGGCGAAGGAATTGACAAATAATGCTGGTCTAATTGTTTCCATGGAAAATCCTACACCGATCAATATTAAGAAGGCATCATTGACGGCCGATGTTTATGCTGAAGATGGCACTAAACCAGTGATCACTCGTACAATTGAAGATGGCGGTATAGCGCCATCATCTCGCTTTGATTTACATTTATTCAATGGAGAAGCAGGAGATACGAAGCCTTTGGTTGCTGGAAAGTATCGCTTGGAGCTAAGTGTAGAAGATGACGCTGGCCACAATTGGAAGTTTAACGAACCATTTGAGATTACGAAAAAGGAAGCTAGTGCAGTGAACAACCAAGTTTTCCAGGTTGAAGAAGGCACGAATTATTGGCTGTATATTATTATCGGAATTCTGGCGGCGGTAGTCTTAAGCTTCTTGGGTTATTTCATCTATACCAAACAAAAACAAAAAAGCAATCAATAACTGTTCATTATAAATCAAAGGACTGAAGGTAAATTCATGAGAATGATAAGAGCCGTCAGTTCTTTTGTTTAACAACAATTTTTTGGTGATACTAATTGAATGTTAAAATAATTGTTGTTCTTTTAATTATATGCTCTTGTTTTTTATGTTTAAGGGAAATAGCTTGGAAAAGAAAACTATTTTTCATCGCAGCAAGAATGGTACTTTTAGATGACCGTAATTGCAACTGATTTTTGGAAAAAAGGTCATTTTTAGAAAATTTTTTGGTGTATATAGGAATTAGCTGAAAGAAACAATCCGAGGAGTCTCCGTAAGTAAAAAGCTAGTATCTGGAAGGTTTTATTCAGTATTTGTTCTTTTGTATCTAATTGGATGTTATTAAGAAAAAGTAAATTAAGTGAAAAAACTAGAATTTTGGTTGCAAGCCTCTTGTTGGAAAGAGTAAGATTGGATCGTGAAAATAAAACAATATAACTTGTTAGGTGAGGCTCCTATACAAACATAAGCTATTGCTCAGAAACATCGAAAGATGCCAATGGGTAAAACAGGAATTGTCGGATTAAGGCTTTTTCCAAAATAGCTAAGATGAGAATCTTTACGTTGTATAGTGCTAAAACTCGGACGATGAGATGACACTAGGTCAGAATTCTTGTTCGAAAAGGTTTCTGACCTTTTTGTATGAATTTTAAAACTAGTAGAAATAACCGCTCGCTTTCACCTAACTTTGTCGAAGGGAGGTGAAGCAATGCAAAATGTAAAAAAGATCGATTGGTGGATTATTGGACCTTATGCCGTCCTGTCTATCATCGGTCTTTTAGAGGTTTTCAGCGCAAGTTCTTATCGACTCATGATCGCCGGTGCGAATCCTCGAAGTTTATTTTATCGCCAGCTAGTCTTCGTAATTCTTAGCTGGGGCGCGTTAGCTCTAACCTATTCTGTTAAACTGCAGCACTTTCTGAAATTAGGAGTAGCCCAAATTCTTTTAGGTTGTTCGGCCTTGCTTTTGCTGCTGGTGAAGGTACATCTTTTTGGAGTAACGGTGAATGGGGCTCAGCGCTGGATTTCGATTTTCGGGATTCAATTTCAGCCTTCGGAATTGGCTAATATTGCTCTAATTTTTTACTTAAGCTATTACTTTCGTAATCCATTGCAATCAAAAAAAGAATTGCGGGCGCCCATTTTAGTTACTCTGTTTTTGGCAACGCTGGTTTTTATTCAGCCTAAAGTAACTGGAGCCTTGATTCTGTTACTTGTGGCAGGAGTTCTTTTCTGGGCAGCGGCGATTCCAGTCGATGTTGGACTGATTCTAGGCTTTGCAGCGGTAGTTGGCGTGTTGGTAGCTGCTGGAATTGTGCTGCTGCTGGGGAGTCATGATTTACTGCCACACCTGTTTCAACATGTGTATGAACGAATCGCGATTGCGGGAAATCCCTTTGCTGATGTCAATGGAACAGGGTATCAAATGAGCAATTCCTATTATGCCATGTATAATGGCGGATTCTTTGGTCGGGGAATCGGCAATAGCATCACCAAAAATGGTTATTTGCCGGAAGCAGAAACCGACTTTATTTTCTCAATTATCGTCGAAGAATTAGGGATGATTATGGCCTTGTTTTTGCTTCTGCTTTTGTTTGTCATTTGTCTGCGGCTGTTTTGGCTGAGCACCCATTGCCAAAATCATCAGGCTGCATTAATCGTCATGGGGATTGGGACTTTGCTGCTGGTGCAGACGAGTATTAACGTAGCCAGCACACTAGGTTTAATTCCTATGACGGGGATTCCATTACCCTTTCTCAGTTATGGTGGAACCAGCTATATGATTCTTTCGGTCAGTCTTGGGGTTGCATTGAATATCTCAGCTAGGGAAAGGAGGTGAAGAAGTGAAGCGCAAAGAGTGGAATGATGCCTTATTGCTGCCGATCTTTTTACTTCTCATTTTAAGTGTTTGGGTACAATATCAGGCAGCTTTGCTGGATGGTCGAGCCGTTCAGCCAGTCATTTTTAAGCAGCTGATTTTTAGCGTGTTAGCTTTTGGAGCGTTGCTGATTATGCGACGGATTCCCTTTCAATTTTTAGTTAAGTTTGCACCTATTTGGTATAGTTTTTCCTTAGGCATCATGTTGCTGCTGCAATGGTATTATGACCCAGCAATGTATCTGTTGACAGGAACTAAACGTTGGCTGCGAATCGGACCGTTGTCGCTGCAGCCTTCAGAAATGGTGAAAATCAGTTTTATATTAATGCTCGTACATTTTACGTTGAAGTACGAAAAAGAAGGTCGGCCGCATTCCTTGAAAGAGGATGGGGTGTATATAATAAAAAGTTTGGCCATTGCTTTACCAACCTTTTTGTTGATGTTCATGCAACGGGATTTTGGAACCAGCTTAGTGTTTATTTGTGTTTTGGCAGCTTTGTTTATTGTAGTGGGTGTAGATAAACGGATCTTATTAGCTGGAGCAGGAACATTAGCAATGTTGGGGGGATGTCTGCTGTTGTTTGTCTTCACTGAGTGGGGACGAGTAATCTTGCAAACTCTACATTTTAAAGAGTACCAACTGAATCGAGTGGAGGCCTGGATTGATCCTTTCAAGTATCAGGATTCGATTTCTTTCCAGCAGGTTCGCAGTATGCTATCCGTGGCAGCGGGTGGTTTTGCCGGAAAACCTAGTGAATTGGTCTCCATCTATGTTCCCGTACGTGAGTCAGATATGATTTTTACTGTTATTGCAGAAAAAGCTGGGTTTATTGGCAGCAGCGGTGTTCTGTTTTTGTATTTCTATCTATTTTATCAGATGCTGACGGCTGGAATTCAAACCAATAATCGCGGCTGCTTATATTTCTCAGTAGGTTTGGTTTTTGCCTTATTATTCCAGACAGTAGAAAATATCGGTGCAGCCATTGGAATTTTGCCGTTAACGGGTATTCCGTTGCCTTTTTTGAGTCAGGGTGGAACCTCCATGATCACAGTGTGTGTTGGACTGGGAATTGTCCTAGGAATGGAAAAGCCAAAAAAAGGCCGAAGAGTGGCAGCTCTATCGACCCCAAAAAAGATAAACTAAGAAATTCTCAGTTTGACTTATCATAATAGAGGACCAGTGATTTGGCAAGCGAGAGTTTCCCTTCAAATAGAAAGGAAATAAATGATGAACAAGGGACAAAAAGCAACGATTTTGGTTCTTATGCTCCTAGTTGCAGCAGTCAGTTTTGTCTCCTTTGAGTTTCTCGAGGGTTTCACAGCTGAAAAAAAGACGAAGACTGTCAAAGAGGAAGCGCCAGAGCTTCCCGTACCTGCGGGGGTGCCGGAGATAGTGAACTTCACATTAGTCGGATCGGATGCTCGGCCTGATGAAGAAAGCGGCCGCTCCGATAGTTTAATGATTGGCCAGTACAATCGCCGGACTAAGCAGCCTAAATTGATTTCAATCATGCGAGATTCCTATGTGGACATTCCTGAATATGGGAAGGACAAAATCAATGCCGCTTACTTTTACGGTGGTATGCCCTTGCTTGAGGAGACATTAAAAGATAATTTTCAGGTAAAAACACCTTACTATATTAGTATGACCTTTGATAAATTTGTCGATTGCATCAATGATTTGTTTCCCAAAGGGGTGACGATAGATGCTCAAGAATCCTTTGAATTAGATGGTGTGACTATCGAAAAGGGAAAACAACAAATGGACGGCAACACATTGCTGCAATACTCTCGTTACCGTGGTGATGGTGAGGGAGATTTTGGTCGGATTACACGCCAGCAGCAGGTAGTAAAGGCTTTATGTGAGCAGTCTAAAGGTATCACCACATTAATGAAGTTACCAAAGACTATTGGTAAGCTGATGGGCAGCATGGATACCAATATTCCTAACACGGTATTGATTGCCTGCGGATTGGACTTCATTAAGGGGGTTGAAAAGCCAGTGGAGACATTGTCTATTCCAATAGAGGATAGCTGGAGCTACAATGATGATACTCCAGCTGGTAGTGTACTGGAGATACAATTGGATAAAAATCAACAGGCGATTGCTGATTTTCTAAAATAAAATAGCTTCCCTCTGCCACTGAAAATCGGCAGAGGGAAGTTTTTTTATAGTTCTACGCCGCAGTTTTTCTCGATTTCTGCAACAAAGTATTGTTCTAATTCTGTTGATAGCGGACCACGAGTACCATTGCCAATCGTTTCATCATCAATGGTAGTGACAGGTGTTACCTCAGCCATAATACTGGAGATAAAGACTTCATCGGCCTGCTTCAACTCTGCTAAGCTGAATACTCGTTCTTCGACAGCAATATCATTTTCCTTTGCCAGCTTCAAGATGGTTTGCCGAGTAATCCCATTTAAAACAAAATTATTTGCCGGGTGAGTAATCAGAGTATTGTCTTTGACAATGAAGACGTTGGAGTGAGAGCATTCGGTTACGTGATATTCATCCCGATACAAAATGGCTTCGTCAGCACCAGCTTTAGCAGCTTGATTTTTTGCTAGGACATTGCCTAATAAATTCAAACTTTTAATATCACAATGCAGCCAGCGATCATCTACTGCTGTAATCGCAGTAATGCCTTTTTCAAAAGAGGCAGGATCACGAGGTGCTGCCATGGAAGTAGCCATTAAAACTGGTTCATTGCTAGGCAAGTACACGTGATTTCTCGGCATTTGAGTGCCGCGAGAAATCTGTAAATAGATCATTCCATCACCTAATTGATTGGCAGTGATTAATTCAGTTAATTGATCCTTCAGCTGTTCCTTAGTATAAGGAATCTCCAAGTCAATCAATTCAGCACTATGAAACAGACGGGCAATATGCTCGTCAAAGGTAAATATACAGCTTTGATACACTCGAAATCCTTCATAAATTCCATCGCCAAATTGATACCCCCGGTCCTCGATATCCACCTTAGCATCCTTCCGGTCAACCAATTGACCATTTAAAATAACTTTCATCTGTTTCCCTGCTTTCTTTTTTAGTGTATACGCGAACGTTTGATAGTATTCATAAACAACTAAGACGATACTAAAAGCCGTTGGTCAGTTAAAATAATGCAACGTAAATTTTAGTGTTCTTTGATAATTGTAGAAATGGGGTAGTTCTATTGATAGGTAAAGACAGAACTAATGAAAATAACGGTGATAGAGTTAGTCTTTAAAAGCAGCCCTTTTTCCATGAAGGTGCTTGGTTAATAGTAGCGTACTGATATTATTTATATCATGATAAATTAATCATGAAAGAAGGTCAATGGGAAATGCGGAAACATCAATCGCTGCTAGCCTTCTAGCAGACGATCAAATTTTTGAATGAGCAGTCAAATGACAGCAGAGTAAATTTTCTGTTGACTTAGAGTGCACTTCAAGGAGTACACTACTTTTAATCAATAGAAATGAGGGATAAAGATGCGCTATATTAAATTTGGCAATACTGGAATGGATGTTTCACCATTGTGTTTAGGAACGATGGGATTTGGAGATCCTGACAGCGGCTTTCATGAGTGGGTATTAAGAGAAGAGGACAGTCGTCCAGTTGTTCAAAAAGCACTGGATTTGGGGATTAACTTTTTTGATACGGCGAATGTCTATTCTTATGGTGAAAGTGAACGCATTCTTGGAAAGGCTTTGAACGATTTTGCCAAGCGAGACGAAATTGTGGTTGCTACCAAATTATTCACTACAATGAAGGATGCACCTAACAGTGGTGGGCTTTCTCGCAAAGAAATTTTTCATCAGATTGATCAGAGTCTGGAACGTTTACAAATGGATTATGTAGATTTATACATTATTCATCGTTGGGATTACAACACGCCGATTGAAGAAACAATGGAGGCTTTGCATGACCTGGTGAAATCTGGAAAGGTTCGATACATTGGCGCTTCAGCAATGTATGCTTGGCAATTTGCCAAGGCTCAAGCAGTCGCAGATAAAAATGGCTGGACAAAATTTGTTTCAATGCAAAATCACCTGAATCTGTTGTACCGGGAAGAGGAACGAGAAATGCTGCCCTTGTGTGAGGACCAAAAAATAGCAGTGACACCGTATAGTCCGTTAGCAGCTGGACGCTTAACTCGTGATTGGAATGCCAGTACTAAACGTTTTTTGACTGATAAAACAGCTCGCTCAAAATATGATAAAACCGAGGAGCAGGATAGACTGATTGTCGAAAGAGTTGCTGAACTTGCTGAGAAGCACCAGGTGAAACGTGCGCAGGTGGCTCTAGCTTGGTTGCTCCAAAAAGAACCAGTGATTGCACCAATCATCGGTGCGACTAAAGAAAGTCATCTGCTGGATGCTTTGCCTGCCTTGGATTTGCAATTAACTCAAGAAGAAGTGAAATTTTTAGAAGCGCCTTACTTGCCGCATGAGGTAGTTGGAGCAATTTAGTTCAAAAGACTGTTATAATAGAAGAAAAAGCAAGGAGGCTGAGGATGGAGACACGTTTATTGCGCTATTTTTGGACTGTTGCTGAGGAAAAAAATATCTCAAAAGCAGCTAAACTATTGAATATTACTCAGCCTACTTTAAGTCGGCAGATTAAGGAGCTAGAGGAATCGGTAGGTGTTGCGTTGTTTCACCGAACCAATAACCAACTCTCTTTAACTGAAGAGGGGATTTTCTTGAAGGAACGGGCTGAGGAGATCCTATCGCTGAATGATAAACTGGATCAGGCCTTTCTCGACCACAAGAATAAACAGCTAAGCGGCAGCTTTTCCATTGGCTGTGTCGAGGCAGATAATTCTGATACCTTGTCTATGATGATTGAAGAATTTATTAGCGATTATCCTCAGGTTCGCTTTAATTTAGTGACGGGAACAAGTGAAGATATATCTGATCGATTGGATAAAGGGATACTAGATTTGGCGCTTCTGTTGGAGCCGATTGATAGGAGCGATTATGAATCCTTAATCCTTCCACGGGAGGAAAAATGGGGACTCTTGGTCTCGAAAGAAACCTTTTTAGCTCAAAAGGAGTCGATTACTCCCGTGGATTTAAAAGGAATACCACTTTTGACTTCTTCGCGTAAAGAAGTTCAAGAATTGATTAGTCAATGGTTAGGTGCTCCCTTTGAGGAATTAAATGTGGTAGGAACGTATAATTTAATCTTCAATATTTTCTCTTTAGTAGAAAATCGAGTAGGCTCTGCTTTGGCGATTGAAGGTGCAACGGCTCACCGGGATATTCAGCAATTTAGTTTTGTTCCTTTGGAGCCTGCATTGAAAACCCATGGTGTGCTGGTGTGGAAACGACGAATTCACACACCTGTAGTTGAAGAACTGATTCGTCGCTTTAACTATGCTTTTCAAGTATAGCACTATGATTCAATAAGTATTAGACGAATAAGCCAGAGCGCTGTAGGATGAAGTTATCATCTTACAGCGTTTTTCTTATAGAGGAGGTGTTTACTATGGAGGCAGTAATCTATTTTTCTCGGCGAGGAGAAAATTTTGTTGGTGGGAAAATGGAAGAATTAGTGGTGGGTAATACTGAAGCCGCAGCATTGAAGCTTGCCGCAGCATCTGGTGCCACGTTATTCGAGCTGAAACCGGTAATTCCTTATCCTAATGATTATCAGGAAACCACGAAACAGGCAGAGCTTGAAAGGCAGCAGGGCACACCTGTTGCTTATCTGAAGAGCAATTTAGTTTTAGCGGATTATGCAACGATTTTTTTAGGCTATCCAAACTGGTGGGGTGGATTGCCCCAAATTGTGGTTTCCTTTTTACAAGACAACGATTGGCAGGCCAAAACAATCTATCCATTTTGCACTCACGAGGGCAGTGGTATGGGCAGTAGTGTAGAGGAACTGAAGCAGCTTTGTCCTACAGCAATCATAGAAGCAGGCTTGCCAATTCGCGGTTCCCGAGTGGACCGCGCCGATACGGCAATTAAGAATTGGCTAACAACTATCAAAGAATAATGGAGGAATGCAGGATGGCAAAACACGAAGAAGTAAAAAATGGAGTTATCTTTCCAGTCGGTGAAAAAAATGATGCCTATGCGCGCTATTTTATCGGTCAAAGCTATTTGCAGTCATTAGTGGCCGACCCAGATATAAAGGTGGGGGTCGGTAATGTAACCTTTGAACCTGGCTGCCGCAACAATTGGCACATTCATCATGACGGCTTCCAGTTGCTGCTGGTTACTGGTGGTGAAGGCTGGTATCAAGAAGAAGGAAAAATTGCTCAACCCCTAAAAGCAGGGGATGTGATTGTTACCCACGATGGAGTGAAGCACTGGCATGGTGCGGCCAAAGATAGTTGGTTTGAACATCTCGCAATTACTGCGGGTACTCCAGAATGGTTGGAACCAGTCACTGATGAGTTATACGATCAATTAGTAAAATAAAGGAGTGAATAAGCATGGCAAAACAAACAGCAGGAAGAGATCAATTAGGTAAGTTTGCACCGCAATTTGCAGCGTTAAATGATGATGTTTTATTTGGGGAAGTATGGGATCGGGAGGAACAGCTTTCGGCTCATGACCGCAGTTTAATTACTTGTTCAGCTTTATTAGCAATGGGGGCCCCTCAGTTGGAGGCGCATCTGACTATCGCTAAACAAAATGGTGTAACGAAAGATGAAGTTGTAGAATTAATTACCCACCTAGCCTTTTATGCGGGATGGCCTAAAGCATGGTCAGCCTTTACGCTGGCAAAAGAAATTTTTGGTGAATAATAGAGCTATACCCTTCACGAACTGGTTCGCTGGTTCGTGAATTTTTTTAGCACTGCTCGTTTATGCTGGGGAGAGTTACTAAAGGAGAGATTATGCAAAAATTAACTAAAACGGCCTTGCTGTCTGTTTCATTATTAGTTGTCTCAGGAGGAGCGATTGCTGGCAATGTTCCAGCAATCATGGCTGACTATCCCGCAATTAATCATACATTGGTTGAATTATTGACGACAATTCCTTCCCTGATGATTGTTATGACGATTCTTTTTAGTCACAAGTTGGCTCGCAGAATTGGCTATAAGCAGACGGTTCAGCTGGGACTTGCTCTAGTCTTCATTGCAGGAGTGTTGCCAGTATTTACGAAATCATTTAGCTTGTTGTTTATTAGTCGGCTGCTGTTTGGGGTAGGGATCGGCTTGTTTAATCCGCTGCTCTATTCATTTTCCGGCAATCTTTACAAAGGAAGAGAGCTATCTTCTGTGATTGGCATGCAGAGTTCTTTTGAAGGAATTGGCGGTATGCTAATGACCTTTTCAGTAGGACAATTACTATTGATTGATTGGCGCGCTTCTTTTTTTGTTTATGCTTTGGCATTACCAATACTGATACTGTTTACCCTATTTGTTCCCAAAATAAGTTTTGCAAGTCAACAGGAAAAAATCCATGTAAAGTCAGACCAAATTACCCGTGCTGTTTGGGGATATGTTGTATTGCTTTCAATTGTGGTCACAATCTATATGTCAATGGCAGTAAAAATTACTTCTTTACTGTTAGACAAAGGAATCGGCGATGCAACTGATGGCAGCAATCTATTAGCCTTAGTAGGTTTAGGAGCCATGATTGCTGGAATCATCTTTGGTCGTTTAGTAGTTTCGCTAAAGCACTGGACGCTACCAACGGCCTTTGCCAGTTTAGCATTGGCAATGTTTCTGATAGCTGCAGCTTCAGACATGTTTACAGCTTCATTAGCGGCTGTGATAGGCGGATTATCTTTTCGCACCTTTATTCCCTACTTGTTTAATGCAGTCAATCAGCAAGTCGCTCATTCAGAAAAAAACACATCTATTTTATTAATAGCTTTCAATCTCGGGACAGCCTTTGCTCCTGTTACAATTGCCTTATTTCAGCGGATATTTCCTGTATTAGAAAATGCTGGATTATTTATTGGTGAGGGCATTGTGATGTTTCTGCTAGCAGTAGGAGCAATAGTTTTCAAAGGGAAAGAAACGCGATCTGCACCTGAAGAAAACTAAAAACATATAGTAAGCTTGTTAGATATAAAGTAGGGGCTGTTTTTTTATTATCTGCTTCATCAACTATGGAAGAGCAAACGTCCAAAAAGGAAAAATGACCTAAGCATAGACTAACAGCCCCTACTTAGAACCATGAATCAAAATGAGTATATCAAAAGAAAAAAGTTAACAATCAATCGCATCAAAAAGCCCGTCTCATCTCCATGAAATCGGGCTTTTTTGTTGGTGAGATATACTATTAAAAGCAAGGTAAACTACTCAGTTATCAGTTAGCTGTTGTTCACTTAATTACTTATTTTGGAGCAAATTTTTCTTAAATTATTTTTTTAGAATATGAATCCATTTACCAAAGGTTCGTTCTTTGTCAGTCGAAATCCCTGCATCGGTAATCAGCCAATCAATGTCCTCCAATTTGTAGAAGCCATAAAAATCTTTTTTATCCAATTTATGATGGTCTGCGATGATGAATTTTTCTTCGGCGCTATTAAGGGCATATTTTTGTGTTAAGCCTTCATCTTCATTAGAAGTGAAAATGGTTGTCTGATTTAATCCATTCACACCAATGAAGCTCTTTTGGACATGAATACTTGAAATGAAATCGTTGGCAATGGTTCCGACAAAAGCCCCAGTTTTACTTCGATAAGCACCACCAATCAGAATCAATTCAAAACGAGAATCATGTTTAAACTTATTGAAGACATGGATAGAATTGGTAATTATCTTGGCATAGTCTACGGTTAAGTAATCATAGACCAGTTCAATGGTGGTTCCTGGGCCTAAAAAAATAGTTTCGCCAGTGGAAATATTTTCAGCAATGATTTGAGCAATCTCAATTTTTTCTTCTAAATGGATTTTTTTCTTTTCTCGGTGACTTAGTTCAATAGAGGTTAACGTATCTTTATCCAGAATTTTAGCACCACCATGAATTCGAATGATTAATCCCTTATCTTCCAATTCTTGAAAGTCTCTTCGAACGGTCATATCAGCCACTTGAAGTTTTTCAGTAATATCAGCTACTTTTACAATTTTTTTTTCAGTTAGTAATTCTAGCATGATCTTTTGTCGTTCTTCCTTCAGCATTCTACTAAACTCCTTTATATAAGATACTGTTTGTCCGTAAATGTTTGTTTTAATCATATGTTGTTTGGAGTTGTTTGTCAATTAGTTTTTCCGTTCAACAAAAACCTGTTGACAAGTACCGTTACTCACTATATTATATGTTTATAAAGAACACAAACAAACATCATCAAACATGAAGTGTTCCTAAATTGAGGAGGAAAAGAAATGAATAGAGAAGAAGCAGCAATGGTTGGTTTTGAAGTAGTAGCTTTTGCAGGAGAAGCGAGATCAAAATTAATGGAAGCGCTTGATGAAGCAGAGCAAGGAAATTTTGAAGTGGCTGATCAGCTCGTTGAGCAGGCCCATGCTAGCTTGATGGAGGCACATAAATCACAAACGCAAATGTTAGCTGCTGAAGCGAGTGGAGAGAATATCGAAGTTGGTTTTATCATGGTACATGCACAGGATCATCTGATGACAACAATGCTGCTGAAGGATACAATCAAGCATCTATTTAATATCTATAAAAAGGCTTAACGATTAGGAGGGGAATCAATGAAAGCAATAGTTAATAGAATTGAGAAAATGAAACCTATTTTTGAAAAAATTTCTAATAATCCCTACCTTCGCGCAATTCGCGATGGGTTTATCAGTTTAATTCCAGTCATTCTTTTTTCCAGCTTCTTCATTTTAGTTGCTTATGTACCCAATGCATTTGGATTTCACTGGGATACATCGATTGAAACAATTCTAATGAAAGCTTATAACGGCTCAATGGGAATTCTGGGACTGCTGATGGCAGCCACGGTTACCAAAAGTTTAACTGAAAACTTCAATAATAAATTGCCAAAAACGAATCAAATCAATAGCACTTCAACTATGGTTGCAGCAATTATCGGGTTTGTTATTATTGGTGTTGACCCAATTGAAGGTGGGTTCTCCACTGGTTTCATGGGAACAAAAGGTCTATTGACTGCCTTTGTTGTTGGATTTATTGTACCGAATGTTTATCGTTTCTGTGTAAAAAATAATATTACAGTAAAAATGCCAGAGGAAGTTCCTGGAAATATTTCGCAAACCTTTAAAGATCTTATTCCTATTACATTATCGACTGTTTTCTTTTGGTTATTCGATTTAGGCTTCCGTAATCTTACTGGAGCTGGATTCTCAGAAAAAATTATCGAAGTATTCCAGCCAATTTTTAGTGCTGCTGACGGATATCTTGGCTTAGCACTGATCTTTGGTGCAATGGCATTCTTCTGGTTTGTTGGAATCCATGGCCCATCGATTGTAGAACCAGCAGTATCTGCGATTTATATTACCAATGTTGAATTGAACATGCATCTCTATCAAGCTGGCGAACATGCACCGAATATTTTGTCTCAGGGAACGCAATACTTTGTAGCAACCCTTGGAGGAACCGGTGCTACGCTAGTCATCACGTTAATGTTTGCTTTTCTAGCTAGATCCAAGCAGCTCAAAACAATCGGACGTGCATCATCCATTCCGGTACTATTTGGGGTAAATGAGCCAATGTTGTTTGGTGCCCCAATTGTCTTAAATCCGATCTTTTTTATTCCATTCATCGCAGCGCCGATCGTGAATGTTTGGTTATTCAAATTCTTTGTTGATTTCTTAGGAATGAATGGGTTTATTTACAACTTGCCTTGGACAACACCAGGACCTTTAGGGTTAATCATGGGAACTGGTTTTGCTGGGTTAGCTATTGTATTGATGGCGGTCTTGCTAGTTGTAGATTTTCTGATCTACTTCCCATTCTTTAAAGCCTATGACAATGAATTAGTTGCCAAAGAAAGTAGCGAAGAATCAACGAACGAAGAAATCCAAATTGTCGAAGATCAAGTGGCTCAAGAAGTGGCTTCTGTAATGAAAGAAGCAGGCAGTAAAAAGAACGTCTTAGTACTCTGTGCCAATGGGGCAACCAGTTCGATGCTGGCAAATGCGATTAAAAAAGGTGCAAAGGAAAAAGGTGTAGAAGTGGATTCAACTGCGATGGCTTATGGCCAGCACAAGGACTTAATTAGTGATTTTGATTTAATTGTTTTGGCGCCGCAAATGGCCTCTATGCTGAAGGAATTGCAAGAAGAAACCGTTGGTAAAGGAACCAAGGCGGTCTCAACAACGGGGGCGGAATACGTTGCTTTAGCAAGAGCCCCTGAACAAGCCATTAACTTTGTTTTTGAAAGTTTAGCCTAAGGAGGAATTAGATGCATAATTTTCCGAAAAAGTTTATCTTTGGTGCCGCAACAGCTGCTTATCAAGCAGAAGGGGCAGTCAATGAAGGAAAAAGAGGAAAGAATTACTGGGATGATTACTTAGCTGAGCAAGGAGTATTCGATCCTAGCACTGCCAGCGACTTTTACCATAAATATCCTGAAGATTTAGCTTTGTGCAAGGAATTCGGGATCAATGGTATTCGGATTTCAATTGCTTGGACGAGGATTTTTCCACAAGGAACTGGTGAAGTAGACCCGGCAGGTGTAAGCTTCTATCATCAATTGATTGATGCCTGTCTTGCAAATGGTGTGGAACCGTTTGTTACCCTTCATCATTTCGATACACCAGTACCTTTATTTAAAAAAGGGGATTGGCTGTCTAATGAAATGACTGCCGCATACGTGGAATTTGCTGCATTTTGCTTCCAGGAATATGGCAGTAAGGTGAACTATTGGATTACGATCAATGAACCATGGTCAGTAGTTGCTGGACAATATATTATTGGGCATTTTCCTCCTAATTTACAATACGACTTGCCTAAAGCGATTCAATCTATGCACAATATGATGGTGGCTCATGCTCAAGTCGTGAAAAAATTCAAACAGTCTGGACAATCGGGTGAAATTGGGATCGTACACATTTTAGAGTCTAAGTACCCAATCTCTGACTCAGAAGCAGACAAATTGGCGGCGTTAAAAGAGCACGTTCTAGCAAATCAATTCTTATTAGATGCCACGTTTAAGGGGAATTACTCGGAAGATACTTGGTCGATTATTTCTGGTATTTTAGCCGAAAATCAAGGAGAATTGAGAACCACACCGCAAGAGTTTGAGGATTTACAGTTTGCTGCAGAGCAGATCGATTTTATGGGAATTAATTATTATGCCAGTCATTTCTTGCAGGCTTATTCAGGTGAATCACAAATTCATCACAATGGGACTGGGGAGAAGGGCAGCAGCGTCTTTGCATTAAAGGGTGTTGGAGAACGAGTAAACAATCCAGCGATTCCGACAACCGATTGGGATTGGCCAATCTATCCTCAAGGGCTAGAGGACATGCTGGTTTTCGTTAAAGAACGTTATCCTAATTACAACAAGCTGTACGTGACCGAAAACGGCATGGGGGATAAAGACAAGCTTGTTGATGGGACAGTAACCGATACAGCCAGAATTGATTATGTTCGTTTACATTTACAGGCTATTTTAAATGCTGTTGAAAAGGGAGTTAAGGTAGAGGGCTACTTTATCTGGTCCTTAATGGATGTTTTTTCTTGGACGAATGGGTATACCAAACGCTATGGGCTATTTTATGTTGACTTTGATACACAGGCGCGTTATCCAAAAGAAAGTGCGTATTGGTATCGGAAAATGAGTCAAAGCGGACAGCTATCTTAGAAAAAACGGCTCAAACCAGTTAAATCAAGCTAATCAGAGTTCATTTGTACTTCTGGTTAGCTTTTTTTGGTTCATTGAAACGATATTGGAAAATGGTGTGGAAACGATTAGGAAGTAATGCTAAACTGAGATATACCTTTAGTGGAAGTGGATGAAGTATGGTACCTATTTATATTTGTGACGATGTCCAAGAAACACGGGAATACCTGAAAAAGATTATTTCGAATCTCATCATGATTCATGATTATGATATGGAGATTGTTTTGGTGACTGGCGATCCTAAAGAAGTTCTTGCGCACCGCCGATCCCATGCGATGCGTTCGATTTATTTTTTTGATGTCGATTTAAAGCATGAAGAATACAACGGGTTTTCATTGGCCAAGGAAATGCGTGCACTGGATACGCGAGGGTTCCTAATCTTTATAACGACCCATGAAGAGCTGATTTTTGAAACCTTTAAATATCGTTTGGAAGCAATGAGTTATTTATATAAAGATGCTCCCGAGAAGTTAAATGGCCAATTAATGGAGTGTTTAGTAGATATCCAGCAGCTGTTAACTCAGGAGCTAGGGGATTCGCAAAGTTATTATACGGTAAAAATTGCTGATGCCAGTTATCAGCTGCCAATGGAAAGTATTTTATTCTTTGAAACCGTAGGAGCACACCGAGTGGTTCTCCATACTGAGAGCCGCTTATTAGAATTCCGAGGAGAATTAAAGAAAATTGAACAACAGCTTTCGGAGAAATTTTTGAAGATTCACCGTTCTTATTTAGTACAAAAAAGTAAGATTCAGCAGGTTAATTATTCTGATAATACCGTAATTATGGAAAATGGATCGGTTTGTCTAATGTCGCGGGCTGGTAAAAAGCTGCTGCGAAGTTATTTCGAAGGGAGTGAAGAATAATCAGCTTTTTAATGAGTATGGGAATCTTAACGTACATCTTTATGACTAATTTTATTTTAGAATACCTATTGGTTTATTTTGTATTCAAAGAAAAAAGTAAGAATCCATTTACTTGGCTGTTGTATTTGCTCATGTCTGTCCTTTTGGCATTTTTGACGTATGCGCTAGCTGATTTGCCATTAGCTGCTTACATTTTGGTTCAAGCTGGCGTGGGAACGGGTCTTTCCTTATTGCTGCATCAGTACATTTTTAAGGTGGTAGATTGGCGAATCATATTCTTTCTAGCTATTTTTATAACGTTGGTTACCTTAATCTTCAATAGTATCTACAAAGCGATTATTCTAGCGATTGCTCCTGGTACCTCTCCAGTGGTGATGAATTTTCTAGGTACAACGATCGTCTTCTGTTTCATTTTGCTGTTGTATCGGATCTTGTCCAAAACGCGCGTCTTTTTTGTATTGCGTCGCATTGTGGATTATCCGAGACTTGCTTTAATCATTGGCTTGATTGTCAGCGTTTTGAATATTTTGATCGAACTGGTTAAAATGATCTTTTTCCTAAATGATCATTCGCTACTGGTGACAGCACTTTATATTCTGAGCTACAGCATGGTGATTACAGTGTATATCTTTTTGTTGAGGGAATACCTGAGAGAGCAAAGATTGAAAGAATCTGAAGCCTTAATATTGCAGCAGCAGGCGTATCTGCAACGGTTGGAAAGTATTCAGTTGGATTTGCGAAAAATTCATCATGATTATAAAAATGTTGCTACTGGTTTATACGCGCAAGTAGAATCAGGCGATATTAAGGCAGCTCAGGAATTTATCAGTACTAAGATGCTGCAGATGGACAAAGAAATCCGGCTAGACATGCAGCAATTGAACCAGTTGGCTAACATTGAAGTAATTGAGCTGAAGACGCTGATTATGTCAAAGGTCATGCAGGCAGAAAAAATGAATGTGCAGCTGATGATTGAAGTCATGGAGCCGATAAAAAAGATTCCGATGGAAATCTCTGACCTGCTGAGATGCGGCGGTATTTTAATGGATAACGCGATTGAGGCTGCTGCTTGGGAAAAGAAGCCGCAGGTTACAATTGTCTTTCTGAAGGAGAAAGGAAAACTAACCTTTATTGTCAAAAATGTTACCAGTCAATCAATTGACCTGCAGCGTATTTGGACAGCTGGGTATTCCACAAAAGGGGACAACCGCGGTCTGGGACTAACCAATTTGAAAGAAATTACCCGTCAATATCCAGATATTTGGCTGGAGACGCGGGTTGAAAAACAAGAATTTATTCAGATGCTGACATTTAAACTAGCATAAGACAGAAGACTGCCAAAAAGGACAGTTTTCTGTCTTTTTTGGACGCAAAACGTTTTTTTATCCGATTAGTGATTATAGTTAAAGGAATAACTGATGGAGGTAAGAAAAGTGAAGGAAGAATTGTTAAAGTTAAAACACATTTCGAAAGCTTTTTCTGATAAACAAGCATTAAAAGACATTAATATGACTCTTTCTGCTGGCGAAATTCTTGGTTTTTTAGGGCCATCTGGTGCCGGAAAAACTACGACAATTAAAATTGTGACCGGACAAATGGTTCAAAGCTCTGGTGAAGCGACCATATTGGGCAGTGACACGCGAAGAATCAATGAACAAATTTATGAAAAAATCGGAATAGTGACCGATGCCAGCGGAGTATACGAAGAATTTACTGTTTATGAAAATCTGCTGTTGTTTGCTCAGCTGCTGAATGTGCCTAAGGAGCGGATTGATCATTTGCTGAAACGGGTTGGTTTGGTGGAACAGAAAAAGCAATTGGCTGGGAAGCTTTCTAAAGGCCAAGGTCAGCGGTTAATATTGGCGCGAGCAGTAATGCATCAGCCTAAGGTATTGTTTTTAGATGAACCGACCTCGGGACTTGATCCGACTACAGCTCTTGAAATTCATCGCCTGTTGCTGGAGCTTAAGAAAGACGGTATGGGTATTTTCTTGACGACACACAATATGGAAGAAGCCTCTAAGCTGTGTGACCATGTTGCGCTGTTAAATGATGGCAAAATCGTTGAGTTTGGCACGCCCCAAGAGATTTGTCTGCGCTATAATTCTAAGAAACAGTACCGTATTTTGCTAAATACAAGGGAAAAAATTACTTTAGCTCATACGGTTGAAAATACGAAAAAATTAACAGAATGGATGACGGACGATTTAGTCGAATCGATTCATTCCTGTGAACCAACGCTGGAAAATGTCTTCTTAACCGTTACAGGAAGGGAGTTGAGCTGATGAGGTTGTCCATTAAAAAAATTGGGGTATTAACTCGTTTCAAATTTAAGGAGCTGTTCCGCAACAAAACCTTTCTTATCACAGGCAGTATGGTTCCTTTATTAACCTTAATTATGCGCTTTGTTTATCAAAATATTTTAGAGGGAGCCGCGATGCCGCCGTTTATGATTGCGCTGGTATTGAATCTCGGTCTGCTAATGAATTTAACCAGTGTTTCCATGATGATGCCGGCAACGATGTTGGCTAAGGATAAGGAAAAAAACACTCTGCGGACACTGATGACCTCTTCTGTTAATGGAGCAGAATATTTTATCAGTTCTGTGCTGCCATCCTTTGTAGTCTCTTTTCTGATAAATCTTTTGGTGCTGCTGCTGAGCGGTATAAATTTAAGGGAAGTTAATATAGGTCTTTATTTACTGGTGACAGCTATTGCTGGGTTAACCAGCTGTGTATTAGGTATGCTGATCGGATTGTTTGCTAAAAATCAAATGTCCTCCAGCAATATTTGTACGATTTTTGTACTAGTATTAATGATGGTTCCGGTTTTTGGTAATATCGCTGAGAATTTTCAGAAGATTAGCGGATTTTTATATACTGGAATTGTAGGGAACTTAGTTTCATCCTTTGCTGAGGGGACCAACCAAGGATTGACCTCTCAAAGCTGGTTAGTCTTAATTGGTGAGTTGCTGATCATTTCAGTATTGTTCGTTTTAAATTATCGCAAAAACGGATTTGAACAAGAATAGTTAAGCAGGGAAAGCGGCTGGAGATAATCCAGTCGTTTTTTTATCTCAATAAAAATCCACTCATATTTTTTTGTAAAATAACTTTTAAATAAATAAAAGTAAAGAGATTGAAAGAATAAAGAAGCTGCTGCTAAGCAAAATCCACTCATTCATTTTACTTCAAAGCGATTTTCTGTGGATTGACTAAAAATGATTTTCGACTAGTCTTAAGAAAGAGAGAAAGGTGATTACTGTAGTTAATAGATAAGAATAATTCTCCACAATTATGAAAAATAGTGGAATTCCTATCATTTTTGCTATTATTTTATCTTTTTATCAGATAAACCTATCTTTTTTCTAAATATTGAAATATAACGGTCGTTTTCTTTTTTAGATTGATGCGTTGTTCTCTATACTAAGGCCTTAACAACCTGAATGAATGGAAAGGAATTAAAAATTGAAAAAGTTTTTAGATGTAAGTGTCAGGCGGAAAGTAGCGATATTGACGCTGTTAAATGATAGAGAAAAGGTTACGATTGATGAATTGAGCCAATTGTTGCAAGTAGCTAGGGGAACTGTCCTGCATTCGATTGAATCAATTCAAGAAGATTTTAATGACTGGCAGCTAAAAGAACCGGCTATAATCAAAGAGCGGGCCGATGTTTACTTACAGGCAAAGGAGAACTTTTCTCTCCATCGTATTCTGCTGAATTATTTAGATGAAAGTGTTCAGTATCAGGCGATGGTGGCGCTCTTTCACAATGGCGAAATTCGTTTAAAGGATTTCGCAGAGAGACAATTCATTTCTTATAATTCGCTTTACAAAAAAATGCAAGCATTAAATCCGACGCTTCAAGCCTTCGATTTGAACTTCAGTACGAATAGCAGCGGCCAGCTTTATGGCAGCGAGCATCAAATTCGATTCTTCTACTCAGAATTTTTCTGGCATTCCAGCAGTGGGGTCTCTTGGCCATTTCCTAAGGTGAACAAAAAAATTATTGAACGCTCCATCAAATATGTAGAAAAGGTTCGCGGTCGGCAACTGGGCATCGTAGAAAAGCAGAAGGTAGCCAATGATTTAGGTGTAATCATTACTAGAATTATGCAAAAGAATTACGTCGACTCAGTCATTTTAGAGCATGAAATGCTGCAGGACAGTTGGCATTTTCAGCAATTATACAAAAAAGTCAGACCGTTATTCCAATTGTTTTTCCGGATAAATGACCAAACGCAAATCAAAGCAGAACTGGCTTATGCTTACATATTCCTTTTTTCTCAGGAATACCATCTTTCTGATAATAACAATATTGGCGACATGCTTTTTTATTGTCAAACACATCAGCTGCGTGCTGGAACTCTGACAAATCAATGGTTATCAGAGTTTTATAAACAGTTCTCAGTTTATCCATCAGCCAAGGATTACGGTTTGCTGTATGCTAATCTGGTGCACAAGCATGTCAAGGCTCTAACCTTTCATGGTGCAGGAGTGTTGATGGAAATGGATCTCAGTGCTGCTTTATTCACCAATTCGAGTTTTGATTACAAGGTTCAGCAGATGTTTGATGAGTTGGCAGCTAAAGAACCCTCGCTGTTAAAGAATAAGACTTTTTTGTTGATGAGCTATAAATTTTTGATTAGTCAGTATATTGAAGTGGAAAAAGAAAACCAGCAGATTTCCGTGTGTATTCTTTCGGTTTTCGGAGATGAGTACATAGAAGTTATCAAGCGTAATTTAACTCAGCAATTGGCGGTCGAATTAGTAGTCACCAATACGGTTGGAAAGGATACTTGCTTGGTAATTGCCGACCGAATTTATGAAAACCTGAACTTTGATTCGGATAAAATTCTCTATTGGGAAATTTTCCCCACAAAAAAATCCATTCAACGTGTGCAGTTGTACATCAATCATCACTTTGGATAAAAACTATAGAAAATCATACTGAATTGTGATAGGTTGTTTAGTGATTATGATTTGGGGAGGAAAAGTGATGACAAACTATTTAGTCGTTGGCAGCGGTTTGTTCGGTGCGGTTTTTGCCAGTCAAATGGCAGCCAAGGGTCACAAGGTAACCGTACTGGAAAAGCGCGAACATATTGCTGGAAATATTTACACCAAGGAAACAGCGGGTGTGCAGGTTCATCAATATGGCGCGCATATCTTCCATACATCCAATAAAAGAATTTGGGAGTTCGTTAATCAGTACGCAGAATTTAATCGATTTACCAATGCACCCGTTGCATTGAGTAAAGGTAAGCTGTACAATCTCCCCTTCAATATGAATACCTTCTATGCTTTATGGGGATTAAAAACACCAAAGGAAGTAAAAGAAAAAATTGCTCAGCAAAGTCGCCTTCCTCATAATAAGGAGCCGGAAAACCTTGAGGAACAGGCTATTTCGTTGGTTGGCAGCGACATATATGAAACCTTGATTAAGGAATATACGGAAAAACAATGGGGGAAACCTTGTTCAGAGCTGCCCGCTTTTATTATTCGGCGCCTTCCTGTGCGTTTGACCTTCGACAATAATTATTTCAATGATCTGTATCAAGGAATTCCTATAGGTGGATATACTCAGATTATTGAAAAAATGCTAGATCATCCGAATATCCAACTGCACCTAAGTACCGACTTTATGAAAAACAAAGAAAAATGGTTGGCAGGTTACGAAAAGATTATTTATACCGGCATGATTGATGAGTATTACAATTATTGTTATGGGGAACTAGAGTACCGTTCTCTAACCTTTGAACATGAAATACTGGAAACTGACAATTTCCAAGGAAATGCTGTAGTAAATTATATTGATAAGACAGTACCATACACCCGTATCATTGAGCATAAACATTTTGAGTTTGGCACACAGGAACGAACGATTATTACCAAGGAGTATCCAAAAACTTGGAAAAAAGGTTATGAACCCTATTATCCTGTGAACAATGACAAAAATCAGCAAACTTATCAACGCTATAAACGATTAGCAGATCAGGATGAACAGGTGATTTTTGGCGGACGTTTGGGGATGTACCGCTATTTTGATATGCATCAGGTAATTGATGAAGCACTCAGCCTTGCCTCAAAAGAGTCCTAAAAGAAATGCATTAATAAGAGCAGTCAGCAGATTTTTTCCTGCTGACTGCTCTTATTATTAGGAGATTGGCAACAATACTTTCAAGGAGAACCAATTGTTTTCATGGCTAATGGTCATTGTTCCATCGTATTTATTAACGATATAGGAAATACTCTTTAACCCATATCCATGGGACTCTTTATCATCCTTTGTTGTTTGGGGCAGGCCATCTTCGAAAGACAACCGATCTTCACTGTAATTGTTTAGTAAGAACAGCACGAAGCCAGCCTTTTTTTCCACTCGTAGGTTGATCAATCGTTTGTCGGTATCACTATTTTTTAAGGTGGATTCAATTGCGTTGTCTAAAGCATTCCCCAGTAAACTGCATAGATCCATAACTTCGATAAAATCCAATAATTTTCCATCTACGATACAAGTAAAGGTAATTTTATTTTGAATGCAAAAGCTGTTTTTTCGAGTTAAAATGACATCCATGATAGCATTTCCCGTTTTTACGGTAGCTTGGTATTGAGTGATGTCTTTTTTTAATTGATTAACATATTCTTTTCTCTTAGCAGGCTCTGACTCCATTTCAATAATATCCAGCTGATGCTTTAGATCATGAAATTTCTGACTGACCAAAGCATTACTCTCTTTAAACGCTTCGTATTGTTCATATTGCGACTGCAGGACATTGTTAATGGAGGAAAGCTCGCTTCGTAAATAGATGTCGTACCGCATTCCTTCCTGAATATAGAGAATCAGTAATCCACATAAGTTAATGAAGGTCCGAAAGATAAAAATGGACTGTCCATCACCAGCAACTAAAAATGTTTGTGAAAACATAAACCCCATATTGCTGACAGTAAAGATGATAATTGCGGAAAGAGCTGCGATGACAACCTCTCTTTTTTTAATATTCTTTAAGACAACCTGGTGAGGACTGCGCTTTTCAAAGATGTAATAGAACAAGGAAAAAATTATGTACATCATAAGCATAAATACTAACGGAACAGCAAAATGCTTCGTTGACCTCAGAAAGAGAACGCAAAACAACTGCCAAGAGACCGAGGCAATAAACTCAGCAAAGATGAAGGCTTTGCACAAATTATAAAAATAGCTGAATTGTGAAATGTCTACAGCAAGATAAAGAGTCAAAAGCATCCACAATACATTTAAAATCATTCCAGGGATCCAAAACAGCAACGGCCAAGTGCCGACCAATAATTGTAAGATAATTTGACCAATTCCCATGAACGGCAAAACAATCAATGCGCTGCTTTTCCAGGTTTGTTTATCAAATTGAAGTATCACAAATATGCAAGCGATCCACTCAGCGAGGGCTGTGTAAAAACGAGGAATATTCGGCAGCAGTTCGTTCAACTAGATTCCCCCACTTCCCAAATAATTCGTTAAAGCAGCCATGAAATCCTTCTTTCGAGGGCGACTAATCCGCAAATCAAACCTGCCGACATGGACAGTACTTCCATCAACAGCTTTGACATGCTTTAAATTGACTAAATAACAATTATTACAACGGAAGAAATGTTTCGGTTTTAATTCGCTTTCAATATTCTTCATGGAGCCAAGAAAGGAATATACTTGATCATTGGTGTAAAAATATAAATAGTGCCCCTCACATTCCACATATATTAAATCCTCTAGCAAAATTTTTCGTATACCAGAATTTGTTTTAATAGTTATGGTCTGATCGGTAGTATTCGATAATTTTTTGACTATTTTTTTGAAATGTTCACTGAAATTAAAATAAGTTAAGGGTTTTAATAAAAAGTCATCCGCATTCACTGCGTAACCATCAATGGCAAATTGTACATAATTTGTCAGAAATACAATGATGACATTAGGATCCATTGCTCGAATTTTTTTAGCGGAAGTCATACCATCCATTATTGGCATTTCTACATCAAAATAAATAACATCAAAATCCCCCTTATATTTTTCAACAATATCAATTCCGTCATTAAAAGATGTGATACTAACTGGCAAGCTGTTTTCAGCTGTGTATCGATTAACCAGCGATATAAAGCAATTCTGTTGCTGAATGTCATCTTCTACGATGGCAATTTTCATAAGAACGAACCTCCCCAAAAAATTCAATCTACTCTCATTTATTATAATTAATGTTGATTCTAAAGCAAGGTTGTTTTTGTGAACCCATCGTTTTAGGCTTTGAAAAAACAGGTTATGAATAAAAATTGTCAAAGTATGAATGAACTATTTGTTACCGTTTACTTTGATGATAAATTGATTTCATAAATTGAAAAAAGGTGAGTAAGATGCTGAAGAATAAAAAAATTATTGAAAATCTCACGTTAGAGCAAAAAGCTTCGCTAATGTCAGGCAAGAATACGTGGGAATCCCAAGATATTCCAGAGAAGATACCAGCAATATTCATGTCTGATGGTCCTCATGGCTTGAGAAAACAGGTCGGAGAAGCGGATCATTTAGGATTAAATGCAAGTCTGCCTGCCACATGTTTTCCTACAGCAGCCACCTTGGCCAACAGCTGGGATGAAGATTTAGTTTATCAAGTAGGTACATGTATTGGTGAAGAAGCGAAGGCTCTAAATGTCAATGTCGTTCTGGGACCTGGATTAAATATCAAGCGAAACCCCAAATGCGGCAGAAACTTTGAATATTATAGTGAAGATCCTTATTTAGCAGGAAAACTTGCTGCATCAAGCATTAGAGGGATTCAAGCTAATGGAACAATCGCTAGTCCAAAGCATTTTGCAGTTAACAGCCAGGAATACCGACGGATGGCTTCGGATTCGATTGTGGATGAACGAACGTTAAGAGAAATCTACACAACCAATTTTGAAATCGCTGTAAAAGAAGGTCAGCCTAAATCCATTATGTCTTCCTACAACTTAGTGAATGGGAACTATGCCAATGAAGATTCTTACCTGCTTAGAGACCTGTTGAAGGAGGAATGGGGATTCGACGGCTTTGTTGTTTCTGACTGGGGTGGGGACAACGATCATACAGCTGGTGTTAAAAATGGCAGCCATTTAGCAATGCCGACATTAGGGAAAAACGGTACCTTAGAGCTGGTTAACGCAGTGGAAAATGGAGAACTTGAAGAAGCTGTATTGGATCAACGAGTGGATGAATTTTTATCGGTTGTTCAAGCAGTTGATTTTTCACCAGTTGATGGAACGATCGATTGGCAGAAGCATCACGAAGTAGCAAAGAAAGCAGCAATGGAGAGCATTGTTATGCTGAAAAATGAAGCGAACATCTTGCCATTGACCTCAGAAAAAAAGGTTGCTGTCATTGGAGACTTCGCTCAAACTCCCCGCTACCAAGGTGCAGGTTCATCAGTAGTGAACGCAAAGAATTTGGAAACGACTTTAGACGTTATTGGAGAGTATCCTCTGACTGTCGTCGGTTTTGCAAAAGGGTATGAACGCGGTGGAAAAAGCAATGACCAATTAGTGAATGAAGCCCTTGAGTTAGCAAAAAAGAGTGATGTAATTTTGCTTTATGCAGGACTGGATGAAATTTTAGAAAGCGAAGGAATGGATCGGACAACGATTGACATGCCAAAAAACCAATTGGCATTAATTCAAGAATTAGCAGCGGCAAAGAAACCAATTGTAGTAGTTTTGTCAGCAGGCTCTGTTGTTGAATGCTCATGGGAAAAAGAAGTACAAGGTATTTTGCATGGGTATCTTGGTGGCGAGGCTGGGGCCAGTGCAATGTTGGAAGTCATCTGCGGGCATCACAACCCTAGCGGAAAACTCAATGAAACGTATCCAATTTCCTACCAGGATGTGCCTTTTGGTAAGGAGTTTCCAGCTAAGGGGCGATACGTCTACTACAAAGAAGGACTGTATGTTGGGTATCGTTATTATGATAAGGCTCAAAAAGCTGTTCGTTATCCTTTTGGCTATGGTTTAAGCTACTCGAGTTTTCAATACAGTGAACTAATGATCACCAACTCAGGTGTTCAGGCAGTGATAACCAATGTTGGTGAGCAGGCTGGTTCAGAAATTGTTCAATTATATATCGGCAAGTCTTCTTCACCTTTAGTGAGACCCACGAAGGAGTTAAAGGGATTCGTCAAAGTATTTCTACAGCCTGGAGAAAGTAAAATGATTGAACTCGCATTCGATGATAAGAGTTTTCGCTATTATGACGTTGAGAGTAGATCTTGGAAAACGGAATCTGGTGAATACAACATTATGTTAGCGAGTTCAGTCAAAGATATCCGCTTAGAAGGAAAACTACTGATCACAGGAACAGAACCTGAAGATTATGTCGTGTTGCCAAATTATCAAGCAGCGAAACTTGAAGAGGTTACTTTGGCTGATTTTGAGAAATTATATGGGCAAAAGGTTCCTCAGGAAGAAACCAGCGGTCAGCATCTGTTGAATCGGACAAGTATTATTGACGAGATGAATCAAGCGAAGAATCCATTGGCTCGTTTTGTTCATCGGATTATCCGTGCTCTGCTTAAAAGAAGCGAAAAAAAGGGCAAACCGGATCTGAATTTACTATTTATTTCTAATATGCCTTTTAGAGCAATTGCTAAAATGACAAACGGAATGGTTAGTCTAGCCATGGTTGATGAAATGCTGGTTATGGTAAATGGTCACTTTTTCAAGGGCTTTGCTGGTTTAACTAAGCAATTTTTTCAAAATCGTAAGCTTCAAAAAGCAAAGTAGAGGAGGAAGCGCATGAAGCAAAGTCAATCAGGCAACAAACTGGTACAAATTATCAAGAATTTTAAATATGAACATCCAGATGTTTATGAATTTATTTTGTTCAATATTATGAGTAATGTAGCGACGATAACCAACTTCTTAGTGTTATGGATTGGCACAGGGATTGTTTTCTCAGGATTAAGCACTATCCCATTTAACTGGTTTATCTTTAATTACGGAACCGAACAAGGAGGCTTGGGAGGATTTCTAAGTTTTCTAGTTGCCTACATCTGTGCGCAAATCGTTAATTTTATCGTTCAACGAAAGGTAGTATTTTCCGCCACTGTGGATGTGAAAAAAGTATTGCCTTGGTATATCGCCACAGTTACAGTAGCTGGACTTATCTCAGTATGGCTGCCGCCATATATTATCGCTCGGCTGTCACCTTATATCGGAAACTTTGCACCGACTGTCGCAAATATTGTGAACATCGTCATTCAAGTTCTGATAAACTATCCAATGATGAAATTCAAAATAATGAAGAAAGAAAACGAATCATGAAAATACTTAGTCTAATTGTTCCCTGCTACAATTCAGCAGATTATATGGAACGTTGCATTAATTCTTTATTACTAGGAAAAGAAGCAGTTGAGATTATCATTGTCGACGATGGGTCTAGAGACCGTACAGCAGAAATTGCTGATCATTATGCCAATTACTTCCCAGAAATCATCAAGACGATTCATCAGGAAAATGGTGGGCACGGTCAAGCGATCAATACGGGAATGGAACATGTAACAGGTCACTACGTAAAGGTAGTGGACAGTGATGATTGGTTAGAAGCCAATGCTTATCAACAAGTTTTGCAAAAGCTAACAGACACCATTCAAAATAATTCGCCGATTGATATGCTTATCAGTAATTATGTTTACGAAAAGCAAGGGGCAAAGAACAAGAAAATTATCTCTTATGAATCTTTTTTACCAGTCGATCAGGTTTTTTCTTGGGAAGATGTTCGTTTTCCACTGGGGAAATATTTACTGATGCATTCGGTCATTTATCGTTCGAATATTTTAAAGGAATTGTCTTTGAATTTGCCTCAGCATACTTTCTATGTAGATAACCTGTATATTTTTCAGCCATTGCCACTAGTAAAGAATATGCATTATTTAAATGTGAACCTATATCGCTATTTTATCGGCAGAGAGGATCAATCCGTTAATGAACAAGTAATGATTAAACGAATTGATCAGCAATTAGCTGTCAATAAGCGAATGGTCACTTTCTATTCAGATGCACAGGTAGAAGACGAAAGTCTATTGAAATATATGCAACGCTATGTCGAAATTATCACAACGGTTTCCTCGATTTTTTTAATCAAAGAGGGATCATCAGACAGTATGCATAAAAAGCAAGAATTATGGGAATTTATTAGAAAAAGCGATCCAGTTCTATACAGAAGATTGCGAAGAGGATTGTTTGGTCTAGGTGTAAATCTTCCAGGAAAGCTGGGAAGGAAAACGGCGATTGGAGCCTATCAAATTGCCAAACGATTTTACGGTTTTAATTAAGATTCGCTACTTGTTTTCAGTTGCTTGCCAGTGGGTGAACGCAAGTTATGAATAAATAGCAACAAGATATGAATGAGCTGTTTTATTGTTCAATTCCGTTGCTATACTATGCCTTGTAAAGGGTTACATGTGCTTTTTCTACTGAGACAAACCGGTGTGTCTTGGTGGGAAAAGCGAATGGGTATCGGCTTTGCAAGCTAATTTTCACAATATGGAAGGGGATACAAATTGAAAAAGTATCGTAAAATACTAATACCTGTGGTGGTTGTTTTAGCAATTGCAGGTTTTGCTGCATTTTATTTAAACAAATTGAGTCAAGACGGTGTGCTGAACATGGAGGATGTTTATGCCACTATTAAAAAAGTTTCTGTCTACTTCATTCCTGCTGTTGTTTTATTAGTACTTATAATTATCGCTTTAATTGTCTTTAGAAATAAAGAGTGGAAATTTAAATTCTGGCTCAAAGGTGAATCGATCGTAGTCATGCTAATCGCAATTATGATTACTGTAAACACGATTGTTTTTGGTCCAATGTCTAACTTGTTTAACTTGAATTATGCGAGTTTAGAAAACGTTAGTGCAGCTACTTTGAACAAAAATGGCGAACTAACAGAAGAAATTGCCAATGAGGGAACGGTCCTGTTAAAAAATACGGATAATTATCTTCCCTTGGCTGAAGGAAATAAGAAACTAAATGTTTTTGGCTGGGCATCTACCAATCCTGTATATGGTGGTACTGGCTCTGGAAATGTTGACACGAGTAATGCTACCACTATTTTGAGTGGTCTGCAGGATGCAGGTTTTGCTTTGAATGATCAGCTGTCTGATTTTTATACGGATTATCGTAAGGATCGCCCGGTAGTTGGTATGTGGGAGCAGGACTGGACCTTAGTTGAACCTAAGAGAAGTGATTATTCTGATCAATTAGTTGATGATGCCAAAGATTTCTCAGACACAGCCTTGATTGTCATTTCTCGTGTAGGTGGAGAGGGAGCTGATTTGCCAACTGATATGAAGTCTAAGGACATTACCTACAAAGGAAATGAAGGAGATTTCGAGGCTGGCGATCATTATCTAGAGTTAACGAAAACTGAAAAAGATATGGTGGATTTAGTCACTGAGAATTTCAAAGATGTTGTCGTATTAATTAATTCATCGAATGCTATGGAACTTGGCTGGTTGAATGATTATGAAAACATCAAGAGTGCTTTATGGATGGCTGGACCTGGTGCTACTGGGTTTTCAGCATTAGGAAATGTTTTAAATGGATCGGTTAATCCATCCGGAAAGACAGTTGATACCTTTGTATACGATCTTAAGGAGACACCAACTTGGAACAACTTTGGCGATTTCTCTTACGATGATAGTAAATATAAATTTGTAGATTATGTGGAGAATATTTATGTAGGCTACAAGTTTTACGAAACCTACTACCAAGACAATCAAGAAGGGTATTCAAAAGCCGTTCAGTATCCATTAGGTTATGGTCTGAGTTACACCAACTTTGAACAAACGATGGGAGATTTACAAACAAAAAGTGATGGAACCATTGAATTTGATGTAACTGTCCGAAATACTGGGGATGTAGCGGGAAAAGATGTTGTTCAAGCTTACTTTACGCCACCCTATAAAAACGGGGGGATCGAAAAAGCTGCAGCGAATCTGTTAGTGTTTGAAAAAACAAAAGAATTGAAACCCGGAGAAAGCCAAACATTAAAAGTGTCCTTTAATCAGGAGGATATGGCTTCATTTGATAATCAAACGGCTAAATCTTATGTTTTGGAAGAAGGAGAGTACACAATTGCTCTAAAAGCTAATTCTCATGACACATTGGATAGCAAACCCTACACGTTGGGACGAACGATCACTTACAATGGTGAGAATAAACGTAGTACTGATGAAGTAACAGCAGAAAATCAATTTACGGATTTTGCTACAGGTGAAGTAGAATATCTGAGTCGTAAAGACAATTTTACAAACTACGAAGCAACTACTGCTGAACCTAAGAGCCGTCCATTGACTGACTTAGAAAAAGATGGTTTAACGAACGCAGAAGATTATAAAATTGAGAATGATGCCAAAGACAAAATGCCTAAAACAGGTGTATCGAATGGCATGGAATTAAATGATTTAGCCGGCTTGGATTATGAAGACAAAAAATGGGATAAGCTGCTGGATCAAATGACTGTGAAAGACATGAGCAACTTAATTACCTATGGTGGGTATCAAACGGTTGCAGCAAAATCTGTTGGTAAATTGCAAACCTACGACTTTGATGGCCCAGCCGGAATCAGCAGCTTCTTTGTTCAAGCTAAGGGAACAGCTTTTCCTACTGCAACAATGATTGCTGCAACTTGGAATGAAAAATTAGCTGAGGATCGCGGCGAAGCTGTGGGTGAAGAAGCAGCCGAAATTGGAATTTCTGGCTGGTATGGTCCCGCAATGAATATTCATAGAAGCGCCTTTTCTGGTCGGAACTTTGAATATTATTCAGAGGATGGAGTACTTTCAGGTGTAATGGCAGCTAATGAAATCGCTGGAGCAAAATCAAAAGGTGTCTATTCATACATGAAACACTTTGCCTTGAATGATCAAGAAACAAATCGGACTGATTTGCTATTGACTTGGTCTACCGAACAAGCGATTCGGGAAGTTTACTTAAAACCATTCGAAATGGCGGTTAAGGATGGCGGTGCAAATGCTGCTATGTCAGCCTTCAACTATATTGGGAATCAATGGGCAGGCGGATGTTCAACCTTATTAAATACGGTATTGCGAGACGAGTGGGGATTTGATGGATTTGTTTTAACGGATTACTTTGGTGGTTATGGCTACATGGATGCTGATAAAGCAATTCGAAGCGGAAACGATATGATGTTATCAACCACTGGCGAAACGGGTGCAGGACTTGACGACACCGAAAGTGCAACAACGGTTAAAGCAATGAGAACAGCAGCTCATAACATTTTGTACACAGTTGTTAACAGTCGTGAATACGAGAATTATGATTCTGCATCTCAATGGATGCCTTGGCAGCAAAAAGCAATTAAAATTGATATTGCCGTAGGCGTAGTCATCCTAGCGATACAAGGGTTGATTATCTACTTGTATAGAAAAAAATCACGCAGTAATCATCAATAAAAGCAGAACCAAAACAGAAAACAAATTACCGGAGGATTTAAGTTCACTCTTAGGAGGGATAAAAGTCCTCCGGTTTTATTTTCCAAAAGTTACATACGGATTATGGAGCTATTTGAACAAAAAGCAACAGATCGACTAATGCTGGAACCATAAACGGTTTTCAGCTCAAATCTTTTGTCAAAAAAACGCAAAAAGGTATTTACAATGGAATGAACTTCTGTTTATAATAATTATAAATTGATTGAAGAGTATGAATAGAGTTTTTCAGATTTTTTTGTTCATACTTTTTCAATTAGAGAATCTTATTCTCACTATTAAACAGGAGGGATTTAACCATGTCATTAATTGGAAAGCAAGTAGAAGAGTTTCAAGCACAAGCGTATCATCAAGGAGAATTTGTTGAAGTTTCTCAAGAGACTTTTGCTGGCAAATGGAATGTTGTCTGTTTTTACCCCGCTGATTTTACTTTTGTATGTCCAACTGAGTTAGAAGATTTGCAAGAACAATATGCAAAACTAAAAGAATTAGGTGTGGAAGTTTACTCTTGCTCAACGGATACTCATTTCACCCATAAAGCTTGGCATGACACTTCTGATGCAATCGGTAAAATTGAATATACAATGATTGGTGATCCTTCACATCATATTTCACGTATTTTTGATGTTTTGGATGAAGAATCTGGTTTGGCACAACGTGGTACCTTCATTATTGACCCAGATGGTATCGTTCAAGCAATGGAAATTAATGCAGATGGTATTGGTCGTGATGCAAGCACTTTAGTAGATAAAATTCGTGCAGCTCAATACGTACGTACACATCCAGGCGAAGTTTGCCCAGCTAAATGGAAAGAAGATGGCGAAACATTGAAGCCAAGTTTTGACTTAGTAGGCAAAATTTAAGGAGTGTACAATGTTAGATAACGAAACGAAAGCGCAGTTAACACAGTATCTTGAATTATTAGAATCGGATGTAGTACTGACCGCTAGCTTAGCTGAGGACGAAAATTCGAAAAAAGTAGCAGAATTCTTAGATGAAGTAGTAGAAATGACTCCTCGGATTACCGTTGAGGAGGCAGTCTTGTCTCGTACTCCCAGCTTTGAAATCAATCGTTCCAGTACCGAGAAGAGTGGTATCGCTTTTGCCGGACTGCCAATGGGTCACGAATTCACTTCTTTCATTTTAGCTTTGCTTCAAGTAAGCGGACGTGCACCAAAGATTGAAGATCAGGTAGCTCAGCAAATCAAGGCGATTGACAAAGAGCTTCATTTTGAAACCTATGTCAGTTTAACTTGCCACAATTGTCCGGATGTAGTTCAGGCATTAAACATTCTGTCTGTGTTGAATCCTAAAATTTCTCACACTATGATCGAAGGCGGCATGTATCAATCGGAAATCGACGCAAAAGAAGTAATGGCAGTACCAACTGTTTTCTTGAACGGCGAAGAGTTCAGCAGCGGCCGTACGACGATTGAACAATTGATAGAGAAGATTGCCGGACCTCTTGGTGCCGAAGAATTCGATGAGAAGGAGCCCTTCGATGTATTAGTAATTGGTGGGGGACCAGCTGGAGCCAGTTCAGCAATTTATGCAGCTCGCAAGGGTATCAAAACCGGAATGGTAGTTGAAACCTTTGGCGGTCAAGTCCTTGAAACCTTAGGAATTGAAAACGTCATTGGAACTCCTTACGTCGAAGGACCTCAATTAATGCGTCAGGTTGAAGAACACGTAAATCAATACGGTGTTGATATTATGAAAGGCCAACGTGCTAAATCGATTCGTAAAAACGAATGGATTGAAGTGGAGCTGGAAAATGGGGCTCAATTGCGGTCTAAAACGGCGATCTTAGCTACCGGTGCCCGCTGGCGTGCAATTAACGTTCCCGGCGAAAAAGAGTTTAAGAACAAAGGGATTGCTTATTGTCCACACTGTGATGGTCCTTTGTTTAAAGGCAAAGACGTTGCAGTTGTAGGTGGGGGGAATTCAGGAATTGAAGCGGCGATTGATCTAGCTGGCTTATCTAAGCATGTCTATGTCTTAGAGTTTCTGCCTGAGTTAAAAGCAGATAAAGTTCTGCAGGATAAATTGCATCAATTAACTAACGTTACCGTGATTACTAATGCTGCAACAAAAGAAATTACTGGCTCAAGCCACGTTGAAGCAATTACTTACACTGATCGAGTAACCAGTGAGGAGCATACCTTAGCAGTTGAGGGTGTCTTCATTCTGATTGGCTTAATGCCAAATACAGAGTGGCTGCAAGGTTCCATTGCTTTAACTGATCGGGGAGAAATTCCGGTAGATAAACAGGGAGCGACTAATGTGGAGGGGGTTTTTGCTGCAGGAGACTGCACAGACAGTGCCTACAAGCAAATTATCATTTCCATGGGATCTGGTGCTACTGCCGCATTAGGAGCTTTTGATTATACGATTCGCAACGAGTTTCCAGAAGTATAAACGCACATAAAATAAGTCATTTGATGAAAAGTCCGAGCACATTTGATTGTGTTCGGGCTTTTTTGAAATGTACTATTAACCACAAAAAAAGCTGCGAATTTGCAGCTTTTTTACTTTAATATATAGTTGAAATTGGGGGTTAAGCTAAACTTTTTTTCTCTAATTCCATAAATACCAACATCTTAGCCATCTCTTTTGCTGCGGTACGACGAATTTTACGTGGAATGAATTGATGGATTTCATCCTCATTGTAGCCCACTTGTAAGCGCAGGGAATCCAAGATAATTGGTCGTCGTAATAACCCTGGGTATTTCTCAATCAGAGCAATCAATTCATTTGTAGATAATTTATCAAAATCAATATTTAATTTTTCGTAGATTTTTGAACGTGTTGAAATAATTTCTTCTGTACCCGTTTCAGTTAGTGAAAGAATTTCTCTGATTTCATCTGAATTTAGGGGATCAGAGAAAATATTTCTTTCTTCAAATTCCAACCCTTTTTCGTTTAACCACGCTCTCGCTTTTCTACATGAAGTACAACTTGGAGAAATATACAATTTAATCATTTAACATCCTACCCTTCTGAAAATAAAAAAGATTATATAAATAACTAGACATATCTTACACATATTAAGTTACAGGAAATTTAATCGTTTGTGAAATTTTTGAATTAAAGAAATCTCTAAAAGATAGTGATTCTACTTTGAAATATAGGTTAAAAAAACAAAATTTTTCTTTGAATAATAAACTATATGAGTTTTAAATGCTGATATATAAACCTTTATATGCTTTCCAAGAGAATCTAGGTAACAAGAGGGCTAAAAAAAACAAAGAACAATCAAAAAGTTCTTAAGAATCGAAAAAACTGATTTAAATGATTTTCTCACAATTATTCACTTAAAAAAGGAATATCTGAAAAAAGTAAGAGGATTCAATTCTGTCTTTTTTTATAGTTAGCAATGCTACGTCAACTTATAAAATTACATTGCCTAATTAGGATTATTTAGCTTTAAAATGTGAATAACCAAATTACATATATTAAATTCCCCTGTTTTATTCATTTTGGAAAAATTTATACATAATCATTCCCATGAGAAAAGCGACGAGCTGCTTTAGGAGAGCAGCTCGTCGCTTAATATTATCGCTTTAGTAGTTTTCTAAAAATCAGTGAAAGACCAAACCAGAGAACCGTGCTGATTACGATGGCGATTATCCAACCAGAAGTATTATGTTCCAAAGGTAAGGGCATGTTCATGCCGAAAAAACCAGTGATAATTGTTGGAATGGTTAGTAAAACGGAAAGAATGGTCAAAATACGCATGGTATCATTTAAATTATTGTTTAAGACATTATTATAGGTGCTGGAGAGCTGCTGTAAGATTTCAGAAGAGAGCTTGGTCATTTCGACTAATTGCTTCGCTTCAATCATAGCATCTTCCAGCTCTTCTTTTTCGGGATCACTTAGCTGCTTGTAGATGGCATGTGCTTTGATTTGTTCCAGCAGCACGACATTCTGCTTAGAAGCAGAAATGAAGAAGACAATCCCAGTTTCTAAGTCTGATAATTCCAATAAGTTACGTTTAGTAGTTTTATCCTTTAGCTTATTGCTGACCTTGGTTCGATCTTGGTTCATCTCTTCGACAAAAGGAAAGAAAGCTTCACTAATTAGGAAAAGACTGGCAAATAAAAATTGGAAGATCGAAACAGTAGGAAACTTCTCCAAATAATTCTGCATTTCGAAGAATAAATATTGATTTCTCTTATTTGTAACAGTGATAAGCAGGCGATCCTTGATAATGAAGGACATAGGAATCGTCTCATAGTGATTATCGATTTTTAAACGATTGGGCACATTATAGATTAAGACGAAGGTTTGAGCGGCTTTGTCAAAATCCAGATGCGCTCTTTCATTTTTATCTAAGGAATACTCAACGACCTCTTCATCGATTTTGTATTCGTTGTAAAGCTGTGCGACTTCTTCTTTGCTTTCAGTTGTCAGGTTGATCCAAGTATTCTGATTATGGTTAAATGTTTGCTTTGTCAGCATGGTATCCCCTCATTTCTACACTAGAAAGTTCGCTTCATTGTATACCTTTTTAGTAGAAATGAGAAGCATTGTTCCAGCGAATTGATTATGCTGACGAACGAATACTGCTTAAACAGCAAATACCTGTTATTATAGAAGAAAAGAAAAAACGATTAAACAAGGTGAGGGGTGGACTTTTGTTAAAAGACGAAAGGCAAAAAGCGATTATGCAGCTGCTGCAGATCAGTGGAACAGTCAAGGTGAGTGATATTATCAAACAGTTAAATATCTCTGATATGACGGTTCGCCGTGACTTAGACGAGCTGGAGGGCCAAGGGCTGTTGGAACGAGTTCATGGCGGTGCAAGACTGAAGAATTTTATTCGCAGTCAGGAGCTGTCTCATGGTGAGAAACAAGTCATGAATATTGAAGAAAAGCAAGCAATTGCTCGTCAGGCAGTTCAGCTTATTCAAGAAAATGAGACCATCTTTCTAGGGCCGGGAACAACGATTGAACTATTGGCAGAAGTAATTACGATGCAATCGATTCAAGTTGTAACGAATTGTTTGCCAGTGTTTCAAAAGCTGAAGGAGTCAAGCAATCAGCGGAAGGTCTATTTGCTAGGTGGAGAAATGCGGGATACAACCCAATCTTTTTTTGGTGAGATTACTAATAAGAATTTGATGGACATCCATTTTCACAAAGCTTTCTTTAGCTGCAATGCCTTAAATGAGCAGGATATAATGACCTCAACGTTTGAAGAAGGACAGACACAAGCCATTGCACTAAACAATTCTTCTGAGAAGTATCTATTAGTAGATCATACGAAGATTGGGCAGAAGGATTTTTACACCTATTACCATTTAAAAGATATAACAACCGTAATTACCAACAAGGACAAAGATGAGAGTTACACCCGGATCGAAAAAGATCAGAAAATAATAGCAGACTAGCAGTCAAGAACCAGAACGATATAATCTGGTTCTTGCTTTTTTTTGGCTTCTTATGAGCGTTTGTGTTTGTTTTTTTGATTCAGAATGCTCATAACGAACCAAAGCAAACAAAAAGTAGTTGAATAATGTTTGAAAATGTTTTATTATGAATGTAAGGAGAATGGTAACTGATTCAAAGCGATTTTCTTTAATCGGAGAATGCTGATGAAGTTAGCATGAAAAATGACTGCCAGGCTAAGAGTGATCGTAAAGTTAAGGCAATCACTATTTAAGGAGGAAAAAAGCATGCGTGTAGTACTAGGTTCAGATCAGGATGGCATGAAATTAAAGGATTACATCAAGGAAAATTTAATTCAGGAAGGTCACGAGGTAGTAGACAAAAGCGAGAGCCCAGCAAAGGATTTCGTAGAATCTACCTTGGCAATTGCAGAAGATCTTTTAAAAAATGAACAAAGTTTAGGTATAGCATTTGATGGGTATGGTGCTGGAAGCTTCATGACAGCAACGAAGGTAAAGGGCATAGTGGCAGCAGAAGTATCGGATGAACGGACAGCCTATATGACGAGAGAGCACAATAATTCCCGCATGATTACTTTGGGAGCAAAGATTGTAGGACCAGAACTGGCGATGAATATTGCACGTGAATTTCTATCAGCGGATTATGATGGCGGACGTCATCAGGTTCGGGTGGATATGCTAAATAAAATGGCTTAAGAGAGGATGGAAAAAATGAAAATTGCACTAGGATGCGACCATATTGTAACGGATACTAAAATCGCAGTATCTGATTTTTTGAAATCTAAAGGATACGAAGTAGTAGATGTAGGAACGTATGATTTTACTAGAACTCATTACCCTATTTTTGGCAAGAAGGTAGGAGAAGCCGTTGTAAATGGTGAAGCCGATTTAGGGGTTTGTCTGTGTGGAACCGGAGTAGGAATCAATAATGCGGTGAACAAAGTTCCTGGTGTTCGAGGTGCTTTGGTCCGGGATATGACAACGGCAGTCTATGCAAAGGAACAACTTAATGCCAATGTCATCGGCTTTGGTGCCCGCATTACTGGTGAATTTCTAATTTGTGATATCATTGAAGCTTTTATTAAAGCGGAGTACAAAGAAGATGAAGCCAACAAAGAATGGATCGCCAAAATTGATCACGTTGAACAAGCGTCAGAAAAACAATTCGCAGCCAATTTCTTTGATGAATTTATCGAAAAGTGGGATTGCGGCGAATACCATGACTAAGGAGCGAGCCCAATGATTGTAACGATCACTATGAATCCTTCCATTGATATCTCTTATCCGCTGGAAAGCTTTCAACTAAATACCGTTAATCGTTTAAGCAACACAAGGAAAACTGCTGGCGGCAAAGGATTAAATGTGACGCGTGTCTTAAAACAGCTGAATCATGAAGTGATTGCCAGCGGGTTGCTAGGAGGCTATGTTGGCGAAGGGATTAAGGCTGAATTAAATGCAGCCAGTATTTCTCATCAGTTTGCTGAAATTTCTGGCAATACCCGAAACTGTATTGCCATCCTGCATGAAGGAAAACAAACAGAAATTCTTGAGAGTGGTCCAATCATTCAAGCAGAAGAAGTCCAAAGCTTTTTAACTCAGCTGGATGATCTAATTCCGACTGCTGAGGTGCTGACAATTTCTGGCAGTCTGCCTCAAGGGGTTCCAGAGGATTTTTACGTAGAAGTAATCAAACGCTGCAACGACTTTGAAAAGGCGGTTGTGCTGGATTGCTCAGGCAAAGCTTTGCAGCAAGTATTAAGCAGTCCGTATAAGCCTTGTTTAATCAAACCAAACCAGGAAGAATTGTCAGAGCTGCTGGGAATTTCTCTGGAAGATACGGCAAGTATTAAAAACGCCCTGATGAATGATTTATTTACTGGGATTCAGTGGGTAGTGATTTCCTTAGGGGCACAGGGAGCCGTTGCCAAGCATCAAGACACCTTTTATCGAGTAACGATTCCTAAAATTGACGTTGAGAATCCAGTCGGTTCAGGTGATGCAACCGTTGCTGGTTTTGCAGCAGCGATTGCTGAGGGAAAAGATGCAAAAGCTTTGCTGAAAAGAGGGAATGTGCTTGGCATGTTAAATGCTCAGGAAGCAGTCACCGGAGCAGTCAATTTAGCCAATTATCAGCAGCTTTTTGATCAGATTGAAGTAACTACATTTTAGAAAGCAGGGAAAAAATGAAGGAAGCAAAAAGAAATTACTTGAAGCAGTTAAGCAATGAGCGGCAAATCATTGGCGCATTAGCAATTGATCAACGGGGTGCCTTGAAAAAAATGATCGCTAAGTTTAAAGGCAGCGAGGCCACCGATGAAGAAATTGCTGAGTTCAAGCAACTAGTTTCAAAAGAGCTGACGCCTTACGCTAGTTCTATTCTGCTTGATCCAGAATATGGCTTGCCGGCGGCTGACGAACGAGCGGATACTGCGGGTTTATTGCTGGCCTATGAGAAGACCGGATACGATGCGACTACTCCTGGACGCTTGCCAGATATTCTTTCTGAATGGTCGGTGAAGCGTTTGAAGGAAGCTGGAGCAGATGCGTGTAAATTCTTGCTCTACTACGATGTAGATGAAGACGAAGCAATTAATAAACAAAAGAAAGTATTTATGGAACGAATTGGATCGGAATGTGAAGCAGAAGAATTTCCCTTCTTTCTCGAATTAGTTTCTTATGATGCCGCTAATGCTGACAGCTCTTCATTAGAATATGCCAAGGTAAAGCCTCATAAGGTAATTGAAATGATGAAAGAATTTTCAGCCCCTCGCTATGGAGTAGATGTATTAAAGGTAGAAGTGCCAGTTAATATGAACTTTGTAGCAGGCTATGGAGAGGAAGAACCTGTCTATACTAAAGAGCAGGCTGCAGGCTTCTTCAAGGAACAAGCTGAAGCAACCAATCTACCATTTATCTTTTTAAGTGCGGGTGTCAGTGCTGCGTTGTTCCAAGAAACCTTGCATTTTGCCAAAGAAGCAGGCTCTACCTTTAATGGAGTGCTATGTGGAAGAGCAACTTGGGCAAACGGTGTAGAACCCAATGTCATTCAAGGAACAGAAGCCGCCAAAGAATGGCTGCAAACTCAGGGGCGAAGCAATATTGAAGCGTTGAATCAGGTACTTAACGAAACTGCGACACCAATAAAACTTGATTAACTTAAATTCGACAAACACATCTAATTAGTATGTTTGTCGAATTTTTTATCTGTTTAAATAAGAAGTTACTTTGCTTTATTGGTCAGGAAATTTCGCAAACACCGCTTTTTTTAACTGCGTTTGCCAATAACGAGCAAGATAGATTCCCAGAAGGACCACCCATGAAAAAGTTTCCGCATACGCAACAATCATACGGTCAAACTGGTCAACAAATCCATAAGATACGACAATCCGAACGAGCAACGCAGCAATCCCAGCAACACTGGAAAACAACATGTCGCCTCTTCCTTCCAAATAGCCTCTAATCGCCATGGCCAACCCAAAGACAATATAGAAATTTGCCAATACTTGAAAGAACGATTTACCAATTGCCACCGACTGGGACGTAAGACCAAAGATGGTCAGTAAATATTCCCCAGTCACAAGAACCAATCCTGTCAAACCGATTGAGATAATAGACATCATAATCAAGCCGATTTTCAACACCTTTTTCGCTCGTTCAGGATTACCTGCCCCAATATTTTGTGCCACGACGGTTGCGATTCCCGATCCAAAGTTCACGATAGGCAAAAGGATCACGGAGTCAATGCGATAAGCCGTGCTAAACGCGGCAATCGCTCGCTCTCCGAAGCCGTTCATAAACCGCTGGAGAATCAGGTTTCCGACTGAACTAGTACTCGCTTGAATCGTCGGCGGCAAGCCAAAACCGAAGCCTTGAGTAATTGCTGTGCGAGTAAAAAACTTTTTGTTCCAGCGAAACTTCAAATAAAAATAGTTTCTCTCCGTGTACAGAACAATAAATATAGTCATAACAATTTGCGCAAACACAGTCGCAATAGCTGCTCCCTCAGCACCTTTCTTCAAGACAGCTACGAGTAGAAGATCTAGTACCACATTGATCAGCGAAGAGACGATAATCGCGACAAACGGAGCTCGGCTGTCTCCGCATCCTCGTAGAATAGCTGCATACACATTATAAATAGCTAAAAACGGAACACCGATGAACATGATTCTGAGATATTGTCTTGCAACGGCCATTAAATTTTCTGGGGTACCCAACGTATCAATGATCGGCGTAGTGAAAAAGATCCCCAGCATTGCAACTAATAAGAAAAATACCCCTAAAATCAGGGTAAAGGATATTAGGGTGTTTCTCGCCTTGTCCAGCTCTTTTCTACCTTGCTGCTGTGCAGACAAAATTGAAATTCCAGAAGTAAAGCCTACAATTGTAGTAATACACAGATTATACACAGCTGAGGTTGCACCAATCGAAGCTAGTGCGAACTCTCCTTCAACATTTCCAACAATGAACGCATCCACCCAATTGAACAGCTGTTGAAATACGCCACTCAATACTAAAGGAATAGTAAAAAGCAGCAGCATTTTGACAATTCCACCTTGAGTCATGTCTTTCCCCAACGCAACCCCATCCCTTCTGATTTTAAAACCTGCTTAGCTGATAAAAAAGGCGCTTAGAGGTTACGCAGATGTACGATTTGTACACTAGGGGTAACCTCTAAACGCCTTAAACTAATCACATAATTTAACTAGTATTAAAGTAACAAGGGGGGAAAGAAATGTCAATAGACTTCAAATCGATTGTTGCTCTTCAGCAGTGTGCATGTTTCTTCTAACGAGCATGTGAATCGGTAGCTTTTTTGTCTCTAATCTCTCAAACTTCAATAAGTAGCTACATTGAATCGTTAGGACCGTCTGTAAATCCGATACCTACCTGGTCTTTATTTAACTAATACTGAGCTTTTCCATAAAAGGGTATTCTCTGCACAAACATCCGAATGGCTAGATTATTTTTATGCAGCTTCCTGACAGTGAGTGAAAAAAATACTTCCATCACTATCAAAGGAAGTGTCTCGGTACGAATGATTCAATCGAATAAATTTCGAAATTTGTTATTTGAAAGAAAAAAAGCAACACCAAATGAATTTTATCCAAAGAATAAATCGCTAGTAAATTGGAAAAAAATAAAATTTCTCATTGTAAACTAAGTATTTAAGGGTATCAATTTGTATGTTATCAATGAGAATCACATAGCTATATTCGCAAACGATGCCGTCTTGACAACGTTTCCAGTGCTGTTATAATAAATAGATATAGTATTATGTGAAATTTCTGACAATGTATTTTTCCTAAGATTAGAAAATGATAGGTATTCTAATGGATCATTAAAGAAAGAATCGTGTGGGGAGATAATTATTTTATGGATGAAGAATTGTTACGCGTCGATCATCTGACTGTAAAATTCCGAACGTACAATGGAACAGTCACAGCAATCGACAATTTGGACCTTCAATTGAATACAAATGAAACCTTGGGAATCGTTGGTGAAAGCGGAAGCGGCAAGAGCGTTACTTCATTAAGCATTATGGGACTATTGGATGAAGATACCTCTTCCGTTACTGGACATGCCTTTTTCAAGGGAAAAGATTTGATCACTATGCCAGAAAAAGAGAAGCAGCATTATCGTGGGAATCAACTGGCGATGATTTTCCAAGAGCCTATGACTTCTTTAAATCCACTCCATAAATGCGGCAAGCAGATCATGGAATCGATGCTGATTCATGAGAAGATCAGTAAAGAAGAGGCTAAAGCTAAAGCAATTGATCTTTTGAAGCTGGTTGGAATTCCGGCGCCGGAGCAGCGCTTCAATGAGTATCCCCATCAAATGTCTGGTGGTATGCGGCAGCGGATCATGATTGCGATGGCTTTAGCTTGTGATCCTCCACTCCTAATTGCCGATGAGCCGACAACTGCACTGGATGTTACGATCCAGGCACAAATATTAGAGCTGCTGAAGGATCTGAAGGAAAAACTGAAAATGGGGATTATCATGATCACTCATGACTTAGGTGTAGTTTCTGAGGTTTGTGATCGAGTGGTAGTGATGTATACAGGGAAAATTGTTGAACAAGGCAGTATTCGCGATATTCTCGATGAACCAATGCACCCTTATACCGAGGGCTTAATTGCAGCAATTCCTAAAATGCAGGATCAAAAGGAACCATTAAACAGTATCGATGGTGTTGTTCCGCGTTTGGATGATATGCCTAAAGGCTGCAGCTTCCATCCAAGATGTCCTTATGCAATGGATATCTGCAAAGAGAAACGACCTGCTCTATCAGAAACTGCTGAAGGGCGAAAGGTACGCTGCTTTAAATACTCTTCAGCCGAGGAAGTCGAGGTGAGCCCATAACAATGGAAGCACAAGAATCGATAGTCGTATTAGAAAATGTAAAAAAATATTTTGATATTCGAGACAGCAAAGGGAAAAAGGGCACACTGAAAGCTGTGGATGGCGTCTCTTTTCAAATAAAAAAGGGTGAAACATTTGGGTTGGTAGGTGAAAGCGGCTGCGGGAAAAGTACGCTTGGAAAGACTCTTTTGAATTTGTTCCCAATCACTGAGGGGTCAATTTGTATTGATGGACAAGAAGTGAATCAATTAAAAAGTCGTAAAGAAAAGGTGGCCTTTGGTTCCAAGGTTCAGTTAGTGTTCCAAGACCCTTCCGCTTGTCTGAATCCGCGAAATCGGATCGGGGCTATCTTAGCGGAGCCTTTTAAGATTCACCATAAAAGTAGTATGTCTAAACAGGAGATTGATCAAAAGATTGATGAGCTTTTAACCATGGTAGGATTAGCACCGGAGTATAAGCATCGCTATCCCCATGAAATGTCTGGAGGACAAAAGCAGCGGATTGGTATTGCTCGAGCTTTGGCTTTGAATCCTGAGATCATCATTTGTGATGAACCAGTATCGGCCTTAGATGTGTCGATTCAGGCACAAGTGATTAACCTGCTGGAAGACCTACAGGAAAAGATGGAACTAACTTACTTGTTTATTTCCCATGACCTAGGGGTTGTTTACCACATGTGTGATCGGATTGCCGTGATGTATTTAGGAAATATTGTGGAGCTGGCGGATAAAAAGGCACTCTATGAAGATACCTTGCATCCTTACACTCAAGCACTGATTTCTGCGGCACCAACGATCGATTTGGAAAAAACGGATCGTGTCGTTTTAAAAGGGGATGTTCCAAGTCCCTCCAATCCACCAAAGGGCTGCAAGTTCCATACGCGCTGTCCATATGCTATGCCGGTTTGCGAAACAGAGAATCCGGAATTACTTGAAGTAAAAGACAATCACTTTGTGGCTTGTCATTTATGTAAAAAAAACACTGAGGGAGGAAATTAGAAAATGAAAAAACATCAAAAAGTCGCATTGGGTTTGTTAAGCACGCTGGTATTGCTGTTAACTGCTTGTGGCGGTGGCGGAGATACAGATGATTCAGGGGGAAGCTCTGGAGGCAGCGCAAATGGGGAAAATACGTTGGTCGTAGGAATGGACTCTGACTTGAAGACCTTGGATCCAGCTCATGGTTACGAAGTTTATGGCAACATGGTTTACTATGCACTTTACGATAACTTGTATCGGACCTATGATTCATCAACACCTGAACCATCATTAGCGGAAGAACATGAACTAGATGATTCTCAAACGGTTCATACCTTCAAGCTGAAAAAAGACGTGAAGTTCTCTAGCGGGAACAAACTGACATCAAAAGACGTAGCCTTCAGTATTAATCGGACGAAAAATTTAAAGAGTAATACAAGTCATCATACCGAAAATGTGAAAAGTGTAGAAACACCAGATGATCAAACGGTAGTGATTACTTTAAATGCACCGGATGCAGCATTTCTAGTAAAACTGGCGAACAACTCATTCGCAGTTATGGATTCTGAAGTAGTCAAAGAACATGGCGGAACAGACGCTGAAGATGCGGCAACTAAAGATACTGCAGAAGAATGGTTAAACCAAAACTCAGCAGGATCAGGAGCTTATGTTCTCAGCGAATGGAAACAAAATGTAGAAGTGGTGCTTGATCGCAACGAAGAATACTGGGGCGATGTGAAGAACGACAAAGTCATCTGTAAAGAAATTCCAGATGTGAACACACAGATTCAAAACTTGAAGCAAGGAGATATTGATATTGCTTTAGGCGTAGGGGTAGACAATGCGTCTCAACTGAAAGACCAAGAAGGCGTAGAATTGAAGAACTACACTGGAACAACGACTACCTTCCTATTGATGAATGATGATCCGGAAATCGGTGGACCGATGGCAGATGCTAAGGTGCAAGAAGCGGTTCGTTTAGCAATTAATTACAAAGAGCTGTTGGAAATCTGCGGCGATAAATCAGTTTTACCATTAAACATTGTACCGGAAGGCTTCACTGGGGCTTTGGAAAAAGAAACTGACTATATGGATCTAGACAAAGCGAAAAAATTAATGGACGAAGCTGGCTACAAAGATGGTTTTGAAGTGAAATTTACTGTAGCGAACTTTGACACAGAAGGAATGTCATGGACGACGATTGGCCAAAAAATCAAAGACGATTTAAGTAAAATTGGGATCAATGCTAAAATCGAAACCTCTGAAATCGGGGTCGTGATTGATTCTTATCGTGAAGGAAAAGAACAATTCCTATTGATGCACTGGCATCCAGATTACATGGATATCAACAATCAATTAGCCTTCCTGCCAGGTGAAACTGTCGGCGAACGTGCGAAATGGACAGATCCATCCGATGGGAAACTTGGTGAACTACAAAAAACAATTGAAACTGAATCAGATGAAGACAAACGTGCGGCTGCTTCTAAAGAGCTTCAAGAATTGCTTGATAAAGACATGCCTTATGCTCTTTTAGTTCAGCATCCGAAGGTATTGGCTTACCGCAGTAATTTAGATGGCGTGAACTACTATGAAGTACAAAAAATTAACTTCCAGGATGTAGCTATCAAATAATCTAGATGCAAGGAGCAAAATCACATGAGGAATATGGCAAGGTTTTTATTGCGGCGCTTAGTGTTTGTCTGCTTTCTGGTCATCGGAATCTCTTTTTTGGTTTTCATGATCTCTCACTTGGTTCCTAGTGATCCAATTGCATCAAACATGAGTCCCCACGCAATGAGTGATCCTGAAGCCGTTGCTGCTTACCGCGCAAGATGGGGACTTGATAAACCGTTGATGCAGCAATACTTTATCTATCTAGGCAATTTGCTGCGGGGAGATTTGGGCATTTCGATCCGTACTGGTAATCCAGTGCTAAGTGATTTGAAGCAGTTTTTCCCAGCTACCTTGGAGCTGTCCATTGTAGCGATGATCATTGCGATTATCTTTGGAATTACCTTTGGGGTGTTGTCGGCTGTTTATCGCAACAAACCTTTGGATTATGCGGTTCGAACAATTTCCATCAGCGGTGTATCCATTCCTAACTTTTGGTTTGCTCTGGTGATGCTGCTGCTCTTTTATTCGAAGTGGCACTTGTTCCCAGGTGGCGGCCGAATTAATTCCAGGATGACGGCACCAACAGGTGGAACAGGATTATATGTTTTGGATGGATTATTGAAGGGAGATTGGGCGCTAGTAAATGACGCCCTATCTCACCTGATCCTTCCAGCAATTGTGTTAGGATTCTTCACTATGGGGTTAATCTCCCGTCAAACGCGTTCCAACCTACTGGAAGTAACCTCATTGGATTATATTCGAACAGCTAAGGCCAAGGGCTTGTCTCGTGGACGAATCATTATGCGTCATGCGTTAGGCAATGCCTTGATCCCGGTAATTACAGTTATGGGGATGGGCTTTAGTAATTTGCTGGGCGGAATGGTTTTTGTTGAGAAAATCTTCTCTTGGCCAGGAATTGGTCAATATGCTTATTTGTCCGCAACGACCCTTGATTTCCCAGCTATTTGTGGGGTGTCATTGTTAATCGCATTAATCAATGTAATCCTCAATCTATTGATCGATATTCTTTATGGAGTGATTGATCCGAGAGTGAGGTACAGCTGATGAAACGATTTCTAAAGCAAAAAAACTTTTTATTTAAATTAGGGATTGTCATTTGTGTGGGCTGGATTTTAGCAGCACTGCTTTCACCCTATCTAGTTTCTCAAGACCCAATTGCCCAAGATATGACTGCGCGTTTCCAAGCACCTGGCTCCGGTCATTTGCTGGGAACTGACGAGTTAGGGCGGGACGTATTTTCGCGAGTTTTAGTCGGCAGTCGCGTGTCGATTGCAGCAGGACTGGTGACCGTTTGTATTACGATTGTTGTGGGAACAATCTATGGCGGAATTGCCGGGTATGTGGGTGGATTTGTTGACGATGTCATGATGCGGATCGCTGAGCTGATCAATGCTTTTCCGCCGTTGATATTGGCAATGGTAATCGCTTCTGCCTTAGGACCCAGCATTTCAAATTCAGTTTTTGCCATGACTATTATTTGGTGGCCGAACTACGCTAGGCTGATGCGTAGTTTGGTTATTACTTTGAAGGAAAATGAATACATTGTCGCCTCCCGTGTATTAGGTGCCAGTCATCTGCGTATCTTGGTGAAGGAAATTGTTCCTAACGCACTAGGATCGTTGCTGGTTATGGCTACCTTGGATATCGGCAATGCCATCGTAACCTTCTCTGGCTTAAGTTTTCTGGGGTTGGGAACACAACCACCAACACCAGAATGGGGCTCGATGGTATCTGATGGGGTCAACAACATGAATTACTGGTGGATGTCCACCTTCCCAGGCTTGGCCATTTTCTCCATGTCCATTGGCGCAAATTTTGTTGGTGATGGCATGCGGGATTATCTAGATCCAAAACTGAAAAATAAATAAACAAAGAGGGAATAGGGAAGACCTTATTTCCTCTTTGCTGGTTTTAAGAATAAATGAACCAAATGCGACAGCTAGTTGTCATATTAGGTATGCTATGATTTTTATAGAAAAGGAAGAAGACTCATGCAAATCGAACGTCTGGTACAAATGATCTTCTATTTAATCGATCATGGACAAGTGACTGCAAAGGAACTGGCGGAACAGTTCAATGTTTCAACAAGAACCATTTATCGAGATGTCAATACACTGACCTTAGCAGGAATTCCTATTTTGTCCGCCAAAGGTGCTGGAGGTGGGATATCCTTATTAGAGGGCTATACGCTGGATAAATCCTTGTTGACTAAAGAGGAGCAGCAGAATATTTACCACGGATTGCAGCTTCTACAGGCAACCGACTATCCAAATGCGGAAATAGCAATTAGTAAGATTGGAGCAGTCTTTCATAATGTGCTGCAGCCGCAATGGTTAGAGGTAGATTTTTCTTATTGGGGAAGCGATGACACCGAAAGGATTAAATTGTCGGATTTGCAGTATGCCATTCTAAATAAGCATGTGATTGCTTTTGAGTATGCAAATTCTGAATTACAAAAATCCCATCGGAAAATTGAACCCTTACGTTTAGTCTTTAAATCCCATGCCTGGTATATTGTCGGCTACTGCCAAGAAAAGCTGGAAATAAGAGTTTTTCGACTGTCCAGAACGAAACGATTGAGGGTACAAACGGAAACCTTTGCAAGAGAATTACCGCAAGACTATTCAATGAAATCACCAAAAGCAGTAGAAAGGTTGTCCAAGCTGCAGCTGAGGTTTTCACCAGAGGCAATCCATCGATTGTACGATGAATTCGCTGAAGATCAATTGACAGTTGAAGCGGACGGCAGTTACGTGGTTGAGTTTGAAGCGGAATTGAATCATTGGATGATTCATTACTTGCTTTCTTTTGGCAGGCAGGTGCAGGTTTTGTCACCAAAAAAAGTCCAAACAATGTTAAAGGAGCAAGCGTTAATGATTGTTCAGATGTATGAAGAGTAAAGGAGTGAAAAGTAAATGGAAAAATGGGTCTATGCTATGTTTATTGAAAAAACCAAAACCTACAATCGTTTGACGAAGGCGGAGGTGGAAAAGCACGTTGAGCATTTGAGAAAGCTGGACGAAGCTGGCAAGTTAGATTTTTGTGGTGTCTTTAAAGGGTATCCTGGTGTCGCTGGTATGCTGCTGCTTAAAACTGCCAGCTATGAAGAAGCGGAGATGCTTTGTAAGCAAGAGCCGTTAGTAGTTGGCGGGTACGCTACTTACAAGCTGAAGGCAGTACAGGTAGCCGATAAGGAAAACAATTATTTGTTTGGGAATTAAAGGAGGAGTTGGAAGCAGATGAATGAACAAAAAATGCTATATGTGAGAACAGATTACAAGCTTGATGAACGAGAGGTTGGTGAAGAAGAAGCGATGGCTTCGATGGAGTATCTTCAACAATTAGCCAGTGAACGCTATTTATTAGCCGGAGTATTTGGGAATATGGAAACAGAGGAAGTCGATGGTGCGATGATTCTTTTCGAAGCCAATGATTTGGCCGATGCCCAACGAATTTCTGACGAAGATCCGATTATTAAAGGCGGGTTCTACCGTTATGAGCTTCAATGTTGGAATTTAATGGTTTTTCCAGCGGCAGATAAGTAAAATAATGTTACGGTAAGTAGTTGAATAAATTCAATCAAATAGGTACCTTTTAGAAACGCTTCGGCAGTATTTCTAAAAGGTACCTATTTTTCACGAAGAAAAAAGTTTGTTCATTAAAAAAATATGAAGGTATTAACTTTTTTATTTTTCCTATCGTAAAGATAGCTTTAGGAAGAGCTAAGCAGCGACTACCCTACGTAATACTCCGAAACATTTTTACTGCCACTCTCTATTAGTGTTAAAAAAATCATCTTGCCATTTCTTTTTCATTCTATTATGATAATCATTGTAAGAAAATTAATTTTGAGTTATTTTCTTTAGAAAAAGATACCTATCCATAGATCTTAAACTTGTTTTTTTGAGTAAGGTGGTATGTTTGTAACTTTTTTGACGAAAAGGCGGAGGGAAAGTAATATGAAAAAAACACATATTTTTATGACAGCTTTAGTACTTTGCTCACAAGCATTGGTTCCTTTGACAAGCTTTGCTGAGACAACAACTGATTCTTCAGGCAGTCGCCAAGAATTAGTATCAGAGGAAACAGAAGACAAAACGAGTAAGGGTGGAGATGATTCAACAGCTGCTGAAAATCAAAACCAAAAGGATACAAAGGCAACCGAAGACATAAACAATAATAAGAATACGGATAGTGAAAAAGTTGAAGTGCTTGCTACTGGAGATGAGTCTATCGATTCATGGATGCCAGATGAAAACCTACAAGCAATTGTAGCCGAAATTTTAGGCAAAACCGACTTCACGCAACAAGATATGCTTAGTATCACAAGTGCTTCTATTGATAGCAAAGAAATTTCTAATGCACAAGGTTTGTCTTATGCAAAGAACCTAACCTATTTATCTGTAACGAATACAGATCTATCAAAGACAAGTAATCTATCTGAAATCGGCACATTATCAAAGTTGGAAACAATCATTGCAACAGGGGACAATTTATCAGATATCTCCTTTGTAAAAAGTAATCAGTTGACTTCATTAACGTCTGCCGATCTTTCCAATAATGTATTGACTAATTTAAACAGTATTGCAGGCATTAATTTGCCGAATATTGAACGATTGGATGTCTCTAACAATCTATTAACTGACATTTCGATTATCGAGAATGTTGATGTGCCTAAGCTAAATACCTTATTGGCCTCACACAATCAAATTACAGATATTTCACCAATTGCTAAGTCGACCTTAACTAGTTTGGTGACTCTTGATGCCAGCCATAACATGATTACCGAGATCGATGCGTTTGCAAACGCAACATTTACTAATTTGGAATACTTAATCGTTAACAATAATCAAATTAAAGATATTTCTGTCATGAAGAATTTAAAAGACAGATACCCGAATTTACATGTCTATAAGGTGGATAATAACCAAATTTACAGTATTGAATTTATGGAAGGTTACCAACTGAATTCAAATACTTCGGCAATCAATCAAACCTACGAAAAAGATATTTCACTGATTAAACCAACAGGAAATAATACGAAGCAATATGAAATTGCTGTGCCGATTACTTCGTTAGATTATCAATATGATAGTTCAACAGGATACTATGCGGGAACACCAGATCCGACAGCTCAAACATTAACGTTGGATAATTTAGCAGGTATTTCTGCAGTGAAATTAACGGATGGGTCAATCAAGCCTATTGAAGGTAGTACAAATAGTGTTCAAAGCTTTATTATCGAAGCAAGTCCAACCAATCTGCCTTCACAGGTAAGTTTTACTTGGCAAGGAGCTCAAGGACAATACAGTGGCAGTGGGGAAATTAGTGTTAATTGGGTAGATCCGGTGGCGCCAGTTATCGAGGCAGGTAATCAGACCATCCATGTAGGAGAATCCTTTGACGCATTAAAAAATGTATCAGCCTTTGACCAACAAAAGGATGGTTCTCCTAAAACAGATTTAACTGATAAAATTGAAGTATTGAATAATAGTGTGGACACCAACAAACCTGGCACCTATACAATAAAATATGGTGTAACTAACGCTTATGGACTAACAACCACAAGTATCTCGACGATTACTGTTTTAGATAATGATAATAAACAAAAGATCGCTGGAGAAAACTTCACTATGCATGTTGGGGATCCAAAACCTACTGCCTCTGACTTCAAAGCTAGTGCAACAGACAAGGATGGCAAACCTTCTGAGGTTAGTGTTGACTTGAGTAAAGCTGACGTGTCTAAAGCTGGTGAATATGAAGTGAGCTTAACAAGTGCCGATGGCCAAGTGAAAGAGGTAAAACTCATTGTTTTACCTAAAAAAGATCAGTCCGCACCAACCATCGAAGCGGCGGATAAAACGATGCATGTTGGTGATAAATTAACCGAAGAAGAAGTCCTATCTTGGGCTAAATTCAAAAATGCAGAAGACTACGTTACGGGATTTGATGTCGAAGGAGAGGGAATACCTGTTTCTACAATCAATGATACGTTGACACAGGCTGGAAAGTATAAAATTACTTATTATGTCGAAGGAAAGACACCTAACAGCCAGTCCCATGTAGCAGAAAAGACAATTACTTTAACAGTGCTGGATAAACAAAAGTCAGATACAGAAGATTCGACTACAGGTACGCCAACTGCAGAGGATCCAAATACGCCAACAAGCACAATAAAGACAGGCAATTCTACTACAATACCGTCTACTAGTACACCAAGTACGGTAACTTCTAATAAAGCTTTACCGAAAACAGGTGAGCAGTTGAACAATCTATTTGCAACTGTAGGGATAATTGTAGTAGCCTTGTCAGCTGGATTATTTATCTGGATGAAAAAGGATAAGAAAAAGATATAAGCTGAGCACGAGACCAGTTAAAAAAGGTGGTTGTCTTTTAGACAGTCAATTCTTCTAAACTAGTGCTAAGATTCATACAATAAACATCTTTTAGACCATCCATTGAATAGCTTCAGAGCAACGTATTCAAACGATGAAGCAGAAAATAAGTGTGCTTATCTGACGCTTCAATGGGGAAGTTCTGCTAGTGTTGAAAATTCTTATATACAAAATAGACACCCCTCAAAAATCTTCAGCAGATTTTCGAGGGGTGTCTATTTTTCAGTCATTTACATCGTGATCCTTTTTGTAGATAGGGGCTTTCGAGGTAAAAGGATTTTTTTTCAGCCAGTCAGCTAGCTGCTGACTCAATTGAGCAGCCATATCAAAGGAAGCGGCAATTTGTTCCTGCGTAATTCCGTTAACATGGACTCCTGAAATAATCACACAGTTTCCCGGAATAAAGGGCGCCAGGATTTCCAACAGCTTCTCAGCTAAAACATCATCTTTATGGAACCGTCCGCTGTGGCTCTCGAAACGAAGGGTCTCTCTCTTTTGATTACGGGAGAAAGTCGTCACCGTACCAATATGCGGTGTGTCTCCACCAGTTAAAGTGATCAGCAGATCTCCACCGATTTGTTTGGCCTCAGCAGACATTGTAAAACCTGCGGCTTGCGTTTTTACGACTGTTTGATTCATCTTAAGCATCCTTCCAACGACCAGATAACTCGTTATCAATCTGCAGGGCATCCAACAACTTCATGGTTTGATGATGCACCAAGTCCTGAATGGTTTGGGGCTGGTTGTAAAAAGCTGGAATAGGTGGAATGATTTGTACCCCCATTTTGGCTAACTTAGTCAGATTTTCTAAATGAATGGCATGCAAGGGTGTTTCTCTAGGAACTAAAATCAGCTTCCGCTGTTCCTTTAGAGTCACATCAGCAGCCCGTGTAATCAAGTTATCTGCTAGGCCCATTGCAATTGCCCCAACCGTTCGCATGCTGGTAGGCACTATCACCATTGCATCCACTAGAAAAGAACCACTGGCAATAGAAGCACCTAAATCCTTAACTGAGTAGTGATAATCCAGTAAATCATAAACCTCAGTCAAGGTCATATCGGTTTCGATTTTCAAATTTTCTTTGGCCCAGTCACTAATGACTCCGTGGGTTTCAATTTCCGGATAGTTTTTCAAGGCCTTCAACAGATCCAATGCATAAATGGTGCCTGAAGCGCCGGTGATGCCGATGACGATCCGTCTTTTTTTCATCTAATTCACTACTTTCTTATCTCAAGTATTTTTCCCAGTCAGATACATCCTTAAATTGTGCTCGAATAAATTTATCCTTCAAATCAAAAGGTACTGTGCCATCTAAAATAGTCTTGGCACTCATTCCACGAAAGCGAATGACACCCGGATTGTATTCAGGGATTTCTGACGGGTCTAATGGGTGATTCCGCATGCCGGGCAGAACGATAATATCCTTGTCCCCTTGGAAACGTGTATTCAAGGTCCACATCACATCATTCATATCAAAAATATCCACATCATCATCTACTAAAATGACTGTCTTCAATTCTTTGAAGGCCGACAGTGCCAAAATCGCTGCCTGACGCTGGATGCCTTCATCGGCTTCCCGTTCCTTGTGAATCTGCAAAATACTCATTAATTTGCCGCCGCCAGCTGGAGGATTGTAAACATTCACTACTTTACCGGGAATGGCCTTTTCTACTAAATCTAGAATGCTGGCTTCGGTTGGAATTCCTGTCATGGAAACATGCTCTTCACTTGGTCCAATGGTGGTTTGCATGATCGGATTGTCTTTACGATGAGTAATCGCTTTAACCTTTACGATATTTACCGCCGGATTTGCATCGCCATTATAGCCAGGAAACTCAGGCATAGCATGACCCGTATTCGTGTGAAGATCTTCCTGCATACGTTCGTTGGGCAAAATTTCAGCTTCAATGATAAATTCTGATCGGGCAATCCCCACTTCATCCACAGTAAGGCTGTCGACTAATTGAACTGGCTGATTACGTAGCGCTCCAGCAATCCAAAGTTCGTTGTAGCCAAGAGGGGTGGTTGGCGGTTCAAAGGTCGTTCCGATAGAAATTGCTGGATCAAGTCCGATATTGATCGTAATCGGCATGGGTTTATTCAATTTTTCATATTGTTCTTGAAAATGACCAATGTGACGTCCACCAGGCATGACATACATTCCAATCGTGTCTTCGTCTTCTAATACCATTCGGTGAATAGTAACATCACTCATCGTTTTGTCAGGATCAGAACCTAATACTATGCCCATCGTAATATAAGGACCAGCATCCTGAGGCGTGTTAGTCGGCGCCGGTAAAATCTTGCGAATATCAAAACCATCATCCGTGGCTAAATGTACCACTTCTTGTGCAGGGGCTTCTTCTTTAGAAACCTTCACTGGCTTAATAGGATTTGCCACAGATTCCTTTAATAGCCGACCAAGGTAACGATAGTCATAGTTCAAAATTTTTCCGACACGTTTCCGACTGGCCATAATCCCAATAGTCACTCGCGTACCGGGGAAGCCTTTGATAGTGTTGAACATCATGGTTGGACCTTCCTGAGTAGGACGCATCACAGTACCACCTGATCCAATGTAGCGGTAGGCACCAGCCAGCTCGGAATCAGGGTCCACTTCGACATCGGTTTCATGGTAAGCACCAGGCTCTTGCTTTAATTCTTCTAAGACCTTGCGTAAATCGTATAGTTCTTCTTGGCTCATTTGTTTTCCTCCTAATAAAAATCCTTCTTCTTTATTGTATTCGCCTTATTAGGAAGAAAACAAATCGCATTTTAAAAAGAAGTATTCCGTTTTGGAATACTTCTTTTTATGGAGCTATTCAATGGATTGCCAAAAGAGATCGTTGGCGGTACTATGCGGTCCTTTCTTGCGAACGAAGCATAGATGGCTGAGCTTGTTAGGTACAATCGGGATGTAAACGATCTGTTCCGGCAATTTTCCTAGAATCGTTTTTTCCATTAATAGAGAAATACCCAGACCACTGGCAATCATGTTCAAAATTAGATCAATGCGGGAGCCGCCGTAATTGTTTTCAGGTGTAAACCCAGACTGCTGGCACAGTTGAAGAATCGGTTTCAAAAGACCGGTTTCTTTTCCCAGCAGCAGGAAGGCTTCTCTTTCCAAACGCTCCAAGGACAATTCTTTTTCTTCAGCCAAAGGATGGTCAGCTGGCAGCACCGCCACGAAACAATCCTGATCAACAATTTTGTAGTCAAAGGAATGCTCTGGCAGCTGGAATAATCGGGTGAAGAACAGGGTATTCTCATCAAAAAAGCGAATGGCTGACAAGGGCTCATTCTCAGTCTCTTTCAGCAACAAATTGACCTCTGGATGCTGATTGCGAAATGTCGCAATTTTTTCCAAGGCAGGATAGTTAATTAAGGTCGGAATGGTATAGATAGTTAGTGAGTGCTGTTGCCTTTGTTTCACTTGGGCAGCTTTTTCCTGCATCAAGTGAGTCTGATGGACAATTTCCTGAGCATAAGGCAGCAGTTCGTGCCCAGCCGCAGATAAAGTTACTTGACGCTTGGAGCGATTAAACAGATTGACAGTCAATTCCTTTTCCAATGCCAAAATATGCTTGGAAACATTACCTTGTGTAGTGTAGGTTTCTTCAGCGGCCTTAGAGTAATTTAAATGCTCAGCCAACTGAATAAAGGTTTCTAGTTTTTGAATATCCATAAGCAGATCCTTTTTTGTTAGTTAGTCTTATTATAAGGGAATGAGAAAGGTTTAGCAGAAAAAATCAGAAAACTAAAAATAAATTACGTTGATTGATAAATTATGAAAAGAATAGGCGTTTTTTTATAAGTTTGGACAAACAGTTTATTCGTTTTCTTAAATTGTATTTATTCTAATTTTGATATGACTGAAATAAATTTTTCAGCTTTACATATTAGTGATTTTTTGTTATTATTTAAATGTTTTTATTGTTATGTTTTGGATGGTTAAGTTTAGAACCATAAAAAGTGTTGGTGGAGAGATGATAAAAATATCCTGCGATTATTACTAGTAAAGAAAAGGTGGAAAAATGAGTTCTGTATTGATTTTGACGAAAAATATTTTAGTGGAGCAAAAGCTCCAGACGCGACTGCAACGATTGAATTGTGAAGTATTTTCTTCTCCAAAAACGTTGAGCCTACTGATTGAACGCCCTAATGAAATTATGTTGGCCAGCTATTTCGATTGTATCATCGTTAGTGAGACAGTCACCAATGAGGAACTCCAGTGGATTATGCCAAGTTTACGAAAGTCTCCTAAGATCATTCTGCGTAAGGTGGATCAATATTTCGACAGCGAAGCAGAGGGATCCATAGAAGGGATTAACGGAGTAATTACTGATGCCATGAACCTTGAAGAGCTTCGTGAAAGTTTGTACAAATGGGAAGAGTCAGTTTCCAGTGAAGGGTCCGTTTATTCCTTTGACCCAAGAAATAAAATCGTTCAACGAGAAGTACGCTTGCTGAGCTCGCTGCAGTTAACCAAAATGGAAGCTCGTGTATTAAGCAAGCTGTATCAGACTCGCGGCGAAATTATTTCTCGTGAAGAGCTGTGCGAGTACATATGGGGAGACGGTGCCAGCAGTTCTCATTTATCGCAAATCTCCTGGCTTATGAAACGTATCCGAACTGCTTTTGAAAAGGATGGTGCCAAGGGGGCAACCATCGAAACTCATTGGGGCAAAGGCTATTCCTTATCCAATGAAGTTTACGAATGCTATGCTGAAAAAATGAAGATGCCAGTTACCTTCTAAGGGAACAGCCATAGCTAAAGACGGGCCTGTGACATAAAAAGTCATAGGCCCTTTCTCGGAGTTTTGCGGAAATAAAAAGGGGAATCCAAAATATAAGAAGCTACTCGTAGATGATTTCTCTTGTTTGTCGGAGCTGCCAGCTTCTGTCACAATCGCGTTCTTTCTTTCATCAGTTTCCCAGCAACTTAGCATCCAAGTCCAGCTTATATTTCTCATACAGTCCTTGAATCTGCGTTCGCTTCTTAATATCGAGCTTGATAAAGATATTATGGACGTGGGTTTTCACGGTTCCCACTGATAAAAACAGTTCATCAGCAATCTCTTGATTTTGCTTATGCTCCAAAAGCAAGCGGAAGATTTCCATTTCCCGTTGAGTAAATTGATAAGCCGTACAAAACTGTTCAAACAGACGCTCCTCCTGCACCTCTTCCTCAGCCTCGGCAACCTGCTGCGAATTTCCTCGCAAGAAATAGTTTAGTCCAAGTACACAAACCAAAATAGAGAAGATATCTTCACAAATATTCCGATTATAGATTTTAATTGTCAGTGATGTGTACTGATCAATATTGAAGATGACAAAGGTATCCTCTAATAAAATGGCTAGGCTGAAAACAATTGCTAAAATAGCGAATCGTTTCAAATAGGTTGCTTCCGTAGGGGATAAGCCCTCGGTCTTTTTATAGCGACCCCATGCATAGGTCCCGACATAGAAAAGAAACAGCTGATTAGGCAGATAGTAGAGCCAAACCTTGAAGGCCGAATTAGCCAGCAATGGCGTCAGCAGCATCCAGACCGCTAGAACAATGAGTAAAGCATTTTGATAAGGTTTGATCTTAGATTTAGCTAATAAATTCACAATCCATAAGGAACAAAAGGCATTTACTACGAAAATAATGGTCTTGGCAGCCGGTACGCTCATAAACGTTTGGTTGTACTGGTGTGCAAAGGTATTGAAGAATTCAGTCATGTAAATAATAACATTATCAAGAATAAAGAAGGATAGATAGACTGAGAACGCGAGAAAAATTTTGCGTTTTTCTCTAAGATAGAAAATGAGGGAGGTAGACATCGTAATTGTATATAAAACGATCAAAACAATATTGTATATGAAAATGGCGATCATATTTGTAACCCCTTTCGACGAACCATTTACTAAAATCATGCTACAATTTTTCCATGGAATAATTATAACATTTTTTTCCAGGAATTTTTGCGTCATTCGTCTAAACTAGTCCCTAAACTTATCTAAACCTTTTTGAGAAAGCGGTTTACAACTATAAATAAACCCTGGTTATTCACCGTTTCTAAAGATGTTAGCGTTTACAACTAAAAGATTATCGTAAACCCTTTCATAAATTGATACATTGTGGATGCAAAGCAAACGAAAAACTATCTTATAGGAGGAATCATCATGGCAAAACGCGATTTCATTACAACGGAGAATTATACGAAGGAGGAAATTTTATACATCGTTGACTTATCATTAAAAATTAAAAAGGCGATCAAAAATGGTTTCTATCCACCTCTATTAAAAAACAAAACATTGGGAATGATCTTCCAACAATCTTCTACTAGAACCCGAGTATCCTTTGAAACAGCGATGACTCAACTAGGTGGACATGCGCAATATTTAGCACCAGGCCAAATCCAATTAGGCGGACACGAAACAATTGAAGATACTAGCCGCGTATTATCTCGTTTAGTAGATATCTTAATGGCACGGGTAGAACGTCACCACAGTGTAAACGACTTAGCAACACACGCAACTATTCCAGTAATCAACGGAATGTCTGATTATAATCATCCAACACAAGAGGTTGGCGACTTAACTACAATGGTAGAACATTTACCAGCAGGCAAAAAATTAGAAGACTGTAAAGTAGCCTTTATCGGTGATGCAACACAAGTATGCTTCTCATTAGGTTTAGTTACTACTAAGATGGGAATGGATTTTGTACAATTCGGACCAAAAGGCTTCCAATTAAACGACGATCACAAAGCAAAATTAGAAGCAAACTGCAAAGTATCTGGCGGAACTTACACTGTAACGGATGATGTTGAAGCAATTGTAGGTGCTGACTTCGTTTACACCGATGTATGGTACGGCTTATACGAAGCAGAATTGTCTGAAGAAGAACGGATGAGTACTTTCTATCCTAAATACCAAGTCAATGATGAATTAATGAATAAAGCCGGCAAAGATGCGAAATTCATGCATTGCTTACCAGCTTCTCGCGGTGAAGAAGTAACAGATGAAGTAATGGACGGACCAAACTCTATCTGTTTCGATGAAGCGGAAAACCGTTTGACTTCGATTCGTGGATTGTTAGTTTATTTGATGGATGATTATGCAGAAAAGAATCCAATTGACGAAGCAGCAACAGCTGAAGCAAAAGCAGAACTAGAAATGTTCATCAAGAAACCACTGTAAAACAGCGTAGGAATGGAAATAACTCTGCTTTTCGCTAAGGACTTATTTTCATTAGATGGTTGAGGCGCCTGCCTCAACCATTCCTTCCATTATAGAGAGGAAGAGAAAAATGGAACAAAAGAAAAAATTTAGCTTGATGAGTGCCATTCTTTCCGTAATCTGTGTGGTATTCGTAGCAGAAGCTGCAGCACCGGTTGCCGCAATCGGAAACTCCCAGTTCTTCTGGTGGATTTTCCTGCTGATTGCCTTTTTATTACCCTATGGTCTCATTTCTTCAGAATTAGGAACCACTTATATCGGCGACGGCGGTATTTACGACTGGGTAACCAAAGCCTTCGGTCACCGCTGGGGATCACGGGTTTCTTGGTATTATTGGATTAACTTCCCATTATGGTTGGCTTCACTGGCGGTAATGTGTCCAGAATTGCTGACTACCATGACCGGAATTGAATTTCCAGTCATTCCTTCGATCATCATTCAACTCGTATTTATTTGGTTAGTTGTCTGGATTAGCTTTTATCCAGTCAGTGACAGTGTTTGGATTTTGAATGGTGCGGCGGTAATCAAAATGATTTTGGCCGTATTAATTGGTGGTTTAGGTCTATACGTAGCCTTTACTAAAGGTATGGCGAACGAATTTACCGTGCAATCGATGTTGCCATCTTTTGATTTAAATAGTCTTTCCTTTATTTCAGTTATCATCTTCAATTTGTTAGGATTTGAAGTTATCTGTACCTTTGCGGACGATATGGAAAATCCTAAAAAACAAATTCCGCAAGCAATTGTAGCAGCTGGAATTGTCATTGCAGCGATTTACATTTTCTCTGCCTTTGGTATTGGGGTAGCTATCCCAACGGATCAAATCAGTACCGGCAGCGGAATGATGGACAGCTTCAAGCTGTTAACTGGATCAACTGGAGGTTGGTTCATTATCTTGATGGCCTTCTTCTTCCTGTTAACCCTATTTGGAAATATGATTTCTTGGTCATTAGGTGTAAACAACACCGCTTGTTATGCAGCTGAAAATGGCGACATGCCAAAATTCTTTGCAAAACGTAGTTCAAAAAATGAAATGCCGATTGGAACAGCTTTAATGAACGGAATCGTAGCCACAGTCGTAGTTGTGATTGCGCCAATCTTGCCAAACCAAGATCTATTCTGGGCTTTCTTCTCATTGAACCTAGTAATGTTCCTGTTGTCTTATGTACCAGTATTCCCAGCCTTTTACAAATTACGTAAAATCGATCCAGATACCCCTCGGCCATTTAAAGTCGGCGGTGGAGATGGCGTATTGAAGCTATTAGTAATTGCACCGATGCTGATGATCATTGTTTCTTTGATCTTTACTGCAATTCCGTTGCAGTTTGATGCGGCATCACTAACTGAACAGCTGCCGATTACTATCGGGGCAGTAGTCTTTATCCTATTTGGCGAAGCGATTATTGTTTTCAAAAAAATAACAAAAGAAGGAGCCGATAACAATGGCAAAGAGAATCGAAGCGACAACACCGAAACAAGACGGGTTTAGAATGCCCGCAGAGTTTGCACCACAGGAAAAAGTATGGATGATTTGGCCAGAACGTCCAGATAACTGGCGCGACGGTGGTAAACCCGTACAAGAAGCTTTTGCTGATGTAGCAAAAGCAATCAGCAAATTTACTCCAATGAACGTGGTGGTATCTCAGCAGCAATTCCAAAACTGTCGTCGTCAATTACCACCTGAAGTTACGGTTTATGAAATGTCTAATAACGATGCATGGATCCGTGACTGCGGACCAACTTTCTTAATCAATGATAAAGGCGAATTACGTGCAGCAGACTGGGAATTCAATGCTTGGGGCGGACTAGTTGATGGCTTGTACTTCCCATGGGATCAAGATGACTTAATTGCTCAAAAGGTTTGTGAAATCGAACAGGTGGATTCTTACCGGACCAGCGGATTCGTATTAGAAGGCGGATCATTCCACGTGGATGGCGAAGGAACTGTTTTGACAACTGAAATGTGTCTATTAAGTGAAGGACGTAATCCACATATGTCCAAAGAAGAAATTGAAAAAATGTTGGGTGACTACCTAAACGTTGAAAAAGTTTTATGGTTAGGCGATGGAATTGACCCTGAAGAAACCAATGGACACGTAGATGATGTTGCCTGCTTCGTAGCACCAGGTGAAGTAGCTTGTATCTACACAGAAGATGAAAAGAGCCCATTCTATGAAGCAGCTCAAGATGCGTACAAACGTCTGTCAGAAATGACTGACGCTAAAGGCCGCAAGCTAAAAGTCCACAAATTATGCTGCCCAGTTGAAACAGTAACGATTGATGGCAACTTTAAGATTGACTATGTAGAAGGTACAATGCCTCGTGAAGATGGCGACATCTGTATCGCTTCTTACATGAACTTCTTGATTACTAACGACGGTGTCATCGTACCGCAATACGGCGATGAAAATGATGCACTAGCTTTGGAACAAGTGAAAGAAATGTTCCCAAGTAAAGAAATCGTAGGTGTAAACACAGTCGAAGTTGTATACGGCGGCGGAAACGTTCACTGTATCACGCAACAACAACCAAAACGCTAAACAGTCATTCCGGCTATCTTTCCAAGAAGGGTAGCCGGAAAATTATCCAATAAAGATTTTTAACGAAATCAGAAATGAGGGTTTCACATGTCGAAAATTGTTATTGCTTTAGGTGGAAACGCCTTAGGCAACTCAGCCAATGAACAACTAACTAAAGCCGAATTAGCAGCAAAATCAATTGCTGATTTAATTTTAGACGGACACCATGTAGTAATTGCTCACGGGAACGGTCCACAAGTTGGTCAAATCCGTTTAGCTTTTGAAAATATGGGAAATGACGATCCGGAAAAGCTAATGCCTTTCCCAGAATGTACAGCCATGAGCCAAGGCTATATCGGTTATCATTTACAACAAGCCCTCGATGAAGAATTAGTTGCTCGTGGAGTAAATGATGTACCAGTTGTTTCAATGCTTACTCAGGTAGTCGTTGATCCAGAAGATCCGGCCTTCAAGAATCCAACCAAGCCAATTGGTGGTTACTATGATGAAGCCGCTGCAAAGAAAATTATGGATGAAACCGGCGATATCTATAAAGAAGATGCTGGACGTGGGTGGCGCCGAGTAGTTCCTTCACCAAAACCGATGGATATCTATGAAAAAATCAGCCTGCAAACCTTAGTCGATGCAGGTCAGGTAGTTATTGCCTGCGGAGGAGGCGGTATTCCAGTCGTTTATCACGGCAAACGCTATGAAGGCGTGGACGCAGTGATTGATAAAGATTTCGCTGCTTCTAAAATGGCAGCCTTAATCGATGCGGACGTCTTTATTATCTTAACAGCAGTTGACCATGTATTCGTCAACTTCGGTAAAGATAATCAAGAAGCACTAGTTGATACCACAGTGGAGAAAATGAAAGAGTATATTAAAGAAGATCAGTTTGCTCCCGGCAGTATGCTGCCAAAAGTTGAAGCAGCGATTGACTTTGCTGAATCAAAAGCTGGCCGCAAAGCCATTATTGCTTCTCTAGAGCAAGCCTCTGAAGCCATCACTGGCAAAAGCGGCACAACTGTTCAACAATAAACCATACCTATTGACCGAAGTCCGTTCAACAATTCTGTTGAGCGGCTTTTCCTGTGTATTGGTTTCCTAATAAAGAAGGACGGATATAAAAAGAGCATTCATCTGTAAAGGCTCCAGATGAACGGCTCTAATAAGGCGGGTCTTTTCAAGTTAACGACGTTGAACCACTTTTCTTACTGTTCTGATTGTTCTCGGCGAGTTAACAATTCTGCTCGGATAAAACCTTCTTGTTTTTCGTATCTGTAGTAACGCAGCATTGGAACGGCTGCTAGAGCAAATAGAATGGCCGGCAACCATAGAAAAACAAATTGAATCCCTGCTAAGGCCTGACTAGTTTGCACTTGATTGGCAACGTAGTCAGTTTTTGCCATAATGACAGATAAAAAGTAGCTGCCTAGACCAGCCCCAACCTTAATACAGAAAGAGCTGCCCATTGCCGACAGAAATCCGCTGGAACGAATGCCGCTTTTCCATTCCCCAAAATCTACCGCATCTGAAAGCATCGCAAAGGGCATTGAACAAGCGATTCCTGAACCAATGCAAGCAATCGCCCAAGAAATCACCAAGAAAGTCATCGAGGTTCCAGATAAAAACAGCAGGAATTGCCCGACTACTGCCAACCCCAAGCCAATAATCATCGTTCCCGTCTTTTTAAGTTTTTTAGAAATAAATGGAATGGCCATCATTCCTCCAACCTGAATTAAGGAAACCCCATTAATCAAAGGCACTAGATTTTTACTGACTAGATTGTATTCAAAATAATAAAGTAAAGCAGAAGTCCGCACCGTTAAAGCCATCCAAAAAGCTAAATTAGCCAAAACCAGCAATACCCAAGGCCAATTCCCCTTAACCGCTTTCAAACTATTCTTGAAAGGAACACTGACCGCCTTTTTTGTATTGATTTCTTCCAAGTTGAAAAAGGCAAAGAAGAGCAATCCAACGGCAATAACTCCGAAGAAAGCCACCATTAGACTGAAGCCCTTTCGATCATCGCCTCCACCAAAGAGTGCGACCAACGGTAACGCAAAGGTAACTGCTGCAAAGTTTCCGACATTGCCTCCCACCATTCTAAAAGAATTCAAATGAATCCGCTCATCCGGATCGTTGGATAAATTCGGCAAAATAGAGGTAATCGGAGTAGCAATCCCACTGTAAATCGTACCAGCAACGACATAAGTTATTCCTGCATAAACTACCTTTGCGGTTCCCGATAAGTTAGGCGTGGAGAAGGCCAACACAGTAGCTATTGCAAAGGGAATCGCCAACCACAGAAACCAAGGCCGACTTTGTCCATATTTACTCTTAGTGTGGTCAATAACAGATCCCCAAAATGGGGCATCGAAGGAATCAACAATTCGCGCAATCAGCAGTAAAATACCTGCTGTCCCCACGGTTAAACCATAAACATCTGTATAAAAATAGAGAATATAACTGCTGATGATGCAAAACAATAAATTTCCAGCACCATCTGTACTAGCATAAGCCAGCTTCTTAACTAGAGGGTGTGCTTTTTTCTTTGCCGCAACAATGTCTTTCATTTTTTTGCTCCTTCTTTTCAATTTCATAGATATCTATGTGGATAATTGTAAGAGGTTACAAAAGAGAATAAAACGGATTTAAACGTAGTAAAAGTATACATTTCCGTTTTTTGATAAAAAAGACCACTCAAATTTTGAGTGGCTGGCGGTTTGCTATTGTCCCAGTAATTTTTCAACCGCCTGAGGAATCGGCAGCTTTGGATCAATATAGGGATTGTTTTGATGGTTGCCAGAATAGGCTTTTCGGTATTTGTTAGGGGTTAAGCCTGTCCGTTTTTTGAACATACGAATAAAATATTTTTCATCGGCATAATAAGACAATTCCGCAATCGCTTTGATTGGTAAAGTGGTTTGCACCAGCAACACTTTTGCTACGGAGATTTTTAAGTTGATCAAATAATCTCGTAGATTCTTGCCAAACGCCTTTTTGAATTGGCGAGAGAGATAATCTTGAGAAACTTCAAAATGATCAGCAATGTCTTGGATAGATAACTCCTCACTCATGTTTGCGCGAATCCACTCGGCTACTTGATGAATTTTGGCATCGTACTCTTCTCCCATGGTGGAAGAGACAGCCAAGTATTGATTGCACAATTCAAGCAATATCGTTTGAGTCAAGGTATCTGCCATTTTGGCGCTATAGTAATAAGTATTGGACACATTTAATAACTGATTCATCAAGATAATTAAGAAATTGGGCTCCTTGATTGTAAACAAGCCAGGCAGCACACATCGATTGCTGTAAGCTGTCACTGTTTTGTGCTGATTAAATGCCTTTTGCAGCTGACTAACCGTCTGATCATCAGTAGGCAACAGCTGCCATTGTGCGTAAAAATGCAACCAATAAAAACGAACCGGTTGGGCTGAAAGCTGGGCACCTTCAATGGTTGTTTCGGGTGGTAAAACTAAGCAGTCGTTTTTCTTCAAATGAATCGGCTGACCGTCAATCATTAAAGACAAGTGATTTTCCAAGCAAAAAATAATTTCAAAATCTTTGTCATGGAACATCTTCTTGTGCTGCCAGCCAGTACCAGCAGAAAATTCACCGGCTTTATAGTAAAACACTGGTTGCTGCAAATCAATCGCCAACATCGCAGTTCCTCCTTGACTAGTTTGACTTGATTATAACGAAAAAATTCGTAAATAGATTTAATTTCCGGGTTTATCTACTTTTTCTACGGAAAAAACCGACTGAAAACGAACGGTTTCGCAAAAGTCCACCTTTTATACAGAAGTATACGCTTACAAGTGAGTTTTGAAAGCTTATATTTTTAGGTACAAGCAAACGATGCTGGAAAGGAAGAAAAAAATGATCACTAAAAAGAAAAATCAGTTAAAAGACATCCAAATTACTTCTGAATTCTGGAACCAATACCGGGAATTAATTGTGAAGGAGGTATTGCCATATCAGTGGGAAGTGATGAATGATTCGGCCGATATTTCCATTACCCATGAACCTGGCGGAAATGAAGAGCATCAGGAGCATAGCCATGCGATCCAAAATTTAGAAATTGCAGCTGGACTAAAAGAAGGTACCCATAATGGCTATACCTTTCAAGACACCGATGTTTATAAATGGCTGGAAGCTGCGGCGTATTCGTTGACCTATCATCCAGATAAGGAGTTAAGAAAAATTACCGACCTTTTGATTGATCTAATTGCTCAGGCTCAGGAGGGTGACGGATACTTAGTTAGTTTTTTCCAAATTGAGGCACCAGACCGTAAGTTTGCTCGATTGAAGCAGTCCCATGAGTTATATACAATGGGGCATTATATTGAAGCAGCAGTCGCTTATTTTGAAGTTACGGGAAATCAAAAAGCTTTGTCGATCGCCGTTAAAATGGCTGACTGCATGCTGAAGCATTTTGGTCCGGGGGCAGATCAAATTCCTGGATACGATGGACATCCTGAAATCGAGCTGGCACTGGCAAGACTTTATGAGCTAACCGAAGAATCAAACTATTTAGACTTGGCTCATTTCTTTATTGATCAACGTGGACAAGACGATTTCTTTGATCGGCAAATTGCTGCAGACGGACTAGATCGAGATGTCATTGATGGGATGAGAAATTTTCCTTTGTCCTATTATCAAGCGGCTGAACCTGTACGCCAACAAGAAACAGCAGAAGGACATGCGGTAAGAGTCGTTTATCTTTGCGCTGGGATGGCTCAGGTTGCGCGACTAACTGGTGACAAAAGCCTACTGGAAACCTGTCAGCGATTCTGGAACAATATCGTACATCAAAAAATGTACATTACAGGTGGTATAGGCTCCACGAATATTGGAGAATCCTTTACTGGCAACTATGATTTGCCTAACGACACCATGTATGGCGAAACCTGTGCTTCTGTAGGCATGGTCTTTTTTGCCAGAGAAATGCTTAAGTTGGAAACCAAAGGCGAATATGCCGATGTGTTAGAAAAGCAATTATTCAATGGGATTATTAGCGGCATTTCCTTGGATGGCACGCATTTCTTCTATGTGAACCCGCTGCTGGCAGATCCAGACATTTCAGCGCACAATCCTAGCCGCAACCATGTGTTGACCCATCGGGCTGAGTGGTTTGGCTGTGCCTGCTGTCCTAGCAATGTTGCACGGCTTATAGCCTCAGTGGATCAATACATTTATGCAGTAAAAGAAGACGTGATTCTTTCTCATCAGTTTATTTCTAACCAAGCTACCTTTGAGAATGGGGTGACGATTCAGCAAGAGAGCAATTTTCCATGGGAGGGTACGATCAACTATAAAGTAGAAAATACTTCTGATGAACCCTGTATTTTGGGTATTCGAATCCCTCAATGGTCACAGAAAAATGCCCGATTATCAATCAATGGGGAAACGCAAGACTACCAATTAAACGATGGCTTTATTTATTTAGAAGCAGTACCTGGGACAACAAGCATTGAATTGCTTCTAGACATGTCAATCAAGAAATATCAATCCAATACCAATGTGGTTTACAATTTTGGCAAGGTCGCGATTCAAAGAGGGCCATTGGTTTATTGTCTTGAGGAGACGGATCAAGAAAAGTCCGTTTGGAAATATAGTCTGGCACCTAATGGACAGCTTGATTATCGTTTTGAATCAGAATTGTTAGGGGGCTTAGGGGTAATTTATGCGGCAGCAAAAACACCAGAAGAAGAAAAGGAGCCTTCTCTTTATCATGAATACATTCCGACAAAATGGAAAGACGCGAAAATAAAATTGATTCCTTACTATGCTTGGGCCAACCGGGAGGAAGGGAATATGGCGGTTTGGTTGGATCAGGAGAAGAACTAGAAGGTTAACGCAGGAGTACGGCGAAAGCTGTACTCTCTTTTTTTGTAAGCATTCCCTTCCAGCGATGAAGTATGCTACAATGAAAAAAATGTTCGGACAAATTGATAGGAAGGACTAACCTCATGAGCAAAACGAAGTATCAAATTATTGCAGATGAACTAAAAGAAAAGATCTTTTCTGGCGATTATCCAGTAGGCACAACGATTCCTCCTGAACTGCAGCTGCAAAAAGATTACGAGGTGAGTCGTCATACCGTTCGGCAATCCATTGCCCAGCTTGTCAATGAAGGCTACTTGAGAAAAGAAAAAGGTTCAGGTACATATGTCGATGATGCCTATAAAAGAAGTAAAGGTCCAACGCCAAAAACAATCGGAGTCATTACAACTTACCTGTCGGATTATATCTTTCCTTCGATTATTCGCGGGATTGAGAAAACCTTAAGTGAGCATGGGTATTCTTTATTACTGGCCAGTACCAACAACGATTATCAGCAGGAAAAGGCTTGTCTGGAAAAGATGATTCGCTACGGAGTGGATGGTCTAATTGTCGAGCCCACCAAAAGCAACCAGTACAACCCCAACTTAGCTTTGTATGTACGATTGAGAGAACAAGGAATTCCGATGGTAATGATTAATGCGGTTTATGAAGAGCTGGAATCGGCATCAATCTGTGTGGATGATGTGAAGGCAGGCTTTTTAGCCGCAGAGTATTTGATCCATCAACAGCAGGATAAGCTGCTTTTTGTAACAAAAATTGACGATCTGCAGGGGAAATATCGAATGAAAGGCTTTATTCAGGCCTGTGAGCAATACGAAATTCAATTTGCACCTGAGGATATTGTGACGTATACAACGGAAACCAGAAAACAAGTACCTGATTTAGTAAAAACTCGTTTAAAAGAAGCACCTGAAATTACCGGGGTAGTTTGCTACAATGATCAGATTGCAAGCTTGCTGCTGGATCGTCTAGTAGAAGGGGGTTATCAAGTCCCCGAGCAGATTTCTATTATTGGAAATGACGATTCCTCGTTAAGCAAAGTTGGGGCAGTAAAGTTGTCTACTTTGACGCACCCTAAAGAAAAAATGGGGAGTGATGCTGCAAAGTGGATTGTTCAAGCCGTTGAGACAGGGAAAAACGGGGAGAGCCTTCTTTATGAACCTGAATTGGTGAAAAGAGATTCTGTATTGGAAAAGTAAAAACTCATTAGAACAGCCTATTGCAGGCTGTTTATTTTTTTGGGTTGTGTACGTACAGATTTCATTAATTACATTGACATGTACGTACACAAACTATATACTGGGCTTATCAAATAGTGGAAATAAGGAGGCGATTCCTATTAAAAGCGAAGAAAAGATGGTTCAGACCAAGCTGGATATTATGGACGGACGAACAGCCTTGGGCATTGAATTTGGTTCGACACGAATTTAGGCTGTATTAATTGGATCAGATTTAACACCGGTTGCAGCTGGAAGCTACGAGTGGGAAAACAAGCTGGAAGAGGGCATTTGGACGTATTCATTAGAGGATATTTGGAAGGGCTTACGTGTCAGCTATCGAAAAATGGCCGCAGAAGTGTTTGAAAAGTACGGTGAAACCTTAACTAAGATTGGCTCAATCGGCTTTAGCGCAATGATGCATGGCTATATGGTCTTCGATCAACAGGATGAGCTGCTGGTTCCTTTTAGAACTTGGCGCAACGCTATTACCGGTGAAGCAGAAGAACAGCTGACTACGGCTTTTCACTACAATATCCCTCAACGATGGAGCATCGCTCATTTGTATCAGGCGATTTTAAATGGAGAAGAGCATATAGCGAACATCACTTTTTTAACTACCTTGGCAGGCTATATTCATTGGCAGTTGACCGGACGAAAAGTATTAGGGGTTGGCGATGCGTCTGGCATGTTTCCCATCAATAGCTCTACGAAAAATTACGATCAGACTATGTTGAATATTTTTAAGGATTTAGCTGAAAAGGAAGGCTTTACTAAAGAGCTGCAGGAGCTTTTGCCAAAGGTTCTGCTGGCTGGAGAAAGTGCGGGTATTCTGACTCAGGAAGGTGCCTATTTGCTTGATCCGACTGGAACACTCCAGCCAGGAATTCCTCTTTGTCCACCAGAGGGGGATGCGGGAACTGGTATGGTTGCCACCAATAGTGTTGGTCAACGGACTGGAAATGTTTCGGCGGGTACCTCTGCATTTGCCATGATTGTCTTGGAAGAGGAATTAAAGGAGGTTCATCCTGAAATTGATTTAGTGACCACCCCCGCTGGCGATTTAGTAGCGATGGTTCACACTAACAATTGTTCCTCTGAAATTAATGCCTGGGTAAAGCTGTTCAAAGAATTTGCTGAAAGCTTAGGATTGGAGATTAGCGGAGAAAAGCTATATGACACGCTATTCACTAAAGCCTTGGAGGGTGCCCCTGACTGTGGCGGCTTGTTGTCGTACGGCTATTATTCTGGTGAAAATATTACCGGACTCAATGAAGGCAGACCATTATTTGTTCGGACACCTGAAAGTGATTTTAGCTTAGCCAATTTCATGCGCCTGCATTTGTCTAGTGCGTTTGGTGCCATGCGAATCGGTATGGAAATTCTAAAAAAAGAGCAGATTCAGATCGACAAATTAGTTGGTCATGGCGGAATATTCAAAACCCCTGAAGTTGGTCAGCGGATCTTAGCAGCAGCAATGGAAGCGCCGGTGACGGTGCTGGAAACAGCTGGCGAAGGCGGTGCTTGGGGGATTGCTTTACTGGCTGCTTATCGGATATCTGAAGAACAACTATCGTTAGCAGAATTTCTAGAACAAAAGGTTTTTGCCGAAAGTGAAGGAATCACGGTTATTCCAACCGAAGAAGACCTGCAAGGCTATGGGGAATTTACTGATCGCTATTTAAAAGGCTTGCCAATCGAAAAAGCCGCAATCGATGGTTTGAAATAAGGAGAGGTTTAGATGCTGGAACAATTAAAAGAAGAAGTTTTTCAAGCCAATTTAGAATTACCTAAGCAAGGCTTGATTAAGTACACTTGGGGAAATGTGAGTGCCTTTGATGCCGAAACAGGCTATTTTGTTATCAAACCAAGCGGAGTCAGCTATGAAGAGATGAAGGCTTCCGATATGGTGGTGGTAGATTTAGAGAACCAAGTAATTGAAGGGGAAATGAATCCTTCTTCAGATACACCGACACATGCCGTTTTGTATAAGGCTTTTCCAGAAATTGGTGGGATTTGCCATACGCATTCTACTTGGGCAACGATCTGGGCTCAAGCTGGTATAGACTTGCCAGCAATGGGAACCACGCATGCTGACACTTTTTACGGCAGTGTTCCCTGTGCCCGATTTTTAACCCAACAAGAAATTGATGCGGGGTATGAACATGAGACGGGCAATGTCATTATAGAAACTTTTAAAGAAAGAGCAATCGATGTTATGGAGATTCCTGGTGTTCTACTGCATGGACATGGTCCCTTTACTTGGGGCAAAGATGCTAAAAGTGCAGTAATGAATGCGGTAGTGCTGGATGAGGTAGCAAAAACGAATTTGTTCACTCGTCAATTAAATACCTACGCAGAAGAATTACCGCAGCGAGTATTGGATAAACATTATTTACGAAAACATGGAAAAAACGCCTATTACGGGCAAGCAAATTAGTCAATCAAAAAAATTATTAACTAAGAGGAGCGAATACAATGTTAGAAATCAGTAAAAAAGAATTTTGGTTTGTTGTAGGGTCACAGCATTTATATGGAGAAGAAGCATTACAAAGCGTGAAAAGCAATGCGGAAACAATCGTCAAGGGTTTAAACGAAAGCGGCAAGATGCGCTATCCAATTGTATTGAAGGAATTAGCAGTAACAGCAGATACCATCACAAACCTCATGAAGGAAGTTAACTATCGTGATGAGGTAGCTGGCGTAATTACATGGATGCATACATTTTCTCCAGCAAAAATGTGGATTCGCGGAACCAAGCTGCTGCAAAAGCCATTGCTGCATTTAGCGACTCAATTTAATGAAAGTATCCCTTGGGAAACAATTGATATGGACTTCATGAATTTAAACCAATCGGCTCATGGCGATCGTGAATATGGCTTCATCAATGCACGCTTGAAAAAGCAAAACCAAATCGTTGTCGGCTATTGGCAAACAGAAAGTGTCCAGTCTCAAATTGCTGATTGGCTGGATGTGGCAGTGGCCTACAACGAAAGCTTCAATATTAAAGTCGCTCGCTTTGGTGATAATATGCGAAATGTAGCGGTAACAGAAGGCGACAAGGTAGAAGCTCAGATTCAATTTGGCTGGGTCGTCGATTATTTTGGGATTGGAGATTTGGTTCAATTCATTGATGCAGTGAAGGAAGAAGAAGTGGAAGCCTTATTTGCCGAATACAAAGAGCTTTATGATTTTGATTACGGCGATTACGATCATGGGACGTGGGAAGCTCATGTGAAGGTACAGGCAAAACAGGAAATCGGCTTGCGACGCTTTTTAGAGGCAGGGAATTACAATGCCTTTAGTTCTAATTTTGAAGATTTGTACGGCATGCAGCAGCTGCCAGGCTTAGCCGTTCAACGATTAATGGCTGAAGGCTATGGGTTTGCTGGAGAAGGCGACTGGAAAACGGCTGCCTTGGATCGTTTGTTAAAGGTGATGGCTAACAACGAAAACACTGGCTTCATGGAAGACTATACGTATGAATTAGCTGCTGGAAAAGAAGCAATTTTGCAGTCTCATATGATGGAGGTCGATCCTACCTTAGCTGTTAACAAACCAAAAATTGTCGTTTCTCCATTATCAATGGGTGATCGTGAAGATCCTGCTCGCTTAGTCTTTGATGGAAAAGCTGGTGATGGCGTCGTGGTTTCCATGGCTGATTTTGGCACTCATTATAAGCTGCTAATCAATGAAGTAGAAGCTTTCGAACCAACTGAGGAGGCTCCGAACTTGCCAGTGGCACGAGTATTATGGAAGGTGAAACCGAATTTCCATGAGGGAGTCGGTGCTTGGATTCGCACAGGCGGTGGGCATCACACCGTGGTTTCATTGAAGCTGACAACTGAACAAATTGAAGCTTGGGCGAAGCTGGTTGATTTAGAATATGTAACGATTAAATAATTCAATCTTAAAAGCTGTTTGTGTAATTAGTTGAGTAGGTTCACTGTTGGAAGCATCTATTTCTGTGCTGCTAACCTCAAGAATGGTTCGGAGATAATTGAGAAAGCTCCTAAAAAAAAGATTCTAAAATAGAAGTTGCCTGAAAAATTCAAACGGAGTGTGCAATCGAATAACTGTAAAAAAATGACAAGAGAGAATAACTGACAGCCTTTTGGCTAGGTTATTTTCTCTCTTTTACGTTTGGTGGGTTGTTCTAACTAATCTACGTAAAGGTAGCTAATTGTACGAATTGTTCCGCAAGGCTAACTTCCAAATAGTAAAAATTTAGTCTATGCTATTTTTAAATTAAAAAAAGCAAAAATATTTGTGCATAAGGTATTGCTAGTCGCGACCAAATATGAATATAATGAAGGGAACACATTTTTCTTCATTATATTTGTAAAAAGAAAAATGGTCAGCTTCATTTTGTCAAACAAGATGAGAAGCGTCTGCTTGCAGTGAATGATGAACACGATTAAGAGTGAGAGATTGTTTACAATAAAGGTTAGTATAGTTCGAATAATGTTAAGAACAGAGGTGTTTGAATGAAAAAGTTATACATAGCGGTCATCGTAAGTATGGGATTATTCTGCTTCATGACGCCAGTTCATGCTGAGCCTAAAGAAGAAACCCAACAGACGATTACCGAATTGCAGGAACGTTTAAGCCAATTGAATGATGAAATTTCGACAACGGTGGTTGAGCAAGAACAACAAGAAAAGAAGAGCCAAGCCTTAACTCAAGAACTCACTATTCAAGAGAAGAAAGTGACGGATATGACAGATAAGCTGACGCAATTGGAAAAAGAAATTCAAGAGCGAGTACGAGCCATTCAACTGAAGGACGCTGATCGGAAAGTGAACTTCTTTCAACTGGAAGGCTGGACAAAGATGCTGAGCTCCATCAAGGGAGTAGAAACGATTCGGCAATCCGATGACGCAAAAGCCAAGGAATATACCGAATTGACTGAGAATCTTACGAAACAGCAAAAAGAGCTGGAGAAAAAACAAGAAGAATATCAAACCGTTCAAGAACAATTACAAACTACGATGGCAACTCAACAGTCTAGTAAAGAACAACTGGAAAAAGAGCTAAAGGATAATGAAGCAGTATTGGCTCAAATACAAGAAGAAGAGCGCAAACAAGAAGAAGCAACGAAGGCGCAACAAGAGGCATTGCTGGAGCAGGTTGTTCTTGGTCAGAACTTTTCTACCAGTGAAGAAGTTTCGGATAAAGCTCAGGCGATCATTTTGTCAGCCAAACAATATCTTGGAGTACCTTATGTTTGGGGAGGTACCACACCGAGCGGCTTTGACTGTAGTGGACTAATGCAATGGGTCTTTGCCCAAAATGGTGTTTCGATTCCACGAGTCAGCCAAGCACAACAGGCGGCAGTGAAGGAAATACCCGTTAGTGAAGTACAGCCAGGCGATTTAGTGTTTTGGGGGAGACCTGCCCACCATGTAGCTTTGTATATTGGGGATGGGTATTTTATTCAAGCGCCGCAGCCAGGTGATGTGGTGAAGATCACCCATACAAGCTGGTACCCGTTTGAAAGTGCTGGAAGAGTGTTATATTAAAAAGAATAATCAAAAGAAGCATCTGCGAAAGGAGTTCTCGATCGCAGATGCTTCTTTGTATTGTGGGAAGCAATGACTCACGAGCTGAGAAGATAGATACATCAAAAATAGGTACGATCATTTTTTTATGTATCTAATAAAAATTATCGTTTTTTTGTTCCGGATAATCTATATAATGTATTAGGGGTTATTGTTGTTTAGAAATAAAAAAAGTCATTCAATAAAGATGAATGGCTAAAAGAATTGATATTATTTCTTAGTTTTTAGAAGACTATGAGATGTTTCGTTAAGTAATTATGTTTATTTATATTTGCGGGTTATTAACTAGTCTAATTATAGATTAACGGTTAGAAATACGCAATATGTTTTATAAAAATAATTAAAATTATTTTTTTGGAATTCTTTACAACAGTTAATAGAAAGAGAATCCCTTGAAAAAGACGGATAGTCTATTTACCGTCAAAACTCCCGTCGCTACTAATAGAAAGGAAGTGAGGATATGCGCAGAGGTGAAAATATCTATCGCCGCAAAGACAAACGCTGGGAAGGTCGTTATCCTAAAGGTAAAAAAGCGAATGGTAAGACTAAATATGGATCGGTGTATGGCAAAACACTCAAGGAAGTTCGTGAGAAGCTGTATCCCTTGAAACTGCACTATCAGTTTATCCAAAATAATTATGGAGAGGCCGCAATTAGCTTTAATGAGTGGGGATATCGGTGGCTGCAGGACATTCAAGCCAGTGTGAAGCAGTCTACCTATGCTAATTATGAACATAAGTTAATTCACTATGTGCTAAATGTACTTGGTGAATATGGATTAAATGAACTAGATGAAGAGTCAGCTGAAAATTTGTTGAGAGCTTTGGAAAAACGAAACCTAAAACCCTCGACGATTCATGCTGTCTTCCGTATTACCAAACAATGTATCAATCTAGCTATTCGGAAAAAAATGATCCATGAGAATCCATTTGCCTTGATACAACTGCCTAAATTAGTAAAAAATAGGAATCAGGCTCTTACGAAGCAGGAACAAAAACGTTTGGAAACTGCTGCTTTGACCTCTAAAAAAGGACAAGGGATTCCAACGCTATTAGCATTACATGCTGGTTTGAGAATTGGCGAGATTTCGGCCCTTACTTGGAAAGACATTGATTTTGAAAATAATCTAATTCATGTTCATTCAACGGTGCAGCGTATTGTTGGTGTATTCAATGGAAAGAAAACGGAGTTAATTTACACGAGTTCGAAAACAGCCTCCTCTACTCGCTTAATTCCTATGAGTCAAACGTTGAAGAACGTCTTGTTGCAGCAGAAACAGCGGATAAAAGGGCAATTTGTTCTTACCAACAAAGAGCAGCCAGTAGAACCTCGGCTGTTAACGTATCATTTTCACCGGATTCGCGAGAAAGCTAATTTATCAACCATTCATTTCCATCAGTTGAGACATACCTTTGCGACACGTTGCCTAGAGAGTCGAGGCGACATCATGAGTGTCAGTGCTCTAATGGGACATAGCTCCACTCAAATGACCTTAGATACATATGCTGGATCCTTAATGGAGCAACGGTTCCAAGTAGTCAGCCAAATGGAAAAGGAAATCATATAAAGCGTTTTCAAAAAGAGGATAACTCGTTTTGGGAAGGACTTTTTTTATATTTTTTAAAGTAAGCGCTCTCTTGGTTAGTCTATTACTAAAGCACAAATTTTCAGGTTTTTGCGACTGGTTTTCTTTCGTTTATAAAAGAATTACCTGAATTGAGTTATTAGTTTGAGAAAATACAATTTTTATGCCGTCAACCGTCGTCAATCGACGGTCTTTTTTTGTTGGTTTGATGGGGATTTTGGGAGGTTTCATAGTCTTCTAAAGACTATGAAAGAAGAGCTGTTTTTTTATGCTCTCTAAAAGTATAGATGAAACAAAGAAAATTATCAAAAATCAGTATTTAGGGGTCAATGGATAGAGGAGGGAATGTATGTTTGGTTTCGGTAAACAGAAGAAGGATGCTTATCAGGAAACGAATCAAGATGAATATTTTTACGATGAGTATGACGAAGGCTATGAGGATGATTATGGGTATGATTCTTATCCTGAAGAAGAATATGAACGTCCGGCAGAAAATTATCGGGAGTATGATCGTGGAGAACGTCGCTCACGCAGGAGAACAGAAGCGCCAATGGATGAGCGCTATGATGACCGCCAGTGTGGAGAATCGGAACCAATGCGAGCACCAGCTCATGAAGAAGAGCAGCCTCAAAGACAGGAATCATCGCTATACCAAGAGATTGAGCGACTAGAAGAAACGGTAGCTCAGTTGAAGCATCAGTTAGAAGTCAAACAATCAGAAATGAGCTTGATGGCAACTACCTTGTCAGAGAAGGATCAAGCTCTTCAGAAGCAACAAGAAAAAGAAGACCAGTTACAAAAGGAAAAGCAAGCCGAATTGGAGAATTTGGAGTTTGAAAAGAACAGTGAAATTCAAGAATTGTCGAGACAGGTGGAACAGCTGAAAGCTGACTTGAAAGATAGTCAAACCAATCAAACAGAAGCGTTGATTCAAGCTCGCCGACAAGTCGAAGAGCTAAAACAAACGCAAAAAGAAAATGAAGAGATGAAGGCTGAACTGGCTACGATTCTGATTGAAACCAAAAAACAGGAACGAGCGATTTTAGAACGGGCAGAGTATGAGGCTAAAGGAATTCGCAGCCAAGCCGAACAGGAAGCGCACCAGGTCATTCATGATGCATCGTTGGAGTTGAGAGTCATGAAGCAGGAAATCAGAAATTACCGTAAACGTCTGCGTTCGGTGCAAGAAGAAACCACCCAATTTTTTGTACGTCTGTTAGCCAACAGCGATGCATTATTGGAAGACGAATAGAAGAGGGGAGCTTTCCGATGAAGCAATCGCAGAATCAACTCGCCCTTTATCCAACACCAGCTCCTACTATGCAGGAAGAGCTAATCACACAACCATTATTAGAAGAAATCGAAAGAGCCTGTGAATACTTGTATGCCCCACATGGCAGCTTGAATGACGACCAACGAGAAAAGATCTACCAGCATTTTGAACAATTATTTCGCTTAATGAACAGCAGTTATCATCTTGAGTTATTACTTGTTCCAGGAACCTTAAATTGGAAAGCCTTTTGGCAAGCCTTGCATCAGTTCTTCCCACAGTTCGCTTGGATCAAAGCTCAAACGGAAGAACCAAAATATGGTCGACAGGTTTATCGCTTTGATTTTGTTCCGTTGGTTCATAGAGAAACAGGCTTCCCTTTTGCGATTCATTTGGAAGACAGCCTAAACCAGCAGTTTCCAACGGCGACTGAGAATACTTTGGAGCGGGCAGAGCAGCTGCTATTAGAGTTGGCAGAGCAGCACTTCTCGGAAGGTATTGTCCAAGAGCCGCAGAATGAAGAGTCCACTCCAGGTGAACAAATAACTAAAAAACTTCAAGAATCGGAAGTACCTGTAGATCCAATTCAAAAAGAAAACGTACGCCAGGAAAGTCAAAGCAAGGCTCGTCTTCGGGCAGTCAATCAAAAGCTAGAGCTGGTGATTGAAAAGCTCGAGCTTTCGATGCTCTACAGCGGCATTCAATATTTTGATCAAAAGAGTACCGAAGAAAGCGACTGGGACAGGCGAATCAAAATCAGTTTGCGAGAGTACACCTACTTGCTTCAGAAGGCTCGCTTTTTAGAGCAAATGTGGCATTTAAATGGAGAGCTGATTAATAAAAGTGAAAAAATGACAGTTACCGGCAATAAACTGGTTTACGAACGAGATCAGGTAAAGCAGATCAAAGCCAACCTTTCGGCACGAGATATTCATTTCGTGCTGTATGAATGTCAGGTAATCGAATCCCGTGCAAAAGTTCATGCGCGACCTTGGTTTAGAAAACCTTTCGTCAAACTGATGAAAATGGATTATGACAATTTATTGAGTAAAGCTGCTTACTTTGATCTACTACAAGGAGAAAATTCAGTGATGGAACGAATGGTTCGCGAGCAACAAGATGCACCAGTCAAAGAAGCTCAGGAGGTTGGCTGAGGTCGGAGATTTCAGTGGACATTAGCACCAAAGTTGGCATTGGTGTTTATGATTTGTTATTTCATTTTTCTTGGAACTTTCCGAGCTTACTACTGGTTGTATCCGAAATACTTTGTCAGTGGCGAATCCATGAATCCAACCTATTGGGAACAAGAGGTCGTTCAAGTAAAAGCTCATCATAAGCCGAAACGTTTCGATGTAGTCGTTCTGCATCCACCCGATGCTCCCACAGAGTTGTATTTGAAACGAGTGATTGGTTTGCCAGGAGAACGGATTGGTTATCAAGAGGGCGAGTTACTCGTTAACCATGAAATAGTAAACGATGCTTTTGCCTATCGAACCGAAGCTTTTGCTTGGGAAAATATCTCAAACGAGCCAATCCCTGGAGGCTATTATTTTGTCTTGGGAGACAATCGCACGATTTCCAAAGACAGCCGGATCTTCGGTTTAGTCTCGGAAAAACAAATTTTAGGCATCGTCCAAGAGGGGAACAAGAAAGAATGAAGGCATTGCATGAAAAAATCGAATGGTACACCTTTTGGTACTGGGTATACTGGCTCTTCTCTTTGGTGGTGCTGCTGGGAGTTGTTGTGTTAGGAATCTTTTTCTACTTCACCGATTTTCAGGATGTGGTGACCGTTAGTCAATTATTTCTTCTATTATTGCTGATGATTCTGGCTCTTTATTTACGACTAACAGCGTTGTATTACCATAACGTCCTTATGAAATTGAAGCAACTAGCTGCCCAACCAAGAAGATCAAGAGGTCACTCACGGTCACAGGAAAGGCGGAAGCCTAATGAGGGGTAAAATCCTGTTCGGCAGTTTAGCACTGAGCGCTTTTTTAATTGCTGGAGATCAGGCACCAATAAAACAAACTATTTTTGCAGAAGCAAAAGAGACCTCTTCTGTATCTCAGGAAGCGATCAAAAAAAGCTCCGAGGTTTCTAGTCAGGCCGATGAAGGTGACTCAGAAACATCGAAGACGCTGGGTTCTGCTTCATCCGTAGAAGAAATGGCGAGTAGTGAAATACAAGAGACTACTGTGACAACAACTATCGACAAAAAATCACTCATAGTAACCTCAGATGAGCATAAAGAACTTGAGCTAACTAACAATGTTCAACCCTCTTTGCCTATAGAAAAAGTAGAAGAAAACTACGAATTCTCGGTAAGCAAGAATCAAACGACCGAAGAATTTATCCAAACAATTGGAAAAGACGCGCAAGTTATCGCTTGGAAGGAAGACCTGTATGCTTCGGTCATGATTGCACAGGCAATTTTGGAAACAGGTTCTGGCAATAGTCGATTGGCTCGACCACCTTATCATAATTTATTAGGAATCAAAGGAAGTTTTCAAGGAAAGCACGTATCTTTCAAAACACAGGAAGATAAAGGGAACGGGGAGCTTTATACGATCCAAACGGCTTTCCGGCAATACCCCAGCCATAAAGAATCACTAGAAGATTATGCCGCACTTTTGAAAAGTGGTCTCTCAGGCAATGTTGGTTTCTATCAAGGAACGTGGAAGTCGAATGCTGGAACCTATCAAGAAGCAGCGAGAGCTCTAACAGGGAAGTATGCGACGGATACTGCTTATGACAAGAAATTGATTGCTCTAATCGAAGCATACAATTTAACGATCTATGATCAAGAGCTAGCGAGAAGTGTCGAAGAAGAGAAAGAACAACCAACTGATAATCCTGTGCGATTAAAAGATCGTTCAGAAGAAAAACCAACAGTTGAAGTATCTGAAGTATCTAATGAAATTGTGGAACAACCGATTATCATCAATGAAACAACGCAATCAGTAGTAATAATTCCACCAACTGCTCAGCGACCAGCCAAGCAGCTGTCAGGAAACCAACTTGTCCAATGAAAGAAGGGGAACTATGTCGAGACAACGTGAATATCGAAAGTACGAGGATGATTATCACGAATCGTCGTATCATGAGCGCCCCCTTTCTAACCGTAGGCCAGCTAGAAGAAGAGACTATTACGAAGAAGAATACGATGATCGAAGACTCTATCCACCTCAGCGACCGAGTAATCGAGGCCGAGAAGGTGGTTACTCACGTCGGACTGTCCCCTCTTCGCGGGATTCTTATCCACCGAGAGGTATGCCGAACAGAAACGAGTATCAGCGGCAACGACCCACTAACTATGGATACGAACGAGAACAAATGGCACCACTGAGGCCAAGACCTCAAAGACCGAGACCTGTGCAACAAGGAACACCGACCTTGCAACAAGCGAAGAAATCCACGAATCGTAAGATTTTTTTATTCGCATATAACCTGTTCTTTTACACACTGACAATTGGAATCCTCCTGAGTTCTTTAATGTTTGCCTTCAGTGAAAAGTCTGATGCGGCTATTTTAGGCCATCGCTTTTATCAGGTGTTGACGGATTCGATGGCTCCGCAGGCAGACTCGCCTAAAGGCGGCTTCTATGCAGGGGATATCGTGATCGTCAAGTTGATGAATGGATCTGAAGTTAAAGAAGGGGATGTCGTAACGTTTCGGGTAGGCGAAGGAGACCGTTATTTAACGCATAGAATGGTGGAACGATTGGACGAACTAAATGGGGAACAAGGTGAGTACATCGTCACCAAAGGAGATGCCAATAAAACCAATGATCCGCCTATAGCAGCGGATCGGGTCTATGGCAAAGTAACGTTTGTCATTCCTAAAATGGGGACCTTTTTAGCCTTTATACAAACAAATGTCTGGTTATGTCTGGTCTGTGCCTTATCCACTTTTGGCTTTTTCTTAGTATTGAAGGCGTATTTCTTGCCACCAGACAAGAGCAGCCATCCGCCACATCATCCATCAAGGATATAACATTTGTCTAATCACAAATGTTTATATAAAAATATAAATTAAGGGGAGAAAAGAAATGAAAGAACGTAAAAAGAAAAAGTTGTTGGCTATTGCCGCATTGCTTGCATTAGTTGCGGTAATCTCAGGAACATTTGCCTGGATTACGTCACAACAACAACGAATTAACCGGGTAGAGTCTGCGGCAGTAGTCGACGACAGTGTGACTGTAAATGAAAAATGGGAACCAAAACCAATGGTTCCAGGAACCGAAGCAACGAAGGAAGTAAGTGTAACCAACACAGGAAATGCCAATGTATTTGTTCGGGTTTCTTATGAAGAAGTGCTGAAGCATTTAGCGAGTAAAGGGGTAGTCTCTCATGGTGACAACACAGTAACTGGGGCAAAATACGATCCAAGTGCTACGAATACACTAACTTCTCATGTTCCAGTTAAATACAGTGCCGATAAAATCAGTACAACCAACGGCTTTTCTGAAGTAACGGATCCAAGTACACAAGTGACGGGATTAGAAGCAAAGACGAAATTGTTTGTCAAAGGTGGGTTAACAATTGATCCTACGACAAGTGAGCGCTCAGTTAGTTACGAAGCAGTCGTTGTTCATGAATATGCGACTGGTGAGTATCAAGCAATGCAATATACAATTTCACCAACAGAGGCTATTGCAGACAGAGCTCTTGCTGCAAAAGATTGGAAATTTGCCATTAGTGACTTGAAGTATAGCTATTATGCAGGTGGTTACCAAAATGCAGTGATGAACTGGGCGAAGTCTTCTTTACCGAACAAAGACAACACGCTTACTGGTCATGCATTATTGGGAACGACAGGAAATCGTCATGGCGTTGATTATGATTACACAATTGGAACATTAGGAATTGCTTCTATTCCAACACCAACTCCAGCAGCGGATGGAGATCAAATTCCATTGGCTAATAATGATGTAAAGGGTGTTCAAGCAGATAAGATCGGCTTAAGTAAAACCCACATTCGGATTGGCTATGGTACAGACATCACAACCGTTGCCGCTTTGACAGCAACTAAATGGGTTTACAACAAAGACGATGGCTGGTTCTACTTCACAGAGCCATTGAAACCAAGTGTAACGACGCCTGATTTATTGAAAAAATTGATCTATGACAAAGATTTAGGTGGCAAATACACCAATGCGACCTACGATTTAGTCGTGAAGATGGAAGCAATCCAAGCAACGGAAGAAGCATTGAAGGATTCAGCTGGTTGGGATCTGGATGGTGCAACAACAGGTAGTGATACCGATACAATTGTACAACAATTGGTTGCTCGTATCGGAGCATAAGAATGTGGACTGGGGAGGAGGAGGTGTATGAACTACCTAAAATCAATGGTTATCCGTTTATTGGGCATTTCTCTTTTCCTCCTGTCTTTTGGTCATGGATTAGTGAGTGAGGCTGCGAATACATTACCGTCAGGTTTAGTGATCGCTGACTCAGAAGGGATTTATGTCACTTCTGAAGGAGAGTATTACATTGATTTACAAGATATTCTCCCAGGTGAAACTTATGAAAAGGAAATCACTATACGTAGTTTGGATTTGGAAGAGCCTTTTTCCTTAGGATTGTTGGTCGAAGAATTTTCCTCCAGTGGTTCCGTTTTGTGGAAAGAACATATCACGATGACGTTAGTACTGGACGGGAAAGAGCTCTACAAGGGACCGTTGTTAGGTAATGGTGAATTTGACTGGTCGAAGATGCCGTTGGAACTAGGCGTTTGTAAGTATGGTACGGATAAGCTATTAACTGCTAAATTTACACTGGACTCCAGTTTGACGAATGAAGACTTGCGGGAACAAAGCCATTTAGAATTCTACTGGACGTTTGTGGGTACTAGGGATCAACAACCCACAAAACCAACGGAACCTTCGTCTTCCGACTCATCAACACCGACAGTTCCATCTGATTCTGGAACAGGGTCAAATCCGAGTGGTGGCAGCTTACCAAATACTGGAGGCACTCCCCAAGCTTCCGGCCCTGGCAAGCGATTGCCGCAAACGGGAGAAGAAATTGTGTATATGTTTCTAAGTGGAATGTTGCTAGTACTCATTGTTTTGTTTCTATGGAAGAAGCGACGAGAGGAGGAGCAGGAATGAACCAAAAGGAAAAACGACAGCATTTATTTCGAACGTTTCTCCGCAGTAAGGGACTTTTCGCCTGCTTCTCTCTGGTGTTAAGCTTGTTGCTAGTGTTAGGCAGTACCTATGCTTGGATTACTTCTGCCGATGAACGAGTCAACCGAGCAGATGCCAATCGTAAAGTGTTGTCTGCAATTATTGAAGAAGACTTCGATCGAGTGTTTGATTGGGCTCCGGGAGTCAAAAAGACTAAACAAGTGAAGGTCAGGAATAATGGGGAAATGCCCACAATTGTCCGACTCTCCTTGAAGGAGTTTTTTGCCAGCTTTGAGGTGGATACGACCGATAATCATCGGTTGGATGCCAATCCCGACAATAATCGGAATGGCAATGCCAATCTAAAGAGTTACGGAACCTTCACCACTCCCATTGATGTGCAGAAAACAGACACATGGGTAATCGGTCATACGTATGAGATCAACGCCAATACGTATTACAAGGCGGATCAGGTGTTAAAGAATCAAGCTTATATCTATGGTGGTACAAGGATATTGCCTCTGGCGGCCTTTGAGCTGACGTTCGCAACTACGAATGTTTTTAATATACCAGCAGCGGCGGTAGGAAAACAAGACTATTGGTACTACGAGAAGGGCTATTTTTACTATTCAGAAGTTCTTCAACCCAACGAAGTAACGACTGATTTGTTGGAAAGCATTACGCTCAATGCTGAATATGCCAACCAATACAAAGGAGCTCTATATAAACTGGTTCCAGAAATGGACGCTCATGATTTGACCAAAGAATTAATCAGCGACTGGGGCATTCATCCCACCAATGATCATGCTTATCAGCTGTACAAAGATAAACTAGCCAAGTAAAGGAGGGGCAAGATGAAGCAGCAAAGAAAAAATCGTCACATGTTATACCTTGTTTTTGCATTCAGTTGTCTCCTCCTATTAATTGGCGGAAGTTATCTGGTCTATGCGGCTATGACGGCAACGGATCGCGAAGAAAATGATTTTCGAGTGGGTCAAGTGGAGACGTCAATTGAGGAAGATTTCGAAATTCGAACGGAGCTGCCTTTAGACTTCTCAGTGAAAAAAGAAGTTTCGATTAAAAACAGTGGAACGATTAACCAGTTCGTCCGAGTGATGGTCTCACCTCAGGTTCAAGCAGCAATAGCCGGAGATGCCCAGAATAAACAAGTCCTACCATTAAAAATTGGCACAGACTTGATACTGGAAGAAATGACTACAGCAGACTGGTTGGATGGTGAAGACGGCTATTACTACTACATCAAAGAAGCAGTCGAACCGAAAAAAGCAACCAGCAAGCTATTCAAAAAGGTGAAACTTTCTAATCAATTACGAGATCGGTACCATGGGGCAGAATTAATCATTACGATCAAGGCAGAAACGGTCAACTGTGCAGAATTTGCTTATCGTGATGCCTGGTGGCAAGGCAATACGCCAACTTCCGGACCGTTAAAAGATGTCGACGATGCGTTAAATGAAGGTAGATAACTAGGGATGCAGCAACTTCTGTATCCCTTTATAAAAAGTGCAGCACTCATGAGATGAGTGTTTTATCGAGTAGAACATTGATTTGATAAGTGTTGGAGAAGGAGTTGAGATAAATGAGATGGATGAGAAAAAAGCCTGTAAAAAATCTTTTAATGATAGGTTTCTTATGCTTATTAGCTGGTAGTTTGTTTGCAGGATTTAAACAATGGACAAATTCAGAAAAGGTTAAAAAGGTTCAGGCATCAAGTATTGTCACAAATGGAGATTTTCGTTTAACTGCTAATAATAAATGGAAGGACTCGTCAAAAATAAGTTATGCTGACTTAAAATGGGATGAAATTTCAAATTTAACGCAGACGGGTTATCGATTGTCTCAATCAGAAGATCAGGGAGGAACGTGGACAAAAAAATCCTTGAATTATGGAAAAAGTATTAAAGTACTAAATGTTTATCCAAACAGAGAAGATTCCAATACTTTGCAAGGGTGGATGAATGGTTTAAATTTGGTCGATGATCAGGGAGCCAATTTGATTCAAGTTACTCCTGTAAAGCTTTCTGAGTATAATGCAAAACCCGATGACTATTTGAAAGATGCTTCAGGAGATTATAAGTATGATGTCATCATGTTTGGAAGTTGGGATACTTACGGTGGGGCAACAAATGATTTGAACGAAACATCTTACAATGCCACAAAAGCTTTTTCAGATTCAGGAAGGGGTGTACTTTTTGGACATGACACGATTATGCATGGATCCAATGACGATAATGTGGTGCAGTTCAATAAGGAATGGTTTAACAAATATGGTCCTCTTGTTGGGACTAATGCTGAAACAACACCAACCTATAGATATCATGATAAAAAAGGGTGGGCTGCAAATGATAGTGTAACGATTGTGAATAACGGGTATTTAATGAAATATCCTTTTGAATTAGCAAATGATTTAAGCTTTGATATTCCTTTAGCGCATTCAATTAATCATTTTAACTTAGAGAGTTCGGCTGTATTATGGTTGCAATTTAATCCAGATATTCCTTCTAAATGGGATCCTTATTGGACAGAGAATAATTGGACAAACAATTGGTATTTAATCACAAATAACAATGTAGGGATGATTCAAACTGGTCATAGTAATGGTGAATCAAAGGAAGATGAACGAAAAATCATAGCCAATGTTCTTTATAATTTAGCACAAGTTTCTTTAGAAAATCATGGAGATGACTATACAATCAAAGATGATCAATCTCCTGATGAACCCTTAATTGATATACGGTGTGGGGACAAGGATCATTTGAACATTCGAGTAGATGCCAATGATAAAGGTAAAATTTACCAATGGTATGTAGAAGCTGATACAAAAGATCAGGGATTGTTGAAATCGGATACTGTGCAAGAAGAAATTAGCAGCAATATTGCTGGCTATTTTTATCGAGTAACAAATACACCCACATCTCCAGACTTTAAAGCTGAAGTTGAAGCAAAAAAAGATGCTAATGGTCGAATTCCAGAAGCGGACTTCGATTTGTATGTAGCACCCAATGATGATACGGTTTCCTATTCAACTGCTACTTCATTTTCAATCAATGAAAAGCAGGATTCGGAAAAATATGTACAAGTCATAGCAGTAGATCGGATGAGTAATGTCAGCGAAACGACGACTGTTCAAATTAAAGACATCATTCAAAATGTGGACTTTGAAATAGAGCGAACAGGTAATGAAGCGAAACTGGTAAACGTAGCTTTGGATGCTTCAATAAATAATAAAATGAAATCCATCGAAATCCAAATTCCTAAAAATACAGAAATTAAAGATTTCGCGTCGCTTAGTTTACCAACAGACTGGTATTCGTTTGAGAATAGCGAAACTACGGACTACTATTCTTTCAGCTTTGCGATGGAGTCCAATAACGGTGCAGCTACAATTCAAACATTTTTGGAAGGTTTGCGATTTACTATTAAGAACTCGGTGAACACTTCTGGAAACATTAAAGTGATTCTTCATGAAAAAGTATATACTTCATGGATTGATGAAAATGGAACAACACACTATTATGTCTTCATGCAGGAAAAGAGTGCACCAGGAAAAAATTGGTTTGAAGCATATAATGGCGCAAAAGAATTAAGATATAAAGGTCTGACTGGCTATCTTGCCACGATAACCTCAGAAGAAGAGCATGATTTCATTTTCGACAATATTGCCAAAGAAGCAGGCCTGCTTGGAGGTACAAGAGGTGTGTTGAAAAACGGTAATAAAATAAATGATGAATCTGTAGTTCCACAAGCTCAGAGTGACTACGATACAGAGCAAGACGAATGGTATTGGGCTAGTGGACCAGAAGCCGGTGAGAGTTTTTATGTAGGGAAGACCACAACAGGTTATACACCTATAAATGTTTATAATAAATTTGCTACAGGAGAACCTAATAATGGCGGAGGTGGTCCATCAGAATATATTCTTCAATTTGCTTTTCATGATAGTAAAGAGTGGAATGATTTACCTGGCAACGTAACATATAGCGCTGATGCGAATCAAGGTTACTACGTCGAATTCTCCGAATACGGTGGTCAAACCGAAGGCGATGAAATCACCGATGTCTGTTGGAAGGCAGCCATTCCACAAAAAATTTCCTTAAAGGCCTATGATGAGCTGGGAACACCCGTAACAGATGGAGACCTGATTTTTGATCAACAACTTCGACTAAACCAGACAATCACGGTTCAACCTACAAGTCTAGAATTTTACAGCTTTGTTGAGCTTCGAGAGTTGGATGATACATCAAGAGGGATGAACTATACAGTCTCAGGAACCTATCAAGAAGGACAGGCGATCTACTCCTTAAGAAAAGCGATCCTTCATGTTCGCCAAGTAGTAATGAAGCCATCCAATGAACTGGTGGTACCAGCAGAAGGGTATATAGAGATCGAGAACCGACTGTTTAACAGTGGTAGTCCAGCTATTGATCCGACCTATCAAGCCAATACGATTGTTAATTCAGGGAAAAATGCGGACAATCCGGCATTTACCAATTTTATTTTGACCACCAAACCGTTGACGGATGATTCAGATCAATTGGTGTTACAACCAGTGATTCCATCCTTTTATGAGTACCTCGGTCATTATGTGACTACAGAAGCAGCCAGTCATCAGAACAATACATCAATCACTGCTGGTCCTGTGATGTTAAATCGAGGAACGATTGATGCCACCAACGAGTTGTGGCTGACCCTCTATCTTCAACCGAATCAAACAGCTGATGTAGAAAATAAAGCTCCTCAACCTTACAGCTGGGATTACAAGAAAAATGATCTAGGAAAAATCAAAACAAAATAAACGAAAGAGGCGAGACAGAATATGGTCTATCTCTTATTACTAGTATTAGGCCTGATTGTGCTGGTTCAAAGTTACCTGCTGTTCTCGCTAATGCGAAGCCAACAGGATTTGCAGACACAGATTACCCGGTTGTTACTAAATAGGAAACAATCGGGCACTAACCGACGACAAACTCCAACAGAAAGAGGAAGGACACGATGAATCTAGGCTATGCACGCGGGTATCAACTCACCCAACAATTGGATATGCTGGAAGATTATCCAGTGGATGAACTCTTTTCTGATGGAGCACAAGAGGTGGAGGCCTTGCATTCACCAACAAGTGACTTTCAGGCTTTAATGAACTTTGCCCAACCTGGAGACCATTTGGTAATTGCTTCATGGGAGGTTGTTTCTCGCGATTATCGCCAGTTGCTAGCTTGTTTGGATCAGTTAGAAACACAAGAATTAACCTTAGATATATTGAACTTGCCTCAACTAACCATCGAAGAATGGCGCCAAGTTTTTCGATGGTCGCTGCGCAATGACCGCCTACTCCATCCAGTACTGGTCAAAGCTGGCAAAGAAAGAGACCGTAGTAAAGATGCTTACTCTCTATTCAGCAAAGAACCGGAAGCACGCAAACTCTATCGCGAAATGATCTGGTTGTTGGTAGAGAAAAGCTCTGTTCGACAGGTAGCCCAACAAAAACGAGTACCAATTGAAACGGCCTATCGTGTACAACAAGAACTAAAACAAGTCCAACTAGCTATTATTTTAGTCATTTGTTTCCTACTGGCAATTTTTAGTATCAAACTAGCCGAATCCTATTTTGATCAATTGTGGATTCAAGTCGCTATTTGTGTGGTTGTGACGTTAGTCATTCTGTGGAATGTCTTGATTGATACGGAAGAAACCGAGACAAAGCCGCCTATAAAAGAGAAAAAAATACCAAAAATTTGAAGAGAAGGTGAATCCCCATGCAACATGTACTTATTTTAACGAAAAACTCATTGGCTGAAGAGCCGTTAGTCCGCAAGTTACAGCGGATGAATTGCGAAATTCTTTGTTCGACAGACCTGTTCAAACGTCTTAAGACAGGCACGATTAGTCCTTTTCTTTCTTATTTTCAATGGATTGTGTTAAGTGAAAGTCTGTGTAATTCAGAAGTAGAACAGATTCTGCAAATGTTAAAAAATCACCCACTACTAGTTTTACGAGTGGTGGAGAACATCCCAAATGAGGAAGAACAAGCCTTCTGGCAAGAACGCGGTCTAGTGGATTGGGTAGCAAAAGAGACCAGCTATGAACTTCTGCGAGAAAAAATGAATGAGCTTCAGCATCAAGTGAAACAGGACGTAGTAACTGGCAATCAAATTCTAACCTTCCCTACTATACAAGGAGAAGAAACTACCTCGAATAATTTGAAGTTACTGATCAAAAGCCTTTCCAAAACAGAAAAAAGGGTCTTTGAATGCCTGATCCAATCCTATTCCACTAGCGGCGTATTATCCCGCCAGGAATTGTGTAACTATTTATGGCAGGATGGCAGCACGTCTTCGAACATGAGTCAGTTGTCTTGTTTGATTAACAAATTGAAGCATAAATTCGAGCTTCACGGCATTACAGGTGAAACCATCACCACCTTGTGGGGCAGAGGCTACAAATTAAGTAGTTCTTTCTATGAATATTGGCTAGAGAGTTCCCAACAACTGGAAGAATTAAAGTATTATTCGGCGATGAATTAGTGGATCTAAGCACTCAATTACAATTTAGATTGAGTGCTTTTTATATATCTTTGTATTGTGAACAGTATGTAGAAGACCAAGATATTATATCTACTAGGAAGAGAATATGAGACAATAAAAGGAAAAAAGGGGATGTTCCAATGAAACGTATCTATCGCTATTTAACCGTCACTTTCGGCATTATCACCTTGATCATTTCTCATATTATGGTGGGAAAATATAGAGAACTGGTTTGTCAAAATGAACACGGTTTGACGAGTTCTCCGCCAGCAATGATTTATATTCATTCTATTTTTGCCATTTACTGGAATGATTGTAGTGTCGCTCATATCAATGCTGTTTTTTAGATTGAAAAGTAGGGGAAGAACGATCTTATGAGTCTAGAAACCAAGTCTAGTAAAAAGCTGTGTACACCAGTAATCCTTCTTATGTACATTTAAACAAGCTGCCCACATTTGTTCATGGGCAGGATTAAATTCTAATAATGAACGTACCGAAAAAAGAAAAAAGCAGCAATTGTTTTAGTGTGCCTTCCATTCGATATTTAGTTTTCAAAGGTCGATTTTTAGTCTTATTGTCGTAGTAAGACCTAAACTCCTTCTGATACTAGAAGAGTGAACAACCTGCGAATGGGCCCGATTCGCAAGTGTCAGACTTTATTGCTTCGTCATGGATCATGATCATCCAGCAAATGGTTCACGATAGCGAGAACCACACCAACAATAATCGGAGCTAGAATATACTGTACAAAAGGTTGCACATCCATCACCTCCCTTCAGTACAGGAGCATGATTCAGACGAGGATTGTCTACCTACGCTGGTAAATGATCAGATTAGTATCAAGAAGGAGCGTCAGGCGGATCTTTTCGCTTCTGACGCTCTTTTTCTTTGGCTTTCCTCCGCTTTCGGCGTCGCACCAATTCCTTAACGACATCGTAAGGACTGCCAGCAGGTGGAGAGAAAGTCTTTTCTTCTTCTAGAGTTGTTGTTCCTTCAATTGAAGAACAAGTAGTTGTAGTATCTTCAACCACCGTACCTTTATCAGAAGCTGAACGCAGTGCGTCGTGCACCTCACTTCTGATGGGTGAAGCTAAGGATACTTCTGGAACTTTTGGTGTTTCCTGCCAAGTGCAACGAAGTGCTGTCAGCTGCTCCGGTTTTTCTTCTGGAACAGGCACCCCAAATAATTCATCCCCCTCAAAAATTGGTCTTTCGATGGTTTCAACGTATTTGGCCTTTACTACTTCTTGGAATAGGCCAACGCCATCTTTTTCAAATAGATTTAAGCTGCTTAACAATTCCAATGATTCTTTGATTTCTTCCGGACTCTTTGTAGTATCCGGATCTTTAAAAGTAAAATTATGCTTCTTACCTTCGCTATTTAGGAAGGTGGAAACTAGTCTGATCATTTTGTGACTCCTTTCGGTTTTTATTCGCGTAGGTGGGACAGACAATAAGTATTATTTTCAGGTGGCTTCAGAGTCGGTAACGTTTTGGAAAATCTTCGCTGCTGATTTTATAAGAGACTTGGTTTTTTCAATAAACTTGCGAACAGGATTCAGTTTAAAACCCAGTATCCGCAATTCACTGGTTTCAAAATAATCCACGAAATACCAGAAAAACTGCTTCATAGTTTTCGTAGCCTTGGTATTCATAAATAGGTAACGTACTAAGTCTTGCAATACCAGAGCGAACTCCTTCGCACCAAGCTGATAACGAACACGTAAAGCAAGCAATAGTTTAATGGTCATGGTGCCATTTTGAGTTTCCTGATAATATTCCATGAGTCTTTGCTCAATGGTTTCGAGTTTTAGGTTAAATAGTTGTTGGTGGGTGAAGGGTTGCTCTGCCATAATAAATTTCTCCTTTTTATTTGTATAGTAGGTAACTAGCAGATAAGCTGGATACCTAGGAAATCCAGCTAGATTCGTTAAGTAAAAGAAGTACGGCACGTCTGCCGCAGCTTCTCAAAATTCAATTACCGTGCAACAAGTTCTTCTTCAAAGATCGTTGTTTCAATCGTTTCGACATACTTCGCACTAACAACTGTTTCAAATAAACGAATCCCATCCTTCTGAAACAAATTCAATTGAGCCAGTTCTCCTAATAGACCTTTGATCTGTGAGGGAGTCTTAGTAGTATCTGGGTTACTCAAGCTCCATGTCTGCGATTTGCCTGCACCATTTCTAAAAATAGAAACTAACTTCACGACTCGATTCATGCTTATTCAACCTCCTTCGTAATTCTTGATTGAACAGTCATAATCACACTATCCAGTGAGCTGCCTTGCTGGGATAGCTCTGCCATGATCTCTCCTAATTTCACCACATCTTCTTCGGGTGGATTATCAATCACATTTGAAAAGTTCACTTTCTTCTGTTTGTCTTCCCCTGCTTGTTCGATTTGTACCTGTAATTTTGTGCCTAACTTTTGCATCATCGTTTTAATTCCTCCGTTTTCTGTTTTTAAATTTGTTTTGGTAGTGCTTGTTGTGTTTCCCGGCCGGTGACTAAAGCCTACTTCAATAACACGAGTTTGAAAAACGCCGAAAGTGGTTGGTCATGTCCCAAAACAGCCCTTCGATTTTTTGAGAATCTTGATTTAATAAGCTTTCGCAAATTTCCACTCGTTTTCAAAGCGGAAAAAGGGCCGATTTGGGACATACAAGAAAATTTTTTCATGTCCCAAATGGAAGAAGGAGTTTGTGAAGTGCATGGCTATATTCGTTGGTTTAATACTGTTCTTGTTAGCGAATAGACGAAAAAGAAGACAGAAAAAAGCTGTCTTCGTCTCTCCAATGAGAAATTAAATAACGAAGACAGCTTTAGTTGATTGATAAACTTAATTGATTTTACTCAGTAGGTAAGGTGTGGAAGGACTCATGGATCCAGTCAAGCCCTTCGATCGTATGCCCAAAACGAAGAGGGGTCTGTAAGGCATATTCCTGTTCATACGCTGTTCTCAAGGCCCGAATAGGTAATGGAAACTTTTGCAACAGCGGTTTGCGACTCATGCTGCGCGCAAAAGGCGTATCCGGCAGCCGCAACACGTCTAAAGGCGAATGAGGCCCCGTCTTTCCTGCAATCAAGTAGTCACGTTCAATCATTGATAAAACAGATAGCGCGGCTTCGGCTCGAGTACAAATGCTTTGACTACTAGCCGCCACTTCGATTGTGAGACCGTTGATCAGTTGAATCTGAGTAAACGGCCCCTTTTCCTCCAATTGTTCAATCATTAAGGGATTGATCCAACTGGCATTTCTGGCTCTTCCTACAGGAAATAAGACCGAACGCAGATTGACCAGAGGCATTGCTTTCGCCCCAAAGCAGCTAAAGCGTTTCAGTGCATGGGATAGGGCGGCATAGTCTAAAAAATTATGAATCGTTTTATCGTTTTTAAGGGTCGCTAACGATTGATAAGGAGAAGAGTACCCACTGGTTTCACTAAAGAGAATGGTCCCACTCCTTTCAGGAATAGGCAAAACAAGAGAGAGGACTTGATTTTCCGGTGGTGCAGACTGGTCTATTTGATGGCACACTTTCTCCCAATTCTTTGAAAAACATTCACATTCTAGAAGAACGCTTTCAATATAATCGCTAACAAGGGGATTACCCATACATGTACACTCCTTCTTTTCAGTTACTGAAGAAGATCGAAGAAATAGCTAGAACCAAATACCCAACATCGTTGATCGCGTATCAACGAGTTATTTCTTTCGCTTGATCGTGAGAGGCCCCTCATCTAAACAGGTACGGTTTCCATGCTTTTCCCGACTCTAACAGCCTGATGAAATCATTTGTCATAGGAATGAATACTATGACGTATTCCAATTTTACCTGATAAATCCGCTCTTTTGTTAAAATAATTTCCATCATTTATTTTGAAAGTTATGTAAAGTTTATGTTTAATTAAACGGAACCTGTGATATAATCCGATGGAAATTCTTTTTTTAAAATAAGAATAATCATTTTGAATCATTAAGTTAAAAAAGATTAAGGGATACAATACGGAAAAACTAAAAAACTAATGTTAATCAAAAGTGAAAGAATGCTACGTAGACATAAAAAAATCCTAGTATAAGCTAGACTAGGAGGTTGGTCGTCATTTCGTGTGTTTATCTTTCATTTTTCACACATCTGTTGTTTTAATTATAGGTTATCGGGAATGATTACGCAATATATTTTATAAAAATAATTAAAATGATTATTTACTTATTCCCTTTTTCCCCATCTAGGAGATAACTCTTCGAATCTATGCAGGAAAAAGCGGAAAGAAGGCGTAATTCTATCTACCGTCAAATTTACCGTCAAAGAGAAAGGATGGTCACACATGCGCAGAGGCGAAAATATCTATCGCCGCAAGGACAAACGCTGGGAAGGCCGCTACCGGAAAGGCACAAAATCGAATGGAAAATCTAAGTATGGATCAGTGTACGGCAAAACCCTTCAGGAAGTGCGGGCAAAGCTCTATCCCCTGAAAATGAAGTATCAACTAGTTCAGACAATTCAAGGAGAAGCAGCCATTCCCCTGAATGAATGGGGCTATCGCTGGTTACAAGAGGTGAAGCCGGGAGTAAAGCCATCCACTTATGCCAACTATGAACACAAGCTGGTTCATTATGTTCTGTCGGTGATCGGGCATTACGATCTGAACGAATTGGATGAAGCAGTGGCAGAGGAGTTGTTAGCCTCTTTGATGGAACAGTCGCTAAAGCCTTCGACGATTCACGTCATTTTCCGGATTACCAAGCAATGCATGAACCAAGCGATCCGCAAAAAGCTGATCAAAGAAAACCCTTTTGGGTTGATTCCATTGCCTAAAGTGGTGAAAAATAGAAACCAGGCCCTCACGAGGCAAGAACAAAAACAACTGGAAACGATCGCATTAATGGAAGAAAAAGGTCAGGGATTACCTACAGTGCTGGCTCTGCATACCGGCTTGCGGATTGGTGAAATCTCTGCCCTCACATGGCAGGATATTGATTTTGACAATAATTTGATTCATGTTCACTCAACGTTCCAACGCATTTTCGGTGTATATAATGGACGAAAAACGGAATTGCTCTATAGCAGTTCAAAAACAGCGACATCCACCCGTTCCATTCCCATGAGTCAAGCGGTCAAACAGCTGTTACTACAGCACAAAGAGCAGGCGGAAGGCCCCGCTGTCTTCTGCAGAAACCATCGTCCATGGGAGCCGCGGTTGTTAACCTATCATTTCCATCGCATCCGCGAGAAAGCCGGGTTATCTCATGTTCATTTTCATCAGCTGCGGCACACCTTTGCGACGCGTTGTTTAGAAAGCCAAGGAGATATCATGAGTGTCAGTGCCTTGTTGGGGCACAGCTCAACCCAAATGACTTTGGACACCTACGCGGGTACACTCGTGGAACAACGGATCCAAGTGGTGGCACAAATGGAAGAAACTATCCTGTAAAACGTTTTCAAAATAACGAAAAAAGCTTTTAGGAAGAGAATTGTTTTGGATAATTCAAGTAAGCGTTTACTCGGATGGAGAGGATCTCTTAAACCTATTTAAGAGATAAAAACCTTTGGATAACATACGTTATTTTAAAATTGTGCAAATTAGTTAGAGTGATTGTTATTTAATAAAAAATATTACTATTTTTTTTGAGTGGTTAAACCGTCAGCTGCCGTCAACAGGTAGCTGATTTTTTGTTGTCCCTATGGGCTTTTTCGATGGGTTTCCTAGTCTAGCTTAGACTAGGAAAGAACTGCGTGCCATTGCCTAGTAATTGTCTAGTAAAAGTATAGAGGAATGGACAGAATATAGCAAAACCTATTTTTTACAGAGCTGGAGGGAAAATAATAGATGTTTGGATTAAGAAAGCAGAAGAGAGCGGATTCTCAAGAAGGACCACAGGAAGATTACTACTATGATGAGTACGAAGAAGGTTATGAAGAGGACTACGGGTACGATTCTTATCCAGAAGAAGGGTATGAGCGACCAAGTGAATCGTATAACGAATACGAACGGGGAAGCAGACGTTCGCGGCAACGAATAGAAGAATACAAAGAAGATCAGACAGCACAAGAGAATACAACTGCTGAAAAGGAACAGCCACTGCAACAGGAAGTGGAACGACTGGAAGAAACTGTTGCGCAATTGAAGCATCAATTAGAAGTCAAACAAACCGAGCTTACGGGTATGGCTACTACCTTAACTGAAAAAGAACAGCAGCTTCAAGATCAAAAAGTTGTCAATGAGCAACTAAAGAATCAACTGAATAAACGAGGAGATCAGCTGACTCAGTTGAAGGAGAAGCTAGAACAATTGAATCAGGAATTAGATGGACAAGCAGGAGATGCGGCTGCATTAGCAGAAGCTAAGCAACAAATTAACCAACTAAAAAAGAAACTGTCAGCCAATGAAGCGATGAAGGATGAATTAGCGAGTATTTTAGTGGAATCCAAGAAACAAGAACGGGAAATCTTGGAGCGAGCAGAATACGAAGCCAACGGTATCCGCCATCAAGCCGAGCATGAAGCCCAACAACTGATGCACGATGCGGCTTTGGAGCTGCGAGTGATGAAGCAGGAAATTAAGAATTACCGCAAGCGCCTACGTTCCGTTCAAGACGAAACGGCTCAATTCTTCGTCAAATTATTAGCGAACAGCGATCATCTATTAGATGACGAGTAACAGAAGGGATGATCCACAGTGAAGACGAAACAGACACAAGTAACACTGTATCCCACACCAGCACCAAAGATGACCACTAGTTTGGCTGAGACGGATTTATTGGCGGCCATCGAAAAATCTTGTGAGTATTTGTATGCGCCAGAAGGTAGTTTAGATGGACACCAAAGGGAAAAAATTCGGACACATTTTCAACAATTATTTCATTGGATGGATGGCAGTTATCACTTAGAGCTGTTGTTAGAACCTAACGAATTTGATTGGCACGCTTTCTGGCAAGTCATTCAACAGTTCTTTCCCCAATTTGCTTGGCTGAAGGCGCAAACCGAAGAAGCCAAGTATGGGCGACAAGTCTATCGCTTTGATTTTGTGCCACTGACCTTTCGAAAAGAAGGATTTCCTTTTGCAGTTCAACTAGAAGAGAGCTTATCGCAACAATTTGCTTTGACACCAGAGGAAGCGTTGAAGCGAGCAGAGCAGCTTTTTCAGGAACTGGCTGCACAACAAATGGGAAAAGCAATGAAAAAGCCAGTTGTAACAATAGCTGCAGATCAAGCCAAAGAAGCAGTATCAATAGATAGAGTTCAAAAAGAGGAAGAAAACCTCGAGAGTCAAAGCAAAGCCCGCCTGCGAGCCGTGAATCAAAAGCTGGAGCTGGTCATTGAGAAATTGGAGCTTTCAATGCTCCACAGCGGTATCCAGTACTTTAAGCAGGAACAGAAAGAAGAAAGCAACTGGGACAAACGTCTTAGGATTAGTTTGCGAGAATACACCTACTTATTACAAAAGGCTCGTTTTTTGGAACAGATGTGGCATTTAAATGGAGACTTGGTGAGTAAAACTGAAAAGATGATAGTGACGGCCAACCAGCTAGTCTATGAACGAGATCAGGTCAAGCAGATTAAAGCTAATTTCTCTGCTCGAGATATTCATTTTATGTTGTATGAATGCCAGGTGATTGAATCTCGAGCCCAGATTCATGCCAGGCCGTGGTTTCGAAAGCCGTATGTCAAATTAATGAAGATGGATTATGACAACCTACTAGGCAAAGCAGCATACTTTGATTTACTGCAAGGAGAAAGTTCGGTTTTAGAGAAGTTTATGCGGGAACAGCGAGATACCCCAGTAAAAGATGCCAAGGAGGCTGGTTGAGGTAGGAGTCAACGCGGGACATTTCCAGCAAAAGCCGCGCTGTTTTTTGTCGGACTATACCTGGTATTCTTTAGCTTTTTTCAGACCTATCATTGGTTGTATCCTAAATATTCTGTCAGTGGGGAGTCGATGTCCCCCACCTTTAAGGAAGAGGAAGTGATTCAAATTAGCGCCCATCATAAACCTAAACGCTTCGATGTGATTGTCTTACATCCGCCAGAAAACCCAGAAGGGACCTATTTAAAACGGGTGATTGGCCTACCAGGAGAGCGGATTGATTATCACAACGGTAAATTATTTGTCAATAAAAAACGGGTAAATGATCCTTTTGCCCAAGAAACGGAAGACTTTAACTGGGATAACTTTTCCAGGGACCGAATCCCGGAAGGCTATTACTTTATCTTAGGGGATAATCGGGAGTTGTCCTATGACAGTCGCCATTTTGGTTTAATTACCGAGCCTCAAATCTTAGGGATTGTCCAAGAGGGGAACGATCAGAAATGAAGACACTGCAGGAAAAAATCGAATGGTATACCTTTTGGTATTGGATTTACTGGTTGTTTTCGTTGGTAGTTCTGCTTGGTGTCGTTGTCTTAGGGATTTTCTTTTACTTTACGGATTTCCAGGAAGTAGTGACAGTCAGTCAATTGTTCTTACTACTATTGTTAATGTTGCTAGCCATTTACCTTAGAATGACAGCTTTGCATTTTCACTCCACACTGCAGACATTAAAACGATCTGTTCGATCAAGAAAACCGAGAGGCCGACCAACAGAAGGGCGGAGGCCCAATGAAGACTAAAATTCTGTTGAAAGGTTTTGTACTAGTTAGTTGTTCATTTATCTGGTGGCAACAATCAATAAAACAAATGGTAGTGGCAGAAACGAAAAACCTGTTGTCTTCTCAATCAGAAACGATTCAAGAGGTGATAACCGCGTCTACTGTTATCAGTACAGTGAGAAAAGAAGTCACGGAATCAACCGCTTCTTCTATTAAAGAAAGTGAAAGCAGCGAACAGGAAAAGAAAAAAACGATCGATTCACTCACAGGTTCAACAGAGAGTGAAAAAACAACGGAAAAGCCAACTATTTCAAACTCAATAGTCTCAGAAGGAGTAAGCAAAGTTCAGACGCCGCTTCCAATAGAAAAAGTAGAAAAAAATTATCAGTTTTCAGTGAGTAAAAATCAAACCACTGAGTCCTTCATTCAACTCATTGGAAAAGAAGCGCAACAAATTGCATGGGATGAAGAGCTGTATGCTTCCGTCATGATTGCTCAAGCCATTTTAGAAACAGGGTCAGGCAACAGTCAACTGGCTCGATCACCTTATTATAATCTGTTTGGAATTAAAGGAAGTTATCAAGGAAAAGAAGTGTCTTTCAAAACACAGGAAGATAAAGGGAATGGGGAGCTCTATACAATTCAATCTGCTTTTCGGCAGTATCCAAGCTATAAAGAATCTTTGGAAGATTATGCAGCACTTTTGAAAAATGGTCTCTCAGGCAATGTTGGTTTCTATCAAGGAACATGGAAGTCGAATGCTGGGAGTTATCAAGAAGCGGCAAAAGCTTTAACTGGAAAATATGCGACGGATACGACTTACGATAAGAAATTGATCGCTCTAATCGAAGCATACAATTTAACGATCTATGACAAAGATCTAGCGAGAAGTGTTGAAGCAGAGAAAGAACAACCAACTGATAATCCCGTGGGATTAGAAGATCATTCAGAAGAAAAACCAACAGTTGAAGTATCTAATGAAACTGTGGATCAACCGATTATCGTCAATGAGACAACGCAATCAGTAGTAGTGATCCCACCAACTGCCCAGCGACCAGCCAAGCAGCTGTCGGGAAACCAACTTGTCTAATGAAAGAAGGGGAATTATGTCGAGACAACGTGACTATCGAGAGTACGAGGATGATTATAACGAATCGTCGTATCATGAGCGCCCTCTTTCTAACCGTAGGCCAGCTAGAAGAAATGACTATTACGAAGAAGAATACGATGATCGGAGATCCTATCCACCTCAACGAACAACTAATCGAGGGCGAGAAAATGGGCACTCACGTCGTACTGTCCCCTCTTCGCGAGATTCTTATCCACCAAGGGGACGGCCAAACCGAAACGGGTATTCACGACCGCGACCCGATAACTATGGATACGAACGAGAACAGATGGCACCATCGAGGCCAAGACCGCAACGACCTAGACCAACTCAACAAAGGGTCCCGCCTTTGCAAGAGGCAAAGAAATCTACAAACCGCAAGATCTTTTTGTTTGCTTATAACCTGTTCTTCTACACATTGACGATTGGGATTCTGTTGAGTTCCTTAATGTTTGCCTTTAGTGAGAAATCCGATGCAGCCATTTTGGGTCATCGCTTTTATCAGGTATTGACGGATTCGATGGCTCCGCAGGCAGACTCGCCTAAAGGCGGCTTCTATGCAGGGGATATCGTGATCGTCAAGTTGATGAATGGTTCCGAGGTCAAAGAAGGGGATGTCGTAACGTTTCGGGTAGGCGAAGGAGATCGTTACTTAACACACAGGGTGGTGGAACGCCTAGATGAATTGAATGGAGAAAAAGGGGAGTACATCGTTACCAAAGGAGATGCCAACAAAACCAATGATCCGCCCATAGCAGCGGATCGGGTTTACGGCAAAGTTACGTTTGTTATCCCTAAGATGGGCACCTTTTTAGCCTTTATACAAACAAACGTCTGGTTGTGTCTAGTCTGTGCCTTATCCACCTTTGGCTTTTTCCTAGTATTGAAGGCGTACTTCTTGCCACCAGAAAAGAGCAGCCATCCGTCACACCAACCATCAAGGATATAACATTTGTCTCATACAAATGTTTATATAAAAAATACAAATTAAGGGGAGAAAAGAAATGAAAGAACGTAAAAAGAAAAAGTTGTTGGCCATTGCCGCATTGCTTGCACTAGTTGCGGTAATCTCAGGGACGTTTGCCTGGATCACGTCACAACAACAACGGATTAACCGAGTGGAGTCAGCTGCAGTGGTTGACGACAGTGTGACCGTCAATGAAAAATGGGAACCAAAACCAATGGTTCCAGGAACCGAAGCAACGAAGGAAGTAAGTGTCACCAATACAGGGAATGCCAATGTGTTTGTTCGGGTTTCTTATGAAGAAGTATTGAAACATTTAGCGAGCAAAGGCGTTGTTTCTCATGGAGACAACACGGTAACAGGGGCAAAATATGATCCGAGTGCTACGAATACACTAACTTCTCATGTGCCTGTAAAATACAGCGCAGATAAAATCAGTGCAACGAATGGCTTTTCTGAAGTGACAGATCCAAGTACCCAAGTAACTGGATTAGAAGCAGACACGAAGTTGTTTGTTAAAGGTGGGTTAACGATTGATCCTACGACAAGTGAGCGCTCAGTAAGCTATGAAGCAGTCGTTGTTCATGAATATGCGACTGGAGAATACCAAGCAATGCAGTATACCATTTCGCCAACAGATGCTATTGCAGACAGAGCTGTTTCTGCGGCAGATTGGGAATTCGAAGTTAGTGATTTGAAATACAGTTACTACGCAGGTGGCTACGAAAACGCAGTGGTGAACTGGGCGAAGTCTTCTTTACCAAATAAAGACAACACGCTTACCGGTCATGCTTTGCTAGGAACCACAGGAAATCGTCATGGAGTGGATTACGACTACACAATTGGAACGTTAGGAATTGCTTCCATTCCAACACCAGCGCCAGCAACGGATGCGGATCAAATTCCGTTGGCTGATAACGATGTGAAGGGTGTTCAAGCAGATAAGATCGGCTTAAGCAAAACCCACATTCGAATCGGATATGGTACGGATATTACAACAGTTGGCGCTTTAGCAGCGACTAAATGGGTCTACAACGAAGATGATGGTTGGTTTTACTTCACTGAGCCATTGAAACCAAGCGCGACGACACCTGACTTATTGAAAAAATTGATCTATGACAAAGATTTGGGCGGCGAATATACGAATGCTACCTATGATTTAGTCGTGAAAATGGAAGCAATCCAAGCAACGGAAGAAGCATTGAAGGATTCAGCTGGTTGGGATTTAGATGGTGTAACAACTGGTAGTGATACCGATGAAATTGTGCAACAATTGGTTGCTCGTATCGGAGCATAAGCATGTGGACTGGAGAGGAGGAGGTGTATGAACTACCTAAAATCAATGGTTATCCGTTTATTGGGCATTTCTCTTTTCCTCCTGTCTTTTGGCCACGGGGTAGTCAGTGAAGCGGTGAGTACATTACCGCCAGGTTTAGTCATCGCCGATTCAGAAGGGATTTATGTCACTTCTGAAGGAGAGTATTACATTGATTTACAGGATATTCTCCCAGGTGAAACTTATGAAAAGGAAATCACTATACGCAGTTTGGATTTGGAAGAACCTTTTTCCTTAGGATTACTGGTTGAAGAGTTTTCCTCCAGTGGCTCTGTTTTATGGAAAGAGCATATCACAATGATGTTAGTGCTGGACGGGAAAGAGCTTTACAAGGGACCGTTGTTAGGCAATGGTGAATTTGACTGGTCGAAGACACCGTTGGAATTGGGCATTTGTAAATATGGCACGGATAAGCTGTTAACCGCAACATTTACTCTAGACTCCAGTCTGACGAATGAAGACCTGCGGGAACAAAGTCAGTTAGAGTTTTACTGGACGTTTGTGGGTACGAGGGATCAATCACCAACTAAGCCAACGGAACCTTCGTCTTCCGACTCATCAACACCAACAGTTCCATCTGATTCTGGAATCGGGTCAGAACCTAATCACGGTAACTTGACAAATACTGGAGGCAATCCCCAAGCCTCCGGATCTGGCAAACGATTGCCGCAAACGGGAGAAGAAATTGTGTACATGTTTCTGAGTGGGATGTTGTTGGTACTAATTGTTTTGTTTCTATGGAAGAAGCGCCGAGAGGAGGAGCAGGAATGAACCAAAAGGAAAAACGACGTCATTTATTTCGGGTATTTCTTAAAAGTAAAGCCCTGTTTGCCTGCTTCTCTATCGTGTTGAGTTTACTTCTAATTATAGGCAGTACGTATGCTTGGATTACTTCTGATGATGAACGAGTGAATCGTAGTGAAGCGACACGTAAACAATTATCTGCTCGAATTGACGAAGACTTCAACCAAGTCTTTCATTGGGCCCCCGGGACAACCCAAACGAAGGCAGTTCGAGTGAAGAATGACGGGGAAACACCAGCGATTGTCCGGCTCTCTTTTAAAGAATTTTTTGTAGGATTTGAAGTAGATACGACCGACAATCATCGGCAGGATGTCAATCTTCTAAACGGGAATGCGAATTTGACCCTTCATGAATTGGATGAGCAGAATGATACGTTGATTGATATAAAGGACACAAGTACCTGGGCGGTTGGCAATGTTTATTCAGTTGATGGAACGAAGCATTACGTAGCCAACGTTAGTTTACAAGATCGCGACTACCTTTATGGAGCGGCAAGAACAGAACCTTTGTCTGCCTTTCAGTTGAACTTTCAAACAGCGAAGGTTTTTGATGATCCTGACGATACAGTTGGAGAAGAAAACTATTGGTTTTACCATGAGGGTTTTTTCTACTATTCTGAAGTCTTGCAGTCAAAGGATGATCCATTAACCCCTCAAAGAGAGAATCTAACGGTCAATCTATTGGAAAGTATTACCTTAGATGCGGGTTATGCCAATCAGTACAAGGGTGCTTTGTACAAGCTGGTGCCTGAAATGGATGCTCATGATATAACCGAATCCATTTTAACCGATTGGGGAATTGCCGACAGTCCAGTAGAAGAGATATACAAAGATCATTTGGTTTTTATGAGTAAAAGCAATCAAGGAGGCGGAGGATAATGAAGCAAAAAAGAAAAATTCACCGTCGTTTTTACCTTGTGATAGGTGTTATCTGCTTTCTGCTTTTAATTGGAGGGAGTTATCTGGTGTATGCAGCCATGACTGCTCAAGATCGTAAAGAAAATGACTTTCAGGTTGGACAGGTAGAAACAAGGATTTTTGAGGAACATTTTGACGAAACCATGACCGAAATACCCAAAGACCAGTCAATTCCTAAAGAAGTACGAATCGAAAATACTGGAACGATTAGACAGTTTGTACGCGTCATGATCTTACCTGAGGTTCGAAAGAGTATTGTGGGAGATGCACAAAATGAACAAGTTCTGCCATTACCTATTGGTACGAGTATTGAACTAGAAGGAATGGTTGTAGGTGATTGGATCGATGGTGGTGATGGGTATTACTATTACAACAAACGATTGGATTCTGGAGATAGGACAAGTTATTTGTTCGAGTCGGTAAGGCTGGCGGAGCAGTTAAGTGATCGCTACCATCAGACAACCTTGACGATATCCTTGAAGGTGGAAACAATCAATTGTGCACAGTTTGCCTATCGCGATGCCTGGTGGCAAGGAAACACACCTGAAGCAGATTCACCATTAGAAGCAGTGGATAATGCATTAGAAGCATTGACCGAAAATTAGGGATGCAGTTTCCCCACTGTATCCAGTATTTATGAAGAAACAACACTCATGAGGTGAGTGTTTTATCAAGTAGAACATTGATTTGATAAGTGTTGAAAAGAAAGGAATGGATAAGAAATGACAAATGAGGAGAAAAAAAGAGCGACTTACCACTCTCGAATCGTTTTGGGAATTTTAGTACCCATGATGGTTGTTGCTGGAATGTTTGTATTTTTTACTAATAAAGATACTTCTAAAAAAGAAAAGATCGAAGCCTCTGAAGTAGTAACTGCCGGAGATTTCCGACTAACCGCAGATAATCGTTGGGATAGTACAGACCAAAAGAGCTATGCTGAGTTAGATTGGGCTGATATTCCTGACCTAAGTTCAGAAGGCTATCGTATATATCAATCAGAAGATGGGACCAATTGGGATCTGCGCTCTGCTAGGTATGGACAACAAATTGAAGTTTTGAACATTTTTCCGGATTCTCCAGAGATTTATGAAACTATGATTCAAGAGTGGATGCATGATCCGGATATAGGTAAAGGATTGATCAATGTTACGCCAATTTCTATGTCAAATTTTAATGATAATCCCGATAGTTATTTAAGGGATGCCCAGGGAGAATATCGATATGACGTTATTTTTGTAGGAACAGCAAATGCGAATAATAATGTTTCTTTTAATGAAACCGCAGTGGATAGACTTATTGAATTTATTGAAGCTGGCAGAGGATTATTGGTGGGACATGATGTGCTATCTGGAAATACGAGAAATTGGGGAGGAGTTACCGCTGATCTAAGTCAAAATAATCGTTTAGCTCAGTATTTAGGGATTGGATTGAGAAACCAATATGAGGAGAAAGAAGGTTTTCCATCCTCAAAAAAAGTTACTATTATAAACAATGGCTATTTAATGAAATATCCTCACGAATTTGAAGATGATATGGAACTTGAGATTCCACAAACTCATACTTTTGGACAAGTAGCCGGAAGTTTGCATAATGGGACTATTTGGCTAGAGTTCACAGATTATTCTATTAGTATGGGAACAGAGGCTTTTATGGAGCCTGATTCAACTACCAATTTTTATCTAGTAACAAATGGAAATGCTGGCATGATTCAAACGGGGCATATGGCGGGGCAGATAGATGGCGAATCAACTACTGATGAAAGAAAAATAATTGCTAATACTCTATACAACTTGGCACAAATTACAGAAGAATCAAATGCTAACGATTATACGGTTTTAGATAATGTAGCACCTGATCAGCCGGATTTTTTCATTCGATGTGGAGACGAAGATAATGTGAACATTCGAGTAGATGCTACTGACAGAGGAAAAGAATATCAATGGTACATTGAAGCGAATACGAAGAATGATGGCGTAAAAAATTCACATAGGGTGAGAGAAACGATTACTAGCAATATTGCTGGATATTTCTACGAAGTATCGGATTCTTCTATCTCGACTTTAGCTGCCCAAGTAGAAGCAAAAAAGAATGCTTTGGGTCGAATAGAAACTAGTGATTTCGACCTTTATGTAGCACCAAATGATGATTCAGTGAGGTACGAAACCGCAACAACTTTTACGTTATCAGAGAAAAATACTTCTGGGAGATATGTTCATATAGTTGCTGTGGATCGTGCAAACAATGTGAGTGAGGTGGCCAGTCAACAAATCAGAGATATCACTCAACCAGTTGATTTTGAAATCGAACGAACAGAAAACCGTCATCAATTAGTAGAAGTGTCCTTAGAGGATGACGTAGATAAAACAATGGAAGTATTAGATATCCAAGTTCCCAAAAATGTAAGTATAGATAATTACAACACATTAGTTTTACCAAATACTTGGACGAAATCACACGATACCACCGAAGTAAATTACAATACTTATTCGTTTGTAATTAAGGATAACAATGAACAAAGTGTGATAGCCAACTTTTTAGAAAATTTACTTTTTTCTATAGCTGATCCAGTTAATCAAGAGGGGGGAGTCAAAGTAATTCTTCATGAAAAAGAAGGAGAAGAAAGTGTGAATGATTTTTGCTGGAATGCAAGTATCCCTCAAAAGATTAACATCCAAGCTTATACTGAACGGTTTGGCCAATTCCAACGTTTTGCTCAAGGAGACATCCTTTACGATCAGCAGCTAAGAATAGGGGGCCAAATCACAGCACAGCCGAATGATTTTGAATTGTTCACATTTTTGGAACATAGAGATCGAAACGGTGAAATGATACCTCCAATACCTCTTGGAGACCAATATACTGTTACGAAAGATTTTCAAGAGGGAGCATTCATTTATGCTAACAGGCAGGTAATGCTGCATGTTCGCCAAGTTGTACTGGAGCCTGAGAATCAATTAGTTAGTCCAGAAGAGGGATATTTGAATCTGAAAACATCGTTGTTCGACGTAAATAGTGGGAACTATACTGAAGATACTAATCAACTGATACAAGTACAAATACCGTCCCAAAATAATGATGAGGTTCCTGATTTTGAAATGTTTGCGGTAAGTACAAAGCATATGACGGATGATGGGGATCTATTAAGACTCAACTTAATCTTGCCCGAATTTTATGAATATAGAGGTCATTTCTTCACTCAACGTCATTTGGACGACCCTAATGATCCGATGGGAGCAGACCATCAAGGCAACCTGGCGATCTATGGTGGAGATTTTGAACGACCTAGAGTTGAGATGGAGATGGTTGATGGATACTTTATCACTATATATATCAGCCCAACTGAAATTGGCAGAAATCCACAACCCTACAGCTGGGACTACAAGAAAAATGATCTGGGAAGAATTACAACTAGGTAAACAAAAGAGGCGAGACAGAACATGGTCTATCTATTATTACTAGTGTTAGGCCTGATCGTATTGGTTCAAAGCTATCTGCTGTTCTCGCTGATGCGAAGCCAACAAGACTTGCAGGAAAAGGTGACTCGGTTGCTGTCGAGAAGACCGCAACCGAGTAATGTTAAACGAAAAACTCCAACAGAAAGAGGAAGGACACGATGAAACTTGGCTATGCACGCGGGTACCAACTGACCCAACAATTGGATATGCTGGAGGATTACCCAGTTGACGAACTATTTTCTGATGGGGCGCAAGAAGTGGAAGCCCTGCGTTCACCGACAAGTGAATTCCAAGCCTTAATGAATTTCGCTCAACCAGGTGATCATCTAGTAATCGCTTCGTGGGAAGTTGTTTCCCGAGATTATCGACAGCTGCTGGCTTGCCTAGATCAGTTAGAAACACAAGAACTATCATTAGATGTACTCAATCTTCCCCAACTCACGATTGAAGAGTGGCACCAAGTCTTCCGATGGTCGTTACGCAATGATCGACTGCTTCATCCAGTGTTGGTGAAAGCCGGGAAGGAACGAGATCGCAGTAAAGATGCTTACTCTTTATTCAGCAAAGAACCGGAAGCACGTAAGCTTTATCGTGAAATGATTTGGTTATTGGTAGAAAAGAGTTCGGTTCGTCAAGTGGCACAACAAAAACGAGTCCCGATAGAGACTGTTTACCGTGTGCAACAAGAACTAAAACAAGTTCAACTAGCAATCATCTTAGTGATTTGTTTCCTGCTGGCAATTTTTAGTATTAAATTGGCCGAATCCTATTTTGATCAACTATGGATTCAAGTAGTCATTTGTGTGGTTGTCACACTGGTTATCTTGTGGAATGTCTTAATCGACACCGAAGAAACCGAGGTGAAGCCACCTATAAAAGAGAAGAAAGCATCAAAAATTTGAAGAGAAGGTGAATCCCCATGCAACATGTACTTATTTTAACGAAAAATGTTTTATCTGAGGAACCATTAATCCAACAGCTTCATTATTTAAATTATGAAGTTCTATGCTCGGCTGATTTGATTCAGTCCTTGCAACAAGGAAGAATGTCTCCAGTTATTTCCTATTTCCATCTAGTGATTATCAGCGAAACGGTAAGCAATAGTGAAGCTGAACAGCTCCTGCCAACATTAAGTCTTTACGCGTTAGCAGTTATTCGGGTAGGGGAATCATTACCTACCAGTGAACAGGCTGCGTGGCAGGAACAAGGGATTCATCATTGGATTACCAAAAGTCCTACTATACAAGAACTTAGAGAGGGGCTAGTAGAAGCAATCAGGTTACTAGAAGACCAACGAGTGAGTGCCAATCAAATTTTGAATTTTCCAATCAGTGAGGTTACCACTGAAGCAGCTGGCGTATTGAGAAAGGTTCACAAGAGCTTTTCCAAGACGGAGAAGAAGGTATTTGATCGATTATTGTGGGCACAAAGTCATGGTGGTGTATTGTCCAGAAAAGAATTGTGCGAATACCTATGGGAGGACGGACAGACCTCTTCCAACATGAGCCAGTTGTCTTGCTTGATTAATAAAATTAAAGTGAAATTTGAGCAAACTGATATGACCCATGAGATTATCACCACCTTATGGGGAAGAGGCTACAAGCTAAACGAAGACTTTTACCAACGCTGGTTAAACGAGGAACAAGAAGCAGCGCTACTTTCTCCTCAGTCGGTCATTTAAATTAGAAAGGAAAAAGAGACTAATCTAAAAAATCTGGTTAAAGAAAAGACGAAGTAAAGCTGAACGATTGAATTTCTATTCTTGATGATAGAATATAATCGTTCAGTTATTTAATTTTTTATGCTAGTTTCAGATTTTGATTTTGAGCATCCCATACTAAAAATCGTTACCATAAGATAGTAAAGCGGCTAGATGATCAAAGTACCTGCTGTTAGACTTGAACTAACAACAATAGGCGGTATTACACGAGAATATCATTGATTTCACGGATCACAAAAAGTTGTTTGGTAAAGTGAAAAGACAGTTGCTTCTATGATTTTCAGGCTGTCGGCTATCAAGACGATAAAACCATCACCAAGTGGGAACGGGACTAGAGCCTGCGTATCACTAATTAAACAAGGAAAACTCTTCTGGATGTATTCGGAAACATCGTAAGCTGGATAGTCTGTTGATTTGATGAGAAATAGAGTAGTATAATTTGAGTTTTTGAGATCGTCAAAAAGCTAAATGGAGGGATTATTCACTCGGCTAGTGACACTTTCTTTACAGGTAACAGAGAAGGAAGAAACATGTTTGGAGGAGAAGAAAATGAAAAGAGTCAAAATAATGGTTTTGTTTGGAATGGTCTTACTTTTAGGCGCTTGTAGTAAGAGCCCAAAAGAGGAATTTATGGACGCCTATGATTTGTTGACTAGTAAAGAGTATGATGCTGGAAAATTTGAAGTATCGGTCATAGATTTTCAGATAAATCCAACCACTAAAGAGGCTTGGGGTAGTCAACTAAGTGAAAACTTTGAAAACATGTTAATTAAGGGGGACTACAAACACATTGAGAAAGACGAAAGCTTCTGTTATGAGGGGAACATAATATTATATGATAAAATGGTACCTTTTGAAATAGTTGGAAAAGAAGGTAACGGCTATCTTTCTGCTTCATCCATTCAAAAGATGATACCCTTCATGTATGGCTTTGATACGTTTACTGAAGTAAATCCGCCGCAGTTAAATGACTTAGAAGGAAAATATATTAAACTTTTTTCAGAAGAAATGAAAGCAGCTGAAGATAATAAGAATATGCCGGATTCTAGTAGAGTTAGGGATAAAATATATGATTTACTGAAGGATGCTAAAGAAGAGAGCTTTAAAATTGATGGAGACACTATTTCTCATACTATTAACGAAGAAAATACAAAAAAAGCGGATAAAAATAATGATTTTGGTAGGAACCTTGAAATGGATATGCTTAACACTACTTTAACATTGGAAATTAATAAAAAGACGATGAAAACTGATTGTACCGTAAAAATGTTGGATTCGAGACAAGAGAAGACGATTAAAGCAATAATCACTCCAAGTAAAAACAAGGCGGATAGTTCATTTTCATTACCAAAGAAGAAGGATATTATGTCAGTTGAAGAATTATTAAGTATTCTCTCTGATCCTCAAATCATGAGCGGTGTACATAGTGGAGCTGTTCAGGATGATGAAGAGATAAAAGAGTTAACGGATGCAGAATTTGAGATGCTGTACCAGCAGCTTGAAGCAGATTTCTCAGAATTAGATCTGACACATCGTCAAGCAATACTAAGCGCCTATTCATCTTATCTTAATGATGAGCAGTTTGCCCGTTTGGAATCTTTGCTGAATCAATAGTGGTTACAATCCAAAGTTTAAAAATAAGTTATCAAGCATCTTATACTTTTTGAAATCTAGAATGTTTTTTCTATAAACAATGACTACATTAAAAAATAAGATAAGGTGTATTAAGCGTACTGTATGTATAGTAGGACAACTATAAATTACATGAAGTTTTTTTGTTAAAAAGATACACCAGATTAAAAAGCATCTTCTGTATTCGATCCTATCAACTTAACAAAAAAAGTCGATCAAATTACACTTGGAAATGATGAAGTCCATATTTACAATGGAACCGATCAATATATTTTGGCTATGAGTTTGAAGAGTTTGATTTGCGGAACTTCTCGGTTTTACCAAACCTCCTAAGATTTTTCATAGTTTGTTGGAAAACAAATTTATGTATGAGAAATAATGATCTCATCTCTTTTGTCACAAAACATATTAACGAGAAAACAGTGATATGAAAGATCGCTTGAGAATAACTCGCAAGCTTATCAAAACGCGTTGATTCCTAACTGTTGAGTAGATTTTATTGTTCGATATTGTATGGCGTGAGCGACAGGAATCAAAGAATAGCTTCTTTTTATGTGATAGAGGAACGGGCAACCATATTCAACCGATAATTTGCACTGGACAGCAAATAATAGAACATACTACTTGATGAGTAATTTTTCAGGGGAGGCATTGCCATGCTTGAAGTTCTTTTGGGAGTTCTCTTTGAAGTCCTTTTTGGAGTATTTGGAGAGGCTATGTTGACGATTATATTTGAGCCAATTGATGATTTAATCACTCGTGTAATCAATAAGAAAACCAAAAAATACAACAAACGCTGTCAAATTCTAATCGAAATCATTGTTTACGTAGTCTGTACAAGTCTATTGGTTTGTTACCTCGTTGTCGTAATTCTATCATTTGCTCAACGAATTGATCCGAATGATTCAAACATAAATACTGCAATCGCAAGCCTATTTCTTACCATCAATATGCTGTTTATTGCAAGTGCGATCCTTAGAATTATCTTCAGTAGAAGTTCTAGGATAGAAAAATGCATTTTACTTGTTATTTCAACTATAGTGTTACTCTTTAATGCTTTATTTCTATTTATTACTTAATAAGTTAAGTATTTTTCTCGTTTATTCCTCTCCGGCGTATCAGGTTATCTATACTAATCAGAAGACAAGATAAACACAAATCTACTTTCCGAAAAAAGTTAGAAAAGCTAGCTAAAAGTGTTGATTTGAGTTCAAATACTGAAGAGGTTTGAAAGCTGATTGTACTGTAAAAATGCGAGATTCAGAACAAAAAAAGACGATTAAAGCTGTAATCACTCTAAATAAAAAAAGATGGCTATTTTAATACCAAAAGAGCAGGATATTGTTCCCGAAGAAGATCTAGATAAACTTTCTGACTCGCAGGATCTGAGTGGTATATCTGGAGAATTTTTTCAGGGAGATGAAGAGATAGAAGAGCTGACGAATGAAGAATTTGAGATGCTGTATCAGTAGTTTGGAGCAAATTTGTCAGAATTAGATGAGACACACCATCAAGTATCAAACGGTTTCAAAGTTTGGTTGGGATTAACTCAGAAAAAGTTTATTACGAAGGGAAATAGAATGGAAAACAATATGCAGCAATTATACTCAAATTTGAAAAATAGTATTGATAGCCCTAATCTTTATTTCATGGCAATCAACAGCTTGGATGAAGACAATAACACCCTGTTAAATTGGGCTATCCGAGATAACGATGAGAAGATAGTCAAGTTGCTTATAAAAAATCATGCTAATCCATTCCTTAGAAATAGCAGTAGGATAAACTCCTTTGGATTGGCAGCCAGTATTGCGGACTCTAAAATAGTAAGCATATTGATCGAAAATAATCGTGAAAAAATTGATTCTATTACTGAAGGCGAGATGTTGGCTTTAGCGGTTACAAATGGTGAAGTAGAAAATTTAAAGGTGATGTTAGCAAATAAGTTTAATCCAAAGCTTTCCTACAGAAATGAACCAATTATTTATTGGAGCCTGCAATCTAGAAATGTAGATGTAATAAGTTTACTGGTGGATGAGGGCTGCTCTGTTAATTCGACCAACGATGAAGGTCAGACTTTATTGTACGCAGCTTCAGCGGAAGGAGTAACGAAGATAGTAAAATTTCTTCTATCGAACGCTGCAAATGTGGAGCAAACAGATAATGCTGGGAATACGCCGTTAATAATAGCAAGCTGTTATAATAATTTTGACATAGTTAAATTACTTATCCAAAATAATTCGAATGTCAATTTTAGAGATGCAGAGGGAAAAACAGCCTTACTATTTGCAGTAGAATATGGCAATGCTAGAATTGTCGAATATTTAATTGCTCATGGAGCCGATACTCAAGTAAGAGATGCTAAAGGGTTTACTGTCCAAAACTATATTTCGAAAATAAATGATGCTTCAATAAGAAAGAAAATTTCAGATTTTGTTCTAATTAATTAAGCCGCTAAGGTATAAAAATAAATTTAGAAACGAAGGTCAAATGAGCAGCTGACTTGTACTTGAACTTTGCAAAATTCTCTATAGGAAGTTCAAAAGAGCCTATGTAGACATCTTGTTCAATCGGGACATTCGGGAAATAAAACAACAATGGATGCTCACACACATTGCTGAAAATGTAGGACAGAAAACTCTAAAAGAAAAGCACGCAACTTCCTGTTACGTAAGGTCCTGAATGTTTGTAAGGATTTCTACACTAATCTGTTGTAAAGTCCAATTAATTTATATCCAGATTCAAGCAGGGAGTTTTCTATGAATAAATTTCTGTCGAGCAAGCTTTGATTACGTTCAATAACTGGGTATACTGTAAGAAGAATCAGTTAGTTGGGTGTACTTTCCTTGTCGTATTCGGCAGAAAGTGAAGAAAGGTTTGGAGGAGAAGAAAATGAAAAGGGTTAAATGGATTGTTTTACTAGGGGTAGTAGTATTATTAGGTGCTTGCAGCAAAAGTCCCAAAGAAGAATTTATAAGTGCCTATGACTCACTGAGCAGTGAAGAGTACAATGCTGGAAAATTTGAGCTATCAATTACAGATTTTCAAATGAATCAGACCACTGGAGCAGCTTGGGCCAGCATGTTAAGTGAAAGCTTGAAAAATATGTCAGTCAATGGGGACTATCAGTACAATGCCAAGGATGAGAGCTTTCGTTTTGAGGCGGATGTAAAAGCATTTGATAACACGATGCCTATTGAAATGGTTGGAAAAGGGAATGAAGTCTATCTTTCTACTTCGTTTATTGACGGGATGCTGACTTTTATGGACAGCTTTGGCAGGTCAGCTGAAGTAGATCAGGAGCAATTAAATGACTTAGAAGGAAAATACATTGCGATTGATCCAGAAGAAATGAAAGCAGCTGATGACGACAAGGCTACGCTTGAGCCTAAGGAAGTCAGAAGTAAAATGAACAAATTATTAGGGAGAGCTAAGGAAGACAGCTTTAAGAGTGAGGGCGAGACCGTTTCTCATACCTTTAGCAGCAAGGATTTGGAAGAAATAGCTAAAAGCTTTGATTTGGGTGCAGATACTGAAGAGAGTCTACACAATATGACGTTAACGATGAAAATAAACAAAAAAACTTTGAAGACCGATTGCACTGTAAAGATGCGGGATTCAGAACAGAAGATGACGATGAAAGTAGTACTCACTCCAAGTAAAAAGAAGACAACTATTTCAATTCCAAAAGAGCAGGACATTGTTCCAGCTGAAGAACTGGATGATCTCTTTGTACCGCAAGCGATGAGCGGTGTAGCTGGTGAGGTTGCTCAGGGAGAGGACGAGATAGAAGAGCTGTCGGACGAACAATTTGAGGTGGTTTACCAGCAGTTTGAAGCAAATATGTCAGAATTAGATGAGACACAACGTCAAGCACTACTAAGTGCCTATTCGCCCTATCTTACCGATGAGCAGTTTGCTCGTTTAGAAGCCTTGCTGAGTCAAGAAGTAATATAACACTATAGTTAACAAACATCCTGGGCTCTTCGGAGTTCGGGATTTTTTTTTAAGAAATAATGTCTCCTATTAAAGACATGCAAGTATCAGTTTGTTCAAAAAAAAATCCTACTAGAAGTCGGAAATTAGAATAAGTATCAGAAATATAGCAATACAATTCGAATTAAAAAAGCATAAGAAGGTACAAAGATAACCGAGGATTATGTGCGGATTAAAGTGCTTTTGTAAGTTTCGGGAATAAATAATAAGCTATCAGAAAACATAGCAAAGTACATAGAAAAATAAAATTGTTAAGTATGAGACTAGTAAGAAGTAGGTCTTTCAGCTAAAGAAATGGTTGTTTTTTGTCACAAGATTAAAGTCGAAATAATTTCTAGGATTATGAGGTTTTAAAAAACAGGATCGTAATTATGTTTATAAATTAGCAATCGTTTGCTGATAGATGACCTAAAGAACGAATTTGAATGAAAAATATAATGAAAAGGTGAAAAGTGTTCGATTTAGTTGTAATATAAAAAAGCTTGATCCCTTTTTATTTCAAGCCTAAATATATCGTTCGTTGATTTTCTTTGATTGTTTAATTCTAGGAAAAACCTAATAAAAACAAATAATTTCTTTCTATTCGAATTATAGTATATTGGAAAAATTTCGTCAATATTCTTTTATAAATTAAAGTTTTTGGATAGAAAAACGAAAGACAAAGTGTTTTCTATTTTTGAATTGAAATAAAATGCACCTTGGAGGATTGTATTTTTAGGATTTCTTTGATTTTATTCGCCGTCAATTAAGCCGTCAAAAAATCGAATCAGGATACGATCAAATTAAAGGAGTGTTTTACATGGCTCGCAGAGGAGAAAATATTTACAAACGAAAAGATGGCCGTTGGGAAGGGCGGTATATCAAAGGAAGAAAAGCCAATGGTAAGATTCATTACGGCTATGTCTACCGTCGGACCTTCAAAAAAGTACGAGAAGTTTTATTGAAATTGAAGTTCAACTATCAAGAGATTCAAGCAAATCAAGGAGAGTACTCAGGAAGTGTCGAGGACTGGTTGATGTACTGCATCCAACAGAAACAGGATCAAGTCAAACCCTCAACCTTGACAACCTATCAATACAAAGTTGAAAAATATGCATTGCCCTATATTGGCGAACAACCCCTTCGTACATTGACGAAGCGGACCATTCAAAACTGGGTGGAGACTCTGGAGAAAGGATCATTGGGCAGTACCACGATCCATGCAGTTTTCAAGATGATTCGACGGTTTTTAACCCAAGCGTTCAAAGAAGGGTACCTAAAAAAAGATCCGTGCCAAGAGATTTGCCTACCGGCAAAAGTAAACAAAAAGGTGGAACCCTTAACCGTTCAAGAACAGCGAAAGATAGAAAAAGTTGCTGCTCAGGAGATAAATGGTGCGCCTGTACTGCTTGCTCTGCAAACAGGGATGCGTATTGGTGAATTGGCTGCTTTGCAGTGGCAGGATATTGATTTTTCGGCCAATTTGATCCATGTACGTCACACCTATCAACGCATTCTAACGGCGGGACAAGGCACTGAATTGCAATTGGGAAGACCTAAAACAAGAGCTTCTGAACGCGTCATTCCTTTAGCTGGTGGGGTAAAAAAATGGTTGCTTTCCTTGAAACAGGAAGAGAATCAATCCTTTGTTTTTCAGGTGAAGGATCATCCGATGGAGCCGCGTCTAATTACGTATCATTTCAAACAAATTTGCAAAAAAGCGGGGATTCAAGACTGTCATTTTCATAAATTACGCCATACGTTTGCCACTCGCCTGCTGGAAAAACAGGGAACTATTGCGGGAATCAGTGCTTTATTGGGGCATTCATCCACGCAAATGACTTTAGATATCTATACAGGCTCTGATTTAACTGAGCGGCGTAAAATGTTGAATCGCTTAGAAATGGGCTGGATGATCTAGTCTTATTTCAGTCTGCGTTTAAGTTAAATGATCTGAATAAAGGGGAAAGCTATTATTAGTTAAAAATGAAAATTAAATTAAAAAAACCAAGCTTTTCCATTGGGGGAGCTTTTTTGTCTTTTTTAGATAACAACAGTTATTTTATAAGCTGTTTTTCTTTCAATTAAGAGAGTTGTTTTGGATTTATACGCCGTCCATTCGCCGTCAAATGACCTATGAAACCCTGATTGTATCGGCTTTTTCCTAGAATTAAACAGTTCAGGAAAAATCTGCGGACTATTCTGCTTGTGCCAACAATCATGAATACCACGTAATAAGTCATTGGAGGGGGGATGTCTATCGCAAAGATAGAACAGTTTAGGTTTTTAATTAGATATTAACGATTAGTATTGAATAAGGGTTTAGTGCTAAAGAAAAAGAAACAAGGATAGAAAATCGACCTCGCCGTCAATTATCCGCAAAATATCTAATTAAATTATAGCAAGTCAACCAAAAAAAGGATAGAGAAGGAGCTTATTATGAAAAAGAAAAAAAGATGGATAAGCAAGGTAGCGGTTAGTTTAGGGTTATTAACGATGTTGGGAGGCGTAGCATTAAGTGCTGGGAGTGCAGCTTATGCGGTTGATCAAGACATTAGCAACAATCCGGTTTCAGATGATACATCGGATCGTAAGATTACACTTTGGAAATATGAAATCAATAGTTCGGCTGAATTAGGTGAGCGTGGAGACGGTATTAATCCTGATCCGAGTAAAGCGCCGAACGTTGCTGGCAAAAAAATGATGCAAGATGTTAATTTTGAAATCATCAAAATCAAACCAATTGGTTCGGCAGAATTAACCGATCCTTTGAAACAAGTCGAAGGTACGGATTGGGAAGTTGATACGACCAATGCCTTTACCGATAAGGGGGCAACTGATTCAGATGGTAAGTTAGTATTTGATGTAAGTAAAAGTCTAGCGGCAACTGATAAGAAGCTTGCGGATGGGATTTATATTGTTCGTGAAATTCCTGATGCATCTGGCAACTATACCTATACAAAACCAGCAGACCCAACCGCAGTACCACCAACTGCTGCTGAACCAGGTATTAAGGTAACCAAACCAATGGATCCATTCTTCGTTTATATCCCTCAAACAAAGCGGGACGATACAGGAAGCTTGATCTATGACGTGCATGTTTATCCGAAAAATATTGTAACTAATACTAAATTGGATAAAACAGTTGAAGGCGGAAAAGGCTACTCAATCAAAGCAGGGAATTCTTTCCAATGGGAAGCAACCACTGAATTACCTGATGGGTTATTCGCGATTGCTCCACGAGATATGACTGTCACAGGTTATATAGATCCAGATGATGCAACCGCAACACCAACTGATACATTTTTTGCGAAAGATGCTGAAATTTATGCTTCTTACTTCAAAGTAAGCGATGAAATCAGTGAGGATCTATTGTTAGATGATGCAGAAGTTTACACTATTGATAAAACTGGAACTAAGGTGAAACTAACTAATGGGGTAGAATATACCGTTACCTTAGACGGTACAACAATTACACCTCCAGCTAAAGTACAAGATCTAACTGAAGGTGCGAAGAAAAAAGTTGTCGTTAGCTTAACTAAAGCCGGAATGAAAAAAATCGGTGTCGATGAGCTGCCAAAACTTCAAGTGGTTTACAAAGTAAACACAAACAAAGATTTTAACGGAATGATCTCTAATAAATACACCATCGACTACTTGCTGCCTGGTGGAACACCTGATACTGGCACAAGTGATGAACCAGAATACTACAATGGCGGATTCGACATCAAAAAGGTAAAAACTGATGGAACAACTACATTAGACGGCGCAGAATTCCATATTGCAGAAAATGAAGACAACGCCGAAAAAGGCATCTTCTTAGCTTCCGATGGCAAGTCATACAAAAAAGATACAGACAAATTTGGTACAGCAGATACGTTGCCAGGTGGCGTAACCTTCCTAAAAGCAACAGCAGGGGAAGATCCAACGAAACCAGGGATTGCTGAATTTGATGGATTGAAATTAGATTGGTTTACTGATAATACAGCTGGACCAAATGCGAATGATGGCAAACAAGATCCAAGTGACCCAACAGAAGCAACATGGTCTCATGACAAGATCCAAAAAGACTACTGGGTAGTGGAAACAAAAGCACCAACTGGCTACGAATTGTTGAAGGATCCTAAGAAAGTAACAGTTAAATTAGGCACACCAACAACTATCCCACCAGTACCAGGAACTGAAGACGATGGTGAAATTGAATTAACAGTAATCAATAATCCTAAAACAGACCTGCCATTTACTGGTGGAACAGGCACTATGCTTCTTGTAGCAATCGCTTTAGGAGCCATCACAATCGGTACAGTAGCCATCGCAATCGATAAAAAGCGTCGCGCAGCGTAACATGAAGGCAGAAAGGAAGGGCAGACAATGCGGAAAAAAACAAAAATAAAGCACGTAGTCGCCATCCTACTTCCTATCCTATTCATACTAGGTATTGTTTATTCAATATCTAGTATGGATTTATTACGAGCGGATGATTCTTCCACCCAATTGACTGTTCAAAAGGATGATGAAGACATCACCGGAAAAGATACCAGTATTTTGGAAAATTCCGTGAACTTAAAATTGACTGCAAAAGAAAATCAACTTTTTCGGCTCGTTGAAAATGAGCACGTCAGTCTATCATCACCAAGTCCTGATTCGCGGGAACTTCCAGTTAGAGAAGTACTGTCTTCACAGTTTGATTTAGAAAATGAACTTGCTGTATTGAAAGGTGAACCAGAGGAAACGGATACTTCTGAAAAGAATGATGAGGCTGAAAAAAGAGCGCTGTCTAGTGAGCTGATTCGAGTATCCGATACCGAAACTGGAAAAGTCACTACGTATTTAAAGCTTTTGAAGGATAAGACTGAAACGGTTACCTTTTCTAGGGAACAGGATAGTCAAGAATCCACGGTTGAACTTGAAAATGTGGAACAAGCAAGGAAGCATAAATTGTTCAATTTTATTTCTATTAAAGTGGAAGAAACGTCAGAAGAAATAAATACTCCAGAAGAACCTGCGGAGCCAGAAGAGAAAAAAAACGAACCAGAGCCTTTGAGTGGAAGCGAAACGATTGAAGAGCTTGAAAAAAGAGCCTATGTAGAAGAAGAATCCTTTAAGCCAATTGAAATTCCGGCTGAAGAAGCAAAGGCAAAGCGAGGAACAAAAGCAGCCTCTGCTATTTCAGTGACAAATGCTAAAGTAACTGTGCGTACAGGAACATCGAAGTTTGATACAAGTGATGGTCCAGGCTACGATTCTGGAGAAACCAACGATCTAGTTCGGTCATTTGATTCAAATCTATATCTGCTTTCATTTTCGTTAGAAGCATCAGACCCTGGAATCAAGTATTCAGAAATTCAATATCGAGTAGATATGGAAGTACCGAAAGCTTATGGATTGGATTCAGCTGGTAAGAAACGCTTTAACTGGGAAGTAGTTGCACACGAAAATACGTCAATGCATCCGGAAGCAGATGGCACTCAAACTGCTAAGGGGTATCTGAGTTCTACGATCAATTCAAATGGACAAATTTTAGTCCCAATGTTTGTAAATGTCTATGGTGCTGAACATGGTACTGTGATCAAACCCAAACTAAAGATTACGATTATTAGTGCCAAAAATGAGTCTACTGGATTTGTAGAAACAATTAATAAAGAATACGATCAAACTAATTTGAGTCAACTAAAAGTAAAAGATACAAAAGTATCAGCAAAAGCAAACATAAAACCCGAACTTGTTAAGGGCAAGCAAGCTGATTTTGCCAGTACTGTTTCAGGTGGGACTTGGTCTGCAGCGACTCGAAATAATTGGCAGGTTGTAGGTGTTGGTGTCAATATTTCGCTGAAAGAATTAAGCGGACGAAGTAAATACGACTTTCGTGGATCCACTTTTCCAACGGGAGCGATTAAGTTTACTTTAGGAACAAAGAGCAACACGTATCAGGTGACCAATACATCTTCAAAAACGCCTGTTCCAACTGGATCAGCTACTTCTACAAGTCATGCTTACCCAGTTCAGATTGTTGCTGGAACATCAGGAACAATGAGTGATAATTCTGCTGATTGGTTTTGGCGATTACACAAGGCTACTGGGCGAACACTGAAGGTAAACAAAGCAGTTTTAAGCGATCAGATTCCTTTCGGGAAGTATCAGGATGTTCACTTTTCTGAACCAACAGCAGTGGACAAATCGAATATTGGTGTTTTTGATACAGGAGATGTAAGTCTAACTGGTGACACTCAAGTCAGTATTGAAAATTATGAACCTATGTGGAATCCCTATACTTATAATATGTCCGGTACTGCTGTTAGTAAAAATAATCATGTTTTTGCATCAGTGAGTCTTTTGACTGAGTGGAACAATTTGTACATTGTCAACAAAGGTACAGGGGTCTTCAATTCTGAGATCGAAGTATCCAATATTTCGTATGAAGGAAATAGTCATTCTGGAGATACGGTTGTTGAATACAGTCGTACGAAAGCTGGACAAGGATTCTCGCAGCATACTTTATGGGCGTATAATCCCCCAGCGAACCTTAGTGATAATGGTGTAAGTTTAGGTAGTACAAGCAGCGTTTGGAATGCTGCAGGAGATGCAAGAGTAAATAAAGGCTATGAATTCACTGCAGTCGGACGTTTATCTGTTTCAACAGATTGTCACTTAGTAAAAAATGCGGTGAGCTACGTACGCTGGAATGGGAATTCGGCAAAGTTTGATTCTAGCAGGCCAGTTTACACAAAGGCTAAAAAAATATCTTATGGGGTTAAAACATCTAAGGTTCCTATCAGCAACGCATACAGAACACAAGCTCAACTTGATGCCGAATATACTTGGTACCCAACAGTCGAAGCAGCTGAGGTGGGATCAAGGGAAATAACTGCATGTAAACTTGAAGATGAAGTAACTACTCCTACCTATACACCGTATGGGTACAGTGTCATTTTACCTGTGACAGCCGTTGGGCCAATTGGTAGTCACAAAGATGCTTCCGGAAATCCGAATATTCTACTAATGGCTTCTTTTGTTAACTTTTCTAATGGAACTAAGAAGCAAAGACCAGATGTAGGTACTTCATATGCGCCATCTATCTTTTCTTCCACAGGGACCAAAACAGGCGGGCACTTTGCCAAGTACGATAGAGATGAGAATGAGGTAGTTCCTAATGTAGCTGGAGATATGGCAAGTTATGGGGATACTTTCTTCATAAATGGTGTTTCGATTACGACCACTACGGCGCCAGAAAAGCCAATTTACCCGACAGATGAAACCATCAAGTGGAAGGTCAATGGGAACATCAATGGTGGAAACACCGCTCATACTGTCCGATTAACTACTACCTTATCTAAGGGAATTGATTATGATGTGGGTTCTGCAGTAGATGGTTTAGGAAATAAAATTGCGGCTTCAAATGTTTCGGTAACGAAGAAACCAGATGGTACTACAGTGCTTGTGTTTACTCTTGATAATCTAAACCCTGCGAGGGGAGATATTGCAGAGGTAAACTTTACTACAAGCGCTGAAGTTAAGGATTTATCCTTTGATGATAAATCCGTAGCTAAGGCCAAAGCCCATACTGTCGGTGAAATATGGGTGAAAGGAAGTCCGAGTCAAAAAGATCCTTCTGCACAAAGAGTCAGAGAGTCAGAAGGAGAAATTGATCTTTATCAAATACAGCAAATTTTACTGACAAAAACAGTGGATAAAGAGTTGTTGGAAGTCGGTGCGAAAGATGCAGCGAATCCTTCGGCATCTTCAGATATTACGTACACTATCGAATTGGAAAATAATAGTTCAGATAAGCTAGTGGATGTGAATCTCTTAGATGTATTGCCGTTTGATGGGGATACTGTTCGTGGTTCTGATTTCAATGGGTCGTACAAAGTGAAAAATCTTAAAATGACTAAGGGGACAGGAAGCTTCTTCTATACAAATTCGTCTGTTCCGACAAATCAGAATCCGAATGCTGCAATACCAGGTTTAGTAGCATTCCCATCAGGTGGGAATCCAAAACTCTATGAAAATGCCAAAGCGATTATGGCAAAGGTAGCTTCAATAGGGGTAAACGAAAAGGTTAGCTTCGAAGTCACGTTAGCGCCAACCGGACACATGGCTGGAGATTTGTTTAGAAATCAAGCAGCCTTTAACAGCAAGCTGGAATTGCCAGTATACAGTAACATTGTTCAAACCCGAGTCTACAGCCGAGATTTAAAAGGTTATGTCTGGTATGACGATGACTATGACGGATTGATTGGAACTAAAGAAGACGGTTCGGCAGAAGATCCTGTCGCTAATATTCCGGTTAAGCTTTATCGAACTAGTAAAACCAACACTGGGTATAAAAAACAATTGGTCAAAGAGAGCTTAAGAGGAGATTCGTACATTGATGGTAGCGGAGACTCCTTAATTAAGACCAATGCCAGAGGCGAGTACCTGTTCGAAGATTTGCCAGAAGGCGAATACCTAGCTGAGTTTATTGTCGGAGATTTAGTTGTTTCAAAGGTCGTGATCGTTACTAAGCAATTGGTTGGTTCAGATATGACTAAGAACTCCAAAGCTAGTCCAAGCGACTATAAGACACCAGAGTATCCGCAGCCTGAATTGAAGGATCTGCCGACCACCCTTGGTTCCGGTAAGTATGTCCATCATGTGACAGATGTCAACGCAGGTCTCACTCGTTTATCAACGATTCGACTCTTTAAATATATTGAGGGTAGTGCAGTTGATGGGAATGGAGATGGGCATCTGTCAGATGAAGAAATTGAAAAGACCGCTACACCGTTACAATATGCAGAATTCGATTTGTTTGAAGGAAACAGTACGAAGCCAGCGGATAAGATCGGCTCAGCGACGACCGATGAATATGGCTGGTTAGAATACACCGGTCTCCCTCCAGGGGACTATACACTGGTGGAAACCAAAGCGCCTTCTGGCTATGAATTGATTAAAGAGCCAATCAAAGTGAATGTTCCCAAATACAATTATATTGTGAAGGTGTATGTTTCTGATTCTGGAGCGACTCTATTGCCGTTTACGGGTGGAAACAAAGCCATGCAACTTGTTTTAGTGGCTGCGGGCAGCCTGATGCTGATCGGTATGCTGGGCATCGTCCATCAATTTCACCCAATTAAGAGACGAAAGAGGCGAGTAAGATGAAAAAATTAAGTCGTATAGCGCTGCTTCTTATTCTCTCTCTGTCGTATCTGATGCAAGGGGTGCCTGTACATGGACAAGAACCTGCAACTGATACTGAATCAGGCTACAATGTCCACATTCAGAAATACAAGGTGGAAGATGCCGCAACCATTCATGCCCTTCCTTTAGATGGACTCAAGGTAGATCAGGTAACTGACGAACAAGGTAAAGCCTTGGAACCGATGAAAGGTGTGTCCTACAGCATCACCCGGGTTACTTCGATGCAAGGTGGTACAGGATTCGAACCATTAAAAGGGGAAGGTGCCTTCACGACTACCGTAACGACGGACGATAAGGGCATGGCCAGCGTCACTGGTCTCGCTCAAGGGATGTATGAGATTGTTGAACAAGAACATGAGCAGTTGCTGGAAGTCATGGAACCGGTCATTGTGGAGCTGCCGTTCCCGCAACAACAAGGGGAAGCGTTACACGGTGTTTATATCTATCCGAAATCCAGTGCGGTCAGTGATCGTCCAGGGTTATCGGGGACGAAGGGGGATACTCCCGCCCCTGGTACTTCTGCCAAGGATCCTGTGAAGAAGCTGCCACAAACCAGCGGGAATATCGGAACGTATCAGACCCTGCTGTGGATTTTAGCTATGGTGCTTGTCATGGGGCTGGTTGGGATGGTGAACATTCACCGAAAAAGAGACAGTTTTTAACCAAACAGCAATAACGATAAGCAAGACAAAGAATCTGGGATACTTGCAGAGGTGTCCTCGATTCTTTGTTTCTAGTGTAAAACGAACTTAGATGAAAGAAGGAACCAGTGTGAAGCGGGAAAAAAACAAACGAAGAAATTCGTTGCTTAAAAACTTTGCACTGTTGATGATCTTCGGAGGGATTCTGACACTCTTGTACCCAATTGTTGGGAATTATCTGGCCAATCGAGAACGCAGTCAAGCGGTCAGCCAATACGATGACACCATGAGAAAAATGTCAAAAGCAGACAAAGAGAAACAGCTGCAGCTGGCACAAGAATACAATCACTACATATTCAATAAACAAGAGGGAAAAACCACAGGGGAACCGATTGTTTACAACAGCATCATGAAGCAGGGAGATGTCATGGGCACCATTGATATTCCGGCGATTGATATCAAACAGATGCCTTTTTATCACGGGACTTCCTTTAAGACCTTGGATAAGGGCCTAGGGCATTTTGAACCGACCTCGATTCCCATCGGCGGCAAAGATACGCGTGCGGTAATCACGGGTCATAGCGGTGTCCGTAACCAAGTACTCTTTACCGACATCCGTAACTTAAAAGAAGGTGATTTATTTTTCATCAATATTTTAGGCAAACGGTTGGCTTATGAAATTGATTCCTTCGAAGAGATTCTGCCGACAGACGCCGATAAAATCAAGATTCAACCCAAAAAGGATAAGGTGACGCTGTTAACCTGTACACCTCCGGGTATCAATACCTTCCGGCTTCTGGTCACAGGTCATCGAGTGGACTACAACGAGGCGATGCAGCGAAAGGTAAAACAGCGTAATCAATGGAGTTACCAAAATATTGTTTTGGCCACGTTGGGCAGTAATGTCGCAATCTTTCTTCTATTAATGGGGATTTATCAATACAATATCCGCCGCTTTCGCTCGGATGATCCCCTGGTCGCAAGAAAGGCGAGAAAACGTCTGAAACGATTGTTCCTAGTCACAAAAACCTTATTCATTTTACTATTTATTAGTATGGTGGCGGTCATGTGTACAGCAATCTACGGCTATCTTCAAATGGAACAAGAGCCAGCGTATGCATCGGTCAATATCGGCCAATCAGAAGAGCTGAGCAGTTTTAATCTGGATAAAATCTCACAGGCCACTTATGAGGAGAAACAAATTGCCAGCGTAAAAATTTCAGACTATGCGAAAGCAAAATCAGCCATTCAGACGACAACCAATAATTGGGGAGTGGGCAAAATTGTTATTCCCAAAGTGTCGATAGATTTACCCATTCTGGCAGGGTTAGCCAATGAAAATCTGTTGAGTGGAGCAGCGACGTATCGTCTAGATCAGCAGCTGGGTCGAGGAAATTATGTGCTGTTGGCCCATAATATTTTTGATAAAGATGTTCTGCTGCACCGGATTCAAAATTTAAAGAAAGGCGATCTGATCTACACGACAGATTTCAAAGATATTTATGTCTATGAGGTTTCCATAAACAAAATTATTGAGGAGACAGAAGTGGACTATGTTGAGAAGAACCCAGCGAACAATCGCGCCTTACTGACTCTGTTGCGGTGCGAAGGGGACATTGGCACAATCTATCGCCGACTGGTTCAAGGGAATCTAAAAAGTATTTTACCTTTGAGAGAAGCCGAAGCTGAGCTATTTGATCAAATGAATTTAACGAGATCAAATACCAAGGTGAATGGCGAGATTATGAAGGAGGACCCGATTACCACAACGGATCATTGGAGTATGACCTTGGCAGCTAAGATCATTAGTGATCCATTACAAACCGTCGTGCCATTATTTTTATTGTTCTTATTGCCCATTTTATTTTTCAGTTTGATTTAAAAAAGGAAGACAGGGATAGGAGAAAACAAGATGAAAAAAACTGCTGGAGGAATTTGTGCGCTGTTGTTGCTGGGTGTCTCACTCTTTAGTTTAAGAGGTGGCGTCTTGAAGGCGGGAGAGCTTGAAGAAAAAAACGTCCAACTATCGGAACAACCAGTAATAGCAACTGAACCTTCACAAGAAACTGTACAGGAGCCATCCTTGTTAAACACAGAGGAGCCGCCAACGTCTCAAGCAGCGGAACCAGCAATTGAACCGCCAATTGACTCCTCCGTAGAAGAAGTAATTTCAGAGGAATCGACCGAAGCAACAAAAGAATCCAGTGACCCGTCATCTAATACGTCCAGTGAAACAAGTGAGACCGAAGCCACGACCAGTTCGAGCAGCGAGTCCACAGGTGAGTCTACAACAAGTACTACTAGTAACTCAACCACGGAGTCGTCCACTAGTTCGACCACGACACAGGAATCGACAAGTTCAACTGAATCGATGACAAGTGAAGAGCCTGCTTATTCAACAGAAAGCAGTACTAGCATTTCGACTACAGAAGAACAAGAAACGAGCCCTTCTTCTAGTGATCCAGAAGTTTCTTCACCAGAGGTACCTCCAGCTGAACCGCCAATGGTTCAAGTACCCCAGCCGAGTCAGCCAACGGTACAGACACCTCGTTTAACTAATGGAACGCAAGACCAAGCCCTTTCAGCTACTAGTACCCTCAACCTTCCAAAGGAATGGCGGGCAGAACGATTAGCGGAATCGGATTTAGGACGGTTCGAACTACCATTACTATCTACCTTTGAACGCAAAGAGGTGGCTGCATGGATTTATGGAGCCATTCAACAAGTGGGGCAGCCGCAAGAGAAAAACTTGGAGGCAGCTGAATTTTTCAAGGAGCTGTATCAAATGTTCTATGGAACAAATTTAGTAGAGGATAGTCAAAAGTTTCAAAAGGAAGAACTATTAATTGGCACCCTTCTCTACCAAGATCAAAAGCTGGTGGGCTTGTATTTGGGCAACGATAGCTATCTTACTTTGGCAGACGTTGAAGTAACCGAAGAACATGCAGAAGCCGAGAAAAAAGAAGAGGCGGAAGAAGCCGAAGAACCAAAAGAATCAGAGGAGCCAGTCAAGGAACGTCAAGCAGTCGTCCGTTTGCTAACTGAATTGGACGATGAGTTTACCATACAATCCTTACCTGAAGTGCAGCTGACAGCCGAGGGACAGCAAGTGTTAGCTAATTACCCGGCAGCTAAAAATTTCCAAGCCAGTGAAGCAACGACAAACTTTGTCGAGTCTATCAGTGAAGATGCACGAACTTTAGGACTGGAATACGATGTATTTGCCTCAGTGATGATTGCACAAGCTATTTTGGAGAGCGGCTCCGGTACTAGCGGACTTTCCTTACCACCTCATTACAATTTGTTTGGGGTTAAGGGAACCTATCAAGGCCAATCGGTTTCTTTTGCGACCAGCGAAGATCGTGGAAATGGCGAATTGTATCAAATCCAATCTGCTTTTCGGAAATATCCCAATTATGCGGCGTCTTTAGGCGATTATGTCAGCTTGCTGCGAGGAGGGATTTCCGGTAACAGTGCCTTTTATCAACCAACCTGGCGTTCTAAAGCTAAAAATTATTTAAATGCCACCACCTCTTTAACTGGAAGCTATGCGACGGATACAGAATACAATCAGAAGCTGAATTCTCTGATTGCAGTCTATCACTTAACAGAATTTGACCGGCCCAAAGCGACGGACTCCAGTGTATTTATTAAAGGAAAATCAGAAATTCCTGCTGAGTACAAAGAACGGATGAAGCTCCCGGATTATGATGGAAAAAATTACAACAGCTCAGGCTCTTATCCAGTCGGTCAATGTACTTGGTATGCCTACAATCGAGTAAAACAACTGGGTAAATCAGTCGATGAGTTTATGGGCAACGGTGGTGAATGGGGAGCAACAGGCCAACGTTTAGGCTATAAGGTGAGTCAACAGCCAAAAGCTGGATGGTTGGTTTCCTTTAGTCCTGGAACTGCCGGATCAGATACACGTTATGGCCATGTGGCTTTTGTGGAAGCTGTAGGATCAGAGGGGATTCTGATTTCAGAAGGGAACGTCTATGGTGGGACGATTATTTCCTATCGAGTAATTGGCAATGATTTGGCTCGATCCAACCAAGTATCCTACATTCAACCAAAGTAAGAGGAGCGACACATGAGTAGAAGACCTAGACATCGTTCACAAATAAATGGGCGCAAAAAAAGAAATCTAATAAAGGCAGTTGCGATTCTTTATTTGTTGGTCCTAGGGATAACCGGCTTCTTTCTGATTGATGCACAGATGCGAAACCATTTTAGTATTCATTGGGTTTCGGGTACTTCTATGGAAAAGAATTTACATGATGGCGATGCCGTGTTGGTGCGAAAACAAACACCGATTCATCGGTATGAAGTGGTTGTTTTTAGTGTAGCCAAAGAGCCGGATATGTTTGTTAAGCGGGTAGTTGGCATGCCAGGGGATACGATTATGGTTAAAAATAATCGGATGGTTTTAAACATCGGAGAGCCTAAAAATTTTGAAACAGTTTATACCTTTCAAGTTAACCCATCTGCAGCTAAGAAAATGCAAACCTTAACGGAGATTCCCGAGGATTGTTATTTTGTCATTGGTGATCATGTGGATGTATCTAAAGACAGCCGAACCTTTGGACTGGTGAAGCAAACAGAAATTGAAGGAATTGTTCAGCTGCATTTAGCTGCGGTTCAGTAATAAAGAGAAGAAGGAAGAAAAGAGGAAGCTGCGTGTTAATTATTAACATTCTAAGTGTAGGACTTGTGGTTGTTACATTACTCATTGTCCTTTATCGGTTTTTGATGACTTCACGCCTAAAGAAAATTGAAAAGCAAAAAGGTCAGCCATCGTCATTTTATAAAAAACTGGCCTATGTGAAGTATCTGGAACAAGAAAAACATGTGTCTTACCTGTTGTTTTTGAGTCTGCTCTTGGCAATGGGTCTGCTTTTAAGCACCTATAGTCTCTTTGAACTGGAGGATCAGCTGTATGCAGTGAATCAGAAAAATGCTCAGACGAATGATGAACTCTATAAGATGCGAGAGGAGCAGCGGCGTTTTATTAATGACTTACCAATTAAAGCCTACCCTGAAGAGGGACTAGGATTGGGTACGTATGATTGGGCGGCTCTTTTTGAAAATGAAAATCGCAAGCAGCAATACGAGATTGAGAATGAGTTGGCCGCAAAAGCTGAACCCTATTTTGGATTGTCCTCTACGTTAATTGTGCTGGATATTCCGTCAAAGACACTGAGTATTGCACTGGTAGGGCATTCGGGGACCAAAGATCAACTGGAAACGCTGGAAGCCAATCAACTAGCTTTTGTTAAGGAAGCCGAGGTGGTGCCCCATTTAACTCAGGTCACCTTTCAAATGCATTTAACTGGTGAAGATCAAAAAGAGGAAACGCATCATCGCACGTTCACCCGTGCAGGTGATGATCAAGAATTTGTGCAGGTCCCAGAAGAATAAAGAAAGAAGGTAGCCTATGTCGTCAAACAAGAAAAAGAACAGTTGGTTTTTCAATAAAAGTATTGTAGACGAAATCAATGCAATTCCAGAAAATCGTATCGAAGAATTAGGATCGAATGTTTACTCAATGGAAAAGAACGGAGAGAAGCCAGTGCAAAGACCAATTGAAAGAACGAGTGAAAGACCAACTGAGCCGCCAATCGAAAAGAACAGTCCCAAAGCAGCGATCCATCCACCAGAAGTTATTCGTCTGCAAGATGAATTGCAACGTATGACAGAAGAGCGCGAACGAGAACTTATTCAGCAACAGACGGATCGACGGATTGAAGTGCAAAAATTAATGAATGAGCAGGAACGTCTTCGCAGTGCTCTAAGTGTCGTAGAGTCAGAAAAAGAGCAAGCCCAGCAGCAAACACAGACAATGAAAAGTGAGATCACGAACCTGCGGGAAACCTTAAAAGAGCAAGCCGATGCTGTTGAGTTGGAACGAGTGAATCAGCAGTTAAAAGAAGAATTAATTATCAAAGATCAGAAACTGGGCGAATTAAATCAGATTATTACCGAAAAGGAGACTGCGTTAGCTTCCTTGCTGGAAAATTCCGATCAGGTGGTCGATCAAGTGACGATTCAACAAATGAAAGTGCAGCTGGAAGAGCTGCAAAAAGAAAATAAGGAACTAAAAGAAGAAGCGATTCGCTCTCAATTGGAAATTGGAGAGGTATTAGTTTCCGCCCGGAAGCAAGCAAATCGAACGGTCGAAAAAGCTAAAATGGATGCGGAAATGATGATTCGATCGGCAGAGGAAGATCTTGAGGTTGTTTACGACCGAGCGAAGGAAATTTCTTTTGAGGTCAATGAATCGAAACGCGACGTATTGGAAATTTTCAAAGAGCTGCAGCAGCGCGTTGATAAATTAGCTAATACAAAACTTAATGCAAAAGAAGAGTAACTAGATAAAATTAAAATCGAACGAAAGAAGGAAAAAATATGTCTCAAGCCTTACTTCTAACAAAGAATATTTTAGCAAACCAAACACTACAAAAAAAATTGCAAGAACTAAATGATGAAGTATGGTGCTCTACTTGGCTGTTGGATCAAATTCAACGCTTCGGTGTCCCTGTGTTTGTTTCTCAGCAATTTCAGGTAGTTATTTTTGGTAAATCACTCTCTGATGAGGAAGTACAAACGTTATTGCAGCCTTTGTTAGAATACCCGCTTATTCTATTAAGAGAGGTTGAACAGGAGCCAACGGAAGAGGAACGAGAAAAATGGACAGAACTTGGACTGCAGGGATACCTTGCAGAAATTGATTCACAAGAAGTGATTCGAGAAAAAATTGCATTGGCTACTATGAAGAGAAACCAAGCAAAGGAATCGAATCAACGAGTGGTTCCATTTCCTAATTCAGAAAACAGAAGTGAATTCGACTCAACGCTTATTCGCCTAACAGGCAAAGAGCAAACGGTTATGAACCTTCTTGTTCGAGCACAAGGAGAAGTAATGACTCGGAAAGAGTTGTGTGAAAAAATTTGGTCAGAAGGCAATACGGCGTCAAACATGAGTCAGCTTTCTTGTATGATTAATCGAATCAAGCGTAAATTCGAAAATCAAGGTGTAGATGGACGGATTATTGTGACCCATTGGGGGAGAGGCTACCAATTGAGTGACTATTTTTATCAACAATGCGCATCTTACGCTCAGTCGTTTTATTAACCAGCAGAGAACCAAACAAATCGAAGCTTTTAAGAGGATCCGTCTCTTGGAGTTCGGTTTGTTTGGTTCGAATTTTTTATTGTAAAAGCCGTGGATAAAGTTTATATGCCTTCTAAAAAGTCACAAAGAACAGATCATAACTATTAAATGAAAAAAACTCTGCAAACTGTTTGCTAAACAGACTCCCCTCCACCCACACATACCTTCCATGTTATTTAAATTTCACAGAGATGACAGTCTCACCTTACTTTTTTGTTAGATCAATTCTACCTGATTCGATGTCGGATAGTCTTTTCCTTCAGTAAACTAGAACCAGAAAGTTTATTTGGAGGAAGAACATGAAGAAAAAGACAAAAATATTTATTGCTAGTGTTGCTGGTTTAGTTATTGCAGGCTGTGGATTTGCTGCATTAAGATCAGGGAAACAGGAGCCGCAGTATAGTGCTTATACAGTAAAAACTGCGGATCCGTTACAGCTAAAAGGGAAGGTTGAACCGATTCAAAAGCGGCTTTACTTTTTAGATACTTCTAAGGGAGCAATTAAAAATATTACTGTTACTAATGGACAGGAAGTTTCCGAGGGTACTCCGTTACTTGAATACCAAAATGATACTGCTCAAAATGAATTGATCACTCAACAGCATGCAGTGAATAAGAGCTCACTAGATGCTTCCCAATCAGAAGCCGCCGTTGCTTCGAGTGAAAAGCAGGCCCAAACTTTGACCAACCAAGTAACGGATACTCAGCAAAAGATAGCACGCACACAGGATCAGGAAGAAAAAGCCGGACTTAATGAACAGTTGAAGCAGCAGCAAGCAGAGCTGCAGGCGGCTAATGATCAATTAAGTCAAGCGCGTTTTGCTGTGCAGGGTGCTTATGAAGATATCCAAGCTGCCAAAGATGTACTAGCAGGACAACAGCAGCAGGCTTCAACAACAGTTAATGCTGAAATAGCTGGGATTGTTTCAGTTGAAGAAAAAGGTCAGGCCTCACCGGAAGTACCAGTCGTAACAATTTCTGAAAAAAACAAGCAAATTAAAGGCATAGTAACTGAATATGATCTGGACAAATTAGTGCCGGGTCAAGCGGTTCAAGTATCTACTATTGGAGATAATCAGCAAGCAGAAGGCAAGGTTAAGAGTATTGCTTCCAGTGCAATTGTTTCCAGCAATGACAATAATAATGTTGCTTCTTATGAGTTTATTGTCGAAGGAGATTTCCCTTGGTCCGATGACCTATCTACGGTGGTTACCTTAAAACAAGATCAGCTTATTTTGCCAGATGCTGCCATTAAGGAAAAAGGGGGCAAGCACTACGTCTTTAAATATACTAACGGTAAGGTGAAACAAACTGAAATTCAAATTCAAGAAGTGAATGGACACAAGATTGTCCAGAACGGACTTAAAGCGAAGGATCAAATTATTGAAAATCCTGATGACGAATTAAAAGATGGCGCAGAGGTACAGGTGAGCGCGAATGATTAAGCTGGAGCATATTTACAAATATTATGAAACGGGCGATACGAAAATAAATGTCTTAAAGGACATCAATTTTTCTATCGAAGCGGGCGAATTTGTAGCAATCATGGGGCCCTCTGGTTCTGGCAAGTCTACATTGATTAATCTGTTGGGATTTATTGATCGAACCTTTGAAGGACACTATCTTTTTAAAGGCCGAGAGATTGATGATTTCAAGGATGAAGAGCTGTCAGAGATTCGCAATCAGTCGGTAGGGTTTGTTTTCCAAAACTTTAGTCTCATTGAAAATTTAACCGTTGCTGAAAATGTTGAGCTGCCGCTTTTGTACAATGGTGCTAAGCATAATGAAACCCAAAAAAAGGTCAAACAAGCCTTAACAAGGGTTGGACTAGCCGACAAACTGGATCAATTACCAAAACAACTCTCCGGTGGACAACAGCAGCGAGTTGCGATTGCTCGAGCATTAATCAATCAACCCAGCTTCATTATAGCTGACGAACCTACGGGGGCTTTGGACACCCATACAACTGATGAGATTATGCAGTTGTTTAAGCAGTTGAACGATGAAGGAGTAACCATAATTCTGGTTACTCATGATCCAGAAACAGTTATTTATTGTGACCGGCTGTTAAAAATCAGAGATGGACAGATGGTTGAGGAGGTATTGCAAGCATGAGAAAATATATTCTTTGGCGTACAGCTTTCCGCTCAATTTTCAAAAATAAACGTCGCAGCTTCCTGACCATGTTTGGGATCATTATTGGAATTGCTGCAGTTATTACCATTGTTGCTTTAGGGAATGGATTTAAACGCAATATCTTATCGCAAACAACTGGCGCTGACGAAACAGGACAAACCAAGTATATCAATATTAAGTACAATGATTTTGATAATTTAATCAAAGATGACTCGGGTATTTCTCAAACCGATAAAAATATGGTGGCCAATCTGCCAGAGGTCAAGGAAGTAAGCTACCATCAAACGATGAAAGAGAACGATAAAGACTCTGTTGACTTCTATAATAAAAATATGAAATTCACTATGGCGATTGAAACAACTAAGAAAACTTCCTTGCCTATTTTAACTGGACGTCAATTAATTCCGGCTGACAATGATGGATTGAATAAGGTAGTTGTTTTAGACGAAGTTGTTGCAAAACAGGTCTTTGGCTCAGCCAAGGCCGCATTAAACGGGGCTTTTGAATTGAACGGTCAGGTATTCACTGTGGTCGGAGTTTCCGTTAACAGCTCAGGAGAGATGGGTCCTCAAAACTATGAACCATTGGCCTATTTTCCTAAAAAGACCTATGCTCATTACTTGGAAAAAAAGGAAAATCACTCCGTATTGGCAATCAAGTTCAATACCCAAGCAGATGATAACGCAGCAATGGACAAAGTACTTAAGCAACTGAACGTTAACGGTGAAAGCCGTTTGCAGGGGGAATACCAAAGCTATGATCCTTCCGCTGAGATTAAGCAGTTAGGCTCGATGCTGGATCAAATGACGCTTTTTATTGGCGCTGTAGCTGCAATTTCGTTATTTATTGCCGGTGTAGGTGTAATGAATATGATGTATATTTCTGTATCCGAGCGGACAAAAGAGATTGGGATTCGTCGCGCATTAGGTGCTAATGCTAAATCGATCAAGCAGCAATTCCTCTTTGAAGGAATTGTCCTGACCTTAAGTGGTGGAGTAATCGGCTACGTGTTAGGGATATTAATCGCTTTTGCTGCTTCCTTTGCATTACCATTTTCAGTTCGGCCAGATTTGATGACTGTTTTTATTTCCATTGGAACCTCGACGTTGATCGGTATCTGCTTCAGCTATCTGCCAGCTTCTGCAGCTGCCAAAAAAGAATTAATCGATATCTTAAAATGACTCTTGCTTCTGCAAGGGTCTTTTGGTTGTAACAGGCTTTAAACCAGACTTTTCAATCAATGTGTAGTAGACTCAGAAAGAAAAGTAAGGAGGGAATTTGAATGCCGAAAAATCGAATCGAGGCCTTCACAGATGCTGTAATCGCCATTGTTATGACCTTACTAGTATTGGAGCTGCATGAACCCAATGGGGACACCTTTTTCGCTTTTGAAGGAAAAGCCCATCAATTTATTATTTATTTGGTCAGTTTTATTTCGTTAGCCATTTATTGGAACAATCACCATCATCTTTTTCACATGATAAAAAAAGTGGACGGCCTGGTATTGTGGATAAATAACTTGTTGATTTTGATGTTAACACTGTTTCCATATGTCACTGTCTGGGTAACCGACTATCCAACCTCACTGGCACCGCAAATTTTTTACGGTTTAGTTATTTTAGGAACGGATATCTCTTATTATTTACTAGGCTTATCTCTAGTTCGCTGCAACGGCAAGGACTCAGCGGTAGGCAAGCTTTTTAGACATTATACGAAGATACGGGTGACTATTGCTTTGAATGTGGTCGCCTTACTGGCTGGCTGGTTGATTCATCCGGTATTAGTTATCGTGATTAACGGGATTATGCTGATAATGTGGTTTATTCCAGAGAAGAAGCTGGAAAAAGTTACTTTAGATTGAACAATTGTCAGAAATAAAGAAAGAAAAATAATTCTGTGACACAATCAAGCGTTTTATTTTGAAATTTGTACATTATCCTCTATGCTTAAGGTATAAGAAAAAAGGAGGATGCAACATGGAAATTCAAAACTTAGTAGATAAAGACATGAAGAAAGAAGTGACCGAAAGCGTGAAAGAAGCACATGATCAGGCTGGCGGAAATGCTAAAGATATCAAAAAAGACGAAAACAAAGTTGAAGATCAAAAAGCAAAGACTCCTGACGTGAAGAATGACCAAGACAGCAAAGAAACGAAAAGTGGTAAAGAAGTAAAAGCTGCTGAAGTAAAGCAAAAGAGTGAAGATAAAAAAGAATCTGATAATAAGAAGGAAGCGAAAGATATGAGTAACGACATGAAAAAAGAAGAAGAAAAGAAAGATCAAAAATCAACTGACAAACAAGATATTGAAAATATTCGCGGGGACGTTGAATATGATGACTCAGTAATTAAAAAAATTATTGCTGTAGCTTTGGATAGCGTAAATGGACTGTTGAATGTGGATGGCGGCTTCTTCTCAAATACTGCTAAAAAAATCAGCAATAATGCTGATGATACTGCCGGTATTGAAACCGAAGTTGGCAAAAAACAAGTGGCAATCGACATGGATGTAGTTGTTGAATACGGCAAAGATATCCAAGAAATCTTCAATAACTTAAAACAAGTGGTTGCTAAAGAAGTTAAGCAAATGACTGGTCTAGATGTCATCGAAGTGAATTTGAAGGTTGTTGACATTAAGACAAAAGAAGAACATGAAAAAGATAAAGAAACTTTGCAAGACAAGGCTTCTGAACAAGCAGACCAAGCGAAAGAATATGTAAACGAAAAACGTGAAGAATTTTCTGACGACAAAGAGAAAGCTGAAAAGTCAGAAGACAAAGATAAAGAAGAAAAATCTGAAAAACCACGTGTTGAATAATCATTATAGGCGCTAATAACAAGGCGAGACCCCTATCGGTCTTGCCTTGTTTTTTTTACATCATGAAGTTATGAGGATCTACCTTTGTAGTGCTGATATTGTCACGAATTTTCTTTAGGGAATCTGTATTTTGATCGTAATTATGATGCATGGCATTCGTATAAAGAATGTCCATGACGGTTAAGTAGCCAATTCTTGAAGAAAGAGCTTCTGTCCGAAACAGACTTTCCTCGGTAACAACAATAATCGCTTCATCTGATAAACTGACCAGTTCTGAACCGCCATTACCAGTGAGAGTGATCAATTTAGCATCGGTTTTTTTTACCTGTCGGGCTAAATTAATTGATTCTTTGGTTTGACCAGAATGTGAGAAAATAAACACACAATCCTCATTAGTCAGCTTAGTCGCGAAGCTTATCTGCATATGGTAATCAAAAACGTAATTGCAACGATACTTGGTCCGGATAAACTTATGAAAACTGTCGAAGGCTACAATTGTAGAGCCTCCCTGACCGAAAAAATGCAGTGTTTTAGACGAATAAATGAGAGCTAATGCATTATCCAGTAGTTCTTCTGTAATAAAATGAGTTGAGTTACTCAACGAGTGCAGATTTGATTGCAGCACTTTTTTTGCAATATCGATGCTTGAGTCTTCTGATGTAATATCATCTGTACCGCTCATCGGATTAACAGATTGAAATGTCGGCTGATAGTTGGAGTTACGGGCAATATCAATTTTGAACTCCTGAAAACCACTGTATCCGATGCGTTTAACAAACTGGTAAACTGAGGACTGTGAGACACCAATTTCATTAGCTAATTCATCTAAGGTTTTATGAGCTAGGGCTTCTTCAGAGTGAACAAGATAATTGGCTATTTTTTGTTCAGTATCGCTAAGCTTAGGTTTCTTTATTCTGATTCGTTGATCAAGATAATGATTTTTCATGTCGCTTCCTCCGTCCAAAATCTGATTCTATAATAATCGCTTCCGTCGTTCGTTCTTCAAAAGATCTTATGCTCATTATAGGGAAGTGTACTCTAAAAGACAATTTCCTAAAAATATTTTTTCTAATGCAAGGAACAAATCCCCCTAAAATCCTATGAAACCAGTCTCTACTGACAATAAAACGTCCAATCCACTAAAATAAATAATCTTTATTCAAAAGCTGCGATTATTTCATTAAATAAGAACAGGCTTAATTAATCAGGGCCAAATTAAAAGGAATAATGATCCTAAGAAGCTAGTATATATCGAAACCTTTCCTTAAACGAGGTTAGTATATTATTAGAAAAAAACTTGTTGAATATTTTTTGTTATACATAAAAAGCTTGCCGTAATAGTAACCGGTTTCTTAAACGTATAATTCTATTCGTATTTTCTAATTTTTAGAATAGATAAAAGAAGAAGGAGAATTAACAAATTTTATGGTAGCGTTTGCAACGTTTTTTCTATACGATTCCAATCTAGGCTATGAATAAAATAACACAGGTAGAAATCGCTAAATAAAAAATATTTTTTATTTGATGTAAATCTTTACAATTTATTCTTTTCACGATATGATTTTAATATAGCAGGAGGGCAGGTGAAAAAGAAATATGAAAATAGGATTCATTGGACTCGGCAAAATGGGATTAAACATGGCGCTGAATGTAATGGATAAACAATGGGAAGTCGTTGGTTTTGATGCAAGCAGTCAGGCACGTGAGAAGGCAGAAGCAGAACATGTTCGAACGGTTAGGTCAATAGAGACGTTGTTGGATTCTTTAGATGAACAAAAAATCCTTTTCTTAAGCACACCAGCCGGAGAAATTACGAATTTACTTGTGACGGACTTGTTGAAAGCGCTTAATAGAGGCGACGTAATTATTGACAGCGGAAATTCTAATTTCCATGACAGTCTAAACAATTATCACGCGGGCAAAAAACAAGGCGTTCATTTTGTTGATTGTGGGACGTCTGGTGGAATGGAGGGTGCTCGTCACGGTGCGTGTTTAATGGTTGGTGGTGATGAAGAAGCGGTAAAAATTGTGGAACCTTTTTTTAAGGATTTAGCTTGTGAAGACGGGTATTTGTATTCTGGTAAAGCAGGTTCAGGGCATTATTTGAAGATGGTGCACAATGGAATCGAATACGCCATGATGCAGGCGAATGGTGAAGGCTTCCAACTGCTGGAGGCTTCGGAATATGCTTTTGATTTAGAAAAGGTCGCAAAGGTTTGGAACCATGGTTCTGTTATTGAAGCGAAGTTGATGGAATTAGCAGAGCGGTCATTTGCACAGGATCCTCATCTAGAAGAAATCAAAGGAGAAATAAATGCTAGCGGTGAAGCAAAATGGACTATAGAAGAAGCTTTACAGTTAGATATTCCAGTACCGACTATCGCATTATCCTTATTCGTTCGGAACCAAAGTAAAATTCCAGACAGCTTTTCCAATAAGGTCGTTGCTTCATTAAGACATGGTTTCGGTGGACACGCTGTCGTAAAGAGCATTTAAAGGGGTTTAGAAATGTCAAAATACAAAATTGCAATTGTCAACTCCAGTAGTTTCGGTCAAGTATTTCCAGAGCATATCCAACGTTTAGAAAAAATCGGACCGGTTAAACATTTTACGGTGGATGGTGAAATCAAGGGTCGAGAACTAGCAGAAACACTTCAGGGATACAACATTATTATTGCCAGTGTTACACCATTTTTTACACAAGAATTTTTTGATCATAAGGATGAACTTATTTTAATTACCCGACACGGAATAGGTTTTAATAATGTTGATATTGAAGCGGCTAAAAAGCACAATACACTTGTAACAATAATTCCGGCACTAGTAGAAAGAGATGCGGTAGCTGAGAATAATATCACTAATTTAATGGCGATTTTGCGACGAACGGTGGAAGCGCACCAACGGGTAACTGAGGATCACTGGGAAGATCGTGCTCAATTTGTTGGCCGGACACTATTTAATAAAACAGTGGGTGTCATTGGTGTCGGAAATACTGGCAGCTGTGTTGTGGAAATTCTACGAAATGGCTTCCGCTGTGAAGTACTGGCCTATGATCCATACAAATCAGAGCTGGATATTCAAAGTCATGGAGCCAAAAAAGTTGAATTGGAGGAACTTCTTCAGTCTTCAGCTATGATTTGCATATGTGCTAATTTAACAGAAAAAAATTATCACATGATTGGTGATAAGGAAATAGCACAAATGAAGGAACACGTGTATATATCGAACAGTGCCCGCGGTGCATTAGTGGATGAGCAAGCAATTGTAAAAGGCTTGGAGACGGGCAAGATTGCTGGTTTTGCAACGGATGTATTAGAAGAAGAACCTGGTCGCAAGGACCACCCGTACTTGGCATTTGACAATGTGGTAATGACACCGCATACATCTGCTTACACGATGGAATGTTTAGAGGAAATGGGCAAGAAATGTGTTCGTGATGTAGAGGATGTGACTAAAGGCCAGCTGCCGGAACGAGCAGTACAGCCGGTGAGCAGCTATATCAAGTAGACAGGGAGAAATTGACAATGCTAGAAGGTTTGAAGGTAAAGGTAGGACCGCAGTTTTATCAGTACTGTACAGCTGCTTTTGAAAGAATTCCTACCTTATTGCAAGAATATGCTGCCAAAAATGTATTGATTGTTCATGGGACTATTTCTTGGGAAAAGGCGCGACCCAGATTATCTTTTTTAGAGGATGAACGGTACCGCTTTACCTACCATCAATACACGGGAGAATGCAGCTACTACGGGGCAGATTTAATTGGTGAAGTGGTGAAAAAGGACAACATCGATTTTATTATTGGTGTTGGTGGAGGAAAACTGACCGATTTGGTTGGTTACTCAGCACATAAATTTAATGTGAATTTTGGGGTAATTCCTACGTTAGCCAGCAACTGTGCACCGTGGACACCGCTCTCAGTGATGTACAAGGAAAATGGAGAATCAGAAGGCAAGAGCGAACACTTTTTACGTCAGGCAGCCTTTCTGATTACAGAACCTGAATTAGTGATCGATTCGCCAGTTAATTATTTTATTGCTGGATTAGCTGATACCTTAGCTAAATGGTACGAATCAGAAACAATTCTGGCACAGGATCATTTGAAGAATGAACCATTTTTGCAAATGGCGGGTTATACGGCAAAGCTGTGCGAAGAAGCAATTACTAGAGATTCAGCCAAAGCCATTCAAGACATGAAGGATCAACGGTTATCAGATGAGTTTGTTCATTTATCGGAGATTGTTTTTGGGGTTGCCGGATTAGTTGGCGGCTTAGGAGATAAATATGCTAGAAATGCTGCGGCTCATGCGATGCATGATGGGATGAGCAAATACATTCCTGACTGTCATCGGTACTTGCATGGTGAAAAAGTTGCATATGGAATCTTTTTCCAGCTGGCTCTAGAAGGCAAATGGGCAACGATTGATCGCTTGATGCCGTTTTATCAGGAGCTGAACTTGCCAACTTCATTGCATCAAATGGGGATTTATCCAAAGGATGAGGCAGTAATTGATCAGTTAGTTGAATTCATTGATTCCAAGGAAAAGGTTCATTTGATTCCGATAACGATCACGGAAGAGAAATTAAAAGAAACGATTGAGATGTTAGAGCAATACTTAAATTAAACGAGCTTCAAAAGGAGGACATATGGAAACTTTAAGTGTAATGCAGAGTTTGTTAATCGCGTTATGGGTTGCGGCCGTTATGTCAAGATGGCTAGGAGGCGGGGCAACATTGACCCTGCGTTTCTCTCCATTAATGACAGGACTTTTTGTAGGGGTTGTCATGGGAAATGTTTCTCAGGCAATGATTGTTACGGCGGCACTTCAAATGATTTACATGGGGGTATTCTCACCTGGTGGATCAATGCCAGCAGAACCGTCAATTGCAGCAGCAATTGCCGTACCGGTGGCTTTATTAGGAAATTTGAAACCTGAAGCGGCGATTGCCGTAGCAGTACCAGTAGGACTTTTAGGTAGTTATCTTTATCAATTTAGATTCTTCATTAATACCTTCTTAGGAAAATACACAGATAAAGCAGTGGACGATTTGAACCCACGAGCAATTGCTCGTTCGATCATTACCTATCCAACCATTGCATCATTCTTGTTGTTTGTGCCATTAGTATTTGTGGCTCTATTCTTAGGTGCACCAGTTATTGCAGATGTCATTACTGCTCTGGAAGGAACCGTAGTTATCCATGTACTGGAAGTAGTCGGTGGCGGATTAGCCGCAATCGGGATTGCAACCACGGTTTATGTTATTGGTCGAAAAGATTACATGGTCTTCTTCTTCCTTGCGTACTTCATGAGTGTTGTCTTCAAATCATTGGAAATTACCATGGTTACTTACGCTGTCTTCGGCGTAATTATTGCCTTGATCTTTGTACAGTCACAAAAAGGAAAACTAGTACAAGCATCAGATAGTGGATCAAGCGCACCAGCTTCAATGGATGACGACGATGATGATTACGATGACGGATTTTAATCGATAAGGAGGGAAAAATAATGACAGAAGCAACTAAAACAAATAATCTGGCACCAGAAGAAATTACTAAAAAAGATGTAACCAAAGCGTATCTTCGCTGGCACTTTGCCAATGAAATTCCGCATTCCTTTGAACGTTATTTGGCACCATCACTGCTCTATGCTATGATGCCGATTTTAAGAAAATTATACAAAGATGATGAAACATTAAAAGCCGCTTACAAACGGCAATTACTATTCTTTAATACTCAGTTAAGCTGGGGTGGTGGAGTTATCACTGGCTTGATGTCCTCAATGGAACAACAGCGGGCGGAAGAAGAGTATGAACAAAAAGAAATTATGATGCAAGATGACCTAATGTACAATACTAAAGCTGGACTAATGGGTGCTCTGGCAGGTATTGGGGATGCGATTGACTCAGGAACTGTTCAATACATCTTTATTGCGATTGCTGTTCCTTGGGCTCAAGAGGGTAGTCCACTAGGTGCTTTATTCCCATTCGTTTGTTTCGCTCTATACCAAGTGATTCTAGGGGTATTCTTTGCACAGCAAGCCTTCTCAATGGGACGTAATGCAACTGGTTTAATGCAAAGCACAGGTGTCCAAACAGCGATTGAAACATTGTCCGTACTTGGGTTGTTTATGATGGGAATTCTGGCCGGCAACTATGTTAAAGTGGCATCAACCTTGAAATTCAGTCTGTCAGGTCGAGAATTCGTTGTGCAGGAAATACTAGATCAAATTGTTCCAGGAATCTTGCCTTTGGCAGTCGTGATGGGTGTCTACTGGTTCTATACTAAGAAAGGCTTGAAGGTTACCCAAGCACTGCTGTGGCTAACGGCTATTCTGATTGTATTAGCAGCTGTAGGAATTTTATAAAACTTAAAAGGAAGTGATCTGTAATGGGAGTAGTAAACTTAGCGCGTGTCGATGAGCGTTTGATTCATGGACAAGTAATGATGACCTTATCACAAAAAAGCGGAGTAAACTCAATCTTTGTGGTGGATGAAGTAGTAGCTAAAGATAAATTTATGCGGGATCTATACAAGAGTGCTGGAAGTCGTACTGGTCAAAAGACCATTGTTATCACACCAGAAAAAGCGAAATTTTATTGGGATGAGTATAGTTTCAAGGATTATAACTGCATTCTGATTACTAAAACGGTCAGCGTGATCTACGATTTGGTTAAGCATGGTTTACCGATGAAGGAATTGAATATTGGTGGGATTGCTCAAAAAGATCCAGACAAAGATTTGCTAGTAACAAAATCTGTTTATCTAAACAAAGAAGATGCAGCAAGACTGAAAGAGTTACATGACGATTATGGTGTAGAGGATATTTATTTCCAAGCAACACCATCGGCACCTAAATCATCATTGAAAGATGTATTGGGACAATTCGGTTTATAAAACTGTTGAAAATTACCATCACGCAGCATCCGGTGGTAATTTTCTTTTAAAGAAAGACCAAAATGTTGGGAAGTGAAGCCAGTGGAACAAAATGAGACCTTTAACGATTGGCTGTTTCGCTATCAATATGTATACCGTGTACGGCGTACGGCGAAGCAAAAACGTAGATTTATAACTGCATTGGTTACTGATATTGCAAAAATGCGGGAAGACATTCAGGTGATTGAATACAACCGTCATAAAAAATATGCTGCCAATAATATTTACGTTGGGGATATTAAGAAGGCCGATCAGATCATTTGTACCTATTATGATACACCGCCTCAGCATTTTGGTCCTTATTATTTATTTGACCGTAAAAAACAAAGCAAAGGCACCACAAGCTTTATTCTAGTCAGTGCTTTGTTAACATTGCTGGCAGGTTTGCTATTCACACTGGCTTATATGCAAGTTGCTCCAAGTGCTTTTGATCTTTCCTCACCGCTGACTATCCTCGTAGCGATTTGCTATGGAGCATATTTTATCTTTTTAAGTAAAATAGCCAAGGGATTGTCGAGTCGCCAGACGTTGATTCGTAATACGTCATCTATTTTAGCTATCTTACAGTTGATAAATAGTGTCAAAAACAAAAAGATAGCCTTTGCCTTTATTGATGAAGGTGCTTATGGTGAAGTGGGATTAAATGTCCTTCAGGATTCCTGCAAGGCATCAGCGAAAATTTATTCTCTGGATGCAGTCGGTGCTCATACGGAGCTGCAGGTTAAAGGAAAAGGATTCTCTAGTGAGCGGCTGCAGCAAGCAGAGGTTCATCAGCATCCGAGTATAGGAAATATCACTTACTTGTTCGGGGCTAATGTTAGTGAAACAACAGAAGGTACTCAGTATGTTTTGGATAAAACAGCGTTAAAGCAAAAGACGTTGAATATGGAAAATTTAACGAAGATTATCAAATTGTTCGAATAAAGAATAGGAGGCTTTTTACATGTTAGGTATCGTCATAGCAACACATGGCAAATTAAGTGATGGACTAAAGGATTCGGCAGAGGTCATCATTGGTGCTACTAACAACATCGCTACTGTGAATTTGAATCAGGGAGATGATGTTCAAGCATTAGGAACAAAAATCAAAGAAGCAATTAATGAAGTCAACCAGGGAGAGGGCGTTATTGTACTTGTCGATTTAGTAAGCGCGAGTCCTTATAATCAATCTGTTTTAACAGTAAACGACCTGGAATCAGAGTTACAGGAAGCTGTATACATTGTTGGGGGAGTAAACTTGCCAATGCTGTTGGAAACGATCAATCATCAAATCTTGGGAACCCCTGTGGAGCAAGCTGCTCAAGCAGTAATTAACCAAGGTACTGAAAGCTTAAGCATGTGGCATGTTTCTATGGTAGATGCATCAGACGATGACGATGAGGACGATTTTTAAGAAATGGGGGAAGGTCTATAATGAAGTGGGGATTTAGATGGTATGGTGAGAAAGGTGATTCCATTCCATTAAACAATGTACGTCAAATTCCAGGAATGAACGGGATTGTCGGTACTTTATTGAACAAACTGCCAGGAGATGTCTGGCAGGTTAATGAAATTCAAGAATTAAAGGAATCTATCGAGAAGGAAAATTTGGCGCTTTTAGGGATTGAAAGTGTTGCGATTCACGACGCCATCAAAGCCGGAACAGCTGAACGGGACCAGTACATCGATAATTATATCCAGACCATTAAGAATTTATCGGCCTGCGATGTTCATATGATTTGCTACAGCTTCAAACCAATCTTTGGCTGGGCCAAAACAACCTTGAACTATGAAAATGAGGATGGCAGTTATTCTTTGGTTTACGACCAGTCAGTCGTGGACAACATGGAACCAAGCGATATGTATAAGCTGATCCACAGCCAATCAAAAGGATTCAAGCTGCCTGGGTGGGAAGAAGAGCGGTTGAAAAAATTCAACAGCCTGATGGCCACTTATGATGGTGTAACAGAAGAAAAATTATTTGAAAATTTAGAATATTTTCTAACCCGTATCATTCCGGTATGTGAAGAAATGGATGTCAAAATGGCGATCCATCCGGATGATCCACCTTGGGAAATCTTTGATCTGCCTCGGATTACTAAAAATCTGGAGGATCTGAAGAAAATTTTGAGTATCGTTGATTCTCCTTATAACGGCATTACATTTTGCACAGGGTCCCTCGGGGCTGATCCAGCTAACGATCTAGTTGAGATGGTTCGTGAAATTGGTCACAGAATTAACTTTGTTCACTTCCGGAATGTTGGCTTCATGGGAGAACGCAAGTTTAAGGAAACAGCTCATTTAAGCACAGAGGGTTCTCTAGATATGTATGCTATTATGGAGGCCTTAGTTGATGCTGGTTTTGATGGACCAATCCGTCCGGACCATGGTCGAACAGTCTGGGGCGAGGTTGCAATGCCAGGTTACGGCTTGTATGACCGGGCAATGGGGATTACCTACTTGCAGGGTCTGCATGAAGCAGCAGTCAAGTCTAAGAAAGCAAACTAATTTTACGGGAAAGTGAGATAAATTATGTTAGCAAATATGAATCATCCGCTTTATCAACAGATGGCAGAAGTAAAATTGCTGCCGTTGTATACAGCAACAGATTTAAGCTGTCTGGGTCGATTAGAAGAAGTGCTGATAAAAAACGACGTTCGCTTTATCGAAGTTGCCTTTCGCAGCTACTTAGCAGCCGAAGCCATTAAGCAGCTAGCTGATTCAGGTGAACTGATTGTGGGAGCTGGTACGGTCAGATCCTTGGCAGAAGCCAAGCTGGCATTAGAAAATGGTGCGAAATTTGTTGTTTCACCAGCGATTGTTCCAGAGGTGATTGACTACTGTATCGAACGGGATGTACCAGTCTTTCCAGGGACGGCAACTCCTGGAGATATCCAGCGAGCAATGGAATTTGGCATCAAAGTTGTGAAATTCTTCCCGGCAGATATTTATGGCGGATTGAAGGCAATCAAAGCATTAAGTGGACCGTTTTATGACGTGAAGTTTTTACCAACGGGTGGAATTAACCAAGGAAACTTCATGGAGTATCTTGAAAATGATCATATCATTGGGGTCGGCGGCTCATTCATCATTTCTGAAGCTCTTTTGAAAAAAGATGATGGAAAAAGTGCAGATGAGAATTTACGCGAGTTGGTGGCGAAGATTAAAGGGTAACAATGGAACGAACTTGATCAATGGATCAAGTTCGTTTTTTTGAGAGGTCTTTCGGAATCCATTGCAATCTCGCAACAAAACCGTCAAAATGAAGAAAGAACTAAATACTGCTAGGAGGATTTAGATGGGGCAAAGTGAGTTGAAGATTGTCATCTTTGATATGGATGGGTTGTTGGTTGATACAGAAAGGGTTTATCGCGATGGTTGGGAATATGCAGCGAAGGATCATGGGGTTCAGCTGCCGGCTGAAATGTTTCAGGGCTGGGTAGGTAAGGGGTATCATGAGACCACTGAAGAGCTGGTGAGGTTGACCAATGATCGAGAACTAGTAATGGCGATTCGTAAAACTCGAGAAGAATATTTTTACCAGGAATTAGCTGAGGGAAGGGTTCCTCCTAAACCCTATGCTAAAGAGGCACTGCAAGCTGCGAAGAAAAACTATACAGTGGGTCTAGCAACTTCTACAATTGCCAAACGGGCGAGGGATGTAATGGCTGGTTTAGATTTTTTACAGTATATCGATTATCCAGTATTTGGTGATGATGTGGAACGGCTGAAGCCAGCACCTGACTTGTATTTGGAAGTGTTGCAGCGTGCCGGTTTTACAGCGGATGCTGGGATTGCCGTTGAAGATTCGATTCCTGGCAGCCAGGCAGCTGAGAATGCTGGATTGAAGGTCTTGATGGTTCCGGATTCGAATTTTGAGTTAGATGTTCAAGCAGTACCCGCTGGAGTCATTCAGCGAGGAAAGGATTTACAAATTGTTTTGGATTATTTGAAAAGGCATTGACAGAAGCGATTAGTAATTATAAGATACTAGGTAATTACTAATCTAATTTTAATATTAATGCATAGAAAAGAAGAGTACTAGTTGCAAGAGTTTTAGAGAGTCTCTGAGTGGTGAAAAGAGATATTCAAGCAGATAGGAAGATGGTCTTTTGGCATCAGTCACTGAGGGTTAGACCCTAGGTGCTGCGGGTTCGCCCGATATCGCGACTAGGCTATCGAAGGAATTTCCGTAGCTGAGAGGCTTGTTTATACAGGCGAAAAAAGGTGGTACCACGATCACAGGTTGTAATCGTCCTTGGTTTAGCATTTCGTATGCAAACCAGGGGCGTTTTTTTTATTTTGAAAAGGAGTGAATGGAATGGTTTTGAAGGAAAATTTGCCTGAAACGACAGTAGCTGTTTTAGGAGGAGGCGCTGCTGGAAAAGCAGTGGCAGCAGATTGTGTATTAGGTGGAAACAAGGTAAATATTTGTGATTTACCTAACTTTTTTGAAACAACACTAGCAACGGTCGAACGAACAGGAATTAACATAACCGGCAAGCAAAACAGCAAGTATGGTTTTAAACGTTCGGGTAATGCTCGCTTTGAAAAAATTACTGACAGTGTGGCTGAGTGTGTAAAAGGTTGTAAACTATTGATTGTGGCTGTTCCTTCAATTGCTCACGATGCCTTTTTTGAAGAGTTAGTGCCAGTGCTGGAGGATGGCATGATCATCCATATTATTCCTGATAACTTTGGTTCACTAAAATTGCGTAAAAAAATGCGGGAAGTGAATTGCACGAAGCAAGTAATTATTGGCGGCTGGTCCAGTGCTCCGTATGGTGCGCGAGTGGTAAAGGAAGGCGGAGTGATGACGTCGGAAATCGGCTTAATCTATCGAGCGATTACCTTGCGCGGTGCAAGTTTGCCTTCAACCGATCAGGAGAAATTTTTAGAAAGTACGAAGCAATTAGGCTGTTTTGATGCAATTACTGAAGGTGATGGACCCACTAGCGGAAAGACGGTTTTGGATGTGGGCTTTAGCAACGTAAATCCTGTTTTGCATTGTCCAGGAACTATTCTGGGTGTGGGTGTCATGGAAAATTGGGGTCGCGTGTTTGGCGGCAACGATAAATCTACCTATTCGATTTACTCGCATGCTTACTGTGAATCCATCTCTGAAGTACAATATGCCTTTTATTTGGAAGAAGTAGCGCTGGCTGAAGCAATCGGGGTTGATTTGCAGCGCTTCCCGAAAAAGAATTTCTTATCTCGTACCAGTATTTTAGGCCCTGAATATATGGGAGATGATTGCATCGTACCTTTCGATGAACAATACGAAATGGCGATTGGTACCGGACCTTTCAGTATTCAGGATCGTTATATCACTGAAGATATTCCAGTAGGCTGCCACATTTATCATGAGTTAGGTAAAAAGTTTGATGTGGAAACTAAAGTAATCGATAGCATGATTACCTTGGCTTCTGTTATGACCGGTCGAGATTTCTTAAAAGAAGGATTAACTTTGGATGATTTAGGGATTGGTCACTTAGAAAAAGACGCTCTGTTAACATACTTGGAAACTGGCAAGCTATAGGAGGGTGAAGGATGCATTGGAAAGGGACCTTGAATCAACAGTCTGAACTGCAAGGGGTTCATCGAGTACCGGCTGCGCCGTTCGCTGGTTATGCGATCGGAATCATTGCTGTGAATCTAAACTATCCTAAACTTCCGGGAAATGTAGCCAATGCAACAACATTTCCTTTTCCCGTTTTGTATGAGGTGGTTGAGTTTGAGATCGAAGAGCTGTTTGCAGGATCAGCTGAAATTAAGAAGCAAATCATTACCGCAGCTGAAAAATTAGCGCATCGTGGCGTACGAGCAATTGTTGGCGCTTGTGGTTATTTTGGGCATTTCCAACAAGTAGTAGCGGAGGCTGTAGATATTCCTGTTTTTATGTCTAGCATCAGTCAGGTACCTTTAATTAAGCTAGGATTGAAACCGCAGCAAAAGATTCTTACCTTAGTAGCTAGCGGGGAGGATGTAACAGCAGAGTTTTTTCAGAAATCTGGTGCTCAATTGGAGGATTGTCTAATTTGCGAGATCGGTTCTTTGTCAAGCTTTGCACCGATCCGCTGGGGTAAAACAGAGTTAAATAATCAACAGTTGACACTGGACTTGGTGGCAATAGTTCAGGAGAAGCTGGCTGAGTATCCTGAGATCGGTGCAATCTTACTGGAGTGTAGTGATCTGCCACCTTATGCGTGCGCGTTGCAGCAGGCAACTGGATTAGCAGTATTTGACTTTATTACTTTGATCCATTGGGTATACACTAGTGTGGTGCAACGACCATATCATGGGTATTTTTAATTTTTATCAAGAAAGCAAAAAGAAGATGCTCTAATTTAGGACGAAGAAACAGCGGATTGATCTGCTGTTTCTTCGTCCTAAATCTAGTTAAATTTAAAAGATATAAATTGAATAAGGTCTTCAGCATGACTAATAGGACAGTACCAAATAAGCTTGAGATTTAGCAACATACGCGAACATAATAATCCGCCATTTCTTTAGGTGACTCTACTGCACCTTTTCTTATCCAAGTACATAATAACCACCAAAAGCCACCCGCTGAAAATGCAATTGAATAATCGTAATAATCAGATTGTGCTAAGTCACTATGTTGATGGATTTTGTCGATGATTGGTAAATATTTTTCATATGCTTCCAGCACGAGATGTGCCAAATTATTCTGTATCAACAACTGGATAAACACGCGGTGATTTTGCCAAAAAGTAAAATAAGTCAAGACTGCCTCGTGGATTGTAAACACGGAAGAGTGTGAAAGCTGGTTCTGATATTGCTTGAAAAGTACTTCAATGTACTCAGCAAGTACTTCATCCTTTGAAGTAAAATTACGATAGAATGTTTTTCTCGCGATTTGGGCTGTAGTCACGATTTCGGTGATTGTGATTTTTGTGTAGGCTTTTTCGCCCATTAAATCAATCAGGGCTTGGGTTATCATTTGTTTCGATCTTGTAACTGAAGGATTAATTTTAGTCATCCTAGCTTCCTCCCATCATTCAAAAAATGACACATAATTCACTGCTCTGTGTAAGTTGTCACGAGAATATTGACGCAGTGAATCTACTGTAATTATAATGAATAGAACAAAAAGATACAAATGTGTCATTTATGGAGAGGAAGAGAGAAGATGTTTAAAGAGAAGAGTTTATCTACGCGTTATCCTGTTCTGTTTTCCGTAATTTTGGTATTGGTTGTTTTGGTGGTTACTTCTATTGATACGGATCAAAATGCATTAGGAGGGAAAGATTTTGCAGTATCTAGAATTGTTGTGATTCTTGGATTATTGCTGCTGATAAAGGATAAAGGCTTTTTCTCAGTTAATGACGGGAGAGGACAAGCGTTTTTTGCGACATTACTTTGGGGAAGTCCCTTAGTCCTTATCGGAGTAGGCTCCGCTCTATTAACGAATGGGGCATCATTCTCTGAACAAACCTTTCCAGCATTTTCTGATAGTGCAGTCTTTATGTTGAATATGTTTCTTGTAGGGGCGGTTGAAGAATTATTGTACCGAGGGGTCGTTTTTAATTGTTTGTATGAAACGTTTGAAGCAAAAAAAAGTGGTGTCTTTCGCTCTATTCTTTTGTCCGCATTGATTTTTGGATTCGTTCATTTAGTTAACTTGCCAACCTTTCCTCTCTTAAATGTCTTAATGCAAGTTATAAATGCGACTTGCTCGGAGGTATTATTTGCGACACTTTATTGGAAAAATCATAATCTAAGCGGTCTTATTTGTGTTCATACGTTAACGAATTTCTTTGCGCTGTTTCCGCAAGTATTATTTACAGATAATGCAACCTCTATTGTGACTGCTTCGCTATCAGTTGGTGAAGTGTGTATAACTTTATTAGTTGGAGCTGGAGTCCCTTTGATGGCCGCCTTTTTTCTTATTCGTAAAAAGCAAGTAATCCCAATTTGTTAACCTAAATGTATAATTCTGTTCGCTTTTATCAAAATCTTTAATTCTCATTAGAGCGCTACAGATTCGATCTTTCGGAGCTCTAATGAGAATAGTCTTTAGATAAACTGTTGAACAAATTCAAGAGGAAACATGGTACGTTTGGCAGTTTCTTCCGGAGATACTCCTTCAGCCAGCAAACGCTTGACCACGGATTCCATGCTTTCAGATACTTCTACAATATATTTATCCAAATCATAAATCCGCATGACTTTTTGTCCCCAAGGGTATTCTTTACTTTTATGCAGAAATTCGATTCCTTCCACCGCTGAAAGCTTTTCTTCCCAGGCCTGTAAATCTTCTACCTCAAAATACAGTTGGAAGTTATTGGGTTGAGGTTTCATTACCAAGTCTGTTCCAACTAAACCTGCATAATCCTCCTGCAAAGAGAAACCTCCTTCAAAAGTTACATGGGCGAAGATATCCATGACTACTTTTTGTTCCATCACGTTTTCATAAAAGTCTTTAGCCTTTGCCAGATCGGAAACGGCTAAGAGTGTTCCACCATAATTCATTGACATCACCTGTTCTATCCTTTCTTTTCTTCACTATAGCCTAAAATTTGGCGATTTGACTGTAAAAATCGGACATCTTTTTGCGATACTCTTCAGGAGTAAGGGCACAGGTGGTTTTAAAATCATGAATAAAATGGGGCAGATCGTAGTAGCCTGTTTGACGATAAATCATAGCTAAGCTGTTATAAGTATTTTCCAGCAAGGTAACTGCTCGATTCACTCGAACTAAACGAGAAAAAGACTTCACACTCATTCCTAGATGTTGGTTGGCTAAGCGGTTCAACTGGCGTTCGCTGTAGAAAGTCTGTTCAGCAAGCCGTTTGATTGATAGTGTACCTTGGCTTTTTAGGACAGCGGCAGCAGCAGTGGTTAAGGACTGCGGGCAATCATTTTGCATATTAATCAAAAGCAGCTGATCAATGGAAGCGATGAAATTAAAAAGATTGTCGCTAGTTTCCAGCAGCTGTTGAATCAATTGATGCAACTGAGGCTGGACAAAGGAAAAAGGCAGCTGTCGGTCCGCTAATTCTTTTTGGGGAATTCCTGTGAATTGGTACAAACCTGCTGGCTGAAATTCAACGATAAACACTAAATCAAAGGTTCGAGCGCGATCGCCGACAGTGACAGGTTGGGTAGCCGGTCCTAATAAAACGGCATCGATGCCCCTTTGATCGCAGCCAAAAACCAGCGTGGAGCAGCCATGAGGAATTACGGTGTAATCCTCTGATAGCATTTCCTCGCTGGGAAAGGTAAGGGTGTAATTAGAAATAAATTTTTTTAAAGCTGGATGAGGCTGGAGGTAAATAAAATCTATCCCGCGGCTAATAATCCGATGCAGCGCAGGATAGGCTGCCAGAGAATTTTTCGTGAGCATCGCAATCCCCTTTTTAATCTAGGTTGTCCTGCCTTGAATCAGCTTCACGGGCAGGGAATACTGCTGTTCCAGCATTTTTTCTGGATTGTTAATCCGCTGAATCAGCAAATCGACCAGCAAATCAGCAAAATCAGAAATCGGCTGAGCAATTGTTGATAACTGTGGGAAATAATTTTGGACAAATTTGGTTCCATCATAGCCGATCAGCTTCATGTCTTCTGGAATTGAAATCTGCATTTCTTGACAAATGTTGTAAACCAGAATAGCGGTTAAATCATCCGTACAAAAGAGGCTGTCCAGGTCTTCCTTTTCCAAAATTCGTTTAATCTCTAGCGTCTTCAAAGCCATCGAGCTGGCTCGAGAATCAATCGCAAAAATACGTGAATCTAATTTTTTTTTCTGCAGGAACTGTTCATACCCTTCTAATCGTCCATTAGTGGGCGAGCTGGATTTCAGACTTCCGGTCAGAATGCCAATTTTACGGCAGCCGCGCAGATACAAATTCTCGGTTGCTAGATAACCGCCGCGGAAGTTGTCGCTGCCGATAATCGGAATACTTTCCGATAGGTAACGGTCAAAGGAGACAATCGGCAGGCCGATGTTTTCATACTCCTTAATTCCCAAGTTATGGGCACCAGCGATGATACCATCTACCCGATTGGCTGCCAGCATATTAATGTAAGCTCGTTCCTTTTCTTTGTTGTTAGCACTATTGCAAAGAATTGTTTTGTAGCCTTGCTCGAACAATGTGGTTTCCAGTTTATCCACTAATTCACCAAAAAATGGGTTCGAAACCGTTGGGAAAATGACCCCAATCAGCTGGGTATTTTTTCCTTGCAAAGAACGGGCAAGAGAATTGGGCTGATAGTTCAATTCCTCCATAGCTGCCTGAACCTTATCAATGGTCTTTTGACTTAATGACCCGTAATTATTGATGACACGGGAAACAGTCGTGGGAGAAACGCCTGCTTTTTTAGCAACATCGGTTAACTTGATTGCCATCGCTTGCACTCCTTAGTCGTTTTTCATGCTGCGCAAACGCCAGAAATCACCAGCATAGGAACCAGCTGCTCCTTCAATCACTACGCCATCTTCTCCTTCACCAGGAAAGATGCGAGCTGTTGCAACCTGTTGCCCTCCGTTGATAAATAATTCGCAAACAGATTGGTCAACGAAGAGCTGCAGAGTAAGCGGCTGATTTTTTTCGATGGAAACAGAACGCGTAGTTCCGTATTCTTGGGCAAAAGGACTGCCGGCGTTTGTGCGATCCATCTTAATCATACCATTTTTTGTATCAAAATCGATAACTAATGAGTGATTCAGCTCTTGGTCAGCAAACAAATGAAGCTTCCCTTGACTACCGGCAGTAAATTTCAAAATTACTTCATAACAATTGTTGGTTGCTTGCATTAAAACAGCAGGCTGCGAAGTCAGTTCTCCTGCAAGTGCTGTTTGTTCTTGACGCAGTTCAGCTTGTTCTTTAATCGGTGTTTGGCATAAATGACCATTCTTTAGCTTTAGTTCTTTAACAATGCTCAAACAATGTGCCCAGCCTTCACGGTCGCTAGGATAAGCAGTCTCGGGCATGCCAACCCAGCTGACGGCTAAAGCTCGGCCATCAGGAGCATTAAACGCTTGGGTCGCATAGACATCAAAACCTTCATCCAGATTTTTCAGTGCCTTTGGCTGGGTGAGAGTCAACGTTTCAGGATCAAAGGTTTCAGCAACAATATAGGTATTCGGGTAGATATTTTGGTAATCCAGTACTTCTTTGTCTAAGCCTTGAGGGCAGAAAAGAAGTACTGGTGTTTCTTCAATAAATACTAAATTAGGACATTCCACCATAAAGCCCATCGATTGATCGGTAAAGTGCAGTTCACCCTTAAATTCAAGCTTTTCCAAGGTGTCTCCAGCATAAGCCAGTACTTTTCCTTTAAGCTGGTCGGTCTGTGCACCGATCAACAGCCAGTATTGCTCTTGATACTTGAATACCTGCGGGTCGCGAAACTCATGAGTATAGCCTTTTGGCGGAGCAGAAATAAATGGTTTATCCTGTTTAGTGATTTCGCCTTGCTTGTTCATTGCGGCCAGCATTTGATAAGACTTTCTTTGCCAATCCTGATCACGTACATTTCCCGTATAGGCAAGTATCAGTTCATCGTCTATTACAATCCCTGAACCTGAATAAACACCATGACTGTCATAGGTCATATCAGGTAAAAGAGCGAATCCTTCTGGCTGCCAATCAACCAGATTATCAGACGAAACATGGTACCAGGATTTTACTCCATGCACCGGTCCCATTGGATATATCTGGTAAAAGAGATGCCATTGTCCATTGAAATAGGAAAAGCCATTAGGATCATTTAGAAGACCGCTCTCGGCTTGAATATGATAATTCTGGCGCCACTTAGAGTGGTTCACCGTTTCAGTCAACAGCTTCTGATACTGTTTGTCCCATTGCCAATAAGGCTGATAGCGCAGCGCATCGGTCCAGTTTTTTATTAATTCCATTTGTAAATTCCCCTTTTTAGAAAACGTATTCCTTCGCTAATAAGATACTGCATCGGAACACTTTTGTCAAACGTATATCATTTCTGGTACACGCGTAACTCTATTAAATAAAGGGATTTAAGATTTAATAAAAATATTTTTGATAAACGTTTGACAATTCGGGAAAATCTTTGTATGATAGGTATGAAAAAAGCGATTACATGGGAAGGAGCTTATTTATGAATCATCAAAAGGTAGCACAAGAGGTAAACAAAGCAGTCGGAGAGGGGAATATTCAAGCCGCTGCTCACTGTGCCACACGTTTACGTTTAGTCTTAAAAGATCCCAGCAAGGTTGACCATGCTGCTTTGGATAATAACGAGGATGTTAAAGGAACCTTTGAAGCCAACGGACAATTCCAAATCATTATTGGACCGGGAGACGTGAATAAAGTTTATGCAGAATTGGTTAAATTAACCAATGTAAAGGAAGCGTCTACAGAGGATTTGAAAGCTGTAGCAGCTGAAGGGAAAAAGACGAACCCGGTGATGGCCTTCATCAAGGTATTATCTGATATTTTTGTTCCAATTGTTCCGGCTTTAGTTGCTGGCGGTTTGTTAATGGCTATCAACAATGTCTTAACCTCACCTAATTTATTTGGCCCTCAATCAGTGGTTGAAATGTTTCCTAATATTAAGGATGTTGCCAGCATTATTAATCTGCTGTCTTCTGCACCTTTTGCCTTCTTGCCAATCCTAGTTGGTTTCTCAGCCACGAAACGCTTTGGCGGAAATGGTTATCTCGGAGCCGCTATGGGGATGGTCATGGTTATGCCTGACCTGATCAATGGTTACGGTGTCGCAAATGCGATTGCAGAAGGTACGATGCCTTATTGGAATATATTTGGTTTAGAGGTTGCTCAAGCAGGTTATCAAGGATCAGTGTTGCCAGTACTGGCAGTTTCTTGGATTTTAGCTACGCTGGAAAAATTCTTCCACAAGAAAATCTCAGCGGCCTTTGATTATACTTTTACACCGATGTTAGCTATTATTATTACCGGATTTTTGACTTTTATTATCGTGGGACCAGTGATGCGGACCGTTTCTGATGGCTTAACGGATGGCTTAGTTTGGTTATACAATACAACTGGAGCACTTGGCTTAGGAATCTTTGGCTTGTTCTATTCACCAATTGTTATTACTGGGTTGCACCAAAGCTTCCCTGCGATTGAAACGACCTTGCTGGCAGATGTTGCTCGTACGGGCGGATCATTTATTTTTCCGGTTGCCTCAATGGCCAACATTGCGCAAGGTGCAGCAACCTTAGCCATCTTTGTTTTAACAAAGAATGAAAAACAAAAGAGCTTGGCTTCTTCAGCAAGTATTTCTGCTTTACTAGGGATTACTGAACCGGCTATCTTCGGGATTAACTTGAAGCTGAAGTTCCCGTTCATTTGTGCCATGATTGCTTCTGGAGTTGCCAGTGTATCTTTAGGTATTTTCCATGTATTATCTGTCGCAATGGGACCAGCCAGCGTGATCGGGTTTATCTCTATTGCACCTAAATCGATTCCGTTCTTTATGATCGGGGTAGTTATCAGCTTTGTTCTGGGCTTTACTTTAACCTTCATTTATGGGAAAAACAAAATGGATGTTCCAGTAACTGAAACAGCAGATGGGGAAGCAGCTGTCGCAATTAATGAAAATCCTGATCAGGCAGTAATCCTCCAAGATGAAGTACTTGCTACTGCTGTTGCTGGAAAAGTTGTTCCTTTAAAAGAGGTCAATGATCCCGTGTTTTCAACGGAAATGATGGGTAAAGGAAGCGCAGTTATTCCAGAAGATAACCAAGTATTTGCACCCGCAGATGGCGTATTGACCGTAATGTATGATTCTATGCATGCTTATGGCATCCAATCAGATAATGGAGCAGAAATTCTAATTCACATTGGGATTGATACGGTAAATCTAGCAGGCAAGTTCTTTACCACCAACAAAAAACGTGGTGAACGAGTAACAAAGGGCGAACTTTTGGGAACCTTTGATCGCGCAGCAATTAAAGAAGCTGGCTACGACGATACAGTTATGCTTCTAGTAACCAACACGGCAGCTTACGGAGAAGTGGCTGTTTTAGACAAGACTCAGGTTTCTGCTGGTGATGATTTAGTAGCAGTGAGCGTAGCGTATGACTAATACATGGTGGCAAGAAGCAGTCATTTATCAGATTTATCCTCGCAGTTTTCAGGACAGCAACAACGATGGAATTGGCGATCTGAATGGTATCACCCAACGGCTAGATTATCTAGCCCTTTTGGGTGTCGATGCTCTGTGGTTGAGCCCTGTTTATCGTTCGCCTAATGACGATAATGGGTATGATATTAGTGACTATGAAGCCATCGGTCCGGAATATGGCACGATGGAGGATATGGATCGGCTGATTGAAGAAGCTGGAAAGCGTAACATTAAAATTGTGATGGACTTGGTGGTGAATCATACCTCAGATGAACACCCTTGGTTTCAAGAGGCGCTAAAAGGACCAGACAATCCTTACTATGATTTTTATGTCTGGCGTAAAGGCGTTGATGGCGGCCCACCCAATGATTTACAGTCGAACTTCACCAGCTCAGCATGGACCTATGTACCTCATTTGGACGAATACTATTTGCATCTTCACTCGAAAAAACAGCCGGATTTGAATTGGGAAAACCCCAAGATGAAGCAGGCGATTTGGGACATGATGAACTATTGGTTGGCTAAAGGGATTGGTGGATTTCGTTTAGATGTAATTGACTTAATTGGGAAAGAGCCGGATCGCGGTATTACTAAAAATGGACCCAAGCTGCACGAGCTATTGCAGGAAATGAATCAGAAGACCTTTGGTAAATACGATGTATTGACTGTTGGCGAAACCTGGGGAGCAACTCCTGAAATTGCAGAGCTGTATTCGGGACCTGAACGCAATGAATTGTCGATGGTCTTTCAATTTGAGCATATCAATCTAGATAAACAGACTGGCAAACGTAAATGGGATTTGAAGAAATTGAACCCTCATGAGCTGCATGAAGTCTTCTCTAAGTGGCAAATTCAGCTAGATCAAAAAGGTTGGAATTCGCTGTTTTGGAACAATCATGATTTGCCACGAATTATTTCTCGCTGGGGAGATGACTCACCGGAATTTCGGGAATTAAGCGGCAAAATGCTGGCGATCTATCTTCATTTTATGAAGGGAACGCCTTACATTTACCAAGGAGAAGAAATTGGGATGATCAACTACCCGATTCAGTCGATTGATGAGGTGGATGATATTGAAAGCATTCGAACCTATAATCACCGAGTGGCAGAAGGTTACTCAGTAGAAGACGTGATTACTTCTATTAATGCTAAGGGACGGGACAATGCTCGTCACCCTATGCAATGGAATCAGCAGACAAATGCTGGATTTAGCGAAGCTAAACCTTGGTTGCCGGTTCATTCGAATTATTTGACGATTAATGTTGAAGCAGCTTTGGCTGACAAAGACTCTCTTTTCTATACGTACCAAAAACTGATTCAGCTAAGAAAACAACACAGGGTTATTGTGACTGGTGGCTATGAGACTGTTGCTACCGATAATCCTGAGGTATTGGCTTACCGACGTTTCGATGACAGTGAGGAGATATTGGTCGTCGTTAATTTCTCTAAGGAAACTCAAAGCTATAGTTTAGAGGGTCAGGACTGGCTAGTTGCTGAAGAACTAATTCATAACTATCCTGAACGCTCTCAGCAATGGACTCAATTAAAGCCTTACGAAGCATTTGCTGTGAAACGCCATAAATAAAAAATTCCCTTGCAGCTGTTCAATAGCGGCAAGGGAATCTTTGGTTTAATACTTTTTCCAGTGGAAAAGCAGTGTCGCAAAATCTTCCTTAATTCGAGGAATAGTAATCCCGGCGTGGTTTAATTCAGCACCAGAGATTTGTTGACCAGTTGTCAGATCTTCATAAATGGCTGAATCCTCAAGGTAATGAAGCTTCAAATAATTTACAGGTACAGCTGGTCGTGCTAGTCCGTTAAAGTAGACAACTGCCGCTTCTTCTTCGTTGACAATCAACCAGGCTGTCGCAAAGAACTCGTTAGCTGGCTGCAGGCGGTAGAAGCGGCCAAACTGGAATAGGGAGCGATGCTCTTTATAAAAAGCAATTTGCTGAGTAATTTCTTCCTGTTCACTTGCTGGCAAGGCGGTTAAATCCAGCTCATAGCCAAAGTTTCCACTCATAGCGATTAGAGCGCGAGTCTGCAAATTTGTCGTTCTGCCCACCTGATGATTCGGCACAGGTGAGACATGTGCCCCCATCATAATCGGGGGATACAAATAGCTGTAGCCATACTGAATTTGACTGCGGCAAAGGGCATCTGTGTTATCACTGGTCCAAGTTTGAGGCATGTAATGCATCATGCCTGGATCAAAACGTCCGCCGCCGCTGGAGCAGTTTTCAAATAGGCAGTCGGGATACTTACTAGTAATTACTTCCAAGACCCGATAGAGACCTAATACGTAGCGATGGGGAATTTCCTTTTGCTGATTCGCTGGAAAGGCCAGGCTTCCAACCTCAGTCAGATGGCGGTTCATATCCCATTTAATGTAGTCAATTTTACTAGTAGATAAATAGCTGCTTAACATCTCGATTAGGAAATCTTGAACAGCTGTCTGGCTTAAATCCAAGACATATTGACGGCGCCCTTCAGTCAAGGGATAATTTGGAACTTGCAGAGCCCAGTCAGGATGCGCTTCAAATAGTTGACTGTTTCTTGAAATCATTTCCGGTTCGAACCATAGGCCAAATTTCAATCCCTTTTGATGGATTTTGTCAGCCAATCCAGCAATTCCTTGAGGTAACTTTTCTAGGTTTTCGAACCAATCACCCAAAGAAGAGGCATCATCATTGCGCTGAGCAAACCAGCCATCGTCTAGGACAAACAGCTCAATCCCAGTTTCCTTGGCTAAATCCGCTTGCTTTAGTAAATCTGCTTCATGAAAATCGAAGTAATTTGCCTCCCAAGTATTTAGTAAAATAGGGCGTTCCTGCTTTTGCCAAGCTGCCGGAACTAAGTACTGCTGATAAAGCTGGTGAAAGGTTTGCGACAGGCCATTAAAACCAGTTGTTGAATAGTTCATCACTACTTCCGGAGTTTGGAAGCTGCGGGTCGGAGCTAAACACCATTCAAAAGTTTCAGGCTGAATGCCTAATTGAACCCGACTGGAGCCATATTGCTCAACCTCAACCTGCGCTGCAAAATTTCCACTGTAGATGAAATGAAAGGCGTAAACGTCTCCTTGAAATTCATCTGTACTCGGATCTGCCAAGGCCAAAAAGGGCTGGTGCTGAGGACTGCTGGTTCCTCGGGAGCTTTCAATTTTTTGAATGCCAGAGTGCAAGGGCTGGCGCGAAAGGTTGGCTTCGTTTGTATGTGCGCCATTTAGAGTAATCAAGTCGAAATTTGTAGTGGGTAAATCAACCATCATAGAACCGGCGTTTTCTAAAAATACCGTTTCTGTTCCCAAATTATTGAAACGCACACTGCGACTGATAATAGGCTGATTTTCATAAAGAGAATAAAGCAGCACCATCTCTAGTTCTTGAACAGCATCATATAAGGTGATTTCCAGCGTAGTCACCTGTTCTCCTCGTAAGCTAGGTAAACCAGGCAACTCCGGTTTGCCAGAAGAAATTTTATGGTCGCGATAAAAGAAATTGGTTATATTAGAACCGTTGCCAGAACGAATTTGATAGTTGCTGATGCGATGATCCCCGGTCCCTTGTGTGCTTGTTTCCAGAGGCAATGCATTTAGTGAAAAGGTGCGATCGTTTTCGTCAGGATTAGTCGCAAAACCGCGATCAATCTGTTGCAAAGCAGTGCTGCCAGCATAAAAAGGCAGGGCTCTGCCATAGTAGCGATGTGTAAGATATTGCTCCTTTTCAATTCCTATAACGTAGCTTATCTGAGAGTTGGTTAGATGAAAGAATTGTTTTTTAAAATCGTATAAAATGGGCATGAAATCTGCTCCCTTCTTCTGTATACTGTAAGAATAAGCAATGGATCGGTTGCAAACAAGAAGAAATAATTGTAAGTATGAGGTAAAAAATTGCAAAACTATTTTTCGCATAACTATTATTATTTGGAGCATTATTCGTTGCCTTATTTAAAGGGAATCGGCTATGGGCATGCCAGTAAAAACTATTATTGGGACAGCCGAAAACGAAAAGACAATCTTATCGTTCTGCAATATACATTAGCAGGGACAGGAGTTTTTGAGACCTCTGATCAGAAGATTCAGCAACACGCAGGCAGCTTTTTTTTGGCTGAAGTGCCAGGAGACTGCCGTTATTATGGACAAGAGGATTGGCAGTTTGTATTTTTCGAGTTTTCTAAAGAGATTATTCCCTGGTTTTATCCAGTGGATCAAAGCCATCATAAGGGTTCAGAGTGTTTTCAGCAGCACATGTTGACTCTAGTAGAAGAATTGAGAAAACTTCCTGAACTGGATTTCTTTGCAAATACCCAGGCAGCGTATCAATTGATTGTAGCGCTGAAAAAGGAATTGCTGACGAAGAAAACCGAGGAGTATCCGCTAGCTGAGAAAATAAAAACTTATTTAGAACAACATTACCAGGAAGCCATTGGTCTAACCGATATCGAAGAAGTCTTTCAGTTGTCTAAATACAAAAGTATTCGATTGTTTGAGCAGGCCTTTGACAGCTCACCGATGGCCTATCTAAAAAGATATCGGGTGGTGCGGTCTTTGCCTTTGTTAATCGAGGGGCAGCGTACGGTTGATGAAATTGCTCAACAGGTGGGCTTTTCTAATGGGAACTATTTTGCGAAAGTGTTTAAGATGGAACTGGGAATGACACCTAGCGACTATCAGAAAAATAAACAATTATTTACAGATACAGCAATTAATCAAAAATGAGGAGTGACAACATGGTATACGGAGCAATTGAAGCAGGCGGAACAAAATTTGTTTGTGCCATTGGTGACAATGAGTTAAATATCACAAAACGGGCGAGCTTTCCAACCACCACACCCGAGGAAACGATGAAGCTGGTGATTGATTTCTTCAAGGAGTATCAGACTGAATTAGAAAGTATTGGGATTGGCTCTTTCGGTCCGATTGATATTCACCGGGATTCACCAACTTATGGCTACATTACTTCTACACCGAAACTAGCTTGGCAGAATTTTGATTTTGTTGGAACCTTGAAAAAGGAATTTGATATTCCAATGGCTTGGACAACGGACGTTAATGCGGCATGCTATGGCGAGTACATTGCTGGTGAGGGCCAAGGCTTTTCCAGTGTTGTTTATTATACTGTTGGAACGGGTGTTGGCGGTGGCGCTTTGCAGGATGGTGTCTTTGTGGAAGGGTTTAGTCATCCAGAAATGGGCCATATGCTGGTACGTAACCATCCAGACGATTCCTTTGAAGGCAATTGTCCTTTCCACAAAACCTGTCTAGAAGGCATGGCGGCAGGACCAGCAATGGAAAAACGTGCAGGTAAAAAAGGTCAGGAATTAGCGGCAGATGACCCGAACTGGGATATCGAAGCTTATTATTTGGCACAATGTGCTTACAATACGACCTTGATGTTGTCACCAGACAAGATTATTTTAGGCGGCGGTATTATGAAGCAGAAACAATTATTGCCTAAGATCTACCAAGCCTTTGAAGAGCTGATGAAGGGTTATGTAAAAACACCAAAACTGGAGGACTATATCGTTACACCAGAATTAGGAGATAATGCAGGGACTGTTGGTTGCTTGGCGTTGGCTAGGGATAGTAAATTGCATTCATAGCATAAATCGTCAGACATTGCTTAAAAATGAAGGGGAGCTGCCGAATGGACAAACAGCAAGTTATTCAAGACGAGCAAGACGTGGTCTTCAAGGATTTCACCCATGAGTTAGGTTTTAATATTGCACAGCGAATTGTTGAAAAGGTAAAGGAACGACAGTTAAAAAGTGTTGGTGTCCGTATTCTTTTGGATGAGCTGCTGATTTTCCAATACTTAATGGATGGAAAGACCGAAGACAAGTGGCTAAAACGCAAAGAAAAGACGGTTTTAGACAGCGGGCATTCTTCGTTGTATGTCTTTTTTCATCAGGATGAGTATAGTGATTGGCTTGAAGATAATCATTATGCAGTTTGTGGTGGTGGTTTTCCAATTATTATTAATGGTGAAGTACGTGGGGTAATTGGTGTCTCGGGATTGAAGCATGATGAAGATCATGAACTGCTGACGGAGACGGTTCGGGAATTTATTTAATCAAAAAAAGTGCAAGAAACTGGTGAACCAGTCTCTTGCACTTTTTAGTAGCATTTTGAACAGGGGGTCAGACCGCGTGCCTGAGCTTCCTCCGCTTTGCGTTGAGCTTCTGTTTGTTCAGCAGCAATGCGTTCTTCTTCGGCCTTTTTTACCGCCTCCGCTTGTTCAGCAGCGATCCGTTCTTCTTCCGCTTTTTTTGCGTCAGCTTTGGCTTTTTCTTCTGCTGCTTTTGCCGCCTCAGCCTTGTTTTTTTCCTCCTCGGCCTGCTTTTTCTTTGCCGTCTCTGACTCTTTTGATTCCTTAGTTTCTGCTTGTTTTTCCTTTTTGTAGGAATTAACTGATTTCTCCAAGGATGAAACGGTTTTTGTTAGTTCCTTGTTTTCTTTTTCCAGCGACTCTATCGTTTGCGACTGCTGGGTAATTGTTTCCTCACTGTTGCCAGAACCGCAGCCTGTGAGAGTCAACCCCAATGATAAAACCAACCCAAGCTTTAGTAACTTTTTCATTTTCTCCCTCTTTTCCAAATGTATTTAATAGAAGATAATTGTCGTTATCCCTCCTGTTCTTATAGATTATTAATCCCCAGATGTGTTCTTATTAAAATAATACTATATATTTTAATTATATAATAGGTTATAAGTGATTGATAATGACTAATTAATCCAATGACAGCTAAATCTGAATTAGATAGTTAATAATAGTTTTGGACATTTCTTGTCAAAAAGCCTGGAGACTTATCTAAGGATGATCCAAATTGAGATATCGAAGCTTATTATTTAGCTCAATGTACGTATAACATGACCTTAATGCTCTCTACGAATGAAATCATTTTCGGCGGTGGAATCATAAAAAAAACACCAAAACTGGAAGACTATATCGTTACACAAGAATTAGGAGATAATTCAGAGACTGTTAGTTGTTTGGCGTTGGATAGAGATAGCAAGCTTCATTCATAAGAAAAAAAGGGTGAGCAGAATATTTTGTTGGCTCCTTTTTGTCATCAGTTGGACTTATTTCAAAAAACGATTAGATAGCTATTAACTAAGTGTTTTTAGCTTGCTACGAGGTTCATCTTCACGATTTCTTCAATAAAAAGGCGTAGACAAAGGGAAACCTTCTATACTATTCTTAGAAACAAGAGAAAAAGGAGTGTTTAATAAATGAGAGTATTGATGATTGAAGACAGTATTGAACTAGCGAATACAGTAAAAGCAGGACTGGAACGGGAAAATATTTCTGTCGATGTGGCTTATACAGGTTTAGCTGGGGAAGAAAAAGCTTTTGTAAATCAATACGATGCGCTTTTGTTAGACTTAAATCTGCCGGACAAGGATGGGTTGGAAATCCTTAACTTTTTAAGAGAATCTCAGATTGAAACCCCGATTATTATTATTACTGCCAGAGATGAAATTCAGGAACGGGCGAAGGGCTTGGATTTTGGGGCGGATGATTATTTGGTAAAACCTTTTGAGCTGCTGGAGCTGAATGCTCGTTTACGGGCGATCATTCGTCGCTTTCATGGTCGAACAACGCCACAAATTACCATTGGTGATTTGGTAGTGAATCCGGTCTGTCGAGAGGTTACTTATAGTGGTAATGTCATCGAGCTGAAGCCGAAGGAGTTTGATATTTTGCTGTGTATTGCTGAGAATTATCCGGCGATTGTTCCTTTGGTGAAGATTGCGGAGCATGTCTATGATGAGGATTTTGATCCTTTTTCATCAGTTTTGCGCGTACATATGGCCCGTTTGAAAAAGAAATTAGGCGATGCGGCAGGCAAAGAATTGTTAAAAAATATTCGAACAAAGGGGTATCAATTATGCGATTAAATTTTAAGATGACGTTAGTAATGCTGGTCTTTTCGCTGCTAGTTACGGCGGTGTTGATTTCCAGCTTTGTTTTGATGCGAATCAATATCGTGCAAACAAATGTCGCTGATTCTTTAGGCGACAATTTTTTTGTGGAAAATGTGGGGCAGACTCAAATTGAGATCAGCAGTGATGAAAATTTGGCGTTTTCCAGACTGGCAGTCAGCAGTGAGACTTTGGACAGTATATACATGAAGGAATATTTTAAATATTTACCATCAATTGCTTTAGGCATTTGTGGGGTTATCTTGCTGCTGACCTTTGTGCTTTGGGCTGTTCTGCGAAAAATATATGGCTCACAGGTTTTAGCGATCACTCATGACTTGAATTTTATCGAGCAGCTGTCTCAAGGAAGTGTAAAGGATGAGGCAGTCTCCAGTGCTTTTGAGACCTTGAAGCAGAAATTTGATGGACATTTGAATGACTACAAACGTTTAAACAGCTATCTGACTCATGAACAGAAAAATGCGATTGCTATTTTGCGTACCAATCTTGAGCTGGAGGCTGCGGGACAAGCCAATCTGCAGGTTTTGGATCGCTTGACGGACAGCATTGATGATATTTTGACGTTATCCAATAATGAAGGAGATCTAACGGAAGAACTGGTGGATGTGGCGATGATCAGTGCGGAAGTTTGTGATTTATACAGACGAAATTATCAGCAGCTAAGCTTTGACTTTGATGAAGAGCTGCCGGCTTTAATTCACGGTAAGGACCGCTGGATTTACCGGGCGATTTCTAATTTAGTGGATAATGCTATTAAATATGGTGAAGGCCAGCCGATAAAAGTCTCAGTAGAAAATAAAAAAGGCAGTGTGCTGCTGAAGGTGGCCGATCAGGGTGCAGGAATTCCTAAGAAGAAACAAGCAGAAATATTTGCCCATAACTATCGGATTCAAGGCTTGAAGCAGGATGGCTATGGTATTGGGTTATCCGTCGTCTTGCATGTTTGCAGCTTGTGTAAAGGGTTTGTCTATCTGGAAAGCGAAGAGAAGAAGGGATCAACTTTTTATTTGACCTTTCCCAGTGTTTAACAGTTAACACAGAGTTAACAATTGATTTGCTAATATGTAGAGGTAGGAGGAAATGGTGATGATGTTCATCCAACATGCTTTTTTAAATCTGAAGCGGAACAAACGCAATGATTTTTTCATCGGCTTGCTTTTTTTTAGCTTATTGCTAGGCTTCTTTTGCTTGCTGCAGGTTTATGCGGCGGTGGAACATTCGCTGGTGGAAACTAAGAAACAAACCGATACGATTGTAAACGTGGAACCAGATTTTCAAAAACAAAAGCATGTCACAAATTTGAATGAAGCAGATTTACAAGCGTTAAATGAATTACCTAATGTTGAAGAAAGTACACTGATTGGCTACACGGCGGTGGAGATTTCGGGAATTACCTTGGAAGATGGAGCAAGTGTTGCGACCTTTAGTTCGGGCACTATCAGTACATCTGGGACACCTAAAGTGAGTGTGACTGCTTTGGATAACGCTTCGTTGAAAAGATATTTTCAGTCAGCAAAGAAAATAACTCTTCAAGGAGAGCTGCCTTTAGAGGAGGGAACCTGCCTGGTGACTGAACAATTTGCTAAAAGTAACAAGCTGAAGCTGGGAGATGAGTTAAGCCTTGGCAACGGGAATAAAAAGCTGAAAATTGTCGGTATTTCCTCGAGCGACAACGAACCCCAGGAACTTTTAGGAGCTATTTTCGTCAATTTGCCAACCAATGAGTTTCTGGCAGATAGTACTGAGAACAGCCTCAATACTGTGACGGTGCGTTTAAAAAATCCACAGGCAGTTGGAGATTTTAAAAAAGAATTACGTAAGCAGTCAGCATTTGACCAGTATCAAGTTTACACCGACCAAGGGTATTTTCAGATTTTCGAAACCTTTATCAGTCAACAGGAATTATTGCTAAACGGTGCGATTGCTGCAGGAATCTTGAGCCTGTTCTTTATGGGCCTGTTTTACAGTCAATTATTTAAGCGTCGAGGGCCAGATATTTTCGCTCTTCGTTTGATGGGACTGCGTCCGAGTCAATTGGTTATCAGTAATATTTTGGAGATTACGTTGATTGCCTTGCTCAGTTTCGTTGTAGCTTATATCAGTGCCAGCTTTATCAGTGAGAGTTTGGTGACTAATTGGCTAAATAGCCTGCGTCAAACCAGTACAACCCAGATTCCGTTAATCACAATGAAGCATGCTGGCCTAACTGCTGCGGAAATTCGTCAATTGCTGCAGAGTAATGACAGTGCAAAATTTCTTTTACCGTATTTTGCGAGTTTCCTTTTAGTGATTGTAGGACTGACTAGCCGGATGATTTTCGTCTTTGGTCATTATTCTTTTCAGCTAAGGAGAAAAACATGAGACAGCTTTTACTGAAAAATGTCAGCTATTCGACCAACAGACCAGCAATTGAACTTATTCATCAGCTGAATGCGGAGTTTTTACCGGGCAAGGTGTACTTGATTCTAGGAAATGCACAGTCGGGTAAAACTACACTGCTCTCTTTATTGGCTGGTCTAATGACCTGTTCTGAGGGTACCATCACCTTCGATGGGCAAGACTTGGCGGAAATGAATCGAGATGATTATCGGGCTGGAAAAGTCAGTTGTCTTTTTCAATCAGGCATGCTGGTTAAGGATACACCACTGGCAAACTTGGCATTGGAGGCAATCATTGCTCAACAGGAAGTGTCAACCAGTGAGCTAAATAGGGTTCTTCAACAGGTAGGATTAACGCCAGTACAAATCAAGACGGCTGTTCATAAGCTGGATAAAAAGACTCAGCAGCTGGTGAGCTTGGCTAAACTGATGGTCAGTAAATCACCACTAGTTTTGCTGGATGAACCAGCGCAGCTTTTTTCGGAACTTAATCTAGAGGAAACTTTGGATGAGCTGTCTGATTTTTGCCGTAAACACAAAAAATGTTTGATTATTGCTTCGCAGTCGAAAAATACTGTCAAATTTGCTGATGAACTTTGGGGCTTGAATGGAGGAAAACTACTATTTATCAAAGAACAGCAGGTTATTAAAAAGGGTGGAGTAAGGTAACACTGTTCAGCGATTGAAAGGACAGCAAATGAATTATTGGAAGCGTGCATGGAGCAGTGTCAGTCGGAGAAAAGGGAAATCATTGATTCTTTTTGCCGTAATTTTTGTTTTAGGAAACGTTATTGCTGGAGCGATTGCTATTCAGCAATCCACGGGAAATGTGGAGAAGAAAATGAAGCAGCAGCTGGGAGCTACGGTGTCAGCTGAAGTGGATATGGATAAGCTGATGCAAGAAAGCGACTCAATGGCTGCCATGAAAGGTCCAGAGCCTTTGAAAGAGGATATCATCAAAAAGATTGGCGAATCCTCTTATGTGAAGGACTATGATTACAGCTATACAAGCTATCTCACCTTGGATTCCTTTAAAACCTATCAATTAGAGCAGGAGAACGTTAGTGTCAACGGCGGCACGAACATGCTGACCTTAAGGGGCAGCAACAAAGAGGAGCCTGCTGACTTTAAAAACAAAAAAGTTAAGCTGGTAGAAGGCAGCTTCCCATCGCAGGAAGATGCAAAAAATGGTCAATCTACGGCGGTGATTTCTAAAAAAGTTGCCGATGAGAACGGCTTAAGTGTCGGTGATCAAATGGTGCTGGACACAACCTTTGTTTCGCAAAAAGAAGATGGTAGTACTGATTCTCAGGAATCATTGAAGCATTCGGTTAAAATTGTGGGTCTTTTTGAACCCATTAAATTAGATAAAAAGAAAAACGATGGCAAAGGTGGCGGGATTCAACAGCAATTCATGGAAATGGATCAGTTCAATACAGCGTACATGCCTAATAAGTTAGTGAAATCCATTGGCCAAGCTGAGTTTGAGAAAGGCAAAGAAATCGATCCATCCGCCTATGAAGATTCTGACAGTTCGGAACAAATCACACCAATCTATACCTTGAAAAGTCCAGATGATGTCGAAGCCTTCAAGGAAGAAATGAGTACCATGCTGCCGGAGGGCTATAAAGCAACAGCCTCTACCGATGAGTTTGATAAGGTAGGTGCTAGTGTGAAGAAGCTGTCAACGATTTCTGGTTATGTCGTTTTGCTATCGATTGTAGCGTCATTACTGATTATTTCCTTAGTAGTCGTTCTGTTTCTGCGTGATAGAAAGCATGAATGGGGCATTTATCTTTCCTTAGGTGAGCGTCGTAAAAATATTATGCGTCAGGTTGTGATGGAGCTATTAGTCATTAGTATGGTAGCGATGTGTCTGTCCTTAGTTACTGGGAATTTCTTAGGTAAACTAATTTCAGAATCCTTAGTTTCCAGCGATGCCCTAGCCGAGGTCCAAAGCGGGGCAGGCAACCAGATGATTATGGCTGGTGGTCAAAGTCTAGGCTCCGGTTTGACGACTGATGACGTTATCAGCAACTATGAAGTGAAGTTTTCTTTGTCCTACATTGTTACGTTTCTATTCTCGGGATTAGCGACTGTACTGCTGTCAGCTGTTTTACCGCTGACCTATGTAATGCGTCTAAACCCTAAGAAAATTATGATGTAGGAGGAATTCAGGATGACAATTTTAAAAGCAAAAAATGTTAGCTATTTTTATCAAGATGGAGACCAAAAACGGATTATCTTAAAGGATACCTCCATTAACTTTGAGCAGGGACAATTTTATACTATTTTAGGCGATTCAGGCTCAGGAAAAACAACCTTTTTATCACTGATTAGTGCTTTGGATGAACCAAAGGCCGGGCAAATTCTTTATCGTGATAAAAACATCAAGGAAATCGGCTACGATGAGTATCGTAGAGATGATATTAGCATCATTTTTCAAAATTACAACTTGGTTCCGTATCTGACTGCTTTGGAAAATGTTTTGGTAGCTATGACAATTACTGATAATAAATTGCCAGCATCTCAAAATGAGGTAGCTTACAATCTATTGGATTATATTGGCATTACCAAAACTAAGGCGGATCGATTAGTGACACAGCTTTCAGGGGGAGAGCAGCAACGGGTAGCGATTGCTCGGGCGTTATCAACCAATGTGGATATCATTTTGGCGGATGAGCCCACAGGAAACTTGGATGAGGAGATGGAGCAGGAAATTGTGGATATCTTCAAGGATTTGGCCTTCACTCACAATAAATGTGTGATTGTGGTTACCCATTCCAAGGAAATCGCCAAGCAATCGGACAAAACCTTCTTTCTAAAACAAGGCGAGTTGATCAGCTATGAGTGATTTTCTCTCTAATTTTAACGGCAACAACTATAAAAAAACCGACAAGCCCTCTTCTGAAGAGTCAAAGCCAACATCCCCCAAGCAGCCTTCGGAACCAGTCAAGGAGGAGCCGGAACAATCGGCGCTTTCAGAGGAACCAAAAATTGAGAGCCGTCGTCAAAAGACTGAAATTACTGAGATAGACGATACCTATCAAGCCAAGCAAAAGAAGAAAAAAAGACGGATTATTTTTGGAGTGATTGTCGCTGTAATCCTCTGTATGATTGCTTATTACCGGGTCAGTCATGTAAAAATGCCCAACTTTGCGGATAAGCCTTTGTCTGAAGCTCGGGTGTGGGCAACTGAAAACAAAATGCAGGTGAATACAAAACAGGAATTTTCACTGAAGAAGGAAGCCAACACTGTTTTATCCCAATCTCAGAAAGCGGGCAGCCAAGTAAAAAAAGGTGGCAAGCTCCAACTGACTACCAGCAAAGGACCGGATCCAGAGCAACAGCTGAAGCTGCCGGATTTTTCAACCTTAAGCAAGCAGCAGGCGGAAAACTGGATTAAGGAAAATCAGGCAACAAATATTTCCTTAATCGAGGAGTATAGTGATACAGCTGAGAAAGGAAAGTATCTCAATTTTGAGATTGCCAATCCAGAGGTAACCAACAAAAATTATCGACGCAAGGATGCTGCAAAGGTCTTCTATTCAAAAGGAAAAGAAACCTATAAGAAGAATATTTCAGTCCCTGATTTTATTCGTAAATCCCGTGGGGAAGTAGAAACCTGGGCAAAAACGAACGAGATCAATGTAACCTACGAAGAAGCGACCTCCAACGATGTACCTGCGGACAGCATTGTTTCGCAAAATCTTTCGAAGGACGAAAAAATTGCGAAAAAGGATGCCATGACAGTAGTTGTGTCATTAGGCAAAGGGTTCACTATTCCTAATTTTGCAGACTACAGTTTAGAAGATGCAGCCAATGCGGTCGAAGGTGTTCAAGTTCAAGCGAAAGGAATTTACACAAACAACCTGCCGTATGGTCAGCTAGTTTCCCAAAGTGTTGCTGCTGGGACAGTATTAAACGCCAAAAGTGATTTGCGCGTTCAAGTGTTGTATTCATTGGGACAGCCGTACCTAAAAGATTTAAGAGGAACGACTGTTGAAGGAGATTTACAAAAATACTTTTACAATGAGTTCCAATCTAAAGGAGCCAATATCAATTATGTCATCCGTCATGTGGATTCTGATCAGCCGAAGGGAACTGTGGTGGGCATGAGCACTCGCAATGTTTACCTGCCACTGGACTATACGGTTTCACTGGATATTAGTTTAGGAAATTTAGGCTCAGCTGATAGTATTCCTAATGGGAACAACCAGCAGCAAGGCGGAGGCGACAATGCCGAGGAAGGCAGTCAAGGACAGGAATAAATCTGTTTATAGTCTTAACAGCAGAATGCTAGTAATTATAAAAAGAGTGATCATCGTTTACGTTATTCTCAGCGATGGTTACTCTTTTTTTGTCACAAACCTCTTGAAATTCGGATTCTTAGCTATAGAGAAGCGCTAGAAAGTTTATTGTCTTTTTATTGTGTTTAGCTAAAAAAGCATGTGTTTTTTAGTTATAATTAAAAGAAGGACAAGGAGGATGCGTTTGGGGAAGAAATTTAAACTATTTGAAAAGGGAATCAGTTCTTTAATTGATTTTTTGTTAGCGCTTTTAATCATTGTGGTAATGATTGTAATGGGAGAAGCGATCTTTACGATCATTACCCATGTTATTCCGCTGGCTTCAATGGAGGAATTGTCGATTTTAATTGAAGAAGTCGCTACATTGTTTATTTTGCTGGAAATTATTTTGATGCTGCTGCGCTATGTTAAGGAGGGCCATCATATTCCGGTTCGCTACTTGATTTTGATTAGTATTACAGCGATTCTGCGGGAGCTGTTGTTGGCTCAGGGAGAGGGCGTTGAAACTTTATTTTTGGCGTTGTCAATCTTAGTTCTGGTGTTTGTATTATTTGTACTGGAAAGAATCAAAGCCTTCCACAAATCCGATAGCGAATTGTGAAAGGCTTGGGTTAAGCTGTTGGCGTGTCATCAGTCAAAGGAATTCCGATAACAAAGGAGGTTCCTGCATTTGAACTGGTAACTGAAAGCAGCCAGTCGTTCTTCTTGATAATCGAAGAAACGATGAATAGACCAAGTCCAGTACCACCACTAGCCGTTTTCGTTGTAAAGAAAGGCGTGAAGATTTTGTCTTCAATTTCTTTAGGAATACCTGGTCCATTGTCGGTAATCTGGATTAAGGCAAAATCTTTGGTGCTGTAAGCTAGCGAATGCTTCTGAAATTGTTGGCTTTCCTGTTCATCTGCGCGCTTAACCAAAACATTAATCACTGTATTGGCTTTGCGGGCTTGATAGGCATTGGTTAACAGATTGTATAAAATGACCTGCAGCTCTTCTTTTTCAAAGCAGCTGTTGCCAGTAGTCTGCTGCTGAAAGGTCAATCTTACTTTTTTAGGAATTAAGATCCGCATCGTTTCGATTGCTTCGGCAACGGCTGCGGTAATATTGACAGTCTCCTTTGTGTTGGAGGCCAGCTTGGAAAAACGCAAAACATTGGTTGAAAGTTTTTGCCCCCGTTCTGCTGCATGGTAGACTTCCTGCAAATCGTCAATTAATGCTTGGTTTTGCTGGTGCTCTTCGATCATTAATTCTAAATTACCAATCATCGGAGTTAAGAAATTATTCATATCATGAACAATCGAAGTAGTCAGCAGGCCAATGGTTTCCAGCTTGGATTCCTGCAGCATGCTTTTTTCCAAGGAATGCCGCTCATTCATTAGCTTTTGCCGTTCCAGCAGCCGCAGGTTTTCCAAGTAGCTTTGGTTGCGCCGTGAATAGCTTCGCAGACTAAAGGTCAGAAGTAAAATTGTAGCCAGCAGAATACACAGCAAGCCTAAAATGATTAGACTTTCTTGAATTGCTACGCCATTTTGTTCATAAAAATCAGAGTTGGTGGCGACAATCCATTTGGCTTTTCCAACGGTAATCCAGCGATAGGCGGTCAGCTTGAGTACCCGAGTGGGGTCTTTTTTATCCCACCAATAGGAATGATAACTCATGGTTCCATCAGAGTTAGCTAATTGAGTCTTTTCCAAGCGTTCGAGATCGGTATAATCAAGGTTGGGGTATTTTTTTTGGCGATCTTCCACAATCGACAGACTAATTTGTTCATTGGAAGGGTGCATTACGACCTTCATATCCTGATTTTTGATCATGGTATAGCCGCTGAATTGATCATCTGCATCTAGAGTTGAAAGATATAATTGTTCCAAATCTAGAGGAAGCACAAGTAGAGCGATCGGTTGATTTTGATTATTTTTGATTACCCGATACAGATTTAAGTATGATTTTTCTTTTTCAAAATAGCTGCTTCCATTTTGATCCACCTGACCGTTTAAAGCTTGAGAGAAAGACGGGTCTTTTTTTAAAAAGGCCGGAAACTCAGTCTGAGGTTCAAAGGTTTGTTTATCAAAAGACTTGCCGTCCAACAGGTTTCCCTGAGTATCCAGCAGGTAGAGACCGACAATAGCGGAGGATTTATTGCTTAAGCTTTTCTCGATTTGTTCGGTCTTGCTTAATTCCAGCGGTGTATTATCGAAAAAGACATTGGAAGCATAATCCTCCAATGATAAGGAATAAGATTCAATTTCTAATGTTAGGATATTAATTGCAAAATCGTTTATTTTAATTAGCTGATCAGTTCCCATTTTCAGTGCATGCTTCTGTGTACTGCGATAGGTAGTCGCCGTCACGACAATCCCAATAATTGTTAAGCAGAGGATGCTGATTAGGCTGATACTCAACCATTTATTTGAAGGTTTATCCATAAATGATCCTTTCCGAAAAAAAGAATTATCCACCCATTATTAGGAGGAACTAATGTGAGAAACGAAAAGATTTTGGTTGTAGACGACGATTCAGCCATTCGGCGTTTAATTTGGAAATCATTACAATCAACCGGTATTTTAATTTATCAAAGCGACTCGGTAGAAAAAACCGTCGATATCATGAGTCGTGTAAAGTTTGATCTGTTTATTCTGGACATCAGTCTGGAGCATGACAATGACGGCTATCATCTGGCACAGCTGATTAGAGAACAGGATCAGGTAGTGCCTATCATTTTTCTTAGCGGTAAGAAGAATGAAGAGGATATTATCAACGGGCTGGAAGTAGGAGCAGATTACTATATTACCAAGCCTTTTTCACCGAATTTGTTGAAGGCCCAGGTTGTATCAACTCTTGACCGCGGCAAAATCATTAAGAATCACCAGATTACTGAAAAGAACAATGAGATCATTGAAGGGGACTTTCGCTTTGACCGTAGTCGTTATCAGCTGTACAAAAAAGATGAGCCGATCAAGCTGTCTTCAAAGGAAATCAAGCTTATTCAGTTCTTCATGGAGAATCCCGATCAGGTTTTCTCCAAAGAGCAAATTTACCATAGTGTCTGGGGCGATGGCGAAATGGATGCCAATACGATCATGGTGTTCATTAACCATCTGCGCAATAAGATGGAGGACGACCCTAAGGATGCTCAATACATCAAGACAATTTGGGGCTTAGGCTACACCTTTTTACCAAATGGTGAGTAAAACAACCCCTCCAGCTGAGCAAAATAAATTCCTAGAGACAGTAAGTCAGCTGAGCCGCCGGGACTAAGATAACGTTTCGTCAACAGTGTATCATAATTTATGAGTTCATTAAGCAATTCTTTTTCTGAAAGAGCTGCTTGATGAATTTTTTTGCTTTCTTTGCGAACGGTATCTAAGGCTGCGGTTCCACCACGATGCAATAAATTGCTGTCCTCAACTTCACTCATTAAGTAGATCAAACTCCGCAATAGTAGGATATCCGTCTTCTCTGTCTGATTCGCGCGCAGATAAGGCAGCAGGTAATTTGCTAAGGCAGGGTATCCGGCGGCTGCTTCGCCGCGAATGCCAGTGCTGCCCTTTTCTAGATACAAGTGTTCACCATAAGAAAGGTGTTTCTTCCTATTTAAATGTTGGAAATCTTGTACTAACAAGGGTTTAGTTAATTCACTAGCCAGCTTTAGAATCGCTTGTGTATCAACGGGTGAGAAGGGCAGTGTCATATCTGGTTTTTCTTGAAGATACATGCCAGCAGCTCCCAGCAAAACAGCAAAGGAAAAATTAGCACCTTTATGGGTATTAATCCCATTGGTTGCTGTCAGCATGGCCTTCTCAGCTAAGCTGCCGGTTTGTCGCAGCTGATTAAAGAGATCCGGCAGTGTTCCTCTATGATGATAGCCTAATTCAAAATATTCTTGCAGGAATGGACGCAGGCTAACGATACTGTGAATAAAGGTGGTGAAATCCATGTCGTTGTGAGCACCGTTAGTTCTTCGATCTACTAATCCCGGTTTTGGTGTCAAAGCTACCTCAAGCCACAGTGCTTTTTCGGCGCAGCTGACAATAGCTGTTTCTAGATTAGTCAATTTTTCGCCGCTCCATTTCCGTTAAAATGAATTTCAGTGAGCGCTCTAAATGCTCATGAGTAATTAACGTAATTTGTTCAACATTATTTGTTTTCATCCCGCGATAAATTAACCAGTGCTCCTTCAAGGCCTGTTCCCGGCGATTGGAGGATCGAATAGCAATGTCGCGAAAATAGACAAGATAAGCCTGCAGATTCAGTACAATTGATTTCAGGCGGGGCATCTGACTTTTTTCATAAATAAATGCATTAAAGTCAGAAAAATTCTTTAGAACTTCTTCTACTTTGTCTTCCTGATTCAACTGTTCACCGTACTTCAGAAGCTCCCTTAATTCGGCAAAATCAGCTTCGGTCATACTTTCCATCGCTTTGATAGTAGCCATTGTATCCAAGGCTTTGCGTATATCATAAATTTCGTAGGCATCCTTAATACTGATTCCCTTCACAACGATGCCAATTCTTGGTACATGCTCCACCAATTGTTCCTTCACTAATTGAGTCATTGCATAGCGGATGGGGGTGCGGCTGATATTCAGTACTTCAGAGAATTCTTTTTCGTTGATTCTTGCTCCAGCTGGGATTTCTCCTAAAATAATCGTTTTCCGAAATGCTTCGTAAATCAGTACTTTCAATGTTTTATTTTGGGTTAGATCCAAATTTTTGCGAATGGCTTCTACGTAAGGACTCATGATTTTCTTCCTTTCAGTTAGCATAAGATAAAACAGGAAAAGCAAGGCCAGAAATCCGGCCTTGCAGGTTTTCTTATTGAGGAACATATAGCGGCATGTAACCAAATAGCACTAAGGTAACAATAAAAATCAGGAAGATACCTAAGGCATATTTAGCTGATTCTTTTTGCCATTGCCCCATGTCTAAACCTGTTAGACGCAGCAGTAAATAAATGAACGCTACTAATGGACTCAGCAGATGGAACGCTTGTCCCATCAAAGAAGCTAGAGCCATTTGCATATTGGTGAAACCGTAAGCACGTCCTGCTTCCGCCAAAACTGGCAAGACCCCAAAGTAGAACCCATCATTAGAGATGAAGAAGGTGCCGGGTGCTGAAATCAAGGCGATTACTAAGCCCCAGAAGCCAGCTAATTGTTTAGGGATAATCGTGGTGAAGCTGTTAGCCAAAGCAGTTGCCATCCCTGAACCTTGGAACAAGCCCATGAATACACCGGCTGCAAATACGAGGATAACTACTTGCACAGCATCGCCGCCGTTTGCACCGATTCGAGCAGACTGCTGCTTCAGTACTGGGTAATTTACCATTAATGCGATACACGTACCAACTAAGAACAACAAAAGTGGTGGCAGACCGATTGGCTCATAGAATGATCCAGCTACTAACCAGGCGATCAAACCGATAGTCAAAATACCGTTAAAGATAAAGTTTTTTGGACGACGAATTTCTAAAGTTTCTGGATCAGTTACCGTAGTCATTTCGTCAATTTCAGCATCTGATAATTCAGTGATCCCTAAGCGGGCACGCTCCTGTTTACCCATCCGACGGGCAACAAACAAGATTACATAAAGAATGGACAATACCATCCCTGGTGCTAAATAGCTCAAAATGTCAGCATCTACTTCTAGTACGGCCATAGCACGAGCAGTTGGACCACCCCACGGCAGCAGGTTCATAATAGTGTTTTGCAGGATGACTAAGACACCTAGGTTCATCATTTTCATATTTAGTTTTTTATAAATCGGAATAAAAGCTGAACAGCAGATCAGGGTCGTAGTTGTTCCATCACCATTCAATGAAACCGCAGCTGCAACGACTGCAGTTGCCATCAAGACCTTCATTGGATCGCCCTTAGCAAAGTGAATCATTTTCTTTGTGACTGGATCGAATAACCCCGCATCCAACATAATAGAGAAATATAAAATAGCAAAAAGCAGCATAATCCCTGTAGTGGAGGTAGTACTGATCCCTTCTAAGACAAACTCCCCGATATTTCCTTTCTCGGCTACCCCAGTCGCCATGGCAATCAAAGTGAAGATTAATGGAATGACCACCAATGAGGTAAATGGGGACATTTTCTTTTTCATGATTACAAACATAAAGACAATAATCATTAAATAAGACAATACAGTTAATAACATTTTTTCCCTTCCTTTCTCATATGAAGCTAAAAAACCTTTTAGTTTGTAAGCGTTGACAACCCTTGGCGATAAAAAACCAATTTTTTATTTCAAATAATACTAGTGTTATTTATCGTTGGTGTGTAACCGCTTAGCACCTATAGAATAATCAATTCTTGCAATACAAAAAAGAGCCCTAAGACAAAAAGAACAGGAAAAGAACAATTATTATCTAATAGTCTTAGCGATTGCTTAACAAGATATTAATAGAATCTTAACGCTGTATAAATGTTGTTAAATCAACGTTTTTGTAGGTTTTTCTCTCTTTCTTTTATAAAAGGAACAACGAAAGAACAATAATCGGGGATTTAAGACTATCCAATTACCCAGCAAATCATTTAATCTGGACTCAAGCAAATAAAGTTGGAAAGGAGATTGACGTGTCTTTATTCGATAAGTTTTTTAAAAAGGATAAAACTGGAAAAACAAATCAACCGACTGCTAAGAGCGTGGACAAAGAATCACCTGCCAAAGATAACGAAGTATGGGAAGAGCTGCCGGGATTTATCGACACTGATTCAAAGGACTATCAGCTCGTTAGTCTAATTGCGACTGCGATTGCGACTGGCGATCAGCCCGACAGTCAATTTGTAGTGAAACGGATTTTGAAGCGGAACCCTGAGGCAAAGCAAGTATCGCTGATTGTCGCCAGCATTGCTGCAGGAGCTCATCCAGAAAGTCAGCTAAGCATTCGGAAAATTTCAAAGAGAAAGTAATTAGGAGGAAGAACATGTTACGTAAATTTAAAATCTCAATTGATGGTCAGGAATATTTAGTAGAAATGGAGGAAATCGGTGGGGTTCCACAGGCTGCACCTGCTGCACCAGCAGCTCCGGCGCCCGTGGCTGAACCAGTTCAAGCGGCCGCCGCACCTTTAGAAGAAGCACCGACCGTACCTGCCGCTTCATCCGCTCCAGCTGGTGCGGATGCGCTGACTGCTCCAATGCCGGGAGCTATTTTGAAGGTCTTGGTGAATGTAGGGGATGCCGTAAAGCAAAACCAGCCATTGATGATTTTGGAAGCGATGAAGATGGAAAATGAAATTGTTGCCAGCAGTGACGGCACAGTTACCGGTATCCACGTACAACCAGGCGATGTCGTAAATCCAGGCGATCCTTTGATCACAGTCGGTTAAGAAATAAATATGGAAAAAGGAAGTGACTTTTGTTGGAAACATTGATTGAAGGAGTTTTAGGTATGGGGCAGGAGCCGGGACGCATCGTAATGATGGTGATCGGGGCAGTCTTAATGTACTTGGGGATCAAGAAGGAGTATGAGCCAACCTTGCTGGTGCCGATGGGACTAGGAACAATTTTAGTGAATTTCCCGAATTCTGGCGTGCTGAGTGCTGCAGGAGAGCCGGGACCGTTTCAGGTATTGTTTGATATTGGGATCAGCACAGAATTATTCCCATTGCTATTGTTTATCGGAATTGGGGCGATGATTGATTTTGGACCATTGCTGCAAAATCCGTTTTTACTATTATTTGGAGCTGCCGCTCAATTTGGTATCTTCTTTACAATAATTGTTGCAGTATTGTTAGGATTTGATTTAAATGACGCGGCCTCGATTGGGATTATCGGAGCAGCGGATGGACCAACCTCTATCTTTGTGGCGAATACCTTGAATTCGAAATATATGGGAGCCATCATGGTGGCTGCGTATTCTTACATGGCATTGGTACCAATCATCCAGCCAGTAGCGATCAAAGCTGTGACAACAAAACACGAACGTCAAATTCGCATGAACTATCGTGCCGGCGAGGTTTCTCAAACGGCGAAGATTTTATTCCCGATTGTCATTTCAGTGGTGGCTGGGCTAATTGCTCCCGTTTCCTTGCCATTAGTTGGTTTCTTGATGTTTGGAAATCTATTGAGAGAATGCGGTGTACTGGATCGTTTGTCCTTAACCGCCCAAAATGAACTGGTAAATATTATCAGTATTCTGTTAGGACTTGCTATTTCGGTAAAAATGCAATATGCAGAGTTCTTGCAGGTGGATACTTTGATGGTAATTGGTTTAGGATTAGTAGCCTTTGTAATGGATTCAGTAGGCGGTGTGCTCTTTGCTAAATTACTAAACCTGTTCCGTAAAGAGAAAATCAATCCGATGATTGGTGCGGCTGGAATTTCTGCCTTTCCGATGTCAAGTCGAGTTATTCAGAAGATGGCTACGGAGGAAGATCCGCAGAACTTCATTTTGATGCATGCAGCTGGAGCCAACGTGTCTGGTCAGATTGCTTCGGTTATTGCTGGTGGTCTGCTGCTAGCCTTGTTAGTTTAGGAGGGAAAAAAAGATGTCTGCAGATTTAATGAAATCATTTGAGCTATTGGTATTTGGTTGGGGCGGCGTGTTTGTCGTGATTCTGATCATCTACGTAGCTTCGCAATTGTTAGCAAAATTGTTCCCAGTCAAAAAATAAAAAGGGGATTTTAGCATGTTTGATTTAAGAAGGCTCTGGCTGGACAAAGACCAAGCTATGTTTCAGCAATGGGCCGACCTGATGAGGCGTTCTGGGTTAAGTCCGCAAGAAAGTGTCGAATACACAGTAGGACTGTTTAAAGAAGGTCAATTGATCGCCTCGGGTTCCTATCAAAAAAACATTATTAAGTGCTTGGCGGTAGAGAAGGAATACCAGTCAGAAAACCTGTTAACTCAACTCATGATTCATTTAATGGAACGGATGCGGGAAAAGGATCAAAACCATTATTTCTTGTATACCAAGCCTAGTGAAGCCAAGATTTTCCATTCACTGGGATTCCATACCATAGTAGAAAACGAATCGGTGCTGTTCACCGAACAGGGTTCGCCCAATATTGATGACTATCAGGAGCTGTTGGAGAAACATCGGCATCCGGGAACAGCCAGCAGTATTGTGATGAATGCTAATCCTTTTACCAAGGGGCATCAGTATTTAATTGAGACAGCCGCAGCTAAGAGCGATCATGTTTATGTGTTTGTTCTGTCAGAGGATCGTTCAGACTTTTCTAGTGAGGATCGGATGAATATGGTCAAGCTGGGAGTGAGCCATTTGAAAAATGTGACGGTGCTGCCGAGTCGTGATTACATGGTATCGACAGCGACGTTTCCAGCCTACTTCTTAAAAGAGAATGCGCCGTTGGCTGTAGCGAAAACTCAGGCAGCGGTGGATGCTCTGCTGTTTAAAGAAAAAATTGCACCGATTTTGAACATTCGCTCTCGTTTTGTAGGCGAGGAGCCTTTTTCACCAGTAACGGAGGTCTACAATCGCTCGCTGCAATCCGTATTTGGTACCGAACTGGAGCTGGTGATCGTTCCCCGTAAGGAAGTGGAGGGCGTAGCAATCAGTGCCACCAATGTACGCAAAGCTTTAAAGGAAAAAGATGTCGAAGGGTTAACCCATCTTGTTCCTCAAACAACCTATGACTATTTGAAAAAAATCAAGAAAATAGAGGTGGAATTAAGTGGAAATTACTAAGAGTGCGGTAGCAGGTACAGTTGAATCAAGCGATATTATGATCACGCTAGGTCCTCATGAAGGAGCATTGATTGAAATTGAGTTGGACAGCAGTGTGGAAAAGCAATTTGGTGATCAAATTCGCAAGGTAATTAAGGAAACGCTGGAGAAGCTGGGCATTACTTCAGCGAAGGTTGTAGCGATAGATAAGGGCGCATTGGATTGCACGATTCAAGCCCGCACCGTGACTGCTGCTTATCGGGCCGCAGATCAGCAAGCCTACAACTGGAAGGAGATCGACTCATGGAACGCTTAAGAAGAACAATGATGTTTGTGCCAGGGGCCAATGCAGCGATGCTGAGAGATGCTCCCTTATATGGGGCCGATTCGATTATGTTTGATCTAGAGGATGCCGTTTCTTTAAAAGAAAAGGATTCTTCCCGAACCTTGGTGCATTTTGCCCTAAAAACCTTTGATTACAGCCAGGTTGAGACGGTCGTGCGTATTAATGGTTTGGATACGGTGGGAGCTTTGGATGTTGAAGCGATGGTATTAGCTGGAGTAAATGTTATTCGGTTGCCTAAAACGGAAACGGCTCAGGATATTGTTGATGTAGAGGCAGTAATTACCCAAGTGGAGCAGGACAATCAAATTTCTGTAGGAACCACCAAAATGATGGCAGCAATTGAATCAGCAGAGGGTGTTTTGAATGCAAGAGAAATTGCGAAAGCTTCTGATCGGCTGATTGGAATTGCCTTAGGTGCAGAGGATTACGTAACCAATATGAAAACTCGCCGCTATCCCAATGGGCAGGAATTATTTTTTGCCCGCAGTATGATTTTGCATGCTGCTCGAGCTGCTGGTATTGCAGCCATCGATACGGTCTATTCTGATGTGGACAATGCGGAAGGCTTCAAAGATGAAGTTCGTTTAATTAAACAGCTGGGCTTCGACGGGAAATCGGTGATTAATCCGCGCCAAATTCCTTTAGTCAACAACATTTACGCGCCAACGGAGAGAGAAATTCAGAATGCTAAGGAAGTCATCTGGGCGATTCGTGAAGCGGAATCGAAGGGTTCTGGTGTCATTTCACTAAACGGAAAAATGGTCGACAAACCCATTGTAGAGCGGGCTGAGCGAGTTATTGCTTTAGCTAAAGCGGCGAAATTATTAACCGAGGAGGATATTTAATTATGGTAATGAATAAAGTAAAGCGTGATATTCCTCAGGTATATGCGGATCAGTATGGTATATACGAAGGTGAATTAGCCAATATAAATACCTATCAAGAAGCTAGCCGCAGAATCCAACCCAAGCGTCCTCGGGATAAAAAACTAGTCTCCAGCTTACGAGAAGCGATTGAGAAAACGGGTCTAAAAGACGGTATGACGATCTCCTTCCACCATCATTTCCGGGAGGGTGATTTTGTAATGAACATGGTCATGCAGGAGATCGCTGACATGGGAATCAAAAATATTTCGATTGCGCCTAGTTCAATTGCCAATGTTCATGAGCCATTGATAGACCATATCAAAAATGGTGTGATCACCAACATTACCTCCAGCGGCTTGCGGGATAAAGTTGGTGCAGCAATTTCTGAAGGAATTATGGGAAATCCCGTGGTGATTCGTTCTCATGGCGGTCGAGCTCGGGCGATTGCGGCTGATAATATTCATATTGATGTGGCCTTTTTGGGTGCCCCCAGCTCAGACTCGTATGGGAATGCCAATGGAACCGTCGGCAAAGCCACCTGTGGTTCATTAGGCTATGCCATGGTAGATGCAAAATATGCGGATCAGGTAGTTATCATTACCGACACCTTAGTTCCTTTTCCAAATACACCGATCAGCATTCCGCAAACCGATGTTGATTTTGTTGTGGAAGTAGAGGCGATTGGCGATCCAAAAGGAATTGCTAAAGGGGCTACTCGTTTTACTAAGAATCCCAAGGAATTGCTAATTGCGGAATATGCAGCCAAAGTCATTACCAGCTCTCCGTATTATCAAGACGGCTTCTCTTTCCAAACAGGAACTGGCGGAGCAGCCTTGGCCGTTTCCCGTTTTTTACGAGAGGCGATGATCAAGGATGGCATAAAGGCCAGCTTTGCTCTAGGCGGAATCACCAATGCGATGGTTGAACTGTTGGAGGAAGGCCTAGTCGGAAAAATCATTGATGTTCAGGACTTTGACCATCCGTCAGCGATTTCTTTAGGTAAAAATTCTCAACATTATGAAATAGATGCCAATATGTACGCTTCGCCTTTGAGTAAAGGTTCCTTCATTAATCAGCTGGATACAGCTATTCTGTCTGCTTTGGAAATTGACACCAACTACAATGTGAATGTCATGACGGGTTCAGATGGAGTTATTCGTGGAGCCTCCGGTGGTCATTCGGATACGAGTATGGCCTGCAAAATGAGTCTAGTAATCTCACCTTTAGTACGGGGAAGAATCCCCACGATTGTAGATGAAGTGAATACAGTCGTTACCCCAGGTGACAGTATTGACGTAATTATCACCGAAGTCGGAATTGCCATTAATCCGAAACGGGCTGACTTGATTGAACACTTTAGTCAGCTGGATGTACCGATTTATACGATTGAGGAGCTTAAGGAGAAGGCCTACAGTATCGTAGGAAATCCTGAGCCAATTCAATACGGAGACAAAGTAGTAGCGCTGATCGAATACCGTGATGGGACCATTATTGATGTCGTCAAAAACGTTTAATGATCTCTTCAATGGACCCGTTATCTCACTGGAGGAAATGCTGGAAAGCCGAGAAGAACGAGCAGCAATGCAACAGGAACTGCTGCTCACCGACAGCCAGAGTTCATTGCTTTGCGCGACGATGAATATTCCTGGTCCAGTGAAGACGTCGATGAAGCTAGAAGAGATATTTGAAACAATCACTGAAGCAATTGAACAGGAATTAACGGGGATTTCTCCTGATGCCAATTTATATTGGGAGAAAAATACTGGGTTGGAATACTACCTGCTGCTGCCCTTGGCTCCTCAAGAGCTGAAGACCAAGATGGTGCAGATTGAAGAGCAGCATCCCTATGGTCGATTGGTCGACTTGGACGTACTGTGGCAGGAGAATGATGAAATAAAAAGCATCAGCCGACAAGAGCTGGGTTTTGCCCCGCGGCGCTGTTTTATTTGCGACAAGGATGCCAAGGAATGCGGCCGTTCCAGAGCCCATTCGATTTTAGAAATGCAGCAGGCGATTGCTCAAATTGTTGAAAAGGAAGAGGAGTTGAAACATGGCTAAAAAAATCCAGTTTATGGAAACCGTACTGCGGGATGGTCAACAAAGCCAAATCGCAACGCGTATGCCAACGGAGGATATGCTGCCGATTTTAAAAACCTTAGATGAAGCAGGCTATTATTCACTGGAAATGTGGGGCGGTGCTACCTTTGATTCATGCATTCGTTTTTTGAATGAGGATCCCTGGGAGCGATTGCGCTTGATCCGCAAAGAAGTAAAAAATACTAAGCTGCAAATGCTGTTGCGGGGGCAAAATTTATTAGGCTATAAAAACTATGCTGATGATGTTGTTCGCGATTTTGTCGAAAAATCGATTAAAAATGGGATTGATATCATTCGTGTATTCGATGCGTTAAATGATACCCGTAATTTGGCAACCTCCATTGTGGCAGCCAAAGAAGCTGGCGGACATTGCCAAACAGCGATCTCCTATACTACCAGCGACATCCATACGGTGGATTATTTTGTGAAGCTGGCGAAAGAAATGGCTGATTTAGGGGCCGATTCAATTTGTATCAAGGATATGGCGGGGGTTTTAACGCCCCAAACCGGGTTTGAACTAGTCAGCCGAATCAAGGATCGAATTGATTTGCCGTTAGAAGTTCATACTCATGCCACTAGCGGAATTTCAGAAATGACCTATTTGAAGGTTGCTGAAGCGGGTGCGGATATTATTGATACAGCTATTTCATCCTTCTCCAGCGGTACGAGTCAGCCGGCAACAGAATCAATGGCCTTGGCTCTGGAAGAACTAGGCTTTGATACCGGCTTGAAGATGGACAAGGTGAGCGAAATTGCTAATTACTTTAATCCGATTCGTGATCGTTTCCGTGATGAAGGCATTTTGAATCCTAAAGTGAAGGACATCGAACCAAAAACCTTGATCTATCAAGTACCTGGTGGAATGCTGTCCAATCTGCTAAGTCAATTGACCGAGCAAGGCATGCAGGATAAATATGAAGAGGTGCTGAGTGAAGTACCAAAGGTTCGGGCCGATTTAGGCTATCCACCATTGGTTACACCGTTGTCGCAAATGGTTGGGACCCAGGCCTTAATGAATGTCATTTCTCAAGAACGGTATAAGCTGGTCCCTTCTGAAATTAAGGATTATGTGCGGGGGCTTTATGGCCGTCCACCAGCACCGATTAATCCAACGATTCAAGAAAAGATTATCGGTGATGAAGCAGTAATTACAGCTCGACCAGCTGACTTAATTGCACCGCAGCTGCCGGCGTTCCGAGAAGAAATCAAGGAATATGCCAAATCAGAGGAAGATGTTCTGATGTACGCCTTATTTCCACAGCAGGCCAAAGATTTTCTTGGCCGCCGAGAAGATCGGTTCTACGATGTTCCTCTGCAAACCGTTCAAGTTACGATTGATATTTCTTAATTTTGTGTCCTCCTTATGACAAGTTTAAATAGAATAAACAGAAGCAGTGCTGGTTGCTTCTGTTTATTTGTGCGTTCATTTTTTGATTGGAAACGTTTATAATAAAGCGGAATGGCAGGGGGAAAAGTGAATGGACTTTACTGAATTGAAAAGACAGCTGAGAGCAGAAAATGAAATTGAGCGGGAGCAGCGGATTGAAGGGTACAACGTCAACGATCAACATCTGCCTTATGATGAAGAGGCTGTTCCTAAGATGCCTAGTGAATCCTTTTTTAAAGAAGGCAACATTTTTATCAATAAGCACCATCGTTACTCAGAAATGCCGGCTCATACGCATGAGTTTGTGGAATTTAATTATATGCTTTCCGGCAGCTGTGTTCAGTATGTGAATGACAAGCGAATCGAGCTGAAGGAAGGCGAGATTCTCCTGATGGATAAGGAGATTGTCCAGCGGATTGATGCGCTGGAGGAAAAGGATATTCTAATCAATATTTTATTAAAGGATGACTCCATTACCACTGAGATTGTGGTGAACATGGTGAAATCCAACGGACTGGTGAATGAATTTCTTATGAATGCTTCCAATGACTATAGCAGCCATGATGCCTTTATTCATTTTCATTGCGGGGACAATAAGGAGGTGCAGTCAATAGTGCATCGCATGATGCTGGAATACTTCAGTAAAAAGAATTATTTTATGCGGGCGATGAATTTATTGCTTTCGCTGGTGATGATTGAGCTAACTAGAGTGATCGAAGAAGATAGTCTGGAGCAATCCAATGAACGGGACGAAGAAATCTTAGACATTTTGCGTTATATTGAAGCTCATTATACGCATCTGACCTTGACCCGGTTATCCAAGCATTTTGGCTACAATTCCAATTACATCAGCAATAAATTAAAGAAGGAAACCGGTCGCTCCTTCCAAGAGTTAATCAATTCCCTGCGCTATCAGACAGCCTTGGAATTGATGGAGGAAACGGATAAAAGTCTTGAAGAAATCGCCTATGATTTAGGCTTTGAAACAGTTCCCTCTTTATATAAGCTGTTTGCTAAGTACACAGATAAGACACCAAAAGAGCTTAAAAAGAGCATTTTAGAGCGATATCAACAAGAAAAATAATGAGAGATCCTTTTTTATAAGGATCTCTATTTTTTTATCTTCATCTGTGAAATGGATAAGGAATGTGTGGGAATTTGCAATGGCTGAAATGTGGTGAGGCGCTTACAATTCAAGTAGTAAGAAAACAAAAAATAAGGAGAGTGTTTAACTGTGAGTAAGCAAAAAAGCTCAACACTGGTAAAGGAGTATTCGCCGTTGGCAACAGCTGCTGGAATCGGCTCAATGTTAGGATCAGGATGTATTGTTGGCTTGTCAGCGACCATTCCAGTCTGGCAAAAGGGGTTAGCCTTAACAGCGGGTCAAGTCGGAATTATTTCTGGAGGATTAACCTTCGCAATTGCCTTCGGGTCATTGTTTGCCGGTCAGATTACTAAAGGTTTCGGTCTTATTCGTTCTTTCAATTGGTTGAATTTATTTTACGCAATTGGCGCAGGGGTATGTATCCTGTCTAATAGTTTTGCCATGCTGCTGGCTGGTGTAATTGTAATGGGGATTTCTTCTGGAGCAGATTTACCCATCAGTTTAACCGTAGTTTCCCACGATGCACCAGACGAGCAAACCTCAGCACAGCTGGTTTCCTCTACTCAGATTTTTTGGCAAATCGGGGTCTTCATTTCGTATATTTGTTCCTTCCTGCTTTCAGGAATCGAGGGTGTCTTAGGAGCAAGAATTGTTTTTGGTATTCTTTTTGCTTTTGCTTTAATCACTTGGTTATGGCGTTCCTTTTCACAAAAGTTCAAACGATTCCACGAAGAAGGCACTGCTCGTCAATTGGCCCAAAAAGCAACCCAAAATGCGACTCAGGAAGTTTCCTTCAAAACGGTATTGTTTGGTCAAAATAAAAATAAATATCTGGGCTTCTTCGCGGCAATTTTAATTTTCTATGTGTGTTGGAATTTGTTAGCCAATACCTGGGGCCAATTCCAAACCTATGCATTGACTAATGCAGGGGCTAGTCAAACACAAGCCACTGGTTTAGGGATTGTTCTAAATATTGTTTCCTTGGCCACAACGATTGTCTTTGCTTCAGTCGCAGGTGGAAAGTACCGCAACAAAGCTTTCTTCATCGGAGCTTTCGTGCAGTTTGCCGCAATGCTGGGCATGGCTTTAATTGGTGGCGGTGCCGGCTTCATCGCTTTAGCAATCACAATTGCTTTTTACAACTTTGGGAATCCTTTGGCAGGCGAAGCAATTTACAAAGTATGGACACAGGAATCTTTTCCGTCAGAAGTACGGGCTTCTCTGCAAGGCTTTATTAACGGATTTTCTCGGATGTGCTGCGGACTGTTTGCTTTTGTTACCCCCTTCTTAGTGGCACCAGATCGGATTCAAACATCGATGTACGGTTTTGCGGGCATCGTATTGCTGGCAACGATTGCGGGAGTCATCATGATGCATTTGCAGAAAAAGCATGGAGTTGGTGAGCAACAAACAACGGAAGCGCCAAAAATGAAGGATGCAACGGTTTAGGTGGAACAATAGGAGAAGCAATCAATGAATTGCTTCTCCATTAATGGAGGGAAAAACATGACATTTACATTTCAAATTAATAATGATGTGGTTTGGAACCACGACGAAAAGCTGCTAGCAAAGGCCGAAAGGAATACACCTAAGCTGATTCAAACCACGATTCAACCAGCTGCAATTGCCGAAATTATCGCGGATGAGAAAAGTGTCAACGGTTTCAAGTCAGTGGTTAGCGAGAAAAATATTGCGCAGCTGCCTGACTATACCTTAGGTCGAGATGAAAAAATCGTACTGGATCTAGGCGATCACTATGTAGGTAAATTTACGATTGACATTGATTCGGTGGGGTCTCCAATGGATGCGCCGTTGTATTTACGTTTAAAATTCGCAGAGGTTCCAGCCGAAATTGTAGCTGAAGCAACAGATTACGACGGCTGGTTGTCCCGTTCATGGATTCAAGAAGAATTTGTCCATTTGGATGTGCTGCCAACGACTCTGGAGATGCCTCGTCGTTACAGCTGCCGGTATATCGAACTGAGTGTGATTGATACTTCACCCAAATGGAAGGCTAGTTTCAGTAATCCAATCTTTATGGCAGAAAGCAGCGTATCAATGGAGCAGCTGCCTAAACCAGTGATTGAGGATAAAGAATTAGAAGCAATTTATACTATTTCGGTTAAAACTCTGCAGGATTGTATGCAGACGGTTTTTGAGGATGGTCCTAAGCGTGATCGCCGTTTATGGATAGGGGATTTGCGTTTACAGGCTTTGGCTAATTATGCGACCTTTGATGATTTAGCGTTAACCAAACGCTGTATGTATCTGTTTGGCGGAATGACAACTGAGGAAGGTAAAATACCGGCTAATGTTTTTACGGAGCCGAATTTAACGCCAGATGATACCTTCCTATTTGATTACAGCTTGTTCTTTGCCACGATATTGTTTGATTACGTACAACACACCCAAGACGAAATAGTTCTGCAGGATTTATATCCAGCGGCGAAAAAAGGGATGGATTTGGCTCTGCAACAGGTAGATGAAGCAGGACGCTTAGTGTTGACCGAAGACTGGCCGGTATTTATCGACTGGTCCAATGACTTTGACAAAGCTACAGCTGGACAGGCGGTCATTATTTATGCCATGAAACGATTTATTCAATTGGCTGAAAAAATGCAGGATCCCCAGGTAAAGCATTATCAAGCTCTTTGCCAGCAATTGGAAGAGTTTGCTAGGACGACTCTTTATGATGCAGAGAAAAAGCAATTTGTAATTGAGGGCAGCGGCGAAGTGAATGTAGCTAGTCAAGTTTGGATGGTTTTAGCCGAAGTAATGGATGCTAAAACCAATCATGAGATTATGGAAACAACCATTAAGGAACAATTTCCGATTACTGGCTTTGGTACACCTTACATGTATCACCATGTAGTGGAAGCTCTCTTCGTAGCTGGCTTGCCAGAAGCAGCAGTGCAATTAATGAAGGATTACTGGGGCAAAATGATCAGCATGGGAGCCGATACCTTCTGGGAAGCCTTCAAACCAGAGGACTTGGACTTCTCACCGTACGGCAGTCCGATTATCAGCAGCTACTGCCATGCCTGGAGCTGTACACCGGCTTATTTGATCAAGAAATATTTAGCCGGATAAAATCAGTAATAGAAATGGGGAAAGAAGATGGAGTCTTTGAAAATGAGCGGGCAAACGGACAAACCTATCTCAAAATGGCAGCAGCGAATTGGTTATGGTGTTTCTGACTTAGCTTGTAATTTAATTTGGCAGATGATTTCGCTGTATTTACTGTTTTTTTACACAGATATTATGCAGCTGAGCGCTTCAGCGATTAGCTTGATGTTTATTTTGACCCGCTTCGTGGATGGGATTACTGATCTGCTGGTTGGCTATTTAATTGATCACACCCATACTCGTTGGGGCAAGTCACGTCCGTATTTTCTTTTTGGCGCGGTTCCCTTTGCTCTCTTTGCTTTTCTCTGCTTCAACGTGCCAGATATATCGGCTAATGGCAAGCTGATTTATGCTTACATTACTTACTTTGGACTTTCCTTGGCTTATACCGTTGTCAATGTACCGATGGCGTCGATTCTTCCCAGCTTAACTAACGATACTGAGGAACGAACGGCTTTGTCGACTTCACGAAAATTCTTCGGCTTTATGGGGGCAACTGTGGTTAGTTCCTCTGCTTTGGTATTAGTGAATTACTTTGGCAAGGGCAATCAAGCCGTTGGGTTTAAAATTGTTATGGCCATTTTTGGTGTGATTGGCTGTCTGCTGTTTTTCTTTACCTTCTTCAGTGTTCGGGAAACGGCAGCCACCAAAGCAGAAAAGGTTTCGGTAAAAGAGATTTTTACCAGTTTGAAGCAAAATAAACCGTGGCTGATTTTTGCCTTAAATATTCTCTTTATGTGGACGGGATTCTTTATCCAAACGAGTGCGTTGGTTTATTACTACACGGTAGTAGTAGGCAGTCGGGCTTTATCAATTTCGGTAGCAACCATTATGTCGATTGTTCCAATGGTAGCGAACTTTTTTGTACCTTTCCTGGCCAAACGACTTGGCAAGCGCAATCTATATGTTTCTGCGTCGATCATACAGGCTTTAGGCATCGTGATTATTTTACTGGGAGATATCAATCATGGGGTCATCCTTTCAGGATCGGTTGTTTCAGCGATTGGCTATGGGGTGAAGGAAAGTATTTACTTCTCCATGCAGGCTGATCCGGTGGACTACGGTGAATGGAAAACTGGGGTGAACGTTTCGGGTTCCCTTTCAGCGATCAACGGTTTTTTAGGGAAGGTTGCTCAAGCCCTATCTGGTGGGATTGCAGGCGCATTATTAGCGTGGGGGAATTACACACCAGGAGCAGCTGCTCAAAGTTCACAGGCAGTTTTAGCAATTAAAGCAATGTATGGGTACATCCCCTTGCTGCTGATTATCGGTTCAATTGTGACTATGCTTTTCTATCAGCTGGATAGTATTTATCCGCAAATTAAACAGGAATTGGAAGCAAAAAGAGAAGCATAACAAAAGGGGTATCCTCTGTTTGGCAAATGCCGCAGCGGGTACTCATTTTTTCGTAAAAATTTGTATGCTCCGTTATAATAGAGGCAGAGGGAGGAGAGCTTGCTATGACCCTTAAAGAAAAAATTATCGCCGAAAGTCAACATCTGGGGATTGATAAAATCGGTTTTGCCTCAGCGGAGCCGTTTACCGAACTAGAAGCATCCCTGCAGGAGCAAAAAGAGCGGGGCTATACTTCCGGTTTTGAGCATCCGGTAATTGAAGAACGTATTTACCCTGAGCGTACCTTCGAAAATCCGAAGACGATTATTTCGATTGCCTTAGCCTATCCGACTAAAGCAAAAGAAGAGATTCCACGGGATGAAAAACGCGGCATGTTTGCCCGGGCTTCTTGGGGGATTGATTACCACGATGTATTACGCGATCGCCTGCAAAAGCTGATTGCTTTTATCCAGTCTGAAGCGGAGTCCTTGCAGCAGGAAGCGCAGTGGCGATTTGCTCCGCAGGTAGATACAGGTGAATTAATTGATGTTTCGGTAGCGCAACGTGCGGGCTTAGGTTTCATTGGACGCAATGGTTTGTTGATCACAGAGGAGTTCGGCTCTTTTGTTTATTTAGGTGAAATTATTACCAATATAGAATTTGCAGTGGATCAGCCGATTCCTTTCGGCTGTGGTGAGTGTATGCGTTGTGTTAAAGCCTGTCCGACGAAAGCTTTATTAGGCGATGGACGAATGAACGCGCAGCGTTGTCTGTCTTATCAAACGCAAACCAAAGGCATGATGCCAGAGGAATACCGTAAGAAAATGCGCAATGTTATCTACGGCTGCGACATTTGCCAGCTGGTTTGTCCCTACAATCAAGGGAAGGATTTTCATTTTCATCAAGAAATGGAGCCGGAGATTGATACAGTTTATCCTAAACTCAAGCCAATGCTGAGTCTTTCCAACAAAGAATTTAAACAGCAATTTGGCCATTTAGCCGGTTCCTGGCGCGGCAAGAAGCCCCTGCAGCGAAATGCTATTATTGCCTTGGCTAACTTAGGGGATCGCTCGGCTTTGCCAGAGTTGTTCAAGGTAGCCAAGGAAGATGTTCGTCCAGTGATTCGGGGAACGGCAGCTTGGGCAATTGGTCGATTGGGGAAGAAGGAAGCTGACGTTTGGCTAGAGAACTTGAAGGAATTGCAGCAGATGGAACAAGATGAAGAAGCCTTGAAGGAAATCCAGCAGGCAATGGATAGGTTAGCGTAACTAGGCCGAATGATTCGATACTTGCAAGAGTACCGAATCATTCGACCTTTTTTTGATTTTTCTAAAGGGTGCCGTAGTGCAGAATTTGATGATTGGCGTATTCTTGATAATCCTCCAATTTAGCAATCGCCTGATCGAACTGATTTTTCTCAATCAGCTGCAAATATTCTTGAAAGAATTGAACGGTGCTGATGGTTTTCTTTGGCGAATTTTGCGGATCAGCCATTTTGCGATACAAAGAGGTACTGATCACTCGGGCCCACAGATTTTCATAGGTAGGGATCAATAACTCGTTACCGGCTGCTTCCATGATTTTGGTGTAAACCTTAGGCATTTGATTAATGTACTGAACATAGTCTAAAGCTGCGCGATAATCTTTGGCTGCTGACAATCTTTCCTGAATAGCTTCCACATCTAGCATGCTTAACCCCGTTTTGGCGTTTTTTGTAGCCAGAATCATCCATTCGACACAAATTTGAGTTACATCCACCATTTCCTTCACACTGGCTTCTCGCAAAGCCACGCCGCGGTTCTTCTTGTAAACTACCAGCTTTTCTTGCTCCAGCTGTTTCAGAGCTGAGCGAATCGGCGTTCGGCTGTGTCCCAGCTTTTTCGACAAAGAAGCCTCGGACAAAATTTCATCAGGTTCAATCCTGCCAAAAAGAATCGCCTGTTTGATCTCCTGATAAGCACTGGATTCAATCGATTGAGTCATGACATTCATTCCTTTACATAGAATTTACAAAAAAACAACGGAATCTTGATGATTCCTGCTCCCCATCAACAGTATACTACAATTGTTCAGTGGTATACTACTGAAACTTAAAACAAGGGAGTTTGAGTAATGAAAAAATTGAAGGTAGCAATGCTGGCACTATTGTGCGGCACGACTTTAGCAATTATGACTGGCTGTGGGAACGATCAATCGGCGACAGCTGCAGATGAAGTAGATAAATTAACCATTGTCCAAATGCCAGATGAAACGAACCCTGACGCAGGAACCAAGAATGACGAATTTCGCAAGGATATGGAAAAAGAATTAGGAATCGAGATAGAAGAACTAGAGGGAGCGGAATATTCGGTCGGAATTGAGGCCATGAAGGCAGGTAAATTAGATGTCTTGTTAGTTACCCCGATGAGCTATTACCAAGCTAAAAAAGTAGCGGGAGTTGAACCACTGGTAACAACCACTTCGATGGGTGAAAAGCCTTACCGAACAGTGTTTATCGTGAACAAGGATGACAAAGAAACACAGTCTTTGGAGGATTTGAAGGGGAAAACCTTTGCCTTTGTTGATCCAGCCTCTTCTTCTGGTTATATGTTCCCTAAATCAAAATTAGTTAATGATTTAGACCTTGATCCAGATCAACTGGAAAATCCGGATTACTTCTTTAAAACCGTGGCTTATTCTGGTAAACATGATTCTAGTATCATGGGCGTTATCAAAGGCGACTATGAGGCAGCTGCTGTGGCAGAGCAGATTATTCCTCAACTGGTGGAAGCCGGTATGATGAAGGAAGATGATATTCGAATCGTTGGCGAAACAGATGTTATTCCGAATGCATGCTTTGTGATCCGCGCAGATTTGCCGCAGGAAATGAAGGACAAAATCAAAGACTTCTACTTAAATTATGAAAATGGCGACTACTTTGAAACCTTATATGGTAGTAAAGATGTTCGTTTTGTGGAAGCCAAGGATGAAGATTACGACGTCGTAAAAGAAATGGTTGAAACCTTAAACATTGAGGAGACAGAATAATGACCGAAAAGCTGCTGGAATTAAAAAATGTAGGCAAAACCTATGACAAGAAAAAGTATGCGTTGAAAGAGATCAATTTAACCATTAATAAAGGTGAGTTTATTGTAGTGATCGGACCATCGGGAGCGGGAAAGTCTACATTTATTCGTTCAATTAATCGCATGATTGATCCATCAGAAGGCGAAATTATTTTCGATGGAGCGCATATGGAAAAGATCAAAGGACGCGAATTGAAGCGTCAGCGTTCAGACATCGGCATGATTTTCCAGCACTATAATTTAATCGGGCGCACAAACGTAATCAAGAATGTGCTGCATGGTCGGCTGGGGAAAATCTCCTTCGCCAAGAGTTTGTTTAGTCTCTATCCTGAAAGTGATAAACAGGAAGCCGTGGATTTATTAAAGAAGGTCGGGCTGGGTCAGCAAATTTATCAGCGAGCCAATGATTTATCAGGTGGACAGATGCAGCGGGTCGGCATCTGCCGGGCAATTATGCAGCATCCTAAGCTGATTCTGGCAGATGAACCGATTGCTTCCTTGGACCCCAATTCCGCCAATATTGTAATGGATCACTTGCAGGGGGTAACGATGGAACGTGGCATTACCTGTATTGTAAATTTGCATCAGGTTGATTTTGCTAAAAAATATGCGACACGTATTATTGGGATTCAAGCAGGGAAAGTCGTCTTTGATGGCAAGCCAGAGGAACTGGATGATCAAACAACCGCAATGATCTATCAAGGCAAGGAAGAACAAATGAGGCTGCAGAAAACGGCTTCGGTGATGGGGGAAGGAAGCTTGGCCTATGGAGAAATCTAGTCACAAGGTCGTTTTAACTGACCAGCGGAAGTTTTCAGCAATTATGAAGTATGTGAGTATTTTGGCAGTCGTCATTTTTGCCTTTGCTTACTTAAGGGTGAATGTGATCGAGGCTTTGCTAGCCTTTCCTAGTTTCTTGCACTTCTTTTTGACCAATTTCCTGCCAGCGAACTTTAGCCAGCTGCCTACCTATGTGCCGCTGATTATTGAAACGATTCTTTTTGCGGTAGTGGGGACTTATTTTTCAGCAATTTTGGCCTTTGTCTTTGGCTTATTAATGTCAGAGCAAACCAATCCCTTTCGTTGGGTACGGATTGCGGTACGGGTGTTCATTTCCTTTTTAAGAAATATTCCCGTGCTAGTCTGGGCATCGCTGCTGGTCTACATTTTTGGAATAGGCAATATGGTAGGATTGTTGGCTTTGATTATTGCGACACTAGGTTTCTTGGCACGCTCCTATGCGGATTCGATTGATGAAATTGCCGGCAGTAAGCTGGAAGCATTACGGGCTAGCGGAGCATCGTATGCACAGATTTTGTTTCATGGTCTGATTCCAGAGTTTATTCCTTCCTGGATTAACTGGACGTTATTCTCTTTTGAAATCAATATTCGGGCATCATCGATTCTGGGAATGGTAGGAGCTGGCGGTATCGGGATCATGATTCAAACCAATATTCGGCTGTTCAAATACCATGAAGCTCTATCGCTGATTATTATTTTGGTGCTGATGGTTCTGGCAACGGAATTTGTCGTGAATCGTTTGCGGCGATTTGTGAGGTAGGAGGAGCTTATGGAAGCAAAAATAGCAGTATCCAGTAAACGAGAAAAGGTAACAACCCTTATCGTCGGACTGGGATTAATTAGTTTATTTGCAGCAAGTCTGTATTTCTTAAAGTTGGATGTTAAAACCTTTGTTAGCCGGTTTGAGTCAGCTGGAGAGGTAGTACCTAAATTCTTTGCCTTAGATTTTTCGGAGTTGGGAACAATTATTTCTGAATTGTTTGTTTCTCTATGTATGGCAGTGGCCGGTTTGGCTTTAGGTTTTGTTCTTTCCATTCCTTTGAGCTTTTTAGGTGCCAGCAACACAACACCCCATCCTCTGTTGGCAGGCTTAATCAAGGGGATTGTTGGAATTGTGCGGGCAGTCCCAGCATTAATCTGGATTTTGATTGTTGTAGCAAGCTTAGGTTTTGGGAACACCGCTGGAGTTGTCGGTCTGATTTTTCCAACGACTGGTTACTTAACCAAGTCCTTTATCAGTTCCATTGAAGAGCAGGACCCGGCAATTATCGAAACGATGAAATCTACCGGTGCCGGTTGGCTGCAGCTGATCACGGAAGGCTTACTGCCAGGCTTGACCAATCCGATTTTGTCTTGGACATCCATTCGACTAGAATCCAATATTGCGGAATCAATCTCTCTAGGGATGGTAGGTGCTGGTGGTATTGGGATGGTATTAACACGTGCGATTGGCAAATATGAGTACGCTAAAATCTCCACGATCATAGTAGTCATCTTTGTGACCATGATCACCGTGGAACTGCTGATTGGACAGATTAAAAAAGCAATTAGATAGGAGCAGCATATGATAAATTATACACGTTTGCCGTTAGACGGCAGCTTTAATACTCGGGAGCTGGGAGGCTATCCTGTAAAAGAGGGCGCTACCCATTTCCATAAATTTTTACGCAGTGACAGCTTGTCGGACTTAACTCAGCAGGATGTAACCTTTTTAGAAAACTATGGTGTGCGAACCATTGTTGATTTACGCAGCGATAGTGAGGTGAGCGAGTCGCCGAATCCGCACTCTCCGCTTATTCAGAATTTGCATATTCCTTTAGTGACTGGCAATGTTGCAGATGCTACTAAGGACATTACCAAAGAAATGAATTATTCCATGGGCAGCTTTTATGTGGATTGCTTAAAACGCTATCCGGAAAGCTTGGTAAAAATTTTTGAAGCGTTTGCCGAAAGCGAAGGCTGCATTCTGTTTCATTGCGCCGCTGGAAAAGACCGTACCGGAATTGTTGCGGCTTTTCTATTAGAATTAGCCGGTGTTTCGCAAGCGGATATTATCGCTAATTATCAAATCACCCATACTTACCTTCAGGCAAATCCAAGCTTTAAGCAGACACACGGAAGCTATCCGATTGAGATGTCCTACTCTTTGCCGAATTACATTGAAGAAGCCTTGGATTATTTGCATTCGCATTATGGAACAGTGGAAAATTATTTGCGCAGCTTTGGTGTATCACAAGCGATCTTGACGGAGTTGAAAGCTCGAATGGTCCTTAACGAAATCCTCGTTTAATCCTCTAACGTATAATCAAGCGATTGGTTATGCGTTTTTTGTATGAATTCCAGCTAAACAAGGCAACTTATTGTTGGCTATTTCCGCCGCCGCTTCTTCTTACCCAACGCCTTATTTATCTGATTTTGTTTCTTCCGCTCTTCTCTAGTAGGTGGATTACCAGCTGCTTTTCTTTTCAGCTGATTGAGATAGGCGGCAACACTTTCAGGATCATTCAATTCTTCGGAGGAATCGGCTTCTGGCGGCACAGGTTTGTTTTGTGGCGCTTGCTTCTGGATTTTCTGACTGGTTCGATTTTCTCGCGGCTTCGCTGTACCCGTTTTGGCTGCCTGAGAAACTTTTTCTGAGGACTCTGATAGTTCTTGTATATTGTCAGCTAGCGCTTGCTCTTCTGGTTGAGCCACAGCCTGTCCGATAGTGTTTACTCGTGGTAGATCATTGACTTTTGCTTGATGTTCATCGATTTCTTCCTGAGTACGACGGGCGATGCTTGTACGAAAAAGGCTGTAATTCACTTCAACCAATGACACAAAGCGGCGAACGCCATCCTTTTGGAGAATGGTTAAGGTACTTAACAACGACAAATACTCCTCATGCTGTTGAGAGGTTAGATTTGGGTCAACATTGCTCGTGGTCCAACTGTGTTTTTTGCCATTTTCATCCATAAAGGTTGCAAGCAGACTAGCCTTGGTCTGCACTTCTCTTTCACCTGAATACAGCAAAGGAAACTTTTTAGTATATAAGCGAGCTTGCTCGGTAATTTTGGCACGTTCTTTAGGGGTTGGAAACAGGCGGGTCGTTACCTTCTGCCACTCATTATCAGTAAAATAAGGACGAAAATAAACACATAACTCCTTAACCTCTTGAAGATCAGAACCTTCTAGAAACAATTGGCAGATTAACTCTTTAGCTAAGAAAGAAAAATCTGTCGGCGACAATGAATTGCGAATTTGAACAAGAAGTGCGCACTGAATAAGGTAGGCGCTTTCATCATTTTCCGCAAAAAAGTCCCAGAACCGTTGTGCGAGCCCAGCGGGTTTCATCGTCATTAGTTGTCTATAGCCTAGTTTCATACTTACATCCCCAATCTTCTTTGTAATTCGTTTACAATTATAAAACAACTGATTTGTAATAATCAAGTAAAACTTTTATCTAATTTTATTTTTTTGAAAATACTTGTTGAATATAATTAAATCCATATCGTTTCAGTGATATTTATACCAAAAAACAGAAAAACGGGGGATGGTTGTAAATAACGGGATGATAGGAGATTTCAGGAGTCGATTATCTTTTTTCTTTGTTTTTTTATAAATTTTTTTGATAAAACTCGAAATGGAAGAATGTTTTTTTATTTGGTTCCTTTTAAGAAAAGAAGTAAATAGTCTCTGTTTGGATAAAAATGAACTGCAGAGAATTCTTAGGTAAAATCCTAGAAGTAAATACACCGGATTGTGGGGGATTTCTCTGGAATTTTAACAGGCAACCAACAGTTGCGTGCCTATTTGACGGGATTTGGTACACTAATAGTAGGAGGTGACCAGAATGCAAATCAATCAATTATTAAAAATGCGGCGTCTAGAAGCAAATTGGACTCAGCAAGAATTAGCCGATCAATTATATCTATCACGCCAAGCGGTTGCCAAGTGGGAAAATGGCGAAGCCGTTCCTAGTATCGATAATCTCATCTTATTGAGTGATCTTTACAATGTTTCATTAGATGAGCTGGTTCAGGGCAGTCCCTTTTTCAAAAAGCCCTATGTAGTAGGCAAAGGAATGTTTAAAGCAAGTCCAGGAAAGTTTTGGTTTATCTGGCTGATATTTTTCATGATGCTGCCGCTTTTAGGGATTTCACTGGGAATTTCCATTGTAATAATCGTCTTAATTGTACTGATCACCTTAGCAAATCTACCAGCATTGGTGGATGATTATTGGGTGATTCATCAGCAGAGGATCACGTTAGAGAACTTTTCCAGCAATCCGTTTAAATTGGTTCTGCAATTAATCAAAAAAAAGAGTAACCAAACAAGCTTAACCTATGAAATGATTGAATCGGTAGACATTGCTTACATCATACGGGAGCGCTACTCACCGATTGATCTAAATAAGGACCCTTTTTACTTATCAGTGTTAACAAAGGCACAGGAAAAATATTCATTGGATCTGCCAGCAAATGCACAGGATTTTTTACCGCAATTTCTCGCTTTCCTAGAAAGAAAGGGAGTATCTGTCAAAGATTCGGATCAAATTCTTCCACAACTGATTCAAGGGAATTCGATCTACGAATACATGCATAAGTAAGAGCAAAAAGAGGAATCGCAGTGAGCGATTCCTCTTTTTCTATGCGATTTGTTTTCGTTCAAAGCGCTGATAAATCCAGCTGGCTAGTCCACCAAATAGTAGTGGACCGACAATTAAAGTTAAGAAATTCAGATAATTCCCTACCTTCAATGGTTCATAGACCTGAAAAGCAATGGCTAAAAAGATACAGGCACAAACACTTAAGGAAAGAGTATAATTGATCTTCTTTCGCCGAATCAGCAGCTCGTCAGGCTGAACCATGCCCTTTCGCAGAAAGAAGGGAAAGCTCATAGCAACGATAAAGTAAGGCAGTGCCCGAGAGACATTCGTCATGTATGTTAGCTGATTAAACAAATCAGCCACAAAGAAATGGTTCATTGAAAGAACTGAAATACATACAGCCAACAGCAGCGACTGAACCCATAAAGCTTTCGCAGGCATCTGCTGCTTGTTTAAACGTGTCAATTTTTGCGGCCAAAGCTCCTTGGGTGTACCTTGAATCAAGCTTTTCAGCGGACCATAAATAATTGATGACAGCAGGCTGATATAAGAAACAAACATAGTAAAGGCTGTATACCGAATATAAAATTGATGCAACAGCTGACTTTGATTGCTGTTCAACTGCAAAGCCTCACCTAAAGAATGAGCTGTACTCCCAATCAAACCATACATCAGATTACCTAAATGCATTTGGTCGCCGCTCCTCAGCTGCTCCAAATTAGCTGCAGCGCTCCATAAGATAATTCCACCAAAATATAGTAAAAAGATCAGACCAGCACTGTAAACAATCGCTTTAGGAAAACGAGTTCGGCTTTTTTTCGTGCGATCAGCCAAGCTGGCAACGGTGTCCAAACCGCCAAATGCAGTGATTGAAAAGATAAAAAAAGGCAGCTGGGATAAAAAATGTTCATTGGTCCCCGCAAAAAAACTAGGAGCATGCAGGCTTTGCAAAATATTTGCCGCTACCTGATTTGGTTGCAGCAAAATCAACGTCAGATTGCTGCATAAGGACAACAAAAGCAAGCCAATCATGGCATAACTGCTAAGCTTCAGAAAGGATAAAATCGTCTGAAAGCCGCGATTAATTAAGCTTGTTAATAGAAAGACTGCTAAAACTGCAAAGAAGGCCAACCATATTTGCGGCGGCAATCCCAGCCAGTCGATTTTTCCAGTCAAGTCCTGACCAAAAAGTAAAAGAGACAACGGAATCAGCAGTTTCATAAATAAGCTGATCATCCAGATAAAATAGCTGCAGTACCATAAAAAGGCGGTAACAAAAGCCGCTTTGGGCGAGAGAGAATCCTTCAGCCAATCATAAATCGATCCAGAGCGCTGCGCGTATTTTTTTGTATATTGTGCAACAATTAAGGCATAAGGAATAAAATAGCAGGCAGCGCTAATAAAAAACCAGATTAGTGAACGGCTTCCTAACATAAAGAAGGCTGTTGCCATACTAGAGAAGGAATAAACCGTTGTTGTAATAATCAAAATCAAGTTCGGCAGGGAAACATTCTTCTGCATTTTTTCACGCACCTTTCTTAAACTTCTGGTATGATGATACTGAATCATTGCCTCTATAATAGTGAAATGAATAACAAACTACAAGTGGTTAAAGAAAATATAGGGAATTGGAGTAGTTATGATGGAGTCACTCAAAGAATGGGTAACAGCTTATCGTGAAAAGTGGGGATGTGACTTCCTTGGGATCGCCATGAATGCAGCAGCGGAAGATGCTCCGAAGGAAATACGCTGGATGCAGGTTGCCGGAAATCGCAGTGAAGCCTACAAAAATATTCGTTTGCAGGTTGGTCGAGGAATTGCAGGGATGGTTTGGAAAACGGCCCGAACCCAGCTGGATGAACATATTTTTCAGCAGCCGGATAAGCTGGTGGAGTATCCAATCGCCCGAACAGAAAAGCTGCAGACGGCTTTAGCTGTACCCGTTATGCATCATAGCGAGGTAGAAGCTGTTTTAATGAGCGGGTATCGAACGGACCACTCATTTTCTTCTGTTGAAAGACAACAGCTGGAAACGGCTGCCGCAGAACTTAGCCAACGATTAAGGAAGTGAAAACCGATTGCTTCAGCTAAATGAAACACTATTTAACCATATCCAAGAAGCGATTTGGCTGGTGGATAAGAGCGACCAGCTGATCGCCAAAACACAAAAAGCTCAGGAAATTGAAACCAGCTACCAGTTTAAACTGCAATCTGTGTTGGAAATCAGTCGAGGACAGGGCTGTGCCTTGCATAGCACTAAAGATGAATGCTTAAACTGTCCGTTGGAAGGCAATGTTTCGCCGGCAGGCTTTCCTTTTGTCTTGTTGACTAAAAGCGGCAGGTCAGAGGAGTTTTGGGGCAGGGTGGACAGTACCGATGGACAACTAGTGCTGCAGGTTCAGAATCGGCCTGCTGATCAGAAGAAAGGCTCCTTGTTTGAATACTTAAACAATGTTCGTGAGCTAGAACGGAAGAAAATTGCCCAAAACCTGCACGATGGAATAGCTCAAAGCGTTTATAGCTTAATGTTGGAGACCCGAGGATTAAAATGGGCTGTTGACGAGGAAAAGCCGCAAAAAATGAAAGCCCTGGATCGACATTTTTCCGAGGTGTTGAATGAAATCAAGCATTTGGCTGGCGATCTTCGGCCGATGACAATTGATGAATTTGGCTTAATTCAAGCCCTGGAGCAGTTCATTGAACGCACGACTGAAATGACAGGTTTCGACATTGATCTAACAGTTAGTGGAAATAAGCAGCCGCTGACCGAGCCTGTTCGAATAGCTATCTACCGAATTATTCAAGAAGCGGTTTCCAACGCCATGAAGTATTCAGGGGAGAATATGATTTACTTAACGCTAGACTTTGCGAAAAATCAGCTAACTGTCCGAATCCAGGATGAGGGGGCAGGCTTCGATATGGCTCAGCAGGAGAGCGGTTTTGGACTAGTGAATATGCAGGAACGAGCATATTCGATCGGCAGCAATCTGGTCATTCATTCCCAACCCAATCAGGGAACAGTTATTCAGATGCAGGTACCGCTGAAGGAGGGGTAGAAAACGATGAGGATTTTAATCGCAGATGATCACGCCATGATCCGCAATGCACTGGCCTTTTTGATAAATGCGCAGCCGGATATGGAAGTAGTTGCCGATGCTGCTGACGGCCATGAAGTGTTTATGACCGTTGAAAGCAATGAAATAGATGTGGTTTTAATTGATATTAGTATGCCTCCGGGGGAAAATGGACTGCTGACTACAAAGCGTTTGAAGGAGTCCTTTCCCGATGTGAAGGTGATTGTTTTGACCATGCACGATGAGCGCTCCTATGTAAGGGAAGCATTAGAGGCTCAGGCGGACGGCTTTCTATTAAAAACGGCTAATGATGAAACGTTAATTGAAACGATTCGTGCAGTTTTTCAAGGGGAACGGTATTATGATGGTTATACGGAGCAAGCCCTGAGTGAAATTGCCTTAGAAAAGGAAGATCCGCTGTATGGCAGTCTATCCAAGCGGGAAAAAGAGATCCTGCCGCTGGTAGCTTTAGGTTATAACAACAAACAAATTGCCGAACGCTTATTTATTTCGGTGAAGACAGTCGAGGTCCACAAGGCCAATGTTCGCAAGAAGCTGCAACTGGAGAGCTATGCGAGCTTGCTTCAGTACAGCTTGAGACATCACTTAATTGATTTTTAGGAGGAGCAGCCATGAAGGGAATTGTATTTGTGTTGCATGGACGAAAAAATAAGCTTTCAACGGCTAATTTGGCTTTAATCGAAAAGATAGGCCCCCGCTTAACCTGTCCCTATGAAATTGGATTACTAGAGGGGGAGCAACAAACATTGGAGAATGCGATTCAATCTTTGCTGGCAAAACAGGTAGAAGAGATTATCTTTTTGCCGGTATTGCTGTTTCCAGCAACCCATGCGAAAGAAGATTTGCCGCAACGAGCAGCAAGGCAGCTAGAAGGAAAACGGACTTACCGCATTTTAGCTACCTTGGGAACTACTCAATCCGTCAATGATTACCTCATTCAGCAGGTAAAGCTATCTGCTCTGACTGGCGAGGTTCTCTTGATTGCTCATGGAACTCCTCATTATGAGGAGCCTTATTTGGAATTACAACAGCTGGCGGAAAAAGTTTCTCAGGCGACTGGCAAAGCGGTTTATCCAGCGCATTACCACGGGGAACACACGTACCAGGAAGTCCTTTTGCAACATTCAGAGCCTTTGATTATCCAGCGTTTATTTTTAACAGAAGGCTATTTAGCGAAGAAAATCAAAGATGAAATTCTGCAGGACCGAGGTTCGATTGATGATTTGCTGCCAACCTTGCAGGATCAGCCAGCTTTAGAAGCGGCAATTGTTGAACGATTAGAGGAAGTCGCATGTATCCAATCCTGATTAAGCTAAGTCGATTAGATATATTAGTGATTGGGGGCGGCAAAATTGCTACCCGCAAGATAAAAGGGCTGGTAGAAGAGGGCGGTCGCCCCGTTGTGGTTGCTGCCGAAGCAACAGATACGTTGGTAAATTTGGAAAAAGCTGGAAAAATTATTTTGCAGAGGCGCCCCTTTCAAGCAGGGGACACAAAAGGCTTTCAGCTGATTTTTATTTGTACCGACAATGAAGCAGTTAATCAACAGATTTTGCAGGAAACAACACCGCAGCAGCTAGTCAATGATACGACTAAGCAAAGTCGCAGCAACTTTTTCAACATGGCCCTTGTCAAAGAAGGTGACGTGGGGGTAGCCATTACCACTGGTGGTAAATCACCAGAGAAATCCAAAAAATTGAGAACAGCTGTACAAGCCTTCTTAAAGTCGTTAGCGAAAAGCTAGCGTCTTTTTTTTTGCAAAAAAACCAAATGAATTACAAAATCCGGCTGTTTTTGCAAATTTTTTCGATTTTTTTGATCAATAAATAGGGGATTCCCTAATACAAATAGTCCAGCTTTTCCTTTATTGTGAGGATATGAACAAACAATAAGCAGGTTGAGGTGGAAATGAATGAAAGAACGTTTAGTTGTTATCGGGAACGGGATGGCAGGTGTCCGAACCGTAGAGGAAATTTTGGATCGCGATCCCGAACGTTACGAAATTACGATTATCGGCAACGAAGAATATCCCAATTATAATCGTATTATGCTGTCAAATGTCTTGCAAAAGAAGATGACCGTTGATGAGATCATCACAAACCCTTTGGATTGGTATGAAGAAAATCATATTTTCCTGATTAACAACAATCCCGCAGTTGGTGTGGATACTGAAGCGAAAGCTGTTACAACTGAGTCTGGTGAAACTATTCCCTACGACAAATTGATTATAGCAACTGGCTCACATCCATTTATTCTGCCCATTCCTGGAGCGGATAAAGCAGGTGTCGTGGCATTTCGGACAATTGATGACACTGCTGAAATGCTGGCTGCGGCTGCAAAATACAAAAAAGCAGTTGTAATCGGTGGCGGCCTTTTAGGTTTGGAAGCAGCAAAGGGCTTGCAGGAGCAAGGCATGGATGTAACAGTTGTTCATTTAGCCAAATGGTTGATGGAAACGCAACTGGATGAAAAGGCTGGCAAGCTTTTGCAGGCTGAGCTGGAGGATCAAGGCTTGAAATTCTTGATGGAATACAGTACGCAAGAGATTTTAGGGGATCAGCGTGTAAGTGGAATGCGCTTTTCTAATGAGACTGAAATCGAAACCGATTTAATTGTCATGTCAATTGGGATTCGACCAGCAGTTGAGCTGGCTCGCGAAATCGGTCTAAAGGTTAATCGTGGGATTGTGGTTGATGATTACATGGCAACCAGTCTGCCGAATATTTACGGTGTGGGGGAATGTGTGGAGCACAACGGCACTTGCTATGGTTTAGTTGCCCCACTATTTGAACAAGGAAAAATTTTAGCAGATGTATTGACAGATCAGCCAGAGATTAAGGCATATCAAGGATCTAAAACCTTTACTTCGTTAAAGGTTTCCGGTGCAGATTTGTATTCAGCTGGGAATATCTTAAACACAGAAGGTATGGACAGCATCGAGGCCTTCGACAGTGCTTCCCGTAAATACAAAAAAATCTTCCTAAAAGACGGCAAGATTCAGGGGATTGTTCTATACGGCGATACAGATGATGGCAGTCGTTACTACAACATGATGAAAAAAGGGCAGACGATTGAAGAGTTGCAATCTATTGCCGTGCTGCAGGCAATTGGCGAAGGTGCTGGTATGGGTCAGGACATTCTTGAGTGGGAAGACGACGAAACTGTCTGTGGATGTAACGGGGTAGATAAAGGAACAATTTTACGCTCAATTCGTGAAAAAGGCTTATCTAGTGTTGCTGAAGTTGGGAAAGTAACTAAGGCTGGGACGTCTTGCGGAAAATGTAAGCCGCAGGTTCAAACCTTGCTGGAGTATGAATTAGGTGATGCTGTAACGACCGCTACTGGGATTTGTCCCTGTACCGATTTGAATCGGGATCAAGTCGTTACCCAAATCTATGCAAAGCACTTAACTAGTACACGTGAAGTGTTTGAAGCGTTGGAATGGCGCAATCCCGAGGGCTGTTCGAAATGCCGACCTGCGGTTAATTTCTACTTGAACGTTGCTTGGCCAGAAGAGCATGAAGACGAAAGAGATTCACGGGTTGCCAACGAACGGATGCATGCCAACATTCAAAAAGATGGCACTTTCTCAGTTGTACCAAGAATGCGCGGCGGACAGACCTCTCCTCAGCAGTTAATGAAGCTGGCTCAAGTTGCTGAACGCTACCAGGTACCCTTGGTAAAAGTAACGGGTTCTCAACGGATTGGTTTGTACGGTGTAAAAAAAGAGGATTTGCCAAAAATTTGGGAAGAGCTGGATATGGTTGCTGCTCAAGCCTACGGCAAAGTGTTCCGTTCGGTAAAGACCTGTGTTGGTCAAAGCTTCTGTCGCTTTGGTACTCAAAAAACAATGGAGCTGGGTGTTCGGATTGAAGAAAACTTCGAATACATTGATACACCCCATAAATTTAAAGTTGGCGTTTCAGGGTGTCCTCGAAGCTGTGTCGAATCAGCAGTGAAAGACTTCGGAATTATCGGGGTTGAGAATGGTTTCCAAATCATGATCGGCGGAAATGGCGGGACTGAATTGGTTGAAGCACAACACTTAGTGACGGCTGAGACGGAAGATGAAGTAGTCGATCTTTGCGGCGCAATGCTGCAATACTATCGAGAAACTGGTATTTACGGGGAACGTACAGCACCATGGGTAGAACGCATGGGCTTTGAAAACGTGAAGACGGTCTTGTTAGATGCTGAAAAACGTAAAGAGCTATGGGAAGGCTTAAACAAAGCCATTGCGGCCAAAGGACGCAAGGATGCCTGGGGACCAATCACCAAAGATGTTGATTTACGTGAGAAAATGTATACCATCGAAAAACCAGAACTAGTAGGAGCGGGTGAATAATATGCGCGTATTAGCCACTAAAAAATCAAAACTAATCCCTCGGGTTGGCCGCTCGGTCGTCCTGAAGGATCAAAAAATTGCTATTTTCCAAGTCACCGATGGGCGCATTTTTGCCATTGAAGACTACTGTCCATTGACTAAGGCACCTGTTTTAGAAGGGATCATTTCTGGTGAATACTTGTATGAGCCCATGCGAGAATACAAGATTTCGTTAGTGGATGGCGTCATTCAAGAGCCGGATGAAGGACAAGTGAGGGTTTATCCGGTTGAAGTGATTGACGATGATGTTTTTGTAGAGGTGTAGCGATGATCTCTTTTGTCGGAGCTGGACCTGGCGATATTGAATTGTTGACAGTTAAAGGGCAGCGGCTTTTGCAGGAAGCTGACGCGGTTATTTACGACCGTTTAGTCAATCCTTTGCTGCTGTTCCATTGTAAACAGACTTGTCAGTTCATTTATGTAGGAAAGACACCTTATCAAAACACCATGAAGCAAGAAGAAATTAACCGATGCTTAATTGAAAGTCATCAAAATTATCCACGAGTCGTCCGCTTGAAAGGCGGCGACTCAGTGATTTTTGGTCGTTTAACAGAAGAGCTGGAGGCCGTGGCTGCTGCCGAGATTAACTTTGAAGTGGTCCCAGGAATAACTTCTGCCAGCGGAGCTGCCGCTTATAGTGGGATTTCTCTGACTGAACGCGGCAAGGCACGCTCGGTAACCTTTATGACCGGTCATTTAAAGAATGACGATCAGCAGACCTTCCCAGTCTTTGGACAGGAGCAGACGATTTGTTTGTATATGGGAATGGGGGCATTGCCTGAATTTCTTGAACACTTGCAGAAGCAAGGCTTTCCAACCGACACTGATATTGCCGTAATTAGTTGGGGAACCTATGGCCGTCAGCAAAAAGTAGTGGGTGACTTTACCACGATTCAAACCAAAATAGCCCAAGCAGGAATGAAGAATCCAGCAATGGCGATCATTGGTGAATCGGTAAAGGCGGAAATAAAATTCAGCTGGTTTGACCAACTGCCGAGGTTTGGAGAACGACTGCTGCTGGTCGCCTCAAAAACACCAACCATAGAGGAGTTGATTTCCTTCACGAGTCAAGGTGCCGATATTTGGTGGCATCAGGTGGGCGAGCAGCGAGATCGGCGCTTTGACGAAATCAGCGAACGTTATTTGTCAGAGCAATCCTTTCGCCAAGTATTGTTCATTGATGAACAAGCAAAAGCTGTTTACGAAAATTGAACAAAAGAAGTGATACAAAAAAGCCAAGAAAATAGATGTTAAAAAATAATTAGTAGGAGTGTTTTGCATGTCATTATCACCAAAAGAGTTAGTGGATGAAGCGATTGCTCGCGGAAAAGCCAAGGCAAATTACAGCTTTCTAACAACGGCAGTATTAGGAATTATGGCGGGTGTATTTATTGGACTAGCCGGCGTAGCAATGATTCGCACGATGGGGTCGATGCCAAAAGAGTGGGGAACCTTCGTCAATTTAATGGGTGCATTAATTTTTCCCTTTGGACTTATTTGTCTATTGCTGGTTGGTGGTGAACTGGTCACTGGCAATATGTTGGCGGTTAGCATGGCATTGTATGCAAAGGAAATTACGATAAAGCAATGGGCGCGTAATATGTTTTTGGTTACGCTGTTTAATTTAGTAGGTGCAGTAGCAGTAGCGATTTTCTTCGGCTATTTTTCCAACACGCTGCAGGGGCCGTTTGTAGAACGCACGATAGCAGTTGCACAGGGACGAACAGCGGATGCACCACTGCAGGCCTTTTTATCAGGAATTGCCTGCAATATTTTAGTTTGTACGGGTGTTTACATGAATATGGCTGCTCGTGATTTTGTTGGAAAAATGTTTGGTACCTTGCTGCCAGTCGCCGGTTTTGTCATTGCTGGCTATCAACACGTGGTAGCGAATATGTTTTTAATTGCCGCAGGGATCTTAGCTGGCGGAGCAACCATCGGCGAATTTGCTCAAAACATGGTATTTGTATGGACCGGTAATCTAGTCGGTGGTGGAGTCATTTTGGCCGGCATGTACTTTTTAGCTTTCAAAGTAGGCATGAAGCCTGCTGGGAAAGAGTTGGAAAACAAAGACAGCTCATCTATAATCGTAGAAGAATAATGAAGATAGAGGGAAAATAATGAAGACCTTAAGAGTAGGCACGCGGAAAAGTCCATTAGCCATGCGCCAAACGCAGCTGGTAGTTGATCAATTGAAAAAAATCTGTCCTTTAGAAATTGAGATTGTCGGACTTTCTACTAAAGGAGATCGGATGCAGCATGCCCCTTTAACCCAGATTGGTGGAAAAGGTGTTTTTGTTAAGGAAGTTGAATATCAGCTGCAGCAAAAGACGATTGATTTTGCTGTACATAGCTTAAAGGACTTACCGGCGCGTCTGCCTGAGGATCTAGTTTTAGCAGCAACGCCTAAACGGGCTATGCCTTATGATTGCCTGATTTTGACAGAGCCAACGGGGCTAACTGCTAAGGACGAAATCATTATTGGTACCAGCAGCATTCGACGTAATAAGCAAATCAGCAGACTTTATCCCCATGCAAAAATAGTACCTATTCGCGGAAAAATTGAAACCAGACTGAAAAAAATGGTCACTGAGAACATGGATGGAACTGTTTTGGCCTGTGCTGGTTTGGAGCGTATGAATTATTTTGATCAGCTGCCGGCCTATCGGATTCTTTCTCCAGCTGAATGTGTGCCGGCAGTGGGACAAGGAACTTTAGGTGTTGAATGTCGCAAGGAGGATGTTGAGCTGCAGCAGCTGTTGGCTCAGGTCAGTGACCCTGACACGCATTTAGCTGCAGAGGCTGAACGCTATTTTTTGCGCCAGATGGATGGCAATTGCGAAATTCCGATTGGCGCTTTTGCGAATCGATTATCGAAGGACTGGGAATTTTATGGTTTTTTGGCAGAGGATTTAGAAGCTGAAGGTGCTAGGATTCGATTGACAGGAGGCGATCCGCTATCTTTAGCCAAGCAAGCAATCAAGGAGCTGGTCCCCAGCAAACAATACTGCTGACACGTGCAGAAGGTTTGAATGAAGCCGATCAGGCATTTTTTGAAGCAATTGGTTATCGGACAATGGTGCTGCCGTTAACTTCGATTCAGATCTTGCCGTTAACAGAGAAGGCCTTGACGCAGCTTCATTTGAGCAGCTGGCTATTTTTTACTAGTCAGGCAGCGGTTCCGCAGGTTTTATCCCAGGCATTGCCTGATGTCAATATAGCAGTGATTGGGAAGAAAACAGCAGAGGCTGTTCGGAGGATGGGGTTTGAACCAGCCTTTGTCAGCTCTAAGGAAACCAAGCGAGGGATGTTGCAGGAGTGGATGGCGTTGTATCCAAAGCAAACCACTATCTTTTATCCTAAAAGTCAGCTGGCAGATAATCTGCTGGAACAAATGCTTGAAGACACCTATCAGGTATACAGCTTTGTCGCCTATGAAAACCTGTTTTTACCAGACAACCAGTTAAAGCTGGATCATCTGTTAAAAGAAGCAGCAATCCAAAGCGTTTATCTTACCAGCCCTTCTGCATGGCAACGGTTTTATTCAGTTTATCAACGCTACTATTTGCCGATGGAACTGGTTGTGATTGGTGAAACTACCAAAAAGGCGCTTGAAAAAACTGGCTGTAAAGCACTATTGATAGAAGAATGTACATCAGTAAAATAAAACGGACAAATCTGGCCAGTCTAAAGGCTTCGATTTGTCCGTTTTGTTTTAGCTGACTGCGGGTGTTTCCTCATTCGTTGCTTGAATCTTTTGCAAAATCATACGAGAGAAGGGACCCACAAACAATAATTGCAACGGCAACGCTGCGATAACGTTCATTTTCCAAGCTGTTAAATAGTCGGAAAATAAATGATTAGTCAATCCAATTTCCATCATTACGCCAAATAAAGACATGAAGGTAACCATCCCAATTACCATTAGGGAGGAAATGGCAATAATGGCCTGCCATTTCTTTTCCCGATTGATCGGCAGCTTAAAGGCAAGCTTCTTGGCATAAACGCCTACTACGAAAACATCCAAAATGAAAGCAACCACAAATCCTGGGACTAAACCAGTGAGCAAAGCAGCTAGTGTAAAGCTTTGGTGAATCAGCAGGTTGTACGCACTCATTCCCAAAACCATTAAAAAGCACATCAGTGTAGTAAAAATAATTCCTTCTTTTTTGTTCGTTGGCAAATAAATCCACTCCTTTTTTTAAATCTAGTTTTTACCATAGCACATTTGAAAATTTCATGTAAGTTTTATTTTTGTTTTTCCTTTAATTGGCAATGATTAGACACTTATCATTTACAATCATATCTTTTTAGAAAATTTAAGGAATTTGATAAGATGGGTGGATAGATAATAATCGCTGTAATTAAGGAGGAAAAAAATGAAAAAGCCGAGTTTTAAAATAATTTATTTTTTTATGACAATTGTAATAATACTTTCAAATTTGATGCCATTAACCGTAATCGCTGAGACACTGTCATCTGATGATGTTGTCCGGTTGAATGAGTTTAAAGTAGATGCGCTCTCAGAAGGACAAGTAAATGGGGAATTAAAGCTAGAGGTGAAAAACGATCAATCGTCCGCAAATGAGACGATTTTGACTTTCGATGAAGGGGTGACCATCGATGAAGCAGTGATTGCACCGGATGATGGAAACGTTGTGGCTGAAATGGCCGACATGCCCTCTATTCTTTCGCAAATCCAGCCTGAAGCAACCACTTCTTCCAGCGATGGATTAACTGAATCCCCTCTTCAGCCAATGGAAGCAACAAATATTACAGGAAATCAACTTCGCCTTGTCACAAAGCCCAATGTACATAGCAGCCCGGTTCTTCGTATAAAGCTAACTGTCAATCCGACCGATAAAAAAGAATTTTCTGTAATGACTGGGCAACAGCGTGTAACAGCAGAAATTGCACAGTCTGCCGCTAGTGAGGAATCGACTAGTTCCAGCCAAGTGGAAACGTCAGAAACCAGCAGCAGTGAAGCAACGTCGACGGAAGAATCAACAACCAAAGAATCAACGACTAAAGAATCCACTGTAAAAGAATCAACGACTAGTACTAGTCAATCAACCAAGGAATCCGAAACAATAGCTACTACCGAATCAACGAGTGAAGCTCCTGCTAAACGTGCTGTGGCACCTTTACGCGAGGCTGCAAACATTAAGGATCTAATTGATCAATATTCTCCTGGTGATCGCTTTATTACCAATGTTGAAGCAGACATTCCTAATCCAGCAAAAATTTCAGATCCTAGCAGCCTGCACATTGACTTTGCTATTCCAGAAACCGTTCGTACACAACTGCAAATTGGTGATTATTACGAAGTACCGCTGCCACAAGGATTGAATGTTTCTTCATTAATTGCAGATCAAAACTTGGTGGACCCCAACGATCCAAGCATTATTTGGGGGAAATATACGATTGATCCTGCGAGTAAAACAATCCGGATTGTTTTAACTGACACCAGCGGCGGAACAACGGGTACCTTTGAACCATTTCAAACGGGTGAGATTGATTTTTCTACTCGCTTTGATCAGCAAGTGATTACAAAGCCAGGAAACAATCAAATTATTTATCCTAGCGAATATAATTTGCCGCCGTTAACATTGATGATTCAACCAACTACGAGTACTTCTGTTTCGAAAGCAGGTACTTTTGATAAACAAGTTAATCCAGAACAAATCATCTGGTCAGTCGATGTAAATAAGGATTTGTCTTCCTTGGCATCACCAACCTTGGCGGAAACATTTCCAGCAAACACAACCTATGAATCCGCACAGGTATTTCCGCTGGAAGTAAATTTCAATGGAGAAGTAACCTCAGTTAGCAATACAGCACTGAATCCGAATCAGTACGAAATAGATAGTAACGGGAACATTACGTTTTCAGGTACCATTGATCAAGCCTATCGGGTGATTTATACTACGCGGATTATTGATGCGGCTAAACCATCGGAAGGTGGAAACCCAACCTTCACAAACAATGCAACCTTCAATAACTTGCCAGCCAGTGCAACGGTAACTGCCAATTATGGCAAGCGAGTTGAAAAAGTTCAAGACAATTATTCAGCAGCTAATCAAGAATATACTTGGACAATTCGTTATAATTACGGGCAAAAAGAAATTGCCGCAGGAACGACTGTAACCGATACGTTTTCCAATAATATGGATATTCAAGCAGAGGATGTTCAGCCCTATTACGTATCAATCGCAGATAATGGCGCTATCTCTCGAGGGATGCCAGTCTCACCGGATGCGTATACAGTCGCTATCACACCAGGGACACCCAAAAATACAATGACCGTTACTTTCAATGATAGAGTTCAGCAAAATCAGGCAATTAATATTGAATACACATCGAAAGTGAACACAATTGTTTCTGGAGAAAAAGATCCAGTCATTACCAATAGTGCAGAAACCGGTGGGATTACGACTACACCGAATATAACACCGCCAACGCAGCAGGCTGTCATCAAGAATCAACCAACGGTAGAAGTCGGATCTAAAATTGCGAAATGGTCTGTGGACATTAACCGCAATGGCTATCAGCTAAATAATGCAGTGTTTACTGATAAACTAGATCAATCTGAAAAGGGGTATGTGTCGTATCCTTACTATCAACAAGGTGGACAGGATGTAACCGGGATTCGGATCTTTGATACCACAGACAACCAGGAATTGACAGGCCGCACATTGATAGATGGAGCACCTCAAGGCAATGTCAGCAATCCTGATTTTGAAATTAATATTGTTACCAGCAATGGCGCAGGTAATGAAGGGCAAGGCGATCCTTACAGTGAGTTTACCGTTCGCTTTTTGAATAATTATCAAACGACCAATCACACGTTCAGTATGGAGTATCAAACAAAATACAATCAATTTTCCGGAACAAATCCGCCATCTCCACAACGATTAGTGTACAACAACGGAATTGAGCTGGATTGGACAGACGAGAATAATACCAGTCACCATTCTGAGTCGAATAATGGTTTTGAAACCAGTACGCAGGAAGCCAACAAAGGAGAAAAATCCGGCAGCTACAATCCAGTGACAAAAGAAATTACCTGGACGATTGTTGCCAATTATAACAATGCGCAAGTTGAGAACTTCCTCTTCAATGATCCAATTACAGGGAATCAAGTTTATATCAAGGACTCATTGAATATTACTCGAGGAACAATTGATGATTCCAATGGACAATTTGTAGCAACCCAAACTCCTGAGTATCAAGGAGAACAAAAGGATCAAGGCTATATAGATTTCACAGAGCCAGAAAAATATTTTTCTGGTGGGACGATTACTGATCCTGCAGGTGCCGCTAATGAATTGAATATTTCTGTTGGGGATGCGCAGCAAGCAATCCCTGGCTGGAATACAGCAGGTGCACCTCGTGTGTATCAGATTCAGTTTAAAACGACCCTGAAAGGTCAAATTATTCAAGACCAAAGTACGTATACCAATATCGCCAATATATCCATTGAGGGCGTTACTGAGAATTTGCCAGCTTCCATTTCCATTCGCTACAATCAGGAGACAGTGAATAAATCAGTTAACTACGATGCCGATACCAATGAAATCAACTGGGGATTATGGATTAACCGAAATCAATCCTTGCTGGTTCAACCAACAATTACTGATACACCGTCTAGTAATCAAATCATTGATCCTGATTCGGTAGAAATTCACTTGGGTGAAGTAGCAGCTGATGGAACAGTGAATGAAACAAACCAAACGTTAGTTAAGGGAACAGACTATACCGTTGATATCACAACGGATAACACGACAGGGCAGCAGCAAATGGTGGTGGCCTTCTCTGAGAATTATTTGGAGGCTGGTCAAAGTCAAAAAGGTTTCATCGAGAAGCCATATCATTTGACCTACAGTACCAAACCTAATTTCACTACTGCCTCTGAGCAAGTAAGCAACTCAGTGAATGTTTCTACGAAAGAAGGGGTGATTCCACGTCCCGGGACTGAAACATCCACGCAAGTTCAAATTTCTGACACTAGCGGAACAGCGATTGGGCAAAAGGGCAGCGTAACAATTCGTAAGACAAATGGCCAAGGGGCTGTCTTAGCGGGAGCGAAGCTTACCCTAACACGAGTATTCGATAATCCAACTATTGCGGAACAACCATTGTATGAGCTGACGACTGATCAAACCGGCCGGGCTACTTTTGGAAACTTGGTTTATACCAATACCAATCCAACCAACGGCTTCCACTATATTTTGAAGGAAGTTGAAGCACCCGACGGTTATACGATTAGTGATGAACTGATAAATGGAATCGAGCTGGTTGTAAATCAAGATTCCTCTGCGTCGAATGCAGTAGAGACAATTGAGAACCAACCAGTGTCTGTTACCTTTAATAAAGTTGATGCAGCAAATCAGGCTCTTTCTGGCGGATTGTTTAGCTTAGAGAAACAAAATGCTGATGGGAATTACGAAATCTATGGGGAGCCTTTTGCAGCTGACAGCGCTGGGACAACCTTGACGAACCTGATTGATGGAACTTATCGTCTGTTTGAGATCCTCCCACCAACAGATACTGCTGGGAATCTGCAATACCTGTTCAATCGCACACGACTGACCTTTGAAGTTAGTCCTGCAGCCAATGGCCAACGGCAGGTACTGGTTAACGGAAATGCGACGGATACCTTGACGCTTAGAAATTATCGCGGAAGTGCTGAACTTTACAAGCAGAATGAGGCAAGCGTACCTGTCCAAGGCGCCAATTTCTCGGTTCAATGGGCACCGTTTAATTCCAATGATTTTACGGATTATCAACCTGGAACCATTTATACGACCAATGCACAAGGAAAATTAGAATTGACTGACTTGATTCCGGGAAAATATCGTGTGAAAGAAACAGCCGCACCAAACGGCTACTTTGTGAATAACCGCTTGTTTAATTTTGCGATTAACCAAGATGGAACGAATGGGGCGCCAGCGGCAGTTCAACTGAATACAGCAAGCAATCCATTAGTTGACTATCTCGGCAATGCTCGTTTTAGAAAAGTGGATGGCAGTGTGTTTGCAGAACCCGGAGAAGAAAAACCGCTGGCAGGAGCTGTATTCCAGCTGTACGAAGCTGATGGAACAACAGAAGTCGGCAGTCCGGTTACCTCTGGACAAGATGGCTACTTTATTTTTGAAAACCTGCAGGCGGGTCAAGAATACCGGATTCGTGAAGTGACTCCGCCAACGGGCTTTATCCGTAATCAAACTGAAATTCGCTTTACTATGCCAACATCAGACAGCAGCTCGCCAACCTTTATCACGAACCAAGGTGAAAAACTGGTTTACGATGAAACGACTGCTTTTAAAAATTACAAGGAACATGTTCGTTTTAGAAAACTAGCACAAGATCGCATCAGTGAAGATGTTACGAAACCATTGGCTGGAGCAAAATATTCCTTAGAAGTTCAAAACAATGGTCAATGGGAAGCAGTCGCTAACCCAGAACAATTGGGAGCAGATCCTGAGGGGCATTTTGTCTCAGCAGAAGATGGGTACGTTCGAGCAATGGAATTAAGCCCTGGCAGCTATCGCTTTGTCGAAGCAGAAGCACCGACTGGCTATATTCGAAATACAAAAGCCATTGCTTTCAGTGTTCCAGCGGGTGGAATTGGTGATCCAGGTATTTTGGATATTGATATCACAGGCGATGAGAACACTAACTTTAAGGGTGCTGCACAATTAGTTAAGATCAATGAAGCGAATGCCCCCGTAGCTGGAGCAGACTTCGAAATCTATACTGAAGCAGATCAAAAAGTCGCAGATGCCACAAGCAATGCTGACGGTGAAGTTTATGTAGAAGCGTTAGCACCAGGAAACTATTACTTTAAAGAAGTTCGTACGAATAATAATGACTATCTTGTAAATGAAACGCAGATTCCATTTACGATTGCAGCCGAATCCTCCGGTCAACCAGCAATTGTAGAGGACAATGAGCAAGGACCGCTTTCACTAACCAACTACTTAGGATCAGCAGAATTAGTGAAATATGCAGCAGATGGAACAACGGTATTGCCGAATGCTGAATTTGAAATTTTAGATGAAGCTGGTGAGTCTGTCCAACCGAATACGACATTTGCGACCGATGCAGCAGGAACGGTACGAATTGATAAGCTAGCACCAGGAAACTATCAGTTTGTAGAAGTGAATGCACCGGATGGTTACATTCTCAATACAACACACGTCCCATTCACTATTTCAGATGCAGCTCTGGGGCAGCCTGAAGTAGTAAAAACAAATGATGCAGGTGATCTTGAACTGTTGAATTACAAAGGCTCTGCTCGAATGATCAAGCAAAATGAAGCCGGGAATCCGTTAGTGGGTGCAAAATTCAGCCTAGAGCAGCAAACTGCTGATGGCTGGAGCCCTGTTGAAGCTTATGAGGGTGAAGCTAATTGGATGGAATCAGTAGAAGATGGGTCAGTAACGGCCGAAAACCTAAGTCCGGGAACGTATCGTTTTGTGGAAGAACAAGCGCCGGCGAATTATTTGTTGAACACGGAAGATTTACCGGCCTTTGAAATTGTGGCGAAAAATGCCGGTGAACCAGAGACAGTCACGACCTTCCTTGATGAAAGTGGACAGTCCCAAACACTGACAGCTGCCAACTATCAAGGAACTGCTCAAATTCAAAAATATGCTGAAGAGAATGGTAGCGAAATCGTCGTTCCGGGGGCAATTTTTGAAGTGATTGATGCAGAGGGGAATTCAGTTGCTTCTGGGATCGAAAGCCAAAGCGACGGAATTGCCACAGCTGAAAATCTAGCTCCGGGAACGTACCGTTTCAAGGAAGTTCAAGCGGCTCCAGGGTATGTCTTGAACGAAACACCTTCTGATCCCTTTACAATTGCAGATAATGCTCAAGGCAAGCCAGCAATTGTTCAGGTAGGCAAGTTCATTAACTTCAAAGGAACGATTCAATTGAAAAAGGTGAATGCAGATGACAAAGCATTGGCCAATGCTTCCTTTGATCTTTGGAAAGTTGCTAATGGAAAAGAAACAAAGGTAACTGAGAGAGTTTCTGATACTGAAGGCCTGATCAAGATCACGGCTTTAGAACCCGGCGATTATGAGCTGCGGGAAACGAAGGCACCAGCCGGCTATATTGTCAACACTGAACCAATTGATTTTACGATTGCTTCTAAAGCAGCAGAGCAAAAGGTTCAGGATTTAGGTAAATTCACTAACTATAAGCAGGAAATACGCTTAGTGAAACAAAATCAAGCGGGTCGTCCACTTAAGGATGCCGAATTCCAGCTGCAAAGTCGTCAAGGCAATCAAGTGCCCGATAGCGGCAAGCTGGTTTCCAACAGTCAAGGGGAAGTAGAATTGAAGGATCTGGCTCCTGGCGACTATCAATTGGTTGAGACCAAAGCACCAACTGGTTATATTCGTGAGACGAAACCGTTGGAATTCACAATTAAGGCGCAACAGGCTGGTCAACCTAAGGTGTTAGATCTAGGCAAATGGACGAACTACCAAGGCCAAGTTCGCTTGACGAAGGTGAATGACGATGGGGAAAAATTAAAAGGTGCGGTATTCCAGCTGCTAGATGAAAAGCAGGAAATTTCGGAATTGGCCTTAGATACCAATGCTCAAGGGGAAATTAGCCTAGAGTCACTGGCACCAGGTACCTACTATTTCAAAGAATTAATCGCACCAAATGGTTATCAAAAGAGCGATCAGCTGCACAAGTTTGTGATTCCTGCAAAAGCAGAGGGCAAACCTAAAACAGTAGAAACGACGGTAACCAATGAAAAAGTTCCGGCACCAAAAACACCAGCTTCACCAAACGGCACAAATGGAACAACAGGAAGTCACTATCCGCAAACGAATGATCAAAATTCACCAATCTTATGGTTGGTGGGCATTCTAATCGTAGTGAGTGCCGGAGTTGGATTCTGGTTGAAGCGTAAGAATATGCACTAAATGATGAACACCCGCTAACAAAGGTTGGCGGGTGTTTTAGTTTGTAGTTAAAAAGATCACCACGTTAGATAGAATTAAACCCAGAACGCCCATCTTACATCGAATTTATCAATAAAACGAACAGTACAAGAACTAAAATCCGTAGGCTGCAGGGGTTCAATTGTGGTACTGCCTTCTTTTATGATGGTGTAGGCTTTTTTCAGTGCGGCTTCATCATCAAACTGAACAGACAGCTGATATCCTCCCGATTTTGAGAAGCCATCATTGTTTCCAAAATCGTTCACCATTAACAATTCATTATGAATCATTATCTCGGCATGAACCACAAGTGACTGATCTGAATCCTCCATCAGGGTCTGAACCGTCGCACCAAATGCTTGTTTATACAGCTTGATTGCCTGCTTGCACTCTCCATTAAAGTAAATATGGGTTACTAACAATAACATTCCTCCTTAAAAATAAAAAAATACACTTTTTGTAAACGATTTATAAATTATATCATAGGGGAAATTTGAATAATAGTGGATATGCAGGGCAATTGACAATCCCACTGAATAGAACTAACTTCCTTCGAAATCCATTCGTATTTTTTTCAAAATTGTTATTTCTAGTAAAGGCTTTCGTGATACACTGCAAGTAACAAAGAAAAGAAGTGAGGCGAAAAAGGATGAATGTCATTGTAATAGGACCAAAAGGCAAAATGGGACGCTTGATTACGCAAATTGCTGCTGAACGAGAGGATATGAAGCTGGTTGGCGGCGTTGGTCCCGCAGGTCGGGATTATATTGGTCAGGATTTAGGCAGTGTGGCTGGAGTCGGCTATCCGCTGAACGTTTCGGTAGTAGATCAGCTAGAAGAGATCATTGATACATGCGATGTGTTGATTGATTTTTCAACAAAAGAAATGGCGCTAGAGGTTCTGCAAAAAGCAGTCGATCATAAAAAAGCTTTCGTTTGTGGAACTACCGGCTTCTCCCCAGAGGAAATGCAGAAATTTCAGGAAGCCAGTCAGCAGATTCCGGTTCTGTATGCAGCCAACACTTCAAAGCTGGTGAATGTTATGAATCGTTTGCTGAAAATCGCAGCTGCTGCGATTGGCAACGAAACCGACATTGAGATCATCGAAATGCATGACCGTTGGAAGAAGGATGCTCCAAGCGGTACCTCCAAGGAAATGGGGGAGGTGCTCGCCGAAGCAATGGGACGTGAGCTTGCTGATGTAGCCGTGTTTGGCCGTGAAGGTGAAAGCCTGCGAGAGGAAAATACGATTGGGTACCACTCATTGCGTATGGGAGACACTCCCAGCAGTCACATCGTTACTTTTGGCGGGTTTGGTGAGCGCTTAGAAATTAGCCATCATAGTTATAATTTTCAATGCTTTGCCAGTGGCGCCTGTGATTGTGCGGTTTTTCTAGCAGATCAAGCCCCCGGTTATTACACCGTTAAGGATGCGATCAAATTTTAATAAAAGCGAGCCTCTTTTGAGAGCGCTCGTTTTTTTCTTCATTTATTATAGTCCTAAAGTAATTTTCAATAGAAAACGATTTCTAATGGCAGTTGCCTGTTTTTTCCATTATAATATGCTGAGAAAGAAGGTGGGAGTTATCAAGCAAAGAGGAATTTTATTTGCGGCTTTGGCTGCATCATTCTGGGCGATCTCTGGAATTTTAGGGCAATCTTTGTTTACCGATTATCATTTTCGGGCCGACTGGCTAGTCTCAGTTAGACTGTTCTTTTCGGGAATTATACTATTAGGATTAGCAAAAGGCTGGAAGAAGGAGGCTATTTTTGCCCCATTCAAAAAGAAACGCGATTTAGGAGCACTCCTGATTTTTTCGGTCTTTGGCATGTTTGCAGTCCAGCTGACCTACTTTAAAACCATTGAATTGAGCAATGCATCCTTCGCGACCATTATTCAGTATACTGGTCCTTTTTTTGTGATTTTGTATGAGTCGTTTAAGCAAAGAAAGGTGCCTTCGTTTTTAACAATTCTTTTGCTGGTTACGACAGCGCTTGGTGTTGTGTTTATTGCGACAAAAGGGGAATTTACTAATTTGTCGATATCCTTGGGTGCGTTAGTCTGGGGGATCGGTTCAGCGGTTTCGTTGGCTTTTTATTCTTTACAGCCAAGGGGATTGCTGGCAACTTACGGCAGTTTCGTTACAGTGGGCTGGGGGATGCTTTTTGGCAGCGTCTTTTCGAATATCTTACAACCAATGTGGCGGACGTCGGGAACCTTCACCATGGGCTCGGTGATGTCGATTTTCTTAGTAGTAACCATTGGTACTGCATTGGCTTTCCTTTTATACTTATCCAGCTTGCAATACATCAGTTCGAGTCTAGCAAGTACCTTAACAGCCTTTGAGCCTTTATTGGCAACAGTTTTTTCAATTGTTGTCTTCAGTCTGCCGCTGACTTTGTTTGAGGTGGTGGGATTTCTCCTAGTTTTGGGTTCCATTTTACTAATTCAAAAGAAATTATAACGGACAAATTTTTTGTCCGTTTTTTTCTCATGTTATACTAAATAGAGAGATAAAGTATGTGGAGGAGATGGAATGGAAAAGCAGCGGTTTAAGGGTGGGATTGATTTACATCAGGATGAAGCCTTGCATTTGCGTGGAATTGATCAGTACAAGCAGGTGGAAAAAATTTATCCGAAAAGGGTTTATATTCCAGTTCAGCAGCATATTGGCGGTGAACCGGAAGTGACAGTCTCTATTGGAGAAGAGGTTTATTTGGGACAAACAATTGCTAAAATGGATGAAGGATTAGGTGCCAATGTCCACGCCAGTGTTTCTGGTAAAGTTGTCGGAATCAAAGCGATTGATCAAGGTCAAGGTGACGAAATGACCTGTGTAATTATCGAAAATGATTTTCAAGAACGCTTAAAAGAGGAGCACCATGAGCCGATTGAAGAGCTGAATCGTGAAACGATTGTGCAGCGTGTTGAGGAGGCAGGAGTAGTTGGTCTGGGAGGCGCGACTTTTCCCAGTCACGTCAAATTAAATCCAAAAGAAGACATTCATACGTGTATTTTCAATGGAGCCGAATGCGAACCTTTGTTAATGGCAGATGCGGCTTTAATGGTTACTCAAGGGGAAAAACTGTTAAAGGGCTGCAAGGTTGTGATGAAGGCAGTGGACGCTAAGGAAGGCATCATCGCGATTGAAGATGACAAGCAGGAAGCGATACAAACGATGCGGGAATATTGTAAAGAGGTTCCCAATCTTTCAGTGATGGAGGTTCCATCAGTCTATCCTCAGGGCAGTACTGAAATGCTGTTCAAAACAGTCACTGGCAAAGAAGAACCTTTTGGCGGTTCCACGCGAGATGTGGGTTATTTGATTATCAATGTGGCAACTACAGTAGCTGTGTTCGAGGCAATTGAACCAGGTCGACCGTTAAGTCATCGAATTTGTTCGGTGGTTGGTGACGTGATGGAACAAAAGAATGTGTATTTTCCATTAGGTACTACTATCGAGGACATGATTGAGTTTTGCGGCGGGTTTGACGGAAAACCGTCTAAAATCATTACTGGTGGATTTATGATGGGAACCACGGTAGATACGTTAGATGCTTCTTTGACAAAATCGGCCAATGGACTAATTATTATTAATGAAGCCCATGATGAGGATATGACGCCCAGCCCCTGCATCAAATGTGCGCGCTGTGTGGAGGTTTGTCCCATCGGTTTACTGCCGCACCAGCTGGAAAAGAATTATTTGAAGCAAAATTGGGATCGGCTGGAGAAGCTGTATGTAGAAAGCTGTATTAACTGTGGCTGCTGTACATACATTTGTCCAGCACGCCGTCACTTGGCAGAACACATTATTGCTGGTCAGCAGATCGTTGAAGAAAGGAAGGCACAATGATGGAGAAGAATCGTTCCTTTGAAGAATTACGCAGCGACCGCTACCCGATGATGGAAGCTTCTCCTCATTTACTATTCTGGGAGAAAACGGATCGTATTATGAAGCTGGTGGTACTGGCACTTTTACCGAGTGTGGCCGCTTCGATTATCTTTTTTGGCTGGCATTCACTGTTGTTGTATGTGGTTTCAATTGCTACTTGTGTGATTTGCGAAATTCTTTGGTTTAGAATTCGCAAAAAAACGATGCCGAATGATTTTTCAGCTGTTGTCACGGCAGTTCTTTTGGCGATGAGCTTGCCGGCTAGCGTACCTTTGTGGTATCCCGTAGTAGGTGGAGTGATTGGAATTGTTTTAGCGAAAGAATTGTTTGGTGGGATTGGCCGTAATTTATTGAATCCTGCGCTGACTGGGCGAGCGGTTTTACGGTTAGTATTTGTCCATGAGATGTCTGCCAATGTGCAGCCGCAGCCCTGGTTTTCCACCAATGGGTTGGATGTCGTTTCTTCAGCAACACCCTTGATGACTGCTGAGGCAGGCGAAAGCTTGTCCTCCGTCCAAATAATCGATAGCTTAACTGGATTGATTGCTGGAAAAAATGCTGAAACGACGGCTCTTTTGCTGTTGGCAGGCGGGGTGTTTCTACTATATAAACGGGTGATTACCTGGCACATCCCGTTGTGCATGCTGGCAACTGTGGCGGTAGTCGCTTTGATTGCTGGGAAAGGGGATCTGACGATTGTTTTTGCCCACATTTTTGGCGGCGCTACTATGCTGGGCGCTTTCTTCATGGCAACGGATTATAGCACCTCGCCGACAACACCTAAAGGCGAGGTAATCTATGGTATTTGCTGCGGACTGCTTTTAATGGGCTGGCGCCTATTTACCTCGATGCCAGAAGGGATGACCTTCATTTTATTGATAATGAATTGCTTTGTCCCATTCATTGATTATTTAATTATTCCTAAAGTATACGGAGAAAAAAGCACATAAAATAGTCCTTAGAATTGTTCGGATGATCTGCGAATAATTCTAAGGTTTTTTGTGAGTTTAAAGCCTATTATTCGCTTTTTCTTGAAAAAAACGGGTATGATAGAAGAAGATAAACAAAAGGAGGAAGCGTATGGAAACGTATCAATTAAGAGATGGATTAGTTGTTCCAAAAGTAGGGTTTGGTACTTACAAGTTAAATGGCTTAGAGGGTGTAAATACGATGGTTCAAGCCTTGTCTAACGGCTATCGTTTACTGGATTCTGCTTTTAACTATGAAAATGAAGGAGCTGTGGGTGAAGCCATTCGTCGTTCAGAGGTTCCTCGCTCAGAAATACTCGTTGCTTCAAAGCTTCCGGGGAGACATCATGCATATGATGAGGCAATAACAACGATCCAAGAATCTTTACTGCGGGCAGGATTGGATTATTATGATCTGTATCTGATCCATTGGCCCAATCCAAAGGAAGACCGCTACGTAGAAGCCTGGCAAGCATTGATTGCAGCACAGCGTTTTGGTTTGGTTCGTTCGATTGGGGTTTCCAACTTCTTGCCAGAACACCTTGAACGACTAGAAGTAGAAACAGGGGTTCTGCCAGTCATTAATCAGGTGGAGCTGCATCCTCATTTCAATCAGGAATCACAACGGGAATACAACGCACAACGGGGAATTTTGACACAGGATTGGAGTCCGCTAGGCCGTGCCAGTGAGATACTTAACAATCCAGTATTGTCGGAAATCGCGAATAAGTATGACCGCAATGTCGGGCAGGTTATCCTGCGTTGGGAAATTCAGCTGGACACGCTGCCAATTCCTAAAGCCTCCAGCACCATGAGACAATTAGCCAATCTAGATATTTTTGATTTCGAACTGACACCTGAGGAAATGGCAATGATCAATGGTTTGTCTAAACCAGACGGCCGCTTGAAAAATCAAGATCCTGCTGAATACCAAGAATTCTAATAAAAAAAGCCCTCAAACGAGGACTTTATCTAATATACCAGTCAATAAATAGTTGGAGCAAGGCAAGCCCTACACTAGCCGATGTAATTAGGGCGCCCATAATGATGTGAATTCGCTTGTTCATTACTAACAGAGCGGCGAATTCTCTCAAAAAGGCATTTGGTAAATAATATTTCGCTGTTTTCGCACCGATGCCGTCAGCCTTCAATCCGACCTGTTCAGCATACATGCCTGCTCGAAAGATATGATAGTTGTTAGAGGCAAAAATCGCTCGGTAGCCCGCTGGTTTTTCCCGTTCCATGATATCTTTGCTGAAGCGCATGTTTTCCAAGGTGGTTGTGGAATGTGTTTCAATCAAAATTTCATCTTCTGGAATTCCCTGCTCCAAGGCATAGTTTTTCATAGCAACTGATTCCGGAACTTTTTCATCTGGACCTTGCCCGCCAGACATCAACAATTGAGGTGGAGATAAGGTTTTGCGACTTTGTTTTTGATAAAAGGCAATCGCCCGATCAATTCGTTTTGCTAATAAAGGGGAGACTCTTTCCCCTTGAATCAGTCCAGCGCCCAATACAATTACATAATCTTGATCTGGCTTAGGGTCGTTCAGCTGATAAATTAAAGAAATAGATAAAAAATTCCAGAAAACAATAAACAAATAGATCAGAATCGCTGTAGGAATAAGCAGCAGCGGTGCCGACCAGCTGGGAACAAATTGTGTCCCAAATCTTCGGATAATGCTGGCGACAATAACACCCAAAGCCAGGATCAAGGTTAGCAGGTTGGCTAATGAATGAGATTCTCTTTTAAAAACCAAATAGCTGTTCCAGAGCAGAAAAATAATCAGTGCATAAAAGCCGAAGATCAGCACTAAAATGCCAAATACGCCTAAAACAAAGAGGATACCAATCGTAATTAGAGAAGTTGAGGTAAATGATAAAACCCCAAGATAGGCAAACAGGCTAATCAAAAATAGATTAAACAACCAGCCGTTGCGTAATTTTGCCTTATCCCTAAAGTAGAAAAAGTGAAACAACAGGTAGAAACCAACTGGAAGTGCTAAATAAAAGGTTCGCTCCTGTATTTCGATTACCAAAAAGTACAGAATAAGAAACCCACCTGTGTAAAGCAGATTTTTACGCAGTCGTTCCTCTTTTCCAGTTCTGGTTATCCAAATATTGAGTAGAGCGATGATAACTAAATAAATAATAAGAGCGGTAATATCTCTTGTGCTATACATCCGAACACCTCTTTCACACTCAGTATAGCAAATTATTCAAGAAAAATTGACAAAGAAGAACCTTTGACAGGTAAGAAATTAATGAGGAGGAAAATTTATGGATATTAAAGGAATCAATCGAATTCATTCGCCTAATTTTTATGTAATTGGCAAGGAAGGCCGAGGATTGGCCGAGGAATCAGGCTCGTGGGTTCCCTTGCTTTGGGACCAGATGAATCAGCACTTCGAAGAAATTGCCGGGTTGATCAATGCAACCGATATGAGTCAGCTGCATTTATGGGGATTAATGAGTGATGGAGACCATTGGCTGGAGCCATGGCAAAAAGAAGGACGCTATTTGGCAGGTGTTCAAGTACCTGCTGAGGCTGTACCGCCTGTTGGCTGGATTCGCTGGGAGATTCCGACGATGACTTATTTAACGATAAAAACGGATGCTGAGCGAATTGACGAAGCGACTCAGCTAATGCTGGGGCAAGTTTTTCCATTAGAAAAGGTTGAATTAGCTGGAGCTGTGCAGGAGCATTATCTGCCAAGCTTTTCAGAAGGAGAAGTAGAGCTGTATTTCCCCATTCGAACAAGTATTTAAAAAGAACCGAGGAACGTTGTACCGACTCCAAAAAGTTTCACTCTTTGGGGGCGCTACAGCTGTCCTCGGTTCTTTCATTTAATTAGAAAAAGTCTAGAATTTTTCGCCAGATAATCAAAAAGATATTCGCTTTTTCAACTGCGCTGCTGGTAACGACATTGGCACTAGGTGCGTCATCTGGGTCAACATAACCCAACTCATCTTGGTTCAACTTAACCGTCGTCATGCCAAGCTTTTCACCTTTGCGTACAGGAGCAATCAATTTCCCGTCGTTCAGCAATGTTTTGTTCATTTCCGTTTCGGTAGTAATTTGGTTCAAATCCATGTCATTACGGGCCCAAACTTGAACGACACCATCATTTTTCAGCTGAACCTCTTCTTGCTTGCCATCAACAACAGGAAGCTCAGTTTCACCTGTCACAGGCTGATTGGCTAGATCAATTGTTTTCAGCTGCCAATTATCAAAGCAATAATCCATTAAACGGCTGGTTTCTGCAAAGCGAGCATTGCGGTCTCTAACCTCGTTTGAAGCATTTAGTACTACCGTAATTACACGACGGCCGTCACGTTCCATTGTTCCTGCAAAGCAAGCGCCGGCTTTTTCCGTTGTCCCAGTTTTTAATCCATCCACGCCTTCTTTGGCATTCGCTAATCCTGGAAGCATGCTGTTAGAGTTTTCCATTTCGACTGGTGACTCGGTTCCTGCAGCAAACTGAGCGTTAGCCACTTTCGATGTTTCTAAATATTCAGGATGATCCTTAATTAGGCGACGAGCAACAATGGCAACACTGCGAGCAGACATCATGTTTTCATCTTCTTCACCTGTGTCAGGATAACGTCGATCTCCTAGAAAATAGTTGTTCAATCCAGAAGCATTCACTAAAATCGCATCGGTAATTCCCCAGCTGGTTACCAACTGGCGCATTTGATCCACGAAGGCATGCTCGCTGCCAGCTAAAAATTCAGCTAAAGCAATCGCGGCTGCATTCCCTGATTCAATAATTGCTGCATCATAAAGCTCTTTAACTGAATAGGTTTGATCTTTATTTAGGGGAACATTGGATAACTCTGGATTCGTACTATTTTCTGCCGCATAATCCGAAATAGGTACCTGTGCATCCCAAGTGGTTCTTTGCTGCTTCACAGCATCTAATACTAAGTAGGCAGTGATCATTTTGGTGACAGACGCAATTGCTAATGGAGTGCTACCGTTTTGGTCGTAAAAAATTTTGCCCGAATCAGCATCAATGGCAAAGGCTGCCTCAGCTTTAATCGTAAAATCATCGGCTGCTTGTGCCGGAATCGCTGCGAACAATTGTAAAAAAAGACCTAAAATTACAAAAAGCAAGGGAATTTTTCTTTTATTTTGCATCAATAATCTCCTTTTTTTCTCTTAACCCTAAAATTCTAGCAAAGTATGCTGATGAATTCAAGTGTTCCCGGCCTTTAAGCGGGATTAAGAAAGAAAGTCTTTACTTATTTCGTTACAAAAATACCTATAATTAACAGGAATCAGTTTTATTTGATTCCTGTTAATGGCTATAAAATAACAAAATTTGTTAAAAACTACGGCCGCCTCCGCCAAAGGTCCCACCGCCGCTAGAGTTCGTAGTGCTGCCGCCGCCTCCGAAACCGCCGCCTCCACTATTATTATTAGAGGGCTTAGGAATTCGACGAGTGGTGACAAAGGAATTCACCAGCTGGTCTTGGCGCTCTTCTAATTCAAGTCTCGATTGTTCTCGATAAGGATAACGGTACGTTCCCATTTTCAGCTGGTAACGCATGCGAACAACAATAAAGAAGGCTATTGCTGCAATTAATCCCACTACGACTGCTGTTATTACATCTGTTTCAGTTAGAGAACGCTGGACAGTGACTTCACCAGTTTCACCATTGACTTGGTAGTGATTGCTTGGGATGCCAGCATCAACATAATCGCTGGCCATCGTAAAGTAGCTTGCGGCTGCTTGATAATAGTTTCCATCACGCATGGCTTCTTCGACAGCATCTAGGATTTTATCGCGTCTTCGATCGGTAATATAATCAATCATATTGCCGGAATACGTGAGATAAAGCTGCCGCTGCCCCATATCCAGCAGCAACAATGCGCCGTTTCCGCCTTCACTAACTCGTGCTTTTAGTTGCTGGTTGGCAAATAGCTGCGGATCCTCTGTATTGGAATTAGTAGTTAATACAAAGGTTTGACCCTCCATTTTCTCGTTCAGTGTATCAGCCAAGCCTGCCAGCTCAGTTTGCTGTTCAGGAGTGAAAAGAGCTGCTTCGTCAGTTACTGTATCACTGGCTGCAAAAGAGTTCATCGGGACAAATACTAGTAAAAGACCGAATAACCATATAAGTTTTCTCATACTGAATACCCCACAATCAACATGATGATCGCTGTGATGAAGAAAATTCCTAATGAAAACCAGCCTAAACGTTTATAGCTAATAGGCAAAATACCGCTGACTTTCCCGGTTCGACCATTCATCGCGTAATAATAAACTTTGTCGTTGGTACCTTGATACGTCACTAGCCAAACCGGCAGCAGCATGTAATGATTGCTTTGCCGATTAATCGCTGCTGAGCTGCCGGTTTTATTAAAGGTTGTATAACCGGAAACCGTATCTCGCAAAAGATCATTCGTGTAAGATTGCAGTTCCTGCTGCAATCCGGCAGCAATATCTGCAATTTCAATATCCCGTTTCTCCGCTTGAAAACCAGAAAGATATTCAGTATGGAAATCAACTGCCTGATCAATCGGAAAGGGCTGAACCGCCTCCACCATTTTCTGCTGAATATTTTTAGTCAATGCGTTTTTTACCAAGTTATTGATGGTTGCCTTTCCCTTGCGATAAACCTGATAGATTTTGGTCTCAGTGTATTCAATATCTCCGGCTACCCAAACGCGCACAGAAGTACCTTTACCGCTGTATTCTCCCCGCGTTTGGGCATCCACCACCCAGTAGGGAAAGTAAACACCAGTCAGCTTTTCAATTTGCGACTTGTTGAAAAAGTCTTTTGGGATAAACCACTTTTTCTTTGTCCAAGCCAAAAACTGTTCTTCAGCTTTTTTGCGATCAATTTGAAAAGGCAGAACTTTATTAGGTAAGAGGTCTCCAGCTAAACGTCCAGCTAAGATCACCGGATTATGGCAAAAATAGCAATAGGTTGCCGCCGTAGTCGTATCAGTGACGATTTCAGCCCCACAGCTGGGACAATTGAATAAGTCCATCGCATCTGTTTCGGCCTTTTCCTCTGCAGAAATCGCGGATTCAGCTGGATGCTTTGCTTCAAAGGTCTCAATATCTGCAGTAGTAAAAATACTCAAGCAATAGTCGCAGTGGAATTTTTGATCGTCCGGGTTAAAGGTCAGGGGACCGCCACAGTTGGGACAATGATGTGTTAATACATCGGCCATAAGTCTCCTCCTTAATCCAGCGGAATTCCCTTGAAGGGTTTGCCGCAATGAGGACAGAACTTCGGCACGCCATTGCTTAAATCAACGACTTCCCCGCATTCGCTGCATTTCATTTCAATTTTTGGTGCTGAAGCAGATTGCTGAGAAGGTTTTGGTTCGCCACAATTGCTGCAGAATTTCCCTGTGTTTTCAGTTCCACATTTTGGACAGGTCCAAGTCTCGCCTTGGGCTTGCTTTTGCTGTGCTTGCTGCTGATTGGTTTCTGAAGCCTGAGAAAGGTAAGAGCCACCCGTATTCATACCCATACCCATTCCGAAAAAGGCGTTGCCAGCCCCTGAGTCGTTGCTGCCGGCTGCCTCCATCCCACGAGCGACTGAACCTTGCACATACCCTTCACGAATTCCTGGATCACCCAGCATCGCGCCTTTATTGCGCATGTTAATCAGCTCGGTTGAGTCATCAGTATAAGAAATGCTGGCAACTGCTACAGCGACAATTTCCATCCCGCGAAGTTCCCGCCAGCTGTCGTCCAAGATATCAGACATGTATTTGCTCAGCTCCATACTTTTCGATGGAACATAGGAAATGCGCTCGCCGTTAGCAGACAGCTGGTTAATTGTTGCTTGCAAAGCAGTAAGAAATTCTTGCAGGTATTGTTCATTAATATCTGAAATGTCCACCTGCTCCAGATTGCGTGGTACCGCATTGGCAAAGAATAAAATCGGATCAGTAATCTGAACAGAATAGGTACCATGAGCTCTTAAAAACAGCTCTGCGTTGTAGAAATTATCAAAGTAATTCAAAGGTGTCGGCGTACCAAATTTGATTCCCTTGATTTCCTGTAAATTAATGTAATAAACCTGTTGTTTTTGAGGAGTCACACCGCCATATTTAAAGCGATCAAAGGTTTCGGAGATAGCCTCCTTCAGTGAACCTTGGAACATAGACGGAGCAGAATCATTTTTCACTGTGTAATAGCCTTCTTCAGCGGTAAAGTCGATTACCTTGCCGCCGTCAACCAAAAGCATCATCATATTAGGGTAAACGTGAACCACTGAACCGTCCGTGATAACGTCTTTGGTTCCTTTTTTATTTGAGCCCCGCCGATCATCCCGACGAACGGCAACGCCTTTAGTCATGACTGTGGTCTGACCCATATTGGCAGGTTCGATGACCTCTAGCCAATGGTCAGCTAAGCCGCCGCCAATTGTGCTTGTTGCTGCTTTAATTAATCCCATAAAATAGCCTCCTTAAGATATCTTTTTTTATTATATCACAGAGGACATAGTGCGCAGAAACAAGGTTTTTTCAAGTTTAAGAACTCGCTAAGCAATCAGTTTTAATGTAGTATTTTTTTTCAAAATCACGTATAATAAAAGGCGGTGATTTTAAAGCAGGGCTCAAAAGAAAAGAGGGTGACTATGGCATATCAAGCACTATATCGTGTCTGGCGTTCGCAGCGTTTTGACGATGTGGTTGGACAAGAGGCGATTACGAAAACGCTGAAAAACGCAATTAAACAAAAAAAGACCTCTCATGCATATTTGTTTACCGGACCGAGAGGAACCGGGAAAACCAGTGCTGCAAAAATCTTTGCCAAAGCCATCAATTGTCCCAACAGTGTCGACGGTGAACCATGTAATGAATGTGAAATGTGCCGTTCGATTACCGAAGGACGTCAAGAAGATGTGATTGAAATTGATGCGGCCAGCAACAACGGTGTAGAAGAAATCCGTTTCATTCGAGATCGAGCAAACTATGCACCAACGACTGCTGAATACAAAGTATATATTATTGATGAAGTACATATGCTTTCTACAGGGGCTTTCAACGCTTTGTTGAAAACCTTAGAGGAACCTAAAGAGCATGTAATTTTTATTTTAGCGACAACTGAACCCCACAAAATTCCGGCGACGATCATTTCCCGAACCCAGCGTTTTGATTTCAAACGGATCAGCGTGCAAGCGATTGTTGGTCGAATGCAGCACATTTTAGAAGCTAGTAACCAGACTTATGAAGAGCAAGCACTATCAGTAATTGCTCGCGCTGCTGAAGGTGGGATGCGGGATGCTTTGAGCATTCTGGATCAGGCGATCTCCTTTAGTGATGAGACAATTACGTTAGCCGATGCTCTAGCAGTTACCGGCAGTTTAACCACCGAAATGATGGATGCGTTTATTTCCGCATGTCTAGAACAAAATGTCAGTGCAGCTTTAGAGGTGTTGGAAAATATTTTGGCAGAAGGTAAAGAAGCACGTCGTTTGACGGAGGATTTACTGCTGTATTGCCGAGACTTGCTAATGTATCAGCAAGCCCCACAATTGCTAAACGAACGAGCTAACTTAACTGACACCTTCAAAGAATTGGCGGAAAAGACAGCAGCGGATCGCTTCTACTGGATGATTAAAATTTTAAGTGAAACTCAAAATGAGATTCGTTTCACCAATCATGCCAATGTTTATCTAGAGGTTGCTACTGTGAAATTGGCGGCACCGCCAACCAATACAGCTCCGGCTGTCAGTAGTGGTAGCGGTGAAAAAGTTGGTACTCCGGTTGACAATGAGGATATTGTGGAGCTAAAACGGCAAATTGTTCAGCTGCAAACAGAAGTCAAACAGCTGAAGGATCGACCAGCTGCTCCTGGGAAAGCTGAAGAACCTAAGGCAAGAGCACCGAAGAAAAACAGCAGTACGTATCGGATTCCGACTGAACGGGTCTATCAAGTACTTTCAGAGGCGACCAAGGATCATCTTCAAGGAATCCGTGGTGTGTGGGAAGATTTGTTAATGGCATTACCTGTAACTCAACGGGCACTGCTTAAGGCCAGTGAACCAGTTGCAGCGGGTCCCAGTCTCCTGCTGTTAGCTTTTGATTATGAGATTGTTTGTCAACGAGCAGATGGTAATGAAGAACTACGCACCAACATGCAAAACTCTCTAGGTTTGATGATTAAAGATTATTCACCAGAGTTTGTCTTTATAACCAGAGAAAGCTGGCCTCGGTTACGCCAATCATATGTCAGTCAGCACAAAGACATGAAGCCAGAAGTCAGCGACGCAGAGGATGAGGGAGAAATCGAACTAATTCCAGAAGAAAACCAGGTCGTTGAACAGGCAAAAAGTCTTTTCGGAGATTTAGTTACTATTCAAGAAGATTGATCGATCCGTTCTGCTTGTCAGTAAAGAAATGTAGACCAAAAAAGAGTAACAAGATAGCTTCAAGCAATTTTAGATTATCAACGTCTAAAGTGAGCTATAATAATAGAAATAGGTATTCGAAACGAAAAATTAATTCATAAAAAAGAAAGAGATGCCAGTTCTGCTTTTCGCAGTGTAGTCGAGTAGAAAAGAAGAACCTCAAAGTAAAGCTTTACAAGGCTAAAGTAATTTAGCAGAATGGTATTCGAAATGAAAAACAGACTAATTTTTCATAGAAAAATTAATTCATAAAAGAGAAAGAGATGTGGCTAATATGATGCGTGGAATGGGAAATATGCAAGGTATGATGAAACAAATGCAAAAAATGCAAAAGGAAATGGTAAAGGCTCAGGAAGAATTGGATAAAAAAGAATTTTTCGGTGCTGCTACTAATGATTTAGTAAAAGTTGTTTTCACTGGTGATAAAACGATGAGAACAGTGGAAATCAATTCTGAATTAATCGATCCAGAAGATCCAGATATGCTGCAAGATATGATTATCTTGGCTGTAAACGATGCGCTAACAAAAATAAGTGAAGAAACCGAAGCAACAATGGGCAAATACACCAAAGGACTGCCTGGGATGTAATTGCTTTTCGGTTAATCGGTTGAAAGGAAGTAGGCCATGCAATACCCTGAACCAATAGCAAAATTGATCGAAAGCTATATGAAGCTGCCGGGAATCGGACAGAAAACGGCTACGCGCCTAGCTTTCTTTACCATTGATATGAAAGACGAAACCGTAAATGACTTTGCCCGCTCACTTATCAGTGTGAAGCGGGATCTGCATTTTTGCAGTATATGCGGCAATATCACAGAAGAGGACCCTTGCGAAATATGCCGGGATACTACGCGTGATCGCAGCACGATCTTAGTCGTAGAGGAGCCCAAAGATGTAATGGCTTTGGAGAAGGTTCGTGATTACCATGGCCTGTATCATGTGCTTCACGGAGTTCTGTCACCGGTGGAGGGAACAGGTCCAGAAGATATTAATGTTGCACCATTGATTAAACGTCTGCATGACGATGAAGTAAAAGAAGTCATTATTGCCACCAACGCAACGACGGAAGGTGAAGCAACGGCCATCTACTTGTCGCGGCTGATCAAGCCCGCAGGAATAAAAGTAACGCGTTTGGCTCATGGATTGTCCGTTGGCAGTGACATTGAATATGCAGATGAAGTGACTTTGCTAAAAGCGGTGGAAGGACGTCGTGAACTCTAGGTTTTTCTTTCACGACGTTTTTGTGTACAATGAGAATAGAACTAATGGAGGCAAATGAAGAGTGAACGGCTTATTTATTACTATTGAAGGTCCAGATGGCGCTGGCAAGACAAGCGTGATTGAGGAATTGTTTCCTCGCTTGCAACAGGTCGCTACCAAGGATATCGTAAAAACCAGAGAACCTGGTGGGATTCCGATTGCTGAAAAGATTCGTCAAGTGATTTTGGACCCTAAAAATGATCGAATGGATGATCGGACAGAAGCACTGCTTTATGCAGCAGCCCGCAGACAGCATCTAATTGAAAAGATTTGGCCTGCCTTAGAGCAAGGAAAAGTCGTGCTGTGTGACCGTTTTGTTGACAGCTCGTTGGCTTATCAAGGAGCAGGTCGTGGAATTGGGATGCGAGAAGTAGCTCAAATTAATGAATTTGCCATTGAAGGAACTGTTCCCGATATCACTCTTTACTTAGATGTTGATTCTGATACTGGCCTACAGCGCATTATGAGCAGCCGGAAAAATCAAATTGATCGGCTGGATGCAGAGGGGCTGCAATTCCATCAGCGGGTTCGTCACGCTTATTTAAAATTGGCGGATGAGCATTCTGAACGAATTATCAAAATCGACGCTAGGAAACGTCTAGAATTAGTCGTGGAGGATTGTTTTTACGAATTAATCTCCCGTTACCCTAAGTATTTTCAAAACTAGAGAGGTGTAGAAAATGAAATTAATTATGGCCATTGTCCAAGACAAGGACTCCAACCGTTTAGCAAATGAATTTATCGACGCCAATATCCGTGCGACAAAGCTTTCTTCTACTGGCGGATTTTTAAAGGCAGGCAACAGCACCTTCATCGTAGGGATTGAAGACGAGCGGGTAGAAGAAGCTCTTGAATTAATCAAGGAAACTTGCCAGTCTCGTACACAATACGTAACAACACCTGTTACGCTAGATATTTCATTGGACGGTCAAGTACCTTATCCAGTGGAAGTGGAAGTTGGCGGAGCCACCGTGTTCATTATGCCGGTAGAAGGGTTCCATCAATATTAAGATGACAGAAGCAGAGAAACTCCAACAACTTCAACCGGTTGTCTTCCGTCAATTACAGAACAGTTTTAAGCATGGTCGTTTAGCCCATGCTTATCTTTTTGAAGGGGATTTGGGAACAGGAAAAGCTGAAATGGCCATATGGTTTACTAAGCACCTGTTCTGTCTATCCTTAAGAGACGGAATGCCGTGTGAAGAATGTAACAATTGTTTACGTATCGGCAATCATGAACATCCCGATGTGGTGGAAGTAGCACCAGATGGCCAAACAATCAAGGTAGAACAAATTCGACAGCTGCAGACAGAGCTGGGAAAAAGCGGCTTTGAATCAGCTAAAAAGGTTGTATTAATTCATGAAGCAGAAAAAATGAACACTAATTCTGCCAATAGTTTACTGAAATTTCTGGAAGAACCGCCAGCGAATTTTATGATTATTTTGGAAACACAAGCCATCGGCAAGATCCTACCGACCATTCGTTCTCGTTGTCAAATTATTCATTTTCAAGCATTGTCGACAGCTAAATTAGTCGAACAGTTGGAAAAAGAAGCACACATCCCTCTCAAATCAGCGAAACTCTTGACGAATTTAACAAATAGTTATACAAAAGCAGTTGAAATATCAAAGGATGAATGGTTTAATGAATCTAAGGATACTGTTATTCAATGGTATAGTTACCTTGAAAAACAGGACCCGCAGGCCTTTATTTATGTACAAAAAAAACTAGTAAAAGTTTTCAAGGACAAGATGCAGCAGCGGACAGCCTTTGAAATGCTAGCATTTTACGTGAAGGAAAAACGTGACCAAATGCTTCAGCAAAATCAACAGACAGTCGCTTTCTACAACCATCTGTTAGAAGAAATTTTACTTGCGAATCAGAAACTAGAGGCCAATGTATCCTTTCAAAATATTGCAGAACAAATAACATTGCATGTCATTTTTGCTTAATGTTATTTTTTACAGAGAGTAGGGAGACCAATGGTTGAAGTTGTCGGTGTCCGTTTTCGCGAAGCTGGACATATTTACTATTATGCACCAGGCAAAAACGAATACTATTACAATGAAAAAGTATTAGTTGAATCACAGCAAGCGCATCAGATCGCCACTGTAGCCGTCCCTAAGCTAGATATGGACTCCAGTGATTTATCTGATGATTTGAAAACAATTTTGCATAAAGCTTCGGAAAAGGAACTGCAAAAAGCGTCAGAGAACGAACGCGATGCACAAGCAGCCTTTAAAGTAGCCAAAGAAAAAATCCGTGATCACGAACTGGAAATGAAGCTGATCCAAGTGGAGTATACCTTTGATCGCAGCAAAATGATCTTCTATTTCACTGCGGATGGTCGAGTAGATTTTCGTGAATTGGTGAAGGATCTGGCTTCGGTGTTCCGCACCCGGATAGAACTTCGTCAGATTGGTGTTCGTGATGAGGCGAAAATTCTAGGCGGGATTGGTCCATGCGGCCGACCGTTGTGCTGTTCGACCTTCTTGGGAGATTTTATTCCAGTGTCGATTAAAATGGCTAAAGATCAAGGCTTGTCCTTAAACCCAACCAAAATTTCAGGCTTGTGCGGCCGCTTAATGTGCTGCTTGAAGTATGAAAACAATGAATATGAAGCGGCGAAACGGGAATTGCCAGACTATGGAAAAGAAGTGCAGACGCCAGACGGTAAGGGTCGGGTAGTGGGCCTAAACTTACTGAGTCGCGTAATTAAAGTTCGTCTGCCTGGACGGGAAACCGCTATTGAGTATGATTACAGTGAGCTGCAGGCAGCAAAAGCAGGTGATAGTAATGATGGATAGACGTTCACTTTATGACGGGCTGAACCGATTAGAGCAAGAAATGCAGCATAATGTAACCGAGCTTGCCGAGATGAAGGAAGCCTTGTTAGAATTAATCGAAAAGAATGCCACTTTGGAAATGGAAAACGAACGATTAAGAGAACGAGTTCGTGAAATGAATCAAAAAGCCTCTCCAGTAACCGATGAACGACAAGAACTGTCACGTTCTCGCATGAATCTGGAAAAAATCTATGAGGATGGTTTCCACGTCTGCAACCTGCTATATGGTTCTAGACGAGAATATGACGAGCCTTGTGCTTTTTGTTTGGATGTCATCTATCGTGAGAGCAAACAAGGGAAATGAAACCGGGACAATTCGTTCCGGTTTTTTCAATGAGACAAGGAGGACGAATGAGTGAATATTCAAAGAAGCTATGGCAATCACGGCAGCGGCACCCTATACCTTGTTCCGACACCGATTGGCAATCTGGAGGATATGACCTTTCGCAGTGTGAAGACGTTGCAATCAGCAGATTTAATTGCCAGTGAAGATACGCGGAATACGCAAAAATTGTTGAATCACTTTGAGATTAAAGTCCCGCAGAAAAGTTTTCACGAGCACAATTATCGCGAACGGATTCCCGAGCTGATTACATTATTAAAAAAGGGACAGATGATTGCCCAAGTAAGTGATGCCGGCATGCCTTCAATTAGTGACCCTGGTCAAGAGCTGGTAGCAGCCTGTATTGCAGAAGATATTCCCGTGGTTTCTTTACCAGGAGCAACCGCTGGAATGACTGCTTTGATTGCATCGGGGTTGTCCCCACAGCCTTTTTATTTTTATGGCTTTCTGCAACGGAAGAAGAGTCAACAGAAAAAAGAGCTGGAGCAGTTGAAAAATCAGACAAGTACCATGATTTTTTATGAATCGCCGCATCGGGTGAAGGAAACATTGAAGAATGCAGAGCAGGTTTTAGGGAATCGGCAAGTGGTAATCTGTCGGGAGCTGACCAAGCTGTATGAGGAATACATTCGTGGAAGTATGCAGGAAGTGATCAATTATTTAGCGGAGCATCCTTTAAAAGGAGAATGCTGCTTGCTGATAGCAGGAGCTTCGGAAGTACTAGAAGAAGAAATTCCGGAGGGCAGCTTAAAGGAGCAAGTTGAGCATCTGGTGGAAGAGGGACTTTCTTCTAAAGAAGCGATCAAGGAAGTAGCTAAGCGTAATCAGCTGAAGAAACAGGAAGTATACAAGGAATTTCATGAATTGTAAGATCGGAGAGATCCGGTCTTTTTTTTGCTTCATTCAGTGCAATTATCCGATCAACTGTCATAAGTGATCCACAAGTTTGAATCTTGATGTAAGGAAATCTAACGTAGATAGTCACTAAATTAGAAAAAAATGAAAAAAAGGTGGCAAAACGCTGGTAATTATTTGATATGATGTTAGACTATGTAACATATTAAAGGATGAGGTGCTTGTTATGACAGGGAATATTGGATTTATTTTAGTTTGTTCGGCGATGGTGTTTCTAATGACTCCTGCGTTAGCTTTCTTTTATGGAGGGTTGGAGCGACGGAAAAATATTTTGAACACTATGATGATGGTGATCTGTACAATGGGATTAGCCTCACTGATTTGGGTAGCAGTCGGTTACTCTTTATCATTTAGCGGCGAAGGAAGCTTCATTGGAAACTTAGACAAAGTCTTTTTCAATGGTGTATCCATGACTGAGGGTGACGGGATACCTGAAGGTCTATTCGCATTCTTCCAAATGATGTTTGCATTAATTACTACAGCAATTTTAACGGGATCGGTTGCTGGGAGAATGAAATTCTCTGCAATCTTTCTATTTATCGCTTTATGGCTGCCAATTGTCTATTTCCCAATGGCACATATGGTTTGGGGCGGCGGCTTCTTAGATCAGATCGGATCAATTGATTTTGCTGGTGGAAATGTAGTGCATATTAGCTCGGGCATTTCAGGTTTGGTATTAGCAGTTGTTCTAGGACGTCGTCGTGAATACCATTTGACGGAATATCGTCCTCATAATGTCCCATTTGTCGTTTTAGGAGCAGCTCTTTTATGGTTTGGCTGGTTCGGCTTCAATGGTGGTTCGGCTTTGGCAGCAGATGGTTTAGCGATTCATGCGATGTTGACAACCAATACGGCTGCTGCTTGCGGGATGCTGTCATGGATGCTGATTGAGAAACTAGCGAATGGCAAGCCAACTGTTGTTGGTGCTTGTACCGGAGCAGTCGTTGGTTTAGTAGCCATCACTCCAGGTGCCGGTTTTGTTTCTCTATGGTCGAGTATTCTGATTGGTGCTCTTGTCAGCCCATTCTGCTACTTCTTTATTGCAGTCATTAAGCAGAAATTAGGCTTAGACGATGCTTTGGATGCTTTTGGTTGTCATGGTGTAGGCGGAATCTTTGGTGGAATTGTAACTGGAATTTTCGCTGATCCAGCTGTAGGTGGAAGAACAGGACTCATCTATGGCTCAGTAGATCTATTCTTGGCACAGCTTGCCAGTATCGGAATTACGTTAGTCTTTGCTGGAGTTGCCAGCTTCTTGATTATTACATTTATCAAAGCAATCATGCCGATTCGTGTATCAGAACACGAAGAAGCAGTAGGTTTGGATCAAATCGAACACGATGAAAATGCCTACCCAACTTTTATGGGCTTGGATTCTTAATTTGGAGGGAACTGTATGAAAAAAGTAGAAGCAATTATCCGTCAAGAAAAATTGGAAGAGTTAAAAGCAGCCGTTGATCGGGAAGTTGAAATCAGCGGTATGACTGTTACCCAAGTACTAGGCTGTGGAACGCAAAAAGGGCAAAAGTCGTATGTACGTGGTCAAGAAGTCATTACTACCTTATTACCTAAAGTTAATATCAGCTTTGTCCTAGACGATGAGGCAGTAGAGAGTGTAATTGATTTGATTATTGATCTTTGTCACTCAGAGGATTTTGGCAATGGGAAAATCTTCGTTTATCCAATTGAAGAAGTAATTCGGATTCGTACTAGAGAATCTGGTAAAGCAGCGATCTAAATAAAAAGCAAATGCCCTAACGTGTCTTGATACATTAGGGTATTTGCTTTTATTGTAAGATATCCTTTTTAACTTGTTCGAATTCTTCGTCAGAAAGAATTCCGGCATCCAACAGCTCTTTCATTTTCAATAGCTGCTCGGCTTTGCTTAAGGTGCCCTGCGGTTTTTCCTGTTCAATCGGTGCCGTGTCTTCTCTCGCATAGTGCTTAAGAGTTTTCGCGATATCCTCTGCTTCGTGGGAGGTCAACATAATGGTCACTGGATTATCGGAAGTAAAGATGGTCAATGTAGCTGTAGTAGAATCCATCTTCAACTGCATATCTTGTAAATTACTTATCGAAATACTCTTCAAATCCTCGCCAATCAACCGCTTTTGTCCCATCATAAAACGACGATTCGTCAAGGCATAGCCATAAAATCCATCATCTTTAGTCGGTGATTTACGGTTATGTACGCCAATAAAGCAAACCACGACATCCTCATCCTGGCCTAAGTGATTTGCGATCACGTTAAAAAGCTTTAAAGTAAAATTACGGTCAGACCCGGAAAAATAGCCCTTGTCCTTGCAATAATTGTACATTTCTTCTGCTGTTCTCATGCGTATCCTCCTCATGGTGATAGCTGCTACTCTCATTGTAGCAAAACACCTAGTGAGGAACAATCACAAAAAAACCACCATAGCCGTCACTATGGTGGAAATGAAGGTTGTTATTTACTCTTGGTAGGAGTAAGTATGAAAAAACCAATTCGGGATAATTGGTATACTTATATGATAAAGGAAACGCTTCAAAAAATCATGAAACTTGCTTATCGAAATGCTAAGAAATCTATTAGAAATGCCTTAGATACTTTCCATCATCCACTATATTATTGATGGAGAAGGGCTCAGAAGGGCTCAATGGAACGAATGAATATTCTTTTTTTCAGTTAGGAGTAGAAACAGAGTTTATCAGCCAACGAGATCTAACTGGATGTACTTTGTCCATTTATTTAGTTACAGTCTGAGCAGTACGGTTGTCCGCTCATTTATTTTCCTCTTTTTATAAAATCCTGCGAAAAATGCCCCGCTACTTATTATTTCAAGTAAAGATGGAGCTGTGTTAAACTGAGCTTGTAAGATTTTATTAGGAGGGGTTCATTTATGGCAAACATCAGTAAAAAATTACTCGCTGAACTGACTTCAGAGGAAGCAAACGGTCCGTTCATAACATTCATGTTAAACACGCACGTAGCACACCAAGAAGTCGAAAAGGATCAACTTCTTTTCAAGAACTTTGCAAAAGAAGCGAAGCAGCGTTTTGAAAAACGCTATACCGATCAAAGCTTTGCACCATTCCAAGAAAAAATCGAACGACTACTAGCCGATCAGTCTTTCTGGCGCAGCGGAAGCAAAAGTGTTGCGATCATTATGACTGCAGAAGATTTATATGTTCATCGGTTAAGTATAGAAGTAGACAATCAATATTATGTAAGTGATCTGCCATATTTATTGGCAATTATCAAAAATACACAATTCAACTATCCCTACTATTTAATGGCGTTGAATCGCGATTCTATGAAGCTTTATTCAGTTAAAAACAAAGCGGTGAAGGAAGTTGAATTACCTAAAGGGGCACCAGTAGATGTTGTAACAGCACTTGGTGACGAACTGACTGGCGGCAACCTAAACTATTCTGCACAAGGCAGTGGTCAAGGTTCCAAGGAAGGCGTGGCTTACCATGGCGTAAATGCCAAGGATGAAGAAGTCGAGATTGACTGGGTAAACTATTACCAGGCTGTGGATAGTTTCCTGCAAAATGAGTTCGATAACCTAGAAAACTTGCCAGTTTATCTTTATGCCTTGCCAGAAAATCAAACACAATTCAAAAAAGTAGCAAAAAATAAATTCTATTCAGACAAGGCAGCCGTTTCAGCATCCCCGGCACAAGCAGCTTTAAGTGATATTGAAAAGGGTGCTGAAAAAATTAATGCTGAGCTAGCAGCTGAGGAAACTGACAGCTACCAAACCATGATGAACAAGAAATTTATTGATCAATTGGTAGACATTGTACAAGCAGCAAAAGAAGGCCGGATTTCTCATCTGTTTATCGCAACCTCTAATTTGACACCTGGCTTTGGCGATGATCCTGATACTGAATACGATCGCCGTCAAGTATTAAACGAAACAGTGGATCATGTAATTAAGAATGGCGGACAAGTATTTGTTCTAGATCAAAAGGACGCACCGGATGAAAAAAGCTTATTAGCAATCCTGCGCTTCTAAAAAATTAATCGTTTTTGATGGTTAATGGTAGAGTTTTCAAACAAATTGTGTTATAGTTATGAATGTAGTTTTTTGTACGGTAATATATGGTAAGCTTGTTTCCAACAACATCTTCCTTATTCACCAATCAAGCAATTACAAATCAATTTTTATCCTAGGAGGATGTTTAACATGGAACAAGGTACAGTAAAATGGTTTAACGCAGAAAAAGGTTATGGCTTTATCACAGCTGAAAACGGAAACGACGTATTCGTACATTTCTCAGCTATCCAAGGCGACGGATTCAAAACATTAGAAGAAGGCCAAGCGGTTACTTTTGATGTAGAAGACGGACAACGTGGGCCACAAGCTACAAACGTTGAAAAAGCTTAATTAAAACCAACATTTATGCCGAGTGCCTAACAGCACTCGGCTTTTTTTGTAGTAAAATATCTAGCTTTCAACAGTGCTTTTCCAGATAAGACCTGCATTTACGAGAGTTGGATTTCTTCATGATCGAACAAGTAAAAAGTTAATGCCTACAAAAAGGACAGTCTTAATCATGGACTAGTAAAACATTCTTTGCTAAAGCCTATGGATAACCGAGTTTATCAATGTTCCACCAGCAATCATTACCATGCTGGTGAAATGACCAAAATAAATCCACGAATAGTGTTCGTTTCTAAACTGGCACTATTTTTTATGTGAAATTCTCAATTTTCATTTGTTTCTTCAATTGGAAAGTTGTTAAAAAGACTGAAATTCAGCTATAATGCTAAAGAAGGAGGGGCAGTATGACTAAAACTTATGCGGTTGTTGATATCGAAACTACCGGGACGGATCCAAAGACCGACCGAATTATTCAATTTGGGTGTGTACTGGTAGAAGCTGGCAAGATCGTCGGTCGGTTTGCCACCGATATTAACCCGGATCAAAAGATCTCAAAGCAGATCCAGCATCTAACCGGCCTTACTAACCAGCGTGTTCGTAAAGCCCCTTATTTTGAGGATGTCGCCTTAACTATTTATAACCTGTTAGCTGACACAATCTTTGTCGCACATAATATATTTTTTGACTATCCCTTTTTAAGTAATGAATTGGCCCGCTGCGGGATGCCTGAATTGCGTATTCCTGGGATTGATACTGTTGAATTATCACAAGTCTTTTTCCCGACAACCTTAAGCTTTCGATTAAGTGATTTAGCTCATGAATTTCAATTAACCCATGAGAATCCTCACCAAGCTGACAGCGATGCAGAAGTCACGGCGCAATTATTGTTAAAAATTGAAAAAACGATCAAAAATCTGCCATTAGCGACTGTGGAGGAAATCATCCGTTTATCTGACCATATGGCTTTCCAAACACAAGATTACTTAATCGAGCTGGCTGAGGAGATGAAGGACCATCCTACGCCTTTATCATCGAATCTGGAAATTGTTCACGGCTTGGCTCTGAAGAAAAAGAAAGTCCCTCTCTATGAGGAAACTTATTATGAGAAAAAGCCCTATCCTCGTTCCAAGAAAGCCAAAGAGGGGTTGTATCAAGATCAACTAGTTTTTCGAAAAGAACAGGCTCGTCTGATGAATCTTGTCTATGATTTTTTTAATAAGAAAACTGAGAAGAACGTTTTGGTAGAGGCAGCCACAGGTCTCGGGAAAACCATGGGCTATTTGCTGCCTATGAGTTATCTGGCAACACCAGAGAAACCGCTGATTGTCAGTACCGTTTCATTGTTGCTGCAAGAGCAGATGCTGGTACATGATTTGCCAGCTTTGAATCAGCTACTGCATCAGCCGCTGCAAGCTGTGGTCATGAAAAGCAGCAGCCATTATATTGACTTGGCTCGTTTTTACCAAAACTTGCAGAAAGAAACAGAACAAAAACAATATGCCTTTTATCAAATGGCTGTGCTGGTTTGGCTAACTCAAACCGAAACTGGTGATTTTGATGAATTAAATATGACCAGCCTGCGCCATACCTTTTGGCAAGAAATAGGGCATCAAGGACTAGATACCTTGGTTGTTCATAATCCCTTCTATCAGGTTGACTTTCTGCGCCATCGTCAAGCCAAGCTAAAACAAAGCAACATTATTATTACTAACCATGCCTTTTTAGCTCAGGAAAATCAGCGAAAGACTTTTCAGCTTCCAGCCAGCCCGTATTTGATCATTGATGAAGCACATCATTTAAATAGGGTATTGGAGCGGGTCAGCACTCGTCAGCTGAGTATACTGGACATTCAACGAGAAATCAATCGTTTAAAGGAGGCCGCAGCTTTTCAACAATGGCAAGATTTAGCAGCGAAAGACCAGGCGATTTCCCATGGCATTGAACTGCTGGAAGATATCGCCGAAGAATTAATTGAAGATTTAACGGATTTATATGTGGAGTTGGGGCAGCTGACAACGAATGATTCAACGATTATTTCTAAAGAGCAAATGGATACTTTGTCGGTAACTGGAGAGCATTTGATTCAGCGAGTGGAGCGACTATATGAGGATGCTCTAACCCTAGCCAATCAATGCCAGAACTATTTTATGAACCATAAAGAAAGCTTTACGATTTTGCAGCAAACACGCTGGAATACGTTTATTGACTGGTTTGAAGATTTGCATCAGCAGCAAGAGGCCTTTGAAGCCTTTTGCGAACAATGGGCGGCTCGTTACGTACATTGGCTGGATGATCGCGGCCAAACCTTACATTTTCAGGATTTGACTGCTTCGTTGCTGCCGGAAGTAAAGTGGTACGAACGCTATGAGCAGATTCTTTACATTGGCGGAACCTTGAAATCTGGCAGTGATCGTCAGTATTTTCCGAAACGCTGGGGTATTCCAGATGCTTCATTAAAAGTGATTCCAAGTCCGTACGATTATGCTAGACAGGCTCGGCTTTTCCTGCCAGATGAGGGAATTGCGATTCAAGAGTCTTCATCCGAGCGTTATGCTCAGTATTTAGCGGAGGTCATTCGTGGCTTAGCTGAAGCTGAGAAACGACCTATTTTGGTTTTGTTTACTTCTCATGAAATTTTGAATCGGGTGTATCACCACCTGAAGGTACCTTTGTTAAACGAAGGTCGTGAAGTACTAGCTCAAGGGATTGGCGGCAGCCGTGAAAAATTGCTGAAACGCTTTTTGCTTTCAGAAGACGCGCTGCTGTTTGGTGCTGACAGCTTTTGGGAGGGTGTGGATTTGCCTGGTGAAGTCTTGCAAATTATGGTAGTTACGAGACTGCCATTTGAAAATCCGAGACGTCCGCTGGTGAAAATCCGTAACGATTATTTAGAGGAACAGGGTGTGAATCCCTTTTTCCAAGAAGCAGTCCCTCATACCGCTTTGAGATTGCGGCAAGCTTTAGGACGCCTGATTCGTTCTGAAACGGACAAAGGGGTTATGATTCTTTTGGATCGCCGCTTTTTAACCGCTGGTTATGGTCAACGGCTGCGTAAGGCTTTACCAAAAGAACTGCCAATCGAAGAAGCTAGTCTGCCAGAAATTATTGAAAAGACCCACGAATTTTTAAATTCTGAGAAAACTACTGAGAATGAGTGAGGAAGATGAATTCTTTTGGTATAATGGGGCTTATCTGAAAGGAGTTATGCTTTTTGGATACATGGAGATCAAAAGTAAATAAATGGATCATCGGCTTAGTTGCTATACTGCTGATTATCATTGTGTCGGGAACAATTTTGTTTATCCGTTCCAACCGTCCGATGCAGCAAGCGAAGAAAGAAGCAGTCGACTTAGCTAAGCAACATGCTAACCTTGAAACGGTAGAGAATTTCTATTGGTTTAATCGCGATCAGACGTACTTTACTGTTACTGGTGAGGATCAGTCTGGAAAAGAAATTGTCGTGATTATTCCTAAGTCCGGAAAAAATATCCAGGTAATAGACGCTGCCGATGGTTTGACAGAAGACGCTGTGACGAAGCAAATGCAAGCCGCTCATCCGGAGATCATGATTGAAAAAGCCAATCTTGGCAAATTCAAAGATCAACCGGTCTGGGAAATTACTGGCAAGGATCAAGAGGGTGCCATCAGTTATTACCTGTTTTCCTTTGAAGACGGTGAAGAAATACAAAACGTTAGTTAAAAACTTGGTAGGGGAGTTATGGCGATGAAATTATCAAAACGTGTGCAGAACCTAGAATCATCAGTAACATTAGCGGCAACCGCAAAAGTAAGAGAACTAAAAGCAAAAGGATACAATGTGATTGGATTGACGGTCGGCGAACCTGACTTCACTACACCAGACAATATTGAAGAAGCAGCGATCGAGGCTATTAAAAGTGGAAAAGTCAGCTTCTATACGGCTGCCGGCGGTACTCCTGAATTAAAGGATGCGATCATTAAAGTAACTAAGCGCGATTATGGCTTGGATCTTGAAGCAAACCAGGTCATTGTTACCAGCGGAGCGAAATTCGCTTTGTACGCGTTGTTCCAAACAATTTTGGATGCCGGTGATGAAGTAATTATTCCGGTTCCTTACTGGGTAAGCTATGGTGAGCAGGTTAAACTAGCTGAAGGCGTCCCTGTTTTGGTGGAAACTAAACAGGAAAACGATTATAAAATTACAGTAGAACAGCTAGATGAAGCATTAACCGATAAAACTCAGGCTATTTTGCTGAACTCTCCTTCTAATCCAACAGGAATGATCTATACTGAGGATGAATTGCGAGCAATCGGCGAATGGGCGGTAGAAAAGGATATCCTGATCGTTTCCGATGATATCTATGCACGGTTGGTTTATAATGGCAAGCATGCGCCGTATATGGCGTCATTATCTGACGAGATTGCAAAACAAACCATTATTATCAATGGTGTTTCTAAAACCTTCGCAATGACCGGTTGGCGAATTGGGTATGCGATTGGGAATGCAGAGATCATCACAGGCATGTCCGATATTGTTTCCCAATCAACAAGTAATCCAACCGCTGTCAGTCAGGTTGCAGCACTTGAAGCTTTACTGGGAGATCAATCAACTGTTCGTGAAATGCGCATCGCTTTTGAAGAACGCTTGAACACAATTTATCCGAAGGTTGCGGCATTGCCAGGCTTTGAGCTGAAGAAACCACAGGGGGCTTTCTATTTGTTCCCTAACATTAAAGGGGCTATGGAGTTTGGTGGCTACGATAACGTAACTACTTGGGTAAATGACCTATTAGAACAAGAGCATGTTGCCCTTGTGACAGGTGAAGGCTTTGGAGCACCGGAAAATGTTCGCATGAGCTACTCCAGCAGCCTAGAGGATCTAGAAGAAGCAGTGGTTCGCATTCGACGTTTCATCGAAAATAGTCAAAAGTAAAAAAGACGGTTCGGGATAAAAGATAGGAGAGACGTTTGTGAAACAGATTCAAATTATTGATGCCAAAAACCATGTTGGCGAGACCGTAAAAATTGGTGCTTGGGTAGCCAACAAGCGCTCTAGCGGAAAGATTTCTTTCCTGCAGCTTCGTGACGGAACTGCTTATTTTCAAGCGGTGGTTGTAAAAAACGAGGTTGGCGAGGAACTCTTCCAGCTTGCCAAAGATTTAACCCAAGAAACCTCTGTTTGGGTCACGGGTGAAATACGTGAGGATACTCGTTCCAAATTTGGCTATGAGTTAGGTGTCAAATCAATTGAAGTCGTTGGCGAAAGTCATGATTATCCAATTACACCGAAAGAACACGGCGTTGACTTCTTAATGGATCATCGTCACTTATGGTTGCGTTCTTCTCAGCAGCACGCAATCATGCTGATCCGCAACGAAATCATTCGTGCGACCTATGAATTCTTTAACAACAATGGTTTTGTCAAAATTGATCCGCCAATTCTAACTGGATCCGCTCCAGAAGGAACCACCGACCTGTTTGAAACCAATTATTTTGATCAAAAAGCTTACTTGTCACAAAGCGGTCAGCTTTATATGGAAGCTGCTGCTATGGCATTGGGGAAAGTCTTCTCATTCGGACCAACCTTCCGAGCAGAGAAATCTAAAACTCGCCGTCATTTGATCGAATTCTGGATGATTGAACCAGAAATGGCCTTCATGCACCAGGAGGAAAGCTTAGAAGTTCAGGAGCAATACGTGGCTTACCTGGTACAAAGTGTTTTAGATAACTGTGAATACTCATTAGACGTCTTAGGTCGTGACAAAGAAGTCTTGAAACGCTATACCCAATTACCTTATCCACGTATTTCTTATGATGATGCTGTGGAATTATTGAAAGAAAATGGTTTTGAGGATATTGAATGGGGAGATGATTTTGGTTCTCCTCACGAAACCTTTATCGCCAATTCCTTTGACCGTCCAGTCTTTATTTTGAATTATCCAAAGGCAATCAAACCATTCTACATGAAGCCACATCCAACTAGAGAAGATCTGGTCATTTGTGCAGATATGATTGCTCCAGAAGGCTACGGCGAAATTATCGGCGGCTCTGAACGGGCAACGGATTATGAATACTTGCTAGAACAAATTCGTGAAGCTGGTCTGGACGAAGAAGAATACTCATGGTATTTAGATTTACGCAGATACGGCAGCGTTCCTCATTCTGGTTTTGGTCTTGGTTTAGAACGTACAATTACCTTCCTTGCAGGAATCGAACACGTACGTGAAGCAAGTCCATTCCCACGTCTGTTGAACCGGATTTATCCATAAGCAGCTTAAGGTTAGGCAAACTTGCCTAGCCTTTTTTACTGTCTATCAAACGCTGCATGCAGCAAGATAATTTTTTTCGCTTATTTGGCAAAAAAATCAGGTATAATGAGAAAAACAAATTATTGGAAGTGGAGATACGTTGAACTTAATTAACCTCGAAAATGTAATGAAACAAAAAAACAATCAGTTCATTCTGAAAAATATTAGCTTGACCCTCAACAAGAATGATCAAGTCGGCATCAAAATGACCCATGAAGAAAGTCAACTATTGTTTAAATTAATCACAGGGAAAGTGGCACCCTCCAGTGGTACCGTTGAATGTCAGACAACAGGACTGCTTTCAGAAATGAAGGATGATGGGTTGTATGAGAATCTAACTGTCAGCGGCTATTTAAAGTTTTTCAAAAAGATAGCCAATTATCCTGTAAATTTGGAGCCGCAAATAGAAGCCTTCTCGTTGCTGGATGTTTGGCAAACGAAGGTGAAACTACTGAATCCAGATCAAAAAAAGCGAGTTAGCTTATTCCGACTATTTTTATTTCAGCCTCAGGTGCTGCTCATTGAGAGTCCCTTAACGAATTTGACTGATGAGGGAATCGAACTGTATTTAAGAGCCTTAGAATATATTCGCCAACAAGAAATAGCGACTCTTTTCACTGCTTACTATATTGAAGAGTTGTTATTGCTAAGTAAAGATATTTATCGCTATCAACGAACTATTGGACTAGAAAAAACTGATTTGGTTTCGGAAGATTCACCCTCCACATCAGAGAATGAAAGCCACCATTTACAGCCAAGGAATGTTTTTAAAGTCGCGTGCAAATTAGCTGACAAAACTATCTTTTTCAGTCCCAATGAAATTGACTATATTGAAAGTATTAATAGTGTCAGCAATATTCGCATTGGGGAAGAATATTTTCCTTCAGTCTTAACAATGACTGAGTTAGAAGAGAAGCTGGCACACTTTGGTTTCTTCCGTTGTCACCGCTCGTATCTGGTAAATCTGCAAAGAATTTCTGAACTAATCAGCTATTCTAAAAATAGTTATACGCTTATTCTGAAAGGAAACTCTACTAACAAGCTTCCGTTATCTCGAACTCGTTTGGAGGAAATGAAGCAATTAATTGAAGGATAAAGGTACAATTCAGGTTGGAATTGCTTATTTTCAGCCTGTATTTCGTACATTTGGGGCGAAATGGAGTACAATTCGCCCGTTTTTTACGTCTTTTTCCATTTCCTTCGCTAAGATAGGTGTTAGAGAAGTCGAAAACAGCGACTGCTTAATTGATACTAGTGAAGGAGCAGAATCAGCATGGAAAATTCATCCGTGATTCAAGTGGATCATTTAGCAAAACAATTTAGAAAGGAAACAGCCTTAAAAGACTTAAGCTTTTCTGTACAACCAGGTGAAATTTTTGGATTCTTAGGCCCATCAGGAGCAGGGAAAACCACAACCATCAAAATATTGACTGGACAGCTTACTCAAAGTGCCGGCAAAGCCTCAGTCTTAGGGAAACCGGTTGAACAAATCAATGAGACGATCTACCAGCAAATCGGCATCATTACTGACAACAGCGGGTTATATGAGAAGATGAGCGTTTATCAAAATCTGAGCTTTTTCGCTCGGATATTGGGAATTGATAAAAAACGCGTTGAGCTGCTGCTGCAAAAGGTCGGCTTGTTGGAGCACAAGAAAAAGCTGGCTGGTAAGCTGTCAAAAGGGATGAAGCAACGTTTAGTTTTAGCCCGAGCCATTTTACACGAGCCCAAGGTTCTATTCTTGGATGAACCAACCAGCGGACTTGATCCCAGTACCTCAGAAGCAGTCTATCAATTACTGTTGGAATTAAAGCAAAAAGGAACAGCCATCTTTTTAACCACTCATAATATGGAAGAAGCCGCTAAATTATGTGATCAAGTCGCTTTACTGAATGACGGACTCATTGTGGAGAGTGGCAGTCCAAAAGAGCTGTGTCTAAAATTCAATCGTGACAAGTTCTATCAGATAACATTGAAGAATGGGAAGGAGCTAACCTTGGCTCATTCGAATGAAACGAGAGCTAAAATTGATCAATGGCTGGCAGAAGACAGCCTGGCAGCCATTCATTCCTGCGAACCAACGCTAGAAAAAGTCTTTTTAGAAGTAACTGGGAGGGAACTAGTATGAAATTATCCATTAGAAAAATCGATGCCATCTTCGTGATGAAGCTGCAGTCGATCGTACGCAATATGAGTATTATGGTTGCTCCTTTTATGGCGATCGGTTTTGTCATAGTGATGAAGGCAATGATGCCGGAGGTGGACGCCACAGAAGGTGGAATGCACTTCTCTAAAGATTCATTTTTGCTAAGCTTTGGACTGATGTTTAATATTATTATGGGTGGTATCATGATGAGCAGTCATCCACTAGCCGAAGAAAAAGAGAAAAATACTCTGCGCGTATTAATGACTTCATCAGTAAATGGAGCAGAATTTTTTATCGGTAGTATGCTGCCTTCATTAATGATCCTGATAATCGTTAATCTTCTGTTAATACCTGTCAGTGGTGCTTCGTTTGGAGAAATCCAGTTAGGTGCCTATCTGATACTAACTACGGTGGGTAGTCTAATTAGTATTTTGATCGGTTATGTTATCGGTATTTATGCTAAAGGCCAAATGCAATCAAGTCTGATTGGCATGCCAATTTTACTATCGCTTACCCTAGCACCGATGTTTCGTATTTTTAATCCTACCTTGGCAAAGGTAGTCAGCTACGTTTATTCAGGCGTAATCAGTCAATTTGCTGATCAGGCATTTTCTGGTGATGGTTATCAATGGAACAGTAAAGATATTCTCGTTTTAATTGCTTGGTTGGTGGTTAGCTTTGGAGTGTTTATCTATGCCTATAAAAAGAATGGGTTGGATGGAGAGTAAGGGCGAAAAATAAATGATTTTATAAAAGAGCTATCGTAAACTATTCGTTCTCTGTTTTGTTTTTCACAAAATAGTATTCTTCTTTAAAGCAATTTATGGTATTCTCAAATTACGTCATCGTAAGCTGTTGCGATGACCATTTTTTATATATTGGGGAGTAAAGGGGATTCTTAAATGAAACAAGATAAAAAACCAAAAATGACTGAAATGAAAAATTCAAAAGGATTTAAGGGGATAATAATCTTTTTGGTTGTTGTCGTAGTGGGCGTTGTTGCGGCTTTAAAATTCTTCGAGAGAATTGATAACGGATACGTGGGTGTTCGCTACTCAATGAACGGTGGAATCAAAGATCAGGCCCTGACACAAGGGGTGAAGTTTGTTGGTATCGACAAGGTCATTCAATACCCGATTCGCCTACAGACGATTCAGGCTGAAAATGTTTCGGTGTCAACTAGTGATGGCAAGAAAACCTCCATCAATATTAAATACGATTACAAGGTAGATTCAACTAAGGCTGCGAAAATGTATAAGGAATTTGGAAATATTACCAGTACGGATATCGAAAATGGCTGGTTAAAATCAAAACTCCAAAAGGTTTCTCGAGAAGTCTATGCAAAATACAGTTTACTAGATATTCTTTCCGGCGAGTCCTCTAAGGTGGAAGCTGAGGTACTGACGAATTTTGCAAAATCAGTAGAAGGAAAGGGTTTTGAAGTAGAAGATGTAACCCTAGGTGTTCCTGACGTCGATCCGGAAACCCAAAAATCCATTGATGCTATTATTCGTGCCGGCCAAGAAAACGAAAAAGCCAAGCTTGATGCAGAAACAGCTAAAACTCAAGCTGATAGTGAAGCTTATAAAAAGACTAAAGCAGCCGAAGCTGAGGCTGCAGCGAACCAAAAAATTGCTGAATCGGTGACTGATGAACTAATCCGCTATGAAGAAGCTCAGGCTAGAAAGAAACATGGTTGGGTTACAGTTAACGGAACAGATACAGTTGTAACGCAACAAGGTGAGTAATCATGGGCTTTTTTATTAGTAAAATTCTGATTGCCTTGATTTTAGCTGGGGGTGCATCCTATATTATTTACTTTTTTTTCATTAAAAAGGATACAAAGAAAAGTGATGAAGAGAAGGAAGATGATCCAGATAAGTGGCAAGACTTTTAAAAAGCTGAGTTATTCAGAAGAGGTTAGCATTCCAAAGCTGGAAAGCTATTTAATAGAAGAAAAATAGTATAGCTGTAATTAGAGTGATCAAAAGACGAATCTGTTCTTTTGATCTTTTTTTTATCAATAAAATATTCAACATTCTGGAAACGGGTAAAACACGAACATTAATTTAGTGAGACAATGTCCAATTAAAATGGTGATTATGTGTATCTGACTAAAGTAGTCAAAAAAGAATCGAATAATGCAGCTTTTTGACTATATTACCTCGAAAATATTTTTATTAGCAAGATTGTATTGTCCACACGAAAAAAATCGTATATACTACATCTATGTTAAAAACGAACGAGGAGTTTAAAATGAAGAAAAATGTTCCTTATTTCATCCTTTTACCGGGATTTGTCCTACTGGTGTTCTTTTTGATTCTTCCTTTAGTGGCAAGTATTTTTCCAAGCTTTCTACCAGAAAATGGTGGATTAGGCAATTATGTATCTTTTTTCCAAGATGAGTACAATCGGGGGATTTTCTGGCGTACCATCCGTGTGTCAAGTATTGTAACCGTCGCTTCATTAGTTTTTGGGATTCCTACCGCGTATTTTATTGCTGGGTTGAACAAAAAGTGGCGTGGAATTTTAATGGCGATGACCCTGTTTCCTCTATTGACTAACTCGGTTATTCGAAGTTTTGCCTGGATCAATATCTTAGGGAAAAACGGCGTCTTGAACAGCCTATTACTGAAGAGTGGATTAATTGAACAACCATTGAATCTGCTATACACAGAGTTTGCCATTATTATCGGCTCGGTGTATTTATTTTTGCCAACCATGGTAATGACGTTAGTTGGGGTCATGGAGAATATTGAAGGTGAGATGCTTGAGGCTGCTGAAACACTGGGAGCTTCACCATTTACGGCCTTTATGAAAATTGTGCTGCCGTTATCTATTCCGGGAGCAATTGTGGGAAGTATTCTTGTATTTACTGGCACATTAACAGCCTACACTACGCCGCAGCTATTAGGTGGGAATCAGAAAATGCTGATGTCGACCTTCTTGTATCAGCGAGCAGCCACTTTAGGGGATTGGAATGGCGTAGCTGTAATTGCTTTGATTATGATTGTTACGACCTTAGTGGTTATGAAGGTCTTGAATTTCATTGCTAAACAAGTGGATAGGAGAGAGTTTCATAATGCGTAGACAAAAAGGAATGACTGTCATTGCGATCTTAGTATTCGCATTTCTATTTTTACCGTTAGTCTTAATTGGGATTACCTCCTTCGGTACAGCAGCGGCCATCCAATTTCCAATTAAGGGCTTCACACTAGATTGGTATGCCAATGCCTTATCCAATGAATCAATCATGAGTAGTTTTAGGCTAAGCTTATTGATCGGTGTTCTGGCAACTTTTTTGGCTTTGTTAGTCGGTGTGCCAGCTTCTTATGCTTTGGCACGCTTCCCAATGAAAGGCCGCAGCTTAATTAAAAGCTTCTTCTTATCACCCACTGTGATTCCTGGAATCGTTGTTGGTTATACTTTGTTCCAGTTTATTGTTGTTTCATTAGGTTTGCCAGTCTTCCAAGGCCTGCTGATGGGACACTTTCTAATTAGCTTGCCGTACATTATTCGGGTAGTCGGTTCTAGCATGGACCAGTTGGATTATTCAATGGAGGAAGTTGCCTGGACATTGGGCTGTACGAGATTTCGAGCATTTGTTCAAATTGTGCTGCCGAATGTTTCGTCCGGTATTTTTGCTTCTTTTATGTTGGCGTTTGTTAATTCCTTTAATAATGTGCCGGTGTCGATGTTCTTATCTGGCCCAGGAGTTACGATGCTGCCAACATCATTACTAAGCTACATGGAATACAACTATGACCCAACTGTTTCTGCGATTTCAGTCATGCTGATGCTTCTGACAATTGGTTTGATGTTCCTAATTGAACGGACGCTAGGATTGGCATCAATAGTTTAGTGCCAGTTCTGCTTTTCACAGTTGTTCAAGTTATATGGAGAATTTTGTTTTGGAGATTTGCTAGGATAAATCTACTTAGCAGAATGGTAAGCGTACGAAAATCAAAGTAATTTTCCATAGAAAAATTACTTCCTTAATCGTGAGTTAGCTGCCAGTTTTGCTTTTCACAGTATATCAAAGGCTAGAAGCATATAAGCTAAGCCTTGCTAAGAAAAACTACTTAGCAGAACGGTATTTGTACTCACTACAATCGCTGTTACTGTTAACAAATTAAGAATAAACAAGGAGCGAAACTATCGTGTCATTTGTAGAATTAAGCGACATTCGTGTCAGCTATGACGGCAAGCAAGATATTCTAAAAGATTTAAATATTTCCATGGACAAGGGTGAACTAGTTTCTTTGCTGGGACCAAGTGGTTGTGGGAAAACAACGACTTTACGAGTAATTGCCGGTTTGATTCAACCCAACGATGGCGATTTTATTTTGGATAATGATAATTTAACCAAGGTTCCCGTTCATAAACGAAATTTTGGTATGGTGTTTCAAAGCTATGCATTGTTCCCACATTTAACCATTGCGGAAAATGTAGCCTTTGGATTGAAATTGCGTAAAGAGAAAAAAGAAATTATGGATCAAAAAGTTGCTGATATGTTGAAAATTTGTGGACTGGAAGATTTAGGAGATCGCTATCCTAAACAGCTTTCCGGTGGTCAACGTCAGCGAGTAGCTTTGGCCCGGGCGTTGATTATTGAACCAAAGCTTTTACTATTAGATGAACCACTAAGTAATTTGGATGCAAAATTACGGGTAGCAATGCGAATCGAAATCAAACGAATCCAGCGCCAATTAGGTATTACAACAGTCTTCGTAACTCACGATCAGGAAGAGTGCTTTTCTATTTCTGACAAGGTTGCAATTATGAATGGGGGCGTAATTGAACAATACGATACGCCAGAAAACATTTATCGTTTACCTAAGACGCAATTTGTGGCTCATTTTATCGGATTTGAAAACTTTTTTGAAGTAACCAAGAATGCCGATGGAACGTATACAACCGCTGATGGAACAAGTGTTTCTAGTAAGCTGTCTCAAGGAACCAACGAAAAAGCGGTAGCGACAATTCGTCCTGAAGACATCGAAATTAAGCCCGATGGACCGATTAAAGGCAAAATCAGCGTTCGGACCTTCTTAGGCAAGAGCCATCAATACGAAGTAGAATCATCATTAGGCAAGCTGCTGGTTAACGGCAGTGACCAACAAGTGTTTCAAACAGGGGACAGCATTGCGCTGAGCTTCCCTGCTGAAAAATTAGTCATTTTAGAAAAATAAAAGGAGCTAAAAGGATGAAAAAGAAATTTTTAGTAGGTATGGTGGCAGTAACAAGTATTGCCTTGGCAGCGTGCGGCAACAGCGCAGCAAACAATGGTGGCGGCAGTACAGGAAGCTCAGATGACAACAGCTCAAGTACCGGCAGTAAATCATTGGTAGTTTCTACTTTTGGTTTAAGTGAAGACATCGTGAAAAAAGACATCATGGATCCATTTTCAAAGGAAAATGATGCGAAGGTTACGTTAGAAGTCGGCAATAGTGCTGACCGGTTCACTAAACTGAAAAACAATCCGAAATCAGGTGTAGATGTCATTGAATTGGCTCAAAACAATTCAACAGAAGGAAACCAAGATGATATGTTCTTGGATATTACTGAAAAAGACGTACCTAACTTAGCAAACTTAACCGATGGTGCGAAGGAAGTGTACGAAAGCGGTGCGGGTGTGCCAATCGCAGTAAACAGTATCGGTATCGTGTATGACAAAGAAAAAGTTGGCAAGGAAATTACTAGCTGGGATGATCTTTGGAGCGATGAATTAAAAGGAAAAATTTCAGTTCCAGATATCACTGTAACAGCAGGACCATTAATGCTCTACGTAGCAAGCGACCATGCAGGTAAAGATATTGCTTCTGACAATGGTGAAGCAGCCTTTAAAGCAATGGAAGAACTGAAACCAAACGTAGTAAAAACTTACTCTAAATCTTCCGACCTGGCAAACATGTTCCAGTCTGGTGAGATTGAAGTAGCTGTAGTAGCAGACTTTGCAGTAGACATCATCAAGGGTGCTTCTGAAAATGTTGAATACGTTGTTCCTGAATCAGGCACATACGCAAATTACAACACAGTAAATATTCCAAAAGAAACAGAAAATAAAGACCTTGCACTAGCATTCGTGAACCACCGTATCAGTGAAGAATCACAAAAGGCGAAAGCTCTATCATTGAACGAAGGTCCAACGAACAAAGATGTTAAGTTGACTGAAGCAGAAGCAGAAAATAAAACTTATGGAGCAATTGCTGACCGTTCAGAAGCAGTTGATTTCAAAATGATCAACAAAAATCTGCCTAACTGGATTGACCAATGGAACCGTACAATGAATAACTAAACAATCTGAAAAACTAGTTCATACCATCATGGTAGAGCTAGTTTTTTTGTATCAATTGTAGAGGTTAACTAAATCATAAAAAAGGTTTGTGTAAAATAGTACTATATAGTACTATTTAATAAAGCAGAGGTGAACGCATAATTATGGAAACGCAAGGTGGCTTCTTAATGACTCAAATTACACAAATCAGCGGGCGTATTTTTGAGAAAATGCTGACGAATGCAGGAGTGGAGGAATTCAATGGTGCACAGGGGCGAATTTTATATGTTTTGTGGCAAGAGGACGACATTTCAATTGTTGAATTGTCACGAAAAACGAGTTTAGCTAAAACAACCTTAACTAGTATGCTGGAACGAATGGAGCAGGCCAACCTGATTAAACGAGTATCTGATCAAATGGATAAACGGAAAATTCGTATTTCATTAACAGACACAGCACGTAAATTAAATGATGAATACAATAAAATTTCACAGGAAATGAATGATGTTTATTATGCAGACTTTTCAGAAGCAGAGGTTAGAGCCTTTGAGAAGGATTTGCAAAAAATATTGTCTAATCTTATCGAAAAGGAGCAAAAGCTATGAAAAAATCAATCGACATCTCTAATCACTTCTGTCCCCAAACGTTGTTTGTGTACGGCACAACAAAGGAGGATGGGACACCCAATTTTGGATTATTCAGCTGGTTTAGCTACTATTTCGACCAGGAAATGGGCGTGATGGCCTGTATCGCAGATGAAAAATTGACTAAGGATCGGATTCGAGCAAACAAGATCTTTTCTGCTAGTCTTGTCTCCGAGGAGCTGCTGCCGATTGCTGATTACCTTGGCAATACGAATGGCTATGCTATGGATAAGATGGATATTCCAATAGAGATTGAAAAAGGACGAGTTTTAGATGTGCCAGTTCTTGCAAAAAGTCCTTGGATCTATGAACTGGAAGTGGATCGTTCGATTGTACTAGATGGAGGCGATATCTTCTTGTGTAAAATTCGAAATGTATTAGCAGATGAGTATATTTGTGATGAGACTTTGACTGAAGAGCAACGGATGCAGAAGATCCTGCCTGTCCAATCCATTAGACAATCGTATTTCAATTGGGATGGAACTACTCCAGGAAAATGGGGAGAACCAATGAAAGGAATAGGTGGAAAGGCGAATGAATAATCTTCTTACATTTAGAGACAGAGGTGAATTCCGTACTTGGTTAGCAGAGAACGGAACCACTAGCGAAGGGGTCTGGCTGCTTTTTGGAAAAAAAGGTGGTCCCGCAACACTTTCTGCTAATGATGCACTGGAGGAAGCGTTGTGCTACGGCTGGATTGATGGACAGATGAAGAGCCTGGATGACCACTCCTATAAGAAATATTTTGCCTGTCGCCGAGCCAACAGCAAGTGGTCGGAAAAGAACAAGAAACTGGTCAAAAAGTTGGAGGAGCAAGGGAAGATGACAGAACTTGGCAGAGCTAAAATCAATGAAGCCAAGGAAAATGGTCAATGGGATAAACCTAAAGCACCACAAATCACAGAAGAAAATATTGTGATGGTGGCGGATTTGCTGAAAGAATATGAACCGGCCCGTATGAACTTTGAAGCCATGTCAGCTTCTGTGAAGAAAACCTACACCCGAGCGTACCTTGATGCTAAAACAGATGCTGGTCGGGAAAAACGACTGGCTTGGATGGTGGATCGTTTGAATCAGAATTTGAAGCCGATGTAACTCAAGCAATGAAAGATAAATAAGTTCAGCTCGTTGGGAAATACCTGCAATAGTTCCCAACGAGTTTTTTATTGCTTAAAAAGCAAAATACCTTTTGGCAAGGCTGATTTGGTTTGCTAAAATGAGGGAAAGAAAAGAAGGATTAGGGGAAAACATTCATGCAAGTAGACAAGATCATTAAAAATGCTCAAGTATTTCAAACACCAACTCGGACATTCACCAAACAAAATGTTGCCATTAAGGGTAACAAGTTTTATTACATCAGTTCTTCTGATTTAAACCAACTTTCCAGTGATAGTATTATCAATGCTGAAAATCAGTACATGATTCCTGGTTTGCTGGATATCCACATGCATATTGAGAGTTCCATGACTACACCGACCATCTTCTCGGAGGCTGTGATGCGTTATGGCGTAACGACGGTAGTTGCTGATGCACACGAAATGGCTAATGTATTTGGCTTAGAGGGTCTAAAGCATTTTATGGCAGCAAAAACCCGGCTGGATATTTTCCACGCAATTCCGTCGTCGGTACCTTCTACCACTCCCGAACTGGAAACAACGGGTGGAATGATCGGCTTGCCAGAAGTAAAAGAGCTGCTAAAGAATCCGCGAGTCATTTGTCTGGGGGAAGCGATGAATTTTAAGGGAATTGCCTATGAACCCGATTCCTTAATTGCAGAGATTATTGCTTTATGTAAAAAGGAACGGCCAACCATGCCTTTGGAAGGGCACATTCCTAAAATCTATGATCAGGAATTAGCTGACTTTTTATACAGTGGGATCACCTCTGATCATACGCATCAATTTCCTGAGCACTTATTGGAAAAAATCGCAGCTGGTTTGTTTATTCAATTTCAAAATAAATCCATCACTCCGGAGAATATGGCGGTTATCAATGAACACCAGATGTATGACTTTGCCTGCATTATTACCGACGATATTATGGCGGATGATCTGTTGAACGGTCATTTGAATGAGAATCTGAAAAAGGCTGTTGCCAGCGGTTTGCCAATGGAACAAGCGATCTATATGACCACTTACACGCCAGCACGTCGTATGAGCTTGAATGACCGCGGCATGATCGCTCCAGGTAGAATGGCTGATTTCATCTTGCTGGATAATTTAGCTGATTTTGATATCGCAGCTGTTTACAAATCTGGTGAACAGGTTTATCAACAGGGCGATGCATTCCATCATCCAGAAGTCGTTGAAAACTTCCCGGCCCACTATCAACAAAGTGTTCGTTGTCGTCAGTTAACGAAAGACGATTTGCAGCTGAGGGTTCAAACGGAAAAGGATACGGTTCGCTGCAATGTGATTCAGAAACAAGTAATTGGAACGTTCACTCAACCGATTGTCAAAGAAATTCCAGTAGTAAACGGCGTTCTTGATTTGGATGCAGCCAAGTGCAGCTTGTTGATGGTGATGGAGCGTTACGGAATCAATGGGAATATTGCTTACGCACTAATGGATCAACCGATCAAAGCGAAAGGTGCCATCGCGACTACTTGGGCCCATGATCATCACAACTTGATGGTAATGGGAAATGACCAAGCATCTATTTTAGCGGCTCAACATAAGCTGCTGGAGATGCAAGGTGGTTATGTGGTAGTTGAAGATGGGAAAGTCACAGCTACTTGTCCACTGCCAATCGGTGGAATCTTGTCTCAAGCACCAGTCAGTGAACTAGGGTATGATTTGCAGCAGGTTCGATCAGCCATGCAAGCATTAGGGTACGAAAATATGAACGAAATTATGTCGTTCTCTACTTTGTCATTACCGGTTTCTCCAGCCATTAAGGTTACTGACAAGGGCATGATGGATACGAAAAATCAAACCTTCTATCCTTTGGTTTTTCCGGAAGATGGAGTGTTAACTAATGAAGCAGCTCGTTAAAAATGTCCATATCCTCACGATGGATGAGGAGTGGACGGAATACAAGCATGGCTATCTTTTAATAGAAGAAAACCGCATCAGTCAATTGGGGCCGATGAGCGATTCATTGCCGCAGGCGGATGAAGTTCTCGATGGTCAAAAAGGTATTTTGTTACCTGGCATGATTAACACCCACACTCACACGGGTATGATTCCGTTCCGATCATTAGGAGATGATGTTCCGGATCGGTTACGTCGTTTTCTATTCCCTTTGGAGCAGGTGATGACGCCGAAGTTGGTGCGAGCGTCAGCGGAATATGCAATGGCTGAGATGCTGTTGAGTGGTGTGACAGCTTTTTGCGATATGTACTATTTTGAAGATGAAGTAGCACAGGCTGCTGAAGCGATGAAGGTTCGAGCTTTGTTGGGTGAGACGATTATTGATATGGCTACCTGTGATGCTAAAGATTCAGCAGATGCATTAGCTTACTGTGAGTCATTCATTCAAAAATGGCAGGGGCACGAAATGATTACGCCAGTGATTGCTCCTCATGCGCCCAATACTAATGATTTAAAAACCTTGGAGGCCATTGCTGCCTTGAGTCGTAAATATAATGTACCGATTACTATGCATGTTGAGGAAATGACCTATGAGATGGAGGAATTTACTGAAAAGTATCAGCAGACGCCCATCGCTTTTCTCCACGAACTAGGCTACCTTGACCAAGAGTTTATTATGGCTCACTGTATTTTTATGACTGAGGAAGATATGGAACTAGTGAAGGAATACAAAGACAACGTACGAATTGCCCATTGTATTGGTGCTAACACTAAATCTGCTAAAGGAGTGGCACCTGTCCGCGGGATGCTAGAACACCAATTAACAGTAGGCTTAGGTACAGATGGGCCAAGCAGCGGCAATACTTTGGATCTGTTTACCCAGATGCGAATGTTTGCTAATTTTCATAAGACACATTTAGCTGATCGTGGCGCTTTTCCAGCGAAAGAAATTGTCCAGATAGCCACAGCAGGTGGCGCTAAGACATTGGGTTTGTTTAATCAAGTTGGTTCCTTGGAGGTTGGAAAAAAAGCCGATCTTACTTTAGTTGAAACGCAGTCAGTCACTATGTTTCCAATTTTTGATGCCTACTCTGCACTGGTTTATTCAGCAAATGCCAGCAACGTATCAGATGTATGGGTGAACGGACAACAGTTGGTTAAAGGAAAGCAGCTGGTTTTACGCGATGTTCAAGTATTGCGAGCGGCCCTTTACCAGCAAATGGACGAGTTTGTAGCGCAAGCTAAACGCAAGGCTTCAGAAGTTTAATCATGTAAACTAAAGAAAATAATTATCTGGAGGAGTTTATGACAGAGCATCGTATTTTCACCATGAGTGTAGCAAGTGTGTATCCTCATTATGTAATTAAAGCAGAGAAGAAAAATCGTACCAAAGCGGAAGTCGACGAAATTTTTCGCTGGTTAACGGGCTATAGTCAGGAAGAATTGGAAGCTCAATTGGAAGCCAAGGTTGATTTCAGAACTTTCTTTGCAGAAGCACCTGCGATGAATCCATCCCGCGAATTGATTAAAGGTGTCATTTGCGGCGTAAGAGTAGAAGAAATTGAGGATCCTTTAATGCGGGAAATCCGCTATTTAGACAAGCTGGTTGATGAGCTGACTAAAGGGAAAAAGATGGAGAAGATTTTACGAGACTGAGTGAAGCGATCCTATTGAGATAGGGTCGCTTTTTTTTAAGTAGTTCAATTAACACAAAAGCAATGCTAAGTATTAAGATTGCCTCGATTATAAATTCCATCCAACGATTTCCTTTTTTGAGAAAAGTTCCGCCAAAGCGATATTCTTTTGGCAGCAAATCTCTTAAAAGGACACTGCCTATTAACAAACTTAAATTAACCGCAAAATAACCGCTCCCTCTAGTCGCTGCTGAAAATACAGAATAGATATAGGCAACCAACAGCCAATCTGCCACAAGCTTAATTTTTCTAATTTCTTTTATAGTCACAATCAGTCCTCTTTTCTTGTTCAATCACTCACTAATTCCTCAATATAGTATAGTATCGTAATCTACTGAAATCAGAATTTTTAAACACTTTCTCAGTAAATTGATCAAATAAGATCTAAATTTTTTATTTCAAGAGAGAGTTGGTTGATTCGGTTGACATATGAATTTGTGATCATATATAATTATCTATGAAGAAGTATTCATGTGTTTTGGGAAGAAGGGACGAATCATGGAAAAGACGTATCGCTTAGACGGTTTAGATTGTGCTCATTGCGCATCAAAGATCGAACATGCAGTACAAGAAATTAATGGGGTTAAACGAGCAACTATTGATTTTATGACAACCAAAATGATTATTGAAGCACCGGAAAAGGAAATGTCGCGAATTTGCGACGAGGCTGAAAAAACAGTCCATCAATTCGAGCCGGATGTTGAAATGAAGGATTTAACTGCTCCAAAGAAAGAAGAAAGCCAGACTGGGAAAATTATTCAGATTACTGTGGCGTTGATTGCTACGTTGGCCTTAGTACTGCTTGATCCAGCAATGCCTTGGAAATTTGCGGCTTATTTAGCGGTTTATGTATGGATTGGTTGGGATGTGCTGAAAACAGCTGCAACCAATATTTTAAAAGGGCGAGTCTTTGATGAAAATTTTTTGATGTCGGTCGCCACGATTGGTGCTCTAGCAATTGGAGAATATCCAGAAGCTGTAGGTGTCATGCTCTTTTACCAAATAGGCGAGTTTTTCCAAGATTATGCTGTTAACCGTTCCCGAAAATCAATTAGTGCGTTATTGGAAATTCGTCCTGACTATGCCAATCGTTTAATTGATGGTCAAGTAGAAAAAGTAGCTCCCGAAAGTATCAAGGTTGGAGAGACGATTGTTGTTAATCCTGGCGAGCGAGTACCTTTGGATGGCAAGGTCATTGATGGACAATCCTTTGTGGATACGTCAGCTTTAACAGGAGAAGCTGTTCCTAGAAAAGTAATCGTCGGGGAAGAAATTTTAAGTGGTTTTGTGAACCAAAGTGGTCGTTTAACAGTTAAAACAACTACCACTTTTGGTGAATCCACTGTAAATAAAATTTTGGATCTAGTGGAAAATGCCAGCAGCAAAAAAGCGCCGGCTGAAAACTTTATCACTAGTTTTGCTCGTTACTACACACCAATTGTAGTAGGATTGGCTGTTCTTTTGGCAGTTGTTCCACCAATGATTCTGAACGAACCTTTTCAAATGTGGGTATACCGAGCACTAACTTTCTTGGTTATATCTTGCCCTTGTGCCTTAGTTATTTCTGTTCCGTTAAGCTTTTTTGGCGGTATTGGCGGTGCTAGTAAGGCTGGAATTCTGATCAAGGGAAGTAACTATATTGAACGACTAGCAACAATTGACACGGTAGTTTTTGATAAGACAGGAACCTTGACCAAGGGTGTATTTGCAATTCAAAAAATGGAAACAACGATGGATCAGAAAAAATTTCTGCAAGGTGTGGCCAGTGTAGAACAAAACTCAAGCCATCCGATTGCTCAATCAATCTTGAGAGCGAATCAAGCACCATTATTGCCAGTTACTGCTTTAGAAGAACGAGCGGGTTACGGAATTGAGGCAACAGTTGATGGACAACAATACTTAGTCGGAAATACGAAATTGTTGAAACAGGCAGGGGTAGCTTTTGGGCCCGTTAATGAAATAGGCACGATCATTTATGTAGCAATTGATCAGCAATATGTAGGCTATCTTCTAATTGCGGATGAGCTGAAATCCGGTGTCGCTGAAACGATGATTCAATTGAGACAGGCGGGCATTAAGCAAACAGTGATGCTCACTGGAGATAACCGCACGATTGCTGAAGCGATCGGCAGCGAGATTGGGATCGATAAAGTGTATAGCGAACTATTGCCAGCAGATAAAGTAACGCAATTAGAAAAGCTGTTGAATCAAAAGGTGGCCTTTGTAGGTGACGGAATGAATGATGCTCCGGTTCTTGCTAGAGCTGATTTAGGAATTGCTATGGGCGGTTTAGGCAGCGATGCAGCGATTGAAGCTTCGGATGTGGTAATTATGGATGACCAGCCTGCCAAAATTCCAACAGCAATCAAAATCGCCCGCAAAACTATGCGGATTGTAAAACAGAATATAATTTTTGCCATTGGAATCAAGGTCTTTGTTTTAATCTTAGGCGCGTTAGGACTTGCTTCCATGGGTGCTGCTGTTTTTGCGGATGTTGGTGTAACAGTTTTAGCAGTATTGAATGCGATGCGTTGTTTGACTAGTGGAAAATAATAGAAAAGTATTTAGAGGCAGTTGAGGGCGACAAAATCCCTCGGCTGCTTTTTTTGATAAGTAGAAAAAAGTTCACTATTTTTTAGACATATTGCTTGACCTTTTCCAATTACAAATGTAAACTATGTTTGTAATTACAAATGTAATCGGAAAGGAGGCCCAACATGTCTGTGACGTTAGAGCCAGTAAAAATCAGCGATTCCGAGTGGGAAATCATGCGAGTCGTCTGGACATTGCAGTCAGCTACGGCGCAAGAAATTATTGAGGTCTTAGGTGAAAGTAAGGATTGGAAGCCTGCAACAATCAAAACCTTGCTTGGTCGTTTAGTTAAAAAGGAAGCATTACGTACCGAACAAGAAGGCAAAAAGTATATTTATCATCCAAACGTTAGTGAGGCAGAAACGGTTCAAAGTGCGACCGAGAATCTTTTTTCTCACATCTGTGCCAAACGAATCGGTCATACCATTGGTGAATTGATTGAACAAGCCGACTTAACTGAAAAAGACATTGCTTTTATCCAACAGCAATTAGCCGATAAACAACCAGTTGCCAGTATTCAGTGTAATTGCATACCCGGCCAATGTGAGTGCAAACATCATGCCAGTTCCACTTCTGGCAGTGACTAAAGTAAAAGAGCAAGTAAAACAAAGTATAGACTATGCGCTAATAGAACAACATAGTGGAATGGGATGCGGTATGAAAATAAAACTCATTTTTCAGAGAAAAATGATTACCTTAGTATGAATAAGCTGCCAGTTCCACTTCTGACAGTGACAAGAGTAAAAGAGTAACTAGAGCCAAGCACAACCCACTCACCAATAAAACGACTTAGTGGAATAGTATGCGAAGTGAAAATAAAAACAAAAAAGGGGATAAACATCATGAAACAAAAATTTGCGATTAACGGAATGAGCTGTAACCATTGTGTAGCAACAGTTGAAAAGGCAGTGAATGAATTACCAGGAATTGAAAAGGTCAAAATTAACCTGAAGAAGAACGAAGGCGTTGTGAAATTTGACGAAAGCCAAATCAATGCGCAGCAAATTGCGGAAAAAGTTACCGCAGCAGGTTTTGATACTGAGGTGGTTTAATTGTCTGAAGCTACAGTTGAAACTTATGTAATCACGGGCATGACCTGTGCCAACTGCTCTGCCCGGGTGGAAAAGGAACTAAAAGAAACCCCGGGGGTAGTTGAGGCGACTGTTAACTTAGCAACTGAAAAAGCGACTGTTCAGTTTGCGGATAACTTGACCTCTGAGCAAATTATTCAACGAGTTGAAAATATTGGCTATGGAGCGATTCTTTTTGATGATGCCCACAAGCAGAAAATTGCTGAAGAAAAGGCACGCTATTTAAACAAAATGAAGCGAGATCTGATTGTAAGTGCCTTATTAACGGCACCGCTGATGGTCTCGATGATTGCAATGCTGCTAGGAAGTCATGCCGGTTGGGTGCATTTCTTCCATATTCCATGGGTCCAACTGATTTTAGTGACTCCAGTACAATTCGGGATTGGTTGGCGTTTTTATCAGGGAGCGTATCATGCCTTGAAAACCAAAGCGCCCAACATGGATGTTTTAGTGGCGATGGGAACTTCAGCGGCATATGCCTTAAGTATTTATAATGGGTTCTTTAATCCACATAATTCCGATCTTTATTTTGAAAGCAGTGCAATGATCATTACCCTGATTCTATTAGGAAAATACTTGGAGCAGAAGGCTAAAACAAAAACCAGTGAAGCAATCAAACAATTGATGGCTCTACAGGCTAAAACAGCGTCCATCTTGCGGGATGGAAAAGAAGTGACAGTTCCTGTAGAGGATGTTGTGGTGGATGATATCGTATTTGTCCGACCTGGTGAACAAATTCCGGTGGACGGCTTGATTGTTGCTGGTCAGACTACCATTGATGAAAGTATGTTGACCGGTGAAAGCTTACCAGTGGATAAGAAATTGGAAGATTCCGTTTTTGGTGGAACCATGAATACTACTGGAACGATTCAGCTAAAAGCAACCCAAGTTGGCAGCATGACAGTGCTCTCTCGTATCATTCGGATGGTAGAGGATGCCCAGGGACAAAAGGCACCGATTCAGCAAATTGCTGACCGTATCTCAAAAGTTTTTGTGCCAACCGTCCTAGGTGTTGCTCTAATCACCTTAATCGCAACAGGACTGATTACGGGAGACTGGCAGCAGGCTATCGTCCACAGTGTTTCGGTCTTAGTTATTGCTTGTCCTTGTGCCCTAGGCTTAGCAACTCCAACAGCCATAATGGTAGGAACAGGTTTAGGTGCTAAAAATGGGATCTTGATTAAAGGCGGCGGTGCGTTGGAAAAAATCGCTCATTTATCGACAATTATTTTAGATAAAACCGGTACTATCACTGAAGGGAAGCCGGCGGTAACAGATTTTGAGAGCAGTAATTCCGAAGCATTAGCAATTTTAACCAGCTTGGAGAACCAATCGGAGCATCCACTGGCTAAAGCAATCGTCGCTTTCGGTAAGGAACAAACCACTCTTTTACCCGTTAGCGAGTTCGAAAGTTTGACAGGTTTGGGAATAGTTGGTGAAATAAATAGTGAACAGTATTTTGTCGGTTCAAAACGAGGAATTGCTGCACGAGATCTAGCTCTGACAGAATGGGAAAAAATGTTGGATTTAGAAGCTGAAGGCAAAACGGTCATGTTCTTAGCGGACAGCCAAAAGGTTCTAGCTGCGATTGCGGTAAGTGACCAGATCAAGCAAAGCTCGAAAGCGGCAATACAAGAATTGAAAAACAATGGCATAAAAGTCAAAATGGTCACTGGTGATAATCAGCGAGCAGCCGGTTTTATTGGTCGACAGGTGGGACTAACCCCAGATGAAATTGTGGCAGAAGTTTTACCGCAAAACAAGGCTGAGGTTGTTCAACAGCTGCATCAAACCAATGAACTAGTTGGCATGGTCGGAGATGGAATCAATGATGCTCCAGCCTTAGCATTGGCAGACATTGGAATAGCAATGGGCAGCGGTACGGATATTGCTATGGAAACAGCTGATGTAACGCTGATGAATAGTGATTTGTCGTCTATTAATCAAAGTATTCAGTTGTCTAAATTAACCTTGAATAAAATTAAGCAGAATCTTTTCTGGGCATTTCTATACAATGTTATTGGCATTCCATTTGCAGCCTTAGGATTTTTGAATCCGATCATTGCTGGAGCAGCGATGGCTTTTAGTTCAGTCAGTGTGTTAATCAATTCCTTAAGTTTGAACCGGAAAAAAATCTAAACTTGGAGGGATTATCATGAAACAAGAGCAAGAATCAGAAAAATCACAAATGCACCACGAACATCACGAGCACCATGAAATGAACCATTCTATGAAAGGCATGGATCACATGGATATGGATCATGGCGATATGGGAGGGATGGATCATTCGATGCATATGGGAAATTTCAAACAGAAGTTCTGGATTTCTCTTGTTCTGGCAATCCCCATTATTTTGATGTCTCCCATGATGGGAATCAACTTGCCATTTCAATTCACCTTCCCCGGCTCTGAATGGGTAGTCATGATTTTAGCGACAATCCTCTTTTTCTATGGTGGACAGCCGTTCTTTTCGGGAGCGAAAAGTGAGTTAAAGGCTAAAAGTCCCGCCATGATGATGTTAATTACAATGGGGATTACGGTAGCTTATGTTTATAGTTTGTATTCCTTTATTATTAATATGATCCATCCTGAAGCCCATGTAATGGATTTCTTCTGGGAATTGGCAACCTTAATTGTAATTATGCTGCTAGGACATTGGGTAGAAATGAACGCTGTATCCAACGCCAGCAGCGCCTTGCAAAAATTAGCTGAACTTTTGCCAGATGAAGTAAATCTGCTTCAGTCTGATGGCAGTACAACACAAGTGAAGCTGAAGGAAGTAAAAAATGGCGATCATCTTTTAGTACGCGCTGGAGACAAAATGCCAACAGACGGCAATATTGTTAAAGGTTCAACCACTGTTGACGAATCTGCTGTTACTGGAGAATCCAAAGGTGTCAGCAAAAATGTGGGGGATAAAGTTATCGGCGGCTCAGTCAACGGCAATGGCACAGTTGAAGTTGAAGTAACGGGGACGGGTGAAGATGGTTATTTAGCCAAGGTTATGGAAATGGTCCGCCAGGCTCAAAGTGAAAAATCTAAGCTGGAAACCTTGTCTGATAAGGTTGCTAAATGGCTTTTCTATGTAGCCTTGGCAGCTGGGATTATCAGTTTTGTTGTTTGGTTAGCTGTGGATGATCTGCCTGAAGCTTTAAACCGCATGGTGACAGTTTTTATTATTGCTTGTCCTCATGCGTTAGGTTTAGCGATTCCTTTGGTTATTGCTCGTTCAACTTCTTTGGCAGCTCGCAATGGTCTATTGTTGAAAAATCGTCAAGCCTTAGAACAGGCAAATGAGATGGATTATATTTTCTTAGATAAAACAGGTACGCTAACTAAAGGTGAATTTACGGTAACTGGTGTGGAAGTATTAGAACAAGATGCCACTAAAGATCAAGCTTTGAAATATATTGGTGCATTGGAAGCCCAAACGAATCATCCTTTGGCAATTGGTGTAATGAATTATCTGAAAAAGGAAAACATCACACCCTACCAAGCCAGCGAGGTAAAAGCAATCAATGGTGTTGGAGTAGAGGGAACCGTAGAAGGTAAAAAAGTGCTATTGGCCAACCAAAAGGAAATCAAAAAACGTGGATTGTCGATTGATGAAAATCAATTAACACACTATCAACAGCAGGGTAATACAATTTCCTTCTTACTGCTAGATGATAAGCTAGTTGCATTCTTTGCTATGGGGGATACCATCAAAGAAGATGCAAAAACTTTTATTTCAGACTTGAAGGCGAAACATATTCAACCAGTTATGCTGACAGGAGATAATAAGGAAGCGGCGAAAGCAGTGGCCAATTATCTAGGCATCGATGAATTCTACGGTGAATTATTGCCAGATGATAAAGAAAAGGTCATCAAATCTTATATCGAAAAGGGCAAAAAGGTGATGATGATTGGTGATGGAATCAATGATGCACCTTCATTAGCCCGTGCCTCAATTGGGATAGCAATCGGTGCGGGTACGGATATCGCAATTGATTCAGCTGATGTCGTCTTAACCAATGATAATTTAGGCGATGTACTGAAATTTATTCAGCTAGCAAAGAAAACCCGCAGCAAGATGATTCAAAATCTGTGGTGGGGAGCCGGCTACAATATTATTGCGATTCCTTTAGCAGCTGGAATCCTAGCACCTATTGGAATTATCTTGAGCCCAGCAGTAGGAGCGGTACTCATGTCCCTAAGTACTGTAATTGTTGCGATTAATGCGTTACTCTTAGACGTCTGATCCTTGATCAGGCGTTTATTTTTTTTGTTTAAAAAAATTAAAATTGTTCAATAATCAAGCGTTTGTAAATATGCTATGTTTATTAATAGAGGTGGTAAGATGTTTTGGAGCCATATTACTGATAAAAAAACGCAACATTATCTGCAATTATTGTCTTTATTAAGAAAACGAACCTACACATTGGAAGAACTGACTATTGAACTTGAAATAAGTGAGAAAACGTTACGGCGCGATTTAGCTTATTTACAAAAGAATTATCGCTTAAGTATTCATACCAAAAAAAATACTGTTTGGAATAATCCACAAAAATTCAGTGAATGCTACAAAGATCTATTGAAAAAAAGCAAACAGTTCAATCTTTTCTGCGATGCCCTGTGGCAAAGGCCACTAGAAGCAAATCGATGGGAAATTCAAAAGTTAAACGAGAGTCTATTGCCCTACACCATGTCGATTAGCTATAAAACACACCGACTTAGAGCACCACAGGCGTTACTCTTCAAGCTGCAATTGCGATATTTACAAGAATTTGATCCTGAAACAATTGGTTTGACGTTTCCTGATTATTGGGAGCAACTATCTGTTCCCACTGTCTCTCACTTAGCAAATCAAAAATGGCAGCAGCTAATTGTTGAAACAGAGCCCTTTGATACATTCGTTAAAGCGATTCAACCTTCTAAGGAGCTTAGCTGTTTGTTGTATTTTGAATACCAAAAGCTGAATCCTTTCCGGCAGCAGCGATTTTACGAAAGTCATCAGCGTGGCGAAACATTTTTGTATCAGAATGCCTGTAAAATTACGCAAAGCCTGATGCACTATTTGGATATTTCGGTAGAATTTACAACGATTTTGCGGATTCGTTTTTTCTATGTCTTATTGGATCTGCACATTGGTATTCCGGTTACTTATTTTAGCGGCAGTCAGCGACCTCCTAGAATACAAAACCACTTAATTGAAGTGAGTAAGCAAATTAAAAGGGCGTGGTTCTATTTCGATAATTGGACATTTCTCGATGTATCACTGTTATTATGTTCAATCCTAAAACGAATTTATCCAGTATCGATTGGGCAGCCCATTTTTTCTTTAGGTCTGCAATTAAGCGGTTCCATTGAGGAGAGCAAACAACTGTGTGATAAATTGAATCAGGCGATTCAATTCAGCTATCCGATCGCTTTTTTCCCCGCCAGATCTCAGGCGATTACCTATGATTTATTGATTATAGAAGGTCCACCAGCGTATGAAGATAAACCTAATGAAACAGTGTACATTGAAGACCCTTCCTTTGGGGATCTTATTCAGTTGGCTGTGCGCTATTTTCCTAGTAAAAAAGGTGACACTGTCTTTACAATTCCCTAATATGCTATAATTGAATGAATCAGGCTGAAGGGAAGAAAAACATGGAATTGAAGAAATTAGATGTTCCCACATCTTCCATCACGGAAGTAAAGAAATCACCAATGGACGTCTTCGCGCAGGCACGCAAAGAAGGAACAGGCGTGTATATCTTCAACCGCGAAAAAATTGCTGGTGTAATGCTGACCCAAGAGCAATACGAAGAATTATTGGAAGAGTTAACCGATTTGCGGGATAAACAATACCAACCAGTCGAACACGAATTACCTGTCCCAGAAGAGCTGGAGGAATTAGCAGATGCATTACGTTCAGCTGTATCCAAGGGTTCAGTTGTATCCGCTCGTTACCTTGATGAAAGAATGGTTGCCATGGGCTTCATCACTAAGAAAACCGGCTTTGGCGGGGTAACAGAAATGCTGCGGGAATTAACCGAAACCGGCAAAATCATTTACCAATTGAGACGTCGTGAAAACAATAAGATTATTTATGCTGAAATCGTGGCTGAATTAGAAGAATTGCCTCGAGGAACAGACAAAGTATTTATTCGCAAAGTGAACTTAATTGAACGTTAAATAGTCTTAAAGCAGTAGCATTTGAAGGAGCGATTCCTTTGAATGCTTTTTTACTGGAAAAAAGACAAGATAAAGGGCTCTTAAAAATGATGCAATCCTTTTGAAGTGAAGAGTTTCTTATGAACTCACTAAGTACATTGGAAAAATAGAGAAGCCATTTGTCAGCAAATTAAAATAATCCAAGTGCTCCTCGTCTTTAACAATGCTGACTTCAAAAGGGAGTTGCTCGAGCAACTTCTCTTTTCGTAAGATTCTCTATAAAGCAGGGGGAAAGAGTGAAATTATACCTTATGTAAGAAACATTTGATACTCGACATATTCTTCTAATCTTGATTAAAAACTTCTTTAATAGAAACATTAGCTTATTTGTCTCTGAACGCACGTTCGGTTATAATAAGGGTGTAAAGGCAGGTGATTTGGGATGGCTGAGCTATACTTTCCATTAAAAAATGATACCTCAAGAAAAATTATACATATTGATATGGATGCCTTCTTCGCTTCGGTAGAGGAGCGGGACGACCCTGAATTGGCTAAACATCCGTTAGTGATTGCCCGTCACCCTTCAGATACTGGAGGGAAGGGGGTAGTTACGACCGCGAATTACAAGGCCCGTAAGTATGGTATTCATTCTGCAATGAGTGCTCAAAAGGCCTATGAGCTTTGCCCTCATGCGATTTTTAAACCAGGGAATCACGAAAAATACAGTGCGGTTTCCAAACAGGTACGGGAAATCTTTCGTCGTTATACTGATGTGATCGAGCCGGTTTCAATAGACGAAGCCTACCTGGATGTAACTACAAATAAAATGGGAATTCTTTCAGCGATTCGAATCGCTCGTATGATTCAGCGGGATGTTTGGGATGAACTGCATTTAACCTGTTCGGCCGGTGTCAGCTACAACAAGTTTTTAGCTAAGCTGGCTTCAGATTATCAAAAGCCGCGGGGCATGACGGTCATTTCACCAAATGAAGCCGTAGATTTTTTAAAAAGTTTGCCAATTGAGAAGTTTCATGGAGTTGGAAAAAAAACTGTGCCAAAAATGAATGATTTAGGTATTTTTACTGGTGGCGATTTATATGAAAAAAGTGAAATGTTTATGATTCAAGAATTTGGCAAAATGGGCTACTCTTTGTATCGGAAGGTCCGTGGAATTCATGATTCACCAGTATCTGTGACACGAGAACGTAAATCAGTCGGCAAAGAACACACATATGGCCGTTCTCTGACTACGGAGGATGAAGTACTATCGCAGCTGCGTCAACTGGCGGAGAAGGTAGAAGGTTCCTTACGACGGGTTCAGCGACATGGCAAGACGGTGGTAGTCAAGATTCGCTACACGGACTACACAACAGTCACTAAGCGCGTAACCTTACCTTATTACATAGTGAAAAAAGAAGAGTTGTATTCTCAAGCCCGTTTGATTTGGGAAGAGGTCGGTGGTATTGAAAAGGGAATTCGCTTGTTAGGAATAACCCTAACCAATTTAGACCCCATGTCTTACGAAAATATCGTACTACCTTTGTGGGAAGAACGAACCTACTAACACTAAATAAAAGAGAAAAGGGGCTAGCGTGTGAAAAAATACATTGCACTTTTGCGTGGGATCAATATAGGAGGCAAAAACAAAATAGCTATGCCTCTTTTAAGGCAAGCTTTTGAGGAACTTGGATTTACGGAGGTAGTCACCTATATCAATAGCGGTAATGTTGTTTTCTCCAGCGAATGCCAAGACAAGAACGAGTTAATTGAGCAGTGTGAAGCAGTTATTGCTGCAGAGTTCGCGCTAACAATCCCAGTAAATATTGTTTCAGCCGATGAATTAGCTGAGACGTTAAGTCATGCGCCTAATTGGTGGGATGATGATAAGGAATCCATCCATTATGCAATTTTCCTGATTCCACCCATCAGTGTGGAGGAGGTCTTTACTGCAGTAGGAGAAATTAAACCAGAATATGAAAAAATTGCCCATCATGGTCGAGTCATTTTCTGGTCAGCATCGGCGAAAACATTTTCTAAATCCAGATGGTCAAAGATTGCCAGCTCATCGGTCAACAATCATGTGACCATCAGAAATGCCAATACGGCCAATAAATTATTGCAATTAAGTAAATAAAAACAACCAGGTTTGAAGCTGCAGCAGCCTTCAAATCTGGTTGTTTGTTTATTTTGAATCTATGGAACTAAATTAATTCACTTTTTTTAATTTGTTCAAAGGCCTTTTCCGAATCATGCAGGCGTTCCCAAATGACTACTTCACCTTTAGCTAAGGATTGTTGCACATCGATGATTCGTTGATTGGCGCTTCCGCGAAATTGCAGCATAAGGTTTTTCTTATTGATGTCGAAGCGGCCATCCACTAGGATATCAATTTTGCTTAGCATCTCCAGCTTATCTTCGCTATCCAACAGTAATTCCTCAAAGGTATAACCGCTCCAAGACCAAATATCCTTTGTGTCGCCAAACTCAGCCTGGATGCGATCAATCAGCTGCAAGCATACCTGAGTGTTCAAGAAGGGTTCGCCCCCTAGAAGAGTAATTCCTTGAACGTAGTTGTGGGCGGTATCTTTGATGATCTGATCTTCCAATTCCATTGTGTATGGTTTGCCGTAATGGAAGTTTTGCGCAGCAACATTAAAGCAGCCTTCGCAAGCAAAGGGACAGCCGCTAACATACAAACTGTTGCGCACCCCTTCACCGTCTACAAAATTAAAGGCTTTGTAATCGGCAATATACTGTTGGCTTAATTCATTCGCTAGCCATTCTTTAGGTTGTGGATTACGCATAATTTCACCTGATTTCTTTAAAGAAACAGGGATAGAAGTTCTATCCCTGTTTGGTTTCCTTCAACGTTTGATTGTTTGACTGATCAATCGTTTCTATTTCATATGTTTAACACGTGATGAGATTTCTTTATGACGTCCGTGAACCATAGGGCGTTGTTGTGGGTTGCCTAGGTAACCACAAGTACGTTTTACCACATCACATGATTTTGGATCATGGTTGCCGCATTGTGGACATTCAAAGCCGCGTTTGGTTGGCTTAAAGTCTCCTTCAAAGCCGCATTCGTAGCAGTGATCGATTGGTGTGTTGGTACCCAGGTAACCAATTCGGTCATAGCCGTAATCCCAAACGGCTTCCAAAGCAGTTGGATTTTGTTGCAGAACAGGGTATTCACAATAGTGAATGAAGCCGCCTGAGCAGTATTTTGGATAATCCTTTTCAAAGTCCAGCTTTTCAAAAGGCGTTGGATTTTTGCGAACATCATAATGGAAACTATTCGTATAGTATTCCTTGTCGGTGATGTTTTCAACAATACCGAAACGTTCTAAGTCTAAATGACAGAAGCGGTCAGTCAAGCTTTCACTTGGTGTAGAGTATACGCTGAAGTGGTAGCCGTATTCGTTGCCCCAAGCATCTGTATGCTGCTTCAAGTCTTTTAAGATAGCCAATGTGAATTCTTTTGCTTCAGGATTGCCTTCCCAGTCGCCGCCAAAGAAAGAAGCTGCAACTTCATACAAACCGATATAACCTAGAGAAACAGTTGCCCGTTTGTTTTTGAACAATTCGTCCACTGAATCTGTACGTTTCAGCCGTTTACCGAAGGCGCCATATTGATAAAGAATCGGTGCATTCGCTGGGGTCGCTTCTTTACAGCGGTCAACGCGAAATACTAAGGCGTCTTTAGCTATTTGCAGACGTTCTTCTAGTAAGCTCCAGAACTTGTTGCGATCGCCTGCTGATTCCATAGCAATCCGTGGCAGGTTTAAGGTAACTACACCTAAGTTCATACGGCCAACGTTAATCTCTTCTCCGTTTTCATCCTTCCAACCCTGCAAGAAAGAACGACAGCCCATTGGTACTTTAAAGCTGCCAGTCAACTCAACTAATCGATCATAGTTCAAGATATCTGGATACATACGCTTCGTTGCACATTCCAGTGCCAATTGCTTCACATCATAGTTCGGATCAGCTGCGTCCAAGTTCACACCACGACGTAGAGTGAAGATTAATTTAGGGAAAATCGCTGTCCGCTTTTCAATGCCTAAGCCGTTGATCCGGATTTGCAGGATCGCTTTTTGGATTTCCCGTTCAAACCAGTCAGTTCCCAAACCAAAGCCTAAGGAAGTAAAAGGTGTTTGCCCATTGGAAGTAAATAAGGTGTTGATTTCATACTCCAAGCTTTGCATTGCATCATAAATATCTTTACGAGTCTTTTGCTTAGCAAATTCTTCACGGCGTTCAGGATTGTCGATCCATTCTTCGGCATCCTTCATGTGTTTTTCGTAGTTTAAGCGAGCAAATGGTGCTAATAGCTCATCCACTCGATCAGCCGAGCAACCACCGTATTGGCTGGAAGCCACGTTTGCAATAATTTGTGAAATTTGAGCAGTGGCTGTTTGGATAGATTTTGGACTTTCAACATCGGCATTTCCAATCTTGAATCCGTTATTCAACATGCCCTTGAAGTCAATCAAACAGCAGTTGGTCATTGGCGTGTATGGATGGTAATCTAAATCATGATAATGAATGTCACCTTTTTGGTGTGCATTCGCTACGTGTGGTGGTAACATCTTCAAGCCGATAGACTTACCAACGATTCCGGCAGTTAAGTCACGCTGAGTATTGAAGACATCGCTGTCCTTGTTAGCATTTTCGTTAACGACTGATTGATCCTTATTGATTAATTTACCAATTGTGAAGTTGATATCTGTTGCTTTACTGCGAGAAAAATCTCGTTGGGTACGATAATGTATGTATTCCTCAGCTAATTCATACTCATTACCTTCTAATAAAATGTGCTCCACAATGTTTTGGATTTCGTAGATTTTTACATTATCTGTAAATCGTTGAGCAAGCTCAGCATCTACCCGTTCGACAATTGACTGGATACGTTCATGTGCCATAGGATCAATTGTTCCGTGAATTTTTGTTTCTGCCTTAATCAATGCATCATAGATTTTTTTATCATCGAAGGCCACGTGACGACCGTCTCGTTTGATGACTCTCATACTTTTGAGAGTAGGTTGAAAATCGTTGATTGCAGTGTCATTGGTTCGGATTTCCATCATATCAACCACTCCGTTTCTTCTTAAATTCGACTAGTTAATCATATAGCATTTTGCGCTAAGATGCAACGATATATAGTGGGTATTTTGGTTAAAAAACGAAAAAGCACACTATATATAGTGTGCTTTGTGATTGAAAAGTTCAATGAAAACTACGGGTCATCATATTTAATTGTCTTTGCTTTTGTGAAAAATAACGCAAAAAAAAATCCTTCACATGACAAATTTGTCAGACGATCACTAGACGTTCGTCACCTTATTTCGCCTTAGATATGATACCATAAAACTAACTAAGAAAACATTAGAATTTATGAGGAATCACACAAATATTTCTTTAAAGGAAGTGGGAAGCACGAGCTGACGCGCTTTGTCGGAGTGCAAAATAATATGAAGAAAATGATTGACGTTCAACATCTGAGTAAAAGCTACGGAAATCGCAGCAATAAAGTCAGTGTGCTAAACGATTTGAACTTCTCAATTGAAGAAGGAGAGTTCGTTGGGATCATGGGACCCAGCGGAGCCGGCAAGACGACATTGATGAATATTTTATCTACTATATTACTACCCACTATGGGAACTGTCCGTATCGATGGCCAGAACATTACTCAGATGCGGGACAGCCAGCTGACTGATTTTCGACGAGAGAATTTAGGCTTTATTTTCCAAGAGTTTAATTTGATCGACAGTCTAAGTGTGGAAGACAACATTCTGCTACCCTTAACGGTAAGCAAAATGACCTATGAACAGATGCAGCAACGTTTGAAGCATTATGCCAGCATACTAGATATTACAGGCATTTTGGATCGCTATCCGGAAGAAATTTCAGTGGGACAAAGACAACGGACTGCTGCTGCGAGAGCTTTAATTACCCAGCCGAAGATTCTTTTTGCGGATGAACCCACCGGATCGCTGGATTCGAAATCATCAGCGGACTTTCTCCATTATTTAGCAGAGATTAACCTGCATGAGGATACGACGATCCTGATGGTAACCCATGATCCGTATACTGCCAGCTATTGCAACCGGGTGTTGTTCATTAAGGACGGCAAATTCTTTTCTGAGATTGTTCGCCGTTCCTCAAGACAAGCCTTCTTTGAAAAAGTAATCGATATGCAGGCAACCATCGGTGGAGGAGGGAAGACCAATGCTGATCAAATTGGCCTGGAAGAGTTTTAAAAAGCAGGCTAGAGGGTACTTGTTGTTTTTCTTCAGTATGGTGTTTGCTGTGATGGTGTATTATTCCTTTACGACTATGAATAATGAACAGCTGTCGCAGCGAGGAGCAGCTACAGGAAATAATATTGTAACAATGCTGGCATTAGGCAGTCTGCTGATTGTGTTAATTCTAATTTTTTTCATGCTGAGTGCCAGTCGTTTTCTGATTGAAAATCGGCGAAAGGATGTAGCGGTTTTTCATTTATACGGGTTGAAATACTACCAAATCTGTCTGCTGTTTATTTTTGAATTCTTGTTTATTGGCTTGCTGTCATTTATCAGCGGGATTCTACTTGGGATTCTATTTTCACGATTGTTCAGCATGGTCCTTTTGAAAGCAATGGATTTGTCAGTACAGGTGAAATTTTTCTTTTCTGCCAACGCAGTAGGTACTACGGGTCTTGTGCTATTAATTATTTTAGGTTTGGTTTCACTGCAGACTCTATGGCTGGTATCAGGCTACCGGCTATCGTCTTTTCGAAAAGAGGAGAAGCCGCGACGTAGAATTTCTCACCTGAACGTGGGGCAAAAAGTGCTTGCCATTTTAGGTGCACTATTTTTAATTTCGGGATGGACGGCTGCCGTTTTCTATATAAAGGTAGTTAATTTGTTCATTCAGCAATTCGGTTTTCTGCGAGCGAACCTCAACACCATGCTAGGCATTTTTGCTGTTTGTGTGGTAGGAACATATCTTTTTTACAATTACACCTTACGTTGGTTCTATATTCGCAGGACGAGCCAAAGTTATCACAATTTGCGGGTGCTTTCTCGCAGTGAAGGGTTGTTTCGTTCGTACCGGGAGCGCAACTTTTTGGGAACAGTCACGATTTTCTTAGGCTTGGCTTTGACCTTTCTAGGGGCAACAGCGGCTACTGTTTCGATTCAGATGAATCGGGTAACCGAAGTGGCGCCGGTGTCTTTGATGATGGATCGAGGAAGCTTTGAACAAGTAGCACCTATAATTCAAGAAAAAATGCCCTCCTTTGAACAGCAGACACTTACGTTTAAGTCCGTTGGCGGTATCCAGCCGCTTATGGTTACTGGGGAAGGAGTGGAGGAACGTCCAGAGGTTATTGATCTAGTTGCTTTATCAACTTATCAGAAATTTCAACAGCTGAGTCTTCGGCTTGCAGATATTCAGTTAAAAGATACTAATGACGCAGTGATGCTGACACCATTCCAACCTGTTTTTAGGGAGTACTGGCACTACAGCCGTACGGTTAATTTAATGGACGAAAAGCTAGAGGTACGGCGCTTGGAAACCAATTATATGGGAGATCCTTCACTACACTATGGACAAAATTTATTGGTGGTATCAGATGAGTTATTCCAAAAAGTAAATGGGATTACTTATCAGTTGGAGGCTGTAAATGTTCCAGATGATCAGGAAGCTAAGCTAAGTCAGCTAGTGGAAAAGAAAATCAATTACGACTGGATTGATCCGATTACGTATGAGTTAAACTGGAAGGACAAACAGCTAACTGGGGAATTAATTTCAGGAGATGATCACAGCAGCAATCCCAATCGCTTTGCTACGTATCGAGCAAATTATGTTTCGTATGAAGAGACTTATCGTACCAGTCGCAGCAGTGCCGGCCTGTCTTTGTTTGTCTTTACCTTCGTAGTGATGATTTTTATTGTCATTACGGCTAGTACGGTTAGTCTGCGGCAGCTTTCCGACACTAGTAACCAAAAAGAACGCTACCGTTTATTGAGTTATTTAGGAATTGGTCAAAAGGATTTGAAACAACTGATTTATCGGGAGAATCAAATGCTATTCTTTCCACCAGTACTTTTAGGATTAATCCACAGCTTCTTTGCTATCTATGTCTTTTCCCAAGTTGTTGAAAGTGCTGACTACTGGTTTGTATACCTGTTCTTTGGTATTTTATTAATCGTTTATAGTATCTTCTTCTATTTAACCTATCGTTACCAAAGAAAACTATTGTTGTAAATCACGAAATCTTGCAAGCTGAAGTTTCTCAGTCTGCAAGATTTTTTGGTGAAAGTAAGAAATATTGTTAAACTGAGGTAATGAAAAAGAGGGGAGCAACGTGAGATTAAAGGATGAGCTACGCATTAAAAAGGCGATTATTTCTTAGTTAGGTGAACCGTCAATCGTGCTAAGTAGGTCTAAAGAACGGAAATCAACATATGCCTGTTTAATGAGTAGCGAAAATAATTATCTGACCTTAATACTGCATATCTCAAGCTCCAAGCTACAAAAAAACGCCAACCCGATCGGTCAGCGTTTCATTTATTTAGTTGGTTAATTAAACAATTGTGCCTCCACCGTCAACAACAATGAATTGGCCTGTTGTATAGCTTGAGCCGTCACTCGAGAAGTACAGAATGGTTCCGTTCAATTCGCCTTGTTTACCTGGACGGCACATTGGATTTGTCCCATTATACAGGTTAAGGAAGTCATCTGATTTGAATAATGTATCTTCGGTCATTTCTGATTCGAATAGCCCCGGTCCAATCGCATTAACAGTGATGTTGTATTTACCATACGAAGCTGCCATTCCTAATGTAAGACCTAAAACAGCCGATTTGCTGGCGTTGTAAGAATGACGAATGAAAACATCCGCTTTGTCAGCCATAATCGCATTGACTGAAGCAACGTTGACGATTCGGCCATATTTGTTGTCCATCATGTGAGGAACTACGTATTTACTCACTAAGAAAATACCTTTAACGTTAACATCCATTGATTTGTCAAAATCTTCAACAGATAACTGATGTACGCCGCCGCCAACCGCAATTCCGGCATTGTTCAACAGGATATCTAAATGACCAAAATGGTCAAAGGCTTTTTGAATGCCTTCTTTTACATTTTCTTCATCGGTAACGTCCATCTTGATTGGTAAAACATCGCGGCCCATTTCTTTGATTTCTGTTGCAACCTCTTCCAAACGCTCCAGTCTTCTGGCCAATAAGACCACATCAGCGCCAGCTTCAGCGTAAGCAATCGCTGCATCGCGACCTAATCCACTACTCGCGCCAGTAACTACAGCAACTTTTCCTGTTAAATCAAACATTTACCCATCCCCGATCTGTTTTTTAGTAACTGCTTTCATTTTTGTCAAATCAACAATTTGTTGACCTTATAAAAAGAGTACCTGAGTGTTACTAGGGTTGTCAATACACCTTGTGAAGAAAAATACAATTATTTTTGCTAAGCCTTTAATAAAAAAAGGATACAAATGAAAAAGCAGTCCTCATTAGAACTGCTCCAGTCTATTTCTATTCTTTAGCTGTAAAGCAATCCTTGTAATCATTGATATAATCTTCAATAGTTCGAGGGGGATGCAGCAATATTTTTTCTAAAGTATTTGTTACTTTTTTAGCATTGCCTAATTGGGTAATCAAATACAACATCACCATAACATTGACAAATTCTTTCGGCAGGCCTCGTTTAAGCATCGTGCGTCGAAACTTGAACAAGCTAGGTTTGCTGTAAGTAATCGTTGTTCCCAAAATCCGACTCATTTCGCTGGCAATCTCCAGGTAGGTTAAAGCCTCTGGACCTGTAATTTCCAGTTCCTGATTCAAATATTGAGGATCAGTTAAACAAATCGCTGCGGCTTCACCTATATCCCTAGTGTCGATGAAGCTTGTTTTTGCATGACCAGCAGGAATAAACAAGTCGTGATTATACTGAATATCCTCCAGGTGCGTCGTATTCAGATTCTGCATAAAAAAACTTGGCCGAATAAAAGTGTGAGGGATTTTCAGTTCACGAATCATTTTTTCAATTTGATGGTGAGGGGTAACTGGATTTTTCTCCACACCTATTAAGGAAACAAACACAATTTGTTGAATACTTTGCTGCTGAGCATAACGCAAAAAGGGAGCCATGTCTTCCTTTGGTTTAGCAAGTTGCGGTGGTCGAATGAAAAAAATCTTATTTACACCAGAAAAGGCTCCAGGAAAGGTAGCTGGATCTAGAAAATCAAAGGAAACAAGCGATAGGTTCTCTGCATCTTTGAATCTTTCTTGAGACTTTTTCACCTCACGGACACCAACAGTCATGCTAACATCCGTATTTTTAGCTAGACATTCTATTAAAGGAAAACCAATATTACCAGTTCCACCAATGATCAGGATATGATCCATTAAAGTTTCCTCTTCTCTTGGTTGACTTTAGTGAGTAAAGAATTCAGGGTTTGCTGTTCATCATAGGACAAAATGGAGAGACTATTTTCAAGAATTTGTTCACTGATTTTCTGGCATTTCTTCAAAATAGCTTCTCCTGATTCAGTTAACAGCAATAGTGAAGAACGTTGGTCTGAAGGATTTGGCCGTTTTTTTAGCAGCTGTTTATTCTCAAGTCTCTTCACAATACCTGAAACGGTCGGCTTATCCATACCCAGTCGAAAGGACAATTCAGCAACTGTAGACTCTTTTCTCTGATGAATTTGCTGAATAACTGCCCATTGCTGTACCGTTACGCCATTTTTGATCAGTGTCTGGTTCAGGTCATATTTTAATTGCTTAGATATATTCATTAATAAGTAGCCAGAATCCATAATTAAGCTCCTTTTATTAGTTAGTGTGCTAACTTTATTTAATTAGCATACTAACTAATTGAGGTTAGAATGTCAATCCCTGCGCATAAGGATGCTTTTACAATTACTAGTTAAAACCATTGCAACCGATAATAAACCATTGTAACATTAAGCTATAAGGCCAGATGGGAGGAAAGAAAATGTCGAAGATAATTTTAGGATTAAGAAAGCTGAACCTGCAAAGACTAGAACTGAAAAGTCTATCTGACATGAAGGACTCCCAGCGCTATAAGGAGCAAAAGGCTGTTTTACAATTACTTCTGAGGGAACCAGAGGTATTATTTACCACTAAACACTTTGATAGCAAGAAAAATAAATTGTACAAATACACGAATCATTTAAACCGATATACCATGACTAAAGAATACTATAAAATGGCGGTTAAATTTCTAAAATAGTGTTCCTATTGAAAGCCACTGAGACGATGTATGTCTATCCTCTCAGTGGCTTTTTGTCAGTATATCGGTTTAATCCCGAGTCAAAGTTTCTCTCAAGCGACCTTATTAGTGAAATTAACTAGTTTGTGGTTTAATTTAACATAAGAAAAGAATTAAAACGGATAAGCAGAACTGTCTACGAAAGAAAGGAGCTTCCCAATGAATGTAAAGGATATGCTGAAAATTCCATCCATGGAAGGAGCAAAGGTTTTAGCCGGTGCGGATCAATTGGAACGACTAGTGACAACTATTTCCGTTCTAGAAGTTTCTGAGCCGACAGCCTATAACCAGATGCCTATCAAAGGGGAGTATTCCGGCAATGAGTTCGTAATCACCTCATTTGCGCAGATCGCTGATAGCATTGAGAAGCAATTAGAGATTGTATCAATTTTAAATCAGCATAGTCAACTAGGAATTATTCTTTACTATATTGGTATTATCATGCCAGAAGTATCACAGCAGTTGATTGATAAAATGGAAGAGCTGAATATGGTTCTGATTGTGATGCCAGAAAAACGGATGGAGCTGCGTTACAGCGAAGTGATTGCTGAAGTATTAAGCTATGTAAACAGTGAAGAGTCCCAATTTGAGGCCCAGCAGGATATTTTAATTGAAACGATCCGGAACTTGCCTCAAGGTCAGCATCAGATTGAAACGGGCTTAAGTATTTTATCGGATAAATTAAAGTGCAGCCTTTTTCTGCTTAATGAGGAACAAGATATTTTGGTTTCGAAATCTTGGCCAAGAAGTTTAGATCATCACTTAAGAGATCACCTGCAGCAATCGACAGCTGCTAAACAAAAGAATGCAGTAATCGAATTGCAGCAGACGGTTTATTTCTACACACGCGTTTCGTTGGATTTGCCCACATTGTCTCATCCTTATTCATTGGCGGCTTTCCGTAAAGAACCTTTGTCAGACTCGCAATTGAACAGCTTGCAGCGAATGATTGAAACGATGGTGAAGTTTTTCGGAGAAGAACAGCTGCTAAATACCAGTCAGCAATTCTTCTTTGCCTGTCAAACTGGGGATCTCCCAATGGCCAATCTTTTAGCAAAAAAAGCAGGAATCATAGTGAATCACCCCATGGATTTTTATTGTTTTTACAAGGAAAAAGGAGAAGAACGGTTAAAGGAATTAGTCAAGGAGTATCCCCGCAATCTTTATTATCAAGATAATAAGTTCGAATGGCTGATCGGAAATACAGTGGATACAACTAAAGGTGAACGTCTAAAGCGGAAAACTTCCTCTGAGTTTCTGTTCCAGATAAAGCAGATTTCATCCCTAGCAACCGTTCAGCAGCAAATGCAATTAATTGAAAGAAATCTGCAGGATTTATTGCGGGTATTTCCTAATAAGCCGCTATTTATTCCTGAAGATTTAAGTTTGGTGGTGGATGTAACCACCGACTTTGTACCGATTAGCCTTTCTCAAGTTTTAAAAGATAAAGAAATGATTGATACTTTAGCCGCTTATTTTCTAGATTTCGATGAAAGTATAAACAATACTGCTGATGCGTTATTCCTGCATAATAATACGATAAAGTATCGATTGAAAAAAGCCCAAGAACAATTAGGAATTTCATTTGCACACACATCTTCTCGTTATCTATTGGTAAAAAGTTTGATTTATTACCGCAAATATCGTTGGTAAACGAATGCCTTTGTCAAAATAGACAAAGGCTTGTTTTGTTTTTAGTTTCTAAAACATAGCGATCAATCATCACCTTCGCTATAATGTTAAAAATATTTATTTATCAGAAAATTCAGAAATGAGGGGAATAGATGGAAGAAGTTGTGGAAACGAGTACGGGAAATTACGAAAGAGAGCGGGTACCAGAAAGTGAGCGGAAACGTTGGCTTTCCATCAGCATGGTGTGGATCGCAATCGGGATTGATCTATCCGGCATGTTTATGGGGATTACTTTAGCAAACGGAATGGAATTTTGGACAGCGATTGCCGCAATAATGATTGGTTCAGTTGTCTTAGGTGTACTAGCAATTGGTGCGACCTATATTGGTGCTAAAGCAGGCTTATCAACGGGAATGATTTCGCGGGTAGCTTTTGGTAAAAAGGGTGCAGCACTAATGGGACTGATCATGGGGATTTCCTCTTTAGGCTGGTTCGGTGTACAGATTGGGTTCTTTGCGGAAAATATTCGTGGAGCGATTAATCAGCTTACAGGAACTTCTTTGCCTCTTTGGCTGCTCTCATTAATTGGTGGTGGATTGATGATGCTGTCCGCTTTTTGGGGCTATCAAGCAATCGAGAAATTATGTACTTATTCCGTTCCTTTATTAGCGATCTTGATTATTGTGGCAACCATCATGTCAATTAGCAGCAATGGAACTTCCGGCTTAGCGACAGCACCTCAAGGTACACCAATTTCCTTTGGTTTGGCTGTTTCATTGGTTATTGGGGTTTATATGGTTGGGGTAGTGATGGCACCGGACGTAGCGCGTTGGGCACAAAATCCCAAGCAAGCGATGATTGCTGGTTTTGTTGGTTTTACTATTGGGAACAGCTTCATGATTATCGTTTCATTGATTTTGGTGAAGGTAATGGATACCGGTGATTTGACCGCTGTCTTCTTTGCATTAGGACTAGGAATTCCGTCGATCTTAGTACTGACTTTGGCACAATGGACTACCAATACGAATAATCTATATTCTGCTTCCTTAGACTTCTCGATTGTTTTCCGTCATGTAAATCCTAAGGTAATCACCGTAATCAGCGGTACATTAGGTATTTTAATGGCAATGCTGGGTATTTACGGAAAATTTGAAACTTTTCTTTCTATTATAACGGTTTTGGTTTCACCAATTGCCGGTATTTACATGATTGATTATGTTTTCTATAAAGAAAAATACGATTTTGCTTATGAAAGCAAGCTGGAGCCTTATTATCCAATTGCTATTATCTCTTGGATTATCGGCAGCATCGTGGCTTTCATGACTAGTGCACCACCTGCAGGCTTCGGCTTGTTTACTATTACGAACATTTCTGCCTTGGATGGTATTATTGCTGCGGGAATCTGTTACTTCGTACTAACCAAATTAACCAAAGGACGGAACTAGACTATGGAATGGATTACAGTAGATGATTTAAACGATATTGCTACAGGTGCTACACTGTTAGGAACTGGCGGAGGCGGAGATCCCTTCGTGGGCAAACTAATGGCACTTCAGGCATTACAAAAATATGGACCAGTAAAGGTTCTGAGTGTTGACGAATTAGACGATGAAGCGATGGTTATGCCAGTCGGTTCAATCGGTGCACCCTCAGTCTCTAATGAAAAAATTGCTGCAGAAGAAGAAATTTTTGCTCCTGTAGAGGCTTTAAAAGACTTTTTTAGTGAAAGAACACAAGCCATTATGCCTATTGAGATTGGTGGTGGAAATTCCTTGATTCCAATTGCTTGTGCAGCAAAAATGGGCTTGCCGATTGTTGATGCTGACGCCATGGGAAGGGCTTTTCCAGAATCTCAAATGGTTACCTTCTTCTTAAAGGGCTATCAGCCTGAGGTGGTGGCCATGGCTGACAGTCAGGGAAATCGGGTTATTTATTATCCGAAAGATGGCGAATGGTCAGAAAAAATTGCGCGCTCGATCACTGATGTTATGGGCGGCAATGCCAATATGGTGGACAATGTATTTCCAGGAAAAGTTGTAAAGGAATGCGGTATCCGAGGTACGTTGAGCTTAGCCAAAGAAATCGGTGAAACGTTGTCCCGCTTGACCGATTCGACATCGCCAGTAACCAAGCTATTAACCAAGCTGAAGGGCTATTCCCTATTTGAAGGGAAAATCAATCACATTGAGCGGAATGTGGCAGGTGGGTTTACTCGCGGACGTACAACCTTATCAGGAATTAATCAAAACAAAGGTGAAGAGTTAGAAATTCTTTTCCAAAATGAACTGCTGTTAGCGAGAAAAAATGGGAAAGTAGTTGCGTCCACTCCAGACTTGATTTGTGCTTTGGATCATGAAACGGGCCGACCAATTACGACAGAAACCCTTCGCTATGGCGCTCGAATCCATATGATCGCCTTGCCTTGCGATCCAAAATGGCGTACGGAACGCGGCATTGAAGTAGCTGGACCGAAATATTTCGGTTACGACATTGACTATCTACCGGTAGAGAAATTAGTGGAGGAAGACGCACATGTATAGACTAGGAATCGACGTTGGTGGTACCAACACAGACTGTGCAATTTTGGATGAGCAGCTGCAATGCATCGGCAAAATAAAGAGCCCGACGATGGAAGATGTGAGTCAAGGCATCAACTTAGCAATCCAAAAGGTTTTGCAGGAAACCAACATACCGGCTGAAAAGATTAAGGTGGTCATGCTAGGAACAACGCATTGTACGAACGCGATTGTTCAACGCAAAGAGCTAAGCAAGGTAGGAATCCTGCGTTTAGCAAAACCAGCCACTACTTCGGTAGAACCGATGGTTGGCTGGCCTGAGGATTTAGCTGAAAAAATGGATTGCCAGTCCTTTATTGTATCCGGCGGCTATGAATACAATGGCGACAAGATTGCTGAGATCGATGAAGCGGAAATCCGTCAGGTCTGCCAGCAGCTAAAGGGCAAGGTGGAGGCAGTCGCTGTAGTTGGCGTTTTTTCACCAGTGAATAACCAGCAAGAACGCGAAGTCGCTGAAATAGTTGCAGAAGAGTTAGATGTACCAGTGACTCTTTCCGGTGAGATTGGATCAGTAGGTTTACTGGAACGAGAAAATGCAAGTATCCTAAATGCTGCATTAACCAAAACCATTGTTGAAATGGTTCATGGTTTACAACGTGCATTAACAAAAAACCAAATTTCTGCTGATGTATATATTTGTCAAAATGATGGTACCTTGATGAATCTAACGAAGGCTTTAAGTTACCCTGTGCTAACTATCGGCTGCGGTCCCACTAATTCGATCCGGGGAGCAGCTCATCTAAGCGGCTTGAAGGATGCATTGGTGGTCGACGTTGGTGGCACAACTACGGATATTGGTGTTTTGAAGAAGGGCTTCCCTCGTGAATCCTCCTTGGCAACAGTGATTGGCGGAATACGAACCAATTTTAGAATGCCGGATGTTTTATCAATTGGTCTTGGTGGCGGCACATTGGTCACTCAGGAAGATGAAATTAAGGTAGGACCGGAAAGCTTAGGTTACCGTATTTTGGAAGAAAGCTTAACTTTTGGTGGGAATATTCTTTGCGCTACTGACATCGCAATAGCTAATCGCCAGAATCACGAAATAGCTGGTGTTGAGGCACCTAATCTAGACGAAGAATTAGTAGCCGGAGCCAAAGCAAAAATTAAGGAATTGGTTGAAGATGCTATCGATCAAATGAAAACCGACAGTGGAGAAGTTCCAGTTATTCTAGTAGGTGGCGGCAGCATTATTCTGCCCAAGAAAATGAGTGGTGTATCAGAAGTTATCATTCCAGAAAACTATGATGCAGCCAATGCTATCGGGGCTGCTTTAGGTGAGGTTTCTGGTGAAGTGAATTCCGTTTATTCGTTGGAAGGAACTACTCAAGAGGCTGTGGTAGCTAAAGCACTTCAAACAGCTGAAGCTGCAGCAATTGAGTCTGGTGCGAAGCAAGAAGATTTAACAACCATCTCTATTGAAGTCATTCCATTGGCATACCTGCCGAAGCAAGCAGTAAATATCAAGGCTAAGGTTGCTGGAAAACTGGCACTTTAATGAATAGAAAAACGTGGATAAAGCATACGTAATGCCATCGTAGCAAGAATTGAAAAGAACACTGACAAGGTTTTTAGAGACCTTTGTCAGTGTTTTTTTGAATTGAATTTGCTGCTGAATAAATGTAGTGTACACAAGTATAATGACTTAAATGGACGATTTTTACATAATACGGATCGTAAATTTATACATAGTAAAGGTTACTTACTGCTCATTTTATAGAAAAGCTCTCGGTGCCCTACCAATGAACCGTTTACAAAGTTAATTTGTAGGTGAGAATGTCACTTTTGTCTTTTTAAACGACATAATTTGCAAAGGGAGATATGAATTATAATGTAAGATTGACTGTAAATAAAAAAGTAGTGGTGAGAGAGGTTTCTTAGGTGTACCAATGTGAACAGTTAAATCTGAGATCCAGATTTCTTTTTGGGGAAGAATGAAGGAATTGGATAGTTCGATGATTTCAGATGACTCTAAGTTTATTTATCACGTGTGATTAATTCATTACCAAGCAATGCACGGATCGATTGTCAATGGGAAAGCTGGGATAGTAAGTATGCAGTTAGTTGAGTAGGAATAAGGTACTCAACTGTGTATTAATGAACATTAGTTAACTGGAGATTTATAAGTTTTAAAGGAATGTAGGTGATCATCTAAAGAGGGCATAAAAAAAGAAAAAAATGATGTTAGTTGAAGAATGTTTCAGCTAGGTGTTAAGTATATTTAAGTCAGTAGAGGAAAATAAAAAGCAGTTTGACGAGATCATATCGCTCGATTAACTATAAAAGTATAAGGGAACAGATTTCGTTGATGAAACAGCCAATGGAGTCGTTCTAGAACCATTTGCTGATGATTGTTTCAGCATGTATGAGCATATATCTGGTCTTGATCAATAATCCAAGATATGATGGCCATGCGACCAATGTAAGAAATTATATTGGTCTAAATAATTTGAATGTCACATAGAGTAAAACACTTTCGACTGGTGCAGTAATTGATTTTATTGGCAGAGAAACAGGTTTTGGAGTGTTTTTCATTTATGGGAATTATACTTTTTTAAAGATTGTTAGAGCCTAGCAGCTTGAATATGTTCAGGCAAAGAGCATGGAATTAGTGAGCGATACTATTTCATTCCAACAGGCTCGGCAACAAGTGATAGTAAGTCAAATGGATCTGATTATACGAGATATTGGTCGAGATAAGAGAGACCTTTGTTTGCAGACCAAGAAGGGCTTTATGATTTTAACAGCAAATTAGAGGATACAACAAAAAATATTTCGCATACAGGAATTAAAAATTCCCTTTAAAATGAAGTACCCATTATTCATGAATAAGGGCTAGTGTTGGTGAAAGGCGACTGCTTTCACCAACACTATTTTCTTTAGCAAAAGTACAGAAAAATTCAATAATAGTAAAAATTAATCGTCAATTTGAAGAAGAAGCTGCATAAGAGTCGCCATAAAGCCTATTTTGTATGAGAAAAAAAGCTCTTCCTTTCTTTATTCAAGAGTATCACAGAGCTGTATACAATGATCCGCTCTTATTATCTTTAAAAGGTGTAGTCTGCATCAACAAATTTGATAATCAGTTGACCTTGGAAAACAGCTATTTCTGTGGAGCAACCCAGACGTTAAGTTTAGCTTTCACCAGCTGCTGCATAAAAGGCAAAGCTGCGGATAGAAGTGTCAAGGATGGTTACACATGCGAATAATAGTTTTAGCAAGTGAATGATAGAGTATATGAAGCATGGTGTAGTAAATCAACTTTAAAAAATTAGAACGATTTATTTTTTCTGGAGGGTAACAATGGAGAACGAACTTTTTAATTTACTAGAAACTAAAAACCAGATGATCTACCAGATAATACATTTGTCTAGATGTGAGAATGAGTGGTTAGAAGTTCAAAAAATATCTAATGAATTATCATTAAATGAGCGGAGTATCCAAAGATACATTCATTACCTAGAAGAGGTGGTGAATGAATTCAATGTTTCAAGTAAAAATTCTGTAGAACTTACTTATAGCAAATTCAAAGGATTGAGGATAGAGAGCGATCCAGGAACGATAAATGATCTAAAAACGTTTATTATCAGTTCTGATGTAACGATAAAATTACTTCTCGACATGTGCTTAATTAAAACAAAGCCGAGCAGACAGTACTCTGAGGAAAATTATATAAGTATCTATTCAATAAGGAAATCCTTAGATAAATTCGAATTGCTGTTAAATAAATTCAATTTATCAATAAACCGATTGGATTTGTCCTTTAGCGGCGAAGAAAAGAATATTAGGATATTCACATACATAGTCTTGTGGACTATTTACAAAAATGACAAGTGGCCTTTTTCATATATATCTGAAGAGAAAATTTTACGATCTGTCGATATTTGTTTTGAAGGTATCGGATTTCAAGCGACAAAAGTACATAGAAAGCAAATGTTATTTATGTATGCCGTGTGCTTGATGAGAAACAAGAAAAAAAAATATATAGAGACTCACGAAAATTGGGGTGAGTACGTCAATATTGATGTTTTGAAAAAAGATGCATTCATCATTCATGAGATTGACAATTATCAAGTATATAACGAGAATGAGCTTTACTTTATTCTGTTAGTGGTAGAATTGCAATACAGGATGTTCAAATCTGATTCAATGAAAAAAAGAATTTTGTTATTTCATAAAGAGAAGCAAACAGATGTATTCAGATTAACTGAAGAGGTCATGAAAAGCTTTCAAGAACAATTCTTTGAAATTCCAGAAGAAAGAAAAGATGTATTTTTTACTTACTGTTTTTGTGCACATTTGTACTGTAAAATATTTCCTGGAGTTGAGTTTGATATTAATGGTCATAACATTGAAAATGTGAAATATTTTTCAGAAAATTTAATTTTCCATTTGAAAAACTTTATTGGGAATTTAGATTTTCAAACCGATATTCTTCAAGAAAAAGTATTTTTATCTAAAACATATGCCTCAATCTTCTCTTATTTCAAGAGTCCAAACAGCTACGATCCACGGATAATAATAGGAATCGATTCTGAGTTTCCATTTTTAGTACGTGAGAATCTAAAAGCTAACTTAAAAAGGAAATTTGATCATTCGTTCAACCTTTTAGTGGTTGAGTCAGAATCAGGTGGAGAAGATATTTTAATTACCACTATGCCTTCTTTATATGATTCCCACGAGCATGTGTGTACGATTAATTATCCCTTGAATGAAAGAGATTATTCATTTTTAGAAGCAGAGTTAACGAAACTACAAGATAGTTATAATCAAAATACTCTTCGCCAGGCGTTATGAACTAAGCCCTAGTAACAAAAAAGGAGCTATGGCTACAATATATTTTGGATTTTTGAAAAAGAAAGAATGCTGTCCATTGTCATAGTAGAGAATTCATTGTGTAAGTACGGAGATCGATGACAGCAGCATTCAGTCAAATTTCATCAACCCCAAATGTTAGATTTTTGGTCTAACTTTTTGGGGTCGTTTTTTATAGCTTAATAAAGACTATCCACTACGAATTCTTGTGAAAATGCTAGTGGTGCAAAGTGTATTGACTAAGTTGTTTAAGATATTAATTCCTAGGTGGAATTGTTAGTATTGTCTTTTTATACGACATAATCTGGAAAAAAAGATAAAATTGATCATGTAATATTAACTTGTAAAATAAGAGGCAATAGAGAAAGAGGTTTTTTTATGTGTACAAGTGTGAAGATTCAATCAAAGACCGGAGAATTTTTCTGGGGAAGAACAATGGATTTAGATATTCCAATGTTTCCCGATGATTCAGGATTCTACTTACCAAGTGTGATTACTTCGTTACCAAGCAATACGCGAATTGATAGTCAATTGGAAGGCTGGGACAGCAAGTATGCGGTTATCGGAGTAGGAATGAAAGATTCAACTGTGTTGTTCGATGGTATTAATGAACATGGTTTAACCGGAGACTTACAAGTGCTGAAAGAATGTGGTTGGGCATCTAAAGAGAGCATAGCAGAAAAGAAAAAAACACCGATGTTAGCTGAAGAATTTGTTAGTTATGTATTAAGTACCTTTAAGTCAGTAGCAGAAATTAGAGAACAGTTTGATGAGTTCATGTTGCTGGATCAACCTTATGCGTACGGCGGAACAGATTTTCACTTCCCAGTTCACTTTTCTTTTGTTGATGAAACTGGCGATGGGATAGTTCTTGAAACCTTGGAGGATGGTAGTTTTACTATCTTTGACCATATTTCTGTCATGACTAATAGTCCAAGATATGATTACCATACAACAAACATAAGAAATTACATTGGACTAAATAACGTAACTGTCACAGCAAGCAAAACACTTTCTACTGGAGCAGTAATTGATCCTATTGAGGGAGGAACAGGCTATGGAATGTTTGGACTTCCTGGTGATTACACATCACCCTCAAGATTTGTTCGCGCATTCTTCTTATCAAACAATCTAAATGCGTTTAGCAAAGAGCATGGAATCAATGAGTTATACTCCGTTTTTAGAACAGTTTTCATTCCAAAAGGCTTGGAAAGAAATGAAAAGAATCCCAATGTTTCTGATTATACGAGATATTGGTCAGGATATGATATGAGTGAAAGAACAGTTTTTGTACAGACTGGTAAGGGCTTAGCCATTACAACAGCAAAATTAGATGATACAATAGAAAATGTTTCGTACGAAGAAATAAAAATTTCCCTTTAAAATGATGTAACCATTGTTCATGAATCAGGGCTAGTGTTGGTGAAAGGCTACTGCTTTCACCAACACTTATTTTCTTAATCGAAGTACAGAACAGTTCTCTGGATTCGAAAAGCGGGTACTAGCTTTACCAAATGAATGACAGAGCATAGGAAGTTAAGAGAAATAAACCGGTCGTAAAAATCGTTTTTGCAGCGATTGACTTTTTTTGGAGGATACACATGGAGAATGAACTTTTTGATCTATTAGAAACTAAAAATCAGATGATCTATCGAATAATAGATTTATCTAAGCATGAGAATGAGTGGCTAGAGGTTCAAAAAATAGCCAATGAATTATCATTGAACGAACGAAGCATCCAACGGTACATACATTATCTGGAAGAGATCACTGAAGAATTCAATGCTTCTGGTAAAAATACGGTAGAAATAACCTATAGCAAATTCAAGGGGTTGAGGCTAGAAAGCAATTCCGGAACCATAAATGATCTGAAAACATTTATTATCTATTCTGATGAAACAGTCAAACTACTTATCGAAATGTGCCTAATTAAAACAAAAACCACTAAACAATATTCTGAAGAAAATTTCATCAGTATGTATTCAGTAAAAAAATCGTTAGATAAAATTTCATTGCTGCTCGCTAAATTTAATTTATCGATAAACCGGTCCAACTTATCTTTTTGCGGCGAAGAAAAAAATATTAGAGTATTCACATACATGTTCTTATGGGCTGTTTTCAAAAATGACAGCTGGCCCTTTTCATATATATCTGAAGAGAAAATTTTACAATCCGTCGATATCTTTTTCGAAGAGGCTGGAATTCAAACCACAAAAATACACAAAAAACAGATGCTATTTATGTCTGCTGTATGCTTAATGAGAAATAAGAAAAAATATTTTATCGAGTCTCATGAAAATTGGGATGATTATGTAAATATTGGCGCTTTAAGAAATGAATCATTCATAAGTCAGGAGATCAACAATTACCAAGTATACAATGATAATGAGATCTACTTTATTCTATTGGTGGTACAAATGCAATACAGAATGTTTAAATCCGATACCATAAAAGAAAGAATTTTATTGTTCCATGAAAAGAAGCAAACCGATGTTTACAGATTGACTGAAGTAGTCATGAAGAATTTTCAAGAAGAATTCTTCGAAATACCGGAAGAAAGAAAAGACGTATTTTTTACCTACTGCTTCTGTGCACACCTGTACTGCAAAGTATTTCCTGGAATTGAGTTTGATATTAACGGTCAAAATATTAAAAATGGAAAAAACTTTTCGGACAATTTAATTTTCCGATTGGAAAACTTTATTGAAGCGATTGATTTTCAAACCGATATTCTCCAAGAGAAAGTCTTTTTATCTAAAATATATGCTGCAATCTTCTCTCATTTCAAAAGCCCAAATAGCTATGATCCACGGATAATAATAGGGATCGATTCTGAATTCCCATTTTTAGTACGAGAAAATCTGAAAGTCAATCTAAAAAGGAAATTTAGTGACACGTTTAACCTGTCAGTAGTGGAGTCAGAATCAGGTGTAGAAGATATTCTAGTTACCACCATGCCTTCTTTATATGATTCACGCGAGCATGTGTGTACTATTGACTATCCTCTGAAGGAAAGGGACTATTTATTCTTAGAAGCAGAGTTAAACAAACTACAGGATAGTTTGAATGAACATTCTGTTCAACAGTTGTCATAATCAGGCTTCGGTAAGGTATAAAGAACTGTAGTATGCAACCTATTTTCTGCGTAATTAGAAATAGTGGGGCTATACGACAAGTAGCGACTAATTTTCGTCGATAAGAGACACTTTTAGTAAATCAGTTTACTAAAGAAATGAGAGACTTTTTTAGCTGAACGTCAGTAATTGATTGAATTACTGACTTTATCTTAAAGTAAAGGATATCGGGTTTCTGAGAACAAAATCGGTATAGAAATGATTCTGTACTTAAGAAGATCGATGAATAGACGGAATAACATAGAAACGGCATGCAGACAATTGCATGCTTTTTTTCATGTCTTCACATCTAGCTTTTTGCTTAGATCTATTCGGTAGTAGAATTAATTGGCTAAATAGTATTACTGCGGATAGTGCAAAAAGGGGAAGGGTCGTCTAAACTTTTAATGAATTCTCTCGTTCATTTAGCAGCATAATCAAGCAAATTATATTTTAGATTTTCAAATTTTTACTTATCAGAAAAATGTCGTCTAACAGGACAGAGTTCAATCAATAATCAAATTTGAATCGCTTATACTCAGTATTACAACGACTTAATGATTTGGACTTTTGATCAAAGACGATGATTTAATGAAAAGAGGAGAAATTCTAGAATGACGAATAAACAAACAAAGCTTGTATTTATGACGCTATTGTTAGGAACTTTTGCGATGTTCCTAAATCAAACATTATTGACGACAGCCTATCCATCGTTAATGAAAGATTTATCTGTTTCCACGGATTATGTACAATGGTTAACAACTGGTTTTTTACTAGTTACAGCGGTGGTTATTCCGTTATCTGGCTGGCTAATGCACCAGGTAAATACTAAATATTTATATATTGCTTCGCAAATTATCTTTTTAATCGGTACTAGCCTTTGCTATGCAGCTAGTTCTTTTTCTCAGTTACTTTTTGGTCGAGTGATTCAAGCAATTGGTGTTGGAATCGCAATGCCGCTTTTTCAAACAGTGTTACTTTATTTATCACCAAAGAATGAACGTGGCGCTATTATGGGGATTGCTGGTATTGTTATTGGTTTGGCACCAGCAATTGGACCATCTCTGTCTGGTTTCATATTAACAATGTATAATTGGCATGTTCTCTTTTTGATGCTAATTCCAATTATTGTCGTCGTTTTATTTTTGACATTTTTTTTCATGCGGCCAGTCTTACCCATTGAAAAAACAAAACTTGATAGTTTCTCGGTTATTGAATCTAGTTTAGGTTTAGGATTATTGCTTTATGGGTTGTCACTAATTTCAGCTAAGCATGCGAATAAATGGCTTTTAATGGTCAGTATTGTATTAGGCTGTGTCTTTATCTATCGTTTTGTTCTTAGACAGAAAAAATTATCGAATCCATTTTTAAGTTTAGAGCCATTTAAACAAAAAGACTACTTAATATCTTGTATTTTGTTGGCTATCGCAAATATGGCCATGATTAGTTTTGAAATGGTTATTCCAATGTACATCCAAAATATTCGCAATATGTCTCCTTTTGAATCGGGTCTTTCTTTATTACCAGGGGCTATAGCACTGGGGATTATGAGTCCAATTAGCGGGAAATTATTCGATAAGTATGGAGCCAGAGGATTGTGTATTGCAGGGATGGCGATCTTAACTGCCTTTACATTTCCATTTGTGTTTATCAAATCGACGACACCAATGGTAATAGTAATTATTTTTTATGCCTTTAGATTGCTTGGAATTTCGATGGTATTGATGCCGCTGACCACCTTTGGGATGAATGCTTTACCAAATTCTGAACTCCGTGATGCTTCAGTGATCAACAAAACAACGAAACAAATTGCTAGTTCCTTGGGGACTGCTATTATGATCAGCGTGATGACAATGGTGACGAATACATCAAATAGCCCACAAACACTATTGAAGGGGTATCATGGGTCATTTTATGTAGCTACTTTCTTTTGTCTAGTTGCATTGGTTATTTCTTTTAAAATACCTAAAAAGACAGTTTAAAAAAAATCCTGTAATGTCCTTTTGGATACAGTAGTTGTTCTGAATCATCGCTGCCTTATGACTGGATAAACCGGTGAAAAACCATTTAAATAGTTTTCTAAACCAGAAGAAGTGAAAGTTTTTTAGTTGTTAAAATTCTCAACTATTGAACTTTCACGGTTTAGAGGATCAACACCACAGTTTTTTAACGAATCTTTTTTTCTCCCACGCAGTCAACTGCGTGTTTTTTTTATCCTAAAGTTCCTATGTTTCCTCTAACGAGAACAATCGCCTAATTCTATTCAATCCTCCTCCATCAAAATACCCACTATATACGTTTGTAAAATCCCTCCCTCTTTCGATCTATCTTCGGAACCTTTCTAAGGATAAGTGCTGGTACTTATCGTTTATTGTACTCAACCCCCTCATTAAAAAAATCTATTGCGGCAAAGAATACTTTTGAGAACGTTTTCGTGTCATCATGTCCATAACTGTCTCTTTTTGCGACAAGAATTGAAGATTTCCATGAATAAAAGACGTTTAGGATATAAGTGTTAACAGATTATTTTGAGAGGAGATTTACAATTGAACGAACGAAAAAAGATGTCTAATTTTGCTTTTTTTTCTATGACCGCATCTCTTTTTATCACAGTATACGAATATCCCACGTTTGCTGCATCAGGTAAAGCGTTAATTTTTTTCTTACTGCTTTGTGGAATCGGCTGGTTTCTTCCAGTTGCGTTGTGTTCTGCGGAAATGGCTACAATTGAGGGATATCAAGAAGGTGGAATCTACAGCTGGGTGGGCAAACCTTTAGGTGAAAAGTTTGGTTTTGCTGCATTATTTTTCCAATGGTTTCAGGTGACAGTCGGATTTGTGACGATGATTTATTTTATCGTAGGAACCCTGTCCTATGTTTTAGAAATACCAGCAATGAATAATGATCCATTGTTCAAATTCTTGTCAGTAATAGGAATTTTTTGGATTGTAACCCTTCTGCAACTAAAAGGAACAGAGACTACCGCTAAAATAGCTAAGTATGGTTTTAGCATCGGTATTGTTCTTCCGGTTATTGCCCTATTTTATTTAACAGTTCGATATTTTTTAGCTGGTCATCCTGTTTCTCACGAGTTTTCAACTTCTTCATTTTTGCCAACGGGGAAAAACATCGGGGATTTGACTTCTTTTGTTTTAGCTTACATGGGAGTTGAAGCATCAGCTACGCATTTTTCAGAATTAAAGGATGCAAAAAGAAATTACCCCAAATTGCTAATGTTATTAGTTGTCGTCGGTATAGTGATGAGCACAATTGGTGGCAGCGTCGTTTCTACCGTGCTCAATGGAAAAATTTCTTCCAATAAAGGTGTGATGGATACAGCGAATCAATTAATCTCACCAGGACATATTGGTTTTGGTGTTAAATTAATCGGCTTTCTTATTTCCTTCGGTATTCTAGCACAGGTAAGTTCATGGATCGTTAGTCCTACGGAAGGGCTTCAATTTGCAGCAGCAAAGAAATTATTACCAGAGAAATTGGCTCGCAAAAATGACAACGATGTTCCTGTTCGGATTCTAATGATTCAAGGAATAATTGTCACGATCTGGGCAGCGGTATTAACTTTTGGATCAGGAGGATCTGGTGGCAATGTAGGTTTCCAAACGGCGATTTCTCTAACGGTTCTAATTTATTTAAGTGCCTATATTCTGTTGTTTGTATCGTATTTTGTCATTTTGAAGAAACATCAGGAGGCCAAAAGAGATTTTCAGATTCCAGGAGGATTGTTAGCTAAACGTGTGATTGCAGGGACGGGTCTATTGATTTCAATTGGAGCAGTCTGTACAGCATTCATTGTACCATCAACTATCCCTCACGATCAGAGTCATGCGTACTTGATTAGTCTCATCGTGGGCTTTCTGATTACCTTGACAATTCCATTTGTATTTTATCGTTTTTATTCATATCCTAATAAGTTGAAACATGAAAAGGGTCGGGTAGATAAAAATGAAAATGATTAAAAATGAATTCAAGAATTTATTCAAGAATCGGATTTTGTTAATCTCCGTCATTGCTATTACGTTTATTCCTATAATTTATACAGCTGTTTTTGATAAATCGTTATGGAATCCCTATGGCGGAATAAAAAACTTGCCGGTTGCCGTAGTAAATGAAGACAAGGAAGTCGATTTGTTAGGGCAAAAAATCGATGTTGGCGATCAAGTAGTAGCGAACCTAAAGAAAAATAAAGACTTAGACTGGCATTTCGTAACTGAAAAGCAAGCCAACAAAGGCATGAAAGATATGTCGTACTACATGATTGTTACTATCCCTAAAGATTTTTCGGCATCAGCTGCCAGTATTATTAAAGAGAATCCCCATAAAATGAACATTACTTATACAACAAATGATTCATATAACTATATAGGGAAGGAAATTTCTGAAGTAGCAGCTACGGAACTAGAAGGTAAAGTTCGAAATCAGGTCGTAAAATCGTATGTAACTGCGATAGATGGAGTAGCTGACAAGATGATTGGTTCCTTGGAGCAAGCAGCTGGCGGATCTAATCAATTAGCCTCAGGAACCAACGAATTGTTTGCAGGTATTGGTGCATACACTAAAGGTGTAGCACAAGCCGATGCGGGTTCGCAGCAATTATCTAATGGTACGGCTGAACTGGCCTCAGGTGTTGGTCCATTATCCTCAGGGGTCAGCCAACTGAGTCAAGGTTCACAACAATTGAGCGGGGCATTAAACAAATTAGATAATGTGGTAGCAGCGAACCAATCAAAGATTAATGAGATTGATGGCGGTCTGATTACTCTATCAACTGCTGCACAAGAAATGGGCAGCTCTCTGCAAAATTTTGAGAATAATTTGCCGCCTGATATGCGAAATCAGCTGTCTCAGCAACTAGCAATGGCTGAAACACAATTAGTTGAGTTAATTACTAACACGACTGCCTTAAATCAAGCTTCTGTTGACGCCTCACGATTCCAGGAGCAAAGCAATGAAATCGCAGCGAAACTCCAAAATTTGTCAGGCGATGTTTCGTCAGTAGAAGCGGCTATAAATACAGATATTACGAACATTATTCAAAGCAATGCGGAATTATCAGCAGATTTAAAATCGAAGATGATTACTGAGCTAAATAACGCGATTGCTGCTAATCTAACGAAGTTTAAGCAAGACTCAACTGCACGAACAGACGAAATTTCTAGTAATTTAATTGCTTTATCCGATAGCACAGCACTAATTGCGCAACAAGCGAATGCGATGAAGAGTATTGCGTCTGACATGGCTGGCAACGCCCAAAATGTACAAACGGCAATACAAACCGCTAAGCAAGGCAGCCAGCAAATTGAATCAGCGTTAGGAGCTGTTCCAGCCTCAACTAACGCAGTATCAATTGTTGAACAATTGAATGCTATCAGCAGTATGTTAAATACAACAGCCAATGACATTCCATTAGCTGTTTCAGGAGCGCACAAGCTTGCTGCAGGAAGTTCCCAATTAACAACTGGCTTGTCAGAGCTTCAATCAAAAATCCCGACATTGAGCAGTGGGATTAATCAATTGAATTCAGGTTCGTCACAACTAGAAAGTGGTCTAAATGAATTAAATGGCAAGTCGCCTGAATTAATATCTGGCATTTCTCAATTGAAAAATGGTGCTGCCGAATTAGCCAGTGGGTTGGATCAAGGGGTTGATAAAGCGGAGACGGTAAAAATTACCCATAAAACCATCAATCATTTTGTTGATCCGACTGATTTAAAAAATGTTCAGTATAGCAAAGTAAATAACTACGGAGAAGCATTGGCACCCTATATTATGTCTCTTGCTCTGTTTGTCGGTTGTATGTTGTTTAATTTTGTTTACCCAATTAGAAAATCCTCTATGCCTGGAGAATCCAGCAGGGCATGGTGGTTGAGCAAAGTGAGTTTAGGGTTTGTGGTTTCCAGCCTAATGGCAATTATACAAGTGACAATTATGCTGTTGCTGAAGCTGCCTGCATATAACGTATTTGCACTGTATAGTACTGCTCTTGTTACAGCGTGGTCCTATATGTCGATTGTAATGTTTTTGGCGATGACCTTTGATAATCCAGGACGCTTTGTGGCGATGATTCTATTAGTTTTGCAATTGGGTGGAGCTGCCGGAACATTCCCGATTCAAACACAAGGGAAATTTTTCCAAATGATTCATCCTTACTTGCCAATGTCCTATTCTCTCTATGCGTTTAGAAATGCTATAGCTGGCGGTATAAGTAAAGGATTACTAATAAAATGCTATACAATACTAGTTGCTTTGATTGTGGTGTTTGTAACACTTCTACGTATTAGTATGCATTATTTACAAAAGAAACACTTACGCGATGTATCGATACTAAACGACAATCAAAAATTGTTGGAAATAGAAACAATCGACAGTGAACGGCTGTCTCAACAAATAGAAGCAACTAAGAATAAGGAGAATGATCGTGGCTAAATTAACTAAACTATTTAAATCTTATCGCTTTTTACAATTATTAACAGGTGCTGTCTATATATGTATGGCTCTCTTGGCCATGAAATATACCGAAGATACAATTGTAGAATCGGTTCAAATTTTTGGGATATTTTCATTGATTAAAGGCTTTTTTGAACTATTAAATAGAACCAAAATTAAAGCCAGAACACATCATAATCAATACTCATCGGTTTTCGTGGGTTGCATCGATTTAGTTATTGGTATGATATTGATTGCCAATGCTACATTAAGCTTGAGAGAGCTGTCTGTTCTTTTTGGTATATGGTTTATATGCGACGCCGTTTTATCATTCTTTATGCTAGATTTAGCGATGTCATTATCAAAAGTGTATTATTACCTTTCGATAATTGCTGATTTTGCTGGACTGTGTATTGGGTTGATTTTACTCATTATGGGAAATTCGCTATTTATCAGCGTTCCTTCATTGATCGGTAACTTCTTCTTATTATTTGGTTTGATGAAAATCATTGGTGGCGTGATAAACAAAGATAATTTGCATTCCATATAGATGGTTGTATCAGAGAGTTTTTGATGGATAGTCTTCTGCAAAAATCAATTTAGTTGAAATAACAATGGAATTGAAGTGGAGGCACAATCACAGAAAGGGCAAAAAGAATTTCTTTACCCGAAATGAATACGAGAAACGCTTCACTAAATTAGACTGTGAGAGCTGCTGATTTTTGATCAGGCAGCCTCACAGTTTTTTTAATAGGTGACTATAATTGGGTAAATTTGTCGGAAATTACGACAGTATTTATCAATAACCGGCGCTTAATCTGAGCTATTCTATCCATATAAGGAGGAGAACTATTATGTTAGAAGCGATCACAGTGCCTGTCAGAAGCTTCTCATAGGGAACATTCTCAATTCTAATTTTAAAGAAAGGGGGAGTATTAAGTGTTTCTATTCTTTTTCATTCTTTTTCTGCTTAGCTTTGGAGGGATTCTGTACTTTAATGAAAGAAACCAAAAATACCACAAGATTTCTGTTGTGCTAGCTGCTATTTCTTTCATCGTTTCTTGTGCTCTTTTTCCTACTGACAGATTAATCGAGTACATGTCTACCATTGATGGGCCTCCTACAGAAGAACAACATAATATCTCACCTTTTAAGATATCTCATGGTATTAACAAACACTAGATGCAATGAGTATGTCAATTCTATACGAAAGGAGAATGCCTGGTGACTTTTACCCGAAAGAACTTGAGTTATCGAGTAACTTTAGATACGGAACAAAATGTATTCATTATTTTCGATGAACAGGATGAACGCCGGTTTGCGACTGGTACCACAATTGAAAAAGCAGTAGCGAAACTAGAACAAAATGGATAAGAAAATCCTGCAGGAATAAAGGCAGCTTTACTGACGAAATAGCGTGCTGCTCCTAATCGAAATAAATGAATTGAAAGAAGATGGACACAATAAACACATTACTAGAATATTGGAAAGACATGTTTAAGTGGAATTACACAGCTACCAGAAAGCAATATTGGATTCCTACCATTGTTTACAGTGTGCTATATAATATGCTGTTTTACAGCACAGGAATTGCAGTGACAGGATTTTCGTATATTGAGTTTTCAAATTTTAACCCAATCGTTGTGACAGTAGGAGCTCTATTGTTCATAGCACAATTTACCTTAACGGCTAGACGACTGCATGATACCAATCGATCTGCGGCCTGGGTACTGATCGGTTTGATCCCAGTAATTGGATGGATTGGTTTAATTATCCTGCTTTGTCAACCAACAAAATCATATAAAAGAAATGAATTTTCGGAATATATGAATCAATCTATGCGTTAAAAAGAAGTCTTACTGTATATCTTGTACAGCTACAATAAAAAAGAAGAAAAGGACTGATAGTAATGTATTATTCAAATGGAAATTATGAAGCATTTGCTCGACCTGTAAAACCCGCTCGCTCTGAAAGTGTCTCAGCCTATTTAGTTGGTTCCGGCTTAGCTTCGCTTGCATCTGCAGCATTCTTAATTAGGGACGGACGTGTTCCAGGAGAAAAAATCCATATTTTGGAAGAATTGGCGATCACTGGAGGCTCATTGGACGGTATTTATGAACAAGAATACGGCTACGTCATCCGAGGTGGAAGAGAGATGGAAAGTCATTTTGAATGTCTCTGGGATCTTTATAGATCAATTCCTTCTTTAGAAGTAGAAGATGCTTCCGTTTTAGATGAATTTTATTGGTTAAATAAAGAAGATCCCAATTCTTCTCATTGCCGATTAATTCATAATCGTGGGGAGCAAGTAGATACAGATGGCCAATTAACGCTAAGTGAAGCTTCTGTTAAAGAAATCCTTGCTCTTTGTATGATGAAAGAAGAACAGCTGCAGGACAAAAAAATCACTGATGTATTTACCAAAGAATTTTTTGAATCCAATTTTTGGACATATTGGTGCACGATGTTTGCCTTTGAACAATGGCACTCTGCAATGGAAATGCGTCGTTACTTGATGCGCTTCATCCATCACATTGATGCTCTAGCCGATTTTTCTTCTTTGAAATTCACAAAATATAATCAATATGAATCATTGGTATTGCCGCTATTGTCGTATTTAAAGGCCCAAGGAGTTCATTTCCAATACAATACTAAAGTAGAAAATATTCTTGTGAAAAAAGCCGAAAATGGACATAAATGGGCTGAGGAAATAATCCTAAATGTGGAAGGTGTACCGTCTCGAATCAAACTAACTGAAAATGATTTGGTATTTGTAACCAATGGCTCCATTACAGAAAGCTCTACTTACGGAAACAACGATACTCCAGCACCTGTCTCACACAAATTAGGTGGCAGCTGGAGCTTATGGGAAAAACTTGCTGCACAGGATAGTTCATTTGGAAACCCTAAAAAGTTTTATGAAAATCTTCCAGAATCCAGCTGGTTTGTTTCAGCGACAATTACTACATTAGATAAAAAGATTGCGCCTTATATTGAAAAAATAAGTAAACGCGATCCATATGCTGGAAAAGTAGTAACAGGTGGAATCGTCCATGCAAAAGATTCCAACTGGAAACTTAGCTATACATTAAATCGACAACCTCATTTTAAAAATCAGCCAGAAGATCAGTTAGTTGTTTGGTTTTACGCACTTTTGTCTGACACTGATGGAAACTATATTAAAAAGCCGATTACACAATGTACCGGGAATGAAATTGCCCAAGAATGGTTATTCCATATGGGTGTACCAACAGAACTAATCGAAGAATTGGCTGTTAACTCATGCAACATTGTTCCATGTTACATGCCGTATATTACTTCTTATTTCATGCCGCGAGCAGAAGGTGATCGCCCACTTGTCATTCCAGAGGGATCAAAGAATCTAGCGTTTATCGGTAATTTTGCGGAAACAGAACGAGACACTGTTTTTACCACCGAATATTCCGTGCGAACAGCAATGGAAGCTGTGTATAGCTTCTTAGAGATAGATCGTGGAATTCCAGAAGTCTTTGATTCTTGTTATGATGTTCGCATGCTGCTAAAAGCATCGTATTATTTAAATGACAAGAAAAAATTGTCGGAATTAAATGTGCCTCTAGTAGAAAGACTTTTAGGCAAACATGAATTGAAGAAAATGAAAGGGACCTTTGTTGAAGAGCTGCTGCAGGATTCAGATTTAATTGATTGATGAATGAGCATCAAACTAAAACCAAATGGTCGAAGGCAGTTAAAAGAATTCTTTTTGGCTGTCTTTTTTTGTGAGGCAAAGAATAGATTAAACAATGAATAAACTACTCCGACGAAGCCGAGTCAAAGAAGTCATAAAAGAAAAACTTGGTTTGAAGAGCAGCTCTCTGATACTAAGATAAGCTGAGAGAATTCAAAAGAAGAACCAAAATCGAGCAGAGAGTTCCAGCAAATAAAAGTAAAGAGGAATGTCTAGCCCTGAAAATTTTTGGGACGAATGAAAAGATTAAAAAAAACAGATTATTAGCGGCACTCATCTGAAGTCAGAGCGAGAGATGTCGAAGTAACTTGGCGTATTTTCAGATCAAGAATCTCTAAGAAATAGATGTTGTCGGTATGTACCAAGATTCTCTCTACTAGGCGATAGAATCAAGCCTATCTGTAAATAGAACCGCTTAACCGCCAATCCTGTCGTATAAAAAGACAGAACCTGTTCATCGGGGAGGGTGTTTGAGTAGTAAACTAATTTTTGTAAACAAGAATAAATAAGAAAGGATGGATGGTCGTCATGTGTACAAGTATTTTTATCACAACTAAAGATGATAAACATGTGTTATCTAGAACAATGGATTTTTCATACCCTTTAAATATAGGGCCGATGTATTTTCCGAGAAAGCATAGCTGGTTATCTGATAGTGATCAAGCACAACGAGTAAATACCCTAGGATTTTTAGGAACAGGAAGAGAAACCGGTGGGACTTACTTAGTTAGTGATGGGGTAAATGAACGAGGAATATCAATTGCAGAATTATATTTACCTGGTGAAGCTGTGTATCAATCAAGCGCAAAACCAGGAAAAATTAATCTGTGTCCACAAGAATTCATTATGTGGGTTTTAGGCACCATAGAATCTCTTGAGGAATTAGAGGAGATGCTGCCGTTTGTAAACTTAGTTGGCAAAACAATTCCTGAATTAGGTGTGGTGGTTCCTTTACATTGGATTTTAACCGATACAAAAGGAAGATCCGTTGTGATCGAACCAACAGGATCAGAGCTAAGCTTTAAAGAAAATCCTGTAAATGTGTTAACAAATAGCCCTCAATTGGAATGGCACATCGAAAATTTGAGAAACTATTTGAATGTTCAACCGGAACAATTACCAAAAGTTAAATTTGGGGAATACGAAGCAAGTCCGTTTTCTCAAGGAACTGGAACTTCTGGCTTGCCCGGAGGATACACACCACCAGAAAGATTTGTGAGAGCTGCTTTCTTTAAAGAACATATTGAAGAAGCAGAAAATGAAGAGGAAGCAGTCCGGAATTCTCTGCATATCTTAGGAACAGTCAAAATTCCTAAAGGGATCGTAATAGAAACTACCGGGAGTCCAGATTATTCACAGTTCATAAGTATTTTGTGTAATGAGAGTAGAACGATCTATTATCAAGACTATTCAAGTAACAGTATTACTAAAGTATCGATGACAGATGAGCTGCTGAAGCAAGAAGATATTAAGGAATTTAAGGTTAGCAAAACACTTGAGTACAAGTGATCAATGAAAGATTAGGAGAAACAGTATGAAAAATAATATTCCAGTGTTTGGATCAAAACAAGCACAGGAAAATGTCATTCTAAACAAATTGAACCAAGAACCGTTAGAGCCAGAAATGGCTTATCGATTGATTAAGGATCAATTGATTGATGAAGGCAATGCACGACAAAATATGGCAACATTTTGTCAAACCTATATGGAACCTGAAGCAAATAAATTAATGGCAGAAACCCTTGAAAAAAATGCCATTGACAAGTCAGAGTATCCAAGTACAGCCGCAATAGAAGAAGCTTGTGTCAACATTATTGCCGATTTATGGAATGCACCAAGTATGGAAAATAAGATTGGAACATCCACTGTGGGTTCTAGTGAAGCTTGCATGCTAGGTGGAATGGCCATGAAATTTAGATGGCAAGAAGAAGCAGTAAAAAGAGGCGTAGATATTATTAAGAATAAACCGAACTTGGTAATTTCTTCAGGCTATCAAGTTTGCTGGGAAAAATTCTGCGTCTACTGGGACATCGAACTTAGAACCGTTCCAATGGACGAAGACCAGCTTAGCATCGATGTAGACAAAGTAATGGACTACGTAGACGACTATACAATTGGTATTGTTGGAATTTTAGGAATTACTTACACCGGAAAATATGATGACATTAAAGCTCTAGATGAGAAGGTTGAACAATTTAATCAGGAAACAGGAAGAGAATTAGGAATCCATGTAGACGCAGCGAGTGGTGGAATGTTTGCACCATTTGTTTTTCCAGATTTAGAATGGGATTTCCGATTAAACAATGTTGTTTCAATCAACACTTCAGGCCATAAATATGGCTTGGTTTATCCAGGGATTGGCTGGGTCATTTGGAAAGATCGCAAGTATCTGCCAGAAAAATTAATTTTTAGCGTAAGCTACTTAGGTGGAAGTATCCCAACCATGGCAATTAATTTTTCGCGCAGTGCGAGTCAAATTTTAGGTCAGTACTACAATTTCTATCGTTTCGGCTTTGAGGGCTATAAATCGATTCATTTAAGAACGCAAAAAGTAGCAATGAAGATCGCCCAAGCTATCAAAAAAACGGAGCTGTTTGACATCTATAACGATGGTTCAAACATTCCTATCGTTTGTTACAAATTAAAGGATAATTCGTCGGTGGCTTGGAATTTATATGATCTAGCAGACCGCTTACAAATGAAGGGATGGCAAGTGCCCGCCTATCCATTACCCGAAGATTTAGAAAATATTGTGATTCAACGATTTGTCTGTCGCGGGGACTTTGGAATGAACATGGCAGACGCGTTGATCCAAGACATTAATCGATCTATTTCTGAACTAAATAAAGCAGATGTATCCATGCATGTTCATGAAAAACCACATGTTCAAGGCTTCACTCATTAATCAATAGTAACTATTTTAGATAGGAGAGAATAAATTATGAAAAAAATTGCTTTAATTACCTTTGAGGATAACGCATCGAATTATGAAGCATTATCTCGACTAAAGAGAATTTCTAACGGAAACACGCTTGATATCAAACAAGCAGCTATTATCGAAAAAAACGGAAAAGGAACGGCCTTCTCAATCAAAGATAGTTTGGATTTTGAAAGTGGCAACCGTGTGGCAACCGGTGGTTTAATTGGTGCAATTATCGGTATTTTAGGTGGTCCTTTAGGAGTATTATGCGGCTGGGTTATTGGTGATCTTGCTGGTGTAGGGACCAATTATGTTAAGGCTAAGAAAACGACAACAATTTTTGACAGAGTCAGTGAAAATTTGATGCCTAATTCTTCAGGTCTAATCGTGTACATGAATGAAGATGATGAAGAATTATTAGATGTACTCATTGCGAATGTCTTACATGGACAGATCGAACGTTTCAATTATCAAGAAGTTAAAGAAGATGTTGACGTTGCAAACAAACATTTAGGGGAGGATTAAGAATATGAAATTGAATAAAACATTAGTAATTACGATGATAGGTTTGGGCTCTGCAGCGGCTTTGTTAGGAGCCTGTGGAAAAACTGAGGAACAATCTGGTGACGTTGTCGGCGGTTCAGTCTCTGAAACAGTTATGACCGATGACAGTGGTGATGATATTGTTGTTGGTTCTGAAAGCTTGAAAGATGATGGTTACTTTAAAGATATTGTTACGGATGGAATTGATCCTAGAGTAAAAGACAAAATTTCTTATGCTACAGACTATTCGAATTCGGACTGGGATGGTATCACACTTGATATTACTCATGCCAAATTAGTAACTGTCGACCACTACAAGGACAAAGATGGTAAAAACTTTAAAACATTGTTATCTCTGAAATATAAGATCAAGAATGAAGATTCTTCTGACAAGCACATTACACCTGATAAGGCTGAGATGATTTTGTCGGATGGAACGAAAGTAAAAGCTCAGACTTTTTTTGATACATGGGATGATGAAATTTTGACATCTAATAAACACAAGGATGGCTATATTCATTTCAGAATGGAAGATGAAGAAAAGCTAGAAAATATCAAGGGTGTGGATGTAACCTTCAAGGCTAAAGACGATTCAGGCGAAGAAGTCTCTCACACTTACAAAATTGATTTTCCGTTAGATGCAGAAGAATAAATCTTAGATTCTCTCGGAGCCCAGGAGTGACAGAATCAAAAAGTAGTTAACGTTAATTGAACAGATTATTGTTTAACGGAAGTTCAAAAAAAGGAAAGATGTACTGCTTGCGTTTTGAATAAGGTTGAAAGAGCGGTATACATTAAATAAGCAAAGCACCTTAACGTAAAAATTTAGACGTTGGGGTGCTGTTTGCTTAAATTAAACACAATTCTGAAAAGAGAAGAAAAGTTTCTTTTGTCTTGCCTTAGTATACTTTTATTATGCTCTCTTTGATTTTGTTTGCAGTTCTCTCTTTTAAGCTATCAAATTCTCCGCTAAAAGTAGCTATTCCAATAACGAGATCAACGGCTTCATTAGTCTCTAGTTTTAAAGTGTATCCATTAATTTTTAAAAATACGATAGCAGCCATCAAACCAGTGCGTTTATTTGCATTACCAAAAGGATGCTTTTTTATGAGTTGGATCATTAATAGTGCCGCCTTTTCGTGAATTGTCGGATAAGCTTTTTCACCAAAAACGGTAGATTGAACGAGGTTGACGGCCATTTCTAAAGCACCTCGATCATTTACTATGATCGGCTCTGCTGGTGAGTACGTTTTTATTTGAATGACATTCATCTTGATGAGTTGTTCTACAGATAAATACTTAATCATTTATCTACCAGGGATTCAAATGCTTCATTGTAATCATTTAAGGCTTGTGCAGTAGCAAAATCAACATCATCTACTTGTTGTGTTTTTTTTGTAATGGCATTTTTCAATTTATCTTCATCTACATAAACTTCATCACCAGCTGATAAGCCGTTTGCTGCAAGAAATTCCTTTGATATAGTTAGAACGACAGAATTTCCGACTTCTCGGATTTTTCTTTCTTTGATTTCCATAAATAGAACTCCTTTTACAAATAATAGGAAGAGAGAAGAGATTCGATAGAGTATCCCCAATCTTGTATATACAGTATATACCGGATATACGTATTCAACAAGATACTACATTTTTTTAAGTGAGCTATAATAATCTGGAAAATTCATATGTTTATAAATCGTTTACTAATAAGATCTAAAAATTTCCACGCAGATATTAAATACTGGCGTAGTGATAGCGTATCTGTTACTTAGCATTCTTTTTAAAGCCAATTAATTGATAAACATCAGGCAGGTCGTTTTCGCTATAAATGTCGATTTTAAGTGTGGTCATATTACGAGCACTGGCTGGAGTATTTGAGAACATTTTTCTTAAATCATCGGCAATATCAAGTTCCAAAACACCCGAAAGGTTTCTTTCATTGAAATGAAAAGCTGCCGTAAAATGACCGTCTCGCGGTTCCCCCCAGAATAGGGTTTTCTTCTTTCTAGTGACCTTGGCAAGCCAACCACCATCTTTATAAAACCGCCACTCCAGATCGGCCTCAAAATCAGGTAATTTTTCTAATAGTTTCTTATACGCCGAAAAACTATTTCCTAAAATCCTGTTTAAATTTTCATCAACCGGCTCTGAATTTCTATCTTTCTTGAAATCTATCATAGTATGATTTCCTCACTTTTCTTCGATTTTTCGATTGGCAACCAGTATTCAAGAATGGCTCCCGTTGTACCAGCGTTTGCATGAACTGAAATATCAGGACCATTGTCATATTCGTATCCGCTTGTTGGCAGCCACTCTGAAATCACACGTTTCCCCAACTCCTGTGTTTCCTCAATTGTTTTCCCCTCATATGAAAAAATGGCCCAAGTATAGGGATCAACTATATATTCCTTTAAGGACTCCTCTGTGATAGGTGCATCAGTTTCAACCGAAATCCAGTAGTGCCAGCTTTCAGCATGTTCATCTGGTAGCATCACTTCAAGTAATCCCGAGGACTCTTTTCCCATTAAACTTTTTAATTTTTGGATTGTACCATTATTCTCAGCAAGTTTCCAAATTAGCTCAACTGGCTCGGTCATACTTGCAAAATCACCAAAAAGTGGGATAGAGATACCCACAACACGAAAAGATTGTTTAACCTCAATTCTAAAATCAAGACTCTCTGCACCCTTTATTACCATTTGAAAGCTAATCGGTGAATACGATTTTACCGGCACACCATCCAATTTGGCAAGTGAAGGGGGTATGCCATGCACACGTTGAAATGCGCGATTAAATGCAGTAGGTGAGTGATACCCATATTTTAGTGCCACATCGATAACTTTCATGTCTTTGCTTTTTAAATCAACTACTGCCAACGTCATTCTCCTGCGACGAATATATTCGGATAAGGGAATCCCTGTCATATAAGCAAACATTCTCTGAAAATGATAAGCAGAACAGTCTGCTACTTTAGCAATATCTTCAGTATTCAACGTAGTTGTAATATGCTGTTCAATGTATATAATTGCTGCATTCATTTTTTCTATCCAATCCATTTCCACTCTCCTCGATAGTAGTTATATAGTTTATTATACGGGACTAGAAAAGTTTCGTCCTCTCTTCTAACGTAGTAATTAGAGAGCAAAGACATCCTCGTAAGTATTGCTTTTCCATTATCATTCGCTTCTATCAAAATTTCCTTATAGGAAAAAGGCAAAACTTGATTTAGTACCTAAGAATATCTTTGAGTATAGGATGTGACATGATAGAAAAATAGTTGACATAACTGGTAAATTATCCTCACCACCTTGGATGGAAGAACGATCTTCGTATAAAAATCTGAGTGGAACATTTAAAAAAAGTAGTAGTAAGAAATTAGAGAAATACAATTATGTGTATAAAAGGTGTATAATAGGTGTATCAAAGATGTTAGTAGTTACTTTAAATGGAGAGGGGATTGAAATGAAGATGAAAGAAAGATTAAATATCAATCTAGATAAAGAACTAAAAGAAGAAACGGCAAAGGTTCTTAACGAATTAGGTTTAGATTACACTACGGCTATTACGATGTATTTTAAGCAAATCGTAAATAAGAAAAAAATTCCTTTCGAAATATCCACGAAGAAATATTACTCAGTTGAAGAAGTATTTGGTGAAAGCTGGAGAGACAAAGTAGCGGAGCTTGAAGATGAATGGGAATAACTATGAACTCAAACTGACTGAGCTATCTATGAGGGGTTTATCAAAACTAGATAATAGTCAAAAACAATAAATCTTAAAATCGTTTGCTAAGATTGAACAAAAAGGGATGCATGCTGGACAAAAATTACATGGTAAATTAAGAGATTACCGAAAACTAAAACATAAAAGGCTGGGACTTAGAGTGATCTTCCGGGAAGCCGAAGCAGGAATCGAAATTATTGAAATAGTTGTCATAGGCAAACGAGAAGAAAGTGAAGTCTATGCTATAGTCGAAAAAAGACTTAGAAGATAAAGGTGAACAGATTAGTACGATGAGAAATAATTTCCGCTAAATAGATATAAACCAGTAAACTAATCATTCAAAAAATACTATAGCTTCTCTTTTCTCTACTAGAAGGGGGTTAATCCTATGCATATTTACTATACTCTATCTAATTTTTCTGATGATGGAATTAACATAGAATTTCCTGGATTAGATGGTGCTTTTACTTTCGGATCTGATATGCACGATGCTTTATATATGGCTAAAGACCTATTAGCAGGTTGGCTGATCAACGCAGAAGATGACGGGGAGTCAATCCCTGAACCGTTACAGCCGTTTGAAATTCCAGTTCCAAAGGATGATTTATTGATTCCAATTGAAGTGAATACAGAGATTTATCGACTAAAGTTCGACAATCAAGCAATCAAGAAGACTCTGACCATTCCGCGCTATCTGGATGCACTGGGTAAAGAAGAGAACATAAACTTCTCTTTAGTTCTAACAGAAGCGCTAAAAGAAAAGTTTTGCGTTTAGATGTAATTCATTGTCTATAATAACTATAAAAAAAACGATTTTTAATATCATCTTTGCTATTGGTATACTTGTTGTGAGGTGATGCACTTGGAAAAAAGAAATTCTGCAAAAAGAAGAATATACAGTCAATTATTAGGTAAAAGCCTTATCCTATTAACTGCCGCGACGATCTATTTCTATGTTATAGATCTAAGCAGCTTTATTGAGAATCTTAAGAACTGCTGGATAATTATCCTATTACTACTAATTCTCTATTCTGCCGTAGCCGTAGATCAGTTCATCAGAATCAACTCTTTTCAAAGGAGTCTATGGTTAGGCGATGAGCACTTTAGCGAAGATAAATTAGTCATTTCTATCGTGAATGGTTAAATTGTGTTGGAAAAGGATTATTTGTCAAACTTTGTGGAATTTATTACTAAGGACGATTATATTTTACGAATACCTGCATTTGATTGGGTTATCACTATAAGAAAAACGCTCGTACCAATGCAGTTAAAAGCAGGATATAAGAAAAGCTTTGGCAGAAGAGTACGATTAGTAGATTCTGACAAGAAATTTCTCTTTAAGCAAGCGAAAAAAGAGCGGAAAAATCAAATTGTATTCTTTATTGCGCTACAAGTTATAGCTATTATTCTTTATGTGAGTTCAACTACGATCGCTGCTATGAATTCAAGCGATGAAACCAATTCATTTTTATTTCTATTCATTACTATTCTTTCTTGTGTCGTTGCAATTTGGTTTAGCAAAACGATTATTAGTTTAGTGCTAACCCAGAGTACCGGACATAGTCTGGGCTTACCTAGAATAAATGGCGAGTATTATGAGTACCAAATTAAGGGAATGACAGTCAAAATGCTAAAAGACTCTGTAGATATCAGATATGATGATAGAGAGCGCGTTCTAATTACCACGATTGGCGAGTATAAATATATAGAAAGATTCAAGATGAAGGATTTCACTGCGTTTAAAGATAGTTTAGTTTAATTGAACTAAATAAATACCTAAGAAAAGGACTTTTTTTAGCCTTCTCTTAGGTATTTTTTGACGAAATCACTTAAGTTTAAAAATAAACAATGAAGGACTATCATCAAACCAGCTATTCCCGATAAGACTCCGGTAAAACAAAGCAGCCCTGCTCCTCAAGCTGTTGTCCAATCGCCAATAATATATCCTCGCGACCTTTGGAAGCCATAAACTGAATTCCTAATGGCAGGCCTTCTGCTGTTAGATGTGTGGGCAGGCTTATAGCTGGCTGTCCAGTTAAATTCGCCAACTGGGTAAAAGGTGTCAGTACCAAGCTCTTTTCAAACATTTCATAAACGAGGCTTGCTAATTGTTCTTCGGTTAGACTTTCCGCATTTGCTAATCGTTCACGAATAGTGTCACTTTGTAATTCCTGGTCAATTTTTGGTGCTGGAAAGGCTGTAGTTGGTGTCAAAAACAAATCATATTCGGTAAATAGTTGTTCCATCACAGCAGCAGCCTGATCCCATAAATTTAAAGCATTCACATATTTCTTCACGGGAGTTTTCTCGCCATATTGATAAATGCCCCAGGTCATTAATTCCATATCATCAATCGTCAATGATCGACCCAACTGCTGTTGAATATTTCCGAACATGGCTGAGGTCTCAGCGGCATTCATGGAATAATAGCTTTGAATGAGCTGTTGACCATCTACCGGCCAGGTAATTTCAGTAACTTCATGTCCTAAGTCTGTCAGCTGTTTCAAACTGTTTCGCACAGCTTTTACTGCTTCGTCTGAAACTGCGCTGCCAATGGGTGAATCTGTTAGATAAGCAATTTTTAATGATCCTGGAATTGTGTGGGACTGCCACTCATCCTTCGGTGGATGATAGGGTGCAGCCTTGTCATTTCCTCGTAAAGCATAAAACAATTTCTCTGTGTCTCGCATGGAAACAGTCAAAGCAAAATCAATCGAGGCACCCTGCCAGCCACGCCAGCCACCAGGTCCGCTAGGCATTGCTCCACGAGTAGGCTTTAGTCCGATTAATCCGCAAAAAGAAGCAGGAATCCGAATCGAACCGCCGCCGTCACTTGCACCTGCAATTGGAACAATTCCGCTAGCCACCGCTGCTGCAGCACCTCCGCTGGAGCCGCCTGGTGAATGCTCAGTGTTCCAAGGGTTACGGGCGGGGCCATAAAGTATTGGATCAGTAATATTTTTAAAACCAAACTCTGGAGCATTGGTCTTACCAGCCGCAACAAAGCCCAAGTCTTCAATTTTTTTCGTAAAATTTGAGGATGTATGAGAACGGACTCCTGCAAATAAACGCGAACCGTTTGTCGATTTCCAATTGCACTTGTCTTGACCACCCAACATTTTTAGGGGAAAAGGTACTCCGGCAAAGGGTGCGTCTTCAGCTGTCGAGAAGTCAGACAACTGGCTTAACAATTCTTCTTCAGACCATTCTACCCAAGCATTCAAGTTGGGATTTTCCTGCTGTATTCGTTGACTTAATGCTTGATAATAGTCAGCTAAGCTGATTTCTTTTTGCTTGAATTGTTTACTCCAATAGGTAGCATCTTTCATACGGTCACTCCTCGTTTCTCTATCTATTTCTATCCTACAAGTATAACAAAAGCAGAAGTGAAACGTTAAAATAACTCCTGTTGTACAATGTGACAAAAATGTTCGTTGATTCCAAGTGTAATGAATGGTTTTTCTGTCTTGAGCTGACTATAATAGTTTGAAAGTAAGGGAGGCATACCAATGCGAGAAATCCTACAACGGCCGTCAGTCAGGTATTGGCTGAGCTTTGTCGGCAAAACTATCTTTTATTTTGCTATTATTTTGTTTTTAATCTATCTATACCATTACAAGAGTATTCATGGCGGTAACTTTATTTACAACGAGTTTTAAAGGAGGGCAGCAGCTATGACAATAATTGAACAAATTGAACAATGGGCTCAAAAAGATCCAGACCGTTTGGCTTACCAATCGGAGTCCGAATCCTTCACCTATCAAACATTACAAGACCAATCGCAACAGCTGGCCTATTACTTGCAGAATAACATTCCAGCTAAAGCACCAATTGTCATATTCGGCGAATTGGAGTTCGAGATGCTGGTGGGTTTCTTAGCCGCTGCAAAGTCGGGCCATGCCTATATTCCGATTGAGTCGACCACACCAATCGAACGAATTCAATTAATTTTGGAAGTAGCCCAGCCAGCATTCGTGCTGAGTGTCAGCGAATGGCCGATAGGTGTGAAAAGTGACATACCTGTTTTATCTTATGGGGAAATGAAAAAAGAAATGGAAAATTTTCCAGTGGTTTCATTACAACCAGTAATTGGAGATGAAAATTACTATATTATCTTTACCTCCGGAACCACCGGTGTCCCTAAGGGCGTTCAAATTAGTCACGACAATTTAGTAAGTTTTGTCAGTTGGGATTTGTCTGCCTTCGGAATTAAGGAAGAAATGCGTTTCTTGTCACAAGCGCCGTATTCCTTTGATCTATCAGTCATGAGTATTTATCCTGCGTTATGCAGCGGAGGTACCCTCGTGCCGATGGAAAAACGGATCATTAATGATTTCAAAGCATTGTTTGCTTTTTTGCCTACTTTATCCTTAGATGTCTGGGTATCGACCCCTTCCTTCATGGATATTTGTTTAATGGAAAAGAAATTCGATGGGGAACATATCCCATCGTTGAAAATTTTTCTGTTTTGCGGGGAAGAGCTGCCAAGGAAGACAGCACAAGAATTATTACGCCGTTTTCCTAATGCTAAGGTCTTTAATACCTATGGCCCAACAGAAGCAACGGTGGCAATTTCTGGTGTAGAAGTAACGCCGGATCTGCTGGAGCAATTTGATCGAGTACCCATTGGCTACGTAAAAGCAGATACCGAAGTACAGCTCACTGATGACAGTGAACTACTAATTAAAGGACCTAGTGTTTCCAAGGGGTATATGAATAATCCTGAGAAAACAGAAGCGGCGTTCTTCACCGAAGAGGGTACCCGAGTGTATCGTACTGGAGATGCTGTTCGTATAACCGAAGAAGGCCTGCTTTTATATGAAGGTCGAATCGATTTTCAGGTGAAGCTTCATGGGTATCGGATCGAATTGGAAGATATTGACCATCATTTGGAACAAGTTTCTTATGTACAGCAGGCAGTTGTTGTGCCGAAGTATCAGCAGCATAAGGTTCAACAGTTAGTCGCTTATGTTGTTGCAGCAGACAATTCTTTTGAAAAAGCTTTTCAGCTAACAAAGGCTATCAAGGAAGAGCTGGCGGATCGTGTGATGGATTATATGATACCTCAACGTTTTGTCTATGTGGAGCAGCTGCCTCGAACTGCTAATGGCAAGCTGGACCGCAAAGGACTGATTGCTGAGGTGAATCAAACATGATACTGCCACATATGAATCCTTACGCAGCACCTAGCTATTTCGTGTATCTGGTAATTGCACTGCTGCCGATTATTATTGCATTACTTTGGAAGGGCAAACGGTTGCCGATCTATCAATCGATCGTAACGCTGCTGTTTCTCTACATTTCCTTTGGTGGAGCAGATGCTAACCAAGGCTTGGCTTTAATTGGTTACGTCATTTATCAAAGTCTGTTAGTCTGGCTCTATCATCGCTACCGAGCAAAACAGAACAAATCAGGAGTGTTTTACACAGCGGTATTTTTAAGCATCCTTCCGCTAGTCTTAGTTAAGATTACGCCATTTTTGGAAAATGGAAATGCCTCGATTGTCGGTTTTCTAGGAATTTCTTATTTAACCTTTAAGTCGGTACAGATGATTATGGAAATGCGAGATGGCATGATCAAGGAATACAGTCCGCTGCATTATATCCAGTTCCTGCTGTTTTTTCCTACCATTTCATCTGGTCCAATTGACCGTTACCGTCGATTCACCAAAGATTTGGAAGAACCGCCAGCACCGGATAAATACGTTGATCTATTAGGAGCTGGCGTTAAAAATATTTTCTTGGGGTTCCTTTACAAGTTCATTATTGGCTATTATTTTGGTCAGGTGTGGTTGCCTATTGCTGATCATATTGCCATGCGTCATGGTGGATTTTCATGGGCCTTGGTTGCTTACATGTATATCTACAGCATGTACTTGTTCTTCGATTTTGCTGGTTACAGTCTTTTTGCGATTGGAACTAGTAAGCTGATGGGCTTTGAAGCACCACCAAACTTCAATAAGCCGTTTCTGTCTTGGAATATCAAGGAATTCTGGAATCGTTGGCACATGACCTTGTCCTTCTGGTTTCGTGACTATATTTATATGCGTTTAATGTTCACCTTGCTGAAAAAGAAAACCTTCAAAAGTCGTATTGTGGCTTCAAACGTGGGTTACTTTGCCTTGTTTATGATTATGGGCGTTTGGCATGGACTGACCTGGTATTACCTGCTTTACGGTTTTTATCATGCATCACTGATTTGTTTAACCGATGCATGGTTGAGATTTAAGAAGAAGCACAAAGATCTGCCTTCTAATCGATGGACTCATGCCCTGGCAGTATTCTTAACTTTCAACGCTGTCTGTCTTAGCTTCCTGATTTTCTCAGGATTTCTCGATAAGCTATTGTTTCACCACTTATAATTAAAAGGAGCGATTTATCATGGAAGAAAGCATTTTTAACATTTTAGAAGAAATAACTGGTACCGACGAAGTAAGAGCTAATCCTGATGTTAATCTATTTGACGAAGGCCTAATGGATTCATTGGCAACCGTTCAGCTGCTCGTGGAATTAGAAGGACAATTGGATGTCCAAGTACCTGTTTCAGAGTTTGACCGCGACCAATGGAACACACCAAATAAAATTATTGCCCAAGTAAAGGCTCTGCAGTAATGAAAAAAAAGCTGTTCGGCATTTTCGGACCGATCCTGCTAGCCGCGGTTTTGTTGCTTCTGCTGTTCTTTTCTCCAGTGAGAAAAAATACGAGTGATCCGGCATTGCTGAAAGAAGCATCCAGCTCAATGTCTGGAAATATCTTGCGAGGCAACGATATAAAAAGGGGCGCGATCCGAACCGGACAATATGTACCGTTTTTCGGTTCATCAGAGCTAAGCCGTATCAGTCCATTCCATCCTTCGGTCTTAGCTGAGAAGTATCAACGAGGCTATACACCCTTTCTGATGGGGGCACCGGGCACACAGTCATTGACCCAATTTATGATGATGCAATCGTTAGGTAGTGAGATAAAGGGCAAAAAAGCTGTATTTATCATTTCTCCCCAATGGTTCGTTAAGGATGGTATTAAACGAGATTATTTCGATGCCTATTACTCACCAGAGCAAACCTTAAATTGGGTGTTGAATCTGAAAGAGGTCGCACCAAATGATAAATATTTAGCTGACCGTCTGTTAAGCTATGGTGTTGTGAATAAGGACGACCGTTTAGCTCGCATGCTTAATCAAATTAAGGAAGGCGAACTGCCTAATAAGGAAGACTTGCGAATAAGTGAGATGAAATACAATATGTTAAGTCGTGAAGATGAATTATTTAGTACGATTGGTATGCGCTCGAAACAAGAGGCCATTGATAAAAATACCAAAGCACTGCCTGATAAGTATGATTTTGCAACACTGGATCAATTGGCAGATCAAATTGGACGCAAAGCAACTAAAGGGAATAACTTTGAAATCCAACACCATTTCTTCAAGCAACGGATTCAACCACAATTGAAGCAAATGGAAGGCTCACAAAAGGATTGGGATTATCGCTATTCCACTGAATTTTCCGATTTTCAATTGGCTTTGGATCAATTAGCTAAAGAACATACGGATTGTCTATTCATTATTCCACCAGTCAACGGACGCTGGGCTGCTTATACCGGATTGTCGCAGCCAATGCTGGAACAATTTGCTCAAAAAATTAAGTATCAGCTGAATTCTCAAGGCTTCAACAATGTTGTCGATATGACGGATAAGGCCAATGAACCTTACTTCATGCAAGATACCATTCACTTAGGCTGGAAAGGCTGGTTATCTGCGGATCAGTATATTCAACCATTTTTGGAAAACAAACAACCCGTAGAGGTAAACTATCAAATCAATAACAGTAAGTTTTTAAGTCCTGAATGGCAAAAGACTGATCCAACCAAGCTTGCAGATTAAATAGATGACTCACTCACTAAACCTGTGTTAATCTGCTTAGACAATAAGTGGAGGTGTTCGCTATGAATAAAACGGTTTTAGTTACTGGCGGTACTGGTTTTTTAGCGCTGCATATTATTCATCAGCTATTGCAGCAGAAGTTTCAAGTCAGAACAACTGTACGCTCCCTAAAACGTGCCGATTATATAAAAGATACAATGAGTGCTAATGGGATTACCGATCTTAGCAAGCTGACCTTTGTGGAAGCTGATTTGTTGAAGGATGATGGCTGGGATCAGGCGGTTGAAGACCAAGAGTACGTGTTAAGTGTTGCTTCACCAGTCTTTTTCTCAGTCCCTAAGGATGAAAATGAAATGATTCGTCCAGCCGTAGAAGGCATTCAACGAATCCTAACAGCTGCCAGTAAAGCAGATGTCAAACGGGTAGTCATGACCTCTAACTTCGGTGCACTAGGCTTCAGTAATCTAGACCATAATAAGGTAACAACCGAACAGGATTGGACAGATGAACAGCAACCCGGTCTCTCACTTTATGAGAAATCTAAGCTTTTAGCAGAAAAGGCAGCATGGGAATTTATCGAGCATGACCGCAGTGGAATGGAGTTTGCGACAGTCAATCCTGTAGCAATTTTCGGACCTCCGCTGGATGATCATACCTCAGGCAGTTTTAGCGTATTGAAAATGGTCTTTGGCAAAGCATTTCCTAATCTTCCCTTGAATGTGGTTGATGTCAGAGATGTAGCGGATATCCATATTCGAGCAATGACTACTCCTGAGGCTAGAAATCAACGGTTTATTGCATCTGCTGATGGAGAAATTACGCTATTGGAGATTGAAGAGCTGATCCGTAAAGAACGTCCGCAACTAGCGTCTCAATTAACGACTAGAACCATTTCCGCTTGGGCGATTGAAATTGCTTCCTATTTCAATAGTAGAGCCAAAGAAGGAAAGCTTATGCTGGCTATGAATCGTAATATCAGCAATCAAAAAGCAAAGGATGTCCTAGATTGGCGGCCAATGTTCACTAAGGAGCAGACAGTCTTGGATTCGATTGATAGTATGGTGAAAAATGGCGAGCTTTAATGCTTTCTCTAGAATTCACCTGTGGTTCAATAAGTGACAGCAAGACAAGTAAAATAAATATGTATAGAAGTGGTTAAACAGTTGGTATCTGACTGTTTGGCCACTTTTTTACAGTTTAAAAAGTTATAGTTTGCAAGAATAGGGATCTGTTTCAAAGGCAAACAGCAGATTCTTGGATTAATGCTCACATTATTAGATTTTCAAAGAACGAATTTTTATTACAAGCTGAGATTTTTTGTATCTCAGCGTTGGCTATTGTGAAAATAGCTAAGGTCCAACTATTCGTTCTACTCGCATAAGCAGAGGTGCCGCGCGCTAGCACCCCAATAGCACCGTTTAAGACGGTGACTGTGAGTAGAACTTGGTACTATTTCTTATTGTGTCGATCAAGAGTAATGATCAAGGTCGCAAAGGCAATTGCCAATGTCAACGCCTGATACACAGTCATGGCGGGAAATCCTTTCCTAGGTTAAGCATTTTTTTCGCATCACTCCTTTCTTAGAGTTCAGCCACCGCCATAAACACTGCTAAATTAGGTATCACCTCCCTTGCGACAATCAAGGTCAGGTGAGGGACTTAGCATTTTTTCTTTTTCCCTTTTTTCTTCTTGGCTTCGTGAAAGGCTCGGACTCTGTCTACTTGCGCCTTTCGTGGATTGACCGGTTTGAGCAGAGCTTCGGGTTCGTGTGATTCAGTTGTTTCAAACGGTTGTTTAGCTGACTCTTTTGGAAGAGGATTAACTTTCATTTCTTCAGAAACAGCTGCTAGCGGTACAGAAGTTTTTGCTGGAACATCAGCTGGAGCGGTTCTCTTCATACCAGCAGCTTCTACTGCTTTCACTGAAACAGGAGCTACTAGCCCTTGTTCAGCTGGTGCAGTCGGTGTTTTTACAGCCTTTTCTTCTTCTACAACGATGGCTGCTTTCTCAATATTAGTAACTTCTTCAGAGACTTGGTATCCTTCTTCGGTCACAAATTGCGGCGCAAATACATTATCGGGATCCGCTACATAAGCTTGTGGAGCTGGTTTTGATAAATCAAAGAGCGGTGTTTCAATTGTTTCCACGAATTTAGCAGAAACCACCTTTTGGAATTGCTTCACATTGTCTTTCTCAAATAAATTCAGTGTGGTTAGGGTTTCTAATGACGTGCGAATTTCCTCAGGTGTTAGATTTGGATTAGGTTCATTGTAAGACCAACGGTGTCTTTTTCCCATTTCGTCTTCAAATGAAGCATTTAGTTTTAACATATAGATTTCTCCTCTTTTTTCTTTTTTTTATTATTTTCAGGAACTTTCTGCTGCAGACAGATCAGCTCCAAGGGTATGGGCTTCAGTGACTTCAAATAATTCAGTAGTGACAGGTTCAGCTGGGAAACATCGGGCAGTCAGCTTCTGCCACTCATCTTTAGTAAAATAATCCGCAAAGAAAAAGAAGTAACGGCGAAGGGCACGATTAACGGTTGCTTTGGCAAATAAATGCCGTACCAGTCCCTTCATAAATAAGTGAAAGCTTGTGTCGCCTAGCTGGTAACGAACCTTTGTAGCTAGTAAAACTTGGATAGTGACAGTACTGTCCTGTGTTTCTTGATAGAAGTTCAGAATTTCTTCTTCTAATTTTTCTTGTTTTGAATGAAACAGCTGATGAGTGGTAAAAGGCTGTCCTGACATTGATTATTTCCTCCTTTAGCACCCGCAGGACTCAGTCTGCAGGGCTATTTTTAATGTTTTTAGTGATGACTTCGAAAACGGCTAAGCCAACGAAGCTTTTCTAATAAGTGACTAAAAAACCGTTGTTTCTTTGGTAGTAATAAATTCAGCACTTTGGATTGCTGCGAACTGACGAATGCCATGCCTTTGAAACAGGTTCAGTTGAGTTATTCTCTCAAGTGTTTCCTTCATTTCTTCTGCTGTTTTACTCGTGTTGGGTGTTTCATAAGACCAAGTTTGCATTTTTCCGTCTTCTGTTTGGAACGTTGCGACTAATTTAGTTGTAGGCATAGGGACCTCCTTCTTTCCTTCTTTGTTACTATTTCTTATTTAGTAACTCGTGTTTGATTTGTCACGATTACGCTGTCTAACGAACTATCCGGTGCCAGGTCAGCCATTATTTCCCCTAATGCTACGATGTCGGCTTCCGCTGGATTGTTGATGATATTACTGAAATTGACTTTCTTTTGTTTGTCTTCGCCATTCTGTTCAATTTGGACCTGCAATTTTGTTCCTAGTAGTTGAATCATTTTTTTCATTCCTCCAATGGTGTTGTTTTATTTTTCGTTTTTGTGTCCCGGCCGGTGACTAAACAATAAATAATTCTCCAAAAAAAAGCTATAGGGACCCCAGAGAATAATTTGGGCTTACAGGCCCATTTCAAAAATAAAAACCTTGATTTGATAGGCTTTTGATTTTTGAGAAAGTGAAAAAAGGGGCTGGGGTACCAGAAAAGTTTTTTTAATCGGGGTGTTCTCCTTTTGCGGTAAAAAGCCGATAAACCCTGATATACCAACGAAAAGAGCAGTTTCAGCTTTTTTGAGAAAAAGATAAAATAACAAAAAACGAAAAAATAAGAACAACCAAAGAGGCAGCTTCACCTGATGAAAGGGAAACTGCCTCTATTTTCTAGTTATTTATTTTTGTCTGATCATACGGATTGTTCATCCAAAGGGAAGGCATCGAAGCCGTGATTTCTCTCTGCTTCAGCCAGATAGTGGGTCGTCCAGCGAGACGAATACTGATGATAATAAATCGCAGACTCGAAAGGAAATTGTTGTAAAATCGGCTGCTTACTCAACAGGAAACCAAACGTTGTGTCTGGCAAATACAGATAGTCCGGCAGTGTCGCATAATGCGATCGTCTCGCTACCAGGGCTGTTACAGTCAATACATGGCAACTAATCTGTAACAAACTTTAAAGGATGGAAGGGATAAATATATAGTGAGATCATTGTTGCTATTGGGTCTTTGTAGAATTTTTCACCACCAACACAGCTCTCCCACCATCATCAGTATTCTCCAATACCAATCGGCCGCCATGCAACTGAGCAGCTTTTTCAGCGATGGCTAGACCGATCCCGTAGTTGCTGTCAGGAGTTCGACTTTTGTCCTGCTGCCAGAACATTTCCTTGGCATGCTGCAGGGCTTCTTTGCTAAAGCCGGGACCATGATCTTCAAAGATGAAGTGGGTTTCGTTTTTAGTTTGTGTTACTTGAATGTTGACTGTGCCTGAATGGGTGAAACGAATAGCATTTTCGCCGATACTGATTAAGGCACGAGTCAGCATGTACGTCGAGCCAACAATTTGCTGTAAGTCTTGGTTGTAATGATAGTCTAAGTTGATTCCCTTTGACTGAGCTACTGGGGTAAGTGACTCATTCAATTCATGAATCAAATGATCAATAGACAAGGGTTCTTTTTCTTCATTGACTACTTCGAAATTGGATAATTGCTGCAAGGCACCCACATATTGTTTGGCTTTACTTCCTGAGTGATAAATGGCTTGAACCAAGTTCCGTTGTTCTTGATCTAACTTGTCCTCCAATAAAAGCTCAGCATTGCCATTCACTACTGTCAGTGGTGTTTTGATGTCATGAGTCAGGGCAGCAATTTCTTGCTTTCGTTGCTGTTGGGCCTCCCATTGTTGAAGCAGCGAAAATTTTAATGCTTCTCGCATATCTTCCATTGACTGTAATGTTTCATTAAATTCACGGATACCGGCAGAAGTCGGGATCGGTTCTTCGAGGTTTTGTGCGGTAATTTGCTGGCTGGCAGCTTCTACCAGCACCAGCTTTTCTCGCAGCTTTTGGCTGACTCTACGGGTATATAAAAGAAAGAAAAGAACTAATGCAAGTCCAGTTCCAATAATAAAAATTAATTCCGCGCTTGGTAAAATACGCCGAAGTGTTTCATTGGTAAATTGTGCAGTATATGTCCAGGATAAAAGACAGCGGCTGCCGTCGTCAAATTGAACATAAGCACCGGTTGAATAAGTATCATTGTCGGGAGTGTATTTATCAATCTCCTGTTTTAATTTATCTCCGCTCAAAGAAGAAGCGATTACTTGATTCTTCTGATCAAAATAAACAAAATCATAATAGCTTGGCTGCAAATCATCAGGGAATTTGTTCAGTTGCTTTAGTCGTTCAATTTCCCCACGAGCAGCCGTTTCCCCTGCATTAGCAGGAGCAATCATGCTAGATTGAATCATTAACTGAAAGAGAAAAAGGGCAGCTGCCAATAGAATGAATACGCCAATAAAGGCCATTAGCAGAATTCGGGTGACGTAACCGGTCAGGCTGATTATTTTCTTTTTTTCCATCGATAGCCGATCCCCCAGACTGTTTCAATTGGCTCTTCGCCAAGCTTTTTCAACTTAGCTCGAATATTTTTGATATGTTCGACAATGGCACTTTCGTCGGATTCTCCTTCATAGCCAAAAACAGCTTCATATAATTGTCCCTTGGAGAATACTTGCCCGACATGCTCCATCAAATGGGCACAAATGCCATATTCTGATTTGGTAAAATTGATAGGTGTTTCGTCATACAGGATTTGTTGACTAGTTAAATTCAAGACTAAATTGTCTACTCTCAGAACATGGCTGTGGGTTCGCGATTCTCGTCTGAGATGAGCGGCGACGCGTGCCCGTAGTTCTGCGACGGTAAAGGGCTTTTGGATGTAATCATCAGCACCGATTCCCAAGCCATGGACTAAATCATTCTCGGCTGTCCGAGCAGTCACAAAAAGAATCGGGCAATCTACCAGCTGGCGAATTCGTTGGCAGTAGGTAAAGCCGTCTTCTTCAGGCATCATGACGTCTAACAGTATCAATTCCGCAAAAGCTGCCTTTTCTGGAGTTACTTCCTTTGTTGAGGTGACCGTAGTAACCTGATGATCCTGTCTTTCTAAAGCAGTTTTGATAAAATTCAAAATTTCACTGTCATCATCAATTGCTAAAATCTGTGCCATCTGAGCACCTCCTTGCTTAAGTATATTTTGAAATGAAGGACGAGACAAGGGGGCTATTCTTCATTTTTACGTCCTTCCCATCTTTGAAACCAGTTGAAAAGAAAAGCCAACATCAATAAAGTTCCGATCCCTAATGCCCCGAATCCTAACTTTATCGCAGGTTGGGAAGCAGCCACGAGTGGTATCAAACGAATACCCCAAGCGCAGGGAAAGAAGAACCAAATCGTTTCACCTAATCCAGTGATTAACAGGGCTGACAGCAGCAGTTCGAAGGTTGCTACCGCAAAGTTAACATTCCGGCCAAAGCACAATCCGATCCAGAAATGGAAAAAGTACTGAAAGAGGGCACAACCCCAAATCACCAAAGCAAGTTCCAGATTTGTATTAAATGGTAGAGAATAATTGGTAAGGAAAAGACCAATAATGAAACGATAACCCACTACCACAAAAAGGCAGGCGAATAGGCCTGAGCCGATCAAGAACAGCAGCTTAGATAACAGCGTACTGCTGCGTGAGGTAGTATTTAGTAGAAAGAAGCCGCCGCCAGCTTCGATCTCCTGATCAGCTGTTAATGTGCACATCCAAGTAGCTATCAAAGGATAGATCAGGGTTAATAGCTGATAATAATTGATCGTCAGTGCTTCCGCCGAATAATGGGTCATTAATTGATAGCTAATGAAAGCAACCAAACCTAATAAAGGAATCACGAGATGTAAGATAAAAAAAGGCGTTTTACTTAGTTTGAGCTTATCGGCCTGCAATTGCTGCTTCAACATGGCTATTTCCTCCTTTGACTAAACCATTTGGTTGTTGCAATAAACAGCAGTACAAATAACGTACTGGTGATGACTATCCCCGGTAGGATTACATCTGTATTGTAGAGTGGACTAGCTGCTTCCATGGGGACACCGTTCGGATTGATCCCGAGGATGGCGGACATCAATCGGGCTGGAATTGCGAAGGGGATGAACCAAAGCGCCCCGCCAGCAGTCGGCTGACCAGAGAAGCCGATATTTAAAGCTAAGATACTCAGAAAGGTCACAATCGAATTGAATTGTGTCGCTAAAAACATAGCCAACGGAACCTGCCAGATCCAGGTAATGGTTAGCACTAAGCCAGCTGTTAAACCGCTCCGTACAGGATATTGAGTATTGAATAGCCAACCTGAAAAAGTTGTTAGGCCAAAAATCAGACCGTTTGCTAAGCATAAATAAGAACAGCCAGTCCAGATTTTTGCTTGCCAGACTTTTGTTTGCGGAGTTGGCAGGATCGATGTGTTGAAAAAATCCAAACGTTTGTCAGGATTAATTAAGTTAATACAAACCAACGCAGTTACTGCTGGCAGCAGCATCATATACCACCAGTTATAAGCACCTATTTGAGTAAATTGACCCCCCATCAAAAAGATGGCCATCAGTGATACTAAAAGTGGAAAAATGAGTAAACTTCTGCGGCCAAAACTGCGGCGGCCTTTAATATATTCTACTTGAATTAGCTTTCCCATGTTATTCAACCCCCAATTCACGATGTGATCGAGCTACATCCATAAATAAATTTTCTAAGGCAGCGCTGCTTTCCGGCAAATCCCCTTGGTAGCCTAATCTGCCATTGGCAATAATGCCGATTGTGTCCACAGTACTTTCCACTTCCGATAGAATATGACTGGAAAAAATCACGGTAATTCCTTTAGCAGGAAATGAACGAATCAGGTTCCTCAGGCCTTGAATGCCTAAGGGGTCAAGGCCATTCGTCGGCTCATCTAAGATCAGCAGCTTAGGATGATTCAAAAGAGCTAGGGCAATTCCTAGACGCTGCTTCATCCCCATAGAGAACTGTCGGCTTTTTTTCTTCCCGGTATTTGTTAAGTCTACCAGCTGCAGTACCTCTTGAATCCGAGACTTGGGTAAGCCAAGAGCAGTTGTTCGAACCAGCAGATTTTCATGAGCAGTTAAGTTACCGTAAAGTGGGGGACTCTCGATCAAGGCACCGATTTCATTTAGGTCTTGTCTCTGCCATGGCCTGTTCCGGTAAATAATTTCTCCGGCTGTGGGTTGAACTACTCCGGTAATCATCTTCAAGGCCGTCGATTTTCCGGCCCCATTTGGACCTAAAAGTCCGTAAATACTGTTTTCTGGAATCTTTAAAGAAAGATCGGCCACCGCTTTTTGGTGGTGATAAGTTTTTGTCAGGTTTTCAGTTGTTAAAATCATGTTTTTCATGGGAAGTCCTCCTTTGATGCTTTCACTATACTGGGAGAATATAAGGAAAGTATAAGGAGTCAATAAAATAATTGCTTCTTGCTTTCAGTTTCTTAGAGGTTGCTGGAATTCAGTGGGGGAAAGCAAAGAGGGCTCGCAAATAATAAGAGTATAGGAACTTGAAGTAAATTTATGAGTACGATCGTCAAGGTCATCCTTTCAAAATATTCATTATGGTGTGGTGAAAGCAAAAATCCTCACTAGATGCTGCGAACATCTAGCAAGGAATAATTCAAAAAAATCTCTTCACACTCATTATAATACTGAGTAATTTTTTAACATAATTAGTTTCATTAAAAAAAGAACAGATTATGTAATTTTCTATTTTATCGAAGAATTCAATGAAGTATAATAAGTCACGTATTTCATTTTTTTCTAAGATTCTAAGATAAGTAGAATAAAATAGTTAAACGGTTTATTTTTGAGCACTGTTTACATAGAGTAAGCTTAAAACCAGCGGCTTAGGCTGGTTAATAAAAGTTGAATCAATCAGGTTGGAAAGTTAACTGGCCTAACTATTGGCAACACTAAGTTTCAAAGTAATTTATAAGAAGCAAGGAGCTTTGATAAATGAGTGAAAATGGAAATAAAAATAGCAGCAATGAGGAATTGATTGCCTTAATCCAGCAGAAAGCTGTTGAATTAGGCCGAACGCCCACACATAAAGATGTTGAGACTGCCGCAGCTGCAACAGCCATTAGGCGCTTTGACAGTTGGAACAACTTTCTTGCCAGTGCTGGTCTGGAAACCAAGAACAGCGGAAATGCTCTGATGAGTGATGAAGAAGCAATCCGCTTGTTTCAAGCCAAAGCCGCCGAGTTGGGCCGAACACCTGAACGGAATGAGGTTACTCAGTTTAGAGCGGTAATAAAAAAATATGGTGGTTGGCAAAGATTTCTGTTGGCTGCAAGGCTAGAACCACCAGAAATAGAAAAATTCAAACAAATTAGCGATAAACGCTTAATCGAGTTGGTGCAGGTCCGAGCGGTCGAATTAGGTCGAACACCCAAAAAATATGAGTTTGTTCAGGGGGCGACAGCCACCCACAGATATGGTGGTTGGTCAGACTTTTTGCGGGCAGCAAATCTAGAACCAGCCAAAGTGAAGAAACGCAGAAAACAGCAAAGATACGAAATACCAGAAAAATACTTCAGTGATAAACAGCTAATCGAGTTGGTGCAAGCTCGAGCGTCTGAATTAGGTCGAACCCCTAAAAGATATGAATTTGCTCAGGAGTCAACGGTCACGAACAGATTTGGCGGCTGGCGAAACTTTTTAGCTAGCGCAGGTCTGGAAATCGAGATGCCTAGAGAGAAACAGAAAGCACTGAGTAAGGAAAAACTGATGGAATTAGTTCAAGCGCAAGCTGCTGAATTGGGCCGGATCCCTCAAAAACACGAGTTTACGCAGAATAAGTGGGCCTGTGATCAGTTTGGCGGTTGGCAAATTTTCTTATATCACGCGGGTTTAAAAACAACGAAGCCTGAAGCGTATCGGAAATCACTCAGCAATGAACAGCTGATGGAAGCGGTTCGTGCGCAAGCGGTGGAATTGGGGCGTCCTCCGAAGAAAAAAGAGTTTAAGCACGGATCTCAAGCAGTTAACAGATACGGCAGCTGGATCGAATTTTTACTAGCGGCTGGGTTAAAACCAGAAAAATATATTCAGGTCAGCAACGAACGACTAGTTGAATTGATTCGGTCAGAAATAGTAGAATTGGGTCGAGTGCCGAAGATGGAAGAGAGTCCCTATTGTAAAGTAGCGATTAACCGCTATGGAGGGTGGTACAATTTCTTGAAAGCGGTGGAGCAGATGCCAGCCGCAAGGGGAAAAAATATTCTTAAAATCAGTAATAATCAGATGCTTCAATTGATCAAAGCTCAAGCAGTGGAATTGAATCGAACACCAACGATTATCGAGTTCGAGTATGCTGAGCTGGCGAAGGATAAATTTCGCAGCTGGGAAAGGTTTTTAAAAAGTGCGGGCTTAGAGCCGATAGAACCACCGGAAGAAAAAACGAAAATAATAGTCAAAATCAGCAACGAACAATTGATTGAGCGCGTTCAAGCCCAAGCAGCTGAGCTGGGTCGAACCCCGGCAATAAGAGAGTTTGAACATGCACCAGTAGCAATTAAACGATTTGGAGTCTGGAGTGCTTTTTTAGAAAGTGCAGGACTAGACCTTTTGTTTCCCGGAAAATCAGGCTATAAAATCAGCAACGAACAATTGCTTGAAGAGGTTCAAGCCAAAGCCGCCGAGTTGGGTCGAACTCCGACAATAAGAGAGTTTCACTATGGTCGACTAGCAAATGGCCGATTTGGAACCTGGAGAGCTTTTTTAAAAAGTGCCGGACTGGCCCGTGTCCGTGTAAAGCCAAGGAATCCAAAAACTAAAATCAGTAATGAGCAGTTGATTGAGCTGGTTCAAGTCCAAGCCGCCGAGTTAGGTCGAACACCAAAAAGAAGTGAATTCAAGCATGGTCGATTAGTAACCAGCCGATTTGGAAAATGGAGCATTTTTTTGCAAAGCGCAGGGATAGACCCTGTAAAGCCGGTGAAGCCAAAACCTAAAATCAGCAACGAACAGCTGCTTGATTTGGTTAAGGAAAGAGCCCTTGAATTAGGTCGAACCCCCAAAAAATATGAATTCAAGCGTGGTGAGTTAGCAACCAGCCGATTTGGAACATGGGCTGATTTTTTACAAAGTGCTGCTTTAGAGCCAGCAAAGCCAGTGAAATCAGGTTATAAAATCAGCAACGAGCAGTTAATTGAGCTGGTTCAAGCCCAAGCCGCCGAATTAGGCCGAACACCACGAAAAAAAGAGTTTAAATATGGTTACTTGATCCTCAAACGATTTGGTAATTGGACCACCTTTTTAAATAGTGCGGGCTTAGAAGAAGCTGGTAAGCATGAAACAGCAATCAGCAACGAGCAGCTGCTTGACTTGGTTAAGGAAAGAACGGTTCAAATAGGTCGAAGCCCGAACGCAAAAGAGTTTCGATATGGTACGTTAGTCATCGGCCGATTTGGTAGTTGGAGCGCCTTTCTACTGAAAGCGGGACTGGAGCCTGCCAAACGTGAGCCGCTAAAGGCACAACTTAATGACGAAGAGTTGATTGCAGCAATCAAGCAGCGAGCTGTTGAGCTGGAAAAAATACCGGAAGTAAAGGATTTTGAGCGCGCGAGTTTGGCTTCCTACCGCTTCGGAACCTGGAATACCTTCTTAAAAAAAGCTGGGTTAATTTGAGGGAGATATGAAAAAGCATGATATAAGAAAACCGACAAAGCCATAAGTGGATTTCTGGTAGAGGAATATGTTTCTGCTTTTGGCGAAGAAGACGATGGTGTAGCTGAACCAGCTAGTTTAGTAAAGTCCCTCGTTCATTAACTGATCTGCTGTCGGAGTTTGTTTTTCTTTTCATAAAAAATAGGAATCAGAACGGATAGCGACCGCCAATTGTAAGGCTTTTGGTGTCGCTGCTGCCTGATTCCTATTTTAGTTTATTGATACTCTTGGTAATAAAAAATTGCCAGCTGCGTTCGATCGCGAACCTCCAGCTTTTCTAATAATTGACTGATATAATTGCGAACGGTTCCTTCACTTAAGAAAAGTGCTTTGGCAATCTCTTTGTTGTTCTTCCCATTCGCTACCTCTAACAAAATTGCTTCTTCACGTTCGGACAATTGGTAGTTATGAGATTTTTTGGGTGTTGTATTTTGCAAAATTTCGGTCAGCTTCCCAACAATCTCGGTCCCAAAGACGGACTGTCCGTTGTTTACAGCCTTAATGGCGGGAACGATGGTGGATAAGTTTTGTTTGATTAAATAGCCCTTCACGCCTAAAGCCAAGGCTTCACGAATGTATTCATCGTCTGAGAAGGTGGTCAGCAGTAAGATGACTGCTTCAGGCACTTGTTGAAGTATTTCCTTAGAAGCTTGGATACCAGTGCTCTCTCCCATACGAATATCTGTTAATAACACATCTGGTCGTTCCTTAAGAAACAGGGCCACTGCCTCCGGGGCAGAATGACCGGTTCCTACTATTTTAATTTCTCCACTGGCTTCAAGAATTGTTTTTAGCGATTCTGTTACCAGACAATCATCATCCACTACTGCTACCCGTATCATCGTTCGTCTCCTTTGGTAAAATTATATTGATTTGAAACCCTTTTTGAGAAGGGTGAATATGCAGCTGACCATTAATTTTTTGAACCCGCTGCCGCATGCTGGCTAAGCCCATGCCATTGGTAATCTCAGGGTTTTCAGGAACAGATTTGCCATTGTCTAAAATCTTCAAGCGATAAAAAGCTGGCAGCTCATCAAAAACTAAGCGAACCTGTGTGGCCTGACTGTGCTTCATGACGTTAGACAAGGCTTCCTTAATTACTGTCAGAAGTACTTTTTCCTGAGTCTTGGATAAGGTTTCAGGAATGGTTCCTTCTAGCTCTACTGGGCAAAAGCGGAAGTCCGCCAACAAAAGGGGGACCGATTTTGTCAAATTAAGGGAGTCGTTATGAAGATCATGCACACTTTTTCGTATACTATTCATCCCGCTGTGAATGGTTTCCTTCAGCTGCTCCAATAGTTTATCGACGGTTGAATCTTGGTTGAGTGCTTCAACAGCCCCTAACTGAATAATTGCACTGGAAAGTAAATGTCCGACATTGTCATGAATGTCTCGGGCAATTCGGTTGCGCTCTTCGGCAATCTCCAGCTCAACAAAGGTCTCCTGTGAGCGTATCAGTTCATCATTTTGTTCCTTCAATAATTCCTGTTTTTCCCAACTATCATCCTTTAGCTGAAGCAGTTCACTTCTTAATTGAATATATTCTCGTTCCCGCAAACATAAGTACAAGGCAAACAGCGACAAGCTGGCAAGAATCCCACGAATAAATATTGTGATTTCAGGTTGAAACAGCAGTCCTAAAATTCCGCAAGGCATCAACCAATCATAGGGTTTTTGTTCCCGCCAAATTATACGCAGCGTTGCCGGAAAGAAAAATAGAAAGCTGGGCACAAGCGTTCCAGTAACGACGATTGCAGCAAATGACAACCAGGCACCGATCTTATTAGGAAACAAGGGAGCTGGAGCAATCAATAGAATTGCAACCAGAACGTACCAAATATTCTCTGGCTGAAAGCCACTGCTGAATAATAAGAGAGCCCCGCTGATAAATAGGAAGAGATATTCAAGCCAATAGGTGTATTTCGTCATGTCCTTCTCCTAATCATGTGACATTTGTCATGTGGCATTTAGCAGGATATCACTATTTCCTCTGCTCATTTTCCATTATAGTCATGGTAATAAGAAAAAGAAAAGGAGTTTTTACACATGATGATCGAAATTGAAAACTTAGTAAAACGCTATGGCGACTTTTTAGCGATTAACCATTTAAATTTGTCAGTTAAGCAAGGAGATATTTTAGGACTGTTAGGACCAAACGGAAGCGGAAAATCAACAACCATTAATTGCGTCCTGTCGCTGCTGTCTTATGATCGCGGTAATATCAAAATCTTTGGCGAAGAAATGGGCCCTAATAAATACAACATTAAGCAAAAAATCGGTGTGGTACCACAGGAAATTGCTGTCTTTGAAGAATTGAATGTGAAGGACAATATCGACTATTACTGTGGGTTGTATATCAATGATAAGAAAACACGGAACCAATACGTAAACGAAGTCATTTCCTTGGTTGGATTGGAAGAGTTCTGTAAATTCTTTCCTGCACAGCTGAGTGGTGGATTGAAACGCCGCTTGAATATTGCCTGCGGAATCGTTCATAAGCCGGAGCTGATTTTCCTAGATGAGCCAACAGTAGCAGTTGACCCACAAAGTCGTAACAAGATTTTGGAAAGCATCAAGGAGTTGAATCGTCAGGGAGCGACCATTGTTTATACTACTCACTATATGGAAGAGGTTGAAATTCTTTGTAACCAAATCGTGATTATCGACCAAGGTCAGGTTATTGCAGAGGGAACGAAGGAACAGCTGAAGAATATGGTTCGTACTAGTGAAAAGGTCATTATGGAAGTACCAGATATTTCTCAAGTTCAGTTAAAGGTAATCAGTGAATTACCCGGTGTTTCTGATGTCAGCTACGATGAAATGTACTTAACTTTATATACAAAAGAGTTGAAGCAAAGCATGCTGCCGGTATTAAGCTACTTTGAACAGGAAAATATTCCTTATGCCAATTTGGTCACTGAAGAAGCTACGTTGAATGATGTGTTCCTAGAGATTACTGGCAAAGAGCTGAGAGATTAGGAGGAGTCGACAATGTTTTTACGATTGTTTGTTTACCGTGTCAAGGTAATGCTAAAAAATAAAGTCCTGCTATTCTGGACCTTCGCTTTTCCCGTAGTCTTAGGTTTGTTGTTCAACTTAGCTTTTAGCAGCTTGGATAACATGGATAGCTTGGAAACGACTCAAGTAGGGATCGTTTCAACCGATAAGCAAAAAACAGAGAACTTTGAAGATGTCCTATATTCCATAGAGGACGACAATGGCAAACCTGTTTACCAAGGGGAGCGGATGAGTAAAAAGGAAGCTGCTAAACAGCTGTCAGATGATAAAATTGCTGGCTACTACGAAATCACACCAGATGACATTGCTCTTTCGGTTAGTCAAAGCGGGATTCCACAAACGGTTCTAAAGGAATTTTTGAACCAGTATGTGCAGCGAACAGCTGAAATTGAAACCCTGATTTCGTCTGGCACAGTTCAGCCCCAAAACTTGTCAGCTGACACCTTTGGCTCAGAGGATTTTGTGACAGAAAGTCATGAATCAAGCAACTTCAGCATTAAGTCCTTCTACTTCTTTACCTTGGTTGCGATGGCGATTATGTATGGTTTCATGTGGGGATTGAAAAATGCGAACGATCAGCAGGCGAACCAATCGCCTAATGGTATTCGCTTATGTATTATTCCGAAAAACAAATTAATGGTAGCTACAGCCAACCTGTTAGCAAGTTTTGTTCTTTTCTATATTCAAAGTATGGCAATTTTAGCTGTTTTCCGTTTTGTTTATAAAGTAGATTTTGGGGACCGCTGGGGATATATTTTCCTAATCTATGCCATTGCTTCGTTGGCTACTTTGTCATTTGGTACCCTGGTAGGCAATGCGTTTACTAAAATGACCTTCCAGCAGAAGATCAGTGTTGGTGTGGGGATCTCTATGGCGATGAGTTTCTTTGCCGGCATGATGGGGTCTCAATCATTGAAATACTGGATTGATTTGCATCTGCCGCTTTTAGGTAAGCTGAATATTGTTAACTTAATCAGCGACAGCATGTATCAATTGTTCTATTATGAATCTTTGCGTCCATTCTACCAAAACTTGATTTGGATGATCGGCTTTGCGATAGTCTTCACCCTGTTAAACTATTACTTCGAGAGGAAGGTTCAATATGACCACATATAATGCAATCTTACAAATTCTGAAACGAAACAAGGGAGCCTTGTTGTTAGGAATTATTATTATGGGAATCATAACAATTTTTTATGCAGGGCAATTAAAGGCTGAACCAGAAGACCTGGGAGGTGCTAAGATTGTAATTTTTGATAAGGATAATTCAGCAATCAGTCGCAGCTTGGTCAAACAGCTGTCCAGCCAGCATGAACGAGTAACCTTAGAGGATGATAGTCAGAAGGGAATCGATGATGCACTGTATTTCGATAAAGCAGAATATGTTCTAACCATTCCTAAAAACTTCGGTGCAGATTTAGCTGCCGGAACGAAAGCAACCGTCGATAGTCAGACAAAACCAGGAACTTTTTCAAAATCTCTGGTTAATACAACAATTAATCACTTTTTGAACACCTATCAAACGTTCCAAAAACAAATGCCTTCAATGAGTCAGAAAGAAATTCTAACCATGACTCAGGATACACTGAGTGAAGAAGGTACGGTTCATTTTGACAACACCTATCATCAAAAGCGTCGTCAAACAGTCAAGGCCAGCATTTACAATCTATTAGCTTATGGTTTGTTTATGACTATTTTTAGCGGCTACTCAGTAATCAATCTCGCTTTTAATCGAAAAGAAATCAAGGATCGCAATAGTTGTTCGCCAGTCTCTCGTCGGAAGTTATCTCGCCGTATTTCAATTGGCAGTCTCGTTTATTCCTTTGTTTGTTTTGTGATTTTCACAGCTTTTGTTTTCTTTGCCACGGACAGCGGCTTTAATCTATTGACCGGCTATTTTCTGTTGAACACTCTGGTTTTCTCTTCGGTCATGGTTGCCTTCTCTATTTTGGTAACGAGTGTAATTAAGAGCAGTGAAGCGATTGCCGGAATCAACAATGTCTTTATTATGGGTTCTTGCTTCATCAGCGGAGTTTTTGTTCCAACTGATATGCTGCCTGATGTGGTAATGAAGATTGGTTCATTCACACCAACCTATTGGTTCGTCCAAAACAATGAATTGTTAGGAAAAACGATCGAATTTAATCAAGCCTTTAAGGATAAATTCCTGCAGCAGTGTTTGATTCTACTCGCCTTTACGGCAGTCTTCTTGGTCATTCATTTGATCACTATGAAGGAAAAAGGCGGGTTGAGTCTATTCAGTAAAAAAGAAAATGCTGTTTTGGAACAATAAAAGCAACTAAATTAATTAACTTTTTTCTCGTGAATACATTAAAGATAAATAGTTTGATAAGATCTCTCAAGATAACTGAGCATTATAAACCTGCATTAAAGAGAATGCAGAATGACTGATCATTTACCAAAGCAAAAGTTACTTAATTGACTCTATGGATTAATCAAATTTCTGAATAGAAAAGCCTGTGTGAAGATTGTCAATTTCGCATGGGTTTTTTTGTGTGAAAGATACTGAAGGAAAAGCTGATTCACTATCTGGCTGGGCGTTAACTCCATAGGGTTCCTTAGGAAGAAGAAAAGAATGGATTGTATTTTTTGATCGTCAGATGTCATAATAAACATGTAATTACAAGGAAATAGGTGATCACATGCTGCAGCTACGTGAAAAGAAACTTATTCAATTGCTGATGGATAAGCCTCTGGGAGAAAAGCAAACTTCGAACGCATTAGCTCTAGAGTTGTCCGTCAGTTCAAAAACGATTAAAAATGATATCAAACGAATCAATGCCAGTTTTGCTGATAAGCCTTATCGAATTTTTACGCAAAAGGGACAAGGAATCTGGCTGGATTATCCAACAGAATCCGTCAATGAATTACGGTTGTTGAGTTTAGTCAACAATGAAGACAGTACAGAAGAAATGGAGATTCGAAAAAGAGATATTTTACACGTTTTATTGAATACTCAAGAGTATCTATCGGTTAAGTGTATTGCAGAACAAATCTTCTCCAGCAACAGTACTGTCTTAAGAGATCTAGATGCGTTAGAAAACTATTTAGCTAGCTTCAATGTTTCACTAATTCGTGCACCACGCAAAGGAATTAAAATCGAAGGTGATGAAATCGCTTTCCGTATATTGAAAGCGGAACTGTTAAAACAAGAGACGGCTGCTGAGGAGATGCTGTTGGATTTTGTGGATATGCAGAAAACATTTCCTGATGTTTGTGTTTCTGAAATCAAGCAGCTAGTCTTGGATTTTCAGAAGGAATTTGCTATTGAGCTATCTGATATTGCATTAAAGGGATTGATTATTCATATTGCAATCTCACTGCAGCGTTTGTCCCATAATCAATATGTGGAAATGGGTCAAAGCGAATTGTCAAAGCTTGAAAAGCAGAAAGAATGGAGCTTGGCAGAAAAATTGTATCTGCGATTGGTTCAACATTTTGAATTGCTGTATAAGCAATCTGAAATAGGCTATTTAACCATTCACTTAATGGGGGCAAATTTGGCCAATCAACCATTTTCAGCAGCTGCTGTTTTACAGCAGCAACCAATTGATCAAGAGCTCTTAGTAATTTTGAAGGAATGGAGTCAGCAGATAGACCAATTGTTTTCGGCTAGTTTGGCAAAGGATCAGCGATTTCTATCCGCTCTTTTACTTCATCTTAAACCATTGTTAAATCGTCTAAGCTACGGTATCAGTATCAAAAACCCTTGGACAAAGGAATTGAAGAAAAAGTATCCGCGAGCTTATGAGATTGCTGTTGCATATGCTGAATGTATTCGAAATAGGTATCAGCTGACGTTAAATGAAGACGAAATTTGCTATTTGGTCATGCATATTGAATCAGCAATTGATCGCAGCAGTTTAGTCACTGCAGAGCCGGTCACTGCGTTGATTGTCTGTGCATCAGGAATGGGAACAAGTTACTTGCTGAAATCAAAATTAGAAAAAGAATTTCCACAATTAGAAATCATAGGTATCTCTTCGGCGGTAGATCCCCGGCTGCTTCATTATCAAGCAGAGTTGATTATCAGTACTGTGCCGCTGAATATACCGGATGTTAAAGTTGTTTATGTTTCCCCGGTGTTGAATGAAAAAGAGCGCAAAGCTGTTCAACAAAATTTGAACACGAAAGAATCCTCTCATTTAGCTTCCCTTTTGTCTCCGTCGCTGGTCTTTTTGCAGTCAAAGATGCAGACACCGGAAGAAGTGATTCGACAAGGGGTGAACGCACTGGAAAAAGATGGCTACGTTACAGCTGATTTTTTAGAATTGGTTTTACAAAGAGAATGTTTGTCTTCCACCGCTATCGGCAATTTGGTGGCAATCCCCCATGCCTACCAAGGAAGTGTTGTAAAGCAAGGGATTGCTGTTATTCAATTGGAAAAATCTATTTCATGGAAGAATGAGCAAGTCCAATTAGTTTTCGTGTTAGCAATTGATACGAATATCCAACATTTATTCGCAGATATTTTTGAAGAACTCGCAGCATTCACTCAAGATACTGCTCGAGTCAACAAGGTGCTGCAGGCAAAAACAAAAAAAGAAGCATTAGCGCTAATAATGCAGTAGGAAGTGAAAATATGAAGCTAAGCAAAGCAATCAATCCTCATCTAATCCAATTTAATCTGGGTGGACGGGAAAAACGAGATGTTATTGAACGAGTAGTTCAACTACTGTCTGAAAACGGAGTGCTAAGCAATGCGGACAAATATTTAGAAGATGTTCTGGCACGCGAAGCGCAAAGTACAACCGGTATTGGTATGGGAATTGCCATACCTCATGCCAAAAGTGAAGGAGTAAAGGAGACCTGTTTTACTTTAGTGCGTCTGGAAAACGAAGTGGAATGGGCATCTTTGGATGATCAGCCTGTTCGCTATGTCATCATGTTGGCTGTACCTGAAAGTGCCAAAAAAGACTTTTTGAAATTGTTGTCGCAGCTGTCGACCTTATTAATGGAAGAAGATTTTCGAGAGGGTCTGCTGTTAGCTCAAACAACTCATGAGATTGTTCATTTATTTGAAAAAGAGGAGGAAAAATTATGTACATTTTAGCGATTACTAGTTGTCCTGTCGGAATTGCCCATACATATATGGCAGCCGCAAACTTAAAAAAAGCAGCAGAAAAAAGAGGAATCGAGATCAAAGTTGAAACCCAGGGTGCACAAGGTCCTGAAAATCAATTAACTGATGCAGATATCCAACGCGCAAATGGTATGATTATTGCTTCAGATATTACGATTAAAAATGTGAAACGCTTTGATGCAGTGCCAATATTAGAATGCGGGGTGCAGGAGGCAGTAAAGGATGCCGATGGATTGATTGAAGAATTGATGGAGGCGATCGCATAATGGCTAAAATCGAACGCAAGAAAAATGTCAAAAAAGTAACGATGAAGGATCAAATTAAGGCCTCCTTTATGACAGGTGTTTCTTACATGATTCCTGTAATTGTTGCAGGTGGAATTATTCAAGCAATTGCTAAAGCAATTGGCGGTTACGATATTGCCACCAATCCTGACATGGTGGGCACGGTCGCTTTCCAGATTAATCAAATCGGAGCTTCTGCTTTTATCTTTGCGGTACCCGTATTATGTGCTGGAATTGCCTATACAATTGGAGATCGTCCAGCGTTAGCACCAGCATTGGCTATCGGGTTGCTTTCTAATGAAATCAAAGCGGGATTTATCGGCGGATTATTAGGTGGTTTCCTAGTTGGATATTTAGTGAAGTGGATTAAAACTTGGAAGGTTCCTTCATGGCTGAACGGAATGATTCCAATCTTGGTTATTCCTGTGTTTACAACGTTAGCTGTAGGTTGCGCCTTTCAATTTCTGTTAGGCGAACCAATCGCTTGGATGACTAACGGAATTGAATCCTTTTTGAATTCGTTGCAAGGTGGATCTCGATTTGTTTTTGGGGCAGTATTAGGCGGTTTTTGGGGCGTAGACTTTGGCGGCCCTATTACTAAAATTGCTTCTTCCTTTGCTACAGCTTTGAATGCACAGGGGAATTTCGCTTCAACAGCGGCTAAAATGGCTGCTGGCATGACCCCACCGTTAGGTATGGCGTTAGCAGTTTTTTTTCAGAAGCGAAAGTTTACACGAAGCGATATTGAAAATGCTAAAGCAGCAGTACCTTTGTCTTTTTGCTACATCACTGAAGCAGCAATTCCTTTTGCATTGCAAGACCCAATTCGGGTACTTTGCGCAACAATTCCCGGGGCTGCTCTAACAGGTGGATTAGGTATGGTGTTTGGAACAGAATCGCCAGCAGTTCACGGTGGGGTTTTTGTTATCCCGATGATGACAAGACCGTTGGGTTTCATTGCGGCCTGGTTAATTGGATCAATTGCCACAGGCTTAATCTATGCGACAATCAAAAAACCACTATCACAGGAGGAATTACAGATTGAAGCAGTCGCTGCTTCAGAAGGGATGATGGAAGCTGAAAAAACTAACTGGCGCAGCAAGCTGCTAAAAAAGACAGTTAAGGAAAATGAAGTGTAGGTGATTGGATTGAAGAAGGTGCGTTACGGAATTCTAAGTACTGCAACAATTGTTCCCCGTTTTATAGAAGGAATTAGGGAAAGTCATGCTGGAGAAGTTGTCGCCATTGCTGGCAGAAAATTTGAGCAGGCCCAGAAAATGGCAAATGAATTTGCAATTCCTCGTTATTATGGAAGTTATCAAGAGCTTTATCAGGACGATGATATTGATATTATTTATATTGCCAATTACAATGGCGGTCATTATGATTGTTTAAAAGAAGCTTTGCAGGCAGGAAAAAATGTTTTATGTGAAAAGCCTATTTGTATGACGAAAGAACAGGCAGAGGAAGTTTTTACAGTTGCCAAGGAAAAAGGCGTTTTTTTAATGGAGGCACAAAAGTCGGTCTTTCTGCCTGCTCATCAAAAGGTTCGGCAATTACTGGCTCAGCAGGATCTTGGTGAGATTCAATGGGTGAACATTATCAGCTGTCATACCGGTGCTGAGCGTGGCGAATGGTTCAAAAAGCTTGCTAATGGTGGTGGGATTTTACGTGGAGCAGGCACTTATTCTTTGGAATTTTTACTCACTGCTTTTCAGCAGCCTTTGGAAAACATTTCAGGAAATTTTGCGATTCAGCCTCCCATGTCTGATGATGGTTGTGTGATCAATCTAAAGATGGCACCTAATATCATGGTAAGTATCTTAATTACTAAAGACATTGTAACGGACAGTCGGATAGAGATTTATGGAACAACCGGACGATTGACAATTCCTAATTTTTGGAAGACTGACCGTTTATCTCTGGAAAAAGAGGGCAAAGAGGAGACGTTGGTATTTGAAATGAATTCTGAATTTGTCTTTGAGATTGATCATGTAAATGACTGTCTTCAACGAGGATTGCTGACAAGCCCTATAATGACTCCCGCAGTAAGTATCGAGGCTACAACTATTATTGATGAACTCTATCGAAAAAATATAGGGGTGACAGAATGAAACAACAAATCGGTGTCGTAGGTATGGCAGTAATGGGGAAAAATTTGGCTTTGAATATTGAAAGCCGTGGATACTCCGTTGCAATTTATAATCGGACTGCTGCTAAAACCACAGAGGTCTTATCAGATCATCCAGATAGGAACTTAAAAGCTGCATACTCAATAGCAGAATTTACTGCTGCAATCCAACGGCCACGCCGAATTATCTTGATGGTGCAAGCTGGTGCTGGGACCGATGCAACTATTCAGGCTCTACTACCGCATTTGGATCAGGGAGATGTGCTGATTGATGGTGGTAATACCTATTTTAAGGAAACGCAGCGTCGTAGTGAAGAACTGGCTGACTCGGGTATTCATTTTATAGGAACAGGGGTATCTGGTGGGGAAGAGGGTGCATTGAAAGGTCCTTCGATCATGCCAGGTGGTCAAAAGGAAGCCTATGAGCTAGTAGCACCGATTTTGCAGGAAATTGCAGCAAAGGCTGAAGATGGAGCCCCTTGTGTTACTTATGTCGGTCCAGATGGTTCAGGTCATTACGTGAAGATGGTTCATAACGGCATCGAATATGGAGATATGCAATTAATTGCCGAAGCGTATGATTTCATGCAGCAATTGTTAGGGTTATCTGTTACCGAAATGGCCGATATTTTTGCCGAATGGAACCAAGGAGAGCTGGATAGCTTTCTAATTGAAATCACAGCTGATATTTTAACTCGCAAGGATGATCTAGGTAGCGATCAGCCTTTGGTGAACTTAATCTTAGATAAAGCAGGCAATAAAGGTACCGGTAAGTGGACCAGTCAAAATGCTTTAGATTTAGGTGTGCCCTTGTCAGTGATAACGGAATCGGTTTTCGCTCGGTTCATTTCTACCTATAAAGAAGAGCGGACTATTGCTAGCAAGATAGCATTTAAACCAACTCATCCAGCTTATTCTGGGGATAAAGCATTAATAATTGAAAAATTACGTCAGGCACTTTACTTCAGTAAAATTATCAGCTATGCTCAAGGTTTTGCTCAGTTGCGTACAGCTTCGGAGGAATACGATTGGAACCTGCCTTTGGGTGAATTAGCTAAAATTTGGCGATCTGGCTGTATTATTCGTGCACAATTCTTACAGCGAATTACTGAGGCTTATGATAAGAACTCAGCCTTAAAAAATTTATTGCTGGATGATTATTTCAGTCAAATAACTCAACAATATCAAACGGCTGTGAGAGAAATTGTTGTATTGGCAGTTCAATCTGGGATTCCAGTACCGACTTTCTCTGCTGCGGTTACTTATTTTGATTCCTATCGGGCGGAGCGTTTGCCAGCTAATTTGATTCAAGCTCAACGTGACTACTTTGGCGCCCATACTTATGAGCGAACGGATAGAAAAGGTATTTTTCATTATAAGTGGTACTAGAAAAAAAGATGCCCCCATATTCCAAGTTTGGAAGTCATGGAGGTATCTTTTTTAATGTGTCTCGAAAATTCTTGGCAGCACCTGATCAATTCGAGCCTGTTCATCGTCGGAAAGGACTTTGCCATCTTTGCGCCAAACTGAAATCGTCCGTTTGTGTTTTTCTAGAGCATAGTTGTTGGCAACATATTTTGCTTGAGGGTTGCCGGTTAGTTGTCGAATAAAGATATTTCTAAGTTCACTTAAGGACAAGTCATTTTCTCCCTGTAGTAAAAAAGGAGATTCGTAGCGATAGACTCGTTGGTCGTTAGAGGTTACTCCGCGCATCGTTTACCTTCTTTCCATTTTTCCTTATTTTACCAATAATTCGCCAGATATAATACACTATTTCTTCAAGTTAAACTTAATCTTCTTGATAATAATGGTGAAGCTCACCAAAAAATACAGGCAATAAGTTATTCAAGGTTCCAGCTAGGCGCTGCGTCTGTAATTCTCCTTTGTTCACCCAGAAAAGATGGCTGTCATTGTGAGGTTCATCTGCGGTTGTGGCAGTATATAAAAATGCCAGCTCCCGCTCTTTTTTGGCGAGATGATTCCATTCGGCAGTTCCCATTAAAACCGGATCAATGACTAAGCCCATTTCTTCTTGGATTTCGCGAATGGCAGCAAGGAAACGTCCAGCCTATGTTAATTAGCAAGAGTACGTAATCGATGACTAATTAATGATCGGTGTGACTTTTTCTATCGAAGTATGAGAAGCAATTGTTATTAACTTTATGTATTCCAACGTACGTAATTATAAGCCTGACTTTTAGAAAAAAGTCTGACACCTAAATACTTCTCAAGTCTGATGTTTGCCAATACTATGTAATACATACTATTAGATATAGCAAGTTATTGCTTGAAAATAATTTATTATTTAAGGGGAAATCAAATGAAAAAGTACAAAAATGGGTTGTTCTTTATGATTATTGCAATTGTTCTCGGTTTGATTGCACCAATCAGTACCTGGGCACAAACAGAGAAAGGGCAAAAGGAATTCAACGAATATATCCAAAAAGAATTTGTAAAAACGCAAATGCCAGGGATGAGTATGGAAATTGTGAATGCAGAAGATGTATTATTTGCTGAAACATATGGAGATTGCACTAGTTTGGATCAACCGTTTATCATTGGCTCACTAAGTAAATCCATGACGGCTATAGCAATAATGCAGCTAGTTGAAGCTCGAAAGATTGATCTTGCTGCATCTGTTCATGATTATTTACCAGAGTATACAGAGGAAACAAACACAACAGTTAAGCAACTATTGAATCAAAACAGTGGGATCAAAACCAATGAGACTATTGACAACTTTCATACAAAAGATTCTTCTGCAAAGTATGAATATGCTAATACTAATTATACATTATTAGGTAAAATTATTGAAAAGGTTTCAGGGATGAAGTATACAGACTATCTTCAAAAATTTGTTTTTGATCCACTTGACATGAATAGCAGCTTTACTTCTTTGGAAAAAGCTAAAAAGCATCAGTTGGTCCCTGGTCATAGAAATTATTTTGGCTGGATGAAGCAAGAAGAGTTAGTTGGTCCTACAAATGCTAGCACAGATTGGCTGACCATTCCGTCGGCGTATGTTATTTCTAGTACAAACGATATGGGAAAGTATATGCAAGACCTCCTTCGAAAAGAATCGTTACTATTGCAAACAAATAGTCGAGATCAAATGATCAATGACAGTATCTCTGTAATAAAGAATTATCAGTACGGATATGGATTTGGGATTGATCAACGTCAAGGAGACAAAAAAATTGTTCACGGAGGGAACGTTCCAAATTACACGACATACATGATTCTTATTCCTGAAAAGAAGATTGGAATCATTGCAATGTTCAATGGCGGAGACTTTTTTTGCGCGAACGATTTGGCGATCGATCTGACTTATAATGTGTTGGAGGCTTATTTGACCAATGACTACTCTCGTTTAGATAACTCATCTTACAAACAAAAGCACTTGGTGATAAATGCTGTATATGCTTCGATCGTAATCAGTAGTTTGTTTCCCATTTTCTTATTCAGAAGATGGATGCGTAAAAATAAAATGAAAATTACAGTAGGAAGAGCAATCTTTCTAGTGAGTGTTCATATGATTTATCCTACGCTGATTTTATTGGCATTTCCTTTATTGGGTTTTCCTTTGTGGATGGTACAGGAATTTACACCAGATGCTTTTTTAGTTGTTATAGGCAGCAGCATAGTTTTGTATCTAACGGGAATTATTAAAGGCGTTTATCTGTTCAAAAGGCGTAGAAATTGATGTATCTTAAATGAAATGGTGGTTGATTGAAATGAGAAAGAGTTGTAATTCAAATAATTTTTTAGGAAATGGAAGATAGATGAATTGCACTGTTTCTTTTAATTTTTCAAAATAGAAAAAGGTAAGCGACAAACTTTTGGTAGTTAAAGTTTGTCGCTCTTTTTTTGAACTTTTTTAACAGTCCTAAGCTAGGTTAATTTTTGAACAAAAATGTGCTCTTTAGTATTCTCAATTACAGCTAATAATCGTGCCATTTTCTTCACCTCGGATATATTATACCAAGAAAAAACATCTAGACTACGCAAAGTTTTTTGACAATGGTATACTTGGAAGTATGAAAACACGCATCAAATTTTCATGTACTTGTAAGAATGAGGAGGATGTATTGTGGATCAAAAGGAAGAACAACTACTAATTGATTTGACTTCAGCCCGAGGGATTGCTGGAAATGAAGATGAGGTAAGAGAAGTCTTCAAAGCATATGCTAAGGATTTTGCAGATGATATCTTTTTTGACGGCTTAGGTAGTGTCGTGGCTAAACATGGTGCTGGCGGCGGTCCAAAGGTATTCATTTCTGGACATATGGATGAAGTTGGATTTATGGTTACGAAAATTACAGAAAAAGGCTTTTTAGAGTTTCAAACGATTGGCGGCTGGTGGAATCAGGTGATGCTGGCACAGCAGGTAGAAATCAAAACAATGGATGGCGAAATTATTCATGGCGTAATTGGCTCAAAACCACCCCATGTTTTGTCACCAGAAGCACGTAAAAAGCCTTATGAAATTAAAGATATGTTTATCGATATTGGTGCTTCCAGTGAGGAAGAGGCCAAAGAATGGGGAATTCGTCCTGGAGATATGGTAACTCCTTATACGGAATACAAGCGCATGAATAAAACTAAATTCTTGTTGGCTAAAGCTTGGGATAATCGAGTTGGAACTGCTGTAGCTTTACGTGTGTTGGAAAACTTATCGAAACGTGAACATCACAATGTATTATTTGCTGGAAGTGATGTGCAGGAAGAGGTTGGATTACGTGGGGCACGCACCAGCACTCATTTAGTAAATCCAGATGTGGCTTTTGCTTTGGATACCGGAACAGCTGGGGATACTCCAGGCATGACACCGAAGGAAGCAGATTCGGTTTTAGGCAAGGGTCCGCAAATTTTAATTTATGATGCTTCCATGATTCCTCACAAACGGTTATTGAACTTTGTAATCAAGGTAGCGGAGGAATTAGAGATTCCATTCCAATACACCGTGATTGCTGGTGGTGGAACAGACGCAGGCCAAATGCATTTAACGCGTGATGGCGTGCCATCTTTGGCGATTACTGTACCCGTGCGTTACTTGCATTCTCATAATACGATCATTCATGAGGATGATTATTTGAATACGGTTCGTTTAGTAACAGAGGTAGTGGCTCGCTTAGACAACGATGCTTTAGCTAGTTTGAGAGACTATTAATAGAAATGAAAAATGAAAGAGGTACAAAATGGAAAAATTAATGGTTAGTGATTATCGTAAAATTGCCAAAGAACGATTAAAGGGACAGTGGGGAATCAACGCTGGTTTTATTTTCCTTAGTTCATTATTGGGAATGGCCATTGGACAAGTAACGAGTGTGGTTAACAACGGTTCGGTTAAATCGGTGATGTCATTTTTAATCAGCACCTTTGTCTTGTTTGCTTTTTCTTACGCGATTTATTATGTCGGTTTATTTGTGGTTCGGGGCGGTCGAGCGGACCTTGCACAATTATTTGTGGTTTTTCAAGGAAGATACTATTTGCCAATTCTGATCATTAATATCATTTATTTAATCGTACAATACGTACTGGGATTCGTTATTTTCATTCCGCTCATTTTACAGGGGGGACTGGCCTTTTATTTTAGTTTTGTTGTTGGAGCAGGAAGTATTGACTATTTTAGTTTAGGGCAATTGGCGAGTGCCGGTTTTGTTCTTTTGTTTTTAATTACTTTGATCTTATTCTTGTTTGTGACAAGCATTATTGGAGGCTTGTTCCGCTTTGCTGCTTATTTGAGATTTGATTATCCTGAGTTAAGTGCAACTGACTGTATCAAAAAAGCTTGGGATTTGATCAAGGATCGTTGGGGGCAGTATATATTACTAGAGCTTTCCTTTATTGGCTGGTACGCTTTAGGTGCCCTATTGTTTGTAATTCCTTTATTCTGGGCAGTTGCTTATTCAAATGCAGCGACAGCAGCTTTTTATGATCAAGCACTAAAAGAAAAATTGGAAACAAAGGAGACGATGGCATGAAATTGACGGTCTTAGGCTGTCTAGGTGCGTATCCTTATGAGGGACAAGGTACCACCAGCTACTTACTGCAAAGCGGCGATTTTAATTTGCTGCTGGATGCAGGGAGTGCAACCTTAGTTGAACTGGAAAAAGAGCTGGACCCATTAGCGTTGGATGCAGTGATTTTAACCCATTACCATCATGATCATATTGCGGATTTGGGTGTGCTTCAGTATTACTGGCAGCTTTATCCAACCCAAGTACCAAAACCGATTTTACCAATTTATGGTCATACAGAAGATGACTTTCATTTTAATGATTTAACGATGGAAGGGGTAACGGAAGGTCGTCCATACTTTGAAGCAGAAGATTTGAAGGTAGGACCATTTACCATTACTTTTATGAAAACTATTCATCCGGTACCTTGCTATGCGATGCGTTTTGTTGAGGATGAAACGGGGAAAGTCTTCGTCTTTACTGGGGACTCCGGCTACTTGGAAGGCTTTAATGAGTTTGCTAAGGATGCTGATTTGTTCTTAGCAGATACGTATTTGTTTAACGGAAATGAGCATCATAAGGCGCATTTCACTGCGCAGGAATCGGGAACTTTTGCTAAAAATGCTGCTGTGAAAAAATTAGTGTTGACTCACTTGCCGCAGCAGGGGGATTTAGAGGAATTGCGTCAGCAGGCTCAAGCGGCCAGCGGCGAAATTCCAGTGGAGCTGGCAGCACCGCATAAACAATTTATTATTTAGGAGATGATTGAATGCTTTACGTGCCAAACGATCAAGAACGTGATCCACGAGTAAACCTTGCCATTGAAACCTATTTATTACGCAATATGCCATTGGATGAGCCAATTCTATTGTTTTATATCAATGAGCCCTCTATCATTATCGGGCGCAACCAAAATACGATCGAAGAAATCAACAAAGAATATGTGGAAGAGCAGGAGATTAAGGTTGTCCGTCGATTAAGTGGCGGGGGAGCTGTGTATCATGATACTGGGAATTTGAACTTCAGCTTCATTATGCCAGATGATGGAAATTCCTTCCGAGATTTCAAGAAGCTGACTGAACCCATCGTAGAAGCGTTGCACAAATTAGGCGTTCAAGGCGCTGAGTTAAAGGGCCGTAACGATTTGGTTATTGAGGATAAGAAGTTTTCTGGGAATGCAATGTACTCAACAAATGGTCGGATGTTTGCTCACGGAACTTTGATGTTTGACAGTGATGTCGATAAAGTCGTTAATGCTTTGAAGGTTCGTAAAGACAAGATCGAATCAAAAGGGATTAAATCCATCCGTTCTCGTGTTACCAATATCAAGCCGTTCCTGCCGGATGATAAACAAGATATGACGACTGAGGAATTCCGCCAAGCGATTCTGTTACAGATTTTTGGTGTGGACAGTGTCGACCAGGTGAAGACGCATGAATTGAACGATGAGGACTGGAAAGCGATCAATCAAATCTCTGACGAGTATTACAGAAACTGGGATTGGAACTATGGTCGTTCTCCTGAGTTTGATCTGGAACGTCGTCAACGCTTCGCAATTGGTTCCATTGAGGTCCGTTTGAATGTAGCTGAAGGTGAAATCAAAGAAGCAAAAATCTTCGGTGATTTCTTTGGCCTAGGGGAAATTAAGGACGTAGAAGATCAATTAGTTGGTACAAGATATGAGAAAGCTGCGTTGGAAGAGGTAGTGGATCAAATTGATCTGACGCATTATTTTGGCAACGTCACTAAAGAAGAATTTTTATCATTACTCTATTAAGAGAAGAAGGAGTAGCAAATCGCTTAGTGTTAGGCGGCTTGCTGCTTTTTTGTTCTTTTGATCTCCCTTACTTAGTATAAGTTGCGGTGAAAAATCTTAAGGATTGTCAGGTAACTCTTTGACGCAAAAGATATTTTTATAATCAAAATTAATGCAAAAACGGTGTAATTAGGTTTTTGTCTATCGATAAATATACTTTTGTTAAAAAAATAATCTGATTCTTATCGTATGGTTAAATTTTATATGATAATATAATTATTGAGGGGGAGTTGATATGAATATTGCCATTTGTGATGATGATCTTTTCTTTTGTGATCAAATCGAACAATGTGTGGAGGATTTATTTCAAAAAACATGTACGTCTGAAGTGTTTACCTCTGGAGACGAGCTTCTTGCTTATATTCAAAGGCATGCTAGCTATTTCCAGATTTATTTATTGGATATCGAAATGCGGGGAACCAATGGAGTAGATACCGCCAAAAAAATCCGAGAGCTAGACTTGGATGCATTAATTATATTTGTAACAAGTCATAAGGAATGGGTCTTGGAGGCCTTTGATGTGACGGCCTTTCATTATGTGGTAAAGCCGTTGAATAAGGAAAAGTTTTCGTCCATTTTATTATCTGCAGAAAAATTTTTTATGAAGCAAAGAAAACTGTTCCACTTCGTCATTCGCAAGCAATTAAAAACACTGCCCATAACTCAAATTGAGTATCTTGAGAGTACAGGGCGAAAAATCCGTGTTTTTACTACAGACAAAGAGTGTCACGAGTACTATGGGACATTAAAGGAGGCCGAGGAAAAACTTGATTTAAGTACATTTGCCCGAATCCATCAGTCCTATTTATTGAACATGAATTATATCGATGTTTTGGAAGAAAAAATAGTGGTTATGAAGAATAAAAACAGACTGCCTATCAGCAAGAGACTGCGTTCGTCGTTTTTAAAGCAGTACCGGAACTATCTTCGAATGATGGGAAATACGTCATTTAAGGGTGGTGAGGGGAATGCTAGCTAGGTTTTTCTCTTACTTTGTTTTTACAACGCTTTTTTTTATGAACACTTATTTGCTTCATTCGACTTTCTTGGAGGTTAAACCTTCAGGTAGAAAGAGAAAAAGCTGGTTTTTTTTGTATTTATGTACGTTTTTAATGATGTACATAAATGCACAGATCAATTTAATAGATGAAGTGTATCCACGAATTATTTTACTTTTTTTACTTCTATGTTCATATTATAGTATATTCAGCCTTTTTTTCTGCGGAGCATGGTATAGAAAATTATTTCTTTGCTTTCTTATGCAGTTTCTTTTTACCCTTACTGAATCGGTATTGTGGCTCATTTTGATTTCAATAAAAAGTACTGAGGAAATAGCTAAGTTGTTGCAAACAGATTGGTATTCAGGAGAATTGGCGTTGTTTCTTATTTTGTTAATTGTTTTTCTGATGAATAGAAAATCAAAGAAGCACCACTCACTGCCAGCTCATGTTGCCTTTCTTTATATTGCGATTGTGTTAGTTTGTTTTACTATCTCCAGTTACGTGTTGTTTAGTACGGATAAATTTTTAGTAAGCTCTCATATGATTTTGTTAATCATGTATTACTTCTCTTTTAAGGTGATCGAGAAAGTGCATGAACAAAACTACCAACATCAGTTGAATGAAAAGAAACTCGTTTTGGAAAATCAATATTATCAAAAGGTTGAGCAACATCAGGAAGAAGTACGTATGCTTAAGCATGATATGAAAAATCAGTTGCTGGGGATACAAGCCTACTATCAAGAACAGCAGTATGAAAAACTTGAAGAATTGCTGGCAACCTTAGTTCAGAAATCCGAAAATTATGAAAAGACCTTCTTTACTTCAAACAAACTGGTAAATCTTATTGTTGCGGATAAAATTGGTCTAGCAAAAGAAAAGGGGATTGATTATTCAGTAGAAATAGTGATCCCCTCCGAACTAGCGATTGCAGACAATGATCTCATTAATGTTTTATCGAACATCCTGGATAATGCGATCGAAGCCTGTGGCTATTGTGAGGATGGAGCCTTCATTTTTTTAGAAGTATTTTTGAAAAGACATTGTTTGTTCGTTCAATGTAAAAATAGTACGGATGGTTTACACCATTCGCTAGATACAAGAAAAAATTCAGGGAACCATGGTTTAGGATTGAAGAGTATGCGAGCTGTAGCTGACAACTACAATGGGGAGCTTACCTATAAATGGGAGGACAAACAATTCTCAATTGAGGTGCTGTTGTTCGAAGACCACATATGACGAGAAAAAAGTCATTTTTTTACAAATAAATAAAATAAACAAATGGCCGTGTTACAGTAATACATGTAACGCGGCTATTTGTTTATTCCTTTATTAAAACAAATTTTTATCATGGATTTGTTTAAAAAATGATCTTTGTAATAGGCCGTTGGAACTTTCCATTATATTTTATGATAGATCTTTCTTAAAAGAGTAAGCTGGTCATTTTCGGTATCAATCTGGTTATTCGGATTCGATATACATCTCAAACTATAAAAGAAAAAGGAGAGAAAAAGAGATGAAAAATTTAAAGCAAAAAGTTTTAGTCGGGTTAGCTAGCACGGCAATGATGGGAGGCATTTGTGTAGGTGGTATTGGCGCTTTTGCAGCAGATACAGCTGATACACCTGTAAAAGTAAGCTTCGATGCAGATGGACATATTGTGATTCCAGAAGATGGCGATGACTTGTCTCTACGTTATGTACCAGCTCTAGTAGACTTTGAGACTCATACCGCAGGTGAAGCTGTAACATCAAATGTTACTTTATCAAACCGCTATGTAGCATTGCGAGATATTCGTCCAGGAACTTCAGGAACAGACTGGAAATTATCAGCAAAAGCATCTGCACTAGCTTCAACAAGTGCAACAATTAGTACTGGATCTATTAAAGTAAGTGTAGGGGATACTTTAGATTGGACAGAACCATTAGAACCGACTTCATCCAACTTAGGTGGTGTAGCAGCTGGTGTTACTGAAACGGCTTCAGTGACGCTTCCACTAGGTGGTGCATCTTTAGAAATTGCTCAAAGCTCTACAGGTACACGTCAAGGCTTTGCTGTTCCTATTCAAGCAATGGAATTGAACCTTGCAGCAGCAGATACAGATCACCCAAGTGATACCTTCGAGGGAAATGTAACTTGGACTTTATCTGATACGATTTAATCATTCTAAAGAATAAGGAGAGAAGGGACAATTCTCTTCTCTCCCTTTTTAGTTAGGAGAAACACTATGAGCAGGCAGAAAAATCATGAAAAATTCGTCAGACATCCTTCATTTAAATTAGTTACTAGTCTTTTCCTTATAGTAAGCCTATTCTTTTTATCTTGTAACCGAGCATTTGCTAGTGAAGAGATACCTGAAAAAGAAGAAAAGGGAAAGGTGGGCTTTACTGTAGAGGCGGTTAAACCGACTACTCAGCTAGATCCAACCAAAAGTTTCTTCTTTATAAAGGTAGCTCCGCAAGAACCGCAAAAATTGACTTTAAAGGTAAAAAGCACTCAAAAAGCAGAAGAAAAAGTAAAGCTTTATATCAAAAATGCGTATACAACCTCCGAGGGAACGATTGATTATGACCATGAGGACATCATCAAGGATGAGACACTGGTTCAGCCGATTGAGGAATTAGCTAGTGTAGAGCCTAAGGAAGTCACTGTCAAAGAGTTTGAAACAAAAGACGTGACAATCACCATCAATCCGCCCGCTGAAGCTTTTGAAGGAGTGAAGATAGGGGCTATTTGTGCCATGAGTGCTACAGATGAGACTGAGGAAAAGGGTATTGGTTCTTCCTTTGGTTATCGGGTGGGGTTAGTGGCTATGTCAGAGGAGGACGACTATGAAAATGGCTCGTCTTTAAATCTGATCCGTGTGAAGCCAACCGTTGATCAAGGAAAACGAGTGATTCAAGCTCGTCTCCAAAATCCAGAAAGTCAAATTTTGAACGAACTGGAAGTCCAGACAGCGTTACGTAAAAAGGGCGAAAAAGAAGTACTCCGAGAACGTAAAGCAACGGGTATGCGGATGGCACCAAACTCACAATTCGATTTTTCAACAACTTGGGGTTTGGATCCGATTGAGCAAGGAGACTATGTTCTATCTATCAAAGCTTTCTCCGGTCCACATAGCTGGTCATGGGAAGAGGAATTTAGCATCAATAAAGAAACAGCTCAAAAGATGAATGAAGAAGCGGTTTACACCTTAACCTATCCTAAGTGGACACCACTGGTAGTTATGGCGCTAGGAATACTGACCCTCATGAATATTGGCTGTCTGTATCTTCGTAGAAAAAAATGGGAAGCAAGATAAGTTCATAGAAAGGAAGGTGAACTTATGATAAAAAAGTGATCAAGTGTCTTGGGCTCTTCAGTCTTTTGACTTTTATGCTGGCAATTAATCTGCCTGCAGAGGCAGCAACCAGCGCAGAGACCAAGATTAAGGTTACCATTACTCAAACTTCGCCTCCTGTAGTTGACGGCGGGGGAGATGTTATTCAGAAGAATCCAAGCGACCACTCATCCATTGCTACAAGTGGAAAACGATTGCCGGTCACAGGTGAAAGCTATAGTCAGCTTCTTTCTTGTTTAGGCTGCTTGACACTGGGCGTTACCGTTCTTCTTTTTGTATTAGGTAAGGAAAGGAAGGATCAGACTTATGAAGCCAGCAACTAAAAAACTAATCAATTATCTGCTGGTCAGCGGCTTGCTGCTTCAAAGTTTGAGCCCAATGCTAGCTGTAGCCACGACGGTTGAAGAAAGTTTTACTCAAGAGACTGTCAGTGAATCAACCAGTGAGAATCTGAAGGAATCGGTCTCTTCTGATTCAGAAACAGTAGAGAGCACTATAGAAAGTACTACAGAAAATGTGATTGAGAAAGCCCCCGTCATTCCAACAGAAGTCGAAAAAGAGTATGACGAACGAATGTTGAATGATGAGAATAAAGCGGACTCTCCACATCCAGTGATTAAGCTTGATGAGCAAAAGCTAGATGAACAGTTCCTTATCGAGGGTAAAATCACAGCTGAATCAATTGTTGAAGATAATGTTTATTCAAAGACACTTTTGAAAGCGACGATTTTGCAAAAAAGGCTTGCGGATAGCGAGTGGGAAACGGTCGATAAGATTACACTGAATGAAAATCAAGAATATTCTTTAAACAAAGAAGAAGTTCCTTTTGGATTTTCCAGTGATGCTGATGAATCAGCAGAGTATCGTTTATTACTGGATTATGAAGTCAAGAGGTATGAAAATGATGATTTGCGAGCTATTGATGTTCATAAAGCCCAGTATTTTATTAAAAACAAGCTAGAACAAAATACTAAATCAACTAAGGCTTTAGATAAAAAAGATTCAGAAGAAATGCAACACTTTTTTAGGTTAGACAGAGGGATTTCTTTGTTCTCTAGTTCATTTGACCATCATGGAAATATAGATAATGATTACTTGAACTATGTTCGCATCCGGGAAGTAACTAAAGAAAGTGGAAAAATTTCTTTTCAATCTTCAGTAACGAGTGTTTCAAATCGAGCGCATCCGGTTTATGCGGTTGTTCATACAGACCCTGAATTTATAAGGAATATAAATGGCACACATCCGCAAATTAATCGCGGACCATGGGCTATTGTAAAGCAAAATGCTTTAAGAATAGTGAATATTCCTCATACGGGAGGAACAATAACTAATGCATATCATAGTAGAGAGGAGGTAGCTATTACAGGGCTGACACCTAATACTGATTACTATGTTTGGATGGTTTATATTAGGAATCGTGATGAAACAACTGAGTGGGCTCAACATATGAGTTTTTCAGGTTTAACAAATATGAATCAGGAAAGATCCTATCATTTCAGAACGGAACCGCCAACACCATTGACCAACATTAGGGTACCAGGATTCGTACAAAGCAGTGCCACAACAACATCAATTAGTATGAATGGGAGCTCTTACGATGGAGACATATCTCAAGATGCGAATGATGGGTTAGTTCAGATCACTTCTAACGAGGGTAGTAATTATGAGACAAAAATAACCAATTTGAATCATGATACTTCTACTGGTGGAAACTATAGGGGAGCAACAATTACAGGACTGACACCAGGAACTAGATATAAGGGAAGAGTGGTATTAAAAGACTATGACCGCATAGATAGATATTCAGGATTAAGCAGCTACTTTTATACCCCAAATACTGTTAATCAACCGGGAATTTCGGCTTTGGGTACTCCCACTGTTAACAACAATGCTACGGCAAATGTGGTAGCAACTTATAATGTTGGGAATGTAGCCGCACATCCTTCACAAGTAGAAGTATCGATTAGTACCAACAATTCTAATTGGAACGTAATTAATACTGGAACAACACCAGCAACTACAAATCCAATTATCAATCCTGGAAACAAACAGGTATCCTTTACATTATCTAAACTTAATGCTAATACTAAATATTTTGTCCGTTATAAAGTGAGAAATGCTAGTAATAATTGGTCGGCAGATTCAGAGTCGCGAAATTTCACAACAAAGGGGATTCCTGTAACAATCGAGCCACCTAACGTAACGAATATAACTTCTGTTAGTGCTACTGCTGGTAACAATACCTATACGGGTACGGTTCTACCAAATCAAGGGTTCATCCAATATTCAAATGAATCTGGAACTGGAATGGAATCTCAGAAGGCAACCAATCTTCCATACTCTAATGGAAACTATGGAACAGTAGAACTCACTAATCTATATCCTGGATCAAAATATCGAGCAAGAACCAGTATTATGGCTTCAAATAATGTGCCAGCTTGGTCTGAATGGACCGATGATTTTGTCACGCCAACTATATTGACAGATCTAGAACTTACTGGAAAACAAGAGCCAACTACTGCAACAAACGGTTACGGTTCTGCAACTTTCAAAGGATTTTATCAAGCAGCAACTAACATGCGTGAGCGAGCTGCTCATCCAGACAAGAATAAAATTAAAGTTGAGATTCAAGAAGTGGGTACGAGTTCATGGGTAAACGTTAACCTTCGAGAAGAAGATCGAAATATCGATTTTGGGAATAAACGTATTACTTTTAAAGTAAATGGTTTAAAAGCTGGAGCAGCATACAATGTTAGGTACAAAGTAGAGAATGGAAAAAATAATGGTTCTGCCAATGAAGTATGGTCTGATCCGAAACAGACAAATAATATAGTTTCTATGGCTGTTATTCCTTTAGAAGTAGTACAACCTAAAATTAGCGAATTGAAAGTCTCCAATACTGCTACTCCAGTTATCAGTGCAGTAGTTGGTAATAGTGAATATCGAGGAAATGTTTCTCCTTCTCGGGGAAGAATTGAATATTCATCCGAAAGCGGAGCAGGTATGATCATTACGAAGGCTGAAAATTTAACGCATCCAGGAACAATTGGTGGAACTTATGGTAAGTTAACAATATCTGGTCTTAGAGCTGGAGCAAAATATCGCGCACGTGCTGTTTTAAAAAAACCAGGACCAGAGACACCAACTAGCGATACTTACTCTGAATGGACCAGCTTTGTCACACCAACTATTCCTACTGTACTGACAACAACCAGTACAGTGAAGCCAACTAATGCGACAAATGCTGAAGCTGTTCTAAGCGGTTTTTACGCAGCTGCAACTCAAGAAAGAGAAAATCCGGCTTATCCTAATGACATTGAAGTTCAAATTAGAAAGAATGGAACATCTCAGTGGCAAACCGTACGTGTTCATGATCTCAACTTTGATTTTTCTTCTCGTAAGCGGGTTACTTTTAGACTAAAGGGTTTATCATCTAAAACGGTGTACGATGTTCGTTATAAAATAGAGAACGGGATAGGCAATTTCCCACAAGAAGAGGTGCAAACCGAAGTATGGTCTAATTGGACAGAATGTGAAGGGATAATTAGTACACAGGGGATTCAATTGCGAATTAATGGACCAACTATTCCACAAGCAGAAAATGCTATAGTAGGACCAACGTTTGTACAATTACATGCTTCTAAATATTACGGGGACATTTCTGCAACTTGGGCGAATGGTCAATTCAAGATGATGAAAGCTTCAGAAACTAATTGGCTTTCCGCAACTACAGTGTACACAGACTTAGTTCATGACCGCGTAACTGGTGTCGATGGTACTGCTAGCAACATCAATTACAACGGTGCTCGAACTATTTCCGGTTTAGCACCAGGTACGAAATACAAAGGTCGATTAACTGTACCAGATTATGAGGAAGTAGCTGTAGATTCACCAGAAACTGTTTTCTGCACGACACTCACGGTGAATACACCAACTGCATCAGCAACCGAGCGACCAATAACAGTGAACACCGCAAAAGCGACTGTAAGCGGAAGCTATAATGTGGATGTTATGAGCCCTGCTCATCCTGATCCTACTCGTGCGAATGACAACGCTGAGGTGGCAATTAGTTTAACCGGAAATGCCAATGATTTTAGAACGCTTGTCTACAATTCTACGGGAACAAATCCGTCGTTGAACAGTGCACCAGCGATCGATCTGATAACGAAATCGGTTGAATTTAAACTGAAAAATTTGAAAGAAAACACAGTTTATTATGTAAAATACCGAATGAAAAATGAAAGCAACAAATGGTCAGATTGGTCAACAGCAAATACAGTGACAACATTGACGCGTATGCCAGGCTATTACTTTGAAAATGTACCAGAATTCAACTTTGGCAGCTTAACCCGCAGTGATGTGGATACAACGAATCCATTAGCTTCAACAAGTGGTTCGTTTAACATGGAAATTGAAAATATTGGAATGGTCAACAATTGGGTACTTTCAGCTAAGTTAAGTTCAATTACAACTTTTGATGGCAGCAATCTTGAACTAACTAATGCTGCATTAATCGTTGGTAAAAAGTTGTCGAGATCGTCTGATGGTGGAGCAACTTGGCCCGAGGACGTATCCAGCACCTTTAATGTTGGTAATTCTGGATATGAAGTACTACCAAGTAACACAAGCGTCGAACTATGGAAAAGTCCTAACAGTGCCTCAGCCCAAGGGAAATTCAAGTACACGATTGATCGAAACTCGGTCCAATTGAAGGTTCTTGGAGGAACTGCTCAGGCAACTAGAGAATACCGTGGAAAGGTAACCTGGACAATGGATACTTTACCATAAGTTTATGGAAGAAAAGAGCGACGAGATCCTCTTTTCTTCCCGCTTTTAGAATAAAGGAGGAAATAGCGTGGAAAGATATGGATGGATGATTATATTAGCTGTTATTGGCATGATTGCTTTACTAAGCTTTTTTATATTTCTGATTAAGGATATGCAGCTAATCAAGCAACAAAAAAGAAGTCGCTGGTCATTAAGTTTAAATGTCTCCTTATTAATCATTTCAGCGTTATGCATCATACTGTCAGTTTATTTCTATATGGATATTCAAGATCAAATAAGCATTTTGGAAAAAATCTAATCAAGCAAAAATAAGAAGGTGAGAAGATGAGTCAAGTCATTCTGTTATCCAGCTGTCCTTATGCCGAACAGTCGTTTGAAAAAAACCTGAAGCTTTTAGGGCACGAAGTATTTTGTACAAGTCAACTAAATCACGAGCTCAATTTTCATGGCACAGGTAAGCAATTATTCCACTTTTTTGAGTACGTATTTATTAGCGAAACGATCTCTGATGAACAAACTAAATCAATTATTGAAGAGTTGGATTCGCTTCCTCTGACAATTATCAGAAAGGTTAGTCAGCAACCAACAAAGCAAAAAGCATCAGAGTGGGAAATGCAGGGAATTAGCAATTGGCTCCTAAACATTAGTAATATAGAAGAAATTCGAGATAAAATGGTGCTGGCAAGTAAAGAAATGGTACATAAAAGAAGAACAACCAGCAAACCTTGTCTATCACAATTAGAAAAGGAAAATCTCTTTTTTCAATTGCATTGGACAAAAACAGAGAAGAGGATCATGGATGCTTTTCTGAAAAATGAAGGAATATTTATTACTAGAAACCGTCTATGCGAATTAGTTTGGAATTCGGAATGTACACAGTCTAGGTTGAGTCAGCTGTCATACACCATTAATAAATTAAAGAAAAAGCTGAAAGATGTTGGAATAAACGAAGAAATGATTACTACAAGCTGGGGCAAGGGGTACCAGTTAAATCCAACGCTTTCCGAGCTGCTGCAACAGCAAAAATAGCAGTTCAATTTTTTCATATGCAGCAGGACTATTAAGCAATTTACAGTAAAAAAAGCAGAAAAACCATAGAATGAGGTGTGTGGTTTTTCTGCTTTTTAATTTGGATAAGCTATTGAAGTATCACTACGAATCAGGTTATCTGAGATAATCGTATAATCATTTGATGCTCCAAACGCTCATAGCGACCGCGTTTCTTTCCAACCAAGTCCTGTAATTCTTGCCGGTAAAAACTTAAATCCTCCTGAATGGTTTGATCAAAGGTCGGCCTGCTGTAAGGCTCCATTTGGCTTTCGATAATCAACTGATCGTCTTTTTGAGTAATATGCAGCGTTGCGTCACAGCCAATGTGCTGTTTTAAAACCAATAATTTTTCAAAGACTTGAATCAAAAGCTGCAGCAGTTCTTCTTCTAATAGCTGATTTTTCTTTTGCAGGCTGAAGGTACAGGTTAGTTTTCCATTCAGCTTTTTGAAAGCCTCCTGGTAATGTTCTTCTAAAATACTCAGTGTGAGATTGATTGGCTGCGTTTGTTCTTGGTTTTTTTTGTGAATCAGAGAGCTGAAATAAAGGGTTAAGCTCTCCAGCTTTTGATCAAAGGAAGCCGAGCGAATTGCTGAAGATTGTACCTCTTTTTTGTGTTTGGACAAGGCGGTATATTCTTCCCAAAAATGATACCCGCAAATTAAGACAGCTAGAGCTGTAAATAAAATCATCGGCCAATCGATAATTAGATTGGCTGCACCAATGAATAATTGGATGTAAAAGAAACAGTGAATAACTGCGGCCATCACAATCCCTGGTGAACAAATGACATAGAAGCGATTGTCAGAGGCTGCTTCTAGTAGTGAGATCATTGCGGTGTACAAGGTCAGAAATACGTTTAAACCACTGGCTACCTGCAGAATCATGGGTAAAGGTATTTGCTGTGTGATTAAACTGAAGATGGTTGTTGCCAGCAGTGAATACTCGATAATAATCACTGGCAAGTACCATTTACGATACAGTGTGTTTCTCAGCCAATAATAGCTAGTCAAAGCAATTGGAATCAGAATGGATGTCAAACTATACCACAGAGACAGCTTATCTGGTGTAAATAAAGTGCCGGTAGAAAGATTGTTTACCGAAGACTGGATTCCGACTAATAAGGAGAAGGCACATAAAAGTCCGGTTAAGGCGATTCGTTGTTTATTCAATTTTTTTCGAGAGATCAACATGACGACAGCCGAAAGACTAATGCCCAAACAAATGAACAATATAATCATTTGCGGTACGGAATGCATTAGAAAAAAGCGAGCTATTTCATCGGCTTCACCTAGAAAGACTTGAGCAGGTAATCCAGCATAATACTTGAAAGGACTTTTTGTAACAATTCGTAAGGTTTTTTGGTAATAATCCTTGGGCAAAGTAATTTTGGTAAACAGCAAGCCCGGATTTTCTTGCTTTGCAGTTTCTTGGTATTGGTAAATGATTTGGTTGTCTAACAATACTGTGACCCACTGGTGATTGGCACGTAGAATTAGTTCTGGATTTGTTATGGATTGTCGCAAGGATTGCTGCATAATTAAAGATTCGTTCGGATCTACAAATTCAATGCGGCGGGTATTTTCACCAAAAAGCTGCTGATCGGAGTGATTTTCAACAAAAAAGGCCCAGTCGTTTTTCATCTCCATAACATCTGTTTTTTTAATTTCTTTGCCGATTTGAAAAAAAGTAAAAGAAAATAAAATTAAAATAACGGTAATTATTGTAATGAGCACAGAGGTGTGTCGAGTTTGGAAAGAGAATAATTTGCTGGTTTGTCCGCTGTTTCTTTGGGACATAAAAAAATACCTCATCTTTCATTAGTCTTTTTATTTTAGAATGATAGCTACATTAATAGTATCATATTAGAAAACAATTTAAAATTGGAAATAAATTCAGAACAAAAGATAACTGTCGTAGCTATTAGGCGAATAGGTATGATATGATATTGGGGAATTAAACATAGTAGAAAAATGGAAGGGGAAAAGAATGAATTACTATAAAAAAATAACCGTTTTTTATGGTGCGGTTATTGTGTTCTTCTTTTTGCTTACAACACTTACAATTGTTATTCCTCGTTTGCTGGAGGTTACCCCATATGTTGTAGAAGACAATAAAATGGCGCCAAAATATAGTAAGGGGGGCTTGCTGTTTGTTCGTCCTAACAGGAGACAGGCTCAAGCGGGAGACTCCATTACGTATTACGAAAATCAAGGTCAGTCAGTGAAAACACGTCGTGTACTGTCTGTTGATGAGAAGATCAATGGCTATTTTGTAAAAGGGGATAATGTTTCAAATGCTGAAATGGGTTTGGTGCATTTCCGTAATTTCATCGGCAAACCGGCTTTTTATCTGCCCTATATTGGTTTCTTAGTGAATACTCAATTTATGAATATGGTAAAAGCTTCATTATTCTTATTGGCGATCGTGCTGACGTTGCTGACGATTTTGTATCAGAAGAGTTATTATAGTAAGAAGGAAATACTAGAGAAGACTTGTGATGAATAAAGAAATATCCTTATCATAGCGACTGGCTATAGTAAGGATATTTTTTTGCTAATTATTAAAATGGAAACATCAAAGTGGTCTGAAAAACTTTCTTCAAATTAGTTTCAACAGTCATTGTTCCTTGGTGAGCGTGTGTAATTTGTTGGACTAAATGCAGGCCTAGACCATGACGCAGCTGCAAATGTTCATCAGTGCTATTCAGAGGATTGCTGTCTATCCATTGCTGCAAATCACGCTTCGAAGCACCTTGTCCATCATCAGTTACAATAATTGCAAAAGCCTGTGCTTCCAACGACAAAGAAATTTGGATGTTGCAGCCTTCAGGATTGTGCTGAATACTGTTCTGGACGAGATTATTAACAGCACGTGTTAGTAATCGTTCATCACAGGTGAAATAGAACGTCTCGGCCTTTGCGGGAATGACTAACTCCAGTTCGTATTTGTTTGAAATACCTGAATTTAATAATTCTGCTGCATATAAGCGAAGCATCTTTGCAACATGAGTTGAGGCTTTGTTTAGAGGCTGCATGTCGTATTCCAATTGCGAGACTAAATTCAGGTCTTGAACCAGTTCTTTGATTTTGATACTTTGCTGCAAAATAATCGCTGCCTGTTCTTGTGTAGCCTGGTTAGTAGTCTTATCTGCAGCGATTCGGTCTGCGTATCCCAAAATCATAGAAAGAGGCGTTCGAATATCGTGGGATACGCCGCTGATCCAGTTGGCACGGGCCTCGTTTTGCTGGTTCAATTTATAGGAAACGAGGTTGAGATTTTTAGCTACCTCAGAAAGCTCATTTTTAGTTTTTAGCTGAACGGTTTCACCGGCAGATAACTGCTGAAGACCTTCAACAATCGGCTGAGTACTGGCAATGATTTTTCTTTTGGATAAAAAGTAAGCACCGAAAAGTAAAATAAAATCTAAACTTAAAACGACGAACACAAAGCCTGGCAATGATTTGATTGTTTGAATCGGGTAGTAATTGCTCATTAATTTTGTGAAGCTGTTTTTGGGATAGCCGAGAACGAGCAAACCCGCTCCTTCTTTTTGAATAAACACAGGATAATCTGCTATATAGCCTTTAGAAAAGGTTGCAACATCCTGTAGTGAATAAGCTGTCGGAACTCCTTTAGGCAAATCCAGCGACCAGACTGCTTGGCCGGATTCATCAAGATACATTCCCCAAATATTTTGTTCCTCTAGTCGTTGTTTGCCTTGATTACTTAATCCTTCTGCTGAAAAATCCTTGGTGGTTTGTTCCAGCATCACTTTGGGAGAAGGTGTCTCCTTGCTTTGAAAAATAATCTTCTGAAAAGCTAAACCGAACAGGATCAAATTGATTAAAAGCAGCAATAAAATGAATCCCGCGAAAGCGGATAGATACTTTGTAATGTATTTGCTGAATGAGTGCATTAGTCAGTCCTCTTTATCACTAGTTTATACCCGAGACCTTTGACAGTTAAAAGAGAGGTTGGCCGGGAAGGTGCTTCTTCAATTTTCTCCCGAATCCGTCGTATATGAGCCATCAAGCTATTTTCGTAGCCAAAAGGATTGTCCCCCCACACTGCTTCACACAACGTATCAATGGTAACAATTCTTCCCGCATTTCGAGCTAGAGTACTTAACAAGGTATGTTCAGTAGCGGTAAGCACCAACTGAGTTCCATCAGCGCGAGAAACTTCCGCTCGACTAAAATCAATCCGACAAAAATCCAATTGCGTACTGATAACATCTTCTTTGTAGCATCTACGTAAGACCGCATGTATTCGCAGCAGTAATTCCTGAGGCAAAAAAGGTTTAACGATATAATCATCCGCCCCCAAACCTAACCCCTCCAGCTTATCCACTGGCTGATCTTTGGCCGTCAGAAAAATAACAGGAACCTCAGTAAACTGACGCAGCAACTGAAACAAGGTGAATCCGTCACCATCTGGCAGCATCATATCTAGTAAAATCAATTCCGGCTGCAGATCTTTTGCTTGAGCCAAACCCTGTTTCATATTGGAGGCTGTATGAAGATTTCGAAAGCCATCATCCTGCAAAATGGAAGTTAACAGCTTTAATAATTCTGGTTCGTCATCAACTAGAAGCAGCCGTCTTTCTTTTAGATAGGAATTTTTCATGCTGTCCCTCCTCATTTTTTATTATTATAGCATTCCCAATAAAGCTATTTTCCTTAACAATGAAAAGGTAAGGTAAATGTAAGGTCAGCAGGAGGTTGTCGTAAGCTTAGTACTGCATGATAGAGGAAAGAAAGCGAGGCGACTGATTTATGGAAGTTATTACCACTAATCGATTAACAAAACGATACAAGGAGTTTACTGCTGTAGATAATTTGACCCTTCATATTAAGAAAAATAGCATTTATGGGTTTATCGGACCCAATGGCGCTGGAAAATCGACGACGATGAAAATGCTGTTGGGTCTAACCTCTCCTAGCGACGGCGACTTTTCTATTAATGGGAAAAGGTTTCCTAAAGATCGAATGGAAATATTAAGTGAGGTAGGTTCATTTATAGAAAGCCCTTCGTTTTATCCCAATTTAACAGGAAGGGAAAATCTTATAATTATTCAACGTATTCTTGGCTTGGAGAAACAGGCGGTGGATGAGGTGTTGGAGCTAGTTGATCTTAGCAGCTTTGGTGATCGGTTAGCAAAAAATTATTCATTGGGAATGAAGCAGCGGTTAGGATTGGCAACGGCTTTAATTGGTCGGCCGCCCATTCTTATTCTCGATGAACCAACAAATGGTTTGGATCCGACGGGGATTCATGAGATCCGTAATCTGATTCGGTCATTGCCCACCTTATACGATTGCACCATCTTGATATCGCCACATATGCTAGCTGAGATTGAACAGATGGCAACTGATGTGGGCGTGTTGAATCATGGCCGGCTGCTTTTTGAAGGAAGCCTAGATGCGTTACGGCAACAAGGAGAGGCAAGCCAACATCTAGAGGATATCTTTCTAACAATGATCCAAAAAGATAATGCTGCAAGGAAACAGAGGGCTCGTTTATGATGGAATTTTTGATTGAATTACGAAAAGAAAAGCGCACTGGGATTATTTGGATTCTTATTGCAGTGGGCATAGTAGGGGCACTATACAGCCTGCTAAATTTTGGTCTTCGCAAGGATTCTTTGTTGGGACTTCCGCTGCCGCCGATGGATATTTTACTGACTCAATTATATGGAGTAGTGTTGATTTTTAATTTGTTTGGGGTGATTATGGCTGCTTGCTTAATTTATCAATTGGAATTTAAAGGACAAGCAGTAAGAAAAATGTATGTACTGCCCATTACGTTATCGAAATACTATTTAAGTAAGTTTGTGATTCTTACAGGGGGTCTGTTTATGGCTATTGTGCTGGAAAATGCCGCGTTGGCAAGGATTGGTTTGACAGAGCTGAGCGAGGGAGCCTTTGATTGGCCTACATTGTTGCGATTTGCTGGGTATTCCTTTGCAACAACTTTACCCGTATTAACCTTTATGTTGTTGATAGCTGCTCATTTTGAAAATATTTGGCTGCCTTTAGGAGTCGGTGTAATTGGATTTTTAACCGGATTAATCTTTGCTACAGTCAAGCCAGCTATTTTCTTACTCCATCCATTTGTCCTGTTGTTTCGTCCAGCAGTAGCTATGACAGTGGAGGTTGATCCTAAAATAGTGGTTCTGTCATTTGGAGAAGCGGCCATATTTTTAACCGCTGGTCTGATCGCAACTAAAAAAATACGTTATGTATAAGGAGTGGCTTTACATGAACTTTTCTAAATTGCTAAAGAATGAGCTTCTGAAAATCAGGCGTTCAAAAATAATTCCCCTGCTATTTATAGCACCAATTTTGGTGGTCGTCTCGGGAATTGCTAATATCAGTCAATATTTTACTCCAGAGTATACGAATGCTTGGGGAGCAATGTTTGTCCAAAGTGCATTAGTGTATGCGTACTATCTTTTACCGTTTAGCATGATTGTCTTTTGTACCATGCTATCTGCACAGGAAACTCAAAATCGAGGCTTAGTCAAAATGCTGACATTGCCAGTCAGCAGGTCGGCCTTGTCATTATCAAAGTTTTGTCTACTGGTACTCGTCTTACTGGCAGAAATCATTATTTTTTTTCTAGTTTTTGTCGTTGCTGGACTTGCAGCAACGCAAATGATGGGAGTGCCTGGTGGAATACCTGTTTTTCAGATTTCATTGTGGTGCGGCGGATTGTTCCTAACCATGCTTCCATGTATCGGAGTGATTTGGCTGCTGACAGTTTTATTTTCCAAACCGATTTGGTCGATTGGATTAAATCTTTTGCTGACAATTCCAGCTATTTTGGCAGCGAATACTTCTTTTTGGATCGTTTATCCTTATTGCTACAGCGGATATTTTGTGTCGCTCCTGCTGAATGCTTTTTCAACAGGAGCGACCACTAGTGCTTTGCAATGGTTTCCGTTTCTTCCTATAGCCCTGCTGATTTTTTTACTCGCTTTACAGCTGTCTTCTGGGTGCTTTGGAAAAGTACGAATGTAAATTGTTTTGCTTTCCGTTTTCTTTTTAGTAAGGATTCTTTTTTAGGATATAGGCAATTCTCTCTGGTGCAGCAGGTATTTTAACACCAGTTGTCAATGCAGTATTTCCGAATTAGCCTCTCAAAATCAATTGCCTATGACTAATTCAAAAATAAGCAAAGATCGTGACCAATTAAAGAAACTGCTGAACCGCGTTTGCTGGGAAAAGTGTTCTCGCTGATTTAAATGATCACGGACAGCTCCATGCCGCTGGTTGCCCTTGTCTTTGGACCATTGGCTGATTGGGTCACAGGTATACTATTGCTGGGAGTTGGTGTCCTTCATAAAAATAGTTATTTAAGCTTTTGGTTGTTTGTTGAACTAGCGGCTGAAGGCAAGCGTCCCTGACTTAATTCAAATGTGAAGGAATCACGATTAATGTAGCCCACGGTTTGCTGGCTATCATACAACTGTAATAAAAACTGAGCCATTTCTTGACTAGTATGGTAGGTGCCAAAAGCCTGGTCATAATCATAGGATTCTGCTTGATTAGCAACTTTACCAAACTCTGTTTTAGTGGCGGCTGGGGCTAAAACCTTGGCCTGCATCTTAGCGCCAGTAGTTTTCAGCTCATCGGCTAACCCTTCAGTAAAAGCACTGACAAAGAACTTGGTGGCACAATAAACAATTGCCGTAGGAACGATTGTGTAGCCGCCGGCAGAAGAGACATTAATTAGCTGGGTACCCGGTGTATTGCGGTATTTTTTTGCAAATAGGGTGGACAGTAAGGTGAGCGCTTCGATATTCAAATGGAGCATGGCTTCGATCATTTCAATGTCATTTGTTGCCAGCTCGCCATACATACCAAAGCCTGCATTGTTGATCCAGGTTTCTATTTCGTAAACGGACAGTTTTTCAAAAAGTGGTTCGATAGATTGAATTACGGATAGGTCCGTTGGGTATAGTTGGACATCGATCTGTGGATTTTCTGCCTGAATAACCTGCTTAAGCTGAAGCAATTGTCCTTCTCGTCTAGCAATTAAGAGGAGATTTTTATTGCGTCGTGCAAAGGCTCTGGCCGTTTGTTTGCCGATTCCTGAGCTGGCACCAGTGATTACAGTGTATTTTTTAGTGGTCATTTTTGAGTCCTCCTTCATGTATAGTAATAAAAATACATGCTGGAGTATACTCCATGTCAAGCGAGTTATTCTGTTTTATTTTGTTCAGTCAGCATCTTTTGATAGACAGCAATTTTCTGATTCAGAAAGCTGATATGCTGTTCAATTTCGACTTTCTGCTGGTAGAGAAGTTCCGATTGCGCCAATAGTAAATTTAACCGTGGTTGAACAGTTTGATCCCCCTCGTAGCGGAGTCTAGAATAAGTTTGAATATCCTTCAGCTTCATTCCTGTCAGTTTCAATTTACGAATAAAGGCCAACCACTCCACATCTTTTTCATCAAAAATCCGTCGATTATTATGGTCTCTTTTAGGGATAATAATTCCTTGTTTTTCATAGTAGCGCAGGGTATCGATGCTAAAGCCTGTTAATTCTGAAAATTTTCCAATGCTGTAAATCACTAGCGCTCCTCCTTTGCTTGTACAGTTATTTTAAAGACAAGTATATCGTAAAAGGTTACGATCACCAATAGCTTTCGTTGTACTTTAGAGGAACCATCAGGGGGAGACTGATTCAAATTTTAACCCCGCGTAAATTTATATTAGGGTGGCCTATAGAAATTTTTTTAAGCGACCAGCTTTTATTTTTTTCGTTTCTGCTAAACAGTAAAAGTTGCCTAAGAAATAGAAAAATAGCGTCGTAATCATCAAAAAATGCAGGTATGATGAGTGGACCATTTTTATTTTTGGTAGAGGAGAGATAGATATGAAAACGAATTGGGATGGCTTAACGACTGATCAGGTTGAAAGACGATTAGCAAAGTATGGAAAAAATCAATTGGAACAAAAGAAGAAGGAACCTTTCTATTTAAAAGTCCTTCATATTATTTTAGAACCAATGTTTCTCTTATTGGTGGTAGCTGCACTGATTTATTTCTTTTTAGGTGAGCCGCAGGATGGGCTGATTATGCTGACTTTTGTCGTCGTGATTATTGCAATTGAAGTGATTCAGGAATGGAAGACAGATCAAACCTTGAATGCTTTGAAGGATCTGTCTGCGCCTAGAATCAAAGTAATTCGCAATAAGCAAACAGTCGAGATTTTAAGTGAGGAACTAGTTCCTGGAGACCTAATGCTGATTGAAGAAGGAGTAAAGATCCCGGCGGATGGTTATGTTATAAAAGCGAGTGATCTGAGAGTAAATGAGTCCTCGTTGACTGGGGAGGCTGAAGCGGTCTGGAAAGTACTCGCTCTTTCTGAAGAAAATCTGGGTGCGGATTATTGGCGTGAGGACTATGTCTACACCGGGACACTGGTCACGACAGGAAGTGCGACGATACTAGTGGATAAAACCGGATCACAAACGGAATACGGAAAAATTGGCAAGCATTTAGTGACGGCAGAAAATGCTCCGTCTCCTTTAGATAAACAAATAGGCAAGCTGGTAAAGGCGTGTGCAATAATCGCCTTTATTTTTTTATTGCTTGTAGCAGTGGTTACTTTCTTCAATGATGATACCTTAGCCTTTACCGACCGCATAATTCAGAGTATTTTATCTGGAATTACCATTGCAATGGCTATGATCCCTGAAGAGTTCCCCGTTGTGTTGACGATTTTTCTATCGATGGGTGCTTGGCGTTTAGCTAAAAAGCAATCGTTGATTCGTAAATTGCCAGCAGTTGAAACTATGGGCTCGGTATCGGTTCTAGCGGTGGATAAAACCGGAACAATCACGGAGAATAGGATGACGGTTACTGATAGTTGGGTGACAGACCAAGCAGTTCAGCAGCGTTTCACTGAAATTGTGGGCTTAGCTTGCGAAACTGAACCCTATGATCCAATGGAAATTGCGATTTTGGAATACGCAGCTGAGCATAATTGGGATAAGCAGGCATTGTTTTCTGATGTGTTAATTACGGAGTATCCTTTTACTGATGAGTTGAAAATGATGGGACATGTTTGGCAGAAACAGGGCCGAGCTGCAATTGCAGTTAAGGGTTCGCCGGAAAGCGTTCTATCAATCTCTAATCTTTCAAAGGAAGAGCAGCAAGCGGTTTTTAAAGAAATTGATCAATTTGCTAAAAGGGGTTTGCGTGTTCTGGCAGTAGGAGAGCAGGTAGTCGCAGCAGCAGACGAAGTTCCCGCCTCAATTAAAGACTGTTCTCTTACTTTCTTAGGATTAATTGGATTAAGTGATCCGCCGCGCCTTGGGATAAAACAAGATATTTTACAGTGTCAAAGAGCAGGAATTAAAGTAGTAATGATTACTGGAGACAACGGAATTACTGCTAGTGCTATTGCTAGGCAAGTGGGAATTGCGAATGCAGAGTATGCGATGACAGGTCAAGAAATTGATCAGCTAAATGAGGAAGAATTGGCAGAAAAAGTGGTAGATATGACTATCTTTTCACGGGTAACACCTGAACACAAAATGAAAATTGTCAAAGCATTTAAACAAAACGATGAGGTTGTAGCAATGACGGGCGATGGAGTAAATGATGCACCAGCGTTAAAATATGCGGATATTGGCATTGCGATGGGCAAACGTGGATCGGAGGTTTCTCGCGAGGCAGCGGATTTGATTCTGATGGACGACAATTTTTCTACTATTGTTAACACGATTAAGGATGGTCGGAGAATTTACGATAACATCAAAAAAGCAATCGGTTATATTTTTGTCATACACATTCCGATTGCTTTAACTGCTTTGTTCGGGCCGCTTTTAGGAATAGCCCAAACAGCTTTATTTTTACTACCTACGCATGTTGTGCTGCTGGAGTTGGTGATTGATCCCACATGTTCGGTGGTGCTGGAAAGGCAGCCAAGTGAGCCTGACAATATGAATCGTCCACCAAGAAATCGCTATGAGAGTATTTTGTCAACAAAATTGTTAGTGAAAAGTGTGATTCAAGGTCTGGTCATTTTTATCGCATCTTTTGGTGCTTATTATCTTAGTTTGCAGCAAGCACCGGCTAATGATGAGTTGGCACGAACAATGGGATTGACTGTTTTAATCATTTCTAATATCTTTTTAGTCTTAGTGAACAGTTCGAATCATTTGCTGGGAATGCAAACCTTCCTCCAGTTGCGCCATGATAAAGTGATTTGGGGAATATTAGGCGGGACCATCGTTGTTTTACTCGGTCTAATTTATTCTCCTATTAACGGCTTTTTAGACTTAGCAGCATTATCACTTCCACAATTGGCATTGTGTGCGCTCCTAGGTATGGCAGCGGTTTGCTGGTATGATGTGGTCAAATTGGTTATCAATAGGCGTGAAGTTCAAGAGCTTCCGATAAAGGATTGATTAACGATTGCAGAGAACTAGGAATTTTGGAATTCTATGCAGTCCATAGAACCTAAAAATACCCCTCTTTTTGTTTACTGACAAACAAAAAGAAGGGTTCTTATTTTTATACCGCAGTCCAGCCACCATCGATGGCAATAGTTTGTCCTGTAGTATAAGAAGAGTTTTCAGAAGCAAACAATAATAATTGCCCCAAGAGCTCTTCGATTTTTCCTGGACGTCCAATTGGCGTACGGAATTGTAATAGTTGTTCGACGGATTCGTCGATTATCATCATCTCACTTGGAAACATACCTGGTGCGATGGCATTGACAGTGATATTGTACTGGGCCCATTCTTGCGCAAGACTGCGGGTAAAGTTTGGTACAGCTCCCTTTGTAGCATTATAGGCAAGGTTTGGCATTTGCATGCCAGCTATCATACCAAACATCGAACCTGTATTAATGACCCGGCCGTATTCATTTTCAATCATATTTTTTCCAACTTCTCGTGCCATTAAGAAATATCCGGTTAGGCTGACATCCACGACCTTTTGCCAATCTGCCAAAGATAAATCAACGGAAGGTGTCACCTGAATCGATCCAGCATTGTTCACTAAGATATCGATTTTACCAAAATGATCTACAACTTTTTGAACTGCAGTAACCACAGCACTTTCGTCAGTGACATCGACAGGAACAGGCAAACATACTCCACCTGCACCTTCAATTTCATTTTTTACTTCTTCTAAACGTTCAACCCGACGAGCCAAAATGGCAACCTTCGCTCCGTTCTCAGCTAAAGCTTTTGCGTATTCACGACCTAATCCTGATGATGCACCAGTAACGACAGCCACACGACCAGTTAAATCTAAGTAATTTTTCAAAAAAAAACCTCCCTTTTTTTCTATAATTTTAACAAAATGAAAACCTTTTCACAAGTAGGTGGGATGACCGCTTTCTAGTAAAGTTAACTTACTAATTTTTGGCGTGATCAAAATTGCTGAGCTATCAGTGAGAAGTATTAGGAAATGGGTGGCTGATCTTTTGAGTAAATAAAAAAGTATCAACAGAAAATCTCTTCCTGTTAATACCTCGATAAGTAGTTAAAACGATGTTTATTACGTGCCAGGAGGGATTCGAACCCACGACCGCTCGCTTAGAAGGCGAGTGCTCTATCCAGCTGAGCTACTAGCACAAGTAGTTTAGCAACAATAGCTATTATAGAAAAACTACTTTAGAATGTCAATCATTATTGAGTTATTTTATTTGATCAAACAGATATTTCTGGATCAGCTGCACCGTTTTTGTATTCTCAATGAGCGATCCATGATCTGCATTTTCATCAATAGTGATTTCTTGATAACTTTTAGAATCGCCATAGATAAGTCTTCCGGCTAAAACACTGGTTAGGGGAACTGTCCCATCGGTGTTTTGATTGTCAACATTTCCGCTAATATTATAAACAGAGATATTCTTCGGAATATTGTCACGGCCCTTTAAATAGTCCATCAATAGGGGACTCTTTTTTCTTGGTTCGGTAAAGACAGTGCTATTGTCGTTGTCTTCCCAGTCTGTTCCGTTGTAAGGAGTTCCGAGTGTTACTAAATGATTGAGGGTGGGGTCACTTTTTTGCTGCTCATTCTCTAAATAGCCGGTGAGGATTAATCCGCCATTAGAATAACCTAAATAGTCGTAGGTAGAAAAGGCATAAAATTGTTCTGTATAGGCAAACGCCTTTTGCAGCCATTCAGATTGCTTAGAAAGGGACTCATCTGAGCCGTCATCAAAGGCAACGACTAAAATCGGATGTTGGGTTCCAGTCGAAAATTTACCAGCTGCTTGGACCGAGCCATCTGTTTCGACAGTGAGCTTCACTACATCAATACCAGACTCTTTCTTTTCCAATGTTTTAATTAACCCGTCAAACTGATCCACATTGCCATTTGTGCCGGGGACCATTACAACTGGTTCCGAAATTGGCAAAGCATTCAATTCCTGCGGCGAAGCAGACGCTCGATTTTTTGTTCCGATCCAAACTAACCCAAAGGTAATAATAGTAATGATCAAATAAGTAACCAGCGAATTCTTTCTTTTGTTCAAGCAAAGGACCTCCCATACAGTGTCTTCCTCTTTAGTTTATGCTGCTTTGCCTTGGGAACAAGAGAAAATAGAAATTCTCAAGAAAAAAGTAAAAATTGAGCCGTTTTTATTTCTCTTTGGTAATCAATGCTACGCCATCGCCTAAAGGAAGCAAACTGGAGGTTAGGTCAGGAGCTTTAGTGACAGTCTCTAAAAACTCATTCAGCTTGCGGTAGATCGCTCGATTTTTCCGTGGTGTTTCTTCGATCGGGTGGAAAATAGTTCCAGCTTGGAAAATATCATCTACCATCAGCACACCACCAGGTCTTAGCAAACGCAAGCATTCTGGTAAGAAAGTAATATATTTTGATTTAGCACTATCCATAAAGATAAAATCGTAGGGGCCTTCAAGTGTTTGTAATAATTCGGCTGCTTCGCCTTCCAATAAAGTCACTCGCTCTTCTAAACCCATTCTTTCAAAAGTAGCTTTGGCTTTTTCGATCATGATTGGAAAGCGATCGATGGTGGTGATATGGGAATCTTCACCTAAAGTTTCAGCCATTAAGCTGGCAGAAAAACCAATCGCTGTTCCGATTTCCAAAACTTCCTTTGCTTGTAATTGTTTTAGTAGAAATTGCATAAATACGACAGTTTCATGAGGAATGACAGGGATCCCTTGTTCATGAGCGTAGGTTTCTAATTCGCCTAATTTGCCGGTTAATTGCTTTTGTTCTGTTCGCATGTAGTGTAAAACGTCCTGATTTACAATTGGACGGTGCATCATTTCGTTGCGCATGTTGCTACCTCTTTTCTTCTAATAATAAGCCGAGGTTTTTCCAATCCTCAGCGATACTTTCTGTTAATGAACGATTATAAAAAATTGCGGCTGGATGATACAAGGGATAGACTAAATATTCTTTGTGAGAAAATTGATACTCGTTTTGTTTCTGATTCAGCTCTTGAACGGGCCCTTGATAAAGTTGTCCATGCAGCTCAGTAATCTGGTGACCGGGCCCCAGAAGTCGTTGTAATCCAATGTTGCCTAAGGTAGCAATTGCAGGTGGATCAATAATGGACAGTTCATAATCCAGTATCGGGGCATGAGCCAACACTTCTTTTTTTGAAGGTGTCCGATTAGGATAAACCGTTTCTTCTTGGTTTGTCCGGCGATTGATGCGATGCACTTCCTTAAAAGGACGACTGCGAACGGCGCTAGTGATATAAGTGTTTTCTCGAGTTAGTCCGATGGAAGCCATAGCACTCAGCAATTCTTTACCGGCAGCTCCGCTAAAGGGAATAAAGTTTTCGACTTCGTTACGCCCAGGTGCTTCACCAACCAGCATCAGTTTTGGCTTAATAGGTCCTTGTCCAGTGACAAAACCTTCCAAGCGCATTCCGGCAGATCTCTTTTGGACCAGCGTTACTAGTATTTCCGGATATTCCATGTATTTCACCTCGCCTTTCTATAGTAAAGAATAACCCGGTCACTCGTCAATAATTTAATCATTGACTTGATAGTATTTTTTTAGTAAACTAAGAATGTTGTAATTGTGGACTCCACAGCTACAACCGCACAGAGCAAGTCTTAAGTACGCAAGTCACTTGTGATGGCGAGTCTAAGTATAAATTATAAGGAGGTGCCACAAGCATGTACGCAATCATCAAAACAGGCGGCAAACAAATCAAAGTAGAAGAAGGTCAAGCAATCTACATCGAGAAATTAGATGTTGAAGCTGGCGAAAAAGTTACTTTTGATCAAGTTGTTTTAGTCGGCGGTGAAACTACGAAAGTAGGAGCTCCGATCGTTGAAGGTGCAACCGTTGAAGGTACAGTTGAAAAACACGGCAAACAAAAGAAAGTCGTAACATTCAAGTACAAACCTAAAAAACATTCACACCGTAAACAAGGTCATCGTCAACCTTACACTAAAGTTGTCATTGACTCAATCAAAGCGTAATAAAGAAGGTGCCTAAATGATTACAGGTACATTCAAACGGAATGATCGTGGCCGAATTGTTTCCATTGAAGTTACTGGACATGCAGGATTTGGTGATGAAGGCGAAGATATTATCTGTGCCAGCATTTCAACCTTAGCATACAGTGTACTGAATAGCATTGATTCTCTAGCAGGCTTTCAACCAATTGTTGAAATTAATGAAGTTGAAGGTGGCTATCTTTATGCAGAAATGCTTGAAGATATTACTCAAGAGCAAATCAATATTACGCAAATTTTATTGGAAAGCTTACTAATTGGCTTTAAAACGGTCAAAGAAGAATATTCTGATTATATAACTATTAGAACAATCAATAATGAAGAATAAGGAGGTAACCGATATGTTTTTAAAATTGAATTTACAATTATTCGCTCATAAAAAAGGTGGCGGTTCAACTTCTAACGGACGTGACTCAGAATCTAAACGTTTAGGCGCTAAACGTGCAGACGGTCAAACTGTTACAGGTGGATCAATCCTTTACCGCCAACGCGGTACAAGAATTTACCCAGGCGTAAACGTGGGTAAAGGCGGAGATGATACTTTGTACGCTAAATGCGACGGCGTAGTACGTTTCGAACGTAAAGGCCGCGACAAAAAGCAAGTATCAGTATATCCAGCAGCTCAAGAAGCTTAATTAGTAATGCCGACTAGAATCCTTTCGGGGGTTCTAGTTTTTTTTTGTTCAAACCACAGACATTTTTGCTGTACATATATTTTACCAAAAGATATTTCATTTAACTTGAGAATGAAAATTTGAAGAGAATAACTTGTAAACTTTCACCCTCTTAGGTACTATTACTCTATGTTTCTTTTAGACTATATAGTTGGTAGGCGATTTTTTGGAGAATAAGCTTTCTTTTAAGCAATATTTGTATGTAGGATCCATGCTTTTTGGTCTTTTTTTTGGAGCAGGAAACTTAATTTTTCCTGTGAATATGGGTCAATTGGCGGGTGAGAATGTTTTTCAAGCGAACCTAGGGTTTTTGGTTACAGGAATTGGGCTGCCTTTTTTAGGTGTCATCGCTATTGGGATTTCTCAAAGTAAAGGGGTTTTTGAGTTAGCCTCAAAGATTGATCGAAGGTATGCTTTTATCTTCACCATCTTGATCTATCTGGTTATCGGTCCTTTTTTTGCGTTGCCGCGGCTAGCCACCACGTCATTTGAAATTGGTTTGGCTCCATTTATTGATAGTGGGAATCAATCAATAGTTTTGGCAGCCTTCAGTTTAGTATTTTTTGCAGCAACCTGGTTCTTTTCACGCAAGCCGACTAAGATTTTGGATTATGTAGGGAAATTTTTGAATCCGATCTTTTTGCTTCTGCTAGGTACGCTGTTGTTTTTAGGATTTACACGTCCATTGGGTCCGGTAGCAGGTGCGGTGGTGCAGCCAGCTTATCAGACCACCGCTTTTTCTAGAGGATTTATCGAAGGATACAATACTTTGGATGCTTTGGCTTCACTGGCATTTGGAATTATTATTGTAACTACTATCCAGTCCATGGGTATTAAGAAGCCGAACCAAATTGCTAGGGATACGATTAAGTCTGGAGCAATTAGTATCCTATTGATGGGTATCATTTATACTTTGCTGGCTTATCTGGGAGCAATGAGTCTTGGGAAATTTGCCTTGAGTGAAAACGGCGGTATTGCATTAGCACAAATTGCGAATGAATATCTTGGGACAGCTGGCAGTATCTTGTTGGCATTGATAGTTATTTCTGCTTGCTTGAAGACAGCAATTGGCTTAGTTACAGCTTTCTCTGAAACGTTTGTTGAGCTGTTTCCAAAACGCAGCTATCAATTTTTCATCGTCGTGGCTAGTGTATTGCCTTGTTTGTTTGCGAACATTGGATTAACAAAAATTATTCAAATTTCTTTACCAGTTTTAATGTTTGTCTATCCGTTAGCAATGACCTTGATTTTATTGTCTATTGTCAGTCCACTCTTTAAGCAGCGGAAGGTTGTTTATCAAATGACCACCGCGTTTACTATTATTCCAGCAATTTTTGATGGATTGGCAGCTAGCCCTTCAGGTATTTTGAGACTGCCTGTTATCGACGCACTGTTAATTTTTGTCGGAAAATACTTACCCTTTTTTCACATCGGTATGGGTTGGATTTTACCAGCGCTCGTTGGCTTCTTGATTGGGTTAATTTATGCGCTGTTTACGGAGAGAAGAACAGTCGCTTAGGAAGGCTAGTCTTGAGAAAAGCTCACCAATCGGTGGGCTTTTTTTGAGGATTGTAAAAGCAGATAGAGTTTTTAGGATAAACTCAGTAAACCTTCTTAAAGTTCAAGGAGTGTCTTTAACGAAAGTGGCTAGCTGCAAAAATTAGGAAGTACTTGACTGATCAATTGATCACATGCGATAATATTCATATGAATAAACAAACATGTGAATTGGGGTTTTTAAATGATGATTAGGGGTTTGATGTTGGGAATAGTTTTAGTTTTTTATTCCGCTTATTTCATGAAGGCAGTATTATTAACGCGTCAGGGGATTAAGGTAAATTTTCTAGGAGATAGTGAGGAACCTAAAAAAAATGTACGTTTTGAAAGACTGTTGCTGGCCGCAACTGGAGTGGGAGGAGTTGTCCAAGTTACTGTGCCATTTCTTACAGAGCCTGGGCCTTTGCTGTTAAGTATGCTGGGATTAGGATTTGCTTGTTTGGGAGCTGGGGTTTTTATTATTGCTGTGAGAACAATGCAAAATAATTGGCGTGTTGGGTTTAGTGAAGGCCAGGAGACTGAACTGGTGACTAAAGGGATTTATCAATACAGTCGTAATCCGGCATTTGTAGGTTTTGACTGTTTGTATATAGGCATAGCGTTGGTGTTTCCAAACATCGTAACAATCTCATTGGCAATTGGTGCTTTGATCCTTTTTCATCTTCAGATTAATCAAGAGGAAGCTTATCTCGCAGCTGAATTCGGTGAAAATTATCGAGATTATCAGCAAAAGGTCAGAAAATATTTTTAAGATAAAAAATCGATCCGCGGGGACCGATTTTTTTGATCTAAGACTGAATGACTTCTTTGATGGTTCGGGTGTTTAGCTGATAGGATATACTGGAAAACAAAAGGCTTAAAACTAGCAGAATGACAAAATAGGTACCAGCTGATGACCAGAGTGTTTGAACCAGAATGGTCGAGAAGTTGCTTGCTGAAATACCTAGTAGCAGCAGTCCAGTAATCAATACAAATGACAAAAGGGGTAAAAGAAAGCGGGTTAGCAGATCGATCAAGGCGAATTTCTTCAACGCTGACTGACTCTTACCTAAATAATGTAAAATGCGAAAATCATTTCTTGTCTGATAACTGTCCACCATTTGCAGCAGAGATAGCAAGCAAAAATAAAGAAAAGTAAATATAAAGCTTAAGACACTTTGCAGAAAAACCATATATTCAGAAACTGAAAAGGTTGGGAACAATCCCGACTTTAGTGCATTGGCGAAGGCCAAGGAGGCGAACGCAAACAGTAGACATAAGGAAAGAATGGTGTACAGCATCACATTGGAGCGATGGCTGCTTAGAAGCTTGCTGATATGCAATAGACGGTTATTCTCATAAAGCCTAGCATTTTCCGGTTGGCGGAATTTTTGTAACTCTAGAAAGCCAAATTTGTAAAAAGAGTAGATAGAAGAGATCAATGGAACACTCAGCATGGAAGTGAGGGAATAGCCAAAGGATTCAAAATCCCACAGTATCAGACCGCTAATAATTATTGTGAGAAGCGTGCTGATCAGGCAGGTTTTCTTCCAAAAGTTAAGGGTACGTTTTTCTCTTCGTTCCTGCTGAGCGTTCATATCTACCAGCTGACCTAGTGGCAGCTGTTTAATTTTTCGACGCAAAAGGATGCCCGTGAACAATTCAATCAGCAGCAAGCAGCCGAGATTTTGAACGAAAACTGTAAATAAGGGAACGTTTAGTGAAAGGTTTGATCCACCTAAAAGCGTAAAGATACTAAAAAGGACAGCTCCTAAGAACGTCCCCAGTAATAAACAAAGTATTCCCAGCCAAAATAATTCAACACAAATTAACAGGGCAATTCGATCTTTATTCATCCCTAATAAAGAATAGGTAGCGAGTTCTTTTGAGCGTTGTTTAAGAAAAAATTGATTCATGTAATGAAGCATCGCTACGGCGATCGAAACAATCAGCACCGGAAGGGAGGTGCCTTCAATTCCGGTTACGGTTGAAATAGTTGAAATAATATTGGATAAACAAATGATGGCAGTTAGAACAGTTAGGGTAATGATATAAATCGAATAATCCTTTAGCGAACGTCGGGCATTGCGTAAGGTTAAGTTAAGATACATGGGCATCATCTCCTAAAGCACCCATCAACTCAAGAATTTGATGAAAGCTTTCTTTTTGGGTTTGGTCTTTTGTGTGAAGCTCATTAACGAATTGGCCATCCTGCATGAATAAGACACGTTGACAATGACTGGCAGCAATGGCATCATGAGTGACCAGCAATATTGTTGTTCCCAGCGTTTCGTTCATGGATTCCAAAATAGTCAGCAGCTGCTTGGTTGATTGGGTATCCAAAGCACCAGTAGGTTCATCGGCTAAAATTAAGTCCGGCGAAGTTGCTAAGGCCCGAGCACAAGCACAGCGTTGTCGTTGACCACCGGAAACTTGGTGCGGGTATTTGGCTAATAGTTTTTCAATTCCCAATTTAGCAGCAGTCTCAAGGACCAATTGATAGATTTCCTGTTTAGGATGTCCTTTGACAGTTAGAGCCAAGGCGATATTTTCCTGCAGGGTCAAATTTCCCAGCAAATTGTAGTTTTGGAAAATAAAACTTAAGTGCTGGCTGCGAAAATCGGCCCGTTGTTTTTCCGACAGTTGGAAGAGATCTTCGTTTCCTAACAGTACAAGTCCAGAACTAGCGAAGTCTAAGGTAGAAAGAATATTTAGTAGGGTAGATTTTCCTGAACCAGAAGCGCCCATAATCGCTACGAATTCACCTTTTCTAACGGAAAAGGAGAGGTTATCCAAGGCTTTGTAGTGATTGTCGTCTGTTTCATAGGTTTTGGTAAGATTTTTCACTTCTAAAATACGCATAACTCAACTCCTTAAAAATTATTAGTTTAATCATAGCATAATGGACGGGGATAGACTTAGAAAACTTGTATTAACAATGTAGGACCAGGATTTAATCTGGTGGGTCCAACGGGGAATTTTGTTTTTTTGTCGGATGCTTCAAAATTAACTCTCACTTTCATTATGCTAGTAGGGCGCTTGGAAATATTCCCGATCTTTATTCTTTTCTCTAAATCCTTCTGGCGAGGATAAGAGGTTCTAACAATTTGCTGCCTCGGTGAATCGTTTTTTTCATAAAGTTGACAAGAATTCGACGACTTGTTATAGTGTTGTTGAGAATAAATTAAAACCTAGAGCGAATGGGGATATTTTTGTGAGTGTAACAGGTATCTAAATCAATAAGTTGAATAGCCAGTAAACAAGTAGGTTTATTTGGCGTGCTTATATGAGTGATACCTGTCGATAGATAGAATGAGTGTGTTCTAAGACGATAGTATGGCTATCGTCTTTTTTTGTATTTTCTAGGTGAATAATTTATTTAGGGACGGGTATCTCTCTTCAAAGAAGGAGAAGAGATCAATGAATAACGAAACAATTAACCATTTACAATTTGACCGGATTATTAAAGAAATCCAAACGCGAGCGATTGGTGAGTATAGTAAAGAACGAATCGCCACGATTACACCGCAAAGCAATTTGGCAACGGTGAAAATGTGGCAAAAGGAAACCGAGGAAGCTAGACTAATCATTGACAGTAGTCAGCATGTTCCTTTTATGGGCTTGAGTCAGATTAACCATTTGATCGGCCAAGTAAAAAAAGGAATGATTTTGTCACCGCAGGAACTGATCGAAGCCGCTGACTTTTTACGCAGCAGCCGAATGATCACTAAGTTTTTCGAGAAAAATCAGTTCCAGACACCCTTGCTGTGCAATTATGCCAAGGAATTGCCGCAACTAGAAGCGGTTGAAGAAAGTATTTATCAAAAAATTCATAACAAAAAGGTTAGTGACGATGCCTCCAAGAGCTTGCGGAGAGTACGTAAGCAGCTGCAGGAAGCTGAGAAAACTATTCAAGATAAGTTAATGAAGTTTATTCGCCATCCCTCCAATAAGGAAATGCTTCAAGAAGCCTTAATTATCAAAAAGGGTGAGCATTACACTGTTCCGATTATAGCTAGCTACAAAAATCGTGTGTCCGGAACGATCGTGGAACAATCCAGCAAAGGACAAACTGTTTTTATTGAGCCGACTGCTATCGCAAAGCTAAACGAACGGCATGCGCTGCTAAAGGCTGAAGAAGTCGCCGAAGAATATCAGGTATTGGCAGAGCTGACCGGCTTGTTCGCTGAATATGAAACAGTCATTGATTATGCGGTGGAAACTATTACGGCCTTTGATATTATTTTTGCCCGAGCAAAATATAGTCGTGAGCTGCAGGGGATTACACCGAGTGTGAATAAGTCGGAAATTATTGAGATTAAAAAAGGCCGCCATCCTTTCTTACCGAAGGATGCGGTACCATTGGACTTTCAGTTAGGAGAAGCCTATCGCGGGTTAGTCATTACTGGAGCCAATGCAGGTGGGAAAACAGTCGTCTTGAAAACAGTGGGTTTGCTGACGTTGATGACCATGATCGGGTTGCAAATTCCAGCACAAGCAGGAACTAAGATAGCGGTCTTAGACAATTTGTTTGTAGACATTGGGGATCAGCAGAATTTGGAAAATGCCCTGAGTACCTTTTCTGGTCACATGCATAATATCGCCCAGATTTTGAACCAGGTGAAACGCAATACGCTGATTCTATTGGATGAAATCGGCAGCGGAACGGAACCGAATGAAGGTGCCGCTCTGGCAGTGGCAATTATGGAAGCCATGTATGAGAAAGGTGGTTTAGTTGTTGCTACAACCCATTATGGCGAAATCAAACGTTTTGCTGAAATTCATGAAGACTTTGTTCCAGCAGCAATGGCTTTTGATCGTGAAACCTTAACACCGAAATATCGGTTGCAGGTTGGTGAAATTGGCGACAGTCAGGCTTTGTGGATTGCGAAAAAGATGCATATGTCTAAGGAATTGATTCGTCAGGCTCAAAAGTATATTGATCAAAAAGATTATCAAACGGCTAAACTGAGCTTCAAATCAGTGGAAGAGTCCAGCTTGTTTAGAAAAGAAAAGGAAGTCACTATTTATCAAAAGGGTGATCGCGTCCGGCTAACGGAAACTGAGGCGATTGGCTTAGTTTATCAGGATGAGGGTGACGATCAAATCGCAGTCTTGGTAGATGATCAACTCGTTAAGGTGCTGCGGCAGCGCGTGCAATTGATGATGTCAGCTCAGGAGCTGTACCCGCAAGACTATGATTTAGACAGCCTGTTTAGTGATTACCAAACTCGGAAAAGAAATCGCGACTTAGATCGCGGATCGAAAACAGCCCAAAAGCAGTTAGATAAAGAAATGCGAGAAAGACGTTTCTCTGGTAAATAGTAGGAAGTAAGTAGAAAGAGGTGGAGTTGTTTGATGCTAAGTGTCAACCATCGGCTTTTCAGCTGATGGATCAATGATGTGAAAAAAGCTGGAAAGTCAAGAAGGGAGCAGGATAACTAAACATAAGGAGAAAAAATTGTGAATACAAACTATTTAAAAGAAGCATTAATTACTTCTGTTCATAAAGGTTTATTTGGCTTTACCTGCACTAAAGGCACGGGATTTGCCAAGGTGAAGCGAGGGAATTACCCGGAACAGGCTGAGGATTATCCTACAGTCGGTGATAAGGTAGCTCTAGATTATCGAGGTCAGGATCACAGCCTAATCTTAAAAACCTATTCGCGCAGGTCCTTATTTGTTCGGGCTGATTCAGCCGTTGGCAGTAACAAACGACAAGTTGTAGCGGCCAATTTTGATTTTGTTTTTATTTTACAAGCATTGGGTCGCGATTTTAACCTGCGGCGGCTGGAAAGATATTTGAGCTTGGCTTGGGAATCGGGCGGCTTACCCGTGGTATTGTTGACGAAAATTGATGAAGTGCCGGACTATTCCCGCCAACTTGCAGCAGCTGAAGGAGTTGCTATAGGAGCGAAGGTTCATGGGATCAGCGCTGTAACTGGTGTCGGAATCAACCAGCTTGATGAATACTTGCAACCAAACAAAACCATTGTCTTATTAGGTTCTTCGGGCGTTGGCAAATCGACGTTGTTGAACTATTTAGTCAAGGATAACTATATGGATACAGCCAACGTCAGAGCTAAGGATCAGCGAGGTCAGCACACGACGAGTCATCGCCAGTTGATTTTTTTACAAGAAGGTACTCAAATTATTGATACTCCTGGGATGCGGGAGCTAGGCATGTGGGACAGCTCTGAAGGTTTGGAAAAAAGCTTTTCTGATATCAGTAATTATTTAGGGCACTGCAAATTTAGCGACTGTCAACATCAAAAAGAACCAGGCTGCCGAGTGAAAGCGGCTCTGCAAGCGGGTGAACTTTCGCCGGAAAGATGGGAAAGCTATTTGAAGCTTGCCGCTGAAGCTCGCTTTACGGAAGATAAGGAAGGATACCTGCGGCAGAAGGAGCAGCGTCTTAAAGAGATTTCTCAATTTGCTAAACAGCTGAAACAACCGGATTATCGTGTAGTATCGTGTACCGAGAGTTTCATCTGTGAACAGTGCGGAAAAGCTTCCGCTCCAGAAACGGCTGGCAGCAAACATCGGAATCATTGCCCTCATTGTTTGGCCAGCAAACATGTCGATAATCGTCCAGGAGATCGGGCAGCTCTTTGCCGAGGGACCATGGTAGCGGTCAGCCTTTGGTCAAAAGGTCAGGGAGAATGGGCAATTATACATCGCTGCCGTTCCTGCGGAGTATTGAAATCCAATCGGGTAGCAGCCGATGATAATCAGGAGAAGTTGCTGCAATTGATCCAGCAAGTAATGAGAGATTCCCCTTTTCCTATTAAATAAGCAACCAGACTACAGCAACCAGAAAAAAGGTTGCTGTAGTCTTTTATTTTCCTTATCATTTTTCCTTAAAATTGCCGCATTGTTTTTAACTAAAAATAAGCAAAGACAGGATTTTCGACGAGCGGAATGTTTGCTAGAGAGTAACTAAGATAAATAACTACTCAATTTCAATTGATATAGGACTCATTTCTAATAAAAAATAGGGATTTTCCTGGAAAAGAGCGTGATTGTTAAACGATATTGATTGATTTATAATCTGAATGAGAGGCAAAAAAGAACGTTAACTAGGGGAGTAAGACATGGAGAAAACGATAGAAGAGTTAGCGCAGGAATTGTTGGTAAGCAAAGGAGCCATAAAAAGAATACTGAATCAAATGGGAATTGTCGTAGTGGGCAAGTCCGCTTTAAGCAGCAAGCAGACAAAGTTCATTCGCTTAATTGTTGATAATCAGCGCTTGCGCCAACAAAAACGAATCACTAGCGAATCGCCGAGAGAGCAGATTTTGGAAGACCCCATAGAAGAAAAAGGGTTTCCCAGTGTGGGTGAGTTTGTTTTGGAGCAGCTGGAGCAAAAGGATCAGACGATTATCCAGCTGCAAAAGCTCTTGGATCAGCAGCAGCAGCTGAGTCTTGAGGACAAACGAATGCTGCGTTTTTTCAGCAATCAAATGACGGAAAACACTAGGGAATTCATCTCGTCCGAAAAGATTCCCTTTTTGGATGAACAAATTGTTGAGACTTTGGTTTTAGAAAACAAACAGCTGAAGCAGGAGAATTTACGCTTAAAACAAAAGGAAATCAGCCTAGCAGAAGAAAAGCAGCGAGTGACTGAAAATCTAAACCATTGGATGAATTACTACGCCGACCTGCAGGATAAATATGAAAAGGCGACAGCTGGACAAACCAGCTTCTTGAAGAAACGTTGGAGCTTCAAATAAAAAATCCCAGCTAAATTTTAGCTGGGACGTGATTCTAGTTTTCGGCAAAGGTTAACACATAGCCTGAGTTATCAAGAATGGCAAATTCTTTGGTACCGTAGAAGGTCTCGTGGAGATCGGCTGCCAAGGAAACGTTGGATTTCAGCGATTGATAGAGCTGATCAAAATCTGTGACTTTAATAAATAAAGTAATCCCAGGCTTAGTAGCAGAGGCTTCCAACATTGGATATTCTTCTATCATGTTGCGACGTTCTTGAAACATCAGATGCAGTCCATCCTTTTCTACAATAGCAAACTGTAAATAACCCTTTTCATTAGGTACGGATGCTACTAGGGTAAAGCCCAATTTCTCTTGATAAAAAGACAGTGTTTCTTCGATGCTATCTACCATTAAATTAGCAGTTAATTGTTGATACATATATATTCCTCCCGCCGGCTGCTCATGTGAGCCGCCTTTTTTTCTACTTTAAAGTAAAAATGCTGGAACCGATAGGAAAAATCCGTCAATTACGGTAATACTGAATTAATTCTCGAGGTGTAATCCCGATGTTGCGCTTGAAGTCTTGGATAAAATGGGATTGATCGTAATAATAATTCAAGGTAGTTTGTTCATTGATCTGCAGCAAGTCATTCAAGCCTTTTTGAAAGCGTAAAATGGAGAGCACTTTTTTTGGTGATAGGGCATACTTCTCTTGAAAAATCCGCTGGCAGCTGCGTTCTTTTAGCCCAAGTTGATCATATAATTCGGCTGCTGAAGCTGGCAGCTGTTCAGTCAGTTCGTCAAACAATCTAGTGTAGGCATCAGCTGTTCTTGTCATCAATTGATTCTCGCAATAAGCAATAAGGTATTCTTTTGCTTCAGAAAAAGAGTGCTTGAAGAACTCTTCTGAATCAAAATCAGAGTCGATCCTTTCAATGGGTAAAAATTGATCCATGCCTTGTTCAGCTGATCGTTGAAAAAGTTGAGCAAAAGCGCCGGGTTTTAAGCGAAGGCCCATGAAGCGTTCGGTAGATGAAACCGGGAAATGGAAATCAGTCTCTCGAGTACCAGAAAATCCTATTTGTTGTTGATCAAAGGCTACAACTAAATCAATGCACCCATCTGCAATAATGATGTTTTCGAGTAGTTGAATTTCTTTAGTACGAGGAATCATCTGCCAGTAGCAAATGACAAATTCACTCAATGAAGCAACTGGTTCTTCCTGATAATCAACGTATTGCTGGAAGGGTTCAGACAACAGATAAGGAATTTGGATAGGATAGTATCCAGCTGTCTTAGGCATCTTGCTTTGCCTGCCATTTAGCCAATTTAGTTCGCAACAAGCAGTGTAATTGTTCATTGCTGACACCTAGTTTCTGGAAAAGTGCGAGAGTGACCAACAAAGTATCCGCTAATTCTTCCTGTACATCCTCAGTTGTTAGGTGCTTGTATTCGCTCCCTGGGGCCTTTTGGCTGGATAGCAAGGCCTGAGCAGTTTCACCCACTTCTTCCATCAGCTTTAGTACCAGCTGCTGCTCATTTTTTTGTTCCTTTTCGGCCGTTTGGAAGATTTCTGCTAATAATTCATTCATAAGGCTTCTCCTCAATCAGTTTTCTTCTATTATATAGGGTTAAAATTGGGAAGAAAAGAAAAATCATTCTTTGAAAAATCAGGAATGAATCTCAAGCAAAAATCTTTAGCAGACTAAAGAAGAAAAGACTTAGCTAATTGGCAGCAGAGCTTTCTATACATAAATTTATCAGTTTAAATCACCATAATCCTAGTCTTCTATATCTATATAAAGACAATCTAATTGCTGGTGTTACTTTTGCAGTAGAGAATAGGATAGTTGCCCCAATGAGATCAGAATTTAATTCCAGTAAAAGCTGCTTCTGCTTCAAATCTTTTGCTTATTGCTTTTTTAGGAACAATTTACGTCTAATTAATTACTGCTTTAAGAGTGTCCTATACAGGTGATTAAAGGTGTCTGTGCTATACTAATTAAGAGAAAAGTTTATTTAAAGGATGAGTAAAAATGAGCAAAAAAAATGATAAAGAACACAAAATTCAACAGCTAGGAAGGGCAGCGTCAGTGTTATCAGTGATGATGTATGTGTCTTACATCCCTCAGATTTTGAATAATCTTCAAGGAGATAAGGGGAGTCCTATCCAACCATTTGTTGCAATGATTAACTGTACCTGCTGGGTAATCTATGGAGCTCTGAAGAAACAAAAAGATTGGCCTTTAGTAATTGCGAACTTGCCCGGAATTTTCTTAGGGGCGATTACTTTCTTTACTGCGATTTAATGATCCGTTTTTACGGGTCTTTTTTATTGAGTTAAATTAAAGGAGCGTTTTTCCATTAGAATAAAAGATAGTAAGGATTCGCTGACCGGAGAATAATACACTACTGTTGCTTATAATTTGTTAGTTAAGAAAGGATAACCTTTTGGTGTTTATCAGTCGTTAAAAGAGGCATTTGTTTAATGAAATATATTATAGATGCGTAAAGGGAAAGGGTAATCTTTTGTGTTTGACATAGAATTAGTGTATTATTTCTTTAGAAAATAATTACGATTTTGTGAAATAGATAGAGAAAACGATACACTTAAAAGTGGGTGGAAAAATGGAACGACGAATTGATCGGATTTACCAGTATGTTTGTGATCATGCCAATGTGACAACCAATGACGTTTCAGAAGCGCTGCAGATTCAGCGAACGAATGCTAGTAAAGATTTGAATTTGTTGATTAAAAACGGGACCTTACGCAAGACGGATGGTCGGCCGGTTCGCTATTTTGCACAAGCTCAAAAATCGGGATTGGCTCAAGTAACAAATGAAGCATTTTCCACCGTTCAAAAGGAGCGACCGGAAAAGCGGATTCTGACTCAAAAGCAGGGAGACGTTTTCACTCGAATTATCGGATCCAGCGGTAGTATGCGCAATGCCGTCGAGCAAGCAAAAGCAGCTATTCTCTATCCTCCGAGAGGGTTGAACTGTTTGATTACAGGACCTACCGGCTCAGGTAAAACTTTTTTTGCCCATGCGATGTTCCAATTTGCACAGTCGCAACAGGTAATTAATGAAGAACGTGAGTTGGTGGTTTTTAACTGTGCCGATTACGCGAACAATCCAGAATTATTAATGAGTCATTTATTTGGCTACGTAAAAGGTGCTTTTACCGGAGCAGACAGCGACAAAGAAGGCTTGATCCAGCAAGCAGACGGTGGAATGCTTTTTCTAGATGAAATTCATCGTTTGCCACCAGAAGGTCAGGAAATGATTTTTTACTTTATGGATCATGGCAGCTATAATCGCCTAGGTGAAACCGGTAAGAATCATCAAGCAGATGTTCGAATTGTGGGAGCTACAACAGAAGATCCTCATTCTTCTTTATTAGATACCTTTGTCCGTCGGATCCCCATTAACATTCAGATGCCCTCTTTTAATAGTCGGCCGGCTGCCGAACAGATTGAATTGGTGCGGGTGATGGTAGCAATGGAGGCCAATCGAATTCAACGCAATATTACTTTAGCTGAAGATGTGGTTAAGGCTTTGTTGGGCAGTGTGACTTACGGAAATGTCGGACAGTTAAAATCAAATGTTCAACTGGTATGTGCTCGTGGCTTTATGCTGCACATGAACCAGGATAAAATTAGTATTGCCCTTAATGATTTAACCGATGGGATTAAGTCGGGCTTGGTACAGCTATCGGCAGATCGAATAAAATCAACGGATATTTCGCCATATCTGGAGCCGAAGATGATTGTTACGCCAAATGAAATTGAGGAATTAATTAAAACGGATACGTATGAACTGCCGTATAACCTCTATGATATTATTGGCGATAAAGCCGCTCTTTTAAAAATGGAAGGATTGGATCAGGAAACGATCAATCATTTTATTTCAACAGATATTAACATTCATTTGAAATCCTTCTACAAAGATCATGGATTTAACTTTGATACTGAAACTCGTTTGGCTGAGTTTGTTGACAAGCATGTTATCGAAGTCAGCAATCGAATTGCTACCTTAGTAAGTGAACGATTAAATACCTATTTTCAACAAAATTTTGTTTATGCTATGAGCTTGCATATTTCTTCTTTCTTGAAAAAAATTCATGAAGGGGAAACGCGAGAGACCAATGCGAACATTCGCGAGATGGCGACGAACTACCCGAAAGAGTTTCAGGTAGCTCAAGAAATTCGTCAATTGGTGGAGCATGAATTTCAAGTGAGAATTCCTGATAGCGAAGACTATTATTTGACCGTTCTATTGGTTTCGTTACGAGAAGATCAACCGACTGGGAAAATTGGTGTGGTAGTTGCCGCACATGGAAATAGTACAGCTTCTTCGATGGCGCAAGTAGTAAGAGAACTTTTAGATGTGAACAATTTAAGAGCGGTTGATATGCCGTTGGATATGCATCCACGAACGGCTTTTGAAAAAATTCGCGAGGCGGTTCTTCAGGTGGAAGAAGGCAGCGGCGTTCTGCTAATGGTAGACATGGGTTCGTTAGCTTCATTTAACGATGAGCTGCAAAAAGAAACCGGTATATCTATTCGAACTTTAGATATGGTCACGACACCACTAGTGGTAGAGGCTGCCAGAAAGTCTAGTGTACTAGGATCAGGAATCGAAGAGTTGTATGAGTCTTTAAAAGGCTTCCGTGGATATGGAAAAGTTGTTTTAGAGGAAGAAAAGCCGAAATCAGAAGAAAAGCAGGCAATTCTGGCAATTTGTGCTTCCGGTGAAGGGACTGCTCAGCGACTGAAAGAAATTATTGAATGGCCGCTGAAACAGCGCAAGCTGGATCACATACAAGTGCTGACACTTTCAGTTACAGAAATTGGCACTAAAATTCCTCAATTAAAAAAGGACTACAAAATAATCGCAACGACAGGAATTATGGATCCTAAAATTGGTGCGCCATACATTCCAATGGAGAAATTTATCAATCAGCGGGCAGATCAAGTGATTGATGAACTATTGCTGGAAAACGATTTGGAGAATCAAGTTGAGGTTGAGCTAAGCCACGAAACGGCAAGAGATCTATGTATCCGTTTTATGGAAGAAAGCTACACCTTTATTAATGCCAAGAAAATTATCGAACCGGTCTGGCGTTTGGCTAATTCAGTTATTCTTGATGAAGGCCATTCCTCTGATTATGCATTAATGGTAAATTTCGTCATGCACATGGCTGGAGCGATTGAACGAAGCATTTTAAATCAACCTTTGCATATTGATAAAGCAACCTTGACTGAGTATCAGCATGTGACTGACAATACGACACTGAATCGTGGATTGAATGATTTGGAAAATCAACTGAAGGTTACATTCCCTGATTCTGAACGATACTATATTTACCAGCTATTAAGAAACCATGAAGAATTGGTTCAATAAAGATACACAAAAAGCGATACAGTATACTGTATCGCTTTTTGTGTATCTTTGAAAAGGCTTGATTTAAGGCTTTTTTAATCTAGTGTATTTTGGCACGGCACTTGCTTATATATAAGTGAGTGCTTGTGTACTCAAACGCACATTGAAGCTTTTTAAATGAGTTGAATCAGAATTGGGGGTGGCGCAATGGTGATGGATGTCCGACTGGCTCGGATTGATGATCGATTGATTCATGGACAAGTAGCTACGGTTTGGTCTAAGGCTACTGGCGTGGAACGTATCCTTGTTGTCAGCGATGAGGTGGCACATGACGAATTGCGTAAATTCCTGTTAAAGCAAGCAGCTCCGCCTGGGATTAAATCCAATGTCATTACAAAGAAAAAATTGGTTGAAATCTATCATGACCAGCTGTTTGATCAATTGCGTGTGATGCTCCTGTTTGCTGTACCTCAGGATGTTTTAGAAGTAGTCGAAGCTGGTGTTGACTTAAAGTCAGTTAATATTGGCGGTATGCGTTTTCTAGAAGGGAAAAAAATGGTTACTAATTTTATTTCTTTAGATGAAGACGATGTGAGATGCTTTTTAACACTTGCTGAACATGGAATTGAGTTGGAAACAAGGAAGGTTCCCTCGGATCGCAAAAATGATTTGATCCAACAGATTCAAAAAGAAAAGATGCTGCCGTAAAAAATTTGGTTACAGGTTCTTAGAACTTATTTATATTCATTTAACACTGTAACAATACTAGTAGGAGGTAAAAAGATGGTAGGAATTATCATTGCCAGTCATGGTGAATTCGCAAATGGTATCTTGCAATCCGGAGCAATGATCTTTGGAGAACAAGAAAATGTAACAGCTGTTACATTGATGCCGAGCGAAGGTCCAGATGACGTTAAGGCAAAAATGAAAGACGCGATTGCTTCTTTCGAAAATCAGGATGAAGTGCTGTTCTTAGTCGATCTTTGGGGTGGAACCCCCTTCAACCAAGCCAACAGCTTGTTTGAAGAACACAAAGACACTTGGGCAATTGTTGCTGGGATGAATTTACCAATGTTGATTGAAGCATATGCTTCTCGTTTATCAATGAATACTGCTCATGAAATTGCCGCTCATATTTTGGGCACTGCAAAAGAAGGAGTAAAAGTTAGACCAGAAGAATTGGAACCTGCTGAAGCAGCTGCAGCGCCAACTCAAGCACAACCTTCAAATGCTGGAACACCAGGTTCATTGTCTTATGTTTTAGCACGGGTTGACTCTCGTTTGCTGCATGGACAAGTAGCGACTGCATGGACAAAAACGACAGGACCAACACGTATCATTGTTGTATCCGACACCGTAGCAAAGGATGAACTTCGTAAGAAATTGATCCAACAAGCAGCGCCTCCAGGAGTTAAAGCACACGTTGTACCAGTTGCTAAAATGATCGAGCTGGCAAAAGACGATAAACATTTTGGTGGACAACGCGCATTATTGCTTTTTGAGAATCCTCAAGATGCACTAAGAGCAGTAGAAGGCGGCGTTCCATTGAAGACAATCAATGTCGGTTCAATGGCTCATTCACCAGGTAAAGTTCAACCAAATAAAGTGTTGGCTTTCGGTCAAGAAGATCTAGATTCATTCAAAAAATTAAAAGATCTAGGCGTAAGTTTTGATGTTCGTAAAGTGCCAAATGATTCAAAAGGCGATATGGATGAAATCATGAAAAAAGCACAAGAAGAATTGAACAAACAAAAATAATTATTTTATCAGAGAAACGGAGGATTAATAATCATGGAATTAAATATTATTCAAATGATATTAGTCGTTATCGTCGCATTCTTAGCTGGTATGGAAGGTATCTTGGATGAATTCCATTTCCACCAACCAGTAATCGCTTGTACGTTAATCGGCTTAGTTACAGGTAACCTAATGCCATGTCTTATTCTTGGTGGTACCCTACAAATGATCGCTCTTGGTTGGGCGAATATCGGCGCTGCCGTAGCACCCGATGCTGCATTGGCATCAATTGCATCTGCAATTATCTTGGTACTTGGTGGACAAGGACAAGCTGGAGTATCTTCAGCTATCGCTATCGCAGTTCCACTAGCTGTTGCAGGTCTATTGCTAACAATCATTTGTCGTACAATTGCTACAGCATTCGTACATTTAATGGATGCAGCAGCAAAAGAAGGCGATATCAGAAAAGTTGAATTATGGCATATTATTGCTATCGCTATGCAAGGGGTTCGTATTGCAATCCCTGCTATCTTAATCTTAGCAATTGGTGAAGGTCCAGTGCGCGGCTTGCTTGAATCTATGCCTGTTTGGTTAACAGACGGCTTGGCAATCGGCGGTGGTATGGTAGTAGCTGTTGGTTATGCAATGGTTATTAACATGATGGCTACGAGAGAAGTATGGCCATTCTTCGCAATTGGTTTTGTATTGGCAACAATTTCACAAATTACTCTTATTGGTCTTGGTGCAATCGGTGTATCTCTTGCTCTTATCTACTTGGCGCTTTCTAAACAAGGCGGCGGCTCAGGTAACGGCGGCGGTTCAAATACTGGTGACCCATTAGGCGATATTATTGATAACTATTAAGAAAGGAGCTAACACGAAATGGCAGAGCAAATAAAATTAACGAAAAAAGATCGCATTTCCATCTGGTGGCGTTCAACTTTCATTCAAGGTTCTTGGAACTATGAACGTATGCAAAATGGTGGTTGGGCCTTCTCAATGATCCCAGCGATCAAGAAATTATATCCTAATAAAGAAGATCGTGCCGCTGCATTGACACGTCACTTAGAATTCTTTAATACACATCCGTATGTAGCTTCACCAATTATCGGTGTAACATTGGCACTGGAAGAAGAACGTGCAAATGGCGCTCCTGTAGATGACGTAGCAATCCAAGGGGTTAAGGTTGGTATGATGGGACCTTTAGCCGGTATCGGAGATCCAGTTTTCTGGTTCACTGTTAAACCAATCCTGGGTGCGTTAGCTGCTTCTCTAGCTTTAGCTGGAAATATCTTAGGACCAATCATCTACTTTGTTGGTTGGAATGCTATCCGTATGGCATTTATGTGGTACACTCAAGAATTTGGTTACAAAGCAGGTTCTAAAATTACTGATGACTTATCAGGTGGTTTATTGCAAGACATTACTAAAGGGGCTTCAATTCTGGGGATGTTTATCCTTGGTTCATTGGTTAACCGGTGGGTATCTGTTGGATTCAAACCAACTGTATCAGAAGTTCAGTTAGACAAAGGCGCTTTTATTGACTGGGGCAGCTTGCCATCAGGTGCTGAAGGAATCAAGTCAGCATTAGAACAACAAGCAGCTGGACTTTCACTGAGCGATGTAAAAGTAACAACATTACAAGATAACTTGGACAGCTTAATTCCAGGATTAGCTGGCTTAGGCTTAACACTTCTATGTATGTGGTTGCTTAAGAAGAAAGTTTCACCAATCATCATCATTCTTGGTTTGTTCGTAGTGGGTATCCTTGCTCACCTAGTAGGATTAATGTAAGAAAAACTTAGCCTGGGCAGTGATGCCTGGGCTTTTTATGTCTTTTGCTTAAAAAACTAAAAACCAGTATAATGACTAGTGAAATAAAAGGAGATGGAGTAAAGCAATGGTTCAATCAATCAACACCCAAGTTGACTTAGTCATGAATGCCACTTCTCATATGGGAATGACCGATTATGGGAAAATTATGATTGGCGATAAGGGTTTCGAATTTTTCAATGATCGTGATGCACGTAAATTCATCCAAATTCCTTGGGAGGAAGTAGATCAGGTGATTGCTTCTATTATGTTCAAGGGTAAATGGATTCCGCGCTATGCCATTCAAACTAAGAAGAACGGAACCTATACTTTCTCTTCGAAGGAACCTAAAAAAGTCTTGCGGGCGATTCGCGAATATGTTGATCCGAATAACATGGTACAATCCTTAAGTTTTTGGGATGTTGTGAAGCGAGGATTTAAGTCAAGATTTAGCAGATAAACTGGCTATAGTAGTCAGTTTTTTTATTTGCCCAGATGTACATAAAAGACCGTTAAATCAAGATGATACGTATTGTATCAAAGAGAAAAGTTGGATGCTAGAGAAGATAGCTTTATTTTCTGATAAGCTATTCGGATAATGAAAATAAGGAGTGGGTACTAATGAACATCGGTGACAAAATTAAAGAGCAGCGCTTAAAAAAGGAATGGACCCAGGAGCAGCTGGGTCAGCTGCTGAATGTATCGCGTCCAACCATTTCTAGCTGGGAGGTAGGACGGAACTATCCCGATCTGGAAATGATTGTTGCCATTAGTGATTTATTTGGTATCTCTCTGGATAAGTTATTGAGAGGGGATCGAGAAATGACCAAAGACTATTCTAAAAAGCTGCGCTGGAACAAATACTATAAAGTTATTCTAGGCGTGATGGCACTGGTCACCATTTTGGCAGCAGGGTCCTTGGCTAAACTACGCTGGGATGAACAAAAATACAGAGATAATTTGAGGGCTCATTCTTGGAGACAAGAGACCGATTCGCAGTTTCCTGATGAGTACAAATTGAGTGAAGGCGGTGTTGCGTTTTACACGTACATTTTACAAACCGGATGGCTGCCTATTCCTTTACAGGAACGTCATCCATGGGTAATTGGCCAAGAAGGCAATTTGGTCGTGCAGGAGAAAGAAAAGAACCAAAGAACGATCACAGTCAATCATGCGAAATTTAATGGTAAAACCTATACCGGAAGTATTGCAGTGGATGATCAGGCCAATATAATAGAAGACAAAGAGTGGTCTTCAGACAAGAAACGAGCTATTGAAAGTTTTATAGAAGAGCACAAAAAGGCGTATGTGAGCTTGCTGAAACGTACTTCTGAAAAAAGAGCGGAAATTGTCCAATAGAAAGAAAGACGTTGACCGGTAACAGGCTCGACGTCTTTTTTGTGATCATTTATTTCGATTATATAATTGGATTCAGCATTATTTATTCGCTTTATTAAGAGGATTTTAGGAATTTTTGACAGAATATAAGATGTTGTCAAAAAATATGTCTGACAAAGTTGGCACAAAGTTCTGTGCCAAAGCTCTATTTACTATTGATTGAAAGCACTTACTGATACAAGCTACAATATACATGTAAACGAAATCATTCTATTTTATTATTTTGAAGGAGGAAATGAAAATGGAAACTACTGCAAAGAAAAGTGGACTGAAAGCGAAAGTCCAGCGACTGGGCAGCCACTTGTCAGGGATGGTCATGCCGAATATCGGGGCCTTTATCGCATGGGGTGTTATCACAGCATTATTTATTGAGGCGGGGTATTTCCCAAATGAACAGCTAGCATCACTTGTTGGCCCGATGCTTACTTTCTTATTGCCATTATTGATTGCTTACACAGGTGGTAGCATGGTACACGGTCAACGTGGTGCGGTTGTTGGGGCAATTGCAGCGATGGGGGTTATCGTAGGGTCAGAAGTTCCAATGTTCATTGGGGCAATGATTATGGGGCCTCTTGGCGGTTGGTGTATTAAGAAATTTGATGACATGTTCCAATCGAGAATTAAAGCCGGTTTTGAAATGCTGGTTAACAACTTCTCATCTGGATTGATTGGCTTTGCGCTAGCAGTATTAGGCTTTTATGCAATTGGACCGGTGGTATCTTCACTTACTGAATTGATGGCGGCTGGAGTAGAAACAATCATTAACATGCGTTTGCTGCCATTAGCAAATATCTTTATTGAACCAGCGAAAATTCTATTCTTAAACAATGCAATTAACCACGGAATTTTGACACCTTTGGGGGCAGATCAAGCCGCTGAAGCAGGGAAATCGATTCTGTTCTTACTAGAAGCAAACCCTGGACCAGGTTTAGGTGTGCTGTTAGCCTTCACTTTGTTTGGTAAAGGATCAGCGAAATCCTCTGCACCAGGTGCGATTATCATTCAATTCCTAGGTGGTATTCATGAGATTTATTTCCCATATGTAATGATGAAACCATTGTTGTTCCTAGCAGTTATCGGCGGTGGGGTTGCTGGAACTTTCACTTTCCAATTACTAGGTGCTGGTTTACGGGCAGCGGCTTCACCAGGATCAATCATTGCAATCTTGGCAATGACACCACCAGACAGCATGTTTGCTGTTATCGCAGGGGTTGTCGTTGGTGCGGTTGTTTCGTTCTTAATCGCGATGGTCATTATCAAAGCAGACAACAATGAAGAAGACGATTTAGCAGCTACTCAGGCAGCGGTGCAAGAAGCAAAATCAGCAAGTAAAGGTCAAGCTGGTGGTCAAAACGGCAACCAAGAAATGTTTGGCAATGTAAACAAAATCATCTTTGCTTGTGATGCTGGTATGGGTTCAAGTGCAATGGGTGCGTCAGTATTACGCGACAAAGTGAAAAAAGCTGGTATTAATATCCCGGTATCGAACTCAGCGATTAATAATTTGTCCGATGATGCAAATGCGTTAGTGGTGACACAAGAAGAATTGTACGATCGGGCAAGTCAAAAAGCACCAAGTGCAACCTTTGTTCAGGTAGAGAACTTTATGAATTCCCCACGTTACGATGAAATCGTGGAACGTTTGTCTGATGGTCCAACAGCAGGTGCTGATGGAAAAAAGTTGAGTGACGATGTTGTTGAGGGAGTTGCGGATTACGATAGAGTAGACCACATCGTCTTTGCCTACGAAAAAGGAAAAGGTTCTGCTAATATGGGCGCAACCGTTATGAAAAAGGTCTTGAAGGAACAAGGTGTCAATTTGCCAGTGACTGTAGCAATGATCGGGGAATTGAAGGATGAACCTTCAGCTATGATCGTTACTATGCAAACTGAAACAGTTCATGCTGAACAACAAGCACCGAGTGCAGTTCACGTGCCTGTAGCTGACATGGTAACTTCAGAAAAATATGATAAAATTGTTGCTCAGTTAAAAAATAAGTAGTCTTTTTTGCAGAATCGTATTACCCTTAAAGCAGTGAGTATTCACTGCTTTTACCCTTTTACTATTTGGAGGAGGTACTAGTGTACTTTTCGGTTCGAGAAAAAAAGATTTTAGCGCTTTTGTTAGCTTACCCGACTGGAGTCCAGCTGGATCAGCTGCAGCATGAGCTGAACGTCAGCAAACGGACGATTTATCGCGAGGTTTCCAGTATAGAAAAAACGATTAAACCGTTAGATGTTCAAATTATCAAACCCCGTGGTGAAGGATACCGAATCGTGGGGGAGAGTATTAATTTAGACAAACTAAAGGATCAGTTAGAAGAAAATAAAGAAGAGCTTTTTACGGATAATGTCCAAAGGCAAAGTGCGATTGTTACCAGCTTGCTGATGCTGGATGAAGAGGAAACAATTGAAGGACTGTCGATTGATTTCCAAGTCAGCCCTTCGACGATTGTTTCTGATTTGCAGGCGATTGAACAAAGCCTGGAGGATTATCGCTTGCAGCTCTTGCGGCTAAAGGGCCGGGGAATAAAGATTACTGGCAGAGAAAAAGAAAAACGACAAATTTTAGGTAATCTGATTTTCAATGGGGTAAATGAATACGAGTTTTTCCAATTCATTGATCAATTGAATGAGGAGACAACGGAAGCAGAGACGGACAATTTTTTCCTGAAGCAATTAACTCCGCGAGGACTATATTTGGCTAAGGATATCCTTTACCATATTCCACAATACTCAGTAAAAGAAGTCACAGACAATCAGCTACAGCGTATTCTGATTTTGCTGGCTCTCTCAATTGATCGAATTCGTCAAAATAAGTTTGTGGAAGAAGAACAAGACAGCAGTCCAAAACCAGAAAGCATGCAAATTGCCAGTCAGATTATGATTAAAGTTGCTACTTACTGGGGGCATTCAATTCCAGCACAAGAGGTTCGCTTCTTTGCTTACCAGCTGGAGGGAATCAACTATAAGAAACCACAAAATATTTTTATTGATCATTTTGATGTTGAGCTTTCTTATCAGATTAAGGAACTGATTCGTTTGGTTTCAGAGGACAGTGGGTTGGAATTTCGTAAAGATGAGCAATTGTTTAACGACCTGCTTACGCATATGTCGGCAGCTTTGAAAAGAAGCATGACAGTCTTACCCAATATGGTAAATCCACTGTTGCAGAAAATTCAAGAAAAATACAATACTCTGACTCAAGCAGTAACGAACCAGTTAGCAGTCATTTTTCCGGATCATCAATTTACTCATGATGAGCTGGGCTATGTAGTTATCCACTTTGCTACCTCCTTGGAGCGCAATCCCTCCAGTAAGGGACTATTTGTTTTAGTTCTGTGTTCCAGCGGGATTGGAACTGCCCGGATATTAGAGAGTCGAATTAAGAAATATATGCCGGAAATTCAACAAATTCAAGTAGCCAAAATTTCTGAGATGAATCGCTTGAACTTCAAACAGTATGATTTAATCCTAGCCACTGTTTTTCTACCTGAATTCACGTTACCGTACAAAGTCATTTCACCGTTGCTTTTAGACGAAGAAATTCAGGATTTGCGGACCTATATTCACGACCTGCGTCCGGAAACAGAACGTATGGTAATTGAAGAAACGGTTCAAGAGCCGGGGGAGGATTTCAATAATCTTTATGAAACAATGCGTACAGCGAATCATCTACTAAACCAATTTGAAGTCCGCCCCTTTGCAGCGGAGGAAACAATTGAGCTGACTTTGGAAAAGATGATTGGCGAATTAGAAGGATCAGTAGTTACGAATGCTGAGTATGTCACTCAAAAGGTAATCGATCGCTATATCGTTGCGCCAATTGGTGTGCCTAATACCAATTTTGCCTTGTTTCATAGTGCCAATAAGCATGTGCTGGAGCCTTATTTTACTATTTATGATTTGGACAAAGCCTTTTCGATTTTGGGAATGGATAAAAAGAGCATCAAGCTGACTCGGGTATTGCTGCTGTTGGCACCCGATCCGTTGCAGGAAGCACAAAAAGGATTGCTAGGAAAAATCAGCAGTTCAGTTATTGAGAGCGATCTGAACACTGAAATTTATAAGTTTGGTAATCATGAGCTGGTATATCAATTACTCAGTTCACTGTTCATTAAAGAGATTAAAGAGAACTAAGGAGGAATTACAAATGGATTTACAACCAGAAATGATTTTATTGGATCAGTCCTTTGGAGACAAAGAGGAAGCGATTCGCGCATGTGGACGTTTACTTGTGGAAAATGGATGTGTGGATGAAGAATACATTGAGGCTATGATTGAGCGCAACCAGCTAGTATCTACTTACATGGGAAACTTTATTGCTATCCCTCATGGAACAGATGAAGCAAAACGGTTTGTGAAAAAGAGTGGAATATCCATTGTACAAGCACCAGCAGGCGTACAATTTGGCAATGATGATACTGAAGATGTAGCAATGGTTTTATTTGGAATTGCAGGAGTAGAAAATGAACATTTGGATTTATTGCAAAAAATTGCGATTTTCTGTTCAGATGTTGAAAATGTCGTGAAGCTTGCCGATGCGAAATCAAAAGAAGAAATCATCGGTTATTTGCAGGAGGTTGAATAGGATGCGCGCAACGCACTTTGGTGCCGGCAATATCGGCCGTGGATTTATTGGGGAAATTTTAGCCAAGAATGGCTTTTCGATTGATTTTGTTGATATCAATGCCACAATTATTGATGCTTTAAATGAGCGGAAAGAATACACGATTGAATTGGCTGATGAAAACAAAGAACAAATTCATGTAGCCAATGTGGATGGACTTAACAATCAAACTAATCCTGAAGCAGTGGTAGATTCAGTAGCAGCTGCGGATATTGTGACTACGGCCATTGGTCCCAATGTGTTACCTTTTATTGCTGAACTTATTGCCAAAGGGATTCAAAAACGAAAGGCTGAAAATAGCACAGTACCAGTAGATGTAATCGCCTGTGAAAATATGATTGGCGGCAGTCAGTTCTTATTCGAGAAGGTTAAGGAGTATTTGACTGATGAAGATATGGCGTATGTTGAAGTCTATGTTGGGTTTCCAAATGCTGCAGTTGATCGGATTGTGCCTATTCAACACCATGAAGATCCTTTGTTTGTATCGGTGGAACCTTTCAGCGAGTGGGTAGTGGATCAAACGCAATGCAAAAATAAGGAATTACAGTTGAGTGATGTAACGTATGTTGAGGATCTAGAGCCTTACATTGAGCGAAAGTTATTTTCAGTAAATACGGGGCATGCAACAGTTGCCTACACCGGAGCATATGCCGGCTATCAAACAATTGATGAAGCGATTGGTCATCAAGAGGTCTTAGCTCAATTACGGGCGGTGCTGGAAGAAACCGGCAGCTTGTTAATTGCTAAATGGGGTTTTGATCGAGAGCAGCATCAAGCTTATATCAACAAAATTGTGAGCCGTTTTGAAAATCCGCATATTTCTGACAGTATTGATCGAGTAGCTCGCACGCCAATCCGCAAACTGGGTTACGACGAACGATTTATTCGTCCAATTCGTGAGCTGAAGAAACGTGAATTAGGATACATGCATTTAATTGAAGTTGTAGCAATGATTTTGAAATACCAAGATCCAAAAGATGAGCAAAGTGTTCAGCTTCAAGCAATGTTAAAGGACCAGCCTTTAGAAACAGTGATTGCCGAAGTGACCGGAGTAAATGATGATTCTTTAATCACTGAAATTGCAGTAGAATACAACAAGTAGATCCTGATTTTTCAGGGTCTTTTTTTAAGTCTTATGAGAATAGTAGAAGAAGCGCTTAGCAATTTCTTGAAATTTGGTCTAGACATTTACATTGCTTCTTTGACTGGATAGTGTTAAAATTGGTGTATACCAAATAGACAAAGGAGCGTTTACAATGGAAGTAATTCGCGTAAAAGATGCCCAAGAAGGCGGAAAAAAAGCATTTGAACTGATCAAAGACGGTATGGCTAATGGTGCAAAAGTATTAGGCTTAGCAACTGGCAGCACTCCTGAAACTTTATATCAAGAAATGACAAGCAGTGACTTAGATTTCTCTAACATGACTTCTGTTAATTTAGACGAATACGTAGGCTTAGGTGGCGAAGATACACAAAGTTATCGCTACTTTATGAACGATCGTTTATTCAACAAAAAACCTTTTAAAGAAACCTTCGTGCCAAATGGTAAAGCAGAAGACTTAGAAGCTGAAGGCAAACACTACGATGAAATCATTGCTGAGCATCCAATTGACATTCAAGTACTAGGAATTGGCCGCAATGGACATATTGGGTTTAATGAACCTGGCACACCATTTGATGAAACAACTCATGTAGTTGAATTGACTGAATCAACAATTGAAGCAAACAAACGTTACTTTGATAAAGTTGAAGATGTACCTACTCATGCCTTATCTATGGGTATTGGTTCAATCATGCAAAGTAAAAAGATTTTATTGTTAGCTTTTGGCGAAGCAAAAGCGGATGCAATTAAAGGCATGATTGAAGGTCCAGTCACTGAAGACCTGCCTGCAAGTGCGTTGCAAAACCATTCTGACGTAATCGTAATTATCGATGAAGAAGCAGCTAGCAAACTGTAAAAGTTAATAGACAAGCGATAGGTCGGCAAACTCCTTGAGGGTTTGTCGGCTTTTTTTGACCAGCTATATTTGTCAAACTATTTCCGCTTGTTTCGTTTGCGATTCTTACTTTTGCTTTTACTCTTCTTCTTCAACGCTTTCTCGATTTTCGTATTCTTTTCTGGTTTTGGCTTATTAAACAGCGAATTAGGTTCTTTGTATTTCTTGGCATGATCTGAGGGCAATTTTCCTAGCCTCTCTCGGGCAAGCTCAGACTGAGATTTAAAGGTAGGGACTGCATCATTCAGTGATAAATCTTTGTCGGGTGTTGATCCAACAGTGTTGTTTGACGTTTTCGTAGCGTTGTTTGATTTTTTGGGAGTTGCTATAGTATTTTCTGGTGCGATATTTTCAGCTGTAGCTTGCTGGACTGGCTGCTGATCAGCATCGCGTAGTTCAAACATTGGATCTTCTTCGTCACGAGTATTAAAATCATGCTCCCGCTCATCTACTACAAAATACATCTTCACTACTCGAACAAATTTACGGGTACCATCATCCTTTTGTAAAATGGTTACTTCGCCTAAAATATCCAAGACAGCTTTACGATCTTGTGTGGTCAGAGGTCGTACCACATTACCCAGACTCCAGTTGTGCAGCTTGCCGGTTTCATCTTCAAACACTGCTTTTAGAATCCGTTTTTTATCAGTTGTTTGCTCTTTAGAATGGAGAACTGGGCCTAAAGTATCGATATGTGCTCGCGCTTGCTTGGTCATCTGAAAAAATTCTTGCTGATTCTTAAATAAACGGGAAATAACGATTTGCCACTCTTGTTGACTGAAATAGGGTTGAAAATAAATACATAAATGGCGTACAGAGGTGAGGTCCGCATCACTTGTTAGAAACAGTGAACGAACTAAATTTTTGGCTACGTTGGAGAAATCGTGTTCGCTGAAAAAATTGCGTACTAGAACAATTACTGCTGATTGAATGATATGTAATGCGTTAGCGTTTTCATCGTAATGTTGATTAAAACGGGCATCTAGTGTTTCTTTTCTTTTTATAGAGAAAAGCTGACGATTTTGTAGTTTTACTGTTGAGTTGGTATTTTTAGACATTGAGACATCTCCTTATAATTCTTTTTGGGTGATCCGCATTTCCCATTCTAAAATTTCTTGCAAAGGATTTCAATAGCTTTTCCCACTAAATATTTGTTTCTTTTTAACAATAATGCTATTTTATTTACCTGTTTGTATTTTAAAAACTTGTTAAAAAGTATGAACATAGGTATCGGTAAAGGATTTTTTAATGTGAAATTACATTTCTCTAAAAATCGTTGTTATTTATCTTTTTTTTAATATTTTATAAGAAAAATGGTTTTTTATTTAAACCTGCGCTCGTTTTCTGAAGGCAGGTTCTACAAATCTCTTATTAATAAGAATTTAGTCAAAGCTTTTTATCGCTACTTCGCCATCTACGATTGTATCCAGAGGAATTCCTTGCTAAAGTAGAACTATATTAACTGAAACGAGGAAGTCTGATGCGAAGAATTTTATTGCTCGAGGATGATAAAAATTTGAATAGGGGAATTAATCTTTGCTTGACCAAAGAAGGATACGAGGTAGTATCCTGTTTAGATGTCGTTTCAGCTAAAGCGGCGTTTGAACAAAATGAAATTGATTTGATTATTAGCGATATTTCTTTGCCGGATGGGAATGGTTTGGATTTTTGCCAAGAGATTCGCCGTCAATCTGGCGTGAGGATTGTTATGCTGACTTCCTATAATCAAGAATATGACATTGTTGCTGGCTATGAACATGGAGCAGATGATTATGTTACCAAGCCTTTCAGCCTGATGGTATTAGTTTCTAAGATTAATGCACTGGTAAAACGAATTGCGGAGCCTAACGGACAGCGGCTAATCTCTAATGAACTGAGCCTGTCGTTATCAGAAATGAAAGCTGCTAAAAATAATGAAACTTTACTCCTTAGTAAGACGGAGCTGCAGCTGCTTACGATCTTTATGAAGAACCCTAAACAAATTCTTTCTGTTGATCAGCTGTTAGAACAGATATGGGATACCAAGGGAGACTATATTGACAGCAATATTGTTTCGGTGAATATTAGCCGGTTGAGACAAAAGATCGGTAAAGAGAAGATTAAAACAGTCAGAGGGGTGGGCTATTTATGGGTTTCCGACGTGCAAAAATAATTGGATTCATTCTATCAATCATTATTGTCAGCGTAGGCTTAATCAGCTGGAATTATTCCGAAATGCGGACAGCATTAGAATATGATCGAACAACTGCCTTGGGAAGACTGAGTGAAAATGAAGCCCTTTCTGAAGCTCAATTGATCGAGGCTTTCAATCAAGAGGACAATGAGACTTATTACGCCAAGGGCTCTGAATTAGAAGCAAAGTATGGAATGGACAAGCGAGAAACTAAGTATGACTATCTAGTTCAGCCTTTTTTGGTGCGGAATACGCTGATTTTGCTCGTAACTATTTTGTTAGTCCTCCTTTTGTTTTTTTGGAACCTGAGAGAGCAGAAGCTGCTGATGGAAGAATTAGAAAGTCTAGAAAATAAATACCACACTGAAAAAAGCCAGTATTCTATTCTGTTGCAGCGCACTCGACAGGAGGATAGTCAAATTAAATCAAGCATCACTGATATTGCCCATCAGTTAAAAACACCGGTGGCTTCCTTGAAGCTGAGTATGGATATTGCACTATCAGAGGCGTATTCTCCAGCTGAACGTCAGGAATTCAGTGATCAAGCAGTTCTTCAGATCAATAAATTGAATTTGATGCTTGATGGACTAGCAAAAATTTCACAAATGGAAACCGACCTAATTCAGATCAATCCGCAAAAATATTCATTAAGAAAATTAGTTAGTGAAGCAATCAATAGTGTAATCATCAAAGCGCTCGAAAGAGATATCGACATTGAGTTATCGTCGATTGATGAGAGCACTATTTTTGTTGACTACAAATGGACCTTAGAAGCACTTAGCAATGTGTTAGAAAACGCGATTAAGTACTCTCCAGTGCACACGAAGATTCAGGTGCATAGTCAATCGTTAGTCACTTATGTGGTTTTAGAAATCCTTGATGAAGGTCCAGGTATTCCTAAGCAAGAACAAACCTTGATCTATCAACGTTTTTATCGTGGTAAAAACAGTAATGAGGTGGAGGGGTCAGGGGTTGGGCTATATTTAACTAGAAAAATCATCGAAGAGCAAGGCGGGACCATTTTGGTTAAAAACCGAGTAGATCAGGGCGCGAATTTTCAATTAACGCTTCCGTTAGTCTGATAATTTTCCTTTCTTACAATTTTGTAACGTTTCCTGCAAGAGAACTGCAAGGTTCAAACTTTAAACTAAAAGTAAGATAAAGCAAAGAGGGGGAAACAACTATGATCTTAAGAATTAGAGATCTAATGAAGTATTACGACGATGGGGGCAGCATTGTAAAGGCGGTTAACCAGATCAACTTAGATGTGCATAAAGGTGAATTTATTGCGGTTGTTGGGAAATCTGGTTCAGGGAAAAGTACTTTATTGAATTTAATTGGCGGTTTGGATCGTCCGGATTCTGGCGAGGTTTTGGTTGAGGGCAGAAATATTTATCAGATGAAGGATGAGTCATTAGCGATCTTTCGTCGTCAGAAAATTGGCTTTATTTTTCAAAATTACAATTTGATTCCTTCACTAAATATTTGGGAGAATGTTGTTCTGCCAATTGGTTTAGATAATCGTAAGGTGAATGTCCGTTTTATTCAAGATCTATTAACTACAATTGGCTTAGATGATCGTATGAACGCCTTACCAGGGATGCTTTCTGGCGGACAACAGCAGCGGGTAGCCATTGCTCGAGCGATTGCAGCAGAGCCTGCAATTATTTTAGCTGATGAACCAACAGGCAATTTGGACACAAAAACTGAGCTAGAAGTAATGTCTTTGTTGAAAAATTCAGTAGAAAAATTTGGGCAAACATTGATTATGATTACTCATGACGAAGGGATTGCACAAACAGCTGATCGGATTGTTCATATTGAAGACGGGCGGGTGGTCTAGGATGAGTATGATCAATACTGTCGCTTGGGCTAATACCAAATTTCATCGTAGAAAAAATATCTTGTCTGGTGTGGCAATTATTCTGACATCGGTTCTAGTATTTCTAACTATTACAATGGGGTTAGGATCAGTCAATACGCAAAATGCAGCAGTCAATAAAATTTATCCAACTTGGCATACTATGTATCGGAATGTTTCTGAAGAAGATAAGGATAAAATTGCACAGCATGCAGCTATTGAAACGTATGGGTTGCGACAAGATATCGGCCAAGTCAGTTTGGACGAGGGTTCAGTTATCTTGCTTTATATGGATAAAACCGCTCAATATTTGAATAAAGTTGAGATTGATAAAGGAAGGGAGCCAAAAAGCGGAAACGAAGCTGTTTTTTCACTGAATACCTTAAAAAAGCTCGGCTATATTCAGGCAAAGCTGGGTGATGCAGTCACGGTTCCATTTCAGCCCTATACAAAAGACGGATTAGGATTGGCCGAGTCAACTACTTTCAAAATTGTCGGATTGATGGATGACACCGAGGAAATTAACGAGAAAGATAAGTATTCGATGATGGTTTCCAAGGAGTTTATGGAATCCAATAGTCCGTTAGACCAAAGAAGCTATCGCATGATGATTCGATTAGCACCTGAGGAAGCTGCCACTACGACTGAAGTTGAAAAAGAAACCAAAAAAATCGGCCAAAACTTCAATGTTCTTGAAAGTGATGTGGTAGTGAACAAAGAATATCTATTCGCTAACTATTCTGATCCAGCTTTTTATAGTGGCATGATAATTATTATAATAATTGTATCAGCAGCAGGGGCATTAACAATCTATAGTATCTATTATGTGTCCTTGATTAGTAAAGTTCAGGAGTTTGGCAAGCTGAAAGCTTTAGGAGCAACAGAGCAGCAAGTTCGTCAAATTGTTTTACGGGAAAATCTATTGGTTGCCAGCATAGCTATTCCGATTGGCTTGGCGATTGGGATTATCGCAGCAAAACTATTTTTTGGCAGAATCGTCGAACTCTTGCAGGAAGGTTCAGTATTAACTGCCACGATGCAGCAAGTTGTTCAAAACAATGAGGTTCAATTAATTATTCCTTGGGTAATAGCCCTATCCATTGGGATTGCCTTAATAACTGTTTTGGTGGCATCGTTAAAACCAATGCATTTGGCTAGTAAAATTATGCCGATTGAAGCAATGCGCTATACCGGACAGAATGAAACCAAACAGAAGAAGCGCAGAGGCTTCATGAATCTTACTCTTGAACGTTTAACCAAAGCAAACGTATCAAGAAATAAGAAACGAACGGTAATTACCATTGTTTCTTTAGGATTAATCGGGACGCTATTCGTTGCTGTATCTACAGTGTTTAATTGTATGCAGCCTGAAGAAATTGCCCATCAGGCGATTGCTGAAGATTTTCGTCTTAGGCTGGAAACCTGGAGTGGAGATCTAATGAACCCAGAACGAGAATGGCAAAAGCTTCAGCAAAATAATCCGCTCACATCTGACAAGATCAAAGAGATTGAGCAGATTTCTGGGGTTGAAAGAGTAGAGACTCAACGAGTTATTAGCGGAGAACTTGTTTCAATCAAAGAGCCCGATTCAGACAAGCCTTTAGCTGTCTCCATTGCAAGTATTAGAAAAAAGCAAATGAAGGAAGTAGCAAAGCATATCAAAAAGGGCAGTGTTGATTATGAAAAATTAGCAGGAGGGGAGTACTTAATTGCCAGTGACTATATTTTTAAAAATTACCCTGATTTGGCAATGGGGAAACCTATTGATGTGAAAATCTTTGATGGAGACAGAAGCTATATCAAACAAATGACGATTGTTGCGGCTGGCCGCTTACCTGAAAAGATTGATCATAGTGCCAGCCTCATTGCTTCTGATGAAACTATTCAGGCGCTATCTGATAACAATTTGATTAAGTTTTTGGATATTAAAGCAGATAGTCAACGAATATCTGAAGTAAAAAAAGAATTGGAGGCTATTAAGGGAGAAAGCGAATTTTACGAACTGGAAAGCTACGAAGATACTTTAAAAACATGGGAGTCAGCTACTATGATGACCGTTGGTGCTGGTTATAGTATCCTTTTAGTTCTAGCAGTTGTAGGCATCATGAATTTGGTAAACACAACTATTGATAGTATTTTAAGTCGTAAAAAGGAACTAGGTGTAATGCAGGCAATCGGCATGTCAAATAAACAAATGAGAAAGATGCTTCAATTGGAAAGTCTGTTTTATGCTGGAGGAATTATCTTCATGTCCGTTGGTATCGGCAGTATTGTTGGCTATTTAATTTACCGCTATGCTGCAGCTAATGCTTTGATGCAAATTCAAAATTATTATTATCCGTTTATTCAGGTAGGGTTACTCATCTTAGTAATAATTGTCGTTCAACTGCTTTTGACAATTGCGACGACAACAATAGTCAACAAAGAACCAGTCATTAAACGAATTCAAGCATCTGAATAGCTGCCAGAAACCGATTATCGCTGCGATCGTCGGTTTTTTTCTTTTATGGTGGTCCTTTTCTATGGCATAATAGGAGAAAACATAGGGAGAAAAATATGCGTTTAGACAAATTTTTAGCTGAAGCTGGTCTTGGCAGCCGCAAGGAAGTGAAACAGCTGATCAAAAAGGGCGTAATAACGGTTAATGCTCAGGTTGAGAAAAAGGATAAGACTCAGGTTGAACCGGAGTCAGATACGATAGCTTATGCTGGAGAGATCCTGCATTATCAAAAATATTACTATTACTTGCTGCATAAACCAGCGGGCACAATTAGTGCAACAGAAGACAAAAAAGATCGTACGGTAATGGATTTATTCAAATCACAGGATTATCGCAATGATTTATTTCCTGTTGGACGTTTAGACAAGGACACTGAAGGTCTTCTTCTTATTACTAATGATGGTCAGCTGGCACATGAATTGCTGTCGCCGAAAAAGCATGTGGACAAGGAATATTTGGCACAAGTAGCAGGAGTGATGGATCGGTCAGATCAGCAGCGCTTTCGTGAAGGGATTTCACTGGATGGAGAGCTGACTTTGCCGGCTGAATTAATGATTGATGCCATTGATGAAGAAAGGCGAACTTCTACTGTGAGGATTATTTTGCAGGAAGGTAAATTTCATCAGGTAAAACGGATGGTGAAGGCCTGTGGTAAAGAAGTAATCTATTTGAAACGTATTCGAATGGGGAGACTGTCTTTACCAAACGAATTGGCAAAGGGCGCGTATCGTGAGCTAAGTCGAGAAGAACTGGCACAACTGAAGAGTTCTGAATAATTGTTCCTTCAACGAAGTGCTATACTTAAATAGAGGTGATTGGAATGGAAATGGATTTGTCTATCACAGAGATTATGATTCGTTTGCTAATCGCGATGGTGATGGGCGGAGCAATTGGCATTGAGCGGGAATACCGCAATCGTCCGGCAGGTATTCGAACACACATATTGGTTTGTATGGGAGCAACGATTATTGCCTTGATTCAAACGGAAATTGCCAGTTCATCCCTGCGCTATGCGATTGAAAATCCCAGCTTAGCGGGTGTCGTTCGGTCAGATGAAGCGCGCTTAATCGCGCAAGTGGTCAGTGGGGTCGGTTTTCTAGGAGCAGGAACGATTATTGTTACCAATCGGTCGATTACCGGATTAACCACGGCAGCTTCAATTTGGGCGGGGGCTGGATTGGGCTTGGCAATCGGAATGGGCTATTACGACATTGCGCTGGCCAGCTTTGTAGGGATCATGCTAGCTTTGACGGTGGTGAAGAAAATCATCAAGGTTCACGCCATTAAAAAGTTAGAGATTCGTTTTGTTCACCGAGAAGAAACGAAGGAATTCATCATGAATTACTTCGAAAGTAAAAAGATTGAAGTGGAAAATGTCGATTTCAATGTGGACTTTCGCAATGATTACCGAATTTATACCAATGTGTACACGATTGATTTGCCAAAAGGGTTATCCTACACCGAGGTCATTGAGGATTTGTCCATGTACAAAAATATTACGAAGCTGCGATTAATCAACGTATAAAAAAACCTTTATGACTGCTACTGTTGCTCGCAGCCATAAAGGTTCTTTTTTATTCCATACCAATCAGGTAATCGTCATCGTTCATCGCTTCCACTTGACCTAACAGATAACCATTCCCAACTTGGGAGAAGAAGTCATGGTTGCTAGTGCCAGTAGAAATACCGTTCATTACGATCGGATTCACATCGTCAGCCGTGTCTGGGAACAACGGATCCATTCCTAAGTTCATTAACGCTTTATTGGCATTATAACGTAAGAAAGTTTTGACTTCCTCAGTCCAACCAATTTCATCGTATAATTCCTCGGTGTATCGTTCTTCATTTTCGTACAATTCATAAAGTAAGTTGTACATCCATTCTTTCAAACGTTCTTGCTCTTCTTTCGGTTGCTCGTTAAAACCTCGTTGGAATTTGTAGCCAATATAAGTGCCATGAACCGATTCATCACGAATAATTAGTTTAATGATCTCTGCTACGTTAGCCAATTTATTATTGCCTAAATAATACAAAGGTGTATAGAAACCAGAGTAGAATAGGAAGGTTTCTAAAAAGACGCTGGCAATTTTCTTCTCTAACGGTGTGCCATTTTTATAAATTTCATTCACTCGTTCAGCTTTCTTTTGCAGATACACATTGGTGTTTGTCCATTCAAAGATTTCGTTGATTTCTGCCTTAGTATTTAACGTACTAAAAATAGAAGAATAGCTTTTGGCGTGGACTGATTCCATGAATTGAATATTGTTCAATACTGCTTCTTCATGAGGCGTACGCACATCAGCACGTAATTGTTCCATACCACTTTCTGATTGAACAGTGTCTAAAAGCGTTAGTCCGCCAAATACATAACCAACTACTTTTTTCTCTAAATCAGACAGCTTCCGCCAATCATCTAAGTCATTGGATAAAGGAATACGGGTATCCAGCCAAAATTGTTCGGTTAGCTTTTCCCACGTTGATTTATCAATGACATCTTCAATTTCATTCCAGTTAATGGCTTTGTAATAAGTCTCTGCCATGTAGTTTCCTCCTTGGTCTTGCTTTAATACTGTCAAACATCACGAACCTGAGTAGATTCGTGATGTCTGGTTGTTGTGTAGTAATAAGTGACTGTCAGCTAGCTCCATATAAAGGAATTGATTTTTCTCTGAAAAATCATTCGGATCGTCGTACGCATACCATCCTGCTAAACTGCTTAGTTTGATAATTGGTTGAGTTCCTGTTATGTTGCGCGATTACCTAATATACTGCGAAAAGCAGGACTGTCAGCTGGCAACTAAATTACGCAACTTTCACATTGGTTTGAACCGATCTCTTCGGCATCCTCAGTGAAGGTACGAACGTAATAGATTGATTTACAGCCTTTGTAGAAGGCGTAGTTTCGCAAGATATTCAAATCACGGGTTGTTTGCTTGGTTTCATGTTTCCATTCATACAAGCCTCGTGGAATTTCTGAACGCATAAATAAGGTTAAGCTCATACCTTGGTCAATATGTTGTTGCGCCGTAGCATAGACATCGATCACCTTACGCATATCCATATCATAAGCAGAAGTGTAATAAGGCAAGGTTTCATTGTTCAAGTAAGGAGCTGGATAGTAAATTTTACCAATTTTCTTTTCTTGACGTTCTTCGATTAAACGAGTGATTGGGTGTAAGCTAGCACTAGTATCATTGATATATGAAATTGAACCATTCGGAGCAACAGCTAAACGGTTTTGGTGGTACAAGCCGTCTTTTTGAATGGCTTCTTTTAATGCTTGCCAATCTTCTTTTGTTGGAACGAAAATGTCTTTAAAAATTTCTTTGACTTTATCTGTTTTAGGTAAGAATTCATCTGACAAATACTTATCAAAATAGGTTCCATCTGCATATTTAGACTTTTCAAAGTTATGGAAAACTTGTTTGCGCTCCTTGGCGATTTGGTTGCTTTCCATTAACGTCCAGTAATTTAACAAGGTAAAGTAAATATTAGTGAAATCAATGGATTCCTCTGAGCCGTATACCATCAAATTTTTAGCAAAGAAGCTGTGTAGTCCCATCGCCCCTAAACCAATCGTGTGGTTAAGGTTATTACCATTTTGAATAGAAGGAACCACATCAATATTTGAAGCATCTGTAATATAAGTTAATCCACGAACCATCGTACGAACCGATTGACCAAAGTCTGGACTTTCCATCAAGTTAACGATATTGGTAGAACCTAAGTTACATGAAATATCAGTTCCTAAATCATCATACTCCTGACGATCGTTAATTGCTGAAGGTGTTTGAACCTGCAGAATTTCTGAACAAAGGTTACTCATAACGATTTTGCCATCAACAGGGTTGGCCTTATTCGCTGTATCGATGTTAATGATATACGGATAACCAGATTCCTGCTGCAGCTTAGATAATTCATTTTCTAAATCGCGGGCACGAATTTTCTTCTTACGAATGTTTGGGTTAGCGACCATGTTGTCGTATTCTTTAGTGATATCAACGTAAGAATAGGGAACACCGTATTCACGTTCGATACCGTAAGGACTGAATAAATACATATCCTCATTTTTGCGAGCCAATTCGTAAAATTTATCCGGTACGGTTACCCCTAAGGATAAAGTTTTTACCCGGATTTTTTCGTCTGCATTTTCTTTTTTTGCAGACAAGAAAACTTCAATATCTGGATGGAAAACATCCAAGTAAACAACACCGGCACCTTGACGTTGACCTAGCTGATTAGAGTACGAAAAGCTGTCTTCAAACAATTTCATTACAGGAACGACGCCGCTGGCAGCCCCATCATAGCCCTTAATTGGCGCGCCCGCTTCACGCAGGTTCGACAGGTTGATTCCAACGCCGCCGCCGATTCGAGACAATTGCAACGCTGAATTGATTGAACGTCCAATGCTGTTCATGTCGTCAGTCACTTGGATTAGGAAACAAGATACGAGCTCCCCACGTCTTTTGCGGCCAGCATTCAAAAAGGAGGGTGTAGCTGGTTGGTAACGCTGATGAATCATTTCATCAGCTAAACGTAGAGCCAATTCTTCATCACCATTGGCAAAGTAAAGGGCGTTGTAAGCTACCCGGTCTTCATAGCTCTCTAAATATTCAGTTCCTTCATTGTTTTTCAACGCGTATTGTGAGTAAAACTTGTAAGCCGCCATGAATGATTTGAAGGTGAAGTTTTGTTCATCTAAAAAGGTAAATAACCGATCAATAAATTCTGGGGAATAGTTCGCAATGAATGCTTCTTCTAAATAGTCATGCTCTACCAAATAAGCAATTTTTTCCTGGACAGTCGCGAACTTACGGGTATTTGGCTCTGCGTTTTCTTTAAAGAATGCTTCTAGAGCGTCTTTATCTTTATTCAAAGGGATTTGTCCATTAACTGGACGATTGATTTCATTGTTTAGTTTAAAGTAGCTTACGTCTCCTAAGTCTTTTAGGCTCATATCGTCACATCTTTCCTTATTCATAGTTTTGGACTAATTCTTCAATTGAAAAATTAGTCCACAGATCATAATGCTATTATAAAGAAGAAACTTTGCAATCCTTCGACTGCAAAGCTTCAGGTTAAGCTAATGCTTTTAATTGATCAGGTCTAAAACCGATAATCGCAGATTGGCCACCGAAAATTACTGGGACACTTTGGAATCCTTGGTTCTTCAAGAAATCTAGTGCTTCAGGCTCGTTGTCGATATTCACTTCTTCAAAGGGAATACTATTATCTGATAAATAACGTTTTGTCATTTTGCATTGCATGCAGTTGTCTTTTGAATATACTTTAACCATAAAAAGGCCTCCTTTTTCTTTACATTACCTAGTATAAAAGATATAGGAGAAAAGTCAATTACAAGATACTACATCTTGTGCTGCAAGAAAGTGCATACACAATAGTTTGTGTTTTTTGGAAAACTGTGAAAACTCACCATTACACAGATTTTAGCGTCTTTAAAGAAAGAACAATGTTAGTCAACGTTTTTTTTAGCAAATAAAAAAATTTAGAATAACTTTTTTAACAGGATTAAAACTATAAAACCAGTGATTTGTCAACTGAAATGCTCAAGATTTTATTGACTTCTAATGACAATAAATGTATTCTAAATGAGAAAGATTATCATTATTAATGAGAGTGAAAAGCAGGTGGAGGAGCCATGACTACATTAGCAGAAACGCCATTAAATCAAGTGGTGCAAATTGAATCCATTCAATTGGATAGTGAATTGAAGCGTCGTATGCAGGATTTAGGGATGACAGTTGGAACGAAGGTAGCTGTAGTGAATCATTCCGGCGACAATAGCATTGTTTTATTACATAATACCCGGGTAGCTTTGGATAAGTCTTTGTTAATGAGTATACTCGTGAAAGAAGTAACAGAAGATCAACAGGCGTGGTCTTCACTGGATCAGTTGGCTGTGGGAGAAGAAGGCCAAATTGTCAATGTTCATGGCAGTGGTGCGGTGAAACGCCGTTTAATGGATATGGGCCTGACTAAAGGAACCAACGTAATGGTTGTGAAGCTGGCTCCTTTAGGTGATCCGATGGAAATTCGGGTTCGTGGATATGAATTAAGCTTGAGAAAAAGTGAATCAGAGATGGTTGTTGTGGCCAAGGAGGCGGAATAAATGGCAGAATTGCATATTGCTTTGGCAGGAAACCCCAATAGTGGGAAAACCAGTACCTTTAATGTACTGACCGGAACCAATCAATTTGTCGGGAATTGGCCAGGTGTAACAGTTGAGCGTAAAGAAGGAAAATACAAAAAACAGCATGACGTAATTATTGATGATCTACCCGGCATTTATTCATTGTCCCCCTATTCTCCAGAAGAAGTGGTAGCTAGGGATTATTTATTGTCAGATATTCCTGATGTCATTTTGAATATTATCGATGGTACGAATTTGGAACGGAACCTCTATTTGACAACGCAATTAATTGAAACAGGAATCCCTGTGGTAGCAGCAGTCAACATGATGGACTTGATCAAAAAAGACGGGAAACAAATTAACTTAGAAAAATTGTCTTATGCATTAGGTGTGCCCGTTATTGGTATCAGTGCTTTGAAAAATTGGGGCGTTGATAAGGCTGTCGAACAAGCGATAGAGCTTGCGAAAAAAGGAACGCCTGAAGAAATCAGCTATCCTCATTATGACAAGCGAATTGAAGCTGCTCTTAGTGAAATTACAGCAGTTTTAGGCAACACTGTGTTAGAAAAATATAGTCGCTGGTACAGTGTAAAGTTGTTTGAACGCGACATGCGGGCGCAGGAGCAGTTGACATTAAGCAGTATTCAGCAAAAAGAGATCGAAGAAACCATCAAAATTACTGAGAAAATTTTGGGTGATGATGCGGAAACGATCATTATTAATGAGCGTTATGAATTCATCACCAATTTGCGCACCCTATGTATTGTTGATCATGATGAATTCAAATTATCTGTTTCTGATAAAATAGATCGTGTTGTTACCAATCGGTTTTTGGCTTTACCTATTTTTGCTCTTGTCATGTGGCTCGTTTACTATATTTCAATTCGGACAATTGGGGTAATGGGTACTGACTGGGTAAACGATGTTCTTTTTGGTGAGGCAGTGCCTAATTTTGTAGGGAATGCCTTGGCTTCATTGAATGTGGCAGATTGGATGCAGAGCTTGATTTTGGATGGAATTATTGCTGGTGTTGGAGCAGTTTTAGGGTTCTTACCACAATTAATGGTTCTATTCTTCTGTTTAGCCTTATTAGAAGATTGCGGCTATATGGCTCGGATTGCGTTTGTGATGGACCGGATTTTTCGTAAATTTGGATTGTCAGGGAAATCATTTATTCCTATGCTGATTGCGACTGGCTGTGGAGTCCCTGGGGTAATGGCCAGCCGAACCATCGAAAACGAAAAAGATCGCCGTATGACAGCGATGTTAACGACCTTTATGCCTTGTTCCGCTAAGTTACCGATTATTGCATTGGTAGCAGGAGCGTTTTTCCCTAACAGTAGTTGGGTTGCTCCATCCGCTTACTTTATTGGAATGGGCGCAATTGTCCTTTCAGGAATTGCTTTGAAGAAAACCAAATTGTTTGCTGGGGATCCAGCACCGTTTATTATGGAGCTTCCGCTGTATCATGTACCTAGAATTGGTAATACCTTACGATATACGTATGACCATAGTAAAGCCTTTGTAAAACGCGCTGGAACAATTATTTTTGTTTCCAGTATCATTATCTGGTTTATTTCCAGCTACAACTTCTCACTGCAATCAGTGAATGAAAATGACAGTATGTTAGCCTTCTTAGGTGGTTTGATTGCACCAATCTTTGCACCTTTAGGCTGGGGCGACTGGCGTGGTGCAGTAGCGGCTATTACTGGTTTAGTTGCGAAGGAAAATGTTATTGGAACCTTTGGTATTTTGTATCGTCATGCAGAAGTAGCTGAAGATGGTGTGGAAATCTGGCAGGCATTAAGAGCAGCTTATACACCTGTTGCCGGATATTCCTTCTTAGTATTCAACCTGCTCTGTGCACCATGTTTTGCAGCGATAGGCGCGATTCATCGGGAGATGGGCGATACGAAGTGGACCTTCAGAGCAATTGGTTATCAGTGCGGCTTGGCTTATGTAGTCAGCTTTATCATTTATCAAATCGGACATGTCGCTTTTGAAAGTGGCACTATTGGCTTGGGAATGGTTTTGGCTGTTGCCTTAATTGCAGTAATGGTATACTTCTTAGTAAGAAGACCAGCGAAACGTACGCCGTCAGTTACGATTGAACATATCAAAGAGGTGAAAGAATGGCAACCATAGTTTTATCTGTTTTGATCTTTGGCAGTGCCGGTGTGATTGTGTACCGAAAAATAAAAAACGGCAGCTCCTGCGAGGAATGCAACTGCAGCTGCCCAGTAAAACATGAACAAGAAAAATAAAAAGTAGAGCCGCAGAAGAAAAAATTCTTCTGTGGCTTTTTGGTGAATTACTATTGAATTACTATATAATAGTAGAAAAAGCGGGAAGGAGAAAGCCAATGCTTGATAAAAAACGAGTGAGATTTTTCAAAGGCTTCTTATTCCTTCTGATGGTTTTAGCCATTTTCATACTGCCGCAAAATACATCTATTTTTGTTAATGGAATGCTGTTTGTAGTGTATATGCTGCTGTTGGCGATCTTAAATTATCATGCTGAAGAAAACTCTGGTATCTTTAAAAAGCGCCGCGATAACTTGATTTTTGAATTGCTGCTGGTATTCCTCTTGCTGCTAGCTTCTTGGCGGGTTTACTGATCAATCTGCAAATAGATCAACACTTCATTTTTAGCAGGGTCAGTCGTAGTAGGATCGGTCAGGTACATTTCAATTGCGGGGCCAATGACCTGATAGTGCTCTTTTTCGATCCACTGGCTTAATTGCATATAGGCTTGGGTTAACCCTTGATAAAAGCCTGCATAGTACATTCTTGCTGCAGAAACGGGAGTAAGGGTTCGGGTGTCTTCCGTAGCCTCAGAAACCGGAACGGCAAATTCCATATCATAATTTTCGGGCGTGTATTCTGAACTGTGGTAAATAAACAGAGGTGCACCTTCTGGAGACAAGCCCTTCTGAGTTATCAGCTCAAAGACTTCATTTATGAGATCTCCGCTATCCCTAACATTCATCACTCGCCGAAGCGAGAAAATAGTTAATTCCGGCGTTTTGACAATCTCAATATTTTCTTGATGCTCCATAAATAAATCACCCTCAGTTAATGCTGTCAAATCCTTGCCAATTGAAGCTTGAAGTGATAAATAATTGGCCAGCTTGGCATCAATTTCTGCTTGTTTTTCCTCTAATAAAGGAGCTAACAGACGATGATCAGCCAAGACCTTTTTTATTTCACTCAATGAGCATTCATAGCTGCGCAATTTTTGAATCAGAAAAACAGTGGCCATTTGGTGGCTTTGATAATAACGATAACCGTTGGAGGGATCGGTAACAGCAGGTTTTAACAAATTAATTTCGTCGTAATAGCGTAAGGTTTTTGTTGTCACCTGAGCGATTTTGGAGAATTGACTAATGGTTAACATAAATTTCCTCATTTCTTACTTGGCCTGCTTTCAACAATCAAAAGGACCAAAAGAATTTGATGTATCCATTATATCATGAGCAAATGCTCTGTTTTGTCATGAAATCAATGGTAAGATTAAAAGAAAAGTGAAGGAGCGGTTTGATGGAATTTGATGTGTTGTTTCTAGGTAGTGGACAGGGAGCATGGAATGGTGCGATTCCGATGGCAAAAGCAGGATTAAAGGTTGGGGTAATTGAAGAGGGCTTGTTTGGCGGTGTTTGTACCAATCGCGGCTGTAATGCCAAAATCACACTGGATCGTCCAGTTGAAATTTTGCGTCAGGTAGAGCAATTGCAAGGACGGGGCTTTGATAGCCTGCCAGCCTTAAATTGGCCTGACTTGATGGCTCATAAGCATGAGGTGATTGACAGTTTAGCAGACAGCAACAAGCAAAAGCTGGAAAATGCCGGAGTGCAAACGATTATTGGTCACGGAACTTTTGTGGACAGCCATACAATTGAGGTAGCCGGTAAAAACTACACTGCTGAAAAAGTGGTAATTGTTAGTGGGCGTTTGCCTCACCGTTTGACTATTCCCGGCAGCGAGTTGTTTCATGACAGTACCGATTTCCTAGTGATGGAGGAAATGCCTGAACGGATGACCCTTATCGGTGGGGGCTATATCGCAATGGAATTTGCTACGGTAGCAAATGCTTTTGGCAGTGATGTTACGGTTATTTTGCGAGGAACCAGTATTCTAAAAGATTTCCACCAGCCATACGTCGAAGAAGTCGTGAAGGATCTAAAACAACGCGGTGTCAAATTTCAAATGAATGTTGCTTTGGAATCCGCTGAGCAAACCGAAAAAGGTATTGTCTTGCGTGGAAAAGAAGGCTACCAGCATACAACGGATTATGTGCTGGATGCCACAGGTAGAGTACCGCAAACGCAAAATATGAACTTTGAAGGTATTGGCTTGGCATTCGATGCAGCAAAAGGAATTCCGGTGAACGAGTATTTAGAAACCAATCTTCCTGGTGTCTATGCTACCGGGGATATTTTAGATAAGAAGCAGCCGAAAATTACACCTGTGGCTGCCTATGAATCACAATATTTGGCTCATTTATTTGCAGGAGATACCGATCAGCCGATCGTTTATCCACCGATTGCCTACAATGTTTTTACTTCACCACGAATTGCTTCGGCAGGCATAACAGTGGAGGAAGCAGAGCAATCTCCAGAAAAATATAAGATTACTGCGGTGGATTATGCTGGCAAGGATTGGTTCCATCAGGTAGGAAATGATGACATCAATAAAATTACTTTCGTCTATGATCAGGAGGACTATATGGTCGGTGTAACGAACGTGGGGAATGATGCGGTGGAAACGGTGGATGGGTTACTGGACGTAATGAATGCCAAACTTAAAGCTCCTGATCAGGAAGAGTTGATTTATATTTTCCCAAGTATTGCTCATTCTTACATGAAATATATTTAAATAAAAACACCTGTTTTTTATAAATCTTTCTTGCTATAATAAAGAAAAGATTTTTAGGAGGTTGTTGTTTGAAGAAAGAACCTTGGATTAAGGTATCTGACATTGTCTTTTTCGCTTGTGCGTTGGTGACAATGCTGTTAGCCCGTCATTTTATTTTCACCCCAATTGAAGTAATTGGCGCTTCTATGAACCCAACATTACAAGATAGTGAACGACTATTTGGTTTGAAGGTGGGAGAAATTAAACGCCTGGACGTTGTATCCTTTGCGGCGCCGGATGTTGAGGATAAGGATTATATCAAACGGGTGATTGGTCTGCCAGGAGAAGAAGTCTTGTATGAGGATGATCAGCTGTACATTGATGGTGAAAAAATTGATGAGCCCTATTTAGCTGAAAACAAGAAGGCACTTCCTGAAGGGATGTTGTTAACTGATGACTTTGTCTATACGGTTCCTAAAGGGACATATTTTGTAATGGGAGACAACCGTCAGAACTCGAAAGACAGTCGGATGCTGGGGGCAATTGACGAAGAGGAAATTTTCGCCAATGCCAAGGTCGTTTTTTGGCCGATTAATAAAATGGGCACTGTAGATTAATAAGGGAGCAGCAAACCGAAACATTGGTTTGCTGCTCTTTTTTGTGCTTGGATAAAAAATCAGTGATTTAGGTTGCTGCTTTGAACAAAAAATTGGGAATGTTCATAATGGTAAATGGTGCGTGAAAAATCGAAGGGTGCCCCTGAGGATAGATAAAACAGCTCTTCGATAAATAATGCTGGGTCTTCTGCAGATACCCCCAATAGTTCACTGTTTTGCTGATCTACTTTAATAACATGCAAATATTTATCTGAGAAGCCGATGGTCAATTTTAAGGCTGTTTCTAAATAGTTGAAAATTGATCCACCAACAATTTCCAGATTTAAAAAGGGAACAATTGTCATTTTGAAAAAGGATTCCTCGATACAAAGAACTTGTCCGTTAATATAGCGGATTCGTTTTACCCGATAAACTTCCTCATTTTCCTGACACAACAAATTTTCCCGGACGGCCAGATCAGGAACAATTTTCTCCAAAGAAAGTACCTTTGCGGTAATGTCAAAATGATCCAAGTTAGTAGTAAAACCTTGGTTCTCAATCATATTGATATAACCTAAACGACTGCGACGACGAACAAAAACACCACTGCCTTGGATTTGATAGATTGCTCCGCGACCTTCAAGAATATTTAACGCCTTCACAATTGTACTTTTACTTACGCCATATTTTTTGATTAATTCTTCAAACTTTGGCAATTTGGTTCCTTGCTCTAAATCATTATCGACAATTGTTTGTTCAATATCCGCTGCGATTTCCATATATTTCAGCATATCGTTTCCCCTTTGTGTTATTCTCGCCATTATCATAACACAACTCAAAATAATTATACAGGTCTTGACAAATTGTGCATTCACAATTATTATGTGTAGGTACAATAAAAGATGGGGGTTATAAAATGAGCAAAGTAAGAGATTATTCCAAGCTAGCCCAAGATATTTTGGATATCATCGGTGCAGATAAGATTGCAAACGTTACCCGATGTGCAACACGATTGCGTTTAGTTCTAACAGAGGTACCAGCTGATGCGAAAGAGAGAATTTCACAGCTGCCTGGGGTTATTTCAGTAGTTATTAATAATGGTCAATTTCAGATCGTGATCGGTACCCATGTAGGCGAGGTTTATGATGCTTTCGCTAAACTGGTAAATGTTGATGCAAATTCAGAAATTGAAGAACCAAAGGGAAGTATCATCAATCGAATTATTGCAACCATGTCTGCAGTGTTCGCGCCATTTATTTATATTTTGGCTGCAGCTGGAATTTTGCAAGGCGCACTTATTCTTATTAATTTAGCTTTTCCAGCTTTTTCAACTACCGATACGTATCGTGTGTTCAGTTTCATTTCGTGGGCACCGTTTACCTTCTTACCTATTTTCATTGCTATTACGGCATCTAAACACTTTAAAGTTAATATGTATATTGCAGTAGCATGTGCGATGGCCTTAGTTTCCCCTGATTGGGCAGCCATGGCCGCTGAGATTGCTGGTGGACAAAGTTTAGCCTTCTTTGGTATTCCGTTGTCTGAAACAACTTATACTTCTTCTGTATTACCGCCACTTATCTTAGTATGGTTGCTGTCTTACGTAGAAAAAGGGATCGAAAAAATCTTGCCTAGTGTGGTTAAACCATTATTTACCCCATTGCTGTGCTTAGTGATTATGGTTCCAGTAACTATTTTGGTTTTGGGACCGGCGTCATCGATTACCGCTACAGCGATTGCTAACGGCTATAATTTCCTAGTATCGGTTGCTCCACCATTGGCAGGCGCGATCATCGGTGGTTTTTGGCAGGTAGTGGTTATCTTCGGTGTTCACTGGGGGGTTACCCCAATGGTCTTGGCAAACTTTGAAATGTATGGCCGCGATTCTTTCCAAGCCTTCCAAACAATTGCAGTAGTTGCTCAGGTGGGTGCTGTTCTGGGCGTCTTTTTGAAGGCTAAAAGTAAAGAACTAAAAAATGTTTCTCTTTCAGCATTTATCACTGGAATCTTTGGCATTACTGAGCCAGCTATTTATGGTGTGACACTCCGCTTCAAAAAGCCATTTATTTACGGGTGTATTTCAGGAGCGATTGGCGCGATTGTAGCTAGCTTCTTCCAGCCTTACTACTTTGCTTATGCTGGTCTGCCAGGCTTGTTAACGATTGTCAATGGGATTGACAGCAGTGTACCCACCTCATTTATCGGAATCGTCATTGGTTGTGTAATTGCAATTGTAGGACCTGTTGTATTGACTCAAATTTTTGGTTTTGGCGAAACGATAGAGGAAGATGTTAAAATGAGTCAAGAAATTGATAAAGATGTTTCTGTTCCTAAAACACTGGTTTCTCATTTTATTAGTTCTCCAATGGAAGGGGAAGCAATTCATTTAACTGAAGTACCTGATGAAGTATTTGCCAGTGGAGCTATGGGCTCAGGAATTGCGATTCAACCTACTGACAATAAAGTTCATGCACCTTTTGATGGTGTGATTACCAGCTTGTTTGCATCAAAACATGCTATCGGTATAACCTCTGACGAAGGAGTAGAAGTGTTAATTCATGTAGGGTTGGATACAGTAAATCTTGAAGGAAAACCATTTACTTGCTTGGTTGTACAAGACCAAAAGGTGAAAAAAGGCGATGTATTGATGGAGATTGATTTAGCAGCAATTGAAAAAGCTGGATACTCAACAATCACACCGATCATCGTAACCAACACCTTAACCTATGATTCAGTTGAAGAAGAAAAACTGGGTGCGGTTTGCCCAGATGATGCAGTTTTAAAAATTAATTAGGAGGACAATAAAATGAACGACAACTTTTTATGGGGCGGCGCCTTAGCTGCTCACCAATTCGAAGGCGGTTGGGATGCTGAAGGCAAAGGACCTAGTGTGATTGATGTCATGACTGCAGGTGCTCACGGTGTACCACGAGAAATTACTGAAACGATTGAAGCGGACAAATTTTATCCGAACCATGAAGCAATTGATTTCTACCACCGCTACAAAGAGGACGTAAAGCTTTTTGCAGAAATGGGACTGAAATGTCTGCGTACCTCAATTGCTTGGACGCGTATTTTCCCAAAGGGTGATGAAGAAACGCCAAATGAAGCTGGTTTGAAGTTTTATGATGATCTATTTGATGAGTTATTGGCTCATAACATTGAACCAGTGATTACTCTTTCTCACTTTGAAATGCCGTTACATTTGGCAAGAGAATACGGCGGTTTCCGCAACCGTAAAGTGATTGACTTCTTTGAAAAATTTGCGATTATCTGTTTTGACCGTTACAAGGATAAAGTAAAGTACTGGATGACTTTCAATGAAATCAATAACCAAATGGATACCAACAATCCGATTTTCTTATGGACCAACTCTGGTGTATTGGTTGAAGAAGGCGAAAACAAAAAAGAAGTCATGTACCAAGTTGCCCACAACGAATTGGTTGCTAGTGCAAAAGCGGTGATTGCTGGCAAGAAGATTAATCCTGCGTTTGAAATCGGCTGTATGATTTCTCATGTACCAATTTATCCTTATTCATGTAATCCAGCTGACATTATGGCGGCGGAGGAAGCAATGCATCAGCGTTTCTTCTTTGCGGATGTACATGTTCGTGGCTACTATCCAACGTATGCTTTAAAAGAATTCGAACGTGAAGGATATCAAATTGATATTCGTGACGAAGATTTAGCGGTATTAAAAGAAGGAACTGTAGATTACATCGGCTTTAGTTATTACATGTCAACGGTTGTGAAAGCTGATGTGAACAATGATAATTTAGGCAACGTAGTCAACGGTGGGCTGTCGAATAGTGTTGCGAACCCTTATATTGAGAGCAGCGACTGGGGCTGGGCGATCGATCCTGAAGGACTGCGATATACGATGAACCGACTGTATGATCGTTATCAATTACCATTATTTATTGTCGAAAACGGTTTTGGTGCAATTGATCAATTAGAGGAAGATCAGTCGATTCATGATCAAGATCGGATTGATTATTTAACTAAGCACATCGAAGCTTTGAAGAAGGCTGTTGATTATGATGGGGTTGAGCTGTTAGGCTATACACCTTGGGGCATCATTGATTTAGTTTCATTTACCACTGGCGAAATGAAAAAACGCTACGGAATGATTTATGTCGATCGCGACAATGAGGGCCGTGGAACGATGGAACGGTATAAAAAAGATTCCTTTGACTGGTACAAAGAAGTCATTGAATCAAATGGTGAAAAGCTATAGACATATTTGCAAAATGGAACTTTCTTTGGAGAGTTCCATTTTTTGCTTTTTAAAGTAAAAATAGGATGCTGCTGCTGAGAATGAAGGTTATCAGACAAAAAGGAGTCATGACTAAACGCTCCTTTTTACTTTCGGTTAAAAAGGCGTTTGAAAAAATCGCAAAAAGTAGAAAGACAGTTGCTGCGAGTATAACTATTCTATCTAAGCTCTCCAGCTTGGTTAAGTCCAGAAATCCTCCATAATTCAGATAGCAGATGCCAACACTGCTCCAAACAATCAAAAATAGCACACTAACTACTCTCATAGAATAGGGGAGTATCACATACTTGCCGCCCAGCACATATTCACCTAATGGAAATCCAGCGATTAACAATAGATGCAGCAACGCATTAGCGAAGAAGCCAATCGCTGCAATAAAACAAAAAACTTCCAACATGACTTTTTTACTCCTTTAATGTTTTTTTCAGTATATAATAGATAAAAACTGAGAACAATTACGCACAAATAAGTAAGATACTCACCAGGAGGTAAGCAGATGGGGACGACAAACAATAAGTACTGTATCGTAGAGGATTATGGTTTTGAAAAACTGGAAAAAATCTTATCTGTTATTGGCGGTAAGTGGAAAATACAAATTATTTATCATTTGGGTCAAAAGCACACACTACGATACGGAGAATTGAAAAGACTTTTGCCAGAGATTAGTCACAAAATGTTATCCGCTCAATTAAAAGATCTGGAAAAGAATCGATTAATTCAGCGAATCGAATATCCAGAAATTCCACCGCGGGTAGAATATCAATTGACGAAATCCGGTATAGGGTTGATGCCAGTTTACGAAACTGTAAGTATGTGGTGCGAAGAAAATGCTGAAGTGTTTATGGCAGAATAGATAATCAAAGGGATTTTTTTGCGAGAAAAACTTTGACTTTCACTTTAAATACTTATACAATTATTTTAGACATTTGTCGATAATAGAAAGAGGTGATTTTTTTTGGGAAACATTAAAAAGCTGCCAGATGCAGAATTTGAAGTAATGAAGGTAATTTGGCATTCAGAGATACCGATTGTTGGCAACACAATTGTAGAAAAGCTGGAGTTGGACACACAAAAGGTTTGGAAGCTGCAGACGGTTCATAAGCTATTGTCTCGTTTGGAGGAACGCGGTTTTTTACAATCTGATAAGAATGGAAAACAGCGGTTTTTTACTCCCTTGGTTGCAGAGGAGGACTACTTGCAGTATGAGGCCCAAAATTTTGTGAAGTCTCATTATCAAGGTTCACTTCTGAATTTGGTAAACGCCATGTACCAAGGGGAAAACTTGGCAGAAAAAGAGTTGGATGAATTGCAGGAGTGGTTAAACGAACGAGGTAAACGGGATGAATAATTTTATGGTAACACTGGTTAGTTGTTCAGTTGGGATGAGTCTTATGATGGCAATGTTTTTGGTTTTGGTGCATTTTTGTCAGCAAAGGTACTCCCCTAGATTTTTTTATTATCTTTCGGTGGTGCTGCTCTTAGGATTTGCGATTCCGTTTCGGGTGAAGCTGCACCCTTTTTGGGGCGGGAAGACTGTCACCCCTTCAAAAGTTGTTTCTTTCCAAGAGACTATTGCAACAACGGTGCAGCAAAATACGGTGTTGGAAAGCAGTAGGTGGTTTTCCGTAGTTGAGCTAGTATTTATGATCTGGCTGATGGTTGCGGTGACAATCTTGATTTATTATGCAGTACAGCATGCGAAGTTCACCCGGACACTCACACGTTGGATAGAATCGGATGAGCAATTATTTTCAGAGTTAATTATTCCAACGGATTTAAAAATTGCTCGCTGCAAATGTATTGCCAGCCCAATGCTTGTTCAATTGGATCAGCCAACGATCTTGTTACCTAATGAAACCTATTCGCTAGATGAATTGGCGATGATTATTCAGCATGAACAGGTTCATTTCTTGAGAAAGGATTGGCTGTTGAGAGGATTCATGCTTTTTGCCGTAGCACTTCATTGGTTTAATCCGTTCATCTATGTTTTGGCGCGACAGATGACGAAGTGGTGTGAAATTTCTTGTGATGAACAAGTAATTAAAAATTTGAGTCAGGCTGAACGGTATAAATATGCCAATATAATCCTCAGAACAGTTAGAAGACAATCGAAACAAAGTATGCTGTCAACGTTGCTATCCAGCAGCAAGCGTGAAATGAAGCAGCGGCTTTCATTTATTGTTGAGAGCAAAAAAAGTGCGTATAGTCGGAGCTTTTTAGCGGGATGTTTAGTGTTTGTAATTTGTGGAACTACGGCTGTTAGCATTCCGGCAAATGGGGCAACAAACTTTGAACCAGACGCTAAAGCAAAGGCTGAAATGAAAGCAGCATTGTCAGAAAAATTCAGCAACGAATTCAAAGCTGCTGATTTTGCTGGTATGGAAATCAGCTATGATAAAAAGGGTGAGCTGATTGTTAGTGATCCTGCTGCCGAAATAAAAAATAGCGGTATTTTTGTAAAAACGAAAAAGCAGCACACTGGTTTCTATTCAGATTCGTCCTGCGACAAGGCTTCTCTGTATTTCCAAGTGAAAAAGAATAGTACTGTTGAAGTAATCGACGGGTCCTATTATTACAAAGTTGCAAAGGTACAATATGCAGGGAAAACGGGCTATATGCAGAAAAAGAATTTTTCCTTCAAATGAGTCTGTTCAATCGAGCTGTTCCTAAAATCATCGTGATCGTAGCTATCTTAATTATTGAATCGATTGCATTGCATACAAAAAACAGGACGCATCAATACGATGGGTCCTGTTGCTGTAATGAATAAATTAATAGGTAGGCATTTTTTCTTCGTAAGCCGTAATATCTGATTCGTGTTCCAAAGTAATAGCGATATCATCCAAGCCCTTAACCAGTTTGTCTTTCCAAGTCGCATCAATTGGAAATTCATAGCGAGCGTTTGGTGTAACAATTGTTTGATTCGGTAAATCAATCGTTACTTCAGCATCTGCTGGCAGTTCACTTAGTTCTTTACGAACATCTGCGGGCATCCGGATCGGCAATAACCCATTTTTCAGTGCATTCATGTAAAAAATATCACTGTAGCTGCCGGCAATGACTGCATGAAAACCATAATCCTGCAAAGCCCAAGCGGCGTGTTCACGAGAGGACCCTGAACCGAAGTTTTCGCCAGAAACTAAGATGGTCGCTGCTTGACGTTCGGGTGCATTTAAAATGAAATCTGGATTCGGTGACCGATCTTCCAAGTAGCGCCATTCATCAAACAAGTGCTTGCCGAAGCCTTTTTTATCGACCTGTTTCAAAAAGTTTTTGGGAATAATTTGATCGGTATCAATATTATCCTGCATAAAGGGAACCGTGGTTCCAGTATAAACCGTAAATTTTTCCATTAGATTGCCTCCTTGCGAATGTCAACAAAGGTTCCGTTTAGAGCAGCCAATGCCGCCATTGCTGGACTGCATAGGTGAGTCCGCGCGTCTTTTCCTTGGCGTCCTTTGAAATTACGGTTCGACGTTGATGCGCAATGTACGCCTGGTGGTACCCGGTCAGGGTTCATTCCTAGGCACATAGAGCAACCTGGCTCCCGCCACTCAAAGCCGGCCTCTTTAAAGATCTTGTCCAACCCGATTTTTTCTGCTGCCTTGCGCACCGGACGTGAGCCGGGTACCACGATCGCAGTTACATTTTCATTCACCTTTTTACCCTCAATCATACGTGCAGCTTCCTGCAGATCGGAAAGACGTCCATTGGTACAAGAACCAATGAAGACATAGCCAATGTTAATATCGGTTGGTTTTTGACCTGGCTTCAAATCCATGTATTCATAGGCCTTTTTGTATTCTTCTGTTTCAGGCTCTGGGAAGGTGCCATCCACTGGCACACCCATTTCCGGATTGGTTCCCCAAGTAACAAAGGGTACTAATTCATTGGCATCCAAAGTTAGAACAGTATCATACTTAGCATCTTCGTCGGTATACAATTCTTTCCAGTCGTTAATGGCTGCTTCCATGTTTTTCGGTGCATATTCGCGGCCTTCAACATAAGCAAAAGTTTTTTCATCTGGAGCGATCAAGCCGATTTTTGCGCCGCCTTCAATGGACATGTTACAGATGGTCATCCGTTCTTCCATTGAAAGGGAACGAATCGTATCACCACAGAATTCAGCCGCATAACCAACACCGAAATCTGTACCATATTTCGCAATCAAAGCCAAAATAATATCTTTAGCATAAACACCCTTCGGCAGTTCGCCAGTCACCTTAACTCCCATATTCTTGGGTTTATTTTGCCACAAACATTGGGTAGCAAAAACATGTTCCACTTCACTAGTTCCAATTCCAAAAGCTAGCGCACCAAAAGCTCCGTGAGTCGCAGTGTGAGAATCTCCACAGACAATCGTTTTGCCTGGCTGAGTCAATCCTGTTTCTGGACCAACCATATGGACAATGCCTTGCCGGTCGCTGCCGTTATCGCAAAGAGTAACGCCAAATTCCTCACAGTTTTCTCGCAAAGTATCAATTTGCTTTTTCGCTACTAGATCGGTGAAATTGAAAATATCAACTGTTGGGGTATTGTGATCCATCGTTGCAAAGGTACGTTCAGGGCGCCGCAATTTCCGGCCAGCTTCGCGAATACCTGCAAAGGCTTGAGGAGAAGTTACCTCGTGAATCAAATGTAGATCAATGTAAAGCAGCTGTGGTGCGCCTTCTTCTCCTTGCACCACATGACGGTTCCATAGTTTATCAAAAAGTGTTTGTGCCATTGGTTATGCTCCCTTCATTTCTGTCAGTACGGCTTGAGTGAATTCTTCTGTTGAAGCAGTTCCACCTAAGTCACCAGTAAGAATGCCTTTCTTCAAGACAGTATCGCACGCTGCTTCAATTGCTTGTGCCGCTTTTTCTTCATTAAATGATTGCCGCAGCATCAAGGCTACAGATAAAATCATTGAGATTGGATTGGCAATCCCTTTACCTGCGATATCTGGTGCTGAACCGTGAATTGGTTCGTAAAGTGATGGTCCCTCAGAACTATGACTGGCACTTGGCAGTACACCTAGTGAACCAGGTAATACTGAAGCTTCATCACTTAAAATGTCGCCGAATAAGTTTTCAGTAACAATAACATCAAAACTGCTTGGTGCTTGAATCAGCTTCATTGCTGCTGAGTCGACGTATTGATGCTCCAATGTACAATCTGGATATTCTTTCGCCACTTCTTCAGCCACTGAACGCCATAACTTACTAGTAGCCAGTACGTTGGCTTTATCCACTGATGTCACTTTCTTACCACGCGTTTGTGCAATTTCAAAGCCTTTACGCAAGATCCGTTCGATTTCAAATTTTTGATATCGGTTGGTGTCATAAGCTTCCTCTATACCTAGTTCTCTGGGTTCTCCAAAATAGATACCACTAGTTAACTCCCGAACGATCACCAAATCAGTGCCATTAATAATTTCTGGTTTTAAAGGGGACAGGTGAAGCAAAGCCTCCGACACAGTGACTGGACGGATATTGGCAAAAAGATTTAATGCTTTGCGTAAAGCCAGCAAGCCCTTTTCTGGTGTTTCCGGTCCTTTTTCCCACTTGGGTCCGCCAATTGCACCTAATAAAATTGCATCAGCTTCTTCACAAGACTTCAAGGTAGTTTCAGGTAATGGTTGACCAGTTAAGTCAATTGCAGCTCCGCCGAAAGGTTGTTCTACAATTTCGAAGGTTTCTCCTGTTAAAGTCTCAGCAGCCGCTAAAACCTGTAAGCCGCTGTTCATAATTTCTGGTCCAATGCCGTCACCGGCTAAAGCAACAATTTTTTTCGTCATTTCCTTACTCCTGTTCTTTCATTTGGTTACTTGCTTGGATATACGCTTTAGCCGAAGCCTGCAGTACATCAAAATCAATTCCGATACCACGGAAGTCTTGCTTGGTTGCGGAATCATGTAAAGTCACGCGAACCTCAGCCTGAGCATCCTCACCACCAGTAATTGCTTGGATTTCATACTCGGATAATTCCGGTTCTTGTTGGAACAGTTCATCAATTGAATTATAAATCGCCTGAATACTTCCTGAGCCGATGGTAGAAGCCACTTTTGTTTCTCCAGCTTCATTTATAATAGAAACAATAGCGCCTTGATACCCGCTTGAGCTGTATTGTACCTGTACATTCGCCAACTTGCAGCGTTCACTTTCTTCTCGTGACTGGTCTGTCAAGAGAGCGATCAAGTCCTGATCAGTGATTTGCTTCTTCTTATCTGCCAGGTCTTTGAAACGCTTGAAGGCTGTTTTTGTTTCCTCTTCATTCAACTGGTAGCCCAATTCTTCTACTTTAGTTACAAAAGCATGTCGCCCAGACAATTTGCCTAGTGGTAGAGAGTTTTGGCTGACACCCACCAAAGTTGGTGTAATAATTTCATACGTTTCGGGATTTTTCAGCACGCCATCCTGATGGATACCCGATTCATGAGCATAGGCATTGTCACCGATGATTGCCTTGTTTCTAGGAACTGGGATACCAGATAGTCTTGAGACGAGATCGCTGGTACGTTTCGTTTCATTCAACACAATATTTGATTCGCAGCCATAGAAATCTTTACGAATATGCAAGGCCAGAGCAACTTCTTCTAAAGCAGTGTTCCCCGCACGCTCGCCAATTCCGTTTATCGCACCTTCTACACGGTTTGCCCCATTTTCAATGGCGGCCAAAGCATTTGCCGTTGCCATGCCCAGGTCATCATGACAATGAGAAGAGAAGGTGATTTCCTGATCGCTTTTAATGTTATCAATCAAGTATTTAAAAATACCGCCATATTCAGTTGGATTAGAATAGCCGACGGTGTCGGGTACATTAATGATCGTAGCCCCAGCGTCAATTGCTGTTTGCACAGCTTCTAGCAAAAAGTCCCTCTCTGTTCGGGAAGCATCCTCAGGTGAGAATTGCACCTTTTCAAAAAGTGTCCGAGCATAACTGACATGTTCCTTAATGGATGCAAGGACCTCAGCTTTGGTCATTTTCAATTTGTATTCCATGTGGACATTACTGGTTGCCAAGAAGGTGTGAATTTGTGGGTCCACTGCATCCTTTAGCGCTTCATAAGCCCGATCAATATCCTTTTTCTGGCAGCGAGCCAAGCCAACCACGGTCATGCGTTTAGCATTTTCAGCGATTCCCTTAACTGCTTCAAAATCTCCTTGAGAGGCGATTGGAAAACCGGCTTCGATGACATCAATGCCCCATTTCTCTAACTGCATAGCAATCTGAATTTTTTCTTTTGTATTAAAATTAACGCCAGGGGTTTGTTCACCATCACGCAGGGTGGTATCAAAAAATTGAATTTTTCTCATTTTCATCCGCTCCTCTTAACAAAAAATAGGTATAAAAAAAGCATTCCATCTAAGAAGAACCATTTTTCTTCTCGATGCAATGCGAATAGGGACTCTCTTTTAATTGCTTAAAGAGTCCCTGTTATAATAATAAGTTGTTGAAGCTGTTGGTTGTATATGTCATGGTATTCACCTATCAATTGTCAGAATTTTTTGTTGATAAAAGCATATAAAAGATTTCAGACAAAGTCAATAGATTTATGAAAAAAAGATTAAAGATGGATGGTTAAAAGATTTTATTTGAAAGAGAAAAAAATCTGGGAAATGAGTGAAACTTTGTGCATACTATTTACAAGCTTTAAATAAAAGGCTTATACTTTGATCAATGGAGTCGTTTACAACTAAAGGAGAGTGGATAAAATGCTGTTATTGTCAAAAAAAGATATTCAACAGGTTTTTACAATGAAGGAGGCAATCGAAGCGGTAAAAGAAGCCTTTTCGTTATTTTCAGCTGGAAAAAGTGAAGTACCTTTACGTACCCAAATTGTTAGCGAGGATCAATCAGGAACCTTCCTGTTCATGCCAGCTTACGTACCAACTATGAAAGCAGCGGGAATAAAAGTGGTTAATATTTTCCCTAACAACATTGATAAAGGTTTGCCTTCAGCTCCGGCACAAGTCTTATTAATTGATGGAGAGACTGGCTTTGTTACCTCCGTTTTAGATGGAACCTTTGTTACGCAAATGCGAACGGGTGCTGCTTCGGGTACAGCGTTTGATGTGCTGGCGAAAAAAGATGCAAAAAAAGGCGCCTTGATTGGTACTGGAGGACAAGCAGCCTGTCAATTAGAAGCAATGATTTGTGCTCGAGACTTAGATGAAGTGAAGGTCTTTGATATGAATCCTGAGCGAACAGCTGACTTCGTACAGCAAATGAACCAACAGCTAGGCAGCTACGGGACACAAATTTTAGCAGCTAAAAGCTCCGATGAAGCGATCGAGGATGCAGATGTGATTATCACCGTTACTCCTTCTAAGAAACCTGTTTTTGATGGAAATAAAGTGAAAAAGGGAGCGACAGTCAGCTGTGTGGGAGCTTATCAACACGACATGCAGGAAATGGACCCGGTCATTTTAACTCGCGCAGACAAAATTTATTTTGATTCAGAAGAGGCGGTACTATCTGAATCTGGCGATATTCTGATTCCCTTAGAAGAAGGAACAATTACTAAAGAAGATTTCACTGGTGACATTGGAGAAGTAATTTTAGGAAATTTGGTTGGCCGTGAGAACGATGAAGAAATTATTGTATTTGAAACTGTCGGCATCGGCACACAGGATTTAGTAACTGCTAAAGCTATTTACGATAAAGCGTCTAAAAAGGGTGTTGGAACCGTCTGGGAATAAGTGCTTAAGGAGGAATTCGAATGGCAGAATATGCAAGTATTTTCAATGATGTTCTTGGTCCAGTGATGGTAGGTCCGTCAAGTTCCCATACAGCCGCATCTGTCCGAATTGGTAAAGCGTTGCGTCAAATGGTCAAGGGAAACGTTACTTATTTCCAAGCTGACTTTGCTCCGAAAGGTTCTCTGGCGGCCAGTTACATTACTCAATGCTCTGATGTTGGTTTAGTCGGTGGTCTTTTGGGTATGGAACCGACCCATGAAGACCTGCTGCGATCCATTGAGTTAGCTGAAGCGGGTGGGATGACCATCAATTTTCGAATTATCCCTTACGAAGCGGAGCATCCCAATACTTACCGAATGATTATTCGCAGCGATCAGATGGAAGAAGTAACGGCCACTGCATTATCTGTTGGCGGCGGTATGATTGTTTTTACTGAAATTCAAGGCGAACCAGTGACAATCTCTGGCGGCTTTTATGAAACGCTGATCTATGGAAAATCACCTACCTCAGCAATTTCAGATGTCACAGCCTATGCCGAGGCAAAAGTACCAGGCTTTTGCCAAATTGAACAGCGGGTAGCGGACGAGAAGGTCTTTTTAAATATTAAGTCTCATCAGCCGATTACTGAAGAAGTTCTAGCTGGTTTTAAACAATTTTTCCAGATAGACGAAGTAATTGCTTTTGACCCGGTTTTACCAGTAATGTCGCAAAAGGAAAAAAACGTTCCTTTTAAAACAGCAGAAGAAATGCTGCAAATTGCTGAAAGGGATCAGTTGGAGCTATGGCAGTTGGCCACAATGTACGAGAGTGTTCGGGGAAACATTTCTGAGCAGCAAGTATATGACAAGATGGCGGATATTGTTGCTATCATGGGTAAAGGGATCGAAATAGGGCTAAAAGGGACAGAATATGCAGATCGGATACTAGGCTATCAATCCTATAAAGTTGGAGAACATCAAGCGCAAATGATTGGCGGAACGTTGACTGCGGACATTGTCGCTTTCATTACTGCTATGATGGAAGTAAAAAGTTCGATGAACGTCTTTGTTGCTGCACCTACTGCCGGGTCTTGCGGCGCGTTACCAGGAACAGTTTTTGCTGTTGCTAAAGAATACAACAAATCAAACGATGAAATCATAAAAGCAATGCTGGCAGCAGGAATTATTGGTGTCTTCATCGCGGAGTATGCCACTTTTGCCGCGGAGGTTGCCGGTTGTCAGGCTGAGTGCGGCGCAGGATCGGGAATGACCGCAGCTGCCCTAGTACAGTTAATGGGTGGTTCTGCTAGAACAGCGGCCAATGCTGCTTCGATGGCATTGCAAAATATTTTTGGTATGGTTTGTGATCCGGTTGATGTACGAGTTGAGGTTCCTTGTTTAGGAAAAAATATGATGTGCGGCATGAACGCCTTAGGGGCTGCTAACATGGCAATCGCTGGGTTCGATGTGGTCATTCCATTAGATGAGACCATTGATAGCTTTGATAAAGTTGGTCGTATGATTCCACCAGAATTACGTTGCACCGGGTTAGCTGGTTTAGCGCAAACGAAAACCGGATTGGAAATTTCTCGACAGCTGGCTTGCCGTAAAGGCTGCTGTTAAAACAAATAGAGGCTGTGACATAAGTAGTCTCTAAACGAATAAAAAAAATGCCCCCCTCCCGAAAATCTATCAATGATTTTCAGTGAGGGGGGGGCATTTTTCTATGTAAGAAGTCCTGAAGTTCGTCCTGCAACTGCCAACTTCATCATATTGAGGGCCAACACGAGGAGGCCGGTTTCTCTCTTCACTTTTTCCATACCTCGAACATGGTAACGAGTGAAACCTAAACAAGCTTTCATCCGACCAAAAACAGGTTCTACGTCGATTTTTCTTCGTGCATAGATTTTTCCTGTTTCAGGAGTTGAAAGCAGAGTGACTTGTTTCGCTTTAAAATATTCCCAGGAAGGGTTGACGCTTATTTTTCTGGTGTATCCTTTTTGTGTTAATGCGGCTGGAATAACTTGTTTATTCTGATCATATTTCTCCGCTTGATATTCTTTAAAATCTTTTACGAATCCTTCCTTATCCGTTCGTTGACGGTAGGCATGAAAATTGAAGCGGACTCCCTTTAGATCCACGTAATAATCGTCTTCTTCATAATAGGTCCAGTTCATGACTTTTCGTTCATCTGTTTTCCATTTTTTACTTTGTTCTTTGAGCATTGTTCCATAAGGAATTAACGCAGTATGTTGTGCGTACTGATCCTCCAATTGTCGATAATTTTTTTCTGACCCGTATCCTGCATCAGCAACAATCACGGTTTCTTCAACCAAATCCATTTTTTCTAAAAATGGAAGTAATGTTTTTGTGTCTGTCGGATTTTGGTAAACATCATAACCTATTATATATTGATTGCAGGTGGCAAGCTGTAGATTATAGGCAGGTTTCAACTGGCCATTACGCATTGGGTCTTCTTTAACCCGCATGAAAGTAGCGTCTACATCCGTCTTTGAATAACTATTGCGAGTTCCACAAAGAGTAAGACGAAGGTGATGCTCAGCCATTTTTTCGCGACGTTCCGTTAGTTTTCGTTTTTGTGATTTCACTGTTCGGCGTTGTTGTTTTGCAGGATTAGGTGAGACCTTTTTGGTCTCTTGTACTTCCTGTTCTACCTCTTCTAAACGCAGCTCTAACCGTGTTAGAACTTCATCCAATCGGTCCAAGGTAAGGTCTGAACCTTCAGGAATATGTTTTACTTGATAGGCTTCCTTTAGCTCGGTCATCAAGGCCAAGATCGTTTCACGATTCATTTGATCATACCGAAGTGTGCTCTTTTTCCAAACAAAACTGTATTTATTCGCATCGTCCAGAATCTTTGTGCCATCAATAAAGAGGGCGTCATCAATTAATTGACGTTCCCGTAAATAGCTGGTTAATGATTCCAGACTTTGATTGACTAACGCTTCTACATCGTTGGAAATACGGAAACGTGCAATAGTGCGATAAGAAGGCACACGTTCCTGCGTCAACCAGCGTGCTGGCAAACTTTCTTCCGCAAGTTGTTCAATTTTACGACTAGTAAATACGCTGCGAGTATAAGCAAATAAAATGAGTTTTAGCATCAAACTAAGATCGTACTCCCGAGGTCTACCAAAAAGATAAGGTTCCTTGAACTGAAGAGCCTCAACTAATTCATGAATAAACCAGGCAGTATTCTCTTTTTTGGGAACATAGGAAGTAGATATATTCAAAGTAAGCTGAGCCATGTTATAATTAGTCATGTGTTTTGGTCCTTTCGAGGATTAAAGTTTGAGTATAGGCAGCCACCTATACTCTTTTATTTTACCCAAAAATGCCAGTGAAATGAACGATAATCGTCATTTCACCGACATTTTTTTAAGACTTATGTCACAGCCTCTATTTTTATACAATCCTACAGCTCTACATGAACAAGCTGACAATCCAATTCAGCTGAGTTCTCCTGAATCAGAGTTCGAATTTGTTCCTCCCAAGCTGTTTCAGAACGCCAGGAGATACCGCAGCCGGCTGATAGCTTTCGTGGAATCGGCATCAACCGTCCAGCAATAGTAGCTTCTTTGCATAATGTTGAAAAATACAGAGCTGCATGTTCTGTTTCGAAAGTGACAATCAACCATTTCTTCATTGAGTACTCCTAAGTTTTAACGAGAAGCTCTCGCTCTTTTTTCGCGGTTGGTAAAAGCAATAATAAATAGTAAAACAATACATAAAATGACAGAAATTCGACCAAAGCTAGTTGTTCCTTCCCCTGATGAAGCCAAGCCGAAGTTATGAGCAAAAGCAGCTCCGACCAGCATCCCGATGACTGTAATGCCGGCATCAGAAGAGCCTTGACCAGTTAAAATAAGCTGACGGAGAGGACAGCCGCTTAAAAGAACGCCAGCAAAACCGACAACATACAATCCTAGAATATTCCACAAATGTTCCGTGTGGGCAATCGGCTGGTCTGCAAAGCTCAAATGGAAACTCCCAGTAGCTAAATTATAAATCAAAACGACAACGAATAGTGTAAGCACACCAGTAATTCGATTAAAATTCTTCATCAAAAAGATATCACGAATACTGCCAGAGAAACAAATCGCGGAAAGCTGAGCCAGGCCTCCGAAAACCAAGCCGCCAATTAGAGAAATAATTACGGGTGCATGAAAGCTTCCAGGCCCTTCTGCACTGACTATGAACAAAGTCGGTACTAGTAAAAATAGAACAAATAAAACTAGGAAGAAGCCAGGAATCATGAACCCGCTGGATGTTTTCGTTTCTTTAGCTTTGCCTAAAGTGTAGCCTTTTTTTAAGAAAAGGCTCCCAGTAAGGACGCCGCCTACAAAACCAATTAATCCAACATAAGCGTTCAGATCACCGCCACCCATACGTAAAATCATCCGTAAAGGACAGCCTAGGAACATCAAAGCTCCGATCATCATCATAAAGCCTAATAAAAAACGCGTAGCCGTAGAAGAACCGCTTCTAGCAGCAAATTCTTTTCTAGGAATCGCCATCAGCATAGCCCCAAAAATAATACCAATAATTTCAGGTCGTAAATATTGAACTGGAGGAGCCATATGAAGCTTGGTTGATCCAGCAATATCGCGAATAAAGCAGGCAACACAAATGGCCATATTTGCAGGATTACCAAAATATGCTAGTAATACCGCTACTAAACCGAATCCTAAACCAACACCAACATACAATTTTTTACTTTCCATCTCTTATTACTCCTTTTGACTAATTTTTTGTAAAGCATCCAAGGCTTCCCTAATCTCAGTCTCAGTTGTAAAGGAGGAAAAACTGAAGCGCACGACACCTTGTTCCTTTGTTCCAAGGGCTTCATGCATCAGTGGGGCACAGTGGCCGCCAGAACGAGTTGCAATACCATATTCGTAGGCAAGTAAATCGCTGATTTCAGCTGAATCTCTTTGTCCAATGTTCAATGCAACAATTGGGCAACGCTGTTTATCAGAGAAATCACCATACAAAATGACCTCATCAAGTTTTGCCGCTTCTTGATAAAAGAGGCGTGTCAACGCACTTATTTTTTGATTTAATTTTTCAAGGGTCTCCGCTAAGAGATAATCAACACCGGCTGCTAAGCCAGCAATTCCATGACTGTTTAAGGTTCCCGCTTCCAGTGCAGTTGGAAAGAGTGCTGGGTGCTGTGGATTGAAGGTATCAATCCCGCTGCCTCCAACCTTTAAAGGACGCAAAGAAATACCTGGACGAACATATAAGCCGCCAGTTCCTTGAGGACCGTAAAGCCCTTTGTGACCTGTGAAGCACAAAAGATCAATTCCCATTTTTTGAACATCAATCGGCAGAATACCAGCGGATTGAGAAGCATCCACTACAAAATAAAGTCCGTAATTTTGACAAACGTCGCGAACTTTGGCTAAATCCATTACATTTCCAGTTACATTTGATGCGTGAGTCACAATAATGGATTTAGTGTTGCATTGAACGGCTTTTTCAAAATCAGTATAGTCTAGTTTTCCCTGTTTGTCGGCAGGAATAACTGTCAGCTCTAAGCCTTTTTCAGACTGCAAACGATAGAGGGGACGCAAGACTGAGTTATGCTCCAACGCAGTAGTAATCACATGATCCTTACCGGTGTGCAACCCATCGATTGCTAAGTTTAAGCTTTCCGTTGCTCCGGAAGTAAAAACTAACTGTTTGGTTAGTTCCCCATTAAAAAGCTGACACAAAACTTGACGCGCATGAAAGAGTACCTCAGAGGATTTTAAGGAGTCCTCATGAACCCCTCGACCAGAGTTGCCAAGTTGCATGAGTGCATCGGTTACTGCCTCGATGACAGCATCTGGTTTTTTCAGTGTTGTAGCGGAGTTGTCCAAATAAATCATCGTTCATTTCTCCTTGTGTGAAAATTTCTTTGCATCATACAAAGACTAAGTGGGAAACAATGCTTCTTAGAAACTTCTAAGTGAATGTTCACTCACACTCAAGTAAAGGTATCAATAGACTTCTTCATTTTTCCCACCTCCTTATTTTCATCAAAAGACCATCGAATGTTCAAATAATCACAAGTTAAGTGTAGCTGATTGGTACCGGCAAAGTAAAGGTGAAAAGCAAAAATAACCCCCTCTTTCTAAAAGAAAGAGAAGGTGGTTAGATTCTGGGCAGTAAAGACTTCATCAATGAAAATTGACCATCAATTTGGGCTTCAGTGATATCGCCAATCAGTGCGAGTACACTTAACCCTTCAATGACGAACATAAAATTTTCAGCTAGAGTATCCAAAGATTGTGCAGCTAAGACCCGCTGCTTAATCCCGAGCTCTAGGATCTCGTAAATGGTTTGTTTAGTAGCAGCCATTTGAGCCTGTTGAAACTCTTGGTCTTCTTCCGATTTATGAGTAAAGTAATACTCATACATAGCCCGCAGCATACTATCGTTGATTGTATTTAACAGACGCTCCTTATGGCTGTTAAAATAAGTATCCAGTAGTTCATCAAAAGCTTGATTTTCTTTGATGGCTGAACGAATTGAATCAAATTTACGGCTGTTGCGACGTTTTACGGTCTCGATAAAAATTTCATCTACGGAATCAAAATACAAATAAATTCCACCACGGCTGATTCCACAAGCATCAATGATATCCTTCATAGTAACATCAATCAAGCCCTTTTTAGCGAATACTCTGCGAGCACTTTCCAAGATAGCTTCTCGCTTTTGCCGCTTACGTTCCTCATTTGAAATGTTTTTCATAAGTCACCTCAGAAATAAATTAATGACACAAGTGTCATTTTTATGTATAATCATCCCAATGACATGTGTGTCATCAAAATGAATGCATAGGAGTTGCAAATAATGAATACAAAAAATAAAACATATCGCTTAACGATCCGAGCGATCCTAACCGCGTTAATTATTTTGCAGGCGATGGTTCCTTTTTTAGGTTTTATTCCTTTAGGTATTACTGATTTAACCATTATCCATATTACTGTCATTATCGCTGCTGTAGTTTTAGGGACCAAGGATGGGATGTTTATTGGAATGGTTTGGGGAATCTTTACGGTCATCCGAGCATTTACCTCTCCAACCAATCCTTTAGATACATTGGTGTTTACTAATCCAATTGTTTCGGTATTGCCGCGAATTTTAGTGGGATTAGTAGCTGGTCTGCTATTCACTTGGTTGTACAAAAGGTATCACAAGCTAACAATGGCTACGGTAATTGCTGCTGTCTTTGGCTCATTAACTAATACAGTTTTAGTCTTATCGCTTATGGGATTATTATACACTACTGGTGTAGCTGATGCCTATGGGGTAAATCCATCAGGTTTATTCAAAGTCCTTGGAACTTTGATTTTCACCAATGGAATAACTGAAATGATTGGTGCAGGAATTATTACACCTTTAATTGTTCGTGCTCTGTTTTCTGCTACTCACTTAAGTCCAAATAATCGAAATTAGAGTATTCTAATCGTTATTTTATGTTAGTGAGATATGATCAGCAGAGAGTAACGATTCTTCATGATTAGAAGATCGCGCTTAAAAAAGCAGGGGGATCAACTGAAGTTGTAGTAGTTTTTAAAGGTTTTCTGTCGATTTCTTTTAGTTTTTTAAGGCTACTTTACAGATGGTTTTTTCTAAAAAAATGAAAAAGTGAAAGACAATAAAAAACAATAGTTATTTTTAACTTGTCTGTTTTTTTATTTTTTTAGTGTTGACAAAGGAATTAATCAGGTGGTATTCTTACCTCGGAAATACGAATAACTTGATTTGTTAGGTGAGGCTCCTATACAAACACAGGCTACTGCCCAAAAATGTCGAGAGACGCCAATGGGTAGAACAGGAATTGTCGATTACAAGGCTCTTCTTAAGGTAGCTAAAAGCTCTGCTTTTTACGTTGTATAGTGCCAAAACTCAACGACTAGATCGCAATGAGCTTCTTTTTGATGTGCTTATTTCAGGCCTTTCGCTGAGTTTTTGGCGAAAGGTCTTTTTGCGCATCAAGGAATAATTTATTGAGGAGGAACAATCATGGTAAAACAGTGTTCACATTAACGCGTTGGAACAGTTCAGATTATTGGAAAGGAATTAAGCTAAGAAATAATTTGTTGATGGAAAGTGCGGGCAAGCCCCCTATCACTTTTGCTCCAACAGAAGAGAGAAATGATTGGCATTTAGTTGTACGTGTAGACCATGAAGTTATGGCAACCTTGCTTCTTCATCCTATAAATGGTCAAATTGCGCAGATCAAACAGGTAGCTGTGTCTCAATACTGCCAAGGAATGGGCTTAGGAAAAAAACTAATTGCCTATGCGGAAAATGTTGCACAAAATTTAGGCTTTGAATTAGTCTTTCTGACAGGACGTAAACAAGCTTGGTATTTTTATGAAAAGCTAGCCTATGAAAGCTTTGCAGAAACCTACGTTGATCATGAAGTAGAGTTAAAGATATTTAAGAAGAACCTAGTAGTGACCCAAACAAAGGAGATGAAAACACATGGACGACAGTAGTTCGGAACAACAGAGGTTTTGGAAAGAAAAACGCCCGCTGAAGGCAAAAGACTATTGTCTATTTGTTTTCAGATAGCTCGTTTGTTGACCTTCTTTTCAAAATCTCTTCGGAGGTGAAACATGATGGAACTCATCCTGGAAATTGTGGGCTATTTCTTAGCCGGACTAGCAATTTGGTATGTGATGATCGGAAAGAAGGTACGTATAATGGAAAAGAACATTAAAAATATGTCGTTTGTGAACTATGAACAAATGGCGAAAAGTACAGCTGAAACAATTATGGAATTATTTAAAACGCCCAGGAGAGGTCTGACAGAAGGACAGGCTGACCTTTTAAGAGAAGAATACGGAAACAATAAGATTACCTACGGAAAAAAAACTCCCCTTATATTCGAAGTGTTTAAAGCGTATATTACACCATTTACACTCGTTTTAATTGCTTTAGGAATTGTATCATTTATAACCGAATATGTATTAGCTGCGCCTGGAGAGAAAGACTTATTTGGTGTCAGTGTTATTGCTATCATGGTAATTATTAGCGGCAGTATGACGTTGATCCAATCAGTAAGATCCAATCAAGCAGCTGAAAAATTAAAATCATTAGTCACCGTTACTGCGACTGTGAAAAGAAATAATCACTTTGTTGAAATTCCAATGGAAGACATTGTTTGTGGAGATGTGGTGAAGCTTTCTGCAGGGGATATGATCCCAGCAGATATCCGTTTAATCCATGCGAAGGATTTATTCATTTCTCAATCTGCGCTGACTGGTGAAAGCTACCCTGTGGAGAAAACGGCTGGCCGAACAACTAATCATCATGATACAGAGACCAGCTATGAGAATTTGGTTTTTATGGGAAGCAATGTGATTAGTGGTACCGCAGAGGGTGTAGTTATTTCTACAGGGAATCGCACATTATTCGGACACGTTGCCCGAGACTTGGCAGCCAAACCAGTTAAAACCAGTTTTGAATTAGGAATTCAAAAAACCTCCTTCCTGCTGATTAAATTTATGTCCTTAATGGCTCCAACTGTCATCATAATCAATGGATTAACTAAAGGTGATTGGATGGAAGCCTGTTTGTTTGGACTTTCGGTTGCCGTGGGATTGACTCCTGAAATGCTGCCAATGATTGTGACAACAAACTTGGTTAAGGGTGCTTCAGCAATGGCCAAAAAAGGAACGATTATTAAGAATTTAAATGCTATTCAAAATTTTGGTGCAATTGATGTTTTGTGTACGGATAAAACGGGAACACTAACTCAAGATAAAATTATTTTGGAATACCATCTTGATTGTGATGGTAAAGAAAATGATCGCGTATTGCGACATGCCTATTTAAACAGCTATTATCAAACTGGCTTAAAAAATCTATTGGACATTGCCATTATTGATGCGTCAAAAGAAACACTTGAAACTGACAAAATTCAGTATCAAAAAGTGGATGAAATTCCTTTCGATTTCGAACGTCGCCGTATGAGCGTCGTGGTAGAAGATAATATAGGGAAGACACAGATGATTACCAAGGGTGCTATCGAAGAAATGCTGGCGATTTCCAGCTATGTGGATTTCCATAAAGAAGTTATTCCATTAACTGGAAAGATTCGCGAGGAGATTTTGGCAAAAGTAAAAGAACTGAACGAAGATGGATTGCGCGTATTAGGGGTTGCACAAAAGACAAATCCTAGCGTAGTCGGCGAGTTTTCAGTTAAGGATGAACAAGAGATGGTCTTGATTGGTTATCTAGCCTTTTTAGATCCGCCAAAGGAAACGACTAAACAAGCACTGGAAGCGTTAAAGAAACATGGAGTAGGTGTTAAAGTACTTACCGGAGATAATGCGTTAGTGACCGAATCAGTCTGCAAACAAGTAGGTCTTTCTGCTGAAGTATTAATCAGCGGGGAAGAACTTGCCAAGCTTTCAGACGAAAATCTAGCGAGAGTAATTGAAGAATACAATATCTTTGTTAAACTAAATCCACAGCAGAAAGCACGAATTACCCGTCTTTTGAGAGAAAATGGGCACACAGTTGGATTCTTAGGGGATGGGATAAACGATGCACCTGCGATGAAAGCTTCGGATGTCGGTATTTCCGTTGATACAGCAGTGGATATTGCCAAAGAATCTGCTGACGTCATTTTATTAGAAAAAGATTTAATGGTATTAGAACGTGGGATTGTAGCAGGTCGAGAAACCTTTGGGAATATTATGAAGTATATCAAAGCAACTGCCAGTTCAAATTTTGGGAACATGTTCTCAGTATTGGTCGCTAGTACTTTCCTGCCATTTTTACCAATGCTGCCATTGCAATTGCTGATTCTTAACTTAATTTATGATGTTTCTTGCATGTCGATTCCTTGGGATCGGATGGACAAAGAATATTTGGATGAACCAAAACGTTGGGAAGCTTCAAGCATTGGGAAATTTATGGTTTGGCTAGGACCAACGAGTTCTGTTTTTGACATTACTACCTATCTGCTGTTGTACTTCTTTATTTGTCCAGCAGTGGTTGGCGGCAGCTATCATAGCTTGTCTCCAGAGCAGCAGGTTGCTTTCATAGCCCTATTCAATGCTGGTTGGTTTGTTGAATCACTATGGACTCAAACCTTAGTTTTGCATGCTTTACGGACCCCAAAAGTACCATTTTTACAAAGCAGAGCATCCTTTATTTTAACTACTGTAACAGGTTTTGGGATTGCTGTGGGCTCGATCCTGCCTGCTACTAGCTTGGGACGCAGTTTCGGTCTTAGTGCTTTACCAGCCAACTACTGGCTATGGTTAATGGTAACGATTGTTTGCTATTTGTTGCTTGTCACAGTGATCAAGCATATCTACATGAATAAATACCAAGAACTATTATAATAGAAGAAACACGAATCAGCGAGCAGCTGATTCGTGTTTTTTGACTTAGAAAGTCGTTGATATAAAAGGAATCTCTAAATAGTATTATTTTAGAAAAAACAGGTGTAGTCTAAATGGTTACTTAATGGTTACTTAGCAGTAGTTGATTAGTGGACCTGCTTTTTTCTTAAGCCGATAAAAGCGGTAGCAGCAACTAGTACAATTCCCGCAATTGTTAAGAAAATTGTTTTTTGTTCCCCAGTTTTTGGGTACTGTTTTTGTGCAGTAGCTTGCTGATCTACTATTTGTTCAGCTTTTGTAGGTGTTTCTTTGTTCTGATTAACATTGGTTGCTACATTAGTTGGTTGGTCATTTTTTCTAGGCCCATTGTCAATAGGTGCGTTGCCTATCGAAGAAGATTGAATCCAGTTAACTACTCCAGAGAATAGATTGCCGTTTATAGCGGCAATTTTATCTTGAACTGGGGCAAGATGATTGAGGATATGGATCAGTTCTTCTTTGGAAAGATGACTAAGCTCAATAAAACCATTTCCTTTAGGATAAAGAGCCTGAATATAATTGTACAATGGATCAATATTTTGAATGAGTTCATCTGTGGTCTTATACTGACTAGGATTAAAAGCCAAAGCTTTTTCAGCGTCTGCTGCAGAAATCACATTATCTTTGTAAGCTTTACGTAATACTCTTACGTAGCTGCCAAAATCCATACCAGTAATATCATAATTATAACGTTCAAAAATTTTCCATGCAGTCGTTAACTGTTGATCTGTATAGCTGTCCAATTCAACTTGGCTAATTCCATAGCCTGTATCTTTCAATTGTTCACGGATAACTGTGGGAGTGTACTCTTTGTTCTCCTCTTTTTTAACTGTTTCAGAATCCTTCGTTTCTTCCTTGACTGGTTCATCAGATTCTTTCGTTTCTGATGATTGAGTAGTGGACTCTTTTGTTTCAACGTTCTCTTTTTTCTCAAGGTCAGTGGTAGAAGAATGAGTTGTTTTATCTTGTTCATCTGCATCAGCTGTACTAATGTCAATTGTTGAACCAGAATCAATCACTTCTTCCGCTGCAGGAACACTTTCAATAGTCTGTTCTTGGGTAGATATAGTTGCATTAGGGACGGACTCGGTAGTTTCAGCGAACGCTGCAATTGGGAAGGTTAATACCAACAAACTGAACAAAACAACTTTTTTCATCTCAATCACTCCTTGTAATCTTTATGTAATATTATTGTAACACAAGAAATCTTTTTGTAAAGTAATATCTTGTCCTTTTTTCGAAATTTTTTTGTTGCCTAGCTTTTTTTCAATTATTCGCTGTGAAAGAGAAGTGTTTAGTGCAGTAGAGCTTACAATTTAATTTTTTTTAAATGTAGATGAAGTGGAAGAGAGGACGGGAATTTGGAAAAGTAAAATGACCCTTAAACAGAATGAGAGTTAGTCGACATAAAAAAAGGAAGCACAAATCTTTTAAAGACTTGTGTTTCCTTTTAATCGTTAATTTTAATCCAAAATCTGAACTGCAACACCTAAAGTGTTAGGTCCTGTGTGTACAGACAAGGCCGGCGAAATCGGTCCAAAATAAATGTTTTCCACCTTTGGAAAGGTTTCTTTTAGACGTTTTTTCATCTTAATCGCATTTTCCATCGCATCAGCATGAGCTACCGCCAAATTAAATCGATTGTGACCATTGAGTAAATCTCCAACAATTTGGATCGTTTTATCAAAGCTTTTATTGAGACCGCGAATTTTTGCCACTGTATAGTAGATACCTTCCTCATTACAGGAAATTATCGGCTTTAATTTCAAGGCGCTTCCTAACAAGGAGGCAACTAAGCCAATTCGTCCGCCACGCTGTAAATATTCCAATGTATCCACATTAAAAAAAACTTTAGTCTTAGGTAAACAGGCTTCAACACCTGCGATAACTTCATTAAACGATTTTCCTTGTTTAACTAATTCAGCGGCTAGAATGACGGAGAAGCCGGCAGCAATTCCAATGTTTTTGGTATCAATCCCATGGAAAGTTAGGCCTGTGTAATCTTCAGACAACAATCGCAACGCATTGAAGGTTCCGCTTAATCCGCTGGAAATAGTAATGATGACTACATGTGTAAAGCCTTGATCTTTGATTTCATCAAAAACTTTTATGATCATTTCACCATTTGGTAACGAAGTTTTTGGTAATTCTTCTTTTAAAAGAGGGAAAATATTATCTGAGCTAACTTCCAAACGGTCTAGTAATTCCTTATCCTTAAAGATAATACGCAATGGAACCATAAAAATCGGTGAGTTGTCTACCACTTCTTGAGGCGTATCTGTTCCAGAGTCTACTAAAATTGCAATTTTTTCTTTAGTCATCCGTTTTCTCCAATTCAATAATTTTTTCTACCAGCAACTTACTCGCAAATGAGGCTGCGGCATTTTCTACCGCTAAGTATCGATAATCTGATTGTCTGACGAGCGTCGGGTCATTTTCTTCAGCTAAAACTAAGCCGGCAACATATCTCAGAGATTCTTCTTGTATTTGACAGAAATTATTATAGGCTTGTTTTGGTTCATCAATGGCTAATTGCATGACGATTAGTTCTTTAATATCTGTAATTGTTAGGACCTGTTTGATCAAGGTAATGGCAATTAAATAAGCCAAATGATTTTTGTTGTAGCGCTTTTTGAGTGGTGGCGGTACCAATTTATGTTTTACATAGTTATTCACCATAGCACTGGAAAGTAGATGATGCTTTTCTGGTTCAATGATAGGTGATAAGTAACGGTCGATTAAAGTAATTACTTGATCCATGTACAGCTCTAACTCGGGGAGTTCTTCCCAACGAGGTAAACGAACTTCTTTTAGTGCTGCGGACCATTGTTTCAATTCTTCATTTGCTTCCATCTAGGCTTTGCTCCCTTCTAAATTTATTTTAACAAAATCAATAAGATTATACAATATGGTTATCAAAACTAGGTTGGATTATCACATGAATATTTCATAATTTTTTTCTTCTTTCTTCTTGCAATTTTAAATCACCAATGCTAACATATTGAAGTAGCTTATTTGGGCCGTTAGCTCAGTTGGTAGAGCAGCTGACTCTTAATCAGCGGGTCGCGGGTTCGAGCCCCTCACGGCCCATTGGGTGCCAAACCCACGAGAATGGTATTCTGTCGGCGTCTTTGGACGTTTAGAAGATGGAGTACGCATTCTCTTTTTTTGTTTTAGAAGTATGGTATGGTTGTTTTGTCTCTTTTTAATTTCTTAGTAGAAGATAGACTCTTAGGTCACAATGAGCTCAGCAGCTTTTCGTGGTTTCGTAAAAGTTTGACAAGAAAAAGCCTGAGAACCTTGAGAGGGTGAAACACTCTTCGAAATAAGGTATAATGGAGAAGCATATAATTTAGATGAAAAAGTTTGAGGTGACTCTTAGTGAAGAAAATTTTAGTTGTAGATGATGAAAAGCCGATTTCTGATATCGTTAAATTTAACCTAACGAAAGAAGGATATGAGGTGTTTACCGCTTATGATGGCGAAGAAGCAATTGAGAAGGTTGAAGAAGTCCAGCCGGATTTGATTTTGCTTGATTTAATGTTGCCAAAAAAAGATGGTTTAGAAGTGGCTCGTGAGGTTCGTAAAACGCATGATATGCCAATTATTATGGTAACCGCAAAAGACTCTGAAATTGATAAGGTTTTAGGGCTTGAGTTAGGTGCAGATGATTATGTTACGAAACCTTTCTCTAATCGTGAGCTTGTCGCACGAGTGAAGGCCAACCTGCGCCGAGGCGGCCAAGCACCTAAAGAAGAAGACGATACAACACAAGGTGATTTAACTATTGGTGATCTAACCATCCATCCGGATGCCTATATGGTAACCAAACGCGGAGGAACAATTGAATTGACCCACCGCGAATTTGAATTGCTGCATTATTTAGCTAAACATATTGGTCAAGTAATGACTCGTGAACATTTATTGCAAACGGTTTGGGGCTATGACTATTTTGGTGATGTACGTACAGTGGATGTAACTGTTCGTCGCTTAAGAGAAAAGATTGAAGATAACCCTAGTCATCCAAACTATTTAGTGACTAGAAGAGGTGTAGGTTATTACCTGCGCAACCCTGAACAGGAGTAATGAACTAAATGAAAAATAAAGTCCGTTTTTTTCAATCAGTAAATTTCAAGATTGCTTTTTCATTTATCTTGATTCTATTGATTTCGATTGAAATCATTGGGGCATACTTTATTCGTGGATTAGAAAAAGAAACAGTCAATAACTTTACGAAAGATATGAATCAGCGGGTCTCTTATTTGGCGAACTCATTAGGGACTACAATGTCTCAAGGTTCGGATAACAATGCTCTGCAACGTTTATTAGAAAACAATAATGCTTCTGATATTCAGGAGATGTGGATTGTTGATGATAAGGGAATTGTACTGGCGACTAACGACGTAGGCCGCAAAGATTCTATTGTAGGGAAAAAGAACGAATACAGCGATATTGACGACTTAACTATGAAGCAATTTGTTGCACTCGATGATAATAATAAACGGGTATATATTAATGTTCAACCAATTCAGTCCCCGACAGGCGATTCAGCCGTGCTGGGGGCTCTTTATGTTAAAAGTAACATTGAACAGAAGTATACCGAAATCAGCGATACAGCAATCATTTTTTTCACCGCCTCCTTAATCGCGGGCGTTATTTCAATGGTTGTTGCTTTGCTAGTTGCCCGTTCCATCACCAAGCCGATTGAGGAAATGCGGCAGCAGGCTATAAAGATTGCTCAAGGAGATTACTCTGATAAAGTTGAGGTCCATGGGCATGACGAACTGAGTCAGCTTGCGGAAACCTTCAATAAGTTGTCTGACCGGATCGAGGACGCTCAAGATACAATGGAGGCTGAACGGAATCGTTTGGACAGCGTTTTGACCCACATGACAGATGGTGTAATTGCAACGGATCGTCGTGGGAAGGTCATTACTATTAATGAGATGGCTTTGTCACTGCTAGATGTCAAAAATGAAGATGCAATCGGTGAGTCAATTTTGACCCTTTTAGACTTAGAGGAAGAATATACCTTGCGTAAGTTGTTGGAAGCGCAGGAAGAATTACTATTGGACCGCTCGAAATCGGATCAAGAAGAAGATCGGATGATTTTGAGAGCGGACTTCGCTATGATTCGTCGTGAGTCCGGATTTATCAGTGGGTTAGTTGTTGTATTGCACGATGTAACTGAACAAGAAAAAACTGCTGAAGAACGTCGACAATTCGTTTCTAACGTGTCACATGAACTACGGACACCATTAACAAGCGTACGCAGTTACTTAGAGGCGCTTGATGAAGGTGCCTGGGAAGACAAAGAGGTTGCTCCAGAATTTATTCAGGTAACTTTAGGTGAAACGGATCGCATGATACGAATGATTAATGACCTGTTAAATTTGTCTAGAATGGATTCAGGTAATCAGCAGCTGGATTTAGAGTTTGTTAATTTCAATGAACTAGCAGATTATGTGTTAGATCGCTTTGATATGATGGTTAATAATCAGAACAAAAAATATACGATTGTTCGAGATTTTACAGAGCGTGATTTATGGGTAGAGGTTGATGCTGATAAAATTATGCAAGTGATTGACAATATCATGAACAATGCTATCAAATATTCACCAGATGGCGGAAAGATTACGGTCCATCTGCTAGAGACCCATAATAATGTGGTACTAAGTGTTACAGATGAAGGCTTAGGAATTCCGAAAAAAGATTTGGAAAAAGTCTTTGAACGATTCTATCGTGTGGACAAGGCGCGGGCCCGGAAACAAGGTGGAACGGGACTAGGATTGGCTATATCTAAAGAAGTAATTAAAGCCCATAAAGGAACCATTTGGGTCGATAGTATTGAGGGCAAAGGTTCAACCTTCTCCTTCTCCTTACCTTATGAACCGTACGAGGAGGATTGGTGGGAATGAGATTTTCTGAAAAAGTTATGCGCGGACTTCTGATTTGCCTGATTTTACTAAGCTTATTTTTCACCTATTCTATTTGGGTGAGCCCAGCTGGTCGAACTCCTGATGTTAATTCCAATACGCAGGTAGTTAATAACGAACAAAACTATACCAAAGCAACCGATGCGTTTTTACCTTTAAGAGGTATTTGGGATTTAGACGGGAAACATTTCCAAACAAACAGTGAGAACCTATTGGCTACGCTTCAAGCTCGGTTGACTGAGAGTAACTATGGACAATTAGAAATTGTTGCCAATACGGAAGAGGAAATTGCAAATTATTACCAATTGGCGAATGGTGTTGAACTAAATTATGAGGGGCCTTTTTCATTAGCTGAATATGTTAAAGTTTTCGATATTCCCTTAAATTTAAATGGGCTTGATGACGAAGAAAGTATTCTTTTTGGCAAAATTCAGTTAGACTTCGATCGACAAAAAATTCGGTTTTTAAATTATCAAAAACACATTGTTTACGAAGCCTCTATTTCAACTGATTTTGATAAAATCGAAGCAATTTATCGAGAAAACGAAGAACGCTTTTTAGCAATGACGCCAGAGAATCAATTGGTTCCACGTTTATTGCAAACTGAGGGAAATGTCCACCTGAAAAAGTACAGCTATATTTTGACGACACAATCCTATTCATTATTCCGGAACGCCTTTTTCCAAGATCCAGAACAGGCTAAAGGAGAAGAGGAGGAAGATAAATCGCGTTCTTTCGTTAGTGGACATGAAGAGTTAACCATGAATGAAGTTGATCGATTAGTAAGTTTTTCAGGAGAGTTACCTGAGGAGTTAAAGGATCAAAGCCTATATACTCAGACTTTCAGTTATGTTAGTCGCTTAGGTACGGCGGTTGGAAATCTACGGTATTTTGACCGACAAAACAATCAGGTAAACTATCGGATCTTTGTGGAAGGCTATCCCATTTTCAGTCAGACCTCTAAAGGAAAAATGAGCGTCAATATTGAACCCAACAACCAATCCAATCAGGTCAAAATCCAAACCAGTATGGACACTGTTCAGGTACCCATACCTGCAGAAGAAGAGGTTGAATTACCAAGTTCAACCACAATAGCGGAAACTTTATCCTACGGTGGATACGATCTTAATTTAGTGCAAAGCTATATTATTGGCTATAACTGGCAAGATGTGGATAGTGTCGGTCGAGTAGTAGCCTTAACTCCAGAATGGTATATAAAATACGATAATAAGTGGTATACACTGGTGAACGGAAACTTAGTAGAAACGGAGGCGAACTAAGTGGATTTTCGCAAAATCGAATGGATTTTCTTTATTGCCTTTTTTGGAATTAATATTTTCTTGTTCAGTATTTATTGGAGCGGCCGCCACGAACAAAGCTTAGTGACGAACTCTGATCAACGAGAAGATATCTCGCAGCGTCTGCAAAATGACGACATTCATTACAAAGGAACTATTTCCGATCAGCATTTTGAAGGGTACTATTTAAGTGCCGAACAAGATGATTTATTTGGACTTTTAGATGAGGAAGTTAACGCTTCTGTTCGTAGTTCTTCATATGTATCTGATAAAGTTTTAACAAGTACGCCTTTGGAAAATATTAAATTTGACTTAAAAGAGACAAAGAAGAGCTTCAACGAAGTAATGCGAGACCCTCAGTTTATTTTAGCTGGGGATCAATATATGTACGTTTCCAGCATCTCGAAAAAAGATGATGAAGGCTCTAAAATAGTGGGTGCTCAATCCTATGAAGATATTCCTTTTATTGATGAAACTTCGCGGATAACCTTAAGCGTTGAAGCCTCGAGTGATGAAACGTCACACATAACGGGATATACTCAAACTTTGCTAAAGGATATTGAACCTTTACGAGAAAAAATGAGCTTGTACTCGGAAAAAGAAATCTTAAACACGTTGTATATCAATAATAACATTCCGCCAGGTTCAACTATTCAAGAAATCTATTTAGGCTATTTTCGAACACTGGAGGTACGAGAAAAAAACGTATATGTACCTGTTTGGTTCGTACGAATTGAGAATGCCGACAAAGTTGTTCAAATAGAAAAAGTTAATGCAATCAGTAATCAGGTTATTTCTAATAATTCGGTATCAAAGGTGGAAAATCCATAAAAAGGGTTGTATACTAAGAGAAGTTTTTACAAAGAGAGGACAATCACTTATGTTGGAAATGAATCACGCCTTTCAAATCAGTGTTTTAGCCAGCGGCAGCACCGGGAATTCTTTATATCTAGAAAGTGCTGAAAAGAAAGTTTTAGTAGATGCTGGATTAAGCGGGAAGAAAATAACCTCATTACTAGCGGAAGTGAATCGTAAGCCAGAAGATTTAGATGCTATCCTAGTAACCCATGAGCATCGTGATCATATTCATGGTGTAGGGGTTCTAGCAAGAAAATATAAAGTACCTGTATATGCAAATGAGAAAACGTGGGATGCGATGGCACCTTTAATTGGAAATGTTGCTCTGGAGCAACGACAAATTTTTGAAATGGGTAAAGTCTTAACCTTTGGTGATATGGATATCGAAAGTTTTGGGGTTTCCCATGATGCTGCAGCTCCCCAATTTTATCGTTTTTATAAAGACGGTCGTTCTTTCGTCATGTTAACGGATACTGGATATGCTAGTGATCACGTGAGAGGAACGATTCGCAACGCTGATGCCTATTTGGTAGAGAGCAACCATGATCTAGAAATGTTGCGTATGGGGCCTTATCCTTGGAGCCTGAAACAGCGCATTCTAGGAGATCGCGGGCACTTATCCAATGAAGACGGGGCTTTAGTAATGACTGATATTATTGGCGATAATACCAAACGAATATATCTAGGACATTTAAGTAAGGAAAACAACATGAAAGAATTGGCACATATGACAATGGAAGAGACGCTGACTCGTTACGATTTAGGAGTCAACTATCAATTCAATATTTATGATACCGATCCTGAGTGTTCAACTGAGTTATTCGCAATTTAACCTATAAGCCAGAGAAAATGATACTTACTCATTTTCTCTGGCTTTTTTTGGCGATAACAACTTTTTTAGGAATGAACTTTTGTTCAATGAATTCTATCAATTTCTCGTTTATACAGCTAAGTGATAAAATAAAAGAAGCAAGATAAAAAGAGGAGGAATCAGATTGAAGAAAATTATTAACCAGCCAAAGAACGTTGTCGAGGAAATGGTTGCTGGACTAGTAAGTGCATACCCGGACTATGTAAAGCAAATTCCAGAAACATTAGTGATAGCGCGTACAGATGATTTTGATCAAGTTGCTCTAGTTAGTGGAGGTGGAAGTGGGCATGAACCTTCTCATGCTGGATTTGTAGGAGATGGTATGTTAAGTGCAGCAGTTTGCGGGCAAGTCTTCACTTCGCCAACACCAGACCAAATTTTTGAGGCGATAAAGGGTACAAATAAAGGTAAAGGAACATTACTGATTGTAAAGAATTATTCTGGAGATGTCATGAATTTTGATATGGCAAAAGAAATGGCTGACATGGAGGAGATTGAAGTCGCTTCTGTATTAGTAGATGATGATATTGCTGTAGAAAATAGCACCTACACACAAGGGCGACGAGGGGTAGCTGGAACTGTTTTGGTTCACAAAATTTTGGGAGCTTTAGCAAGACAAGGTAAGGAGCTCAACAACTTGGCTGAATATGGCAAAGAGTTAGTTTCCGACATTAAAACTATTGGAATCGCTTTATCTGGAGCGACTGTGCCAGAGTTTGGTAAACCTGGCTTTGTTTTAGCCGACGATGAGATGGAATATGGTGTGGGAGTCCACGGTGAGCCTGGATATCGTCGGGAAAAAATTAAAACCTCTAGCAAAATGGCGGAAGAAGTAGTGGGCAAGTTGAAAGCAGAATTTAATTGGCAATCTGGTGAGAGTTATGGACTATTCGTCAATGGTATGGGGGCAACACCTCTAATGGAATTGTTCATTTACTTCAATGATGTCAAAGCGTTATTGGCAGCTGATGGAATTAAAGTAGATTTCTCTAAGGTAGGTAATTATATGACTTCTTTGGATATGTCTGGGGCTTCAGTAACGATGATTAAATTGGATGATGAACGTCTGCGCTTGCTAAACGAACCTGTCCATACGATATCTTGGTAATAGATGGAATTCAATTGAAAGGAAAGTAGGAGGATGAAGATGTTTACGCCGGATAACCTGAGGACTGCTTTACAAGTGTTCAATGAAAAAATTCAAGCGAAGAAAGACTATTTGAGTGAATTAGATACGCCAATTGGTGATGGCGATCATGGAAATAATATGGGGCGTGGAATGGACGCAGTAATGGCCGCAAACCTAGAAGGTGATTTGCCAGCTATTTTTAAAGCTGCCGCAATGGCTCTCATTAGTAAAGTTGGAGGTGCTTCAGGGCCGTTATATGGAACAGCTATGATGGAAATGATGAAGGCCAGTAAAACTTCGGCTGATCCAGTCACATTGTTAACCGCTGCAGCAGAAGGAATCACAAAACGCGGTAATTCAACAGTAGGTGAAAAAACGATGTTGGATTTGTGGTTTCCTGCCGTTGACTTGCTAAAAGAAGATCATTTGACGGAAGCGAAGCTGCAGGAGTTAGCTGAGAAAACCAGAGAGTTAAAAGCTGCTAAAGGTCGAGCTTCATATGTAGGAGAGCGTTCAATTGGTCATATTGACCCTGGAGCGATGTCCTCAGCCTATCTTTTTGAATCATTTTTAGAGGCAGGTGTGTTTGATGACTAAAGGTATTTTGTTAGTGTCCCATACAGTTGAAATGACTGAGGGTCTCAAACGTTTGCTAAGTGAAGTAGCTAAAGGAGTATCAATCACGACTGCTGGTGGTTTAGAGGATGGTTCAATAGGAACATCAATGGAAAAAATTACCCGAGCTATTGAAGAAAATGAGGCCGCAGAGTTATTTGCCTTTTATGATTTAGGGAGTGCTAAAATGAATCTAGAAATGGCGATAGAAATGACTGACAAAAAAATTGAGCTTTTTGACGCAGCATTTGTAGAAGGTGCGTATACCGCTAGTGCGTTGCTAACAGCGGGAGCGCCTGAAGCGGAGATTAGAGCACAGTTGCAGAATTTGGTAATTAAGTAAACGGAAACGACCGAGCCATTTGACTGCTCGGTCGTTTTCCTATGTTAAAGACTGACAACGCTAAAATGTTGATTCCCATGTTGATTCTTCAAGGCTTCATCCACCATGGCAATCGCATAGTCCGCCATACTAATGTCACTTTGTCCCTCGGCGTTTTTTTTCAAACGATTATCACTTAACTGGTAGTTTCCTGTTCGAGAACCGTCTGGAACAAAATTAGCAGCCGGACTTAAGTAACTCCACTGCAAATCTTTGGCCTTTGGTAATTCTAAATAGGCTTGATACATATTATAAGCTGTTGGGTAATACGGAGCATCCGGATCGGAAACATCAATCATCCGTTTGGTTCTTTCGTCATCTAAATAAAGAGAAGAAGCACCACCAACAACTAATAAACGAGTAGCTGTTCCTGATAAGATATCGATCAGGTGTTGTAAAGAACTTTGATGCAGCTCCTCTTTTCCCATGGGAGGACGAAAAGCATCAATGACCACGTCGAACTTAGATAAATCATCTTGTGTTAAGTCATACAAATCTTTCTTTAAGTAAGGAATATCCACCACTAACTTCTCAGGATGACGAACAATTGCCGTTACGTCAATCTGTCGTTCTAAAGCTTCATTTAGAATCAAAGATCCGGCATGACCAGTGGCACCAATAATTGCTAATTTCATAAAAAATTCCTCCTAACTAAACTAATTTTAGTGTAGGAGGAAACGTGCAAAAAGGCAAAAGTTAGGCTTTCAGCTAGTTTGCTGTATAGCTAACTGAGCTAAAATGACAATTAAATTCATGCCTACATGAGTAAGCATGGAGGTCCAAATTTTTCCTGTATGTTGGAATAACCAGCAAAAGAAAAGACCTAATCCACCGTATAATAAGTAATGGCCATCCTGGTGAGCAAGGGCAAATAGAAGGGAACTGATTATTGCCGGAACAAGAAAACCGTAACGTTGATTCAAACTGCCAAAAATTGCCCTGCGAAAGACTAGTTCTTCCATAATAGGGCCAGCAACTGTAGTAGCAATAATAAATACTGAATTTTCTTTGATCAACTGAACAATGTTTTGAGTATTTTGAGAAGCCACCGATTGATTTGTTAGTCGGGTTTCAATCTGCAGTAAAACCATCTGTAAAAGCATAGATAAGAAGATACCTGACAAACCAAAAATAATTGCGGTTTTCCAGCTTCTACTATTTTTTTCAATATTTAATGTTTGGCTTTTCCTCCAGTAAAATAGTAGTAAAACAGCACCGACAATATAGGAATAGGTAGTAATTTGAATTAATTGTTGTACATCTGAACTAATTAATGGTGCAAAAACGAGTGGTGAAAACAAGACAAGTCCGTAAGTAAAAATAGTCAGAAAAAGATATTTTTTAGTTGTCATAGCCAGTCCTTTCTAATTAGTAGATTTGTTAGCAATTATAGCACAGATGAAGAAAAAGTCTGGTTTAGAAAATTTAAAAAAAAGAGACGGTATGACTTGCAAAAGAAAGTAAAAATGGGTATGATAATAACTGTAAGTTAGCACTCTGAAGTTGCGAGTGCTAATGACTTTAACATCATTACTATTTTGGAGGGATTTATCGTGTTAAAACCATTAGGTGATCGCGTCATTCTTGAAGTCGCTCAAGAAGAAGAAAAAACAGTAGGCGGCATTGTTTTAGCCTCTGCTGCCAAAGAAAAGCCACAAACAGCAAAAGTTGTTGCAGTAGGCGAAGGCAACGTGTTAGATAACGGTGAAAAAAGTCCAATACCCGTAGCGGTTGGCGACACAGTAATGTTTGAAAAATATTCTGGTACAGAAGTAAAATATGACGGAACAGAATACTTAATTCTTTCTGCCAAAGATATTATGGCTATTGTAGAATAAAAAAATGAGGTGGAGAAATAATGACAAAAGAAATTAAATTTTCAGAAGATGCACGCGCAGCTATGCTACGTGGGGTTGATAAATTAGCTGATACAGTAAAAGTAACTTTAGGACCAAAAGGTCGCAACGTTGTATTAGAAAAATCATATGGTTCACCACTAATTACTAATGATGGTGTTACTATTGCTAAAGATATTGAATTAGAAGATCATTTTGAAAACATGGGAGCAAAACTTGTATCTGAAGTTGCTTCTAAAACAAATGATATTGCTGGTGACGGTACAACGACTGCGACTGTATTGACGCAAGCAATTGTCCGCGAAGGCTTGAAGAATGTTACCGCTGGTGCAAATCCAATGGGCATTCGCCGCGGAATTGAATTAGCAACAAAAACGGCAGTTGAAGAATTACACAGCATTTCTAAAGAGGTTGATTCTAAAGATGCGATTGCTCAAGTAGCTGCTGTTTCTTCTGGCAGCGAAGAAGTAGGAAAGTTAATCGCTGAAGCAATGGAAAGAGTTGGCAACGACGGTGTTATCACCATTGAAGAATCTAAAGGAATTGATACAGAATTAGACGTTGTTGAAGGTATGCAATTTGACCGTGGTTACTTGTCTCAATACATGGTAACTGACAACGATAAAATGGAAGCTGCTTTGGAAAATCCTTATATCTTGATTACTGACAAAAAAATCTCTAATATCCAAGATATCTTGCCACTGCTAGAACAAGTATTGCAACAATCACGTTCATTGTTGATTATTGCTGATGATGTGGATGGAGAAGCTCTACCTACTTTAGTATTGAACAAAATCCGTGGAACATTTAATGTTGTAGCGGTTAAAGCTCCTGGCTTTGGCGATCGTCGTAAGGCAATGTTGGAAGATATTGCAGTTCTTACTGGTGCTACTGTTATTACTGAAGATCTTGGTTTAGAATTGAAAGATGCAACAGTGGAAAACTTAGGATCTGCTGGCAAAGTAGTTGTTGATAAAGACAATACAACAATCGTTGAAGGTGCTGGCAACAGAGAAAAATTACAAGAACGTGTAGAATTAATTAAACGTCAAATTGATGAAACAACTTCTGATTTTGATCGTGAAAAACTACAAGAACGTTTGGCTAAATTAGCTGGTGGTGTAGCAGTTGTTAAAGTTGGTGCTGCTACTGAAACTGAACTAAAAGAATTGAAACTACGCATTGAAGATGCTTTGAACTCTACACGTGCAGCGGTTGAAGAAGGAATCGTTTCAGGTGGAGGAACAGCGTTAGTAAACGTAATCAAGAAAGTTGCTGAACTGGAAGCGGAGGGCGATGCTGCTACCGGAATTAACATTGTAGTTCGTGCGCTAGAAGAACCAGTTCGTCAAATCGCTGAAAATGCTGGATACGAAGGATCAGTGGTTATCGATAAATTGAAAAATGCTGACCAAGGTGTTGGCTTCAATGCAGCAACTGGCGAATGGGTAAACATGGTCGAAACAGGTATCGTTGACCCAACAAAAGTAACTCGCTCAGCATTACAAAATGCAGCGTCTGTATCTGCTTTGCTATTAACAACTGAAGCAGTTGTTGCCGATAAACCTTCCGAAAATGGACCTGCTGCTCCAGCAATGGATCCATCAATGATGGGCGGCATGATGTAAGCAAGAATATTTCAGGGACCTTGTTAAAACAAGGTCTCTTTTTTTTTATTAAAAATAGAATTTCTTACTACAATAAGTTACGATAAATGATAAAATTTAGTTAAGAAATTTGCTGGTATTTAAAAGGCGTCATTCTATTTTTATTCTTCTATCAGTTAATTTACAGATCAAAAAGTGTAAGCGCTAACCTTAATCCTTGATTGATAAACGTTTTTTATAGATATAATCCAAATAAAGTATTAGATTTTATAGTTTCTCTCTCTTACAATAGTCATGAAACAGTGGGACTGTTTTTCTCAAAAGTAGTATCTATGTAAGTTAAGCATCAACAGAGAATGTGAATCAAATACGGCATAACTAAATGAAGTATTTGTTTAAAATTTGCGGTATTTAAAAGTAATGGTTTTATTTTATTATACAATGCTCACGGAATAACAAACTTTCGATAAAGGAGGCTGTTTTTTGCCATTGGAAACTCGTGTACTGGAAATGATGGGTACAGTAATTACCTTATCGATTGAGCATTCCGAAGCCCAATTGCTTTTAGAGCATGCACAAAAAATGTTGGAAGATTTTCAGCAGCGTTTTAGTGCAAACCAAGAGGATTCAGAGTTAATGAAGGTTAATGCACAAGCAGGTATAAAACCCGTGAAAGTTCCAACTGATTTGTTCAATTTGATCAAAAAAGGCCATGACATGGGAATTTCTTCACATTCCAAGCTAAATATTGCTATTGGACCGTTAATAAAACTTTGGCATATCGGCTTCAATGACGCTCGAGTACCAACCGCACAAGAGATTGAAGAAAAATTGACACTTGTTCGTCTGGAAGATATTGAATTGAATGAAACAGATCAAACGGTATTTCTGAGACAAAAAGGGATGGAGATTGATTTAGGAGCCCTAGCGAAAGGATACTTTGCTGATCAACTCAAAAATTATTTTCAAACCAAAGGTGTTCAATCAGGAATCATTGATTTAGGCGGGAATGTTTTGACTATCGGAGAATCTACGAAAAATCCAGAAGGAGTTTGGCAGATTGGAATCCAAAATCCGATGAAGGAACGAGGGAATCTGGTTGCAGTCATAAAAAGTAAAGATCAATCTGTTGTAACCTCTGGAATTTATGAACGGGTACTGAAATCAGGGGAGAAGAAATACCACCACATTTTTGACTCGGTAACAGGTTATCCTGTAGACAATGATATTGCCAGTTTAACTATTGTTTCAGATCAATCCCTTGATGGTGAGTTTTGGACAACGATACTATTTCATGAATCGCCAGGTAAAGCACTTAATTGGCTTAATCAAATGCCTCAGATTGAAGGATTGGTTATTAGCCGCACAAATGAACTATTTGTTTCAGACAAACTGAAACCCCATGTCGTTTTATTGGAATAAAATTTTTACTTAACTGGAAAAATTAAATTAATAGATTTACTAGGAGGAAAAACAACAATGGCAAGAAGTTTATTCGATGCAGTCACTTTAAATTCAGGTGCTACATTCAAAAATCGTTTATTCATGTCACCGATGACTACCCAATCAGCATTTTATGATGGTGAGGTCACACAACAAATTATTGATTACTACAAATTCCGTTCGGGAGAGGCAGCAGCAATTATCGTAGAGAGCTGCTTTGTCGAGGATAAAGGCCGCGGCTTCCCTGGAGCAGTCGGCGTAGATACAGATAAAAAAATTGCTGGCTTGTCTGAATTAGCTTCAGCAATTAAGGATAAAGGTTCGCAGGCAATCATGCAGATTTATCATGCAGGTCGGATGGCATGGCCTGAATTAAATGGTGGCGCAGTTCCTGTTTCAGCGAGTCCAGTAGCAGCTTTGCGACCTGGAGCGCCAGTGCCAAGAGAAATGACCGAAGAGCAGATCGAAGAAATGATTACACTATTTGGAGATGCAACTCGTCGAGCGATTGAAGCTGGATTTGACGGTGTTGAAATCCATGGAGCAAACACATTCTTGCTGCAACAATTCTTTTCTCCACATTCGAATCGCCGCCAAGATAAATGGGGAGGAAGCCGTGAAAAACGCGCTCTTTTCTCAATGGAGGTAATGAAGGAAGTACAACGTGTTATCAAAGAGCAAGGTGCTGAAAACTTTATCGTAGGGTACCGTTTTTCTCCGGAAGAGCTTGAAGAACCTGGGATTCGTTTTGAAGATACTATGTATCTATTGAATACACTAGCTACATTAAAACCTGACTATTTCCATTTTTCAATGGGTGCTTATACACGTCCATCAATTGTTGAATCAAATGATCCAGAACCATTGATTACCAAATATCTTGCGCAACGTTCACCTGAGCTGGCTGACGTTCCGATTATGGGTGTTGGCGGAATTTTGCAACGTAAAGATGCAGATGATGCATTGCAATTAGGCTATGACCTGCTAGCGGTTGGTAAAGGTTTCTTAGTAGAACCTACCTGGGTGCAAATGATCAAAGACGATCAAGCGGTGCCAGAATATGCCCATATTGCTAAACAAAAAGAGCTTCTAATTCCGACACCACTTTGGGATTTCATGGATTCCATGGTAATGGTAAAAGATCCAGAAGAGGAAAAGCGCAAATACGAACGCTTGAAAGAACTGCAAAAGATGAAACTGGAGTTCAAGCCAGGCACTTATACGGTTGCAGCAAAAGGGCACAACAGTGAGATTGAAATGAAAGTTACTTTCTCTAAGGAACGGATTGAAAGCATTGCGATTGATTCAGGTGAAGAATCAGAGGGATTGTCTGACCAAGTATTTGAGCGTTTGCCACAACAAATTATTGAAGGCCAAACCTTGAATGTTGATGTTATCTCGGGAGCTTCAGCTTCAAGCCAAGGGGTTATCGACGGTATTGCTGAGGCAGTTGAATTGGCTGGAGCAAGCTCAGAAGTCTTAATGGCCCGACCAAAACCAACATTACAGTGGTCGAAAGAAGTGGTTGAAGAAACAGCCGATGTAGTTATTGTAGGTTCTGGAGCAGCTGGAATATCTGCCGCACTACGGGCAGATCAATTAGGATTAAAAACAATTTTACTAGAAAAAATGAGTTTTGTCGGAGGCGCTATTTCAATTAGTGGTGGGAACCAAGTAGTGATGGGTTCTAAACTGCAGGCTGAAGCAGGTGTTACTGATGATACCGCAGAGTTAATGGTGGAAGACTTCCTAAAAAATGGTAGTGGTAAGAATGTTCCTGAGTTAGTGAATTTGTTGGCTCAAAATGTTGGACAAGCAACTGATTGGGTTCATGAATATATGGGTGTAGAATATGACATGAAAGGCGGTCTGCATGTACTAGCTGAGTATCGTAAAAATCGTGAGCTTGCTTATGAAGATGGCGGACACGGTTTTGCAGCAAGTGCTCGTAAGGCATTAGACAGCAGCAATGTAACTATTTATTTACAAACAAAAGCTGAAGAATTAATTGCTGATGAATCCGGCAAAATTATTGGACTTAAAGCAATTGAAGAAACTGGGAAAACTCATAACATCACTGCTGAAGCAGTAATCCTAACAACAGGCGGCTACGGGAATAATCCTAACCTGTTAAGCAAAGAGTTGAACAAAGTATTGTTCTACGGAACTAAATCATCTACAGGTGATGGGCTGCTAATGGCGACTGCACCAGGCATCGATGCAGATACTCGTCTAATGGAATACGGTAAAATTTATCCAAATGGAGTCGAAGTATCTAAAGGATATGCCAAATCCACAATAGGCGGAAATATCGCTGTATTGAAGGAAAATGGCTTGTTAGTCAACATTGATGGTAAGCGTGTAGTCAATGAACGTGCCAGCAACAAGGAAGTATTAGAGAAATTGCTAGAGCAAAACCCTCAAATGCTTTACATTTTGTTGGATCAAGAGCATTTTGAAAAATTCAGTGATGCGGTTGCCGAGGGTGGAATTGCCCGTGAAGATCTAGAACGCTGGATTTCCAATAATGGTATGGGAACTCCGAAAGCTTTCCGAGCTGAGTCTTTAAATGAACTAGCAGCTAAAGCAGGTATGCCAGGTAACAGCTTGGCAGAGACAGTTGCTCTTTATAACGAGTATGTTGCTAAAGGTGAAGATGAGGAGTTTGGTCGTCAACCTGAATTCCTGCAAAAACCTGTAGGCGATGGTCCTTACTATTTGATTGAACAAAAACCACGTTTCGCAACCACGATGGGTGGACTTGTTGCAAATGATCATCTAGAAGTAATCAATAAATCAGGTGAACCAATCCAAGGACTTTATGCTGCTGGAGAAGTAGTCGGTGGTGTAATGGGAACAGATTCACCTTCTGGAGCAAATAATGCATGGGCATTAACTTCAGGTAAATTAGCAGCTGAAAATGCTGGTAAAAAAGTAGCTGAATAAATGATCTATGAAGTCACAGAATTTTTTATCTGTGGCTTTTTTTAATGCTTTTGTGGTTTCACGATATAATATAGAAGAAATTTGAATAAGAATTAGAGAGATTTAGCTTTTTTTTCATGAAATTTTAGCGATTGGTCGATTCAGTGAATCAATTTATTCACATTCCTGTGATACAATAGAGTAGCAAAAAGGAGTGTGAACGATGAAATTAATTGAAACCCCAATTACCAGTAATTTAAATCTTGAAGCTATGTACCCAGAATTATCCAAGCTGACGTTTGCTAAACAGCAAGCTGTTAAGCTATATAAATTGTATGCTTATGACCGTACAAAAATTATTTATTTGGACCGCTTTGATACCATCACTTTGCTGCTGTTAAATCGTCAGCGAAAAATAAAACATGACGAGGTGGATACGATCATCCACCACATTCTGAAAGTTGATCGTAAGGATGTCACCGTCAATGTAGGGTATAAAAAACAAATCATGGAAATGGGGATTCGTCCTCGCCACAACTACAAGGATATTATTTTAATTGAACAAAACGTGAAATAGAATTTGTGATAAAAGAGGAAAAGCCGTACGCTTTTCCTTTTTTTTGATATAATAGAACCATTGAAATTACTAAAAGGAGCATGATTATGAAAAAGCTATATGAGGATGACAGTTTAACGCTTCATACAGATTTGTATCAAATCAATATGATGAAAACATATTGGGAAACCGGGCGGGCAGATTTACATGCTGTCTTTGAGTGCTACTTCCGCACAATGCCCTTTGAAAACGGGTATGTCATCTTTGCGGGATTGGAACGTTTAGTAAAATACTTAGAAGAACTGACCTTTAGTGAAAGTGATCTTGCTTATTTAGCTGAAGTAGAAGAATACCCACTTGAATTTATTGATTATTTGCGCGACTTTAAATTTGCTTGTACTGTCCGTTCAGCAGTAGAAGGTGAATTGGTCTTTAACAACGAACCAATTATTCAAGTAGAAGGACCATTGCTCCACTGCCAGTTAGTGGAAACAGCATTATTAAACATTGTAAATTTCCAGACCTTGATTGCCACCAAAGCGGCTAGAATTAAATCAGTAATTGGTGATGATCCTTTATTAGAATTTGGCACACGGCGAGCGCAAGAGATGGACGCGGCTATTTGGGGAACTCGAGCAGCTTATATTGGTGGGGCAGATGCCACCAGCAATGTTCGAGCTGGAAAAATCTTTGGTATTCCTGACAGTGGAACGCATGCCCATTCATTAGTCCAATCTTATGGAAATGACTATGAAGCATTTTTGGCTTATGCTCAAACCCATAGAGAGTGCGTTTTCTTAGTAGATACGTATGATACGCTAAACTCTGGCGTACCAAATGCGATTCGAGTTGCGCGCGAAATGGGGGATAAAATCAATTTCATGGGTGTACGGATTGACAGTGGTGACATGGCATACATTTCTAAAAGAGTTCGCCAGCAGCTGGATGAAGCGGGCTTCCCGGATGCCAAAATCTATGCTTCTAATGATTTGGACGAAAGTACGATTCAGAATTTGAAAATGCAGCATGCGAAAATTGATGTTTGGGGTGTAGGAACAAAATTAATAACGGCTTACGATCAACCTGCCTTAGGTGCAGTCTTCAAGATAGTATCAATTGAAGATGGAGAAGGCAAAATGATTGATACCATTAAGCTATCGAGTAATGCTGAAAAAGTAACAACGCCTGGGAAAAAACAAGTCTGGCGAATTACTCGTAATTCTGATGGGAAATCTGAAGGTGATTATGTTACTTTGTGGGATGAAGATCCTCGTGAAGCAGAAGAAATTTTTATGTTCCATCCAGTTTATACGTATATTAATAAGACGGTTCACAATTTTACTGCTCGACCTATTTTAAAAGATATTTTTATAGAAGGTAAGCGGGTTTATCAGGTACCGACAATTGAAGAAGTGAAGCAAACGGCTAAAGACAATTTGGATTCCTTATGGGAAGAGTATAAGCGTGATTTAAATCCTCAGAAGTATCCAGTTGACTTGTCTCAAGATTGCTGGGATCATAAGAACAGAATCATGGATGAAGTTCGAAAATCTATAGCAAAAATGAAGGAGCGATACAATGACACTGCAAAATGAGATCATCAAGGAATTAGGTGTAAAACCAACGATTGATCCGAAAGCTGAAATTTTGCGCAGCATTGACTTTTTGAAAGAGTACTTAAAAACCTATCCCTTCTTAAAAACATTTGTTTTAGGAATTAGCGGTGGTCAAGACTCGTCATTAGCAGGCCGCCTTGCGCAATTAGCAATGGAGCAAATGCGTGAGGAAACAGGAGACGACAGCTACCAGTTTGTCGCCGTCCGCTTACCTTATGGCGAACAGTTCGACGAAGCAGATGCACAGCGTGCTCTTGATTTTATTCAACCAGATATAAGTTTACGAGTAAATATAAAACCTGCTGTAGATGCTCAAGTAGCAGCATTAGAAGAGGCAGGAATATCCGTTAGTGATTTTAACAAAGGAAACATTAAAGCACGGCAGCGGATGATTACTCAGTATGGAATTGCTGGTGGAAAAAGCGGTGCAGTAATTGGTACAGATCATGCGGCTGAGAATATTACCGGCTTCTTTACTAAGTTTGGTGATGGCGGTGCAGATATTTTACCGTTATTCCGCCTGAACAAGCGTCAAGGTAAAATGCTTTTGAAAGAATTAGGCGCTGACGAAGCTATTTATATGAAGGTTCCAACAGCTGACCTGGAGGATGGCAAACCTTTAGTTGCTGACGAAGTTGCTCTAGGTGTAACTTATGATGACATTGATGACTATGTAGAGGGCAAAGAAATCAACGAAGAAGCTCGTGAAACCATTGAAAAATGGTGGAATAAAACGGAACACAAACGTCATTTACCAATCACGATTTTTGATGATTTTTGGAAACGATAATTTGAGAAAACTGGAAGAACCTACTTCCAGTTTCTTTTTTTAAAGAGGTGAAAGAGATGTATAAGATTCAATTATTGGCTGATTTTGATCAAAATCAGCTCAAACCATTGGACAAGAAGCATTTTGAGATAGCTAAGGAGGCGGCAGACGCATTAATGATCCGCAGTGGCGAGATTGAGGCCAATGCGCTAACAAATTCATTGTTGGCTATTGCTCGAGCTGGTGTGGGAGTAAATACAATTGATGTTGAGGCGGCTACTCAAAATGGGACGATTGTCATGAACACACCCGGCCAAAATGCTAATGCGGTAAAGGAATTAGTTTTAGCTAGCTTATTTCTAACCGCTCGACCTATTTTTCAAGCTGCTGAGATGGTTGAGGGCTTAGAAAGCAGCGACCTGCTAACCACAGCTGAAGAAAAACGGGCTGATTTCATTGGTCAAGAATTGCAGGGAAAAACGGTTGGACTTTTAGGGATTGGAGCAATTGGTTCTTTAGTGGCAGAAGCCTGCTATGAATTAGGAATGGATGTCTTAGGTTATGCCCGCAATGATCCTGAAAGTGAAATTATGCGTTTTGCTTCCTTAGAAACCATTTTAGATGAAGCTGATTTTATTGTAGTATTGCTGCCATTGTCAGAGAACACTGAACATTTGCTTTCCGAGAAGGAATTTCAGCGGATGAAATCAACCGCGTATGTCTTAAATTTTGGTCGGGGAGAAATTGTTGACAGTCTGGCTGTTTTGGAGGCAATAGAAAAGGAAAAGCTGGCAGGGTATATTACCGATTTTCCAGAAAATGAACTACAGGGGCAGAAAAAAATCCTGCAGCTTCCCCATATCGGAGGTACCACTGAAGAAGCGCTGAGCGATAGTGGAGCTGCCGCTGCTAAAGCACTGAAAGCTTTTTTGTTGTATGGTACGGTGAAGGACTCAGTCAATTTTCCTGCAGCTAAATTACCATTTAGAGGAGAACATCGCTTTACGTTCTTTTATGAAAATCAACCAAAAATGTGGCAAAAAATCATCGAAGCAGTATCGAATTTGCAGCTTGAAATTGTGGATATGATCAGTAACCGTAAAGGAGAGTTTATTTACGTTATTATGGATGTGGAGGCAGCTGACAAAGAGAAACTAACGCGAGCAGCTGAAGTGTTGCAGCAACTTGATGCGATGAAACGCATACGGGTACTAACTCAGCCGCATCAGTAGAGCCGCCTTTACTTTTAGTTGATTTCTCGCTAAAATAACCAATGATTGATTAGTAGGAGTTGACTAACATAAATAAATTACGAGAACATAAAAAAGTATTGAAGACAGTGGCAGTAATCGTAGGCATCATTTTGCTGATTATGGGTTCTAATCTATTTTTACAATTAGCCCAAAATGGTTTTTCTTTTGATCTGGCTTTTAAATTTGCTTTTTCTTGGCATACTGAAAAATTTTTCTTAGGCTGTCTAGTATTGTTGATTTTATACATGTTTCTAACTAGTGTAATGGGATCTTTTCTATTTGGCAGTTTGTTCTATACTTTTCTGATTCTTGGAATAGGAATTGCTGATTTTCTAAAAATGAAATACCGTACAGAACCCATCTATCCAGATGATTTAAAAATGATTAAGGAATTTGGCATGATTCGGGATATTATCGGTTGGCCATTGTTTCTTGGGTTTATTTTATTGCTTCTATTGGGAATTGCGATTACTGGTTTTAGCATTTATAGAAGTCGAAAACTGTCAAAGAAAAAGCAGCTCATTCGGTTGGCAGCGCTAGTCATCAGCAGCTTCGGACTGATGTATGTCAGTCATTTTAATAACCCAAATAACTTGCTTCGCAAAGCCTACAATAAGACAGCGCTGTGGATCCCTTATAGTCAAGAAATGAATTATTATAATACCGGCTTTATGGGGGGCTTTTTGTACAATTTGCGAGTGGAGCCAATGGATGAGCCAGAAGGCTATTCCCAAGCAGCCATTAAGAAGATCACGGAAAAATATACTTCAGAAGTACCAAAAGAAGAATCTGCTGAAACACCGAATATTGTTTATATCATGAACGAAAGCTTTTCAGATCCTAGCCATTTGAAAGGGATTCGAATTAATGGTGGAGATCCTTTGGCTGATTATCGTACAATAGCAAATAATACTTATAGTGGTCAGATGCTTTCCCAAAACTATGGTGGAGGAACAGCCAATATTGAATTTGAAGCTCTTACCAGTTTCTCGATGGAACTGTTTAATCCGCAAATGACAACGCCGTATACGATGCTAGTGCCTAAAATGGATCAATTGCCTTCCTTGGTTTCGCTGTTAAAAGAACGCAATTATGAAACAACAGCGATTCATCCCTACAATACTTCAATGTATAAGCGAAAAGATGTCTATGAAGTTATGGGCTTTGATCAGTTTTTAGATGAAGACACCATGAAGCATACAGAAACGCAGGAAAACAATCCATATATTTCTGACGCGTCAGCATATGAAGAAATCTGGGATCTGCTGGCTAAAGATGATCCGCAGTTCATCCATCTAGTAACCATGCAGACTCATTTGCCTTACAATGGAAAATACAGTAAAACTGATTTTCAGGCCTATGGCAATAATACATCGTCTGTTAACAATTATTTGCAAGATATTTATTATGCCAGTAAATCCTTACGGAACTTTCTGGAAAAACTAGATAGTTTAGATCAACGAACACTGGTAGTATTCTGGGGAGACCATCTACCTGGAATTTACAGTGATGAAATCCAACAAGCAAACGCTGGACATGCTTTGCATGAAACGGAGTTTTTCCTGTATGACAATCACCATCAATTGAAAAACCAAGATCAAAAGAATGTTATTACCAGTCCCTTTTACTTTACGCCAGATTTGCTTCGTCAAGCAGGTGTTCAGACAACTGGGTTTCACCAATTGCTGCTAGCTTTACAGGAGGAAATTCCAGCTTTTGAGAAAGGCATGTATTATCAAAATGGCCAATGGGGAGAAAGCGTTCGGTTAAATAAAAAACAGGAAACTATCTATCAGGATTATCAAATGATCCAATACGATATTACGACCGGCAAACAGTATAGTCTGCAGGAAAATTTTTTTGAGGAGTAAATATGAGTTTTAAGAAAAAAGATAATCAACATTACTATAATCCAATGCGTCGGGCGATCCTGAATCATCAAATGATTGAGGCTGGTGACAAGGTAGCTGTCGGTATGAGCGGCGGCAAGGATAGTACCTCTTTGTTTTATTTATTGGATCAAATTCGTCGTCAAGGTCGGCTGGACTTTGACTTCGAATTGGTTCCAATTTGTTTGGATATGGGATTTGAGGGGTGCGACATTTCTCCTTTAAAAGAATTTGTAGAAAAATTGGGCTATCAGTTAGAGATTGTTCCCACCAATATTGCTAAGGTAGTTTTCGATATCAGGCAAGAACGCTCGCCATGTTCTTTGTGTGCCAAATTACGTCGAGGTATTCTTTATAATCGTGCCAAGGAGCTAGGTTGCAAAAAAGTAGCTTTAGGCCACCATTTGGACGATGCCATTGAAACGTATTTCATGAATTTTCTTTTTCATGGTCGGTTGAACAGCTTTGAGCCAAAAAGCTATCTAACTAAAACGGGTGTGACTTTAATTCGTCCGTTGATTTATATTGAAGAAAAGCAGATTATACGTTTTGTTACGCGGGAAGAATTACCAGTTGTGTTCAATCCTTGTCCAGTAGATAAACAAACGAAACGGGAAGAAATGAAACACTTAGTTACAACACTTTCTCAAGACTATCGTGACATCCGTGAAAAGTTTATTATGGGAATGGAACAGGGAACGGAACAAGATTTTTGGACAAAAAGTTTGGATGAAAGCCTTTTATCTTAAAAGAATCCTTTGCGACCGATTGAATTCTAGTATTTCCTCATGGTATAATTCTTCTTGTATTATTCATGAGGGAGTAACTAGCAGCTGAAGCTGTGGCAACGCCACCAGCAAGAAAGAAATTTCTGGTGTTGTCTTAAATAGTGAGACTTATGTATGTTCTTTAAGCATACACAAGTCTATTTTTTTTCCTTTTTCTTAGGAAGTAGAGTAGACTTGGTGGTGCAGAATAACAAAGGAGGAAGAACATGTCAGAGGAGAAAAAGCAACAATTATCGCATTCTTTTTATGCTGAAGAAACTGAAACAGTTTTAGAAAAGATGCAGTCAACACAGGAAGGTCTGTCTTCAAGTGAGGCGCAAAAAAGAATCAATGAATTTGGCCCCAATGAACTAGATGAAGGTGAAAAAAAGAGCATGATTGCTCGCTTCTTCGAACAGTTTAAAGACATGATGATTATTGTGTTGATATTCGCGGCGATTATTTCAGCCGTGGTTTCCCATGAAGTCGTGGATTCAATCATTATTTTAGCAGTTGTCATTATTAATGCGGTTATGGGTGTGCTGCAAGAATCTAAGGCTGAACAAGCGATTGAAGCATTGCGGGAAATGTCTACTCCTAATGCCAATGTGTTGCGAGATAATCATGTAAAATCAATTAAATCAACAGAATTAGTACCTGGCGACATCGTAATGCTGGAGGCTGGTGATGTAGTTCCTGCTGATTTGCGTTTATTAGAAGCTGCTTCATTAAAGATTGAGGAAGCAGCGTTGACTGGGGAATCTGTTCCAGTGGAAAAAGAAATGGTTGTCATTGATGAGCAGGATGTAGGTATTGGTGACCGAGTAAACATGGCTTTTTCGAATAGTAATGTTACTTATGGACGAGGTCGGGGCGTTGTCGTTAGCACCGGTATGAGTACTGAGGTTGGTAAGATTGCTGGGATGCTTGCTCAAGCAGATGAAACTGAAACACCATTGAAAAACAATCTGAATCAGCTGGGTAAATTCTTGACGATTGCAATTATTGTAATTGCTGCAATTATGTTTGTAGTTGGTATTGCAATTAACGGAACTTCTTGGGATGAAATGTTCTTAACATCGATTTCTCTAGCTGTAGCGGCTATACCAGAAGGCTTGCCAGCGATTGTAACAATTATTCTGGCTTTAGGTACTCAAGTTATGGCGAAGCGTAATTCTGTCATCCGTAAATTACCAGCAGTTGAAACACTGGGTTCTACGGATATCATTGCTTCAGATAAAACGGGAACCCTGACATTAAACCAAATGACGGTTGAAAAGCTTTACGTGAACAATCAGCAAATTGGTGCCAAAGAAGAGATACCAAATGATTTAATGGCAGTAAAAGTCATGAACTTTGCCAATGATACAAAATTCAGTCAAGAAGGCGGCTTGATTGGTGATCCAACAGAAACGGCTTTAGTACAATTTGGACTTGATAAAGGCTTTGATGTACGTCAGGAAGTACAAAAAGAGACCCGGGTGGCTGAACTGCCTTTTGATTCAGATCGCAAGCTTATGAGTACTATCCATGAACAAGCTGACGGTAAATACTTGGTGGCAGTTAAGGGTGCACCAGATGTTTTATTGAACCGTACAAATAAAGTTTTATTAGATGACACTGTTGTTCCGATGACTGACAAAGAAAAAAGTGATATTTTAGCTAATAATACCGATATGGCACAACAAGCTCTACGTGTTTTAGGAATGGCCTATAAAATAGTAGATGCGATTCCAGCAGAAATGGAATCAGAAATTGTTGAGAATGATCTGATTTTTGCCGGACTTGTGGGAATGATTGATCCTGAACGGGCAGAAGCAGCTGAAGCAGTACGTGTAGCCAAAGAAGCGGGCGTTCGTCCAATTATGATTACTGGAGATCATAAAGACACGGCAGAAGCAATTGCGGTTCGTTTAGGTATCGTTGATAAAGGAGACGATGATGCAGTATTAACCGGCGCTCAGCTTAACGAGATGAGTGACGAGGAATTTGCTCAAAAAGTTTCTGAGTACTCTGTATACGCTCGTGTTTCTCCTGAACATAAAGTATGTATTGTAAAGGCTTGGCAAAAAGAAGGTAAAGTTGTTGCCATGACAGGTGACGGAGTGAATGATGCTCCTGCTTTGAAGCAAGCAGATATTGGTATTGGAATGGGTATCACAGGTACTGAAGTATCTAAGGGTGCTTCTGATATGGTATTAGCTGATGACAACTTTGCGACAATTGTTGTTGCTGTTGAAGAAGGTCGTAAGGTCTTTTCTAATATCCAAAAATCAGTTCAATATCTATTAGCTGCTAACTTAGGTGAAGTGCTGACACTATTCTTAGCTACATTATTTGGCTGGGATACTTTATTGCCAATTCACTTATTATGGATCAACTTAGTAACAGATACTTTCCCAGCGATTGCTCTAGGCATGGAGCCTGCTGAGAAAGATTTAATGTCCCATAAACCGCGTGGTCGAAACTCTAATCTTTTCTCAGGCGGTGTATTATCTAGTATTATCTACCAAGGTATTCTAGAGGGAGCTACAGTGTTGTTTGTTTATTGGTCAGCCATTCAATGGCCTGTTCATAGCACGTACGATGCGATTCATTCAGATGCCTTAACGATGGCTTTTGCTACTTTAGGTTTAATGCAGTTGTTCCATGCTTTTAACGTAAAATCAGTTCATCAATCGATTTTCAAGGTGGGACCGTTCCGCAATCGTACGTTCAACTGGGCGATTTTGCTGTCCTTTGCTTTAATGATGGTAATCATCATTGTTCCTGGATTAAATGATGTATTCCGGGTAGCCCATCTCGATTTATATCAATGGGGAATTGTTTTAGGCGCATCCTTTGCGATTATTCCAATTGTAGAAATTGTGAAGTTCTTTCAACGCAAAGCGATGAATTAAGGTATAATAGTTAATAGAAAGCTGTCGCTTCTGCGGCAGCTTTTTCAAAGAATTCATTTGTAAGAGGAGAGATAGTATGCGTCCGAACGTAGGATTTTATGCACGTGAAATCAACGAAATCATAAAAAATACTGAAGAGATGGGTGAAAAGCTTCATCCAAACTATGAAAAAATTCGTAAGGCAATTGATCAGAAAAAAGAACTTGATCCTAAGAAAGTTTCTGAAATTCATGAACTATTTTTGGAAGGGACTGAATTTTATCAATTGAACCTTAAAAAAATTCAATTGTTGAAGCCACCTGCAAAAGTAATGGGAAATCACAAAAGTTTTGAAAAAGCCTATGTAGATTATGTAGCAGGCTGTAAAGAAATGACAGATAGTTTAGTGCCTGAAATCAACGTTAAGGCCTTTAATGCTGCCGAGCAGAAGCAGGATTTTGCGACAGATACGATCTATAAAACGATCCAAAAAATTACGAACCTTTTACTAAAATAAGAAAAATGGGTAATAAAACGAGTGTTTTCTAATTTTAATATAACTACATTTTAAATACAGAAGAGGCTGTTTAGGTTATATTATATTCATAACCTAAACAACCTTTTCTTTTCATTACGTAAGTATTTTCTCCTTAAAATATTTACTCCTTTTCCACCGATCCCCAGTCGGTGGTTTTTTTTGTGTTTGAAAAAAAGCCATGGAAACTGATCAATCAATTTTCCACGGCTTTTTCATTAGTTTTCTATATTGCGTACGTAGTTTTCAAAGTAATCATTTAAATCGTTTTTTAGCTTTTGGTAATCTTCTTCGGAATATTCTTTGTCTTCGACTTTTCCAGTGAATCGTGGGATCTTCAAGTCTTTACTAAGACGTTCCAAAACTTCTTCTTTAGTCATCATTTAAACTCCATTCTAGTCAAAGTAGACACAAACACATTCGGGAGCATAGATATCCTTTTGCAGCAATTCTAAAAGTCCTGTTTCTGGATCACGGCGATATAGAGTCAGATTGTCAGTATTTTGATTACCACAGACAAGATATTGATTTTCTTGATCTAAATTAAAATCACGAGGTCCGTCACCTTCAGTAGAAATGAATTGAATAGCTTCCAGTGTTTGACCATCTTCGGAGATACTGTAAACCGCAATAGAATTATGCCCTCGATTTGAAGCGTACAAGAACTTTCCATCGTTTGAAATGCGAATAGCTGCACCAGCACTTTCGCCATAAAAGCCTTCAGGCAAGGTAGAAAGTGTTTGAAGAGCCTTAAAACTACCGTCTCCACGATTATAAGCTAGAACAGTAACCGTATTATCCAGTTCACCAAAAAGATAAGCTAAATCCTTCTCAGGATGAAAAACAATGTGGCGCGGGCCGCTGCCAGTTTGGCTAATATAAGTAGATAGTTCAGTTAATTGACCTTCTTGATCAACGTCATAGGTATAAACGCGATCAGTACCTAGGTCACATACTACTAAACGTTTATCTGGTGTTAAATCAGTATAATGAACATGAGCTGTATTTTGGTTTTTATGAGGACCGGTTTCTTCATCGTGGAAAACAGAAGCAGCTGCAGTCAGAGAACCATCTTTTTCAATACGATAAACGTTAACCTCTCCTTTATGATAATTGGCTCCGTAAAGTAATTGACGATCTTCGTCTACCCCGACATAACATAACGGTGCACCGTCTTCAGTTACAGCATTTAGGAAGTTAATTTGCTTGTCATAGCTGGAGGCTCCACCCTTTTCGTCTCTGGTCGTTACGGAATAGAGATTACCTGCTTGGCTCTTTGTTAGATAAGTAGGACTGACTTCTTCGGTTACGAGTTTTAAATTATCTAGCGTTTCCTTTTGCGTATCCAGCTGAATTTGATAAATGCCTTCGCTTTTATTTCGAGTATAAGTTCCTAAAAGAATTGTTTTAATCATAGTGTCCTCCTTTATTTGATGTCTATATTTTACCAGTATGTAAGGGACTTGGATAGCTACAAGTTTATGATATAATTAAAAAAGAAACTAGAAAAGAGCGTGAATGATGACAAAAACAGAGATTATTCAAATTGGAGAACAAGCAATCAATGAAGAACCCCTTCTGATTCTTTTTGGGGAATCCGTTACACCTGAACTGGCGATCCATTCGATCGTTCAGCGTAAGGAAGAAGGCCAATCCATTGATTTAAACGTTGGCAGTGAAATTCGCTTTGGGGATCAAGTATACCATGTAACAGCACTTGGACATTTAGCCAATCAAAACTTAAACGAAATTGGTCATGCGACTTTATTCTTTAAGAAAAGTGAGAACGAAAGTGCGAATGGTATATATTTGGAACCAGAAGTTTTACCAAATATTGAAGCAGGAATGGAAATTAGCTTCTTGTAGGAGTGAATAGTTTGGATAAAAAGAAATTTTCAGAAAAAACTTCTTGGTTTTGGAAGTGGTTTTTAAATAATCAAGTAGTAGTCGGCTTGGTTGTTGTCTTGCTCTTACTTTTGATTTTGCTGGTGTTTACCAAAGTTTCCTACTTATTTGAACCCGTCGGACAGTTTTTTGCTATTGTGGGATTGCCGATGGTGTTAGCGGGGATTCTTTTTTATTTGATGAATCCAGTTGTGAACTATTTAGAAAAAAAGGGTATAAAAAGACAATACGGTATTATCCTGCTGTTCATTTTTGTTCTACTCTTGTTGATCTGGGGAATTGTGGTAATTGTGCCTGAGATTAGAGAGCAGATCCAATCTCTGGTTAAAAGTTTCCCTGGCTACATTAATACAATTGGTGAAAAGGCGGATCAGCTTTTCAAAGATCCTTCTTTCCGCTCAGTTCAGGATTACATTGAGAATAGTGCACAAAAGATATTAGAGTCAATTACTGACTTGACTCAAAGTCTTTCCCGGGTTACTTTGCAGGGATTAGGCAGCGTAGTATCTGTAGTAACTAACATCGTAATTGCCTTGTTTACAGCACCGATCATTTTGTTCTTTTTATTAAAAGACGGCAAGCGTTTGGGACCTTATTTGGTTTCCTTTCTGCCTAACAGAATGCGCCGTCCGACGTATCATGTACTGAGCGAAATGAATCAACAGTTGGCTTCTTATATTCGTGGACAGCTGACAGTTGCTTTTGCAGTAGCAGTAATGTTTATGATCGGGTTTTCTATCGTTGGATTGAATTATGGCATTCTATTAGGGGTGTTAGCAGGTTTTCTAAATCTGATTCCTTATTTAGGATCGTTCTTGGCTATGGTTCCTGTTATATTCATTGCCATTGTTACCGGACCAGTTATGCTGGTAAAAGTAATTATTGTATTTGCGATTGAACAGACAATTGAAGGTAGAATCGTTTCGCCTTTAGTTTTGGGGAGTCAGTTGGAAATTCATCCGGTAACGATTATGTTTGTCTTGCTAACAGCTGGGAAGATTTTTGGATTGGCAGGGATTATTTTAGGGATTCCGTTTTATGCAGTAGCTAAAGTTATTGCGACACATGTTTTTGAATGGTATAAGAGTGTTTCAACGCTATACAAAGATGAAGAAGCGGTAGAAGAACCTGCTGATTCTTAAGAAAAAAGGTCACTAGAGCCACTCCTAAGAGTTGGTTCTAATGACCTTTTTTATTTCAACCAGCCTTCAGCTGAGAATTATTAAAAGTTTTTAGCAATTTCAACGGCTTTTTCTTTTGCTGCATCAACTATAGCAGTCCGTTGATTAGGATCATAATCTGCTCCTTCGATATAAACAGATGAGAAATCAGTAATTCCAACAAATTTCAGCATTTCTCTTACATACATTGCTGAAAAATCTTTCCCATCATAAACACCGCCACTTGATTGGATATGCATTGCCTTTTTACCTTCTGTTAATCCAACAGGGCCTTCAACTGTATATTTAAAGGTTTTGCCTGCTACATTGACAGTATCAAACCATGCTTTTAAACGAGTTGGAATATTCAAGTTCCATAATGCGTTAGCAATAACAATTTTGTCGCTAGCTAGAAATTGTTCAGTAAAATCATTGAATAAACGAACCTTTTCTTGTTGATCAGAACTTAAATCAGTGAATTCCTTGCCTTGACTCAATTCCTTCCAGGCTATTAATAAATCTTGATCGATTTCTGGTAAATTTACTTGGAATAAATCAACAATCTCAACAACGTCCTCCGGATGTTTTGATTGATAAGTTGAAATAAATGCATCTAACACAGTAAGTGTTTGTGAATCATCGTTTGTGAGCGGGTGCGCTTTCACAACTAATACTTTTGCCATTAATATACTCCCTTTCTTTCAGTGTATCTTAATACTATCGGAAAACTTCAAAATTCTCAATTTATTTGCTTACAAAAAGTACTAATAAAATGTAATACACCTGAAATATCTTATAGAACAGATATTTCAGGTGTATTAGTGTTTTTTTAACTTGCTAGATAGTGACAAAAAGCAGTTGCTCCACCAATAACATTGACCACATGATAGCCTCTTTTTTCCAAGAAGCTGGTCATAGTATCTGAATCATCACCAAATTGGCTGAACAGATAATAAGTTTTTGCTTTATCCAATTCAGTAAATTGATTTACTAATTGTGTTAAAGGAATCCTTTCAACCCGAGTAAAACTTGTTAAATCCGTTGTATCATAAATAGTTGGATCTCTGAGATCAAGGATATGGACGTTCTGCTTATTTGCGAGTGCTAAAAATTCTTGGATCGTAATTGAGTGATTCATATTAACACCTCTACTTTATTTAATATAATTTCCGATAGTAATATAGATATCATGTGAAAACAAGTACTATTAGAAACTTCTTTAAATAGAATAAGCATCTTTAAATAAAGATTCACAATTTCGACAAATATGACAGTTAAAACGAAAAAATGATACAAAAAAAGAACCAGAAAGACTCTGGTTCTAAATACTCATGACAGTTCTGATTGGTTAATCGTCCAACGAGAGAAAGGTGTACCTGGCAAAATCAGCAAAACAAACATGATAATTGGTCCCAAAATAGGAATGATATAAAGCAAAATCCACCAGTTGCTTTTGTTAGTGTCATGCAACCTTCTTGCACGGACAGTAAAGTTTGCTAACCAAATTAGAAACGAAAGAACTAAAAAGATCAATACACGGATATTTAATTCTTTGACTGATTCGGTTGTAAAATCATAATATCTTGTCAGGTTGGTTAACCAGCTATACAAGAATAAAACTAAATAGTTGGCTAGTTGTGGCCACCAGTATTGGCTTCGTGTAGCACGGGCGTTCATAACAGTAATGTTTTTCCAATATTCTTTGTAGGCTTGAATCATCGTTCTCACTCCTCATCATTAGTCTCTCTTTAAACAAAAAATTAGTCAAATGATTGGCTTATAATACGGAAATCTGGAAATGACTCTAATATTTAGATACAAACGTTAAATGGTTTTTATTCATCTAATGTGCTTTATGACTTTTTCAATGATTTTGTTCAAGAGCCAATGAGTAAAAAGGTTTTGCGCGAATCAGTAAGATAGTCATTTTTTTAAGGGCACGACTTGATTGATCATAGAAGGGGAGCAACTTTTGAGTAATCCTCCTTTTTGAGAGGCTATCACTTGCGGTATTTACGTGCTATAGGTAAAATTAATATGAATATGGAGGGATTAATAAAATGGGGAAATTCAATTTGGGTGATCTGGCACTTAAAACCATTGCGGTTAGAGTGAAAGATCGTGATTTGATGATTCATTTTTACCGGGATATTATAGGATTTCATTTATTGCGGGAAGAAAATGAATTAGCAATTTTAGGCTATAAGGAGCCAATGACAGAATTACTTTGGTTAGAAGAAAGTCCACGAGCAAATGATCATAAAGGTGAAATAAAAAAAATGCAGCGCTTTTCATTGGCAGTGCCCAATGAAGAAGAGTTGGCCAATGTGGTGTATCGTGCAAGAAAAAATGATTACCTGATTAATGACGCTTTAAAGACAGAAAAAGAAAAAGGTATTCTATTAACAGATCCAGAAGGAAATGAGATCGAAGTTTTTTATGCGCCAGATGAAAAAAGCTCAACTGAGCAAGCAAATAGTTTCAATTTGGACGCATTAGCAGCAAAATCGACAGAAAAAGAAAAGATTCATCAATCTTATTTTGGTCGTGTCCATTTAAACGTAAGCGATTTAGGAAAAGAAGAAGCTTTTTTATCTGACATTTTAGGGTTAAAGGTTCAGGAAGAAGCTGGGCATTTAAGAGTATTAGATCGTGGAGATTTTCATGTTGGCTTAACGCAAGCCAGTGGTGGGACGATTGATGAACCTACAGACAAAGTCTTGGGCTTAGATTTCTTGCAATTTATCATTACGGAAGATGATCTGCTAGCGCTTGTAGAACATTTAAATGAAAATGACAAAGAATTCTTTGTGGACCAGAAACAATCATTGATTACCATTTACGACTCAGTTGGCATCGAATGGTGGTTCGTTTTAAAATAGTAAGTTTGCCGCGTGGAAACGCGGTTTTTTTGATAGGAGAAAGCAATGTATCCTGAGACAACCAAAAAAATTAAAGAAAAAATGAAGTTAAAAGCATTCCCCGGGGCCGTTTATTCCTTTATTGAGGGGGAAGAGAGCAGCACCTCGACAATCGGATTGGCTCAAATTGAGCCTGTTTGTCGGCCGATGAAAGAAAATGCGGTGTTTGATGTAGCCTCATTAACCAAGGTTATCTGTACAACGACTATGATGTTAAAGTTATGGGAGCAAGGGGAATTTGAATGGGATCAAACACTGCAGTCTTTACTACCGTCTTTTCAAGATCCGCACATTACATTGAGACATTTGTTAACCCATACCTCAGACATTCAAACGTATATTCCCAACCGTGATCAATTGAATGCTCAAGAATTACGGGTTTCTTACCTGACTTTACGATCTGGAGAAAACCTTGGGAAGCAAGTAAAATATACGGATGCTGGGACAATTCTTTTAGGATTTCTCTTGGAGCACTTGTATCAAGAAAATGTAGTGGACATTTTTCAAAAAGAAATATTGAAACCACTGGCTATGGAGAACAGCTATTTCTTACCTGAAGTCATCGATGATCGATTTGTACCCACTGAAAAAATTGCTGCCGATAAAATACTTCAAGGTGTAACCCACGATCCTAAGGCTAGGGTTTTGGCAGAGCATGCTGGAAATGCGGGTTTGTTCACTAATATGGAAGATTTGAAGAAATTTACCCAAATGTATTTGAATTTTGGCAGTGTTAACGGTAAGATTTACTTGCACGAAAGTACCATCACTTTTTTATTGTCTGACCGAACTCCATCAGGTAAAAAAGAGCGAAGTATTGGTTGGGATTTAAAAGCTAGTCCTTTGGATCAGCAGCCGCTACTTTTTCATACAGGCTATACGGGGACATTTATGTTGATTGATCCGTTGAAGCAATCTGCTTTTCTCTTTTTATCTAATCGGGTACATCCGCAAGACTATCGAAGTGAATACTTACGTCATCGAGATGATATATTAGCAACTTATTTAGCAGAACGTGCAGGACTATACCAAAAATAGAGGAGTAATTGATGTGGAACCATTATTTTTAAAACCTGTGTTTCAAGAAAAAATTTGGGGAGGCAATCAGCTTCATACGGTTTTCGGTTTTGATTTACCGAACAACAGTATTGGTGAGGATTGGGCAATTAGTGGCCATCCCCATGGAGTAAGTGTTGTAGAAAACGGCCCGTATGAAGGTTGGAAATTAGATAAACTGTGGGCAGAACACCGTGAGTTGTTCGGGAATTCTTCGGGAGAGGTATTTCCTTTGTTGACTAAAATTTTGGATGCTGAAGATGATTTGTCTGTACAGGTTCATCCTGATGATGCTTATGGATTAAAGCATGAGGGTGAATTAGGGAAAACTGAATGTTGGTACATTATTGATGCTAAACCAGGTGCTGAAATTGTGTATGGTCATAATGCTAAAACCCGTCAAGAATTAGCTGAATGGATCAAAGAAGGTCAATTTGAACGTTTATTACGTCGGGTACCAGTGAAAAAAGGAGACTTTTTCTACGTGCCTAGTGGAACGATTCATGCGATTGGTCGCGGGATTATGATTCTGGAAACACAACAAAGCTCCGATACTACTTATCGTGTTTATGACTATGATCGAAAGGATGACCATGGTAAAAAGCGTGAATTGCACATTCAACAATCAATTGATGTCACTACAGTTCCCGCAATTAGCCCTGAACTACAAGTTAAAGAGGATAAGCACGGCAATTCTTCGATCATCAATTATTTGGAGACAGAATTCTTCAATGTGTATGAATGGGATGTTGCAGGCCACCTTTCAGTAGCTAAGAAAGGTTTATATACTTTAATGACAGTGGTAGAGGGATATGGCAATTTAATCATTGATGAACAAAGCTATGAGTTACAGCCAGGAACTAGTTGTATCCTTCCATCAGCCATTCAAAAGTGGGCGTTAGAAGGCGAGTTAAAAGTTATCGCTTCTACACCTGGTAAATAGAAAAACAGCTTGATCCGTGAGATTGTGGATCAAGCTGTTTTTTATTCTGAAGGAAGCTCAGGAAGAACTACCGTTTCGCCGTACTTATTTTTTAAAGCAGTATGTAAAAGTCTTACTGCTAAAGCTTTATTACGAGAAAGAATCGGTCCGTGGAAGTAAGTACCATAAACATTTTTGTAAATGACTCCTTCACCTTCATCTTCACCGTTATTCCCTTGACCCTGCACAACTTTGCCTAAAGGGCGTTCACCTTCACCTAAGAACGTTCGGCCATTATGGTTTTCAAAGCCATAGTAGGTTTCATCGAATTCTTCATTATGAATAATAATGTCCCCGATAAAACGATTATTATCCTGACTTAATGTATAATGATCCAGTGCACCTATTCCGTCAATTTTTTCACCATTGGCACCGATATAATAATGGCCGAGTAATTGATATCCTCCACAAACAGCCAAAATAACTCCATCGTTTTCAATATATTCAGTTAGTGCTTCTTTCTTTTCTTGAATGTCTTTAGAGACAATCACTTGTTCATAGTCTTGACCACCACCGATAAAGACTAAATCATATTTTTGAAAGTCAAAGCTTTGATGGATGCTGACAATTTCTGTGGTTAATTCAATACCCATTTGTTTAGCATAATACTGAAGCATCAATAAATTACCATTATCACCATAAGTGTTCAAAAGATTTCCGTATAAATGTGCCATTGTTAATTGATAATTAGCCACGATCCATTCCTCCATCGATATAGCCTTTTTGCGCTAGTTCCTTACGCAATTGTAATACAGCAGTATAAGTAGCTAAAATGTAAACATGTTCTGTTGGAACGGTTTTAATTGCTTCAATTACATCAGAAAGATTTTCCTTTTCTGATAAGCGTTCTGGTGGAATACCTGCAACCTTTAATCGAAGTGCCATATCTTTGTGACGATCGCCACCAGCAATTACTACGGGAATATTCATATTTGCGAAAGCTTCGTGATTACCATCCCAAATCCAACTGACGTCAATGCCATCAGCATAGTTAGCATTTAGTAGAGAAACTAATGAGAACGGATAAGGGGCTAAGCCTATCATATCGATCACCTGATTTAAACCAACCGGATTTTTGACTAAAACTAGCGTACATTTTTTGCCGTTAATTGAAAATTCTTCTTGGCGACCAAAGACTTTTTCATCATAGCCCAAGCCTTGTCTAATCTTTTCGGGAGCAACACTGAAATGTTCTGCTACAGCGGTTGCGGCTAGCGCATTGTAAACATTGTACATTCCGCCAACTTCAATCTTGTATTCCTGATCATCAATGACAAAGCTTGAAGAAGTATTGTCCATATCTAACATCTTAGTTAGTTTGTAGTCTAGCTCGGGACGATGGAAACCGCAGTTAGGACAGAAATATTTTCCTAGATTTGCGTAGGTAATCATTTGATAGCGTAAGATATGTTGGCATCTTGGGCACAATAGTCCATCTGTATTATAATGCGCTTCTTGTTCCTCATCAGGTAAATGATCAAACCCATAATACTTTCTTGGATTTACAGTATCCAGTGAATTAAATATAGGCGAATCACCGTTACAAATAATTGGTGCATTCGGAGATTTTGCGGCTCCTTCAACAATCATTTTGTAGGTAGTATAAATTTCCCCATAACGGTCCATTTGATCACGGAAAATATTTGTGAACAAGAACAATTCAGGTTTAATATATTCGGTTACTTTACTTAAGCTGGCTTCATCAATTTCAAGGACCGCAAATTTCTTAGACCCTTTTTTTCCTTTGGCTTGAAGGAAAGTAGAGACAATTCCTTGAGCCATGTTTGCGCCAGTAGGATTAGTCAATACTTGATCAAATTCTTGTTTTAAAATATTAACTGTTAATGCCGTTGTTAAGGTTTTTCCATTGGTACCAGTCACTACGACAACGCTGTAGTCTTTTGCTAATGTATCTAAAATATGTGGATCCAACTTTAAGGCCAATTGACCTGGATAACTTGAACCGCCTTTAAAAAATGTTTTTAATACCCACTGGGAGGTCTTGCCGGCCGCAATTGCCAGATGACTTCGTAACCCCATTGTACATCCTCCATGTCTTTGAACAAATTTAGTTTATCTTATCATACTTGAAAAAAAAGTTTAAATAGCTTTTCTTATTCTTAACTTTTCTACAAAAAAGGCAGGAGCAAGCTCCTACCCAATAATAATCTTTTCTTCTGGATATTCATACCCTAAGTCACGAGTTTCTTTTGGAACAAATAACAATAAAGTGTACAGCATACCGATCCGTCCAATGAACATCAAGATAGCAATCATAATCTTTCCGGTTGCCGATAAATCATCAGTGATGCCTAAGGAAAGACCTGTCGTTCCGAATGCCGAAGTTACTTCTACAATAATGGAAATTAAGGAGTGTTCTTCTGTGGCTGTCAGAAACAAAATACTGAAAAAGCACATTCCCATGGAAAGCATGAAGACCACCACCGATTTCCGAACATCATTTTGAGGAATTCGTCGATTGAAAATATTGATATCTTCTTCATTTTTCAAGAATGAGTATAGATACAATCCAATAATAGCAATCGTTGTGGTTCGAATTCCGCCGCCGACTGAGCTGGGAGAAGCACCAATAAACATCAACATAGAGAAAATGATTAGGGTAGTGTTCTGAAACTGATTCAAATCGTGAATCTGTAAACCCGCATTTCGGGTAGTCATGGAATAGAAGGCAGAGTTCAACCACTGATCGCCAAAAGAGAGCTGACCAAAGCTGTGATTTTTTTCCAGCAGCCAAATAATGATTGTTCCACCAACAAATAAAATGATAAATGCCAAAAGTGCAATTTTGGAAAACAAACTAAATCGGAAAGGAATCTTTGAGCTTGAACGACGGTGATTAATCCAGCCATGAAAGTCCATCAATACTGGAAAACCAATTCCGCCAATAAAAATAAGGAACATAATGACAATTAAGAATAAATGGTCATTTGCTAACGGGATAATTGAGTATCCTGTAACATCAAATCCAGAATTAGTTACGGCAGAGATGGATTGATAAAATCCATAAAAGATGGCTTCACTAATTTTCGTATAATAGCCCATCATATAAAAATAGACAGAAAAAAGGGTACCAAAAATCAATTCTGTACATAAAATCATGGTCAAGGTAATTTTGATTAACAAAACTACTCCGCTTAAGCGCGGCTGATTCATGTCAGTCATAATCAATTGCCGCTGTTTCAGAGAGATTCTCCGTTTGGAGACAATAAAAAAGAAGGTACTAATCATCATAATACCCAGTCCACCTACGTGGAATAAGACCTCCAGCATGACCACGCCAGCTTCATTAAACACAGAATTAATATCGAAAGTAGTCAGGCCGGTGACTGAGACAGTCGAAATAGCCATAAATACCATATCCAAAAATGGGACATGGGCATCAGGCAACCGAAAAACGGGTAAATAGAAAAGAAGTAAAGACAACAGGGTCATGATCAAATAGTAGAAAACAATAATTTGAATCGATGAGAACCGATTGTCCAATTTGCGTAAACTTCGTTTTAAAAAGTTTAGTCGACGTGAAAAATTCATGGGGACAATTGACTCCTTCTATCAATAATTATCACTAGTATATCATGCTTGCAAATAGAAGAAAGAAGAATTCCTCAGTTCTTAGATGAAGGATCAATTTCTTTACTAAAATGCCAAAAATCACGAAAAATTTCTTCTTCTTTTAGAGAATAAGGAGAGAATAGAAATTATGACTGTAAAAAATACTGCTTTTCAGCTATAATACGATAGGAATGAAGTGAAAGGTGACAAGAGATGGCACAGCTTTTTTTTAAATACGGCGCAATGAACAGTGGGAAGACCATAGAGATTTTAAAGGTTGCTCACAATTATGAAGAACAAAATAAACCGGTTGTATTGATGACCAGTGGATTGGATACACGGGACGGTGTCGGCATGATTGCTAGCCGAATTGGCCTAAAGCGTCCAGCAACTCCGATTTTTACTGAAACCAATGTTTATCAATACATTAAGGAATTGGACTATAAACCTTACTGTATTTTAGTTGATGAATCACAGTTTTTGCAAAAGCACCATGTATTGGAATTTGCTCAAGTTGTTGATGAATTGGGGATACCGGTAATGGCTTTTGGGCTAAAAAATGATTTTCGAAATGAATTGTTCGAAGGCTCGAAGTATTTATTATTGTATGCAGATAAATTAGAAGAATTAAAAACGATTTGCTGGTTCTGTCACAAAAAAGCCACAATGAATTTGCATTTTATTGATGGCAAACCAGTTTACGAAGGTGATCAAGTGCAGATTGGCGGCAATGAGGCTTATTATCCAGTTTGCCGCAATCACTACCTGCACCCGGAAATTAAGGAGGAAGAATAGATGTACGATCAGTTACAGAGCATGGAAGATCGTTATGAGGAGCTTGGGGAATTATTAAGTGATCCTGAGGTTGTTACAGATACCCAACGTTTTATGAAGCTTTCTAAAGAGGAAGCAAGTATTCGTGAAACAGTTGAAACTTACCGTCGCTACAAAAAAGTAATCGAGGGAATCAGCGAAGCAGAAGAACTACTGGGCGAAAACTTAGAAGCCGATATGGCTGAGATGGCAAAAGAAGAACTGTCTGAGCTAAAGAAAGAAAAAGAAGTTTTAGAAGAAGATATTAAAATTTTACTGCTGCCTAAGGATCCAAATGATGACAAAAATATCATCATGGAAATTCGTGGAGCAGCTGGTGGCGATGAAGCAGCCCTTTTCGCTGGTGATTTGTTCAATATGTACCAGCGCTATGCAGAAGCACAAGGCTGGAAAACTGAAGTAATGGATGCCAATGTTACTGGTATCGGTGGTTACAAAGAAGTAATTATGATGATTACCGGGGACAATGTCTTCTCTAAATTGAAATATGAAAGTGGCGCTCACCGTGTACAACGGGTACCTTCAACTGAATCACAAGGACGGATTCATACATCTACAGCGACCGTTGTTGTTATGCCAGAAGCAGAAGAAGTTGAAATTGACATTGCTGAAAAAGACATTCGCACAGATATTTACCACGCTTCTGGTGCCGGTGGACAGCACGTCAATAAGACAGCTTCAGCTGTACGTCTAACCCATATTCCAACAGGCGTAGTTGTAGCAATGCAAGACGAACGCTCACAGCTGAAAAACCGTGAAAAGGCGATGAAAGTCTTGCGTGCGCGGGTATACGATAAAATTTCACAGGAAGCACAATCTGAATATGATGCAAGTCGTAAATCAGCAGTGGGTACTGGAGATCGTTCTGAACGTATCCGGACCTATAATTTTCCACAGAACCGGGTAACGGATCACCGGATTGGCTTGACTATTCAAAAGTTAGACCAAATCTTAACCGGAAAGCTTGATGAAATCATTGATGCATTGATCCTATATGATCAAACGAAGAAACTGGAAGAGATGCAAAATGGTTAAAACCTACGTAGAAGTCCTATCAAGGGCTTCTTCTTTTTTAGAAGAGTCCGGCTTAGAAGGTTATGCTATCGAATATCTTTTCTTGGAGCGTAAAGGCTGGAGCAAAACGCAGTGGCTTTTGCATATGCGAGAAGCAATCTCTGCTGAAGAAGAGATGCTTATTCAGGCGGATACTCGGTTGCTGCTTGACCATGTTCCTGCTCAATATATCTTAGGTTACAGTGATTTTTTAGGCCATCGATTCAAAGTGACCAAGAATACCTTGATTCCCCGACCGGAAACCGAAGAGCTAGTCATGCTATGTCTAGAACGAAATCGGCAGCGAGACAATTTGAAAATAGTAGATATTGGTACTGGAACTGGGGCTATTGCAATTAGTTTGAAGCTGGCAAGACCAGATTGGCAGGTTCGAGCTGTTGATATATCTGAAGAAGCATTAAATACGGCTAAAGAAAATGCGGATCATCTAGGAGCGAATATCGTATATGAGAGAAGTGATGTTCTATCGGCGATAGATGAACCTCAAGACATAATAATCAGTAACCCACCCTATATTGGTCAGTCTGAATGGTCATTGATGGATGAAAGTGTTCGAACCTACGAGCCTAAAAAAGCATTATTTGCTGAGAATGATGGTCTGGCCATCTATCAAAAAATTGCTGAAGAAGCTCCGATAGTTTTAAAACCGGAGGGAATGCTGTTAATGGAAATTGGATTTAAACAAGGACCGGTGGTAAAAGAAATGATGCAAAAGGCTTTTCCAAGTAAGCTGGTTGAGGTAAAAAAAGATTTAGCAAGGAATGATCGGATAGTCGTTGTTTCTTAAAGGAAGATCATGTGGAAAAAAATTTTTTTAAAAGGATAATTCATAAAAAAACACTGATTTACCAAGTAATCGAGCAGCCGAAAAGTTATCAACAGAGTTATACACACTTGACAAAACTCATTTCCACAGTTCGTGGATAGTCATAATAGAACGCTTGATAGAGTAGGAAAAAAGAAAAAGGGAGCTGTGGATAAACTGTGGAAACAAAAATATTTCAATCAGAAGAATTGGACTATGCAGCAAAACTGTTGAAGAACGGGGCATTAGTAGCTTTTCCAACAGAAACGGTCTATGGATTGGGAGCTGATGCGCTTTTGCCGGAATCTGTCAAGCAGGTATTTCAGGTCAAGGGACGTCCCAGTGATAATCCTTTGATTGTTCATGTTGCTGATTTTGAGATGACAAAACCATTTGTGGAAAAGTATCATCCTCTGACCGAAAAAATTGTACAGTATTTTTGGCCAGGTCCATTAACTTTAATTTTTCCAATTAAAAAAAACAGTCTGAGTCCTATAGTAACTGGCGGTTTATCCACAGCTGCCTTTCGAATGCCCGACAATAAAAAAACACTCGAATTGATCCAAAAGACTGAAGCACCACTGGTGGGGCCTAGTGCAAATACCTCTGGTAAACCTAGTCCTACAACTGCAGAGCATGTTTTTCATGACCTAAAAGGGAAAATAGCTGGGATTTTAGATGACGGTGCAACACAAATTGGTGTGGAATCCACCGTATTGGACTTAAGTGGAGAAACCCCAGTCATTTTACGTCCAGGAGCTGTTACCAAAGAAAAATTGGAGAAAGTGCTCCAAACAAAAATATTCCTAGATAAACATCTAGTCAAGGAAAGCGAGACGCCTAAGGCACCGGGCATGAAGTATAAACACTATGCGCCAGATACTCCAGTCTTAATGGTTAAAGACGAAGATTGGGACCAAGCAATTAAATGGGGACAGAAAAATCGAAAAAGAATGGCATTACTGGCAGGACCCTCAATTGCAGCTAAATATCAGGTTGCTGACCGTTATGTATTCATGGATGATACTGTTGAAGCAGCAACTCACGGGTTATATAGTGGGTTGCGGGCGCTAGATGAAGCTGATGGCAGTGATGTGATTTTGGCTCAGGTTTTTACGGAAAACGAATTAGGTGCAGCATATATGAATCGGCTGAAAAAAGCCGCTGCTCAAAATTATTTTGACAAAAATTAGCCAAAACATTCGATTATGTAGTAATCTTTTCGTATACTAGATACAACAATCAGGAAAGGTGAGGATGGATTTGAATTATCAAGCATTAGATCCCGATTTATGGGAAGCCATAGAGAAAGAAACGCAAAGGCAGCAAAACAATTTGGAGCTGATTGCTTCTGAGAACATTGTTTCTGGAGCGGTTCGTGCAGCACAAGGCAGTATTTTAACGAATAAGTATGCAGAAGGTTATCCTGGACGTCGATATTACGGAGGCTGCGAATTTGTTGATATCGTGGAAAATCTAGCGATTGATCGAGCTAAAGAGTTATTTGGAGCAAAATTTGCTAATGTTCAACCACATTCTGGTTCACAGGCGAATCAAGCTGCTTACCTTTCATTGATCGAAGCTGGTGATACTGTTTTGGGAATGGATTTGGCAGCTGGCGGACACTTAACACATGGCTCTCCTGTAAACTTTAGCGGGAAAACTTATCATTTTGTTGCTTATGGCGTCGATCCATCAACTGAAGTTATTGATTATGAAGTTGTGCGTATTTTAGCGCGTAAACATCAGCCTAAACTGATTATTGCAGGTGCAAGTGCTTATAGCCGGACGATTGATTTTGCTCGTTTTCGTGAAATTGCCGACGAGGTAGGAGCAAAATTAATGGTTGATATGGCGCATATTGCTGGTCTAGTAGCTGCTGGATTGCATCCAAGTCCTGTTCCTTATGCTGACGTGGTAACGACGACGACACACAAAACTTTACGCGGTCCAAGAGGCGGATTGATTTTGACCAATGATGAAGATTTGGCTAAAAAAATCAATAGTGCAGTCTTCCCTGGTATTCAAGGTGGACCATTAGAACACGTAATAGCTGCTAAAGCGATTGCTTTGAAAGAAGCTATGTCAGATGATTTCAAAGACTATTCAAAACAAGTTTTGGAAAATATTCAAGCGATGGTGAAGGTCTTTAACCAGGCACCAGAAAGTCGTGTAATTTCTGGTGGCAGTGATAACCATCTAATTTTAGTAGATGTTACTGAGTTTGAAATGACTGGTAAAGAGGCAGAACACTTGCTGGATTCGGTTCATATTACTGTTAATAAAAACTCGATTCCATTCGAAACGAAGAGTCCTTTCCAAACAAGTGGTATTCGTATCGGCACACCGGCCATTACCAGCCGTGGATTCAAAGAAGAGGATGTAAAGAAAATTGCTGAGCTCATTGTTGAAACCTTGCGTTCAAAAGGTGACGAAAGCCGTTTGGATGCAGTAAAAGCAGCTGTTTTGGAGTTAACTGATAAACATCCAATTATTGACTAGCATTATGACTAGTTTTTAAGCAAAGATTACCTTATAATAAGAGTAAATTATAGATGAGGAGCTATTCATTATGGGAAAGTTTCAAGTAATTGATCATCCATTAATTCAACACAAATTGACTATTATCCGGGACAAGGAATGTGGAACAAAGGTATTTCGTGAGGTAGTTGGTGAAATTGCCAATTTAATGGCTTATGAAGTATCACGCGATATGCCTTTAGAGGATATTGAAATTGAAACACCAATTGAAAAATCAGTTCAAAAAACATTGTCAGGTAAAAAAGTAGCCATTGTTCCGATTCTGCGTGCTGGAATTGGGATGGTTGATGGAATTCTAGAATTGATTCCTGCTGCTAAAGTTGGCCATATCGGTATGTTTCGTGATGAAGAAACATTGGAGCCTCATGAATATTTCTTCAAAATGCCTGATGATATTGACAGTCGTCAATTATTTATTGTTGACCCAATGCTGGCAACTGGCGGGTCAGCCATCATGGCGATTGATTCTTTGAAAAAACGTGGAGCTTCAAATATGAAGTTTGTTTGTTTAGTAGCAGCTCCAGAAGGTGTGAAAGCATTGCAAGAAGCGCATCCTGATGTGGATATTTATACTGCTTCCTTAGACGATCATTTAAACGAACACGGCTATATCGTTCCTGGTTTGGGCGATGCGGGTGACAGGTTATTTGGCACTAAATAAAAAAATTCAGTGATCCTTTAAGGATCACTGAATTTTTTTCATTTGTTTATAGTTAATTACTACAACCCCATTGGAGTGATTGATTAATTCACCGTTTTTGGCATTTTCATCTAACTCCACTACAGCAGCGTTTTTTAGCTGCTTTGTAATAACACCCGTTTGAGGTTGATTGCGAATAGTGAACATTACGTGTGTCTCAACAGGAAAATCTTTTCCTGCTTCTGAAGGGTCAATCTGCGTTATCATTTTACCAAATGTTGCCATGTAAAAAATTCCCCCTTTTCTTGTACCCCTTAATTATACCACTTTTTTTAGAAATTTTCATGTAACCGCTTTTCGAAGAAGTTTGGGCTTTACATTTTGTTAAAAGTTTTCTATAATTTCAGTTGTATTCATTGAGCCAGCTTAGCTCAGTTGGTAGAGCAGCGCACTCGTAACGCGCAGGTCACAGGTTCGATCCCTGCAGCTGGCATATGCGGAAAACGCCGTCATATTAGTCTTTTCGCTTGAATAATGACGACGATTTTCTATGGTTTTTCACAAAAGAATAAATAGTTGTTGCGTAATTGCTTCAATCAAAATTAGTCGATAATCCTTTTTACAGGGTTATCGACTTTGTTTACGCCATTGTTTAACTAATTAGAGAGGACTTTACTAATGAAAGTGATGCTAAGTAAACCGGCTATTTATCGATTAGTTATTTTGGCCTATATGATTGCTATGACCGTTTTTGCTAATCCATTTTCATTTATGTCTTTAAATATTTTTTTAGCATGGCTGCCAATTGAATTTGGCAATTTAGTAATACGTATGCATACAAAATGGAAATATGTTTTTGGAGGCTTTTGGCTCCTATTTTTTCCCAACATCCCTTATTTGTTGACTGATTTGCTGCACTTAGAAGTACTAAATATCTATCAAAGTGGAGGCTTATTTCAAAATATTCCTAAGGATTGGCTGCTGTTTCTTTTGTTAGTTGTGCCGATCTTAATTATGGTCACTGTGGGTATGAGTCAGGCTATACAGGTGATAAACCAATTATCAAACAGTAAAAAATATTTTTGGTTTTATCTGACTATTTTAGCAGCTTTGACGGCACTTGCTATTTACATCGGACGATTTGACCGTATCCATTCTATAGATTTAATCATCCATCCCTTGTCGACATTGAATTTATTATTAGGGAACTGGGGAACAGGAAAGCTGCAATTTGTTCTTGTATTTATTATAATCCAGCTGGTGATTTGGCTATTACTGAAGGAAGTTATACAAAACAAAAAAGAAGACTAAATTTTTTACAAAGTCAGCTGAGCTGACTTTTATTTATGACAAGAAGCGTCTATAATAAGCAAGTATATTGTTGGAAAAGGGATGAGATATGGATACGCTAAAAAGAAATAAAGACAATCGTATTGATTACGGAGTTATCTTACCGGTTTTCCTACTTTGTCTAGTTGGTTTACTTTCCCTCTATGTGGCGTTGACACACGACCCGAGAGATCCAAATATTTTTCGCGGCATCGCTATGCAAGGTCTATGGTATGCATTGGGTGCTTTAGTAGTAGTAATTATTATGCATTTGGATGCAAAGTGGTTATGGCGGATAACGCCGTTCTTGTATGTTATTGGTTTAGCAGTAATGTTGGCATTGCTGCGATATTTTGATCCAGAGTTGGCAAACTCAACTGGCTCAAAAAACTGGTTTAGAGTTGGTACAATGACCTTCCAGCCTTCTGAATTGATGAAAGTTGCCTATATTTTAATGATGGCACTGATTATTACTCAACACAATTTGAAAAACCACCTTCGTACATTGAAGACTGATCTTTTTTTAATCGGTAAGCTGTTCTTAGTCACCATTCCTGTACTAGTGCTAGTAATGATGCAAAAAGACTTCGGGACGATGCTGGTTTTCTTGGCGATTTTTGCAGGAATGTTTTTAATGTCCGGCATTTCTTGGTTGATTGTGGTTCCAAGTATTTTAATTGTAGCTGTGTTAGGAACGTCCATCATTTTATTAGTAACAACGGATTTTGGTCGAGAATTGTTGACGCATGTTGGATTCAAAAGCTATCAATTTGCCCGGATTGATTCCTGGTTGGATCCGTTTCATGATCCGCAGGGGCAAAGTTTTCAATTGGCTCATGCTCTGATGGCCATTGGCTCCGGTGGAATGTTTGGAACAGGCTACAATGTGAGCAACGTTTATGTGCCAGTTCGTGAATCGGATATGATTTTTAGTGTTATTGGCGAGAACTTTGGTTTTATTGGTGGAGCATTTGTGATTCTATTGTATTTCATATTGATTTATCGCATGATTCGTGTATGCTTTGATATGAATAATGAATTCTACGCTTATATCGCAACAGGTATTATTATGATGATTTTGTTCCACGTATTTGAAAATATTGGTGCGAATATAGGATTGCTGCCTTTAACAGGTATCCCGTTGCCGTTCATCAGCCAAGGAGGCTCATCTATTTTAGGGAATATGATGGGGATTGGTCTGATTTTGTCAATGCGCTATCAAACTGCGAAGAAGCTGGAAAATAGGAGGACTCGTCGTGTATAAGTTTTATGAATATGCTAAATGTTCAACTTGTAAGAAGGCCAAAGCATGGTTGACTCAGCAAGATGTTGATTTTGAAGTAATTGATTTGATTACGCAGACTCCTTCAGCGGAAGAACTTGAAGTTTTGATTGAAGCATCAGATTTGCCTTTACGTCGCTTTTTTAATACAAGTGGTATGAAATATCGTGAACTAAATCTTAAGGATCAAATAAATGACTTGACGATTCAAGAAGCAAGTCGTATATTGTCTAGCGACGGCATGTTGATCAAACGGCCGATGATTGTCAAAGACGGAAAGTTTTTGATTAATGGTTTCAATGAAGACGTATATGAAGGAGTATTTAAATAAAATGACACATTTAAAGAAAAAAGATGGATTATGGGTTTTGCACAATGATAAGGATTTTTGTATGGGATTAACAAAAGAAGTGCAAGATGAATTAGGCGAAGTTTCATTTGTCTCTTTTCCAAAAATTGGTCAAATGGTAAAAGCTGGCGAACCATTTTTAGAAGTTGAAGCGGAAAAAGCAGTGAGTGAATTCAAAAGTCCGGTAACAGGTGTAGTTTCTTCGATCAATGAAAAGGCTGAAAAGGATCCCGCTGCATTGAGTACAGAAGATGAATTGGATGCTTGGGTACTATCTTTCAGACAAGTAGATATTGAAGAATTCGAAACACTTTAAGAAAAACAGCAAAATGAATTGACAGACAAATTTCAAATTTGTTATAATCCTCTCATATCATATGAGAAAGCAATGAAAAGAAGAGTACATCTGATAAGCGTTTTAAGAGAGTCCCACCAAGCTGAGAAGGGATAACGAGCATGAGATGGAAGATGGTCTTTGAGCAGAATTGACGAGCAGCAGTGAGTCAGTTACGGGAGTGCCCGTTATAGCACCACAGTATGCGGATGAGCACGTTCAAGTACTGGATGAGGTAATTGTCGTGAGGCTATTACAAACATAGGTGGTAACACGAAAGTTGAGCTTTCGTCCTAAGTGTACACAGGTACATTTAAGACGGAAGCTTTTTTATTTTTTCAAAGGGGGAAGAAACGATGGCATTAATCGAATTACGCCAGGTTGAAAAAACCTTTTCTGGCAAGGGGGGAGAAATATACGCTGTAAATGGTGTTGATCTAACAGTGGAACCACGAGACGTTTATGGCATTGTTGGTTATTCAGGTGCTGGCAAGAGTACTTTGGTACGATTATTAAATGGGTTAGAAAACGCAACAAAAGGTGAAGTGACGATCAAGGGCGAAGATGTAGCGAAGCTGCAGGGAGCAGATTTGCGTAATTTCCGTAAGAAGGTTGGGATGATTTTTCAACATTTTAATTTGTTGTGGTCTCGAACTGTAAGAGAAAATATCCAATTGCCCTTAGAATTAGCTGGTGTAGCGAAAGAACAAAGAAAACAAAAATCTGAAGAGTTGTTGAAGCTGGTGGGACTTGAAGGTCGAGGAGATGCTTATCCTGCCCAGTTATCTGGGGGGCAAAAACAGCGTGTAGGGATAGCCCGAGCTTTAGCCAATGATCCCGACATCTTACTTTGTGATGAAGCAACCAGTGCGTTAGATCCTCAAACAACAGAAGAAGTTTTAGATTTACTAGCAGATATCAATGAAAAATTAGGGTTAACAATTGTGCTGATTACGCATGAAATGAATGTTATTCGAAAGATTTGTAATAAAGTTGCTGTAATGGAACAAGGAAAAATTGTTGAAGAAGGATTGGTTAAGGATGTCTTCCGGCATCCGCAACAGGAAGTAACCAAGCTGTTTGTTCAACAAGAGCTAGAACCAAAGGCAGATTCTACAGAGTTAGTTAAAGAATTTCTTAAAGAAAATCCTCAAGGTACTTTAGTTACTTTACACTTTGTGGAAAATAATGCTGGAGAACCAGTGGTTTCTCAAGCAATTCGAAAATTTCAAGTGGATATAAGTATTGTTTATGGGAATATTGAACGCGCTGATGGTAATTCGTTTGGTACATTAACTGTTCAAGTGACAGGTGACGAAAAAGAAGTTGACCAAGCACTTGCATTTATTCGCAGCCAACAGGTAGATGTGGAGGTGATTCATCGTGGATAAAAGTTTTAGTGAAACTTATTTGAATTTTGATCAGCTTGATCCAGAAACATTCCGCCAAGCCATTATCGATACATTGTTTATGACAATCACTTCCATGATATTAGTGTTCATTATTGGTTTGCTCTTAGGATTAGCTCTCTATACACTGGGCAGAAATAAAACGAACGGGAAAAGTTTGTTATACGGGATTGTTTCTATTATCGGTAATATTTTTCGATCCACACCATTTATGATCTTAATGGTACTGATTATTCCATTTACCAAATTGTTAGTCGGGACAATGCTAGGGGCCAAGGCAGCAATTCCAGCGCTAGTTCTTTCAGCAGCACCATTTTATGCTCGCTTAGTAGAAATTGCTTTTCGTGAAGTGGATAGTGGTGTGCTGGAAGCTGCAGACTCAATGGGAGCTAGCTACTTGGAAATTATTTATAAAGTGCTTATTCCAGAAAGCTTGCCTGCCTTGATTTCAGGGATCACGGTTACAACTATTACCATGATCGGTTTCACTGCTATGGCCGGTGCGATTGGTGCAGGTGGGTTAGGTGCGTTAGCGTGGCAAGAAGGGTATCAACGAGGCAACTATACCGTAACTCTTTTAGCGACAGTTATCATATTAATTATTGTGTTTATCGTTCAAGGAGTTGGCGACTTCTTAGCGAAGAAAACGGATAAACGATAAAAATATTGGAGGAAAATGAAATGAAAAAGAAATTATTAGGTTTAGCAGCAATTGCGTTAGTGACAGTTGGTTTAGCAGCTTGTGGTGGTGGAAGCAATAATACAACGGATGGCAGTAACGGAAATGATAAGAGCAACAAAACATTAGTTGTGGGAGCATCACCGACTCCTCATGCAGAAATTTTAGAACATGTTAAGCCGCTATTGGAAAAAGAAGGAATTGATTTGGAAATAAAGAAATTTGATGACTATATTTTACCTAACAAGTCATTAGCTGAAGGTGAATTAGACGCCAACTACTTCCAGCACAGGCCTTTCTATGAAAAAGCAGTAGCAGAAAATGATTATGATTTTGCCGATGTAGGAGCGATTCATATTGAACCAATGGGCTTGTACTCTAAAAAAATTACTGACATCAAAGATTTGAAAGATGGATCGACAGTTATTTGTTCAAATTCTGAATCTGATTGGGGCCGTGTTATTTCTATTTTGGAAGCAGCGGATTTAGTTACAGTGAAGGATGGAGTAGACATCGAGACCGCAACTTTTGATGATATTAAGGATAATCCTAAAAATCTAAAATTTAATTATGAAGTAAACCCAGAATTATTGGCCTCTACCTACAACAATGACGAAGGGGATTTAGTTGCAATCAATGCCAACTTTGCATATGGTGCGGGTCTAAATCCAATTAAGGATTCTGTTTTATTGGAAAGTGACAATTCACCATATGTAAACATTGTTGCTACTCGTTCAGAAGATAAAGATGACGAACGTATCCAAAAATTATTAGAAGTTCTGCATAGTAAAGATGTACAGGATTGGATTCTTGAAAAATGGGATGGTTCCGTAAAACCAGTAAATAATTAAGAGACAAAGTGATTAAGCACCCTTGGCAAGTTAGAGTGATCTAACAGTCAAGGGTGTTTTTTTATTTGGCCTGTAAAAATCATTTCAACTTTTTATTTGTTTAAAAAAACAAAACATAGATGAATGATATCGTTCATTGGATTTGAGCTAAAAGAGCTGTAAAAGACTTGTTTACCTAAAAACAGTCAAAGCATTGAACGATTTAAATAGCGATGCTATAGTAATCACAGATAAAAGAAACCGTTAACATAACTAGTGGGGAGGTAGTTTTAATGGATCTATCTAGGATGATGATGAATGATTTAGTTATTTTTGATGAGTCAATTCGTTCAAAGGAAGACTTGTTTGAGCGAATTGGACAAGTGTTAGAAAAGAATGGTCGGGCCACTAAGGCTAAAAAGATTGTAAAGGATTTATATAACCGAGAGGCTGAAATGTCAACTGGAATCGAGGATGGGTTTGGAATTCCGCATGCCAAAAGCAAGCATGTTTTAAAACCGACTGTGTGTTTCATTCACGGGGGTAGCATGACAGATTACCGTGGGCTTGATGATCAGCCTGTTGAATGTGTATTTGCTATTTTGGTTCCTAAAAAGGATTCTACCATGCATTTAGATATTTTGAGTAATTTGTCACGAAAACTGATGAATAAGGAGTTTAGAAACCGATTGAAGGCTGCTGCTGACTCAAAAGAAATTGTGAGCATCATCGAGAACAAAGCTAAAACTGCTTATTAAATTAGTCAAGAAAAACAACTTAAATAATTCTATGGGGAATTCTAACTAAAAAGTTTACGCACTTGAAAATACACATTGTTTAGAAAGAAAAGCTTAGCAAAGAAGCACGATGGAATAGCTACTACAGTTCAATAGTGCTTGGTGTAAGGGACTTAATCATATTTAGCTATAGGAGAAGGTCAAAAGGTATTTGTCATTAACGAATTTTAAAGGGATTCTATTAGATTGATTCTGCATTACCATAAGAAAATGGGAGGAATTATTATGAAAATCGTAGGAATTACCGCTTGTCCCACAGGAATCGCCCATACGTATATGTCAGCGGAAAAGTTAGAATTAACCGCTGCTAGTTTGGGGCATCAGGCGAAGTTTGAAACTCAAGGAGCCAAAGTTGAGAATGAATTGACAAAAGCGGAGATTGAAGACGCAGATGCAATTATTGTTGCTGTTGATAAGAATATTGATATGTCTAGATTTGTTGGTAGAGAGGTCAAACGAGTTTCAACTGGCAGAGCCATCAAAGAGCCGGAGATAGTTATCGAAGAAGCGTTAAGCAATCAAGGAACCATGCGGATCTCTTCAACGGAAAAAGTCGAAGCCAACCAACAAAAAGCCGGAATTTATAATCACTTTATGAACGGTGTCAATTATATGCTGCCATTTGTCATTGCTGGCGGAATTATTATTGCTCTAAGTTTTGCATTTGGCATTACTGCTTCAGATCCTAAGTCAGCTGATTATAATGTGCTGGCAGGTGCGCTTTCAACTATCGGTGGAGGCGCAGCATTTGCCATGATGGTACCTGCATTAGGAGCTGGAATTGCAAGCTCGATAGCTGGAAAGCCGGGGTTTGCTCCAGGGATTGTCGCTGGTTTACTTGCAGCAAACGGTGGTTCGGGCTTTTTAGGTGGGATGATTGGTGGACTATTAGCTGGTTATGTAACTAACCTTATAGCTAACAAGGTTTCTGTTAAAAAACAGTTTGCAGCTATCTATCAACTAATTGTTGTTCCTTTAGTTTCTATCCTAGTAATCGGATTAGCAATGGTATTTCTAATTGATCAGCCTATTGCTTGGGTCTTGAATGGATTGACTGCTTGGTTAAATGGACTTGGTAATACTTCTGGACTACTGTTTGGTCTGTTAATTGGTGTTATGATGGCCGCAGACATGGGAGGTCCGATTAACAAGTCTATCTCAACCTTTTCAATTGGCCTAATGTCGGCGGGGGTTAATGCACCGATCGCTGCTTGTATGGCAGCAGGAATGACACCACCTTTAGGATTGGCCTTAGCGACGATTATATTCAAGGACAAATTTACTAAAGAAGAACGGACCTCTGGACAATCATGCTGGATATTGGGTGCTTCTTATATTACCGAAGGAGCAATTCCCTTTGCAGTAGCCGACCCTTTTCGTGTCATTCCAAGTCTTATGCTAGGCTCAGCTACGGCTGCGGGTATTTCCATGTCTGCTGGTGTAACTTCAATGGCTCCTCATGGCGGTATTTGGGTAATGCTGATTCCTAATGTAATGAATAATCTGCCGATGTACTTTTTGGCTTTGGTGGCAGGAACAGTCGTAACTGCTTTATTAATCGGATTGTTAAAGAAAACTGTACCAATGGAAGAACCAGAAGAAAAATTAACTAACGAGGTGGAAGTGTAATGTTGTATACAATGAAGGATTTACTAGCTGTTGCCCTAGAAAATAAGTTTGCAGTACCTGCATTTAACATTTGTAGTTACGATATGATGAAGGCGATTATGGAAGAAGCTGAGGTTCAAAATGCGCCAGTTATCTTAGAAATTCATCCTGACGAAATCGCTTATTTAAATAATGAATTCGTAGCCGCAGTTCGAGAGTATGCACACAACAGCAGTGTTCCTGTAGTAATTCATATGGACCATGGCGGTACTATCAAGGATGTTATGCGAGCGATCCGTAATGGATACACCTCAGTGATGATTGATGCTTCAGCTCAATCATATGAGGACAACTCAGCTATAACTAAACAAGTCGTCGATTTGGCGCATAGTGTAAACGTCTCGGTAGAAGCGGAGCTTGGAACAATTGGTAACAATGGTTCAGCGGAAGGTGGTTCAGCCAATATTATTTACACTGATCCGGATCAGGCGGAGACCTTTGTAAGAGAAACAGGAATTGACACATTGGCTGTTGCAATTGGGACGGCTCACGGACTTTACCCCAAAAATATGACACCTAAGCTGAATATTGAATTGCTTAAAGAGTTAAACAAACGAATTGAGATTCCTTTTGTTCTTCATGGTGGTTCAGGAAATCCAGATTCGGAAGTAAGTGAAGCTGTAAAATATGGAGTAGCTAAAGTAAATTTAAGTTCGGATTTAAAAAGTGTTTTCTTTGACGCTTTGCGAGAAATTCTAACAGAGAATCCTTATATGCTGGAACCAGGAGATGTTTTCCCAGAAGCAAATGAAAAAGTAAAAGCTGTTGTACGCCATAAAATGGCCGTGCTTCAAACCATTGGCAAAGCTGATTTGTATTAACGAATCTTTCTATCGACAACCCTTTATTTAAAATAAAAAGGGTTGTCTTTTTTTTTCACTTAACGCTAAAATTGAAATAACCACTATGATGAAGGAGAAATATTCTATGCTAAGTGTTATTGAAGATCGGCAGCAGCAGATTGTCAATTACTTAAAGGTGAATCAATTTGCTCGTGTGGCTGATTTGATTGAACTAGTTAATTACAGCGAGGCTACCGTTAAGAGAGATTTGATTATGCTGGAAAAGACTGGTTTAATCCGCCGCACTCGTGGCGGAGCTATGCTCGTGGATAATAAAAAAATTGATGTGCCATACTTGATGAAAGTGACACATCTTGATGAGGAGAATAATAAGCAGTACATTGCAAACGTTGCGGAAACATTAATCAAGGATGATATGGTTATCTTTTTAGATTCTAGCACCACATGCCTGCATCTAATTAAAAATTTAAGCAAATTTGATGGGTTACAAATTATTACTAATGGCGTACTTACTGCGGTCATGTTAAGCGAGTTTACTTCAGCTCATGTTTCTATATTAGGCGGATCAATTGTACCTAAACGAGCAACAATCAATGGATCAAAGGCTTATAATGATAGCCTAACTTATAATGCTGATCTGGCCTTTATTGGCTGTCGCGGCTTGGATTTTGAACATGGAGTTACGGAAACGCATGAAGGTGAGGCGCAAATGAAGAAAGCCTTCCGCCGACAAGCAAATCAGTTAATAGTATTAGCAACTTCTGATAAGTTAGATCACAAATACATGTATCAGGGAATTGCTTGTCATGAGATTGATTATCTGATTACAGATCAGCCAATAACAGGGGAAAAAATAGAGAAACTGGCTAATCATCATATAAAGTGTTTGTATTGAGTAATTTACTGAATAAATTAGGCGAGATCTGATTTTTTGACTAAACCAAGAATAATTCTAAATAAACAGTAGTTTTCTTTAGAAAAGTGCTGAATTCATTTGAATTACATTCTCAATTAGTCTAAAATATGTGAGAACGAAAAAATATTTTGGAGGGAAATTCATGTCTGTTTTAGAGATTAAAGATTTGCATGTATCCATTGAAGATAAAGAGATTTTAAAAGGCGTAAACTTAACTATGAAAACGGGAGAAATCCATGCGATTATGGGACCAAATGGAACGGGAAAATCAACCCTTTCTGCGGCGATCATGGGAAATCCCAATTATGAAGTTACTCAAGGAGAAATCTTATTTGATGGAACCAACGTATTAGATTTAGAAGTTGATGAGCGTGCTCGATTAGGCCTGTTTTTGGCAATGCAATACCCAAGTGAGATTCCTGGTATTAGTAACGCAGAATTTATGCGAGCAGCTATGAACGCAGGTCGCAAAGAGGAAGACAAGATTTCAGTAATGAATTTCTTAAAAAAATTAGACGAGAAAATGGCCTTATTGAATATGCCGGAAGAAATGGCGGAGCGTTACTTGAATGAAGGATTTTCTGGTGGAGAAAAGAAACGGAATGAAATTCTTCAATTATTGATGATTGAACCAACCTTTGCTATTTTAGATGAAATTGATTCGGGATTAGATATTGATGCCTTGAAAGTTGTCTCAAAAGGAATTAATGCTATGCGTGGAGATAATTTCGGAGCGTTAATCATCACTCACTATCAACGTTTGTTAAATTATATTGTGCCTGATGTGGTTCATATCATGATGGATGGACGGGTAGTCTTAACTGGTAACTCGGAATTGGCTAAACGTTTAGAATCTGAGGGTTATGCTGGTATCTCAGCTGAATTAGGTATTGATTACAAAGAAGAAGTGTAGGAGGCAAGATAAATGACAAAATGGATGGATTATCTTGATGCCGTGAAGACTTATTCCGCTTCATGGGAAGAACCTCAATGGATGACTGATTTTAGACTTTCAGCTTTGGAAAAAATTGAAGAACTGCCGCTTCCTGTGATTGAAAAAGTGAAATTTGCCCGTTGGCATTTATATAATGTAAAACCGGAACGTCAATTAGAAACTGGAACTGTTCCAGGATTCGATCAAATGCCGGACAATCCGATGGTGGCTCAAATCGGAGATGATACTGTCTTTGAACAGATTTCTCCAGAGTTAGCAGAAAAAGGAGTCATTTTTACTGATCTAATGACTGCTGTAAAAGAGTATCCGGAGTTAGTAAAAGAATATTATATGCAAAAAGCGGTACCAATGGATGAAAATTCATTGACAGCTTTACATGCGGCTTTTATGAATAATGGTGTTTTCCTGTATGTTCCTAAAAACGTAGTGATTGAACAAGCCATGGAGTCTTTGTTTATCCATAACGGCAATGACAATACTCACTTCTTTAAGCACATATTGATTGTTGCTGAAGAAAACAGTGAGTTCTCTTACTTAGAACGATTTGATTCTCAAGGTGCTGATGCTAAAAAGTTATCAGGTAATGTTGTAGTGGAGGTTATTGCTAAGCCAGGTGCAAGAATTAAGTTTTCTGCAATCGATACTTTAGGCAATAACATAGCTACCTACATGAATCGTCGCGGTTATTTAATGCGTGATTCTATGATTGATTGGGCGATAGGTATTATGAATGACGGCAATGTAATAGCTGACTTTGATTCTGATCTGGTTGGTGATGGCGCACACTCCGAAGTGAAAATTGTTGCTATTAGTACAGGCAAGCAAATTCAAGGGATTGACACGCGTGTGACCAATAAAGCACCGCATACAATCGGACACATTTTGCAACATGGTGTGATTTTGGAAAAATCTACGTTAACCTTTAATGGAATCGGGCATATTTTGCGAGGAGCCAAAGGGGCAGATGCACAGCAAGAAAGTAGGGTATTAATGCTGTCTACTAAATCGCGCGGAGATGCTAATCCAATCTTACTAATTGAAGAAAACGAGGTAACTGCTGGACATGCTGCAAGTGTTGGACGAGTTGATCCTGAGGAGCTCTTCTATTTAATGAGTCGCGGGTTGGCTAAAGATGAAGCAGAGCGTTTAGTTATTCGCGGATTTTTAGGACCTGTATTAACTGCCATTCCTGTAAAAGCTGCTCAAGACCAACTGATCGATATGATCGAAGGGAAGTTGAAAAAATAATGATCAATTTTTCGGAGTTGCGGGAAGATTTCCCCATTCTTTTTCAAGAAGTGAACGATGAACCGTTGGTGTACCTTGACAATGCAGCTACGACACAAAAACCTAAGCAAGTATTAGATGCTTTACGCTATTATTATGAAAATGATAATGCCAATGTACATCGCGGTGTTCATACATTAGCAGAACGAGCAACGGTAAAGTACGAAGGTGCCCGTGAAAAAGTCCGCGCATTTATCAACGCCAACGAATCGGCTGAAGTATTATTTACACGAGGTACAACAACTGGACTAAACTGGTTATCTCGGAGCTACGGAGATGCATTTGTCAATGAAGGCGATGAAATTGTTATCTCCTTCATGGAGCATCACTCGAATATTATTCCATGGCAGCAGCTGGCTGATCGTAAGGGAGCGAAGTTACGCTATCTTTCTATGAATCAAGAAGGCTTTATTGATATGGAAGAAGCTAAGCAAGTGATCAATGATAAGACAGCGATTGTGTCAATTGCTCATGTTTCCAATGTTTTAGGGGTAGTCAATCCGATTAATGAGTTAGCTAAGCTGGCTCATGACAATGGCGCAGTAATGATAGTAGATGGTGCGCAGTCTAGTCCACACATGAAGGTAGATGTACAAGCATTAGATTGCGATTTCTTTGCTTTTAGTGGACATAAGATGTGCGGACCGACTGGAATTGGTGTATTATATGGCAAAAGACCGTTTTTGGAGCAAATGGAACCGATCGAGTTCGGCGGAGAAATGATTGATTTTGTCAACTTATATGATAGTACGTGGAAAGAACTGCCTTGGAAATTTGAAGCAGGTACACCGAACATCGCCGGAGCAATTGCTCTAGGTGCAGCAATCGACTATTTAACTGCTGTTGGTATGGAGAATATTCATCAGTATGAACAGAATTTAGTTGCATATGTATTACCTAAATTGCAATCGATTGATGGTTTGACGGTTTACGGCCCTAAAGATGTGGAAAATCATACAGGCGTTTTATCCTTTAATTTAGAAGGAGTACATCCTCATGATCTAGCAACTGCCCTGGATATGGAGGGAGTTGCAGTGCGTGCAGGTCATCATTGTGCGCAACCGTTGATGAAATATTTGGATCTTCCTGCGACTGCACGGGCTAGTTTTTATTTCTATAATACGAAAGCTGATGCGGATCGTTTGATTTTTGCTTTGGAAGCCACAAAGGAGTTTTTCAAAAATGGCGCTATCTAGATTAGACAATTTGTATCGTCAAGTTATTTTGGATCATTCTTCTCGTCCTCATCATTTTGGAAAGTTGAATGAATCTACCCGTACGATTGAAATGAACAATCCGACCTGTGGTGATATCATTGAATTGGAATTGTCGGTAAAAGACGGTGTGATTGATGACATTGCATTTTCTGGCAGTGGTTGTTCAATTAGCACAGCCAGTGCATCAATGATGACAGATGCGGTGATTGGAAAAAGTGTTGAAGAAGCAGAACATCTGGCTGTCAGCTTTGCCCAAATGGTTCAAGGCAACCAATTATCTGATGAAGACAGTAATGCGCTGGGAGAAGCTGCAATGCTTAGCGGAGTTGCTAAGTTTCCGGCACGTATTAAATGTTCTACCTTAGCCTGGAAGGCATTAGGAAAAGCTTTAACAGATGATGAGGGAAAAGCAACAGCTGGTCAATTTCATAAAGAATAGGAGCGGGAACTATGACTGTACCTGAACTGCAAGATGAGTATCAATTTGGCTTCCACGATGATGTAAAACCTGTCTTTACGACTGGGGAAGGCTTATCTGAAGAAGTTATTCGCGAAATCTCCCGCGTTAAAGGGGAACCAGAATGGATGTTGGAGTTTCGTTTGAAATCTCTTGAAACATTCTATAAATTAAATATGCCTGATTATGGTCCGGATTTAACTGATTTGGACTTTAACAAGATTAATTATTATATTAAATCCAGTAATAAACCGGCTCGTGACTGGGAGGATGTTCCTGAAGAGATTAAAACAACCTTTGAGCGTTTAGGTATTCCTGAAGCAGAACGTGCATATTTAGCGGGAGCTTCTGCTCAATATGAGTCAGAAGTTGTCTATCATAATATGAAGGATGAGTTTGAAAAATTAGGAATCGTCTTTACGGATACTGATTCTGCCTTGAAGGAGTATCCAGAACTATTTAAGGAATACTTTGGAACCTTAGTGCCGCCATCTGATAATAAGTTGGCAGCTCTAAACTCTGCTGCTTGGTCAGGTGGAACCTTTATCTATGTGCCAAAAGGTGTTCAAACGGATATTCCAATTCAATCATACTTCCGGATTAATGCTGCTAACACTGGGCAATTTGAGCGTACGCTGATTATTGTCGATGAAGGTGCCAGTATTAATTACGTAGAGGGCTGTACGGCCCCTACCTACTCATCAGACAGCTTGCATGCTGCTGTAGTAGAAGTGTTTGTAAAAAAGGATGGTTATTGCCGCTATACAACAATTCAAAACTGGTCTAACAATGTTTATAGTTTGGAAACTAAACGAGGCCAAGCTCAAGAAAATGCTACAATGGAGTGGGTAGATGGTAATTTAGGTTCTAAGGTTACAATGAAGTACCCAAGTGTCTATATGAATGGTAGAGGTGCTCGTGGTACAATGCTGTCGATCGCAGTGGCTGGTAAAAACATTGTTTTGGATAATGGCGCTCGCATGATTCATAATGCGCCAAACACGTCGAGTACAATTGTTTCTAAATCAATCGCTAAGGACGGTGGGGCAGTAGACTATCGCGGAACTGTTCGTTTTACTCGTGATAGCGAAGGGTCATTCAGCCATATTGAGTGCGATACGATTATTATGGATGATATTTCTCGTTCAGATACGATACCTTATAACGAAATTATGAATGGTAATGTTTCTCTTGAACACGAAGCAAAGGTTTCGAAGATTTCAGAAGAACAATTGTATTATTTAATGAGTCGTGGTATTTCAGAGCAAGAAGCAACAGAAATGATCGTTATGGGATTTGTTGAGCCCTTTACTAAAGAGTTACCGATGGAATATGCAGTAGAATTAAACCGGTTGATCCAATTTGAAATGGAAGGGTCAGTCGGATAATACAAAAATAAAAGCTCGAAGCGTTTGATTCAAGACGTTTCGAGCTTCTTTTGGATTAACTTTTCAAAAAAAGGGAACAAAAGAGGAATTGTATTGTTACATTGGTGCTTAAAATGAGCTTTTTCAGGGTGGAGTTGATTTTTAGAAGGATGGGAACTTTTCATTTGGTAACATATACTAAGGATATTAGAGTGTACACCTTAAATTGCATCAAAAGAAAGGATAGAGTTATGAATAAACAGCTAAAAAGAAAATCCAAACTATCGTTAGTTAAATATCCGTAAAAAAGAGAGTTTTAAAGTAGACTTTACAACTACGGTAGTTAGGATTTAACTATTTTTCGACCTGCGGTATGAAGTATTCATTACTGTTAATAAGACACAAATTTTTCATACCAATAATCTTTAGAAACTTGGTATTGCTCAATGTTTTTAATTTCATCAGACATATTTTCTCGCAAGAAACCATACCAAAAAATTGAAGCAAAATTGCTATACATTTCAAATTGTTCGTCGTCAACCTCTTCGTCCGTAAAAATATCTCTCACAGCCTCTAATAAAGAGAAAGCATTGGATTTTGCAAAGAACATTTGTGGGAAACGTTCAATTACCTGCGCTAAGAAGGCAGTCATTTGCTCACTATAAATAAACTCGTTCAGTGTTTCGTCCTGAGCCAGTAGTCTGCGTGCGAACCCTTCTGGAGTTTCAAGGGGTTGTTTTTGTGCTGGATAAAATGGCGGATCTTCCATATCTGCTTCCTCAACCCAATCAGGATGCTCGCCTAATTCTTCCTCTAAATTCTGCTCCAACCTTTCGAAAACATCATCAATATCTTCGCCAATCTGGTCATGCAGGAAGCTGGTATACCATAAAATAGAATCTTTAGCTGCTTCTTCTGCAGACTCTTTTCTTAAAGCTCCTAAAATAATCTGATCAGGTTCGCTAACAATTGGTGGAGTAGAAATATAGTTTTCGCCAATCGGAACGATCAGAGCCAATACCCGTAACTGCTTTGCCGCCAAACCTTTCAGATTTAATGTTTTGAAATTTTTGATTAAATATTTTTGCTGATCTCTTTCATCCATAAAATAGAACGTGTCATCCTCTTTTATTACAGAAAAAATGCTAAGTATGAACTGCTTTGGCCATTGCCTGATAGTTTCCAGCTGATCTGAAAAGAGCTCTTGAAACCAATCCATACTTTGCTTAAATGCGGATGGATCATATTTTAATAAATGATAAGTTTCCAGCAAGTGTTGATATTTACCCATGTCATGCAGCAGCTGTTCTTGGCCGACATGATAGTTAACGGGTTCAATTAATTCTAACAAGTAACGTTCAAGAAAATTCATTAATTGCTCATCAGATTTATCGAAATGTGTGATATGGTAACGGTGATACAAACAGTCTAAGGCAAGGAAATAAGGGTTCTCTCCCTTTTTTATTAGCGTCTTAGTTTCCTTTTTTAAGTGGAATAAAGGAGATTCTTTTAAAAACTGTGCTTTTAACTGTTTTTTTTTCTTCGCTTTCATTGCTAATCTCGCCCTCCGTATAAATAGTAAATCCTACATTTTATATCTATAGTTTACCTTGTATTAAGTAAATAAGATAGTAGATTTTAGTGGATTCATTAGGTATTTTAAACTAAGAAAGCGTTTACTCTCAGTTTTTTTAAACAAAAATTATTTTATGCAGCATTTTTTGCGTTGTAATCAAATATTTTTTTAATTTATTAAGCATGTTATTGAAAGTTTTTTATCATTAGCTAATCATCACACAATTACTATATGTTAGGGGGATTTCAACAAAAATAATCACATAAAGACATAATATAATTTTTAACAAACTTGATAATAAAGTTAAAGAAAGATTAATTTTTAAAGTAAATATTTGATAAAAAAACATCGAAGTTGTCGGCGGGTAAGCCAAGGACTCCGATGCTTAAATTAGAAATACTTTTGCCGATATTGATCAATCGCTTGACGAGTATTAAAGATCTTTTTAGCGTATTTTTGATTTCTGCTAATGTATAAATAGAACAATAAATCAATAGTAATGAATTGTGCAATAATCGAATTGGTTGCCGCACTCCGAATTTCAGCTTCCATAGGTCTTGAAGTCTGCAAATGGATATCAGCTAATTTTGATAAACGATTTTGACCGAATTGTGTCAAAGCAATAATTGGTATATCTAAGCTTTTCGCTGTTTCAGCGAGTGCGATTAATTCAGGTGTTTTTCCTGAATTTGAAATTAGAAACAGAACACTTTGTTTCGCGTTAGTAACTAATTGCGGCAAGAGTAAGTTGTAGTCGGTTTCGTAAACAATGTTTTTACCAAGACGCGTCCATTTTTGCGTAATATCATCTGCGGCTAGGCGAGAAGCACCAACACCTGAGACGAAACAAAAATTGGTGGACTCAAGTAAGTGACAAGCTTCATTGAAAATTTTCTCATTGAAGAGCTCTGATGTTTCACTAATCGTAAATTGCGCGTTGTTTGCTAACTTGTTTTTCAATGTTTGAAAGGGTTCGTTAGGACCGACATCGCTGTAACCAGTAATTTCTACTGCTTGTCTTGTTTCCGCTGAAAGACTGATTTTAAAAGCTGTTAAGCTATTAAACCCCATTTTTTTTGAAAAACGTACAACCGTTGGTGCGCTAGATCCAGCACCGGCAGCAATTTCACTCGCTGTCATAGTAGGAATAGTTTCCTTGTTGTCGCAGATGAAACGATAAATTTTCTTTTCAGCAGCAGACATATCCTTCTTCATGCTGTCCATATGGGAAAGAACACTCATAGTCTACCTCTTTTCCGTTTTTTCTTTATTATATCATTTTTTTTGAAGAACAACTCCCCAAATTTTAATGAATTGTGACTAATAGCTATAATTTTTTGCCTTTTGTTCTGTCGTTTGTTTTGAATCGGTCGCTAAAACCACAAACATGAGGGGGATTTTCCTTTTATAAATGCAAATAAAGAATTTCAGGTATTACTCGAAAACGTAGAGGAGGTCCAGTGGTTCCAAGGCCTGTGTTTACTATTAGCAATGAGTGTTCAGATAAATGATAGATTCCTGCCCAATATTTTTTCGACCCGTGATTTCGATATGGCAGCCCGGGTAAGTGGAGTTGACCGCCATGACTGTGTCCAGCTAAGACTAAATCGAAGGAGGATAGTGCTTTGATTTCATCTACTTGGTCAGGTTCATGAATTAATAAGATTGAAAAATCAGCTGGTAAAGGAGTGATTGAGTAATCAGGAATACCTCCTTGATTATCTTCGATCCCAGATAGACTGATCGTTTCTATTACCTGAGTTTGATTGTCCAAAAGAGTAAAACCACCTTTGACTAAAATATCTTGTACTTGCTGCTGGCCTTCAGATTGATAATCATGGTTTCCTAATATAGCGAATTTACCTTTAACTGCTTGTAAAGCAGCTAGCTGCCTAATTATCTCGGAACAATCTCTTTTTCGCCAATAACGAAAGTCCTCCACCAAGTCGCCAGTAAAAATAATTACCTCTGGTACCTGCAAGTTGATTGCAGCGACAATTTTCGAAAAACGTTTCGGAGAATAAAAACGCGAAAAATGAATATCACTAATATGAGCAATCGTGAAAGAGCCTGTATGGCCTTCTTCGATTTTTATATGGTTTTCCTTTTTTAAACTAAAATGCTTTTCTTTTAGACGAAACGTTTCATAGCTCGCGTATAATACAAAAATCACTATACTTAATAGAATGATCTGCATGGTTGTTCCTTCTCTCTATTTGTGCAGTATAGCGAAAAAAGACTGAAGGCCACAAGTTGCGCCTTCAGCTTTTTATTGATTCTTAGGATTTTTAATGACTGTTTCCCTTTGAATCAATTGATGTGGAACAACCAGCTGAACTCCGTTGCTTGGTTGGTTGTCCATTTGCTCCATTAATTTCTGAGTTCCTAGTCGTCCTAAATCAGTAATATCGATATCGATGGTTGTTAGATAAGGATGTACTAAGGTTGCAAAAATAGAATTATTGAAGCTGATGATGGATAGATCATCGGGTACCTGATAGCCGTAAAAATTAGCTAATTGAATAATTCGCAGAGCAAAGATGTCATCAATAACGACTAGGGCTGTTGCATTAGTTTGTTCAATAATTTCAGGAAAGGCTGCGTAGTCTTCTGGTTTAGTCAACGTGATCGGCGAATGCGTGGGTAGACTAGCTAGCATGAGAGCCTCCTGATATCCGAAATAGCGTTCGAAGAAAACGATTTGCTGGTTTACATTTGAAGCAAACAAAATATTTTTATGTCCTTTTGATAATAAAAATTCTGTGGCTTGTTTGCCAAGCAGTTGATTGTCATTATCAACGTAAATAATCTCAGCTTCCTTTTCTGCGGGGCGTCCAATCAAAGTGAAAGGAACACTATTTTCATACAGATACTGTGTTATTGGATCGTCCTTCTCAGAATAGGTTAAGATAAATCCGTCAACTTGTTTTTGCCGATGCATTCTTATGACGTTCTCCAATAAACTTTCTGCTGTTGTAGCTGAAGCCACTGCGGTGGTCACTTGAAATTCATGTGCAGTTTCGTTAATAGCATTAATCAGCTCCAAGTATAATGGGTTTCCGATTCGTTCGTTGGAATCTAAAGGCGGCAGGATTACGCCTAAAGAATTTGCTCGTTGCTTTCCCAAATTTCGAGCAGTTATATTTGGAAAATAGCCCATTTCGTCCATAATATATCGAATTTTCTTTTTTGTTTCATTGGAAATGCTTGGATGATCATTGATTACGCGTGAAACGGTAGAAGGAGAGACTCCTGCCTTTTTTGCAACATCTTTTACGGTAACAGTCATTTTTGTTTTTCTCTCCTTTCTGTTTGCTGCTTAATTCTTCCAGCAGTTGGTTAAAAATTCCAATGTTAATTCTTTAGTAGAAGCTACAAGTGGAATATCATAGCCCAGTTGTTCAGGTTGTCCTATACCAATAGGTAATGCTCCGCTAGCTTTAATAGCAGTAATGCCAGCCTGTGCATCTTCAATTCCAATGCATTCATTTGGCGACAATCCGACAATTTCAGCAGCTTCTATAAAAATATCTGGTGCCGGTTTACCAGCTTGTAGTTTAGCTGGATCCGCAACCCCATCAAAATAATCTGTTAAGGCCATCTGTTTTAGTAGAAAGGGTCCGTTTTTGCTAGCGGATGCCAAAGAAATTTTAATCCCGGCTTGCCTTAGATTTTCTAATAAGTCTAAAATACCAGGATAGACATCCTTTGGCGAGACTTTTTGAATCATTTTGACATAATTTTCATTTTTACGAGCAGCCAATTCTGCTAGTTCCTCTGGAGTATAAGTGGAAGATTTGCCGCCATGTTCAAGCATACGATTAAGAGAATCTTCCCGACTGACACCCTTTAATTGTTCATTGAACTGACGATCAATAGAAATACCTATTTCAGAGCCTAATTTCTTCCAAGCTTGGTAATGATATTCTGCTGTATCAGTAATTACGCCATCTAAATCAAAGAGTACACCTTTAAACATGTTTCTCCTCCTTATTCAAAGGAACAGTAATTTCTGAACCTAGTTCAACCGTTTGGTTATAAATGTGCACCTTAACTGGGGAGCCTTCTTTCAAGCTTAATGATACTTCATTTTCATTGACAGCTACAGCAATCAAACGTCCGCGATAATTGATGTGGAAAGAATATTGCTTCCATTTGCTTGGTAAAAAGGGAGCAAAGCTTAAAGCATTATCGAATGTTTTCATTTGAGCGAAACCTTGTACGATTGCTAACCAACTGCCCGTCATAGAAGTAATATGCAAGCCATCTTGAGTGTCGTTATTGTAATTATCCAAGTCTAAGCGAGCAGTACGTTGATACATTTCAACTGATTTTTCTTCTTTTCCTAATTCTGCAGCTAAAACGGCATGAACAGAAGGAGATAAAGAGGATTCATGGACAGTCATCGGTTCGTAAAATTCAAAGTTTCGCTTTTTTTCTTCTAAACTAAATTGATTGTTAAAGAAATAGATACCCTGCAGGACATCAGCTTGCTTAATGAAGCAAGAACGTAAAATTTTATCCCACGACCATTTTTGGTTTAGTGGTCGATCTTCAGAAGAAAGATCACTTGCCGGCATTAAGTCTTTGTCTAAGAAGGTATCATGCTGAACGAATACACCCAGCTCCTTGTCTTCCGGTAAGTACATCTTCTCAATAATATCCCGCCATTTCGCTTGTTCTTCAGCGGTAATAGTTACTGAAACATGGCCTTGATAGCGTAAATAGTTTTCTAAAGTATATTTCAAGATCCATGCAGCAATAGTATTTGTGTACCAGTTATTGTTGACATTATTTTCATATTCGTTAGGACCAGTTACACCATGAATCATATATTTTTGGTTGCGTTTAGAATAGTGAACGCGATCTGCCCAAAAACGAGCAATTTCGGTAAGTACTTCTAGTCCTTCATGCTTCAGATAGCTGTCATCACCTGTATAATTTGTGTAATTGTAGATCGCATAAGCAATTGCTCCATTACGATGAATTTCTTCAAAGGTGATTTCCCATTCATTATGGCACTCAATTCCTGTGAATGTAACCATGGGATACAGTGCGCCTTTTAGACCCTGTTTTTGAGCATTAATTTTTGCTTGTGGTAATTGATTGTGGCGGTACTTCAACAGATTCTTGGAAACTTTTGGTTTAGCTAATGCCAAGTACATTGGGACTGCATAAGCTTCGGTATCCCAATAGGTTGCACCGCCATATTTTTCACCAGTGAAGCCTTTAGGTCCGATATTCAACCGTTCATCATCCCCATAATAAGTAGAGAAGAGTTGAAAAATATTGTAGCGAATCCCTTGTTGAGCCTCATCATCGCCTTCGATCAAAACATCGGCCAGTTCCCAACGTTTGGCCCATGCAGCACTTTGCTCTTGGTATAAATCTTCGTAAGATTGAGCATAATCAGCTAACAATCCCACTGCTGCCTCTCGTTGTTCAGCTTCAGGAAGATCACGGCTGGTCACGATAACAACTCGTTTTTCAACTTGCCCGGTTTCGCCAGCAGTTAAGCTCCATCTAAACTGCTCGGAAACTATCAATTGATCATCATGCTGAACACTTGCTTCAAGATTTCCGCTATGTTTCATGGCGGCAGTAATTGAGAACTGTTCAATTCCAAAGTTGTTTGGAATAGTTTGCGTTGTTAGAAAGCTGATATCCTCCTTATGACCGCGTTCCTTTTCGATCCAGAACATTTCTTCATAATTACTGTCCTCGTTTTGGACGTTGTTATCTAAGCTGGAAACCACCTGTATGTCTGCTTTTCCGGATAGGCACTCAGCAGTAAGTTTGATTACGGCCAATTCCTTTTTAACGATACTCAAGAAACGTTCAAAGGAGAAGCGAACTTTAGCATCACCTAATACTACAGTGAAAGAACGGGACAAAACCCCATTTTGCATATTTAGTTCTAAATCGAAATCTATCATTCCTTGTTTAGCTAAATCAACCTCGATCTCATTGATAAAAATTTTCATCTGTAAAAAGTCGATCGCGTTGATTACTTTTCCGAAATAGTCGGGATAACCATTTTTCCACCAACCGACTCGAGTTTTATCAGGGTACCAGATACCAGCTAAATAAGTACCTTTGTGATGATCTCCGCTGTAAGTCTCCTCAAAGTTTCCTCGCATACCCATATACCCGTTACCGATACTAGTAAGAGATTCTTGTAGGCGTCGGTTTTGTTTATCTAATGTGGTTGTGCGGATTTTCCAAGGATCAATGTCAAATAATCGTTGAATTTGGTTCATGTGTATCCTCCTTATGATTTCTTTTCTTTAATAATAAACGCAATCGGTTGCGTTAGTCAATAAAAAGCGTGAATCTTGACAGATACCATCAAAAAGGTGAATAATTAATTTGTCTGAAAGAGTTTACAAAAAAACGGATGCGGTATATAATACGAAACAGCGCAACCGATTGCATTAATATTTTTTTTAAGGAGAGGTACTATGAAAGGGATCAAAGGTATTTTTAGTTTCGAGTTTTGGCAAAAATTTGGTAAAGCATTAATGGTAGTTATTGCGGTAATGCCTGCTGCTGGACTGATGATCAGTATAGGGAAGTCATTACCGATGATCAGTGAGAATTTGGGTTGGCTTATAACAACGGGTAGTGTAATTGAGAATATTGGTTGGGCAGTTATAGGAAACCTGCATTTATTATTCGCTTTGGCAATTGGTGGAAGTTGGGCGAAGGAAAAGGCTGGTGGGGCATTTGCCGCGGGTCTAGCATTTATTTTAATTAACCGCATCACTGGTGCCATTTTTGGTGTAACGAGTGAAATGTTAGCGAATCCTGAAGCCATTACTCATACTCTTTTGGGTCAGGAAATTGTGGTAGACGGTTATTTCACAAGCGTATTGGAAGCTCCAGCACTAAACATGGGAGTTTTCGTCGGAATTATTGCAGGATTTGTCGGTGCAACAGCCTATAATAAGTACTACAATTTCAGAAAGCTTCCAGAAGTATTGACATTCTTCAATGGGAAACGATTTGTTCCATTCGTAGTCATTTTGCGGTCAGTAATTGTTTCTTTGATTTTAGCTTTGATTTGGCCAGTTATTCAGACTGGAATTAATGAATTTGGTAAATGGATTGCTGAGTCGCAAGATACTGCACCAATTCTCGCACCATTCCTATTTGGTACTTTGGAGCGTTTGCTTTTGCCATTTGGTTTACACCATATGTTAACTATTCCAATTAACTATACGGCTCTTGGCGGAACTTACGAAATCTTGACAGGTGCTCAAGCAGGTCAACAAGTATTTGGTCAAGATCCATTGTGGCTAGCATGGGCGACAGACTTGGTAAACTTACGTGGTGCTGGAGATACAGCGCAATACGCACAGGCTTTAGAACAGTGGACCCCTGCGCGCTTCAAGGTGGGGCAAATGATCGGTTCATCAGGTATTCTAATGGGATTGACTGTTGCCATGTATCGCAATGTTGACAAAGACAAGGTGAAACAATACAAATCTATGTATATCTCGGCAGCAGCTGCAGTATTTTTAACTGGTGTGACTGAACCATTAGAATATATGTTTATGTTTGTGGCTGCACCACTGTATGCTGTTTATTCAGTTATTCAAGGAGCTGCGTTTGCAATGGCTGATGTCATTAACTTGCGGGTTCATTCATTTGGCAATATTGAATTGCTAACACGTTTACCAATGGGATTAAATGCCGGAATTGGCGGTGATTTCTTAAACTTTGTTATTGTTACCATCGTTTTTGGAGTGTTCACTTATTTTGTTGCGAACTTTATGATTAAGAAGTTTAATTATGCAACTCCAGGAAGAAACGGCAACTATGAAAATGATGGGGCAGAGGAGGCAGTATCAAGTAATGGTGAAACGGCGGCTGCCAACTCTCAAATTGTCCAAATCATCAACCTGTTGGGCGGACCAAAAAATATTTCAGATGTAGATGCTTGTATGACACGCTTACGTGTTTCGGTAAATGACAATCAAAAGGTTGGCAGTGAGGCACAATGGAAAAAGGCTGGTGCCATAGGATTATTAGTTAAGGATAATGGCGTACAGGCAGTTTACGGACCAAAAGCAGATATTCTTAAATCAGATATTCAAGATTTATTAGATTCAGGCACAGAAATTCCTACAATTGCGGTAAGTGAGGCAGCTTCAGAAACTATTGAAAAACCGAGAGCGAACTTTTTTGGAAAAACTACGCAGTTAGTTGCACCAGCCAAGGGAGAACTGATTGCTATTGATCAGGTTGAAGATGATGTATTTTCGCAAAAAATGATGGGTGAAGGCTTTGCAGTCATCCCAGAAGATGGAGAGATCGTTAGTCCATTAGTCGGAAAAATAACCTCAGTTTTCCCGACAAAACATGCGATCGGCATAGAAACAGCGGAGGGTATTGAAGTATTATTACACATGGGAATTGATACAGTGGATTTAAACGGCGGTCCGTTCAAGATTTCCGTTGTTGAAGGTCAAACTGTTGAAGCAGGGACACCTGTTGCTCAAGTTGATTTGACTAAAATTAAGGAAGCTGGAAAAATGACCACAATGATTGTTATCTTTACCAATGGAGATAAAATAGAGAAATATCACTTTGATAAAATCGGAAAAGTGAAAAAAGGTGAAGCGATTGGTAGTATAGATAGTTAAAAGGGCGGCTCTAATATGAAAGTATTGACATTAAACACACACAGCTATATGGAAGAAAATGTTGAACAACAAATCGAGGTACTGGCGCAGGCAATCCTAAATAATGGGTATCAACTTGTCGGTTTACAAGAAGTGAATCAGCATCGAGACAGTACTGAAGCGGCTTTGGATGGATATTTTCAGTCTGTAAAAAATCAAAAAGCAGTTAAGAAAGATAACTTTATGCTTCTGTTAATTCAGCGCTTAAAAGAGCTGGGCTGTCATTATTATTGGAGTTGGGTCTATAACCATATTGGATATGATATATATCATGAAGGAGTAGGGCTTTTGTCAAAAAGCCCACTCACTTCATATGCTCTTACTGTTTCTGAAAATACTGACCCCAAAGATTATCGTACAAGAAATGTCCTAATATGTTGTACAAAATATCAAGAAAGAAATTTCGTGGTTGTTAACGGACATTTTTCGTGGTGGCTTTCTTCATCAGAAGGTTTTGCCTATGAATGGAAAACGTTGGAGAAGAAATTAGTAAATTGGCTTTCTTTTCCGATTTTAGTTATGGGAGACTTCAATAATTCTGATAATAGGTCTAATCAAGGGTATCAATTAGTAAAGGATAGCTCTTTTAGGTTTCTTGATAGTTATGAGGAAGCTGAAATTAGGCAAGGAAGAGGAACTGTTGAGAAAGCAATTGATGGCTGGCAAGATAATCAAAAAAGTATTAGGATAGATTATATTTTTAGTCAGGCACAACTAAAGGCGCAGACTTATCGGACTTTATTTAACGGTAAACAATTGCCGCAAATAAGTGATCACTTAGGAATAGAAGTAGATTTTAACTGGTCTTAAATAGAGGGGCCAGTTTTTTTGTGAAAATAACTAGACCAAGCTGTTGACATTTCCGCTGTATATGATATGATACAAAACGTTGCTGCAAAAAGAAAATTTCACGAAAATATTCGTAAATCTTTTTGTTGACAAACGCTTTGATAAAAGATATGATATGAAAGTTGCTGATTGAAGATTTCATTTTTTCAGAAAAAAGATGAAAAAAGTTCTTGACTATCTGTAAAGCAACTGATATGATATAAAAGTTGTTGAAGCGACAAGCTTTCACAATGTATTATCAAAAGTAGACCTTTGAAAACTGAACGAATAAAACAAACCAAATGTGTAGGGCGCTTCTATTATATAGAAGCAAACAACATAGCAAGCAATTGCTAGCGAATCAATTTTTAAATTGAGCTTAACAGTCGCAAGACTGTTTCAAACACTTTTTATGAGAGTTTGATCCTGGCTCAGGACGAACGCTGGCGGCGTGCCTAATACATGCAAGTCGAACGCTTTTTCTTCCACCGGAGCTTGCTCCACCGGAAGAAAAGGAGTGGCGAACGGGTGAGTAACACGTGGGTAACCTACCCTCGAGCGGGGGGATAACACTTGGAAACAGGTGCTAATACCGCATAACAAAGAAAACCGCATGGTTTTCTTTTGAAAGGCGCTTTTGCGTCACTCGAGGATGGACCCGCGGTGCATTAGCTAGTTGGTGAGGTAACGGCTCACCAAGGCAACGATGCATAGCCGACCTGAGAGGGTGATCGGCCACATTGGGACTGAGACACGGCCCAAACTCCTACGGGAGGCAGCAGTAGGGAATCTTCGGCAATGGACGAAAGTCTGACCGAGCAACGCCGCGTGAGTGAAGAAGGTTTTCGGATCGTAAAACTCTGTTGTTAGAGAAGAACAAGGGTGAGAGTAAAAAGTTCACCCCTTGACGGTATCTAACCAGAAAGCCACGGCTAACTACGTGCCAGCAGCCGCGGTAATACGTAGGTGGCAAGCGTTGTCCGGATTTATTGGGCGTAAAGCGAGCGCAGGCGGTTTCTTAAGTCTGATGTGAAAGCCCCCGGCTCAACCGGGGAGGGTCATTGGAAACTGGGAAACTTGAGTGCAGAAGAGGAGAGTGGAATTCCATGTGTAGCGGTGAAATGCGTAGATATATGGAGGAACACCAGTGGCGAAGGCGGCTCTCTGGTCTGTAACTGACGCTGAGGCTCGAAAGCGTGGGGAGCAAACAGGATTAGATACCCTGGTAGTCCACGCCGTAAACGATGAGTGCTAAGTGTTGGAGGGTTTCCGCCCTTCAGTGCTGCAGCTAACGCATTAAGCACTCCGCCTGGGGAGTACGACCGCAAGGTTGAAACTCAAAGGAATTGACGGGGGCCCGCACAAGCGGTGGAGCATGTGGTTTAATTCGAAGCAACGCGAAGAACCTTACCAGGTCTTGACATCCTTTGACCACTCTAGAGATAGAGCTTCCCCTTCGGGGGCAAAGTGACAGGTGGTGCATGGTTGTCGTCAGCTCGTGTCGTGAGATGTTGGGTTAAGTCCCGCAACGAGCGCAACCCTTATTGTTAGTTGCCATCATTTAGTTGGGCACTCTAGCGAGACTGCCGGTGACAAACCGGAGGAAGGTGGGGATGACGTCAAATCATCATGCCCCTTATGAC
>NZ_JBIPAO010000001.1:2125000-2475000 GCF_050498925.1 Enterococcus sp. AZ163
TATGTGAAAATGATTAAGCGGACAATCCACTTAAGACGGCATAAATACGTTTAAGATCCACGTCAGTACCGCGCAGTTCAAAATCAGCTAATAATGGAAAGCAAAAAGCTTCACTATATTGTTTAGCAGTTAAACAATATTGGTAGTTAAAATTCTTGTTACCACTACCGATTACTCCTAAGCAACGTTTATAATTTTCACTGTATTCTAAGTACTCGCGCATTACCTCGGTTAAAATTTCCGTGTCGCCATTGTCTACACCGTTTCCACCTTCCAGATAGGTGGGTACAAAGGTAACAAAAGGATTTTCTTCGACTTCGAATGGAGAATTCTCAGAAATCTCCTGAATGTCAAAAACGGGAAGTGTGGTGTCTAGTTTATGTTGTTCTTGTGAAAAAGCTGCGATACGTTCTACAAACGACTTTGTATTACCAGAAATTGAGATATATAAAAGTTTCATTAACCATTCCTCCTAGAAAATTATTATAGCACGAATAAAGAAACTATCAGATCAAGCTGCAATAGAAAAAATCAAAAAAGAATGTAAACGGTTGCAAAAAATATCGAAATATGATATAAAATAAATGTAAGGGGAAGTAATCCCTCAGTTGTAATTTATTGCAGCATGGAATGAGTGAAGTTGACTCAGTTCAAATGAAATGCCAATGGCAGAAAGGAAGTAGGGATTTTTGTTCACTCCTTACCAAATGTATCGAGTCTAGCAAGTAGAGGAACGTAAAATATTTCCTCAATTTAATGGTTGTATTTAGTGAAATAAACTAAGTCAAAAAGAGTGCAAATATTCCAGAATGACTAAGGAATGAAAAGAAAAAGCACATCCATTAAACTTGTTAGACTTTCTTTTTTTTGTCTATTTTTAGGGAAGCTCTCAGTTGCTTCTCTTTTTTATTTGAATAGCAAAAGAGATCTCAATTTTGAGATCTCTTTTGCTTAATGATTGTAATAGCGAATACCACCCTTAAGCTTGTTAATGGCAAAGGATGTTTTATCATTGAAGTCATGTTCATCATCGCCTAACGGTAATTTGTCTTCAAACATTGCTTCATAAGCTTCAATTGATAATTGTGTCCGAGCGTTTAATAACGATTGGTTAGCTTCTGCTGTCAAACGTTCTTTGTACTCAGGCATTAATTCTAAAGAGAAAAATTCGCTGACGGCACCAGATCCGTAACTAAACATGCCGATGCGATCACCTGCATTTAAAGATTGGCTGTTGTCGAGCAGAGAAATTAATCCTAAATATAACGAGCCGGTATAAAGGTTGCCGACTTCTCGACTGTACACCACAGCTTCGTCATAGCGGGCTTCTAAGCGGGCCTGTTCCTCTTCAGGCATACTAGGAAAAACAGCTCTTAAGGCTTTACGTCCCATTTTAGTATAAGGCAAATGGAATGTAACGGCGGCATAATTTTCTGAAGTCGTTTGATTCGCTTTTAAGCTTTGTTCCCAAACACGTACAAACGAGTTAATGTAAATTTCATTTGATAAATGTCCATCAACTAATGGGTATTCGTGATTGGATGGACGCCAAAAGTCATAGACATCTTCCGAATAAAAGACACTATCATCGTTAATTGCAAGAATTTTTGGATCTGCAGATACCAACATGGCTACTGCACCGCATCCTTGGGTTGGCTCGCCACCTGTATTTAGACCATATTTTGCGATGTCAGCAGCGATTACGAGCGCTTTTCGTGTTGGATGAGCTGCGACATAATCCCTTGCCTGTTGTAAGGCGGCAGTTCCAGCATAACAGGCATGTTTTACTTCATAAGAACGGGCGAACGGTTGTATACCTAGTAGGCCGTGAATAATAACGGCAGCAGATTTTGAGAAATCGTTGCTTGATTCCGTCCCAACAATTACCAGATCAATGACTTGTTTGTCTTCCTCGGATACTATTTTTTCTGCAGCAGCAGCACCGAGAGTAACGATATCCTGTGTTTTTGGAATAACCGCCATTTTGTCTTGTCCTAACCCAATATGAAACTTATTTGGATCAGTGTTTCTTGCGACAGCTAAATCCGTCATGTCAAGATAATCATTTGGTACGTGAAAACTGATTTTATCAATCCCTATTTTCATGTTGCCCCTCCTTTTCTTCCCTTTGTAATATATCATAGAAATGCTAGAAGTTGGGCAGATTCATTCTTAAGAAAAGTTAAAAAATATGGAATTCTGATTCATAAATAGAGGTCTGACAATCTTTCAACTATTTTTAAGAAATACATCGCTGCCTTGAAAAGCTCACATGGATACGGTAAAGTCAGAGAAGCTAAAACTTTTGGCATAACAATTTTATATAGATAAAACTTTTTTTGGAGGTGCACCTTGAAAGAAATAGTGATTTTAAGCGCTGTTCGAACACCGATCGGAAAGTATAAAGGAAGCCTGTCAGCAACATCTGCTGTTGATTTAGGCGCTGCTGCGATCAAGGAAGCAATCAAACGCGCACGGGTTTCTGAAGCTGCTGTTGGTCAAGTCTTTTTAGGAAATGTATTGCAGGCAGGCAATGGTCAAAATGTCGCACGTCAATCGGCTGTTAAGGCGGGGGTTCCTTATGAAGTACCAGCAACCACGATTAATGAAGTTTGCGGTTCGGGAATCAAAGCAATTATTTTAGCAATGCAGCAAATTCAATTAGGGGAAGCAGAGGTTGTAGTTGCCGGTGGAACTGAAAACATGTCACAGGCACCGAAGCTAACCAAGTACGATTTCATCGATAATGATTGGCAAGAGCCTTTCTCCAGCATGATTTACGATGGTCTGACAGATGCCTTTAGTGGTCGACACATGGGGTTGACTGCAGAGAAGGTTTCAGAGGTGTATCAAGTTTCGCGCCAGGATCAGGATGATTTTGCTTATGCTTCTCAGCAGAAGGCAGGTAAAGCGCGTAGTAATGGGGACTTTGAAATGGAGATAGTTCCAGTTACTTTAGCTGATGGAACTGTATTTAGTATTGATGAAGGCATTAGGGAAGAGACAACTTTAGAAAAAATTGCCAGCTTGAAGGCAGCTTTTAAAGAAGATGGAGTTGTAACGGCGGGAAATGCTTCAACCTTGAACGACGGAGCGTCAGCACTGGTTTTGGCTTCAAAATCCTATGCCGAAATGAATAATTTACCTTATCTAGCCACAATTGAAGGCTACAGTGAAGTGGGAATTGACCCAAATATCATGGGAGTTGCTCCTGTTTCAGCGATTGAAAAATTACTAGAAAAGCAAAACATGACCCAAGAGGCTATTGATTTATTTGAAATTAATGAAGCCTTTGCGGCAGCTTCTGTAGCAGTTCAAAAGGAATTGCAGCTGTCGGAGGAGAAATTGAACATTCGAGGCGGCGGGATTGCCTTGGGACATCCAATTGGAGCCAGCGGTGCTCGTATCGTTACTACCCTGCTGCATGAATTAATTCAAGAGGATAAAGTGCGTGGGATTGCTAGTCTCTGCGTTGGCGGCGGCATCGGCTTGGCATTAATGATCCGTAAAAATGATGAGGCTGCAGCGCAAAAAAAAAAGTTTTATCAGCTGACTAGAGCGGAACGTTTAGCTCAGTTAGCTGCGGAAGAAAAAATAACAGCAGAAGAAGCTGCTCAGCTATCAGAAGATACTGTACTGCCGGAAAAAATTGCCAACAATCTAATTGAGAACCAAATCAGTGAGGTAGCAATTCCTCTGGGGTTAGCTCGCAATTTTGTTATTAACGGACAAGTAAAAGATATTCCAATGGCTACAGAAGAACCCTCAGTTATTGCTGCAGCCAGTAATGCGGCTAAAATTATTGGCGAATTTGGCGGGATTGAAGCGCATGTATTGGAACGGGCCATGGTAGGACAAATTGTGTTACAGGAGGTTAGCGATCCCCATTATTTTCAACAATGGTTGAGAGAGAAGGAAGCACGGATTTTTGAAGTAGCTCAACAGGTTTACCCTTCTATTTATCAAAGAGGCGGTGGTTTGAAGGACATTCAATTCCGTTCTTTTCCTGAACAGGGTTATGTTTCGATTGATTTAATTGTTGATGTTAAGGACGCTATGGGTGCGAATATACTAAATACCATACTTGAGGGTGTTGCTCAGGAGATTCGTAATGAAATTCCTGGAGTAAATGTACTATTTAGTATTTTAAGTAATTATGCAACCCATTCCTTAGTGGAAGCTGTCTGCCGACTGCCAATTGCTTCAATCGGACAGGAGATAGCTGAAAATCTCGCATCGGCAGCAACCTACGCGAAATTAGATCCTTATCGAGCAGCTACTCACAATAAAGGAATCATGAATGGGGTAGAAGCTGTTGTTTTAGCAACAGGTAATGATACCCGTGCTGTTTCGGCAGCAGTTCATGCCTATGCGGCGAGAACTGGCAGTTATCAAGGATTAACCGATTGGGCTATTGAAGACGATCAGTTGATTGGTCGTTTGGTTTTGCCAATGGCGATTGGAACTGTCGGTGGTGCAACCAAGGTATTACCTAAAGCACAGCTGAATCTTAAGTTATTAGGTGCCGATTCGGCGGTGACTTTATCTGAAATTATTGCGGCTGTAGGTTTGGCCCAAAATTTTGCAGCTTTGAAGGCATTGGTATCCGAAGGGATTCAAAAGGGACACATGGCTTTACAGAGTCGTTCTTTGGCAATAACTGCTGGAGCCCAGGAAAATGAAATTCCCCAGGTTGTCCAATTATTAAGACAAGCACCTCAAATGAATCTGGCAGCCGCTGAAAAAATTCTGACACAGCTACGTGCAACTTAAATCTAATAAAAAAGTTCTGAAGACTGCCTCGTTCATTTTGAGCAGCTTCAGAACTTTTTATTTTTTTAATTTGAAGTCTAAATATACCGGTTGGTGATCGGAATACTTGAATTCATTATCTTCTACTTGAACTTTTTCAACCGAAACATTATCAGAAACGATAAATCCATCAATCAGGGTTACTTTCGCAGTCTCCTTATCATAAGGTGCGTCTAGTTTACGTGAAGAAGGAATCTTAGCCTTTGCTAGACCATCGACAGGTATTTCAAAGCCTTTCGGCAAATCTTCTTTAGGAAAGGGTTGATTCCAGCTTTCACGCTTTTTACTAGTACCAAAAACCTCAGGACTATTGCCTAAGACATCGTGGTTAAAATCACCGCCTACAATGACATAGTTCCCTTTCTTGTAATGGTCCTCCATGTAATTGAAGAGTTTGCTTAGTTGAGCTTCTTGAACAGATTTGTCTTTTGTATAAGCTGACAGATGGACATTGATGGCGATCAAGTCGTTGCTGCCTTCTACCGGGATTTTGGTGGTGGTGAAGGCCCGATCTAAATCTAAAAACTTGTTATAGTTGGTTTCGATCGGTAAAGAATAACGCTCGGCATCAGTCATTTCGGCTTTACTCATGGTAATTAAGCCTGATTTAGCTTTACCGATGGGCTGATTAAATGGATAAAACAGGTAAGGTGAATCGTAATTTTGACCGTAAAGACTGTTGTAACCTAATAAATAGTTTCTAAGCCAATTCACTTCATTCACATGATGAGAACGATCACCGTCCTCATCAACTTCTTGATAAAAAGCTAATGAAGGATCGATTTTTTCAGTAGTTTCTACCACACCACGTAAATTCTTCTCAACACTTGCTTTACTATCGGCTCTAGACTTTTTGCCTCCGTCCATAAAGAAGCTGTAGCTGGATGGATAGGAACCATATCCGATGTTGTAAGTCATCGCACGATAAGAAATGTCAGCCTTCAAGTGGGCATCAGATTCCTGTTCGATAGTCAGCTTTTGTTTATCTGGTAAACGATCATAGGCTATATACAGATAACCAACATAAGCGCCTAAAACTAAAAGTATAAGGAACAAAAGTGCCAGCAGCACTTTACTAATTTTTTTTGCCATAAATTTCTCCTCCTTACTACTATCATAACAGAAATTGCTTTATTAGAAAAAGGGTGTCTATCTTTTGTTTCTATTCAAGTCATGATACAATAATAAAGCAACAATGTTATAAAAAAGGAGTTTTACTATGATAAGATTTGCCGAAAAACAAGATGGACCTGCTATTGCTGAATTAATCCTGGTTATTTTAAAGGACATGGAGCTGCCATTTGTCGAAGACTTCGGTGAAGCAGCAACGAAAGAAGCAATCATCACGGCCTACGACGATCCAACCTATCGCTTTGGTTATCAGCGAGGATTGGTAGCGGAGGTGGATGGAAAAATTGCAGGAGCTGCTTTTGGCTATCCGGCAAAGGACGAACCAATAATTGATCGACCATTAAAAAAATATCTTGTCTCTAAAGGATTGCCGGAGGACATTGAGATGTTTATTGATTCGGAAGCCTTCCCCAATGAATGGTACTTAGATTCAATTGCGGTGGATGAAGCTTTTCGTGGACAAGGAATTGGTTCAAGCTTATTAGAGGCTGTGGATCTAATCGCCATTCGAGATGACGAAGAGATTGTCGGTTTAAGTGTAGATCGCTTGAATCCTGGTGCAAAGAAATTGTATCTGCGAGAAGGATTTGAAGAGGTGGGACAACATACCATCAGCGGTCATCTATACGATCATATGCAACGCAAAATAAAAACAGCTGTCCGTGAAAAGGTCAGCTGTTAATCGAGCAAAGAGCAGTTTTTGAAGCTGCTCTTTCTTTTGCATTAGATTTACTGCGGTTGTATAACCAGTAGTCCATAATGGCTGCCACACAAATAGCGACAGGCGCATTTTTAGGGTGGTTGATGTCTAATACATAATAATCACCAGTTAAGAAGCTGGCTTTATTCATGGTCATAATGCGACGGTTGAAATGATTGATTGCGTAATGATGGTTGTAAATATTCCCATAAACAGCCCAGTTCAACTGCTTGATGTAGTAAAAATCTCCTGGCCAATTGAAAATTTTATGTAAGGTACCAACCTTGGTAAAATTTTGGTAGATTTCAAATTTACGACCAAAAACCACGCTGGCTTGTTTAATATATGCAACCATCTGTCCGTTCATCGCATAGAGGGAAAGGACATTGCCCTTTCGCCCCCATTGACCAACCATCAAGTAGACTGCTTTGCCATCTATATCTTTGACGATGGTACGTGTCGCTGAACTTAGATGTTTTTCTTGAATAAGGTATTCCGTCATTTTTTTCACCACTTTTGGTAATTGTTCACTCAAGGACCTGTTCAATTGCTTTTGCGACACCGTTTTCTACATTTGTGTCAGTTACGAATTTGGCATAGGATTTAACTGCTGGTTCAGCATTGCCCATTGCAAAGCTGGTGCCGGCATATTTTAACATACTGATATCATTGAAGTTATCACCAATCGACATTACTTCATCAGCAGTGATCCCTTTTGATTCAGCGTATTGAGCAAGTGCGATGCCTTTTTGGGCATTTTCATGATTAATCTCAATATTGCTGGCTTCAGAGGCCGCAATTGCAAGCTCACCTAATGTGCTCAATTTCTCTGTCATTGCTTGCAGCTTAATCGGACCATTTTTGTCAAAGGCAATAACCTTCAAGATTTCCTCGTTATTGTCAATCACCGTTTGACGCATGTCTTTAACGTACGTAATCGGTAAAATGGTTAAACGCTCAGCGGTAGCTGCAATCGCCATTTTTGGTGAAAGCTCTGGCGCCATTTCTGCTAAATGACTAGAAAAGAAATCAATCCGATAAACTTTATTTTCGGAATATACGTGCTTAGCTGTAAAAATTTCAAAATAGATTCCAGCTTCTTCAAGCATATCCATGATTTGAAAAGCTTTTTCGCGAGGAATCGGTACCGAAAATAAAACGTCTCGATTGGCGTCCAGCACTAAGGCGCCATTTAATAGAATCATAGGAACATGGATGTTGGCTTCGTCTAATGAAGCAAGTGCGTGACCAATCCCGCGTCCAGTAGCAGCAATAAATTCTACTCCGGCTTTTTGGGCTTTGGAGATGGCTTTGACGTTTTCTTCAGGTACCTCCATGTGGTTATTCAATAAAGTACCATCCATATCAGAAGCAATCAATTTGATCAAAATTATTCACCTGACTTTCTTATCATACGTAGTTAGTGTAACATATTCCAAGAGAGGATAACCATCTGAATTAATATCTTTAACAGAATTTTGTAGGAAGAAGGGAATCGTATGAAAAAAATCATTCACAATTCTTGGCAGGACGTATTGGAGGAAGAATTTCAGAAACCTTATTATTTGGAATTACGCGAATTTTTAAAAGAAGAATATCGTTCACAAAAGATTCACCCAGATATGTTTCACATTTTTGAGGCCTTGGAATTAACTCCTTATGAATCAGTCAAGGTTGTCATTTTGGGTCAGGATCCTTATCATGGTATCAATCAGGCACATGGACTGTCGTTCTCAGTGCAACCTGGAGTAGCTATTCCGCCTTCTTTACGTAATATTTATAAAGAGATGCAAAGTGATTTAGGAATTCCACCCGTTAATCATGGAAATTTGGTCAGCTGGGCTAAACAAGGAGTCCTGCTGTTGAATACCGTTTTAACTGTTAGAGAAGGACAAGCCTATTCTCATCGAGGAAAGGGCTGGGAGCAGCTGACAGATGCCGTCATTAAAAAACTGAATGAACGTGAAGAACCGATTGTATTTATTTTGTGGGGGAAACCGGCTCAGGAAAAAAGTGCAATGATTGATACTAGCCGACATGCCATTATCAAGTCGGTACATCCATCACCATTATCTGCCAGTCGGGGATTTTTAGGTTCTAAGCCTTTTTCTCAAACCAATGAATTACTGATCGGTTGGGGTGAAGAACCAATCAACTGGCAGCTTCCTGAAACAGTGTAGTATGACAACGGTTGCTGTTACAGATACAAATAGAGTAAAACAGCTTTTTCTTAGTGTTTCCTAAGTTTTTTTGGTAATACAGCAAAATTTTTCTGTATTTTTTTTGAAAAGTAGTGTATCATGTGAAAGTAAATAATATGTGGAGGGTTTTATAAGTGGAACTATTTGATAGCTTAAAATTTAAGATTGTTCGTCGTCAGATTAAAATTGTTTTTCCTGAGGCTACAGATGCCCGTATCTTAGGCGCAGCAGCTCGTTTGAAAGCAGAAGAGTTGTTGGAACCGGTATTAGTTGGTAATCGTGATGAAATTGCAAAAGCAGCAATGGCTCGTGGATTGCAAGCAGATAATTTTGAAGTGATTGATCCTGCATCTTTTGATCGCTGGGATGAAATGGTTGAGGCTTTCGTCGAACGTCGTAAAGGAAAAGTATCAAAAGAAGATGCTGAAAAAATCCTTAAAGATGAAAATTACTTTGGCACAATGCTAACGTATATGGGTATTACTGAAGGAATGGTTTCTGGTGCGATTCACTCAACCGGAGATACTGTCCGTCCGGCTTTGCAAATCATTAAAACTCGTCCAGGTGTTAGCCGTACCAGCGGAGCAATGATTATGCTGCGTGGTAGGGACCAAGAAAAATATTTGTTCTCAGATTGTGCCATTAACGTAAATCCTAATGCACAAGAATTAGCTGAAATTGCTGTAGAATCTGCTAGAACAGCTGAACTATTTGATATCGAACCAAAAGTTGCTATGATGAGCTTCTCTACTAAGGGTTCGGCTAAAGCTCCAGAAGTAGATAAAGTGGTTGAAGCAACTAAGATTGCGCAAGAATTGGCACCAGACTTTGTTATTGATGGTGAGTTGCAATTTGATGCTTCATACGTATCAAGTGTTGCTCAATTAAAGGCACCGGATTCAAATGTTGCTGGTCAGGCTACTGTATTCGTCTTTCCAGAATTACAATCTGGAAATATTGGCTACAAAATTGCGCAGCGCTTAGGAAACTTTGAGGCAATTGGTCCAATCCTGCAGGGCTTAAACAAACCAGTTTCTGACCTTTCTCGTGGAGCAAATGAAGAAGATGTTTATAAGCTGTCAATCATTACCGCGGCTCAAACATTAATGAAATAGGATAAATTTACCGGCTGCTAAAGTGTCATTTGGCAGCCTTTTTTGATGCAGTTTACTGATTTAAGAAATGTTTGCCTAAGTCTGTTGGTGTCTGTTAAGCAGTGATAGTGAAGCTGCGTTGACTAGTATATCTTGGTTTATTATTCAGGTAAAAGGCATCTAAAATATTGTGAGAATACTTAGGAAGCATAATTTGGAACTAGTAGTTAATTAAACATACAATATATGATAATCACCGGAAAAAGTATTTTTCGGTGATTTTTGTATTTGAATGAAAGGGCACCTTTCAAATGAGAGGTGTTGAAAAATGCAAAGATTGAGATCACTTTGATCGATATAAGATTCTTATTTAAGCAACTGAAAAATTGAAAAGTTGTGCATAAATAAATTAGGTGCTGGTTTTAGGGAAATTTCCCGCGATGATGACACTTATACCAAGAAAAATAGTCCTTTCCCAGAAAGGCAGCAAACTATTGTTTCAGATACTTTTTGATCCTATACTACAACTTGTAAACGATCACAAAAAAGAAAGTTGCTTAAATAATAATAGGCAAATTTCAAGAAAAGGGAGATACATAATATGGGATTAGTATTAGCAAGAATCGATCAACGATTAATTCATGGAATCGTCGTAACACAATGGGCAGGAGCAACGAAAGCCAAACGTTTAATGGTAGTGGATGATGAAGTCAGCAAAGATGAAGTTCAAAAAGCAGCTATGCGGATGAGTAAGCCAGCGGGAACAGGAATGTCAATTATTGATGTTGACACAGCAATTACTAATTTCAACAATGGCAAATACGATAGTCACAATGTTTTTATGATTGTGCGTGAACCAGAAACACTTATTCGCTTAGTTGAAGGCGGTGTCAAAATACCAAAGGTTAACATTGGCATCATGTTTGATGGTGAAGGCAAAGAAACAGTTAAAAAAATGGTTTCAGTTGATCAAAAAGAAATAGACGACTTGAAAAAGCTGGAAGCAATGGGCATTCCTGTAACCTTTCACTTTGTCCCAGGCGATCAAGAAGAAAGTTTAGCAACATACATTAAATAGTAAGGTGGCAATCTCATGGAAATTATTCAAGGAATATTAATCATTGCACTATCCGTTTGGATGGTTTGGGATCAGCAGGGTTTAGTTGTAACAACCTGGTTTCCGATTATGGTCGCACTTTTTGCTGGAATTATTATGGGAGACATGACAACAGCAATGGTCATTGGCGGAACCTTCCAGCTGATGGCGTTAGGAGTAGCTAACATCGGTGGTTCTTCCGTACCGAACTGGGGATTGGCTGCTTTAGTTGGTATCTATGTGGCCATTCGTACAACTAATAACATTGAAGAAGCCAAAGCGGTTGCTTTAGCAGTCGGTGTGCCAGTTGGAATGTTGGGAATTCAGCTAGATGTATTGGCAAAAATTTTGAACACTTATGTAACCCATGCTGCTCAAAATGCAGCAAATAAGATGAATTTCAAAAAGATGAATCGTATTTTATGGATCGGACCAGCCATTTTTGGTTTGTCCACAGCAATACCAACGGCTTTGTGCGTGATTTTCGGTGATCGGATTGTTAATTTGATTTTGAATTTTGTACCGAAATGGTTTACTGATGGATTATCCATCGCTGGAAGTATGTTGCCGGTAGTCGGGATTGCTTTATTACTGCAAGTAATGCCAGTTAAAAAATATTTGACTATGCTTTTAATCGGTTTTGTCTTGGCGGCCTATCTCAATTTGCCAATACTAGGTGTTTCAATTGTTGGCTTTGCCTTAGCTTATTACTTCTTTACGACTGAAATGAAAAAGAGCACACCAGAAGCACCAACAGAAACAGGCATTGTGGATGAAGGAGATGACTTTGATGAATAATCCCGAAACGAAATTGACCAAAAAAGATATTAATCAAGCGGCGTTCCGTTATATGTTTATGGCCTGTAATATTTTCAACTATGAAAATCAGCAGGGACCAGCAGTAGTATATGGACTAGAAAAAGCGTTGCGTAAGATACATCCCAACGATGAGGATTATCTAGCTTCTTTAAATAATCAATTCAAATATTTCAATACGACAACTTGGATGGCAAATCTATTGTTAGGTGCCAGCTTAGCAATGGAAGAAAAGGACGGAGTAAATTCTTTAGAAGCGGTACAAAACTTCAAGACCGGTATGATGGGACCCTTAGCTGGGGTAGGTGATACATTGGTCTGGGTGCTGTATCCGACCATTATGGGATCGATTGCTGCGTATATGGGACTTGAAGGAAATCCTACAGGAGCCATTATCTGGCTAGTACTGAATATTTTCTTTCTATTTTTCCGATTCAAATTATTTTCAATTGGTTATACGTCAGGAATTAAGCTAGTAACGGTTTTAGGTGCAAAAATTTCTGTTTTTACTGAGGCAGCTTCTATCATGGGTTTGACGGTAGTTGGGGCGTTGATTCCTTCTGTTGTTAAGATCAATGTTGGCTTAGTATTTCAATCTGGAAAGGTTAAATTACCTATCCAAACGCAAATTTTAGACAGTATCATGCCGGCACTGCTTCCAGCATTACTGACATTAGCCGTTTACAAGTTAATTGCAGCTAAAAAAATGAGTGTTATCCAAATTATTTTCGGTGTAATTCTCTTAGCGTTAGTCCTGTCGTTCTTTGGTGTGTTGACCGTTTAATAAAAAGAACTGGATAGTGCCTATATTCAGTCTGATAAAAAAGGAGCAGCTTATGCGAAAAATTATTTTAGCCAGCCATCACAATTTAGCGATTGGCATGAAAGATACCTTAGAATATATCATACCAACTGTTGGGGACATTACAGCCATTGCCGCATACACCACCAATATGCCTGTGAACGAAGAAATTGAGGCAGCTTTAGCAGATATAACGGAAAAAGATGAAGCAATTATTTTCACAGATTTATTAGGTGGTTCAGTTAATCAAAACTTTACTAAATATTTGACCTATCCCAATGTTCATTTAATTGCCGGGATGAATCTACCTGTAATCATGTCGTGCTTGCTGCCATTAGGCGATGCGGCTATTGAACCTGAACAACTGCGACTGGCTATTCAGGAAGGACAGCAGCAGATTGTATATGTGAATGACTATTTAGCTCAACAAACCCTTGATGAGGAGGATGAATAATGACAGCCGAATGGTGGAAAAATAGTGTCGTTTACCAAGTGTATCCTCAAAGCTTTAAGGATAGCAACAATGATGGCATTGGCGATTTTCAAGGGATCATTGAAAAATTACCTTATCTAGCTAAACTAGGTATCGATGTTATTTGGCTGAATCCCATTTTTGATTCACCGTTAATAGATAATGGCTATGATATTGCTGACTATGAGAAAATTTTGCCTCAATATGGGACCATGGAAGATTTTCAAGCATTATTGACAAAAGCTCATCAATTAAATATTCGGATTATTTTAGACTTAGTTGTCAATCATACAAGCGATCTGCATAAATGGTTTACAGCTTCTAAAAAGGATCGAGAAAATCCATATGCTGATTACTATATTTGGAAGGATCCAAAGCCGGATGGATCTGCGCCAAACAACTGGGGATCAACCTTTGGCGGCCCTGCTTGGGAATATGTTGAAAGTCGCAATCAATATTATTTGCATTGTTTCGCAAAGGAACAACCCGATTTGAATTGGGAGAATGAGGCTCTTCGTCAAGAAATCTACCAAATGATGCGTAAATGGTTTGATTTGGGAATTGATGGTTTTCGGATGGATGTCATCAGCTTAATTAGTAAAGATCCTAACTACCCTGAAGCACCGGATACCTTGGCTTACACGAAATCTTATTATGCCGGAGCTTCAAATGGTCCTCGTGTTCATGAATTTCTTCAAGAAATGAACCAGGAAGTTCTTCGTCATTACGATGTGATGACAGTGGGGGAAACACCTAATACCAACAGCACTCAAGCTCAGCTGTATACTTTTCCTGAGCGAAAAGAATTAAATATGCTTTTTCACTTTGATCATATGCACCTAGATTATGGTAAATATGGCAAATTCTCAGATATTCGATTTAAGCTTAGTGATTTGCGCAACACATTAACCGAATGGCAGAATAAATTGGCCCGGGGGTGGAATTCTCTCTATTGGAGCAATCATGATCAGCCTCGTGCAGTAACTCGATTCGGTGATGATGGAGAGTACCGTGAAGTCTCTGCCAAAATGCTGGCAACTCTCTTGCATATGATGAAGGGTACACCGTTTATTTTTCAAGGGGAAGAATTGGGGATGAAGAATGTACCTTTCACAGATATTACGGACTATCAAGATATTGAAACGAAGTATTTTTATCATGAAATGACTGAAGCGGGAGAAAAACCAGAAGATATAAAAAGAGCCGTGTATTTAAAATCTCGTGATAATGCTCGTACACCCATGCCTTGGAACGGTGAGGATAATAGCGGCTTTTCCGAGGCAAAGCCATGGATTGCTTACTCACCAGATAATCGTTGGATTAATGTAGAGGCTGCACTAGCAGATCCTGATTCAACTTTTTATTATTACCAAAAATTGATTGCGTTGCGGAAAGACTATCCGATTATTCAACTAGGAGAGTACCATTTGATCAATGAAGAGGATTCAGCTGTTTATAGCTATCTGCGAACGTATCAAGATGAGACGTTATTAGTTATTTGTTCCTTCAGTAAGGATAAGGTAAATGTCAGTGTGCCACAAGATTTATTAAAAAAAGAAGCAAGTTTACTGTTAAGTAATTATACAGAGACCGCTGCCAAGCCGATTGCTACAATGCCATTGCGACCGTATGAAGCAATCGTTTATCACTTACACTAATTCTTAGAAGCCTGCGAGGATCTACTTGATTTCTCGCAGGTTTTTTCCTAGTATAAGGAAGAGAGGAGCCTGTGTACTGATGAATTTTGACCAGCATATTAAAGTGAATTACGAGTCTTTATCTGAAAATGAACAGGAAATGATTTATTATATTCGCAACCATCGACAGGAGGTGATCAAGCTTTCGATTATCGAGTTGGGTGATAAGCTATTGTCTTCTAAGAGCTCTGTTCTGCGATTAGCCAAAAAATTAGGCTTCCGAGGCTTTTCTGACATGAAATATGCCATTGAACAGTCTCTTTCAGAAAAAGCCATTGCGCCAACCGATTTAGTTGCTGCTTTGAAGAAAGAGGTTGAGCAGACATTTCAATATGCTGAACAAACCAATTTTCAACCACTGTTGGATAAAATTAAACAAGCAAACCAACTGCATCTCTATGCTACAGGTTTTACTCAAAATAATTACACTAAAGATTTTGCCAACGATCTATTTTTATCTAATCGACCCAACTTTTTAATTTCCGGTGAAACTAATTTCGAAATGATTAGTCACACGTTAACTAAAGAAGATTTGGTGATTGTGACATCGCTAAGTGGGGAAACACCAGCGATTAAGGATACCATTCGAAATTTGGAATTAAACAAAGTTCCAATTTGCAGCATCACTTCGTTTGGTAAAAGCTTTCTTAGTGAGGCAGCTGATTTTCAGCTATATTATGAAACCTCGGACTTACCAAGTCCAGTAGTTGGTGGTGGCAATTCGATGGTGGGTTTAAATATCATTTTGACTATTTTAGCTCGTAAATATCGGGAATTTGTTCTTTTCGATGAGTAAGACAGCAAATTCGATCTGAAGTAAGGAGAATGGATTCTCACCGTTTCTCTTTTTACTTTCCTGCCGTAAATCGGTATACTGTCTGGTAGAGATCATTGGAAAAAGGAGCTACGCAGAGTGATTATTTTAAAGGATACACAAGCAACTGAACGCTTAGGCATCATAATTGGTGAAGTTGCTGAGCCGGGGGATAATTTAATTTTAACGGGGGATCTTGGCGCAGGGAAGACCACCTTAACTAAAGGGATTGCTAAAGGATTGGCCATTGTCCAAATGATTAAGAGCCCTACCTATACGATTATTCGTGAATATCAACAGGGGAAAATTCCGTTATACCATATGGACGTTTATCGTATTGATAGTGGTGCTGATGACTTAGGCTTAGATGAATATTTTGAAGGTGAGGGTCTTTCAGTCATTGAGTGGGGCCGCCAGTTGGGAGACTATCAGCCAGAAGACTTTTTGGAGCTGCTGTTACATAAAGATATTGAGAATGATCAAAGACGAAAAGCAGAACTGATAGCACATGGTGAACAGGGAAGTGCATTAAAAGAACGGATTCAGGAAGTGTGGGAGCAAGAAAATGAGTGAAGCCTTGGATGTTGTGATTCGGGAAGCAATTCCTGATGATGCAGAAGCTTTGCTGCAGCTGAGTCAGCAGGTAGCTCAAGAAACCGAATACCTAGTAATGGATGAAACCGGGATGGCTTTGACACCAGAAATGCTGGCGGTGCATTTGGAAAGCTTATATGAAAGCCCCAATAATTTGCTGTTGGTAGTTTTTGTGGATGATCAGCTGGTGGGTAATGCTTCAGTGAAGGCTTCGGCTGAATACCGGGTAGCTCACATCGGTGAAATTGGGATTAGTATTTTGAAGGAATTTTGGGGACTTGGATTGGGTTCATTGCTGATGGAAGAAATTCTTTATTGGGCGCAAGAGAGCCAAGTCATTAGAAGGCTCGAGTTAACGGTTCAGACCCAAAATGCACGAGCGGTTCAATTGTATCAGAAATTCGGCTTTCAACAGGAAGCAACGATGATTCGCGGTGCTCGTAGTAACCATGGAGAATTTCTGGATGTTTATTTAATGAGCTTGTTGATTGACTAGACTTAAAAATAAAAAACCGAACAAGAAGCAAATTTGCTAGTTGTTCGGTTTTTTCGTATGTCATATATTATAAAGCTTTGACTAATTTTTTCAGGGGATCAGTACCAAAGTGTTCTTCTTGGTAAAGGAGAATTTTTGCACAGGCACGACTGTCTTCTAAAGCGTCATGATGGTTTTCCAAAGGAATCGATAATTCGCTGCAGACCGTATTCAAGCGATGGTTGTGCATCTCAGGGAACAGCTTACGACTTGTTTGTACGGTACACAAAGATAAATAATTTGGCTGAGGAATTTGATAATAATCCAAGCAGCCTGCTAAGACCTTGGTGTCAAAGCCGGCATTGTGAGCGACAATTAATCGATTTTCTTGATAGTATTTCTGAATTTCGTCCCAGACCGCTGGAAACTTAGGTGCCTCAGCTACGTCTTCGGGATGAATGCCGTGGATTTGAATGTTTTTCCAGAAAAAATCCGTTTCCGGTTGAATCAACGAATAATATTCTCCGATAATCTGACTATTTTTTACCATAACCAATGCCAACGAACAGGCACTATGAGTTTGGTAGTTAGCAGTCTCAAAATCCATTGCGATAAAGTTCATCAAAAAAACCTCCCACTCAGTTGTACCACAAAAGGCAGCAATTGAGTAGCAGGCGTGCATTTTTTCAAAAAAATCTTAAAGGCTGATATCTAATTCTACGGGACAGTGGTCACTGCCAGTAATTTCAGTCCAAATTTTGGCATCGGTTAACTTTTCTTTCAAATCATCAGAAACAACAAAATAGTCAATCCGCCACCCGGCATTATTCTTGCGAGCATTAAAACGATAGCTCCACCAAGAATAGACACCAGTTAATTCTGGATAGAAGTATCGGAAAGTATCAATATAGCCATTTTCTAGCAGATTTGTAAACTTTTCTCGTTCTTGTGGTGTGAAGCCGGCATTTTTTTGATTCGTTTTCCAATTTTTCAAGTCGATATTTTGATGGGCAACGTTTAGATCACCACAGAAAATGACTGCTTTTTTAGTTTTTAGTTCATTTAAATAAGCTAGGAAGCTTTCTTCCCACTCCATCCGGTAATCCAATCGTTTCAATTCGTTTTGGGAATTAGGAGTATAGCAGGTGATAACATAATAATCCGCATACTCTAATGTAATCAGTCGTCCTTCATTATCGTGGACCTCTTGATTCATACCATAAGTGACCGCTATCGGTTCGTGTTTAGTAAAAATGGCTGTGCCAGAATAACCCTTTTTCTCAGCATAATTCCAGTATTGATAATACCCAGGCAGATCCATTTCAATTTGCCCTTCCTGCAGCTTAGTTTCCTGCAAACAGAAAAAATCAGCATCTAATTCGTTGAATACATCCATAAAGTTCTTTTTCATTACGGCCCGCAGTCCGTTAACATTCCATGAGATCAGTTTCAAGATGATTCCTCCCTTTCCCTTATTCTAACGAAAAAGCCGATGGGAAACAATTATAAAAGAAGCAATGGTTGTGAATCCTCTTTCCAATGGTAAAATAAAGATGCACGAAAAATCGACGAGGAGGCAGTGATATGAGAATCGGTATAATTGGTTTAGGAGACATTGCTCAGAAAGCCTATCTTCCTACTTATGCCAAGCTGAGTGATCAGGCAACGTTCATCTTTTCCACAAGGCGGGAAGAGGTGCGGAAAAAAGTTTCACAAAAATATCGCTTTCAAGAAACAGTGCCTAATGTAGATGAATTGCTCGCTAAAAAACTTGATGCATGCTTTATTCATGCGGCTACCAGTGCCCATTACGCATTAGCAAAGCGATGTTTAGAAGAAAATGTAGCCGTTTTTATTGATAAACCAGTCAGTGAAAACTACGAAGAAGTGAAACATTTGATGGCGTTAGCCGAGGAAAAAAAGCTGCTTTTTATGGTGGGCTTTAATCGACGATTTGCGCCGATGGTGGAACAGTTACATGGTTTGGCAGATAAACGAACGATTCGACTAGAAAAAAATGAGGTAGAACATCCTTTAGATATAGGTTATGGCATTTACGATTTGTTTATTCATTTAGTAGATACAGGTGTTTATTTACTAAACGGAAATGTAGGTGAAATTCATACCAAAATTTACGAAGAAGCTGGTAAGATGACCTATGCTCGAATGTTGTTGACTAATGCCACAACAGAAGCTTATTTAACCATGGATCTAAAAAGTGGTGCTAAAGCAGAGCAATATCAAGTAACCAGTCCAGACAAAACCTTAGTGCTGGATCAATTAAGCGAGTTAACTATTCGAGAAGATACGACAGAATCGACGCAACGTTTTGGTGACTGGACGTCTGCTCTAGAGAAACGCGGCTTTGAGCAAATGGTACTGGCATTCTTATCAGCATTAAAAGGGGATAAGTCTGTCGACCTGAAACAGGAACATGTATTGTTAAGTCATCGCTTGTGCCAAGAGATGATTAATCGACATATCCGTCATCAACTATAATGGGCTGGTAAGATTGTTATCTGCATGCTAAAATAACAAGGATGTCACAAGAAAGGAACAAATGATGTGGATAGAAAAAAATTAGTAGAGGCAATGCCTGCAATGACCATTTTACTAAATAAACCTTTGATGGATTATACGTATACTAAAACTGGTGGGCCAGCTGATGTGTTAGCATTTCCGAAAAATAAAAAAGAGATTAAACAATTAGTTGATTATTGCCGTGAAAATCGAATCCCTTGGTTGGTTTTAGGAAACGCCAGCAATCTAATTGTGAAGGATGGCGGAATTCGAGGAGTAGTCATGATGCTTACTGACATGACAAAGGTTGCTGTGGAAGGAGATACAATCACTGCTGAAGCAGGAGCTAAGCTGATTGATACCACCTATGTTGCCCTAGAGCATTCGTTAACAGGCTTTGAATTTGCTTGCGGAATTCCTGGCAGTATTGGTGGAGCAGTCTTTATGAATGCAGGCGCTTATGATGGACAGCTGCAGGATGTTTTCGAATCAGTCGATGTGTTGCTGGCAGATGGAACTTTTGAAACTTGGAAATCAGAGCAGATGGACTTTAGCTACCGTCATTCAGCGATCCAAGACCAACCCGCTATCGTTTTAAATGCTCGGTTTAAGCTGACTCATGGAGATTATGATAGTATCCAAAAACGTATGACTGAATTGACAGAGCTTCGTCAATTAAAACAACCGCTGGAATATCCGTCTTGTGGGAGTGTATTTAAGCGCCCAGCAGGTCATTTTACCGGTAAGCTGATTCAAGATGCCGGTTTGCAAGGATTAAAATGGGGCGGGGCTCAAATTTCAATGAAGCATGCCGGGTTTATTGTAAATGTTGATCAGGCGACGGCAACGGATTATATTGAATTGATTGCTCATATTCAGCAAGTGATTAAAGAAAAGTTCGAAGTAACATTAGAAACTGAAGTTCGAATTATTGGAGAAGATCCTCAATAAGAAGGGCGTTAAAAGAGGGTAGAGCCTGGCTCTACCCTCTTATTTAGGTTGTTTCATTAGTTTTAAAAGAACCGCACAAACAGCTGCTGTAGCAATTCCGGCCACAATTGCTTCGACGAGTCCGCTGCCAAAAATAATTCCTAAAATGACACCATAAACAGCATCTGCTGCGACTTGAGCAACGTTTGCATAGCTGTCTTTGAAAAAGAAGAAAATCAGGTTCATTACCAAGATGGTGTTGGTCATGGACCCCATTAGGCCAGCGACGAACAAACTCACCGGTTGTGCTTTTGTTTTCATTAAACGATTAATTCCAATGTAAACGAAATAGGGAACAATGCCGATTAATATACGTGGAACGATGGCTACAATTACAGCCCGCCAGTCTCCCTGACCTGTTAGCGGATTCGCAATAAAAGGTGAGAAAACAAAGGACATTGGAGTAATAACGATAGTTGAACGAGCTAGACTAAGAATTCCAAAAATCCCGCCTAATCCAGCACCAATTTTTGGACCCAAAATAATTGACGCAATAATGACTGGAATATGCATAGTAGTGGCATTGATCGGCCCGATTGGTATAAAACCTAACGGGGTGATCGCCAAAATAATCATAATCGCTAAAAACATAGCGGTTAAAGTAAAACTTTTAATATTTATATTTTTCACCGTGCTACTCCTTCAACAAATTCATCACTCGATCAACGATTTCTGAAACATTGGCTAACGCACCACGGCCATAATCGCCGCAGGCCAGCAATGCTTCCCGGGGTTGGATTTCTTCATAACCGACTTCTTGCAAAGTGGTTAAGTTTCTTTGAACGATCGGATTTTGATACATATAGGTATTCATTGCTGGAGCAATAATTTTTTTAGTTTCTGGCAGTAATGCTAAAGCTACGGTAGATAATAAATCATCCGCAAGGCCATTTGCCAGTTTGCCAATGATGTTGGCTGAAGCAGGAGCGACTAAAAATAAGTCAGCCCGCTTCGCTAACTCAATATGGTTAATTTTAGCTGGGTCAGGTTCAGCCATGACGTCCGTGTGAACCAAACGGTGAGAAAGAGACTGGATAGTCAATGGCGTGATAAATTCTTGACTGCTTTGGGTCATAACTACATCTACTTGGTAGCCAAGTTTTGTCAGTTGATTGGTCAGATCGGCTGCTTTGTAGGCTGAAATACTGCCGCTGACTCCTAAAAGAATAGTTTTCATTACGCGTTCTTCCTTTCTAAAACTGCTTCCTTAATCAATTGAGCGATATCCGACTTGGTATGAGCTTCTTTTACTTTATGCTGCTGATTGATTAGATAACCATGATGGGTCTCACCACTAATTTCCGCTAAGTCGTTCGCTAAAATGAAATCAGCTTGATTCTTCTCTAGGCTCTTTTTCGCAACATCCAGCAAGTGAATCATAGGGACATCGACTAACAGCTTGAAGCCAACTAGAATCGTTTCTGGCTGCAGCTCTTTAATTTGCTGGATGACCTTAGGGTTCTTTTTCAGAACGATCACTAAATGATCGGTGTCGGAAGAAATCTTTTTCTCTGTGCGCTCTTGATCTTTAGCCTTTAAAGAGGCGGCTAAATCAGCAGGATGAGTGGCAATGGTTTGCTGCAAATCTTCCATCGTAACGGAACTTTCTGGCGTAAAATCACTCACAGCCATACTATGAATCACTGCAGTATAGCAGTTGACAGTCATTAATTCATTCAATTTATCCGCGAGCTCACTGGTGGATTCAACTAAGTGGAGAGCTACTCGTTGATCGTCGGGCTTAACTGCCTGTTTTGTTGTAATATAGTCAATTGTTGCATTCTCAGACAAAAAAGCTTCAGCAATAGTTTTTCCTAGGCGACCACTGGAATGGTTCGTTATCGCACGCACATCATCAATTTTCTCTGTAGTGCCGCCAGCTGTAATTAGAATTCTCATGATTTTAACTCCCCGGGACGGACTAAAGTGCGGCCAATGTGTTTACCAGTTAAAATGGATTTGGCAGTTTCTGGAACTTGCTCTAAAGATATTTCTTGGACTTTAATGCTATCAGGTACTCGCCATTCATTCGACATTTTCTGCCAAATCGCTGCCCTTTTTTTCATGGGTGTTTCGACTGAATCAATTCCTAATAGATTGACTCCTCGTAAGATAAACGGCAGCACAGTCATCGTTAGCTTCAGTCCACCTGCATTTCCGCAAAGCGCCATACTGCCGCCATAATTAACAAAAGGAATTAATTTGCCTAATTGTTCGCCACCAACCGTATCCACTACATAATCAATTACCTGTTTATTCAAAGGTTTATTGTTTTCTGGGAAGAATTCATCTGGGGTTATTACAGTCGTAGCTCCCAGCTGAGTCAAGTAATCCTTTTGATCCGTTTTTCTAGATAGAGCAACAATTTCCTGACAACCGATTGTTTGTAAAAATTGCAGGGCAAAGCCGCCCACACCACCTGTTGCACCAGTTACCAGTACTCGGCTCTTTTTAGTTAAACCTTGCTGTACCAGTGAATCAATTGCAAGGGCAGCAGTGAATCCAGCAGTTCCATAGGTCATGGCTTGCTTTGTAGTGAGTCCTTGTGGCAGCTTCACGACCCAATCTGCAGGAACAACTTGCACTTCACTCAACCCACCATTTTGACTAACGCCAATGCCATAGCTGGTTGCTAAAACTTCATCACCCACAGTGAAACGGTCATCGTTGGTAGCAGCAATAGTACCTGCCATATCGATTCCAGGTGTTAAAGGATAGCTTCTCAATACTCCAGTATTAGGTTGTGTAGCAAGAGCATCTTTGTAATTGATACCTGAGTAGCTGACAGCAATCAATACTTCACCAGGCTGCAACTCAGGGGCTTCAAAATTCTCAATTTCAGTCGTAATGGTTTCCTCTTTTATTACCCGTAACCGCCGATAAATGGTCATGTAATTACTCCTTTACTAAGAAAAGTTTGTTACTTCCATCTTAGCGGAAACCACGGAAAAAGCAACTTTCTATGTTCTTTTTTCAACAAATTATTCAGGTTAGAGAATTCTAAGAAAACCTTTGCTCTGTCTTGCTTTTTATCAAAAAGTTCGTATACTATAGTGGTGCTATTAAACAAGAAGTTTACTTTTACCAAACAAGGGGGCGAGGCTTAATGGAAATAGGCGAGAAGCTGAAGAATTTACGGATTCAAAAGAATTTAACGCAAGAAGAGCTGGGGGAACGGACAGATTTGTCCAAGGGATACATATCTCAGCTGGAGCGGAACCTAAGCTCGCCCTCAATGGAAACTTTTTTTGATATTTTAGCAGTTTTAGGAGTTACACCGGAACAATTTTTCAGTCAAAAAATCGGTGAACAAAAGATTCTTTATAAAGAAGAAGACACCACTTCATACAGTGACGAAACCAACGGGTATCACATTAAGTGGCTGATCCCGGAGTCTAATGAGAAAGAAATGGAACCGATCTTGCTGACTTTGGAGAAGGCCGGTCAATACAAGCAATTCTCTCCGTCCTTATCAGAAACCTTTATTTATATTTTAGAAGGAACGATAGGGCTGCAGTTTGGCGACGACTATTTTGTCGCCCATGCCGGTGAAAGTATTTATTATGAGGCCAGCAAACCGCATCGGTTGCAAAACCATGGCAACAAACCAACTAAAGTATTAATCGTAGCGACAGAGTCGTATTTATAAATTAACTAATAAAAGGCGAAGAGCAGAAGTTTTTTCAGGAAGCCCTTCGTTGATGAAAAGGAGCGAGTCATGGCAAACATAATTATTTCTTTTAACGATATCGTAAAAGAATACGATGATGAAACAGTATTGAAAAATGTTAGTTTTGATATAGAAGAGGGACGCTTTTATACCTTATTAGGTCCTTCTGGTTGCGGAAAAACCACTATTTTGCGCATCATTGCTGGGTTTACCGATGCAACTGCAGGAGACATTTATTTAGAAGGTAAACGAATGAACGATGTGCCAGCCAACAAACGTCAGGTGAATACTGTATTTCAGGATTATGCGTTGTTTCCTCATATGAACGTTTTTGACAATGTTGCCTTTGGTCTGAAGATCAAGAAGCTGCCAAAAAGTGAAATTGAAAAGAAAGTCAAAGACGCCTTACGAGTAGTTCAACTGCCGGGATATGAAAACCGCGAAATTACAGAAATGTCTGGGGGCCAGCGTCAACGGGTGGCGATTGCACGCGCGATTGTCAATGAGCCGAAAATCCTTTTATTGGATGAGCCGTTGTCCGCTTTGGATTTGAAGTTGCGAACGGATATGCAATATGAATTGCGTGAGTTACAAAAACGATTGGGTATTACCTTTATATTTGTTACGCATGACCAAGAAGAGGCCTTAGCAATGAGCGATGAAATCTTTGTGATGAACAAAGGGGAAATTGTTCAAAGCGGTACCCCAGTGGATATTTATGATGAGCCGATTAATCACTTTGTAGCTGATTTTGTGGGAGAAAGTAATATTGTTTCAGGTGAAATGATTGAGGACAACTTGGTAAAATTCGTTGGCAAAGAATTTGAATGTGTTGATAGCGGTATGCGTCCTAATGAGCCAGTGGAAGTGGTTTTACGTCCTGAAGATTTAAACATCACTTCACCAGAAAAAGGGAAGCTGGTAGTAACAGTCAATACTCAACTCTTCCGTGGCGTTCACTACGAAATTGTCGGTATTGACCAAGATGGCAATGAATGGACGGTACACTCTACCCGTAAAGCCAAAGAGGGTACTAAAGTCGGCCTAGCTTTCGAACCAGAAGATATTCATGTTATGCGTTTTAATGAAACGGAAGAAGAATTTGATGCTCGTTTAGAAAGCTATGAAGAGTAGGGGGGACTATTTATGAGAAGCATGCGGCGAATTTACTCGATCCCTTACTATTTTTGGTTGCTGTTTTTTGTTATTGCACCAGTGATTCTAATTATTTATCAATCTTTTTTTGATATGGATGGCAATTTTACTTTAAGCAATTACCATACTTATTTAACTTCAAAAACTTATTTAGGTATGACTTTAAATTCTGTTTTATTTGCTTTTTTGATTACTTTAATGACATTGCTGATTAGTTATCCGACTGCTTATTTCCTCTCTAAGCTGAAGCATCGTCAATTGCTGCTGCTGTTGGTGGTTTTGCCTACATGGATTAATCTATTGCTGAAGGCCTATGCCTTTATTGGTATTTTCAGTACGAATGGATCAATCAATGAATTTCTATCCTTTATTGGAATTGGGCCTAAACAGTTGTTGTTTACTGATTTCAGCTTTATGTTTGTAGCGGCTTATATAGAGCTGCCTTTTATGATTATGCCCATTTTTAATGCGCTGGAGGAGATTAATCCTTCCTTGATTAGTGCTAGTCGTGATTTGGGTGCTAATAGTGTGGAGACTTTCCGCCGGGTAATTCTGCCTTTGTCAATGAACGGAGTAAAAAGTGGCGTACAAGCAGTCTTTATTCCTTCTCTTTCCTTATTCATGTTGACACGTTTGATTGGAGGAAATCGAGTAATTACACTGGGGACGGCGATTGAAGAACACTTTCTGGTTACACAAAACTGGGGGATGGGATCAACGATCGGTGTGATTTTGATTTTTGCAATGTTTATTGTCATGATGCTAACGGGTGAACGCAGAAAAGGAGGGCGTGCCTGATGAAAAAAAGACGTTTCTCATGGTCGAACCTCTATTTAGTTTTGGTGTTCGTCTTGCTCTATGTGCCAATTTTCTATTTGATTTTTTATTCCTTTAACGCTGGTGGAACTATGACCAGCTTTACTGGATTTACTTGGGAACATTATGAAACTTTATTTTCCGATACACGTTTAATTAGTATTGTGCTGCAAACATTTGTTTTGGCATTTCTTTCTGCTTTAATTGCGACAGCGATTGGAACCTTTGGCGCCATGTCAATTTACTATACGCGTAAACGTGGTTCAAGGAATGCGCTGATGGGCTTAAATAATATCTTGATGGTTTCTCCCGATGTTATCATCGGGGCCAGCTTTTTGATTTTATTTACTATGCTGGGAGGGTATCTTCGCAGCTTTCAGTTAGGCTTTATCAGTGTGTTGTTGTCTCACGTTGCCTTCAGTATTCCGATTGTTGTATTGATGGTGCTGCCAAAGCTTCAGGAAATGAATGATTCAATGATTGACGCGGCCCGTGACTTAGGCGCGAACAATCTGCAAGTACTCAGTAATATCGTGCTGCCTTTCTTGACACCGGGTATTATTGCCGGCTACTTTATGGCTTTTACTTATTCGTTGGATGACTTTGCTGTTACCTTTTTCGTTACCGGTAATGGATTTTCTACTTTATCTGTGGAAATTTATTCTCGTGCACGTCAGGGAATTAGCCTAGAAATTAATGCGTTATCGACCTTAGTCTTTATCTTCTCGTTAATCTTAGTGATTGGCTATTACTTTATCAGCCGCGACAACACTAAGAAAGGCAAAAAACGTAAACGAGAATTTGAGGAGGTGGCAGTACTGAAATGAGAAAGCTGCAATCACTCTTTATCGGCGTTATTGCCATTATTTTACTGCTGACCTTCTTCGATTTTCGCTTAAATCGGGCCAGCAACGCTAGCTCCAATGTGCTGAATATTTATAATTGGGGGGATTATATTGACCCTGATTTGTTAAAACAGTTCGAAAAGGAGTATGGCTATAAAGTAAATTACGAAACCTTTGACTCTAATGAAGCGATGGAAGCCAAGATTAAACAAGGTGGTACTTCCTACGATATCACGATTCCTAGTGAATACATGATTCAAAAGATGAAAAAAGAAAAGCTGCTGCTGCCATTGGATCACAGTAAGATTAAAGGGCTGGAAAACATTGATCCCCGATTTTTAGACTTGGATTTTGACAAGAATAACCAGTATTCGATCCCCTATTTCTGGGGAACGTTGGGTATTGTTTACAATGATAAGTTTATTGATGGGGATAAAATTAAGCATTGGGAAGATTTGTGGCGCCCCGAGCTGCAAAACAATATCATGCTGATTGACGGGGCCCGAGAAGTTATGGGTTTGTCTTTGACTACCTTTGGCTACTCTATCAATAGTAAAAATATGGAACAGCTGCAGCAAGCAACTAATAAGCTGAACCAGCTTACACCAAATGTTAAAGCGATTGTTGCTGATGAAATTAAAATGTATATGGCCAATGAAGAGAGTGCCGTCGCGGTAACTTTTTCGGGAGAAGCTGCCGATATGATGGGGCAAAATGAGCATTTGCATTATATCATTCCACCTGAAGGATCGAATCTTTGGTTTGATAATATTGTCATTCCCAAAACATCGAAGAATCAACAGGGAGCCTATGACTTCATCAATTTCATGCTGCGCCCAGAAAATGCTAAAGCAAATGCAGAATACATCGGCTATTCAACACCGAACAAAGTAGCTATGGGCATGCTGCCTAAAGAAATTTCCGAGGACAAGCAATTCTATCCTGATGATGAAACCATCAGTCATTTAGAGGTATATAAAGATTTAGGACCAGAATACTTGCAGATCTATAATGATTTGTATTTAGAATTTAAGATGTATCGGAAATAATGGCAAAACTCAGTAAAAATGGCTTAAAATCATTGATACAAAGTAAGAAAAGTTACCATTTTAACTGCTATTAGCTAAAAATTGAATATCACTTAAAGGAGAGTACATTCAAATAATGAATGTGCTCTTTTTTTGATTTCTTCTGGCAATTCATTAAAATTGATGGAAGAAATCTATTCCTGAAGTGACGTTTTTTGAACTATATTTATTCATGGAAAGGTCTTTTTTTGTCTAGATAGCTAAGGATTTTGGTGGTTTTTGATCTTTGCACTACTAGTGAAAATAATATACTTCAGTATTAAATAAACTTAAGATTCTTTACATTAAGAAATCTTTGTGTGTTATTTATTGTAGTGCCTAATTGAATAGCATTATATCCTAAAGGGCTATTTAAAACTGTTGTGTCTTTTGAAAATCGACTAGATAGATGATCATTTAAAATCTTTAAAATCTCAGGTATTTCTTTGCTGAGAGGATTATTTAAGAAAATGATATCTGGAGCAATAATAGCAACCAAGGATTGTACACCGATACTTAAATGATAAGCCATTTCATTAATACTATTTACCACGATTTGATTATTCTGGTAGTATAAATCTTTCACTTCCGAAAGTGAAATAGACTTTCGTTGTAGTTTTTTTTCTATCGTACTAATAACAATATCATTAGCTGCGTATTGTTCTAAACATCCATGGTTTCCACAAGGACAGAGCTTCCCATTAGGGTACAGTGTTGTATGTCCAACTTCTCCACCTTGTCCGTTGTGGCCGATCAATAATTCACCTTTCTCTATAATTCCTGCACCGATACCTCCATAAACATTTAAGCTGATCAAATTGTCATATTTTGTGGAGAAAGCATATTCAGCCAAGGCAGCAAGATTCGCGCCATTTTCTAGATAAACTGGAACCATAAAAATTTTAGAAATTTCCTCAACAAGATCAATGGAATCCAGACTATAATGTGGTACAAAAATTATTTTATTATTTTCTACTGTTCCATGAATACTGATAGTAATTCCGATTACACCGTGTGGAGTACTTGGTAGATTCAAGAAGAACATATTTAGCATTGCGACAAGTTCTTGTAATGTGTTCTCTTCAGAAATAGTAATTTTATTTTTGCTAAAATGATCAATAACAGCGCCATCAAGAAAGTTAAGAGTTCCGTCGAATCCATCCTCTCTAATATTAATACCAATACTAAGAGCAGATTTCGGATTGAATTTTAGCATGATGGGCTTGCGTCCTCCAAGAGAACTAGGGGTACCAATTTCGTGTTCCTCAATTAACGAAGAATCCAAAAGTCGTTTAGTAATTGTAGTGACTGATGGTTTAGTAAGTCCAGTTAATACAGAAAGTTGTGCTCTAGAAATCGATTTTGATTCTATAATAGCTTTGATAATTACAGCTTCATTATTTTCTTTTATGTCTAAATTAGTTTTATGCATTTTCAACACCTCGAATAATTAGTATAAACTTTTAGAAAGCGCTTGACAAACTAAACTTGGTGGATTACTATACGACTATAGTTAGTAAAGTATATTAACTAACTGGATTGATTTTATTTTATCATAAATACTGGTTTATTCAAATATCAAGAAGGGAGATCAATCATTACTTAGTTGTTACAAATGAAAAGGTTTTTATGGAACGAAAGGTGGAATTAGTGTGGAAATCTCGGAAAAGAAAGTAAAAATGATTGGGGAAAATCTCGATTTTAAAGAAAAGGTTGCTTATGGTTTTGGTGATGCAGCCAGTAATGTAGTGTGGGCGTCTATGGGTGCTTTTATTATGTATTATTACACAGATATTGTTCAGGTAAATGCGGCAGTAATTGGGACTATATTTTTAATTTCTCGAGTGATAAATGCAATTGTATATTTAATCGTTGGTGGTCTAGTTGACAAGACTAAATCAAAATACGGAAAAGCTAGACCATGGATGCTTAATTTAGCAATTCCATTTGCAATCGCGATTTTTGCATTATTTGCAGTACCGGATTTTTCGGAGAAAGCTAGAATTGTTTATATTTTTGTTAGCTATAATATATTGATGACAGTTTACGCATTTATAAATTTACCGTATGGAGCATTGAGTACATTAATGACTCAAGATCAATATCAAAGAACTCTGTTGAATATTTTTAGACAATTATTCGCACAGATAGCTAGTTTAATTATTACAGCATGCACCTTACCATTGGTTGGCTTTTTCGGAAATAGGTTTGGAGAAAGAGCAGCTTGGGGAATAGTTTATGCTATATTTGGAGCTATCGCAGGATTACTATTCTTCCTTTGTTTCTTAGGAACTAAAGAGCGGGTTGTACAGACGGAAGAAGAAAAGCAAGAGAAAGTTAATTTGATGGATGGGATTAAATCTATCCTAAAGAATAAATATTGGTATTTTGTTGTTGTATTGGGAATTACAACCAATGTTTTCTTTCAAGCCATCAGTACAGTAAATACTTATTATTGTAAAGCTGTTCTACACAGAAGTGACATGATTGGAATTATGAACTCTGCTTACATTATTCCTTGTATTGCTTCGTTCTTCATCATGCCATTTATCGTAAAAAGATTAGGAAAACGCTATACTACCTTGTTAGGTTGGGTAATTATCCTAGCAAGTTATGCAATTTTATTACCATTTACTGAGAACACAACTATGTTAATTTTAACTTCCATACTACGTGGTATTGGCTACGGCTGTCAAATTGCAGTATATTACGCGATGCTTGGTGATACTGTTGAATACGGAGAATGGACTTCTCATACGCGTTTTGAGGGACTAACATTCAGTATGCAAGGATTTACAGGAACAGTTGGTGCTGGAGTTGTAACAGCAATAATTGGCGGGGTATTAAGTGCTAGTAAATATAATGGGGCATTAGGATTTAGTGATATTCAACCAGATTCTGCAGTTTCAGCAATTAAGTTCTTGTTTATTGGAATGCCAGCTATTGCCGGAGTTGTAAGCCTATTGGTACTAGGAATTTACAAGCTTGATAAATTATACCCATCAATAATTGCTGATTTACAAAGTAGAAAATCTAATTCTAAAGAAGCATAGTTTCTCAAAATTAATACTATAACACTTTAATGGAGGATAGTTATGAATATCGAAAAAACATACACTTTTATTTTTGAAGATACTAATATTATGTTTGTCTTAACTAGCGAAAACAAGTTGCGATTGGTTAATTTTTCCGCGAAAGAAAACCCAGAAATATCAAAACTTGATCCTGTAGTAACTGAAATGGGGAACATTGTTGAAGTTCAAATCACGGGTTACAATCAACCTGAACACAAAGGGAACAGAATCGGCAATAGTGAAATTGGAGCTGCTTTGGAATTTGAATCTATTGAGCGGAAGGAAAATTTAATTTTTGTTACTCAAGTGTATAATGATGGAAAAACTCATTTAAAAACGGTTACTACAATCAGTAATGTTATAGGCACGAATGTATTTAAATGGAAAACAAAACTAGAAAATATTGGGAATAAAATTGGTGTAGAGTACATTAGTTCGATCAACATCAACAATCTTAATCATGGCGAAGTGTTTCAACCTTATACTGACAATATTCTATTTTTACCACATAATTCATGGCAAGGTGAGCTTCAATGGGAAAAGGGAACTTTAAAAGAATTTGGGTTAGAGTATCGTCTTGATGGAGAACATATTCAAAATTCCACAAAAGTTATTTCCGCTTTGAGTAATTGTTCGTTCTCATGTTCTCAATACAGTCCTCAAGCGGTTATCCATAATCCATTTACGAATATGGTTAGCTTTTGGCAAATTGAAAATAATGGCGAGTGGTACTGGGAATTAGGCGATTGTGGGAATGGAAATACTTTACAGTTTAGAGGTTTTGGTCCAACAGAACCTACAAATCACTGGTGGAAATCGTTAGATAATGGCGATTCGTTTGAAACAGCAACAGTAGCTTACGGATCAGTTATTGGAGATTTTAATGAGGCTATGAAAGAGTTAACGAGTTATCGAAGAGCTATTCGACGTCCAAATGAGGATAATGAAAAGTGTGCAATCATTTTCAATGATTACATGAATTGTCTGATGGGTGATCCTACAACAGAAGTAGAGAAACCATTGATTGATAAAGCTGCTGAAGTTGGTTGTGAATATTATGTAATAGATTGTGGATGGTATTCAGACGGTTTTTGGTGGGACAATGTTGGAGAATGGTTGCCTTCTAAAGAACGTTTTCCCGGAGGAATTGAAGAAGTGATCCAATATATTAGGGATAAAGGAATGGTTCCAGGGTTATGGTTAGAAATCGAAGTAATGGGAATCAATAGTGATCTTGCGAATTCACTACCTGATGATTGGTTTATCTGTCGACATGGTATTAGAGTAAAGGACCATAGTCGTTATCATTTGGATTTTAGAAATCCGAAAGTAAGAGAGTACGCAAGCTCAGTAATTGATCGATTAATTAGTGATTATAAAGTTGGATATATAAAAATGGACTACAATATCACAGCAGGAATTGGAACTGATTTAAACGCGGACAGTCCAAGTGATGGTTTGCTTCAACATAATCGTGCATATATTAAATGGTTAGATAAAGTGTTTGAAAAATATCCTGACTTGATTATTGAGAACTGCGGAAGTGGTGGTATGCGTCATGATTACATGATGTTATCTAGACACAGCATTCAGTCTGTGACTGATCAGACTGATTATTTAAGAAATGGTGCAATCGCCGCCATTTCAAGCAGTGGTGTAACACCAGAACAAGCTGCAATTTGGTCTTATCCGCTTTCTGAAGGTGACAGTGAAGAAGTTATCTTTAACATGGTGAACGCGATGCTGTTTAGAATTCATCAAAGCGGGCATTTGGCTGAGTTGAGTCCAAAACGATTAGAATTAGTTAAACAAGGATTGGATGTATACAAAGATATTCGGAATGTGATACCCAAAGCATTGCCAAGATGGTTGACAGGAATACCTAAACTAGATGATCCATGGTTCACTTTTGCCTTAGAGACTGATGAATCCTATTATTTAGGTGTATGGAGAACTGAAAGTTTGAGTAATCAATTTACGATTGATTTTGAAGATGAAATTTCTTCAGTTGAAGTATTGTACCCATATCCTGAAAACGATGATAATTCTGATTTTGAATTTTCAAAACATAAATTGAATGTTCTATTTTCAAATGACAAAATGGCTAGGCTTTATAAGGTTAATAAATAGGTCGAACTAGCATCAATTTATGTTTTGAGTCGGACACCATAATGCTATTGTTTATGACATTACAAATTAGAATTTTTCTTTTAGGATTTGAATGCCTTTCAGATTTAAAGAAATAGTTCTATTTTGTAATGTCGTTTTTAGTATTAGGAATCAGGAGGATTTCTTATGAACAAGAAAAAAAAATTCTTACTAAGCATGCTATTAGGCACATTTCTATTTTTTTGTTCCTCATGTTCTTTTTCCAACGATACTTCGAAAGATAAAAAGACTATTGAAATGTGGACAGCTTATACTGAAGGGCAGCCAACCGAAAAAATCACAAAGAAGTTTATTAAAGAATTTGAAAAGGAAACAGGCTATGTAGTTAATCATACAAATTTTACTTATGATATGATGCACGACAAAATTTTAGCAAGTGCAGCTGGAAGAAATGTTCCTGACCTTGTTTGGGGATTGCCAGAGTTCGTGGGTGAATTTAACAGCATGAATATTCTTGATGATATTACAGGCGAATTTGATAACTGGTCTGAAAAGAAATATTTTGCTCAATCCGTTGTTGACGCTATGACAGTAGGTGATAAAGTTGTAGGAATCCCCTATGAGGCAACAGTAAGGGCTTATTTAGTACATGATAAAGCGTTTGAGGACGGTAGCTACCAGATTCCTGAAACATGGGAAGATCTATTGAAGATGTCGGATTTCAAAAATGAATCTGGAAAGTATCCATATTCTATTGCTGGAAAGGGCGTACGTTGTCCGCAAGAAATGATTGTGTATTTCGCACAATATGGATTGGAAATTGCAGAAGATCAAGGTGATGGAAAGTTCAAAAATACTTGGTTGGAAAGTGATGATGATACTAATAAAGCAATAAAAGTATTTGAATTTTATAAACAATTGGTTCGTAAAGGTATTGTAAGTCCACATTCGGCAAATTGGGGCTGGGAAGAAACGGATGAGAACTTTGCAACTGGAATCAGCAGCTCTTATGTAACTGGAAATTGGTTACAGGAAAGAGAAAAATCAAACACAAAAGAAATGCAAGATGTGAGTATTCAACCAATTCCTCGCCCAGAAAAAGGGAAGAATGCAACCTATCTTGAAGCTAAACCATTATTAGTTTTAAAAGGAGCAAAAAACAGGAAGGGAGCAATTGAATTAGCAAAAGTACTCGCGTCAAAAAGCTATCAATCTCAAGCATTTCAAGATCGTTCGCCAAGAAATGATGTGTTTACAGATACTAAATGGGATACAGAGTATAAAAAACTGATGGATAATAGTATTTCATTTCCACCTGTCACGTTAAGTAATATATCGCAAAATATGATTGATGCTTTAGCAAAAGCGTTGCAGGAAGATATGAGTTCTAAAGAAGTTGTAAGATGGTTATCACACGAAATCAATCAGTCATTAAAAGAGAATGGAGAGTATGGCGACTAATAGGTAAGGAGAATTATATTTTATGGAGACGAAAAAAAAATTAGATAGTAAGAAAAATTCAAAACAAGAGTTCAGATTTTCGTTGTTGATGTTACTCCCAGCCTTACTCTTTCTTTTTGTATTAATTGGATACCCACTAGGAAAAGTAATTTATGATTCTTTTTTCAATGTACACTTAATAAATGATGAAATATCAGGTTTCGCCTATTTTGATAATTTTTCTAAAGTTATGAGAGATGAAAGGTTTTTACCCGCATTAATAAATACCTGTATATGGACTATTGCTTCAGTTTGCGGGGAATATATTATTGGATTAGGTAGTGCAATACTTCTTAATAAAAAATTTTATGGACGTACTTTTTTTAGAATAGCCACGTTTATTCCTTGGTTAGTACCCATTATTGTTGCAGGTATGACTTGGAGTTGGATGTTGAATCCTGATTACGGAATCGTTAATTATGCTCTAAGTAAGATAGGAATTATCGAATCACCAATAAATTTTTTAGGAGACCCCAAATATGCTTTGGGTACCGTAATATTTGTGAACATTTGGAGATCCTTTCCATATTTTACTATCTCATTTCTCGCGGCGCTTCAAACAATCCCAGAGTCACTCTATGAAGCAGTTTCAATTGATGGAGGAGGAAAGGTGAGGCAGTTTCTTCATGTGACACTGCCACAACTAAAATCTACTTCGATAATAATCATTTTTATGCATTTAATTTGGACGGCAATCAATTTTGACTTTATTTGGGTGATGACACAAGGGGGACCAAATTATGCTACACAAACTCTCCCACTTCTGATATATAGATATTCTATGCAAAAATTTGATGTTGGTGCAGCGTCCGCATTGTCCACATTATTGATGATTTCAATGACGATATGTTTTGTCATATATTTAAAAATCAAAAATAAAAGCGACGACAATGCCTAAATCATTAGTTAGGAGAATGATTATGAAAAAAAGCAAAGTAGGTATATATCTATTAGCGATACTACTTTCAATTTATTGCTTGTTCCCGTTCTTGTGGATGCTAATTTCATCATTAAAGCCGATTAACGAAATTCGAGCGACAGTGCCCACTTTTATTATAAAAAGCCCAACATTTGAAAATTTTCAAAGAGTACTTTTTGATGCGGGATTTGTAACATATATAAAAAATAGTTTAATTGTGTCAACCATTTCTTGTCTAATTTCTTTAGTGATTTCTATATGTGCAGGTTATGTTTTTAGTAGATTTTTTAGACTGAGAATTGTGAAATTTGCTAATTTGTTTATGCTCTTGTCACAAATGATTCCAGGAGTTTTATTGTTAGTACCATTGTATATTATCATGCGCAATTTAAGAGTATTAGATTCTTATATCTCGTTGATACTAGCATACACGACATTCGTTATTCCAATGTGTACGTTTATGATGAGTAGTTTTTTTGATTCAGTACCAAAAGCATTAGAAGAAGCAGCAGAAATAGATGGCTATAACAGAATTCAAATTTTGTTTAAGATAATTTTACCAATCTCACTCCCAACAATTATCTCAACCGGGTTATACGCGTTTATTAATGCATGGAACGAGTTTATGTTTGGGTATATTTTTATCTCAAGGGAACAATATCGTACATTGACTCCAGCAATAATGCTGTTTAAAGGAACTAATACTGTCGATTGGGGAGCGCTTATGGCAGCTTCTGTAATTGCATTAATTCCAGTAACTGTTTTATTTCTATTTTTACAAAGATATTTTATTGCAGGTTTGGCAAGTGGTTCAGTAAAAGGATAGGACACGGATATGGAGTTAGAATTGCTGGATATTATAATTTTAATAAGAGGTGCAAATATTGCTGAGATACTTCTTAAAAGCATTTAAACAAACGGATGCAAAAAGATGTAGGAAAGCTAATAATACGAGGAATTTTATGCTAGATCTGTTAGGAATAGTGTTAGTAGTTGTTCCCTTTTTTTAGATAGCAGAAGGATTTTAAGCAAAAGAAAAGAGCTTCTTTTAAAATAATAATTGACAATCATGAGAAGTATTTGCTATGGTATTAAAAAATAAATAAACACGATGAAAAAGAAAGTAAAGTTAAATCCTTTTGCAACAGAGAGTCTCGGCTGCTGAAAAGAGACGTAAAGAATTTAATTTGAAAATGGCTTTTGAGTGGATCTTCTGATAAGTAAGAAGGTACGGGATGCCCCGTTAAAAGGCAAGCAGTCTCCATAAATTGGGTACTGATCGAGGCAGTGACTTGCGAAAGCACTGCAATATAAGGTGGTAACGCAGCTAATTTGCCCTTAGATGTCTTTAAGATGTCTAAGGGCTTTTGTCATTCCTGATTTTCGTAGGTTGACAAGGTTTAAGGATGCAAGTAGTTCGCCACTCAAAAATTAGCGACAACGTCAATAATCACAAAAAACAAAAAAGGGAGTGTTACAAAAAATGGCAAAAATACCGTTTCGATTTGATCAAGTAGGAAGTTTGCTTCGACCGAAGGCGTTAAAAGAAGCGAGAGAGAAATTTAAAAATGGGGAAATCACAAAGGCAGAGCTTACTCAGGTAGAAGACACTGAAATTATTAAAGTGATTGAAAAGCAAAAAAAGGTTGGATTAAAAGCAGTAACTGATGGAGAGTTTCGTCGTCGTTGGTGGCATCTTGATTTTATTGCCGGTTTGAACGGCATTACTGTTTATGATTTTACAACGACGGCTTTTGGTGTGACAACTGAAGCCCAGGGAACCTACGTGAGTGATAAATTATCGTTTGACAAGAACCACCCATTTTTGGAGCATTTCAAATTTACAAATGTTCATGCAGGAGAAGCAATTGCTAAGCAAACAATTCCTGGACCAAATATGATTTTCTTGGATTCATTCATTCTATCTAAGCAATACAATGAGAACCCTGTCTATCAAACGGTTGAAGAATTTGAGAAAGATTTGATTCATACGTATCAAGAAGCAATTCAAGCATTCTATGATGCAGGATGTCGTTATTTGCAATTGGACGATACTAGTTGGGGTGGATTATTTGATGAGCGATTCAGAGGAATGATCACTCAAAATGGATACGATCCAGATGAATTAATTCAAAAATTTGGTGATATTACGGAAGCCGTTCTTTCCAAAAAACCTGAGGATTTAGCAGTGACCTTCCACTTTTGTAAAGGAAACTTTCAATCTCACTGGTTATACAATGGATCCTACGATAAAATTGCTAAGCGTTTATTAGGCATTTCTCAATTTAATGGATTCTTTTTAGAATTCGATGATGAACGTTCTGGCAGCTTTGAGCCGATGGCAAATATTGGAGAACAGTATTTGGTGCTGGGGTTAATTACAACAAAAACGCCAAAGCTAGAGGACAAAGAACAACTAAAGCTGCGAATTAAAGAAGCCACTCAGTATGTGCCTCTTAATCAGTTGTGTTTAAGTCCTCAATGTGGTTTTTCGTCGACTCATGAAGGGAATAAAGTGACAGAAGAAGATCAATGGGCGAAGCTTGCTTTAGTGATTGAAGTAGCTAAAGAAGTTTGGGAAGATGCATAAATAAAGGCAAATAAGAGGCTGAATCAAAGGACTCTTCAATAAAACAAAAAAGCTGTTAAAATCTTTTTTAGATTTTAACGGCTTTTTAATGAAGAAAAATAAGCGAGTAATTTTTAAGTGTTCATTTGATATATCCGGCATTTATTCATCTATATTTTTTTGAATTTTCCTTTGTGGAGCGTGCAAGAATTCCAGCTGGATCCATTTCTAATTATTGGGTGTTTAAAAACGAACAGTAAAAAGCATAAAATGTCGTGAATTCTCCTAATTCGTCACTTATACTTGATTTACGAGGAGTTGAGATGATGGATTGGATTACTAGGATACAGCGAACGATTGACTACATCGAACAGAATCTCTTAGACGATATGGACATAATTGAACTTTCAAAGGTTGCAAACTCTTCTGCCTTTCACTTTCAACGAGTATTCCATATTTTAAGTGGTCATACTATTTCTGAATATATTCGCTACCGTCGGCTTACGTTAGCAGCAAATGAATTACAAACGGATGCATGTAAAGTTATCGATATGGCTTTGAAATACGGATATGATACACCAGAGAGCTTTTCTCGCGCTTTCAAGCAATTTCATGGAATTACCCCCTCCGCTGCACGTAAACCGGGAGCCAATCTCAGAGCATTTTCCAAATTATACATCAAGGTAATATTGGAAGGCGGAAGCATAATGGACTATCGAATTGAAAAGAAGCCAGCATTTTGTCTTCTTTCTAGGGCTGAGTATCAAAAAGCTGACAATGTTCAGGTTTCTGAATTCTGGGATAAAAGCTATAGTGATGGTACTATAAGCAAGCTCAAAGAATATTCTGCGATAAGTGAAAGGCCCATTATAGGATTAGCAGATGGTTCTTCTTTTGACGGCTTCCGTTATTTATATTATATAGGGACGCCATATGAAGGAAAGCATATTCCCGATGGGTACCTTTTACGTGAAATTCCAGCTGCTGACTGGATAATATTTCGGTGTGTAGATTTAAGCGAGAGTGAGGCTAATGAAGAAATTTTCAGAAAAATATATTCAGAGTTTTTTCCCACCTCGGATTATGAACCGAATAATGACTATCAGCTTGAGGTTTTTCCAGGAGATGGCTTGGAACATGCGCAAGAGGTATCTGAAATCTGGATCAGTGTTCGCCAGAAGCTTGTGGTCTGATTCTTGAGCGTTTAGCTAAAGCTGTTGTTCCTTTGAAAATGGGGCTGAGAAAAAGAGTTTATTTTTTCTCAGCTTTTTTTATTTGAAACAACGACAGGAACTTTGGATACCAATAGAAATTCCTTGTCTATTCTGTTAAGAGGCGGAGAATCTGCTCTCTCTTTCGTGCTATAATAGCGGGGATGCAGTGTTGCTGAATAAACAGCACAGAAGGAGGATTTTTTTGAATAAGAAATACTTTTTTTTCGATATTGATGGAACATTAACCGATCGACAAACTAACCAAGTAGTTCCTAGTGCGGCAGAAGCACTAAAGCAGCTGCAGGAAAATGGTCATTTTGTCGCAATAGCTACTGGACGAGCTCATTATAAAGCAATCACTTTTATGAAGGAAATGGAACTGCAGAATATGGTCTGTGCGGGTGGAGGTGCATTGGTTTATGAGCATGAATTGTTGCATAACCGTCCCTTAGATACAGAAAAAGCACGAGCAATTGTTAATCAGGCAGATGAATTAGGGTATGGTGTGCTGCTGATGCTGGATGATTCTATTAAGGTGTGGGCTAAAGATAACCGGTTTGTTGAGCAGGTTGGAGAACGTCAAGAACCAACAGAGTATGTAATTGATCCGGAGTTGAATTTCAACAGCTTAGATACGATTTATAAAATCTATCTTTCAATTCCTAAAGAGGAAGAAGAGAAATTGACTTTAAAGGATAGCCTAGGCAATCTGCGCTTTGTTCCTGAGTACTTGATGTTCCAGTATGATGACAAATACACTGGAATTATTGACATGATGAGGAAGATAAATGGGAATATCGAAGATGTGGTTGTTTTTGGTGATGATACCAATGATTTAGTAATGTTCCACCCTCAATGGACTAATATTGCTATGGGCAATGCGACGGCTGAGCTGAAGGAGAAGGCAGATTATGTCACTCAGGCCAATGTGGAGGATGGAATATTCAACGCCTGCAAGAGGTTCGGATGGATTGGATAAATGGATTGATTGAAACAGAATGGACAGCTAGGTAAGTCAATAGGGCTTACCTTTTTTTTGGCAATTAAATCACTTATAAATACATACAAAACATTATAAACACTTATTGTGTGTTAAACTATAAATGAGGTGAGGAGATGTATCAAGAAAAGCGGTTACGCGAAATTCAACAGCTGTTGAAGGAAAAGGAATCTTTATCTGCGAAAGAAATGATGACTCATTTCGGCGTTTCAAGAGATACTATTCGCAGAGATTTCAGTATCTTAGCGAGTGAAGGGAAAGCATTGCGGACCCATGGCGGCATTATGTCGACTACCCAAGAAAATGAGATTTCTCCTCTAAGTATAAGACTTAAGGAATCTGGACCAGAAAAAAAGGCCATCGCTAAAAAGGCCGCTGCATTGATCAAAACAGGTGGAACGTATTTTCTAGATGTTTCTAGTATTACTTCGAATTTAGCTGAACGAATTGAAAAAGAAGTAGTGATTTATACGCATTCACTCGATGTTACAAATAGTTTAAGCACTAATCCGAGAGTCACTTGTCATCTTTTAGGTGGAAAATTTTTTCCTAAGCATCGTTTTTTTCATTCTTTAGCTGAAATAAGTGTTTTAGAAAATATCTATTTTGATGCCATTTTTATAGGAGCAGCCGGGTTAAAGGATGGATACGTTCGCTTTGAAGATGAAGAGGATGCACAGGTGAAAAGGAAGGTATTTCCACATGCTGAAACAAAGATTCTATTGGCAGAACAAGCTAAATTTGAACAGATTTCCACCTATGCCATTGGTAAAGTAAAAGATTTTGATTACTTTATTACCGATAAAATGCCTGATGAAAAACAGTTAGCATTATTCAAAAAACAGTCGAAAATAATCGTATAAAACGGGAGGCGAACAAAATGAATCGTAAGAAAATCAAGCTAGTTATCAGTGATATTGATGGCACAATTCTGAATAGCAATCATCAGATAGACAGTGATTTAAGGCGACAGGTCAGTGAATTGAAGAAGGAAGGAATTCCCTTTGTACTAGCTTCTGCCCGATCTCCAAAAGGAATTATCCCACTTGCTCAGCAGCTAGGGATAACAGACGATCCAATCGCCAGCTATAATGGCGCATTGATTATGAAAAATGAACCCGAAAAAGGCTATGTACCAATTTTCACACATAGCTTAGATAAGCGGGACGTACACCGATTAGTAAAAGCGGTGAAGCAAAATTTTCCACAAATATCTATCAGCTTATATTCCAATCAGAATTGGTATGTTGAGACATTGGATAAATGGTCAAGAAGTGAAGCAGACATAACGGGTGAAGAGCCGATTCAAAAGAGTTTCAAACAGCTGATTGATGACAAAGAGACACCTATACACAAATTTTTGTTGATAGGAGAAACGAAAGATGTTCAACGACTGCAGCAATTTTGCCAAGAAATTGACCTGGAGGAAAGTGCTTTTTATCTATCAAAAGAGAACTATTTGGAGGTTACTCACCAGGCAGTATCAAAGGAATTAGCGTTAATTGAAGTAGCAAATTACTTTCAAATTTCCTTAGAAAATACAATGGCAATTGGTGACAATTATAACGATATCCCAATGCTGTTATTGGCTGGACTAGGGGTAGCAATGGGAAATGCACCTGAAAAAGTCAAAAACAGTGCAAAGGTTGAAACGACGACAAATAATCACAATGGGGCTTCTGACGCAATCAAAAAATACGTGATTGGATGAGAAATCTACACCTGTGATTAGTTACGAAAAAATAAAGCCAGAGCTATGGTAACACGTTTTCTTCATAGTTAATGGCAACGTTAAGAAAAATGAAATCAGTTCAAATGAACTTGCTGACAAAGCTGAGTGGACTATCAATAGAACTTCTAAACAAAATCACGCGAAAATTTACTATATCGGAGAAAAGAAGGCGGCTTCTTTTCCGATATTTTTTTTCTACGAAGCAACCCGGTAATTAAGAAGACGTCAGTTCCACAGAGATGAGCTTCTCCAGCAACTTTTTTAATAGTTGGGACTCTTCATCAGAAAAGGCAGAAAGTACGTCATCATTCAGTCTTTGGGTGACACTTTCAATAGCTGATTGCATGTTGTCAGCTTTCTTTGTAGTAGAGACCAGCACGACTCGTCGATTATTCGGATCAACTTCTCTTTCAATTAATTCCAATTTTTGCATTTTATCAAGAATTCCAGAAATGGTCGGAGCTTCTAAATGCAAAGCTTCGGCAATTTTTTTGGGCGTGAGTTGTCCTTTATTCCAAAGGCAGCTTAGGATACCAGCTTGAGCTGGAGTAACCCCTTGTTCCTCTAAAAGCTGACTATAATGTTTGAATACTTTGTGTTGACTCACACTAAGTAAGAAATTAATGCATTCTTCGATTTTCATTGACGCGCTCCTTCGATTTTTATTGACAAGACCATACTAGCATGATAAGTTTTAAATGAAAATATTTTTGTAACAAAACTATTTTGTTTAGGAAGTGAAATTGAAATGGAAAAATTTGAAGCATTAGTCGTAAATGAAACAGAACAAGGTATAGGCTTTGGCGTTGAAAAAGTAACTCTGGATGATTTATCTTCAGGAGAAGTACTCATTCAAGTAAACTATTCTTCCGTTAACTACAAGGATATGCTGGCGGTTCAAGCAAAAGGTGGAGTCATTCGCAACTATCCAATGATTCCAGGCATTGATTTAAGTGGTACAGTGGTGGAAGCGAAGGGTACTCGTTTTTCAGAGGGGGAAGAGGTATTAGTTACCGGCTTTGAAATGGGAATGACACATACCGGCGGCTTTTCTCAGTATGCCAGAGTGCCTAGCGAATGGGTTATTCCCTTGCCTAAAGGATTAAATCTAAAAGAGGCTATGATCTTCGGAACAGCTGGCTTGACGGCAGCTTTATCTATTGCTGCATTGGAAAGCAATGGAATGAATTCCGCATTGGAGCAAAAGATAGTAGTCACTGGTTCAACAGGTGGTGTGGGAAGTTTAGCCCTTCAAATGCTGGTCAAAGCAGGATATAAAAATGTTATTGCGTTGGTTAGAAAAGAAAGACAGATCGAGGTAGCTAAAAAGCTGGGAGCCTCTGAGGTCATCTTATCCGAAAGTATTGATGATAGTCCGCGGCCTGTAAAGAAACAACAGTATCATTTTGTGTTAGATACTGTGGGTGGAGAGGTTGCTTCGAAGTTGATTCCATACATTTATTATGATGGTGCAATGTCACTCTGCGGAAATGCTGGAGGGATTAAGCTGACAACAACGGTATTACCTTTCATTTTAAGAGGAGTGAAACTTTTAGGGATTGATTCTGTCAATATTTCTGGAGAAAAGCGAATTGAAATGTGGAACAAAATGGCGTCTGTCTGGAATATTGCTGATCAAGCAGTTTTTCAAGAGACTGATTTGGATAATCTGTCTGACACGATTGACGCGTTGAAGCAGGGGAATCATTTAGGCAGAAGTATTGTAAAAATTTAATCAACGAAAATGTGAGCGACTGCAACTGGTCGCTCTTTATTTTTTTCAGACGGTAGTTAAACTGTTCCTGCTTTTGTTTAGGGACTAAGTGACTGATATAATAGATGAATACTATAAAAGAAATACTCACTAAGGTAAAAAAGGAAACTGCTAGAAAGGCTGATGATCAGCTGATCGTCTGTAATGATGAATCATCACCATCTTAGTAGTTTGTTGGTATTAGTGAATTTTAGACAGAAATATGCAGTAAGAAGGATTAATCAGTAAGCAATAACAACCACTGGAGGCAAAACATGAGTTCAGAATCTTTTAAGGATATTTATTTTAAGGAAGATTGCTTCTCCGACCTCTTTTGCTTCAATGTCGGTCATGAGGTATGCAGCAGAGGTCATCGCTTCGGTCCATCCTTGCGGGAAAACTACCTGATTCACTTTGTCGTGAGGGGGAAGGGCAGTTATAAGGTTGATCAAAAAACTTATCATTTAGGCCAAGGGGATTTTTTCTTGATTCGCCCCAACGAATTGATCGATTACCAAGCCGATCTGGTAGACCCATGGGAATACTATTGGTTCGGATTTGGGGGAAGTGAAGTAGAAAAGATTTTGGAAGCTCATGGCTGGCAACCCAATCATTACACAGGGAGTGCTACAGCAACAACAGAAATTCAAAAGAAAATTGAAGGTTTCATGGAATTGGATTTTTCACGCTACAATCAAAAGCTGTTTAATCAAGCTAAGTTTTTAGAAATTTTTGCTTCTTTTAAAGGCGACACAGACTATGAGGCTACTCATGCCGGAACTTTGGAAAAAAGGTATAGTGAGCTGTTTGCTCTATATGTTAAAAATAATTATTACCGAGAAAATCTTACGATTGAAGAGATTGCCAAATCCATGTATCTGCACCCTACTTACTTTAGTCAGGTTATCAAAAGTGAGCTGCAGTTAACGGCAATGGAATACTTAAAAAGCTACCGCATGAACAAGGCGAGCATGCTGCTAATGACCACAGATGCAAGCATTGAAGAGATTTCCCAAGCTGTCGGGTACCAAAACAGACACTCCTTTACCCGAGCCTTTAAACAGAAATTCCAGGTATCTCCTTCAGAGTACCGTAAATAGATACCTAAGAAAATGTACCCTATTCCCGAAATAGGGCGCTTTCATTTAGCTCCTGTTCTTTTATACTAAGAGTATCAATAAACGAAGGAGCGAACAAAATGGTCAAAATTACTTTTATCGGAGCAGGCAGTACAATTTTTACGAAAAATGTTTTAGGAGATGCTATGCTGACACCAAGTTTGTCAGATGCCCACATTGCACTTTATGATATTAATGAAAAACGACTAAATGAGTCAGAACTAATGCTTAAAAATATTAACAAGAATGCCAACGACAACCGAGCGGATATTGTTTCTTATCAGGATCGCAGAGAAGCACTAAAAGATGCGGACTTTGTAATTAATGCCATCCAGGTGGGAGGCTACAAACCTTCAACGGTGATCGACTTTGAGATTCCTCAAAAATATGGCCTTCAGCAAACGATTGGAGATACCATGGGAATCGGTGGAATCTTCAGAACCTTGCGGACTTTACCGGTCATGCTTGAGTTTGCTAAAGAAATGGAAGAGCTGTGTCCAGATGCTTGGTTACTGAATTATACGAATCCAATGGCGATGCTGACGATGGGGATTTTGAAGGAAACGAAGATTAAAGCAGTTGGTTTGTGCCACAGCGTTCAAGTCTGTGTACCAGAGCTGTTTGAACATTTAGGAATTACTGACCAATATGATTTAAATGAATTTCAATGGAAAATTGCTGGAATCAACCATATGGCGTTTCTGTTGGAGATCACACACAATGGAGAAGATTTCTATCCAACTATTCGTAAATTGGCTGCTGAAAAAGCGAACCCTCATTCCGATTCAGTCCGGTTTGAATTAATGAAACGCTTTGGCTACTATATAACTGAATCCAGCGAGCACAATGCAGAGTACCATCCGTATTTCATCAAGTCTAAATACCCAGAACTAATCGAAGAGCTGGCGATTCCGCTGGATGAATACCTGCGCCGTTGCGAACAGCAGATTGCTGATTGGGAAACTATGCGTGAGGATATCGTAAACAATGGCGATCTGACACATACGAGAAGTCGAGAATATGCGTCTTATATTATGGACTCTATCGTCACTGGAACACCATCGGTTATTGCTGGTAATGTACTGAACAAAGGGCTTATCACTAATTTACCAGCGGATGCCTGTGTTGAGGTACCTTGCTTAGTAGATAAAAACGGCGTGCAGCCTACCTATGTTGGTGACTTGCCAACTCAGTTGGCAGCATTGAACCGAACGAATATTAACGTGCAAGAGTTAACGGTAGAAGCGGCCTTAACCTTAGATAAATCAAAAATCTATCAGGCGGCTTACCTTGATCCACATTTGGCTTCTGAACTATCCTTGGAAGATATCAAAAATCTGGTGGATGATTTGATTGAAGCTCATGGCGATTATTTGCCAAAATACAAAGATTAATCAGAAAGACTAAGAGACTGGGCATAGTGCCCAGTCTCTTATTTTAGGGTTAAATATAGGCATTGTAATGGACTTAGCAGCTGCTAGGTCTTTTATGCTAGAGGACAAAAAGAACCCAAGGAATTTCCTTAGGTTCGTACATTACGATCAAATTGGATTCTACAGCTTTCGATTCTGAGTAAATAGTTGATTAGGATCATATCTTTTATTCAAAGCCCTTAACTTTTCAGCAGCTTCACCCTTCCAAACATGATGAGTCTCTGTTGAGCTTTCATCACTAGAATAAGCACCGTATATCCCTGTACCAAATTGAAGGAACGGTTGAAATAGATTATTAGCTTCTTCGGCATAATTCTTATCAAACCAATAGGCAATCATAATCTCTTCTTGACGGTAGGACCAGGCGTTAAAATAAGAGGTTGGCTGATTAACAGCACCACCAAGAGAACGAAGCTCCACGCCATAGACAAAGGGTTTATCAAGTAAATATTGAATTTCTTTCGCAACATTTTCAGAAATATGCTTGACCAAAATATTTCTTCCGTAGGCAGTATTCTTTCCTTCAAGAGGGGTATGCTGAGCTCGAACAAAATCTGAGTATTCCATAGATTTTTGGTTTTCCTCCAACACTTCACCCAGCTTATTGGCTTTTTCAAAAACCTCTCTAGATTGAGAAGAGTCATCTCCATACCAAAAATTTCTTCCCTGAGCAACGATCGTGTCATCATCACCAGCATTCAACAGTAAAATACTGGTTAATTTTGTCGAGGAAGTATCGAACCATTGATGCCAGGCTTCAATAAATGCTGGCAAATGATCGATAGAGTAATCAACTGTTTGCACGACAATCGGAACAGAGAAACCAGAATCTGTTGGGACCGCTTTATCTGCATGGAATAAAAACTCGGTGACGACACCTAATTGTCCACCACCGCCTCGGATGCCCCAAAAAAGCTCAGGTTCGTTCTCGTTATCTACCCAATGTTTTTTCCCATCAGCTGTAATTATTGTGGCACCAGCCACTTTATCAATTGTGAGCCCAAAGGAACGCAAAAGGATGCCCATTCCACCAGATACAGCCAATCCACCTACACCAGTATCGCCATGATCGCCGCTGGAAATGACTAGGTGGTGAGGAGTCAGCTTTTGAGCGACATCTCCCCAAAGAGCACCTGCCTGTATTTTGACTAGCCTCTTTTCCTCATCAATGATAGTAATTTGATTCATCTGCGAAAGATCTAAAACCATTCCTTCGTCGTTCACTGATGTGGCGGACAATCCATGCCCGCCACTTTTTATAGAAAGGGGGAAATTCATCTGTTGTTCCTGATTAATTTTCGCTGCATAGTTCACTGCGTCAATTACTTGTTCTTCTGTTTCTGCCAAGATCACCACTTTCGGATGACCAACTTTATAATCATTTGACCGTACTTTGTCATAACGACTGTCTTCAGGGAATACTGCAACATTTTTCAGAGAAGCTGGTAGTTCTGGTAGAGCTTTTTCCATATTAAACCCTCCATCTCGCTGTATTTGTTGCTTAATCAAAGGATTATCTCATGGATAGACCAAATTGTAAAAAATAATCGCTTCATTATGGAAAGAAATGACAAGTTACTCTAAGACGAGGAGGAAAGTAATAGATAGCTGAATTATTTCTTATTTTGCTGCGAAAATTAGCAACCTTTTTTGTTAAAAGAGTAATCAGAAGACCCTGAAGTAACCGCGTCTATTTTTTCGGAAATAAAACAATTGAAGCTGTTGACATATGATTGTTTGTTCATGTATAATGTGATTAACATATGAATTACTATTCATGTAAACGCATGTCAGAAAGGGTGTTAAAAATGGATAAAGCCACAATTAACCACCACAATCATGAAAAAGATCATGACCACAACCACGAGCATAATCATGAACATGAGCACAGCCATGGTGGGAAGTTTGCCATTATTATGTTTTTTGTTGGTGTAGCTGCATTTATTGGAGGATTTGTATTAGAAGGAAGCAATGAACAATTTGCTAATATAGCTTTCTTGATTGCTGTGGTCACCGCTGGTTATCATATTATTTTAGAGGGTGTTGGGGACACTATTCGAAATTCAGCGGCTGCCAAAAAGTTTCAGCCGAATGTTCATTTCTTAATGGCATTGGCGACAGTTGGGGCCATCGCGATTGGGAATTTTGAGGAGGCAGCGATGCTGATTGTTATTTTCGCTGGGGCTCATTTCTTGGAAGAATACGTAGATGGTAAGAGTAAACGGGAAATTACGAATCTACTTAATATGAACCCAACGGAAGCTCGAATTCTTTATGCGGATGGTTCTGCCAAAGTAGTTCCAGTAGATCAAGTAAAAATAGGGGATACGCTGCAAGTATTGAATGGGGCGCAAGTGCCTACTGACGGAATTATTCTTAGCGGAACCACAGCGATCGATGAAGCTTCAATTAATGGTGAAAGCATGCCTAAAGAGAAAACTGTTGGCGACGAAGTTTATGGTAGTACGATGAATGGTTCAGGAACTTTTACAATGGAAGTAACTAAGGATAGCTCAGAGACGGTTTTTGCGAAGATTTTGCAGATGGTTAATCAATCACAAAAGAGTTTAACCAAGACAGCTACTTTGATCCAACGTCTAGAACCTAAGTATGTAACGATTGTTTTACTTCTTTTTCCATTGGTGCTGTTGGCAGGTCCGTATGTGTTTGGCTGGACTTGGCAGATGAGTCTCTATCGTAGCATGGTATACCTAATCTCAGTGTCACCTTGTGCATTAGCAGCCAGTGCCGTACCGACTACTTTAGCGACAATTTCGAACCTTTCGAAAAAAGGTGTATTAGTTAAAGGTGGGGCATACCTTTCCAAATTGCAAGAGCTGAAGGCCATTTCTTTTGATAAAACTGGAACCTTAACTAACGGCAAACCTGTTGTCACGGATTATGCTATTGCAAATGATTTGAATGAAGACGAAATAATCGATTTAGTTGTAGCTATGGAAAAACAATCCAATCATCCTTTGGCTGCAGCGATCATTAACAAATTTACTGATCGCCAAGAGGTAGCAGTAACCATCGAAAATGAAGTAGGACGTGGTTTGTCGGCTGAATACCACAACCACAGCTATCGAATCGGCAAACCATCATCCTTTGCGAATGCTTCATTTGTCTACAAAACGCAGGCACAAGAATTATCAGCCGAAGGAAAAACGGTAGTCTTTGTCGCTAAGGACGAAGAAGTAATTGGGTTTATCGCTTTGATGGATGTTCCTAACCAATATGCCAAAAACGCTATCGCTTATTTTAAGGAAGCGGGACTGCATACTACCATGATTACCGGTGATGCAAAATTAACTGGTGAAGCAGTTGGGAAGCAAATTGGTGTGGACGAGGTTATTGCTAACGTAATGCCAGAAGACAAAGCGAGCATCGTGCAAGAGCAGCAGCAAAAATACGGCTCAACTGGAATGTTAGGGGATGGAATTAACGATGCTCCTGCACTAGTTACCGCTGACGTCGGTGTTGCAATGGGAGATGGGACCGATGTGGCAATGGACGTGGCGGATCTGGTCTTGATGAAAAATGATTTGTCGAAGCTGGTCTATGCGCATCAATTAAGCAAAAAAATGACCCGTATCACTTGGCAGAATATTTTGTTTTCTATGTTTGTTGTTCTATTTCTAGTGACCTTAAATTTCTTAGGAAAAATGGATATCACGATAGGTGTTATTCTGCATGAGGGAAGTACAATTGCGGTTATTCTGAATGCACTGAGAATGTTGAGGACACCGAAGAAATATTTGTAGAGGCCAAAATTCTTGACCAGTTAAGGATCAGAAAAGATCGCATCTTCAAACTTTCTTTAAAAATATCTCACAAAATCTCTGAGAATGGTCAATAATTGTTCATGACTGCAGGCTATAGTATAGATATCCCTAGATCAAATCTTTTTCCCCTTTCAAAAAACCTCCCACAAAAAATGTGAGAGGTTTTTTATTTGGCTCCTCAAGCTAGTCCTGTCTGAAAAACCTTTCTTATAGCGGAGCAAAGGCCCAAGCATTGGCACTCTGACTCAAAATATAATCTAGTTCATAGCTGTTTTGATAGTGGTGCTTTTCAGGTGTGTCGTTAGGATCAAAGACAATAATTTGATCACTAGCGGCATCTTTTTTGATGACCATAATATGACCGACACCAGTAAATTCACCGGGATTAACTGAAATGATAACCGGTTGATTTTGCTGCAGCCGCTGTTGAATTCGCCCGGCATCCAAGCCTAGTTCTTCATAAGACAGCTGAAAGTTTGCAGCAAAGTCTGAAAAAATCGACCAGGCTGTTCCTTGTCCGCTGACATAGTAGCGGTCCTGCGACCAGCTGAGAATTTCGGTGGGAGTCACCACACGTTTTTGGTAATAGGACAAGACCATCGCTAACGAGGTAATCGCGCAGCCGTTGGTGGCTAGATCATTTCGGTCCGATCCACTGCCATATGGAGTTGCCGCCCACTGTGGGTCAGTCTGCAGCATCAGAGTCATATCCTGCCCTCGTTCACTCAAATGACGATTGGCGTCATCGGCAAAGGCAGGCGAAACCGTTGTCGTGGGTTCGCTCAGTACTCTTATAGCGAAAATGCAGGCACTGGCAATAATTAAAAAGCTCCCCAATAAGACAGGGAGCACACTCTTCTTTTTCTTCACGAGGTACACCTCCGTTAACCCTATTAAACCCTAACAGGCCAAAGGTGTCATCCGACTTAAGATGTAGCTTCGTCCATTTCCTCTAACTCCAAACTCAATTCCTCCCAGGCAGCCATCTGTTCCTCCTGAACAGCCTTGTGTTGTTCCAATTCTTGGGTCAGCTCCATTAGGCGAACATGATCATTTAATATATCTGGCTGTACCATAGCTTGCTCCAGCTGAGCAATCGTGGTATCCAAAGCAGCTAAGTTTTCCTCTACAGCTTCAACCTTTCGCCGGAGACTGCGAACCAGCTTCTGGGTTTCTTTATCCTGATAAAATTTATTTTTAGGAGGTGGAGCAGCTTCTGCAGTTTCCTCTGCTAACAGCTCAGCAATTTCCTCTTCTTCCCGTTTCTTCTCCAAATAATAATCATAATCGCCCAAGTAAAGTTTGCTGCCTTCTGGCGACAATTCGATGACCTTGGTGGCAATCCGGTTAATAAAGTAGCGGTCATGGGAAACAAAAAGCAGAGTACCTTCATAATCAATCAAGGCATTTTCTAAAACTTCTTTGTTATCAATGTCCAGGTGGTTCGTTGGCTCATCCAGTATCAAAAAGTTTTCTCGATCCATCGACAGCTTGGCCAAAGCAACGCGGGCTTTTTCGCCACCACTTAACAAAGGAATTGTCTTTTCAACATCCTCACCACTGAACAAGAAACCACCTAACACGGTACGAATATCTTTCTCCGGTGTGGTTGGATGTTCATCCCATAGCTCAGCCAAAATGGTTTTATTCCCACTCAGCTCTGCCTGGGTCTGGTCATAATAACCGATAGAGACATTGGTTCCAAAATGAGCTTCACCTTTAATAAAAGGAATTTGACCAATTAGGGATTTCAACAAGGTAGACTTACCGATTCCATTTGGTCCAACTAGTGCAATGGCATCTTGGCGGCGAACATCTAAATTCACTGGCTCAGAAAGAGCAGTATCATAACCGATGGCAGCATCCTCCAACTGTAAAACCACATTACCTGAAGCTTTCTCAATCGCAAACATAAAGCGTGCAGATTTTTCCTTGCCATCCGGACGATCCAAACGATCCATTTTTTCTAAGGTTTTCCGACGGCTTTGCGCCCGTTTAGTGGTAGAGGCCCGTACCAAGTTGCGTGCCACGAAATCTTCTAGCTTATCAATCTCAGCTTGTTGTTTTTCATAAGCCTTCCAGTCGCTCGCCAACTGAGCTGCCTTCTGATCAAGGTAATGGGAGTAGTTTCCCTTGTAATAGGTCATCTTTCTGCGAGAAATCTCGTAAGTCTCGTTAACCACTCGATCTAAGAAATATCGGTCATGAGAAACGATTAATAATGCACCAGTATAGCCCTGCAAATAATCTTCCAGCCATGCCAAGGTCTCAATGTCTAAGTGGTTGGTGGGCTCATCCAGAATCAAAATGTCTGGTCGAACCAGCAACATCCGAGCCAAGGCAAGACGGGTTTTTTGACCCCCGGATAACGTATCAATCGGCTTATCGTAAAAGCTCTCATCAAATTTAAATCCGTGAAGAACGCTGCGAATCTCATTTTCGTAGCCATAGCCGTTAGAATCGTTAAAGTCATGCTGCAGCTGATCGTATTCTTTCATTAAAGAATCGTAGTTGTTGTCCGATTCACTAGCTTGGCTGATGGCCTTTTCTACTTCCCGCATCCGATTTTCCATCGCAATGACCGAGTCAAAGGCTTTTAACATTTCATTCCAAACAGTTTCACAAGAGGCTAGGCCGGTATCCTGTGCCAGGTAGCCTAAAGTAGCCTGCTTATTTTTGGTAATTTGGCCAGCGTCAGGTGAATCAATTCCGGCAATAATTTTCAATAATGTTGATTTTCCAGCACCGTTACGTCCGACTAAACCAATGCGGGCGCGGCTATCAATCTCCAGGTGAATATTTTCAAATAACGTCTCAGCACCAAAATAGCGAGCGATTTGATTAGCTTGTAATAATAGCATAAAATCTTCCTTATTTTTTATTCTTCGAGTGCTTTTAGTCTACCATATTTTTACCGTTCTGGTGAGGCTTGCAGCCCCTTTCTTAAAGATTCGTGATTATTTCACAATTATTTGAGCAGAGACGTTGCAATTACTTATGAATTATTGATATGATAGGGTCTGGAAAGAGTAATAAGTTTAATGTAAAGGGGAGATATTGTGAAAGAACAAGCAATACCAAAAGCGACGGTTAAACGATTGCCCTTATACTATCGTTATCTGCGTATTCTAAATACTGCTGGAAAAACGAAGGTTTCCTCAACAGAATTAAGTGAAGCAATTCAAGTCGATAGCGCAACTATTCGCCGCGACTTTTCATATTTTGGAGAATTAGGGAAACGTGGGTATGGATACGATGTGGAAGATCTAATGCACTTCTTCGGAAGAATCCTTAACGACGATCAATTAACAAATGTTGCATTAGTCGGAGTCGGTAATTTAGGAAGTGCTTTGTTGAAATTCAAATTCCACCAAAGCAATAGTATTCGTGTCAGCTGTGCCTTTGATATCAAAGAAGATATTGTCGGTCGCATCGTAGATGGAATTCCAGTTTATCCAATGGATAGTATGGTAGAACAAATCAAATTGCAGCATATTGAAATTGCTATTTTAACTATTCCGGCACAGGAAGCACAACCGGTAGTGGATAAATTAGTAGATGCTGGAATTAAAGGCATTTTGAACTTCACCGCTGCCCGTTTGTCTGCACCTGATAATGTCATTATTCAAAGTGTTGATTTAACCAACGAGCTGCAAACCTTGATTTATTTCTTACATCATAATTACGAGGATAATAAGTAAGTCTGCTGACTTGCTTATTTTTCTTTGCTTTCGTGTACCTCTGAGCTGTCTAAAAGGAACAGTTTCACAAACTTTATGAATCAATTAGCTTAATAAATGTTGCTAATTGAGAATCCTTTAAGAAAAAATGTTGGAGCGCATTAATCAAGAATTCGATCAGAATCAGTTGAAGTATGGTCTTTGATCTGGTGATGCTCAATAAACCGCGTCTACTGTCCGTGGTGACGGTATAGTCAAATGCCTTGTTTAAAAATCGATACAGAACACCTAAAACTAATGAGAACACCATGATCATAAAAAGTCGCATAGAAAAACTGTTAAGCAGAATATAAGGCTTAACGGTTTTTGTTTTGTTCTATTTTTCTGACGATTTGATTGCTCAAATCATTAATTAATATACTAGGCATAGTTTTTTCTAACTTCAACTACTTAGTTACTAGTACAATTCAAATCCTTTTTCGTTTGGTAAATCAATAGTTAAAAGAAGTAGTAAAATACAGGCTGCTGCAAAATAATCCTCATGAAAACTATCAATTGCCTCGCGCCAAGCGTTCACCAATCAAAGCTTTAAAACTATCTGAAGAGCGATAGTTAGAACGCACGACCACAATCCTTAATTCAAGGAGTGAATGGTTTGTTGATTCTGCCTATCAAGGGGTTGGACGAGCACTTCAAGAACAAAAAAATCCACTTTTGATTTTGATTATTAAAAAGGAGTAGTTTTTAACAAACAAAATTTGGTATAATGGGGCGTGTTAATAAAATGTTTTAATGGAAAGAAGGAGTAAGATGAAAAGAAAGTTAATAATTTCTTTGGCAGCAACTGCTTTATTGGGAATCAGTGGCTGCAGTAAACAAGAAACGGGAACTACTGAAACGAGTAAAGCAAAAGAGTCTGCTAGCAGTTCTACACTGGAAGACAGTAAAAGCACCACTAAAACTAGCAGTAGTAAAAAAGAAGAAAAAAATAAGGCAAGTAAAATTGACTGGGATGCAGCACATGAGTTATTGAAAGAAAATATGGAGGCTGAAAAGCTGACGACAATTTTCGAAAATACTGAGCCTATTGTCAATGGGAACGATCAAGCCAGTTTTACTATAAATGGCTATCAATATATCAAGGCAGAAAATTTTTCTCGGGATTTACGGATTCCTTTTGGTGACCAAAACAAAGAAGGAGGCATACTTTTAGTTTCAGCCACTTACAAAAATACGAGTGATAAAAGTATTTTTGCCGGTCCAGGTTTCACAATGAATGTTGTTGGTTACGATGCTGCAGTGAGTCGCAATAAAAGTCTTTTGGAAGACGATTTAGTTAGTGAACTGGTTGAAAAGAAAAATGAAATTAAGCCGAATGAAGAACTTTCAGGATATGTGGCTTTAGCAATCAAACCTGCTGCAATGGAAAAAATCGCAGCAGCTGGCACAGCAGAGTTTGAGCTCTCAGGACTCTATAACCAAGCGGATAGCTTTAGTAAGGATGATGCGATTGTCGAACCTAAAAAAGAGATCATCGCTTTGTCTGGTGATGGTGAAGTAACGAAGAATGAAAGCTCTAAGTTCTATGAAGATAAGGCAACGAAGGACAATATGGGAACAAAAACGATGCTTGTTGAAAAGGAACTAAATCAAACAGAAAAGTTTGAAGATGTAAATGTTACTGCAGAAGGCTATCAAATTTCTTCATTTGTGCCAAATGAAGATCAAGCGTCAAGATTTAGTAAGTTTGAATCTGGCGTTGTCCTTATGACAGTTAAAGTCAATGTGCAAAATGAGGGAGACGAATCATTAAATGTTGACGGGACCTCTGCTACACTGACAATAGGGGATAGTGTCAAAATGATGAGTGAAAATATGTTGGAAGTTGATGCGGACGCAGGCAATGTTGAAAAGGGGAGTACTGCAACTAAGTATTTAGTTTTTGTACTTGATAAAGACTCTTACGATAAGCTTTATAAGGATCAAGACTATCTGTTGGATGTTAGTATTTATAATAGTGAGTTTAAGCGCCTAACTACTATTGGAGATTTATCGTTTGAATTTTCTAATCAATAATCATCATTTCGTCTAAATGAGGTTTGCTGATTCTTCAGTCTGAAATAAGTGAGTCTTTTGACTTGCTTATTTTTTTTGCATTCGCTCCTCTCTGAACTGAAAAAGAGAAGAATTTTATAAATGACCGGATTCACTTAGTTAAATAATTATCGCTAATTGAGAGTCCTTCAAGAAAAAACACGCCGCAGCGTGTTAATCAAAAATCCGATCATAATCAGTCGGACCATCATCCAACGGTAATTTTTCCAGTAGCTCCTTAATCTGGCGATGCCCAATGAAGCGTGCCTGCCGCAGTGCCTCTTGCCCATGGTGATAAACAATAACCGCTGGTACAGTCAATACCTCAAAGTAACTCGCTAATTCAGGCTCTTCTGTAAGATCTAAATGGTAATATGGAATTTGGTATTTCTCTGCAGTTCCTCGCACGCGAGGTTCGTCTACCCGACAGATTCCTCAATCTTTAGTAGAGATGAATACCACGGCATTGGTTTCCATTTCAATTGCTTTGAGAACTGTTTTAAGAGTGTCCATGTCAATCACCTCTTTTATTCAAAGGTAAGAAAAAATCACTGATAAGTCAACGGTTCTGTTTCCAGTAATAGTTTTACTTGCTTGATTAAATAATCAGCGTTATACTTCTTAGTGTTACGCGGGTGTAGTTTAGTGGTAAAACAGAAGCTTCCCAAGCTTCCGTCGCGAGTTCGATTCTCGTCACCCGCTTAGTCAGATTAGAGTTTTAGACCAGCTTATTTGTAATGGATGCTGGTCTTTTTTAATGTACATTTAGTAAAAATCTAAACATCTTCAGAATTTTTATATTTGCAAGTAAAATTTTTTTGTTTTGCGTATATTAGAATATAGAGCAACTTAAGATTTCGCTAAAATATTATTCGGATTTTTAGTGATACTATAGTTTTTTCTGATATACTACTATCACGGTAGACCGTACTTTCTATAGATCACATAATAGAAATCTTAAAGATTAATTCAAAGGAGGGGAATTCAATGATACGCTATGTTGAACAAAATATTTTTGAAAGTCCTGCTCAGGTTATTGTGAATACGGTAAATACAGTTGGTGTAATGGGCAAAGGGATAGCCAAAGACTTTAAAAAATACTATCCTGAAATGTTTAAAGAATATCAACGCTATTGTGAAATCGGTGCATTAGAAGTTGGAAAGTTGTGGTTGTACAAAACACCAAATAAATGGGTATTAAATTTTCCTACAAAGAAACACTGGAGAAATCCATCAAGGTTGGAATATATAGAATCTGGTTTAAAAAAATTTGTTGATACCTATAAAGAAAAGGGAATCAAATCAATCTCTTTCCCACAGCTTGGAGTTGGGAACGGAGGGTTGAACTGGGAACAGCAAGTAAAACCCTTGATGGAGAAATATTTGGAAGACTTGCCCATAGATGTTTTTATTCATTTGTATAGTAATAAAAGTAATAAACCGGAGTATGAAGATCAGAAGAAAATAAAAGAATGGTTGAATAGTAATCCTAAACTTTTAAGCTTTGCTGAAGTTCAAGAAGATCTAGAGCGAATCATAAATTTTGAAATTAACAACATATTCTTGAATGATGAAAAAGTCGAATTATCTATTCTGTTAAACACAGATGAAAGTGACTCAGTAGCTATAGTCTTACGCTATTCAAACTCTGAAAACTATCATGCAATCTATTTTGAGGAACTTTTCAATATTTGGAGTTTATTAAGAGATAATGGATTTGTTTTAGAGGGTGAGATATCTGAAGAGCGAGAAAATATGTCAAGAGAAGTAATTGCAATTCTTGATTTACTTCCGTATGTTTCCGTTATTTATACAAAAGAAGAAAATTCTAATTATCTTGAAAGACTATTGACTCATAATAGAATAGAATTAGCTTCTAATTCTCTCCAAGAGGAGTTGGTAAATAATGAACTTCACTAGGGAACAGGAGTTTTATGATGCGATAAATACTTTAATATGGAGCAATGATTCACAGGACTTGAGTGAGAAAGAAAGAGCCTATGCTGAATATGTTTACCATTTTACTGATATAAGAAATGCTGCTTCGATTCTTAATACTGGCAAAATTTTATCTAGAAATAAAGCTAAAGAACTGAATTTGATGTTAAATGATAATGCATCAGAAAGTGTAATTTCAGGAACTGGTTTTTATGTAAAGGACTATGTCAGATTCTATTTTAGGCCTAAGACTCCTACTCAATATAGGAATGAGGGGATTATGAGCAAAACAGAAATTGAAAATTCAGATTTCAAAGCTCATTGTCCAGTACCAGTGTTTTTTTTATTTAATTCATGGGAAATTTTAGGGTTGAAAGAAGTTTATTTTAGTCGAGAAACTTTAGCCAAACGCTATAATGTTGAATTGTATAATAGCGTAGCAGAATTTAAACAATTACCTTTTGATTTGATACTCCATAATCGATCTTTGTACAATAATCCCAAAAAATCGGCAATAATATCTCATCGACAAGCTGAACTAGTTGTAAAAGATGAGTTTACTATTGATAAATTGAAGTATATCTATGTAAGAAGTCTACCTGAGAAAGAGTTTCTATTAGCGATGCTCGATCCTGAAATCAGAATCCTATATGAAGATATAATTTTAGTGGATAATAAGAAAAATTATTTCTATGGATCTCGAGCATATCTCATAGACAGCACGATTGATTCAAAAAGCATTACTTTAAAATTCAATCCTGGAAATAGCGATCCTGAATTTGAAGTAAGAATGGAAATTTTTGATTCTGAAAAGGGTGGTTATTTTTGGGGACCAAAAAGAATAAAACTCACAGATATGCCTATTATTGATTTATCTAAGGAAAACTTGCAACATTATGAAGTAAATGTTTATTTAGATGACATTAAAATTTATCAAAATAGATATGATGCAGTTAGCACGGATTTACCCTTCTAAAGAATTATTGTTTATTCGAGGAGTCAATTCAGTGAGAGCCCCAACCTCTATGTAAAATCGTTTAAAATACGATGCTACTACGGTCTATATGAAATATAGAAGCTTCCGTCGCGAGTTCGATTCTTATAAGAAGATCATTTTAGTCCAGCATTTCTAATGAATGCTGGTCTTTTTTCTATTTCCTTAAACTGCATCATATTTTATCAAATCCATACACTTCTCCAAATGAGTATATTAAAAAGTTTTTTATTACATAGTACTTCAAATAGTCTTCTGATTTAACAGAATTTCAGGCAGAAGTCGCCCATCCTCTATAGGTGGGTGATGAATGCCGTTTTTTTTAGGGGGACGGTGCAACTAAAAAATGAAAAAAAGCTATTGCTACGCTATTTTCCGCATGATATAATCATCCAAAGAACAAATGTTCGTGTCTTCAAAACTGACGAGGGGGTTGACCTTATGGAACAACTAAAAGCATACAAGTACCGCATCTATCCAACAGAAGAACAAGTCGTCTTCTTTAATCAACAAGTTTAACAAGTAAAAAAAATCTTCCAATTATAGCTAACTCAATTTCTCTATTGAGAATCGTAATAAAATTTCAGTATTTAGTTTTATTAAATGAAATATTTTAGTATAATTCATTGTGGATCGAATTCTCGAATCTTAATTTTCTTATTTAAAGGGATGAGCATATTATAGGCAAAAATAAATTGTGCGTGTGGTGTACGTATAACTGAAAGTGCATTTGGATAGATACTTCGTAGCCGCATGACAGGTGCAAATAAAAAAAGCTAAATTATTGAAGAAATGAGTGGAGACATGAGACGTGCGATAGTAGGCGATGGAAACTTTGAAATACATGAGGATGGAACAATCCTCAAAATAAAGCAGGACGGGACGAAAGTGGTACCTTTTATTCGCTATTTCAAGTCTGGAAACAAGAAATATCCAGTAGTCAGTAACAAGACAAAAGAAGGCAAGACAGGTTGTTTATACGTTCATCGATTGATGGCTGAAGCCTTTCTTCCGAATCCTGAACAAAAGAAATTTGTACTATTCAAAAATGGGAATCCACAAGACTTTAAAGTCGAAAACTTAATGTGGGATGATGGCAGCCTTTCGCGAAAAAGAAAAATGGAAGACCTGAAGCAAAGACGAGTTAAGTGCTCTGCCTGTGGCGAGACCATGAACAATAGGAACAGCTGTGTTGCCTGCAGAATGAAGCAGCAAAGAGAACAAAAAATTTTAAGAAACAAACAGAAGAAATTGAATAAAATCATAAGTGATTTAGCTGCTGTTAATCTAGAAGACTTGAGTGATGAACACAAGAAAGCTGTCATAATGCGCAGAGCAGGTAAATCTTTTAAAGAGATTGCGAAAGAACTGGGTAAAAGTGGTGAGCGAGTAAGACAAATAATCGAGAGCGCTAAAAAGAAACAGCCCAAGGTAAACAATAAACGAAAATCTATATTGAATCAGATAATCCCCGCTAAGAAACAGGAATTCCCTTCAAAGGCAGTTAGCCAAGAAGCAGACAAGCTCAGAAGAATGTTTCTTTTTGGAGAAGGGAGTAGTTCTCGTTATTTTTACGGAGAGTAGTTTCTGGTTGGGAAAATGCAGTATATTATCTTCCTAAACGGGTTTATAGCTTAGAGATACTCTTAATGATCAAAATGAACACCAGCGGAAAAGTATTATTTTGGCTTAATCGGTCAAATACAAAGCAGAATAAGAACTTACCCGCACTATTTTTTCAAGAGTATGTGAACTAACCAAATGAACAGCATATAAAAAGAATTAGCAGACTGACACCTTGATATGTTAATAACTAAGCATTTAAACAATTTAAATACTCTATCCACTTGAGTAAAAGCTTCTGGTATACTTCTACATGGAGGTATGTGTATGAAAGAAGAGTACATTGTTTATCAAAGCAAAATCAAACAAATCGGGCTATCCTTTTTAGGATTGTTAATGGTGACAGTCTGCCTATTTGTTTTACTTGCTGGAGTAGTGGAAACACAGTATCTAATGATCGGGATTGGTCTAATCGGCGGATTATTCTTTGGTGCCTGTGAGATATTTATTTTGAAACAAGTTTTTGTAGGCAAGAAGCTGGTTGTTTTAACCAGTGAAGGTTTTTACGATTATAGTAGTGCCCTTGCAACAAAGGATCGTCTAATTCCTTGGAGCGGCATCGAAAAGATTGAGAATAAAAGTATGGCAGGTCAGACCTTTGTTTCTGCTTATCTAAAGGAGCCAGATCCAATCTTATCTCAATTATCCACTTTTCAGAAAAAAGCAATCAGTGCCAATGTTGCTATGGGCTTTGGCGAAATCAATGTGAATCTGCAAAGTGCAAAGAATTGCACGAATGATGATCTGTTGAGCAGAATGAATCGCTATTTAGACCCTTCGCCAGCCAGAGAATTCGCAGAAACTAACCAAGTATCATCAAATTAGCTCTTATAAATAGTTAAACAATATCAAATGAAGCAGCCAAGCTCTTTCTGTAAAAGAAGCTTGGCCTTTTTCTATATATAAAATTCCAGTCTTCCCGCTAAAGGAATTGGAATGAAGTAAGTAAAGTTGCGAATGTATCCCTCATAAATAGAGTTCTAGCACAAAAGAAAATATGTAATTATCAAAGGGCAAAGCACCGTAGTGAAAAACGAGACAACCTGCGAATGGGCCCGATTCGCAAGTGTCAGTAGTTTTCAATTTGTCATGGATCATGATCATCTAGCCAATGGTTAACCAAAGCGATAACCAATCCGACAAAAATCGGGGCTAAGATGTACTGCACGAGAGATTGCAAATGCATCACCTCCTCTCAAGCGCATACCCATGATCCAGACATGGATCTTGTCTTACCTACGCTGGTAAATGATCAAACGATCAAGAGGGAGATTCAGGAGGAAGCTGTCGTTTCCGCCGTTCCTTTTTCTTAGCTTTCCTCCGTCTTCTTCGACTTACTAATTCCTTGACGACATCATAAGGGCTGCCAGCAGAAGAGGAAGCTTCTTTCGTATTCAGTCCAGTATTTATTTTATTAGAAGGAGAATTACTTGTGATACCTTCACTGTCCGTAGAGGTATTAGCTACAGAACGCAGCGTGTCATGCACCTCACTTCTGATGGGTGATTCTAAGGTTACTGCAGGAACCTGAGGCTTTTCCTGCCAAGTGCAGCGAAGCGCCATTAATTGTTCCGCATTACCATTTTCTTCAATCACTTCCGGTTTTTCCTCTGTTTGAGGATCACCAAATAGCTCATCGCCTTCAAAAATCGGACGTTCAATCGTTTCTACATATTTCGCTTTAACCACTTGTTGGAACAAACCAACACCGTCTTTTTCAAACAGGGCTAAGCTGCTCAAAAGCTCCAAGGACTCTTTGATTTCTTCGTGACTCTTAGTAGTGTCCGGATCTTTAAAAGTAAAGTTGTGCTTCTTGCCTTCACTGTTAAGGAAGGTGGAAACTAGTTTGATCATTTTCTGCTCCTTTCATAGTCTATTTGCGTAGGTGACAAACAATAATTATTTTTTATCAGGTGGCTTCAGTGTCAGATTCGATTTGGAAAATCTTGGCTAGCTGTGACTTGATAAGAGACTTAGTGGCTTCAAAAAAATTGCGAATAGGGTCGAGCTTCAAGGCTAAAATTCGTAATTCACTGGTTTCAAAGTAATCCGCAAAGTACCAGAAAAATCGCTTCATCGTTTTGGTTGCTTTCGTGTTCTTAAATAAGTAATGAACTAAATCCTGCAATACCAGAGCGAACTCCTTCGCACCAAGCTGATATCGGACACGCAAAGCAAGTAATAATTTAATGGTCATCGTGCCATTCTGAGTTTCTTGATAGTATTCCATGACTTTTTCCTCGATCGTCTCGCGTTTGAGGTTAAATAATTGTTGGTGAGTGAAGGGCTGCTCTGGCATAATATATTCCCACTTTCTTTTCATTAGTAAATAAATTGATACGTATCATTCAAGCCAGATTCCTAGAAAACCCAGCTTGAGTGAATAAGATAAGAGAAGGGCGGCACGTCTGCCACGGCTTCTCAACAGTAATTAACGTGTGACAGGAACTTCTTCAAATATCGTTGTTTCAATTGTTTCTACATATTTCGCACTTACGACAGTTTCATATTGACGAATGCCATCCTTCTGGAAAAGATTCAATTTAGCCATCTCTTCTAAAAGGCCTTTGATTTGAGAAGGGGTCTTCGTGGTATCTGGGTTGCTCAAACTCCAGGTTTGGCTTTTTCCCATACCATTTCTGAAAATAGAAACTAACTTAACAACTTTACTCATACTTATTCAACCTCCTTGGTGATTCGAGATTGCACAGTCAGGATGACACTATCCAATGAACTGCCTTGCTGGGATAGCTCTGCCATGATCTCTCCTAATTTGACTACATCCGCTTCAGGTGGATTATCAATTACGTTTGAGAAATTCACTTTTTTCTGTTTGTCTTCGCCTGCTTGTTCGATTTGTACTTGTAATTTGGTACCCAGATTTTGAATCATTTCGATTCCTCCGTTTTCTGTAAAGGTTTGTTTGTCGTTATTTTGTTTTTGTTCCGGCCGGTGACTAAAAGATATAGAATTTTTCAAAAAAAAGCTAGAGCAGTTATAGACAAAAAAAGTGAGTTATACGCCGATTTGAAAAATAGAAAGGTTGATAATAAAGGATTCTATTTTTTGGAGAAGCGAAAAAAAGCCAAAAACCTGCGTATAACGTATAAAAAATTTTTTTAACTTATTTGAGACTTTTTTGATTGGAAATGACGATAAAGACTGCTATAACAGTATTCTTGTCAAAAAGTTAATTCGATATTTATTTTCTGCTAGCCAAAAAAGAACAGAAGGAAGGACAAAAAGACCAAAAAAAGAAGCCCGCTCCACCTGAACTTAGGTGGAACGAACTTCTTTTAATTGTTATTTATATCGATCGTTGATTGCGTAAAAGCTAAAAAGAAAGGTCATCAAAAGTGATAAACGGATTCTTTTCTAAAAGTTGAGCCAAGGCATAGTGAAGTGAATAGTGTTGGAAAAATTCACCATATGTAATGGGGAAGTCCTGCAGTATATCCTGGTGGCGATGGCTCAATTGATCAATAAATGGAGTATCTGGTAACTCTAGGTAATCTAAGGGGTGCATGTCTGGAGAAATACCAGTAACCCAGGACATATCCCGCTTGGAACATGTCAAGCTCAATAGTGCATTCGCCGCATACTTATCAATCGCTTGTTTGCTGGTGTGAACCACTAGCCCTGGACCAGTCGCCATTTTGATGAATGTTCGTTCAGATTCTTCTCGAACTTTATTCATCGACAAAGGATTAAGCCAGATGGAATTTTTAGGTGAAGCTAATGGGAATAGAACAAATTTGGCATTAATCATGGGCAATAGCCGTTTTTGAAACCCTTTAATTTGTTTTAAAACGTTAGAAGTTAAATAGTAATTATAGAACGTTGAAGACTCCTGTTTTCGAAGTAGGGTAGTTAAGGTGTGGAACGTTGAATGGTAGCATTGATTGCTGTCATGGAAGACAAGGGTGCCTCTTTTTCCAGGAATGGGCAAGACCATGTGAATGGTTCGAATCCCTAAGCGTGGGTAGCTGGTATAGGCTTCTTCAAGCAACTCCTCCCATTCAGGTGACCATTTGGTGCAGTCTAAGTATTTAACGCTTTCATTCCCCTGTGAATCTTTTCCTTTTTTCTTTTTCATTTTTTTCACTCCAGTTCTTCTCAAAAAAATAATTTAATTAATGGCGGCTGATTTCTTTGATTCTTACCAACGAATCGTAGCCATATAATAATAATACTATAAAAATTAAATTTTGGAATAGGTGCAAAAAAGGGGTTATTCGAATTTTTCTCTGAAACAACTATAAAATAATTTATGTAATTTTAACTTTTTGGTCATTTGTGTAATATAATAAATATATAGAAATGATTTTAAGGGAAGTTCTATTTAACCTTTGGGGGTATCGAAATGAACATAATGGTTAATTTGAAGGGGTTCTGTTGTAAAATTTATGTCCTGGTCTTCTCAAGACTAAGAACTTATAAAATTTTGAAAGAGGTTCGGCCTAAAAGATTATTGTTAACTGAATTAATTATAGAATAAGCGGTTTGAATACGCAATATCTTTTAAAAAAATAATTATTGTGATTTGTTTTATTTATTCCTATTAAGTAGAGCGACTACAAATGGCAGAATAAAGGATACTTTCTATTTGCCGTCAAAAATACCGTCATTTAATGAAAGGAAAATGAATTATGCGCAGAGGCGAGAATATATATAAACGAAAAGATAAACGTTGGGAGGGACGTTATCCGATTGGAAAGCGGGCAGATGGAAAAACGAAGTACCGATCTGTGTACTCTAGGACGCTTCAAGGCGTTCGTAAGAAGCTGTATCCATTAAAAATGAAGTATCAATTGCTTCAAGAAAAACAAGGCTTAGCTTGCTTTTCCTTCCAAGAGTGGGGCATGCAGTGGTTACAGCAGGTGAAGCAAGATGTAAAGGAATCGACATATGCGAACTATGAACACAAATTATGTCATTATGTTCTGTCGGTAATTGGGGAGTATAGTCTCAATGAATTAGATAAGGAAACAGGGATAGAACTATTGAACTCCTTACAGCAACGGGGTCTGAAAGCTTCAACGATCCAAGTGGTCTTCCGTATTGTAAAGCAGTGCATGAATCAAGCCATCAATCAGGAATTATTACATGTGAATCCTTTTACATCAGTCAAACTACCTAAAGTAGAAAAGCGACAGCAGCAGGCACTTACTAAAGTTGAACAAAAAAACTTGGAAGAGATAGCCATTGAGGAAGAGACAAGTAAAGGCTTGCCGACATTATTGGCTCTACATGCTGGGTTACGAATTGGTGAAGCAGCAGCCTTATCGTGGGAAGACATCAACTTTAAGACAAACACCATTCATGTCCGGTCAACCTTTCAACGAGTATTTTCTCTATTGGAAGAACAAAAAACCAAGCTGATCTATACAAGCTCGAAAACAGCTTCCTCTATTCGGTCTATTCCAATGAGTAAGTTACTAAAAAAGGTATTACTGAAGCATAAGGCGCAATCCAGTGGGAGATTTGTCTTTTCGACTGCAGAAAACCCTTCAGAACCACGTTTACTGACCTATCATTTTCATAAAATTCGTAAGAAGGCGAACCTTGAGCACATTCATTTCCATCAACTGCGCCATACCTTTGCGACGCGCTGCATTGAAAGCCAAGGAGATATTAAGAGTGTTAGTCAAATGATGGGGCATAGCTCAACACAATTAACGCTGGATACCTACACGTCTTCCTTTATGGAACAAAAGGTTCAAGTAGTGAAACAAATGGAAAAAGCCATCAGTTAAAAATGAACACTAGATAATAATAATTATCAAAAAGTGTTGATTGGAACAACAGGGTGGCTTTTTTTGCATTTTTTAAGGAAAACGCTTACTCGGATTGGCTAATCAATTTCTTCGAAAATTCAGTTCGTTGTGTCTAAAAATCCAGAAAAATTAGTCATTTGATCTTTAGAAAAATTTAAAAAATCTGAGCATAAAATTTTTTTAACTCTCTTTAAACCGTCAAAGGCCGTCAGTTGATGGCTTTTTTGTTGGCTTTAGAGGTTTTTTAGTGTGTGTCTTAGTCTTGAGAAGACCAGGACATAAATTCTCCCATTTTATAGAAGGTAAAACGGGGAATCGTACATTTTTAATCATAAATAAATGATTAAATACAGCGTTTAATCGCATAGAAATTAACTGTCAGGAGGAAATGCCATGGACATTCACAGACGAAACCCGCTAGTGGAATCGTTTCATTACGATCGAATACAAGATACGACGGAGCAGCAACTGCTTAATTTAAGTATCCTTCCACTGGATACCGAACAGCCAGAATCTTTAGAACAGCAAACCTGTACGATTGGAACGCGGCTAGATTTTTCATTAACGGTTAAGCAATTTAAGGTTTCAGGTGGCATTAGCCAAATCAACCATATTAAAAATAAACTGGTTGAATCCCAAGACGATCTCACAGAGTCTGAAATTACGGAATTAGTCACCCCCTTATTAGAAATTGTGCAGCGCTTAACATACGAAACGAGTGAAATCGCTCTAAATGAGCCAGGAACCTTTTTAGATTTTAATCAAGTGAATGGTTCTAGTCCCTTATGAATGAATAAAGTATCTGCAACTACAGGTGTTGTTCAAGAAACGACCTGATTCGATTATAGCAAAAAGTAACGGGATAGGAGAAAAATAATTTGAAAAAAAATATCAGCGCGTGTGGAACCGAGAAGTGTTTCGTTCACAAAGTAAACATCCAAAAATAAAGAAAGGGATTATTGGCACTACTACGCTGCTAGGTTCGGCTTCGATTGTATTAAACAGTACCTCTGTTTTTGCCCATGCAGCAGAAGAGACCGTATTGACTGAGAATAAAGCGATTAATGAAGCGGCACCAAACAGCGGTTCTATTACGTTCAGTTCAAGTGAACTAATCAAAACGGAAAAGGATACACCGGCTGTTTCCCAAGCAGAAACGACTGAGAAAGTGGGACAGAATATTGAAGAACCAGCAATTGTATCTGATAAAGAGGAAGCAGTGGCATCGGAACAAAAAGACGAAAAGGATTTAGCACCAACTACCACTACTGATTCCACTCAAGCTTCAGAAATAAATGAAAAAGAGGAAAGCTCTGGCGAAGAGAAAGAACCCGCGATTTCGGAAACGGAAGAATTACCAATAAGTAATGTGGGTGAGGAAGAGGAGATGCCGCTCCCTGATCCAGGTCAACAGGAGAGGCCAACACCGAATCCTGGAGATGAGGTTGAAACACCTACTCCTGATCCAGGTGATGAAGAAGAAACACCGGCTCCTACTCCTAAACCAGAAGAGAAACCAGCACCAAAACCTGAACCAGAAAATCCAAAGCCAGAACCTGAACAGGAAGTTCCAGCTCCTGAACAGCCAAAACCAACTGAACCAGAAAAGGAAGTACCCATTCCTGAATCAGAGTTTGAAGTCATTTATGTGCAACAGCCTGAACAACAATCGGTTCAAGAACAAATAACTGAACCGATTGTCATTCACTCACCAGAAAATATAGTGTCCGTTGGTCCACAACAGACAACAGTTAGTCATGGTTCCATCAAGTTCGATCGCAATTTGACCACGACAGAGTTTATTGAAGAAATCGGTGAAGCAGCGAGAGAAGTCGGGCAAGAACATGACTTGTATGCTTCAGTCATGATCGCCCAAGCGATTTTGGAATCCGGTTCTGGTGGTAGTCAATTGGCACAAGCACCCAATTACAATTTGTTTGGGATTAAAGGAACACACGAAGGCAAGAGTGTTAGTTTCGCCACTCAAGAAGACACGGGTGGCGGCAATATGACCACCATCCAAGCCAGCTTCAGAGCCTATGACGATTATGAAGATTGCTTTGAAGATTACGCTGAATTGTTGAAAGAAGGCATTTCCGGCAATCCTGATTTTTACAAAGGAGCTTGGAAAACAACGACTGAAAATTATGAAGAGGCTACAGCTTTCTTGACTGGTAAGTATGCGACGGACACTTCTTACAATAAGAAGCTGAATGGCTTGATTGAAACGTACAATTTGACCCAATACGATCATCCAAAGGAAGAGGGAACGGCAACTAATCAAGTCGCTTCATCTGGTTATCTACTTCCCTTAAATGATTTTGTGGTATCCAGTTCTTTCGGAATGCGCGGTAGTGAATTCCATCGCGGGATTGATTTAGCCGCTGGTGAAGGCATGCCAATCTTCGCTAGTAAGAGTGGAACAGTCCTAATCGCAGAGTATCACTATTCTTGGGGCAATTACGTTGTAATCCAACATGACAACGGTGAAACAACTTTGTACGCCCATCAACGTAACTTTGCAGTCAATGCAGGGGAACGCGTAGAACAGGGACAAACGATCGGGTTTGTTGGCTCAACGGGTAACAGTACCGGCAGCCATTTGCACTTTGAATTGTGCTTAGATTCAACATTAGCAGTGGAGCGGCTTGTTGATCCAGCGACTGTGCTGTTTTAGGAAAGGTGGAATTGGATGAAATTTGATTCAGAGAAAATTAAAAAGACAACTTTCCCCGTTGCGTCCTTCTCCGGCTATCGCAAGTACGATGTGGATGATTTTCTCCATTATGTAGCTAAGGATTATCGACGCTTTGAACAAGACAAAGAGGATTTAAAAGAAGACATTGAAATGATTACCGAGCGCCAGAAGAAGCAAGAAGACGAGTTCAGTAAAGAACGCTCTCGTTATGTGATCGAGTTGCACGAACAAAAGAAACGTATGGAAATACTGGAAGAACAACTAAAGCAGGTTTCACTGGAAAAAGAACAGGAAGCTGCTAAGAAATCCAGCAGTACGTTCCAAGAAGCCATTCTGATTTCCCAGGAAACAGCACTGGAAATTGAGCGCAGTGCCGAACGAGAAGGCGCCAAGATCATTGAAGAAGCCCATGTGGAACGTGGACGAATTATTAAAGAAGCCAAGGAAGAGCAAGCAACAATCCTAAAAGAAGCCGAAGCCAAACGCAATGCCCTGCAACTACAAGCGAGAAAATTACTAAATGAAACAGAACAGAAAAAAAACGAAGTGGAAGCCCACTGCCAAGAAGAGCTGCATAAGTTAGAACAGGAAAAAGAAGTTATGTTGCAGCAAGCCAAACACGAATTGAATTTATTAGCGGAAGAAATGGCTCAAACCAAACAGGAAATCGAAGCAGCCAAACGAGAAGAAATCAACTTCCGCGACACGCTGATCTACGATTACAAAGCAGCCCTAGCTAAAGTCAACGATATGAAGTGGCAAAGCTGGCAACAGACCTTTGAAGACAAGCTGCATCAAATCCAAGCATAGAGAGGAAATCGATCCATGAATTTTGAAGCAGTGGAACTGCGCAAGCTCACCTTTAAGAAGAACGCCTTAGGCGGCTTCCGCCAAAGCGATGTCAATGATTTCTTGCGAAACGTCGCCGATGACTATGAAACCTATGATGAACGGATTCGTCGTCTCGTTGAAGACAAAGAAAAGCTGGAAAAAGAGCTCAATTCGAAACAATCTAGTCAACATAGACTATCTACCCAGCAAGAAACTGAAAAGAATAACTTACTACAAAAGCTGCAACAATTAGAAGCAGAACTTCGTCAGCTAAAAACACAAAAAGCTGAATGGGATCAATTCAAGCAGCTGCATCTGGAGTATCAAGATATTTCCAAGATGAGACGCATTGCCCAACAGACCTTGGAGGCTGCAGAAAAAGCTGCCAATAAACTATTGGAAGAAGCCGAACGGAAAAAGCAGGAAGTACTGACTACCGCTGAGAATCAAAAGAAGACATTGTTAACTGAGGTGGAACAACAAACGCAAGCCATGAGAAACCAAGCTGAAGAAGAACGACTCCAAAATCTCTTCAATAGTAAATTGGAAATCAGTGCCCTGCAAAAGGAACAGGAAGAGCAAGCAGCTGAGCTAGAGCGGCAACGGCAGATTCTAGAACACAAGCAGCAAGAACTAGTCCAGCTGAAAGCCGAGATTCACAATGACATTCAAACCTTCGCAGGCATGATGACCGCAACAAGGCAGGAAATCAGCCAAGAATATACCGACAGTATTGAAACACTCACCAAGAAAAACGAAGTCGTACGAAAGGAAACCAAAATCAGCCACCAGCCAGCTATTCATGTGCTGGAACAGGAAAAAGAGGTTATGTAAGTGAAGAATGAAGAGCCGCGGCTAACTTCCATCTATGATCCTTTTGTGCTGCGCTATCTCACGTTAGCGAAAAGATTCAATCACAAGGTTGTATTTCTTTATGAATTTAAGGAATACAAAACTCTCAAGGAGATTCTATTGTTAGCTGACAGAGTCAAAGAACTTGCTAGAGTGGAGCATCGTTGATAGTTCTGGATGTCATTTAAAGAATAAGTCAAACGTGGTCGATGGCGATAAGCATCGGCAAGTAGATTGTTGGAGAAGGAGATATTTTTGAGTGGAGCAGCAAGTAAACAAACTGGAAAAGTTAATCAAACAAGTGCCGATTGAGACGGCGGAGCGACTGGTATTTTTGTCGGTTTCTAAAGGAAACAATCGAGCCAAAGTAAAAAATATTCGAGCAACAACCTTAGAGGGCTGCATGGAATGGCTCAAGAAAGAACTAGCGAAAGTCGATAGTAAGAAGCAGTACATTCGGGTAGACGTAGTCAAAACGATAGAAGAATGTAGCTATCTAGAATTAATGAGGAAATTTTCTGTCGTTACGCGGAATAATTACTTTCGCAGAGGTATTGCTTTCGATAAGAAATTCAACACCGCTTTTCTAGCCGAAGAACTGATGGGTAATGCCTTGATTCGGCCTTCAGCTAAACACAAGGTAGGATTCAATTCACCAGAATTGTCCTTCAATCAAAAGAATATCGACAGCTACATGAAGAAAAAATACGGACAAACATTAAAAAACAAAATTCCCCAACGGAAATTCTATGTGTTTGAAACCCAAGGATACTACTTGGAAGAGGGCAAATGGTTGACCTTAGCTACTCAACCTGTCCAAGCAGGAATGCGAACAGTCGATTACAAAACCCTGCCACCTTCCATTGATTACGCAGTAGGGCAAGGTGCCGCTTTTCTCCAGCGGCAAATTCAAGATTCCGGCCAGTTCATTTATGGCTACTATCCAACCTATGATTATCAATTGACTGGTTACAATTCTGTTCGACACTTTTCTAGTTTGTATGCTTTGTTAGAAGCCCAGGAGTATTTAAAACAAAGTAAAGAATTAAAAGCCACAGAACGAGGACTAGATTGGGGATTAGCCAATCTAACGATTCAGACAGATGATGCCTTGTATATCAAAGAAAAAGCCAGATCAGGCATTTCCCTAAAATTAGGTGCACAAGCATTAGCTGTGTTGGCTTTGGCTAAATTTCAACTGATTACTGGTAATACCAAGTATGAAGCAGCGATTAATCAATTGATTCTAGGCATGGAACGCCACTTTGTCGATGAAAAAGGTGAAACCACTCATATTCTAAATGAGAACCTTGAAACCAAAAAGAAGTTCAACATCATTTACTACGATGGAGAAGCTGTCTTCAGCATTTTGCGAGGCTATGCCATCACAAAGAATCCGCAGCACTTAGCTTTGGCGAAAAAACTATTCAATCGCTTTGTAGCAAAAAATTATGAACGGTACCACGATCACTGGCTAAGCTACGCCACCAATGAAATTTTGTTGTATCTAAAGGAACAAAAATACTACGAGTTTGGCCTAAAAAATGCCTTTGAGAATTTAAACTTTATCGAGCATCGAGATACCGCCTATCCTACTTTATTGGAATTACTAATAGCAGCCATTAAAATGACGGATCAGTTGAAGGCATCCGATGACTATAAAAAAGGGAAATTCACTCAATTTGTTTCGAAAACCGATTTCTGGCGCTTACAACAAGTCGCCATTAAACGAGCCGTAATCGAGATCGAAAAAGGGGTCATGCATCCTGAAATGGCAATGTTCATGAAACGACCAGATAAAATCGTCAATGGGTTCTATACCCGACACGATAAATTCCGAATGCGGATTGATGATCAGGAACACTTCCTCAGCGGACTGATCAATTTCTATACCTATTTCTACATGGAATAATTAGATACAAAGGGAGAAAATAGTAAAAAAAGGGGAGTTGCAAAACGTATGAGTAAAAGAAGGAAAATGGTGTACCGGCATGAACCAATTAAGAAATACCGGATGCACAAAGTGAAAAAGAATTGGGTAGTCAAAGGCGGCGTTGCTGGGGCAATGTTGGTCAGTATGGTTGCAGTTCCAGCCAGCAGCATGGTTGCTCAGGCGACAGAAAATGAGGTTGCGGATGCCACGACTGGTGAAGAGATAGGCACTGTTGCCAGCAGTGATCCAGTGGAGGAAGTGACACAATCAGGAAATGAAGTGGTGAGTGCGGATGTTGATACAACCACACAGCAGATTCAACCGTTAGCTACTGACAATAGAGATGGGACGACTACTTGGATTGCCAATGAAGACGAAGGAGTAACTGTTCTTAGAGACAGTATTCAGCGAATCACCTATCCAGGAGGTCCAGATGCTCCCAATGAATATGAAGATTGGGTTTTCGACGCAGGATTGAGATTTCAATTAGAAATTGATAGTTCACGAACAAGTATCAAATCTGGAGATAAAATTAACATACCTATCACTAGTGACAAGGATGGATACGTAGGCGCTGCTGGTCATGGAGCTTTTTCTGAGATGAAAGGTACCATTTCTGGAGTAGGTTCAATCGAGTATATATCAGATGATGTCGGATTTTTGATTACGGTTGATAATGATATCACTAATTCAATAATAGTTAATACTGAATTGGCGGGGGGAGGGGGCACAGCCTTTCCAGTAAGGTATAATCGTGAATCACAAAGAATGGAAGCAGTCGATGTATCTATCTTTTTTGCAGGAGAAATGCTTGAGACAATTAGCTCCACGTATATTGTGGAACCTGGCTTTGGTAGTGCAGCAACTGCATACGGAGGTTTAGGTCCTCAAGCCCACAGGATAATGGTAGGTGCTAGTTATTCTAACACAAATAAGGTATCAAACATTATCCAAGAAATAGAACCTGAACCTGAAGCAGAATCAATCGTGCAAATCAGTCGAATTAGTCTTGATTCTGCCCCATCCTACTATACGGGAATGGACGGTTCAGAATCAACCAGTTATGTTTATGGAAGGTTCTATGTTCCTCACCCAGATGGATCTGGAGAATTGTTTTATATTGGAGTTTTATTAAGAAGTGAAGGACTTACTTTTGTAAATGTAAATGCGGATGCTTCTAATGAACAAATAATGGCGGCTTTACGTGAGACACCAAACTCTTACACGTCAATAATGAATACTGATGGTACCTATACAATGGCAAGAAATGTTGTAACTTCAGGGGAAAATGCTTTTACTCTGACAAAAACAGATGAGTATAGAGCCTATATAGAAAGTGGTGAGGGTTCTACACCAGCAGACTTTATAAGGGATTGTCTAGGAATAGAATATAATGACCAAAATTTAATTGATAGAATTAATGATGTATATAGTAATGAGGCAATGTCCGTAGAAAATAATGTTTGGTTTTCATTTGAAGATGATAGTGTTTCGCATACAGCGACAATGGATTATTTTGATTCATTAGGAAACGAAGTATTATCAATAGTTGGTACTTCTATCCCAAACCAATACACAATTCAGGAACAAGCTGCATTGAATATCAATTATCTTGAATCGGGAACTAATAACATTATTCAAGCTCCCACACAAATTTCTGGATTTAGAGGTAGAACAAGTGCAATCTCTTCAGAGGACATTGATTTAACGGAATTAGGTTATGAACTGGATTTAACCAATTTACCAGAAGGAGCAAACGCAACAGACGGTTCATTGGAATACACGTTTCCAGAACCAGATCCAGAAAACCCACAATCTATAACGTATTACTATACACCTATAGAGTACACGGCTGACGTGAGGTATCTCTTTGATCCAGATGGCACAAGGGGAAACTTAATCCCGGTTAATGAGGCCGATAATGAAGAGATATCAGGAGTCACGAACACTGACACATTTATCTTTGCAAATGATTATCGTGATCGAGGGTTAGTGTTAGTAGAACAACCAGATATGACGGTTGTTTTTGGACCAGATATGGAAGAAAACTATGACTTCATTTATCAGGAGGTAGGAAGCCTAAGTTATAACACCACAGCCTATAAAGGACCTGCAGAAGACTTAACTCAGTTGACAAATACTAGTGGACCTTACACGATTAACGACGATTATGAAACAGTAGAATATATTAACATACTCTTTATTCCAGATGGCTATCATTTAGAAGACGAGGAACGGAATGTTTATCAAAACGGAAATAACTTTGTCCCAAGAAGTCCGGTAGAAGATACAATATTAACCTTAGTGCCAAATGATGCAACGATAACGTATACCTACGAAGATGATCAAGGACAGCCATTAGAAGGTTTTGCAAGGATCGAAGAAGAAAGCCTAGTAGGAAATGATATTGAAGATAGAGCGCATGTAATACAAGGCTATTACTTATCAGAAACCACTGTTTTAGGAGAAGAGGCCAGCAACACCAGTGAACTGGGAAGAGTTGGAACTTCAGGCACAGCAGAAGTTGTGTATACCTATAAAGAAATGGGCAGCTATGTCTTTGTCAGTGAGGATGGATCAGATTCACCAGAATCAATTAAATATGAGAATCATTCAACAGATCCTACACAAAGAAATCCAGATCAAGTGATTCCTTATGTAAAAGAAGGATACACACCAGTCGATAGCACAGGAACACCTTTGGAATGGGTGGATCCAGAAGATGAAACCAAGGGCTATAAAGCACCAGAGGTAACTTCACTAGATGAAGATACTGAAATCAGATATAACCAAAATGATGATGAGAGCGACTCGGACAGTGACTCGGATTCGGATAACGATTCAGACTCGGATAGCGATTCAGATTCAGACAGCGACTCAGATTCGGACAGTGATTCGGATTCAGATAGTGACTCAGATTCGGACAGTGATTCGGATTCAGATAGTGACTCAGACTCAGACAGCGACTCGGATTCAGATAGTGATTCGGACTCGGATAGCGACTCGGATTCAGATAGCGACTCAGATTCGGATAGCGATTCAGACTCAGACAGTGACTCAGACAGCGACTCGGATTCAGATAGTGACTCAGACTCAGACAGCGACTCAGATTCGGATAGCGACTCAGATTCAGACAGCGACTCGGATTCAGACAGTGATTCAGATTCAGATAGTGACTCAGATTCGGATAGTGATTCGGACTCAGACAGCGACTCGGATTCAGATAGTGACTCGGATTCAGACAGCGATTCGGACAGCGACTCAGATTCGGATAGCGACTCGGATTCGGATAGCGATTCAGATTCGGACAGTGATTCGGACTCAGATAGTGATTCAGACTCGGACAGTGACTCGGATTCGGATAGCGATTCAGACTCAGACAGCGACTCGGATTCAGATAGTGATTCGGACTCGGATAGCGACTCGGATTCAGATAGTGATTCGGACTCGGACAGTGACTCAGATTCGGATAGCGATTCAGACTCAGACAGTGACTCAGACAGCGACTCGGATTCAGATAGTGACTCAGACTCAGACAGCGACTCAGATTCGGATAGCGACTCAGATTCAGACAGCGATTCGGATTCAGACAGTGATTCAGATTCAGATAGTGACTCAGATTCGGATAGTGATTCGGATTCAGACAGCGACTCGGATTCAGATAGTGACTCGGATTCAGACAGCGATTCGGATTCGGACAGCGACTCAGATTCGGATAGCGACTCGGATTCGGATAGCGATTCAGATTCGGACAGTGATTCGGACTCAGATAGTGATTCAGACTCGGACAGTGACTCGGATTCGGATAGCGATTCAGACTCAGACAGCGACTCAGATTCAGATAGTGATTCGGACTCAGATAGCGACTCAGATTCAGATAGTGACTCAGACTCGGACAGCGATTCAGATTCAGACAGCGACTCGGATTCAGACAGTGATTCGGACTCGGACAGTGACTCGGATTCGGATAGTGATTCGGACTCGGACAGTGATTCGGATTCAGATAGTGATTCGGACTCGGACAGTGACTCAGATTCGGATAGCGATTCAGACTCAGACAGTGACTCAGACAGCGACTCGGATTCAGATAGTGACTCAGACTCAGACAGCGACTCAGATTCGGATAGCGACTCAGATTCAGACAGCGACTCGGATTCAGACAGTGATTCAGATTCAGATAGTGACTCAGATTCGGATAGTGATTCGGACTCAGACAGCGACTCGGATTCAGATAGTGACTCGGATTCAGACAGCGATTCGGATTCGGACAGCGACTCAGATTCGGATAGCGACTCGGATTCGGATAGCGATTCAGATTCGGACAGTGATTCGGACTCAGATAGTGATTCAGACTCGGACAGTGACTCGGATTCGGATAGCGATTCAGACTCAGACAGCGACTCGGATTCAGATAGTGATTCGGACTCGGATAGCGACTCGGATTCAGATAGTGATTCGGACTCGGACAGTGACTCAGATTCGGATAGCGATTCAGACTCAGACAGTGACTCAGACAGCGACTCGGATTCAGATAGTGACTCAGACTCAGACAGCGACTCAGATTCGGATAGCGACTCAGATTCAGACAGCGATTCGGATTCAGACAGTGATTCAGATTCAGATAGTGACTCAGATTCGGATAGTGATTCGGATTCAGACAGCGACTCGGATTCAGATAGTGACTCGGATTCAGACAGCGATTCGGATTCGGACAGCGACTCAGATTCGGATAGCGACTCGGATTCGGATAGCGATTCAGATTCGGACAGTGATTCGGACTCAGATAGTGATTCAGACTCGGACAGTGACTCGGATTCGGATAGCGATTCAGACTCAGACAGCGACTCAGATTCAGATAGTGATTCGGACTCAGATAGCGACTCAGATTCAGATAGTGACTCAGACTCGGACAGCGATTCAGATTCAGACAGCGACTCGGATTCAGACAGCGACTCAGATTCGGATAGCGATTCGGACTCAGACAGCGACTCAGATTCAGATAGTGATTCGGACTCGGATAGCGACTCGGATTCAGATAGTGATTCAGACTCAGATTCAGATAGTGACTCAGACTCGGACAGCGATTCAGATTCAGACAGCGACTCGGATTCAGACAGTGATTCGGACTCGGACAGTGACTCGGATTCAGACAGTGATTCAGATTCAGATAGTGACTCGGATTCGGATAGCGATTCAGATTCGGACAGTGATTCGGACTCAGATAGTGACTCAGATTCAGATAGCGACTCGGATTCGGATAGCGATTCGGACTCAGATTCAGATAGCGATTCGGACTCGGACAGTGACTCGGATTCAGATAGTGACTCGGATTCGGATAGCGATTCGGACTCAGACAGCGACTCAGATTCAGATAGTGATTCGGACTCGGATAGCGACTCGGATTCAGATAGTGATTCAGACTCAGATAGCGACTCCGATTCAGATAGTGACTCAGACAGCGACTCCGATTCGGACAGCGACTCAGACAACGACTCCGATTCGGACAGCGATTCAGATTCAGACAGCGACTCGGATTCAGACAGTGATTCGGACTCGGACAGTGATTCAGATTCGGATAGCGACTCGGATTCAGACAGCGATTCGGATTCAGACAGTGACTCGGATTCAGACAGTGATTCAGATTCAGATAGTGACTCGGATTCGGATAGCGATTCAGATTCGGACAGTGATTCAGACTCAGATAGTGATTCGGACTCAGATAGTGACTCGGACTCGGACAGTGACTCGGATTCGGACAGTGACTCGGATTCGGATAGCGATTCAGACTCAGACAGCGACTCGGATTCAGATAGTGATTCAGACTCAGACAGCGACTCAGATTCAGACAGCGATTCGGATTCAGACAGTGACTCAGATTCAGATAGTGATTCGGATTCAGACAGCGACTCGGATTCAGACAGTGATTCGGACTCGGACAGTGACTCGGATTCGGATAGCGACTCAGATTCAGACAGTGATTCAGACTCAGACAGCGACTCGGATTCGGATAGCGATTCAGACTCAGACAGCGACTCGGATTCAGATAGTGATTCAGACTCAGACAGCGACTCGGATTCAGATAGCGACTCAGATTCAGACAGTGACTCAGATTCAGACAGCGATTCGGATTCAGACAGTGACTCAGATTCAGACAGTGATTCAGATTCAGATAGTGATTCGGATTCAGATAGTGACTCAGACTCGGACAGCGATTCAGATTCAGATAGTGACTCAGATTCGGACAGTGATTCGGACTCAGATAGTGACTCAGATTCAGATAGCGACTCGGATTCGGATAGCGATTCGGACTCAGACAGCGACTCAGATTCAGATAGTGATTCGGACTCGGATAGCGACTCGGATTCAGATAGTGATTCAGACTCAGACAGCGACTCGGATTCAGACAGTGATTCAGATTCAGACAGCGACTCGGATTCAGACAGTGATTCGGACTCGGACAGTGATTCAGATTCGGATAGCGACTCGGATTCAGACAGCGATTCGGATTCAGACAGTGACTCGGATTCAGACAGTGATTCAGATTCAGATAGTGACTCGGATTCGGATAGCGATTCAGATTCGGACAGTGATTCGGACTCAGATAGTGACTCAGATTCAGATAGCGACTCGGATTCGGATAGCGATTCGGACTCAGATTCAGATAGCGATTCGGACTCAGACAGCGACTCAGATTCAGATAGTGACTCAGATTCGGATAGCGATTCAGACTCAGACAGCGACTCGGATTCGGACAGTGATTCAGATTCGGATAGCGATTCAGATTCGGACAGTGATTCAGACTCGGATAGCGATTCAGATTCGGATAGTGATTCAGACTCGGACAGCGATTCAGATTCGGATAGTGATTCGGACAGTGATTCAGATTCGGACAGTGATTCGGACTCAGACAGCGACTCAGATTCGGATAGCGATTCGGACTCAGACAGTGACTCAGATTCGGATAGCGATTCAGATTCGGACAGTGATTCGGACTCAGATAGTGACTCAGACTCGGACAGCGACTCAGATTCGGATAGCGATTCAGACTCAGATAGTGACTCAGATTCGGACAGTGACTCGGATTCGGATAGCGACTCAGATTCAGACAGCGATTCAGATTCGGATAGTGATTCGGACTCAGACAGTGACTCAGATACGGATAGCGACTCAGATTCGGACAGTGACTCAGATTCGGACAGTGACTCAGATTCCGATGGTTCTAAAAAACTTCCAAGTACAAACAATGGTTCTGGAACTTCTGCTGGTAAAAAGACACTTCCGAGTACAGGAGCAGAAGATAGTCAACTGATTTATTCTATAGCTGGACTGGGAATGGTTGGATTAGGACTTACTTTTTATGGTGGTTCAAAGAAAAAGAAAAAAAGAAACGAACTATCTGAATAAGTAAGCACCTGAATGAAGCTGCACAGCTCGGGCAGCCAAGCTTGTGCAGCTTCATTTTTTCAAGAGGAGGAAAATGTTAATGGATTTAGACGGGATGAAACGTGAATATCAACCCTTAAATGAAAAAACGATCATCTATCGAAGAAACGGCAAGAAAATAGTCTTGGCCAGCAGCCCGTTATTGGTATTGTTTTTGAGTTCTTTGACAGCTGGAAATGTGTACGCAACGACAGCTTTGCCACAAGATACGTTAGATAATCATTCAGAGTTTACCTTTGAGACAGTGAACGAGTTTATTTCCTTGAGTAATGAAATCGGTCTACAATCTACAAACTACTTTGAAGAGCCTGATGATGTTGCTGCATCTCCTGCAAAAAAGAAAATTTGGGTAGAGGTTGTTCTCGCTGCTTTAAATAGAACAGGAGCATTGATCAATGAACCGGGGGTTATTGAAAAAATAGAGAATATGCTCGCTGTCAGAACAGCTAATTCTTTGAATAGAGAAGTTGTTCAAGCTGCCGCTGACGAATTGGATGTAGCGATTGATGAGGCTAGAGGGTTAAGAAATGATGCAATGCAGAAGGCAATGACAGAAATAAATAATGATAAGCGGACTCCTAGTAAAAACGCCACCTACAAAAACTTCATTGGTCCAGCCTATGATACTTTAAAAGCAACATATAAAGCTGTTACTGACAACCCACCAACGAAAGCCACGAGTGATCTAGTAGCGGATACCGCAGCACATGCTCAATTGAGAATTTTGGTTGTCGAGGAGGTTAAAGCGTACAGAGGTCAACCAGGTCCTCTTTCTGACCAATGGGTGGCAAAAGCTAATGTCACCTACAGTTATGTAGATACATTTGGTAACATGATTGCTGAAGAGACCACTCTTGAAGAAGAAGTAGGAGCTGCTGTTCCAGAGAATAAATTGGATATTCCTAACTATACCTTCAAAGAAGTGCAAGCAGGTTCAGCAGAAACGGTTTTAGAAAATGATGAGTCACGAGTGACCTATGTCTATGAGGGGAACCCAACCACAGTCACCTACCGTTATCTAAGTGACACTGGGAAGGAATTAACTGAAGATGAAGTGAATTCTGACTATGTAGTTGGCCAAACGATAACTGATTCTGAAGCAAAGACATTTGACCATTATACCTTTGTGAGAAGAGAAGGAGACATCGTTGCTCAGCCAGATGGTTCATCAGTCATCATCTATATCTATGAAGGAAACGCGTCAACAGTTACGTATCGATATTTGAATCAACATGGAGAGGAAATCCATCCACAAGTAACGGATACGCAACGATTTGATGATAGTGTTACCAACAAAGAAGAAGTCATTCCTGGTTATGACTTTGTCCAAATGGATAGTAATTCTAATACCGTTCTGGCAGAGGATCAAACTGTTGTTACCTATATCTATGACGGTCATGAGAAAACAATTACCTATCAATATATAGATAAAGATGGTCTTTTAATTAATGAAAAAACAGAGACCGCAAAAGTTGGCGATACGATTACGGATAAAATTGACATTGAAACTGGCTATCTCTTTATAGAGAAGCAAGCAGAATCATCTGAAGGGGTGATTGGTGCAGATGACACACCAGTAGTTACGTACGTGTATCATCAACTGGGAGGGTTTATTTGGTCCGTTCCTATTACTGAAGATCCTGAAGTACCAGAAACTGCATTTGTACAATATGAGAATGATCCAGAAAATCCAAGTGGTATAGCAGAAAATTTAGTTGTTCCTTACTATCCAGGCTTCATAGCAACTGACAAAGATGGCCAAGAGTTAGACTTTGTTGACGAAAATGATCCAACTAAAGGTTATAAAGCTCCAATTGTTGAGAATCCAGAGGAAGAAACTGAAATTATATACTTGAGAGATGATGAGTCGGATAGTGATACAGACTCAGATAGTGATTCGGACACAGACAGTGACTCAGATTCGGATAGCGATTCAGACAGTGACTCAGACTCAGATAGCGATTCGGACTCAGATAGCGACTCAGACTCGGATAGTGATTCAGATTCAGACAGTGACTCAGATTCGGATAGTGATTCAGACTCCGACAGTGACTCAGATTCAGATAGCGATTCAGATTCGGACTCCGACAGTGATACAGACTCAGATAGCGACTCAGATTCGGATAGCGATTCAGACTCGGATAGCGACTCAGATTCGGATAGCGATTCGGACTCCGACAGTGATTCAGATTCGGATAGTGACTCAGATTCAGATTCGGACAGCGATTCAGACTCGGATAGTGACTCAGATTCGGACAGTGATTCAGATTCGGATAGCGACTCAGATACGGACAGTGATTCAGACTCGGATAGTGACTCAGATTCGGACAGTGATTCAGACTCGGATAGTGACTCAGATTCGGACAGTGATTCAGATTCCGATAGCGATTCAGACTCGGATAGTGACTCAGATACGGACAGTGATTCAGACTCGGATAGTGACTCAGATTCGGATAGTGATTCAGACTCCGATAGCGATTCGGACTCAGACAGTGACTCAGATTCCGATAGCGATTCAGACTCAGACAGTGATTCAGATTCGGATAGTGATTCAGATTCAGACAGCGATTCGGACTCAGACAGCGATTCAGATTCGGATAGCGACTCAGATACGGACAGCGATTCAGATTCGGATAGCGACTCAGATACGGACAGTGATTCAGACTCGGATAGTGACTCAGATACGGACAGTGATTCAGACTCGGATAGTGACTCAGATACGGACAGTGACTCAGACTCGGATAGCGATTCGGACACAGACAGTGACTCAGACTCGGATAGTGATTCGGACTCAGACAGCGACTCGGACTCAGATAGCGACTCAGATTCGGATAGTGATTCAGACTCGGATAGCGATTCGGACACAGACAGTGACTCAGATTCCGATAGCGATTCGGACACAGACAGTGACTCAGATTCCGATAGCGATTCAGACTCAGACAGTGATTCAGATTCGGATAGTGATTCGGACACAGACAGTGACTCAGACTCGGATAGTGATTCAGATTCAGACAGCGATTCGGACTCGGATAGCGACTCAGATTCGGACAGCGATTCAGACTCAGACAGTGATTCAGATTCGGATAGTGATTCGGACTCAGACAGTGACTCAGATTCGGATAGTGATTCAGACTCGGACAGCGATTCAGATTCGGATAGTGACTCAGATTCCGATAGCGATTCAGACTCGGACAGTGACTCAGATTCCGATAGCGATTCAGACTCAGACAGTGATTCAGATTCGGATAGTGATTCGGACACAGACAGTGACTCAGATTCGGACAGCGATTCAGACTCGGATAGCGACTCAGATTCGGATAGCGATTCGGACTCAGACAGTGATTCAGATTCGGATAGTGACTCAGACTCAGACAGCGATTCAGATTCGGATAGTGACTCAGATTCCGATAGCGATTCAGACTCGGATAGTGACTCAGATTCGGACAGTGATTCAGATTCGGATAGCGACTCAGATTCGGACAGTGATTCAGACTCGGATAGTGACTCAGATTCGGATAGTGATTCAGACTCGGATAGCGATTCGGACTCAGACAGTGACTCAGACTCGGATAGCGATTCGGACTCAGACAGTGACTCAGATTCAGATAGCGATTCAGACTCAGACAGTGATTCAGATTCAGATAGCGATTCAGACTCAGACAGTGATTCAGATTCGGATAGTGATTCGGACTCAGACAGCGACTCGGACTCAGATAGCGACTCAGATTCGGACAGTGATTCAGACTCGGATAGCGATTCAGATTCGGATAGTGACTCAGATTCAGATAGCGATTCGGACTCAGACAGTGACTCAGATTCCGATAGCGATTCAGACTCAGACAGTGATTCAGATTCGGATAGTGATTCGGACTCAGACAGTGACTCAGACTCGGATAGTGATTCAGATTCAGACAGCGATTCGGACTCGGATAGCGATACGGACTCAGACAGTGATTCAGATTCGGATAGTGACTCAGACTCAGACAGTGACTCAGATTCGGATAGCGACTCAGACAGCGACTCAGATTCAGATAGCGATTCAGACTCGGACAGCGACTCAGATACGGACAGCGATTCGGATTCAGATAGCGACTCAGATACAGACAGTGATTCGGATAGCGATACGGACTCAGATAGCGATACGGACTCAGATAGCGATACGGACTCAGATAGCGATACGGACTCAGATAGCGATACGGACTCAGATAGCGATTCGGATTCAGATAGCGATTCAGACTCGGATAGTGACTCAGATTCGGACAGTGACTCAGACTCGGATAGTGATTCAGATTCAGACAGTGACTCAGATTCGGATAGTGACTCAGACTCAGACAGTGACTCAGATTCGGATAGCGACTCAGACAGCGACTCAGATTCAGATAGCGATTCAGACTCGGACAGCGACTCAGATACGGACAGCGATTCGGATTCAGATAGCGACTCAGATACAGACAGTGATTCGGATAGCGATACGGACTCAGATAGCGATACGGACTCAGATAGCGATTCAGATACAGACAGCGATTCGGATTCAGATAGCGATTCAGACTCGGATAGTGACTCAGATTCGGACAGTGACTCAGACTCGGATAGTGATTCAGATTCAGACAGTGACTCAGACTCGGATAGTGATTCAGATTCAGACAGTGACTCAGACTCGGATAGTGATTCAGATACAGACAGCGATACGGACTCGGATAGCGACTCAGATACGGACAGCGATTCAGACTCGGATAGTGACTCAGATTCGGATAGCGATACGGACTCAGACAGTGATTCAGATTCGGATAGTGACTCAGACTCAGACAGCGATTCAGACTCGGATAGTGACTCAGATTCAGATAGCGATTCAGACTCGGATAGTGACTCAGATTCAGATAGCGATTCAGACTCGGATAGTGACTCAGACTCAGATAGTGATTCGGATTCAGATAGCGACTCAGATACGGACAGTGATTCAGACTCGGATAGTGACTCAGATTCAGATAGCGATTCAGACTCGGATAGTGACTCAGATACGGACAGTGATTCAGACTCGGATAGTGACTCAGATACGGACAGTGATTCAGATTCAGATAGCGACTCAGATTCGGACAGTGATTCGGACTCAGACAGTGATTCAGATTCGGACAGCGACTCGGATTCTGATGGGGATGTTGACTATGAAGATTGGGTGGTTACTCCACCAACACTGGATCCAAACTATGTAGGTGGCTCAGTCATTACTGGCTTTGTGCCAGATCAAGATACTGATTTTGACCGGTACTACACGATGGATCTATATATTAACGGCCAATTGTTTATCGCAGATGTTCCAATGACTCCTGGAAGCAGCTTCTCGATTGACTTAAATGACTATCTTGCTCGTATGGCAGGTATTACCTTGGAAGAAGGTGACGTAGTTGAAATTATTCTGAAGGGGCATCAGCCTGGAGAAGAACAAAAAGAGAGCGAAAAGGTGAAGGATATCGTAAGAGCTGATAATGAATCGGATAGCGATTCAGACTCGGATAGTGACTCAGATTCCGATAGTGATTCAGACACTGACAGCGATTCGGACTCAGACAGTGACTCAGACTCGGACAGCGATTCGGACTCAGACAGTGATTCAGATTCGGACAGCGACTCAGATTCCGATAGTGATTCAGACACTGACAGCGATTCAGACTCGGACAGCGATTCGGACTCAGACAGTGATTCAGACACTGACAGTGACTCAGATACGGATAGTGATTCAGATACGGATAGTGACTCAGATACGGATAGTGACTCAGATTCTGATAGTGATTCAGATTCGGACAGTGACTCAGACTCAGACAGTGATTCAGATACGGATAGCGACTCAGATTCAGACAGTGATTCGGACTCGGATAGCGATTCAGATTCCGATGGTAAACCTATGGTAAGTTCAAACCTGAAAAAGACAACCGGTCGAACTACGAAGACAGGGGCATTACCTAAGACAGGGGCCGATGTGAAGGAAGCTGCTTATCCAGCAGCCGGGCTCGGCTTGCTAGGTCTTGGATTATTGGGACTAAAAGATAAACTTAAACGAAAAAAAAGCAGGACCAAAGACACGATTGATGAGTTTTTCGATAAAGATGAGTAGGAAGTAATAAGGAAACGAACGATCTCTCTAGAACAAAGAATTAATCTTTTTAGACGGATCGTTCGTTTTTTTACCCTTACAAGCTTCTTTTTAACAGAAAGGGAAAATATGAAGAAAAAAGTTTTGCGATTTTGTTCTTTTTTACTGATCGTTGTGGGTCTGTTTCTTCTATTTAATAAACCGCTAATCAATTTTTTCATACGTCACACGGGTGCTGTTTATGACATTAGTCAGCTTTCTAAGCGGGACTTAGAAAAGAACAAGCAGAAAGAAGAAACTTTCGATTTCGACCAAGTGAAGTCTCTCTCTTCAGAAGCAGTGGTAAAATCTCAGCTGGCTGGAGAAAAAAAAGAACTGCCAGTGATTGCCAGTATTGCGATTCCAAGTGTGAAGATTCGGCTGCCGATTTTTAAGGGATTATCGAATGAGGCCTTGCTTTATGGTGCAGGTACACTTTCGCCTGATCAGGAGATGGGTGCAGGCAATTATGCCTTAGCCAGTCATCGGTCGGATCAGCCGGATTTATTGTTTACGCCATTAGAGAATATCATGTTGGGTGACCTCATTTATTTAACCGACCTTTCCTATGTGTATACATACGAAGTAATTGAAAAGGAAAAGGTTGTGCCAACTAAAACAGAGGTATTGGATGTCGTACCTGAGAAAAAGCTGTTGACACTGATTACTTGCGGGGACTTGTATGCAACGAATCGGTTGGTGGTTCAGGCAGAATTAATTGAAGTGACACCGATGAAGCAGCTGTCAGAAGCAGCTGCCCAAGCCTTTCAGCTTCCGATTCAATCGTATTGAAGGACCAGCAGATGGCTTATGTGGAAGAGAGGGAATGAATGGTATGCGGCTAATCTTACTATTAACCAAGAATATTTTAGTAGAACAACAGTTACAGGAACAATTGCAGCAGTTGAATTATGAAGTGCTGTGCTCGGTTCAAGCCTTTCACCAATTGAGAAAAGAAGGGTATGTAATGGTGGACCACCAGGTGATCATCTTCAGTGAAACCATCACCAATCGAGAAATTGCGGAACTCTTACCGAAAATGGTCTCAGGGAACCTTGTGATCTTTCGCAAATTCAGTGTGGCGCCCTCTTTAGAGGAACAGGAACAACTGAGGAAGTTAGGATTGAAGGAATGGATTTCAGGCGATATTCCTTGTGACCAGCTGAGGGAGCGCTTAGCTGAGAAGATGGAGCTGCTGCAGCAAACCGAAGAGCAGGAACGTGCTTCTCACCAGCAGCATTCCGTTATGACGGAAAAGCTGCTGGAACATTTTCTAAAGACATTAACGAAAAAGGAAAAGAAGGTATTCCTTTATTTACAGGAAGCCAATGGTGAAATTGTTTCCCGCGAGGAGCTGTGCGACTACTTATGGAAAGAAGAGCTTAATCATTCTCGCATGTCACAGTTGTCCGTGTTAGTGAAAAAAATTAAGCAAAAGCTGAAAGAATCAGGGTTTAGCGAAGACTTACTGCGGACTATTTGGGGCAGCGGGTATTGCTTAACGCCTGAGTTTTCACTGGAACTTATAGAGTAAATTAAACCAGCGGCAATCTTAAAAAAAGAAGTAAGGTGATGGTGTGAGAAAAGAGTTAGCAGAAGCAAGAAAAAAATTGTTTGACCAAGCCAAAAATGAACCGGTTCATTTCTTTGTGACTACCTGTTCGGAAAATAAACGGGGACAGGTCTGGCAGACTAGCAGCGATAATTTTGAACAGGGCTGGCTAAAAATAGAAAAGTATTTAGATGCCTTTTCGATTTTTCCCAAATGGGTAAAAATTGAAAGACTGAACACAGTGAAGAAGGTGAGTGCAAAAGAAGGACAACAGGCCATCTTTCAAACACAGCGGAATAATTATTTCCCTTATGGTGTGTCCTTCAACGAAGATCCTTGTTCGACCTTTTTACCTGAAGAAATTACTGGGAATGCGCTACTGGTTCCTCATCCAGAGCATCGAATAGCTAGAAGAGATGCGCGTTTAATGAGTAGTGAAGAGAATATCCAAAAATATAGTCACTACCGCGATCAAAAGGATGAGGGAAACTCGCCAGTTCATTTTGGTGAAGAGTGGACGTTTTTCACAAAGAAGGGCGTCTTTATTGAAGACGGAAAAACTTATTCGATGGAAACGGAGGGCTATGGACAGGGCGTACGGAAAATTGGAGCAGACAATCAGTGGACCATCTTGGAGCAGGGCATTCGACATGGGGCTCAATACTTGGTGGATCAGATTACCGGGACGGGCAAGTTTATCTATGGCTATTTCCCGGTACGTGGCAGGAAAATCAATAGCTACAACAGTGTCCGACACTATTCCAGTTTGTATGCGTTGCTGGAAGCCTACGATTATTTGCGAGAACAGGAATTGGTGAGAGCTGACTTTTTAGAAAAGATTGAACAGGGTCTGCAATGGGGACTCATGCATCTGACCAAAGTGACTGAAGATGCCTACTATGTGGTTGACGGCGAGGAAGTAAAGCTGGGGGCTCAGGCGATGGTTATTTTGGCATTGACCAAGTATCAAACAGTCACTGGGAATCAACAGTTTCTACCTTCAATTGAAAAGTTCTTACATGGGATGAAGTCGTTTATTGCAGAAGATGGGTCAACCACTCATGTGCTGAATGAAGAGTTAACAGAGAGCGAAGCCTTCAGGATTATTTATTACGATGGGGAAGCGTTGTTTGCGATTATGCGGGCCTACCCATTAGTCGGTAAAAAAGAATGGCTGGACCTGGCGGAGCTGTTAATGAATCACTTTATTCAAAAAAGGTATGAACGATACCATGATCATTGGCTGAGTTATTCAGTCAATGAACTGACGACTTACCTACCGAAACGAAAGTATTTTGAGTTTGGGATTCGGAATGCCTTGGAGAATTTAGCCTTTATTGAGAAAAGAGACACCGCTTATCCAACGATGTTGGAACTAGTGGTGGCGGCAGTTAAAATGTTCGATCGGATTCAAGAGATTGATTTTGAAGAACCGCTGTTTACCTTAGAAGAGTTCACTTGGCTAAAGAGCGTGATGGAGAAGCGAGCCATCCATGAATTAAGAACGGGAACCATGTGGCCGGAGCTGGCGATGTTCTTTGCCCAGCCGGAAACGATTGTTGGCGGTTTTTATGTGCGTCATGATCGGTGCCGAATGCGGATTGATGATGCGGAACATTTCTTATCGGGGTTGATTAATTATCAGGTGTACAGTTCACCAGAAGAAGTTACTGAGGCAGTGATTAACGAAGCGGATGAGGATTCAGAAGTTATTGAGAATTCAGAGGAAGAGTCACTGGCTATTTCTGTGGTTATTCCGGTTTACAATCGGGAAAAAGAACTGGCCAATTGTTTGACTCAATTGGCGCAATCCACTCTTGACCACTCGCAGTTTGAAGTGATTGTGGTCGATGATGCTTCGACGGATCAGACGGTGAAAGTGGTTGAGGAATTTCAGGAACACTTTGACCATTTGCGGGTGCTGCGTTTAGCGGAAAACTCTGGCGGTGCGTCTGTGCCTAGAAATCTAGGATTGAAGCAATCCAAAGGGAAATGGGTGGTCTTCGTGGACTCGGATGATTACCTTACCCCTCATGCCTTGGAGGATGCGTACCAATTGGCAATCGAGGAGGAAGAAACGGATTTGGTTTGTATGCCTTATTTCCGAGCAGAGGGCAGTCGTCGCGCACTTGGTCGTTCGTGCTTCCAATCACCTACAGCTATCAAAGGAGTGGATTTCCTTGATACTAAGCTGTACAACAGCTTGAACATCGTTGGCAAGCTGATGCGTAAAGAAGTTGTGGATCGGTATCAGTTGGAATTCCCAACCAAGATTAGGGTACGTGAAGACAATTGGTTTTCAATGAAGCTTTATGCGGTGGTTCGCAAGATTGCGTTTTTAGGGAATATGAAGGACTACTATTTCTGCGGCGAGTGGGATACGGTTTCCCTTTCGAAAATCGGCACACCCCCACGAGATGCGATGAAAATTTATGCAGAGGTCTTTCGTTTTGTTTTTAGTTTGGAAGAAGTGCCGCAAAAGCGCAAAGAAGACATTTTAGCGATTTATCTGAATCGCTATGCGACCATGATCAAACGTGGAAGGTATGCGCCGACCCGGCTATTCGACCAGACAGGCCATTCGCTCTACTTCCTCAAAAGAAGTACCTATTTGGATACGGAAGCCAAGCAGTTTATCAATGACTTATACAGTGGAAAATATGACGTTCAATAGTAGACGCATACAGACAGGCCGTGAAAAGAGGGATTGAAATGGCAGAGCTTGGACAACTCATTCTTGAAGTGATAAAAAATTTAGGGATGCGAAAGCTGATCTTGATTCTTTTCATCACAGTAACCTTTATTACCTTTTTAAAGCAACGACTAAAAAAGCATCGCTCCTATGATGAATTGGATGCAGTGGAAGATAGCTACCAAAAGGATGAAAATGGTCTTTATCCTTGGGAGGCGGATACCGATGATTCTCCCCAGCGGATTCCAGAAGATGCGAAGAAATACATTCACAATGCGGGGCCAAAACGGGGAAGGTGGTCGTAGTATCATTCATGGGAAAGGAGGTTGTTGTAATAAAAAAACGGCAGAGAACCCACAAATTTATTTTTTCCAAAGGGTTGGATCGACTTTTGATAGAACGAGATATTTTTACCAAACTAACCACACGAGAAAACCGGTTTGTACATGGGAAGGATCCGATGTTTGTGAATAGTACAGTGGCGATTGAGCCCTTTTCAATCTTTGTTAAGGGCACTCATCTGCACACCATGGGAGCTTTCAGTTACAGTCGCAGTAATCTGCCAGTGGACACAATCGTTGGCCGTTACTCTTCGATTGCCCCAGGTGTAAGCCGAATGGGGCCGAATCATCCAATGGATCGCTTCACCACCTCCCAGATTACGTATGAAACCAAGAATATTTCTCTGAATACCTATAAGGAAAAATGGACCAATCAATTTGAACCTTCACCAAATCAGTTACGACGTCAGCCAATTGACATTGGCAATGATGTTTGGATCGGTGAGAACGTTACGTTTAGTTCAAAAGGGATTAAGGTTCACGATGGGGCAGTGATTGCTGCGCATGCGATTGTTACGAAGGATGTCCCGCCTTATGCAATTGTTGCAGGATGTCCAGCAAAAATCATCAACTTCCGTTTTTCGCCTGAATGTATTCAGCAGATGCTTCAATTAAAGTGGTGGCAGTATGATTTTGGCCAGTTTTCGACGATCCGGGGAGACGAATCGATCGAAGATTTTATCAGTAAGGTGAAACAATTAATTGATCAGCAGCAAGTAAAACCCTTTGCGCCAACCGTAACGATGATTGATGATTTTCTGAAGGCTGCTGAAGAATAGGAAAGAGGTTCCTGTGAAAAAGAAAGGAATATCCATCCTGCTGCTACTCATTTTTTTCTTTGCCTTTCAACTGATAACGCAAGCAAAAGACGCCGATTGCCTTGACCCAGTAGACATAACAGGCGAAGCCGCAGCCGATTATCCAGAAGAAACCAGTACTAAAAGAAAAAAGAGCCAAAAAACACGGACCGTTCAGCTCAAACGGTTTTATCTGAGGGTGACAGATGGTGCAGAGGACTCTGTTCCAGTTCCGTTACCTAATACCCGGTACACTATTCGTTTAGTCACGAAAGAGCAAGAAGTGTTTTTGCACGAAGGGGTCACCAATAACCAAGGGGAAATCAAGGACGTAGCACTGCACACGATTCCTTCACAAGGTGCTTCCTTGAAAATAGGCTATATCTTAGGCAATGATCAAAGAGGCTACGTGCAAAAATATAATAAAAAGCCCTACAGCTTTGTTTTTACACTGAGATTAGGTAGCGATAATACCATTAATTATTCCAATCATCAGGTGTTGTTTGGAAAAGAGAAACAGGCAGAGACCTTTTTCTATAATTTCCAAGCTGCCGAATCAATGACTATTTTGACCAAGCTGTTCAGGCGCAGGCGAATGCTGTAAAGCAGGCACGCAAATTATTTCCTGACACTGCCAAGTTCACAATAAAACCGATCAATATCAATTTTGAACAGGGAAAATATCTTGATAAGAGCAATGCTTTTTCTCGCAATGGGCATGATAATCGTGCAATTCCCGACATTGTGATGGATGACCGCAGTGACAAGAACTTTGAGACAAAGAAGCTGATGCACAATATTATGCACGAGTGGACGCATTGGACTATGTATACAACCTTCGCAATGCCTGGCGGCGAGTATGATAGTCATTATGGGGTCAATTCAGATCCAAAGATTAGTTATAAGGAGGGCTGGGCGGTTATTTGCAGGTGAGTTTTTTGCGGCTCCTGAGAGTCTCGCAGAAAGGGATACGTTAGTGCAGGAGGATGATCATCAGGGAGTGAATCGGTTATTTGGGAAATCAACCAATCTCACCGTTCAACAGGTTCTCTATGACTTGTTAGACACCGGATCGACGGATGAAGCTTTTCATATTTCTGAACGCTACTTAGATGAAGAGCGATCGGAACAAGCGATGCATCAAGTAAACTTCGGTATTCTGTATACCCTGATGCTGGAATCAGAAGCGACAACTTTACAAGAATTCTTAACCTATTTAGAAGATAAGTATATAGTGACTGCTTCAGATAAGGAGAAGTTCACTGAGGTACTAAAAATAAATGGACTGGCAAGAGACGGAAGCTTTAGTAAAGCGAATCCGGAAAACCAAGAGTAGCTATTTGTACAGTCAGAGACTAACGAGGAGTGTGAACAAGTGTATAAAGTACTGATTCTCACCAAGAATATTTTAGCTGAACAACAGCTTCAAAAGCAGCTTCAATTGTTGGACTATGAAGTGTTTTGTTCAAAAGAGAGTTTCAGAAATCTAAAATTATTGTCAATCACCGATTTTTTCCCGGTTATTATGTTAAGTGAAACCATCAGCAACTTAGAGATCGAGAAGTTTCTCCCTTACATTGATCAAACCAATAGTCTCGTGGTTCGTTTGGTGATGGATGAACCGAATGAAGAAGAACTAAGAGTTTGGCAGGAGTTGGGGGTCACTGGTGGACTGGAAAAATCCCTTTCCTTTGATGGATTCCGGGAAGAATTAGTCCGGTTGCAAAATGCCTTTTACAAAGAGCTGCATGAAAATAAAAAGCTGGAATCTCCAGCGATTGATAAAATTGAGAATCGAACCATCGAAACTTCGGCAGGTCGAATTTATTTTTCTAAGAAGGAAGAACGGCTGTTCAAGATGTTGTTGGAAGCGAAAGGAATATTAATTCCTCGCAGTGACATCTGTGCAGTGCTGTGGTCTGAAGGAGAGACGGATTCGAATCGCAGCCAGCTTTCTTGTATCACTACGAAGATTAAGAATAAGTTCAAGGCAGCTGGTTATCAAGGAGACACGATTATCACCAAGTGGGGCCAAGGATATGGGCTGAATCCTGATTTTTATACTTATTTAAGTACTGATCAAGCAGAAGAGAGCTATCCTGAATTTATTCGCGATCATCGTAAGCAGGATAGTATGATGATTTGATAAAATAAGAATAGCCGATCTCGCTTTTTTTGTCGGCTATTTGAGTTGTTTTAAGCTGTAGAAATTAAAAAACATGCTGCCACAATCGGCAACATGTTCTTGCTTTATATATAAACTAAAACCAGAGCGGCATCATCAATGCACTAATGGCAACTGCATCATATTTCACTGCTTCGCCTTTTACTTGATTATAAAGAATGCCGATAGCTTTAGGAAAATCTTGTCGGTAGGAAAGATAATACCACGAGATAGCTTTGCAAAGTTTAGTGGCGACCAGCTGGTATTCGCCATTCTTTTCTAATAGCGCTGCATTTTCTAATAGAATATCCTGCAGCTCAGGTCTTTGCTTGACTGCTTCATCTGCATAAGCAGCACTAATCTGATCCATCATTTGCGTAACCTTTTCCTCTCGCTTCATGATCTAACCTCCTGAGATTTTACTTATCCTAAAATGATACTATCAAGCATATCAGTACGTTTAAATAAAATACATTGATTTGCTTCTATGTGACAAAATTGTTCGTTTTGAATCTAAACGTTAAAAAAACTTAAGAGAAACGGCAACTGAATGTAAAAAAATAAAGGAATAAGTAAAATCCCCAGCTATCTCTATTGAGGAAGATTGGCCGGGGATTTTAGCTTTAGAAACGCTAAGATATTATTTGAGAATAGTGAGTATTTCGTTATTAACAGCATTCATTATATGAAGAAACTGTACTGGGTCAAATACGTTATTGACTAAAACAATCCGATAGTCACCATTAAGATATTCTGGATTGTCAGTAATAATGATGTCAGCATTTTCGTAGTCGTCAACAAAATTTAGCAGGCCATTTTGATAAATCAGCTGTAATTTTTCTTTGAGAAATTTTTTAGTGATATAGTTCTTTATAAAATGCAGGTAGATAGATACTTGAGAAGTATCAAGAATACTTAATTGAATATAGGTTAGGCTGATAAAGTACTTAACATTACTATTATCCAATAGTAGTTCACGGATACTAGCGAATCGCGGGTCATTTATTAGCTTAGTGTATATTTGTTCAATTTCCTTTTGTTTTTTATCGTCGGCCTCTAAAAGTTGGACGGGTTCGTTTACGTAAGGTAATTGCTCAAAATCTAACGTATTCAGATTCCAAATATCTAAAAGATACACACGAGTAGCTGAAATGGAAAAGGTAAAAAATAGATAATAGTAATAAATAATCTGTCTGTACTGCTGCTGGGTCAGACTAATTTTTAAGTCGGCAGAATAATCGCTGATAAACTGTCCAATGAATTGATATATGGTGGAGTCTTCAGCGATAATCCGATCCGCTATTTGATAGATCTTATCAATTGAAACAATATCATTTAGAAAAATCTGAACAAAAAAGCTAAAAGCCAATTCCTCATTTGCTATTTTCAACTGGTCATTGCAGTAAGTAGAAAAGTAGTCAGTACAATCAAAGGAATCTAAACGGGAGAGCTCAAAGTAATTTCTCAAAACTTCGAATTCTTGATCGTTTAACAAGAACCCATTGGATAGACGACAATGCAAAATCCCAAACAAAATCAATAAATTGTTCAAGGAATACTCTGACAGTTTCCGGTTAGCGGCTATTTTTTGGACCTGTCTCTGAATCGTTTCTTTTTCAACTGGAAACAACCAGATAGAATTTGGAACACAAGAGATAAAAAAATTATATACATACAATCGAATATTTACTTCGTTGCCTTCAAAAGCTAGTTTTTTATCGTTGCCCTGTGTGATTGCTATATCGAATTTTTTTAGTGATTTATTTAAGTTTCGTATGACTTTGTAAGCATAAGATCTACTGACTGCTAAGGAGTCGCAGAGATCGTTAATACTAAGATCACCTTCAATAACGAGCTGCAAACAAGCCTGGAAAGGGATCGACTCCTTGAAATAGCAATATCGAATGGTATTGAATACCATACAGGATTTCTCCAGAAACGCTGGGTTGATTTGATAAGTATGGGGTGCTGTTTTGTAGATGAAAGAGTCAAGCCCCGTCAGATGATCTATTTCTTCATTTAATTCATGAATATATCGGAGCGTGGTCTTCGCTGTTACTCCTAAGTAGACACCTAAATTATCTTGAATATCGCTTATGGTATGTAGTTCATTACTTTTTTGATAAAAACGGTAAAGGATACAGAGTTTGAAAAATTTGTTTTCTGATAATAGTGTGTTAATCATGGGTATTCTCCTTTTTATTCTCTTTTCTTCAAAAACAGGATACACATTTTTTAAAAAAAAGAATTATACTAATTTTGATCGGGGAGATTGAAAGAAAAACAACTATCCATGTTTCAAAGATTGGTAGATTATTCGGGTGAATGTAATTCAAAATTCATAAAACTAATTTCTTCTCAACTAATAAATTAACAAAAAATCTGCTTGATTTCAAACTTTGTTGGTCTTTTTTTCTTTCTTTCCTTCCGAAAAAAATTCAAGGTAAGAAGTATTAAGCATTAACTATTTATTACTGGCATCATGAGGAGGACAGCTGCTTTTAAAAAGAAGGCTGTCTGGTCGAAGAATGAAAGTATCACTATTACGAGGGGGAACTACTATGGGCTCAATTCTAGTTTTAACAAAAAATCTACTGGTTGAGCAACAGTTACAGGAGCAGCTGCAACGATTAAACTATGAGGTCTATTGCTCTACTGAATTTTTGGATCAGTTATTAATGGGCAATGCGATTGATCCTATCTTTCCTATTTATCAAGCGGTTATTTTAAGTGAAACGATATCGAACCAAGAGATTCAACAAATTCTGGAACATCTCTTGAGTCAAAACCGAGCGGTGTTGCGCAAATTTGCCAGCGATCCTTCTACTAAAGAAAAAGAACAATTAAAGTTAATTGGAATACACGATTATCTAGTCGAGGGAAACACGTTGGACCAACTCAGGGAGCAGCTTGTTGAAAAACTGGGGACAGTAGGTTGTTATCCACACAAAACAGACCTCATTCATCAAATGAAAAAGAGGAACTTAAAGGACATTAAAATTAAGTTCTCAAAAATGGAGAAAAAAACGCTGCAGCGTCTAACCGAGTCACAGGGTGAATCTGTTTCTCGCCAAGAGATGTGTGAGGCTTTGTGGAACGATGTGCCTAATAACTCTCATTTATCCCAGCTGTCGCTGTTGATTAAGCGTGTAAAACACAAATTAGAGAAAGGTGGATTTGAGGAAGAGGCTATTGAAACGATCTGGGGATATGGTTACCGTTTGTCACCGGATATTTTGGAAGAAATAAATAGGGTTAATGAAATGAGAAATGTAGAAGAATTAAAAGAAGTAGCTATAGAAGAGTATTGATTTAAAATCTAAAAAAAGCCCGTTATCCTGATTGCAATCACGTAATCAGGATAACGGGTTTATTCGTTTATCTTAAACGCCAAAAAAGCTTAAGATAAACAGTAGTAATGCAGGGAAAATCGAATTCATCGAGTTGAACATCCAGTGAACCATAATTGACCCCCAGATGTTGTTAAATACTAGGTAAATTACGCCAAAGTAAATCCCAATTACCATATAAGGAATCGTTCCATAGATATTGCCGTTAAAGTTGCTGATATGTATCAAGCCAAAAAGAATGCCTTGTACTATCAGCATAACACCCCTAACTGCCCGGCTAGTGAACTTTCCTAATAATAGGTAACGGAAGGTCAGTTCTTCAGCGAATGGTGCGATAAAGGGGATTACAGCTGCCAAAAGTGCCCATCCTGCGGATAATTGAGCACCAGTATCAGAAGAATCACTTTTAACTGTTAACAGATGAGCAGGGATTAGTTCTCGAACCAGATGCAAGAGCAGAAAGGCTCCAGCAACCAGAAAAATACTGATTAGCAGCTTCCAAAATAGTTTGTGGCGATACAACCGCCATTGTGCTTTTAAAAAGTCCTTAAAAATATAAATCATTACGGCAAAGCCGGTACCAAAGAGTAATGTAGTGAGAATCAGAGCAGGGATCGGTTTGTTCGTAATAGAAAAGAGGGGAAAAATATAATCGCCTATAAGTAATTCGATGGGAATAATTAATAAGGCCCACCATTGTTTTTTCGATTGTTCCATGCTGTTCCTCCTTATTTTCCTAATAGTAAGAAATTTCCAGAAATATGTAAAGCTATATGCAATTTTTCAAAAAATGACCTGTTTAATAAAACTTCTTTGGTATACTAGTAAAAAGGAGTCGATGAATAGTGGCGGATTATCAAATGCAAAAGGCAATAGGTGCTCTTTTTCGCAGTAAGACCAACAGGCAGACTGGTATCATTCAGATATTAGGCAGCTGGTACGATTACAAAGTAGTTGAAGGGATACCGGAAGCTGGAAGCATGTTAGAGGTGATTGATTTTACCAGTCGGGAACTATTGGTCGTCGTTAATAATGAAAAAACAGAAAGTGAAGTGAACTACATTGATAATTTTTAATATCATCTTGTTTTTATTTTTCGTCGTTGTTGTGTTGTTTGTGGTTTCCAGAATGGTGGTCATTGTTCATCAGGGGGAAGTGAAGGTTGTTGAAAGCTTTGGGAAATATGTGCGGTCTTTGGATCCAGGCTTGCATTTCTTAATCCCAGTATTGTATCATGTACGTCGCCGTGTTTCTTTGAAGCAGACACCGATCCAGATTGAACCGCAAAGTGTGATTACGCGGGATAATGTAATTGTTGAGATTGATGAAGCTATTAAATATCATGTAACAGATGCACGTGCATTTGTTTATGATAATGAGGATGCAGTTACTTCCATGATTCAGGATTGTCAATCGAACCTGCGGGGAATTATTGGGAAAATGGAATTGAATGAAGTGTTAAATGGAACGGAAGAAATCAACATGAGCTTGTATGAAAGTGTGAAGCACATCACTGCTGGTTACGGCTTATCGATTGACCGGATTAATATTGGAGAAATCTCGGTTTCTAATGAAATCATCAATTCTATGAACAAATTAATTACCGCCAGTCGTGACAAGGAATCCTTGATTACAATTTCAGAAGGTAAAAAGCAGTCAGTGATTTTAGAATCCGAAGCGAAAGCCTCAGAAATGCAAATTGATGCTGAAGCACGGGCTAAGCAAACGAAGATTGACGCTCAGGCAAGGGCAGAACGGACTAAAATGGATGCTGTTGCAGAGGCAGAAAGAATCAAGTTGATTACTGAAGCAGAAAAATTAAAGATCAAGGAAATCAACCAAGCGATTTCTGAAAGTGGATTGACAGAAGAAATGATTGCCTACCTAGGTATTGAAGCCTTCAAACACGTAGTTGAAAACAATAGCAACACCGTTATTATGCCTAGCAATTTAACTGAATTGGGGAATGTGCCAGCAATCAAAGAAATTTGGCAAAAAACCAAATAGGAGTTGAAGCACCATCGCAAAGAAACGTAAAAAGCAGACTCCTGTAACGATTCTAACCAGTGTCGTATTGCTGATAGCTGCTTTATATGGCTTATATACACAGGAACACACCGAGGATACTTCGGTAAAAAAAGTTGAAGTTGCACAATTAGCTGAGATACCTGCGTATGACGGAGAACATCAGATCATTCAGCTGAATCATAATCAGCCGAATTTTACTGAAGAAGAATTGAAAATGCCGCTGGGTACTCAGTTTTCGGATTTAGACAGCTTGAACCGGGTGGGTCGAGCAGATGGTATGCTGCATAAGAGTTTATTTCCTAAAGAAGAACGGGAGCGGCTATATGTGAAGCCGACGGGGTGGCAGCAGAAGTTTTATCAGGATCAGCCTTTATACAACCGTGCGCACTTAATTGCTTTTCGGCTAACTGGAGAGAATAATAACCTGAAGAACTTAATGACTGCAACCAGCAGCCTGAATTCGCCGGGAATGACGGTCTATGAGAATCAAGTAGCCGACTACCTAAAGAAGACTGGAAACCATGTGCGCTATCGGGTAACTCCCTATTTTGAGGGGAATGAATTAGTTGCCCGCGGGGTTCAAATGGAAGCACAGAGCATCGAGGATGATGAAGTTTCCTATAACGTCTTCATTTATAATATCCAAGAGGGCGTAACGATTGATTACCAAACGGGACGTTCACAGAAAAGTGAGTAGGCTGACTACTCACTTTTTTGTGCAAAACAAAAAACCGAGACAAAACGTCTCGGCCTTAATCAGTTTATCCCTTTAATGAACCTTTGTTTTCCATAACTTCATCAATCAAGCCGTAAGCTTTTGCTTCTTCAGCAGTCATGAAGTTGTCACGGTCAGTATCTTTTTCGATGATTTCGATTGGTTGGCCAGTACGTTCAGCCAAAATGTTGTTTAAACGTTCGCGGGTCTTCAAAATGTGACGAGCCGCAATTTCGATTTCAGTCGCTTGACCTTGTGCACCGCCAAGTGGTTGGTGAATCATGATCTCAGCGTTTGGCAATGCAAACCGTTTACTTTTGGTACCAGCAGTCAATAAGAAGCTTCCCATTGATGCAGCCATACCTAAAACGATGGTTTGAACATCAGCTTTCACGAAGTTCATCGTATCGAAGATCGCTAAACCAGCAGATACGCTTCCTCCTGGAGAGTTGATGTAAAGGTAGATGTCTTTTTCAGAGTCTTGAGCATCCAAGAAAAGTAATTGAGCGATAATTGAGTTTGCCATATCGTCATTTACTTGTCCGCTTAGCATGATGATGCGGTCTTTTAATAGACGTGAATAAATGTCATAGGCCCGTTCACCGCGGGATGATTGTTCGATAACTGTAGGGACTAAATTCATAGTGAATCCTCCTTGTAAAATGTAGTCATATATTAGTTTAGCACATTCAAAGGCTAAATCCTAAAAGAAAGTATACACCAATGGTCAGTTTTGGTCAAATATTTTAGTTTTGTTTTTTGACGTTTGAATGCTATCGCAGATAGTGGAAAATATGTTACTATTAATAACGCATAAACAATGAGGAGGAACAAAATGAAAACAGCGTTGATCGGCTTATTGGGCGTATTGGTCGGAGCAGCTATTGTCGGAATTGCTGCTGTTATTTTTTTCAGATATATAGAAAGAAAAGATATTCGTAAAAGAGACCTGGAACATCGGGTGAAAGAAATCGAAACATTGAATCTTCTGAATAAAAAAATAAATGAAGTGCTAGGAAAACGGAATGTTTTAATGGAAGACTATGCCCGTTTCAATTCTTTTGATGATTGTTATATTACTATTGATGACTTCATCTATCTTCACTCATTTGCAGCACAAAATAATTTTTATTTGCCAAACTATTTAATTGAAGAGTTCTTCAAAAATATTTCGCAGCGGAAGTCTATTTTGTCGCCGGAAGAAACCGTAAAAATGGGAGGCTACACCTATAAGGGTGGTCGTGTCGTGATGGAATCCTTTTCTGACGAATTGGTGGGAATCATTAATGAAAAGAAAAATCAGTTAAGTAAGCTGACGAAAAAACCACTCCATTATTTTGACGTAAAGTAAAAAGTAAGAGGTGAGACTACGTGACCTTAATTATGGCCCACCGTGGAAGCAGCGGAACACATCCAGAAAACACTTTGCCGGCCTTTGCAGAAGCTGTACGGGCAGGAGCAGATTGCATTGAGCTGGATGTTCATTTGACAAAAGACAAGCACCTGGTCGTGATTCACGATGAAAGTGTGGAACGAACAACTAATGGTAAAGGGCTGGTTCGCGAATTGACTTTGGAGGAAATCAAGAAGTTGGACGCGGGCAGCTGGTTTGCGAAAAAGTATCAAGCTACTAAAATTTCGACTTTGCAGGAGGTATTGAACCTGCTGCTGCAAATGCAATATCGTGGAATTTTGAACATTGAAATTAAAACTGATAAGTACCATTATCCTAATATTGAAGCCGCATTGTCAGAGGTCATGCAGAGTCGTGATTGGCCGTTTACTTATTGGTATTCCAGCTTCAATCTGGAATCTTTGCGAATCATGCACGAGATTGAAGCCGAGGCTCAGCTGGATTTGATTTTAAAGAAATCTCGGGCAAAGGTTGAAGCGGCTTTAGAAATTGATTTTATCGAAGGTATCCATCCCAGCTATGAGTGGGTACAAGAGAATTTATCGATGGTGGGGAGCTATCCGAAGCCGATTCGTCCATGGACAGTCAATCTCTATCAATCGATGATTGAATGTATGGATCTGAATGTGGATGGGATGTTTACCGACTTTCCGGAAAAGGCACATCGAGTACGAAGCAGGATCAAGCGATGAAGAAAGTAATCGCAATTGTTGGTCCGACAGCTGTTGGCAAGACCAGCTTAAGTATTGAACTTGCTAAGCGTTTTAATGGAGAAATCATCAGCGGTGATTCGATGCAGGTATATCGTACCTTGGATATAGGTACGGCCAAGGTAACCTCAGAAGAGATGGAAGGGGTTCCTCATCATCTAATTGATGTGCGCGACATCACTGAAAGCTATTCTGCAGCTGATTTTCAAGTTGCTGCGAGACAAAAAATTGAAGAGATTTACCAACGGGGGAAGTTGCCAATTGTTGTAGGCGGCACTGGACTTTATATTCAATCTTTATTGTGGGATTATAAGCTGGGCAATGAGAACCAGCAGGAAGATCCTTCATTGCGGGAAAAATATGCCGCTTTTGCTGAAGAGCATGGCAAGCAAGCCTTGTGGGAGAAGCTGGCAGCACTGGATCCTTTGGCAGCTGAGAAAATCCATTTTAATAATTTGAAAAAGGTTATTCGAGCTTTAGAAGTTTATCAGCTTACTGGACATTCAATTTTAACTCCGAAAGAAACACCGAAATTATTGTATGATGCGTATTTGATCGGACTTGATGCGGATCGTACGCTCTTGTATCAGAGAATTAATCAACGGGTGGATTTAATGATGCAACAGGGTGTACTGGAAGAAGCCGAGAAGCTGTTCCCTTTCAAGGATCAGCAAGCTGCTCAAGGCATCGGCTATAAAGAATTCTTTCCCTTTTTCGAAGGGGAGCTATCGTTAGAGCAGGCTGTTGAAGATGTGAAGCAACAATCCAGACGATACGCTAAACGCCAGCTGACTTGGTTTCGTAATCGGATGCCGGTCCACTGGTTTGATTTAGTTCAGCACCCGGATGAAACTGTAAAAATAGAATCAGCCATTGCACAATGGCTCGAGGAGGGATAAGTCATGTCAGAGAGAGTTATTCTTGTCGGAGTAGAAACAGAAGAAAATAAACAGAATTATCTGGAATCCATGCAGGAATTAGCTGGGTTGACCAAGACCGCTCATGGAGAGATTGTTTTTTCTATGACGCAAAAACGTCCCAGAGTAGATCGTCAAACAATCATTGGTAAGGGGAAAGTAGAAGAGCTGACTCAATTAGTGGATGCCCACGAAGCTGAGCTGGTTATTTTCAACCATGCGATGACCCCCAGACAAAGTCAAACCGTAGAAGACATTGTTGGTGTGCCAGTAATTGACCGGATTCAACTGATTTTGGATATTTTTGCGCAGCGAGCGCGTTCCAAAGAGGGCAAGCTGCAGGTAGAGCTGGCTCAGTTAAGCTACCTGCTGCCTCGTCTTATGGGACAGGGCCATAGTTTGTCACGACTTGGCGGAGGGATTGGAACAAGGGGTCCTGGGGAAACCAAGCTGGAAACGGACCGTCGTCATATTCGTAACCGTATTTCTGCAATCAAAAAAGAATTGAAGAATGTCGAAGCTCATCGTGAACGCAGTCGCCAAAAGCGGCAACAGTCAAATGTTTTTCAAATGGGCTTGATAGGGTACACCAATGCTGGCAAGTCGACGATCTTAAATTTATTGACCAATGCGGAAACGTACTCTAAGGATCAGTTATTTGCGACCCTTGATCCGTTGACTAAGAAATGGCAATTGCCGCAAGGAATGCAAACTACCATTACTGATACTGTTGGCTTCATTCAAGATTTGCCAACGCAATTGATTGACGCCTTTCACTCTACTCTTGAAGAGAGTAAGGGAATGGACTTGCTGCTGCACGTAGTGGATGCTAGTTCAGAGGACCGCCTGCAGCAAGAGCAAACAGTTATGACTTTGCTGAAGGATTTGGAAATGGATGATATCCCAATTTTAACCATTTACAATAAAGCCGACCGGATTGATCCTTTTAGTTTTACGCCAACCTTGTTTCCTAATACTTTGATTTCGGCTAAGTCCAGTAAAGGTAAAGAAGTCTTGGCTGAAGCAATCAAAAAAGAAATCATGGAACTGCTGGAACCTTATTTATTAACAATTAAGGCCGAAGATGGGCAGTCTCTAAATGCAGTTCGACGAGAAAGCTTAGTATTGAGTGAAACATTTGAAGAAGAAAAAGAAGTTTATCAAGTTCGTGGCTTTGCGAAGCGGAGTTCCGTTTGGATAAGGAGAATGGATGATGAGTTGGACGGCTAATTTAGCCCCTGAGTTAGTAAAAACAATTGATAAAGTTGATCAAAAAATTGAACCGGCTTTAAAAAAAGTGAGAGAAACGGCGCTCTCCAATCAAGCAAAGGTTTTAGCCGCCTTTCGGGAACAGCACGTGTCAGAAAGTCATTTTTTGCCATCAACCGGTTATGGCAATGACGATTTAGGTCGGGATACGTTAGAAGCAATTTATGCCCAAACTTTTGGTGCTGAAGCGGCATTAGTACGTCCTCAGCTTGTTTCGGGAACTCATGCTATTTCGACTGCTTTGTTTGGTGTTTTGCGTCCTGGAGATGATCTGCTTTATATTACTGGGACACCTTACGACACATTGCTGGAAGTTATTGGAACCCAAGGCAATGGGATTGGCTCAATGAAAGAGTATCAAATTGGCTATGATGAAGTTGCCTTATTAGAAGATGGATCAGTGGATTTTGAGGGCGTGAAGCAAAAATTAACTGAGAATACTAAAGTGATAGCGATTCAGCGTTCGCGCGGCTATGCCGCTCGTCCTTCTTTTACGATCAATAAGATCAAAGAGATGTGCGACTTTGTTAAAACAGTCGCACCTGAAGCAGTTATTTTTGTCGATAATTGTTATGGGGAGTTTGCGGAATTGCTGGAACCAACTCAAGTTGGGGCTGACTTGATGGCTGGTTCCTTGATTAAGAATCCTGGCGGTGGTATTGCTAAAACCGGCGGCTACCTTGCCGGTAAAAAAGAGATCGTTGAACGTTGTGCTTATCGCTTAACTACGCCAGGAGTTGGTGCGGAAGGTGGAGCGATGCTAGGCAATGTTTATGATATGCTGCAAGGGTTTTTCTTAGCCCCTCACGTAGTTGGTCAAGCGATTCAAGGAGCGATCTTTTCTTCAGCACTGTTAGCAGAATATCAAATTGAATCCACCCCTAAGTGGGACGATCCCCGCACCGATTTAATTCAATTGGTAGAGTTAAAGGAGCGAGATGCCATGATTCGCTTTTGTCAGTCTATTCAAAAATTCTCACCGATTGATGCTTATGTAGCGCCGATTCCTTCTTACATGGCGGGCTATGAGGATGATATTATTATGGCAGCTGGAACTTTTGTTCAAGGTGCCAGCATTGAATTAAGTGCGGATGGGCCTTTACGTGAACCGTATTCTCTTTACCTGCAGGGCGGTTTAACTTTTGAGCATGTGAAGGTAGCCGTTTCAAATGCAGTGAATGATGTTTATCATCAGTCTAAGGCTGAATAAAATTTACTGAAAAACAGGCGTTTCCTATCGGGAGATGTCTATTTTTATGTCGTTCAAAGAGTCATGTTAGAAAATTATTTGCGTCTATGTAAGAAAATCTAACATTTGCGGTTGACAACTGGTCTAATGCTTGGTATCCTATTTTCAACATTAAGAAACAAGGAGGATATTTGATGCGGGAGAAAGAATTGCGTCGTTCATTAGCTGTTTTTCCAATTGGTACAGTTATGAAATTAACTGATTTAACTGCTAGGCAGATCCGTTATTACGAAGAACAAGAATTAATCCATCCAGAGCGGAGCGAAGGCAACCGCAGAATGTATTCTCTGAATGACATTGATGTGCTTCTGGAAATTAAGGATTATTTATCAGACGGTCTGAATATGGCTGGAATTAAACGAGTGTATCAAATGCGCCAGGACGAAGAAAAAGCGGCCAGAGAAAAGCCGCCGTTGACCGACAAAGATGTTCGTCGAATCTTCTATGATGAAATGCTGACCCAAAGCGGGTTAAGTCAACAACATCCATATCAATCGCAAGGGCCAAAGCTTTAGTGGTTGTGGAATAATAAAAAAATGAAGCGTAAGGAAGGGATACTATGCCAAAGAGAGATTTATCAGTTGAGGACATTAAAAAAATCGTTGAGGAAGAGAACGTCCGCTTTTTACGTTTAATGTTCACCGATATTTTAGGAACAATTAAAAACGTGGAAGTACCAGTAAGTCAATTAGAAAAAGTGTTAAGCAACAAAATGATGTTTGACGGTTCTTCTATTGAAGGATTCGTTCGGATCGAAGAAAGTGATATGTATCTATATCCAGACTTGACTACTTGGATGATCTTCCCATGGGAAAGCGAACACGGCAAGGTTGGACGTTTGATCTGTGACATCTACAATCCAGACGGTTCACCATTTGCAGGAGATCCTCGCGGAAACCTAAAACGTGTATTGGCTGGCATGGATGAATTTGGCTTTACCTCTTTCAACTTAGGACCAGAACCTGAATTCTTCTTATTTAAATTAGATGAATGTGGCGATCCTACATTAGACTTGAATGATAAAGGCGGATACTTCGATTTTGCTCCGACTGACCTTGGCGAAAACTGCCGACGCGATATCGTGTTAGAATTAGAAAGCCTAGGCTTTGAAGTAGAAGCCTCTCACCACGAGGTGGCTCCTGGTCAACACGAAATTGATTTTAAATATGCCGATGCAATCGAAGCTTGTGACAATATCCAAACCTTCAAGCTGGTTGTTAAAACAATTGCACGCAAACATGGTCTGCACGCAACCTTCATGCCAAAACCTTTATACGGAATCAATGGTTCAGGTATGCATTGCAACATGTCATTGTTTAACGACGAAGGCAATGTCTTTTATGATGAAGATGGTCCAATGCAATTAAGCGACATTGCTTACCAGTTTTTAGCTGGTCTATTGAAACACGCTCGTGCTTACACAGCAGTATGTAACCCAATTGTTAACTCTTACAAGCGATTAGTACCAGGATTTGAAGCACCTGTATACGTAGCATGGAGCGGTCGTAACCGTTCACCGTTGATTCGTGTACCTGAATCTCGCGGACTTTCTACTCGGTTAGAATTGCGTTCTGTTGACCCAGCTGCAAATCCTTATATGACAATGGCAGTATTATTGGAAGCCGGTTTAGACGGTATCCGCAACAAGTTAACACCGCCAGCAGCTGTTGATCGCAACATTTATGTAATGACAGAAGAAGAACGTAAAGAAGCACAAATCCTTGATTTACCTTCAACTATCCACAATGCAATTAAAGCTTTGCGTGAAAACCAAGTAATGATGGATGCTTTAGGTTCACACATCTACAACAACTTCTCGGAAGCGAAGAAGATTGAATGGGCAGCGTTCCGTCAAACGGTGTCTGAGTGGGAACGTGAGCAGTACCTAGAATTATATTAATCCCTAACTTACGGAAAGACCTAGTGAAGAATCCCTCTTCACTAGGTCTTTTTTTTTCGTTTCCAAAGTAGTCAAAACAACCCCATGGCTGTAAAGGAACTCTGCGAGTTGTTGGAAAAAAAGCCCATGCCGGTGTTTGCCCAGAAAAAGGGATTAATGCTTTAACGGTTGCTGCAAAAGCGATCACCCAACTGCCGATGGGAAGAGTCGATGAAGAAACGACCTGTAATATCGGAGTCGTACAAGGCGGCAGTGCCACAAATGTAGTGATGGGTGAGGTCGAAATGCAATTTGAGGCTCGCAGTTTTGATCGGGTAAAATTAGAAAAATTGATCGAGCAGGTGAAAACTGAATTCCAAACAGTTTGTCAGGCCAACGGAGCTATTTTTGAAGAGACACTAAGTTATGGAACACCAGGCTATGCCATCGATGATCAAAATGCCTTATTAATTGTATCTTTTCAAAAGGCCTGTAAAAAACAAGGTGTCAGCTATCAAGGAGCGGCCTGTGGCGGCGGAAGCAATACCAATGTGTATCGCATGAGGGGAATAAATGCTGTCAACCTGTCGACAAATATGAAAAATATTCATTCGACAGATGAAAGTATTGCTGAAGCAGATTTACATCAAATGCTGGAAATATTACTTTCACTAGTCGAAGAATTTACCAATTAAAGAACAGGCAAAAAGCAGTGGCACGAGTCCGCTGCTTTTTGTTGTTCAAGAAGTTTAAACATATAAGTAACGGCTTATCATTCAGCTTGACGGGCATTCTCAGCATCGATCGAAGCATTCTGCGCATCTACTTCGGCTTGCATCCGTAAACGTTCGGCTTCCTCTTCAGCTGCGTAACGAGCGTTTTCAGCATCAGCTGAAGCCTGTTGTTCCGCCGCTCGGCGCTGAGACTCTGCCTCCCAACTAGCATTGTCAGCATCAATTGAGGCTCTAGCTTCAGCGTATTCTCGTGAAGCTTCCGCTTCTTGAGAGGCTTGCTGTTCACTAAGGAAGGCTTCTAAGGAAGCATTTTGTTCATCAATTGACTGTTGATAAGTATTTTCAGTAGAAGACGACTCTAAATTGCTGGAAGAAGTCGAACTGGAAGTTTTAGTCGTTGTTGTGGTAGTGTCAGTTGTCTTTGAGCTGCTTTTAGTTTTTTTATAGGGTTTCAAAATAAGTTTTTCCCCCGTTTTTTCAGGAGTCAGCACTAAATTTTTATTGTCCTTTTTAATGGTATAATCATTATCTAGGTCAAGGTCCTTGTTTTTAAGGTGGATACTGTTACCTTTTAAGGAGTATTGAACTTTAAATTTCATGTTTTCTAACAACTGCTTCCCGAAATCTTCCCCCATTTTTTCCCACTCGTTGGAGGATTCAGACTCCATATCCGAAGTATCAAAGGACAGTGTCATTACCTCGTTGCTGAAAGTAGCCAAGTAATTGATGGACTCATCATTCTTTTTGATATCCAATTGCCAGTCATGTGCTTTTAAATCTTCTACAGTCACTTTACTGCTACAGCCTGCGAGCAAAAAAGTAATCACTAATACGAAACAAACACTCCCCAGCTTTTTCATCATTTTTCCTTCTTTCCGTTGATTATGAGTAAATTCTATCATCAATTTTGCCAACTGAATAGACTTATGTGAACCTTCTCATAGCAGAAAAGAATGGATAAAGACCGGAAAATCTTTTTCTAAAATAGTTGTTAAAAAAATTTATTCATTCAGTCATGTTTGAGCCAAAAGCTTAGCTTATCAAGCAGGTTTTAATGGAATCCTGAAGAAAAAGGTGGAAAGTCCGGGATAAATGAATTCAATATTTGTAAGTTGGTGCTTCTTTTAGTAAAATGGTAAGTGTGAAAACTTTGAGAAAGAGGTGTAGCTTTATGGGATATACAGATGAAACAGTCCGTTTTGATTTTGATGACAATCGCAAGAAAGAAATCAGCGAGACGTTAACGATCGTCTATAATGCTTTAGCAGAAAAAGGATACAACCCAATCAACCAAATCGTTGGGTATTTATTATCAGGAGATCCGGCGTATATTCCACGTTACCAAGATGCGCGTAACCTGATTCGCCGTCACGAGCGTGATGAAGTGATGGAAGTATTAGTGAAATACTATCTATCTAACCACGGTATCGATCTTCCATGAGAATCATGGGATTAGACGTTGGTTCCAAAACGGTGGGTGTTGCAGTAAGCGACCCATTTGGATGGACCGCACAAGGAATTGAGATCATCCGAATTAACGAACACAAAGGTGAATTCGGTTTTGAACGATTAAAGGAATTGGTTAAGGAATACAACGTTGACCGATTTGTAGTGGGCCTGCCCAAAAATATGAATAATTCCATCGGACCTCGTGCTGAGGCTTCGATGGAATATGGCGAAAAGATCAAAGAACTTTTTGATCTGCCTGTTGAGTATCAAGATGAGCGCTTAACGACCGTTCAAGCTGAACGTATGTTGGTCGAGCAAGCTGATGCATCACGTTCCAAACGAAAAAAAGTGATTGATAAAGTTGCTGCAGTGATGATTTTACAAAATTATCTCGATCGAACCAGCAATAAATTTTAGAAAAGAGGAAAGTAAATGGCACACGAACACACTCATGACCATGATCACGATCACGAACATGAAATGATTACATTGGTGGATGATGAAGGAAATGAAACCCTGTATGAAATCTTACTAACAATTGACGGACAAGAAGAATTTAACCGTAATTATGTATTGCTTTATCCTGCGGGTGCCCCAGAGGACGAAGATGTTGAATTGCAAGCTTACGCATACGTAGAAAACGAAGATGGCAGCGAAGGTGAATTGCTGCAAATTGAAACGGATGCTGAATGGGACATGATTGAAGAAGTCTTCAACACGTTCATGGCTGAAGAAGAAGAATAGAAATAAGACCTTATGGCTAAATCCTCAAAAAAGGATTTAGCCTTTTTTTGTTCGCTACCACCGAGAACTTTAAAACGCATGCTGACTATCGAATCATCTTATTCAGAAGTTCTAACCATTCAAGGTTCATTCAAGGTACTTTTACGTATAGTAAAGCCAAATAATAACTGAAGGGTGGATACTTGAATGTCAAAAACTAAAAAATCTTTACTTACATTTCTCATCTTATGTTTTTCAATTAGCTTCATCTTTTACTATTTAATAATTGCTAAACAAATACTGGAATTTAGTTATCTTCTTATGTGGTGTCCGGGAATTGCAGCGATTGTTACTAGTTTGATTTACCATCGTAAAGAAAATGCACTGCATATCAATCGAACACATCTAAAGTATATCGCCATTACATTTTTGCTGACTTTCTTGTGTTGGGGTATTTCATATGGTATCTATTTCTTGATATATGGAAGAGATGTCATTGTGGCAAATATGCCACTTGAGTTGGTCAAAAATCCAATGATGCTGTTTATAATGCTGGTAATTTATTTTGTTACTGCGTTAGGAGAAGAACTTGGCTGGCGAGGGTACATGGTACCTAAGTTAAATGAACTATATGGCTTTTAGAAGGGTGCATTGATTAGTGGATTTGTCTGGGCATTATGGCATGCGCCGATAATTTTAAGTGGCTATGTATCAACGATTTCGTTAGGATATCAAGTTCCAATTTATGTTTTACAAATGGTTGTTGTGTCCTATACAATGTTTTACCTTATTTTGAAATCGAAAAGTGTTTGGCCAGCAGTCTTTTTACATTTTTTAGATAATTTTGTCAGTCAGCTGCTGTTAGATCAATCTTTTGGAGGTCCGCTGAGTCCTTATCTAGTAGGCGAGACTGGGATAATTTCATTATTGATGATGATCATTGTTGCGGTAATTGTCATCAACATGTACAACAATCAATCGAAAGTAAAAACGTCGATTTACTATAAAAAAGCTGCTTGATCCAGAAGCTCCCTAATACTTTGATAGAACTTACCCACCTGACTTTTGATTGAAGAGTCAGTTTTTTTGTGTACAACAATTCCACTGCCATACTATTGACAATTTTGTTTTGTAGTGTACTATTGTATTAGTACACTATTGGAGGCATCAGATGAACTTCGCGGAAGATCGACCAATCTATTTGCAAATTATGGATGAAATCATCCAACAAATTATTGCTGGCAAGCTTAAACCAGGTGAAAAAATATCAGCAGTCCGAGAAATGGCGGTCCAATTATCAACGAATCCCAATACTGTCCAACGCTCGCTGCAGGAGCTGGAACGGATGAATATTCTTTACTCGGAACGAGGCAAAGGACGGTTCGTAACTTCAAATCAAACAGTTTTGGAAAATTTAAATCAAGAGAAGGTTGCTCAAGTGATGAACGATTATTTGAGTAATATGAAGCATTTGGGGTTTTCCACAACAGAAGCCTTAGAAAAACTGCAGCACTTTATTGAGGAGGATCAGGAATGAGTTTTATAGAAGTAAAAAACGTACATTATAGAAAAAACAGTCATGAAATATTTTCTGATTTGAATTTTTCATTAGGGAAAGGCAGGATCGTAGCCCTGTTAGGTGAGAATGGCTCAGGAAAAACGACCATCATGCGACTTCTTTCGGGGTTGGCGCTTAATTGGAAAGGCCAGATGAGTATTGATGGAACAATTATCGGAGATGAAACTAAATCCAAGGTGTCCTATATTGTTAATTTAAATGATTTTCCTAAGGACTTTACCATTAGCAAGGTTTTAGATTTTTATCGACGTTTTTATGCAGATTATTCCTCAGAACGAGCTGAAGAATTATTGAACTTCATGGAAATAAACCCTCAATCTAAATTAAAAACTCTATCCCGTGGTCAATTGGAGAAAGCGGCTTTAGTCGCTACCTTAGCTAGAAAGACTGAAATCTATCTTTTGGACGAACCTCTGAGTGGGATTGATTTGTTGACTAGAGAGAAAATAATTCAATCCTTAATTCGTTGGTTTGATGAAAAAAGTTTGATTTTACTTACCACGCATCAAATGACTGAAATCGAAAATATTGTTGATGAAGTGATGATTTTGAAAAATCGCCAGATTATCCAGCATCAAGATATGGAACTACTTCGGGAAACTAGAGGAATTGGTTTGGAAAATCTTTATCGGGAGGCGTTAACACAATGAAATGGCTAGCACTTTTAAATGACCATAATACCAGAAAGCTTTACTTATTAAGTACGGTGCTGAGTCTCTTCTACACCTGCTTAAGTATCTACTTTTACTTAGCAAAAGATATCCATACTCCTGGCGTGTTGCCTTTAGTGGCCGGATTGCTGACGTGGGGATTCATAATTGGCGATACAACACGCTTTGGTAACTTTTTTTCGAAAAGAACAGTTCGCTTACTGCCTCTAAGGATCAGTCAGCTGTATTTAATAAATATTTTATTGTCTCTTTGTAATTTCGTGTTTTTTACTCTAATTAACGGTGTAATTTGCAGCCTAGCTCATTTAGTGATTTATCTCATAGTCTAAATGTTCCTAACTTTGACTTTATGCACTTGGGAGATTTATGGAATAGCTTAAGTTTATTAGGTTTTTATATTCTTTTGCAATTTTTTATCTTGTCAACTCAAGCAATCTGGCAGCGTTGGTCCTCTAAGATTTCTAAAGCATGGGTGCCGTTGCTATTCGTGGTTTTAGTACTGGCTTTCTTGTACATTCAAGAGTTGTTTCAAGGAGTCTTGACGACGATTCCATTTGCCCTGTATCTGACTATTTTAGTTGCTATAGCAATCGCAGCTTCATTGGTGATCGTCAACAAGTATATTGAAGAAACAGACTGATTACCGAGTAAATAAATTTAGCATAAGAAGGAGGGATCAGGTTGAAAGTTTTGCTCTATTTTGAAGGCAAAAAAGTTTTAGCAAAATCTGGTATTGGTCGAGCGTTAGAGCATCAAATGGAGGCTCTTTCTACTGTAGGCATTGAATACACGTTAGATCCTGCCAGCACAGATTATGACATCCTTCATATCAATACTTATGGTCCCAACAGCCAACGCATGATTGCTAAGGCGCGGCGATTGGGGAAAAAGGTAATTTATCATGCACATTCTACTGAGGAGGATTTTCGGAATTCGTTTGTTGGTTCAAATCAATTGGCTCCTTTATTTAGAAATTATCTGGTCCGTCTTTATTCGAAGGCTGATTGCTTGATTACACCGACTGACTATTCTAAAGAGCTCTTAGAAAATTATGGTCTCAAAATGCCAATTAAAGTTGTTTCTAACGGAATCAAAATGAAGAATTATCAGCCGAATAGTGAGAAGGAACAAAAATTTCGTCAGTACTTCGACTTAAAACCGGGCGAAAAAGTGATCATTTGTGTGGGATTGTATTTCAAACGGAAAGGCATCTATGACTTTGTAGAAATTGCTCGACAAATGCCGGAATACAAATTTATCTGGTTCGGATATGTTCCATTGTACAGCATACCTAAAGAAATCCGAAAAATAGTGAAAACCAACCATCCTAGCAATGTACTTTTTCCTGGATATATCAAGGGAGATATTATTCAAGGCGCTTATTCTGCAGCTGATTTGTTCTTTTTTCCTTCCTATGAAGAGACTGAGGGAATTGTAGTATTAGAAGCTTTAGCTAGTAAGCAGAATGTTTTAGTTCGAGATATTCCCGTATATAAAGAGTGGCTGGAAAGCGGTAAGAATTGTTTTATGGAAGTCGATAACAAGAGTTTCAAAAGGAAAATTAAGCAAATTGTTGGAAATCAAGCACCAGATGTAACCAGAAATGGCTATCAGACAGCTAAAAAGAGAAGTATCGAGTCCATTGGCAAGGAATTACTGGCTGTTTATCAGTCCGTACTGAATTATTCAAGCGATTTGGCAACAAGTGAGAATTGATAAGGATAGCATGGCTGCACCCAGAGCGAGAATAGGTGCAGTTTTTTTAGTGATTTTTTGGTTAACAAATGCTTTTTCATTCATCTGAACAAAATTTCATGTTATTTTTCCTTGACACATTTTCTAACTAGTGGTAAATTCATTTTATCAAATCGTAAACATTACGTTTTGTCTGCCGTAAATAGTAATGCTGAAAGGAAGATTAAATGGCTAAAAAATCAAAAATTGCGAAAGCTCGCAAACAGCGAGAATTGATCGATCGTTATGCTGAGATTCGCCGAGAATTAAAGGCCGCTGGTGATTACCAGGCTTTAGCAAAGTTACCAAAGGATTCCAACCCTAATCGTTATAAAAATCGTGATTTAGTCGATGGCAGACCTAGAGCTTATATGAGCAAATTTGGAATGTCACGGATTAATTTTAGAAGACTAGCACATCAAGGAAAGATTCCTGGTGTCAAAAAAGCTAGTTGGTAATAGGAGGAATTGGAATGGCAGTACCAGCAAGAAGAACATCTAAGACGAAGAAGAAATTAAGACGAACCCATCAAAAGGTTTCTCGACCTGAAATATCTTTTGACGAAGCTATGGGTGAATATCGCCGAAGTCATCATGTTTCGTTGAAGGGGTACTACAAAGGGAAGAAAGTAATCGATTAGGAGCTGATCGTGATGGAAATAATCTACCCGCCGTTAGTTGAAGAAGGATTCAGCTATTTACTGGGACAAAAACAGGAAGTTGGCAGCAAGGCTGAATTTTATCGATCGATGGTGAAAAAAAGGATGATTTCAGAAACAGGGGAACCGACTGATTATGCAATTGAACAAGGCTGGATCAAGGTTTTTGATGAAGCAGAAGGTCTCAGCCTTGAAAATTTTTTAAAACTCTATCCAGTATTTCAACGGTATGATCTTAATCAGTTTCAGCAAATTAATGGTTTCTGGGAAATTCCTCTTAGTCTGAAGCAACAGATTTTACAACAGTTGTCAGAGGAAATCTTTAATTATGATGAAGAACTTCAGCTCAAAGAATACTTAACAGATCGATAAAAAGGAGAAAGATATGAGACAAACTATTATTTTGGAATGTGTAGAGACTGGAGAACGCTTGTATCTGACTAGCAAAAATAAACGCAATACTCCCGAACGACTGGAGCTGAAAAAGTACTCTCCTAAACTACGGCGTAAGGCGATTTTTCGAGAAACAAAATAGTTTAGAGTGGGAGGAAGCAAGATGGGTATTCCAATCACCATTATTTCTGGTTTTTTAGGTTCAGGGAAAACGACCTTGATCAATCAGGTATTAAAAGGCACTAATCTGGCTTCTGAAGAGATAGTAATTATCGAAAATGAGTTTGGTGAGACTGGGATTGATCACGAACTGCTGCTGCATTCCCAAGAACGAATTTTTCAAATGAATGGTGGCTGCATCTGCTGCAGTTTGCGAACGGATTTGATTAATGCCTTGTCAGCTGTTCTCGAGGTGTTTGTTGATCAAGGTTATCCGATTAAACAGATTATCATTGAAACCAGTGGCATTTCTGATCCTCAACCAATCATGCAAACGATTGTGGCAACGCCGGGGATCTGCTCCCATTTCTATTTGGACAGTGTAATTACAGTGGTCGATAGTGATCAATTCGAACGAAATTTTCTCTATCCAGAGGCACTTAAGCAGCTAGCAATTGCTGATCGGATCTTCATTTCGGAAAAATCAGAAACCGATGCTTCAAAAATCCCTAAAGTTGTTCAGGAAATAGAAACGATGAATCCACTAACTGATTTTCATACGTTTTCTCTGTCAATGAAGGAGTCGCTGCTTGCTGCACAGGTTTTAGGAATTGCTCGTTTTCATCAACAGTTGCAATCAGATAAGACGGAGGAGCACGCACACCATGCTCACAAGGAACACCATCATCAGGAGTTGAGGCATAATTTTGAAGCCTTGAAATTACAAGGGCAGGCCGAAATTCCTGAAAAACTTTTAGTAAGGTGGATTGATTGGTTGCTACTGAATAATCCTGATAATATCTTTCGAATTAAAGGATTTGTACAATTAGCTGAAAACGATTATTTGACGGAGATTCAAGGAGTGAATCAGGTGATTCAGTTTAATCCGACAAATCGCAAGGCTAAAGATAAGGTGAATGAAATAGTTATAATTGGAAAAAACTTGGATCAGAAGACTATTGGCAAAGCATTCAATAAGATTCAACGGATATAGTTTGAAAGGAGGCCTATTTTTATGGAAAAATCAGATGTATCTAGTGCATACCGACGTTTAAGAAGTCCCAATATTAAAACGCGCAAAAGGGCGTTAAAAATTATTAAGGAAGCAAAACGCAATCAAACAAAAAAATAAAAGTAAATGAGATCAAAATGCTAGCTAGGTATTCTGATCTCATTTTTTTGTTGGCTAACTAAAATAATTCCAGCGCTTTATCAGCAAATCGTTGCCCGAAAGTTTTAAACAATTCTTTGGATTCTTCAAAATGGTTTCCAACAGCATCTAGTGCAACGGGTCCATGGTGAATAAAGGGTTTGCCTAACGCTGAGCCACCTGAATAGACCAGCATTCCTTTAGTCACCAAAATTCCCACTAAGGACATGATAGCTGAATCGCTGCCGCCTTGGGCATAATGAGCAGTGGCAAAACAACCACCTAGCTTTCCACCTAGCTTAATGGTACGGTCTTTAGTCAGCCATTCAATGACCCGCCAATGGGAGGTTGCTACATAAGTTGGAGTACCGAAGATGATACCTGCACACTCATTTAAATAGTTTTCATCCAACTGTTCGTTAAGTGAAAATAAACGAACTTCCACATCTTTAGATTGTATTCCTTCCGCAATACATTCAGCCATTTCATGCGTATGACCGCCATGTGTATAGTAAATTATTCCCAGTTTCATTTTGTCTCCTTTGCAATCTTTTTCTTCACTATAAATTCATCTAATAGAATTGGCAAGTTCTTTTACAGCTAATGCTTGACTAATATAGAAGAAAACACAAAAAAACCGCATGAGACTGTTAAATTCTCATGCGGTCCGCTATAGGGAATTTACTTTTTAGTTAAAGCAAAAATAGCGACATTAATTAAAATTTATTTTGCTTCTTTTTCTACCATCTTGTAAAGGTCTTCTCTGTGACCCATAGTTGCTAAAGCAGAAAGTTCTTTAGAAGCGGTGTGATCAAAGCCTTTACCTTTAGTATCGGTAATTTCCCATACACCTGATGAGAATGGAGTTTCATGGTCACCAGAAGACATATTTTCGATAGTTACTACATACATATCATTTTCCATAGTAACAGTTGCTTTCATAAATTCGCTAGTGTCTGCATATTTCAAATCACCATCATCAGCAGTTACTGCTTCAGAAGTTGTTTCATTTGGAGCAGCGAACAAGCCCATTTTATCAGTGATATCTACAGAGCTGTTCCCATCAAACATTGATTTAGAAAGAGCAATACCATCTTCAGATTCAGGTGCAAAATACCAACCTTTATCACCAGAAGCAGCATGCATAAATGCTAGGTGAAGGTATTCATCGCCATCTTTAGCAGGAACTTCAAATTTTACTTTTTCGCCAGGCTTAGTAGCACCCATTACTTTACCATCAGAGCTATCATAACTGCCGACGATTTGTCCTACGCTGGACATGCCCATACTCTCATTGCCACTGTTCATTGACCCGCTTGTTGAATCACTTGTTTCTGAACTGCTCATGCTTGAACTAGACATGCTCGAGCTACTCATACTTGAACTGCTCTGACTATTATCGGTGCTTCCTGAACCACACGCACCTAATATTAAGGTTAATGTAGCTACTGTGAATCCTCCAATTAATGCTTTCTTCAACATACTTCATCCATCTCCTCGTCGTTTTTTCATTACACCATTGATGATATGCTCAATAAAGAGGATAGATAATTAATCAGATTATGAAATACTCTGTTATTTCTAAGAGTAAAAGTTGTTCGTTCTCATTTTATTTTTTTGCGAATACTACGAAAGTGCTAAAAGAGTTGTTTTAGCTCCACCTGATTAATGAGAAAAATGAATTGAATTGTGAAATAAATAAGATTATGCGAGAATTGTATTTTTTCTGGTTTAATACTTTCTTAAACTTAAGCAGTTTTATAGATGATTTCGATTACTTTTTGTCAATAATTACTGAAACAGATTAGTTGTTTAGGATTACAAGAAAGAGTAGGATGGCTTTGTAAGCGTTATAGTGAAAGGATGATTAAAATGACAATAAATTATCAGACAAGTAATGCTGAGGGGCCAATCGACTTTATCAACACTCATGATTTAGAAGAACAGGCAAAAGAAGTAATTCCCAAAGGTGGATATGGCTACATAAGTAGTGGTGCAGGTGATATTTTTACTTATCGTGAAAATGAGAGGGCTTTTGAACATCAGTTGATAATCCCTCATGTGTTGAAGGATATAGAGTTGCCAACAACGGAAGTTACCTTTATGGATGAAAAGCTGCGGGCGCCCATCATTATGGCACCAATCGCTGCCCATGGTTTGGCTAACATGCAAGGAGAAGAAGCAACTGCAAAAGGGGTAGCTGATTATGGCTCAATTTTCTCAATCAGTTCGTACGCCTCTCGCACGATTGAACAAATTCGGCAAGCTGCCGGTCCCGAAGCCTGTCAGTGGTTCCAACTGTATATGAGCAAGGATGATGGCGTCAATATCGACATATTATCTAAAGCTAAGGAAAGTGGAGCAAAAGCGATTATCTTAACTGCTGATGCAACAGTTGGTGGTAACCGAGAAACGGATAAACGAAATGGCTTTACTTTCCCGTTGCCAATGCCAATCGTACGAGCATACCAATCAGGTGTCGGTCAAACGATGGATGCTGTTTATGGTTCATCTAAGCAAAAGCTTAGTCCAAAAGACGTGACCTTTATTGCGAAAAATTCTTCGCTGCCAGTCTTTGTAAAAGGAATCCAGTCAGAAGAGGATGTTGAGCGGGCATTAGATGCGGGTGCTAATGGTATATGGGTATCCAATCATGGTGGTCGACAGTTAGATGGCGGCCCTGCAACTTTTGATTCCTTGCAGTATGTGTCAAAAGCGGTGAACAAACGTGTACCGATTATTTTCGACAGTGGGGTCCGCCGTGGTCAGCATGTCTTTAAAGCCATCGCCTCTGGCGCAGATCTGGTGGCAATTGGACGACCAGCAATATATGGTCTCGCTTTAGGTGGTGCAACTGGCGTTCAGCAAGTTTTTGAATTTTTCCAAAGAGAACTGGAAATGGTTATGCAATTAGCAGGAGCTCAAACAATCTCTGATATTACTCAAACGAAATTAAGAAGAAACTATTACATGTAAGACAGTATAAAAGAGTATCAAAAGACTATTTAGTGTCTTTGATGCTCTTTTTTCTTCTATTATTTTAATAAATTTTGCGCTTTTTCTGTATTGGCAAAATGCAGTTTCGCATAGTTTGTCAACAATTCGCTGCCACCTCGTTTAAGTAAAATAGCTGCGGCCTGATCAGAGGGTTTCCCCGCACCTGAGGGAATCACGATTCCTACCTCTTCAGATGCTTCATCCAGTCCTTCTAGGAACCTAGCTCGACTAATAATGGAGGCAGCTGCTACAGCCAAATGATAGTGTTCACCCTTAGTTATAAAGTAGATTTGCTCGTCTATTTGGCGTTTCTCGCCTTTTACGTGCTTTTTATAGTTCGCTGGTGGAGTAAATTGATCAATTAGAATAGCATCCGGTTTTTGAGGAAATATTTGCTCTAATAACAAGGCGATTGCTTGATTGTGCAGAGCGACCTTCATCCGAACCGCGTTGTATTTAGGTTGGATCTCGTTGTATTTTTTAGGCATTAGAACCAATAATTTATAAGGAATCAAATCCTTTATTTTTACGGCCATTTCACGGATTTGCAAATCAGTCAGCATCTTGGAGTCTTTTACACCGAGATGCCTTAACTCAGGTAATTTTTCTCTATCTGCGGAGGCAGCACAGACACATAAAGGACCGAAATAGCTGCCATTCCCCACTTCATCACTACCAATAACTGATAATTGAGCAAAACCATCAGGTAGTGTGGCAGTTGAAGAACCTGCTGCTTTTCGAGTTGAGCTTTCAATAGTTCCCCATTTACTAGCCTCAACATTAGCGTTATTTCCCTGAAAGGTTACTGTACCAGAAGTATAAGCGGTAATGCTAATTCCGTTTTTTTTAGCCGTGAATTCAGTATAAGGGATGTTTTTTTTAGTCAGATCATTGCAGTAGTATTCTTCGAGCTCTAACAACTTACTTCTCGATAATTTCAATACATTTAAGCGCATAAAGTTTTCTCTTTTCTTTAATTTCGCAGACTTTTCTTTGATGAAAGTTGTAAAAACGCCCTCTTATAGCATATAATAAACTAGTGTTTTTTCGACAATATTGCGAGGAGGGAAAATCCGCATGGCTCAAAATAGATACAAAGCAACCGTAGCTGGACAGACATATACTATCATTGGTCAGGAATCCAAGCAACACATGGACATGGTTTTAGCATTGGTAAATGAACAGTTGAATGAAATAAAAAACTTGTCACCGGAGATTACAGCGGAGAAGGCTGCGATCTTATTAGCAATCAATGCGGTATCCGATCAAGTCAAGAAGCAAGAGGAACTGCTGCAGCTAAAGAAGCATCAGGCTGATTTGAAGCGCCGGGCTGCTCGGTCAGTGGAGCTTGAAAATAAAATAAAAAAGATCGAAGCGATTGAAGCAGAAGCAAAGTCAATTATGCAAAAAAATGGACAGAATAATGCGCAAATCCGCAATCATGTAGAAGCGCAACAAGTTGTAAACGAAAATCGCAAGCGTGAAATTCAAAAACGTGCTGCTAATAAGTGAGGAAAACCATGCTAACGCTATTTATCTTAATTGTTTTTATTCTTTCTTTTTATACCGGTTACCGTAGAGGAACAGCGTATCAACTATTTTTCACAGTAGGATACGTGCTTTCATTTATCGCGGCTTTGGTATTCTACAAGGGAGTGGGAGAGAAACTGGAATTATTCGTTCCCTATCCTTCGGTTACCAGCGAGTCCAATATGGTTTACTATTCTATCGAACAGGGATTTAATCTAGATCAAGCCTTTTATGCCGGCTTTGCCTTTGTGATGATCCTGTTTATCGGCTGGCTGATTACACATTTGTTCTCGATCTTTTGCCGAAACTTGTTGTATCAAGTGTTGATGCCGCAATATGATGGAATAGTTGCTGGAGTGGTTTCGTTAGTGCTAGCCTATGTTGCTGTCTTTCTTCTGCTGAAGCTGGCAAGCTTCGTACCGATGGCATTGGTCCAAAATGCTATTTCGGGAAGTTTTCTTGCACGTTTTATCATTGATTATTCGCTATTTTTAAGTGGTGCCTTTGATAATTTGTGGGTAACGAGAATTATTGGACAAATTTAAAAACCGGAACTTTAGGGTTTCGGTTTATTTCTTATTGTAGAAGGTGAATGCAATGAATGAACGAATTCTAACAACCTTAGGATTTGATGATGTAAAAATGAAGGTTGCTCAGTACTTGGCAACCGCACAAGGAACTGATGAATTAAATCAGTTAGTGCCTTCTAGTGATAGTCATACCATTCGTGCCTGGTTGGAAGAATCAGAGGATGGAATGAAGGTACTGCGTCTGCGGGGTGGCCTGCCGGTCCCTAAACTGATGAACATCAGTCCTCATATGAAACGAATTGAAATTGGTGCAAATCTTAATGGCTTGGAATTGGCCGAGGTAGCACGAATACTATCAACAACTAGTGAAATGACGCGTTTTATTGAAGATTTACAAGATAGTGAATTGGATTTCGCTCGTTTATATTTCTGGGCGGATCAATTAGTGACCTTGCCGGAATTAAGTGGTCGTCTCCGACGTTCAGTTGAAGAAGATGGGCGGATTAGAGACGAAGCATCACCTGAATTACGGACGATTCGCAGTCAAATCCGTCGCAGTGAACAAAACATCCGAGAACAGTTGGATGGCTTGGTTCGTGGTAAGAATGCTAAATATCTAAGCGACGCAATTATTACAATGCGTAATGACCGCTATGTTATTCCGGTAAAACAAGAATACCGTGGAACCTTCGGCGGAGTAGTTCATGACCAAAGCGCTTCAGGTCAAACATTATTCATTGAACCCAAGCAAGTGGTAGAATTGAATAACCGTCTGCGTCAGCAGCAAATTTCTGAACGTACAGAGATTGAACGGATTTTATCTGAACTCTCTGCTGAACTAGTTCCTTATCGTCGTGAAATCATTCATAACGCCTATGTTTTAGGTCGTTTTGATTTGATGAATGCTAAGGCCCGCTTGGCCAAGGAGCTCAAGGCAGTCGTTCCAGAGCTTAGTGAAGAAAACCATGTATTCTTTAAACAAGCAAGACATCCATTATTGGATCCAAATACGGCAGTGGCGAATGACATCACGATCGGTAAAAACTATCAGGCAATCGTTATTACAGGTCCCAATACGGGTGGTAAGACAGTCACCTTGAAAACGTTAGGACTTTTGCAGCTAATGGGGCAAGCTGGGTTACCATTGCCAGTTGGCGAAGAAAGCCGGATGGGGATCTTCGAAGAGGTCTTTGCGGACATTGGTGATGAGCAGTCGATTGAACAAAGCTTATCTACTTTCTCTTCTCATATGACAACAATTGTTTCGATCTTGGAGAAGATTAATGAACGCAGTTTGGTTCTGTTCGATGAGTTGGGAGCTGGCACCGACCCTCAAGAAGGTGCTGCTTTGGCAATAGCGATATTGGATGCAGTCGGTGCTAAGTCGTCTTATGTAATGGCAACGACCCATTATCCTGAATTGAAAATTTACGGCTATAACCGTCCTAATACGATCAATGCCAGCATGGAATTCGATGTAGATACTTTAAGTCCAACCTATCGTTTACTGATTGGTGTTCCAGGCCGTAGTAATGCTTTTGAGATTTCTCGTCGTTTAGGTCTGGATGCAGGAATTATCGAAAGTGCTAAACAGATTATTGATGATGAAAGTCAAGACTTGAACGACATGATCGCTGATCTAGAAAATCAGCGTAAAATGACAGAAACGGAGTATCATGAAGTTCGCCATTATGTAGAGGAGTCTGAAATCTTGTACCGCGACTTGAAGAATGCCTACAGCTATTTCTTTGATGAACGTGAAAAGGAAATGGAAAAGGCTCGGAAACAGGCCAATGAATTGGTTCAACAAGCTCAAGAAGATGCTGAGAAGATTATCAAGGATATTCGGCAACTGCAGCTGTCTGGTCAGGGAAATGTAAAAGAACATCAGTTGATTGATGCTCGAACTCAGCTGGAGGATCTGAAACAAGATGAACAGTTGAAGAAAAATAAAGTTTTGCAAAAGGCGAAGGCCAAGAAGCAATTTAAAGAAGGCGACGAAGTATTAGTCGAAGCCTATGGCCAACGAGGAACTTTGTTAAAGAGAATGGGCAACAATGATTGGCAGGTACAGATCGGTATTTTGAAGATGACAATTTCTGAAGATGATATGACATTAACAACACCGATTGAGGAACCACAGCAAAGAGTTATAACAGGGGTTCAACGAGGAGCAGGCTCACGGGTGAAAACCGAATTGGATGTACGAGGCATGCGATATGAAGCTGCTCTGGCGGAAGTGGATCAATATATTGACGCTGCTTTATTAGCAAATTATGCACAAGTTCGAATTATCCATGGTAAAGGTACTGGCGCATTACGAAAAGGAATTACAGATTACTTAAAAAATCACCGCAATGTCAAAAGCTTTGAATTTGCGCCGGCCAGCGAAGGCGGAGATGGCGCAACGGTGGTAACTTTTAAGTAATGTTTACAACTGTAAGCAGAACAATAGCATAGGGGCAAATTGCATGCTATAATGTGAATACAAATTTGAGGAGGGATATCATGTCACAAGTAGTAACTGATACAACATTTAATGAAGAAACTGACAACGGCCTGGTCCTGATTGACTTTTGGGCAACTTGGTGTGGTCCTTGTCGGATGCAAGCACCAATTTTAGAACAATTAAGCGAAGAATATGATGAAGACCAATTAAAAATTGTAAAAATGGATGTTGACGAAAATCCAGAAACACCAGCATCATTTGGTATCATGAGCATCCCAACACTTGTGTTGAAAAAAGACGGTCAAGTGGTAGATAAAGTAATCGGTGTTCATACGAAAGATCAATTACAAGAATTAATTAGCGCTCATATGTAAGCAACGGAGCTGGGCATTATTGTCCAGCTTTTTGTCTGTTTTGAAACTATTTGGAAGGGAAACTTAGAATGAATGAACGAATAAAAAATAAGTTGGCCTTGCTTCCTGATCAACCAGGCTGTTACCTAATGAAGGACAAAAATGGGACAATCATCTACGTCGGCAAAGCGAAGGTTTTAAAAAACCGTGTACGTTCTTATTTTACAGGAAGTCACGACACCAAAACCGAACGACTGGTAAGTGAGATTGAAGACTTCGAATATATTGTTACCGAATCCAATATTGAAGCCCTGCTATTAGAAATCAACCTGATTAAGAAAAACGACCCCAAATATAATATTATGCTGAAGGATGATAAAACCTATCCTTTTATTAAGATTACCAATGAAAAATTCCCACGTTTATTGATTACTCGAAAGGTTTTGAAAGACAAAGCCTTGTATTTTGGACCTTATCCGGATGTTCGAGCAGCCAATGAAACGAAACGCTTATTGGACCGTTTGTTTCCATTGAGAAAATGCAAAGTTCTGCCTAAGGAAGTCTGCCTATACTATCATATGGGGCAATGCTTGGCACCTTGTGTATTTGATATTCCTCAAGTGCGTTATAAAATCATGGTAAATGAAATCAAGCGTTTTTTAAATGGTGGGCATATGGAAGTTCAAGAAGTTTTGGAAAAGAAAATGGCAGATGCCGCCGAAAATATGGAATTTGAAAAAGCCGCGGAATACCGAGATCAAATTAAAGCGATTGAAACCGTTATGACTAAGCAGAAGATGACCAATGCTGATTTGGTGGATCGCGATATATTTGGCTATGCTACTGATAAGGGCTGGATGTGTGTACAGGTTTTCTTTGTACGGCAAGGAAAACTGATTGAACGAGATGTCTCGATGTTTCCATTTTACAATCAGGCTGAAGAGGATTTCTTGACCTATATTGGACAGTTTTACCAAGAAAATGAACACTTTATCCCTAAGGAAGTTCTAATTCCTGATGCTATTGATAAGTCAAGTGTGGAAGCAATGCTGAAAACCAAGGTTTTACAGCCTCAACGAGGCGAGAAAAAGAAATTGGTAAAGCTAGCGGATAAGAATGCGCATGTAGCCTTAAATGAGAAGTTTAATTTAATTGAACGAAACGAAGCTCGAACAATCGGTGCTGTCGAACGCTTAGGCAATGCCATGAATATTCCCGAACCGATTCGAATTGAAGCCTTCGACAATTCCAATATCATGGGGACCGATCCGGTTTCTGCTATGGTAGTATTTATTGATGGGAAACCAGCTAAGAAAGAATATCGCAAGTATAAAATCAAAACAGTCAAGGGACCGGATGATTATGCTTCAATGCGAGAGGTTATTTACCGTCGTTATTCTCGAGTTCTGAAAGAAAATCTGCCGTTTCCTGATTTAATCGTTATTGATGGTGGAAAGGGGCAAGTAGATGCTGCAAGGGACGTTTTAGATAATCAGTTAGGCTTGGACATTCCGATTGCTGGATTGGCAAAAGATGACAAGCACAAAACCAGCGAGCTGCTGTTTGGACCGGATTTATCACGTATTCCGTTAGAACGGAATTCTCAGGAATTTTTCCTGCTGCAGCGTATTCAGGATGAAGTCCACCGTTTTGCGATTACCTTTCATCGACAGTTGCGCAGCAAAAATAGTTTTGCTTCTAAACTGGATAAAATTGAAGGATTAGGTCCTAAGCGAAAGAAACTGCTGTTGAAAGAATTTAAGTCACTTAAAAATATTCAAGCAGCCTCGGTAGAAGAACTGCAAGGTATTGGTATACCAAAAAATGTAGCTGAAAATGTTTATCAACAATTACATGAAGAAAAAAATGTATAGCACGCTTTACACGACATGTAAAGCGTGCTATATTTTTGTTAATGAATGTAAAGGGAACTATACATTGGAGGGGATCATTTGCAAAATCGAATTCAGCAATTGCGTAAAGCACATAAAATGACCCAAAGTGAACTAGCTGATCATCTCGAGGTAACTCGCCAAACGATTATTTCCTTGGAAAGTGGACGGTATAATGCTTCCTTGCTCTTAGCTCATAAAATCGCGCAATTTTTCGAGTCAACGATCGAAGAAATTTTCATTTTTGATGAGGAGGATGAAGAATGAGTAAGGTACCAAAAGTAAACCAACAAAATGCGAGCCATTTGCAAAGTAAAAATCATCGTTGTTTACAAGTAATTTTTTTCATATTTTTTTGTACGATGTTTTACTATAGCGCAACTAATTGGTTAGGATTAACAATTAATCGTAACTTCATAGATTTCTTTTCTGGCCTGTTTAGTTCACTAACGTTGGTTTTAGTAGTCTATATCGTTAGAAACCAATTTATTATGAAGCGGTATTTGAATCAGTAGATAAGGAGAATAAATAGATGGAAACTTTATCCAAAGCAGATAAGCAATACATGAATCGTTTACGCCAAAAAAATTTTTGGTATCTAGCAGCTATTGTTTTTGTTATTCTGTGTACACTATTTTTATATGTCGGTACCAATTGGCTGGAGATCAAAGTAAGTGGCCATACGGTTGATTTTTTGACTGGTATGTTTAGTTCACTGACGTTGATTCTCGTTTTGTATATTATGAAAAATCGACGAACGATGAACGATCCAAAGCTTTTGCGTAAACAGCGGATTGTAGTCATGGATGAACGAAATCAAGAGATTATCAACCAAGCATATCGATTAGGAACCTATACTTTAATCGTGAGTATTATCATTCTGAGTGTCGTTGGAAGCTTTGTACATCCGCTTATGACGCAGATAGCAGTTAGTTTGCTGTTTCTTTTCTTTGCAGCGTATTTAATTGCCTATCTGTATTATCGAAAAAAAAGTTAATTAAAAGAAAATTAGAGGAGTGAAGAAATGTTAACCGTAAGTAATTTAAGTAAGAGCTTTGGAAACTATAAAGCTCTTGAGGACTTATCTTTCACGATTGAAGATGGGAAAATTTTGGGGCTAATTGGTCAAAATGGAGCAGGAAAAACGACAACTTTCCGTCTGATTTTGGATTTCTTAACAAATGATACCGGGACCGTGCTATGGAATGGACAGCCAATTAAAGAAAAAGATTACGATATTATTGGGTATTTACCTGAAGAACGGGGACTGTATCCCAAAGTCACAATCGAAGAACAGTTATTATTCTTTGCCTCACTACGTGGTAAAAGCCGGAAAGAAATCGCACCAAAAATCGACGAATGGATGGAAAAATTTCAAGTAAAAGGGAAAAAGTCCGATAAAGTAAAATCGTTGTCGAAAGGAAATCAGCAAAAGGTTCAGTTGATTGCTACCTTAATTCATGAGCCAAAGCTGGTTATCTTAGATGAACCATTTAGTGGACTCGATCCAGTTAATGCTGAGTTGTTGAAAAATGGTATTCTAGAATTAAAGAAAAAAGGTTCTTGTGTCATTTTTTCTAGTCACAACATGGATAATGTTGAGAAAATATGTGACCATCTAATTATGTTGCGGGACGGGAGAACGGTGCTAAATGGTAAAGTTAGTGACATCCGCGCTTCGTTCGGACGGACGAAGCTCTATCTGTCCTCACCATTAACAGAAGAACAGCTAAGTAGCTTTGATGGAATCAGAGATATTCATCAACGCGAAGATGGTAGCTTCGACTTAACTTTGGCTAATCCGACAGTTGGCGAAAAAATATTTACATTGGCAACTAAAGATGGTTATATCCCGATGTTTAATCAGCAACCACCTACTCTGGAAGAGATTTTCAAATGGAAAGCAGGTGAACCAAATGAGTAAATTAGGAATTATCGTCAAAGACGTGTATAAGAAAAATGTGAAGTCAGCCGCCTTTGTTATTATGATTTTGGCACCTTTTCTTGTGATGGGCATTTTCTTTTTGGCCCAATATTTCTTTGGCGATATGACAGATATCAATAAGATTGGCGTGGTAGCCAATCAACCAGCAGTGGCTCAGCAATTTGAACAAGGTGATTCTGGGGAGTATACATTTTCTTCAATTGATAACGAAAAAGAAGCACAAAAACAATTGGAAGACGAGAAAATTGATGCCTATTTACAGCTGGATTTAAATGATGGAAATGTTTCTGGAAAATTGTATAGTACTTCGTCACTAGGGTCCTCTACTGAACTGGGAATTCAACAAGTCTTGAATCAAATCCAATCAGGTGTACGAGCTTCGAATCTTTCTCTAACAACTGAACAGGTACAAAAAGTGGTAGAACCCGCTAAGTTTAAAGCTGCTAAAGTTAGCTTTGAGAACGGTCAGATGAAGAATGATGAAGGGGATGCAGGTGTTCAAATGATTTTGAGCTTCCTGACAACAATTATCATGTTTGTCTTTATTATGACCTACTCATCGATTATTTCGCAGGAAATTGCTTCTGAAAAGGGAACTCGTATCATGGAAGTGTTGCTTTCGAGTATGAAAGCCAAGACGCATTATTACGGAAAGCTGTTAGGTATTTTACTTGTTGCGTTTACTCAATTAGCTATATACGGGATAGCATTAGTTGTAGCGTATCAGCAATTTAAAAATACTCCCATGGTCGAGTCTTTCTTGAGTAATGTATCTATCAAAAGTTTATTAGGTAAAAATATTCTTGTGATTGTCGGTTTTATGCTTGTGGGCATATTTATTTATGCTGTATTGTCCGCACTATGCGGATCATTAGTGAATAAAGCTGAAGATACAGCAAAAGCAATTCAGCCAGTTATGTACTTGTCTATGATTGGCTATATACTTGGATTGGTTTTGGGAGCTGCAAGTCCAAATAATATAATTATTAAAATTGCTTCCTATATTCCATTCATTTCTTCTTATTGCATGCCATTAAGATTAGCAACGAATACTGTTCAATTTTCTGGAGCTATAGTGTCGCTAGGAATTTTGTTAGTGACTACCGTTGTATTAACATTATTCTCAGCCCAATTGTATAAATCGAATGTCTTGGTCTACAGTGAAGGTGGGACCTTCAGCGCCTTGAAGCAATCCCTGTCAATTATGCGTAATGAACGTCGAAAATAATAAACAAAATAGTTGACCTATGAGCTAAACAGTTCCAGAATGAGAAGAGAAAGAGGAGGAATGAACATGGATAAAATGAAGCAACTTGCTAACGGTACTGAAATGCCTCGTTTAGGTTTAGGTGTGTGGCGTGTAGAAGATAATGTAGCAACTGATGCTGTAAAATGGGCAATTGAAGCTGGGTACCATTTGATCGATACAGCCGCTATTTATAAAAATGAAGTAGGCGTTGGTAAAGGAATTAAAGAATCTGGTGTTGACCGCAAAGACTTATTCATTACTACTAAGCTTTGGAACAGCGATCAAGGCTATGAATCGGCTCACCAAGCTTTCAATGACAGCTTAGAACGCTTGGGCTTAGACTATGTTGATTTGTATTTGATCCACTGGCCAGTTGAAGGCAAGTTCAGCGATTCTTGGCGGGCGATGGAAGAAATTTATGAGAGTGGCCGGGCAAAAGCTATCGGTGTTTCTAATTTCCATCAACACCATATTGAGGAATTAATGAAAACTGCCAAGATCAAACCAATGGTTGACCAGATTGAATTGCATCCAACCTTAACACAAGTTCCTCTTCGGAAATACTTAGCACAAGAGGGTATTGCGATTGAAGCATGGTCACCACTAGGACAAGGAAAAATTTTAGAAAATGAAACCCTTGTATCAATTGGTAAAAAACACGACAAATCAGCGGCACAAGTAATTATCCGCTGGCATTTGCAAAATGATATTGTTGTTATTCCAAAATCGGTTCATGAAGATCGCATTCAACAAAACTTCAATGTTTTTGATTTCGAACTAACTGATGAAGAAATGAAACAAATTGATGAAATGAACATTGATGAACGTCTCGGTGGAGATCCAGACAATTTTGATTTTTAAATCGCAATTAAGGCTGTCAGCAATTTTGCTGACAGCCTATTCTTTTTATTCATAACGCAAAGCATTGATTGGATCTAAGCGTGCTGCTCTATTTGCTGGGAAAGTCCCAGCCAGAAAGGCAATCAGCATAATCACTAAAATAATAATTACCATACTTGGTACGGAAAATTGAATCAAAGTAAAGCCAGTTAAGCCATCTAGAAAAGTACTGACAGCCAACTCATTTAGGAAATGTCCTGCGGTTACAGCGCCACCGATGCCTAATAGGCCACCCCAAAAACCAATTAGCAAAGCTTCAATACTAAAGGTTAAAAATACTTTGAAGCCGCTCATTCCCATGGCTTTCATCAAGCCGATTTCTCGGGTTCGATCTTGGACAGACATATACAAGGTGTTAATAATTCCAAAGCTTGCTGCCAGCAAGGCGATTGCACCGAACATAGTGAGAACACCAGTAATAGCATTAACAACTTGACGGATCATTCCAATCTCATCTTCAACAGTCATTGATCCATACCCTTTATCCTCTAGCTGATCTTTTAGAGCTGTTATTTGTTTTTCAGACAGGTTTTTCTTCATGGTTGCAAAAGACATGGTGTAGTTATTTTTCATTGAATCTGGTAAACCGTCTTCGTTAGTCGCAACAATCTTGTCAGATAAAGCTTTACTAGTGATGGATTGTCCTTGTTGGACCAAGCTAACGTTTCGTACACCGACAATCGTTGCTTCAATCAATTGCTGTTTTCCAGTTGCTTGACTGCTAACAGCAAGTGTCACTTTTTTGTTCAAAGCATCCTTAGCTGAAGAAAAGCCTAAAGCTTTAACAAATTCAGGGGCCAAATTAATTTCATAATCGTTGGCATTCCCACTGACCTGTCGACCAGCCTCTAAATCAATATGAATGTCTGATTGGCTGGCAGCTGAAAAAATCAATTTATTACCGTTGGGGCCTTCCACGTAATCAGTTGCTAGAAAATGAAAGGGTTCGACTTTACTAATGTTCGACATGCCACGAATTATTTCCATATCTTTATCGGTCATATAATCGCCATCACTATTGCTAGTTCCCTCTGGATCGTATTCCTGTGGTTCATTATTGGACATTCCCATCGATTGAGGACTAGGTGATATCATCAGCTGATCTTCACCACCAACACCATCAATTTGTTTATCAATGTAGTCATTAACTCCGGCATTTACACCACTAGTGAGGGAAATGGTAAAGGCACCAATGAAAATGGCGACGATTGTAAGAATCGTTCGCCCTTTATTGCGCCATAAGTTTGAGCTTGCTGATTGGATAATATCAAATAATTTCATGTTAAGAGGCCTCCCCGACGATTAGGCCATCTTTAATATGAATTTGGCGATCGCACCTTGTTGCTAGTTCCGAATCATGGGTGACAATAATCAAGGTGATATTTTTGTCTCGGTTTAAATTGAATAGTAATTCCTCAATCTTTTCCCCTGTCGTCGAATCTAAATTCCCAGTAGGTTCATCTGCAAAGATGATTTCAGGCTGGTTAACCAAAGCACGAGCAATACAAACGCGCTGCTTTTGTCCACCAGACAGATCATTCGCCTTATTATTACATTTATCCGCCAAATCAACAGCTTTCAAAGCATCCATTGCCATTTGCTTTCGTTGCCGAGTATTTATACCAGCAATTTTTAAAGGGAGCAATACATTCGCTAGCACTGTGTCCTTGGGATTCATAAAGAATTGCTGAAAGACAAATCCATAGGTTTGATTCCGCATTGTATTAAGAGCAGACTTTTTCATTTTGTTAGGATCTTGATTAACTAAGAAAATATCTCCCGAAGTTGGATGATCCAATAATGCTAAAATATGCATTAAGGTAGATTTTCCAGACCCACTTTTTCCGACAATCGCGACCGACTCACCTTTCTCTACACTAAAACTAACCCCTTTTAAAGCATGGAACGCTGATTCTCCCGAACCATATGTTTTTTTTACATTTACTGCTTCAATAACCTTCAATCCATTTCCTCCTTTTATCTCATAACAATAGTTATAAAAAGATTTTCCCATAGTGAAGAGGAAATAGAATGGGACAAAAGTTGTATCTTTTTCTCGGTCTTAAAAAGGAAGACGCCAGCTGGTTAATCAGCTGGCGGCCTCTGTTTATTCAAAAGATTGAACAAAGTAATCAAACAAACCTTGCTCTTTTGGATCAGTGGTATGTGTTAGTTCCGGATGCCATTGAACACCTAAAATTTTAGTGTTTGCTTCGCGACTTTCCACTGCTTCAATAATTTGATCCTCCGACCAAGCAATTGGAACTAGGCTTTCAGCTAAACGATCAATTGCTTGATGATGGTAGGAATTTACTTGAGCCTTTTCACCAAAGAGCGTTGCCAGAAAAGAATCTCCTTTGACTGTGATGGAGTGTAAAGCAAAGGCAGGAGGAGTTGGATACATATCATGCTTCACCTGCCAGTCAGTGTATTCTGAAAGATCCTGATACAACGTACCACCTAAAGCAACGTTCACTAATTGAAAACCGCGACAAATTGCAAAAATAGGTTTGCCTTGTTTAATGGCTTCTTTAATTAAGGCGGTTTCAAAGCTATCCCGTTCAATACTGGTGACACCTAACTTTGGACGAGGTTCTTGCTCATATAAACAAGGACTTACATCCTGTCCGCCTGGAAGTAACAGCTTATCAATTTTTTCAACATAGTCAGCGGCGAATTCTGGACTTCCAATTGGCAATAGAAGAGGTAAACCGCCTGCCTGATGAATCCCGTCAACAAAGCCCTGTGGACTATATGTAAATGGTTGATTAAAAAAATCTTGATTACTTAAATAATGTTTATTGGCAGCAATACCAACGATCGGTTTGATCATATATGCAACTCCTTTTTTGTAATAATTAATTCTTAACATAACCCTAAGTGTAAAGCAAGAAATCGACTTTCTTTTTGGAACTGACTTTTACTCAATCTGAATTTCTGGTATACTTAAAATTGTATATTTTTTTAAAATGGTTGGGCGCAAGCTTCAAGGATCTGTTCTTCAAGGGGTGAGAAGAACGCTTTGGATGTTTGCGCCCATTTTTTGTTTTGAATTAAAGGAGGAGCTTGAATGTTAGAGGCTTTGCAGCGAATTAAAGAAGCTGAAACGAAGAACGAACAATTGAAGCAAGACTTGCAAGAAAGGCTGCAGCGTAAAGAAAGCGAAAAAGGCCAGATTGTTCAAGAAAAGAAAAAAGAGCTTCAAAGTGAATCTGCCAAAATCATTACTGAACGTGAAGACTTTTTACGTGTACAGTTGGAGCAAGAGAATGCAGCCTTGAAAAAGGATGCTGCAGCAGCAAAAGAGCAAATGCAGGCAAACTATGAGCGCTTGAAAAAAAACGCCATGCAAAAAATTATCGAGAGGGTGATTGCACAGTATGGCAGTCAGTAAAATGAAAAAACTGACCTTGATTGCCGAGGCCAGTCGAAGCGATGAAATTTTGAAGGCTGTTCAAGGATTTCAAGAAGTAGAAGTCCGTGATGTTTTTCAAGCAACGGAAAATAATCAATGGGTTGAAGCTTTTTTCGGCGATTACCAACCCGAGAGTCATCAAGATAAGGTTCAAGCAATTAATTTTAGGATTGAAGAACTGACCAACGCCATCCGTTTTATTGATCATCATGGCAGCAGTAAGGATAAAGGATTCCATTTAAAACGAAAAATTTTGACTTTACAGCAATTGGAAGAGAAGTTCGATGAAGCAGAGTTGGATAGAGAGCTACGTGAGATCCGAATTTTAGAGGATCGTTTTAACCGGAACTTAGAAAAAATTCGTGAGCTGACGGATGAGGAAAGTAAACTCTCTCGTTGGCAGTATTTAGATGTCATTCCAAGTGACTACAAATCCAGCTTGACGAATGTTTTGCTGGGAGCGATTGATGAAGTTGTTTGGGAGGATTTCAAAGCATCGATGCAGCAGCAGGAGGCAATTTATTTAGAAGAGCTGTATCGTGGAGAATCGGAAATTTGTTTCAGCTTGATCTACTTGAATGCGGACCACTCGCTTATCAGTGAACGAATCCATAGTTATGGGATTGTTCGTTATCAATATCCTTATAAGGAATTACCTAAGGTCCGCCTGCAAGCTATTTCTAAAGAATTGCACAACCTATATGACGATCAAAAGAAAATGGCTAAGCGAATTGGTCAAAAACGATTAAATATTGAGCAGCTGGAATGGGCAGAGGAAACGTTGTTGGCTCGAAAAAATCGGCTAATGGTACAGGATTCTTACATTCAAACTCATCAGTTGTTTGTTTTACAAGGCTGGGTGTCTGAGGATTCTAGTAAGAATTTTCAGCAGTTTATTGCTGAATTAGTTGGACAGGAAAATATTTATTTGGAGCTGGAAGAACCAACAGTAGACGAAATTGCGACGGAAATTCCCATTAAGTTAAAAAATAATAAACTGGTTCAGCCTTTTGAAATGTTAACAGAAATGTATAGTTTGCCGACGTATCACGAGATAGATCCGACCCCATGGTTTGTTCCTTTTTACTTCGTTTTCTTTGGCATGATGGTAGCAGATGCTGGATATGGCGCTTTGATGTTTTTGGTTACGACGATTGTGCTAAAAACAAAAATATTGCCCCGTGGAATGACCCGCTTTATGCAGTTCTTCCAAATCTTATCGATTCCGACGATTCTCTGGGGTTTAGTTTATAATTCATATTTCGGCTTTGCATTGCCTTATAAGCCGATTTTGTCCACTGGCGAGGATGTTATCACAATTTTGATTTTATCAATTGTCTTCGGAGTGATTCAAATCTTTGTTGGCTTAGGATTAGCTGCTGCTGAGAATATTAAAGCCAAGGATTACCTCAGCGCGATTTCAGATGGATTTGCTTGGCAGGGTATTTTTATTGGAATTATCATGGCTGCTGGTGGTCAAATGCTACTAGGAAATCAAGGCTTGATGACTACGGGTGTAGTAATTGCTGTCTTAAGTGCCTTGGCGATTGTTTTTGTTCCTATGATGCGATCTGCTTCGAAAGTAAAAGGTTTAGCTAGAGGTGCTTACAATCTCTATGGTATAACCGGATACATTGGTGATTTAGTTAGTTATACGCGTCTGATGGCTTTAGGGATATCTGGTGGAAGTATCGCAGCAGCTTTTAATATGCTGGTTGGCTTTATGCCACCGATCGCTCGATTCTCAGTTGGTATTCTATTGATGCTTGCACTGCATGGATTGAATATATTCTTATCCTTATTGTCTGCTTACGTGCATGGAGCCCGTTTGCAATATGTCGAATTTTTTGGCAAGTTTTATCAAGGGGGCGGACGCCCGTTTGCACCTTTGAAAACAGAAGAGAAGTATGTAAACATTGAACAAAAAGAAAAATAATTGGAGGATTTTTTACGATGATCGATTACTTAATCAACAATAATGGCGGTATTATTTTTGCAATTCTAGGAATGGCAACAGCAACAATCTTTTCAGGAATCGGTTCTTCAAAGGGTGTTGGGATGACGGGGGAAGCGGCTGCAGCTTTAACCACCAGTCAACCTGATAAATTTGGTCAAGCCTTGATTTTGCAATTGCTGCCTGGTACCCAAGGGCTGTACGGCTTCGTTATTGCTTTCTTGATCTTTACTAATATGTCGTCAGGTGATCTATCAATGATTGACGGCTTAGGCTACTTAGGCGCTTCATTACCAATTGCTTTCACGGGTTTATTTTCAGGAATTGCCCAAGGAAAAGTTGCTGCTGCTGGTATTCAGATCTTAGCAAAAAAACCTGAGCATGCAACAAAAGGGATCATTTTTGCTGCGATGGTTGAAACCTATGCCATCTTAGGCTTCGTTATTTCATTCTTACTTGTTGGTCAAGTATAAGGAGTCGTTGACTATGGATGCAATTGAAAAAATCATTCAGCAACTGGATGAGCAAGCTGCGGCTGAACGACAAACGCTAAAAGCAAATGAACAGCAACGAATTGAACAAGAGTATCAAGCGAGTTTAACAGAAATAAAAATGGATCATGAGAAACGTCTGGAAAAAAGTTTGAAGACGTTGAATCAAAAATATAAGCAACAGGCGAATCGTCAACAAGTCGAAACAAAACAGGCTATCTTGAATCAGAAGCAAACCTTTTTGGAGCTTCTATTTGAAGATGCAATTGAATCAATGGAGCAATGGGACGTAGAAAAACAGCAGACATTTGGGCAGCAAGCACTAGTTAACTTAACCGGACTTGACGGAAAGGTACTATTTATCTGCGGCGAGAAATCGCAGGCTGCTTTTTCTAAGGAATGGATTGCTGAACAGAATAAAGTCTTGCCCTTTCAGCTGGTTGTAAGTGATGATTTACTGAAAAATCAAGCTGGATTTGTCATTAATGATCATGGCGTGCAATATAACTTCTTGTTCCGCACTCTAGTGCAGGATATTCAGTCTGAGATGAGTTATGAACTGGCACAGGAATTTTTCGCATAGGGGGATTTAGATGAAACCATATAGTTATCATGAGTTAAATCCGCTGATTCGTTTAAAAGAGATGGAATTGATTCCTACTGAGTTAATGGAACGTATGATTCAAGCTAAAAATATTCAAGAAGTAGGCGAATTGTTGAAAACAACAGTTTATGCTGAATACATCAATGATAATTTCGAAGATAACTTTGAGGCAGGTTTGGCTAATGAGCAACATAAACTGATTGAAGAATTAGTAGTTATTGCACCTGAACCAAAAATTGTTTGGGCGTATACGATGCGTTTTACCTTCCATAATCTGAAGGCGATGACTAAAGCCGAGCTATTAGATGAAAATTTTGATGATTTATATATTTATGATGGCTTTTATTCATTAGATCAGATCAAAAGTGCTGTAAAGACTGGTACAGCCAGTGAAATGCCGGCAGCTATTTTAGCAAGTGTGCAAGAAGTTAAAGAGCATTTTACTGAATCTAACAGCCTGCAGGGGATTGATATTATTTTTGATCGGGATTATCTACGGTGCATGCGTTCGCTAGGAGAAGAATTGAATTCGACGGATTTGTTGAATGAAATCATCAGCTTTATTGATTTTACTAATATTGTTATGATGGGTCGTGGAATTAAGCAAAAGCGCAGTAAAGGCTTTATGTCTACGGTTCTTTCAAGCCAAGGAAGCATTCCTAAAGAGGATTTGCTGGATGTAATCGAAGAATCTATGGGGCGTTTTACAGAGTTTCTACTTACGACAGACTATACGGAAGTTATTGCGCCTTTGGTTCAAGATGGAACAATTGACTTGGCTCAATTAGAGAAAATTCGCGATAATTATTTAACCCGACGCTTCGATCTGGCACAGGTGCAGGCCTTTGGTCCATTACCGCTATTAGCTTTGTTGAATGCTAAAGAAGTTGAGATCAAAAATTTACGTTTGGTTATAGTAGGAAAGCGCGTTGGGATTTCTGAAGAACACCTAAGAGAGAGGATGAGAGAGACTTATGACGCATAAAATTGGTGCGATCGGAGATAAGGATTCTGTCCTTCCTTTTAAACTCTTTAATTTCGATGTTCGAGTAACGAAGCAGGCGAACGAAATTCGTCGAATCATTGAAGAAATGGCTCGTGAAAAGTACGGCGTTATCTACATTACCGAGCAATACGCACAGCTTGTTCCAGATACAATTAAGCGATACGAAGAAGCGCTCATTCCGGCAATTGTCCTTATTCCTAATCATCAAGGGACGTTGGGTATTGGCAAGCAAATGATTCAAGATCAGGTAGAACGAGCAGTTGGACAGAATATTTTATAAAGGAGCAATCAATTTGCAAGAAGGAAAAATTATCAAAGTTTCCGGACCCCTAGTTATGGCCGAAAACATGGCTGAAGCTGCCATTCAAGATATTTGTTATGTCGGTGATTTGGGGGTTATCGGTGAAATTATTGAGATGCGCGGTGATGTTGCTTCGATTCAGGTATACGAAGAAACAGCCGGGATTGGACCTGGTGAACCAGTAAAAACGACTGGAGAAGCTTTATCCGTTGAGTTAGCACCAGGGATTGTTTCGCAAATGTTTGATGGTATTCAACGACCATTGGATACTTTCAAAGAGATAACTAACAGCAATTTTTTAGCTCGTGGCGTACAGCTTCCACCATTGAATCATGAAAAAAAATGGTGGTTTGAGGCAGTCGTTGAGGTCGGTAAAGAAGTTGCAGCTGGTGACATTATTGGGACTGTTCAAGAAACTAAATTGATCAATCATAAAATTATGGTCCCTGTTGGTGTCAGCGGAAAAGTTAAAAAAGTCGCTTCAGGTGAATTTACAATTGATGAAACGCTTTATGTTTTAGAAACAGGTGAAGGTGACAAAGAGTTTACTATGCTGCAAAAATGGCCAGTTCGTCGTGGTCGTCCAGTAAAAGAAAAATTAAATCCAGAAGCCCCGATGATTACTGGTCAACGGGTTATTGATACCTTTTTCCCAGTAGTAAAAGGGGGAGCAGCAGCTGTGCCGGGACCTTTTGGAGCTGGCAAGACAGTTGTGCAGCATCAAATCGCTAAATGGGCCGACGTTGATCTTGTTGTGTATGTAGGATGTGGTGAACGCGGCAACGAAATGACAGATGTTTTGAATGAATTCCCAGAACTGATTGACCCCAAAACGGGAGAATCCTTGATGGAACGGACTATTCTGATTGCAAACACTTCTAATATGCCAGTAGCAGCTCGTGAGGCTTCTATTTATACAGGGATTACGATTGCGGAGTACTTCCGTGATATGGGCTACAACATTGCGATTATGGCTGATTCTACTTCACGTTGGGCAGAAGCTTTACGGGAAATGAGCGGACGTTTGGAGGAAATGCCAGGGGATGAAGGTTATCCAGCCTATTTAGGTAGTCGATTAGCTGAGTATTATGAACGAGCAGGCCGGGTGCTAACTTTAGGTGCAGGAAGTCGTGAAGGATCAATTACAGCTATTAGTGCGGTATCACCATCCGGTGGGGATACTTCTGAACCAGTAACGCAAAATACTTTACGTGTGGTTAAAGTGTACTGGGGTCTTAGTGCCACCTTGGCGCAGCAACGCCATTTTCCATCAGTCGATTGGATTGCCAGCTATTCATTGTATTCTTCTGAGGTAGGAAAATATTTGGATAATGCAATGCAAGGTGACTGGTCAGCAATGGTATCTGATGGCATGCGCATTTTACAAGAAGAATCACAGTTAAGCGAGATTGTACGTTTAGTCGGGATTGATTCCTTATCGGAAAAAGATCGTTTAACTCTTGAGGTTGCCAAACAAATTCGTGAAGACTATTTGCAGCAAAATGCTTTTGATGATGTGGATACCTTCACTTCAAGAGAAAAGCAATTCAAAATGCTGAATAATATCTTGACCTTCAATAAAGAAGGACAGCGAGCTTTGGAGCTTGGAGCTTACCTGAAAGAAATTATTGACGGAACAGTTACTCTACGAGATAGAATTGCGCGAAGCAAGTACATTGCAGAAGCTGAATTAGAGATTTTGGATCAAATTAATCAAGATATTACAGTTGAAATTCAATCAATCATTGCTGAAGGAGGAATGACCAATGATTAAGGAGTATCGTACGATCAGTGAAGTGGTCGGTCCTTTGATGGCAGTGGATAAAGTACAAGGTATTAAGTACGAAGAACTATTGGAAGTTCGCATGAGCAACGGTGAAATTCGTCGTGGTCAAGTTTTGGAAGTTAACGAAGATAAAGCATTGGTACAAATCTTTGAAGGTACTAGCGGAATCAATTTAAGAGATTCTACAGCACGTTTTTTGGGGCATCCATTAGAGCTTGGTGTTTCTGAAGATATGATTGGTCGAGTGTTTGATGGTTTAGGACGTCCTAAAGACAATGGACCAGAAATTTTGGCTGAGAAAAAGGTTGATATTAACGGTGAAGTAATCAACCCAGTTTCTAGAGACTATCCAGATGAGTTTATTCAAACTGGAATTTCAGCAATTGATCATTTGAATACTTTAGTCCGGGGACAAAAATTACCAGTGTTCTCTGGCTCTGGTTTGCCTCATAAAGAATTGGCAGCCCAAATTGCTCGTCAAGCTAACGTACTAAACTCCGACGATGACTTTGCAGTTGTCTTTGCAGGAATCGGTATTACTTTTGAAGAAGCTGAGTTTTTTATGGAAGATTTCCGACAAACTGGAGCGATTGATCGCTCAGTTGTTTTCATGAATTTGGCTAATGATCCTGCAATTGAACGAATTGCAACTCCGCGAATGGCTTTAACGGCTGCAGAATATTTGGCTTATGAAAAAGGCATGCATGTGTTAGTTATTATGACTGATATGACTAACTATTGTGAAGCCTTACGTGAAATTTCTGCTGCTCGTCGCGAAGTTCCAGGTCGTCGTGGTTATCCAGGATACTTGTATACAAATCTGGCTACTTTGTATGAACGTGCGGGAAGAATTCGCGGATTAAAAGGCTCTGTTACTCAAATTCCGATTCTTACCATGCCGGAAGGAGATATCACTCATCCAATTCCCGATTTGACAGGATACATCACTGAAGGACAAATTATTTTGTCTCGCAGCTTAGATAAAAGTGGGATTCAACCACCAATTGATGTATTGCCTTCGTTATCCCGTCTTAAGGATAAAGGTACGGGTGAAGGAAAAACTCGTAATGACCATGCACCAACAATGAACCAACTGTTCTCTGCGTATGCGCAAGGAAAACAGGCAAAAGAACTGGCGGTCGTTTTAGGGGATTCTGCTTTGTCTGATGTGGATAAAATATATGCCAAGTTTGCAGATCGTTTTGAAAATGAATATGTTAATCAAGGCTTTTATACCAACCGGACTATTTTCGAAACCTTGGACTTAGGCTGGGAACTATTGTCGATGCTTCCACGAACGGAATTGAAGCGAATCAAAGACGATATGCTGGATGAACATTTATCAAAAGGAGTCTGATCTGATTCATGGCAAAATTAAATGTTAATCCAACTCGAATGGAGCTTACTCGTTTAAAAAAACAGTTGACAACAGCTGCTAGGGGACACAAACTCTTAAAAGACAAACAAGATGAATTGATGCGCCGATTTATTTTACTGATTAAGAAGAATGATATTCTTCGCTCGGAGGTTGAAGAGGAGCTGCAATCAGCAATGGGTGCCTTTGTTCTAGCAGATGCCATGCTTAACGATAAATATATTGACGAACTATTAGCTGTACCAAAGGAAAAAGTTGATTTGGATGTGATTGAAAAAGACGTCATGAGCGTAAAGGTGCCAGTGATGAATTTCCAACATGACACTAATTTATCTGAAGATCCTTTGGAGTATGGATTTTTGAATTCAAATGAAGAATTGGATCAGTCAATTGATCGTTTTACAGGCATTTTGCCGAAGCTTTTGGAGTTGACCGAGATTGAAAAAACTTGTCAGTTAATGGCAAAGGAGATCGAGAAGACGCGTCGACGAGTGAATGCTTTAGAGTATATGACTATTCCTCAATTGGAAGAGACCATCTACTTTATTAAGATGAAATTAGAAGAAAACGAACGTGCGGAAGTGACTCGCATGATTAAGGTAAAAAATATGGGTGCCACCTAGTGGTGCCCTTTTTTAGGAAGAAATCATGGAAATAAAAAATAAATTGACAAAATTTAGACTGCATCCATTACAATTTTTGGCAGTAGGGTTTATGCTGATAATTTTAGCAGGGGCTTTATTATTATCATTACCCATTAGCAGTAATTCTGGTGAAGCAACCAACTTTATTGATGCGCTATTTACAGCAACTTCAGCAACTTGTGTGACTGGACTCACTACGTTAACTACGATCGACCATTGGAATTTCTTTGGTCAAGTGGTCATTTTAACGATGATTGAATTGGGTGGTCTTGGTTTTATGATGATGCCAATTCTGTTCTTTACGGTTTTTCGTAGGAAAGTTGGTTTAAAGACTCGAATTGTGCTTCAAGAAGCATTGAATCTGGAAGCAATGTCTGGGGTTATGAATCTGATGGTGCACATTTTGCGGCTGGCTGCCATCATTCAGTTTGTGGGTGCAGTATTATTAGCCATCAATTTTATTCCAGAATATGGCTGGCTTTCGGGAATTTGGTATGCAGTGTTTCATTCTGTATCGGCTTTTTGTAATGCAGGATTCGATCTATTTGGAGACAGCTTAGTTAGTTTTCAATCAAATTCATATGTATTATTGGTTATTTCTAGTTTAATTATTGCTGGAGGATTAGGCTTTTATGTTTGGAAAGATGTAATTAGCTTTCCAAAGCGAAGAAAGTTAAGCTTACACAGCAAAATTGCACTGGGTATGACCTTTATTTTATTAGTCGGTGGTACATTGCTGTTTTATCTTACTGAACATAATGCGTCTTCTGTGGCAGCGGGAAGTAACGGGATGGAGCGCTTTGCCAATACAATTTTTATGGCGGTGACACCTCGTACTGCAGGCTATTTCTCAATTAATTATTTGGGAATGAGCCAGGCCGGACTTTTACTAACGATCATTTTAATGTTTATTGGCGGGACCTCAGGTTCAACCGCAGGTGGATTGAAAACAACCACTTTAGCAGTATTGATTATTCAAACAATATCTATGCTCAAGGGACGACAGCATGCAGAATTGGGTGGCAGAACAATTCGTTCCGCAACTGTTTTCCGAGCAATGTCCCTGTTTTTCATCACCCTGTCTTTATGTGTTGCTTCGACAATGATTTTATCAATTACTGAAGGGATTCCAGAAACCTCAGGGATTGAGTACATTGCGTTTGAAGTAATTTCAGCTTTTGCAACAGTTGGTCTGACAATGGGCTTAACACCTGATTTAACATTGTTCGGCAAACTGCTGATCATTTTTCTGATGTATGTTGGGCGTGTCGGGATTCTGACTGTTGGCTTCTCTATTTCTATGCGGCTGGCTCAAGATAAGACACATGGCACTTACAAATACCCGGAAGAGACGGTTATTGTGGGATAAGAAAAAGGAAGTGAACCATTCTGGAGTCACTTCCTTTTTTGTTACCCTCGAATTACTTCAATTTTATAACCGTCGGGATCAGTAATAAAATAATATGAGGGTTCTGTGCCAGGCAACCCCTTCATATCAGTTACATTAAAACCTGCTAGTTGATGTTTTTCATGCAAGCTTTGAATGTCATCGGAGCTAATCGCAATATGCCCATAACCATTTCCAAGATCGTAAGACTCATGGTTGTAGTTGTAAGTTAACTCCAACTCATAATCATCTCCTGGTAGGGTTAGGTAGAGTAAAGTGAATTCAGCTTCAGGGAAATCACGACGACGACTTTCCTCAAAACCAAACGCTTCTTGGTAAAATTTAACAGACGCGTCTAGATCTTTCACGCGAACGCAAGTGTGAGCCATTTTCATAAAAAAATCCAACCTTTCCTAATAAGTTAAATTTATCATAACATAAATTGGCAAAGATGCCTTGTTTTTGCTTAAGTGTTGTTTATGAGATTTTTTTAATGTAAACTAATTTTAAATCAATCTAAGGAGCGAAAACAATGACCCCAATTTTCGGTGTAAAGGAAGCTGAAAAGGAGTATCAGGCTCGTTATGCAGCCTACGCTATTATCTATAATCAGAAGAATGAAATTGCCCTCGTCCAGGCTCCTAATGGTGCTTATTTTTTACCTGGTGGAGAGATAGAAGGTGATGAAACCAAGGAAGAAGCCATTGACCGGGAGATGTTAGAGGAGCTGGGTTTCCAGGTTGTCTTGTCAGATTATTTAGGCGAAGCTTGTGAATTCTTTTATTCTAGACATCGAGATACTTACTTTTATAATCCAGGCTATTTTTTTGTCGCTAGTGAATGGAAAAAGGTGGGAGAACCATTAGAAAAAGAAAGTCGCAGTATCTGGACTACTCCTGAAAAAGGGCTTGATCTTCTAAAGCGGGGTAGTCATCAGTGGGCTGTAAAAAAATGGCTAACAAAATAAAAAAAGTTGTTAAGTGAGCTTTATCATCACTTAACAACTTTTTTTTGTGGCAAATAGCTTTAGAATCTCAAGAATTTTCTAGATCATATTAAACTCTAAAAATAGTGAGACTTAAAAAAAGTATTACTTGCTATTCTAATAATATATCAAAGAAATATGCATAAAGGAGGATAATATGTGAAAAGAATGTTAGCAAGTATATGCGTTAGTATCTTGCTAATTGGAAACTTTGGTGTAAGTCTTGGATATGCTGAAATACAATCCATTAGCAAGACAACAGGTTATTTGGAATTAGTAGAGAATACAAACCCTATCGAACCTAAAGATCCAGATAATCCGACCAACCCACTCTATCCATCAAGTGAATTTGAGAAAGATCACATGGTGACTGGAAACATAGGACCGTTGTCGCTCGATGTTGCACCAGAGACCTTTGACTTTGGGCAACAGGAAATGTATCAAACGGCTCACATTTACCAGGGGGTGGGTGCAGAAAATTCGGACCAATATATCCAAGTAACCGATAATCGAGATGCGCATGTAGTTGGTTGGGTAGTCAGTGTCAGGCAAATAGGCTATTTGACTAGTGAGAATAATGTTTTGGAAGGGTCACTGATACATATTCCGACTGGTGAAGCACGAAACACTCTGAACCATGATACAACAAAGATTGATCCAACATTGACAGGTAAAGCTGTGGAAATTGGTTTAGAAGAAGAAAAGATATTTTATCCAAATAGTCCAGTTGCTGGAAAAGGAACATCTATCTTAAAATGGCGGTCCAATGACGTCGCCTTAACAATTCCAGCCAAGCAGGCCAAACAAGGAAATTATAAAAATACGATACTTTGGACATTAACTGCTGATGCAGTTTATTAATTGGAGGAGAATAAACATGAAGAAAACAAAATTATTGATCAGTACAGTGTTACTAGGGAGCATAGTAGCTGCAGGCAGCGTAACCTCTTTTGCTGAAGAAGTAATCAATACAGAAAACGGAACGGCTTCAATTGAATTTACGGAAAACAATGAGAAGCCAGAAATTGTTGATCCGCTAGATCCAGAAAAACCACTTGATCCTCAAGTTCCCGTAGATGAACCAGATAACGAAGATACAGAAAATTTAGGACCACTCTCATTGGATGTATATCCAGCACGTTTTGATTTCGGTACCCATAAGGTAGACATGATGGGTGGAGAATATGACTCAACACTAACCGGTATACACTATTTACAAATCACTGATAACCGTAGTGATATCCATGGATGGAATGTAAGTGTAAGTCGTACCGAGTTTGAAGATACTTCAGCAGCAGCAGAAAGAAAACTTGCTGCAACTTTGACATTACCAATTGGTACTGCACGTAATAGCATGCTCGGAGCAGACGCTACAGATACGTTAACACATAGTGATACAGAATTTGAAATCCCAGTTGCAGCTGAGGATGGCAGTGGAGCAGTATCCATCTTTAGTGCGGAAGAAAATAATGGTAAGGCCACATCTACTTATGTTTGGGATGCTAGTCAAGAAAAACTGACGATTGGTAAAGGAGCCGCCAAAACTGGTAACTTCACATCAACTGTAAATTGGACACTTTCTGCAATGCCAGAACAATAATAAAATAAAAGGATGTGATAACGATGGGTAAAAAAAATAGTGTAGGGTTTGTTGCTTTGCTGTTTGCTTTGATAGGAGCTATCATTTTGCCAACAAATGTTTATGCAGAAGAAAGCCCTAATAAAGGTGTGGGTTACAGTGTACAAAAGGTGAGCCCGGGAAACGAGGTAGACAGCACCAGCTCATTTTATGATTTGTCTGTAGCACCAGGCGAAGAACGAACAATTGAAGCAAAATTAGTAAACCCCACTAACGAGCCCATCGTTGTCGTTTCCAAAATATTTACAGCCTCTACCAATAGTAATGGAGAAATTAACTATACGATGCAACCGGTGGAGCTTGATCGTAGTTTAAAGCACTCTGTTTCGGAATTGGTTGAAGTAGCCGCTTCAGATACTAAAACTGAAATTGCTCCCCAATCGGAAAAACTGGTGCGTGCTACTATCAATATTCCGCAAGACGTAGAATCAGGTGTCTTGCTAGGTTCATGGTATTTTGAAAAGGAAGGTCAAAGCACTGACAGTGACGAAAAAGGCATTGTCATCAATAATAAATATAGTTATGCCATGGCCATTAAAATGACTGTTCAACAAGAAATTGAAGAACCCAATATGAATTTACTGACTGTTACTACCGGATTAAACAATTATCGCAAAGTAATTAATGCCAACTTGCAAAATGATCGTCCAGCTATTGTAGGAAGTTTATCCGTTACAGCAAAGATCACTGAAAAAGAAAAATTCGATGTGTTGTATGAAAATCAGTCTGACGGAATGATTATGGCACCTAACTCAAATTTTGCTTATCCCGTTTTTCTCAACGAGCAACCGTTAAAACCAGGTAACTATACGATGCGATTAACTGCCACAAGTGATGACCCTAAATGGACCAGTCAAAGGTGGGAGTGGAACGAAGATTTTACAATAACTGCAAATGATGCTCAGAAATTAAATGAAGAAGCTCTCAATGACCCTGAGCAGCCAACCAACTGGTTGTTATATGTCATCCTTGCTTTAGCAATTCTAATTCTGATTTTACTGGTTCTATTAATTCGTAAACGAAAACATACTGCTTAGAAAATTGTTCGTTTTAAAAGGAAGGTCAAGCAATGAAAACAGTAAAAATTTTAATATTTTGTCTCTTTGCTTGCTTTTTTTCTGTAAGTGTTTCTCAGACACATGCTGCAGAAACGCAAGGAGCTATTCGATTGGAAGGTTGGGCTGATCTTGAACCACCACAGCCTAATCAACCAGTGGGACCGCAAGGTGAATCTAGTTTAAAGGAACAAAAAACAGAGTATAACAGAACAACACAAACACAAAATCAAAAAAGTGATAAAACTGCCTCTTTTTATCCACAAACAAATTTTGCTCGGAATCATTGGCATTGGGGAGGACTATTACTTTTACTTAGTCTATTACTACTGGAAAAAGAAAAGAGGAGGAAAAAAATTGAAACATAAAAGTGCACTTTTTTTTACTTTTATCCTGCTCTTACCTGCTTTTCTTTTTTTGCCTTTAAAAGGAATAGGCGAGACTATAGATACATTAACTATTACGTTAGCAGGAAAAGCAGATTCCTGGGTAGTTGATGAATTTTCTTTAGTAGTCACTGATCAAGCAGTCGAAGCATTGCCCAAAGAGAGCAGTTATCGCATGGTGGTGCCTGAAGGTATTATATATCAAGGAGCTTCATCAGAACTAGAAGTAGTTCAGCAAGATCAGGAAATTGTATTCACTGGTTTAAATAAAGAAAATATTTCAGGCGAGTTGCAGTTTCGTTTGCATCCTAAAATAGATGAAGGAACGACTTTTGATTTACAAATGGAAAAAAGTGGTGAGCTGCCGTTATTTTCACATCCATTAACTATTAGAAAACAGACACAAGATGCTTTAGTTGATGAGGAACCAGTAATAAGTGAAGATGAAAAAGTAGTGAATGAACTCGAAATGAGTCCGCTGAAAGAACGAAAAGCACCTGTACCATTTGAAGCTGTTAATGAAGAAGTAGAAACAGATCAAGTTAATGCTTTAGACGAATACTTTGCTACGTATCAATACCCAAGCCCTTCTAGTAAATCAGAGTTGTCAAACTTCCAAACTGGCGAAAAAGATCTAAGAAATTATTCCCGTGAACAAATTAAACTAATTTACAATAAAGAAGACTTTCAAGCTGCCTGGGACAACCCTAATATCGTTGTCTTTAATATAATGAATGATTTTGTGGTCGATTTTAGTACTAGTAACAATCATAATCCTCTGCAAAATTCTAATAATGGAAATAGAGAAGTTGTGATTGAAGGGAATGGGCATACCATTGATTTTCGAGGAACATCATTTAGGCTTGGTGGAGGAACTTGGCATATGGCAGTCCAGAATTTAACTGCTTACTCGAGAAATTATTATGGTCCATTAACTGCCCGAACTGCTGGAAATGGATCAACTCAAGTTTTTCATAACTATTCTAACATCGGTAGTCAAATGCTTTACGCAGTTAGTACGGATGTGAAATTTTCAGGAGACGTAGTCAACGATATAGTAACTTCTTACGTCTCACCTGTTGATAATGAAAAACACACGACGAACTACAGTGGGCAAGCAAATTTACAAATAAAAAATTTCGAAATGTTAAATGGTTCTACTTTTTTGGGAAGTACTCAAAATTCAGGAAATATAGCAGTTTCGAATGGTGGGAATGTTGTTATTGGCGAACATGCGGATGTTATTTTAGAGGCAAAACATGAATCTAGTACGGTAGCAGGTGAGGCAAGTGGCTACGGTATTGATTTAAATGGGACTTTTCATATGAAGAAACATTCGACTGTTAATTATTCTTATCGTTACCACTCAGATAGAAGTGAACGAGATCAATACGGTATTTTAAACATGTCAAGTAATAATGAGTTTATTATGGACGAAGAAAGTAAAATGAGCGTTTACAAAGACAGTCATTCTGGTTTGAGAGATATTATCAGCATTGGAAATTCCAGTACCTTTAACCTAGGAGAACGAGCAGAAATTAATTTCGATATTAAAAATATCCAAGGAACAAATTCCGTAATTTCTACAGGGAATTATAGTCTTTTTGATTTGAAGCCGCAATCTAAGGTAAATATGAATTTGCAGGGTAATGCAGCAGCAAAAGCAATAAGTGCTGGTGATCAAAGTCAGTTTTTGATTGGTGCGGCGGCAGAATTAACCATTCAGGCTGATGGCTTAACCGGAACAATGGTTGACTTAGACAGAGGTAGTTCATCAAATCCAGTAACTTTTGAGGTTAAGGAAGAAGACCCAAACCGTGGTCTAGAAGGTGGGGTCGTTGACATTGTCTCAACAAATCGTGGTTCAGCTGCTACTAACATTTTTAGTACTGGAAATTATGCTAAATTTAAGGTGGGGCGCTTAGGGACATTCAATCTTAGAGCTGACGGTGTTGGTAGTCGAGCACATTACTTATTAAACTTTGGTACAAACTCAGAATTTATATTTAGTGATGCAAAAAGTGTAGATCTGGAATTCTTATCTATTCCAGCAAATAATCGAGCATTAATTAATATGGGTGGCAATAATGGTGTATTCGAGGTGGACGTGCAACGGGTTAAAGCCTGGGAACGAGGTAAACAAGGAGAACCGAGTTATGATTGGTTTCCAATGTTTGATATGCAAATTCCTTATCGAACGAATAATGTGGATCGAAGTAACCTTCAAGGTCGTTCGGTTAACTCGGCAATTCGTCAGGAATTTTTAGAAAATTTTGATACGGGACAGACTACAGGATTTCAACGTTTATTATTCGAATTTATTCCTGATGTAGATGCAGTAATTTCTAATCAGCCGGTTGATAATCCTAGTGATGAAAATTCAAAAGTTATTAAAGGGCAAACTAATCCAAATGCATTTGTTCGGATGAGCGAAACAATTGTTTCAAACGGCCAGATAAGCTTTCCTGCTGATAAGAATTTAGTAGAGAGCCCAGTGGAGGTGGAAGCAGGAGAAACGTTGGATGAGATGACTCTTCCATATACGGTTCAGGCAGATGAAACTGGGAATTTTGAATTCACTATTTCCGAAGAATCCCCCACTTTTACTGCTGGAAATATTATCCATGCGTATGCTTTTAAGGACGGAAAATCTGACACCAATCAGGTAACAGTATTGGATACTACCGCTCCAGAAGGTGAAGCAGTAAAAGTTCATGCTGTGGTGGGAGATGAACTGCCAGGAGTTGAACACTTTACTGCAAATCGAAGTGATTTGAATCCCGGTACGGCCATCCATAGCGAATTTGTTGAACTAATTGCTCAACTACAGCAATATATGCACCAATTTGGAGAATATGACATATCTGTCTTGTTAAGAGACGATGCGGGGAATCAACTAGTGGTTGAGAGTCAGTTGATCGTTCATGATGTTGGTCATTTGTTAATGGGGAATGACGTAAAGCTTTCTTATTTTGAGATTGAAGAACTTAATCACAATGACTTCGAGCAATTAGTGAAAGACTCTATTCAAGCTATTAGTTATCGTCTGCAAGATTTTGAACAGATCTTATTAACAGAGCATATCAAGTATGACTTCTCAGAATTGGAAAATAGGCCAGGAATCTATACAGTAGTCTTAACGGTTGCTCCTGAACACGCTCAGATTGAATCAGGATTGTCACAGGAGGTTGAGATTCGTATTGACGCCAATCGACCTCCGGAGGTTGTTAATCCTGATGATCCACAACCAGGCTCTCGACCAGAGAATGGACAAGAAAATGAAGGAACTGCAAAAACTGGGGAATTACGGATAGACTATATTCCTAATGACTTTCGATTTGGTAGTGTACCGCTACAATTTGACACCAAAACCTACCAGGCGTTACCCGCACTTTCCACTACAGGAAACCTATTAGATAAACAGTGGGTACAGGTTTCGGATGCACGTCTTGAAGAAAGTGGTTGGCAACTAAAGGTTCAGCAAATCAAGCCATTTCGCTCGACGAACGGCCATGAAATTAAAGGAGCAGAATTAATTATTCCAAGAGGTATTGCTAGAAATAGTAAAATGTCGCCTGAAATTGCTGAAAAAACAATGTTTGCCAAAGAAATTGTTCTCTCCGGTGAAACCCAGGGACAAACAATTTTTGGTGCATATAATATGACCGAATCAGGTAAAGAAATTTCTACTTTGCAGTGGAAAGCAGAAGACGTGAGTTTAACTATTCCTAAAGGCCAAGTAAAAACGGAGGAACCCTATCAAACTGAAATTGAATGGGCTTTGGTAAGTGAACCTGCACAATAAAATAAAACTTGATGCTACCCAAGACATGCATCGAGTTTTTATATGCATGTATAACTGTTGTTGGGGAGATTAAAGTTGTAATAAGTTATCATCTGTTTTTAAAAAATCTCAAAATTGTAATTTCTTCTTTTCTCATTTATCCTTGTTTTAGGAGGTGAAGAAAATGAATATCCATCATCTACTTGATCGATCATCTGACTTGCAGATACGAATTATTCGTCAGCTTTATCGTAATGGAGGAATTGGAACAAAAGAAGAATTGATGCAAGAGTTTAAAATTTCTTTACCAACCTTGCATAAATATTTAGATGAAATTAATGCCTCACTTGAAGCGCAGGACGGAAAAATAAGGATTATTTTTGATGGACCAGAGTTATTTATAAAGCTTGCTCCTGAATTCACCCTTCATGAATTAATGATTGATCGATTGAGGGATTCGATTAAATATCAATTGCTAGTAGAACATTTAAATGGGTTTAAGAAAGAAATTACTTATTTTACTCAGAAATTCCAAATCAGCCGGGCTTCCTTTTTTAGAAAAATCAAAGAGTTAAATGAAGCATTAAAAGAGTTTAAATTAACTTTGGAAAATGGAGAAATACAAGGAGATGAACTTCAAATTCGCTATTTTTATTTCCAATTATTGTGGTACACAGAATCCCGTGTAATCTCTGAGATTGATCTTTCCATGCGTGAAATAGTTATTGAACACTTAGAGTCTACTTTTAAAAAGAAATTTTCAGAAGATATTCGACAGAAAATTGCTTTATATCTGGAAATTTTTGGCAAAAGGCGCAAAAAGCAAGAGCAGTTTCAACTCCATCTTACTAGAGCAGAAGAGGCAACTATTTCAGCGGATGTTTTAAAATTAGTAAAAGCGTCCTTGTCAATTTATTCAGAACGTTATGCGATTACGATAGAAACATTCGAGTTAAAAAGTTTTTACTTTTTTTTATGCAACATCAATATTTTTTCTGCGACTGATGATGTCAGCTACCATATCTATGAAAAGAATTTCCAAGAGCAGACACCAGTTATTAAAATGAATGACATTATTTTTGACTATTTAAATGAACATGATTTTTTTTATCAAAAGAAAAATCCGGGATTATGGTTAGAGATTACCATGTTTCTTTTTCGTATTCATTTTAATGTATTTAAGTTTTCTGGGTGGTTTGAGGAATACTATGAACATGCTGCTAGTGCTGGAGAAGGAATTCCTGAAATGGATTTTTATCAACCGCATGCTGAAGAAATGGTTCGACGAGTTCAAAAATTCGCAAAAAAATATCGCAAAATACTAATTCCTGAATACGTTTTATTTGGGGTCTATATGGACATATTATTGCTTATCTCCCGTAGAAACGTTAGGGAAGTCAATGTGGGTCTATCCTTTTCTTTCAATCGCATAAGCAATCGAGCAAATCAATTACTCCTCGTTGAAGCGTTAACTAGTAATTATCCAGTCGAATTTGAAGATTACATTCCTGGAAAATACTATCATCTGGTCATCAGTGACCATAGAATGGAACAAGATTGTAAGGTGGAAAGGTACTACACGATTTCTGAGATAGGTAGTGAGTACGATATCAACGCTATAAAAGAAATTCTAAATGAATTAGCAAATGGGACAGGGGAATATACGCTATGATTGTAATTATTGGAGGCTCCTTTGCTGGGGTACAGGCTGCTCTAGAGATCCGGAAATTGGATAAACAGCAAGAGATTACTATTTATGAAAAAGAAAAGTATTTAGGTTATGTTCCAAATGGTTTGAACCAATTGTTAAAAGGGCAAATAGATTCATTGAAGGAAGCCATTCTATACGATGAAGAAACCTTAAAGTTGCAGCAAATAGATGTCCATTTAGAAAGTGAATGTTTACGGATCAACCCTATATCAAAACAAGTTATTATTCAGCAACATGAATATACTAAGACGATTGCTTATGATCACTTAGTTATTGCGATTGGCTCTATTCAACGTCCGTTAGCAGTTGAGCAAGGAGCAAATCTTGTCTATCAAACCAAAACACTTAAGGACGCACAACATACATTAGAGAAGCTGCAAGAAGATATTCTTTCAGTTGCTATTCTAGGAGGCGGAATTATAGGTATTGAATTGGCTTCCGCACTTCGACAGTATAAACCAGAGCTTCAAATTACTATTTTAGAAGAATTTGATCACTTATTAGAATTGGCAGTTGATGAAGTGATCACAGAAGCTATTGTTAACAAGATGAGTAAGAATAATATTAAGTTCTACACAGGGATAGATGTTGAAGCCATCCAAGGGAACACGGGGGCTGCTTGCATGTGTACGAACCAAGGGATTTTTGAGTATGACATGATCATCAAGGCACCTAATCTTGAACCTAATCATAAAATCCTTGAGGAAACGATTGCTCTCGACATTGATGGCAGTAGTTTAGTAAACGAACGCTTTCAGGCTGGAAATTCAATTTATGTACTAGGTGATCTTCTCCGCTTACCTTTAATGCCAATAAGTGAGAAATTTTATATGCCGTTGATTAATAACTCAGTTCGAACGGCTATGGTTGCAGCTCATGACATCAGTGGAAAAAGCATCTTGAAATTCGAAAGTACAAAAACAAATGTTTTTACAGCCTTTGGTCTGACGATTGTTCGTAGTGGCGCTCAAACACGTAACGAACGGTTTATTACGTATAGTATTAACAAGTCTAGTGGTGTTTACTCATTGCACAATGAAGGCTCTGCGAAGATTTATACTGTCATTTTTGTTCATGAAGACACTAATGAAATTTTAGGTATACAAGCGGCTTCAGAAGCAGATATCAGTTCGTTTGCTAATCTTTTTTCAGTAATCGTTCGTGGTAAAATGACAGTTGAAGAACTAGCTACTCATGACTTTTTCTTTCACGCGGCCTACGCTTCACAGGTCACGCATTTTTTAAATGAGATTGCTTTAGATCATCTGACTAAATAGAAAAGCGCTAGTACCAAAAATTGTACTAGCGTTTTTTCATATTTAATAATTTGCCATTATGAATGTAACTAGCGAACTCGGTATAATCATCATCAAAAAGATTAGCGTTATTAGGACTAACCTGAGTCATTTCCTTAGGATAATAAAAACGCGCATCCCCCTGGCCTTGACCTGCTAAGGCAGCCACCAAATGGCTGGCCTGAGATAATTCTACTAATGTACCATCAGACTGCATGATTTCTATTTGTGTACGATGGTGGTCAAGCTCAGGTCGGTAAAAATCGTAAGGTAAGTCATAACTGGAATTAATCGCTGTGTAGTATCTTGCATTAAAACCCACTTTTTCAACGAGTTCGCGCATTTTACTTAACAGTGGATTATCAGGTGTGTCAATAGCTACGGATTTCAAAGGTTTTCTATTTAAAAAGCGCTGGGCTAAATCACTCAAAATGACATCCTTCTCATCACTCCACTGAGCAAAGTAAGTATTCAAAACTCCATCATCAAGTTTCAAATAATCCTCTAGTGTAAAAGATTGATTCAAAAAGGGAAGCAATAATTGCGAATGATAAGCGAAAATCTCAGGAGTATTCTGACTTAATTCATGGGCACGATCCAGCAAATGCTCTAAAATGACTTCCATACCTCGCGAAACGCTATGAAAATAGACCTGTACATACATTTGATAGCGACTGACAATATAATCTTCAACCGCATGCATTCCATTCATTGAAAAAGCAATTCCCCCCTCATAAGGACGAATCACTCGTAGAATACGGGTTAGATCGAAGGTTCCATACTCCGTACCTGTATAATAAGCGTCTCGCAGTAAATAATCCATCCGATCAGCATCAATTTGGCTGGAAATCATTTGAACTACCTGTGGATTACTATAGGTTTTGGTAATGACACTTGCAACTTTCTCTGGGAAACCTTCTTCCACATTATTCAAAATTTGGAAAACTTCCGTTTCTGGGGAAGTAATAATAGCAACAGTCAAGGCTTCGTGATCTGTATGAAAAATGTGTTCAAAGGTGTGAGAATAAGGGCCGTGTCCAATATCATGGAGTAAGGCTGCACATAGAGCAACTATGCGATGAGAGTCATCCCAACCATCCTTGCCTAATTTTTCAATTGGATAATTCCGTTTGAAAATATCGCAAATTCTGCGAGTAATCTCATAGACACCTAACGAATGTGAAAAGCGACTATGTTCAGCTCCGTGAAAAGTATAGGAAGAGGTTCCCAGCTGCTTGATTCGTCGCAGTCTTTGTACTTCACGAGAATTGATTAAGTCTAAAATAACTTGATGCTGAACATGAATGTAATTATGGACAGGATCACGGAAAACTTTTTCCATAGGTAATAATTGATTTTTATAACTCGTCATGAAAATCCTCCTGAATGTTAAGGTTTCTTTGGTGCATATTTTTTAATCGCTGTTGATATTCATCCGTTTGATAAAATGCTGTAAGACGATTGGTTTCATTGTTGAAATCAATACCCTTTAGTAACTGCTGTTTAACTTCGCTGATAGTTAACTCTTCATTAAATACATCGGCAAGAGTGGTCATACTGTAAGGATTAACGGCAGGGTAACCTAAGGTGCCAAATTCATCTAGCCCAGCTTGGTAGAACGATCGAACTAATTCTCCTCGCTGTATTTGATCACCGGAAATACTTAGATACATCATAATTGCAACACCCTCTTTTACCCTGCGCTGTGCAATACCTGCAATCTTTTTGTTTTCTATTGAGAGATCAAATTTTCCAGGACAATAAGAATCGGAAACTTCTCCAGCTATAATCTTGGCAGATTTTCCATAAACGGTACGATTTAACCAATCAAGCATTGTTTGATAGCCGTCATCAATTGACAAAGAGTTGATCGTTTGTTTTGGGAGAATTAAGGAAACATTCAAGACACCTGAATCGCTCACAACACCTAATCCCCCAGAATTTCGTAACAAAGGGTAATAGCCAGCTTCTCGGATGCTCTTTAGCCCCTGGTCGAGATGCGATACTCGACTATCTTTCATTCCTAAGATGAGGGTTTGTGAAAGCTGCCAAAAATGGATAATCGGCTGATTATTCTCACCAGAATAGGTAGTCAGAACATCGGTTAAGGCAAAAGGGCTGAAATGATTCTCGTGGGAAATCATCTGTTGATCGAACATCAGGGCAGTTTTCATCAAATCTTCCTTTCAAACAGTATCTGATACAAGTATAAACAAAAAAGTTCGTTTCGCGTAGTGTAAGCTACCAAAATAAAGCAAGTAGTTGACAAAAAAAATAAAACCGTGAAAAATAGAAGTGAAAGGGGCGAGACTCTGTGAATATTAAAGGCGGATTTCCAGCTAAGATAAAATTGCAAACGAAAGTAACACAGAACAATGAGGTCGAAGAATTTGTCTTTGATTTGTTCGGTCAGGTTGTTCAGATGGGGAGCACATTGTACATACGTTATAAAGAAGTACAGTCTGATGGCAGTGAGGTGCCAGTAACAATGAAGATCACACCCGATTCCCGCATACAATTAATACGTTCAGGCGAGATGCGTTTGCGAATGAAATTTGGGTATCGTGAAAAAATAGAAACTAGTTATAAGACACCCTACGGCATGATCGCAATTACGACTGATACACACAAATTGCACGTCAGTCTAAAAGATCGACCTTTTTCTGGAATTGTAACGATTGATTACTCTCTTTCAATGCATAATGAAAAAGTTGGTGATTACAATTTGATTTTAGAATTTACTACTTAAAATGAAGAAAGGTTTGCTTTTTAGTCAGTGATTTTGTATGATAAGGAGTAGACTTTGAAAGGACGTGTCATACTTGGAACTTAGTGTTTTTGATGGTTTAATTAAAGATGAATTGTCAATGATTGAAGTGGCACACGCAATCCTGGAAGAACGCGGCGAGGTAATGGATTTTTCAGATTTAGTAAATCAAATCCAAACATACCTTGGCAAGTCAGACAGCGAGATTCGTGATGCATTAGCCCAATTTTATACAGATTTGAATATTGATGGAAGCTTCATTTCTCTTGGAGATAATCGTTGGGGATTGCGTTCATGGTACGCTATCGATTCAATCGATGAAGAAGTAAATCACGGATTAGATGAAGAAGACGAAGAAACACCACGTCGTAAGAAACGTAAAAGAGTCAACGCCTTCATTAATGGTGATGAAGATGCAATTGATTACAACGACGACGATCCTGAAGATACTGATTTGATCGATGACGATGAAGAAGATATTGATGATGATGACGACGATGACGATGATGAAATCGCAGCATACAATTCTGATCTACAAGAAATTGGTGCCGATGAAAACACCGACGACGAAGAAGTTGTTCCTGGCGGAATCGAAGATGATCTAAGCGTTATTGATGACGACGATGATGATTTTGATGATGACGACGATGATGAAGAGTAGGCTTAGAGCCTGCTCTTTTTTAGTCGGATTTATAATTTTAGGAATAAAAAAAGAGCTATCCAGCTCTCTCCAAATTAGTATTCAATTATATGCTGCTTGTTAAACAAAAGCATTTTGTCAAAACTTGTAAATTCATGTATACTTAAAACTGCTTAAAAGACGCGCCCTGAGGGAATCGAACCCCCGTCTCAAGAACCGGAATCTTACGTGATATCCACTACACTAAGGGCGCAGCAACGATTATTAGTTTAGCACATTATCTAAAAAAAACAAGGGGAAATTACAATGAAGTTTCAACAAGGTTATTCGCAAGCGCAACAACAGACACAGAAGCTGGCTATGACGCAAAAGCTTCAACAAGCTATTCAAATGCTACAATTCAATACCGAAGAGCTGCGGGACTACGTTGAGACGATTTCTTTAGAAAATCCATTAATTGAGGTAGTAGCACCAAAAATCCGCAGTGATCTGACTATGATGGGTGATCGTTATGACAAATCTGATTTTATTGGGCAAATTCCTGATCAGTACGAATCACTGTTTGAATATTTAATTAATCAAGTGCATCTTAACTATCGTGATACTTTTTTACGGAGAATTATACTGGTGTTAGTTGAGTATGTAGATATAAACGGCTACTTGAAGGTTGATGAAGAAGAAATTAAGCAAGAAATGGGAGCGACCGATATCCAGTTCTTAGATGCTCTGACACTGCTTCAGCAGTTGGACCCGCCTGGCGTAGGTTCTAGAGACCTAAGAGAATGTTTGATGCTTCAGACCGAACGAGATGATTATGCTCCAGACTTGGCTTACCTACTATTAGAAGAAGCTTTTGAAAAAATCGCAAACCACCGTTTTGAGCAGTTGGGCAAGGAATATAATTTAACGATGGTTCAGGTGCAGGAAATTATCGACTACATCCGGTCTTTGAACCCATTTCCTGGTGCTGGTTTTGGGGAAAGTGTTCCAGACTTTATTATTCCTGATCTTACATTAATACGTAAAGAGGATAAATTGGACGTTCTTTCCAATAAAAGAGGGCAGCTGCGACTAAATTTTAACGAGAATTATTTTACTCGTTTAGAAAAACAAGCTGATTCTGAAACCAAAGACTATTTAAAAGAAAAGCTGCAGCAATATGAATGGTTGAAGCGCACTATTGGCCAGCGTAAGGATACCATTTTAGAAGTAGGCAGACTAATTGTGAAATATCAGAAACCTTTCTTTTTAGAGAAGAAGGGTGCACTTAAACCATTGATGTTGAAGGATATAGCCAAAGAACTGGAAGTACATGAGTCAACTATTAGCAGAGCTGTAAATGGAAAGTACATTGAAACTGATTTCGGTGTATTTGAACTAAGAGGCTTTTTTGTGAATAAAATCAGTGACGAAGATACTTCGGCTGATGAGGTAAAGCAGTTAATCAAACAATTTATTGATGATGAGAACAAAAATAAACCTTTGTCCGACCAAAAAATTGCTGATATGTTAAAAACGAATGGACAGAAAGTGTCCCGAAGAACAGTTGCTAAATACCGAGAAGCACTAGGAATCGCAAGTTCATCTAAACGAAAACGATTTGACTAAGCCAAGAAAAAAATCTTGGCTTTTCCCTTGCTTGTTAGGCATAAAACTGGTAAAATTTGCAATGTAAGGTTTGAGATTGAAAAAATCAAGTATAGAACTTACTTTTTTTTACTATTCATGGGTCGCTAAAAGTCTATGAGGGACTTAAGGAGTCCAATGGAGGGGATCCTTTGTTATCTGAAATCAGAGTTCTTGAAGCTATTGCCCCTGATGTGTTGAATACGGTGAAAAGAAGATATCGGGTATTACAGAATATTTTCTGGATGCAACCAATTGGGCGAAGAAACCTTGCTGAGTCGTTAAGCTTAACAGAACGTGTGTTGCGTGGGGAGACTGATTTTTTAAGAGATCAGCGTTTAATTGAAACCAACAAAAGCGGAATGTCCTTAACGGAAAGAGGGAAAGACATCTTACAGCAGTTGGATCTGTTAATGGACCAATTTACTGGGATGGACCAGTTAGAGAAGCAGCTAGCCTCGATGTTCAACATTGATCGATGTCTCATCGTTTCTGGTGACAGTGATGAACAACCGAAAGTCAATGGAGATTTCGGAGAACTTGTCAACGAAGCCTTGCATCGTCAATTACCTGATGGTAGAAATGTTATTGCCGTTATGGGTGGTACAACAATGGCTGAGATTGCTCGACATATTACGCCACTTGAAACAAATAACCGTAAGAATTTATTCGTACCTGCGCGAGGTGGGATTGGAGAGTCAGTTTCCATTCAAGCCAACTCAATCAGTGCGGTTATGGCGGCTAATGCAAAAGGCAATCATCGAGTGTTGTATGTACCAGAACAGCTAAGTCAGGAAGCGTATCACACTTTGTTGAAAGAACCATCTATTATGGATGTTCTCGCAACAATTAAGCAGGCAAATTGTGTCGTTCACAGTATTGGACGAGCCCTGCATATGGCAGCCCGACGAAAAATGCTGGAAGAAGAGATTGTCTCTTTAAGACAACATAAAGCAGTAGCGGAATCATTTGGTTACTTTTTTGATGAAAGTGGACAGATCATTTATCGAGCTTCCCGGATTGGGTTAACACTTGAAGATGTCCAGAAGATTCCAATTGTTTTAGCAGTTGCTGGAGGGAAATCTAAAGCCAAAGCAATTATGGCTTATATGAAAAATGCTCCAAAACAAACGTGGTTCATCACCGATGAAGCCGCAGCAAACGAGATTTTAAAAGGGGCAACCTTTTAAAATAAATATTTTTCTAATTCCATAAGGAGGAATTTTTAAATGACAGTAAAAGTTGGAATTAACGGATTTGGACGTATTGGACGCTTGGCTTTCCGTCGTATCCAAAATGTAGAAGGACTAGAAGTAGTTGCTATCAATGATTTAACAGATGCTAAAATGTTAGCTCACTTGTTAAAATATGATACAACACAAGGCCGTTTCGATGGAACAGTTGAAGTTCACGAAGGATCTTTTGACGTTAACGGAAAAGAAGTTAAAGTTACTTCTCACCGTAACCCTGAAGAAATTCCTTGGGGCGATCTAGGTGTAGATATCGTTCTTGAAAGTACTGGATTCTTCACTTCTAAAGAAAAAGCTGAATTGCACTTGAAAGGTGGCGCTAAACGCGTTATCATTACTGCTCCTGGTGGAAGCGACGTTCCAACAATCGTTTACAACACAAACCATGACATTTTAACTGGTAAAGAAACAGTTATCTCTGGTGCTTCATGTACAACTAACTGTTTAGCTCCTATGGCTAAAACTTTGAACGATAAATTTGGTATTGTTGAAGGAATTATGACAACTATCCATGCTTACACAGGTGACCAAATGACTCTTGATGGACCTCATCCTAAAGGTGACTTCCGTCGTGCACGCGCAGCTGCTGCAAACATCGTTCCTAACTCAACTGGTGCTGCTAAAGCTATCGGCTTAGTAATTCCTGAGTTGAATGGTAAATTAGATGGTGCTGCTCAACGTGTTCCTGTTGCAACTGGTTCATTAACTGAATTAGTAACTGTTCTTGAAAAAGAAGTTACTGCTGATGAAATCAATGCAGCTATGGAAGCAGCAGCAAACGAATCTTATGGTTACAACACAGACGAAATCGTTTCTTCTGATATCGTTGGTATGACTTATGGTTCATTATTTGATGCTACACAAACTAAAGTTATGACTGTTGGCGACAAACAATTAGTTAAAACTGTTGCTTGGTACGACAATGAAATGTCATACACTGCACAATTAGTACGTACTTTAGCATACTTTGCTAACTTATAAGATTTAAACATTGTCTGAAAAAGGCGGGGAAGCAACGCGCTTCTCCGTTTTTTTAATAGGTTATCGTTACCTTTTTCAACCGAAGAGGTATATAATAGACGAAGTGTCAAAAAAATTTAGGAGGTCTTTTTTCATGGCAAAAATGACTGTTAAAGATATTGATTTAAAAGATAAAAAAGTCTTGGTACGTGTAGACTTTAATGTTCCTTTAAAAGACGGCGTGATCGGTGATGATACTCGTATCAAAGCAGCGCTGCCTACTATTAACTACGTTATTGATAACGGTGGAAAAGCAATTTTGTTCTCTCACCTAGGACGTGTGAAAACGGAAGAAGACAAAGCTGGCAAATCTTTAGCACCAGTTGCTAAACGCTTAGGCGAACTTTTGGGTAAAGAAGTAACTTTTGTACCTGAAACTCGTGGCGCTGATTTGGAAGCTGCGATCAACAACATGAAAGACGGCGACGTTGTTGTTTTCGAAAATACTCGTTTTGAAGACATTGATGGTAAAAAAGAAAGCGGCAATGATGCTGAACTTGGTAAATATTGGGCTTCTCTAGGCGACGTATTTGTAAATGATGCATTTGGTACTGCTCACCGTGCCCACGCTTCAAACGTTGGGATTGCTTCAACTGGCATTCCTACAGTTGCTGGCTTCTTAATGGAAAAAGAAATTAAATTCATCGGCGAAGCGGTCGAAGAACCAAAACGTCCAATGATCGCAATTTTAGGTGGAGCAAAAGTTTCTGATAAAATTGGCGTAATCAAAAATCTAATTCCTAAAGCTGACAAAATCTTGATCGGCGGCGGAATGACTTATACGTTCTATAAAGCTAAAGGTATGGAAATTGGTAACTCTTTAGTTGAAGCAGATAAAGTTGAATTGGCGAAAGAATTAATTGAAGCAGCTGGTGACAAATTAGTTTTACCAGTAGACTCAATTACAGCCGCTGAATTCTCTAATGATGTACCAACTGAAGAACATGCTGGTGATGTTCCAGTAGGACAAATGGGTCTTGACATTGGACCTGAATCAATTGCTTTATTCGCTGAAACGTTAAAAGGTGCTAAAACAGTTGTATGGAACGGACCTATGGGCGTATTCGAAATGAGCAACTTTGCACGCGGAACTATCGGTGTTTGCGAAGCGATTGCTAATTTAGAAGATGCAACTACTATCATCGGTGGTGGAGACTCTGCAGCTGCAGCTGAACAATTAGGTTTTGCTGACAAGTTCACGCACATCTCAACTGGTGGCGGTGCAAGTCTTGAATTATTAGAAGGTAAGGAATTACCTGGGCTTGCTGCAATCAACGACAAATAATTAGTTATGTAATGAACTGGGGCTTTGCCCTAGATTCTTTACATAACATTAGTATTTAAAAATGAAAAGGGAGTGCAATACATGCGTAAACCAATCATCGCTGGAAACTGGAAAATGAATCTAACTGCCTCTGAAGCTAAAGATTTTGCTGAAGCAGTAAAAAACAAAATTCCTGCAAACGATCAAGTAGATTCAGTAATCGGATCACCTGCTTTGTTCCTGCAAGAATTAGTTGAAGCTGCTAAAGGGACTGAATTGAAAATCTCAGCACAAAACTGCTACTGGGAAAATGCTGGTGCATTCACTGGTGAAACTTCACCTGCTGCATTAGCTGATCTTGGTGTGGAATATGTGATTATCGGCCATTCGGAGCGTCGTGAATACTTCCATGAAACAGATGAAGAAATCAACAAAAAAGCAAAAGCTATTTTTGCTAATGGTATGACACCAATTCTTTGCTGTGGTGAATCTTTGGAAACTTATGAAGCAAGCAAAACAGCTGAATGGATTGAAGGACAAATCAAAGCTGGCTTGGACGGTTTAACAGCTGAACAAGTATCAAGCATGGTTATTGCTTACGAACCAATCTGGGCAATCGGTACTGGTAAATCTGCTGATGCACAAATTGCTGATGAAATTTGCGGAGTTGTTCGCTCAACTGTTGCAGGCATTTTTGGTAAGGAAGTTTCAGAAGCTGTACGTATCCAATACGGCGGTTCTGTAAAACCTGAAAATATTGCTGAATACATGGCTAAAGAAAATGTTGATGGAGCTTTAGTTGGCGGAGCTAGCTTACAAGCTGATTCTTTCTTAGCTTTACTTGAAGGTGCAAAATAATTTCGTCAATTAAGGCACTTTTAATTGCAACTACAATCGTTTTTTACTAATATTGGTTATGAGGGTTTTATACCCTATTAATAAAACAAACTTAAAGGAGAGACAAAACATGTCAATTATTTCAGATGTTTACGCACGCGAAGTCTTAGACTCTCGTGGTAACCCAACAATCGAAGTAGAAGTTTACACAGAAAGCGGTGCTTTTGGCCGTGGAATGGTTCCTTCAGGTGCTTCAACTGGTGAATATGAAGCAGTTGAATTACGTGATGGCGACAAATCTCGCTACTTAGGTAAAGGTGTTACTAAAGCTGTTGATAATGTGAATAACATTATTGCTGAAGCAATCATTGGCTATGATGTACGCGACCAAGCAGCTATCGACCATGCAATGATCGAATTAGACGGCACTCCTAACAAAGGTAAATTGGGTGCGAACGCGATTCTTGGTGTTTCTATTGCAGCTGCACGTGCTGCCGCTGACTACCTAGAAATCCCATTGTACAACTACCTTGGCGGATTCAATACAAAAGTTTTGCCTACTCCTATGATGAATATCATCAATGGCGGATCACATGCTGATAACTCTATTGATTTCCAAGAATTCATGATCATGCCTGTTGGAGCTCCTACATTTAAAGAAGCTCTACGTTACGGTGCAGAAGTATTCCACGCATTGGCTTCTATTTTGAAAGCTAAAGGCTTGGCAACTTCAGTTGGTGACGAAGGTGGATTTGCTCCTAACCTTGGTTCTAACGAAGAAGGTTTTGAAGTAATTATTGAAGCTATTGAAAAAGCTGGCTATGTACCTGGTAAAGATATCGTTCTTGCTATGGATGCTGCTTCTTCAGAATTCTTTGATAAAGAAAAAGGTGTTTATGTTTTAGCTGACTCAGGCGAAGGCGAAAAAACTACTGATGAAATGATTGCATTCTATGAAGAATTAGTTGCTAAATACCCAATCATCTCAATCGAAGACGGTTTAGATGAAAACGACTGGGAAGGTACTAAGAAATTAACTGATGCTTTAGGCGATAAAGTTCAATTAGTTGGTGACGATTTATTCGTTACAAACACTGAAAAATTAGCTGAAGGTATCGAAAAAGGTGTATCTAACTCAATCCTAATCAAAGTTAATCAAATCGGTACTTTGACAGAAACTTTCGATGCAATTGAAATGGCTAAAAAAGCTAGCTATACTGCGGTTGTCTCTCACCGTTCTGGTGAAACAGAAGACTCAACAATTTCTGACATTGCAGTTGCAACTAATGCTGGTCAAATCAAAACTGGTTCTCTTTCACGTACTGACCGTATTGCAAAATACAACCAATTACTACGTATTGAAGACCAATTAGGCGATATCGCTGAATACCAAGGAATCAAATCTTTCTACAACTTAAAAAATAACCCATTTATCGGTAAATAATTTTTATTGGTATTAGGTTGAATGGAGACCTGCATGTTGTTCATATTTGGACATGCAGGTCTTTTTGCATTCTCTTTGTTAAACGAGCCGAGTGACTCTGCATAAAGTCAATAAGTCAGATGCTGCGTGTTAAAAAATGTAACATCTAAGGTTTCTGCTTTGTGAAGCTTATATTACAGAATAATTTTCACCGAAAAATAGGTAAGCGGTTTCTAGGTGTTTTATAAATAACTAGATTGTTCAAAAGTATAGTGAGTGAAGGTTAACCAAATAAGTCTCTTTAAATAGTTTAATAAAAATGACAAGAATATTCTTTGAAATAAGGTATGATAGGGATAAGTAAAGTTGGTACATTTTTTACAATTCATTACTAAAAATATGTGTTAGATTTAATTACAAGAAAGACATGCGCATGTACTTTTCGAAGCGAAAATAAAGGAGGATATGGAATGAACACTGTTGATAAAGTGGTAAATGCATATATCAAAGGAACCTTTACAGGTGACACGGAATTACTCCAATCAGTTTTCCATGAAAAGGCACGAATGACTGGCTATTTAGGAGATCAATTATTAATTGGTGATCCGCAGCCGTTTATTGAAGATATTGGTTCGCAGGCATCGATGGAAAGCAATGGAGACCCATACGAGGCAGAAGTTGTTTCCAAAGTAATTGTTGGAAACATAGCAGACGTAACCATTCGAGAAAGTGGTTTCCGCGGCTCTTTAAAATTAGAAGATCATTTTCATTTGATTGATGACGGCACTAGATGGTGGATTATTTCTAAATTATTTACTGTCATTCAATAGTTAGGAGGGCTAACTATGATCAGGATGGAACGATTTGGGACAATCATTAACATATTTGTAGGTGTCGCAGTATGCTTGGTGCTAGGATTGTATATCCAATATGTAAATAAGGCTTTTACGCCAGAGTTAATTTTTCACGGATTTGTCAGCAGCTTCTTTGTCAGTTATGTAATTGGAGATTTGATTCCAGGAAAAGCTTGGGGTGATGCTCTAGCCGCGAAAATCGGATTAAAAAATAGAAATTTTTCTCAGCATCTAGTTTCTACTATAGTTTTAGCTTTTTGTATGGTGACACCAATTAGCTTTTTAAGTACCTATGTAGGTGTAGGTCCCCATCCTATGCTTCTTCAAATTTGGTTTACCAATTATCCTGTATTGTTGGTTTTAGGCTACATCACTCTTTTCCTAAGTTTTCCTTTGGCGTTAAAAACGGCAATTTATTTGACGAAGGATTCTTGTCCAACTGCATCTGATTAGAAACTATGAGGTGAACAGTATGAGAGTATTGGAAACGAAGAATAAAATGATTGAAGCGACACCTTTTCAACTGTTCCCTCATGATGAACGTTTGCAAGATTATCACGAAGAGATTGTTGTTTGGTCAAGAGAACATCTGAAGACAGAAGCGTTATTCTATACTTTTCAAGTAAAAGAAAGAATGGAAACGGTTTATTTGCCAGATGCCTGTGTAAACTTATTATTCTCGGTAGATCGCAAAGAGGTAAAAGGATATTTTATGGGGATAGCGACACAGACCTGCAAGTTAACCTTTGAAACAGATACTTGCTACTTTGGAATAAAACCTTATACAAATGTTGGTTTGCGATGCTTTGGTAATGATCAAAGCTATTTGATAGATCAAATCTATCCAATTAGTGAACAGTTTGCACATACAGAAAGCTTATTTACGAAACTTTACGATACTCAGACGGTTCATGAGAGGAAAAAACTGTTGTTGGCTCGCCATCGCGATCTTTTTTTAGATGAGAATCAACGTTCAGTACTGGCGGAGTATTTATCTGTTTTATTATGCACAGAAACAACAGCCTTTTCGATGGAAAAGATTTGTCGAGAAACAGGATATTCTCAACGATATACGCAACGACTATTCAGAAAAGAAATTGGGATTACGCCCAAATTATATAGTCGAATTATTCGATTTCAGAATGCAATTAAGTCGATATATGCGGACAATGAGTTGACTTTAGCAAAGGTAGCTCACCAATTAGGTTACTATGATCAAGCACATTTGATTCATGAATTTCAGTTTTTTACCCACTTATCTCCAAAGCGCCTATTGCAAACAATTGTGACATCAAAAGAACTTGTAGTATAAAAGGAGGACAATCAATGAATGTAGGAAATTGTTTCCCAATTAACGGAAAAATTGAAACAGAATGTCTAAGCGTAGCACTTTTTCAAATGAAACTTGCGGTGGTACCTAAAACTCGTGAAGAAGTTATGCAGAATGTAGATAAGATCATTGAATGGATTGATCGGGCGATTACTGGATTCCCTGGGATTGACATGATCGTAACTCCTGAGGCATCCTTGAATGGTGTGGGCCCGCACGCCTCGTTATGCTGTGTTACCTTGGATGGTCCAGAATTAGCAAAATTAAAAGCTGTCTGCAAAGAATATCAAATTTGGCTGGCAGTAGGTGCCTGCGTTGATGAGCAAGACGGCAACTTTTATAAAAACTGTGCGATTACTATCAATGATAAAGGGGAAATTGTTGATATTTATCGTAAAGTAACACCTTGGAATCCCGTTGAACCTTCTAGCCCAGGAGATGAAATTCGCGTCTTTGAAGGGCCAAAGGGTTCACGAATTGCTTCGATTATATGCTCAGATGGCGATTATCAAGATAACTGGCGAGAGGCAGCGTCAAAAGGAGCAAACGTTGTTTTGCGCCTAACCACTTATATGACACCTTTTGAGAATCAGTATGAAATTACCAATCGGGCAGGAGCTTACTTTAATAAGGTATATGTAGTAGCAGCTAATACTTCCGAGATGGACGAGTGTTATTCCTTATTTGGTCGTAGCATGGTGGTAAACCCTGAAGGAGATATTATTGCTCAAGCACCAGTCGGCATTCCATATATCTTTAAAGCCGATTTGTATCCAGGCTTATGCGATGCTATTCAAAAGCAGGCGTTAATGGGTGACTTGCTATGGTTGAGAAATCATCGAGGAGCGGCTTCTCCAGATACTTACGGAACAGGCAGTGATTCAACCATGTACAGCTATTTAGAAGACAAATAAGGGGGTAAAAAAATGGGATTTCCAAATATCGGAATGCATTATTTTGTAAAAGCTTTCAATCAACTTGATGTACGTTTTCCTGTGACAAAGCAGGAATTAATTGACAAAGCAGGAGATATTCAAGTGAAAACTTGGGAAGATCAATACACACCATTAAAGAATATCTTTGAATCAATGGTACCGGAAGAATATCCTAATGGAACAGCCTTTATGTGTGCATACACTTCTGCTAACTTACAAATGCCTAAGAAAATGTTTTTAGGAGAATAATAAAAGCAAGACCGAAGTCGCTTATAAGACTTCGGTCTTTTACTATAAAAGATTAAAATTAGATAACTTAGATTCTACAGACAGGCAGAGTGATCACAATTAATGGGAACTATTGGGATATAAGACATAGCGAAGACCATCGAATTTATTGGTTAAGGTCATTGCAAAAAATCTTTAATCTGTCGTCAAATAGATAAAGAAAATATAAATGAGCAAGAAAAGCGCAAGATAAATAAGTTTGTAAAGTTCTGAGAAGAAAATCAGTGGACTGAAATGCAATTGGTAAGAAAATAAAAGATAAAAAAAGCAAAGTAAGGAAAAATAATTGAAGAAAATATAATATACCTAAGAGAAATGGTTTAGCAAAATGCCAATTAACTACTTTTATTGCCCCTGTTTATCCCTCCTATTTCTAAATTCAAAGATGAAGGATCTCTATAACTATTAAAAAACTGTTGTTAGAAGCCATAAAATCGCTGTTTACCTAAAAAGTGGATTCGACCGATTTTGAAGTGATACCGATAAAACCTTTTTCTACTCGTTAAATATTTAGATAATATTTTCTGTCGGGCATAGTCGGTAACAAAGTACATTGTTAAAATAGCATGCAGGCTTTTTACTCCAAATTTTTCTATGAAGTAAAAAAGACCCCATCCTTATTACAAGTGGATTAAGTCCAGTTAACATACTCTTGGATTAGGCAATCCGAATTTGTCTATTACTTTAACAGTTAGCATTTTTCTATTGAAGAGAATTTTTTGATATACTTAGTATAAATAGCATATTTTGAGGAAGTGAAAAGATGGCAGAGGATAATTTGCAGAAGCATTTGGATACTGGACGATATGGAACCCCAAAAATTAATCCTGATGAACAAAAAGAATATTTAGGGACCTTTAGAGAACGTTGCTTATTGAGCATGACAATTGGGGAAATGCAGGACAAAGGGAATGAAGCAGGTTTGTTGATGGAAATCAAAAAGGAACCTTCAGCACGGATATTGATTAATGGAGCAGTATCTACTGTACTTCAGCAACGGTACATAACTATTGCTGTGAAAGAGAAAATTGATTTTACAGTTGTAAGTGATGCAATAGCAGATGATGACTCAAAAATAGGTCTGCTAGTAGTGGCAGACTATGCAGTCGATATACCAGTTATTGATGTTGAAAAGAAATACCCAAAATTGCACGAGACTGCCAAAGAGGAAAAACCAAAAGAGAAATCAAGCTTTTGGAATCGCTTGTTTAAATAAGAAATTCTTTATTAGGCATTTTAAGGTGTTGACTTTTCGAGCTATAGTGGGTATTATACTGCTTGGGCACCCTTTTAAAAGGGTCAGAAGTTTAGTGAAATTCCGCTCCCTATTCATATGGATAGGGAGCTTTTCTTTATTTTCTAGGCTTTTCCTGCAAACTATAATGAAGGAGTTTTTTCATTTATGACAAAGTATATTTTTGTAACTGGCGGCGTTGTGTCTTCTATTGGAAAAGGGATCGTGGCAGCTTCACTGGGACGCTTATTGAAAAATCGTGGATTAAAGGTAACGATTCAAAAATTTGATCCTTATATCAACGTAGATCCAGGTACGATGAGTCCGTATCAACATGGAGAGGTATTCGTAACAGATGATGGTGCGGAAACTGATTTAGATTTAGGACACTATGAACGATTCATTGATATCAATTTGAATCAATACTCCAATGTGACAACAGGAAAAATCTATTCAGAGGTTATTCGTAAAGAAAGAAAAGGAGAATACTTGGGGGCGACAGTCCAAGTAATTCCTCATATTACTAACGAAATTAAATCTAAAATTATGAGAGCCGCAAAAATGACTGATTCAGATATTATCATTACTGAGGTTGGTGGAACAGTTGGGGATATCGAGTCACTACCATTCTTAGAGGCTTTGCGTCAAATGAAGGCAGATGTTGGTTCTGATAATGTTATGTATATCCACACTACGCTGATTCCTTACTTGAAGGCTGCTGGTGAAATGAAAACTAAGCCAACGCAGCATAGTGTAAAGGAATTGCGTGGACTGGGTATTCAACCAAATATTTTAGTTGTCCGGACTGAACTGCCGGTTTCTCAAGGAACTAAAAACAAACTAGCTCAGTTCTGTGATGTTGCACCTGAAGCAGTTATCGAGTCTCGTGATGTCGAAACTCTATACTCCATTCCTTTGGCATTGCAAGCACAAGGAATGGATCAATTCGTATTGGATCATTTGAAATTAGAAGCCCCTGAAGCTGACATGTCAGAATGGCGTTCATTAGAAGAAAAAGTGCTTAACCTTAAGAAGAAAACTAAGATTGCTTTAGTTGGCAAATATGTTGAGCTGCCAGATGCCTACATCTCGGTAGTTGAAGCATTGAAACATTCTGGTTTTTCTTTTGATTCTGACATTGAAATTAAATGGGTAAAATCGCAAGAATTGTCAAAAGAAAATGTAGCAGAAGAGCTAAGCGATGCAGACGGAATTTTAGTTCCTGGTGGTTTTGGTGATCGTGGAATTGAAGGGAAAATTGAAGCGATTCGCTATGCTCGTGAAAATGATATCCCATTTTTGGGTATATGCTTAGGTATGCAAATGGCTTGTGTAGAGTTTGCACGTAACGTAGTGGATTTACAGGATGCTAACTCAGCTGAGACAGCTCCTGATACACCCAATAATATTATTGACTTGATGGCGGATCAAGAAAACGTAGAGAATTTGGGCGGAACCTTGCGTTTAGGCTTGTACCCATGTAAATTGAAAAAGGGTACAAAAACAGCAGAAGCTTATAACAATACTGAGGTAATCCAAGAACGTCATCGTCATCGTTATGAATTCAACAACGGCTACCGTGAATTGTTTGAAGATCAAGGAATGGTATTCTCTGGGGTATCCCCGGACAATCGTTTGGTAGAAATCGTAGAATTACCAGAGAAAAAATTCTTTGTAGGATGTCAATTCCATCCAGAATTAATTTCTCGTCCTAATCGTCCGCAACCATTAATTAAAGCCTTTGTTGGGGCTTCATTAAAAAACAAAGAAGAAAAGTAAGTATCTGACTGAAATAGCTAGGGCTGTTTCAGTCTTTTTTACTAAAAAAAGTGCCAAGACGTAAGTTTTATCGAATGTAAAGGCTTTTAAGAAAGGATTGTAGTAGCAATATGGGGCAATCTTTGTTAGAATTAGATCGTTAGTTAAGACGATGTCTTAGCCAAAAAGATTACTTAGGAGGAATTTTTTATGCCAGTAGTATCAGGAGCTGAATTTTTAAAAGCTGCACGTGAAGGCGGATACGCAGTCGGTGGATTCAACACAAACAATTTAGAATGGACGCAAGCAATCTTGCGCGCGGCTGAAGCTAAAAAAGCACCCGTTCTTATCCAAACTTCAATGGGCGCTGCTAAATACATGGGCGGTTATAAAATTGCAAAAGATATTGTTTGCGATTTAGTAGAGTCTATGAATATCACTGTTCCAGTTGCAATTCACTTAGACCACGGTTCTTACGAAGCTGCTTTAGAATGTATTGAAGTTGGTTACACTTCAGTTATGTTCGATGGTTCTCATTTGCCATTCGAAGAAAACTTGAAATTGGCTAAAGACGTTGTAGCAAAAGCTCATGCTAAAGGTGTTTCAGTTGAATGTGAAGTTGGTTCAATTGGTGGAGAAGAAGACGGAATCATCGGTGCTGGTGAATTAGCTGACATTGACGAATGTGTACAAATGGTTGGAACTGGTATCGACTACCTAGCATGTGGTATCGGTAATATTCACGGTGTATACCCTGAAAACTGGAAAGGCCTAGCATTCGATCATTTACAAGCAATTGCTGATGCTGTAGGTTCTGATGTACCATTAGTATTACATGGTGGTTCTGGTATTCCTCAAGAACAAATCCAAAAAGCTATCTCAATGGGTGTTTCTAAAGTGAATGTTAACACTGAATTCCAATTATCATTTGCTAAAGCAACTCGTGAATATATCGAAGCTGGCAAAGATAAAGAAGGAAAAGGATTCGACCCTCGTAAATTATTGGCACCAGGTGTTGCAGCAATCGTTAAAGATGCTGAAGAACACATTGACTGGTTCGGTTCTGCAAACAAAGCTTAATTTTGCTTAAGTATTAAACCTCGGATATTTTATCTGAGGTTTTTCTTTTACTCTAAAAGCATAAGATCTGTTAAAATATCTTTTTGTGACATACTTTAACAGAAATGAGTTAAAGTTCTCTTTCGTATGAAGGAAAATACCTGTTTGTTTCGGAGAATAATACTACTATTTATAAATCCTTTAGTAATTCATCCGTTAATTTATGAGTACTATCTTTTTTACTTAACTATTATGTGCTAAAATGAAAGATGGTCTACATGTAAAATGTAAATAACTTAATAGGTGAATATAGATGAAAAAAATTGTAATTCATGGCGGAAAGCCATTAAAAGGCGAAGTAACAATCAGCGGGGCAAAAAATAGTGCCGTTGCTTTAATTCCAGCAGCAATCATGGCGGATTCTCCTGTCGTGTTGGAAGGTGTACCAGACATTCAAGACGTGCATTCACTGATTGAGATTTTGGAAATCATGGGTGCAACAGTAAAATTTGAAGACAATCGAATGGAAATTGATCCAAGCAAGATCGTATCAATTCCAATGCCTAGCGGAAAGATCAATTCTTTGCGCGCCTCATACTATTTTATGGGTGCATTATTAGGTAAATTTGGTGAGGCTGTCGTTGGTTTGCCCGGCGGCTGTTTTTTAGGCCCTCGTCCAATTGATTTGCACATAAAAGGTTTTGAGAGTTTAGGTGCAGATGTTTCCAATGAGCATGGAGTAATTTATTTGCGTACGGATGAAGAAGGAATGAAAGGCGATCGTATCTTTATGGATGTAGTATCCATAGGTGCTACAATAAACGTTATGTTGGCAGCAGTAAAAGCCAAAGGTAGAACGATTATTGAAAATGCAGCGCGTGAACCTGAAATTATTGATGTCGCTACTTTACTGAACAACATGGGTGCGAAGATTCGTGGAGCTGGTACAGATGAAATTCGAATCGAGGGAGTCGATGAATTACATGGCTGTATTCATTCGATTATTCCTGACCGGATTGAAGCTGGAACTTATTTGTCATTGGCAGCATCTTTGGGACAAGGCATAAAAATCAATAATGTCATTTATGAGCATATTGAGAGCTTTATTGCTAAACTAGAAGAGATGGGTGTTAAGATGAATATTTCTGAAGACAGTATTGATGTACTTCCATCAGAAGGTTTAAGAGCCGTTGATATTACTACATCACCATATCCAGGTTTTGCGACTGATTTACAGCAGCCAATTACTCCTTTGCTATTAACAACTGGAGGTACTGCTGAAATAATTGATACAATTTATTCAAAACGGATCAATCATATTCCGGAGCTTGTTAGAATGGGCGCAGACGCGACTGTCGAAGGAAATATGATTGTCCTAAACGGACCTAGCAAATTACATGGTGCAGAAGTGGTTGCTTCGGATTTGCGGGCTGGGGCTTGTTTAGTGATTGCTGGATTAATGGCAGAAGGAACCACTACTATTTATAACGTTGAATATATTTTGCGTGGTTATGATCATATTATTGATAAGTTAACTTCACTTGGAGCTACGATTGAAATGATTGAGGAAGAGGAAAAATAATGAGCGATTACTTAACAATGGCTGAGCTTGAAAACAAAACGCTTAAGGAAATTTACACTTATGCGCGAGGCTTCAAGATTCCTTACTACAGCCAAATGAACAAAAAGGAATTGGCGCTAGCGGTAATCCGTGCGCAGGCAGAAAAGCAAGGCTTCTTTATTATGGAAGGGGTCTTGGACATTGTCGGTCAAGATGGTTATGGCTTCTTACGTCCGATTAACTACGGTTCAAGTGCTGAGGACATTTATATTTCATCCTCTCAGATTCGTCGCTTCGGTTTACGTAATGGGGACAAAGTTGCTGGTAAGGCACGACCACCTAAAGAGTCTGAACGTTATTATGGACTAATGCATGTGGAAAGCGTTAATGGTAAAGATCCAGAAGAGGCCAAGGAACGCCCGCATTTTCCAGCGCTAACAGCTTTATATCCTGATAGACAAATAACCTTAGAAACTACTCCAGGACGTCTCTCAACACGAATGATCGACATTTTTTCTCCTGTCGGTTTTGGCCAACGTGGATTGATTGTTGCACCTCCGAAGGCCGGTAAAACTTCCATTATTAAAGAAATTGCCAACGGAATTACTGATAATTACCCTGATGTAGAATTAATCGTTCTTTTGGTTGATGAAAGACCAGAGGAAGTAACAGATCTTGAACGTAGTGTTAAAGGGGATGTTGTGTATTCAACATTTGATCAACAACCACAAAATCATACTAGAGTGTCTGAACTTGTTTTAGAACGCGCGATGCGACTAGTGGAAGATAAACGCGATGTAGTTATTTTGATGGATAGTATCACCCGCTTAGCACGTGCCTACAATTTGGTGGTTCCACCAAGCGGACGTACGTTAAGTGGTGGTATTGATCCTGCCGCTTTGTATAAACCGAAGAAATTTTTTGGTGCAGCTCGAAATATTGAAGAAGGTGGAAGTCTGACGATTTTAGCAACTGCCTTAGTCGATACAGGTAGTCGTATGGACGATGTAATTTACGAAGAGTTCAAAGGAACAGGTAATCTAGAGCTTCAGCTTTCTCGGGAACTGTCTGAACGTCGCGTCTTCCCGGCTATTGACATCAAGAAATCAGGAACACGAAAAGAAGAATTACTAATGGCACCTGAAAAATTGGAAGAAATTTGGAAAATACGTAAGAACATGGTGGGAGACTCTCTGGAATACACTAATCAGTTTATTACCTTCTTGAAAAAATCCAAAAACAACCAAGCCTTTTTCGATGCTTTCAAAGATGTGTCATTTGGTAATCGGACACCGCGAAAAAATCTAAAAAGATAATTGCATTCATGAATCTTTCATGATAGTATATATCTGTTGCTTATTGCAAACAAACTCTGATTCAGCAAATGTTTCAGGGCAAAGGAGCGAAAAAAACTATGAAACAAGAAATTCATCCAAATTACCATCCAGTAGTATTTATGGATTCAACAACTGGTTTCAAATTCTTGTCAGGTTCTACTAAGAACTCTCAAGAAACAGTTGAGTGGGAAGATGGAAACACATATCCAGTAATCCGTGTCGAAGTTACTTCTGACTCTCATCCATTCTACACTGGACGTCAAAAATTTACTCAAGCAGATGGACGTGTCGACCGTTTCAACAAGAAATACGGTCTCAAAGACGCAAACGCTGGAGAATAAGACAAAAACCAAAAGTATTGAATTATCAATGCTTAAAGAACCTTCCTGCTCTCAGGGAGGTTCTTTTTTGAATCAATAATGAAAGGCAGCATGAGACTTAATTCATTGAGGCTAACTATTTCTTAAAGAAGAAACTTCCCCAAAAAATTCCAATACCTTGTGCTAATAAGAAAAGAAATAAGAGCAAGGTAATAGTTAAGTAAGGCGAGTGGAGGGTGTGTGGTGTTTGAAACAGTCCTTTTACTCTAGTCAGTACAAAAGAGATGACAAAATTTAAAAGATTTGAGATAACTAAAACTGGAAGCTGCCTAGTATTTATGGAATAAAATCCCAAGAAAGCAGTTATCATAACTGATACGATAATTCCAGTCAGAGAATCCAAGTAATAATCAACAATTAGTGATAGGTGGACGTAAGGAAGCAGTAAATAAAGGAAAGGAATTTTTTGTATGTAGCAATTGTTCATAGAGTAGCTCCTTTTATAGTATGTTTGGTTATTTTATGTTTTTTTCAGCGTTATTTCAATGCTATTTCTTCTTTTTTGTACTATAATGAAAAATAATTTAGCTAGTTATCAAGAAAACGTAAGCAGTTTGTGAGAAAATTCAAACAGTACCACAATTCCATGAATTAGAAGGAAGTATGCCACAATGAAAAAGAACTTATCGCGTCTCTATTTATTATTTTGGTTAGTTCCGTTAGTCGTGTCTCCGTTTCAGTGGTTCAGCTCGATTGTTCAAGATGTTGAAATCTTTCGACCAATAGATGGAACGGGTATTCTTGTAGCTAAAAATTTTGGAACATTAGCTGTTTTCTATTTTTTATTACTGGCCGCGATGTTGGTTTCAGAATTTTTCCAAAAGAATGATGTTCTTCAAGTAGTTATCATTGGACTTCAAATTATGTTTTCAACAATTTTTTTTATGTTGCCGCGTATAATAATCGGACCAACTGGTCTCGCTCAATCCGGAATGAGTGATGTTGATTTTTACTTAAAAGCACTGCTTTTATCGATTGAACCAAGTTATATGATAGCGTTGTTTTCTTTAGTAATTTCGGTGGTTTTATACTTTACGTTCAATATTTGTCTAAGAAATAAATCAGTATAGGACTTTACTAAATTTCTTATTATGATAATATGATTAGAAATGGAGGGGTAGTATGAACAAATTAGACAAACGATTTAATCCAAATGTATACAAGATTGCGGTCTCTTTGATACGTCAATTTGACGAGCAGGTTTCTGGTATTCCAAATGTGCTGAAATTGACTTTGGGAGAACCGGATTTCAATACACCTGAGCATATAAAGACCGCGGGTGAAGAAGCTATTAAAGAAAATTATAGTCACTATACAGGTATGTCTGGTTTACTAGATGTTCGTGATGCGGCTAGTCAGTTTGTTGCTCAAAAATACGATGTAGCTTACAACAGTCAAACTGAGGTTTTAGTCACAGTAGGAGCCACTGAAGCCATTTCAGCGAGTCTATTAGCGATTTTAGAACCTGGAGACAAGGTTCTATTGCCGGCGCCTACTTATCCTGGCTACGAGCCTTTAATTCTGTTAGCAGACGCTGAGCCAGTATATATTGACACACGGGACAGTGATTTTGTATTAACACCAGAACAAGTGGACCAAGCAATGGAGGAGCATGGTGATGCTGTTAAGGCAATTATCATTACTTCCCCATCAAATCCTACAGGTGTAGCTTATAATGAAACAGAAGTTGAAGCATTGGCTGACACTTTGGCTAAATATGATGTGTTTGTTATTAGTGATGAAATATACAGTGAATTAAATTATGAGATGAAACATATATCCTTTGCCAAATACTTAAGAGAACAAACCATTTTAATCAACGGTTTATCAAAATCACATGCGATGACTGGCTGGAGAATTGGATTTATCTTTGCTCCGGAAAGTTTAACGGCACAGATTATCAAAGTTCATCAATATCTAGTAACTGCAGCCTCTACTATTTCTCAAAAGGCTGCAGTACGCGCCTTGATTCAAGGAATGTCTGACGGAGAAGTGATGCGGGAAGAATATCGCAAGCGTCGGGATTACTTATACAAAGAAATGACGGATCTGGGCTTTCAAGTTGCTCGTCCATCGGGAGCTTTCTATCTTTTTGCTAAAATTCCGGAACAATTTGGCACAGATTCAATGGCCTTCTGTTTAGATTTGGCAGAAAAGAACCAGCTAGCGGTTATTCCTGGTATTGCCTTTGGCGAAGAAGGTGAGGGATATATTCGTCTTAGCTATGCTGCTTCTTTAGAAGACTTAGAAGAAGCGACGAAGCGATTAAGGGCTTATGTAGAAGGTAAGTAGAAGCAGGGTTTCCCTGCTTCTTTTTTCACTTAAATAAAGGGGACGACACTATTGGAAAGTCAAGCAGTATTAGATTTTTGGTTTACAGAGTCAATGCCGAAGCAATGGTTTGCTAAAGATGAAAGCTTTGATCAAAAGATTTGTGAACGTTTTGCACTCTTGCATAGACAGGTATCGCAAGGTGAGAAGGCATTCTGGCGCGAAACTATTCAAGGAAGATTAGCTGAAATTCTGGTTTTAGATCAATTTTCACGAAACTTGTTCCGTGAGGATCCCCGAGCTTTTGCTTACGATGGCATGGCTCTAGTATTAGCACAAGAAGCAATCGTTAAAGAGGAACTAATAGAGTTGACTATTGAAGAGCGCTCGTTTGTTTATATGCCTTTTATGCATTCAGAGTCACTAGCCATTCATGACCAAGCGATGATATTATTCTCAGAAACGGGAATGGAAAATAGTTTAGATTTTGAAAAACGTCATCGTGATATTATTGAACGCTTTGGCCGTTATCCTCATCGAAATGCTGTGCTGAATCGTCCTTCGACGCAAGAAGAGTTGTCCTTTCTAAAAGAACCCAATTCATCTTTCTAAGAAAGAGGCTTCTGTAGTAGGAGTTTGCTACGGAAGTCTCTTTTTCTATTATATTAAGTAGGTATAAATACCAGCGATGGTAGAAAAAGTCAACGAAATCTTTTTGTCGTCCAACCAAGCTTATTCCAAATGAGGCAAATCAGGAATTTCTATTAATTGAGCAGTCAAAAAGGCTTTAGGATCTTGAGAAGAGTTTTAATTGATTTGCTCGTTGCTGTGATAAGGAATAGTCAACAATTTCTTTATGCCGCTGAAGTTTTTCGTCAAAAGTTGGGAAACAGAAATTCATCTGCTTTACTAAAAATTTACAGTCCTTAACAATTCATTTACACGAACTCCATCTTGCCTTAACGTTCACTTGTTAAAGTCGAAATGTACCAAAAACAAAGGAGCGTGTGAAATGAAAAAATTATTAGCAGCATTATTTGTATCCAGCATTTTATTAGCCGGCTGCGGTTCAGGCGGAAATACTAATGAATCATCAGAAAGTGGTTCAAGTGCTTCAGATGGTGCAAAAATTACAGCAGTTGGTTCTACTGCTTTGCAGCCTTTAGTGGATGCAGCCCAAGAAAGCTTTACACAAGAAAATCCTACAGTTCAAATTTCTGTCCAAGGTGGTGGAAGCGGAACTGGTTTAAGTCAAGTATCAGGAGGCGCAGTTGAGATTGGTAACTCCGATGTCTTTGCGGAAGAGAAAGATGGAATTGATGCTGAAAAATTAGTTGATCATCGTGTAGCAGTTGTTGGCTTTGCACCAGTTGTTAATAAGGATGTTGGTGTGAAGGACATTACCAAAGAACAGCTGGTTGATATTTTCACTGGTAAAATTACTAACTGGAAAGATGTTGGTGGTAAAGACCAAGAGATAGCAGTAGTGAATCGTGCCAGCGGAAGCGGAACACGAGCAACTTTTGAAAAATGGGGCTTGGATGGTTCTGAACCAGTACAATCACAAGAGCAGGATTCTTCAGGAACAGTGAAGAAGATTGTTGCGGATACACCTGGAGCGGTCAGTTATTTAGCACTTTCTTACTTGGATGACAGCTTACAGGCGTTGAAATTGGATGGTGTGGAAGCAAACGAGAAAACTATTGCTAATAATGACTGGCCAATCTGGTCGTATGAACATATGTACACGAATGGCGAACCTAAGGGCGAATTAGCGAAATTCTTAGAATACATGGTTTCTGAAGACGTTCAATCAGGTCCGGTTAAGGAATTAGGTTATCTACCAATTACTTCAATGAAAATTGAACGAGATGCAGAAGGAAACGTAAAATAGACAAAAAAGCATTCGTATCGGAAAATTTTTGATACGAATGCTTTTTGTCGTGCAAAAATTGTGTTATTGAAGTGGCAGAGTCAGAGTGAAAGTCGAACCTAACTGAGGATGGCTTTCTACCGTGACAGTACCGCCTAAAATTTGGCTATACTCACGGACAATCGCCAAACCAAGTCCAGTGCCTCCAGAATGACGACTGCGTGCACGATCCACCCGATAAAAGCGCTCAAAAATTCTTTCCTGATCGTCTTTTGCAATACCAATACCAACATCTGTAACTGAAAAAATCAAATTTTGATTATCCATTTGATAATTAATTGTGATCGTTCCTTTTTCGGGCGAATACTGAATAGCATTTTCCAGTAGATTTTTAATAACTGGCTGGAAGAAAATTATCCGAGTAAGGAAGAAACTGTTCTCGGGCCCATGAATTCTGACCTCTAATTGCTTTTTATCCAACAAATGCTGATACATCTCAATTTGTTGGTGAATGAAATCAGACAATTCAATTGTTTGAAGCTCTTCAGGAATATGTTCACTGTCCTTGGAAAGCTCGATAATATCTTGAATTAATCGCTGTAATCGTAAAGCGTCCTTTTGCATTATTGTCAAAAATTCAGTTGTTAACGCTGGATCTTCCTTGGCACCATCTAGTAGGGTTTCAGTGAAGCCGATTAAGGATGTGACTGGCGTCTTTAGTTCATGAGAAACATTACCTACAAAATCCCGTTGAATTTTCTCTAAATGACGAACATGAGTCAAGTCATAGACTGTTCCCATTACCTGATCGCCAGTTGCAGTATTTTCCAAATAACGCAAACGCACATCCAAATCGCGCTTATCTGGCTGCTTCAAACCGATTTCCTGATGAACTTGGTTTTTCTCTAACATAATTTGTTGAATCAATTGAATTAACTTATGATCCTCAATGACTTCCCAATAATAATGCTGATTAGCAGCACCAACCTGCAAAATTTCCTCCATAGTAGGATTAATCATAAAAAATTTTCCTTGTTCATCAATAATAAAGACACCAATCATTAATTCATGAAAGAGTGTTTTAAATTGCTCTTCTGTGGCAATAAAGGCAGCATAGGTCTGATTTAATTGCTCGCTTAGCTGATTAATTGTTACATACAGTTCTTGCCAGCTGTTAGAATTCTGAACGACATAGTTGCTTTTCTCAGGCTCGGCAACCATCCTCTTCAAGACGGGTAGTACAGTTTCTAAAGGACGGTTTCGCTGATAAATGAGATAAGCAATGCTCCCATATAATACTAAATAGAATAAAAGCAGGACAACGAACATAGACCTTCTAAAATTCGTCGTTTGCTGTGCAAAGGCTGCAGTACTTTTGGCAATACGCAGCACGCCGATTAATCGTGTCTCTTGCTGAATTGGTTGCGCAGTATATAGCAATTCTTCCTTTAAGGTGTCACTATAACGAACCGAAGTGCCAACCGTATTACTACTTAGTACAGTTTTGACTTCGGGCCGATTATCACGGCTGCCTGCTAAATGAGGATAAACGGAATCATAAAGAACGGAGCCTTCATTGTCCATGATAGTAATCCGCTCATCCAATTCTTCTCCATATTGCTGCATAATTTCTAAATTATTTTTTGCTCCCAGATCGCTTAGATCAAGCTGGCTTAAAAGTAATTTTCCGTTGTCAGTAAGAAATTCTTCCTGCTGGTTGATCAACTCCTTGTTATAGAAGTAATCAGCTAAACGCCATGTTCCAAAAAACAATCCGGCAACGACGATAAATAGCAAGAGGTAATCGAATTTCGGCTTTCTCATTGATTAGGCACCTGAAACTTATAACCAAATCCTCGAACAGTTAATAAATATTTTGGATGCTTCGGATCCATTTCGATTTTTTCCCGCAAATGTGATACATGGACATCAACGATTCGACTTTGAACAGAAAAATCATAATGCCAAATTCGATCTAATAATGTGTCACGATCAATCACTCGATCTTTGCGTTTCATGAAATAGACTAGTAATTCAAATTCTTTTGGCGTTAGTTCAATTGCTTTGCCACGAACGGAAACCTGATAGTTAGTCAAATCAGCCACAATTTCTCCAGTGGTTAATATTTCATGCACTGTTTCCTCCTTGCGAGGTTCAATCCGACGGAAAATGGCTTTCATTCTTGCAAGTACTTCTCTAGGAGAAAAAGGTTTAGTCAGATAATCATCCGCACCAATTTCCAAACCCAGAATACGATCAATGGCATCGTCTTTTGCAGTCAGCATAAGAATCGGGGTCTCTACCTTTTCCTGGCGAAGTTTTTTTGCAATGTCCAACCCATCCATAGAGGGCAGCATGACATCTAAAATAATAAAATCGTAAGAATCGCTTAAGGCCAATTCGTACCCTTCTTTACCGTCTGCTGCTGAGGTAACAGCATACCCTTCCTTTTCTAAATTAAAGGTCAATAATGTAACAATTGATGGTTCATCATCTACAACGAGCACTCGCTTCATAAGCTTCTCCTTTTATTCGTAATTAACTAGATAGTTGGACTATTTCCAACTATAAATAAATGGTATAATGGGAAAGCAGTTTTGTCACTTGTTTTTTACAAAGAAATGGAGATTGTTACATGATAGGGATCAGTGCATGCTTAGCTGGTGTCTGTTGTCGCTATGACGGCAACCATAATCAGATCGATCCGCTGAAGCAATTAGTAGAACAAAAGAAAGCAGTAATTGTCTGTCCAGAAGTTTTAGGTGGACTGCCAACTCCTCGTACTCCGGCTGAAATTGTTGGTGGGGATGGTTTTGATGTTTGGCAGGAACAGGCAATTGTTGTGGATCAGACTGGGGAAAATGTGACTGAGCTGTTTAAACAAGGAGCCATAAACGCTTATCAGGAATTTAAAAAATTAGATGTGACCCAATTGATTTTAAAAGAACGCAGCCCGTCCTGCGGCAGCCAACTAATTTATGATGGCAGCTTTTCAGGTACTCGAATAGCAGGTGTGGGAGTAGCGACCGCTTATTTCATCAATCAAGGAATTACGGTATTTTCTGAAGAGAATTGGCAAGCAGAGGAGGGAACGCATGGAGATTGAAAAAACGAATCGTATGAACGCATTGTTTGAATTTTATGCGACACTCTTAACTGAAAAACAAATGAACTATATGGAACTTTATTATGCAGACGATTTTTCATTGGGAGAAATTGCGGAAGAATATAATGTGAGTCGCCAAGCCGTTTATGATAATATAAAGCGAACCGAAAAAATTTTGGAAGAGTACGAACGTAAACTGCATTTAGTTTCCGACTATATTGTCCGAGAAGAACAATTGGAAAAATTAGAGCACTATGTCAAAGAACACTACCCAAAAGATGAGGCGCTTGCTTCAACAATTAAAGAATTGCAAGATCTAGATGAATAGGAAAGGGACGAATAGACAAACATGGCATTTGAAAGCTTAACAGAACGCCTTCAGGCGGCAATGAGTAAATTACGTAAAAAGGGAAAAATTACCGAAGCTGATGTGACTGAAATGATGCGGGAGATCCGATTGGCCTTGTTGGAAGCCGACGTTAACCTGCAAGTGGTGAAGCATTTTACTAAGCAAGTTCGAGAACGTGCATTAGGAACAGAGGTTCTTGACAGCTTATCACCTGCACAACAAATTGTAAAAATTGTTGACGAAGAGCTGACGAAAACCTTAGGCTCTGAAACAGTTGGCATTGAAAAATCACCCAAAATTCCTACGGTTATTATGATGGTTGGTTTGCAAGGGGCCGGTAAAACGACCTTTGCTGGTAAATTGGCCAACCACCTAATCAAAACAGAAAAAGCTCGTCCAATGATGATTGCAGGAGATGTTTATCGTCCAGCTGCGATTGATCAATTGAAGGTATTAGGTCAACAATTAGACGTTCCTGTCTTTGATATGGGAACAGATGTTAGTCCAGTAGAAATTGTTCGTCAAGGGATGGAAGTTGCCCGTGAGAAGAAGAATGACTATGTTCTGATTGATACGGCTGGTCGTTTGCACATTGATGAAGGCTTGATGGAGGAATTGTCTCAGATCAAGGAAATCGCTCAACCAAATGAAATTCTATTGGTTGTGGATGCCATGACTGGTCAAGATGCAGTCAATGTAGCCCAAAGCTTCAATGACCAGCTAGGAATTACTGGGGTAATCATCACTAAACTTGATGGGGATACCCGTGGTGGTGCAGCGTTGTCCATTCGACAAGTTACCGGAGCACCAATTAAGTTTACTGGTACAGGAGAAAAACTAACTGATTTAGAAGTATTCCATCCAGATCGGATGTCCAGCCGAATTTTAGGCATGGGGGATATGCTGACGCTAATTGAAAAGGCACAGCAGGATTACGATGAGCAAAAAGCTGAAGAGCTGGCTCGTAAGATGAAGGAAAATTCTTTTGACTTCAATGACTTTATTGAACAGTTGGATCAAGTAATGGGAATGGGACCACTTGAAGATCTCCTAAAAATGATTCCAGGGATGAGTCAGGTTCCAGGTATTGAAAACGTTAAAGTCGATCCGAAAGATGTGGAACGTAAAAAAGCGATGGTTTATTCGATGACACCTGCTGAACGAGAAGATCCAGACTTATTGAATCCTAGTCGTCGTCGTCGGATTGCGGCTGGTTCTGGCAACTCAGTGGTTGAAGTAAATCGCATGATCAAACAATTTAAGGAATCTCGTAAAATGATGCAACAAATGAGTAAAGGATCTATGCCAGCTGGAATGGATCAAATGTTTGGCAATGGCATCAAAGGGAAAATGGGCAAAATGGCCATGAACCGCATGATGAAGAAAACTAAGAATCGCAAGAAAAAGCGCCGCAAATAAAATTAAAAATAGCGCCGCATCCGAAAAAAAGGATGTGACGCTATTTTTTTTATCTATTGTAAATCAGTAAAAATACGACAAAACTCAAACAAACGATTAATAAAATCCCTCCTAAAATAGTCAGAAATTTATCCAGTTTCTTTTCAGTCACTGCTTTTCTCAGTAAATGATAAACAAGCAAACCAGTCATTCCACCAGCTGTGTTCATCAGTAAGTCAGTAATATCCGAAGCACCCACACCTAAAATAAACTGAAAAATTTCAATACCTAAGCTAAAGCTGGCAATAAATAATCCCTTTATTAAAAACGAGTTTTCTTTATTAGCAATTGCTAGCAAGCCGCCAAATGGAACAAAGATCAAGAAGTTATAAACGATTTCCATCAAACCGATTTTTCCGTTAATGATTGTAGAAGCTTGAAAAGGGATTAAATTAATACTTCTGCTCAGATTTAACGAATGGGCCAAATCACTTAATGACAGGGTGACTTTGAACAGTAAAATCCAAATGAGTATCAATAAATAGATCACCAACAAAAAATATGCTCTCTTTTGAGTTTTCATGAGCTTTAACCCCTTTTATAAGAATCGCAGGAAAAAACGCCAATTGTAAAAAAAGAAAGTACCACCTAGACTAAGTAAAACGTAACAGACCGCTTCGTTTTTTCCTAAAGCAACAATTTCTTTGCTATCTTTTCTTACCAGTAATTGCCACGAACGCCAAACTAGAAAGCCCAAGAAGGCACCTAATGTATTCATCATAAAATCATCGATATCGCTTACTCTTCGATTGAATAGCTGCAACAATTCAATCATCATAGAGAAACCAGCTCCTAAAAGTACAGTGGAGGAAAAATTGCGGTATTTTCTCCAAATTAACGGTAGTAAAAAACCAAAAGGAATAAACATAAACGTATTTAACAGGTTTGTGAGAAAGCTGCCTGCCTGAAAAGGAATTAAACTAATTTCCTCTAAACGAATGATTTCTGGATAGCTGAAAATATCCCAAAGTGTTCCGACACCGGTGACATAAATAACCATGTAAAGGTACAAAATGAACAAAAAACGCCAAACTAAATTAGATAAAGGAATATGTTCTGTTTTTCTTCTTAAATTGAACCATTGATAAATTAGACAAGGAAGAAAGACACAAAGTACCTGGTATAAGGTAAAAAATACTTGTAAGACCATATAGGTTTCCTCCTAAATTTGATTAGGATCATTCTGTGTATTTCTTCGACTCAATCTTTTCTTGATGGCTGAAAAGAAAACTAACACATAACAGATGGCTGCGACAAAAAATAGAATAAGTAGGCTTTCGCTAATGGGCTCCCAAATTGAGGGTGATCCTTTAACAGAGAGGTTCATGTAATAGATATACCAAGGTCTAAAAAAGTATGTTCCCAATATCAATGAGGAGAAGCTGGTCATAAGAGCCCATACTGGCCAACGAGATTCTTTGTTCAGCAAGTACTGGCCATCATTTTCCAAACTGATGGACTGATATTTTTTATAAGCCCAAAATAGTAAAATAGCACTAAGCAAGACAAAGATCAGACTCATCCACCAATGTCCACCCGTTTTTCCAATACTAGTAATGAATAGATTATGAAGAATAGATGTAGCATTCTTTTCTTTAAAACCGCTAATTTCTAAAGTGGTATAAATAGAGCTTGGAACAAACAGCATGAAAATCCAGAAAACAAACCACGTTAATGGGCCAAAGATTAGATTGCCAACCATCGAACCAACAAAAGCACTTGCACTAAACATCAATACTACTAAGAAAAAGTAATTGATAATCGAAACAAACATCTGACCTAAGGTTGCATTCATATAAGTTGCAGGAATTAAGCTGTGAAAAAGGGTAGCATACAATGCCTGACCAATCAAAACTGTAAATAAGATTGGTCCACCAATATAAAAGAGCTTTTTTGTAAATAGTTCTTTTTTAGTTACTGGCAAAGAAAACAGAAATTGGTTAAAACCAGTTTTTGCATCAATGAAAAAGAGCAAAAAGCCTGCTAAAGGAACCAATAGAAGCAACACTAAAGAATAATCTGAGTTAGTTGTAATATAGGTTTCCTTTTGATTATACTCTTTGGTTTTTGGAATGAGTTCAGGATTTGAAGACGCAAATAATGTTTGATAGACATATAGATTGACATCCGTGTATTCTTGATAATTTTTATAGGATTTATTCTCTTGTGAAGCATCATCCCAGTACATGTAATCTTTTTTGTTTTTCTCAAAATTCTCTCTTCCAATTTCATCCTCTTGGTAGTAAGAAGCGATCTGATGCCAGGATTCGCTCTGGAATTTTGCATTTAGTAGACAGATTCCGATGATCAGCAGACAAAAAGCAATCAGTGGTTTTTTGTAGCGTTCAAAATAAATAGCCTTAATCATTGGATCAATTCCTTTCTACAGTATTTTTCGTTTTTGTTTTAAATTTGCTTCAAATAAATCTTCCAAGGATAAAGGTAGTTCTTCAAAAACGAGCGGGTTATGTTCTTGAATTTTGGCGGCCAGCTCTGGGGTAAAGTTTTCAAAAACTGCTGTAATTACGCGACCTTGGAAATCAATCAATTTAGAATTTTCTTTAACAATTGCTGGAATTTTTTTAGTTTTAAATACTAGCTGTATCTTCTTTGCATTCTCCCGCATACTTTCCAAACGATAATCCTTGTTGATTTTGTTATCCTTTAGCAACAAAGCACGATCAATTAAACTTTCCAGTTCATTGAGATTATGTGAAGCAATTAGAGCTGTGCGGTTGTTTTCACTTAAATGCTCCAGTAATAACCCAATGACCTGTTTGCGAACAATCACATCCAACCCATCAAAGGGTTCATCCAGTAATAAGTAAGTAGCATTTGAAGAAATCGCTAAAATCATTTGAAACAAACCTTGCATTCCTTTAGACAACTGACGGTAACTTGCTTGTAAGTTCAGTTCATGTTGTTGCATTAATTGTAAAAATAAATCTTGATCAAAGGCTGAATAGTTTAATTGGTAGAAAGCATTAATCTTTTTCAGGGAATAGCTTTTTAAGAAATTTTCCTTCTCATCAATAAAGAAAATTTGTTCCTTGATCGCACTATGCTGATAAATCGATTGGTCTTCAATCAAAATATCTCCCGCATCAGGCAGATAATGACCAGCTATTATTCGGAACAAACTGGTTTTTCCTGAGCCATTGCGCCCAATTAGACCAATAATCTCATTTTTCACCAGTTCGAAGGTGATATCTTCTAAGACAGTTTGCTGGTCAATTGTTTTGGTTAATCCTTGTACGATCATTTATTCTGACCTCCTAGCTTTTTTTCTGCAGAATGTACCCAGCTGATTAGTTCATCTGAGGTGACTTGTAAGTGTCTGGCTTCTACCACCAAATCATTTAACTGTTCTCTGAGTTGTTGAATTTTTAACTCATTACGAGGAAGCTCACCGCTTTCGCGTACAAAAGTGCCTTTCCCTTTAACAGTAACTAAGACTTGTTCAGCTTCTAATACCTTGTAGGCTTTGCTTACGGTATTAGGGTTCATCAGTAATAGCTTTGCCATCTCTCGTACAGAAGGGATGCGGTCGCCAGGTTGTAGTATTCCTTGCAGAATATCTTCTTTAATGCTTAAAACAAGCTGTTCATAATAAGCCTTATTACCACTTTTATTAATTGTAACCATAAGGAACCTCCCTAGCATATTCTGTGTGTACTAGTATACATAGTACACTTTGAAAATGCAATCTTTTTTCAGTGTTTTCTGATACACTAAACAAAATGAGGTGAGAAAATGGAACGTTGCTTATGGGCACAATCAAATGAGCGAATGCAAGTGTATCATGATACTGTATGGGGGGTTCCTGAATATGATGATCAGCGATTATTCCGCAAGCTTATGCTGGATATTAACCAGGCAGGACTTAGCTGGCAAACTATTTTGAATAAGTCAGACGCTTTTGACCAAGCCTATGAAAACTTCGATATTCAAAAAGTCGCTGCTTTTGATCAGGAGAAAATCGAAGTTTTAGTGGAAGATGTTGGAATTATTCGAAATCGCCGTAAAATTGAAGCGGCAATTGTAAATGCTCAGCAGGTATTGAAGATTCAGGAGGAAAAGGGTAGTTTTTCAAATTACTTATGGAGTTTTGTTGACGGAAAGCCGGTTGATGGTCAGCGAAAAAACGCTGAGGAGATTCCAGCAAACAACGAATTGTCAGATGCTGTAGCTAAGGATTTAAAAAAACGAGGTTTCAAGTTCGTTGGTAGTACGACTATTTATGCTTTTATGCAGGCCGTCGGAATGTTTAACGATCACCAGATGACTTGTTTTCGGTATGAGCAAGTAAAAAAAGGGCATTGATCACTTGATCAATGCCTAAAATTGTTCATAGATACGAGAATCAAGGTAGTCATCAATTACACCCGTCAAGACACCGCTTTGCAACAGCATTTGATTGTTTCCTTCAGTGGAAACACCCCAAATAGCTCCAGCTTTAGCATTAAAGGCTGAGCGAATACCTGAAACAGAATCTTCAAAAACAATGACTTCAGCGGGTGGACATTGAATCTCTTCGGCAGCTTTTAGATAAAAATCAGGTGCTGGTTTGCTGGGAATGTTGCCGTCATTATAGATAACCTTATCGTAGTCAAACCAGCGATCCAGACGAAAGAAGTCAAAATAGAAATCAACATTGTTCTTCATAGAAGCCGTAGCGATGGTTATAGGAATGTTGCGTTCCTTTAAGAAATCTAAATATTCTTCAGCGCCAGCCACAAGCTGATTCCCACTGTCTAGAGCTAAAATCATCTCACGATAAATTTTTTCTTTACGTTCCGCTAATTCATCTGCCGTTTCTTTGCCTAATTTCTTTTTAAAAATATACTCTAAAGCTTCATGGTTGTTTACACCGTGAACGTGGTGCTCAAATTCTTCTTTAGCAACCACTCGGTCAGTTTCTTGGGCGATAAAGGTATGCCAAGCTGTTTCATGATAGGCAGAATCCCGAAATAATGTTCCGTTAAAATCAAATATAACTCCGTTCATAGAATCCCTCCTAGTTATCTTCTATTATACAAGAAAAAAACCAGAATACGATGACTTATCGCAATCTGGCTTATGAAAAAATTAGTTAGCTAGTTTTTCAAAAAACTCAATATATTTATCAGTGATTAATTGGAAGAACTTAACAGTGTCATCAACCACATTGCCATCGTTGTCCACTAAATTCATTACGCCGCCAATATAAGCTTCTGGTTGTTGCAACGTAGGTACATCTAAAAAGACTAGTGATTGACGCAAATGATGGTTAGCACCAAATCCGCCAGGACCACCAGGTGATGCAGTCACGACTAAACCAGGCTTGCCGCCCCAGACGCTGCTGCCCATTGGACGGGAGCCAACATCTAACGCATTTTTCAATGCAGCTGGTACAGAACGATTGTATTCAGGAGTTACAAAATAAACGCCATCCACGTCATTCATTTCATTACGAAAGCGAGCCCATTCGTTAGGAACTTGACCTTCGACGTCCAAGTCTTCATTGTACAATGGTAGATCATCAATTTTTAAAAATACTGCCTCATAGCCTTCTGGTAATAATTCTGCAAATTTTTTGGCAATCATTTTGTTGTAAGAATCTTTCCGCAAACTACCCACTAAAATACCGATTTTTTTTGTCATAAATAAATCCTCCTTTATTTGGTTACAAGATTATCTTACAAAAAATAAGTAAAACTAGCAAATAATATGTTTTAAGATTTTTTAAATAGACTAATTGCATCATTCACAAGGTAATAAGTCTTGGTAGCAAGGATTTAACGGTCTGTATTCACAAATTGAATTTACAAGCATTAATTAGTCTTTGAGTAGATAAGGAGCAATTTATATAAAATTATCTGATAGAGTTTCTAAATTTGGCCCCAGTAATAATGCCTTTTTAGTCTGTAAAGAAAAAACTCTTTACAGGTAGTCAAAAGCGTGATAAACTACGTCTTGTGATTAATTATATGGAGGTGTAACAAATAAATGGCAGTTAAAATTCGCTTGAAACGTATGGGTTCTAAAAAGAAACCTTTTTACCGTATCGTTGTTGCTGATTCTCGTTCTCCTCGTGATGGACGTTTTATCGAAACTGTAGGTACTTACAATCCTTTGAAAGATCCTGCAGAAGTCGTTTTGAAAGAAGAAGATGTTTTAAGCTGGTTACAAAAAGGTGCTCAACCTTCTGATACAGTTCGCAACATTCTTTCTAAAGAAGGAATCATGCAAAAACATCATGAAGCTAAATTCACTAAGAAATAAGGTGGACAATTATGCAAGATTTGTCAAAACTTGTGTTAACCATTGTTCGTCCTTTGGTTACCAAACCAGATGAAGTGAAATTAGAAATCAACGAGTCGAAAGATTTCTTTGAGTACAACTTAGCTGTTGCTCCTGAAGATATCGGTCGCATTATTGGGAAACAAGGCCGAGTAGCTAAAGCGATTCGAACAATCGTTTATAGTGTTCGGACTGAGGGACCCAAAAAAGTTCGTCTCAATATTGTAGATGGCAAATAATTTACACAACACTCGTGTCTTAGGATTCGAGTGTTTTTTCTTTTTGTAGTACGATAGAAGAAACCAAAGGAGGATCATAACATGAAAAAATATTTAGTGTTAGCCAGTGCCTTACTCTTTTTGGCTGCCTGTGGAGGAAACACTGCCTCTGATGATTCATCGTCATCACAAGAGAGCAGTAACATCGTTTCAAGCAGCACTAGCAAAGTAAAAGAATCTAGCAAGCAGTCAGAATCAACCAAGCAATCGACTAGCAGTTCGACAACCACGAACTCTCAGGAAGCAACAGGAGACAATGAACTGCAGCAAGCATATCCAAATGAACAGACACCCGCTGTTTCATCGGTAGGAAATGCTCAAGCAATTTCAATTGCTGCCAGAGAAGCGAATAACACGTTAACGATTTCTTACTATAATACAGAAAGTAAATTACCGTTGAACGACCCGCAATTAGAAAATCAAACACCTGTTGCTCAATTTCAACGAATTACTTATGATTCACCTGAAGAAGCGCGAGATGCTGTAGCACCCTCCTTTGATGGTGGGGGACAAGCAATTGATCTAGGCTATAATATTACTGGTTATCAGCAATCTGGAGCCGGTTCAAGCTATTTAAGCTGGCAGGAAGGTAATTGGAACCTAACCGTTCAAGCGATTAACATAAATGGGGAAGACCCAGTACCTTTAGCTCAAGAAATTGTGGAATATTTAGAAACCGCCTTTTTACCAATTCCTAAAGATGCTGGTCAAATTAGTTTGTCAGTAACCGGCGGAGGTTTTGAAAGTAACGTAGTAGCTTGGCAAGTAAATAACACTGCATATAAAACGATGCACACTGACGCATTGAGTAGTTTACAAATGGCTGTTTCCATGAAAAAATAAGAAAGATGAGGAACCGAAGTGACAAATTATTATAAAGTGGGAAAGATCGTAAATACTCACGGAATTCAAGGCGAAGTTCGTGTGATTTCTCAAACTGACTTTCCTGAAGAACGTTACCAAGTAGGAGCAACATTGTATTTATTTCAAGAAGGGAAATCGCCAGTAAAGCTGACGGTAGCTAGCCACCGCAAACACAAAAATTTTGATTTGTTGACCTTTGAAGGATATTACAATATCAATATGGTAGAACCTTTCCGTGATGGGACATTAAAGGTATCTGAATACCAAATGAGTGAACTGGATGATGACGAGTACTATTATCATGAAATTATTGGTCTAACTGTGATTGATGACAATAATCGTGCGTTAGGAGAAATCACTGAAATTCTCACTACAGGTGCCAATGATGTTTGGGTAGTTAAGCGTAAAGGAAAAAAAGACGCGTTGATTCCTTACATTGAATCAGTTGTCAAAGAAATCAATCTAGAAGATGGCAAGGTGTATGTCGAAATTCCAGAAGGGCTGTTGGACGATGCGGATTGATGTATTAACGCTTTTTCCTCGTATGTTTGAAGGTCCTATGAGTGAATCAATCATCGGTAAAGCTGTAGAGAAGAATTTGTTGGAAATCAACGTTCATAATTTTCGTGATTACTCAGAAAACAAGCATCAGCAGGTAGACGACTATCCTTATGGTGGTGGAGCCGGCATGCTTCTGAAGGTTCAACCAATTTATGATAATTTGAAAGCCATCGAAGGAGCAGCTGGCAATCAAGAGAAACGAGTAATTTTGCTAGATCCGGCGGGCAAACCTTTTAATCAAAAAATGGCAGAAGAATTTGCGAATGAGGATCAGCTGGTCTTTATTTGTGGTCATTACGAAGGCTATGATGAGCGGATTCGTTCGATGGTAACAGATGAAGTTTCGTTGGGAGACTATGTTCTAACGGGTGGAGAACTAGGCGCTATGGTAATGATTGATGCAACAGTTCGTTTACTACCGGAAGTTTTAGGTAATCAATCTTCAGCGAAAACGGATTCTCATTCGACTGGTTTATTGGAACATCCCCAATATACGCGGCCAGCGGAATTTAACGGTATGCAAGTACCAGAGGTTTTAATGAATGGGAATCATCGCTTAATTGAGAAGTGGCAGCTAAAGGAGTCCTTAAGGCGCACCTATTTGCGACGTCCTGATATGTTGGAAACATTGGAAATGAATGATGAAATGAGCAAGTTGTTAGCCGAAATAAAAGTGGAAGAATCAAAAAGATTAGATGACTAGCGATTAGTCATTTGATCTTTTTTTATGTGAAATCATCTATCTATTTATTCTGCAGCTCCAATTCTAGCAGTTCCTGACAAGTCAGCTAGCTGTCCTATTCCAGTAATCGCTTCACCTAAACCATAGAGACTTCCAGAAGATGAAAAGATATCAAAAAAAAATGACTACATCTTCCCAAGGTTCATAATAAGCTAATTTTCCAATTTCACTTTTGGCTCTAGGTGTATGAGAGGTATTTAGTTTGTGCGATGGGTAAAAGATTTTTTTCATTACTGCCGAATTTTTTTAATTCAACAATTAAGGGTAATTGCCGAGATGATTCAGTTGCGGCGATACTGTTGTTTATTTCAAAAATGATTTCTGTTTCCGTCGTTTTAAGGCGAATTTGACGATCTTCTTTTGAAGATTCCTTATTGTTGCTCTCCTGTCTTTCTATTTGGACGGTTTGTCCGCTCTTGTTTTGTGATATCTGTGTATTACTGTATCTAGTAATAAGTAAGAATATTACAAGTAAAAGTGAGCATTTTAAGAAATACTCCATTATGATCTCTTTTTTTATTGGTTTGGCATTTGCTAACTATTTTACCAGTTAATGTTAAGGTGAAATCAATATATTTTTGGATAGATTTAGTCGGAAAATTTTGGTGATACTAAGATCAATGTAAAAAAACGAAGATGACAAGAAAATTATCTTTACAGATAGAATTTATTTGTGCTACAATGTCTTGGTGAGTGTAAAGCTCTCAACTATTACGATGTTCCGCTGGGGCATAGGCCTTAAGAATGTTTGGGAATAAGGAGAATGATAAAAATGAATCCATTGATTCAAGAACTAACACAAGACCAATTACGTCAAGATATTCCGGCATTTCGTCCTGGGGACACAGTTCGTGTTCACGCGAAAGTTGTCGAAGGTACTCGCGAACGTATTCAGTTGTTCGAAGGCGTAGTAATCAAGCGTCGTGGAGCTGGTATTAGCGAAACTTATACAGTACGTAAAATCTCTAACGGTGTCGGTGTGGAACGTACCTTCCCATTGCACACACCACGTGTTGCTAAAATCGAAGTAGTTCGTTATGGTAAAGTACGTCGTGCAAAATTGTACTACCTACGTGCATTACACGGAAAAGCAGCTCGTATCAAAGAAATTCGGAGATAGGTTTTCTGAGATTCTTTACCGAAGTAAAAAACTGCGAAAGTCCTTGTCTATCAAGGGCTTTTTCTTTTGCTCTTTTGACGATGTAATCGCTTTTGAGTGCTTTTTTCCCTAGTTTTTCCTTGATTTTCCCACTTTGACTACCCGTGTAGTCAAAACTGGTGAAAATTACGATGCGTCACTGACGACATTTTTCATCCGGAAAGCACCAAAACGATAACCGAATTGTGCAGCCTTGAGGCGGGGTTTGCACTCGTTGGTAAAAAAAGACAATGCACTTACTACTGGCGAACAAAAGAGCGATTGGTGCAGTTTCTATAAAACTTCGAGAGGATGTTTTAGATGAAAACGACCGATAAAAGAATCATTTGGAAAGACAAAAACGATTTAGAATTACTAGTTTTGATTAGTGGGTTTATTGATACACATAAAATTGACACAGTAAGAGACTACCAAGAAATGCTACTAATGAATCCTGGTAAAGCACCTAGTTTATGGTTAATAAATGACCGGTTTGGTTCGTGGGACAAGATGCTTTTGACTCTGGGTAGGAAGCCTTATGAACGATACAAATGGAACAACTACTCTGATAAAGAGCTAAAAAAAATCGTTAAAGACTTCATCAAAACGAACAACCTTCGCTCTCAACGTAAGTACGAAGAAAAGAGTGTTGGTCAAAATGTACCCTCACTATCGACTTTAAAAAAACGATTTGGAGACGTGAAGTTTTTCTTTGTTACTAAAAAATCTGAAACCATGAATAGTTTTGAAATGCTAAGCTTGCTAAAGTCAGAGATTAAGCGACTTGATTTAGAAGCTTCTCTATCAAGAACTGAATTTGAAAAAAAATATAATCGCTCACTTATACCATCTCCTTCTACCATCATCCGAAGAACTGGAAAGACTTGGGAAGAATTAATGGAAGAGATTGGATTCAATTATCGAAAAATAAAGGCCGAGCGATTAACAAAGAACCTAAAACAGAATAAGAAATGATTTTTATTGGGGCTAGATGAAACTATCTAGTCCTTTTTTTGCGTTAATAAACTTCACTATTAATTCGCCGAGTCTTTAAGAATAAGTGCTAGCTTTCTTAAGTTCGTTCTCTTTTTGGTGGGCACTATGAAAATAATAAACAAATATTGATCTTAATCCAACAGACCCCTAAAGTAAATGTTAAGAAGGTATTTTCTAATCTGGAACCTTGCCTTTCACTTGATAAGCTACAAAAATTACCTCTGGATGAATTACAAGAAACGATTCAACCAGCAGGATTTCATCATCAAAAAAGTAAGTCTATAAATGATTTGCTTGTTCATTTTGTCTCTCACAGTAAGGAGCTTGAGAAATTCGGCAACTATAAAACATAAGCCCTGCGAAAAGAGCTATTGAGTATTATTGATATTGGACCTGAAACTGCAGATGTAAGGTTACTATATATTTTGAACGAAATGTTTTCATTGCTGATCAGTATGCGATTCGAATATCTAATCGCTTAGATTTTGGGGATTATCGAAACTATACAGACTTGCAACAGGATTTTCAACATTTAGCATACCAAGTTCCTCATGCCCTTTTTTGCTTGAACAATAGCCAAATTGTTTCTGTTAACAAAAAGAAATTGCTCTTTGTTATGGTATACAAACATATCGTACTCACAAATTTTATGGTAAACTCTATAACACTAAATCACAAAAATAGAGTATAATAGTTGCTGAAACCCGAAATTGGTATTTATTAGTGAAATGAGGAATTACAGTTGAAGATTAAAATTTTTTCTTTTTTTTCCGGTCTTGGATTATTAGACTTGGGATTTGAAAAATCAGGATTTGAAATAGTTGAAGTATTTGAAAAAAAGGAAGAATTTTTGGAGATGTACAAATATTCTAGAGAAAAGCTAGAGTGTCAATTGCCCAAATATGGATATAGTTTGTTAGATGTCGAAAATTTGCTTAGCGACGAAGACTTCGAGCGTAAAGTGAATAATGAGAAAAAAGACGGAGTAGTTGGTTTTATAGGAGGACCTCCTTGTCCAGATTTTTCTGTTGCTGGAAAAAACAAAGGTGCAGAGGGCGATAATGGTCGATTGAGTACTATATATTTTGAATTAATAAAAAAATATAATCCAGATTTTTTCTTATTTGAAAATGTTAAGGGGATATGGAAGACAAAGAAGAATAGATTTTATATTGAACAAAAGATGGAAGAAATGAAGCTATCAGAATATGAGATTACATTCGATATAATGAACTCTTTAGATTTTGGTGTACCCCAAGACAGAGAAAGGTTTTTCATTTTTGGGTTAAGCCAATCAAGTCCTTATAGCAAAGGTCAATTTACTTTTAACATATTTGATTCACTTAGATCTGAGCTTAACAAAAAAACTGCTTATAGATGGCCAGTTATTGATAATTTCGAAGAAAAACAGATGAGATTAATACCTGAAGAAATTGATGAAGAGCTCACTGTTGAATATTGGTTTGAGAAAAATAATGTCTACAATCATCCTAACGCTAATGATTTCTTTACACCTAAATCTCTACTCAAATTCGAAACCATAGCTGAAGGTGATATATCAAAAAAATCATTCAAACGAATTCATCGATGGAGGTACTCACCTACTGCGGCATATGGGAACAATGAAGTACATTTACATCCGTATTTTGCAAGACGATTAAGTGTAGCAGAGGCTTTAGCCATTCAATCCGCACCTAGAGAGTTTGAATTGCCTGCTCACTTCACTCTAACTGATAAGTTTAAGGCAGTAGGGAATGCTGTACCGTTTCTTATGGCAAGAGGAATTGCTGAAAAAATAAAACTGGTCTTTGTAGGAGAAAAAAATGAGTTATTGCGGGAAAGAAAAAGATGAGATAATAGAAGATTTGTATTCTATGGATGTGAATGATTTCTATGAAATGTACTTTAAAACACAAGAGGTCTGGTATTTTAATAATCAATTATCTAGGCGAAAATCACCTGAGAGACATATGGAAATTGCATCTTCCATTATTTCAGAGCATTTTGACATATCGGACGAGGATTACTTGATTGTTGGGAGTGCAAAGATTGGATTCAGTTTGTCACCCAGAAAAAATTTTAGAGAGTTTGGACAACTAATTGAAAGTCATGGTGAGTCTGATATAGATATTGCTATTGTGTCTGACAGATTGTTCGCTGATTTGTGGGAAGCGTTCAAAGAACTGACATATAGAACACATGTCAATTATTATCCTACTGTGAGTTCTAGTATTTTCAAAGGATTTCTAAATGACAAATATATCGCAGCACAAATATCTTTACAGACTAGTTTGAAAGATAAAATAGACAAATGCAACACGAGTATGCAAGACGATTTGGGAATAATAGAACAAGTTAATTACAGATTTTATAACTCTTGGTCAGACTTAGAAAAATATACTAAAAGCGGAATAATTAAATGTAAGGGGTGAGCTATATGGAATTCAAATTTAAGGATAATACTAAAACGATAACGGAGATTAATCGCCTATTAAAAGATGGCATACTTGATGTTGATCATTCATACCAGAGAAGAGCGATTTGGACTGAAAGTGACAAAGTAAGACTAATTGAAACGATACTATTGAATTATGTCGTTCCTTCAGTTTATTGGTGGCAAAGTGATATTGATCCAGATACAGGTCAAGCAAAAATTGATATTGTTGATGGACAGCAGCGTATAACAGCAATATCAGAGTTCTTAAATGGACAACTAAAGTTAAAGAAAGAATATTTATTGGACGAAACATGCAAAGAGAAATATGACAATAAATTATTTTCTGATTTGGATGATCATGATAAAGAAAAAATTTGGAATTATAGTATTTCTGTGATTGAAATTGACAAAAATGCTGCTGAAGAAGACGTCATTAACATGTTTACTAGATTAAATCTCACTGAATACAATCTGAATGCTCAAGAGAGAAGACATGCCAGCAAAGGTCTTTTTCATGAATTTGCTACTGAGTTATCGAATAATGCTTTCTGGGAAAAAATTAAGATTTTTAGTGCTACAGATGTTAAGAGAATGCAAGATGTAACTTATTGTGCCAATATTATCATCTTGTCAAAAAGAGGTATTGTTGACCAAGCCAAAATTAATCAGCCAATAAATGAAGCATACGAAGCGTATAAAGATAGTTACCCTGAAATTGATGAAGATAAGGAAAGAATTGAAAAAGGTATAGATTATTTTCTAGAATTGATAGAAGAAATGCCTAAGGAAAATATGCTTTTTTTGAAAAGAAAAGTCCAAAATTACACGGTTTTTTCTCTAATATTTTATCTACTGAGAAAAGACTTGGTTTGGACACAAATCCATAAACATAGATTTGAAAACTTCATTAAAATATATTTAGAGTTTAAAAACGAGGACTCAGAAAAATTAAATCTTAGCGATTCTGAAAAAGAATTATTTGATTATTTCAGAAGATACAAACAGGCTTCCTCTGAAGGAGTTAATAAACTAATTAATAGAAATGTTAGGTTTAATGTTTTGAAAGACTTAATTATTGATCAGGATATTAAATTATTAGACGATGACAGTTTAGTAGATTCTTTACATGAGAAAGTGTCAAAAAAATAATTAATCATTAATCAAGAAAAGTGACAAATCAAATGAGCTTTCCTTGTTCATAGTCTAAAACAGAAATTTCGTTATAACATTTTTAAATTCCATAGCATTCTACAAGAATCAAGAAGTGTAAATACTTTTTGATTCTTTTTTTGTCTAAGTAACAATCCAAGTCATAAAAATTCATTGGAGAGTGGAGAGAATAAAAATTAGAAGTCCTACAAAAATCAATATACTATTTTTGTAAAGCTCAAAAGAATGGAGAAAAAATATGAATAAAATCGCACGCAAAGCAACCACGTTGTTCACCCTAACAACAATCGTGGTTGTTTTTTTTATTAATCCAGTATTGACGCTCGCTGCTACTGTCACCGATCAACCCGTCGCAAATTATTCCTCTTCTTGGTATCTCAGTCGTTTTGGTGGCCTGCATTGGACAGATGAATCTGTTTGGATGAAACGAGTCGATGGCGTGCCAGCTTTTTGTATTGAGCATGGAGTGAGTCTGACACCTGGTTCAGACTTTCAACCATCAGAATTGACAATTGCTGAAAAGGATCGTTTGTCACTAATTGCTTATTACGGCTATCAACAGAATCCAACAAATGACAATTATGGAATGACACAATTTATGGTTTGGCAAGAGCTTGGGGATCAACTCATCTCGACAAACTTACCAAATTATGAAGCAAGAAAAAACGAAGTGCTAGCGAAGGTCAACCGACACAATCTCAAACCAACCTTCAATGGGCAAACAGTTGAACTCAACGTTGGTGATTCTATTACGCTCACTGATAATGCCGGTGTGTTAAGTAATTACCGCAACTTAGTAGAGAATTCTGCGAACCTAAAAGTAGAAAAAAATGGCAATACTTTAAAACTAACAGCTCAAGAGAATTCGCAAGAAACTGGGAAGTTAGAGTATGCGATTGCTAGTAGTGAAAATATCGGTCAAAGCTTTGTCTATAATAAGGCCGGTCAACAAAAAGTCGCTACCTTCAAGTTGGCGAATGGTGGAACCTTCAGCCTGAACATCAAAGTAAATCTCAACGGAAACGTTAGAGCTAAAAAGATTGATCAAGATACAGGTGCTGCCCTACCTAATGCCAAACTGAAGTTTGAATACAACGGTCAGTCCAAAGAAGTCACCACTGGCGATGATGGTCTTGCGCAATTGAATGACATTAAAGCGGGTACAAAAGTCAAAATCACCGAAGTCACTGCGCCAAACGGTTATGTGAACAAGGGTGAATTCAAAGAAGTGATCATTAAGCCAAATCAAACCCTTGAAGTCATTCTGAACAACAAAGAACAACTCGGCCAAGTCAACCTAAGCAAGGTGGGACGTGAATTCGGTTCTTCTATGTTTAATCAGTATTATCGCTTAGATGGCGCGATATATGGTGTCTATACGAAGGATGGCGCCAAGGTTGGTACGATGACGACTGATACTGTCGGAAAAGCCCAACTTGGCAACTTAAAGTTAGGCTCTTATTATGCAGTAGAAGAAAAAGCACCGGAAGGTTACTTACTGAATGAAGAAAAAATTCCTTTCGAATTAACCTATGCGGGTCAAACTGTTGAAATCACTCATACAGACATCAATGCGACGGACCAAGAACAAAAAGGGTCAGCCATCTTGAAAAAAGAAGATGAAAAAACTGGCGCAAAACCACAGGGTGCTGCTTCATTAGATGGCGCGGTTTATGAACTTTATCGTGCGTCGAATGATGAACGAATCGCAACAGTCACAATCAAAAATGGACAAGCGAAAGTAGATAATTTGCTGCTAGACGATTACTACTGGATGGAAAAAACAGCTCCAGAAGGCTATCAATTAGACAAAACAAAACTTCCTTTCCAATTAACTTATGCTGGTCAAACGGTAGAAACTACCACAGAAACTGTTACGGCGAAAGAAAAAGTCATCACAGGTGGGTTCGACCTTATCAAATTTGGGAACTATGATTGGAAAGATAAAAAAGGGAAAATCAAACCTTTAGAAAACGTAGAATTTTCGGTTACAAGCGACACCACTAAAAAAGTTGTTGCCACTGGTAAAACAGATAAGGAAGGCTATCTGAAGTTTACAGACCTCCCTTATGACACCTATACCGTAAAAGAAACCAAAACGCCTGAAGGCTATGAACCGATTGAGCCTTTTAAGGTAACGATTCGTACACAAAATGAAACCCATCACTATGCACTAGAAAACAAAGTCATCGAAGAGAAACTCAAAGTTGTAAAGGTGGATGCTGAAACAGGCAAAACCATTCCTCGTAGCGATGCAGGATTCAAAATCAAAAATAAACAAACCAATGACTTTGTGATGATGCCAAATCTCAATGATGAAGGCGTGACGGATACGTTCTTTACCAATGAGAAAGGCTTTTTGATTCTTTCTGAAGCCTTATCCTATGGCGATTATGAACTGATTGAGGTTCAAGCACCGAACGGCTATATTCTAGCAAAAGACCCACTTCCGTTTAAAGTTGATGGTTCTCATAATGGCTTGATTGAAATCCAATTTAAAGACAACTCACAAAAAGGGGTAGCCATTTTAACGAAACATGCTAAAACCCCATTAGGCGTTGAAAAAACGGATTCGGATTTTGGTGATCTATACTCCTTTGTTTTTGATGATCAACTAGCAGCAGGTGTCACTTTTGATATTGAAGCTGCCGAGGATATTATCACCAATGACGGGACTGTTCGTGCGAAAAAAGGCGAAGTAGTCGCTACATTAGCGACGGATGAAAAGGGTGAACTAACCACACCACTTCTTTATTTAGGGAAATACCAAGCGATTGAGAAAGCTGCTCCAAATGGACTGGTGATTGATGCAACGCCGATTCCTTTTGAATTGACCTATGCTGGTCAACAGGTGGACCTGACCTCTACGACTATCACTGCTTACAATGAATTTCAATCACTACTAATCAAACTCTATAAGAGCCAAGAATCGATTGATTCTTGGGATGAGAATAAACCAGAAATTAGTTTGGAAGATGGTCATAATCAGGTCTTTGGACTTTTCACTCGTGAAGAAAAAGTCCTGGGCGACACCATCTCTGTACCTGCCAATGCGCTAGTTGGCTTTGCTACAGTTGAAAAAGGTGTGGCTACCTTTGATGTACAACTACCTGAAGGAAACTACTATGCAAAAGAACTAGATGCTGGTGAACATCATGTACTAGATGAAACAGAATATGATTTTACTTTTACAGCCAAGGATAACCAATCGGTTCAAGAAATCGAGATTTGGAAAGACCGAGTATTTTACGGTCAAAAACAAATGAATACGAAAATCACTCGTACAGCGATTCTCAACCAGTTACATTTGAACGAGTTCCAATTTAAGAAAGTGAATGAAAAAGCCACCTTAGAAGAGAAACATGGCTACCTGTTTGAGTATGCTGATTCTGCCGAAGGAGCAGTATTCACATTGGAAGATGAAGAAGGTGCACTCCTTCAAACCATCACCATCGACCAGGACTCTATTGGAACCGTGAAGAATCTACCCGTTGGTACTTTCTATTTAAAAGAGAAACAAGCTTCCAGTGATTCTTTTGTCCTTTCTGATCAAGTAATTCGCTTGGTTTCCACCAAAGACGGTGTCCAAGCATTTGATGAAGAAGGTGCATCATTACCGACTGATTCAGAGAATAATTTGCTATTTGAAGTGAAAAACCATCTTGTCAAAGGAACGTTGGAATTGACGAAAAAGGATGTGAGTACGGGTGATCTATTACCAAATACAGGTATTCAAATTCTAGATAAAGATCAAAGAATCATTACGGAAGGTCGAACCAATGAACAAGGCGTCTTCACTTTCGAGAACTTGCCGAAAGGAACTTATCACTTTAGAGAGTTCGATGCACCAGAAGGTTATCAACTAGATGAGTCACTTCATGAATTTGAAATCAAAGAGGACGGTGAAATCGTGAAAGCAGGACTAACCAATCAAAAAATTAAACCAGAGAAAACATTACCACAAACCGGTGAAAAACAATCAATCCTCCTTGTACTTCTTGGCTTGGGTACACTAGCTATTGCTGGAACGTTGTATCGCTACAAGAAAAAAGCCAAAACTAATTAGTATGGAAGTTACACAATTATCCATGCGCTTAGTGGAAATTGACGATTCTCCTGTCTTGATGATGGGAGAATTGGTATTGGATCATCAATTAGTCATCAAAGAAGTGGCTTTGTGTCGCTCCAAATATGACAGATACTTCTTGCAATTTCCAACAACGAATAATCTACGTGTGGTGCATCCTATACAACAAAACTTCTACCAGCGTTTATTAGAAATAGTCATAGTGGATTATCATCGAAAAGTTGCTTTAACTGGGAGGAAAGCCCGTGACCAAACTCTATGAAATTCAATTCATTGATGAAGCTAGTGTGCAACAAGAACTAGCGAGCTTACTAGAAAATTCCATTGATGTCATTCAGGAAACAAGAAAAGCGCTGCTAATCGCTGCCTATCAAGTTCAGGAACGGCGGCGATTAACCAATCATATTTTCAAAGAACATCAAGTCATTCAAGTGCAAGAAAATGATTTACTGTGGGCCTATTATTCCCCAGACAAAACCAAGAATCAGCGAACTGCCTTTCGAAGTTTCTTAGTCAAGCAACGCTATTATCGAAAGAACAAGATGATTTTAGTGGTCCAACCCACATATGAACAATCGAAACAATGGTTCGATTTGAATCAATTATAAAACGAGGAGATTACTATGGAACTAAAACAAATTATCCCAAACATGGAAAAAACATTCGGTACGTTAGAATTTGCGGGTGAAGCTTCTGTCGAAAGTCGCCGAGAAGACGGGCGCTTAAAAGTCTTATCTCGCACTTACCACCTGTACTCATCGGTACAAAAAGCGGATCAAGTGACGGTCACTATTCCAGCGATTGCCGGAGAGATCGATTTTGATTATGAAACCAAGGTACGACTAGTTGAACCAAAGATTTCAGCGGTCGGCTATAAAATTGGTGAGAGTGCCTTTACGAATTATGTTTTGACCGCCGAAAATATTGTGAAAGCCTAAAAGAAAGAAGGAAATAGAATGAGATTAGCAGAAGGAATTATTGTCGATAACGAAAAAACATTTGGTACGTTGAAATTTTCCGCTCTACGTCGAGAAGTATTTGAACGAGGATCAGATGGTGAAGTCACCGAACAAGTCAAAGAACGAACGTATGACTTGAAAAGTTCGGGTCAAAAGCAAATGATTCAAGCCAGCGTGCCAGCCGATATTCCATTAAAGGAGTTTGCTTACAATGATGAAGTTGTCCTTGTCGATCCTATTATCGATACGGTAGCAAATCCTACATTTCGAGGAGCTGATGTTGATTGGTATATCAAGAGTGCAAATATTGTCCCAGCAAAGAAACCTAACCAACAATCGAATCAACAACCGAATCAAAAAAATGCATAAAAGAAAGGACCCTGAGCGTAGTGTAAAATCTACGCTCTTTTTGCGTGATTTATGAGACAAGTAACTATTATTTGGTTTGATCAATTTTTAGATGCCTACAGGCGCTACACTAGGCCAGAATATCAAAAAAGTGAAACAGAGATTTTAGAAAAGTTCAGTGAGCTAGATGATAAAGTTGAATTTTTCGTCCTTTCAGTTGCTGAAGAACTAAGCGTAGATGGTCAAGCTCGGATGTTTCGTTTTTACCTTGTCAAAGATGACCAACAAGACGCTATGCAGTATGACGGTTGGATTGATGTCTAAATGGCTAAAATGGATCAATCCATTTCTTTATATAAAAAATCGTGGAAAAAGAATTCGCCCCAGAGATAAGAGCCTAGTTTTCTCCACATTTATCAGTATCTTAGGACCCCTATTTGTTGGGGAACTATTCCTTGTTTATCAAAAACAAGTGCTTCAATTTATCAATAGTGCGTTGCCGTTATTTGAGCGAATCAATGAAGCGATCCAACAAGTCCATTGGCAAAAACTACTTCTAGTAAGTGGTTTTGCTGTAACGAGTTGTCTATTAGCCGCCTATTTTCTATTCATCTTATTTCCAGACTGGTACCGACAATTGAAGCATCGACAAAAGCTTGCTCGAATGATTCTACAAAATCATTGGTACGAAGTCGAAACGGTGCAGCAGGAAGGGTTCTTTAAAGACCTCTCCTCAACAAAAAGCAAAGAAAAGATTACTTACTTTCCTAAAATCTTCTACCAGATGAAGAACGGCTATTTGATTATCTCAGTTGAGATTTCCTTGAACAGCTATCAAGACCAATTACTTCATTTAGAAAAGAAGTTGGAAAGTGGTCTGTATTGCGAACTGGTGGATAAGGAACTGGAAGAATCTTTTGTTGTGTATACCTTACTTTATGACACGATTGCCAATCGCATCAGTATTGATGAGGTCAAAGCGGCGAATGGTCGCTTGCGTCTAATGAAGAATGTTTATTGGGGCTATGATCAATTACCGCATATGTTGATTGCAGGTGGTACGGGTGGAGGGAAATCCTATTTCATCCTTACCCTCATTGAGACACTCTTACAAACGAATGCGAAGTTGTATATTTTGGACCCGAAGAATTCCGATTTAGCTGATCTCTCGATTGTTTTACCACATGTTTATTATCGCAAAGAGGAGATGCTTTCAGCTCTCAATGAATTTTACGAAAAGATGATGGCTCGAACAGAAACGATGAAACAAATGGAAGGCTATAAGACAGGTGAAAACTATGCCTATTTAGGTCTTCAGCCACATTTTCTTATCTTTGATGAATACGTGGCTTTTATGGATATGTTGGGTCGCGAAAGCAATGAAGTCATGAACAAAATCAAACAAATCGTAATGCTCGGTAGGCAAATGGGCTTCTTTATCATCCTGTCTTGTCAGCGTCCCGATGCGAAGTATCTAGGTGATGGGATTCGTGATCAATTTATGTTCCGCGTCGCATTGGGACGAATGAGTGAGCTGGGCTACGGCATGATGTTTGGTGAGACCAACAAGGACTTCTTTCAAAAACGAATCCGAGGTCGCGGTTATGTGGATTCTGGCAATAGTGTCATTAGTGAGTTTTACACACCTTTAGTACCAAAGGATCATGACTTTATTCAAACAATCCAAACAATTTACGAACAACAAAATACCCTCATGTTTCGACATGAAGAACAGGAGAACAAACCATAAGATTTATTGATTTATTTGCAGGTGTCGGTGGGTTTCGCTTTGGGATGGAGCGCGCCGGGCACACTTGTGTTGGTTATGTAGAATGGGACAAATTTGCCCGGAAAAGTTATGAAGCGATCCATCAAGTCAAAGATGAATGGACGCGACATGACATCACTAAAATTACAAATGAAGAATGGAAGGAATTACATGGAAGAGTTGATATCATCTGCGGAGGCTTCCCGTGTCAGGCATTTAGTATCGCCGGAAAACGAAAAGGATTTGAGGACACTCGAGGAACAATGTTTTTCGAGATTGCCCGTGCCGCCCAACAAATCCAACCACAATTTCTGTTCCTTGAAAACGTCAAGGGGTTACTCAATCACGACAAAGGGAACACCTTTCGTACAATCCTCTCCACGCTTGATGAACTGGGGTATGATGTCGAATGGTGTGTATGTAACAATAAGTGGTTTGGAATTCCGCAAAATCGAGAACGTACCTTCATTATCGCACGTCTTAGAGGAAGTGGTCGATCCGAAATATTTCCTGTCCAACGAAAAGACTCAGCAGCTGTTACGAACGATATAAAACGAATGAATACTGCCGAGAAAGCAAAAGAGCTTCCTGGCTATGACACGACAAAACGATTTTATGATGTTTCGGGTATTTCTCCGACCCTTACGACCCGAGAAGAGCCAAAAATACTAGTGGTTGGGAACCTCAATCCTAGCGAACGCGGAATGAGTGGGAAAGTTTATCGTAGTGAGGGCCTTAGCCCCACCCTCACCGCTGGAACAGGAGAGGGGCCTAAGATTCTTTTATCCTCAGATAATTTGAAAAAATTGAATAATCATCCAAAAGTAGAGACTGCCTTGTCATCAAAAGAGAGGCAGTCTCTTTTTGTCAAAGAGGCAACTAAGAAGGGTTACGCAGAAGCGCATCCTGGTGATAGCATCAACATCGCTTTTCCAACATCTAAGAACCGTCGTGGTCGGGTTGGTAAGCAGCTTGCCAACACCATTGTCACAAGTGATTCACAAGGTGTGGTGACGGAGGAAATGCGAATACGGAAATTAACACCCCGGGAATGTTGGCGACTGCAAAGTTTTCCAGATTGGGCTTTTGAACGAGCAGAAAAAGTTGTCTCTGCAAGTCAATTATACAAACAAGCGGGTAATAGTGTTGCACAGGAAGTTGTTTATCAGATTGCCCTGGTTGCATTTCATTAATAGAAAGAAGGTGTGACTATTGGAATATGAAGAACTGATTAGCTCCCTTTATCAACTGGCGAGAGAGACAAAGGATGAAGAATTGCAAAGTGCTTTACTTGACTTAGGTTGGACTGTTAAAAAGTGTGGTATTCGTGACGAAAGCGAAGATCCAAATGAAGAAATACATTTTAAAGAATTACTACGTCAATTAGAGGAGCTGATTGAACAAGCAAAAGACTTAGTGGATAAGATTTCAATCAAAGACTTAACGGACACGCTGGCCTCTCAGGGGATTGACGGTTATTTCGGGAAATTTTATTAACTAGTATAATGTAATTTCTATTTTCTCCTTTAATTCAAAAGAGGTGTGCAACAGAAACAGGATACTGCACACCTCTTAAGGGAAGTAATTTTCAGAGAATATAAGTTTGAAAAATCCTCAAGATGAAAACCAAGAGCAAATGAAATTTTTCAGAGGAGTCAATAGTTTTACAAACTCATTTAGATTAAGAAAAACAAAAAATAGAACTACTTGTATTGTTGACGCGATTTTGCTTTGAGTAAAACTTTTATCAATGTAACCCTTTTTAGTATTTTTCCACAACTTGTTCATTAGTAAAAAAACGAAGATATAAGAGCCTGCGATTCTAAACGTGAGGGTAGCAAATGTTAAGGGAAATGTGGAGTGCTCCTCAACAATAGGAATTCCCTTCAAAACGTCAATAACTGAACCAAACCACACTTGAAAATTCGACCAAGAAGAAATATTTATGACAGGTACTTTGTTTAATAAGTCTTGGATAATAACAGGAATTTCCAACACAAAATAAAGAATTATTAGATAACTGAAATACTCAACAAGTAGAGCTTTTTTAGCTTGCTTTGACACAATTTTTTTATTCCCAACAGCAATGATATTTGCTATTAATGCTATTGCGCATAGTGTAGGGATTAGATTGTATGTTTGAGAGTATATAGCAAAGGAAATAACAAAAATTATTGTGTATAGAATTAATTGCATAATCATTTGCTCGTTACTTGATGAAGTCGTTGTTCGGGTAGTTCTTTTTCTAACAGTAGTTTTTTTCCTATACCATTTTGTAGTTGTGGAATTATTAGAGCGCTCAATATCTACTTCTTCAGTAGAAACTTTCTTTCTTACTAATTTAATTACGGTATAGAGAAAGCCTCCAATACCAATAATGTTACCTAAGAATCCTAAAAAATCATTGATTGTAGTAAAACTCAAATTCATCATCCTTATCCATTTTCTTCTATTATACCAAATTTAAAGAACGTTCGTTCTTTAAACTGCAATTAAAACCAAGCAACAGCCGCCGCTGCACCCCAGTGCCAAGCGGCGAGCTGGAAGCTTGCCTTTGTGGCGCGCTCGCGCGCCGCAAAGTAAAAACCCCCAGTATCTAACTAGGGGGGTAGTAAAGACAATACAAACAATTGAATAATCGCTTGAAAGTTAGGATTACCAAGACTTTCAGCTGCTTTTTACAGATGGGAAATAACGTCATTTATTTCTCATCTTTTTTATTTGGAGGAAAATAGTGAACTTTGGAAATTATTTACGTGAGAAACGAGAACTTTATGAGGTCTCCCAACAACGTTTAGCGGTGGCTAGTCAAAAATCAAGACGCTATATCAGTATGATTGAAACCGGTCAAAAAGAACCGTCTGATACAACGAAAAAAGTGTTGCTTCAAGCATTGGAACAATTAAACCCTGACAACGAACTATCCTTAGTTTTCGACTATGTTCGCTTACGCTTTGATACGCATGATGAGAAACATATCATCGAGAATGTACTAAAAATCAAAATGAACTATATGCTGTATGAAGATTATGCCTTTTATGGATATATTGCCAAGTACGTTTTTGGTCATATTCAAGTGATGATCTCTCCCGAAGAAGATGACAAAGGAACATTAATTGAATTAAAAGGTCAGGGCTGTCGTGAATTCGAGAGCCTTCTTTTGGCGCAAAATCGTTCTTGGTTTGATTTCTTCATGCGTTGCGAAAAAGAAAAAGTGCACTACAAACGAATTGATTTAGCGATTAATGATCGAGTTGGACTCCTCTCGATTCCTTATCTAGCTGAAAAGTGTAAGCGACGGGAAATGACGTCCAAATTCCGTTCCTTTCAAGCGTTGGGTTCAGGAAAATTTGCGAGTGAGGATGAACCCTCCTTTGTTGGGAATACGCTGTATCTTGGTTCATTGAAAAGTGATATCTACTTTTGTTTTTACGAAAAAGATATCGAACAAATGATTAAACGTGGGGCGCCAATCGAAGAAGCAGTGATAAAAAATCGATACGAGATTCGCTTAAAAAATGATCGTGCCTATCACGCTATGCAAGATTTACTCATTTATCGAGATTGTGAGCGAACCATTTTTAATATCATTACTTCCTATCTCACGTTTCTAGAACCGAACAAAACAAAAAAGAAATCTAACTGGCCGATAGATACTTCTTGGCAAGTTTTCATCGGGAAGAACCGAGAGAAAATCAAGCTAACGACACAACCAAAACCTGTCGAACTTAGCCGAACCATGCTTTGGCTACAACGCCAAGTCGCTCCTACTTTGAAGATGCTGTTACTGATCGATCATGAAAATGCGACAAACAAGATCAATGACTTATTGAATACGACCAGCTTATCAAAAAAGCATGAAAAACTGATTGAACAGCACACCACCTTGATTCAAGAACTCGTCACGAAGGAAGGTGATTGACCTGCTTCTTAGAAGGTTTGAAGAAAAGGATAATCCTTATGTATTCAATATCTACTTTTACCAAGGCGCATTGATCGGTATCGAAGAAGATCCCAAGTACCGACAACTATCAGAAATGATGCCCTATGGTACACCAACTGATTACTTTAATTGGCGACAAACCCAAACAGGTTTTGGCAGCTTACTAGATATTCATGGAAAACCACTCCTCAAAGATCATCCGCGATTCAAGTTTTATCGCGGCTATTTGAGTGAGGTAGCGCAGGCTGAGAATATACCGATTCGAAAGTGGCACAATCGTGCGTGAAAGTAACTTAACACGTCGATTAAGGAAATGCGGTTTCTTGTGTGGGATTGAAAGCTATGTTTATTACCGTACCATCGGTCATTTCACGACGCTTTATGTCGAAGGTGAGAAAGATACTGCTACCAAAAAGATTCTCTACAGCTTCTACAAAATGCGTGCTTTTCCCAATGGAAAATCGAGCTTCAAAGTCTATTGTGATCATGTGGATGTCCTCACGGTTGTCCGGCGTGTTGAGTCTTACGCCTTGTATCTGAAAGACAACAAAAGCAAGACAGGTCATTGGTTTACCTGAGCAGAAAAATCAAACTCTGGGAAAGGAAAACAAACACAAAAAATTGATGAAAGAAGGAACAAGATGAATTTTGGTCAAAATTTATTTAACTGGTTTGCTACGAACGCCCAATCATTGGTATTACTAGCAATTGCCGTGATTGGTGTGTACTTAGGATTCAAACGTGAATTCTCAAAACTGATTGGCTTTTTGATTGTCGCTGCGATTGCCGTAGGGTTAGTATTCAATACGGCTGGTGTAAAGGATGTCTTATTAAACATCTTTAACACGGTGATTGGTGGTTAATATGGCAATCAGTACCGATGAAATGAAAGTCTACATTGCCAATCTTGGCAAATACAACGAAGGAGAACTGGTTGGCGCCTGGTTCTCCTTTCCCATTGATGAAGAAGAAGTTCAAGAAAAAATTGGCCTGAACGCGGAATACGAAGAATATGCGATTCATGATTACGAATTGCCGTTTCCCGTTAATGACTACGCCTCGATTGATCGCTTGAACCAACTTTATGAAAAGCTCCAAGAGATTGAAGGCACACCCATCTATGAGGAATTAACAGAAATTCAACGTAGCTGGTTCTCAGACATTGATGAATTGGTTGAGCATAGCGACGATATCATTCACTATGCCGATTGTGATTCCATGAGTGAGCTGGCGCAGCACTACATCGAAGAAACGGGTGCACTGAGTGCCTTGCCTGAAAATTTGCGCTATTATTTCGACTACCAAGCACTGGGTCGAGATATGGAAATTGAGGGCAACTATCTCGTTACCTCTCATGGCATATTTGAATACAATAATTAAACACTAGACAGATCGACTATCGGTCTGCCGTTTTTATAAGGAGGACAACATGTATCAATACAAAATACTGAACAAAGAACGATTGACCGAAGAAATCGTCAATCTGCTTTCTTTCCCGTTATTGAAAGAACAAATCAAGCAGAAACTCTTTGAAACCATTGTTTCAGATGCCAAAGAAAATTGTGATTACTTAACACCTGAAAAGTTGTTTGAAGAAAAGGAATATGGTGTCTGGTTTCACACGGTCAACTATCCGGAGTTTAAAAAGAACATCGCACGCTACGACACTTTTGTCATTTATCGCTGTGTCTTAGCGGATAACCGTCAAGAGATTCTTATCACATTAGAATAGGAGGCGTATCATGAAAAAGATTCGTAGCTATACGAGTATTTGGAATGTCGAAAAAGTCATTTATGCCGTCAATGATTTGAAGCTACCGTTTCCGATTACCTTTAACCAAATGACTTGGTTTGTCCTCACGTTATTCTTTGTCATTTTCTTTGCGAAGTTACCGCCTTTGATGTGGATTGAGGGTGCGCTGTTGAAATATCTTGGAATTCCTGGATTTGTGGCTTGGTTCATGTCACAAAAATCCTTTGACGGCAAGAAACCAGTGGGATTTATCCGATCCATTTTCCGTTATTATTCCGCACCAAAAGTTACCTTTGCAGAGAAGAAAGTCAAAAAACAAACGGTAACGATTCAAGAAAGCATTACGTATGTAAGGAGTGAAGCGATTGAGCTTTCCAATTAAATACTTAGAAAATAACTTGGTCTTTAATGAAGACGGGGAATGCTTTGCTTACTATGAGCTGATTCCTTTTAACTATTCTTTTCTAAGTCCCGATGAAAAATACAAAGTAAACGACAATTTCCGCCAATTAGTTGCCCAGTATCGAGAAGGAAAAATCCACGCATTACAACTCAGTGCGGAATCCAGTATCAAAGAAGTGCAAGAACGCTCGAAGGCGGTGGTAAAAGGCAAACTAAAAGAGGCGGCTCTGCAACATATTGATGGGCAAACGGAAGCGTTGATTGATTTGATCGGGGAACATCAAGTCGATTACCGCTTCTTTATTGGCTTCAAGTTGATCTTAACGGATCAAGAAGTCAATCTGAAAAATATCTGGAATGAGTTTGTGTTAGGTATCCAAGATTTTGTTCATGGGGTCAATCATCAATTGATGGGTGACTTTGTCCAGATGCCGGCAAATGAAGTGGCACGTTTCCAAAAGCTTGAACAACTATTGGAAAACAAATTGTTGCGTCGATTTCAGTTTCGTCCGTTAGACAAAGATGACTTTGGCTATATTTTAGAACACTTGCATGGGAACGATGGTGTAGCTTATGAGGAATATAGTTATCATCTACCTAGCGAAGAAGTCGATGGACAGAAAAGAATCAAGCGTTATGACTTAATCAAACCCACTCGCTGCCTGATTGAACAAAAACAACGGTATTTGAAACTAACGAATGAAGATACAGAACTTTTTGTTTCATACTTTACCATCAATTCGATTGTTGGTGAGTTAGACTTTCCACATAGCGAACTGTTTTACTACCAGCAACAACAATTCTCTTTTCCCATCGATACCTCCATGAATATTGAAGTAGTGCCGAATCGGAAAGCCTTGTCTACGGTTCGTAATAAGAAGAAAGAATTAAAAGATTTAGATAACCACGCCTGGGAAAGTGACAATGAAACAGCTAATAATGTGGTGGAAGCCTTGGACTCCGTCAATGAGCTAGAAAACACCTTAGACCAAACCAAAGAATCTATGTACAAACTAAGCTACGTGATCCGTGTTTCAGCTCCTACTTTGGATGAGTTGAAGAAACGTTGCAATGAAGTGCGGGATTTTTATGATGACTTTAATGTGAAGTTGGTTCGTCCTTTTGGCGATATGCTGGGACTACACGGAGAATTCATTCCGTCTGCTAAACGCTTCATGAATGACTATATCCAATATGTCACCAGTGATTTCATTTCTTCTTTGGGTTTTGGTGCGACCCAAAGTTTAGGAGAACGAGAAGGAATTTATGTCGGCTTCAATGTCGATACTGGACGAAATGTCTTTATCAAACCCGACTTGGCCGCACAAGGGATCAAGGGGACAACGACTAATGCATTAGCTGCGGCTTTTTTAGGAAGTCTTGGTGGTGGGAAATCCTTCTCCAATAATTTACTCGTTTACTATGCTGTATTGTTTGGGGGCAAAGCCGTCATTCTTGATCCAAAATCAGAACGTGGCAATTGGAAAGACGACTTAGTGCATATTGCCGATGAAGTCAACATCATCAACCTGACTAGTGAGGAGAAAAACCGTGGTTTACTCGATCCCTTTGTCATTCTAGAAAACGTGAAAGACTCTGAAAGTCTAGCCATTGATACCTTGACCTTTTTAACCGGTATTTCTTCACGAGATGGTGAGCGATTCCCAACACTACGTAAAGCAATTCGGACGGTGGCACAATCGGAACAACGCGGGTTGCTTTGTGTCATTGATGAATTGAGAAATGAGGATTCAATGATTGCCAATGGGATTGCGGATCATATCGAATCCTTTGTCGATTATGATTTTGCCCAACTTTTGTTTAGTGATGGAAAAGTTGAGAATACCATTAGCTTAGACAAACTACTAAACGTCATCCAAGTTGCCGATTTGGTCTTACCGGATGCCAATACAACCATGGAGGAGTACACCACCATGGAAATGTTAAGTGTCTCGATGTTAATGGTCATCAGTACCTTTGCATTGGATTTTATTCATTCTGATACTTCCATTTTTAAGATTGTCGATTTGGATGAAGCTTGGAGTTTCTTGCAAGTGGCACAAGGGAAGACTTTATCGATGAAATTAGTACGTGAAGGTCGGGCAATGAACGCCGGCGTTTATTTTGTCACCCAAAATGCCAATGACTTACTGGATGAAAAAATGAAGAACAATATCGGCATGAAGTTTGCCTTTCGTTCAACGGATATCAATGAGATTAAGAATACCTTGGAGTTTTTCAGTTTGGACAAAGAAGATGAAGGCAACCAGAACCGTTTGCGTAACCTCGAAAATGGTCAAGCATTGTTCCAAGATATTTGGGGACATACAGGTGTGATTCAATTTGACTATATCTTTGAACATCTCTTTGAAGCCTTCGATACAAGACCATCTGTCACTGGGGGTGAGTAAGTGAAGAAGAAACGATTCGTGAAGATACTGATTGGAATCATCGGTGTCTTCTTTCTTTTGGCTGTTCTTTCCATTTCAGCTCAAGCCACTGGATTGATTGATGACACGATTGATACGGCAAACAACTACTCTCGTTATCCCATCGACAATTACCAGTTGGATTACTTTGTGGATTCTAGTTGGGATTGGCTACCGTGGAACTGGGGTGATGGGATTGGAAAGTCCGTCATGTTTGGACTTTATTCGTTGACTAATTTTGTTTGGCTGATCAGTATCTACTTATCAAACGCTACAGGATACTTAGTCGGTGAAGCCTATTCGTTAGATTTTATCAGCGATACAACCGAAGCGATTGGGCGAAACATTCAAACCTTAGCAGGAATCAATGAAAATGGTTTTATGGCAACCGGTTTTTATCCTGGATTGATCCTGTTATTAATTCTGATTATGGGAATTTATGTGACTTATACCGGATTGATCAAGCGAGAAACGACACGAGCAGCGGGTGCATTGGTGAGCTTCTTGACCATCTTCGTTTTGTCGGCTTCTTTTATTGCCTACTCAAGCAGTTACATTGCACGAATCAATGAATTCAGTGCCGATATCAGTAATGCGGCATTGGATGTGGGTTCAAGAATGACGACACCAAGTACCAACGCATCTGGCAAAAGCAGTGTCGATGCGATTCGTGATTCTTTGTTTGAGATCCAAGTGAAACAGCCTTGGATGATTTTACAATATGGGGATTCCAATCTTGAAACAGTGGGTGAGGATCGTGTCGCGGAATTAGAAGCCACTAGTCCCTTTCAAAACAAAGGGAAAGATCGTACTGAGATTATCAAAACCGAGATCAATGAGTTGGAAAATGACAATATGACCATCACCAAAACAGTGAATCGTTTAGGTGTCACGGTCTTTATCTTTTTCTTCAATCTCTTGATATCGGTTTTTGTCTTCATCTTAACGGGGATCATGATTTTCTCGCAGCTGTTGTTTATCATCTTTGCGGTTTTTCTTCCTATCAGCTTCTTATTATCCATGATCCCAAGCTTCAATCATTTGATGAAGACGACTATCATGCGTTTGTTTAATGTGATCATGATGCGAGCTGGAATCACACTTGTTTTAACCGTTGCCTTTTCACTATCCTCAATGGTTTATTCCCTAACGGCTTCTCAACCGTTCTTCATTGTCGCTTTTATGCAGATTGTCATCTTTGCCGGTATCTACTTCAAACTAAATGATTTGATGGGCATGATGGCCTTGAATAGTGCAGATTCGCAAGGAACGGGTAGTCGCGTCATGCGTCGACCAAAACAAACCGCAAGAAGAGCCCTTCGGAAATTGGCTGTTGGTGGATTAGCATTAAAAGGATTAGGTTCTATGCGAAACGAGAAGAAGAACAAGGCAACCAATAATCCTGAAAACAAGGAGAATTCCGAAAATCGTTCTAATCGGAATAGTTCGAACCAGCAGCGGAATAATACTCGAACCAATACGCAAAATCAGACGGAACAAACGAAACAGAAAAAAGGCCTCCCAGTCCGAAGAACAATCAATGATCCTGTAGGTAAAGAGCCACAACAAAAACAGGCAAATTCGAAAAACAGAAAAGGACCAGAGTCCAATCCAGTTAAAAAGCAAAGAAGAAACAATACGCAACCCTTAACCAAAAAACAACGAGAAAACCAAAAGCAATCGCAACGCAGGATGGCAAAAGCACGAAGTCTTGCGGCACCGAATCGTAAAGCGGTACCAACAAACAAGGTGTTAGCTGATTCGTCCAATAAAGCAGTCAATAACAATAAAAAGTTCCAACGAGTACCATCTGACTTGAATCAATCTAAGACAGTGAAACGTCAAAATCCATCGCCTGTAACTAAGAAAGGACCACAAAACCAATCGGTACCAAGAGGACGTGCGCATCAGCGAGTGTTGACTTCAAAGCAAAAGACAACAGTGACTAGCAAAGGAAAAGAAACCAAGAAATTAAGTGGCAAAGGAACGAAACGCCGATGAAGAACATCTTAAAGTTCACGGCTCCATTATTGGGATTCTTTTGTCTCTTTTTCTTTCTGCTTTTTGCCGTCATCGTTATGGGGGAAGAAGATAGTAACTCATCTTCTTCTGGAGAAATTGGCTTGAACCTATCGCCAGAAGTTTTGCGCTACCAATCACTCGTTGAGAAATACTGTCAGGAGTTTAGTATACCCGATCACGTCAAGACCATTCTTGCCATCATGCAGGTCGAAAGTGGTGGCAAAACCGAAGATGTGATGCAAAGTTCCGAAAGTTTAGGATTGCCACCGAACTCATTGAGTACAGAAGAGTCGATTCGGCAAGGATGCAAATACTTTTCTGAATTAATCCGTAGCATCGAAGCACAAGGATGCGATTTGAATACAGCCATCCAGTCTTATAATTACGGCGGAGGTTTTATTGGGTATGTGGCTACACGAGGAAAAAACTACAGCTATGAACTGGCTGAAAGTTTTTCAAATGAAAAATCGGGTGGGCAACGTGTGACGTATACCAACCCGATTGCCATACCGATCAATGGCGGTTGGCGCTACAACTATGGCAATCAATTTTACGTGAAATTAGTGGAACAATATTTAATCAGCGCCACGTTCGATGACGCAACCGTTCAAATGATCATGGATGAAGCATTAAAATACCAAGGTTACCCGTATGTATTCGGTGGCAGCAATCCCCAAACCTCTTTTGACTGTAGCGGACTTACGCAATGGTGTTTTGCCAAAGCAGGTATCAACTTACCACGGACGGCTCAAGCACAGTACGGCGTAACGCAACACATCTCATTAAGTGAAGCAAAACCTGGTGACTTAGTTTTTTTCCATTCCACCTACGCTACTTCAGATTACGTGACACATATTGGTATCTATGTTGGAAATAATCGAATGTACCATGCCGGAGATCCCATTGGGTACACAGACTTAACGGATGCCTATTGGCAAGCACATTTAATTGGTGCTGGAAGAGTACAATAAATTTGAGAGGAAATGAATACGATGAAAGAAAAAGCAAAACATATTGGTTTAAGAAAGAATACAACGATCGTTCTATGGACACTCCTAATCGGTAGTGTCCTTTTTGGTGTCTACAAGAATTTTACCGCGATTGATCAACATACTGTTCATGAAGAAAAAGTCATTGAAATGAAGCTAGTGGACACCAACAAAATTGAAAGTTTTGTCCAAAACTTTGCGCAAGATTTTTACACTTGGGAACCGAATCAGGAGCAGTTAGATGCTCGAATGGAACGATTGAAAAACTATTTACCAGAAAACCTACAACAAATGAATCAAGACATGATTCGTTCCGATATTCCTACGAAGTCTAATGTAAGCAACGTTCAAATTTGGGAAGTGGAACCAATCAACGAATCAGATTATAAAGTTTTGTATTCCGTGAACCAAGTGATTGAAGAAAGCATCGGAGAAGCTGTTGAAAACCGCACAGTTGAATCAGCATTTTCAGTAACGGTACGAATCAATAAACAAGATCAATTATCCTTACTTACAAACCCAGTAATGGCTTCTCTTCCATCAAAATTAGAAGTCAAAAATGATCCATTACAAGATGATTCAACCACCACGCAAGAAACAAAAGAAGAGATCAAAACATTCCTGACCACTTTCTTTACTGCTTATCCGTCTGCTAGTGAAACGGAGTTACTTTATTATGTTGAAAATACAACGATTCATGGAATCAACAAGAACTATATCTTCTCTGAACTTAAGTCAATCAACTATTTTGAGGATGAAGAGGGCGTGAAAGTGAAAACGGCCGTTTCCTACTTGTCACCCGATACAAAGGCTACACTAGTTTTTGATTATGAGTTAGTCTTGAAAAAGAATCAAAAGAATTGGGTTATTTTAGATGGGATTTAGGCTTACAACTTATTTTAGTCCTGATAAAATAGAAAGAAAACAAAGGAGTGATTAAAAGATGACTATTTCTTTTTGTATCGGATGGCTACTAGTCGGGATTATCGATTTTGTCCTTTATAAGATAATGAAAAGAACTAAAAGTACATTATTATGGTTACTGGTAAACGGATTAATTCTGTTTCTTTCACTTGTTTTTTGTATCGGATCGTTTATCATTTTGAGGTTTATTATAAAGTGAATTGAGTTCGATCAGTTATTTTTTTGTGATAAGACTTTAATTTGTATACGCTAGGCCATAGTTGATTTTATCGTTACCAGCTGATGTCTTTTTTCGAATTTTTTTATAAAAACTTCCATTCATCGGACGAAAGTTATAAAATGGAAAATCATCGACTAGTTAGTACTTACTACAGTGAAAATCAAGGAGGTGAGACCTTTGGTAAAAAATGCACGCACATTTGTTTGGTTGTATCTTATAATAATAGCGCTTGCCTTATTTGCGATTGTCACTCCTAACTTTACCCTTTCGAAAATCGCTTTATTGCTTTGTTCCTTTATCCTTATTGTGATGTTATCTCCAGGAAACAAAAGTTGACCAAGCAAAATGCTCCCCATACAACCTTGTTTCGCAGGATGTATGGGGAGTTTTTAGTAGGTGGAGAATTTCGCAAAAACACACTAGAGGAATTCTTCAAAGATTTTCATCCCCAGTAGTTCTTGAGATATATTGACGTTGTCAAACAAAGAGATACTCGCTTCTTTAATGCTGAAGGATTGGGTATGATCATGATCGTTGATCGCTAATGGCAAAACAGTCTGAGCATTTTTATCGATGACCTAGTCCAATTTAAGGCTTACCGCAGTTTTTATCTTAGCCGCTTTAAGATGTGCCGAGTGTGGAATCACCACAGTGTCTTAAAGCAATGACAAGGCTTTTTATCGGTTGAAAGTATGCTAGCAAAAAGTTGATTCGGCGATTTCTTCCTTCTTAAAAACATTATTAATTTGTTGTATTAGACCAAATTTATCGTTGATGTTAAGACTTACGAAAAAGAATTCTGCTGAAAATGCTGATTAAAACTCTCAGGTAGAAATTGGCATATTTTGCTGAGATGTAAATTGTTCACCTAGCAGACGTGATGCTTTTTTTGTATTGGAAACCATATACTATATGGTGGTGACTTAGGGCTCAAACTTAGTATTCAGATTCTCGATTACTTGCTTTTTATAATCAAGAAATTCTTTTGTAAGCTGAAAATCCGCATTTTTTTCTTTGCTCAACTCGATCATGTCTAGCTGGTCATCGCTCTGATTTTTCAAGATATAGATTCGATCAGACAATTTAATAGCTTCATCAATATCATGGGTAATAAATAGTGTCGTTAATGATAATTTTTTGTGGATATTGAGGTACCACTCATGAATTTCAGATTTAGTAAAGCTATCTAAGGCACTAAACGGTTCATCTAGTAAAATCAAATTAGACGAAAATAAATAGGTTCTTAGTAAAGCGATTCGCTGACGCATTCCACCGGAAAGATCTTTCGGATAAGATTTACTCACACTTGCCATGTTAAATTCTTCCAGAAGTTGGTTGGCCCTTTGAAGGGCTTCCTTCTTTTTGACTCCCTGTAAAATCAATGGCAAAGTGATGTTTTCTTCGATTGTTTTGTATGGAAGAAGTAAATCTTTTTGGAGCATATAGGAAACCTTTCCTGGCATATCAATGACGGATTCTCCATCTAACAAGACCTCACCGCTACTGGGGGTTAAAAGACCGGCAATAATGTTAAAAAGCGTTGACTTTCCAACTCCGCTCGGACCGATGATACTGATGATTTCATGATCGAGCACATGGAGATTCAAATGGTGCAAGACTAGTTTTTCTGAAAAATATTTTGACACATCTTTGACTTCTAGCTTAATCATTCTGCTCACTCGGTAGATAATCATTGGTAAATCCTGTATTTTCAGGAATTTCTTTATCAATTAGTTGGTTTTTTCCTAACCAGGTATAAAAATCATTCCAGCGCTGCGAATCAATATATCCCCATCTATCTTCGTCGGCACGATATTGTTCGGACAACCATTTTTGACTTGCCAGAACTAGGTCTTTGTTCAACTCAGGTGCCTCTTCGACTAAAATATCGGCAGCTTCCTCGGGCGACTCAATGGCGAACTCGTAACCTTTTTCAGCGGCTTTTAGGAATTTCTTCGCCACATCTCCATGCTCCTTTAAGAAGTTGTCGTTTGAGATAATTACAGGCGTATAATAGTCAAACACCGGATTCAAATCCTTAAAATAAAAGTAATCAATTGGGACACCTTCGCTTTCAGCAGAAACGCCACCCCAGCCGTAGAAAACCCAGATAGCATCCGCTTGTTTTTCCTTCAATGCCATCGGTTCATCCACAATATTATTCGGAATCAAATTAACTTTTTCAAAATCACCGCCGTCTTTTTCCATTACGTTGGCGATAGTGGCTTGCTCAACAGGTGAATCCCATGTAGCATAGGTTTTGCCTTCCAATCCTTTAGGTCGGTCAATACCTTCACCCTTAAGAGACATGATACCAGACGTATTATGCTGTAAAATAGTCGCTACAGCTGTGATTGGTAGTGAATCATCTGAAGCATAGCTCGGTGCTAGCGAATCTTGAGCGCTAATTCCAAATTGAGCTTTGCCACTCGCTACGATTGCGGAGGCATCTCCATCAGAGGGTTGCACAATTTCAACATCCAATCCTTCTTCTTCAAAATAACCTTTTTGTTGTGCTACGTATAGTCCTGTATGGTTGGTATTAGGTGTCCAATCTAACACAAACGTAATTTTTTCCAACTCTTTGTTTTCTGTTGCGCTTTGCTCATTGCTACATGCTCCTAGAACCAATAAACTACTCAAAGCAACTAATGCTCTCCACTTTACCTTCATTTTTACTCCTCCTATACTTCTTTTTTCCAGGGCATAGCCAATTTTTCTGCCAAATTGACCAATGCCATCAGTAATAAACTAATTAATGAAATCAAAAAAATTACTGCAAACATCTTGTCAAAATCATAAGATTTTCGTACTCGTGTCATATAGACACCTAATCCTTCAAAGCCGCCCAGCCATTCTGAGATAACCGCACCAATTACTGCATAAGTCACAGCGATTTTTAGAGCAGAAAAAAAATCACCAAGACTTGCGGGAATCTTGATATGCCAGAAAATTTGTCTGCGATTTGCTCCCATCGAACGTAATAGCCGCAATTCATCCTGATCAACAGAAGAAAAGCCATTCAACATAGCAACGGATACTGGGAAAAACACAGTGATGACAATCAAAACAACCTTTGGTAAAACGCCAAAACCAAACCAGATTGTCAATAAGGGTGCAATAGCAACAGTGGGAACAGTTTGCGTTAAAATCAGCAGGGGATAGATAGCTTTTTTCACTCTTTCGAAGTTATCCATAAAAATTGCAACTGCGATCCCCAGTGACATTCCTAAAAATAAACCTAATAACGCTTCGATCAATGTGATTCTGGAATGGAACAATAGTAAATCAAAATCATTGATAAAGGCCTGACCAACCTGTAAAGGAGAAGGGAGCATGAACGTTGGAATCCATCCTAACGAACTAACACCTTGCCACACCATAAGAAGGACGAGTACCGAAACACCAGAGTAGAGGTTAATGCTGGTGCTTTTTCGTCTTTTCTTCAATCCCAAACACATCTCCTTCAGGTTTGTAAGTGATTTTTACATAAGCAGATACGCCTTGAGATCCCGCTTTAATTGCAATCAGTTGACAGTTTTTGACGATCTCCATCAATTCATCATAATTTCCCTCAATACTTGTTTCAAACGCCCCAACCTGATAAGTCAATCCTGTGCTTGCTATATAAGCGATTACTTCATCAACAACACGAACAACTTCTGATTCACCTTCTACTTTTGGTAGTACTTGAATTGCGATACCTGCTTCCATTTTTCTTCCTCTTTTCTTGAAATTAATTAAAATAAAAAGGCATTTTCCCCAATAGAGAAAATGCCTAAAATAACCAAAAATGATTCTTTTTTTTGACATGCTCCCTACGCTGGTCTTAACCAACAGGTTCAAAGGGTCAGGTTTTTAACCTTCTCAACGCTTGTGCGTCCCCCTGCATCTTTATTTAATTGTTTTTAATAATACATTTCTTTGATTTGTTCGTCAACATACTTTTGAAAATCAGTAAAACAAAAAACGATTAAAAACGATAAACGGGTTTTAATCATTTTTGTTTTATACTTGATGAATGTCTAGATCTAGATTGTAATAAGGTTCCAAGATAGCATTATTAATTCCTTTTTCCGTAACAATAGTATCTAAAGAAGTAGCACTATCAACAAAGAAAGTTGAAGTTGTGCCAATTTTTTCTTTCGTTACAATACCGATTTTATGAGAACTTTGTTGAAGCAATTGTTTTTTTATTGCAGCTTCTTCAAATGATGGGACAGTGATCCCTTTTTCAATATCGATTGAAGAGATACCCAGTATACACAGCTCGATATTGATACCTTCAATTGCTTTTAATGTAGCAGAGCCTTTTAATACTTTAGAATGTTTATCCAACTCACCAGGCAACAAATTGATGGTAATATGCTCATGATCGCATAATGCTAATGCAATCGTAGGGCTATTGGTGATAACTATCCCACTATAATCGTTAGGAATGTTCTCTGCGAAAAAAAGATTCGTTGTACCACTATCAATGTAGATTACTTTTTTTCCATCAATTAGTGATGCTGCTTTTTTGGCTAGCATTTTTTTGCTGACTGAGTGTTGATCAATTCGGTGCTCAAATGGCAGGTTGGTGTTATCCAATCTTAGCGCGCCACCGTGAACGCGTTGGACAAGTCCAAGCTTAGCTAGTTCTTGAAGATCTTTTCGAATTGTATCTTCCGTTACCTCTAATTCTTTGGTGAGATCGTTTACTAAAACTTTACCTTCTGCCTCTATTTTGCTCAAAATATATTTGTGGCGTTCGCTTTTTAACATTATTTTCTCCTTTAATCGAAATTTATTGATTTTTATCGTTTTCCATTGTATAATGATAGCATAAAGAAATCGATTAATTACTGACACGTGCTATTTTAATCCATATTTCTTTTGTTGTACACCTAATGTTAGCGCTTAAAAGAAATCAACTTGGAGGATGATGCAGTTATGAAGTTTGGAATATTTTCAAAAGTTTTTCTGAAGTACCCGTTGGACGACGCTTTGAAGAAAATTGCTGGTTTGGGTTTTGAGAGCATTCAATTTAATTTTGCTAATGTTGGTCTACCTAGTTTACCACAGTCTGTAGAGAAACATATTTTAGAGAATATTAAGGACTCTTGTGAAAAAAATGGGGTTGATATTGCCGTCATATCCGGTACGTTTAACACTTTAGAGTTAGATGAGACCAAAAGGAAAGAAAATTTAGCTGGATTTGAAACGGTTGTAAAATCTGCAAAAATGCTAGGCGTTCCTTTTGTTTCTATATCAACAGGTAGCTTTAATCAAGAAGACTTTTGGAGTCCTCATCCTGATAATCATACTGAGAAAGCTTGGGAGGTACTTAGCAAGTCTATCGAAGCTATGCTCAAAGTAGCTGAAGAAAACAACGTCACCATCGTTTTTGAACCAGAGCAGGCAAATGTCGTTAGCTCAGCAGAAGATTCTTTGCGCTTGATTAATCTATTCGACTCTAAACATCTAAGAGTGCTGTATGATCCGGCTAACATCGTGACAATAAAAGATGCTGACAATCAATTAGAAAAAATAGAACGTACACTTGAGCAACTCAAAGATGTAATCTCGCTAGCTCACTGCAAAGACGCTCTTGTGACTGATAAAGAAATCAAATTTGCTCCCGTTGGAAAAGGTACCATTCCATTGGTGGAATACTTAAGGAAACTAACTAAGTTTTATGACGGGCCAATTATTATGCATGGATTAGAAGAAGAAGACATTGAATATGCACTAGAAAATTTAGGATTAATGGAGGAAAAGTAAGATGACAAATATAAAAAAAGATGACAAATTAGTGAAAATTGGGGTACTTGGAGCGGGACAAATTTCACAGGCTGCCCACTTTGATTCAATTAGACGATCTAAAAATGCTGAATTGTATGCAATCTGTGATGTAGATGAGTACTTACTGAATGAAATGAATAGTATCTATCACCCAACGAAATTGTACAGAGACTTTGATGAAATGCTAAAAGATCCAGAAGTTGACGCAGTGGTTATTGGGATCGCAGATAATTTCCACGTGCCAATGTCAATCAAAGCAATCGAAGCTGGAAAGCACGTATTAGTTGAAAAACCTTTAGGCATGTCTATTGAAGAAGTGGAAAACCTTGGTAAAATTGTAGAGCAAGCAAAGGTTCATGTACAGGTAGGAAACATGAAACGCTTTGATCCAGGTATTGAAGCAGCAAAAGACTTTATTGACAATGAAATGGGAGAAATGCTGGCATTAAAAGCTTGGTACTGTGATAATACGTATCGCTACACAACTACTGACAATGTCCAACCAGTGATTCTTACAGGTCCTAATGCGAAAAAACCTGCTGGAGATCCAAAAGCGGATAAGCGTCGCTATTATATGAGAGGTCACGGAAGTCATTTGTTTGATACGGCAAGATATCTTGGCGGAAACATTATAGCTGTAACGGCTTGGCTAACTGAAAAATACGGTTCTTATTCTTGGTTTGTTACGGCAGAATTTGAAAATGGTTTTGTTGCGCAGTTAGATTTAACATTGCAGGTTAGAATGGATTGGCACGAAGGCTTTGAAGTCTATGGAGAAAATGGATCAATATTGGCTAAAACGTATAATCCTTGGACCTTCAGAAGTAGCGATGTAGAGATTTTCAAAGTTGCTGACGATAGTTTCCACCGCCCAATTGCAGTAGATGGACATTTTTATCGTCGTCAAATTGAAGATTTCGCTCAGGCTATTTTGACAGGAAAAGCCGGTAGAGGCGCAACTGTTAAGGATGGAATCGAAGCAATGAAAGTGATGCAAGCAGTGCAAGAGTCTGTAAAAACTGGCCAAAAGGTCTATGTTGATTCTGTTTCAGGAGAGTTATAGGAGGAGTAAAATGGCTTTTTTTAAAAAAGACGACATTGATTTTTACTTTGAAGACGATGCGAATTCAGGGACTCCTTTTATCTTTTTACACGGATTAGGTGGCGATACGGGGCAAACATCTGGATTAATGAAGAAAATAGCCGGCATCAGAAGAATTGTGATGGATTTCAGAGGTCATGGTAAAACCAGATATTTTGGTGACGAGTCGCTGCTTAGCTTCAATCAATTTGCTGATGATGTCAAAGCGTTAGCTGATTATCTAAAGCTAGATCAGTTCTTTTTGGGAGGAATCTCAACGGGAGCTGGAGTTTCGTTAAACTTCGCTCTAAGATATCCAGAAAGAGTGAAGCGTCTCGTTCTTTCGCGACCAGCTTGGGAAGATTGTCCCCAGCCAGCAGATATTCGTGAGGCATTTAAAGTGATTTATCAGCTGTTAAATAACCCGGAAATAAAGGATAAGAAGGCTGAGTACAAGAAAAGCGGCATCTATCAAAAAATGAACAATTTATCTAGCTATGCTGGTGAGACCCTGTTAAGCCAATTTGATTATGCTTACGCTAGCGAGGCATCGCCAAAATTAATCTGTATGCCTGGAGATTCTCCAAATACTGATAGGAATGAGTGGCGCAAGCTTTCTATGCCAACGCTAATTTTGGGTAGTCATTTAGATCCATTACATCCTTATAGCTATGCTGAACTGCTGCATGAATATATTCCAGATTCAGAGTTTAAAGAAATTACTTCAAAAACAATTTCTGGAGAACAGCATGCAAAAGATTCTTACGGAGCTATTTGTTCATTTTTGAATCAGTAAACTAGGAAGCTGGCAACGAGTAGCCATATATAGTTTCCACTAAGGGGTGAAAAGTGAAAATTGTAACTGCGATTGACTCAATGAAAGGGTCGATGACGAGTATTGAGGCGAATAACATTATTGAAAAGGTTTTTGCTGATGAAAACACTGAGGTAAAAAAGATTGCGATTGCTGATGGCGGCGAAGGAACATTAGCAGCATTTCTGGAGAACTACAAGGGAAAGCTAGAGCAAATACCTGCCCATGATTTATCTGGAAATGAGCTAACGGCTTCTTACGTATGGATAGCGAGTGAGAAGCTGGCTGTTATTGAATCTGCTGACACTGCGGGCATCCAGTTTTTGACGGAGGAAAGCACCACACATCCGAGCAATACGAATACTTTTGGCGTTGGCGAAACCATTTTAGCAGCTTTGCATAAAGGTGCTAAAAAAGTAATCATTGGGTTAGGTGGAACTGGAACCGTTGATGGCGGAATCGGCGCGATGGCTGCTCTAGGTGTAATTTTTATTGATTCTGATGGGCAACATCTTGAACCAATAGGAAAGAATATTGGTAAGGTAGCTGAAATATCTTATGCGGGAGTTAGTCCTCTAATAAATGGTGTAGAGTTCCTGCTAGCAACTGACGTTAATAGTTACCTGACCGGTGATTCTGGTGCTGTAAAAATGTTTGGCAAGCAAAAAGGCATTCATGTGAACGAGCAAGATTCTTACGAAGCAATGATGAGTCACTATGAGAAAATACTTTTAAGAAGTAGTGGCAAAGGTAAAGTTGCCGGAGATGGCGCAGCTGGTGGTCTTGGAATTGGGTTGCGTGTATTACTCAATGCTGAAGTTTTATCGGGTTTTAAAATCATCTCTGAGTATTCTGGGCTTACGAAAGAATTGGAAAACGCAGATTTAGTGATAACCGGTGAAGGGAAAATGGACGCACAAAGTTTACAAGGCAAAGTTCCTGTCGGAATCAGTATGCTTGCAAAACAGCGAAGCACTCCTGTAGTTGCTTTTGTCGGAATGTTTGATGGCGATTTAAGTTTATTCAAGGAAGCTGGTATCGATGCTGTAGTTTCGATCATTTCTAAAATAACCACCTTAGAAACTGCTCTTTCACAGGCTCACAGTAATTTAGAAAAAGCTGCAATCACGGCAAAAAATCTATTGTTCTTGTTGGGTAGAAAGTCGAAATGACGCCTTCGTTCTTTTGAGCGATAAACCACTGTTTTGTAAATATAAATATCTATCAATTAAGGAGAGGCGATTGGTCTCTTCTTTTTTGTCGTGAGACACTGCGATTCGAAGTTTATTTCTCCGAGAACAGATGTCGGACAATAGCGTCGGCGGTCAAAGAAGCCGAGTATCCTATTAATCTAAAAGAAAGCGTGTTGCTGAATTTTAATAACAAAATACCGAAATGCTATGTAGGTTGCTACCAAAATATTTCAAGGATGGGAAAACAATAACCAATCTTTTTGAGCAGCATCATTGTTTATTAAGGAATATAAATTGTAAACGGATTATTCAGTTTTCAATTATACCTTTTGGGATTTTTTTAGAAAGAATTTCGACTATCGTTATATATCGGAATCAATAACAAACAATTGCTCTTGCTGTTGAACGAAGCCTAAAAAAACCGGATATTGATTGATATATATCAATTTCGATAAAAAACAATTTGAAAACGTTTGAATCGATTAAATATGTAAAAAATACCAAAAACCCCTTTACTTGTTCATATTTTCACGATATAGTCATCTGGTAATAAAAATTTAAAAAGGAGTTTTTATATGACAACCCAATTTGATTCAGAAGATTATTTAGCAAAAGTTGATGCTTGGTGGCGGGCAGCAAACTACATTTCAGTAGCTCAGATGTATCTAAAAGATAACCCTTTACTAAGAAAACCGATCCAAAAAGAAGACGTGAAGACTCATCCAATTGGACACTGGGGCACGATTGCTGGACAAAACTTTTTGTACGCGCATTTAAATCGAGCAATTAATAAATTTGATCTAAATATGTTTTATATCGAAGGGCCTGGACATGGCGGGCAAGTAATGGTTTCGAACTCATATATTGACGGAAGCTACACAGAAATTTATCCTGAGATCACAGAAGATGAAGCTGGTTTGAAACAGTTATGTAAAGTTTTCTCTTTTCCAGGAGGTATTGCTTCACATGCTGCTCCTGAAACACCCGGTTCCATCCATGAAGGTGGCGAACTAGGTTATGCATTGTCACACGCAACCGGCGCTATTTTAGATAACCCTGATGTAATTGCAGCTACAGTAGTCGGCGATGGCGAAGCTGAAACTGGTCCATTAGTAGCTGGCTGGTTTTCGAATGTATTTATTAATCCAGTTAACGATGGCGCTGTTTTACCGATTCTTTACTTAAACGGTGGAAAAATCTCAAATCCAACGATTCTTTCTCGTAAAACCAATGAGGAATTAACCCAATACTTTGCAGGAATGGGCTGGAAGCCATATTTTGTGGAAGGAACTGATCCGGAAAAAGTTCACCCAATGATGGCAGAAACTTTGGATGCCGTGATTGAAGAAATTAAAGCGATCCAAGCGGAAGCACGTAAAGGTGACGCTAAGGATGCTGATATGCCAAAATGGCCAGTGATCATTTTCCGCACACCAAAAGGCTGGACTGGCCCTGAAACTTGGGATGGCGAACAAATTGCCGGTACCTTCAGAGCTCACCAAGTACCAATCCCAGTGGATTCTGAACATATGGAACACATTGACAAATTCGTAGAATGGTTGAAATCTTACCGTCCTGAAGAATTATTTGATGAAAATGGCAAAATTGTTGAGGAACTAAAAGCAATTTCTCCTAAAGGTGACAAACGTATGTCGACCAACCCGATTACTAACGGCGGTATTGATCCAAAACCGATGAAGATGCCAGATTGGAAACAATATGCAATCGATACGACAACTCCAGGTGCGGTAATGGCTCAAGATATGATTATCTTTGGTCAACAAGCTCGTGATATGATTACTGAAAATCCTGATAACTTCCGTATTTTTGGTCCAGATGAAACTAAATCTAATCGTTTGAATAAAGTCTTTGAAGTCACTGATCGCCAATGGCTAGAACCTAAAAACAGCACCGACGAATGGCAATCTTCTGTCGGTCGGGTAATCGATGGTCAATTATCAGAGCATCAAGCTGAAGGATTCTTGGAAGGCTATGTACTAACAGGACGTCATGGTTTCTTCGCCAGCTACGAATCTTTCTTGCGTGTAGTTGATTCAATGTTGACACAGCATTTCAAATGGATGCGTAAAGCTAGTGCCCATGCTTGGCGTAAAAAGTATCCAGCCTTGAATGTTATTGCTACTTCAACTGTTTTCCAGCAAGACCATAACGGATACACACACCAAGATCCAGGTGTGTTAACTCACTTAGCAGAAAAGAAACCTGAATTTATTCGTGAATACCTACCAGCAGATGCTAACAGCCTGATGGCGGTTATGGATAAAGCAATGCAAGACGAACAAGTCATTAACTTGATTGTTTCCAGCAAACATCCACGTCCGCAATTTTATTCAATTGATGAAGCGGAAGAATTAGTGGAAAAGGGCTTGAAGGTGATTGATTGGGCAAGTACTGATAATGGCGGCGAACCTGACTTAGTTATCGCTGCAGCTGGTACAGAACCAAACTTAGAAGCTTTAGCTGCCGTGTCAATTTTGAACAAGCAGTTCCCTGAGTTAAAAATCCGCTTCATCAACATTGTCGATATTTTGAAGCTGCGTCACCCAGATGTAGACCCTCGTGGGTTAAGCGATGATGAATTTGATGCTTTGTTTACGACTGATAAACCAATTGTCTTTGCTTTCCACGGGTATGAAGGAATGGTTCGTGACATCTTCTTTGATCGCAGCAATCACAACATCCATATTCATGGCTACCGGGAAAATGGCGATATCACTACTCCGTTTGATATGCGGGTATTTAGCGAAATGGATCGTTTCCACTTAGCACAAGACGGGGCAAATGCTGCATTAGGTGAAAAGGCTGCGGAATTCTCTAACAAGATGGACGAAACCTTAAGTTTCCACCATGACTTTATCAGAACCGAAGGAACCGATATTCCTGAAGTTGAGAACTGGAAATGGGAAGCATTGAAAGTACCAGTGACACAACGGTAATAACTGGGACACATGCGAACTTTCTTCTATAGTATAGTTTAAATCATTTCGGCCACCGGATATTTTCTGATTGAAGATATCTGGTGGCCTTTTTGGGTGATTTCGCGGCGGCGTACAAGCATAAAACAGAGATAAATGCTTGTATTTCGCCTTTTTTGTTCACGTATTCACTTTATATCTAAAGAAAATAATTTCGCGTACACGACATAAATTTTCTCCATAAGCAATATATTTGATCATGAATACGCTTTATGCGAAAGAAATTTTGCGAAAAGTCTTGACTGTTGAGCTGGAACCGCTTATACTTCTATTTGTAAACGAAATATATTTCGTATAGGAGGAAGAAACATTGAGTTTGAACAAGTATGAAGAACAAATTGTAGGAGAGATTTCACAATCGTTAGCTAAAATTTCTGATGAAGAGTTTAATCAAGCATTAGAGCTAATTGAAGCGTCACCTAAAATTTTCGTGTTGGCGCTGGGTAGAGCAGGATTTGCGATTAAATCGTTCGCGATGCGTTTGATGCACATGGGTAAAGATTCTTATGTAATTGGTGAAACAATCACACCAAATTTTGAAAAGGATGATTTGTTAGTCATTGCTTCTGGATCAGGTGAGACGAAACAATTTTTGCAGATGGCAGAAAAGGCCCAAGGCTTTGGAGGTAAGGTATTAGCGTTTACTGGAAACGGCAATTCAACATTAGCTAATCTGGCAGATGCAAAAGTAGTCATTCCAGCACCAAGTAAAAATGTGGAAGAAAGCAGCTTCACGTCAGCTCAACCGATGGCATCCCTTTATGAACAATCAGTACTGCTGCTAGGCGATTCAATTGTCTTAGGACTAATGGAAAAATCAGATAAAGAAAATGAAGAAATGTTCAAAAAACACTCAAACTTAGAATAAACTTGGAGGATTAAAAATGACTACAGCAAGAACAGAAGAACTGAAACAAATTGCCAATTCAGCGAGAATTGACATCATCGACATGCTTACCGAAGCAGGCTCTGGACATCCAGGCGGTTCATTATCAATCATAGATATCGTAACCGTATTGTTCTACGACAAAATGAACATCGATCCGAAGAATCCTAAAATGGAAAACCGCGATCGCTTAGTTCTTTCAAAAGGACACGTAGCTCCAGCCCTTTATGCAACATTGGCGAACAAAGGCTACTTCCCGAAGGATGAATTAATGAAGCTTCGTAAAGCCGGCGAAATGCTGCAAGGACACCCAGACATGAAATCAACGCCTGGTGTGGATGCATCAACTGGTTCATTAGGACAAGGCTTAAGTATTGCGAACGGCATGGCGTTAGCTGCGAAATTAAACAAACAAGATCACACAATTTACGCGATTTTCGGTGATGGTGAATTACAAGAAGGTCAAGTTTGGGAAGCAGCCATGAGTTCTGCTCACTACAACTTAGACAACGTGATTGCTTTTGTTGACCACAACGGGTTACAAATTGATGGAACCAACGATGAAGTCATGACTGTCAATCCAATCGACGAAAAATTTGCTGCATTCAACTGGGAAGTCATCAAAATCGACGGCCACGATATCGATCAAATATCAAATGCCATCGACGAAGCGAAAAAAGTTGAAGGCAAACCAACTGTAATTATCGCCGCAACTGCTAAAGGCAAAGGCGTATCATTCATGGAAAATGATGGAAGCTGGCACGGAGTTGTTCCAAATGCTGAACAACATGATGCTGCAATCAAAGAATTGAGAGGTAACGAATAATGAACGCACCAACTAGAGAAGCTTTTGGAAAAACCTTAGTAGAATTAATCGACAATGAAGATGTTGTCGTCTTGGATGCCGACTTAGCGCATGCCACTAAATCAATGATGTTCGCCGATAAATGCCCAGAACGATTCTTCAATATGGGGATCGCGGAAGCAGATATGATCGGAACTGCTGCCGGATTAGCATTAAGCGGCAAAATTCCTTTTGCCAGCACTTTCGCAGTGTTCGCGACAGGTAGAGCGTTTGACCAAATCAGAAACTCAGTTTGTTACCCTAAAGCTAACGTAAAAATTGTCGGTACTCACGCTGGGATCAGTGTTGGAGAAGATGGTGGGACTCACCAAGCGATTGAAGATATCGCGATTATGCGCAGCCTGCCAAATATGACAATTATCCATCCATGTGATGATGTAGAAGCAAGACAAGCCGTGCTTGCCGCTGCTGAATTCCAAGGACCTGTATACTTACGTATGAGCCGCGTTGCAACACCAACTTTACACGATGAAGATTACAAATTCGAAATCGGTAAAGGTGAAGTAATGCGGGAAGGTAAAGATATCGCGATTGTTGCAACTGGATTAATGGTTGCCAAAGCGAAGGAAGCGGCTGAACAATTAGCCGAAGCTGGAATCGATGCGAAAGTCATCAACATCCCAACTATCAAACCATTAGATGAAGAATTACTTTTAGCAACTGCGAAAGAAGTCAAAGGTTTCGTAACTGTTGAAGAACACAACGTTATCGGTGGACTAGGTGGCGCAGTTAGCGAATTGTTAGCTCAAAACGAACCGAAGAAAATCAAAATGGTTGGCGTACAAGATAAATTTGGTAAATCTGGTAACCCGGACAAATTGTTCGAAATGTACGGCTTAACCGTTGAGAAAATTGTTGAAGCTGCTAAAAGCTTATAATTTACATGGGTAATAAGACTAAGTAGTATCAAGCTCAATTAGTAAATGAAAAAAGTATTTTTCAGAGGAATCTTTGAGAAAACCATAAGACATGCAACTCTAGTATGTCTTGTGGCTTCTCGCTAATTGATTTCACAAAGCTAAGGAATTGAGAAAATTTTTAGAACTTATAAATAGATGATTTGACATTCAGGATTCATGCAACTGCCTGAAGTCAAAATATAGCAATTGTGTAACCGCTTCCTTATGCAAGTCAATCAAACGAACATCAATAAAAACTGAAAAAGACCTTTTAAATTTAGGGTAGATGAGCTTGATCGTTCTGATTCCTTCGTTTCAATCAACGAACCGTCAGTACTTAGTCTGTTATAGGTGATGATCTTAGTGACTTCTGATTATCATCCGCTATAAAAATCAAATAAGGAGGGACTTAATCGAATGATGGCAACTCAGGAACGAAAATGAACCGTTACGTTCTTGATGCAACCAGACATTCAAACTAGCACGTTTGCAAAAGGATTTTAAGGAACAGCTCGCAATCTACAGCAATGATTCTTACTACGCTACAAGTAATTGATAATAAATCATGCACTTATGGAAGTTACGTTATATAGTAAATACAAGATGAACAGCGAATAAGACGATTATTGCCGTCAGAAGGGTAAAAAAATGTGGTAAAGAAAAAAGGAGGTATTCAATATGAAATATGAAGCTACTGTGGACGGAATTGTAAAGAATATCGGTGGTATTAGTAATCTTGAAAGTGCAACGCATTGTGCGACAAGACTGCGTTTTAAACTAGGAGATATGGACAAACTGAATGAGGCTGGTTTGAAAAAGACCAAATCTGTCATGGGTGTCCGGGTTATGGAAGGTAACGAAATCCAAATTATCATCGGGACTGATGTGAGTACCGTATACGAAGAGTTTATGGATATCACGGGCTTTAAGGGAACTGGCGGCGGAAGTTCAGCACCAGCTAAAAAAGGCAAGCTGACTTTAAAAGGTGCCGGTGCGATGGTGGTTGAGTATCTTAGTGGAACTGTTGCTCCGGTAATTCCGATTTACCTTGGTTGTGGGATGCTGTTGGCATTTCTGACAATTTGTACCAATTTCTTAGGCTTAGATGCGGATAGCGGCGTGGTTGTGATCTTGAATGGCGCGGCTGGTGCTGGTTTCTACTTCATGCCAATCGTTTTAGGTTGGTCAGCCATGGCAAAACTAAAAGCCGATCCAGCGCTAGGAGCGTTACTTGGGATGGCTTTGTTAGCACCTGAAATCAACAACGCAACTGGACTTGATTTCTTAGGATTGCCAGTGACCGCGGTTCAGTACAATGGCTCATTCTTGCCAATGCTGTTGGGTGCTGCCTTCATGGCGATGGTTTATCGTTTCTTCAAAGACAAAATTCCGCAAGCTGGACGTTACTTCTTGCTGCCGTTAGTAACCTTAGTAATTTCGATTCCAGTTACTTTAGTCATCTTAGGACCAATCGGTTACGTGGCCGGAACTCAATTGATGGCTTTCTTGAACATGATTGCTGGTCAATTTAAACTAGGTGCTTTAGCTATTTGGGGCTTCTTCACACCGCTAAGTATCATTACTGGGATGGACAAAGCCGTTTACTTCATTAATATGGAACACTTGAATGCAGTCGGCTTTGACAATATCTTCTTGCCTGGGGGACTTGCAGGGAACTCAGCGATTGGTGGTGCAGCGCTAGCTGTTTGGTATTTGAGTAAAAATGTTGATACGAAAGCAATTGGTGCCTCTTCAGGAATCACGGCAATTATCGGGATCACCGAGCCTGCCTTGTATGGTATCTGTGTAAACTTCAGGACACCCTTGTTAGGTGCTATGACGGGTGCTGCAATCGGGTCAGTGTTTGCTGGTTTAGTCGATTTGAAGCAATACGTATATGCAGGTCCAGGACTTGTGACTTCACCAGTGTATATTTCACCAGATGGCAGCATGACTAACTTTATCTTCTGTTTAGTAACCATCGGTGTTTCGGCCATTGCTGGATTTGCCATGACGTATATCTTTAGCGCCAAAGACAAACGCCAATACGATGGTGAGCCAGATGAAGTAGTGGCAGTTGCTGATCTCCCTGAAACTGCTGACGGACCTGGTATCGCTGAAAACATCAAGGAAGTGGATATGTTCCAAATCTGTGATGGAAAAGTATTGAAAATGGAAGAAGTCTCTGATGCAGTCTTCTCACAAAAAATGATGGGTGACGGCTATGCTGTCAAACCAACAGACTCAACTATGTATGCACCCGTTTCAGGAACCATTAAAACCATCTTTGAAACCAAGCATGCTATCGGAATTGAAACCTACAATGGATTAGAAGTATTGGTTCATATGGGAATTGACACAGTAGCATTAAAAGGCGAGCCTTTCGATCTCTTAGTTAAAGTGGGCGATAAAGTTACTGAGCAAACGCCAATTGCTAAAGTAGATTTAGCAAAAATCACTGCTGCAGGCAAGTCAGATGAAATGGTTGTTGTGATTACTAATATGGCAGCAGTTAAAGAGATTGATGTTATTGGAAATGATAATGGTCAAAAGCATAATCTTGTAGCAACGGTTGAACTAAATTAAATTTGGTTATACAGCCGCTATCGTTTATAATGAATAAAAGTCGGATAGTGCGAGGTGTGAATTATGAACGATACGAATGTTTTACAATCATTGAAAGCCATTTATGATGATCTCTTTGAACAAGAGAAAAAGGTCGCAGACTTTGTTTTAGAGCATCCCAGCGAGGTAACCAATATGAGTGTAACTGAACTGGCAGAGCATTCAAACGTCAGTGAAGCAACGATTATGCGGCTGTCGAAAAAAGCTGGATGCAAAGGCTTTTATCATTTTAAAATTTCCTTAGCTAGAAATATTCAAGATGAAAATACTGACCAGAGTTATGAAATCGATTTGAATGATTTTAATACCTCCATTCACAATATTTTTCAGTTCAAATGTGAAGAGCTGAAAAAGGGCGATGAATTAATTAATCGCGAGACGGTAAAAAAATCACTGGAATTAATTAAGACCTGTGATACGCTCTACATTTTTGGCGCAGGAAACACCAATCCCATCGCAGTCTATGCCGGATATCAATTTACCCAATACGGCATTCGTACAAATGTGGATATCGGACCGGAAATGCAGACGAATGCTGCTTTTCGAATGACGGAAAAGGATGCGTGCTTGCTGATCTCTAACTCAGGCAGTACCAATATGATCTTGGATATAGCGACGATTGCGAAGGAACGCAACACTCCTTCGATTGCTATCACCAGCTATGAAAAATCTCCATTAGTCAATTTAGTCGACCACTTACTGTTAAGCTATACCAGTGAGAAAACCTATTTCGAAGCAGTCAGTTCAACTAGAATGGCTCATTTAGCGATTATTGACATGCTGCTGTTGCTGCTGTCGGTAGACGAAGATGGCAAATATCATCGCTACAGCTCAGATCGGGAAGAATTTTTAGCGAAGTACAAATCGTGAGATTACTCTTTCAATTTTGAAAATTAGTTATATTTCTTGCGACTGAACTAATCAACTGATGCTGAAGTAGCGGACTAAACCAAATGAACTAGAAATACAAACAGCTAGGTGGCTCCTTTTGTCTAGCTGTTTGTTTGATGTGTCATTATTCTTTTAGACTTTGGTTGCAGTAATTCACCAATGATTGACTACGTAAAATCAGTTTCTCAACCTATAAGTATACTGATTGGTAATTTGTGGAACCATTTAACCAATTCAGGTCTGAGAACCAGCAGAAGTGAGAGGATTCTCAGCTAACTTAAATCTGGCAAAATCTAAATTAGTGAACCAACCATATTTCCGTTAGCTCAAGGGAAGAAAGCCCATGATTTTCTGGAGTCTGGAAAAAGCATGGGCAAGATCCTATTTGAACCGTAAACTTAATAAGGATACCTCCAGAAAGACGCAAAGTTCTCAATTCAGAGCTTTGCGTCTTTTTCTGGAGGTAGGTTATGAAAAGATTTTCCAGAATTCGTTCTATTCCCATCCAGCTATGTATCAAACATAACGGGCAGTTACTTATTGTATTAGCTCGTTAATCTCTGATATTTTCTTCTTTAATGATGCATAATACGATCTTGAAACCGGACATTTTTTTTCATCAATAAGAAAAAGCTCTCTTCTCTTTTTATCCAATCCTATGACGTTGTCCCAATTTACAATATATCCCTGATGTGTTCTTAAAAATGAATGATTCAATTTCTCAACTTCTTTTAAGGTCGAAATAAACTCAATAGATTTGTTTTTTGAAACAAGTTTTATTTTATGTTTAGCTCCAGTAGTTTCAAAGTAATAGATATCATCTTTGAAAACTTCAAAATGATAGTATCTTCCAGAGAATGAAAGAATCTCTCTAGTATTCGAAGGGGAAATATTTTTCTGAATAAAATGAATAGTATCCTTTAATCTTGAACCAATTGTTTCATCTGTACCGGCTTTGTCTAAAAAATCAAGTGCTCCACTATTAACTTAGAAGGCATATGAAACATATCTGCCCACCGTTATCTATGAAATGAGTTAATATTATGGATTGGATAATCACGCAGAACAAATTGAGAATTTTGAAAGAATAGAAAATGCGCGTAATTGGTTGCAATTGCTAACAATTTTTATAGCTATGTCTCCCATTAGACTAATACTTCCTTAATATCACCGTTTTGACATACTGGAATAAAAATATCTAACAAAGAAGCCTAAAATAAGTCTGAGTAATTTGGGTGGATACAGTAGTAGCTTAGAAAATTTAAGAAAAGTAAAATGTTCCCCTTTACAAAAACAAACGTATGTTCGTATAATGATATTATAGAGATTGGAGCGATGAGCATGTATGAAACGGACTTAATCTTCGATATTAGAAAGGAACCTAGCCGAGACGTTTTGTGCCTAGACTGTATCAGTTTTTATGCCAGTGTCGAATGTATTGAACGAGGACTTGATCCCTTGAAAGCAAAATTAGTAGTTATGTCTTATCCGTCAGATGATCCGGCTTTGCGTGGAAGTGGGTTGATTCTTGCTTCTTCACGAATGGCGAAAAAGGCTTATGGTATCAGCAATGTCAGTCGAGCACATGATTTACCTTTTCCTTATCCAGCAGATTTAACGATTGCAGCACCACGAATGTTGCTATATATGAAAAAGAACCAGGAAATCAATAATATTTACAAAAAATACGCGGATGAAGCCAATCATCATGTTTATTCAGTGGACGAAAGTTTTTTGGATGTAACTAATTCGATTCGGCTCTTTGGCTGTAAAAATGCCTATGAACTAGCCCGTAAAATTCAAGAAGATGTACGAAAATACACGGGAATTTATGTAACTGTGGGAATCGGTGATAATCCTTTATTAGCTAAATTAGCTCTAGATAATGCAGCTAAACGTACAAAAGATATGATTGCCGAATGGCGGTATGAAGATGTTCCTAATACTCTCTGGAAAATTGAAGATATCACTGATTTCTGGGGAATAGGTAACAAGACAGCAATCCGATTAAAGAGGATGGCATTTCTTCCGTTTATGACTTAGCGCACACTAATTATTATCTGCTTAAAGAACGTTTAGGGGTGATGGGAGCGCAATTGTATGCCCACAGTTGGGGTATTGATCGCTCATTTCTGGGAGAATCTATTCAAGAAGCATCTAAATCCATTGGGAACAGTCAGGTGTTGGACAAAGATTATACATACCGCAGTGAGCTCGAAATCGTTCTTTTAGAGATGGCAAATCAAGTGGCAACTCGTCTTAGAAGAAACGGTGCCAAAGCTCAAGTGATCAGTTTGTTTTGTGGTTATAGCATGGGGTATCTTGATCGGAATGGCAAGCGAGGTTTTCACCAACAGATGAAAGTACCCGCAACAAACTCATCCAAAGAAATTAATGAGTATTTGCGCCAAATCTTTGATCGCTATTATCGGAATCAGGATATTCGGACCATTGGTGTCAATACAGGTGGCTTGATTTACACGGATGCACTGCAATTGAACCTATTTGAAGATAGTGAAAAGCAAGTCGATCGGGCAAAAATTGAGCATGTTGTAGACACGATTCGGAAAAAGTTTGGCTTTAAATCGATTGTTCATGCAGTTAGTCTCTTAGAAGGTGGTAGAGCAATTGCTCGTTCTACATTAATTGAGGGTCATGCAGGTGGTATGGCAGGAATTGAAAGTGGTGAATCTCATGGTTAAGCGCACAGAGAAAAAATTTACTGATTATAATGATTACCATGACAGAGGATTTATGAAATGGGTAATAGCCTACGCGATGGATGAGTTGGTTAAAGGAATTGAACAAAATCGCATGGAAGCCTTGAAAGATATTCCGATTCTTCCACAAATGAGTCAACTGGAAATCGATGAAGCGCTGCCGGAAGCTTATAATTTTAAAAAGCCAGTTTCTATACAACTAAATCGAAAAGATAAGTTCGGGCGGCAAACCGAGTCGGTTATTGGTGAATTCAAAGGGTATCTCAGAGATGACGAATTATTAATTGGCGATGAATGGATTCTATGGGAGGATATCCGAAACATCCAAGTGCTCTATGATGAAAAATGGTTCAAGGTAGAGCTGTTTAAACGTGATCAAAAGAAAGAAGAAATAAAAAAATATCGCAAGGAGCATAACCCGTTTGAAATCTCAGAAGAGAAAGATATTTATTATTACTTAGGGTCAGACCTTCATTTTATTGACGACTTTAATCAGACAGCAAACTGGATTGAGTAAGGGAGGGATTATTCTGTGTGGACGAATCAAACTCACGCTTCAAGAGGAAGAAGAGCTTCAAGCAATTATCAAAAACGTAGAGAAGAATGGCTATAGCTACAAAGAGGACGAAATTTTTCCATCAGAAGAAGCAGCTGTGTTAGTCAATGATGGCACCAACAGAGTGAAGGCCGTCAGCATGGTTTGGGGATTCAAGATGCCACCAAAGAAACAACTGCTCATTAATGCCAGGTCAGAAACTGTTTTAGAAAAAGCAAGCTTTGCTGAAGCGTTTGAAAGAAATCGTTGTGTCTTTCTATCTACTGGATTTTATGAATGGGACCAAAACAAACGGAAAGTATTGTTTAGCAATAGCAATGGAAAAGCCCTTTATCTAGCAGGATTCTATAAGACATTTGATGATGGATGCCGGAGTGTTGTTTTAACAACCAAAGCGAATGAATCCGTTTGCCCAGTTCATGATAGGATGCCGGTAATCTTACAAAAAAATCAAATTAGGAAGTGGCTGTTGGATTATTCTTTTTCGGAAAGGTTAATGTTGCAAAATACTACTTGTCTCGAATTGGTCAGTAGTGGTCGAAAATAATAATGTCTTAGAGGGAAAACTACTGCCTATTGTCGCTACAAAATCACGCAAAATTTGATTAAGCATCTAAAAGTTATAACATAGTCCTTTGAGATAATTGACAGAAATCGAGTTTCAAACATTTCTCTGGTGTCTCTATAAATGTAAGTATCTTTATGGTTTGTTCGCATCATTTTATAATTTGAATTTTGTGAGGGTGACCTCAAGTTTATAGTTTCTGATTGCCGGTCTTAACTGGAATAGGAAACATTATCATTAGTCGCTTAATAATTTTCCTTCATTAACAATTTGACATGTAAAATAATTTTGAGATAATAAGGCAATTAGTTTTAGATTAGGAGGCAATGTGATGAAAGCTCTATACTTTGAAAATTTTGGTGATTCTAGTGTTCTGACTTATGGTGAGCTTCCAGCACCAATAATAGGTGACGATGATTTGTTAGTTAAGATGACCTTAATTGGCTTGAACTACGCTGACATCTATCGTAGAAAAGGAGAATACCACATTGAAAAGCACTTACCATATATCAATGGTTATGAAGGCGTTGGAACCATTATTGCTTGCGGTTCAAATGTAAAACAATTTAGAAAAGGTGATGACATCCTATTTGTTGATGTTCCCTTTGCTAATGCAGAACAAGTTTTGGTTCCAGTGGAAAATGCAATCAAAATTCCAGCCGGATTAGACAAAAAATTAGTCGCCAGCATTGGATTGCAAGGATTAACAGCTGATTTTCTAGCCCATGATCTGGGAAAAAATCAGCCAGGTGAAAATGTATTTGTTCATGGCATCAGCGGAGGTGTCGGTCAAATTCTATCTCAAATATTATCAGCAGACGGTATAAATGTTTACGGTGCTACTTCGACAGTTGAAAAGCAGCAGTTAGCGTTGGCACAAGGTGCAGAAAAAGTGTTTTTGCGAAATTCTGAATGGGAAAAGGAGTATACCAGCTTTTTCGATACTGTATATGACGGTATTGGTAGTACCCTAGCTGACAGTATTTCTTTTATAAAAAATCGTGGAAAGGTAGTCTTTTTCGGGATGGCAGGTGGTAATCCACCAGAAATTGACTTCATAAGATTGCTCTCTCAGTCAAAAAGTATTTTGACTGGTGATTTATGGGATTACTTAACCAGTTCAAATGAACGAGAATTTAGAAGTAAGCGCCTATTCAGTTATTTCCAAGACGGAAAAATCCAAATCAGTGAACCAACTGTATTCCCACTAGCTCAAGGAAAGAAGGCCCATGATTTTCTGGAGTCTGGAAAAAGCATGGGCAAGATTCTCTTGGAACCGTAAGTTCATTATAAAGATTAAGGCGTTTCGTACTCTGAGAGTTGAACGAGCGTTACTTCAAATGTGTCTTTATATAAGCAAATGTACACTGCCTGATAGTAAATTCTGTTTCTATGGAGAATTACTTTCTACCAAGTGTATTTTTCTTAAGATGTAGTATTATGTTTTACAAATACTGGGTTGATAAAAATAAAATCTATTAAAAAGTAATTCAAAAAAACTGATACTATTATCAAATTTTAGATATTTTTAGAAAATAAGGAGCCACTCAAAACGTTATTATATCGGCGCTTTGAGTGGCTCTTTTCTATTTCTGTTTGAATATACTTCTCTGTGCTGTAACACTATCATATATACTTCAACCTTTTACGTAAACTTACTAAGTATTTCTCTTATATGAGAAATGAACGTTCCTCATATTTAGCGTGGAATTAGTGTTGAGAAGATACAAATCAAATTAGTTAGGTAAGAAAATATATCAGCAAAGCAGTTAATAGACCCACAAGATTCACTAAAGTGAACCCAAGGACGATATTTTTATAACCAGTTTTGTAATTAAGATCTGTTGAAGAGAGCATTGTTAAAACAACACCGGAATGAGGCATATTTGCGAGAATTGAAGAGCTCATAGCTACAATCCTATGAATTAATTCGGATGAAAGTCCTGAATTTACAAATGTTCCACTAAATGATTGTAATACAATCCCCTCCGCCCCAGATGCAGATCTGGTCACTCCGCCAAAAATTATTGTGACTAGTGACAGCTTAAGAATTGATGGGAGGTTACTTGAAAAGAGAAAATCCGAAATTTGACTGAACCCTGATGTATGAGTAATAATTATCCCAAAAGCTACTGTTGAAGCAGTTAACAGTATAGGATTTAATGAGTCGGATGCTCCAGAATTAATTACTTCACGCAAGTTGGATATCTTTTTTTAAATAGTAGTACAGATAGTATGATAGCTGATATTAGACCGATAACTAAGATATTATTTACCTTAAAAATACTTCCAAAGATAATTATGGTTAATAAGAATAGTAATGGACTGATAGATAATACAAAACTTGGTAAAGAGGAATCCATCAAATTTAATGCAGTATTTGTTTCACGATCTATATTTTTCAGATTATTAATTGTTTGTCTATCCAAGGAATACTTCATGAATAGTATAGACACTATGATAGAAACAACTGATGAAGTTATCCCTATTAATGGTGAGGCTGTTAGACTAGTCTCAAGATAATTTGCTGGTATGACATTTTGAATCGAGGGGGTACCAGGGAGCATAGTCATCGTAAAAGTGGCTCCTCCTAAAATAATAGGTAATGGAACAATTTCCCAAGGAATATTTAGATGTTTGAAGATGGGTCTTGCTAAAGGTGTGATTACAAAGACTATTACAAATAGGCTTATTCCACCTAATGTAAAAACGACACTAATCAAGTAAATAGCTAACAAAGCAGATAGTTTATTTCTAGTTCCAATAAGCTTAATAATTCTATTTGCGATTGACTTAGCAGCACCACTCTTATCAATCAGTTTTGCAAGGATCGCTCCTAATAAAAATATCGGGAAAAAATCTGCGACAAACGATGACAAAGAAAACATATATGAATTATCCTTACCGATTAGTTGATTTAGACTGCTGCCTAAATCATAACCACTAAAGATTAATGCAATAAAGGCAGAAATTGGTGCAGCAACAAGAATACTTACCCTTTTAATTGCTAATAAAATAATTAGTATCATCGAGATTACTATTCCGATTATTCCTAAATCGAGCATAAAAACTCCTTCTTTCATGATTGAAATATTTTCTTGCAATTTTCATTAATCATTTTTCAGGACTATGTGTCCTAAAAAGCCTTGTCATTAGTAAATTGCTGTAAAATTTACTACGAGGTGGGAAGGGATGAGACTAAAAGACTTAAGAGAAAGTTATGATAAAACTCAAAAAGAAATTGCTGGTATTTTGCACTGTGATCAATCGCTCTATTCAAAATACGAGAGAAATGAAAGAGAAGTTCCTTTGTGGGTACTAACAAATTTATCTTTTTACTACGATACAAGCTTAGATTATATTGTCGGTCTTACAGATACTCCAGATTACTATCCAAGAAATAAGAAAAGCATGGATACAAAGACTCAATTTATTAAAGAAATAAAAAATAGGATTTCATAGATGATAAAAATTGGGGTTTGCGACGACGATTTAAAAATTATAGAAGAAATCCATGCCATTCTGTCATCGCTAGCAGTTAGCCATAATCTAGATTTTAAATTATATTTCTTTGAGACCGGAGAATCATTATTAGCATTTTATAAGACTAATCATTTAGACATTTTGTTATTAGACATAGAGTTAGATGGAGCTGATGGAATGGATATCGCTTCATGCATTAGAAATTCTTTTCAGGATCAAATTGTTAAAATTATATTCGTATCAAGTCACAGCGACTATGTTTTCAAATCTTTTGATGTATCTGCATTCCACTTCCTAGTAAAACCTATAAACCATAAAAAACTTGTAGACTTGATTATGAAATTATATGAAAAGCTGACACGAGTGAATAAAGATGATTTAATTGTTTTTAAGTTAAAGTCTACTAGTGAAAAACAAATCGTTAGAAAAGGTCAAATAATTTCCTTGGAATTAGTTGATTCTCCCAAAAGATGGATTGTTTTAAAAACAATCGATCATACATATGATGTTACCGGGAGGCTTACTTCATATTGGGAAGAATTAGTGAACAATGATTTTTTTAAGATTTATCGATCAATTATCATAAATTTAAATTATCTGAATAAGATATCAAACGATAAAGTGATAATGGAAGGCGGAGACGAATTCCCATTATCTAGGAAATATAAGAAAGAGTTAACTGAAAAATATTCAAAGTTCATGATAAACACCTATAGTAAAAAAAGAGATTTGGAATGACATTCCGCTTCTCTTTTTTTGCTATTTAAAAAATTTGAGTTTGTCTAAATCTTCGGGCTTTTTAGGCTCATGTACGAAAACTAGGCATCTTGTGTTAGCGCCTAGAATAGCTACTACTGATAACGCTGAGCTAAGAAGTTTTGCGAATTGCATTTTCTTTTTCATTTTTTTCACCTACCTTTTTGAATAACAAGTCTGCTAGTGCTGTCAAAAAGCAGCTAACTATTAAGTAATATCCTAATTGGATATTTACTAATACCATTAAAATGGATGCAATTACCAAAATTGAGAATGACAAGTTTTTCAATATATGGTCGCTTTTCATTGTATAGAGAAATACTGATACAATAAGTAAAAGAACTATCATAAATATTGACCGTTGCTTCAAATTGAGAACTAAAAGTAGACCCATTACGAAAGCAAAATTCGATATACAAAAACAGCTTTTAAAATTGGATGCGTGACCTCCTCCAAAAAAATTACGCACTGTAACTAAAGTTGATATGAATAGTAAACCTGACTCTAGTTGATGAAAAACTAAACTTAAGCACACGAAACTAATTAAAACAATAAAACTTTCTAGAAATAGAGTAATAGAGTATTCAAGTATTTCCTTCGAGTTTTTAAAAGAAGGATCATACTTTAGAATAAAGTGTGATATCCTTTTTACTAACTTATCCATCAAATTACATCCTTCACTTACCAAACATTTAAACTATCAATGAACGTATATTAGCACGTTTCGATAATTAAATATTTACTTTGTTCTAAGAGGTATTTTTTTGGTTCTAAAGTGCTTAGTGCTAAAATTTATAAAAAAGGATGGGAATAAAATGAATGGCTTACACTACGAAACTCTAGTATCAATAACATCGTCAATCATAGAAAATGTAATAATTTCTCAATACTTTGTTGCAGTAATGAGAAAAAATTCTATAGTGAGGCACTTAAATTATTTAGTGTGGGTAATTAACTTTTTATTATTGTTCACTTCTACTCAATTCATATTTTCACCATTTGTGAGAATTGTAATTACGGCTGTAGTATTACTACTATACTCGTTTCAGTACGAAGAAAAAGTTGCAGTTAAAATGCTATTGATATTTGCGTACATTTCTCTTGCCGCAATTGCAGAAGAATTGGCGGCATCTACAATTGCTTTGCTACCATCATCTCCTATTTCCTATAATTATGTAGACAGATTTTTATCAATTTTATTAGCTTCTATTTTCCTAATACTACTTATTGAGTTACTCTCAACGTTCGTGTTCAAAATGCAAAAGATTTTCTATTTTGAGAGTAAGATATATTATATCTTAACTCCGCTCTTTTCGATCACTCTAACCGTAATGTTCTTTTTTGATTTACATACCTCTGAATACAAGATTATGGCACTGATCCTGTTAGCCGGAATGAATTTCTGCTTTTTTATGATGATCAAAGCAAATGTAGTTACCGTAGAGACAAAAAATCAATTGGCCAATAGGGAATTGGAGTTAATGTATCAACGGAATATCGCAAAAAAAAATGTTGAGCAATTCAAGGATGTCAGGAAGAAAACTCACGATACGAATAAACATTTAATTCTAATCAAAGCACTGTTAGAAGATGGTCAAAATGATAAAGCCATTCAGCATTTAGCTGAATATCTAGAAATGGTTAATTCCTCAATTTCAAAAATAGTGACGGGACATGTAGGAATTGATTCAATGTTGGATTACTGCCATGATTTAGCAGATAGACATAATATCAAGCTTTTCATTGATGCAAATATTGAGAACAAGGAATTCAAAATAGACGACATTGATATAACTGTCTTGATGGGAAATATTATTGATAATGCGGTTGAGGCAAATTTGAGATTGTTAGCTAATGAAAGAAGGAAAGTAGAGCTAAAGGTTGTAACTAACCATAAACATCTATATGTTCAATCAAATAATCCAATTCAGGGCGAAGTAAATGTTAATAGGACATCAAAAAGTAATAAGAATAACCATGGATATGGGATAGCTGCCATCAAACAAATTGTTGAAAAATATGATGGTGTTATCAATATTGACACTACAGATAAAGAATTCTCGTTAATGGTCATTCTGCCATATAAATAAAATAACAGTTGCATTTTCTAAGATATGTGCTAATATAAACAATCAATTAGGAGGACAGAGAAATGAACATTGACTGGTATAGAACATTTATCGTTCTTGCCAAGCATTTAAACTATCGAAAAGCTTCAGAAGAAGTTTTTATTTCTCCTCCATCAATTTTTACACAAATCAAGCATATTGAAAATGAACTAGACGTTAAACTATTTGAGAAAAAAGGTAGAAATATAATTTTGACGACAGAAGGTGAACGATTTTTGCCTTTAGCAGTAAATGCTGTAGAGACATTCGAGAACAGTGTCAATGTGATGAATCAAATTAAGACAAAAAAAATTATCATTTTAAAAGTTGGAGTATCTGAGTATATTGCCGATTATCTGTTACCAAGAATTCTTACTGATTTTATGGCTTCAAATCCAAATATTGATCTTAGATTAACTACAGTTAGCGATGAATACATGCAGGAATTGTTACTAAATAAAAAATGTGATGTTATGATCGGAAGAAGTAGTTTAGTATTTGAAGGAGTCAAAAATCTGATCATTGATAAAAGTGATATACGATTGATTGTTCCAATAAGTTCTTATGATTCTGAGAAAGATGAACGAGATTATTTTGCAAAACATCAAATCATACTAGAAAACTGTTCTCCTCCAAACAAAATATTAAAGCAAAGAATTATGAAGATTTGCAGTACAAATGAATTTAAAATCATCGATAATGTGAAGATAGTAAAAAATCTTATAGCTGTTGGAAGCGCGGTAGGCTATTTACCAATCAGTGTTCTTAATAGCTCAAATATGAGGCAAATGAGGATTATAGAACCAAAAACTATTATTCCACCATTGTCCTACTCTTATGTTTCTTATCTTGAAGAAACAGTACCAGTGAATATGTTTTTGAAATTCCTATTAGATTTTGAATTTAAGAAAATAGTATAGCTTGAAGAGAACAAGTATGGAGTTGGAAGCTTTTTTAACAACAACATCAACAATAATGCTGAATGATTGCACACTTGTCTATGATGAGGTTTATGATCGTTCGGCTATTTTGTTTGATGGGGTATATTTCCATAATTCTTTCTAAGCGCATTTTTAAAATCCTCTTCTATAACAGTTGTTGCCGTTGTTTGGTTTCTTGTGTGAGCTTATAAATATGGATGCTAGAAAGGGGAGGTTGAAAAGTTATTAGCATGAAGCTTCTAAAAGTGTTTTTTTATATTCAGCCAAGATAAATCCTGGTGATTTATTTAAGTTCTTAATTTGCTTACCTCTAAGAAATAACGATTGAATAACAAATAAGCTTGGTGCTTTTGTTAATTATGGATTCACTAACAAAAATTCGTTCCATAGGGGAGCAAAGTGATTATGTAAAAGCTATTCAAAGGAATTTCAGTTATAAAGTTGATGGTAAATTGATGAGATACATTATTCCTTATCAAAAAAGAAGAAATACAGCAAGACTTGGATGCACTTGGAATAAATCAAGGTAATATTTATCCAGATATAGAAAAAAGAGTTGCATATATAAAGGAGAAATACAAAGAGTTTCTATACCACATTTAAAATGTCGTAATTACACAAATAGAATAGCCAGAAAACCCTTTTGTTCTAGGATTTTCTAGCTATTCTAGCTTTCTAAATTTTTGAGAATTGTCATTCTTAAGATAGTCACTTCATTTTGTCTTATTTAGATTAAGTTTTCAACGTATTGTTTGTAGTCACTATTTGGCAAAAGTTCTACATAATTTATCATGTCTTCCTTACGAATATAATTATGATTTAAAGCAATTTCTTCAAGACAAGCTATCTTATAGCCCTGCCTTTTTTCTACGATTTCTACATATTCTGAAGCAGAGTATAAGCTTTGGGTGGTTCCTGTGTCAAACCAAACACTACCACGTCCAAACCTTTTAACTTTGAGTTCGCCTTTACTAAGATAATAATTATTAATGTCAGTAATCTCCAATTCACCTCGATCAGAAGGTTTAATGCTTTTGGCAATTTCAGAGACTTTAGAATCATAAAAATAGATACCTGGAACAGCATAGTTAGTTCGTGGCTTAAGTGGCTTCTCTTCGATACTAATTGCTTTGTTTTTGTCATCGAATTCAACAATGCCATATCGGCTGGGATCGGCTACCGGGTAAGCAAAAATATATGCTCCAGATCTAAGATTGATACAATCATTTATTTTTTTACCAAGATTTGGAGAATGGAAAATATTATCTCCTAATAGTAGACATACATTTTCACCATTAATAAACTCTTCACCGATAATGAAAGCTTCAGCGATTCCATTTGGATGTTTTTGAACTTTGAATTGAATATTTAGTCCGATATGTTCACCATTACCAATAATTTTCTTGTATAGATTTAAATCACTTTCATTACATATTATAAGAATATCTCTTATTCCACCTAACATAAACACAGAAAGTGGATAATAAATCATTGGTTTGTCATAAACCGGTAGTAAATGCTTGTTGATAGCAATTGTATTCGGATATAGTCTACTTCCAGTTCCACCAGCTAATAAAATTCCTTTCATAAATTATTCCCCTTTTAATTTGAATATTTTTTTAGATAATAGTCTATGGTAGTGGTCAGTCCATCAGATAGGGTCGATTTTGGCTTCCAACCTAGAAGTCTCTCAATTTTGGAATAATCAATAGCATATCTGAAGTCATGACCTTTTCTATCTTCTACAAAGGTAATCAAAGATTTATAGTAATCTAATGAATCACTGGTTTTACTAGAAAGAATTTCCAAAACATGTTCAATCAGATTCAAATTACTTATGTCTTTAGAGCCACCAATGTTATAAGTCTCTCCTATGCATTGTGAACTATGAACAATTTTCCAAATTGCTTCACAATGGTCTTCAACAAATAACCAATCTCTAAAATTCATTCCATTTCCATAGACGGGAATTTGCCTTCCAGAGAGTGCACTCCTAATAATAGTTGGGATTAGTTTTTCGTCATGCTGGTATTTCCCATAATTGTTACTACAATTAGAAATGCTTGTAGGCAGCCCAAATGTTTTATTATAGGCCCTAACTAGATGATCACTTGATGCTTTAGAAGCAGAGTAGGGACTATTAGGTGCGAATTATGTCAGCTCAGTAAAGGCTCCCTTTGTACCTAAGCTTCCAAAAACTTCATCAGTACTAATATGATGGAATCTTTTTTGATCATAGGTTTTCCAACTAGCATATGCTGCTTGTAGCAAGTTAAAAGTCCCAATAATATTTGAATAAATAAATTTTTCTGGATTTTTAATACTTTGATCTACATGAGATTCAGCAGCAAAATTGATTACTACGTCTGGATGAATTTCAGAAAACAAATGATTTACTTGTTCCTTATCGGATATATCCAATTGGATGAATGTATAATTTTCGTAGTTGCTTACTATGATGTTATTATTATTTGCGGCGTAGGTTAAGGCATCTACATTGAAAAATTGAATATCTCGATGATTTGGTACCATCAAATTTAAAAAATTTGATCCGATGAAACCTGATCCTCCTGTTATTAGATACTTCATCTTTTCTTCTCTTGTCATGTGATAATCGCCACCCAGTAAGGATTTATTTTTCTTTCTAACATATATGATGCATGGATTGCGATAAAGCCCTCATCTGTGGTATCAGAAGGTGCACCAATAGCACGTGAAAATCCTCCATCAGGAGATTGATGGTCAGCTATCCATTTTTTTGCAGATTCAACATTTTTTGGTAGTTCACCTAATAAGTATAGAGCACCAATAGCGTGATAAGATCCAACAAAACTGACTGTTTTATTTTCTTGATAGTAAAAACCACCGCTATTATCCTGTAAATTCTGCAGCCATGTGGTTGTTTTCTTCTTATCAGGGATGTCTACACCAAGAACCAAGAGACTATCAATCGCCCTGAATGTTGAAAATGTTTCTGAAATACCGTTGGGAACAACACCAAATCCACCATCACTATTTTGTGCATTTAATAAATATTGAATTAATTGTTCCTTATCATTCGGATGTGCATCAAGAACATGCAGGATCAAAGTACCAAAATTTGTGTGCCAGATGTCGCTAGGATAACCTGGTGCATTCCCAAACCCACCATCAGGATTTTGACAGCTTCTAACAAAATTAACACATTTTTCGACGTCATAAGTACTATCGCCTAAGATATATTCGGTGAAAACAACACAATAAGTTGTAAATAGTTCAGATAAAAGTGATGCTTGTTCAGCAAATCCGCCATCGTCATTTTGTGAAGAATTCAATATCACTTTTAATTCAGTCGAATTTGGAATACTTTCACCAAGTAATGTCATATCCGCCACAACATGAAGGGCCGAAAAATTTTGAGGACTTCTATCCGATTTAAAACCTAATGGGGATCGATAAGCAGTTAAGCCGTAAGCATATCCCGATTCAGTTTTTTTCGACCATTCTATATATTTTTTCTTATCAAAATAATTATCTGATAATTGATCTGAGACAATATAATCCATTTTGGTCTCAAAATTGGTTGGCAAGTAATCTATTTCTCGCAGATTTATTCGATCTTCATATACTTCCTCATCAAAAGCTAACATGGCTAAAAATTGTAGTGACGCTGTTTTTTCATGAAGGGGAAGGTAATTTGTATTTCCTACAGAAAATGACCCTATGGTGAAAGCAGGGACCATTGTATGTCTAGCTAATGGAACAGTAGGATTTGTAGGAGTAGAGAACCAGTTGCCTTGCCCAAGAGCTATTCCCCCATTTTTCTGATCAAAAAAATTCATTAACTGATATGAAACATCATATTCTATAGATTTTAGTTTGGACTTATTTTGATCTCGGTTAATTATTTTTAAAGCAATCAGAAAAACAGAATGGCTTGTCATGGATTTGATCGGAAATGGAGATTCATCATAACTATAATAGGTTGGTGTTGTATCTACTGAAACTATCCCATTAACATTTGCTTTATCCCAAAATCCTCCTGTGAAGGGATGTCGAAAATTTTGATCGATATAATCAATATTAGAATCAATTATGGAATCAATATCTTTTAGCAAGTCAAATTTCTTCAAAGAATTTAGTGCAATAATTAGTAGAGATATGTCTAATAATTTTTTTCCTCTAGAAATTAGAGGAGAACCACTATCATTCAAGGAGGAAAAAGCGCCTTGATTTTCATCGAAAAATTTGGTTAATAAGTCGATACTTTGTTTTAAATATTTTTGATTATTGATTAAGTCTAGAGTAATAATTATTAACGAGATATCTGTAAGTTTCTTTTCTTCATTCATGACTATTTCCCAATCGCGAGAAAATCTTGATGGACCATTAAAAGAAAAATATTTAGAAACAATTGAATTGATTGATGATTCAGATTGATTTAAGAGCTCTTCCTTGCTTAAAACTTTTGCCGCTTCGAATATACCTAGTTGAACCAAAATTTGTGTGAAGGTAGTTCTCACTTTACCGGCATCATAAGGCAAAGAAACAGTATCAATAATCTCATCAAAGCCTAAAGTTTTGGAATGTTTGAATAGTTCTAGATCGTATAATAGCTTACTAAGCATATCTTTATTTTGAGTTTTTGAGAAGGCTAAAAGACCTAATCCAATGTCTACTAACGTTTTATCTTCCGTGACAATATCATTTTTTGATTGATTAATCGCAGCATGGAATCCTCCGTAGTTTTGATCATAGAAGTTTTCTCTAGTAAACATTTCCAAACTATCAATAATTTTAGTCATTAAACTGTCACCTCATTTTCTATCAAGTTGTTAATTAACCCTATTGCTTTATCAATTCCATCTTCGGAAGGGCACAATGCTTCATAGCCTAAAAAAAGATTATCTTTATCGTTTTGTAGTATCTCAAGAATGAGGTTGCTGAATTTATTTGTGTTGTATCCAGAAAAAACAGGCAATCCGAGCTGCTCCAATCTTCGATATGCCTCGACCTCATGATACTCCATGAAGTTTGGAAGATAGAAGACTGTTGGAACGTGAAGATAAGCTACTTCCGTTACAGTAATCCAACCAGGATGCGAGACAAGAAGATTACTATTTTCAATTAATGTTTTCCAATTTGGAAGATAAGGTAAATAAACAATCCCACTATCTCTTTTAGGCTGTTCACTAGTTCCTAATAGAACTAGTTGTAAATTTGGAATAAACGTTTTTAGTCTCTTAAAAGTATCGATATAAACCTCAAGATTTTTGAATTTGTCTTCTTCCAACATAGTTGTATTGCTGACAGTGCCAACAATATACGGATCATTTCTATTGATAAGTAAAGACTCAAACTCTATTGCTTCTGTATCTTCTCTCTCTACATACATGGAGCCAACAAAATGCACTTTGTCATTATTCGATAGTTGAACATCACTTTTGAAAGTTTCCAAAAAGACTTTGTCCGTAATAACTAAATCTGTGTTTTCAATCAGCCACGAGAAAAGTCTGTTTAAATCATTCTGTGCGGCAGTAATTTCGGGAATATCTACGTCAAATCCTCCGGAAATCAAATCATTTATCTCAACATCAACTAATGTGAAGTTATGTCTTTCAGTTACAAAGACCGATTTAGTATTTGTTGTTATTCCGGCGATAGAGGCGTTAATGTTGTAGTCACTGATTAATAAATCAGGCTCGATTGTATTGATTAAATCAACATACTTTAAGATTTTATCACCATTGAAAAAGGTAGGAATAAAATAATTAGTAATCATAGTTTTCCAGTTAAGAGTCCTACTCAAGTGGGATTTGTTTGAATAATCTATAATACCTGTAGGATTCAAATCGATAACTTCTATTCCTGCTTTTTCAAAAAGTTCTGTAAACACATCTTGACGTGATCCTAGCAAAATTTTGATTTCCAAACTATCGTTGGTTTGTTTAAGCTTTTTACCAATAGCAAGTAATCTCATGTTGTGACCTGTTCCTGTAGGATTTGGGGCTAAAAGTACTTTCCTCATAATTTGTCCTCCTATACATTTTTTAAAATAAAGTTGTTGCTACTGATAAATGAATTATCAGAAATTGAAACTCCACCTAAAATTAAGCAATTATCATCAATAACTACATTACTTCCGATTTTGACTGGTTGATAAATCATAGGAAGTGATTGTTGTGAATAATCATGACTGTTAGAAACGATGTGTACATTGTTCCCAATCTGACTATTGTTCCCAACAATGATTCTTCCGGCTCCCTCAAAGATGCAGCCATTAGAAATAGACACGTTATTCCCCAATTGAATATAACCACCGGTTGATTCATCCCCGATTAGTATATTATTAAAACCAATTTGATAATCATGCTCACAAATTATATGAGCAGATATGGAATTCCCATTTTTATCAGCAGAAAGATATTCGCCAAGAACTTGTTTCGCTAGATTGGACTTTAGAGCTGATCTGAAATCTGGAACAGAATCTTTAATATACATCCTTGTTTTTTTTACTAATAACCCTGTGCCATATGCAATTGTATCTGGTGGTATATCTTCTTTTACAACCGAATTAGCTCCGATAACCGAGCCTCTACCAATTGTTACTCCATCAGCGATTGAAACGTTAGCTCCTATCCAACAAAAATCCTCTATTTTAGTAGTTTTTAGTCCACCTCCAATTTTAGATTTAGAAGCAATTTGGACATAGTTCCCAATATTAGAGTTATTAACTTTGCATCTGAAACCAATGAAAACATCATCTCCGATAAAAGAGTTGTTGATGGTTGTACCTGTTCTAATCCAAATAAAGTTTCCTAAACTTGAATTGTCAATACGTACATTCTTGTCCAAGAGAATTTGTTTACTCAACTTCTTATCCATGTATTGTCACCTCGTTTCTATATTTCTAAAGTAATAGAAGTATCAAAATTATTCCATTATACGATATTGAACAGTATCGTTAGAAAAAAACGAATGAACAAATATTGTTTATTCTTGCAAAGCGAGCCATTTAGTACTATGATAGTTTCATGAATATAAAACAATCGCAACAGCAAGAAGATGAAATCAGAGTGAAAATCTTAAAAGCTTTAGCTGAACCTGCTAGATTAGAGATCATCAGGTTACTAAAAAATAGTGACAAAGAAGTTGGTTGTGGAGAGGTTGGTGAAAATATTAAACTAAGTAAATCAACTGTTTCTTATCACTTTAAAGCTCTTAGAGAGGCCGGATTAACGTCAACTAGAAAAGAATCTAGAGAAAAATTCGTCACCTTAAATAAAGATACCTTTGATAAATATCTTCCTGGATTCCTAGATTCTTTATAGAATCTGGGTTTCTTTCTATACGATATATTCATAATTATAGAACAATCGAACTGTTATCATCTAAATTTCGATAGTTTCACAACAATAAAACAAATTTATGTTAGGAGTTGCTTTTTATGAAAAAGTATTCAATCATTTTTTTCCTTGTCATGTTTCTTATTGGAACAGATACTTTCTTAGTATCACCGCTTTTACCAACGCTTTCAGAACTATATGGAATTTCTTCAAGTATTTCTGGATGGATGGTAAGTGCATATGCTTTAGGATATGCGCTGTTTGCTTTGATAAGCGGGCCATTCTCAGACGGAAGAGATCGAAAGAAAGTAATGATTTTTGGATTTATCGGATTTGCATTAGCTACTTTTTTATGTGGATTCGCAACAAGTTTTCAACTAATGATATTATTTAGATTTTTAGCTGGTGTTAGTGCTTCTTTTGTAACCCCACAAGTTTGGGCATCAATACCTGTTATTGCTCCAAAAGAAAAAATTGTGAAAATGATGGGTATGGCTAGTGCTGGGCTTGCAGTTTCTCAATTAATTGGAGTGCCTATCGGTAGTTATCTAGCTGTGATATCTTGGAGAGCACCATTTTTTGCTATTTCAATTGTTTCACTAGTTATGGTACTTGTGGTGAGTATACTTTTGCCTTCTCTAAATATTCAGAGTCAAATTGATCATAATGTCACAATTGGAAAAATATATGGGGCATTGCTAAAAAACAGATTGGCATTAAAATACTTATTTGCTTATTTAGTATTCCAAACAGGAAATTTTTGTATGATGACATTCATCGGTTCTTGGCTGACCAGAGACTTTTATTTGAGTGTATCTGGAGTTGGTACAGCAATGATAGCAATAGGAGCAGGTAATTTATTCGGTACATTGTTTGGTAACAAACTTATAGCTAAATGGGGGCTTTCAAAGTCACTGTTGATTGGAATAATATTACTTTGCGTATTATACTTTGCTACTCCGTTTTCAAGCTCGTTATATGTAGCAGAAGTATTACTTACTCTGGCTTTTATAGTTAATGGTTTTATCTTCCCAATTTTTATGACTACTTTACAAAGTACTACAACTACCGCAAGGAGTACTGTATCGTCATTGTCTAATGCAGCCATGTATACCGGTACTACAATTGGTGGAATTGTTGGTGGAATTCTGTTCACGAGGTTCACCGGGTTTTTTGGGATAGCTTTTTTCACTATTCTTACTTATTTAATCGTATTAATAATTTACAAATCAAGTGGAATATTTAATCAAAAAGAAAAAGATATTAAAGAAAGAGGAACAAACTAGAATGAATCAAGTAACTGATACAATGCTAAATCACGTAACGCATAGAATATTTGATAAAAATTTTGAGATTGATGATAGAACAATACAGACAATTATTGATTGTTTGAAAAAAGCTCCAACACATATTAACGGTCAATTTTATAGTGTAATAGTAGTAAGAGATTTAGAAAAAAGGAAAAGACTTGTTGAACTTAATCCATTAAATGGACATATACTGAAGTCATCTGTATTTTTACTCTTTATTGCGGATTTTAACCGGTCTAGAATTATTATGGAATCCAATGATATCCAACATGATTTTGGAAAAAATATTGACAACTTGTTTGTGGCAGGAATTGATGCAGGATTAGCTGCGATGAATGCCGTAAATACCATTGAAAGCTTAGAACTTGGCTGCGTAATTGTTGGTGGAGTAAGGTATCATGCAAAAGAAACAATTCAACTTTTTAACTTGCCTAAATTTACCTATCCACTATTCGGATTATCAATTGGTAAGCCTCTGGATAACCCAACTAAAAGTCCAAGACTACCTAAAGCGTTAAATGTGTTTGAAGAAAATTATAATACTATTCCATCTGATTTTTTTAATGATTACGATCAATTATTAATCGATAGTAAGGTGACTCAAGGGTCAATTTGGAGTGAGTCTATTTTCAACTATTTTGAGAATGATACACTTAAAACTGTTACTAAAGAAAACTTAGAAGCACAAGGTTTGTTGAGCTGATTAAAAGGAATGAAGTTTGATATAGCAGGAATCCGACTTTATTGTCTATATATTAAGAAAAGTGATGATTCTATGAATTGTCACTTTTTTTGCGTTTTAGGTTTCATTTTTTTATTCCAAAGGATGCTTACTTATAAACGGTAATAAAGAGGAGTGAATCTTTTTGGAAATTGAGGAAGAAAAACGATTAATTTATGGATTAATGAAGCAACTAATCGAAGAGAGGAGGGAAATTAGCAAAGCTTACTTTGAATTGAAGGAGCATCTAAATTCTCTTAATGAGCAAGAATCAACGATTCTAAATGCTCAAAAAAATTTGAAACATGACTTGATAGAAAAAGCTAAAGAACAGCATTCTGAAATCAGAAGACAATATGCTTTACCAATACCTACTACTAGAAAACGGAAAAGCTATCCATTCGAGAGAGTAGCAGGTTATGTAATTGAAATATTGAGAAAAGAAGGGATTCCTCTTAGCAGTAAAGTGATTCATGAGAAACTGCAAAGTGATTATGAGGTCTATATAGGTTACGCAAACTTAACAAATAATATTTTAAGGAAAATGATTGATCTTGATAAGTATTCTATCGAAAAAGCAATAAGAGGTTTCTATCAGTATCGAAGAAGAGGTATTGAATGATATGCAAAATGAGAAGAAAATCACCTATGAATTTATAAGTTATATCAATCAAGCAATGATCCATGAAAAGATAAAATACATTCAAAAATCGGACAAAAAAAGATATGCTAGAAATGGTATTAAGGTCATTAATGATGAAACCCTAATCCAGGACCTTGTTTATTCAGATGAAAACCAAAGAGATTTTTCACCAATTTACAATACCGATTCTTTAGAGGAAAAACATGATTATGAGAATCTTGAAGATTATATTTCAGACGAAGATTTAGCAGCTGCCATTGAAAAATTGACAAGTAAAGAAAAATTGATTCTATTCATGAAGTATGTCGAAGGTAAAAAGGACACCGTAATTTCAAAAGAATTCGGAATATCAAGCCAAGCAGTATCAAAAAGAAAACGTGGAATCTTAAAAAAACTCAAGCTACAGGTCAGAAAAGAATAGCTGCAATCGCCATTAACATAAGAGCTCCTCCAAGTTAGTAAAAAAACTAACAATGGAGGAGATGAAATGGATAATTTTACAAGTTTAGTTCCTCTCATCCTTCGTGCACAAGAAGGAGATGAGGAGGCAATGTCTGAATTGATTGCTACTTTTGATAATCTACTAAAAAAATTGTCACGTAACGATAATGGATCTATTGATGAAGATTGTTATCAAACTTTAGCAGAAAGATTTATCAAAGCAGTAAAAAAATTCGATGGTAATTAAGTTTCATTAATGAGCAAGTGATTCTTGAAAGGTACAATCAACAGTTGTACCTTTCAAGGATATAAATTGTAAAATATCCATTTCATACGAATAAAACAGAACAGAATTGAGATTCGATTATGTCCATAAGTTGTGGAGCAAAATACAAACAATCGTAGAATAATTCTGTTCATAAATTTTGTGATAGGGAAGACAATAAAAAAACAGTATTGGCAAACTATCACCAATACTGTTGCTTAGCCTTCAATAACAGAACACACTAAATAAGCATGTACTTTTACCTATTTTCACAAATTATGGAAATTCAAGAAAAAAGCTAGAAATTTCCCGTGAAATTGAGTAAAATGTTTATTGTCAATGGTTCACATTGACTAAGGGCAACTTGATTGGTCAGGGATGTGACTTAATCAGGGCTTGGATGATTAGTTGGCGCTAATCTTCCAAGTGCCTTTTTATTTTCTTCTCTATCATATGAATACTATTTTAAATAAAATATCAATGATAGTCAAATAGATTTTCGTAAAACAGCGGTAAATTGATAACGTTTTATGGAAAATCAGAACCCTTTAAAAATATGAAGGAAACTCCTTGACATGGAGTACAGTTCAGCATTTATACTCAAAGTTATACACCAAAAGAGCTATTAAATGAAACTGGTAGGAGCATATTACGTTTAGTAATCTAGATGATTAACAACATAAACAAGGATGATCATCAATCAGATACTTTTTTTATCAAGTAACTATATGTTGCTTGATTTTTTACTTGAAGACTGATTGATGGATGCTTAGAGAATCGTTCCATCTTCACGAAATATTTATTGAAAATAGTAATACTACCATTCCATGTTTAGTAATTTAGTTTCAACTTGACATTATTCATATAGCCTTAGCAAGCTTTTGGTGAAATCTAAATTATGGCTAATTCTAATCTATTTTGTGCTTTAATTTAAGGGTGGATTTTCTGCTTTTTATACGCGGATACACACATACTTTGTCTTTGAAAATGTTCTGTAAGCATTCGTGTTAATCTCTAAAATTTTATCAATCATACTATCTAATTTCATCTATATGTCAGGAAAAGCTCGTTGATCACGCAAAAAAATAAAAGATGCCAACACTACAGGCTAATGCTAATGACATCTTTTTGGGTAAAACTATTTTTTTATGGCTAGAATGTTTCTTTTTATCAAGTCTCTTGTTTTTCTAAATTCCGCTAAAATTTCTTCCTCGGTTCCAGTTGCTTTAGCAGGATCTTGTAAGTTCCAGTGAAAGTGTTCTCTTCCTTTGGGGATTAGAGGACATTTATCCTTTGCATCACCACAAAGAGTAACGATTAAATCAGCCTTGCTAAAGTAGCTCATATCAAGTAAATCAGAAGTCTGATTAGAAATATCAATTCCATCTTCAGCCATTACTTTCACAGCTCGAGGATTTAAGCCATGGGTTTCAATCCCGGCACTTCTAATTTCAAATTGATTTTTTGGCAAGAGTTTATGAGCATAGCCTTCTGCTATTTGGCTGCGACAAGAGTTTCCAGTACAAAGAAAATAGATTTTTTTCACGCTTGATTCCCTCCGATTCGTGCTGCTTCTTCAATTTCGCCAGGAAACCAATGCTTCGTGTTATTAGCAATCTTTACTAACAGCAACATCACTGGTACTTCTACCAAAACACCAACAACAGTGGCTAATGTCGCACCCGACTGCAAACCAAATAGAGAAATCGCAACCGCTACAGCCAACTCAAAGAAATTACTTGCACCAATCATTCCAGCTGGTGAAGCAATCGAATGAGGGAGCTTCCAGATTCGAGCCCAACTATAAGCGATAGTAAAAATGAGTAGTGTTTGAATCGTCAATGGAATAGCGATTAACAAAATGTGAAGTGGATTAGCTAGTATTTTTTCTCCTTGGAAAGAAAAAATGATAATCAGTGTCAGTAATAAACCAATAATCGTTACTGAATCAAACTTTTTCAAAAAGACCGTTTCAAAATAGACTTGCCCTTTGCTTTTAATAATTAAGGAACGTGTTAAGAAACCTAAGAATAGCGGCACAACTACGAAAAGAACTGTTGATAGCAGTAACGTCGCCATAGGAACCACGACATTGTCAACGCCTAAAAGGAAGGCAACGATCGGCGCGAATAGGACTAGAATAATCAGATCGTTAACAGCCACTTGAACAAGGGTATAGGCAGCATCTCCTTTGGTGAGGTGACTCCAAACAAAAACCATAGCGGTACAAGGTGCTGCACCGAGAATAACTGCTCCAGCTACATACTCTTTTGCTAAATCTAGTGGTATCCAACTTTTAAATACCACATAAAAGAAAAATGCAGCAATCGTGTACATGGTAAATGGCTTGATTAACCAGTTTGTCACACAAGTTACAATTAAGCCTTTTGGCTTTTTCGATACATTAACAATACTACTAAAGTCTATTTTCAACATCATAGGAAAGATCATTAACCAAATTAAAATAGCAGTCGGAATTGAAACGTTATAGTATTCAAATTGACTTAAAGTATTCGGGATAGCCGGCAAAAATTTACCAATAAGTATTCCTAATGCCATACAAATAATTACCCATAGGGTCAGGTATTTTTCAAAGATACCTAATCCTTTTTTTTCTTCGTTTTCCATTTGAAACCTCCACAATTGTCCAAATCCATACATAGACGATTATCTATGTATGGATCAAAATTTTTATGCCCCAACAGGACTAAAATCTGCTTGCCATTCTTCCACAGCGAAATGGCCATTAGATAGCTCCGCAACTTTTTCAATCCACTCTAACTCATTGAAGGAACGAGCCTTTAATACGTCATTTTGCGTATCAGCTGCATACATACTTTGGTTAACCAGCCACCAGGTATGAGAAATTTTTGCCCGGTCTAAATCTTCATCTAAGCGCATGGATTCATAAACCGGTGTCGTTTCAGGTAGAGTAACCATCAACACTTCGGTATCATCAGAATTTTGCAGGCGCGGCAAGAGTTTTTGAATCGAAACTGGTACCTCACCAGAGCTTCTTTCCACTTCCCGAGCATAGCTTTGAGTCGAATCCAACAACAGTAAAGTATGACCGGTCGGTGCCGTATCAATCACGACAATCGCATCATCAGACTTGTCAACAATTTCCGCAAAAGCCCGAAATACTGCGATTTCTTGAGTACAAGGAGAGCGCAAATCTTCTTCCACGTAGGCTACATCATCGTCGTTCATCGTTGCTCGTGCTTTTGACAGAACCTCTTCTTTGTAATCAGCCAATTCCTTTTCTTCATCAATATGACTAACCGAAATAGGCAGGTCTCCTGCGATAAACAGATTCAAGTGATCAGCTGGATCTGTGGTTGCCAGATGAACTTTTTTACCAGCTTGAGCTAATTTTTTAGCAATTTTGATAGCAACCGTCGTTTTGCCAACGCCGCCTTTGCCCATGGTAAAAATGATCTTTTTGTTTGTGCGGATAAATTCTTCAACTACCTTATCCAAATGTGGAAAATCAGTCACTTCTTTTGTCTGTTCCTCAAGGGCTAGCTGCTGATCCTTCAATAAAATTTGCAGCTTATCAATCCCCGTCACATTATACGGACGAAGCGGAATGTAAAATGTTTCAAAATCTTTCAAAGGTTCCGGAATATTCTCTAAATCATGTGTCTGTTCTTGATAGATAAGTTGAGAAATTTCGTCATCATGGACTTCCAGCAACCCATTCACAACTAATTTTTGATTTTGAATCCCTAATTTTCTTAGTTCCTCTGAAGCACGCTCGGCTTCAATCAGTGGTGCTTTTTGTGGGCGAGTGACTAGAATTAAGGTTGTTTGTTCAGCGTTCGTTAACGTTTCTACTGCTTTTTCGTACATATCTTTCTTATCGCCCAGTCCGGATAACTGACCAAGACAAGAAACACCCGTTGTATTTTCATCCAGGTAATTATTCCAAGCAGAAGGTAACTGCAGCATGCGCAAGGTGTGACCAGTTGGTGCGGTATCAAAAATGACATAGTCAAACTGATTGGCAACTTCAGGATCAGTCAAAAAATTGGCAAATTCGTTAAAGGCCGCAATTTCTACCGTACAGGAACCAGATAGCTGCTCTTCCATGTTCGCTAACGCGCTGTCTGGAAGTATTCCCCGGTAAGGACCAACGATACTTTCTTTGTATTCTGCCGCAGCCGTAATCGGATCAAAGTTAGCTACTTGAAGATTGTCGATTCCTTCAATCGGAGTGGGTTTGTTCGTTAAGGTGGTTTGAAAAACGTCCTGCAAATTAGAAGCCGGATCAGTACTTACCAGCATAACTTTTTTATTGTCTTGTGCTAAAGAAGTGGCAGTGGCACACGCAGTCGTTGTTTTACCCACACCGCCTTTTCCGGTAAAGAACAAATATTTGGTTAATCCCATGCGTTCGGGAAGGTATTGGATCATTTTGTTTCCTCCTTGTATAAATCTTGGCTTAGGAAAAGGCTGTTTAGCAACAGCCTTCGCCTCCGCAGCATCCGCCAGAATTGTTGGCAGCTTGTGTAACAAATTGCACTTCTGCATATTTACCGAACTCTTCCAAAGTAGGATAAGCAGCTTCTTTCACAACTTCACCATCTAAGAGAGTAACCGGTAAAATGTCGTTGCCCTTTTCTTGAAGTAATTTCAAGATGGTGGGGTGGTTAACAAAGGCATCGGGGTCATTGGTTAAGTTGTGACGTGATGCTTCAATCGAGTCTAATCCCTCAAATGTCTCGAAGACTGAGGTAACCATCAGTAATTCTTCATCAACAGATGGTCCGCAAACACCGGTGGAGCAGCACATTGCTGGCTCAAATAGTTCCAATTTTTTCATCGTTTTTTTCTCCTTTACAACTACAGTTTTTATTGTGGCAAACGCAATCTTCCTCATCAGAAAATAAATGCATCATTGTACCCATAAATTTATCTACAAAGCTTTCGGTCAATTGATAGTGGTGCCATTGACCTTCTTTAGTCACTAAGACAACACCAGCTTTTTCCAAAACCTTCATATGATGTGAAAGCGTAGGCTGAGTAAAGTCAAAGTGTGCTAAAATATCACAAGCGCACAAGCTACCGCAAGATAACAAATCAATAATTTTCAACCTCTTCGGATCAGCAAGAGCCTTCAGCATGACAGACATTTCCTCGTAATTCATTTTGTGGTCCTCCTTATATAGATATTCATCTATGTCTATAATATAGATGAATGTCTATGTACTGTCAAACGTTTCTGTCTTTTTTATAGAAAGAGCATGTTCAATATACTTCAAGGTCTAGTTTTATCGACTTTTTTTAAATTGGGTATTGGTAAGAGCCAGAACAGTCGGAGGATACGTCGTTGGTGCTGGATGGAAGGGTTAAAGCATATGAGTCGGAACATTCTGATCTCTTTTTTCGTGATTATGATGACCACAGTATGGCAAAATACTTTGGTTTCTATTTAAGAGAGATCGTGATTGAAGAGATCCTTGATGCTGCTTTTAAGAGCCGTAACTAATTAAATATACAAAAAAATTCTGGTCAAATACTTTCATTCAATTGCAGCTACTTTAAGTTTCTTTGTTCATAAATAACAAACGCTGGTTTGATAGAAAATTTCGAGAATTTATTATTGAATTGAGTTTCATTTTTTTCGCCCGATGGATGTTTATTTAGTGTAAAGGTCAAAAGGTCTCTAAAAGTAAATCTTAGAGCAGTGTTCTTTGAAAAGTAAATACAAACTGCTAGGTACGTTTAATTTCAAGTAGAGCCGAAGTAAGTCTTTCGCCAAGATGTTTAATTAAAAACTGAGCGGAAAAGAAGGCGTTGCTTAATATGTCGCTACCATATTTGCTAGGACACTTGAAATGATAATGATACTTCTGTGAAGCTCGGCATAAACAGCGGAGAGGTGAAATCCCTATGATTCCATTGTAGTAGATGGAATACTTAGCAGTTAATTTCGAAAAAATGGAGGTAAATTTATGAACATCGTCATTGGATTTTCACTTTTTTTACTAGGTGGATTTATCGGAGTAATAATTATGTGTATATTTCAGATAAGCTCAAACTCAGATGATAAGTATCTTGAGTACGAGCTACGCAAGGCTAAAAAAGAACTTTACCAACAAAAAAATAAGAGAGCAAATTAGAAACCCAACTTACTCTCTCCAAATGGTGATCTCGGCCGATAAACTACTCTTTCCATATTCAGTCAGCTTAATAGCATCTGACAGGTTCATTCGGTCAACAGAACGCTCGCCGCTTTTCAGTTTTTTTATGGTGCCAATCTTTATTCCGGTACCTTCAGCGATGTCTTTTGCAGTGTTTTGCTTCAAAATTCGCGTGATTATGTCAATATTGGCAATCCCAGTACTCATGCGTGATTGAACTCCCTCCGTTTTTTTAATCATGATACCACTAGAGTGGTTAAATCGCAAATTTCCAAGGTACTGTAGTGGTCTCTGGTAAAATATTATAAAAAATAGGGGAGAGGTCGAAAATTTAGTTAAAAATCGCTTGAAAAGCTGCTAAATCAGTATTTTCTTGCTACTAAGCTTATCTATTCTTTAGATCAGTTCATCTATTTTAAAGCGTTTAATGCTAAAAAACTATAAACAAAGAAGTGAAAGTATGTCTAACAAAGATTTTGAGTCTTTTTTCAAAAATGAAATTTTCCCGATCATTCAAGAGTTATTGGAGGAATATACTTCCCACCTACTAAAAATTGAACAATTACCTTTAGTTCTGACGAATGAAGATTTAAAAAGGGAGTTTCAAATCAGTGATAGTACACTCAATCGTTTGATCAATTTAGCTGACTTTCCTACCTGCTGGTACGGAATACGCGGACATTATTCTAGAGAGGACATCCTAGAATGGTATCGGAATAAAAATTATGACCTATTCATAGAAAAAATGCGGGCTCTTCGCTCGTTGTAGAATTTATTTTCGGAGGCGATCATAGTATAATGATTAGTATAGAAAACTTCGGTAAAGTCTTAGATAACCTCGCCTCCTCCTTATATTAGGAGGAAACGATGAAGACAAAAGATAGATTCAAAAGAAAAGTTACTGCTTCTGGTCAGGTCACTTGGTACTTCCAGGCATTTCGTACAACGAGAAGAGGATTTAAAACAAAACGCGAAGCGCAGCTTGCATATTTAGAACTTGAAAAGCAAAACAAAAGAAGGAAAAAGATTGTAGGTAGCAATGAAAAATTTGCTGTTGTTGCTGAGATGTGGTTTGATCACTATAGAGAGTTAAAAGAGCAAAAGCAAAGTACCTATGATAAGAGAAAAGAATCTGTAAGAACTCTCTCAATGTGGATTGGTGATAAAGAGTTGAAGGATATAGATTCTGAATTCTTAGCCAATCTTTTCTTTGATTTAAAAGAGAAAGGTTACGCTAAAAATACTCTTTATAGCTTTAAACAAACGCTCAATCTAATTTTCAAGTATTGCGTAAAATGCAATCTATTAAATGAAAATCCTTTAGTTGGTATAACCCTTCCGAAGTACCAGAAAAGTGTACAAGACTTGAAAAATTCTTTGGAAAGTTTAGATCAAAAATATTTGACGATTGATGAATTGAGAACACTTTTAAATTATTCTGTCATACACGAAGAGCTAACTCTTTCCACCCTATTTCATGTTTTGTTTTATACTGGATGCCGGATCAGTGAAGCATTGGCTTTGCAGCCTGAAGATATTGACTTTCGAAAAAATGAAATTCTCTTTTTCAAGCAAACTGCTGTAAGTGGGCGGCAAATTGATTTTCGGATTGAGACAACCAAAAGTGTTAGTTCGGCAAGAAGAGTTGTCGTTACTCCGCTTGTGATGGAGAAGCTTCAACACTTGATCAATGTTCTTGATGAAATGAGAGCTAATTTAGATTTTGTTATTGAAGAGCCTTATTTGTTTGTCTACCTAAATCCTTCTAAACGGGGCCTTCCTTTTAGAAGAGAGTACGTCAATGATCACATCAAAACCTGTGTTGCGAGGTGTGGCATTACGAAGCCGTTTCATACTCACCTAACAAGACATACAATGGCAAGCTTGGTGGCAGAGCATTGTAGCTGGGACGTTTTAAAAGCTCGGCTAGGTCATGCAGATAAATCAACGTCAGAAATTTATCGTCACTTAACAGCTGACGAACGGCTAAAACCATTACAAGCATTTATTGATTTGGAAAGCTAGATTTCCTTATTCAACCACACTGCTATATCACTGAAATGTAGTCAGAATGTAGTCAATCTGACTGGAAACGTTGATATAACAACAATAAAATGACTTTCGCAAGTATCAAAGAAATCCGTCGTTAATTTATCGTTATCGAATGGTAGTAAAGCCCTTGTTTTCAAGGGCTTTTTTTTGTTTAGAGTTTATAATTTAGGTGAAGCATTTAAAAAAATGATGCTCAAGTGATTTCGAAAGTACAAAGAAAATTTGGGGACTAGTGGTTCGCACCAGAATATAGAAATAATCAAAATATTCTTAATAGCCCAATCCTCAGAACACATGAAAAAAGGTTATTCCTGCTATACTGAAAAGAGTAAGAATCAGGAAGGAAGTGAGCAATAATGAAAAAGGCAGTATTGATTGTAAATCCTAGCTCGGGTAATGAGGATGCACAAGAATACGAAAAACTGGCTAAAGAAAAATTAGTCAATATATTTGACGAAGTAGAGGTGCGGCATACAGAAGATGCTGGCGATGCTACTAAGTTTGCTCAACAGGCAGTTGAAAGTAAAGTGGACAGTGTATTTGCAATGGGTGGTGACGGTACGGTGAATGAGGTAATCAGTGGGTTGGCTGAGCAGGAGTATCGACCGAGATTTGGTTTCTTTCCTTTAGGTACGGTAAATGATTTAGCTCGTTCACTGCATATTTCGATGGATCCTGTAGAAGCAATTGCAGAATTGGATTTAGATCGCCGAATGTCTTTAGATATTGGAAAAGTCAATGAAGATTATTTCATGAATATTGTTGCTGTAGGTGGAATTCCTGAAGCTATTAGTGATGTAGATGTTGAAGAAAAAACCAAGTTCGGCAAATTAGCTTATTTTACATCAGGATTCAAGCAAGTAATAAAGGATGAAAGTTATCATTTCGACCTGGACATTGAAGGGGAAAAGCGAAGTGTGGAAAGCAGTGCAGTTGTAGTCGTCCTAACTCAAACCATTGGTGGCTACAGCCATATTGTACCAGAAGCTAAACCTGACGATGGTAAAATGTACTTGCTATATTTAAAGAATCATAATGTTGCGGATATGCTTAAAAGTGTGCCTGATATTTTAAAGGGGATTGATCATTCTACGGATTACATTGGTTATGAGACTTTCACTGAAGGAAGTCTGGCAGTGAAAGAAAAAGTAGAGTTGCATCCGAGTGTGGATGGTGATGAAGGTCCGGGTTTGCCATTACATTTCAAGATTTTGCCTCAACATTTAGAAGTTTACTATGGATCTGAAGCAGAATAAATATATAAAAATAGATCTTGACCATCATTGGTCAAGATCTATTTTTATTCTTCGTTTAATACAAATTTGTTTTGACAGAAATTCCAAAAGTCTCGAACCAATGCCGTGTGCAAATGATTTCGCTTAATTGCTAAATAGAGATTACGATCAGGCAAGCGATCTAAAATCTTAATCTTCTTAACTGGATAGGAAGAGATGGATGGAATATTTGGCATTAAAGCCAGGCCAAAACCATGTCCTACAAATCCTAAGACACTATGATCTTCATCTAATTCCAAGGCGATACGTGGATGAATGGCTAAGTCTGCCATAATCTCATCCAGATAAGGGCGCAAGCCGCTTTGCTTCCGGTAATAAACCACCGGATAGCGAATGATCCTTTCTAAATAGATCGCGTCCTCGGCAGCTAAAGGGTGATCTTCAGGAACTACAACCACCATTTCTTCTCGTGAAAGAACGGAAAACTGAATTTCAGGAACATTTTTTACCTTCGAACAAATCCCTACATCAATCAGATCATCTTTTAACAATTCAACAATTCGATTGGAGTTTCCCTGATGGAAATCAAAATGAACATTTCGGTGCTCTTTTTGACTAAGAAATTGTTGTGTAATTCTTGGAGCGATAACTGATCCTACTGTATAAATGAAACCAAAACGAACTTCCCCGGATATGGGGTTAGCCATGTCGCTTAATATTTTTTGTCCCTTATAAATTTCTTTCAAGGAAGGAGAGATATAACTGTAGAATAGTCGTCCGTACCTTGTCAAACTTATATTTCGTCCGTTTTTCTTAAACAAGGGAACACCTAGTTCTTGTTCCAAGGTTGACATAGCATGACTAACATTTGGTTGGGAAGTTTGGAGCTGCTTAGCTGCTTTAGTCATATGTTCAGTTTCAGCTAAAGCTAAGAAAAATTCAAGTTGTCGCAGATTCATTGCTTTCACCTCATCTATAAATTTATTTTATCAATAAGATCAAAAAAATGCATCTTTTTTTTGCAGAAATCAAAATACGTCGAGAGGTTATATAAACTGATAACTTTAGTGCTATGAATAATAGAAGAAAGTGCTATTGAATCTTACTAAGGAAATACCTTAGAATAGGGAATATAAAGAAATTGTGAATTACTGAATTTGTGCTGATTTATTTTTAGTTCAAAGAACAATCAACCTTTTGGATAGAATAAATGAGCAGGGACTAAATTTTGTTTAAATAAAAAAGCAGGAGGGAAAAAATGGAATATTGTCAGATTAAAGGATTGGATGCAAAAGTTGCACGAATCGCTTTAGGAACCGGTTGGTTTGGTCCAGATAATGAAGAAGTAATCTTCGAATTGCTGGATGCATATGTAGCAAACGGTGGGAACGTAATTGATACAGGGCGTTTTTACAATGGTGGTAAAGCTGAAATAGTGATTACCAAATGGTTAAAGAAACGAGGCAATCGAGATCAATTGCTGCTAGTAAATAAAGCCTGTCACCATTACGTAGATGAAAATAATGTACAGTTTCCAGATGAGAGTCGGGTTGGTGCGGATTACATCACTGAGGATTTAGAATATAGCTTGAAAAATATGAGCGTTGACCATTTTGACATGTATATTATGCACCGAGATAATGAGGAAGTGCCAGTTGAGGAATTAATGGATTGCTTTGAACAGCATCGTCTAGAAGGAAAAATTGTAACCTATGGTGTCAGTAACTGGTCAGTGAACCGGATTAAGGAAGCAGATGACTATTGTAAAGAAAAGGGTTATTTAGGATTAAGCATAAATAGTCCGTCTTTTACATTAGCTGACATCAATAAACCACGCTGGTATCGATCAGTATATGTGGATGCCGACTATGTGAAAAAGAACAATGAAATGGGTATTACCGTTATGAGCTGGGGTGCTCAAGGCGCTGGATTCTTCGTACCATTATGGAAAGATATGGATGCCGATGCTCCTAAAGATATTAAAGAGGCATTCTTCACTGAAAATAATTTTAAAAAGCTTGCTCGAGTGGAAGAAGTTGCGAAAATACGGGGTGTAGAGCCAATCAATATAGCGTTAGCCTATGTATTGAATGACCGCTTTGATGTTTTTGCTTCGATTGGACCTCGGAATAAAAAAGAACTGCTTTCTAGTTTGAAAGCACAAAACGTTCACTTAGCATCAGAAGAAATTGCTTATCTGGAATTGAAATCACCTACACTCTAAAAATAGAAGGCTGAAATCCTGGTTACATAACAGGATTTCAGCCTTTTTAAAATAGTGTTAACTGTTGTTCTTTTTGTTCAAATTTATTTAAATAGGCAAAAATCTCATCGGTTCGCCACATGATTTGATGCTTTTGACAAAAGTTTATGAATTGCTTCATAAGTTTACTATGGTTAGGACTGTTGCAAATATATTGATTACCAAATGCTCGCTGGTACTTTTCCTTTATGCCAGGAAAATGATGTTCCAGTTTTTGATAAAAGTATTCACGATTGCCTTCCCGCAAAGTCATCCCAAAACCAAAGCACATAATCCCCTTAACGTCAGCTTTCAAACAATAATTAAGTACCCCAGCCAGATTCTCTTCACTATCGTTAATAAAGGGTAGAACTGGGGATAACCAGACAATTGTCGGAATTTGCTCCTTTTGGAATACCTGCAGTGTTTCGAACCGTTCATAAGTGGTAGAAACATAAGGCTCCAGAATTTTGCAAAGTTCTTCATCATAAGTAGTCAATGTCATTTGTACGACAGCCTTAGTTTTTTTGTTAATTTGTTTTAGCAGATCGAGGTCTCTTAAGATACGCGTCGATTTTGTTTGAATCGAGACGCCAAAGCCATACTTATTAAGTAGAGCTAGTGAATCTCGCGTGATGTTCAAACGTTCTTCCAGTTGAATGTAAGGATCAGTCATAGCGCCAGTAGTGACCATACAAGGTTTGCGTTTTCGCATCAATTGCCTTTCTAAAATTTCAAGGGCATCCTCTTTTACTTCAATGTCTTCAAAAGGATGATTGATCTGATAGCAGTCGCTTCGGCTGTCACAATAAATACAACCATGCGTACAGCCGCGAAAAAGATTCATATTATTATTTGGGGAAAGAATCGTTTTATAGCTGGAATAGTGCATAAGAGCCCTCCTTGTTCCAGAACATTTGTTCTCTTTGATTATCCCACAAAATCCTCCTGACAACAAGGAAAAGTACCAGTATAATGAAGAAGTTGGAGGAGGAAAGCTATGCTAAAAATTGGAGAATTTTCTCAATTAGGCCACGTTTCAATTCGCATGTTGAGGTATTACGATGACATCGGACTTTTACGGCCTAAAAAAATTGATCAAGAATCTAGGTATCGCTATTATTCGGTAAGACAGCTTGGACAACTGCATACCATCTTATTATTGAAAGAATTGAAATTTTCTTTGCAGGAGATAAAGGAACTTTTGTCAGCGGAATCAATCGTTTTAAAGAAGCAATTGTTAAGTAAGCAGATGGAGATTGAAGCAGAAATTGCTCAAGATCAGCTTCGGGTTGAAGCGATCCAACGGAAAGTTGATCAAATTGATAAACCAGTTTCCTATCCGATAAGGCTATGTGGAATCCCCGGCTTTCCGGTAATTGGCTTGCGTAAAGTTATTCCAAGCTTTTATCACGAAGGTCAGCTTTGGCGCGATTTTTATGAAGAAATGGCTCAGCAAAAGCTTGCTGTTGCTCTGGAGGACATGGGAAGTACTACAATTTTCTATGATCAGGAATACAAAGAGCAGAACAATGATATTGAAATAGTTTTGAAAACCAAGGAGATTGTTCCAGTATCTTCACCGCTGGTAAGCTACGTAATGCCTAAAATACCTTTGGCTGCTAGCATTATTGTTAAAGGAAATTATCATCAATTACCAATTGTTTATCAAAGCTTTGCTTGTTGGTTAGACCAACATCCAGAATATCAAATGATCAAGACAACACGCCAAGTTTGTCATATTGGCCCTGATGAAACCGAAGATTCAGAAGAATATATCACCGAATTACAAATTCCGTTAATTGCCCTTGACTCTCACACTACGTGAGGGAGTATCCTCTTATTACAGGAGGGATGTCAAAATGAAATTACAGGCAATTGGCAAAGTAGCGCAACAAGCAGGAGAGACCACACTGGTACTGGAGGAGGAAATGAGGGCTGGTTTAACTGGACTGAGTGAATTCAGTCATGTTATGATTCTATACTGGTTTGATCAGCTGGATGTTCCAGAACTTAGAGAAGAACGGTTAATAGAAAAACCCTATGTTAATGGTCCTGAAACATTGGGTATATTTGCTACAAGAGGACCTGTCAGACCTAACCCAATCGCAGTTTCAGTTGCTGGAATTATTGCATTCGATCAGGAAAAAGGGATTATTACTTTGGATTATTTGGATGCCGAGGATAGTAGTCCACTGTTGGATATCAAACCCTACACACCCAGCTCTGAAATTGTCACGAGTTATCGTAGTCCTGAATGGTGTTCTCATTGGCCGCAAAGCTACGAAGATTCAGGATCATTTGATTGGTCGCGGGAATTCAATTTTGAAGCATAGTAGAAAAAACTCAGGTGAAAGAAATTTCACTTGAGTTTTTTTTAAAATAAAAGTTTATTGTAACACAGTTCATAAAAGTGTTACTTGTTTGATAAAATCAGATATCGGTGCTATATTTCTTGTTGTTGGTAATACAGAAAAGCAGAGGGTGTATAACAGTGAGTAAAAAAGGATCAAAAGTTATTATAGAGAGTTTGATTAACCATCAAGTACCATTTGTATTTGGAATTCCTGGTGCTAAAATTGATGGTGTATTTGATGCGTTAGAGGATAAAGGCCCGAAACTAATCATTGCAAGACATGAACAAAATGCGGCTTTTATGGCACAGGCTATTGGTAGACTGACTGGTGAACCAGGTGTGGTAATTGCTACCAGTGGACTAGGTGCAAGCAATCTTGCTACTGGACTGGTAACTGCGACAGCTGAAAGTGATCCTGTCCTAGCTATTGCTGGACAAGTGAAACGATCTGATTTGTCTAAGTTAACTCATCAAAGTATGAACAATGCGGCTTTGTTTAGCCCGATTACGAAATTTAGTACTGAAATTCAAGACCCTGAAACAATTTCTGAAAATATTGCGAATGCTTACCGAATGGCTAAAACAGCTAAAATGGGTGCAAGCTTTTTGTCAATTCCTCAAGATGTAACAGACGGTCAAGTAGTGGGCGAGGTAATTGGCCCCTTATCCGTTCCTAAATTAGGAGGAGCAGCTCAAAAAGACATCCAAATTTTAGCTGATAAAATTAATCAAGCGAAGCTGCCTGTGTTGTTAGTAGGCATGCGAGCTTCAGCAGAAGCACCAACTGCAGCAATTCGGGAATTAATTGAGGAAACCGAATTGCCAGTTGTAGAAACATTCCAAGGGGCGGGGATAATCTCACGCAAGCTGGAGAAGCATTTTTTCGGTCGAGTAGGCTTGTTCCGTAATCAGCCAGGGGATATGCTGTTAAAACGCAGTGATTTGGTTATAGCAGTGGGTTACGATCCGATCGAGTATGAAGCGCGAAATTGGAATGCAGAAAAGGATGCTCGGATTACTGTGTTGGATGAGGTTTCGGCTGAGATTGATCCTTATTTGCAGCCGGAGGAAGAATTAATTGGTGACATTGCTATTAATATCGGTTCATTAAAAGCTGTACTTAAAGGGTATCAGCTGCCTGAAGATGCGCTGAAGTACTTAGCAACACTGCACGAAAAAATAAAAGAAATTAGTGAGCCTGTCACGAACGGAGTAAATGGTCGAATTCATCCCTTAGATGTGATTCATACCTTGCAGAAAAAAGTAACAGATGAGATGACGGTAACAGTGGATGTAGGGAGTCATTATATTTGGATGGCTCGTCATTTTAGAAGCTATGAACCACGTCATTTGTTGTTCAGTAACGGAATGCAGACGTTAGGTGTAGCTTTGCCTTGGGCAATTGCATCTGGCCTTGTTCGTCCAAATACTCAAATTATTTCAGTATCCGGCGATGGTGGATTTTTATTCTCAGGACAAGAGCTAGAAACCGCGGTCCGCTTAAAACAAAAAATTGTGCATTTAGTTTGGAATGACGGCAGCTACAATATGGTCGGTTTTCAAGAAGAGCTGAAGTACAATCGCTCAGCAGGAGTTAGCTTTGGTCCGGTTGATTTTGTAAAATACGCTGAAGCCTTTGGAGCAAAAGGATTAAGAGCGACGAACCCAAAAGAATTGGAATTTGCCTTAACAGAAGGCATGGAAACAGAAGGTCCTGTGATTATTGATATTCCTATTGATTATCGTGACAATAAGGAATTGGGTAAGATTGTATTACCTGATCAATTTTATTAAGAGGTGGAGAGAATGAGTTACTTATATCAACATGGCACTCTAGGCGCACTCATGAGTGATCTAATGGATGGTACTGAGAAGATCGGTGAATTAGGCAAATACGGTGATTTTGGTTTAGGCACTTTGTCAGGTTCAAATGGGGAAGTAATTATTTTGGACCATACGATGTATCATGTCAACGAATCAGGAAATGTTACTATTCTGACTGGCAATGAATGGACACCTTATGCAGCAGTTACAGAATTTAAGTCTCTTCAAAAAGTAGTAATTGACAGACCAATGAAAGCGGAAGAAATGATTAATCGATTGTTAGCGAAAATGAGTAATAATCTTTTTGCAGCAGTGAAAATTTCAGGTGTCTTTTCTTCTATGCATGTGAGAGTCTCTCCTAAACAGGAAAAACCTTATCCAAAATTTGTTGAGGCAGCGCGCAACCAACCAGAGTTTTCTGAGGAAAAGGTTGAGGGAACAATCGTTGGTCTTTTTACTCCTGAATTGTTCCAAGGAGCTGCCCAAGCAGGCTTTCATTTACATTTCATTAGTAAGGATCGAACTTTTGGTGGACATGTAATGGATTATATCTTGAAAGAGGGTACTGCTGAATGGATGGAAATTGAAGAATTTCGTCAACATTTTCCGATCCACAACAAGGAATTCTTAGAACATAAGATCAATAGTGACGAAATTGCAAAGGATATCGCTGAGGCAGAATAAAAAAAGCCATCCAATGTTGGATGGCTTTTGAATTATACACCTAATAGTGGTGCTGGATTAACAAATCCAGACCAAACAGCTGTAGATACACCGAAGTGTAAATGAACACCAGTTGAGTTACCAGTAGTTCCCATACCACCAATAACTTGACCTTGGCTTACTTGCTGACCGACACTGCAGTTCGGTGTAGAAATCATATGCATGTAGTAAGAATAGTAGCCATCAGAATGTTGAATGATGACATAATTACCAGCTGACCAATGGAAACCAGCCTCGACAACTGTTCCAGCTTTTGCTGCATGGATGGATGTACCCGCAGCGCCAGCAAAATCGATACCATCATGTTGTGAACCGGACAAGCCAGTAGGATCAACTCGTGGACCAAATGGACTGGTTACAACTAAACCAATTGAAAGTGGAGAAGCCCAGCCGCCACTATTAGTAGCAGGAGTGCTTGTTTCAGTATTTGGAGCTGAGGGCACTTGAGCCGCTTCGGGATTTGTAACAGTTTGAACTTGCTGAGCCTGTTGCTTAGCTTGTTCTTCTTGTTGTTTTGCTTCCAAGGCTGCAATTTCAGCTTGCGCTTTTTGCTGCGCATTCTCAGCCGCCGCCTGTTCAGCTGCCGCTTCTTCCAAAGCTTTTTGAGCTTGTTCAGCGGCAATTTTTGCTTGCTTTTCAGCTTCAGCTTGCGCTTTTTCACGAGCTTCAGCTTCTTTTTTCTTTTGTTCTTCCAAAGCTTTTAAGGCTTCTTGACGTTTCTTTTCAGCGTCTTCCTTTTGTTGCTGGAATTTATCCTTTTGTGCTGTTTCAGAAGCTATACTTGCTTGGATCTCATTTACTTTTACTTGTTGGTCTAGCTTGGCTTCAACTAGTTGCTCTTGCTTCACCTTTAGTTCTTCTGTTTTTTTAGTAACAACTGCCAAACGTTGTTGTGCTTCTTGCTGTAGTTTTTCAAGCTCAGCTTTATCACGAGTTTGCTGTTCCATAGCTTCTTTGTTAGCAGACAGAATAGTGGATACAGCCATGGTTTTCTCAACAGCTTCACTAATCGATTTAGCTTCCATTACAGTATTTACTAATGCTACTGCACTGTTGTTGGTTTGAACGTTTCTTGCTTGTTCTTTCAACTGTAATTCACGTTTTTGAATTTTTGCTTGAAGATCTTGAATCTTAGCAGTTAATTCGCTTAACTTTTGTTCTTCTTGCGTTTTTTTAGTCAACACATCTTTGACTTCTTTTTCAACGGCTGCAACTTCTTGCTCTAATGCTGCTTTTTGTGCTTCAGCAGATTGCGCTGTTTGTTGTAGGCCCTCAATTTTTTTATCTTGATCGGCGATTTTTTGGTCAAATTCAGTTGCACTCGCACTCAATGGCGCACCCAGAGTGACAGCACATAAAGCTAGTGCTGTGTATTTTTTCAACTTGATCATTTCGTTCCTCACTTATACTTATAGATTCTAATTATTATCAACGTTTTGATTATATAAGAAAATATGAAGAAAAAGTTGAGAAAGATTAAACTTTTATGTAACCGTATAGTTTGTAAAGAAATTGAAATATGGATTTCAGGAAAAAGCGTAAAACTCCTATTGACTTTATTTTGGTTTGATGATAAAGCTATTAGAACTCTATGGAGATTAATGAAAATTGTTCTATTTATATAAATGGTGTTATGGTAGTTCTTACAGTAAAATATAAGTTAGGAAAAAGGAGGAATTTATTTATGACTTGGAGTAGTCAAGAGGAAAAAGAAGCAGCCTATCAGTTAATGCTAGAACAGCAAAAAGCATTGCTGGAAGGAGAAACAGATTTAATTGCTAATTTAGCCAATTCTTCAGCCTTGCTGAAACTAACTTTAAAAGATACGGTATTCTCCGGTTACTATCTTTTTAAAGATGGTGAACTCATTTTAGGCCCTTTTCAGGGAGGTGTATCTTGTGTACACATTCCGTTAGGAAAAGGTGTTTGCGGAGAAGCTGCTGAAAAAAATCAAACACTGATTGTTGAGGATGTGACTAATCACCCCAATTACATTGCTTGTGATTCGAAAGCAAAATCGGAAATTGTCGTACCCATGAAAAAAAGCAGCCAGCTGATTGGAGTTTTGGATTTAGATAGTTCGGAAATTGGTATGTATGATCAGATTGATCAGTTTTACTTAGAACAATACGTCACGTTATTGCTGCAAAATGTTGAGTAATGTTCAGATATAATCACTTTTTGAGGAAAAAAAGGATTAATGTAGTCTTTTAATCAGATTAATGGTACTATTAATGTGTAGTAAATACGTCCATTGAGGTGATTAAATGAATAAAGAAGCGATTATTGTTGGAGAAAATTATGAGTGTCGAAAACAAGATTTTGCCCGCCCGATTATTGGGGAAGTTTTACAGAAGACCGATGAAGGCTGTATCGTAAATGTGGAGCGGTTTTACGGATTAGATGCAGACAAAATTGACGAGGTTGACGGTAAAGTTTTAATTAGATACAACGAAGTAGCAGGAATTGTCTCTTCTAAGTGTTTTTTCAGTTAAATAGATGACACAAAACGAGTGTTTCTAGTCTTGACTATCAAGCAGAAACACTCGTTTTTTTAAATAGACAAATCATTTAAAAGCTTTAGTGCAGGCATTTCTTTGATTACTTGATTTTCCCGCTCTTTTGGTCTAGCTTCATCAGGCGTATTTTTATAACGATAATCTGTTATATTGCCTTTTTCATCATAATAAACCCAAATATCTTCGTTTCCGATCTCATCTAGGTCACCTCTTAAATCTAACATTAAGTCGCTAATAGAATCGTAATAGTTCATAATTATTCCTCCCTCTCTATTGTAAAAAAAAATAAACGATTCAGCAAGTTGCTCCACAAAGAAAAGCGGGGTATGATCAAAATAGGAGGTGTTAATAACGAAATCTGATACTCATTTTTTTACTGATGCTAACGTGGCTTACCAGCTGCTGCAGATGGGATATCAAGCTCTTGAGGTGGGAAGTCACTCACGGATAGCGGGACTCGACCATTTACCAGGTTCTTATTATCTAAATACAAATGAAATTGAATCCGAGGAGAACGGCTGGAACATTTTATCGGCGGAATTCTGTATGCGTGTGTTGAGTGATAAGGGGATCACCAGTAGCACCTCTTTATTAATTTATTCATCTAGTTTAAGTGCTGCTTGTCGTATTGCTTTTATTGCTTATTGGCTGGGACTTACAGATATAAAAATCTTGGAGGACGGCTTAGCTTCTTGGCAAAAGTTAAACTATCCATTGGAAAGCGACTGGACATCTTGCGAAAAAGCGAGTTCGTTTGGATTGCATGATCCTAAAAGGTCAGAAATTCTTATTTCTACTTCGGAGGATTTGCTGAAGGCCCAAAAAGACAACCCTGAGCTGGTTTTAGCCAGTGTAAGAAGTCTCACAGAATATCAAGGTACTACCAGTTGCTACGCATATATTGAGCAAGCGGGTGAGCCAGCTGGAGCAGTATGGGCTAAAGCAAGTTGTGGCAAGAATGATGTCGCTGATTTACTGACTTTAGAAAAGAAAATTAAACCTCTAGTCGACATTGCAAAAGCTTGGAAAGCAAATGGGATTACTAGAGAAAAAGAAGTGGTTTTTTATTGCGGAACCGGCTGGCGAGCGTCGGTGGCTTTCTTTATTGCTAAAGAGCTTGGGTGGCAAAAAGTACGACTATTTGACGGTGGCTGGTATGATTGGAGTCAAAAGCATGTAGAGAACCCCAAAAAGTTCCCATTAAAAAATGACTCCTTAGGACATCCCTAAAGAGTCATTTCTTTATTTCATCAGTTTAATTAATTCTTTTGCAAACTCACTAGTTGAAACTTCTGGAATGTTTAATGCCTGAGCAAAATCCTTAGTAACAACTTTTTGTTCAAGAGCTGTTTCAATTGCCACAGTGATTTTTCGACTTGCTTCGTACCAGCCTAAATGATCTAGAAGCATAGTTGCTGAGAGCAAAAGCGAACAAGGATTAGCATAGCCCTTGCCCGCAATATCAGGCGCTGTACCATGAGTCGCTTCAAAAATTGCATGGCCAGATTGATAATTGATATTGGCACCAGGTGAGATGCCGATACCGCCAACTTGAGCTGCTAGTGCATCCGAAATATAATCACCATTTAGGTTAGTCGTAGCAATCACTTGAAACTTCTCAGGGTACAAAAGAATTTGCTGCAGCAAATTATCTGCGATCACATCATCCACGATTACTTTTTTTTCTTCTTTGGCTGCTGCTAAGGCAGCATCTGCTGCCTCAACACTATTCTCAGCAGCAATTTTTTTATATTGGTTCATTGTGAATGCTTGAGGATATTTTTTTTCCAGTAAATCATATCCCCAAGCTTTAAAGCCGCCTTCAGTAAATTTCATAATATTACCCTTGTGTACTAAAGTCAGACGAGTCAGTTTGTTTTCCACTGCATAATCCATTGCGGAACTGACCAATCGCTCACTGCCTTCTTTTGAGATTGGTTTAATTCCCAGGGAGCTGGTTTCTGGAAATCGGATTTTGTTGACCGATAAAGTGTCTCTAAGGAAAGCGAGTAATTTTTTTGCTTCGTCCGAGCCGGACGCAAATTCTATACCCGCATAGACGTCCTCGGTATTTTCACGGAAAATAGTCATATTAGTTTTTTCAGGTTCTTTTAAAGGAGAAGGAACCCCTTTAAAATAGCGGACGGGGCGTACACAAGCATACAAATCGAGTGTTTGTCTCAATGCCACATTTAGCGAACGAATACCACCACCAATTGGAGTGGTTAAAGGACCTTTGATAGCTAATTTATGTTCTTGAATTGCAGCAACAGTCGCATCAGGAAGCCATTCGCCGGTTTGGTTGAAGGCTTTTTCACCAGCTAAAACTTCTAACCATTGAATTTTTTTATCTGAACCATAGCAAATTTCTAAAGAGGTATCTATAACCGCTTGCGTTGCCGCCCAGATTTCAGGTCCAATACCGTCGCCTTCAATGTAAGGAATAATTGGAGTGTTTGTCATTTATTTTATCTCCTCACTCATCTTTTTACGAATAACCAATGGCAAGATCCCTTGGTTTTTCCAGTAGTCTACATCTGCTTTGGAATCAAAACGCAGTTTCGCTTGAAAGGTAATTGTTTTATCTTTTTCCGCCGTTACGTCCACCAGTTGATTAATAACTGGTTCTTCCGGCATATCAATGGTAAAGGTTTCCGAACCGTCTAAGCCTAAGGTTTCTGCTGTTTCCCCCTCTAGATATTCCAAAGGCACAATGCCCATCATTACCAAGTTGCTACGGTGAATTCTTTCGTAGCTTTCGGCAATAACGGCTTTAACACCAAGTAATGAAGTTCCTTTGGCAGCCCAGTCACGAGACGAGCCCATACCGTAGTCTTTGCCAGTCAAGATAACTGTGCCAATCCCATTTTTTTGATAGTCCATGGCCGCATCGTAAATACTCATTTCTTCACCTGTTAATGCTGAACGTGTGTATCCACCGGTAACATCAGGAGTTAACTGATTTTGAATGCGAATATTTCCGAAGGTTCCTCGCATCATAACTTCGTGATTTCCACGACGTGAACCATAAGAATTATAGTCCTTATAAGCCAATCCACGGTCCTTAAGGTATTGTCCGGCCGGTGAATTAAGAGAAATATTTCCGGCTGGGGAAATATGGTCGGTCGTTACAGAGTCTCCAAATTTTGCTAAAACCTTTAATCCAGTTAGTGAAGGAGGAGCGTCCAAAGTCTTGCTAAGGGTTTCAAAGAATGGCGGGTTTGCAATATAAGTTGATGCTTCATCCCAGCCATATGTGGCGCCTTCTGAAGTTTGGATTTGATTCCAGCGTTCATTGGATTGATACACATCTTCGTAAGCGGCTTGGTAATCATCTGGATCTAGATGAGCATGAATATATGCATCAATTTCCTCTTTACTTGGCCATAGATCCTCTAAGTAAACTGGACCATCTGCTGTCTCAGCAATCGGCTCAGTAGTTAAATCCTTTGTTACTGTACCAGCTAAAGCATAAGCGATAACTAGTGGTGGCGAAGCTAGATAATTGGCTTTAATCAATGGATGAATTCTACCTTCAAAGTTACGATTCCCTGACAGAACAGCTGATACAACTAAATCATTTTCCTTCAAGATTTGTTCAATTTCGTCAGATAGGGGACCAGAGTTCCCTATGCAGGTAGTACAACCGTAACCAACAATATCAAAACCTAACGATGCCAAAGGCTCCAGTAATTGTCCTTTTTCCAAATAGGAGGTTACAATTTTTGAACCTGGTGCCAAGGAGGTTTTGATGGTTGAAGGAACCTGAAGGCCCTTTTCAACAGCTTTTTTAGCTAATAGTCCAGCGGCGACCATTACACTTGGATTACTAGTGTTGGTACAGCTGGTAATAGCAGCTAAAGCTAAGTCGCCTGTTTGCAGTTTGTCATCCTTGTTGGTAACCGCCACTTTTTTATTTATCTCATGCTTAGACAAGCCAAAACCTTGAGGACCGCTTGGATTAGTCAAAGAGGCAGTAAAATTTTCTGCAACTTGGCCTAGAGGAATTCGATCCTGTGGACGTTTTGGTCCCGCTAGTGAGGAATTAATTTCGCCTAAGTCCAGCTGAATAATTCGCGTATAACTGGGTGTTTCTGTTCCATCATAGAATAGGTGATTTTCCTTAGCGTAGGTTTCAACTAGTTTAATTTGATCAGGTGTTCGTCCAGTAACCCGCAAATAATTTAAGGTTTCTTGGTCAATTGGACAGTAACCACAAGTTGCACCGTATTCTGGTGCCATGTTAGCAATGGTTGCTCGATCTGATAGACTTAATTTTTGATACCCCTCACCGAAATACTCTACAAATTTACCTACTACTTTTTCACTTCTTAACAGCTGTGTTAAGTGTAAAGCTAAATCAGTAGCAGTAGCTGTTGGTGACAAAGCACCAGTTAGTTGGACTCCGATGATTTCTGGTGTAGGAAAGAAAGATGCTTCACCTAAGATAGCGGCTTCTGCTTCGATCCCGCCAACTCCCCATCCTAGTACACCTAATCCATTAATCATGGTTGTATGAGAGTCTGTTCCTTCTAATGAATCTGGAAATAGCCAGTTTTGTCCGTCTTTTAATTGTTTTAGGATGACATCAGAAAGAAATTCTAAGTTTACTTGATGGATAATTCCGGTTTCTGGTGGAACGACATCGAAATTGTCAAAGGCTTGTTGTGCCCATTTTAAAAATTGGTAACGTTCATGGTTCCGTTCAAATTCTTTTTCGGTATTGTAGGTTAAACTGTCTTGAGTCCCGGCACAATCAACCTGTACCGAGTGATCCACGACTAAAGTCACAGGAATTTCTGGATTGATATACTCGGCTTTTCCGCCAAGCTTTACCACAGCATCCCGCATAGCTGCTAGATCAACAACGGCAGGTACGCCAGTGAAATCCTGGAGTATTACACGTGATGGTCGGAAAGGAATAACTCCCTCAGGATTCTGTGCATCGTATTCAATCAGCTCTTCCAAGGCTTCCAGTTCTTTATGACGGGCTAAACTCTCCAGCAAAACACGGATGCTAAAGGGATAATTTGATAGCTCCTTACTATAGGAGGAAGCGACCGATGAAAGATCAAGATAGGTATATTGTTCGTTGTTGATGGTTAATTGCTTTGTCCAGTTCATTTTGATAATCCTTCCCTTCTGTTATTGATACTTGCTTGTTGGTATATTATACGAAGAAAGAAAAAGAAAGTAAATGTCTTTATTAAAACTATTTCATTTTAAAATAATGGTGTTATAATGTTTCTTGAATGAAAAACACCAGAAGTGGAAAGTTAGGAGGACATCAACATGTTAGATTTAGAGTTAATGGCGGAGGTATGCCGTCAAAAGGATCATTTGGATGCTTCCTTGTTCACGAAACATAATGTGAAAAGGGGTTTGCGTGACTTAGATGGTAAAGGTGTGCTAGCTGGATTAACCAATATATCGACGATTCATCCCCAAAAAATGGTAGGAGATCAAGTGGTTTCTAATCGTGGGGAATTGCGTTACCGGGGGATTGACGTGAACGACTTGGTGAAGGGGTTTGTTTCAGAAGAGCGTCTAGGATTTGAAGAAGTCAGTTATCTGTTATTATTTGGAGATCTTCCTACCAAAAAACAACTACACGACTTTACTGAGACAATTGCTAAAAGACGAACACTTCCAACAAACTTTGTACGGGATGTTATTATGAAGGCTCCTTCTCACAACATTATGAATATGATGTCTCGCAGTATCCTGACACTGGGATGTTATGACGATAAAACGGACGATATCAGTATTGAAAATGTTTTGGATCAAAGCCTGTCATTAATTAGTATCTTTCCGATGATTGCTGTGTACTCTTATCATGCCTACAATCATTATGCAAAAGGAGAAAGTATGTATATTCATCGCCCAGATGCATCTTTGAGCACGGCGGAAGCAATTTTGACGATGTTGCGGCCGGATAAGAAGTATACCTTCCAAGAGGCACAGACTTTAGATATGGCACTCGTTCTACATATGGAACACGGAGGCGGTAACAACTCCACCTTTACAACACGGGTAGTTACTTCAAGTGGAACGGATACATATTCAACCATAGCAGCAGCTTTAGGCTCGCTAAAAGGACCTAAACATGGTGGTGCGAATATCAAAGTAACGCAAATGATGGATGATTTGAAGGATAATCTTAAAGATCCTGAGGACGACGAAGAAATTGCTGCTTACTTAGAAAAGATTTTGAGTAAGAAAGCTTTTGACAAACAAGGATTGATTTACGGTATGGGGCATGCGATTTACGCAGAGTCTGATCCGCGTGCCGAAATTTTTAAACGTTACGTCGAAAAGCTGGCAAGTGAGAAGGGTGCCTGTGCTGAAGCGGATTTCAATCTTTATCGTAAAGTGGAACGAATAGCTCCAGAGGTTATCTCTAAACGACGCAAAGTATATAAGGGGGTTAGTGCTAACATTGACTTCTTTAGCGGATTTGTTTACCACATGTTAGATTTGCCTCAAGAATTGTACACGCCAATGTTTGCAATTGCCAGAATTGTCGGTTGGTCTGCCCATCGAATAGAAGAGCTGATTAATGTTCAAAAAATTATTCGTCCAGCTTATATGGAAGTTTCGACGGAGATGGATTACACCACAATTATTGATCGTTAAAAAGTTAATCTACATTTTTCACTATAATTTTAATAGTAAAAAAAGAGCGACCTGTTCGAAATTTGAACAGATCGCTTTTTAAATTATTCAGCGCTTAATGCCGCCATAGTGATGTAATTATAAGGTTGGTTGAAGTGAGGCAAGAAGAAAATGTCCAATAGTTTCATTTTGTCGATAGTTACGCCTTCTTCAATTGCTAGGGAGAACATATGAATGCCCATAGCAATTTCTGCTGTGGTAGATGCTAATTGTGCACCCACAACCCGGCGAGAATCTTCTTCGTAAACGATACGAATCTTCACATCATCGTTTTCTTTCATAAATCCAGGTTTTTGAGAGTCTTGGAAATCTGTATATTTTACTTTCAGACCATTTTTCTCAGCAGCTTCCACTGAAACACCAGTTGATACCATATTATAGCCAAAGATTGAGATACCGTTTGAACCTTGAACCCCGGTCGATTCCAAAGGAGTGCCACCGATATTGTGAGCTGCTACAATTCCGGAACGAACGGCATTAGTTGCTAAGGCAATATAAGTGGTTTTCTTCAATGCGTTTGAGTAAATTGTTGCACAGTCTCCTACAGCATAAACTGAATCATCACTGGTCTTTTGATGCAGGTCAACCAAGTAAGCACCATTAGCAAACAATTCTAAATGTTCTTTACCAAGTGCATTGTTTGGCAGGAAGCCGATCGCATTTATTACTAAGTCAACTGGATATTCCCCTTTATCAGTAACAATGGCTTCAACTGTATCGCGACCTTTGTATTCGCGAGCAAGCTCATTAAAGTGCAATTCAATACCATGATCAGCTAGTACTTTATCCATATCATCTGTAAACCATTTATCATAGTAATTTGGCAGAGAACGTCCTGCAGCATCAAACAATAGTACGTTTTTACCACGCCGTTTTGCTGCTTCAGCAATTTCGACACCAATGTAGCCGGCACCGATTACAGCAACTGTTTCAATAGTGTCTTTAGAAAGGATTTCATCTACGGCTTGGCCGTCTTGGAATCGTTTCAAGAAATGGATGTTGTTCAAGTCACGACCTGGTACGTTTGGCGAAATAGGTACAGAACCAGTAGCAAGAATTAATTTGTCGTAGGATTCAACATAGCTTTCGCCATCTTTTTTGACCGCGTGAACTTCTTTTTTTGCGAAATCAATACGATCAACTGTTGTTTCCATAGAAATTTTAGCGCCCTTTGCTTCAAAATCCTCTTTTTTCGTATAGAATAACCCTTCATATGAATCGATTTGGCGTCCCACCCAAAGTGCGGTTCCGCAACCTAAATAGCTTAAGTTGGTATTGCGGTCAATCATCACAACTTCCTGATCTTTGTAAGTATCCAATAACGTGTTTGCTGCAGCGATTCCTGCATGATTAGCTCCAATAATTACTGTTTTAGACATCAAAAAACCTCTCTTTCAAATAGTAGATAGAATCTTTGCTTGTTTTTTCACAATAATAGTGACGGACAATAAAGTGCAGCTGGTTAAAACCGCGGGTTTACCTATTCCTTGAGCACGATGAGACGTTTATCAACTTTTCTTCTTTACAAACAAGAGATAAATGTGACCGTTCTCAAGAAGATTATACCAGAAAACTCAGACCTAATTAAGAATAATTATCAAAAATCTGAATTTTTTTTCAATCTTTTCAAAAAAAGTGGAGGAAGTCCGCTTTGTAAACCATTTCCCAACGTTATTTTTTTGCTTAATGAGAACAGTTTTTTATTAAATATCGTTCTGTTGATTGAGAAAGTTGTGGTTTCTAATGAGAATAGAAAGTTATATTCTGCTTTAATTAGTAAAGTAGAACAATTTTGCAGTTAAAAAAAAGTTACTGATTTTCTTAAACATCTAGTATGTGATTGAATGCATAAAAAAACGCCGCAATGCTTAATTCATTGTGACGTTTGATACTAAACGGATTCGCGAATGATTAATTCAGTTTTTAGGTCAGGTTTCTCAATAAGAGAGAGTTTCCTTTTTTCTATCTTAGCGATTAGGACTTTCGTCGTGTATTCACCCATTTTTTTAATTGGCTGGCGAATTGTTGTGATTTCTGGTGAGGTTAACAGTGCCATTGGTTGATCATCGAAGCCTAAAACAGCTAAGTCTTCAGGAACATTAACTTGATATTTGCGAGCTTCGCTAATAATTCCAGCCGCAACTTCATCTCCATTAGAGAAAACAGCAGTTATTCCGGTTTCCGGATGTTCTACCAACCATCTCAGGAATTTTTTTCCGCCTTCAATGCCTAAAGTATCATTGAAGAACCAGTTTTCATCAAACGTCAAGTTGTTATCTCGCAATGCTTGCAGGTATCCCTTAAAGCGATGATCATGAGGATTCATCACATTACCAGTACAAAAAGCAATTTTTCTGTGACCTTGTCTGATTAAATAGTCGGTTCCTTTGTAGCTTGCTTCTGCTTCATCAATGTGAATAACGGGTAATCTCTCGTTGCCAATGTAACGATTGCATAGGACAATTTTTCCTTCTTCAATTAAAGCGGTTACCTCTTTAGTCGCAGTTTCTAAATTGGTCATGATTATGCCATCTAACTGCTTCTTCTGAACCATTTCGATATAAAACTTTTCCATAGTAGGATTGCCGCGGGTTTGCATGACTACCAGGTGATATCCCAAATCTAAAGCCGTCGTTTCAATCGCATCAACCAAATAAGCAAAAAAAGGATTCGTAATGTATGAGATAATCACACCAATCATTTTAGAGCCTTTGCCTCTCAGTTGTTGAGCAACGTTATTTGGATAATAGTTTAACTCTTCCATGGCTTTATAAATTTTCTTTTTAGTTTTGTCTGACACATAGGGATGATTATTGAGAGCCCGAGAAACAGTGGTGACTGAAACCTTGGCTTTTTTAGCTACATCTTCGATACTTGCCATCTAATTTACTCCTTATTTTTTATGAATTCTTATACTCATTATAGACTAAAATGCCTATATAGCAACAAAAAAATATTATGAAAACGATTGACATATGAAAACGATTGACATATACTCGATCTATAAAGAAAACGCCTTCTATTGGTTGCTGTTAAATGATGAGGTATCGTTTTCACAATTTATTAAAATTAAAGGAGAATAGCCATGAAGAAAAAAGTAGGTTTAAGTATTGTTACGATTTTTGCAGCGTTACTGTTAACAGGGTGCGGTGGAGGAGAAGACAACTCTAACAGCCAAACAGATTCAGACGATGTGAACTTAAAGGTCTGGGTAGATCCTGGTACAGGTGATTTCTATAAGGATGTCGTAAAGGATTACAAAGCGAGCAATGGAATTGACTACACGATTGATGTGATTGAGTCTGACACTGGAAAGGCTCAGGAATTCGTTAAGAAGGACCCGGATGCTGCTGCCGATGTATTCAGTATGCCTCATGATCAGCTTGGTCAGCTAGTAGATGCTGGGGTGGTTTATGAGAACACGAAGTATGCAGATGATGTAAACAAAAACAATACTGAACAGGCTGTCAACGGTGCTACTTATCAAGACAAACTATATGGCTATCCTTATGGGGTAGAAAGCATGATGCTTTATTACGATAAATCTAAATTAACCGAAGAAGATGTTAAAACTTATGAAGGGATTGTCGCTAAAGAAAAAATTGGATTAAATTTTGAGGAGGCTGGCGCGGACTACTTTGCCGTTCCATTCTTTGTATCAAATGGGTCGAAGCTGTATGGAGAAGATGGGGAAGATGCTTCAGGAACCACATTCAATGATGCTAAAGGCGTTAACACCTTAAAATGGATTGCTGCTCAAGGCAAAAATCCGAATGTTGTTCAAGCCAATGCTGATTTAATGAGTCAACTGGAGAACGGTTCAATCGCGGCTTTGGTTAGTGGACCGTGGGGACGTGAGAACATCGAAAAAATTTTAGGGGATAATATGGGAATTACTACTTATCCCACGAATGATTTTGGCGATGGCACCGTTCAAATGAAAGCTTTCTTAGGAGTGAAACTTTACAGTGTAAATGCGAATACGAAGCATCCGTTAGAAGCGATGGAATTAGCCAATTATCTTTCCAGCAAAACTGCACAGGAGCAAGCCTTCGAAAAAATGAATACCATTCCTTCTAATAAGGAATTGCAGCAGTCTGAAAAAGTTGTCAATGATCCTTTAGCAAGTACGGTTGTAAAAATGGCTCAGCCAGAATTTACTGAATTGATGCCTAAAATTCCCGAAATGGTCAGCTTTTGGCCAGGTGCTTTATCAGTTATAAGTGACAGCTACAAAGGCAAAATTCCAGAGGATCAAATGGAAAAGAAATTGACACAATTAGTTGATGACACATCTGCAACTAAAGATTAATTCACTTCGCAGGATGCTTTTGCAGGTATCCTGCGATCATTAAAATGAGGTGGAAAAATGGAAGAAAATAAAGCATTGCAGCAAACCTCTTACAAGCAAATTCTTTCTAATGGCAATCTGGGGGAGAAGGTTGCCTTTGTGATTATGGGGGCAGGAAATCTTGCCGACAAACAAATTATTAAAGGGCTGCTGTTTCTAATTAGTGAGATCGGTTTTCTGGTCTGGTTTTTTATGAAGGGAATTAGTAATCTTCATGGATTGATTACTTTGGGGACAAACCAGCAAGGCTGGATATTTGATGAAACACTGGGTATCAATGTACAAGTGACTGGCGATAATTCCATGCTGCTATTGATTTATGGAATTGCTACAATTATTGCACTTATCATTTTTATCCTATTGTATAAAACCAATTTAAAAAGTACGAAACAACTTTACTACTTAAGAAGTCATGATTTAGCAATTCCTACGTTTATGCAGGATATACGTTCATTGCTAGATGAACGTTTCCATCTTACGTTGATGTCTATACCAATGGTTGGCGTAATTATTTTTACTGTGCTGCCTTTGATGTATATGATCTCGTTAGCTTTCACCAGTTATGATCATAATCATTTGCCGCCAAAAAGCTTATTTGACTGGGTAGGCTTGGCAAATTTTGGTAATGTCCTAAGTGGCCGTATTTCTGGAACTTTTTTCCCACTTCTGGGATGGACGTTAATTTGGGCCTTATGCGCCACAGCAACTAGTTTCTTTTTCGGAGTGCTGTTGGCTTTGTTGATTAATTCAAAAGGAATTAAAGGGAAAAAAGTTTTTCGAACTCTGTTTGTATTAACAATGGCAGTCCCACAGTTCATTTCACTATTGATCATGCAAAACATGCTGCACGCTTCTGGACCGATCAATGCCTTCTTGCAGCAGATTCACCTGATTGACCATCCGATTCCGTTTCTAACTAGTGGATTGATAGCGAAAATCTCAGTAATTGTAGTAAATATGTGGATTGGTATTCCTGTGTCCATGCTTGTAACTACTGGGATCATCATGAATTTGCCAGAAGATCAAATTGAAGCAGCTCACATGGATGGCGCAAATAAGCTTCAGGTTTTTCGTTATATAACCTTTCCTCAAATTTTGTTTGTTATGGCACCGAGTCTGATTCAGCAGTTTATTGGAAACATAAATAATTTCAATGTGATTTATCTGCTGACAGGTGGTGGACCATTAAACAGTGATTTCTATAATGCTGGAGAAACTGATTTATTAGTTACTTGGTTATATAAGCTGACAGTTGAGGTGGCAGACTACAACATTGCTTCTGTTATCGGAATTATTACGTTTGTGCTTAGTGCAGTCTTTTCACTATTTGCGTACACCCGCTCAGGATCATACAAAAAAGAAGGGGCATTTTAAATGGAAAAAAATCGCAAAAGCTCAAAGATAGTAATTTATGCAGCGCTGATTTTCTTGGCAGCAATCTGGGTCTTCCCGATTCTTTGGATATTTTTAACTTCGTTTCGAGCAGAGGGTGGCCAGTTTGTTTCGTATATTATTCCCAAACAATTTACGCTGGACCATTACAAGTTCTTATTCACAAATAATTCCAGTTATCCTTTCCTCAAATGGTTTTGGAATACACTGATTGTAGCAGTTGCTTCTTGTTTACTAAGCACGGCAATTACAATTTCGATGGCCTACGTACTGTCTCGCTTACGTTTCCGTTTGCGAAAAGAATTTTTGAAGGTAGCGTTGGTTTTGAACATGTTTCCCGGTTTCATGAGTATGATTGCTGTTTATTACATTCTGAAGGCACTGAACCTGACTCAAAGTTTGTTGGCATTAGTTTTGATCTATTCTTCAGGAGCAGCATTAGCCTTTTATATAGCCAAAGGCTTTTTTGACACAATTCCGACGTCACTAGATGAGTCAGCTATGATTGATGGCGCAACGAAATTCGAGATCTTTACTAAGATAACGATACCACTTTCTAAACCGATCATCGTTTACACAGCGTTGCAGGCCTTCATGATGCCTTGGATGGACTTTATTTTTGCCAAAGTAATCATGGGAGACAAAGTAGAAAAATACACAGTCGCGATTGGACTGTATTCAATGATGACTCGGGACAACGCTGATAATCTGTATATGGCCTTTACGGCTGGTTGTGTGATTATCGCAATCCCTATTACACTCTTGTTTATATTCTTACAAAAATACTATGTAGAAGGAATCACTGGTGGTTCTGTTAAAGGATGATGGAAAAAAATGGTTGTACAAAATAAAAAATGGTGGCACGAAGCAATTGGATATCAAATTTATCCCAAGAGTTTTCAAGATACGAATAACGATGGGATTGGCGATATCCCTGGGATGATTGAACATTTAGATGATTTAAGTGACTTAGGTATTAATGTGATTTGGATCAGCCCAATTAATTTGTCTCCGATGGTTGATCATGGCTATGATATCAGCGATTATTTACAAATAGATCCTTCCTTTGGTACAAACGAGGATTTTGAATTGCTCATTCAAGAAGCGGAAAAGCGGGGAATTAAAGTCTTAATGGACTTAGTAATTAACCATACTTCCTCTCAGCATGAATGGTTTAAGCAAGCAATGGCAGATTTGGACAGTAAGTATGCCGATTACTACGTCATTCGGGAGGGTCGTGGTGAAGAGCCGCCCAATAATTGGCGTTCGATGTTTGGCGGCAGTGCTTGGGAAAAAATCCCTGGAACCAATAAATACTATCTGCATTTGTTTACAGTTGATCAGCCAGACTTAAATTGGGAAAATCCAGAGCTGCGGCAGGAGCTTTATGAAATTATCGAGTTTTGGCTGACAAAAGGGCTGGCAGGCTTCCGAGTTGATGCGATTTCTCACATTAAAAAAATTTATGACGAAGAAAATTTACCTTCTGACGGACCAGATGGACTGGTGACGGTTTGGGGAAACTACCGCGATGCTCTGGGAATTGGAGAATTTTTGGGTGAATTACGGGACAGAGTATTCAGTAAGCAGGATATTTTGACAATTGCTGAAATGGATGTAGTGGATCCGGAAAAATGGGAAGAATACTTTGGCGACAATGGCTACTTTTCTTCGATCTTTGATTTTTACCACACGGCGTACTCGATTCAAGGAAAGGAATTTGCCAATGATTCTGAGAAGTTTATCGAATTTTTAAAACCGCTAGTATATAAAAAACAGGAATTAGCCAACGGTCGAGTCTTCTTTACCAACTTTATCGAAAATCATGATTTGCCGCGAGCATTGAATCGTTTCATTCCAAAAGAAGAGATTGGTTTCCATAGTGCTTCTGTATTAGGGATGTTTTACTTCTTTATGCGAGGAATTCCAGTAATTTATCAGGGGCAGGAAATTGGAATGGTGGATTATCCAAAGGAAACCATCGACGGATATATTGATTTGGCCACTCACAATAACTATCAAGATTATCTATTAAATGGGTTAAGTGAAACAGAAGCCTTAGCGCAAATAAACATTGAAAATCGGGAAAACAGTCGGACACCAATGCAATGGAATTCTCAGACTAATGCGGGTTTTACAAAAGGAATTCCATGGTTTGCGGTGAATCCAAATTATCCCGGACTGAATTATCAGCAGCAAAAAGAGGATCCACATTCCTTGTTGAGCTTTTATAAAGAAATGATTCAGCTGCGAAAGAATCCGACCTATCAAGAATTGCTTGTTTATGGAAGAGCGGTTCCTGGTTTCGTGGAGGCATCTGGAATAGTTACGTATCAAAGAAAATTAGAGGAACAAACAATCAGTGCTTTATGCAACTTAACAAATCAAACTATAGCGGTAGATTACGATGCTGAGTTTGAAGTCTTATTAAACAATTATGCTGAGCTTGACTGTCAAACTGGACAGTTAACATTATTACCTTACCAAGGAATTATTTTGGAAGAAGCGAGTTCTGTAAATGGAAAATAGGGAATGGTGGAAAGAGTCCGTCGTTTATCAAGTATATCCCAAAAGTTTTCAGGATAGTGACGGTGACGGTATTGGCGATATCCAAGGAATTATCCGGCGGCTGGATTACTTGAAGGAGCTTGGTGTTGATGTAGTCTGGATCTGTCCAATTTATAAATCACCAATGGATGATGGCGGCTACGACATTGCTGATTATTATACCATTGACAATATGTTTGGAACTAATAAAGATTTTGATGAGTTACTTGAAAAAGCTGAGATGCTAGGTATGAAGGTTTTAATGGATTTAGTAGTCAACCATACTTCTGATGAACATGCTTGGTTCCAAGAAGCCTTGCGGGATCCTGAGAGTAAATATCGGGATTATTATATTTTTAGTGAAGGGATTGATGGACAGCCGCCAAACAATTGGCGCACCTACTTTGGTGAATCAGCCTGGGAGCCGGTTCCCAAGGAAGACAATATGTACTATTTACATGCCTTTACTAAGAAACAGCCCGATTTAAACTGGGAAAATCAACAGGTGAGGGAAGAAATTTATCAGATGATTAATTATTGGCTAGATAAAGGCCTGGGTGGTTTTCGGATTGATGCCATTTTAAATATCAAAAAGAGAATTGAAAAAGGCTTCTTTGAACCAGATGGGGAAGATGGATTAGTTTTTATTGGCCATTGGATTTTGAATCAACCAGGGATTGAAGTTTGGTTGAAGGAAATGAATGACCGAACTTTCCGACCTCACAATAGCATGACAGTAGCTGAGGCTAATGTTCCTAGTGAGCGATTGAAGGAATACATTGGATCGCAAGGATTTTTCTCGATGGTTTTTGATTTCAGCTATACCGATATTGATGTACCCAGTACAGGTGAGTGGTTTAAGTTCAGCGGCTGGACCTGGGAGCTGATGAAAAAGCATATCTTTACCAATCAGCTGGTGACTCAAGAAAACGGTTGGGGGGCTCTTTACCTGGAAAACCACGACCAGCCTCGTTCAATTGATAAATATATTCCGGCTGCAGATATCAATGACTACAGCAAAAAAATGCTGGCAACTTTGTTCATGCTCCTGCGGGGGACACCGTTTATCTATCAAGGGCAGGAGTTGGGTATGACCAATATTCAAATGGACAGTATGGATGAATATGATGATATTGCAACTCATGATCAATACAGTCGAGCGGTTCTATCAGGTTTTTCACCCGTGGAAGCCTTAGCTGCGATGAATCGCCGAAGTCGCGACAATTCCCGAACTCCGATGCAGTGGAATACTTCAAAGAATAGTGGTTTCTCTCAAGCTGAAAAGACTTGGATGAAGGTGAATCCGAATTATCATACGATCAATGCAGAAGCTGAATTAGTCAAAGCTGATTCGGTCTTTCACTACTATCGTCAGTTGATTCAATTGAGAAGAGACAACCGTTATCAAGATACATTGGTTTATGGAAAGTTTTTTCCAACGAATGAGCAAGAGAATGGAACGATCATCTACCAAAGAATCCTAGATGGGAAAAAAGTTCTTGTAGCTATCAACTATACAAATCAATCTCAATCAACTGAGATTTCAACTGAATTTGATCAGTATCTATTAGGGAACTACGATCAGCCATACCAAGTGGGAGTTCAGCTTAACTTGCGCCCGTACGAAAGCGTCGTGTTAGCTAATTTTTAAAAGGAGTGAGAATGTGAAGGTTAAAAATGAAGCAATGCTAATTACCTATGCGGACAGCATGGGCAGCAATTTAAAGGAGCTAAAACAGATCCTAAACAGTCAGTTAACAGGAGTCGTTGGTGGTGTACATTTGCTGCCTTTCTTTCCCTCTACTGGCGACCGTGGCTTTGCCCCCAGCGACTATACTGTGGTAGATGCTGCTTTTGGCAATTGGCAGGATGTAGAAGCTCTAGGAGAAAGTTATTATTTGATGTTTGATTTTATGGTCAATCATATCTCGCGGGAGTCGAAGTTCTTTCAAGACTTCAAGGCAAAGCATGAGAACTCTCTTTATAAAGAGATGTTCATTCGCATTCATAAGTTTTTCCCGAAGAATCGTCCGACGGCTGAAGACATTGATTTGATTTATAAGCGTAAGGATAAGGCGCCCTTTCAGAAGATAACTTTTGCTGATGGTGAAACTGAACAGGTTTGGAATACCTTTGGGGAAGAACAAATAGATTTGGATGTAACTAAGGAAATAACCAAAACTTTTATTCGAGAAACTATTGCGGACATGGCTAAACATGGCTGTTCTCTGATCCGTTTAGATGCCTTCGCTTATGCAATTAAAAAGCTGGACACCGATGATTTTTTTGTAGAACCGGAAATATGGCAATTATTAGATGACATTCGTGAAGAAGCAGCGGAACATCAAGTGGAGCTACTGCCTGAAATCCATGAGCATTACTCGATTCAAATGAAAATTTCTGATCATAATTATTATGTGTACGATTTTGCTTTGCCGATGCTTACCTTGTATTCTTTATACAGCGGGAAAAGCGAGCGGCTGGCAGCTTGGTTGCGTATGAGTCCTATGAGACAGTTTACTACCTTAGATACCCACGATGGCATCGGAGTAGTGGATGCAAAGGATTTATTGACTGACGAAGAATTAAATTATACTTCAGAAGAGCTATATAAAGTTGGAGCCAACGTGAAGAAGATTTACTCTTCTGAAAGCTACAATAATTTGGATATTTATCAAATTAATAGCACTTATTACAGTGCACTAGGGGACAATGACAACAGCTATTTGTTAGCCAGAGCACTCCAATGTTTTGCTCCGGGAATTCCCCAAATTTATTATGTAGGTCTATTTGCTGGTAGAAATGATATTGAACTCTTAGAACGAACACAAGAGGGTCGCAACATTAATCGTCATTACTATTCAATAGAAGAAATTGAAGTAGAAGTCCAGCGTCCGGTCGTTCAGGCATTGTTCGACTTGCTACGTTTTAGAAATACTTCAGCTGCTTTTGACTTAGAAGGAGAAATTAACGTGGAAACACCTTCTGCACAAGAGATTATCATTGTTAGAACCAGTCAGGATGGGCAGACAGCCGCCCGTCTGGAAGCAAATTTAGAGAATAAGAACTTTCGCATCGTGGAAAATGACCAAGTAATAGTCGACAATAAATAAAAGAGGTGCATTTATGGTAGATATAGCTTTAAGAGGTGTGCATAAAAAATATGGTAATAATGACAAGTATTCAGTAACGGATTTCAATCTTGAAATTAAGGATCAGGAGTTTATTGTCTTTGTTGGCCCTTCTGGTTGTGGAAAATCGACAACCTTACGAATGATTGCGGGCTTAGAGGATATTTCTGAAGGAGAATTATTGATTGGTGGCGTCCTGATGAATGATGTGGCACCAAAGGATCGAGACATTGCTATGGTTTTCCAGAACTATGCATTGTATCCTCATATGACAGTTTTTGACAACATGGCTTTTGGGTTGAAATTACGCAAATACCAAAAGGAAGATATTCAAAAACGAGTAGAAAATGCTGCAAGTATCTTAGGCTTAACTGAGTATTTGGATCGGAAGCCGGCCGCGATGTCAGGTGGACAACGACAACGGGTCGCATTGGGCAGGGCAATTGTACGAGATGCGAAGGTATTCCTAATGGATGAGCCTCTATCCAATCTAGATGCCAAATTACGGGTAGCGATGCGAGCGGAAATCGCCAAGCTGCATCAACGTTTGGAAACTACTACAATTTATGTCACTCATGACCAAACAGAAGCAATGACTATGGCAGATCGAATCGTCATTATGAAGGATGGATTTATTCAGCAGATTGGTTCACCAAAAGAGGTCTACAATTCTCCTAGAAATGTTTTTGTAGCGGGTTTTATTGGATCACCGGCTATGAATTTCTTCCATGTTACTCTAAATAAGGGTGTTATTCGTGATGGACAAGGGTTAGAATTGAAAGTACCAGAAGGAAAAAATAAAGTATTGCTGCAAAAAGGTTATGAAGGCAAAGAAGTCATTTTAGGGATTCGTCCGGAGGATATTCATAATGAACAAATTGTTTTGGAATCTTCACCAGAAACGACAGTAAAAGCGCAGATTGAAGTATCTGAACTGCTAGGAGCAGAAATCATGCTGTATTCTAAGAGCGGAAACACAGAATTCGTGTCTAAAGTAGATGCTCGTGAGGTCTATCAGCCAGGGCAAAAAATCCAGTTGGCCTTCAATCTAAATAAATCACACTTTTTCGATACAGAAACCGAAGAAGTTATTACCATGCCTTAAGCAGAACAAGGAGTTCTATGAGTAAATATATTGAAACGCCGCAGCTAAATCCACTGTTTCCCTTTCGTACGTTTATTTCCTATGGCTGGGATATTACCTATCCTCATTGGCACAAGGAAGTCGAAATTATTTATTGCTTAAAGGGGACGGTCAACTTGGGTGTCAACGAGCAGGTACTTAAACTGAAGGAAGGGGATGCCTATGTTTTCCCTAGTGGCGAGGCTCACTTCTTTTTGGCTTCGCCTGATAGCGAGCGAATTGTTTATCAATTTGACTTAAAACTCTTTCATAACATAGAGAATCTGATGATCTCCAACCGATCCTTGTATGATTTATTTGGCAGCATTCCCAGTTATAGCATGATCTGGCCACAGTCAATTAAAGAAAAGATCACCGATCTTTTGCTGAAGCTGTTTCATTGGTCGACTCAAACGGAAGAAGGAACTGAATATGAAATGGCTGGCTTGCTGAATCAACTGATTGCATATTTTTACAAGCTTCCGACGATCGAAAAGTCAGTTAACCAGTCGCGTCAAGCTATGAAAAATCAGGAAGTGATGGCTTGCTTGAATTCAGTTTTCACCTATGTGGAAAGTAATTTTTTGACGGCAATTACCATGGAGGAGGTCGCAAATTATGTGGGCTTTAGCCCCTCGTACTTTTCTCGCTTTTTCAAAAAGCATGTAGGGACTTCTTTTATTCAGTATTTGACTGAATATCGAATTAATATTGCCAAATACATCTTAGGCACCTCCGAGCAACCCTTAACTGAAGTTGCCAGTCAATCAGGTTTTGCCAGTGTAAAGACATTTCACCATGTGTTTAAAGCTCAGGTTGGCATCTCGCCAAAGCAATTTCAGAAACAAATAGATCAGTAGTTTCATTCCAGTATCTCACGGAGGATGCTGGTTTTTTGTTATCTTAACTTTTTTTGAGAGAATTATAAATGTTTAGCATCGAGTAAAAAAACGCAAAATTCGGGAACTTTTGGTTAGGAATAAAGGAAGAAATCCTAGATTGGTTTCACTATACTATAGGTAAATAAAGAATATGGAGGAATTTATGAAGCTGAAGATTGGAATTATCGGGTGCGGTGGAATTGCTAAAGGAAAGCATCTTCCGGCTTTAGAGCAAATTAAGGAAGTCGAATTAGTAGCTTTTTGCGATGTTATTTTGGAACGTGCGGTTAATGCACAGGTAATCTTTGGAACCGAGGATGCTAAGGTTTTTACTGATTACAAGGAAATGCTGGCAGAATTGTCATTGGATGTAGTGCATGTGTGCACCCCTAACTCTTCTCATGCAGAATTAACGATTGCTGCTTTAGAGGCAGATTGTCATGTAATGTGTGAGAAACCCATGGCTAAAACCTCGGCTGAGGCGAAGCAGATGATCGAAGCTGCTGAAAGAACCGGCAAAAAATTGACCATTGGCTACCAAAACCGTTTCCGGACAGATTCACGATATTTGCAAGAGGTTTGTCAAGAAGGTGCATTAGGAGATATATATTTTGGTAAAGCGCATGCGATTCGTCGCCGAGCAGTTCCTACTTGGGGTGTTTTCCTTGATGAAGAAGCGCAGGGAGGTGGGCCATTAATTGATATTGGTACACATGCATTAGATTTGACTTTGTGGATGATGAATAATTATCAGCCTAAATATGTAGTCGGCAAAGCTTATCATAAGCTAGCTGATACGGAGAATGCGGCTAATGCCTGGGGATCATGGGACCCGGAAAAGTTCAAGGTGGAGGATTCAGCTTTTGGTTTTATTGTGATGGAGAATGGGGCCAGTATCTTCCTAGAATCCAGCTGGGCGTTAAACAGCTTAGGTGTGAAGGAAGCGAAGACGACACTTTGCGGAACTAAGGGTGGAGCAGATATGAATGCTGGATTGACCTTGAATGGTGAAGATCATAGTTTATTGTTTGAAAAGAAAATCGAATTAGAAACAGGCGGTGTCGATTTTTACGATGGTGAAGGAGACGACCCGGCGTTGACAGAGGCTCAGTCTTGGATTACTGCAATTTTAGAAGATCAAGAGCCGATAGTGAAGCCGGAGCAGGCGCTAGTCGTAACAGAAATATTAGAGGCCATTTACGAATCATCAACCACTGGTCAGCCAGTCTTTTTATAGGAGGAACAAGCGATGAAATTAGGTGTATTTACCCCACTATTTAACAATTTAAGCTTTGAGGAAATGATTGATGCAGTAGCTAAACAAGGTTTACAGGCTGTTGAGATCGGAACAGGCGGATCGCCAGGAAATGCTCATTTGGATATTGACAAGCTGTTAAACAGCAGGGAAGCGCGTCAGGAGTATTTGGCAAAATTAGCTGATAAAGGATTAAGTATTTCTGCTTTAAGCTGTCATCACAATCCGATTTCACCAGTAAAAGAAACGGCTCAGGAAGCCGATGAGCTACTGCGCAAAACAATTAAATTAGCAAGCTTAATGAATGTTTCTGTAGTCAATGGTTTCTCAGGTGTTTCCGGCGGCAATCCATCTGACACGCAGGTAAACTGGCCGGTATTGCCGTGGCCGACTGCTTATAATGATAATTACAATTACCAATGGGAACAAAAGCTAATTCCTTATTGGCAAGAAATCAATACGATTGCTGAAGCTGCGGGTGTAAAAATAGGGATCGAATTGCATGGTGGATTCTTATGTCATACGCCTTATACGATGTTGAAGCTGCGAGAAGCAACCGGAAAAGCAATCGGTTGTAATTTAGACCCGAGTCACTTGTGGTGGCAGGGGATTGATCCAGTAGCCGCGGTCAAAATTCTGGGTAAAGAAGGCGCCATCCATCATTTCCACGCCAAAGATACCTACTTGGATCAAGACAATATCAATATGTACGGTTTAACAGATATGCAGCCATATAACAATGTACAAACTAGGGCGTGGACTTTCCGGACTGTTGGTTGTGGCCATGACTTGAAGGTTTGGTCAGATATTATTTCGGCATTGCGTTTGTATGGCTACGATTATGTATTAAGTATCGAGCATGAAGACCCAATTATGTCAATTGATGAAGGGCTAACGCGAGCAGTTACAAACCTAAAAGGTATTATGATCAAGGATCAGCCAGCTGATATGTGGTGGGCATAGGGAGGAAATAAATGAAACCAATCAATTTTGCGGTTATCGGGTATGGCGGTATGGGCAGCTATCATGTGCATACTATCATGCCAAAAGAACAAGAACGTGTTCAAGTGATCGGAACCTATGATGTGTCCGAGGAACGTCAAGCTGTTTCCGCAGAAAATGGGCATATACTTTATCCTAGTTATGAAGCAGTATTATTAGATAAACAAGTTGAAGCAGTACTAATTGCCACTCCCAATGATGTGCATAAGGAATTAACGATCCAGGCTTTACAGGCTGGGAAACATGTGGTTTGTGAAAAACCGGTGACGTTGACAACAAAAGAGTTTGATGAAATACTGGCGGTTGCCCATGAGACCGATTGCGTTTTTATGGTGCATCAAAATCGTCGCTGGGACCCGGATTTTCTTATTATTCGTGAGCTCTACAAAAATCGGAAAATGGGTGATATCTTCCAAATTGAATCGCGAGTACAGGGCGCCAATGGAATCCCAGGTGATTGGCGTCACTTGAAGGCTCATGGTGGTGGAATGGTGTTGGACTGGGGCGTTCATCTTTTTGACCAATTATTGTTTTTAGTAGATTATCCTATCCAAAAAGTATCTACTGATTTGAGTTATATTTTAGGTGATGAAGTGGATGATGGCTTCAGCTGTGTCCTGACTTTTGAAAATGGATTGCGGGCTGTAGTGGAGGTAGGCACCACCAACTACACAAAATTACCGCGTTGGTATGTGAAAGGAACTGAAGGCACGGCTAAAATTGAGGATTGGGATTTGTCTGGCGAAATGGTCGTTGCTTCAAAAAATGAGATCTTATCCGCACCGCAGCCGATTCAAGCTGGTGTCGGATTAACGAAGACCATGGCACCACCTTCTGAGGATTCAACTATTAAGCTACCGTTTACAAAGCCTAAAGCTGAATATGTGTCCTTTTATCACAATTTTTATGAAGTAGTTCGTCATCAAGCAGAACCGATTGTGAAAAATCATGAGGTACACAGAGTAATGGAGCTGATTGATCGTATTTTGTTGGCGGAGACCAAGGCGACAACAGAATTACAGGTAGTCTAATGCAACAGAAACAGGGAGATAAGCCAACCGGTTTATCTCCTTGTAGTGATTATTCGGGTATTTCGCTGTAGGTAGAAGACAATACAAAATCGCCGTTTCCTTTTTGATTTTGTAAAACATCTAAGGCATCAAGATCGTTGAAATGCCACCATTCCGAAGCCAATGGCGTTAATCCGCCGATAGTGATTAGGTAGTGCTGAAGTAAGGCAACATTGCCGCTGTTATTAGGATTTGCAACAGCACTTTGCCAAGCGGTGCGATCATTGGCGGCCACCGGCTGAGTGTAGATAGCTGATTGTGTACTCAATTCGTGCATAGCTGTGTGCATCGGATACTCAGTGGAGTTTTCTACCTCCGTGATTAAATACTTGCCAACTTTCTTCTGCTTGGAAGTGTCAATTTTGGCAACCGTTACATCAATTGCATAGCCTACTTGGTGGTTAGACACTTTAGTAGAAATGAACCAATCGATTTGCCAGGGCTGTGAAGCGATACCTGCCATAATTTCTGGTGTCGCTTGTGCTAGCTGCATCAGCTGATTTGCAACATTTAACTGTACTGGTAATGGGCGAAAACCTTCATAAATGACTAAGGTATTACCCTCCGACAAGGCCGCTGTTTGAGCTTGCATAATTTTTCCAGCCATATTGTATAAGACGGGTACAATGTATTCTTCCTTACCCAACCGGTCATTTAAATCTCGGCTTTCATACAACACCTGTCCAGTAACATTAGGAATAGTGTGTCCAGAGGAAGTGAATAATGATTTAGTATTATTCGTGATGTTGTATTGGATCGAAGGAATCAAATCCGGCAAATTCACCATACAATAATTACTATCCAGCCACCCCGTTTGGCCCTCGACGTTTACCTGCAGCCAGCCATTCTCTTCCTTTAAAATGGTAAAACCAGTTCCTGGCTCTAAACGTCTTAGCTCAGTGCTTTGAATAGTATTGGCCTCTCTCAATGGAAGGGTGATAGACACATAACCGGTTGCACCCTGCAGTGGTAATTCGTATTGTCCCTGGTAAACTTCACCCGTAAGCTCCGGAGTTTCCTCGGTTGAAGCAGTCTCTTGGCTAATTGAAGATGACTCTTTAGAGGGGACGGCTGTTTCTGTTGTTTGACTACTGCCGGATTCAGAAGTTTCGTTGTTTTGCTGGCAACCGGCCATTGTCAATAATAGAACACCAGTAGTAACTAGTAATGCAATTGATTTCATGTTGACTCCTATCTGATCAATATTTTTAGCAGCTCAAGCAGGAGTAAATGTCCTGGGTAAAACAAGTAAAAGCCCCATTTCATCCATTTACCGCCGCGTCCTTTTCTTCCATGATATAAGGCCAGCACCGGAATAGCCAGTACGATTCCGATTTGATACAAATCAGCTGTTCCGTAATCCCGCAACAGTGGGTATAAATGAAAGACGATTCCTATCAACAGAAAACTGAGCATTTGTTTTTTGAAGTTGCCGCGAAATAGTCCAAAGCCAAGAATCCAAAGTACAGAGACGAAATTCCAATCCGCCCAAATAGCTAGCAAGCAGCATAATCCTACAAAAGCAATCTTTATCCCGAGATTAGCTGCTGAGTGTTTGACGAAAATTAAGGCCATTAATCCAAGTGCTAATCCCCACAAAACGCTGGTGGCGCCGAACAGCGGTAGATTAAAATAAATGACATAGGGAAAATGTGCCAGCAAAGCAAAAAGAACTAAGCGTTGTAAATATTTTTTTCGATTCGAGGTAAAAAACTCCCCTTCAGCCACGAAGTAACACATAATCGGCGCACACAAACGACCGAAAACCCGCATAACGAACCAAATTGGTTGGTCGCTAGGAATAAAGACACTGGCGAAATGATCTAAAAACATTGCAGCGATTGCCAGATACTTAAGAAAGTTGGCGGATAAATCAAATTTATGGGATACAGCATGTTCCATCGGTCAATGCTCCTTCATTAGTTATTGGCACCTCTGAGTCTTGAGCATTTGACCACTCAAAAAATAGTATTTGTCATAGTAGCGGCCAAATGTTTTGGAAAGAATAAAACAATTACCGTATTTTGCTTAAATAATGATTAAGGGAAATGATATAGAAAGCACTAAAAAAAAGAAAGAATCCTGCTTTAAAGCACCGATTCTTTCTCTTTTTCTAATGTTTTGATGTTATTTGGTAAGATTTCTTCGTTCATAAGCCAATTGAAATTCCTGCAAGGTTTTAACCCGTTGCAGCAAGTAATTTGAGGCCATACCAATAAAAATACCGGATAAAACACCTAAAGACAAGAGGATTGGCAGGTAGAGCATGACTGACCAGGATTGTGCAATCATAGCAGCAACAATCAGCTGTCCAATATTGTGCAAAAAGCCGCCGGCAGCGCTAATCCCAACAATGCTTACTCGTTGAGGCCCTAGCTTTTTTACTCCTAACATTCCACCGTAGCTGAGCATAGCCCCACTGGCACTGTAAAGAAATGTTGAAACGGTTCCTCCTAGCAAGGTAGTCAGCAGCAGTCGCAACCAAATCAAGAAAAAGCTGTCTCGGTTGCGCATGGTAAATAAGGAGATGACGGTGATCAGATTGGCTAATCCCAGCTTAGCTCCTGGTGCAAAAGCAAAGGGATACGGAAGCATATTTTCCAGTAGCCCTAAAACAACTCCTTGGGCTACCAGTAATGAAATAAAGAGCATTTTTTTAGTTTTTGCCATGCTGAGCTCCTTTCTGCTAGACAATTTCAATCACTAGTTTATGGGGCAGGCAGACAATCGTTTCCCCTTTTTTTTCAATCCATCCTCGACGAACACAGACTTGATCGCGGCAGCTGGCTTCTTTTACTCGGATTTTCTGATCGGTTACTTCAATGATATTGTAATCACCATCTGTGTCCTCATATTGATAGGTAAACGTCTTTTGATCCTCAACCAGATCGAAGCGGCGAATCTCTTCACCGTCAATGCGCAGAACAGCTTCCAGACTATTGGCTGCGGCTTGTTTTTGATAAATGGAAAAAAACAATAAAGGAAGCAAAGAACCGACTAGCAGCAGTCTGATGATAATGCTATCCCAGGGCCGCCATAAACTTTTATCAAAAAAATGGTTTAGTTTGATGGCTGTCGCCTCCTTTTCTAAGTAAAAAGCTGCTTTTTCTTCTCAGAGTAAGTTATACTTTTACTGTATCATAAGTAAAACGAGAATAGAAAACAAAAGGTGAAGGAAATGAAAAGAAGGAGCAGTTTGCTCAGCCTATTGCTATGCATGTTTTTTTTAGCTGGCTGCAGTCGACAAAACGATTTGCGAGAAGAGCCTTATTCAAAGGAAAGTTTTTCGCTAGGCACGTATATTCGGATTCGAATTTATGATGAAGACAAAGAAGCTGCACTGGAGCCAGCCTTTCAACGGATTGACCAATTGGAGGCGCAGCTGACTACTGACTCAGAAGAACATACCTCGGAAATAGAAAAAATCAATGCACAGGCTGGAATTCATCCGGTCAAGGTTTCATCAGATGCTTATCAACTAATTAAGAAGGCAGCTGAGTATAGTGAAGAATCGGCGGGAGGGTTCAATTATACGATTGGTGCTATTACCCAATTATGGTGTATCGGTCGTGAAGATGCCCGCAAACCAGAGCAGTCAGAAATTGAGGTGGCAGTAAAAAAAGTTGATTATCACAAGGTTACCTTTTCTGATGAGGCACAAACTGTTTTTCTGCAGGAAGCCGGTATGCAAATTGATTTAGGGGCAATTGCCAAAGGATATATTACTGATGAGGTTGCGAAGACCTTAAAGCAAGAAGGCGTGACCTCGGCTATTCTGGATTTAGGCGGCAATATTTATGTGCTGGGGAAGAATCCTAATCAGGAGGATGGCCGTTGGACAGTGGGGGTTCAGGACCCTAATTTGGCACGGGGCGTAACAATTGGAACCCTCCGTACCACCAATCAAACCATTGTGACATCAGGGATTTACGAACGCAAGCTGGAGATGGACGATCAGATATATCACCATATTTTTGATTCTACTACCGGCTATCCTTACGACAATGACCTAGCCGGTGTGTCGATTATCACCAACCAATCGATTGATGGGGACGCTCTGTCAACATTAGTTTATAGCAAAGGTATCAAGGCAGGACTGAACTATGTCGAAAAAGAAACCGATGAGAATACTGATGCCATTTTTGTTAGCAAGGACAATCAGATTTATGCAACAAAGGGGTTGGAAGGGAACTTTCAACTGGCAAAGGATGCAGATTATATAATGGGAGATCGACAAAAACTGGAGTAGAGGAGGAAGTGTCACGAGGCACCTCTTCCTCTATTGTGGTTTGTTTTCTAAAGATGAAAAACTCTTATCGAAAAAGTTTTTTCTATTAACTTTACTTTAAGACTAAGAGTAATGATATAAGACAAGTAAATGAATTGATTTTGTTGTTGACTTTGCTGCTAAGCGGATGTAGAAACACACAGGAAAGTAATTATGAAAATAACGTTTATAACATGAAAACAGAAGCAGAATTCAGTCAAATAATTCAAACTCCTTTTAGTGCCGAAACAGCGATGACTAGTCAAGTAATCGAAAATGAGGAAGGAACAGCTATGAACCATTTACTAATTATTGTTGGTAAGTAAATTTTTCGCGAAATGTTAGTTAATATGGAAACTGCGAAAGCCTTCAAAGCAGTCCTGTCCTTGACAATTGCGAGGAATGATTTGCTTGACTTAACACAGGCTTTGGGGCAGTGCAGCGTGGAAATCTCCGTTGAGTTAGCAGAGTAATAAAGAAGAGTTTAAGTGGGGAAATGTTGGTAATAATTTCAAGTATAGTCTAAAGTAAATGGGATAGACTATACTTTGGAAATATTGAAAAAATTGGAAACACGTGGAAAAATAACAATCTGTATAATTAGCATGGTGATCCTACAGGTGAAGGCGAAAATACAAGGTACAAGATTAAATGAAAGATATGACCTTGTACCTAACAATTTTTGGTATTTTCGTCTTTCAAGGAGTTAAACTCTATCGGAACTTGAAAAAAATTATCGTTCTCCAAAAACTAATCTGGCGCTTTTTTTCACAGGTTACTTCTCTTCTTTGAAAAAAAACTATTGACAGCCTTTTCATGTTTCGATACTCTATAGGCGTCGATACATGAAAAATCAGAACCCAAAATATCCAGATACCGTTTTTGACTTTTGCAGGATTCTGGTGAATAAATGAAACCGCAAACATAAAACTGAGTGAAAGAGAGAAAAGAGATATGTTAAGTTTAGTAGCAACTTTTGAAAATAGTGATGGCAGTCGTCAGAACTGGACCTTTAAAAATCCTGATCCCAATAAACCAGCAGCAGAAATTCGGGCTGCTTTAGAAGCGATGGCAAATTTGCCTTTATTTGAGAAAGATGGTGTTCGTCTGTTCACCAAAGTCATCAGCGCAAAATTCGTTGAAACCATTGAACGTCCACTGTTTGATTTCAGCAAAGGCAAAGTTGATCTTAAAGCGATGCAAATGGAGCAATCTGTTCCGTCAAATACAACCACCAAATCGCTTGAATCTGCGGAATCCTCAATGGGGAAAGCTGCTCAAAGGGTGGTAGCTCCAGTTAAATCCACAATGAAAACTATCAAAGAAACAGTTACTACAGCTAAACCAGCAGTAGAGACTGTTCAAACCAATAAACCAACAACCAAATCGCCTCAATCCGTGGTTGCTTCGGTTCAAGTACCTAAAAAATCTTTTGAAGCGATGATTGATCAAGCACAATGCTCTTTTTCGGCAATGACCAAATCTGATCAAAAGCTAAAGACTGTGTTGAATCCAGTTGTCCCAGCTAAATCTGCTGTAAAAGTACCAAAGACAGTTGGCAAATCAGCAGTTCATCAAGCGTCTAATATACTTTTAAACCCGGCAGTCCAAGCGATGCAATTAAGTGAAGTCTTAGCAGCCGCAAAACCTAAAAATATCCAATCACAAATCACTTTAAACCAGCATACATCTATGAATCGACCAGTGATCACACCGCCAAAAAGCGAGCGCGATCAAGGTTTGATGGAAATCCTGCTGCCAGAAGAAACGGTAGCAGCGATGAGCGATCAGGAGCTGATAGCTTTTGTCACTTCTCAATTGCCAAAGGGAATGGTCTTGACGAATTTCAACATCGAAGATTTGCGTGCGTCGTCTAAGGAAAGCAGTCCTCAGCTGGAACGCTTGAAGAGTCAGCTGAGAAATACCGGATCAGGCAAGAAAAAACGAGGCAAAAAGAATCGTTAGTTTGTTGCGTCCAAAAAGGGAGTTTTCTTCAAGCTGATGATGAACAGAACAAAGGCGACGCTCTGAAGCTGAGCAAAATTGCAAAGTCTTCCCTTAAGCTGGAAATTTCTGCAATTGATCGGTGGAAGAAGCTAAGCCAAAATCGATCATTTGGACATGTAATCACCGTTTCGACATGTTGTGGCTTAGAAATATGCTGGGACAGCGATTGACCGATGAAAAATTTTTCAGGCGTGTTAATTACTGTGTGGGTATTTTTTTACTAGCTGAAATTCGTATCCATAGTTCCAACACCTTACAACCGTCTTGTTAAAAAAGTAGAGGGTTGTGTTTGGCGTACATTAAATAGAAATACCGAGAGCTTTCTATTACATGGGTTGTTTGTCTGAAAATGATAAACAACTTTTTTATTTTCCCTTGACTTAAAGTTAAGGTTAAGGTCTATACTTGATCTGAAATCACGGAGAACAAGGAGGCTTTTTATGGCAAATTTTGATCAGGCAATTGATCGTTTTGATACCCATTCGTATAAGTGGGGTATTGCAAAAGATGAACTGCCGATGTGGGTAGCAGATATGGATTTTCAAACAGCACCAGCAGTAATTGATGCGATTAATCAGCGAGCAGCCCATGGAGTATTTGGTTACAACACGGTACCGCCGACGTTTAACCGAGCGGTTGCCAATTGGTGGAAGCGGCGGCACGGTGTTATGCTCCAAGAAGAATGGATTATGTATTGTACAGGTGTAGTTCCGGCGATTTCTTCTATTGTGCGCAAATTGACCAAGGTCGGTGATCAGGTACTGATTTTTTCACCAGTGTACAATATTTTTTATAACTCGATTGTTAATAATCACCGCATTGTTTTATCCAGTGATTTACAATATGAAGCAGGGCAATATGCTATTGATTTTGCCGACTTGGAGAACAAGCTGGCTCTCGAGAATACATCGCTACTGATTTTCTGCAACCCTCATAATCCGATTGGGAAAATTTGGGAACCAGCAGTTTTAGAAAAGGTGGGACAATTGTGCTTGAAGCATGGAGTGGTGATTATTAGTGATGAAATCCATTGTGATTTGACCTTTCCAGGAAAACAGTATCATCCCTTTTATGCGGCTTCCGCTGAGGTAACAGAAAATGTGATTATGTGCTGCGCTCCCACAAAGACGTTTAATATCGCGGGGCTGCAGACAGCGGCAATTGTCGTGAAAAATGAAAAATTACGCAAGCTAGTTAGTCGAGGAATCAATACGGATGAAGTAGCGGAACCGAACAGCTTTGCAATTCAGGCTGCGATAGCGGCGTTTAATGAGGGGGAGACTTGGCTCACCGAGCTGAATCACTATCTTTATGAAAACCGTCAATCAGTCGAAGCTTTCGTTACCGAACAGCTGCCAGAAATCAAGGTGGTTTCCAGTGAAGCCACATATCTGGCATGGTTAGATTGTTCGCAGCTGACCGATAATGCCGAGGAATTATGTCAATTTATTCGCAAAAAAACCGGATTATATGTGACAGCTGGTGCTATTTTTGGAGCGAATAGTCAGGCCTTTATCCGATTAAATTATGCTACAACTAAAGAGAAAGTGAAGGATGGCCTGGACCGCCTTCTTCACGGAGTGCAGGGATTTAAAAGTCAGTGAAGCTGTCGAGAAAGTCGTTAGAAGTTAAAATACATGCTATAGTATAAGTAGAAAGAGCTTGAGGTGAAGCAGATGAACATATCAGAAGCTGCGAAATTAATGGGTGTTACAGCGGTCACGTTACGTTACTATGAACGAGTTGGGCTGATTCCTCCGGTCACTAGAAAAAACGGTGGGGTTAGAGATTTTCAGCAAGAAGATTTGAACTGGATTGAATTTATCAAGTGCATGCGCAGCTCAGGACTCTCGGTAGAATCATTAATTGAATATACAACGTTGTATCAGCAGGGGGATGCTACCTTGGAGGAACGTAAACGCCTGCTACAGGAAGAGCGAAATCAGCTAGTAGCCAAGTACGAAGAAATTGGTGCGACAATTCAACGGCTAAACGGTAAAATTGAAGATTATGAAAATGGTAAGTTCCAGGAAGCAGAAAAACGGCTGCCAAACTGGACGACAAAAGAAGCGATGAGCTAATTGGATAAGTGCCGAAGACTACTTTAACAATCATTAAACAGTCGAATGACTAGACCTCTATTGATTAAGGCAGAGGTTCAGTCATTCGGCTTTATTTTGCTAATTTCTAGTTAATCGCATCTAGTACCTTTGCTACAATTACTTCTGGATGCAACTGATAACGTTCCACTAATTCATTCAGCACTACATTATCTGTAAACTCGTTTAAAGCGCCAAAATTTGAAATCTTTATGGAAGAATCGCCATAATAAGCTGCTACCTTTTCACCAAATCCACCGGTTAAACGGTCATCTTCTAAAGTAATAATAATTGAATGGTTTGCCTTAAGCTACGATAAACAGTCCTAGTCTAGCTTTGTAATCATCAGCGAATTGATCTAAGGGGGGAGACTCCCAGGTGTCTTTCTAGTTGCTGACGTACCGCCTCTCCTAAGGAATTGAAATTCCCTAAGGCTAGAATGACAGCCGATTGTCCTTGATAACAGATTTCATAGTGAGGCTGAGAATGATCCTGATAGGCTGCTGGTCGGGAAACGACCGGTCCAGCCGGCAAGAGAATGGCTACGGGTCCTTGTGTTTGAATTAAGGACCAATCGAGTATTGTCAATGATTCTTCTTTACTGCTTGGTGCCAAGTATTTAATATTAGTATGCTGTTGATCATTGAAATATCTAAAATACCTTGATCAGTACTATCACTTTCTGTTAGGTGTCCGTTTCCTACAATAATTACTGCTGGCAGCTGGTTAACCGTCAAGACATGAGACCGCTGATCGTAAGCTCGCGGCGAGAAATAACTAGAATGAAACAATACTGGTCGAAGCCCATTTTTCGCTAATCCAGCTGACACTTAGCTAATTGAATGCCCTTCTGCAATCCCTATATCAAAATAATGAGTTGGCTGTTGTGTTTTAAGGGGTGCCAAATCAAACATCCCTGGAATTACTGCAGTAATTGCGACTAAATTCTTAGTACCGCTGTCTATTTTTTTCAGCAGTGTTTCAACAATTAGTTCACTATATGTTGGCTGATTGTTAGGGGACAAACTTTCGCCGGTTGCTAAATCGAAGGGTGGTCGCCAGTGAAACAAGCTTTTCTCTTCAACAGCCGGCGAATAACCATGTCCTTTTTCTGTATGAACGTGCAGTACAATAGGATGGTCAATATCCTTGATTGCTTCAAAGGCTTTGATCATCGCAGCTACATCATTGCCCTGTTCTATATATTGGTAATCAAAGCCTATACCTTTAAATAAATTTTTGGAAGACTTACCCTTGGTTTTCCGCAGTTCAGTTAGAGTACGGTACAGTCCACCAAAATTATCATCAATCGACATTTCATTATCATTTAATGTAATAATGAGGTTAGAGTTCAATTCCGATCTGTTGTTTAGTACTTTAAGGGCTAAACCGCTGCAGAGAGAACCAAAGCAATCACATTCCTCTTTTTCTGTTTCAAGTCACGCGCTTTGGCTAATCCAGGTACTAAGCGGATGGATGTTGAAATGTGACCGATTTTAAAGAAATCATGAGCACTTTCATTCTGAGATGTATACCCAGAGATGTCATCAAAGGCATCATCCTCTAAATAGCCACTTTTACGCCAGTAAGGATTTTATGAGGATAAGATTGGTGGGAGACATTCCAAATAATTTTGTCCACTGGTGATTGAAAAACGTAATGAAAGGCGATAGTCAGTTCAGTAATGCCGAGGTTGGGACCAACATGAACACCAACCTTGCTGACTCGATTCAAGACGGCTGCACGAAGTTCGTCAGCTAAAGCTGCAAGCTCCTGCGGATTTAAGTTTTTTAATTCTTGGGGACCGTTTATTCGTGATAAAATGTTCACTCGGTTATTTTCGCTCCTTTATTTTGTATTTATCGGATTTGTTCATCCAGTGCCAGTATTTTTGTACAGGCATCGGTCAGGCAAATTCGAGTTTTTTCTGGATTAATTTCACTGGCTTCCATAATTAATTCACCGATATTTTTGGCTTGGATATGGCCAGAAATCGGATTTTTTACACTGTCAATGGTAGTGGAGATCTTGACATCTATTGTCGAATACTCGAATGCTAAGTCAGTATTGACGATTTTGCCATGTTCAATCACTAGATTTTCCACGTAGCATAGCCCTTGTTCACTCTCAATATAGCAGTTAATAAAACGCAGGTTAGTTGAATTCCAGCCTAAATATTCGCCAATGATCACGGAATCATAGACAGTCACATCCTGACAATTCCAAAAGGCATCCTTTGAAATTAATTTGGAATGATAGATTTCAAGGTTGGATGCTCCGTCAAAGGCATAGTTTCCACTTAGAGAAAAATCGTGAGCAGTGATATTTTTGCTGTTCATAGCAAAGTAATTTCCTTCCGCCTGTACATTGTTTAAGATAATGTTTTCGCAGTTCCAGAAGGTTTCTTCCGCTTTAGGCAGATGCACATTAGTTAATTGGATGTCCTGACCCCGACGAAAGGTTTTTGGTGCTTGGATTATGCTGTCTTTAATTGCAATATTGTTGGTGTACCAAATTCCTGAGCGAGCCGTTTCCAAAAGGGTGGTGTCTGTAACGTTAATATTTTCGCAATACCACAGAGGGTATTTCCAGCGGAAAATGCTGTCACTAATATCAAGATTACGACTTTCTTTTAATGGTGATTCACCATCTTCAAAGACAGAATTTTTAATGGTCAGGCCATCACTTCCAAATAATGCTCGTTCTCCAGTTAAGTGTTGTTGATCAATAGTAGTTTTCATAGTTCTCCTCATTTCCTTTTTCTAGTTAAGTTTGTAATTGCTAGGATTCTTCCAGCTTTTGCACTATTGCTTGCTAATACGCAAGCAACTATCACCACTCTTGACGGATGTAGCAGGATGGCAATAATAGATCTTGTTGGGATTCCTTTTTTGAGTAGAGTGCTGCAGCTCCAAAATAGACAGAAACGAACCCTTTAGTAGCAAGAGAAATGCTAGCCCTAGTCGAATATTCGTAGTGTAGTGTCTAAAGCCGTCTTGATTATTTCGTAGAAATGCAAATTTTGCTCATTGGACTCTAAAATTTTCGCCAACTCTCTGATTGAATGGGGCATTTCTTCCTTCTTTAGCATGGGTCATCCTATAGGATAAAGTCACTTTAACACTTAAAGTTCAGGTTAAGTCAATTGAAAAATGCAATTTTCTTGAATTTGTGAATGGGCATTGATTTAACATCTAGGTAAAGTCTTACCGTGGAGAAAAAGAATGTTGGAAGTGAACTGTCAATGCTTTGCCTGTTAGTCAAAACTGGTTAGTATCTTTGGATAGAAAAATTTTGGGCCCTATATAGATATACTAGGAAGAAAACAATCAGAAGCTTTATTTTATTCGAGCCAAAATGTGTAACGAGTTAAATATTGTAATGAGTTTCAGTGGCGGAGAGTGCATTCATTCGTTTGTATCAAAAAGGTTTATTGGATACTCTACTCTTTCAGACAATATCTGGTGGAATTTTCGTTCTTTTAGCATTACTTGGCTGAGGTAGATCCAGTGAGAATAACCTTTTTATGAATTTATCGGCAGCAGATTGGTAGATACGCACAATCTGTGCTGGTATACTCACTACTTGCCAGTTCCACCCAGGGTAGCACCGTGCAATAAAATAATGTCCTCTTTTAAAAGTTCTATCCAAAGTATAGACCTTCACCTTGAGGACAAGTCAAGACTTGAAAGAAAGAGTTTACCTGCCGTTTTTAGATACTGTAAAAAGGGTAGTATTTAGTGGAAGTTACTGTTTTAATAAAAAAACTAAAAATCGCTGAGAGAAATGAGGACAATAAAAAATGAGTAATAAAACTAGTGAATACACTTTTCGGAGGCATGATTTTAAGTAAGCAAAAAAGCAAAACCCAAATGGATTTTGCTTTTAAAGCGATGGAGACGGCGGGAGTTGAACCCGCGTCCAAACATATTGACTACCCAAAAATCTACACTCATAGTCATACTATTTAAATTTCGCGTTGCCTTCTGCCGCATGACAGGCCGCAGGCATTGCTAGTCTGATGTTCTCTTTTTTAACTTACAGACGGAAAGTTAAAACGTATCCCACTAATTTTGAGACCCTTACCCGAGCACATGGGCGATACCAGGAGGATCTACGCTAACTGTTTTTAGGCAGCTAAAGCGTAAGAGTTGTTATTGTTTTTAGCAGTTATATTTAACTGTAACGTTTTTACGTAGACGTAACCTACGAAGCGCAATTCGGGCTCAAACTATGCCTGTCGAATCCGTAACGTCCCCTTTATTGAATTTTACTGCAAAAATGAGTATACCATTTTTGTAGTAAAAAAGCAAAAAGGGATTCTTATGTTTAGATCAAATCATAATGCTTTAAAGCTTTGATAATTCCACCATTGGTATTTTTGTCGGTAATATAGTCGGCCCGTTCCATGACTTCTGGTAAGGCATTTCCCATTGCAATTTTGTGATCACAGGCGTCTAATAAATCCAAATCGTTGATACCATCACCAAACGCAAAGGTCGGAATTTCCTGAAGCTGCAAATAATTCTTAATCGATTGGACACCCGTTCCTTTTGAAATGCCCTTATTCACCACATCAATACAAAGTGGTCCATTCCGGTAAAAAGTATATTTTGGAAAAGCTTCCCGATAAATTGAATCATTGCCTTCGGATAAAACCAGAATCATATGAGTGACATATTCGTGATAAGCGGTCGGGTGAACAGGTGGTAAATCTAAATGAAAAAAATTGTAGGATTTTCTCACATAATCATTTACTCCAGAAATGAATAGTTGATTAGTTGAGTGAAAGGCCAGCTCATCCTTCAACTCGCGAGCAAAGTCCAGCATAGTCGCACAATCATTGGAGTCGATTTCATTGGCTTCAACAATAGTTTCTTCTACTTTTACCAGCATGCCGTTCATTGTGATGCAGGAGGAAACGTTAGCCGCCTGCTTAATCTTCTGGATTTCTCGCTCATTGCGACCAGTGGCGATAATTGGCAAAATATTGTTTTGCTTTAATTGACTCATCGCTTCACTAATCTCAGGAGTGATTTGCGACTTGCCATCTAATAACGTACCATCTAAATCAAAAAAAGCAATTCCTTCGTACATGAAAAATCCCCTTTATCCCTTTTCCCTTATCTTAGCAATTATTGAAGAAAAAACAAATACTTATTGAATATACTGGTAAGGTAATGGTTGAAAAGACTGATTTAGAGTATACTATTTAAGAGAGAAATACGGACATTGGAGGAAATGACATGAATATACTGATGATTGAAGATAATGAATCTGTATCAGAAATGATGCAAATGTTCTTTTTAAACGAAGGTTGGGAGGCAACATTCAAGTATGATGGTAAAGAAGGGCTGGACGCTTTTAAGGAAGATCCGGAAAAATGGGACATGATTACACTTGATTTGAACCTGCCCAGTATGGATGGCATGGAAGTTGGCCGGGAAATTAGAAAACTTTCAAGCACCGTTCCAATTATCATGTTAACCGCTAGAGATTCGGAAAGTGATCAAGTAATTGGTTTGGAAATGGGAGCTGACGATTATGTGACTAAGCCATTCTCACCGTTAACGTTAATTGCTCGAATCAAAGCTCTGCACCGCCGTAGTGAATTAGCGAACGAACAACAAAACGGGGGAGCTGCTGAAGGAACCTTTGATATTCAAACACAGCATTTCAAGATGAATTTAAAAACGCGGGAAGCTTACTTAGAAAATCAACCTATTGATGGTTTAACACCTAAGGAGTTTGATTTGCTGTACACTATGGCGAAAAAGCCGCGTCAGGTTTTTACTCGTGAACAACTGCTGGAATTAGTTTGGGACTATCAATACTTTGGTGACGAACGAACCGTAGATGCCCACATTAAAAAATTGCGTCAAAAAATTGAAAAAGTAGGACCACAGGTGATCCAAACTGTTTGGGGGGTCGGGTATAAATTTGATGACTCTGGAGTCGATAAATGAAATACCTCTACCAACAGCTGTTAGCCTTTGGTGGGTTGATTTTGTTAATACTGTTGACTTTAGGAGTTACCTTTACTCAGTTTACTCGGCACTCGATGGAAGAAAGTAATTACAATCAACTCATTGGCTATACTCGTTCGATTCAAGAAACAACATCCCGTTTGTTAGAAGATAATCCTTATTATTATCGAACGCAGGATGAAGCTTTTTTGGCAGCTATTGCGTTGACCGAAAGTATGCTGGAACCACAAAATGTTAAATTTGTATTTATTAGCAGTGACCAAATAATTCAATATCCTAGTAATACAAAGGTTGCAGAACAAACCTTGATTACAAAGAGTCAATGGGAATCCTTGAGCAAAGGGGAAGAACAAAAAATGACTCGTTCGAAGGATATTCTTGGTAACGAAAGATCGACTTCCTATGCAATGGCTCCTTTCTTTTTAAAGAAACAGTTTTACGGTGTTTTGATCGTAACACAACCAGCAGGAAACGTTAGTGATAGTGTGGCATCAGTCACTAGCGATCTATTCAAAGGCTTTATTGTGGCTTCGGTAGTAGCTATCTTTGTTAGTTACTTTTTTGCAACACGACAGGTGAAACGAATCAATCGGATGCGCTCAGCCACAAAAAAAATTGCTAGTGGTGATTTTGATGTAACAATTCCTGATAATGGTAAGGATGAGTTTGATGACTTAGCAGCTGATTTTAACAGCATGGCTATCTCGTTAAGTGAATCGCAAGAGGAAATCGAACGACAGGAAGAGCGTCGGCGCCAATTTATGGCGGATGCTGCTCATGAAATGCGTACACCACTAACGACCATCAATGGATTGCTGGAGGGATTGCAGTACAACGCTATTCCAGAGGACCAGCGAAGTAAAGCGATTAGTCTAATGCAGAACGAAACAGCACGTTTAATTCGTTTAGTGAATGAGAATCTAGATTACGAAAAAATCCGAACCAACCAAATCAGCATGGTCGTTAAAAAGTTCGATGCCACAAAAGCTTTACGTGGTCTCTTAACTCAGTTAGAGGCTAAAGCAAAAGCCTCTGGCGATCAATTAATTTTAAATACAGATGAATCCATTGATGTTTACGCTGATTATGATCGCTTCATTCAAATCATGGTGAACATTATCCAAAATGCAATTCAGTTTACTACTGATGGAACGATTGCCATTGGTGTGCATAAAGAAGAGAAGAAGACAGTAGTTCAAATATCGGATACAGGAATTGGCATGAGTGAGGACCAGATCAAAAATATTTGGGACCGTTACTACAAGGTAGATCCTTCTCGGAAGAACACGAAATATGGGGAATCTGGACTAGGATTGTCAATTGTTCAAGAACTGGTTCGACTGCATAAGGGAAGTATTCAAGTTGAAAGTGAGCTTGAAAAGGGCACAACGTTTACTGTTAGTTTTCCCGACGAGGAAGTAGAAGCACAAAAGGAAACGGAGCGACCATAATGGCTGCTCCGCTTTTTTTATAGAATTGCTAAAATGATAAAGTTTAAAATGAAGAGTAGATTTACCACCCATAATACTGGTGAAACTTCATTGGCTTTGCCTTTTACTACTTTCACAATAGCATAGAAGATAAAGCCAGCAGCAATCCCGTAAGAAATGCTGTAGCATAGTCCCATAAAGATACTTGCAAAGAAAGCAGGAACAGCGTCTTCCAAATCCAACCAGTTAATATCAGCAAAAGAGGCCATCATCATTACCCCTACCAAAATTAGAGCTGGTGCAGTTGCCTGACTTGGAACAATCGCAATCAGTGGAGAGAATAAACTACTTAAAGCAAAGAAAACAGCAACTACCACTGAAGTTAGACCTGTTCGTCCGCCAGCACCAATCCCGGCAGCTGATTCTACATAAGTTGTGGTATTAGAAGTTCCGAAAATTGCGCCGATGGATGTAGCAATTGCATCTGCAAATAAAGCACGATCCATCTTGGTTTTGAAACCTTTCGTATTCGCCGCTTCTAGAGCAAGTTCATCTTCCTTAGAGAAAATCCCGGTTCGACGTCCTGTTCCAATAAAGGTACCAATTGTATCGAAGGTATCGGATAGGCTGAAGGCTAGGATAGTCATTAATACCTGTGGTAATTTGGAAGAATCCGAGAATAAAGAACCCATTCCTTCAGAACCAAAAGCCGCACCAAAAGTTGTTCCCAGCTCCTGAATTGAGCTGCCTAATGAATTGCTTTGGAAATCAATTGAACCTAATTGAACAACACCCATTAGAATACCAATCACAGTCGTTGTCACAATTCCGATTAGGATTGCCCCCCGCACGTTTTTTACTACTAAGATCGTGGTCAGCACTAAGCCAATCACTGCTAAAATAATTGGTGCATTATTGAAATTTGCCAAAGCGGGAACAACACCGCTGTTCATAGCAACGTTAGTCGCTTTACCATTTTCCACTACACTACTAGTAATAGTCGCTGAATCAGCTGAGAAAGCCAATAATCCAGCATTTTTAATTCCTACATAAGCGACAAAAATACCAATCCCGCCACCAATCGCATGTTGCATGCTTTCTGGAATAGCGTGAATAATCAGTTTACGAATCTTTGTTACGGTAATTAGGATATTAATAATTCCGCAAAGAAAAACCATCGCTAATGCCTGTTGCCAAGAATATCCCAAACCGAATACTACTGTATAAGTAAAAAAAGCATTCAGTCCCATTCCTGGCGCTTGCGCATAAGGAACATTGGCGAATAAGCCCATAACTAAAGTACCGATTACTGAAGCAATAATTGTTGCCAAGAAGACCGCTTGAAACGGCATACCAGAGGCAGATAGTATAGAAGGATTAACAAATAAAATGTAACTCATGGCGAAGAAGGTAGTGACTCCAGCCATTATTTCAGTTGAAACTGTGGTTCCGTGTTCCTTCAACTTGAAAAACTTTTCCATCAGAATAAACGCTCCTTAAAATTAATTAGTAATAATGAATACTTTCCGATTATATGAAATCTGGCTTAGTAATTCAATGGAAAGTAGAATGAAACGGATAAAAAAAATAAGAATGTTCGTGTTTTACTCACGAACACTCCTAAGAGACTGTTTTTTGATCAATAATCGGAAGAAAAGACTGATGGGGAGAACTAAAACGGCCAACAGACTAACGGCTTTAACTAAGGAACTCATAAACAGCTGGAAAAAAGTTTTAGAAGAAATATCTAATGAAAGAGGCCACCTAACGGAAAAAGCGAAACCACTGTCTCCATTGCTTAATACAAAATTCGGCAGATCATTAAATTTATCTAAGCTGTACTGGTAAAAGCGTTGCAAAAATTGCTGATAAGTTGATTCAAACACTACAAACAAAGCCATCAAAAAGACAAAAGATAACAAAAGAATAAACAACAGACGAAGACTAAAGCTAAGGGGGTTCAACGTCAAGTAGCTAAAAACATTCTTTCGCTTAAGTAAAAGAAACATGAAACTGAAAAACAGGACAATCAGTATGCCAAGACAGCTGTACATAAACCAGTTCACATAAAAAGACTGGATCTCTTGGACCTCACCGGACGTAAAAAATTGAATATCATAGGTTATCAAACTAGAATGTAATTGTGAAATCATTGAATACAGTAAAAGCAATGTTGTTAACGTAAATAGAGCAATGCTGGCAAAAGCAAAGGAAAAATAAAAGAAGACTTTACTTTTAGTAAGACCACTCAAAGCTGTTTGTATGGAATTCATCCATCTCACCTCACACTACTAGTATAGAAAGTGAATTTGAAAGAAGTATGAAGTCTCTAAGAAAAAGCAGTACTTTTTTTGTTCATGAAAGAAACAGCTATTTCTAAACATAAAGAAACCATCTAGTGAGTTCACTAGATGGCCTAAAATTACTCTGGAACAGGAGTGGGAGCGGGTTCTTCAGTACCGTGGTACTGCTTGTAGGTTTGGGTGTTGTACATATCCTCGGTTGAGGTTCCTAACCTACTGTAAACACTGGTTGATTTCTCTCCCAGTTTGCTTTCGGTTTTCTGAAGCTGTTGCAATCCATTTTTATAGTCATAGTCACTTGGATCAATAGTTTTCATGCCGCTTCCGGTGTAGAAGCGTAACAGATCCCCATTATTTATATCATCAGAGGTGCTTAATTGATCACTTACAGCTTGCTTCCAACCGTCAGCCTTCGCTTGCAGGTTTTCATCAGGGGCAGTAACCATAAAACCAGTGTGGTTATCGTAAAGACTGCCACCATAGTAAGTATAGTCTGGTGTTACATAGTCACCGCTGCGGAAAGCAACCAGCTGATCGTTTTCCGGTGATAATAAATCTTGTCCCAGCTGAATGTATTTGCTTGAATCAATTCCCAGTAAATGCAACAGTGTCGGTAAGGCATCCACCTCACCACCATAAGTATGGTTAATACCACCATTTTCTTGTCCAGGTACATGAATCATATAAGGAACTCGCTGCATTTGTGCATTGTCAAAGTTCGTCCAAGATTCTTTAGTTTTTCCAAGTAGTGGTGCCAATTCAGGATTTCTAGAAGTCGAAATTCCGTAGTGGTCACCGTACATCACGATAACTGAATTATCATACAATCCACTAGCTTTTAAGTAATTAAAAAATTCTTCAACAGCTTTGTCTAAGTAATTTGCTGTTGCAAAATAGCCGTTAATGGTTTCATCACTCGTTTTAGCCATGGGGAAACCAGCTTCGTCATTTTGAAATTCACTATATGGATAGTGGTTAGATACCGCAATAAACTTAGAGTAGAAAGGCTGTTGCAAATGTTCCAAGTACTTCACTGATTGCTGGAAGAAAGGTTTGTCATGCAAACCATACTGAAATGAATTATCTTCATTGACGTCATAATAAGATGAATCAAAGAAGTAGTCATAGCCAAAACGTTTATAAGTTTCTGTACGATTCCAGAAGTTCCCAGAGTTCCCGTGGAAAGCGGCACTGGTATAGCCAGCTTCCTGTTTTAAAATATCTGGAGCTGCCTGAAAGGTATTTTTACCCCCTAATTGGGTAAATAAAGATCCTTGATTTAGTCCGAACAATGAATTTTCTAATAAAGTTTCAGCATCAGAAGTTTTTCCTGCTTTTACTTGATGGAAAAAGTTATCAAAGCTGAAGGTGCTGTTTTCATGGAAAATACTATTAATAAATGGAGTTACTTCATGCTCTTGGCCATTTTCATCGGTCAGTTTGTAATCAATTAGAAATTGTTGCAAGCTTTCTAAATGGATATAAATAACATTTTTATCCTTAGCAATACCATACAAGTCATCGTTAGGAGCAGCATAATGGTCTTTTACATAAGCTTCTACTTCCGTTAGATCATTGGGACTGGCTTCTGCTCGAACCTGATTAGTCTTGTAAGTTTGAATGCCATCATAGGCTGTGAAGGCGTTAACTCCTAAATATTTAATCAAGTAATCCCGTGAGAAGGTCCGAGTTAACAATTCTGGACGATCTGCTTCTGCTAGGAATAGGTTAGCTGAGAAAACCATTACAGATAATGCTGTCATAGCAAAGGCCATTCTTGCTCTAACTGGGCGTTCTTCTCGTTTGATCACTTTTTTCCAAAGTAAAAATGGAAGAACTATTAAATCCAGAACAAACAGTAGGTCATAAGGACGGAAAAGGCGAATCGCACTTTCTCCCAAACCACTGGCAACTTTCCCTGTACCTAACAGGGTGTTAACTGTAATAAAGTCCGTAAATTCTCGATAATAAACAACATTAGAGAAAAGCAGAATAGTTGCTAAAGCATAGATGAACAGCATGGTTCGATAGGCTGCTTTAGGTCTTCTAACATATAAAGCAATCGACAATAAGAACATTGTCGTAGCGATTGGATTTAGAAATAAAATGAAGTATTGACGAAGACTTTCAATTCCTAAGTTAAATTCAAATAAGTAAGCAAAGATGCTTTTCGCCCACAGAAGAAATGTTAATAAAGCGTAAAAGCCGAGACGCTTGTTCAAAAAAGTGGGTGATTTTAAATTTTTCAATGAATGACTTCCTTTCTATAGAAGAAGTGTCAGAATGTGAATTATGTTCACTCCTTGTCATTCTACCTGCTCAAAGGGGGTACGTCAATCTTTCCCAAAGCTGAAGAAATGATATTTAAAAAAACTTTATAAGCACAACAACAGCGATTTCTTTGCTATACTATTAAGTAAGAAAGCAGGGATTAATTGTGCGCATAGAAATAAAAGATCAGGCAGCGAAGAAAATTCGCCGCGGAATTCCGTTAATTCAAAAAGAAGACTTGAAGAAAAACGATGAAAAACTACCCAGAGAATGGGTAGAGTTTATCGATAAACAAGGAAAATATATAGCAACCGGATACCTGGGTAAACAAAATAAGGGTGTTGGCTGGGTAGTAGATCGCTCGCAAGCATCAATGGAACCGGTCTTTTTTGATCAACTGTTTCAAAAGGCTATTGACCAGCGTCAGTTTTTCTTATCGGATAATAATACCACCGCTTTTCGCTTGTTTAATGGAGAAGGGGATGGTTTGGGCGGAATAACTGTGGATTATTACGATGGTTATTTAGTTGTTTCTTGGTACAACGAAACCATTCATCACTTTCGCCGGATGCTTACGGACTGTTTGCAGAAGATACTTCACCCCAAAGGAATCGTCGAGAAAATTCGTTTCTCTAGTGAGTTGCCTGAAAGTAACTGGGTTTCTGGTGAAAAGCCTCACGAACCTTTGATAATTTTAGAAAATGGTGTTAGTTATGCTACCTATCTAGATGAGGGGTATATGACCGGAATATTTTTGGATCAAAAAGAGGTTAGAGGTCGTTTAACTGAAGGTGCTGCTTTAGGAAAAAGAGTGCTCAATATGTTTAGTTACACGGGAGCTTTTTCCGTAGCTGCTGCTTATGGTGGTGCTGTAGAAACAACTAGTGTTGATTTGGCTCAACGCAGCCTGCCTAAAACTAAGGAACAGTTTGAGGTAAATGGCCTATCGTTGGAACAGAACAGAATCGTTGTAATGGATACATTCGAGTATTTCCGCTATGCTGCCAGAAAGAATCTGAAATATGATCTGATTGTTTTAGACCCACCAAGCTTTGCCAGAAATAAAAAGAAAACTTTTTCTGTGTTAAAAGATTATGGACGGTTAATTGAAGGCAGTTTAAACATTTTATCTTCTAAGGGGACAATTGTTGCTTCTACGAATGCTTCAAATTATGCCATTGAAAAATTTCAAACAGCAATCGAGCAAGTACTTAAGGACCAAAAAGTCAGCTATAGCTTAAATGATAGCTATCGCTTGCCAGCGGATTTTCCTGTAATTGAACAGCTAGCCGAAAGCAATTATTTAAAAGTCTTAGTATACGAAATTCAAAAACGGTGATGGAGACGATGACAATGATGGATGTACAAGTGAGAAATATGCGCTTTGATGCGGGGAAACCGAAAATTTGTGTACCGCTGATTGGTATTACCTTTGAAGAAATTATGGAACAGGCCAGCCTAGCAAAAAAATATGCAGATGTGATTGAATGGCGGGCGGATTATTATAAAGATCTCTTAGATGATGAAGAATTACTGATTACTTTGCTGGCCTTACGTGATGAGCTACGAGAGATTCCACTAATCTTTAATCTGCGGACTAAACTAGAAGGTGGACAAGTTGAGCTGACTCTGCGAGATTATCGCCGTATTAATGAATTCGCTGTTTCTTCTCGAGCTATTGACATTGCTGATATCGAGTTAAGTCATGTCGATAAATTGGGCTCAACTTTCATTAAATGGATGCAAGCTTTGGATACTAAAGTGATTTTGAGTGATCACAATTATGAAGGAACTCCAGAAAATGCTGTATTGCTTTTTCGCTTAAATATGATGGAGCATTGGGGAGCAGATATTGCTAAAATTGTGGTTGTTCCAGAGAACGAAGGGGATGTCATTCGTTTAATGGAAATGACCATGAATGCGCAAACCTTTGTAACATTACCAACTATCACAGTATCGATTGGTAAGCTGGGCAAGCTTTCAAGATTAGCAGGTTATTTGGACGGTTCTTGTATGACTTATGGATGCCTTCCAGGTCATTCTTCTGCAGAGGGGCAGATTGAGGTAGAGAAACTAGTAGCAATATTAGAGGAACTTAGTTAATCAATTAAGGACGTTTTGTGTACGATAAGCATGACGTTCTTTTTGTTAATTATCTGACCTGAGGTTCTTTGATGTGCATTTAATGAGGTGGGAGAAATGGCAAAGAAAAAAATTACGAAAACCAATGCAATTCGTTTAGTTGAAAAAAAAAAGCTTGAGTATGTTGAACACGAATATCAGTGGAGCGAAGATGATTTAGGAGCTGGGCATGTGAGCGAGCAGGTCGAGATAGAACCAGAACGAATTTTCAAAACACTGGTAGCTGTTGGGAATAAGACTGGCCCAGTGGTAGCGGTTATTCCCAGCAACCATGAGCTGAATTTAAAAAAGATCGCCAAAGTAAGCGGTAATAAAAAAGTTGAAATGTTGCATCTAAAGGAGTTAGAAGCAACCACTGGTTATGTTCGTGGGGGCTGTTCACCAATTGGAATGAAAAAGTTGTTCCCAACCTTTTTAGACGAATCAGCAAAAGATTTTGCGAAAATTGCTGTATCTGCTGGTCGTCGCGGCTTGCAGATGGAGCTGTCCCCTTCATCAATTTTACTATTGACAAAAGGGCAGTTCGCATCGTTGGTAAATAGTTAAGCAAATGAGTGGTAGGCTGCATGGGTTCCAGCGACATAACCAGTACAAAAAGCGCTGGTTATGTTGAAACCGCCAGTATACCCGTTAATATCTAGTAATTCACCAGCGATAAATAAACCGGTGATTTTTTTGCTCTCCATCGTTTTTGGAGATATCTCCTTTAGGTCAACGCCACCACCAGTAACAAAAGATTTTTCTAGGCCAAAAGTTCCTTTAGCTAATAATTTCCAGTTCTTGCATAGTTCCGCTAAAGCTTCCACTTTTGTTTTTTTCATTTGATTCGCACCTAAATCGTCAATGTCTAACTTTTCTAAGAAATACTTCAGAAGTCGTTCTGGTAAAAAGCCATTCAGCGCATTTTTCACTTGTCTGGTTGAAGGCTGCAGCTGATTCTCTAATTGCTGAATTAACTCTTGCTTACTAGTATTCGGGAAACAGTCGAGGGTCAAGGTAACCCGATCCTGCTGCTTCAGCAGTTGATTAATAAAACTAGAACAGCGCAACGCTGCCGGACCAGATAAGCCGAAATGGGTAAATAATACATCCATTTCATGGGAAGTAACGGTCTTTCCTTTTTCATCCAGGACACTTAAACCAATGTCGCGTAAGGAAAGTCCTTGCAATTCCTTCTTCTGGATAAAAGCCTCATCTAACAAAACCGGTGATTCCGTTGGGTACAATGGAGTCACATGATGACCCACGTGTTTGGCCAAGCGGTAGCCATCGCCCGTAGCACCCGTAGAAGGGTAAGTTAACCCGCCCGTAGCTAAAACTACACTTTTAGCCGAATAGTCCCCATCAGAAGTTCGGATACCAGTAACTTTTTCCTGATCATGGATAAGCTTCTCAACAGTTGACTGATAAATAATAGTAACGCCTAATTGTTCCAATTCATTTCTTAGACCGTCTACGATCGTTTTTGACTTATCGGTTGTTGGGAAAATCCGACCATGATCCTCCTCCTTCAAAGGGATATCTCGTTCAGCAAAAAAACTCATAATATCCTCATTATCAAATTGTGAAAAGGTACTGTAAAGAAAACGGCCATTTCCAGGAATATGTCGAATTAAGTCCTCAACCGGACGATTATTGGTAACATTGCAGCGACCGCCGCCAGTCATCAGCAATTTTTTTCCCAGCCGTTTATTTTTATCGAAGAGCGCAACCTTAGAGCCGTTAGATGCCGCCGCAATAGCCGCCATCATACCTGACGGACCTGCGCCGACTACGATTACATCCACTTGTTTTTCCATTTTTTTCACCTCGTTGCAAAGTTTATCATGAATTTTTCAACACTTCTATTAGAAAATGATGTAAACTATGAGTATCAAATGTGAGGAGGAGTTTTATGGAAGCAAAGCAATATGTCGAACAGATTCAACAGTATCTAGAGGAAAAAGATCCAAATCAGTCGGAATTTCTGCAAGCTGTGGAAGAGTTTTTGCCTACAATTGTGCCTTTTTTAGAAGAACATCCTGAATACATTGAGCATAATATTTTAGGAATCATCACAGAACCAGAGCGGATGATTCAATTTCGTGTACCTTGGCAGGACGATGAAGGAAATTGGCGCGTTAACCGTGGTTACCGTGTTCAATTCAATTCTGCTATTGGACCATATAAAGGTGGTTTACGTTTCCACCCAAGCGTGAATTTAAGTATCTTGAAGTTTTTAGGCTTTGAGCAAATTTTCAAAAACAGTTTAACTGGCCTGCCAATCGGCGGCGGTAAAGGTGGCTCTGATTTTGATCCAAAAGAAAAATCAGATGCTGAAATTATGCGTTTCTGCCAAAGTTTTATGACTGAATTATCTAAACATATCGGTCCTAATCTGGATGTTCCTGCTGGAGACATTGGTGTTGGCGGTCGTGAAATCGGTTATTTATTTGGCCAATATAAACGATTACGTGAATACGATGCAGGCGTTTTAACTGGTAAACCATTAGGATTTAACGGTAGCTTAGGACGTACTGAAGCTACCGGTTACGGTGCTGTTTACTTTGTTAAGCATTTATTGGAAGATAGAAACGATTCTTTCAAAGAAAAAACGGTTCTAGTTTCCGGTAGCGGAAATGTAGCTATCTATGCAATTGAAAAAGTCCATGAGCTTGGCGGCAAGGCAGTTACTTGTTCTGATTCAAACGGTTATGTTTATGATAAAGATGGTATTGATCTTGATTTACTGAAGGACATTAAAGAAGTTCGTCGCGCCCGTTTAACTGAATATGTGAAGGAGCGCAGCAATGCCGAATACCATGAAGGCTCTGTTTGGGATTTGGAGCAATCAGCAGACATTGCTTTACCATGTGCAACTCAAAATGAAATTGATCAAGCCAAGGCTGAACGTTTAGCGGCTAACGGTGTAAAGGTAGTCGCTGAAGGTGCTAACATGCCAAGTACGATGGATGCAGTGAAGGTTTACCATGAAAAAGGCGTTCTTTACGGACCAGGTAAAGCAGCTAACGCTGGTGGCGTTGCCGTTTCTGCTTTGGAAATGAGTCAAAACTCTCAACGTTTAGCTTGGTCAAAAGACGAAGTAGATCAAAAACTAGATGGAATCATGAAAAATATTTATGAAACGTGTCGTGACACAGCTGAAAAATATTCTGAAAAGGATAACTACGCTGCAGGCGCTAATATTGCTGGCTTTGCTAAGGTTGCTGACGCAATGATTGCTCAAGGTTTGGTTTAATCGCAAAAATTGATGGCTGAGGCTTGAAAAAAAAGCAAAAGAAACGTAAAGTATAACCTGTACGAAGTGATTTTCAAGGAGGAAAAAAGCATGTCACACATTCATTTCGATTATTCGAAAGTCGCTCCATTTGTCAATGAACATGAAATGGAGTATATCAAAGGTCAGGTTGCCTTAGCACACAAAGAATTACGTGAAGGAACTGGTGCTGGGAACGATTATCTAGGTTGGATCGATTTGCCAGTTAACTACGACAAGGCCGAATTTGCTCGCATCAAAAAAGCTGCAGAAAAAATTCAATCGGATTCTGAAGTACTGGTTGTTATCGGAATCGGAGGATCTTATTTAGGAGCTCGTGCCGCAATCGAATTTTTACACCAATCATTCTTTAACGTTTTGGATAAACAAGACCGCAAGGCACCACAAGTATTTTTCGCAGGTAATTCAATCAGCTCAACTTACATTGCTGATTTAATTGAAGTTATTGGTGACCGTGATTTCTCAGTCAATGTCATTTCTAAATCTGGTACTACAACTGAACCGGCAATTGCTTTCCGTGTTTTTAAAGAACTGTTAGTGAAGAAATACGGGGAAGAAGAAGCAAACAAACGTATTTATGCTACTACTGATAAAGCTCGTGGAGCTGTTAAAACTGAAGCAGATGCGGCTGGCTGGGAAACTTTTGTTATCCCTGATGATGTTGGCGGACGTTTTTCTGTTCTTACTGCCGTTGGTTTATTGCCAATTGCTGCAAGTGGCGCAGACATTGATGCCTTGATGCAAGGGGCTGCCGATGCTCGTGATGCTTATTCGAGTGACAAATTGGAAGAAAATGAAGCTTACCAATATGCAGCAATGCGTAACTTGCTATACCGTAAAGGTAAGGTAACCGAAATTTTAGTAAATTACGAACCAGGCATGCAATACTTCAATGAATGGTGGAAACAATTATATGGCGAATCAGAAGGGAAAGACTTGAAAGGTATTTACCCTTCAAGTGCTAACTTCTCAACTGATTTGCATTCGTTTGGTCAGTATATCCAAGAAGGCCGTCGGAATATCTTCGAAACAATCGTGAAGGTACAAAAACCTCGCAAATCTGTTTCAATTCCAAGCCAAGAGTCTGATCTTGATGGACTAGGTTACTTGGAAGGTAAAAATGTTGACTTTGTAAACACTAAAGCTTACGAAGGAACATTGTTAGCTCATACTGATGGAGGAGTGCCAAACTTAGTATTAAACATCCCAACAATGGATGCTTATACTTTAGGTTATGCTATGTACTTCTTCGAAATTGCTGTAGGTGTTTCTGGTTACCTATTAGGTGTTAATCCATTTGACCAACCAGGCGTGGAAGCTTACAAGAAAAACATGTTTGCACTACTTGGCAAACCTGGTTTTGAAGATTTAGCTAAAGAATTGAACGAACGTCTATAATATTTATTATTAAGCACATTAAGTACCTTCTGTTTATAGAAGATACTTAATGTGCTTTTTTATAAGATAAAAGATATCTGATAAAAATTACAATACTATATGCTTATACATATCTTCTGAATACTTATATGAAATAAGTGGATGATGAACAAGAGTTATTATTCTGTTGTTGTATAAATAACGAACGTAATTAATCTTCCTGGTTTTTATATATCAAATATTTTACAGTGTGGGAAAATATATTTTAGAAAAAATTAGTCGAATTTCATTTTCATTAGAAAATGATTATGTTATTATAAGAACATGGGAAGAGGAGGATGTAAATGGAAAATATTGAGATTGGTAGAACTTATTTATGTCGTGCAATTGGTTTGGAAAAGGAAGTAGTAGGGGTTGTAGAACAGCTGTATATCAACACTGCGATGATTAATGTGGTAACTTATGATCCCATTGATCGAGCGAAAGTGATTGAATTACAAAATCGCTTATTAGTGAAATATGAGGAGATTTCTAACCAGATAGAACTGGATCACCCAGCTTAAAAAACAAACAATTGTGATTGAATTCAACATTTAAATAAACAAGGAAGCAAAACGATGCTTCCTTGTTTATTTAAATAGAAAAACAGTTTCTTTATACTTTTACGATTAAAGAATAACGGTAAGTTCGTTGTGCGAAATATCTGTTTTAGTTAATTAATTCAGACATAAAAAAAGACTCACTGTATTAGTGAGTCAGCAATCCTGTAAGCCAGCTGCCACCGTGAAGCAAAGCTAAACTATATAAGAAAATCGAAGCTGGTTTAGCAATTAAAATAATCGCGGTATATTTTTTTAAAGACATATTTGTGACACTTGCCATCAAGCACAGAGCGTCATCGGGTGCGACGGGTAAAAAAATGGCTAGAGCAAAGAGTTTTTCAAAGCGTTTATCATTTTCCAGCCAGTGACTGTACTTTTGATAAACTTTATCACTAACTAGATGACTAATGAGCGGTCTGCCGTAATGCCTTCCTAAAAGAAAAAGTACAATTGAACCTGCGCAAATTCCAACATAATTATATACAAAGCCCCAAAATGGTCCGAAAATCAAGACCCCTGCAGCTAAACTAATTCCACCTGGTAAAATAGGAATGATCACTTGAATCATTTGAATTAAGATAAAAAGGAGCGGTCCGACGATTACCGATTGGCCAACTAAGCTTTGCAAGGAATTCATATCCTTGAAAACACCTAGATGGTAAAAATAGATAGCTAAACCAATAGAAAAGGCCAACCCGGCAAAAGAAATTGCATTAAGCAATCTTCGTGACTGTGCGATACTCATTAACTCATCTCCTTAGTATTGATCATCTTACATGGAGTATATGACAGATTTCAATCTTCTGCATAGGTCTTGCGTCGGATTTTTGACAAAAAGATAGAAACTTTAAAATATTTTACACTTTTTTTATTATAGGCTATCCTAATTGTGAAGGATGATTATTGCTAAGTGAAATGAGGGGTTCTTTGTGAATAAGAATAAAGGTCTAATCCATGAATCAGATGGAGTGAGCCTTGAAGAAATAAATGGTACGGTAAAAATCCCCAAAGATGCTAGCTTCTGGAAGAAGATGGCCTTATATAGTGGTCCAGGAGCTTTAGTCGCTGTTGGGTACATGGATCCTGGGAACTGGATCACTTCAATCGCAGGCGGAGCAGAGTATAAATACAGTCTGTTGAGCGTAGTTTTGCTATCAAGTTTAATTGCCATGCTTCTCCAAAGCATGGCTGCTAAGCTTGGTATTGTTACAGGAAAAGATTTGGCTCAAATGACTCGTTCAAAAACGAGTAAAGGGTTAGGCTTTGCATTGTGGGTAGTCAATGAAATGGCAATTATGGCAACTGACATAGCTGAGGTAATTGGCGGAGCGGTGGCCTTGCAGCTGTTGTTTGGTTTGCCACTATTGATTGGTGTACTTATCACTACCTTTGATGTATTACTGCTTCTTTTGCTGACTAAATTAGGCTTTCGTAAAATCGAAGCGATTGTTGCTGTGCTGATTACGGTTATTTTCTGCGTTTTTGGCTATGAAGTCGCTTTGGCAGATCCTTACTGGGGAGAGGTATTTAGTGGATTTATTCCGACGGTTGAGATTACTACTGACCGTTCAATGCTTTTATTAGCATTAGGAATTGTTGGAGCTACTGTTATGCCTCACAATTTGTATCTTCATTCATCTATTGCACAATCTAGAGATTTTGATCGGGAAAACGAGCAAGAAATAGCTGAGGCAGTGCGATTTACAACGTGGGATTCAAATATTCAATTGAGTGTTGCTTTTATTGTTAACTGTTTATTGTTGATCTTAGGTGGAGCGCTTTTTTATGGAAGCAACAGTGATCTTGGCAAATTTGTTGATCTCTACGATGCACTAAAAGACCCGAAGATTGTCAGTAATATTGCAAGCCCACTTCTAAGCACCTTATTTGCTGTTGCTCTATTGGCTTCCGGGCAAAATTCTACTATTACAGGGACACTTTCTGGACAGATTGTGATGGAAGGATTCATTCGCTTAAGGATGCCTTTATGGATGCGTCGGGTGGTTACTCGTCTACTAGCGATTATTCCAGTAATTATCTGTGTCATCTTATACGGCGGAAATGAGAATGCTGTAGAGGACCTATTGTTATATACTCAAGTTTTTTTAAGCGTTGCTTTGCCGATTTCAATTATTCCATTGACTTTATTTACAAGTGATAAACGTTTGATGGGTAAATTTGTTAATCCACGTTGGGAAAAATATTTAGCTTGGGTGATTACAATAATCCTGACCATTTTGAATTTGTTTTTGATTTACAGTACATTAACAGCTACTAATTAAGGAGATGAAGTAAATGGATTTTCAGAAGATATTAGTTGCTGTTAGTAATTCTTCTTCATCTATTGCAGTTTTTAACTACGCAGTTGAGTTCGCTCAGCTGATAAATGCTTAAATAGTGGTAGCGACCATTTTTGAAATTGACCAGTTAAACGTCTACGAATATTTGAATCCAGATGTATTGCGCAAGCAGAAAGACAAGGCTATAAATCTTGCAAAAGAAGATGTTCGAAAAGCAGAGGGGAAAGGACTTCCTGCACCAGAAGCCTTTGTAGATGAGGGAGGCCCAACAAAGGTAATTATTAAAAAAGTTCTGCCCACCTACCGGCCTGATTTATTAATTTGTGTTTATTAATTTGTGGATCGTCAATTAAAAAGAAGCACAGAAGTTTATTGGGTGAGGAAGCCGATTACATGGTTCAAAATTCAGCTTGTTCTGTGTTTATAGCGAAAAAGTAATAGTAAAATGCTTACCCAAATGCGGAATAAATATCAGTATTTGGGTATCTTTAGCATTAACGTCTTCTATCACGTTTTAATGTCGCCGTCGTCCGTTTTAAGAAACGTTCAATTACGTTAGTGAACATAAATCCTAAAGCGATTGCTCCAGAAGTTACTAATACGATCGCAATATATTGCATGGAAGCATCAAAATTCTGATCCATCATTTCTCTTACCGCTAAATAAGCGGGCCCACCGGGTACCAAAGGAACCAAACTGGGAACATTAAATACGATTACCGGCATTTGCTTTCTGCGAGAGAAAAAAATACTCATTAAACCAATCACCATTGCAGCCAAAAAGTTAGAGAAACCAATATTTTGGTCAAGGTACGTTTGGCAAGTCCAAAAAGTCATCCACCCCATCGCACCAGTTAGCCCGCAAGTTATGAAGGCTTTACGAGGAATGTTAGTTATGATACCAAAAGTAATCGTGCTAAGCATACTAAAAATAAAATTAATTAAAAAAACCAATTTAGGTTCCTCCTAAAAGAAATTGAATGCCACAATAATTCCACCGCCAATAGCTCCAGCAACGAATAGGGCTTCAGTAGCTCTAGCCACTCCGCTAATTAAGTGGCCAGCCATAATATCACGAAAAGAGTTAGTGATTGCTAGTCCAGGGACTAGTGGCATGATTGAGCCGATAATAATATTGTTGATCTCTCTTGCTAGTGATAAATGCACGGAGCAGATAGCTAAAACTCCGATTAGCAAAGCTGCTAAGAAGTCATTTAGGAATTTCATTTCAAGTTTTTTTCCAAAAAAGGTATGGACCGAAAAACCCAGCATGCCGATGATAAATGTAGCGATAAAATCCTGCCAGTCGCCTCGTAAAATAATCATTAAGGTACTGCTGACAACTCCGGAAGCTAAAATCTTCCAAGTGTAAGGGAAATCAGGAGTAATATGATCAATCTCATTCAAATGATTATAAAAGTCTGGAAGCGACAGTTGCCCTTCAGCAAATAAACGAGAACCACGATTCACAGCTGCAACTTTTTCTAAATTGATGGATTGTTGGGTAATTTGAATAACTTGACTGTTTTCTTCTGAGGGTGAACCGACAATCAATCCTGTAGCAGTTACATAGGTTTGAATATCCTCAAGACCTGCATTTTTCGCAATCCGTTTCATAGTGTCTTCTACCCGATAGACCTCGGATCCCGATTCCATCATTATTTTCCCAGCCTTCAGGCAAGTAATCAAGACTAGTTGAGCGTAACTTTGTTGAGCCAAATAAACACCACCTTTTAGTATTAACTCTCTCATCTTAAAAAAAAGAAGTCAAATAGGCAAGAAAAAGCGAAGGTTTCCTGCTATAATATGAGATAAAGTAACAGATGAACAAAAAAATTCATTTCTTTTGAAAAAATACTCTTGCAATTTTTTTCTTTTAAGTATAACGTATTTCTGTGTTAGGAAAACACATGTTATCAAAACACTGGGTGATAAAACGATTCCAGATGTTAGTATATGGAATTGCACTGCAATAATACAAGTTTTTCAAGAATTTTTGCTCTAATTTAGATAACGTAACATATTAGGGTTGCAAAACTGTTCACTTTTTGATTAAAATGAATTAACAAGAAAAATAATAACATCTTGGGAGGAAAAAAGTATGAGAAGAAAAGTGTACACGAAGGATCAAATTCTAAAGGCTGCTTATGAAGTTGTGGAAAATGAGGGGTTTTCTGGTTTCACTGCTCGGAACATTGCTAAAAAGATGGGAATTAGTACACAACCAATTTATTTAGAATTCAAGAATATGCAAGATTTGAAGGATACATTGCTGGATGAAATTTGCAACCATTTGTATTATGATATTTTCCCGGAAGTGCGCACTGGGGATACAATCATTGATTTGGGATTAAATTATGTGTATTTTGCGAAAGAAAGAAGCAATTTATACAATGCTTTATACGTACAAGAATACGGCGGCGGACAAAAAATGCATGATTTTTCTTATAAATATTTCTATGAATTAATCAAAAAGCATCCGAAGTATAAAAACTTAGATGATGAGCATATTAATGCTTTACACGTGGGTACTTGGATCACTGTTACAGGGATTGCTACGTTGATGTCTTCAGGTATTATTGAACCCACTGAAGAAGACATTGTTCATCTAATTAATCGTGCGATCGACAGTATTTTGAGTACAGAGGATACAGCAGTTTTAGATAAACTCTAAAAAAGCTTGACTTTTGAAAGAAAAAAGGTAAGATGAATTTTGCGGAAGGTTGGCAGAGTGGTAATGCACCGGACTCGAAATCCGGCGAGCCGCAGTAATGTGGTGCACGGGTTCAAATCCCGTACCTTCCTTATATCTTATCTTCTAAAGAGCTGGAATGCTGAGGTAATTTAATACCTGTCACTGTTCCAGTTTTTTGTGATTCTTACTCAAAAACGGTTCCTTTTTTTGCAGAAATTAAGCAACAGCTATTAACAAAGTATTATTCGAAAGAAATAGCTGTGGAAAATATGATGACACCTATAATAGCTATTGAGCACTTGTGGATCCTAATGACTAAAAAGGCGTTAGGAGTGACTCGGGGAAGAGTTTTACGATAAATTCGTTGATCTGTGATGAACTTTAAAAGAAAGACTTGCCATCTTCTGTAGTTGTAGATGACAAGTCTTTTTGCTGAAAAAAGCTGACGAAAAATTCATCAACTTATAGATCCAAATATTTTTCTAAGTAATCAGCTAATCCATCCTCAGAGTTTGGCTTGGCGGTAATATCGTTTGCCACTGATTTCACTTGTTCAGTTCCGTTGGCCATAGCAACCCCCCAGCCAGCGTAAGCTAGCATATCCACATCGTTGTGTTCGTCACCGAATGCAATAATATCTTCTTTATTCATGTCGAAAACCTTAACGATATGAGCTAACCCGTGAGCCTTTTGGATGCCTTTAGCCACGATCTCTAAGATTGAGTTAGGTCCACCCCAAGTATTAACTTCAACAGAAGCGCCATATTGCTGTTTTAGTTCTTCGGCAACACTCTTTAAGTTTTGTGGCTGGCTGCGTACAATCACAGAAGTTGGATCTTTAACTAATGAATCGGTCGTTAACAAGTTGTCGGCTGTTGCTTTACTGGCAAACATATGCTTGTCAAAGAAATTCAAATCATCAATAAAGAAAGTATTGCGGTCTTCGGCTGCAATGAAGTCCAACTTCAAATTTTTCTTTTCTTGCATAATATCAAAGACGATATTCCGGTTAAAAGAAGTTTCAAGTTCATTATCCCATTGCTTTTCTGGTAAATGAACTAGGGCACCATTAAAATTGACCATCGGTGTAGTTAGCTGCAGTTCACGATAAAATTCACTACTCATGCGGTAAGGTCTGCCTGTAGCAATTACGACAGAATGGCCGTCCTCCATTGCCCGTTTTAAAGTTTTTGCTGTTCGTTCAGATATTTTAGATTCTTCGTTTAGTGTCGTCCCATCCAGATCGATGGCAATCATCTTTTTCATAGTAATCATCCTTGTCTCAATTTGTTTCAGTCTAGCATATCTTATAAAAAACGCAACCAACTAGTAATAAATTTAGTAAATGATAAAATTGTTTATGACTACAAAGCTTGACAATCTTTGTTATAGTAGTAGTTGAAGAAAAATGTAAAAAAGAGAGCTGAAAAAAATGAAAATCAATTGGCGAAGAAACCTGTTCGTATCCTGGATTGGTTGTTTCTTCACAGGAGCAAGTTTTAGTTTGGTCATGCCTTTCTTGCCGGTATATATTGAACAAATGGGAACCCCGGTACCTCAAGTAGAGATGTTTGCTGGTTTGGCAATTTCGGTCACGGCTTTTGCAGCAGCTATTGTCTCACCTATTTGGGGTAATCTTGCTGATCGCAAAGGAAGAAAGCTAATGATGGTTCGCGCAGCTGCTGGAATGACTATCACAATGGGATCTTTAGCGTTTGTTCCAAATGTGTATTGGTTGTTAGGCATGCGGTTTATGACAGGAGTTCTTTCTGGTTATATTCCCAATGCTACTGCGATGATCGCTTCACAGGCACCTCGCGAAAAGAGTGGATGGGCGTTAGGAACATTGTCAACGGGAGCAGTTGCTGGCAATTTAATCGGACCATCAATCGGTGGTGTGTTGGCTCAATGGTTCGGTTTAGAGAACGTTTTTATAATTACTGGAATTATTTTGTTGATCTGTACAATTTTAACTATCTTTATGGTCCAGGAAAATTTTCAGCCGATCGAAAAGCAGGATATGGTCAGTATGAGAGGACTTACGAAGAAAATAAACTATCTGTCAATCTTGGTAGGTTTGTTTGTAAGTACGTTGATTCTACAATTAGGAGCAACAAGCATTAGCCCAATTTTAACTCTATATATTCGTCAATTAAGTGGAAACAGCAATAATGCGTTGATGATTAGTGGATTTATTATTTCGGCAGCAGGGGTCTCAGCGGTCATTTCTTCACCGACTCTAGGTAAGATTGGTGACAAGATAGGAAATCATAAAATTCTTTTGTTTGGGTTGTTTTTATCCTTCATCTGCTTTATTCCAATGGCTTTTGTAAAAACCCCCTTTCAATTAGGAGTGCTTCGTTTCTTCTTAGGATTCTCAACAGGCGCTTTGATGCCGTCTATTAATACGTTAATCGGCAAAATCAGTCCACCTGAAGGAGTTAGCCGTATATATAGCTATAATCAGATGTTTAACAATTTTGGACAAGTATTAGGTCCGATGATTGGATCAACTGTAGCGCATTCTTTAGGCTATTCAGCCGTCTTTTTGGTTACGAGCGCTTGTGTATTCGGGAATATTCTGCTTAGTCTGTTCAACTTCCGAGGGCTTCTGATGAGTAAAACAAAAATATAAGTTAAGTGGAAGATTTTTTTACAGGTTCAACAGAAAGAAAAAACCAGTTACAATAAAGTAACTGGCTTATTTTCTAGTGGTTAGCTGATCGATGAGTTGGCTTCATTGCAAAAGAAAGTAAAACTGTAATAACACCAATAATTAGCGAAACAATCGTTGAAAGCTGGAAGTCATAAGTAGCACTTTGCAAGGCGCCGCCCAGGTAACAAACTGCCTGACCAATGGCAAATGCCCAAAAGAAAGTAACGAGATATTTCATTAACAAAACCTCTTTTCTTGCAGATTTCTAGAACTAGTTTAGCATTTTTTCAAAAAAAGTAAAGAAAAGTCTTCATGAAAATATTTTATAGGAGGGCCCCATGAATTTTCCACAACTATATACTAAAACTTCCTATTCATTGCTGAAAAGTACCTTGACAATTTCAGAATATGTCAAAAAAGCGAAAGAGTTGGGCTATAAATCTTTGGCCTTAACGGATGAGCATGTACTTTATGGAGCAGTTGAATTTTATCAGGCGTGCATACATCAGGATATAAAACCAATCATTGGCATGGAACTAGATATCTTATCAAAAGCTGAAGAGGCATTTACACTTCTTTTATATGCTAAAAATTTAGCAGGTTATCAAAACTTGATGCGTATTTCTTCTCAAAGAATGATTGAAGAGAAGTCACAGCATTTAGCTGAGTATGAAATTAACAGCCAGAATTTGATGGTTGTTTTACCTATAAGTAAAATTACTTTAGAAGAGAACATCGATTACATAATGGATGAAGTAAAAGAAACCTTCCACGATACAGTATTTTTAGGCTGTTCTTTGACTAACAGCAGACAAATTGATGCTATTAGGCAACCACACGGTTTGCCTCTTCTTGCTTTGCACGAGGTAAAGTATTTAAAGCCAGAAGAAGCTTTTGCTATCGACGTGATGAAAAAAATTCAGTCCGGGAAGCAGATAAGCAAAGACGCATTAGTAGAAAAAAAAGGCAACAGCTACTTGTTGTCAGAAGAAGAAATTAATCACTATTTTCAAGAGGAAAAAAGAGAAGAAGCTATTAGTAATGCCATTTCATTAGCAGAAAGCTGCCAATTCGAAATCCCTTTGCATCAAAAGCTGCTGCCGCATTATCCGTTGGAAACTGACCAAAATGCAAAAGAGTTTTTAGAAAAACTGTGCTGGGAACGGTTGCCACTTCGAGTCAACGATATATCAACGGTTTATCAAGAACGATTGGCTAAAGAGTTGTCTATCATACACACAATGGGATTTGATGATTATTTTCTGATTGTATGGGATGTGATGGATTATGCTCACCGCAATCAAATTGTGACGGGAGCCGGACGTGGATCTGCCGCAGGCTCTTTGGTAGCGTATGTTTTGTCAATCACGGATGTAGATCCTATTCAATATAACCTGCTCTTCGAACGCTTTCTAAATCCAGAAAGAAACAGTATGCCTGATATTGACTTGGATATTCCCGATAATCGACGTAATGAAATTTTGCATTACGTAAAAGAAAAATACGGTCGTTTTCATGTAGCTCAAATTGCGACTTTTGGAACAATGGCAGCCAAAATGGTCTTACGAGATGTGGGACGAGTCTTCGGTTTATCTCAAAGTGAAGCGAGTCGTTGGTCCAAATCCATTCCCAATCAGTTGAAAATTACTTTGCGAGATGCTTACGAGCAATCTGAAACGCTGAAACAATTAGTAAACACAAACTCCAAAAGCCAATTGATGTTTCAAACAGCTTTAAGTTTAGAAGGTTTGCCTAGACATGTATCCACTCATGCTGCGGGTGTAGTCATTAGTGATCAAGAATTAATTTCAATTGTCCCTTTGCAAAATGGTTCGGAAGATATTCTGCTAACTCAATTTACAATGAGCGATATCGAAACAATTGGACTTCTGAAGATGGACTTTTTAGGTCTGCGTAACCTATCGATTATTGATACTGCTTTACGCAATATAAAAAAAGTTTATCAACAAGAAATCAATCTTAAGCAGATTCCATTAGATGATCCTCAAACTTTGGAACTTTTTCAGCGAGGCGAAACCAGCGGAGTCTTTCAATTTGAATCTGCGGGCATTCGAAATGTGTTACGTCGCCTAGGTCCAACTTCGATTGAGGATATCGCAGCCGTAAATGCGTTGTATCGACCAGGACCCATGCAAAACATAGATCATTTTATCGCTAGGAAAAAAGGAAAAGAAGCCATTCAATATCCTGAAGAGTCGCTGAAACCAATTTTGGAAAACACTTATGGCATCATTGTTTACCAAGAACAAATTATGCAAGTTGCTGCGCGAATGGCCGGATTTAGTCTAGGACAGGCAGATATATTGCGGCGCGCTGTTAGCAAAAAGAAAAAGGATTTATTAGACGAAGAGAGGCAGCACTTTGTATCTGGATCAATTCAGCAAGGCTATACACAAAGTAGCGCTGAAGAGGTATACGATTATATAGAGCGTTTTGCCAATTATGGGTTTAACCGATCACATGCGTTTGCCTATTCTTTTGTCGGCTACCAAATGGCTTATCTTAAAGTTCATTATCCAGGACCTTTCTATGCGGCCTTACTTAAATCAGTTCGGAGCGACGCTAAAAAGATGCGTGAATATATAGCCGAGGCAAATCAGGCCGGAGTTAGCTTATTGGCTCCAGATATCAATAAAAGCTTTTATAGTTTTACTTTAGTCGAGAAGGATACGATTCGCTTTGGCCTAGATGCGATTAAAGGTATCAGGCGCGATTATGTAGCGAGTATTCTTGCTGAACGTAAAGCGCAAGGTTTTTATAAATCGTTAGACAATTTCTTGTTGAGAATTGAAGATCGATGGCTAAAGGAAGAATATATTGAACCGTTAATCGTAGTAGGTGCATTTGATGAGCTTCATGAAAATCGTCGTCAATTGCAAGTTGAATTGGAAGGAAAAATTCAAAATGTTTTGTATAGTGGCGGTAGTGATTCTCTGCTAGACGTTATGAGTCTGAAGGAGCACGAAGTTCCAGAATATTCATTAGCAGAAAAACTTGATTATGAAGAAAAATATTTGGGCTTGTATGTATCGGGACATCCAACTGAAAACTATCCGAAACTAAAACGACAGAGAAATATTCGTTTAACCAGTGATGTTGTGCCAGGTCAAAATGCAACCATACTTATTTACTTGAAAGAGCTACGGGAAATAAGGACAAAAAAAGGAGAGCAGATGGCATTTCTTAACGGAAATGATCAAAGCGGAGAACTCTCCCTAACTATTTTTCCGATTCTTTATCGCAAAGTTCGCAATATGATTCACTTAGACCAAGTTTATCTTGTCTCCGGAAAAATTGAAAAAAGTAGTTATGATCAATCATTGCAATTGTTGGTGGAAGAATTTGAGTCAGCTGACACGGTAGAAAACAGTCTCTCAGAAGAAATTCTTTATCTGAGAATTTCCAGTGAACAGGATAGCCGTACGCTTCATCAAGAAATTGCAGAAAAGCTGAAAACCGCTCCTGGGAATATTCCGGTAATTCTTTATTTTGAAAAAGATCAAAGAAAGATTGTGTTAGGAAAGGAGTATTGGATAGGGCGTAATGAGGACTTATTGACCGATTTACGTGACATATTGGGTAATAAAAACGTCGTATTACGATGATTTCTTGTAACTTTCAAAACTTTTTTCAGGTATATCAAACTTTCCTAACATCTTTCCAAGACTTTTAGCGGCTTTGATGGTAGAATGTACCATGAATTGAGAACAATGCTTGATTAATAATTTTTTGAGGTGAGAAAATGAAACGCATTGGAATTTTAACAAGTGGAGGAGACGCTCCAGGAATGAACGCAGCTGTTCGTGCCGTGGTTCGTAAAGGGATCTATGAAGGTCTTGAAGTTTATGGAATCAACTACGGTTTTGCAGGTTTGGTTGCAGGTGATATTCGACGTTTGGATGTTGCTGATGTTGGTGATAAAATCCAACGTGGAGGAACATTTTTATATTCTGCTCGTTACCCAGAATTTGCGACTGAAGAAGGTCAATTAAAAGGGATCGAACAATTGAAAAAGTTTGGGATCGAAGGATTAGTAGTTATTGGTGGAGACGGTTCTTATCATGGAGCAATGGCATTAACTAAACACGGTTTCCCAGCAGTGGGTATTCCAGGGACAATTGATAATGATATTCCAGGAACAGATTTCACTATCGGTTTTGATACAGCCATCAACACAGTCTTGGAATCAATCGATAGAATTCGTGATACAGCGACTTCTCATGTACGCACTTTCGTAATTGAAGTAATGGGGCGTGGAGCCGGTGATATTGCTTTATGGTCAGGTGTTGCTGGTGGGGCAGATGAAATTGTCATTCCAGAGCATGACTTCAATATGGCTCAGATTGCTGAAAAAATTAAAGCGGGACGTGATCGTGGAAAAAAACATTGTCTAATTGTTCTTGCTGAAGGTGTCATGGGCGGCAATGATTTTGCGGATAAGTTATCAGAGTATGGTGATTTCCATACCCGAGTTAGTGTGCTTGGCCATGTTGTGCGTGGGGGATCTCCAAGCGCCCGCGACCGCGTATTAGCAAGTAAATTTGGCTCGTATGCAGTCGAATTGTTGCAACAGGAAAAAGGTGGATTGTGTATTGGTATGTTAAACAATAAAGTGGTTGCAGCTGATATTATTGATACTTTAGAAAACAATAAACATAAACCTGACTTATCTCTGTATGAACTGAACCAAACAATCTCATTTTAATCTCGTTAACTAGGTAGCCCGAGGCTATTTAATTATAAAAGCAATGACAACAAGAATAGGAGCGTTTATATAATGAAAAAAACAAAAATCGTTAGTACATTAGGACCAGCAAGTAATACACTTGAAATCATCTCAGAGTTGATCGAGGCTGGTGCAAATGTCTTTCGTTTCAACTTTTCTCACGGTGACCATGAAGAACAATTAAGTCGTATGACTCTTGTTCGTGAAGCTGTTAAGAAAACAGGAAAAGACGTCGGTATTCTTTTAGATACAAAAGGTGCAGAAATTCGCACAACGGTACAAGACACTACAGAAGCAGATTATGGTCGTGCGGGCTATATCCAATTTGAAGTTGGAGATAAAACTCGTATTTCAATGAACCCTGAACATAAAGGAACAAAAGAAAAAATTGCGGTTACTTATCCTGGCTTATTCGAGGATGTTCACGTTGGCGGACACGTTTTATTCGATGATGGCTTAATTGACATGGAAATTATCGAAAAAGATGAAGCAGCACGTGAGCTAGTTGTTGTCGTTAAAAATGCTGGTATGTTAGGTTCACGCAAAGGTGTTAATGCACCAGGCGTTTCAATCAGCTTGCCAGGAATCACTGAAAAGGATGCAGAAGATATTCGTTTTGGTTTGGACAACGACATTGACTTCATCGCTGCCAGCTTTGTACGTAAAGCACAAGACGTTTTAGAAATTCGTGAAATTTTAGAAGAAAAAGACATGATGCATGTTCAAATCTTCTCTAAAATTGAATCTCAAGAAGGTATTGACAACATTGACGAAATCATCAAAGTTTCTGATGGTATCATGGTTGCCCGCGGCGACATGGGTGTTGAAATTCCAGCGGAAGAAGTTCCAATGGTTCAAAAATCAATTATCAAAAAATGTAATGCTGCTGGTAAATCAGTTATTACCGCTACACAAATGTTGGAATCTATGCAAAGCAACCCACGTCCTACACGTGCTGAAGCGTCTGACGTTGCGAACGCTGTTTTCGACGGAACAGATGCTACTATGCTTTCAGGTGAATCAGCAAACGGTGACTACCCAGTAGAAGCTGTTGCAACTATGGCTCGGATTGACCAAGAAGCAGAAAAAGCACTTGAAGAAATGGGTACTTTCCAAATCAATGAATTTGATAAAACAGATGTAACTGAAACTGTCAGCTTGTCAGTAGCACGCGCTGCACACAACTTAGGTGTTAAAACCATTGTTGCTGCAACAGAATCAGGATACACTGCTAAAATGATCTCAAAATATCGTCCAGATGCAGACATCTTGGCTGTAACCTTTGACGAACGCACAAAACGCGGCTTGATGTTAAACTGGGGTGTTTACCCAACTGTTGCAGAAAAACCAACTACAACAGATGATATGTTTGAATTAGCTACTAAAAAAGCTGTAGATTTAGGCTTCGCTAAAGAAGGCGACCTAATTCTAATCACTGCAGGTGTTCCAGTTGGCGAACGCGGAACAACTAACGTTATGAAAATCCAATTAATTGGCTCTAAATTATTAGAAGCACAAGGTGTTGGTGAAAAAGCTGTTGTTGCAAACGCAGTGATCGCATCTTCTGCTGAAGAAGCTGTGAAAAACGCTAAAGAAGGCATGGTTCTAGTTGTACCAACAACTGATAAAGAATATATGCCTGCAATTGAAAAAGCTGCTGCTTTAATCGTTGAAGATGGCGGATTAACTTCTCATGCTGCTGTTGTCGGCATTGCACAAGATATTCCAGTTATTGTTGGCGCTAAAGATGCAACTACAATTATTGTTGATGGCGAGTTAGTAACAGTAGACCCTCGTCGTGGAATTGTTTACCGTGGAGAAACTACAGCCATCTAAGGTTGTCTTTCTTGGGGTGAGCCAATTAAATTTGGTTCACCCTTTTCTCTTGTTTTCATAAAAATGATGATAAAAAAACGCAGTAGCATCAGTTTTTTTAAGGTGTCAAGAAAATTTCATTGACAAAGAATTTTTCCACCTGTATAATATCGATTGTTGCTTAGAGGTGATGAATAATGAAATGGTCCATTATAGAATTGCGACGTTATCAAGAAGAACCATTAAATTTCTCAGAAACAATGGATGTTAATGACTCTTTAAAACAACGCGATTCAGAAATTTTGGCAGTAGCACCTGTAAAGGTTACAGGAATCTTGTCTGTCGGGAAAAAAGAATATATCTTACATTATCGGTTAACGACAACTGTAACTGTTCCGTCTTCCCGTTCGCTTGAACCAGTAGACCTGCCACTTGATCTTTCTGTGGATGAGATATTCATGACAAAAGAGCAATGGTCGGCGCAGGAAGAAGACCGTGAAGAAGAAGTCATTGTGTTAGAGAGTGACACAATCGATCTTACGGATTCTGTCGAAGACAACATACTGCTGGCAATTCCATTGCAAGTATTATCAGATGAAGAGAAAAGTGCTAAAGAATTACCTAAGGGAAATGATTGGCAAGTGGTTTCTGAAGAAGAATACTTCGCGAAAAAGGAACAAGCAGAAGCAATTGATCCTCGTCTTGCAAAATTGTCCGAACTTTTTAACGAAGAGGATAACAAGTAAGATTGGAATAATACGTATCTATTTTAAGATACTTCATTTTACAAGGAGGTGTAACACCAATGGCAGTACCAGCTAGAAGAACTTCAAAAGCAAAAAAAGCAAAACGTCGTACTCATTACAAATTAACCATCAAAGGTTTGAACGAATGTCCAAACTGCGGTGAAATGAAAAAGAGTCATCACGTATGTGCCAACTGCGGCTACTACGATGGAAAAGATGTTATGTCTAAAGAAGAAGCATAATAGCTTTTTTAATGATAGAAAAGCAAAAAACCTCAAGACTAACCATGGAGTCTTGAGGTTTTTTATTTATTACGCACAATTCCTTTTTCATTTTTTGCACCTTAGGCTATAATGTAGAAGATAGCGGAATAATTAGGAGGTATATTATGTCAAACGCACAATTTGGTGTTGTCGGAATGGCGGTTATGGGTAAGAATCTAGCCCTAAATATCGAAAGCCGAGGTTACACTGTTGCCTTGTATAACCGTACGGGCTCAAAAACTCAAGTAGTGGTGGATGAACATCCAGACCGCAACTTTGAAGCAACATTCTCTATTGAGGAATTCGTAAATGCGATTGAGAAACCTCGTCGTATTATGTTAATGGTTAAAGCGGGTCCGGCAACGGATGCCACTATTCAAGAGTTGTTGCCTCATTTAGATAAAGGCGATGTATTAATTGATGGAGGAAATACCTTCTTTAAGGATACAATGCGCAGAAATGAAGAATTGGCTAACTCAGGGATCAACTTTATCGGTACAGGAGTTTCTGGCGGTGAAAAGGGTGCCTTAGAAGGTCCTTCTATGATGCCTGGTGGTCAAAAGGAAGCTTATGACCTAGTAGCCCCAATCTTCGAACAAATTGCTGCTAAGGCTGAAGACGGCGTACCATGTGTAACCTACATTGGCGCAAATGGTGCCGGTCATTACGTTAAAATGGTTCACAATGGTATTGAATACGGAGACATGCAATTAATTGCTGAGTCTTATGACTTAATGAAACAATTGTTAGGTCTGTCTGTTGATGAAATGGCTGATGTTTTTGCCGAATGGAACAAGGGTGAATTAGACAGCTATTTAATTGAAATTACCGCAGACATTTTAACTAGAAAAGACGATGAAGGTACTGATAAACCGGTAGTAGATGTAATTTTAGATGCTGCAGGAAATAAAGGAACCGGAAAATGGACCTCTCAAAGTGCTTTAGATTTGGGTGTGCCGCTTCCGTTGATTACTGAGTCAGTTTTTGCGCGTTTCATTTCAGCTTACAAAGAAGAACGTGTTGAAGCAAGTAAAGTTTTAAGCGGTCCTGCTCCGTATAAATACGATGGCGACAAACAAGAATTAGTTGAAAAAATCCGTGAAGCGTTATATTTCAGTAAGCTTATGAGTTATGCGCAAGGATTTGCACAACTTCGTGCTGCTTCAAAAGAGTATGATTGGGATCTGCCATTTGGTGATATTGCTAAAATCTGGCGTGCTGGATGTATTATTCGTGCCCGATTCTTGCAAAAGATTACAGATGCTTACGAAAAAGATACTGATTTAGCTAACTTAATGCTAGACAGCTATTTCCAAGAGATTGGAAGCAAGTACCAAGCAGCTGTTCGTGAAGTTGTAGGAATTGCTGTTCAAGCAGGTATTCCTGTTCCAACTTTCTCTTCAGCAATTTCTTATTACGATTCTTACCGTGCTAAACGCTTGCCAGCAAACTTAATTCAAGCTCAGCGGGATTACTTTGGTGCCCATACTTATGAACGCACTGATAAAGAGGGTATTTATCACTATAGCTGGTATGACGAAGAATAATTAGACTAAAACTAGGGATTTTTAACTGTTTAATAGTCCCTAGTTTTTTTATTAGGGATTTCATGATAAAATGGCAGTAGCTTCTGAAGGCTTAGACCACTGAAACAAAGGGGTTAAGCAAGAACGATTTGGAAAGGAATAAAAAGAATGAGTAATATTCTAATCATTGAAGATGAAAAAAACTTAGCTCGTTTCGTAGAACTTGAGCTGAAGCATGAAGGTTACGATACAGATGTTCATTATAACGGACGTACCGGGCTTGAAGCAGCTCTAGAGAATGACTGGGATGCTATTTTATTAGACCTGATGCTGCCAGAGCTGAATGGTTTAGAAGTCTGCCGTCGCGTACGACAAGTAAAGAATACACCAATCATTATGATGACTGCGAGAGATTCAGTAATTGATCGGGTTTCTGGCTTAGACCATGGAGCTGACGATTACATTGTCAAACCGTTTGCTATTGAGGAGTTATTGGCTCGTTTGCGAGCTTTATTGCGCCGGATCGATATCGAAGGCGATAAAAATGTTGCTAAACAAACTACCATTACTTATCGTGACCTGACAATTGAAAAAGAGAACCGAGTTGTTCGTCGCGGCAACGACATTATTGAATTAACAAAACGTGAATACGAACTTTTACTGACTTTAATGGAAAATGTAAATGTCGTTTTAGCACGAGATGTTTTATTAAATAAAGTCTGGGGCTACGAAACTGAAGTTGAAACAAATGTAGTCGATGTTTATATCCGTTATCTGCGCAACAAAATCGACGTTAATGGGGAAGACAGCTACATTCAGACTGTTCGTGGAACAGGATATGTAATGAGATCATGAGAAAGCTTTTCAAAAAGCACGGAGAACTGAAGGGGCCTTCACTTACTATTAAGTGGGCCTTTACAAGTTCTTTCTTTATATTCGTCGTATTTACAATCTTTGCAGTGATCACTTATAAATCTTCAGTCAATCTTATTGTTGCTAAAGAAAGAAATAATGTTGAGCAGACAATCTCAGACGTATCGTCACGTTTAGCGAATTCGGATGAAGAGCTTACTTTAGTAAATACATACCGTACGTTAACAGAATCGTCTAATCTCGACAACGCTCTGTATGATCGGAATATGACACTTGAGGGCAATATGTTGCGAATTGACAGCTTTGTAGCTGAATTAGGCCAACCGCAGCTTTCATTAGATATCTATAATTTGGATAAAAAGTTAATTTTTAAAACGCAGGAAGTATATCATCCTTTAGTACAGACAGAGCACAAAAGCCCTACAATCGTTACACTTGATAATCGAAATGGCTTCTTGTCCATTGAACCAATCTACTCTAAGGAAACCCGAGAGAAGATAGGATATGCTCAGGTTTTTTATGAACTTTCTGACTTTTATGAAATGCGAAGCAAATTGTTAATAACTCTGATTGTATTAGAAATTGTTTCTTTAGTACTTAGCAGTTTTTTAGGATTCTTATTATCTTCATACTTCTTAAAGCCTGTTAAAATTTTGCGAGATACAATGGAGATTATTCGTCAGGATCCACAGGCAGATGTACATGTACCTGAAATCACTACAAACGATGAATTGGCAGATTTAGCAATGATTTTTAATGACGTAATTGATCGTATTAGAATGTATATTAAGCAGCAAGAACAATTTGTTGAAGATGTTTCACATGAATTACGTACTCCTGTAGCAGTGATTGAAGGGCATCTCAGCTTGCTTAATCGATGGGGGAAAGATGATCCTGAAATTTTAGAAGAGTCAATTCAAGCCAGTCTTCAAGAAATTGAACGAATGAAGAGCTTAGTACAAGAAATGTTAGATCTATCCCGTGCGGAACAAGTAGATGTATATTATGGAAATGAGACTTCCAATGCAAAAGAAGTAACTTACCAAGTCTTTAACAACTTTAAATTACTATATCCAGAGTTTACATTTACTTTAGATGATGATCTAGAAAACGAGCGTCAGTTAAAAATCTACCGAAATCATTTGGAACAAATCATGATTATCATTATGGACAATGCAGTTAAGTATTCAACGGATCGTAAAGAAGTGCATATATCGATTTCTTCGACTTTGAATGAGTTTGAAATTGCGATTCAAGATTTTGGTGAAGGTATTCCAGATGAAGACATTGATAAAGTGTTCAATCGTTTTTATCGAGTGGATAAGGCACGTGCACGAACAAAAGGAGGAAATGGGTTAGGTTTATCGATAGCTCATAAGCTAATTGAAAGTTACAAAGGTCACATTAGTGTAGAAAGCTCCCTTGGTCAAGGTACGATCTTTAGAATTTTTATACCTATGGTGGAAGAAGAATCAGTCGAACAATAATCGGCTGATTTTTTTATGCAATTATTTTTATGAATAGGCTTCAGTATACTGTTATTTTTGCTTCAAAAATCGAACGTTATTTTAGTATAGGGACATTTTGTTCGCATTAAGAAAAAATGTAGAAGAATTCTATTTTATAGTTGCATTAAATGATGAAAATTGCTATATTATTATTTGTTCCAATGAGATGAAATCTTCTGAAAATATTTTTTCAAAAACTTGTTGACGGATGATTTCACTTATGGTATTTTTATAAAGTCGCTGATAACGATAGATAGTAATCATGTTTTTTTAAAACAAAAAAAGCAAAAAAACTTATTGACTTTTAAACGGCGAAATGATAAGATTTAAGAGTTGCTGATGCAACAAGAAACAGTCGATTTTATCAAGTAGACCTTTGAAAACTGAACGAATAAAACAAACCAAATGTGTAGGGCGCTTCTATTATATAGAAGCAAACAACATAGCAAGCAATTGCTAGCGAATCAATTTTTAAATTGAGCTTAACAGTCGCAAGACTGTTTCAAACACTTTTTATGAGAGTTTGATCCTGGCTCAGGACGAACGCTGGCGGCGTGCCTAATACATGCAAGTCGAACGCTTTTTCTTCCACCGGAGCTTGCTCCACCGGAAGAAAAGGAGTGGCGAACGGGTGAGTAACACGTGGGTAACCTACCCTCGAGCGGGGGATAACACTTGGAAACAGGTGCTAATACCGCATAACAAAGAAAACCGCATGGTTTTCTTTTGAAAGGCGCTTTTGCGTCACTCGAGGATGGACCCGCGGTGCATTAGCTAGTTGGTGAGGTAACGGCTCACCAAGGCAACGATGCATAGCCGACCTGAGAGGGTGATCGGCCACATTGGGACTGAGACACGGCCCAAACTCCTACGGGAGGCAGCAGTAGGGAATCTTCGGCAATGGACGAAAGTCTGACCGAGCAACGCCGCGTGAGTGAAGAAGGTTTTCGGATCGTAAAACTCTGTTGTTAGAGAAGAACAAGGGTGAGAGTAAAAAGTTCACCCCTTGACGGTATCTAACCAGAAAGCCACGGCTAACTACGTGCCAGCAGCCGCGGTAATACGTAGGTGGCAAGCGTTGTCCGGATTTATTGGGCGTAAAGCGAGCGCAGGCGGTTTCTTAAGTCTGATGTGAAAGCCCCCGGCTCAACCGGGGAGGGTCATTGGAAACTGGGAAACTTGAGTGCAGAAGAGGAGAGTGGAATTCCATGTGTAGCGGTGAAATGCGTAGATATATGGAGGAACACCAGTGGCGAAGGCGGCTCTCTGGTCTGTAACTGACGCTGAGGCTCGAAAGCGTGGGGAGCAAACAGGATTAGATACCCTGGTAGTCCACGCCGTAAACGATGAGTGCTAAGTGTTGGAGGGTTTCCGCCCTTCAGTGCTGCAGCTAACGCATTAAGCACTCCGCCTGGGGAGTACGACCGCAAGGTTGAAACTCAAAGGAATTGACGGGGGCCCGCACAAGCGGTGGAGCATGTGGTTTAATTCGAAGCAACGCGAAGAACCTTACCAGGTCTTGACATCCTTTGACCACTCTAGAGATAGAGCTTCCCCTTCGGGGGCAAAGTGACAGGTGGTGCATGGTTGTCGTCAGCTCGTGTCGTGAGATGTTGGGTTAAGTCCCGCAACGAGCGCAACCCTTATTGTTAGTTGCCATCATTTAGTTGGGCACTCTAGCGAGACTGCCGGTGACAAACCGGAGGAAGGTGGGGATGACGTCAAATCATCATGCCCCTTATGACCTGGGCTACACACGTGCTACAATGGGAAGTACAACGAGTCGCGAAGTCGCGAGGCTAAGCTAATCTCTTAAAGCTTCTCTCAGTTCGG